>NZ_LGAP01000001.1 GCF_001270265.1 Ensifer adhaerens
GCGATATCCGCTCCCACTGCTCGTCCCGAAGGATCAGACGATCCAAAACACCCATGACTGCCTCCAAAAGACAGTCTTGAATCTGATTTGCTCACCCTTGGAAAGCCCAAGAGTCCACACGACCTAGCGCTCAGTACGGGCGCTTGCCAGGAGATGGTTTTCTGCCGTTGGCTTTTGCCGTCGAGGAATCGTTGCAATCTGCGGTCGGGTCACAGTGAATGTGTGCCTTCACTGATTGCTGTTCGCCGGGCTGGGCGGCCGACATTCATTTGCCATTCAGCCTCTATCGGTTATTGCTTTTGCCATGATGCTTCCCAAGTTGAAAGTGCGTTCATGTCTTCACCAGTGATCATCGCCGCGCTTGCCGCAGGCCTTGCGGGATTTGCTCCGCCTGAGATCAGCGTACCGTTGGACTCTGTCGTCCGTGTGGCCGGCGATTGCAGCGCGGCTGCTCAGCAAGTCGTTTCGGAGACCGGCGGCGAGTTGCTGTCGGCACAACCGACGTCCGATGGCCAGTGCGTGATCACGGTACTCGTGCCGGGCAATGGTGGACGACCGAAGAAGGTGACCGTAAGGGTGCCGATGTAATTCGCTCGTGAAGACGCTGCGAAAGAGGGGAAGTGGTTACGAATGCGCATTCTGATAGTCGAGGACGACGTCAACCTGAACCGGCAGCTCGCCGAAGTGCTGAAGGAGGCTGGCTACGTCGTCGATCAGGCCTATGACGGCGAGGAAGGGCACTATCTCGGCGATGCTGAGCCCTATGATGCCGTGATCCTCGACATCGGCCTGCCCGAGATGGATGGCATCACGGTTCTTGAAAAATGGCGCGGTGGCGGCAAGACCATGCCGGTCCTGATCCTGACGGCGCGTGATCGCTGGAGCGACAAGGTGGCCGGCATCGATGCCGGAGCCGACGATTATGTCGCCAAGCCGTTCCACGTCGAAGAAGTGCTTGCCCGCATCCGCGCGCTGATCCGTCGGGCGGCGGGCCACGCAAGCTCGGAAATCGTCTGCGGCCCGGTGCGGCTCGACACCAAGGGATCGAAGGCAACCGTCGACGGGACGGCGCTGAAGCTGACGTCGCACGAGTTCCGGCTCCTCTCCTATCTCATGCACCACATGGGCCAGGTCGTATCGCGAACGGAACTGGTCGAGCATATGTACGACCAGGACTTCGATCGCGATTCCAACACGATCGAAGTCTTCGTCGGTCGGTTGCGCAAGAAGATCGGCAACGACCTGATCGAGACGGTGCGGGGCCTGGGATACCGCATGCAAGCACCCGGCAATGGCAATTAGATCTCTCACGGCCCGAGTATTGGCGGTTTCGACCGTCTGGGCCGTCGTCGCCCTGGTGGTGATCGGGGTGGTCATTTCGGCTCTCTATCGGCAGGGATCGGAGCGCGGCTTCAAGGACCTCCTGCGCGCCCAGCTTTTCAACGTCGTCAACTCGATCTCGGTCAATGAGAAGACGGTGCTCGCCGGCAGTCCCCAGCTCGGCGACCTGCGCTTCTCCCAGCCGCAGACCGGCTGGTACTGGATCGTCGATCCGATCGGCGAGTTCGATACGCCGCCGTTGATCTCGACCTCACTCGGCAATGCCAAGCTGCCGATCGCGAGCGTCGACGAAGTGCCCTTCGATACCGGCTATGTCCGCTTCTACACCACCAAGGACCCCTTCGGGAATGAGGTCGAAGTGGCCGAGACCGAAGTCGTTCTCGATATTCAGGGCCACACCGCCCGTTTCCGCGTTGCCGGCAATCGCGACGTGCTGGAGGCCGACGTCAATCGCTTCACCCGCAATCTGACGATCGCGCTTTCCATCTTCGGCCTCGGCGGCCTCGGGATGAACGCGCTGACCATTCTCTTTGGTCTGAGGCCCCTCGATCAGGTCCGCCGCTCGCTGGAGAAGATCCGCGCCGGCGAAAGCGAAAGGCTCGACGGCGCCTTTCCGCGCGAGATCCAGCCGCTTGCAAACGAGGTGAATGCGCTGATCGACAGCAACCGGCGCATCGTCGAGCGCGCGCGCATGCAGGTCGGCAATCTCGCGCACTCGCTGAAAACGCCGATCGCCGTCCTCCTCAACGAGGCCCGCGTGCTTGAGGCGTCGCACGGCGAACTCGTACGGACCCAGGCCGATGCGATGCAGATGCAGGTCCAATCCTATCTGAGCCGCGCGCGGATCGCTGCTCAGCGCGAATCCGTTCTCGCCCGCACGGAAGCGCAGCCGGCGCTCGAGCGGCTGGTCCGCGTGATGCGCAAGCTCAATCCGGAAAAAGAGGTTCATCTATCGATCAACCCGCCGGGTCTGGTGCTTGCGATGGAGCTGCAGGATGTCGAGGAAACCGTCGGAAACCTGCTTGAAAACGCTGCCCGCCATGCCAAGGGCGAGGTCTGGCTGAATGTTCGTCCGGCTACGAACGAAGAGCACGCCAAGGAAACCGGGCGGCAATGGATCGTCCTCGACGTGGACGACGACGGAGCAGGCCTCGATCCCGATCAGATCGCGCTGGCGATGAAACGCGGCAAGCGGCTTGATGAAAGCAAGCCCGGAACAGGTCTTGGGCTGTCGATCGTCAGTGAAATTGTACGGGAATATCAGGGCACTCTGACGCTGTCGCGTCGCGACGAGGGCGGATTGCGGGCCGAGCTGGTGCTGCCGGCTGCGGTTTAGGTGTCACACTGAGGCGCGAAAGTATCGTGTCGGCGGCCCTTCCGGTTGCCTCTGCCAACAGGGGATGCCAAAAGAAAATCAAAGGGAAGTCTCGGCTCCGCCGGTCGGCGCATTCGGAGCCCCGCAGTAGAGAGTACATGTCGCGGATCATGAGGAACCAGGCAGAAATGACACGAACTATTGTCGTCAGCGGCAGGATCGCGGTGATCGCGTCGGCGGTGGCTCTTGCCGGCTGCAGCACTACCTCGGGCGGGCAGACCGCGGCG
This sequence comes from Ensifer adhaerens, assembly GCF_001270265.1. Lineage (GTDB taxonomy): Bacteria > Pseudomonadota > Alphaproteobacteria > Rhizobiales > Rhizobiaceae > Ensifer > Ensifer adhaerens_B. Next base: position 2,944 of record NZ_LGAP01000001.1, read on the forward strand.
GCGGGGCTGGGCGCCACTGCGACCCGCAGCGTGTCTTCGACGACGTACATCGCGGCCCTCCAGGGTGGCGTTATCGGTCGGCTCAGCAATCTTGATATCGGAACGTCGGACCGCCAGCGTGCGCTTGAGGCCGAGTACCGTGCGCTGGAGGCTGCTCCGGGCGGTCAGCCGGTCAACTGGCAAGGGCGCAGCGTCACCGGTTCGGTCGTCGCCGCCGCGCCTTATCAGGTCGGTTCGCAGAATTGCCGCCAGTACAGCCACACCGTGACCGTCAAGGGACAGCCGACCACTGCGCGGGGTGCCGCCTGCCGGAATTCCGATGGCAGCTGGACGCCGCTCAGCTGACCGGATTTCCGGTTGCGGCGAAACGCCTCAAATCTCCGTCATCGCAGGTTTTCGAGTTGGAATGGCATGGGTGCCATAGTATTGAGCATCCATGTTGTTCTGGATCCTCGTCGCCACGCTGACGGCGGCTGTAGCCGTCATGCTCATCCTCCCGCTCTTGCGGGCGGCAGCGCCCGCATCGTCTCCCCATAGTCATGATATCGAAGTCTATCGCGACCAGCTCGACGAGCTGACGCGCGATCAGGAGAGCGGCTTGATCAGCGGCGACGATGCCGAGCTCGCCCGAGCCGAGGTCGCCCGGCGACTGCTTGCAGCCGGCGAGATCGACCGTGCCGCAGAGCCCGTCGCAACGACGCGCCGCGGCGTCAACATCGTGGCGCAGGCCTTCGTGCTGCTCTGTCTTCCCGCCATCGGGCTCTGTCTTTACCTGTTCACAGGCAGCCCAGGTGTTCCGGCGCAACCGCTGGCGGCACGCCTTGCCGATCCCGGCGCCGATATCAACATTCTGATTGCCCGCGCCGAAAACCACCTGGCGCAGAACCCGAATGATGGTGCCGGCTGGGACGTGCTTGCGCCGATCTACATGCGCAACGGTCGCGTCGAGGAGGCGGTCGCCGCCTATGACAGCGCCGTGCGCCTGCTCGGGCCGACGCCGGCGCGGCTGGGTGGCTATGCAGAGGCGCTGATCACGCTGTCGGGCGGACTGGTGACCACCGAGGCACAGTCGGCCCTGCGCAGATCCCTCGCCATCGATCCGAACGATCCGCGTTCCGAATTCTATCTTGCCCTCGGCCTGAAGCAGGAAGGCAAGAAGGATGAGGCACTGGCGGCCTTCAACAGGCTCGTCGCCCGTTCTCCGGCGGATGCGCCGTGGGTGCCGCTGGTCAAGCAGCACGTGGCCGAGCTTTCGGGTGGCGCTGCCGGAAATGTTGCGGGTGCGGCACCGGGAAATCCGAGCGCGGACGATATCGCCGCCGCGCAGGATATGAGCGCCGGCGACCGCCAGGAGATGATCCGTGGCATGGTCGAGAGCTTGGCGAGCCGTCTCAAGGAGGATCCCGCCAACGCCGAAGGCTGGGCGCGGTTGATCCGCTCGCATGTTGTGCTTGATCAAAGAGATCAGGCGGCTGCCGCCCTAAAGGAAAGTCAGAAAACCTTCCCGGCGGACGGCGAGCAGGGGAAACAGCTGCTTGCGCTCGCCCGTGAACTCGGGATCGCGACGGACGGAGAGACGCAATGACGCGCAAACAGAAGCGCCTGGCGATCATCGGCGGCGGCGTTGGCTTTCTGACGATGGCCATCCTCCTGGTGATGTTCGCCTTCAGTCAGGCGATCGCCTATTTCTACGTGCCGAGCGACCTCGCCAAGGCCGACGTGCCGCCGGGAACGCGCATCCGCTTGGGCGGCCTGGTTGAGGCCGGTTCGGTCAAGCGCGGCGACGGCAAGACGGTGACGTTTACCGTCACCGATACGCTGGGCCAGGTGCCGGTGACCTATACCGGCATCCTGCCGGACCTGTTCCGCGAAGGGCAGGGCGTGGTCACCGAAGGCACGTTCGTTGCCGGCAGCTCCGTCTTCGTTGCAGATTCCGTGCTTGCCAAGCATGATGAGACCTATATGCCCAAGGATGTCGCCGACCGCTTGAAGGCGCAGGGTGTCGAACTCAGCGGGAAGGAAACCGTTCGATGATCATCGAACTTGGACATTATGCGCTGGTTCTGGCGCTGGCGACCGCCTTCGTGCAGGCGGCCTTGCCGATTCTCGGCGCCAGGCTCAACGATCGCGCCCTGATGGAGCTCGCCTCCAGCGCGGCTGTTGCCTGCTTCCTGCTTGTCGCCTTCGCCTTCGCGGTTCTGACCTTTGCCTATGTGACGTCGGATTTCTCGGTCCGAAACGTCTGGGAAAATTCGCACTCGCTGAAGCCGCTGATCTACAAGATCTCCGGCGTGTGGGGGAACCATGAAGGATCGATGCTGCTCTGGCTCTTGATCCTGGTATTCTTTTCGGCGCTGGTCGCCACCTTCGGCCGCAATCTGCCGGAAACGCTGAAGGCGAACGTGCTCGCCGTCCAGGCCTGGATTGCCGTGGCGTTCACGCTGTTCATCCTCCTGACCTCCAACCCTTTTGCCCGCCTGATTCCGGCGCCGGGCGAGGGCAAGGACTTGAACCCGATCCTGCAGGACGTCGGCCTCGCCATCCATCCGCCCTTGCTTTATCTGGGCTATGTCGGCTTTTCCGTCTGCTTCTCCTTCGCCATCGCCGCCCTGATTGAAGGGCGCATCGACGCGGCCTGGGCGCGCTGGGTCCGCCCCTGGACCCTTGCCGCCTGGACATTCCTGACGGCAGGCATCTCGATGGGCTCCTATTGGGCCTATTACGAGCTTGGCTGGGGTGGCTGGTGGTTCTGGGATCCGGTCGAAAACGCCTCCTTCATGCCTTGGCTTGCCGGTACTGCGCTGCTGCACTCCGCCCTGGTCATGGAGAAGCGCGAGGCGTTGAAGATCTGGACCGTGCTGCTCGCGATCATGACCTTCTCGCTGTCGCTGCTCGGCACCTTCCTGGTCCGCTCCGGCGTGCTGACCTCGGTTCATGCCTTTGCCACCGACCCGACGCGCGGCATCTTTATCCTCGCCATCCTCGTCTTCTTCATCGGCGGCGCCTTTTCGCTGTTTGCCTTCCGCGCATCGCGGCTGAAAGCCGGCGGCATCTTCGCGCCGATCTCGCGGGAAGGGGCTCTTGTCTTCAACAACCTCATCCTGACGACGGCGACCGCGACCGTGCTGACCGGCACGCTCTATCCGCTGGTGCTCGAAGCGTTGACTGGTGACAAGATTTCGGTTGGGCCGCCCTTTTTCAACATGACCTTCGGGCTGTTGATGCTGCCGCTTCTGTTTGCGGTGCCCTTCGGACCGCTGCTTGCGTGGAAGCGCGGTGATCTCATGGGCGTTGCCCAGCGGCTGTTTGCGGCGGTTGCCGTCGGCCTCGTCGTCGGCAGCGGCTATTATTACGCCATGAACGGCGGGCCTATCCTGGCCCTGTTCGGCATTGCGCTGGGCGTCTATATGATCGGCGGCTCGCTGACGGATCTGGCGCTGCGATCGGGGCTCGGCAAGGTTGCGGGCAACGTCGCCTGGAGGCGGTTCTCCGGCTTGCCGCGCTCGGCCTTCGGCACCGCCCTTGCGCATATCGGTCTTGGCGTCACGCTGATCGGCATCGTCGCGGTCACCGCTTTCGAGACCGAGACCGTCGTCGAGATGAAGCCGGGCATGACGGTGGACGCCGGAGGCTACACCCTGCGCTTCGACGGCATGCGCAATGGCAGTGGCCCGAACTACTCCGAGGAATCGGGGCATTTCACCATCAGCAGCGGTGGCGTCGTCGTCACCGACATCTGGTCGTCGAAGCGGCTGTACCAGGCCCGGCGCATGCCGACGACGGAAGCCGGCATTCGCACGTTCGGCCTGAGCCAGCTCTATGTCTCTCTTGGTGACCAGATCAGCGAAGGCGGCATTGTCGTGCGCATCTGGTGGAAACCGATGATCCTGTGCATCTGGGGCGGAACACTGTTCATGATGGCAGGTGGTTTCGTCTCGCTCAGCGACCGCCGCCTGCGCGTCGGTGCGCCGACGCGCGCCAAGCGGCCGAAGACGATCCCGGTGGGGGCGGCCGAATGAACCGTTTGCTGCTTGCGCTCTTTTTGTTTCTGGCGCCGCTCGGTTCGGCCTTCGCGGTCAATCCTGATGAGGTCTTGCCCGATCCGGCGCTTGAGGCGCGGGCACGGGCGATCTCTGCCGAGCTTCGCTGCATGGTCTGCCAGAACCAGTCGATCGACGATTCCAATGCCGAACTTGCCAAGGATCTCAGGGTTCTGGTGCGCGAACGGCTGGCAAATGGCGACAGCGACGAGGCGGTGATCGACTATGTCGTCTCGCGCTATGGCGAGTTCGTGCTACTGAAACCACGGTTCGGAACCAAGACGATGATCCTGTGGGGTATGCCGGTCCTGCTTCTGCTGGTCGGTGTGGTGACCTTGCTGGTGGCGGCACTCAGGCGCGGCCGTCAATCGCGCGGCACGCCGCTTTCCGACGACGAGAAGGAAAAGCTGAAGAAGCTGCTTCAGCCCTAGAACCGACCGGATAGCGCGCCATCGCCGGCGGCCTTCGCCAACATTACCAAAAATTCATCTTCCGGACAGAACTCAGTAAGGTCCCATCCGTTACATCTTTCGTCATCGGCTGTTCCTCCAGTCAGCCAACAGCGAGATCGCCACCCCCGCGGCGGTTCTCGAAATCACGATGTCGAAGCTGCTTGTCCGCGGCTTCAAGGAAGAGAAAAGGCAAAACGGATGTTTACGACCAAATTCCTGCGTCCCTCCCTCAAGACTGTCCTGAAGACCTCGACGGTTGCGGGTCTTGCGGCCGTCATGCTGACCTCCGGTCTGCCGGCAACGATCACCCAATCCTTCGCCGAAGCCGTCAAGGTCGATGCGCCCTCGGTGCCGAGCTTTGCCAATGTCGTCGACGCCGTTTCCCCGGCCGTCGTCTCCGTCCGCGTTCAGTCGCGCGCCAACCCCGTTTCCGACGACAGCAGTGGCTTTACTTTCGATTTCGGCGGCCGCGGTCTTGACGAGCTGCCGGATGATCACCCGCTGAAGCGCTTCTTCAAGGAATTCGGCGGACCGCGTGGCGATGATCGCGCCGAACGCGGCCCCGGCCGTCGCGGCCCGCACGGCGAAGGCCGCCTGCGTCCGACCTCGCAAGGGTCCGGCTTCTTCATCTCCGAAGACGGCTATCTCGTCACCAACAACCACGTGGTTTCCGACGGTTCGGCTTTTACGGTGATCCTCAACGATGGCACCGAGCTTGACGCCAAGCTGATCGGCAAGGACAGCCGCACCGACCTCGCTGTGCTCAAGGTCGATGACAAGCGCAAGTTCACCTATGTCACCTGGGCTGACGACAACAAGGTACGCGTCGGCGACTGGGTGGTTGCCGTCGGTAACCCGTTCGGCCTCGGTGGCACCGTGACATCCGGCATCATCTCGGCCCGCGGCCGCGACATCGGCTCCGGCCCCTATGACGATTATCTGCAGGTCGACGCAGCCGTGAACCGCGGCAACTCGGGCGGCCCGACCTTCAACCTCTCGGGTGAAGTGGTCGGCATCAACACCGCGATCTTCTCGCCGTCGGGCGGCAATGTCGGCATCGCCTTCGCGATTCCGGCATCCGTCGCCAAAGATGTCGTTGCTGACCTGATCAAGGATGGCTCGGTATCGCGCGGTTGGCTCGGCGTTCAGATCCAGCCGGTGAGCAAAGACATCGCTGAATCGCTCGGTCTGTCCGAAGCAAACGGCGCGCTCGTCGTCGAACCGCAGGCCGGCTCGCCGGGCGAAAAGGCCGGCATCAAGAAGGGCGATGTCGTTACCGCACTCAACGGCGACACGATCAAGGATCCGCGCGATCTCGCCCGCAAGGTAGCCGGCATGCGCCCGGGCACCACGGTGGATGTCACGTTGTGGCGCAACGGCAAGTCTGAAACCGTCAAGCTCGAGATCGGCACGCTGCCGAAAGATGACAAGGAAGCGGCCAAGGATCAGGGCACCCAGCCCGAGGAAACGCAGCCGTCGAGCGAACAGGCCCTGGCCGACCTCGGTATGACGGTTGTCCCTTCCGATGACGGCAAGGGCGTGACGATTGCCTCGGTGGACGAAGATTCGGATGCCAGCGATCGTGGCCTGAAGCAGGGCGAGAAGATCGTCTCCGTCAACAATCAGGAAGTGAAGTCGGCGGACGACATCCTCAAGGTGATCAACCTTGCCAAGAAGGACGGCCGCAGCAAGGCGCTCTTCCAGATCGAAGCCGAGAACGGCAGCCGTTTCGTGGCGCTTCCCATCGACCAGGGTTGATCGCGGCAGCGAATGAATGACCAGGGCGCCGCGACATCTGATCGATTTCGCGGCGCTCGCCGTTTGGGGCGAAGTGATCGCCATGCCGGTTGTCGGAGAGACCGAAACCGGTTGAGACAGACAGGGGTCCGGGACTATGGTCACGCGTATGAAGATTCTTATTATTGAAGACGATATCGAGGCAGCCGCCTATCTCGCAAAGGCGTTCCGCGAGGCTGGCATTGTCTGCGACCATGCCAGCGACGGCGAAAGCGGCCTCTTCATGGCCAGTGAAAACAGCTACGACGTTCTCGTGGTCGACCGCATGTTGCCGCGCCGCGATGGCCTGTCGGTAATCTCGGAACTGCGCCGCAAGGATATCCACACACCGGTGCTCATTCTGTCGGCGCTCGGCCAGGTCGACGACCGGGTGACGGGCCTGCGCGCCGGTGGCGATGACTATCTGCCGAAACCCTATGCCTTCAGCGAGCTTCTCGCCCGTGTCGAAGTACTCGGCCGCCGCAAGGGTACGCCGGAACAGGACATGGTCTATCGGGTCGGCGACCTCGAACTCGACCGCCTGTCGCATTCGGTTCGCCGCCAGGGCAAGGAAATCCCGCTGCAGCCGCGCGAATTCCGGCTCCTCGAATATCTCATGAAAAATGCTGGTCAGGTCGTGACCCGCACGATGCTGCTCGAAAACGTCTGGGACTATCACTTCGACCCGCAGACCAATGTGATCGACGTGCATGTCTCGCGGTTGCGCTCAAAGATCGAGAAGGACTTCGATCTGCCGCTGCTTCGCACAGTGCGCGGCGCCGGCTATATGATCAAGGACGACCGGACCGCCGGCGCATGAGCAAACTCGGCGTCCTGTTCAGGACAACCGCCGTTCGGTTGTCCGCGCTCTATCTGATCCTCTTCTCGCTCTGCGCCGCCTTTCTCGTCTTCTACGTCACCGGCATGTCCGAACGCCTGCTCCAACAGCAGACGCGCGACGCGGTGACCGCAGAGGTGACCCAGATCGAACAGGTCTATACCCGTGCCGGGATCAATGGTCTGCTGCGTTCGCTTGAACGACGTGCACGGCAACCGGGCGCCAATCTCTATGTGATCGCCGGGCCGAGTGGCGAAATCCTTGCCGGCAATGTGGCGAGCCTGGAACCCGGCCTGCTCGATCGCGAAGGCTGGACGGAGCGGCCTTTCGCCTACCAGCGCTATACCGACGAGACCCGCAAGGACAGCCATGTCGCGCTTGCCCATGTGCTGATGCTCGACAACGGCCTGCGCATCCTCGTCGGGCGCGACCTGCAGGAGCCACAGAAGTTTCGCGCCCTGGTGCGGCAGGCGCTGATGGTGGCGCTTGGCATCATGGGCCTCGGTGCGCTGATCATCTGGTTTGCCATCGGCCGCAATGCGTTGAAGCGCATCGACCGCATGTCGGAGGCGAGCACCAAGATCATGGCGGGCGATCTGTCGCAGCGTCTGCCGACGAGCGGTTCCGGCGACGAGTTTGATCGGCTTTCCGAATCCCTGAATGCGATGCTCGGGCGTATCGAGAAACTGAATGAGGGCCTGCGTCAGGTCTCCGACAACATCGCCCATGACCTGAAGACGCCGTTGACGCGGCTGCGAAACAAGGCGGAAGCCGCACTTGCACGCAAGGGCACAAGTCAACGCGGTGCGCTTGAAGAAATCATCGGCGAGTCGGACCAACTGATCCGTACCTTCAATGCGCTTCTGATGATTTCGCGCGTCGAAGCGGGCTCGGCTGCCGCCGAGATGAGCGAGGTCGACCTTTCGCAGATCGTGTCCGATTGCGTCGAACTCTATGAGCCGGTCGCGGAAGACGTCGGCCTGCGGCTGGAAGCGGATTTGGCTCCCGCCATGGCGATTTCGGGCAATCGCGAGCTTGTCGGCCAGGCGCTCGGCAATCTGCTCGACAACGCGATCAAATACGCCGAAGGCGCAGGCGAGCCACTGATCAAGGTTGCGCTCGGCAGGCGTGACGGCAAGGTTGTCCTCTCGGTTGCCGACCGTGGCCCGGGCGTTCCCGAGGAAAAGCGCGACGACGTTGTCAAGCGTTTCGTCCGGCTGGACGACAGCCGCTCCAAGCCCGGCACGGGTCTTGGTCTGTCGCTCGTCGAGGCGGTTATGGAAATGCACCATGGTGCACTGGAGCTGGCCGCGACTGTTCCTGATAACGCCGACAACGGCAAGGGACTGACGGTACGCATGGTTTTCCCGGCGTCGGCGACCTGATAGACCTGTTTGCGGAGAACAGGGGGGGACGGCATGCAGGACACGACGGCAGGGCACTGGTGGGGCATGGAAACGGCGCCGATCAAACCGGCAAGCCAGGCCGACGCCAAATCCGCGCTGTCGGTGCTGAAGGACATGGCCAAGGGCCATGACCAGATCAGCCGCCTGCTGGCGTCCGAAACACCGTTCAAGGCCTTCATCGTTGCCGCCTTCGCCTTGTCGCCGTTCCTGCGTGACACCGGTGGCAGTCAGCCCGGCATACTCGAACAGATCCTGTGTGAACCGCTGCTGGAATTTCTCACCGAACGGGTCCGGCGGGCGCGGGATGCCTGGGTGCCCGCCGAGCCCGGCGTGGCGCTGCCCGATACCGAGATCATGACACGGCTTCGAAAGGCCAAGCGCGAGCTTGCCTTTGCCGTAGCACTTGCGGACCTCTCCCGGCATTTCGACGGTCGAGAGACGACGCGATGGCTGAGCGAATTCGCCGGCGCTGCGGTTTCGGCGACGATCGACCATCTGCTCTTAAGCGGCCACCAGGGCGGCAAGCTGGTGCTCAAGGACGTGACCGCACCCAGCGTTGGTTCGGGCGTCGTGGTGCTCGGCATGGGCAAGCTCGGCGCCTTCGAGCTCAACTATTCCTCCGACATCGATCTCGTGGTGTTTTATGACCCGCAGTCTGGCATCGTCGTCGATCGCGACGATGCATCCGAGACCTTCGGCCGGTTGCTGCGCCGCCTCATTCGTATTCTCCAGGAGCGCACGGGCGACGGCTACGTCTTCCGCACCGACTTGCGCCTTCGCCCGGATCCTGGCTCGACGCCGCTCGCAATCCCCGTCGAGGCGGCGATGCTTTACTATGAGAGCAGGGGTCAGAACTGGGAGCGCGCAGCCTTCATCAAGGCACGACCCGTTGCCGGCGATATCGCCGCAGGCGATGCGTTTTTGAAGGAACTAACGCCCTTCGTCTTCCGCAAATACCTCGACTATGCGGCAATCGCCGACATTCATTCGATCAAGCGGCAGATCCACGCCCACAAGGGTCACGGCGAAATTGCGGTCAAGGGACACAATATCAAGCTCGGTCGCGGCGGCATCCGCGAGATCGAGTTCTTCGTTCAGACACAGCAACTGATCGCCGGCGGGCGCATGCCCGAACTGCGGCTGAAGGCGACCGAGCCGATGCTGCGTGCGCTGGTGAAGGCCGGCTGGATCGACGAGACCACGGCAGACGAACTGGTCGAAGCCTACTGGTTCCTGCGCGATGTCGAACACCGCATTCAGATGGTGCGTGACGAACAGACCCATGTGCTGCCGGAGACCGAAGCGGAGCTGAAACGCATCGCCTTCATGCTCGGTTTCGAGGATACCGCCACTTTTTCCAAGGCCCTGTCGAAGGTCCTGCGCACGGTCGAGCGACGTTATGCCCAGCTCTTCGAGCAGGAGGCGAAGCTTTCGAGCGAGACGGGCAATCTCGTCTTCACCGGCCAGCGGGACGATCCCGATACGCTCGAAACCTTGAACAAGCTTGGATTCCAGCGGCCGTCCGACATCTCGCATACGATCCGGACCTGGCACTACGGTCGCTACCGCGCGACACAGTCGGTAGAGGCGCGCGAGCGGCTGACGGAACTGACACCGGAACTCCTGCGTGTCTTCGGCGAAAGCCGGCGCGCCGACGAGGCGCTCCTGCGTTTCGACCACTTCATCTCAGGCCTGCCGGCCGGCATCCAGCTGTTCTCGCTGCTCGGCAACAATCCGCGGCTTTTGTCTCTGATCGTCAACATCATGTCCTCGGCGCCACGGCTTGCCGAAATCATCGCCGCGCGGCCGCATGTGTTCGACGGCATGCTCGATCCGGGCCTCCTGGCGGAGCTGCCGACCAGAGACTATCTGGCGCCGCGCATCGCCAACTTCGTCGCCGGCGCCCGCCACTACGAGGAGGTCCTCGACCGGCTGCGCATCATCGCCGCCGAGCAGCGTTTCCTGATCGGCATTCGCCTGTTGACCGGCTCCATCTCAGGCGCGCAGGCCGGCCGCGCCTTTACCGATCTCGCCGACCTGATCATCGCTGCGGCGGTGGATGCGGTGCTCGCCGAGGTGCGTTCGGTCCATGGCGATTTCCCGGGTGGGCGCATTGTCGTCGTCGGCATGGGCAAGCTTGGCAGTCATGAGCTGACGGCGGGCTCCGACGTCGACCTGATTCTGCTCTACGACTATGACGACGCGGCTTCGGATTCGGATGGCGGCAAGCCACTCGATCCGATGCGCTACTTTACCCGGCTGACGCAGCGTCTGATTGCCGCGCTCTCGGCGCCGACGGCCGAAGGTGTGCTTTATGAGGTCGACATGCGGCTGAGGCCGTCCGGTAATAAGGGGCCGGTCGCCACCCGCATCAACGCCTTTGCCAAGTATCAGCGCGAAGAGGCCTGGACCTGGGAGCATCTGGCCCTGACACGGGCGCGCTGCATCTGCGGCGACGACAGCCTGAAGGCGCAGGCCGATGCCATCTTCGCCGAAGTGCTCGGCCAGAAGCGTGATGTCGCCAAGATCGGCGCCGACGTGATCTCGATGCGCGAGATGATCGACAGCGAGAAGCCGCCAAGCGACATCTGGGATTTCAAGCTCATTCCCGGCGGCCTCGTCGATATCGAGTTCATCGCGCAGTCCCTGGCGCTGATCGCGCCCGCCAAGGGCGTGCCGCCGCTTGAAGCCGGCGCCCACACGGTCGACGCCTTGAAGGTCCTCGGCGGCGCGATGATGAACCCCAATGATCTCGATACGACCATGGAGGCATTGAGCCTCTTCACCGAGCTGTCGCAGATCGTGCGCCTGTGCATTGAGGGAGAGTTCGACCCGAAGGAGGCGCCTGCCGGTCTCGTCGACCTCGTCTGCCGTGCAGGGGACTATCCCGACCTGAAAACGCTGGAGGCCGATATCAAGCGGCTGTCGAAGGCCGTTCGACGCATCTTTCAGTCGGTGGTTTCGGGATAGGGGCGCACGTCGCCGTCGCGATCGGGCATGCGCAATGAAATGATGGTACCGACATTCTCGGCGGAATGGATCTTCATCGTTCCGCCGTGCAGGCGCGTCAGCGACCGGGAGATCGCAAGCCCGAGGCCGGAACCGCCCTTGCTCTTGGCATACTGGCTCTGCACCTGCTCGAAGGGCTGGCCGATCTTCTGCAGGGCGTCGCGCGGAATGCCGATGCCGGAGTCAGCGATCGTCAGCGTCACTGCGCCCGTGACCTTGCGGGCGCGCAGTGAAATGCGCCCACCTTCATTGGTGAACTTGACCGCGTTCGACAACAGATTGAGCAGAACCTGCTTCATCGCGCGCCGATCCGCGACCACGGTCAGGCCCGAGGCAATATGTTGCACGACATGGATGTTCTTCTGCTGCGCCGGGATCGTGGTGAAGCGCAGCGTCTCCTCGATCAGCGGAGCGAGATCGATTGTCTCGCGACTGATGCGCATATGCCCGGCTTCGATCTTCGACATGTCGAGAATGTCGTTGATGACGTTCAGCAGGTGCTTGCCGCTCTCGTGGATGTCCCGCGAATATTCATCGTATTTTTCCGAACCGAGCGGCCCGAACATCTGGTTCTGCAGGATCTCCGAAAAGCCGAGAATGGCGTTGAGCGGTGTCCTGAGCTCATGGGACATGTTGGCCAGGAATTCCGACTTGGCGCGGTTCGCCCCCTCGGCACGTTCCTTTTCCGCCTGGTAGTTGGCATTGGCGATCGATAGCTCGGTCTTCTGTCGCTCCAGGGTCATGCGCGAGGCCGAGAGGTCGCCGATGGTCGCCATCAGCCGGCGCTCGGATTCGCGCAGTCGCACCTGGTGGCGCTTCAACAGCGTGATGTCGGTGCCGACCGAAACGAGGCCGCCGTCGCGCGTGCGTCGTTCGTTGATCTGCAGCCAACGCTCGTCGGCGAGCTGCACCTCTGTCGTTTGCGAATGGTTGCTGCGGTCCGGATCCGCGATGCGCCGCTCCACCACCGGGCGCGCGGCCGCCGCGTGAACGGCAATGCGCTCCGTACCCGGCACCAGCACATGGTCCGGAAGCTTGTAGGCTTCCTGGTAGTGCGTGTTGCACATGACCAAGCGGTCCTGCTTGTCCCAGAGGACGAAGGCCTCGGAGGTACATTCGATGGCATCGGCCAGGCGCTGATCTGCCTCCGCATAGCGTTGGGCCAGGCGATGCTGCTCGGTAACATCCATGGCGATGCCGATGAGATGGGCGCGGCCTGAAACGGTACGGATGATCTCGGCGCGGGCGCGCAGCCAGACATAGTGGCCGTCCGCATGGCGCATGCGGAACACCTGGTCGATCTGACGCGCATCGCCGCGGGCAATCGTGCGTGCGACCCCGTAGATACCGCGATCGTCCGGATGCATCAGCCGCGCGGCATCACCGAAGGAAAGCACGCTGCTTTCGCCGGGCATACCCAGCATTTCATACATCGACCGCGACCAGAACAGCCGTCGGTTGGCAAGATCGAAATCCCAGAGGCCGCATCGGCCACGTGACAGCGCGGTTTCGACCCGCAGGTTCGATTCCGCAAACACCGAGTCGGCGTCGCGGGCGCGCTTGGCCTGGATGTAATAGGCGTAAAGCACCACCAGCAGGATCGCCGAGATGCCGGCAAACAGCGTCACATTCAGTGAAACCTCGTCGCGCCACGCCGTTTCGAGCTGGGTCACCGGCGTTGCTGCCAGAATGACGCCGGCCGCTTCGGGCAACTGTGCAAGGGCGACGATATGGTCGACGCCGTTGAGGGCCGTCTTCATGATGCTGGAATGTTCGCCGTAATATTGCAGCGTGGCGATATCAGGCGCGACCGAGGCGAGTGTCCGGCCGATCAGCGGCACGCCGTCCGGCGTGCTGGCGAAGATCCGGCCGTCCTTGCGCACGGTCAACAGGAACATGCCCGGATCGAGCATGGTGGTGGGCAGGAACTGGGTCAGTCGCTGTTCGGCGTCCCAACGTCGGCCCTCGTCGAACAGCGTCATGCCGTCGGCCTGGAACGCAGCCACGGCCGTTGCCGCTGCGAGCCCGACGGTCTGGCGCGAGTTGTCTTCCATCCGGGCGTGTTCACCCATGATGCCGGACATGCGCGATACCGCCACGATGATCAGGAATGCGATGATGAGGATGGGAATGGAGCGCTTGAGAATAGGCTCCGCGCTCGCAAGACGCTGCGACGTCGGCTCGGCGAAAATCTTCGCCTGCGAGATGAACTCGCGTTCCAGGCCGGAAAAGCCTGGAAACTTGAGTCGCAACCGCCCGTCGGCTGCGCTCGCTGGTCGCGCGTCCGCCATCTTACCCAATGTAAAACCCTCTGATGATTCGCCGCGCCGCTCGCCCGAATCTGACTCAATGAATCACAGGGCGATTCGCCTTGTCCAGAGGCAATGGTAAAGATTTCTTAACCATTTCTTATCGTTGGAAAATAATAGGCCGGGTCGCGCAAGCGGCCCGGCCCGTGAAAAGCACATGCATTCCCCACTGCATGTTTCCTTTAATCGTATCCGATTGAAGGAAAAAACATGCAGTCAATCAAAGTGCTACAGCGACCTTAGCGCGTCTTAAATGACGCGCGGCGCTGTAGGCTTTTTTCAGGCCTTGAGCATGCGCTCGACGATGTCGCTGACATCGGCCGAAAGCTTGGTCGCGCCGGCGATTTCCTTCAGCGCATTGCGGGCATGTTGGGCGCGCGCGTCTTCGAGCGAGCGCCAGGAGCGCATCGATGTCAGGATGCGTGCCGCCAGTTGCGGATTGCGCGGATCGATGTCGAGGATCTGCTTCGCCAGGAAACGATAGCCCTCGCCATCGGCGCGGTTGAAGCCTGTCGGATTGGCGAAGGCATAGCTGCCGACCAGAGACCGGACGCGATTGGGATTGTTGCCGTTGAAAAGCGGCTCGGTCATCAGCGCCTTGACGCGCTCGAGTGTCGCGGATCCCGGGATCGTCGCCTGAACCGCGAACCACTTGTCGATGACCAGCGCGTTATCGGCGAAGCGCTTGCGGAAGGCCGCCAATGCCTGAGCCGTCTCGGAAGCGTCCGGGAACCGGTGCGCGAGCAGTGCCAGCGCATGACTGAGATCGGTCATATTGTCCGCGGCTGCGAAGGCTTCGGCCGCCCGCTTCGGATCGTCCTCGCCCTGGACGAGATAGGTGAGTGCTGCGTTGCGCAGAGCGCGACGTCCGGCACTTTCCGCATCGGGGCTGAACGAACCCGTCGACGCCATTTCGCCCGCCAGTCGAAGAAAGGTCTCGCGGCCGACGGCCGCGATCGCCTTGAGGATCTGCTGCCGGGCGGCATGGATGGCATCCGGATCGTTGTCGGCGCCGATCTCGCGGGCGATGTCGGCTTCGCTCGGCAGTGACAGCGCCTGCGACCGGAATGCCGGCTCCAGCTTGTCGTCAGCCGCCGTAGCGATAAGGCCGTCGATGAGCGCCTTTTCGCACGTAACGGGTTTACCCGCGCGAACATTGGCCGTCGCCGACACCAGATTGGCAAGCGCAATGGCATTGAGCGCCTGCCAGCGTGCGAAGAGATCGCTTTCGTGGCGCGCAATCAGCGCCAGATCGTCGTCGGTCTGCTCGATATGCAGATTGATCGGGGCGGAAAAGCCGCGGTTGAAGGACGGCACCGGCCGCGAGGTGATACCGGTGAAAACCACCGTCTGCTTGCGGTCGGTGAGATGCAGCACATCACCGGTGATGTCGGCGCCCGAGACGCTCGAAAGGTCTGCTTCGCCGCCGCTTTCCAGCAGCAGGCCCATGCGCAACGGAATGTGCATCGGTTCCTTGGCACTTTGTCCCGGCGTCGGCGGCACGGTCTGTTCGAGCGACAGGGTGAAGGTCTGCTTGGCCGCGTCATAGGCGCCGGAGGCCGTCACCAGCGGCGTTCCTGCCTGGTGGTACCAGAGCGAAAACTGGCTGAGATCGCGGCCGCTGACATCAGCGAAGCAGGCGACGAAATCCTCGATCGTCACAGCCTGGCCGTCGTGGCGCTCGAAGTAGACATCCATGCCCTTCTTGAACAGGTCGCGACCGAGAAGGGTTGCGATCATCCGGGTGACTTCGGAGCCCTTCTCATAGACCGTGGTCGTGTAGAAGTTGTTGATTTCTCTATATTTCGTCGGCCGGACCGGGTGGGCGAGGGGGCCGGCATCCTCGGGGAACTGTTCTGATTTCAGGTGCCGCACTTCGGCGATGCGCTTGACGGCACGCGAACGCATGTCGGCGGAAAACTCGTGGTCGCGATAAACAGTCAGGCCTTCCTTGAGGCAGAGCTGGAACCAGTCGCGGCAGGTGATGCGGTTGCCGGTCCAGTTGTGGAAGTATTCGTGCGCGATGATCGCTTCGATGTTGGCGTAGTCGGCGTCGGTTGCCGTTTCCGGATCAGCCAGCACGTATTTGTCGTTGAAGACGTTGAGCCCCTTGTTCTCCATGGCGCCCATGTTGAAGTCGGAGACGGCGACGATCATGAAGATATCCAGATCGTATTCGCGGCCGAACGCCTCTTCGTCCCACTTCATCGAGCGCTTCAGGGCATCCATGGCGTAGGACGCGCGCGGCTCCTTGCCGTGTTCGACATAGATCTTCAGCGCGACGTCGCGGCCGGACATGGTGGTGAACGTGTCTTCGACCACACCAAGATCGCCGGCAACCAGCGCAAAGAGATAGCTGGGCTTCGGATGCGGATCGAACCAGGCGGCGAAATGCCGGCCGTCGCCCATGTCGGCACCGCCGAGATAGTTGCCGTTTGAAAGCAGCAGCGGAGCGGATTTCTTGTCGGCGATGATGTTGACGGTATAGACGGCAAGAACGTCGGGACGATCAGGGAAGTAAGTTATGCGGCGGAAGCCTTCCGCCTCGCACTGCGTGCAATAGACGCTGTTGGTGCGGTAGAGACCCATCAGCTTGGTGTTCGTCTCGGGCGAGAGCAGCGTGGTGATGGTGACTTCGAACGGGGCGGTCTCGGGCAGGCCGCGGATCGTCAGCGTATCGTCGGTAACGTCGTAGAGCGAGGCCGCAAGCTCTTCCTGGTCGAGGAGCAGGCCGGTCATGACGAGCTCGTCGCCGTCGAGCACCAAGGGCGCGGATGCCTCTACGCCCTCCCGCCGATGCAGGATCAGCCGCGCTTCGACCTTGGTTTCCTTCGGGTCAAGCTCGAAGGTCAGATCCACTCTTTCAAGAACGAAGTCGGTCGGCCGGTAGTCTTCCAGATGAATGATCTGGCCAGTATTTGTCCGCATGGTCAGTCCCGCTCGCGCCTTGCTACTGGTGGATTTGTAGAGGGCGCTTGTGATGGTGAAAAGGCCAAAGGGCGAAAAGCCGGATATGCCACACGATTGTGATGCCGGCGACCGCACTTCCGGCAGAAAAGACATGGCGTCCGGTATTCTTCCCGCTCCCTTATCTCTTTGACGTGTATCGAAGTGGCACTAACAAGAAATAAACCGGAAAGGTTTTTTTCGACCACGCTAAAGAATTATGGCGATTGTCATTGCTTCGATGAATTCATCAAGAAAAAACACAAGTCATCAAGAAGTTTGATCCGACTTTCGCAGGCGGCGCAGCTAGAGTGACATGGTTCCCCGGCGAGCCTCTCGCCCAAATCTCCCAAACTATCGCCGCTGCGGTCCTTGTCCGCTCAGGCTTGAAAAGCGCTTTCCATGGATGCCGAAGTCGAAAACCCGATGAAGGGGATCCTGCTCAAGGTCCTTTCGGTGATCATTTTCGTATGCATGTCGACCTTGATCAAAGCGGCGGGAAGCGCGATCGCTACCGGCCAGATCACCTTCTACCGGTCCGCCTTCGCCATGGTGCCAATCCTCGGCTACCTCGCCCTTCGCGGGCAAGTGCGCGATGCTTTCAAGACGAAGGACCTCGGTGGCCACATCGCGCGTGGCTTCGTCGGCATCCTGGCGATGAGCTTCGGCTTCTATGGCCTCGTGCATTTGCCGCTCCCCGAAGCCATCGCCATCGGTTATGCGATGCCGTTGATCGCCGTGGCCTTTGCCGCGATCTTTCTCGGCGAGACCGTCCGGCTTTACCGCTGGTCGGCCGTCGTCATCGGTCTGGTCGGCGTCATGATCATCACCTGGCCGCGGCTGACACTGTTCCGTGAAGGCGGTCTCGGATCGTCCGAGGCGCTCGGAGCGGCGGCGGTGCTGCTGTCGGCAGCTCTCGGCGCGATCGCCATGGTGCTGGTGCGCAAGCTGGTAAAGGCCGAGCGCACGCACACGATCGTGCTCTACTTCTCGCTCTCGGCCTCGGTCTTTTCGCTCGCCACCCTGCCGTTCGGCTGGCCGAGTATTTCGCGCGAAGCCTTCCTGCTGCTCATGGTGGCCGGTTTCTGCGGCGGCGTGGCGCAGATCCTCTTGACCGAAAGCTACCGCCACGCGGACATGTCGACGATCGCGCCGTTCGAATACACGTCGATCGTGCTCGGCCTGATCATCGGCTATTTTCTGTTTGATGACGTCCCGACGGGCACGATGCTGATCGGGACCGCCATTGTCGTCGGTGCCGGTATCTTCATCATCTTTCGCGAACATCGGCTTGGCCTGGAACGTAAAGGCGCGCGCAAGCACGTCACGCCGCAAGGCTGACGTCCGGTTCTAGAGCGTTTCCGGCTTAGACGGAGTCACAGAAACGCTCTATCTCTTTGTTTTGACGCATTTTCTGACGGAAAACCGCTTCGCACTTTTCCTGGAAATGCTCTATTCCGGCTGTCTTTCCCAGGCGGGCACGGTGTCGTCTTCGATCAGGCCGTCCAGTGATGCCTGCTGGGCGATCGGGCTGGTGACGTCGGGCCCTGGTGTGGGCAGCACCGTCGTCGCCTGGAAGTCGGTCTTGGCGACCAGGCCCTGGTGTTGATCGCGTCTCAGGATTCGCCAGGCCGCATAACTGCCGTAGAGCGCGAAATAGACGGCAAGCACGAGGAACAGTGCCGCCGGCCCGAACCGGTCCATGACGGGCCCGACCATCAGCGGTCCCGAGATCGTGCCGAGCCCATAGGTGATCATCAGGCCCGAGGAGATTTCGACATATTCGTCGGGTTTGGCGAGGTCGTTGGCGTGGGCGACATTCAGCGCATAGATCGGAAACAGGACCGAGCCGACGCAGGCGGCGATCGCGTAGAGCACCGTCGGGCTGCTGCCGATCGACGCGGACATGACCAGGCAGGAGATCACGCCGACAATACCGCAGCCGGCCATGACGACGCGCCGGTCGATGCGGTCGGAGGCGCGGCCGATCGGGATCTGCGAGATGGCGCTGCCGGTCAGGAGCGAAGCAAGCAATGTTGCGCCTTCGCCGGTCGAAAGGCCGATCTTCTGCGTGAACACGCCGCCAAGGTTCAACCAGGCGCCCGACAGCGCGCCGGCGAGAAAGCCGCCGACCACGGCAACGGGGGAGCGGCGAAACAGCCCGGGAATGTCGAAGCGCGCCTGCGCCGGCGGTGCCGGCATCGGCGAAGAGGAAAGCGCGGTCGGCAGCAGCGCCAGCGAGAACAGGACGCCGCAGAGGATGAAGAGCGATGTGTTGGTCGGGTCTCCAAGCGGCACCATGTACTGTCCGCCGATCGTGCCGACCATCGTGGTGATCAGGTAAAGCGAGAAGAGCATGCCGCGGTTGTCGTTGGTCACCCGTTCGTTGAGCCAGCTTTCGATGACGAGATAGCTGCCGGAGATCGCGAAACCGGATATGGCGCGAAAGGCGATCCAGAGGCGCCAGTCGACGACCAGCCCGCACAGCAGGATGGCGATCGAAAGCAGGGTGATGAGCGCCGTGAAGACGCGGACGTGGCCGACGCGCAGCACGAATTTCGGCGTGATGATGCAGGAAAGTGTGAAGCCGATCGTGTAGCCGGTGGCGATGACCGACACCGTCATCGTCGACCAGTTCTCGGCGACGGACCGAACCGGGATGACGTAGCTCTGAAGGCCGAAGGCCACCATCATCAAGAGGGTGGACAGCATCAGGCTGAGGACGGAAGCGAGACTGGCCAGCATCGGCGCTCCTGAAAACAAATGCGCGCCGTGTTGACCAACCGGATGGCTGGCAACGAAGGCGCGATGCGGAGCGAGCGCAGTCAGGCGAAGATGCCGGATAGACCTGTCGCTTCGAAGTCGAAAACGACTGTGGCTCTATCCAGTTTCAAAGGCGCTGTCGATTGCGACAGCCGATAACAAAAAGACGGTAACGGTCTGTCGCTAAAGGCGATCAGTTCGGCAGCAGCGGGCTGATCGCCGAGCGATGGGCGCGGCGGGCGTCCTTGGTGGTGCTGAGCGCGGTGTATTCGCGCGAGGCACGAACAGCCGTGCCGATGTCGGCGATCGAATCGAACAGGACCTTCAGGCTTGCGATGGGCTTGGTCATGATCTTGTTCCTTGTCCTTACGTCGTCTCATTCACGCGACACGCCGTTCGGCGCACCGCGTGGGGATCAGCGCTGGATGAAGTCGGCGAAGAGCTGCGCCGGACGGGTGGTTCGGGCAAGGCCGATTGCAGTCATCTGCTCGTTGGCTGCCGTGCCGAAGCGGTTGAACGGCGTCCGCAGAGCAGCGCCGGTGTGGCGGAGCGTCTCAAAGCTGCTGTGGATCGGACGAAAGCGGGCAGTCATGGTTCTTGTTCCTTATTCCATTCCTCCCGTGTCGATATATTGCGCTGCAACATGAATTTTGCAATGCATCAGAACGCTGCGCAGATATGCGCAAACCGCATGGCTTTCTTCACACTTTGTTCATGAAATGGACAGGCGGCCGTCAGCCGTTGATGCGGGCCTTGAAGGCAAGCATATCCTGCCAGGCGAAGCGCTTGTTGATCGGCGCCGTCACTAGGTCCTGCGGGTGCAGGGTCGCCAGCGTCTGGACCGTGTGTCCAGCCATCTGAAGGTCGCGCCATTCGCCGCGCAGTTGGTGGATGGTGTCGCTGCCGCCGAAAAAGAAGCGCGCCGTGAAATTGCCGAGCAGCAACAGGTGCTTGGGCTCCGCCAAGGCGACCTGCCGCTCGATGAAGGGGCGGCAGATATCGGCTTCGCGGGCTGTCGGCACGCGGTTTCCCGGCGGGCGCCACGGCACGACATTGCTGAGCAGCACGCCCTCGCGCGCCAAGCCGATGCCGGCAAGCATGCGGTTGAGCATGTCGCCCAACCTGCCCGAGAAAGGTTGGCCGTCGCGATCGTCATCCGCATAGGGCATGGGACCGACGATCATGATGCCACTTGACGGATCGCCTTCGGCAAAGACGAGATTGCGGGCGCTGTTTCTGAGATTGCAGCCGACGAAGCCTTCCATGGCGAGGCGCAGCTCGGCAAGCGATCGCGCCGAATCGGCGGCAAACTGCGCCTCCTTGACGGCCTGGGCGTCGGGGATGGCCACCGCCGGCGCGTTGACGGCAGGTGCTGGCGCGCGTGGTTCGCGGGACTGGCTGGCGGCCGAGCTGGCCGGCTGCCGCGTTGCAGGCGAAGCCCCCGAGCGCGTCGCTGGCTGGCTTGCGCTCGTCTGCTGGCGCGAATCGGCCTGCTGGCGCGAATCGGAACGTGCCGCCTTCATCGCTTCGAACTCGGCGAAGCGATCGACCGGCTCCTCCTCCATGAGCCACTCGACGCCCGCATCCGCATGGAAGGCGAGCAGGGCCGCGAGCTGGCCGGGGGAGAGGTTGTCGGCAGAAATCATGGACGGCAACCTAGCACGTCAGAAAATGCGGTCCAATGGCTTCATGCAGCATTCGCGGTCCAGTGGCCGATATCCTCATGTTCGCCGATCAGCGCCAGACCGTGCGCGATCGACAGCAGTTCGCCGCCGCTTTCGATCCGGTCCTTTTCGAAGCGGCGCTCGAACAGGTTGCGCACCGCGGGCACGAAGGAGGTGCCGCCGGTGAGGAAGACCTTGTCGATACTTGTCGGCGGCGTTTCCGTCGTCTTCAGGACTTCGTCGAGCGCCTCTTCGATGCGCGCAAGTTCAGGCGCGATCCAGCTTTCGAAGTCGGCGCGGCGCACGGTGCGGCGCGACATCTCGCCAAGCGGCGAGAAGTAGAACTCGGTCTCCTCCTCCTGCGACAGCCGCATCTTCGTCGCGGAGATCGCCTGGTAGAGCGGATAACCCTCGTCATGCTCGATCAGGTCGACGAAGGCCTCGAGCTTTTCCGGCTCCACGCTTTGGCGCACCAGCTTCTTCAGATCGGTGAAATCTTTCAATGTCTTGAAGATGGAAAGCTGATTCCAGCGGCCAAAGTTCGCATAGTAGTTCGACGGCACTTCAAGCAGCTTGTCGAAGCTTTTGAACAGACTCCCCTTTCCGATGAGGGGCGAGATCACGTTGTCGATGATGCGGAAGTCGAAATGGTCGCCGGCGATGCCGACGCCCGAATGCCCGATCGGCGTCGCCGTCAGGCGGCCTGCCTTGGTCTCGAAACGGATCAGCGAGTAGTCGGTGGTGCCGCCGCCGAAGTCGGCAACCAGCACCGTGGCGTCGCGCTTGAGGTTCTGGGCAAAGTAGAATGCCGCCGCCACCGGCTCGTAGACATAGTGGACCTCGGGAAAGCCGAATTCCGAAAGGGCTGTGCTGTAACGCTCGAGCGCGAGTGCCGGGTCGGGGCTGGAGCCGGCGAAGCGAACGGGTCTTCCGACGACGATGCGACTATACTGGCTCGCCCAATCGTCACCGGCATATTCCCGCAGCTTGGTCAGGAACACCCGCATTAGGTCTTCGAAACTATGGCGCTTGGCGTAGATCTGGGTGCCCTGAAACAGCGGACTTGCAGCGAAAGTCTTGATCGACTGCAGGAAGCGACAGTCGCCGGGGTTGTCGATGAACGAGCGGATTGCCGCCTGTCCGGCTTCTACCTTCAGCGCGGACGCGCCGAGGTTGGAATCTTTCATGAAAGAGAGTGCCGTGCGCATCGCATCGGTGCTGCCTGACAGGCTGTCGAAGTTCATCGAATGGGTGGTGTCGCCTGCCGAAACCGCGAGGACCGAGTTGGTGGTGCCGAAGTCGAAGCCCAGTGCTCTGGCCATGTGATGTCTCCTGACGTCTGTGTTTTGGTGTCGCTGCGCCACGCGCCCTTTCGGGGCTTCGCAAGGCGACACGGCTCTGTTCCGCGCACCGCGTTCAGGGCCAGCGCCAGGGAGGTCGGCGGTGCCCGGAATGAAGCGAAAGGCATGCCGTTCCGGCGCTGTGGGGCGCCTTGCCGAAATGCCGGTTGCGGATGGGATTGCCGGCGTCTTCCGCCGGAAAGTCGAATGCCCGGCCTCCTGACATGGCTATTCGGCAAAAGCAAGGCTGGACGGCGGTTGGCCCACAATGACATTGGAGAAATCACGTATTTACGTTTACGTTCACGTCATATAGACATTTGTGCTAAACTCATGACCTCATGCGCAAAAGCGGGCATCGGCTGTCGCATCCCGGCTCGACAAGCCAAACGGCATTTGCGATGACGACATGATATGGCCTGGGAACTGAGCTGGCAGAAGACCGGCGAGACTGGAGAGACGGTATGAGCGAGCCACAAGATCTACCCGAGCGCGAGAGCATGGAGTTCGACGTGGTGATCGTCGGCGCCGGGCCTGCGGGTCTGGCGGCGGCGATCCGGTTGAAGCAGATCAATCCCGAACTCTCCGTCGTGGTGCTGGAAAAGGGTGCCGAAGTCGGGGCGCATATCCTGTCGGGCGCCGTCGTCGATCCCATCGGTATCGACCGGCTGCTGCCGGGCTGGCGCGACGAGGCCGACCATCCGTTCAAAACGCAAGTCACCGACGACCAGTTCCTCTTGCTCGGCCCGGCCGGCTCGATCCGCCTGCCGAACTTCGCCATGCCGCCTTTGATGAACAATCACGGCAACTACATCGTATCGCTCGGCAATGTCTGTCGCTGGCTGGCCGGCCACGCCGAAGCGCTCGGCGTCGAGATCTATCCGGGCTTTGCCGCCACCGAAGTGCTCTACAACGATGACGGCGCCGTTATCGGCGTTGCCACCGGCGACATGGGCATCGAGCGCAATGGCGAGCCGGGCCCGAACTTCGCCCGCGGCATGGAACTGCTCGGCAAGTACACGCTGATCGGCGAGGGCGTGCGCGGCTCGCTGGCCAAGCAGCTGATTTCAAAATTCGATCTCTCGAAGGACCGCGACGTCCAAAAATTCGGCATCGGGCTGAAGGAACTGTGGCAGGTCAAGCCGGAGAACCACAGGCCCGGCCTGGTGCAGCACTCGTTCGGCTGGCCGCTCGGCATGAAGACCGGCGGCGGTTCGTTCCTTTACCATCTCGAGGACAATCTGGTTGCCGTCGGCTTCGTCGTGCACCTGAACTACAAGAACCCCTATCTCTACCCGTTCGAGGAGTTCCAGCGCTTCAAGACCCATCCGGCCATTCGCGGCACCTTCGAGGGCGGCAAGCGGCTGTCCTATGGTGCGCGGGCGATCACTGAGGGCGGCTACCAGTCGGTGCCGAAGCTGTCGTTCCCCGGCGGCGCGCTGATCGGCTGTTCGGCCGGGTTCGTCAACGTGCCGCGCATCAAGGGCAGCCACAATGCGGTGCTGTCGGGCATGCTCGCCGCCGACAAGCTGGCGGAAGCGATCGCCTCGGGCCGGGCCAATGACGAACCGGTCGAGATCGAGAACGAATGGCGCCAGACCGACATCGGCCGCGACCTGAAGCGGGTGAGGAACGTCAAGCCGCTGTGGTCGAAGTTCGGCACCGCGGTCGGCGTGGCGCTCGGCGGTCTCG
Source organism: Ensifer adhaerens (assembly GCF_001270265.1). Taxonomy (GTDB): domain Bacteria; phylum Pseudomonadota; class Alphaproteobacteria; order Rhizobiales; family Rhizobiaceae; genus Ensifer; species Ensifer adhaerens_B. The sequence continues at coordinate 27,179 of NZ_LGAP01000001.1, forward strand.
ACATGTGGACCAACCAGCTGTTCGGCTTCTCCTTCTTCGGCACGCTGAAACACGGCAAGACCGACGCCCAGAGCCTAGAGCCGGCAGCACAGCATAAGAAGATCGACTATCCGAAGCCGGACGGGGTACTGACCTTCGATCGGTTGTCCTCGGTGTTCCTGTCGAACACCAACCACGAGGAAGACCAGCCGATCCATCTGCAGGTGAAGAACCCGGAGCTGCAGCGCACCTCGGAACTGGAGGTCTTTGCCGGTCCGTCGACGCGCTACTGTCCGGCCGGGGTCTACGAATGGGTGGAGAAGGACGGCAAGCCGGTCTTCGTCATCAACGCGCAGAATTGCGTGCACTGCAAGACCTGCGACATCAAGGACCCCAACCAGAACATCAACTGGGTGCCGCCGCAGGGCGGCGAAGGGCCGGTCTATCCGAATATGTAAAACAAGTTCTGCCACGCCAGTGTAGGCGAGCGACCATGAAAAGGATCGAGGCGTCGGGGAAAATCCCGGCGCCTCTTTCGTTTTTGGTCTCATGCCCAGGCTTGGTGAATCGACAAGCAGTCGCGTGATCAAGGCCTCCAGAAAAAGATGCGCCTCACAGCGGCGTTTCGCTCGGAAGGTGACCCCGGTGCCGCAGCTCGCGAAGGATCGCGCACAAAGGCCCGAGGCGGCATCTCGAATATTAGGAAAGGCAATCGTTGGCGCAAATGGGAAAGCGCTTGCCGGAAAACCCCTATAACTTTCAAGGTGTCGTCGGCTTGCCTGGCAGGCCGACGGACCCGCAGGTCGTTCGGTCCCTGTTGTTTTTGAGTCGGGCCGAACTCTGTTGACACGCTGCCGATCCCTGCGGTGAGATTGGCAGTCCGACGGGACGTACCGCCAGAACAAAGGGAACAGAAATGAACAAGCTTCTTGCAGCAACCTGCCTGGCCGCCGGCTTCCTCGGCCTTGCCGGCACGGCTTCGGCAGCCGAATGCGGCGATGTGACGATCGCCAACATGAACTGGCAGAGCGCTGAGGTCTTGGCGAGTGTCGACAAGATCATCCTGACGGAAGGCTATGGCTGCAATGCCGAACTGGTGGTCGGCGACACGGTGCCGACGATCACCTCGATGATCGAAAAGGGTCAACCGGACGTCGCGCCGGAAGGCTGGGTCGATCTGCTGCCCGACGTCGTCAATCGTGGGCTCGAGGAGGGTAAGCTCGTCGGTGCCGCCATTGCGCTCTCCGATGGCGGCGTCCAGGGCTGGTGGGTCCCGAAATACGTCGTTGACGCCAACCCCGACATCAAGACGATCGAAGATGTGCTGAAGCACAAGGAACTGTTCCCGGATCCGGAGGACGCCAGCAAGGGCGCCGTCTTCAACGGTCCGCAGGGCTGGGGCGGCACGGTCGTTACGACCCAGCTCTACAAGGCCTATGGCGGCGAGGCGGCTGGCTTCACGCTGGTTGATACCGGCTCGGCGGCCGGCCTCGACGGCTCGATCGCCAAGGCTTACGAGCGCAAGCAGGGTTGGGTCGGCTACTACTGGGCACCGACCGCGCTTCTCGGCAAATACGAGATGGTGAAGCTGGAACATGGCGTGCCGGCCGATGCTGCCGAATGGAAGCGTTGCAACACGGTTGCCGATTGCCCGGATCCGAAGAAGAACGACTGGCCGAAGGACAAGGTCCAGACGCTTGTGACCAAGACCTTTGCCGATCGGGCCGGTCCGGCGATGGACTACCTCAACAAGCGTGCCTGGGCCAACGATACCGTCAACAAGCTGATGGCCTGGATGACCGACAACCAGGCAAGCGGCGAGGAAGGTGCGAAGCATTTCCTCCAGGAAAATCCTGACATCTGGACCACCTGGGTCTCGCCGGACGTTGCCGAGAAGGTCAAGTCCGCGCTCTGATCGCCATCGCGTGACAAGAATGGGCGGCGCGCCGATCTCGTGCGCCGCCTCATGGGGCATTTCCAGGAAAAGTGCGAAGCGACTTTCCGTCAGGAAATGCGTAAAAACAATGAGATAGAGCGTTTCTGCGGCACCGTTTAAACCGGAAACGCTCTAGATGCTGACGGTGGTCAAAAAACAAATAATCAGGGTCGTCGTCGGGGAGCAGTGAAGGGGAATGGAATGGAATGGCTGACCCAGTTTCCGCATATGGACGATGATCGCCTGCGGACGTTGAAGAAAGCGATCGACGAAGGTTTCCGCAACTTTACGCGTGCCTATGGCGACGGCATCGAAGCGTTTTTTGAACCGTTGCAGTTCTTTCTGATCCAGTCGGAGCGCTTCATGACGCGTACTCCCTGGCCGATCATCATCCTGCTGATTGCGGTTCTCGCCTGGTTTGCGAGCCGGAACTGGAAGATCGTCGCCGGCTGTGTCGGCACGCTGCTCCTCATCGGCTACTTCGACATGTGGGACGATACGATGAAGACGATCTCGATGATCTTCGTCTGCACCGTGCTGTCGATCGCCATCGGCATACCGATCGGCATCATCATGTCGCGGTCGGACCGGTTCCAGAATGTCGTCAATCCGATTCTCGACGTGATGCAGACCATGCCGAGCTTCGTCTATCTGATCCCGGTGGTGATGTTGCTCGGCATCGGCAAGGTTCCGGGGCTGATCGCAGTGGTCATCTATGCGATACCGCCGATGATTCGCCTCACCAATCTCGGCATCCGCCTGGTCGACAAGGATGTGCTGGAGGCGGCCGATGCTTTCGGCTCGTCGGGCTGGCAGAAGCTCAAGAACGTGCAGATGCCTTTGGCATTGCCGACGATCATGGCAGGCATCAACCAGACGATCATGATGGCGCTGGCCATGGTGGTCATCGCCTCGATGATCGGGGTTCAGGGGCTTGGTCAGCCGGTGCTGAAGGCGATCGCCAATCAGTATTTCACGCTCGGCATCTTCAACGGTCTTGCGATCGTCGGCATCGCGATCATCTTCGACCGCGTGAGCCAGGCCTATGGCCACCGGCTGCAGAAACATCGCGAGATCATCCACGGCTGAAACCGACAAGCGAAATGACCCGGAAACTCTCGTTTCCGGGCCATTTTTTGTTCTTGCCCTTCACGCCCTGCGTGGCGAAAGGATGCCGGTCGAGAGCGCCACGCCGATAGCGGTGATGACCGCAGCGACAATCTCGAACGGGCCGATCCGCTCGCCGAGAAGCATCGCGCCGCCGATCATTGCAAGCACGGGGGTGAGCGCGGTGAAGGCGGCGGCCTGGGTTCCGCCGAGGCTGCGGACCGCCACGCCATAGGCGACCATTGCCACGAGGCCCGAGAGAAGGCCCTGGCTGGTGATCTGCAAGGCGATCTCCTTGAGGGGGACGCTGGCAAGCGTGCTGCCGAAGATGCCGGCAAGCAGCAGGTGGATGAGGAACGACCAGACGGCGATCAGCGCACTGCCTTCGAGCGGGCTGAGGCCGGAGCGCCGGAAGGCGTGAGTATAGATCGCCCAGAGTGTGGCCGCTGCCGGAAGAAGGGCGTAACCGGTCCAGCCGGTGCCCGCGGTGCCGGCAAGGCTGCGGGCGAGCAGAAGGGCGACGCCGGCAACGATGGCGGTAAAGCCTGCGACACGCATGCGGTCGGGCCGCTCGCCGAAGATGGTGATGCCGATCAGGGCCGTTGCCAGCGGCATGGAGCCGCCGAGCAGCACGCCGACCGAGGAGGCGGGCGTGACGTGAATGGCAAAGGCTGCGACCTGGAAGAACAGCGCGCCTGAACCTGCGACCATCAGGAGAAGCAAGAGGATCGGCAGCTTGCGCGGCAGAAGCCCGGTCCTCAGCCACACCGGCGCGAGAACCAGCGCCGGGATGCCGTAGCGGATCAGGCCAAGGTCGATCGTGCCGAGCGTGGTGCCGGCAGTGTGCCGCGTCGCAAGAATCCACCCCGCCCAGATCAAGACGGTGACCAGGGCACCGGCATAGCCGGTGGCGACGGGTGCAGCGCTGCCGCGACCGAGTGTGAGGGCAACCATCTGATTTTCCTTCCCGATTTGAATGCCCGCAATTGTTTGGGCCTGGGAAGAAGATTACTGCCAACGGGCAGGGCATGTCCTTGCGATTTGTGCTTCAAATGGACTATGGTACGCAATCATGTGCCAATACGGCCTCAATGGATTATCAACTATGCCAAATCTGGATAAATTCGATCTCGCGATTCTCAAGATCCTACAGGAGGACGCGCGGGCAACGAACGTGGAGATTGCCGAACGTGTCAATCTGTCGCCATCGCCATGCCTGCGGCGCATCCGCAATCTGGAGAAATCGGGGATCCTGCGCGGGTATCGGGCCGATATCGACCGCAAGGAGGTCGGGCTTGGATTGACCGTCTTCGTGGAAATCAAGGTCGGCCAGCACAGCCGCGAGAATGCCCAGCGTCAGCAAGAGGCCCTGCTTGCCATTCCCGAGGTTGTCTCCTGCTTCCTGATTTCCGGCAACGCCGATTTTCTTGCCGAGGTCGTGGTCGAAGATCTCTCGGCCTATGAGACGCTGCTGACCGAGACATTGCTGGCCATGCCCGGCGTGACCGACATCCGCTCCAACTTCGCCATCCGCTCGATCAAGACGGGTGGCCCCCTCAAGCTGCCGGAGTAAGGTCGGAAGCGCTGCCGCGCCGCAAACAGGGGCGCGCAGCGGCGGTGAAGCCGGGCCGCTCGTCCGGGATGGGGTCAATGTTAAGTTTTGGTAAGGCTCTGGAAACGGCGCCGATTGCGCTTATCTCATCGCAGTGGACGCACTTTGCCACGGCAATGGAGCCAGTAAGCCTTTCATGAAAATCAAAGCTATCTTCAATCGGGACGGTGGGACCTTCCGAACGACGGACATGACGGCCTATGGCAATAGGGTTGAGGCGATCTTTCGCGACGCCGGTCATCAGATCGAGATCGCGACCGTCTCAGGCGCCGAGATGCAGGAGACCCTGGAAAAGACCTGCCGGCGCGACGATCTCGATGCGATCGTGGCTGGCGGTGGCGACGGTACGATTTCGGCAGCCGCCGGCGTTGCCTGGAAGACCGGCATGCCGCTTGGCGTCGTGCCCGCCGGGACGATGAACCTTTTTGCGCGCACGCTGAAATTGCCGCTCGACATCTGGAAGGCGCCGGAGGTTCTGGCGCAGGGCACAATCATCGACGGTGATATCGGCAGTGCCGATGGCCGGGCCTTCGTGCACCAGTTCTCGATGGGCCTGCACGCTCGCATGGTGCGCTACCGCGAATCGTACAGCTTCCGATCGCGGCTGGGCAAGATCACGGCGAGCACCCGGGCCGCCGTCGGTGTCATTCTCAATCCGCCTGATTTCGAGATCGAATTCGACGTGGATGGTCACCACGAAAGTCGCCACGTATCGGCCGTGTCCGTGTCGAACAATCCGTTCGGGCGCGATACGCTGATGTATGCGGATGACGTGACGGCCGGTCATCTCGGTTTCTACACGGCGCCCCCCTTGAGCCCGCCCGGCGTTGCCAAGCTTGCGCTCGACGTGCTGCGCGGCAAGTTCCGCGATAACCCTGTTATTACCGAGATGAGCGGTTATGCCTTGGATCTGCATTTCCCCAAGGTCGACCGCAAGATCAACTGCGTGATCGACGGCGAGCTTCTGCCGATGGGACGGGACGTCGCGTTGCGGATCCATCCGGGCGAACTCAAGCTGCTCGTCGGCGCCGACCGGTCTAGTTCGTGACCCAGAGAAAGCCGAAATTGTAGCGGTCCCCAGCCTTGCCATGCAGATAGGGCAGGGACAGAACCTGCGGCGTCGCCGTCGTCGTCGAAAAACCACGCGCTTTCATCGCGTTTGCTAGCGCCTCGGGCAAAATCGGCTCCGCCTTGCCGTCATCGCTCCAGACGACAAGAAGCGGCATCGATGCCCGGGGCGTCCCCACGCCAAGATCGCTGGGGGCGAGCACGGTCGCATCGTGAAGGTGGGTGCGAAGATTACCCGCGATCAACTTGTCTTTTGCAAGGATCAGGATCGGTTCGCGACCCTTAAGCTCAACCACCGTTTCGGCCAGCGTGGCGTAGGGAATGCTCAACCGCGAATATTTGCCGAAGAGCGGCCGTACGATCGCCCGGGTGGAAACGACCATGAGTGCAGTGAGCACGATGAACGCAACGAGCCAGAGGAACGGTCGAAGTTCAAACGTTGCGTCGACGCCGGCCGCTTCGACCTTGAGGCAGAGATAGAGCGGCAGCAGAACCAGGAAGAGCACGAGCCATTTCTCCCGGATATGCGTGGCGCCGACACCGAGGACGATCAGCAGGACCGCGAAGAGGCAGATCGCGAGCATTCGGCCGACAATGCGCGTCCATTGGCTTTGCGCCGAACAGATCGCAGGAAGGTTCTTCCGAAAAACAAGACCGAATACTACGAGCGGCACGATGCTGCCTCGGATCGTGGCGGCAACGAGAGAAACCATGCCGTGGAACGCCTGCGCGAGTCGGCCTTCCGCATGCGCCTCACGCATCTCGATAAGGGTGCTGTTTGAGGCGGAGCCGAGGTTTTCGAGGATCCACCAGCCGTGTGGCAAAGCGATCAGCGCTGCAACTGCGAACGAAACCAGGATACGCCAGTCGAACAGCCGGGTGCGCAGATTGGGCTCTGGCAGAATGGCAAGAACGGCAGCGGCGGGGACGGGGGCAAAATTGTACTTTGCGGTGAAGGCTATTCCGACCGCAAGGCCGGTCAGTGCGTAGCCAGCGAGACTCGGGCGGGCCAAGGTCCGCAGGAAGCCGTAGAGGAACAGCGATACGGCAAACAAGGCTGCGACCGTATGTGAAAGGTCGCGCTGAGCAAGCAGGAAGATCGGCGGCAGCGTCAGCACGCCGAGCATGGCAATCACGGCAAGACGTCGGTCCGCAAGGACCTCGCGCGCGGCAAGGCCGTAGAAAAGGCAGCAAAAAAACAGAAGCAGGTTCTTGAGCAACGTCATCGTCGCAAGAGATGGTCCGAGAACCGCCCCAAACCCGTACTGCAGCCAATTGTAGAAGGGCGGCTGCGAACCGTAGCCGAGCCGCAGGAACTGCGACACGAACGCCTGCTCCGCCTCGTCGATCTCGAGTGAATTCGAAACGGTGAGGCGCAGGGCGATACAGAGCAGGAAATAGGCCGCAATCAGGGCGATGACGAGGTTGGGTCGGCGCTCGACGAACTCAAGCATTCGTCTGATCCCGCACGAACACCTCTCGCACGATATAACTGGCCGTTTCGTCATCGCGGAAATAGGCGCGCGCCATCATCTCGGCGAGAATGCCCGTCGTCACCAACTGCACCGATGACAGAAAAAGCATCACGCCGACGATCAGCATCGGGCGGGTGCCGATATCGTTGCCGAGAATGAACTTGTCGAAGGCGAGGTAGAACAGGATGAGTGCGCTGGCTGCGCCCGCCGCAAGCCCGATCGAACCGAAGAAATGGCCAGGTCGCGCCTTGTAGCGCATGAAGAACAACACGGACAACAGATCGAGAATCACGCGAAACGTGCGGGAGATCCCATATTTCGAGTGGCCATGTTGGCGGGCATGATGGGTGACAGGCATTTCGCCAATGCGGCTGCTGGGCACGACGCCTGCGACCCAGGCAGGGATGAAGCGATGCATCTCGCCCATCAGCTTGACCTGCTTGATGATCGAGGCGCGATAAACCTTCAGGCTGCAGCCATAGTCATGCAGCCTGACGCCGGTGATCTTGCCGATCAACCGGTTGGCGCACCAGGACGGGATTTTTCTGAGCAAGAGGCCGTCCTGACGATTCTTGCGCCAGCCGACGAGCAGGTCGAGTTGCCGCTCCTCGATCGCTTTGACCATTGCGGGAATATCGGCCGGGTCGTTCTGCAGGTCGCCGTCGAGCGTGGCGATCAATCGGCCGGCGGCCGCGTCGATGCCGGACTGCATGGCGGCTGTCTGCCCGAAGTTCTTCTGCAGTTCGATGATCTTCAGCTGAAGATTGGGGTGACAGAGCGCCCTTCTTGCGTTGGTCAACGTGCGATCGGTGCTGCCGTCATCGACCAGGATCAGCTCCCAAGGTGCTGAAAAACTCGCCATGGCGTCACTCACTCGCGTGATGAGCGGCTCAATGCTGTCCTCTTCGTTGAAGACCGGGATGACGACGGATAACTCGATGGGGGGCATGGGATCGCTCGTGCATTCGGTGCGTCTTGCACGCGCCGGAAGAATAGGGATGCGCTTACATAGTCGTTTTCTTGCACAGTTATCGGTGATAACCAACGTGCAAAGTTGCGTTTCAACACGGGAAATTGGCATCTGATGAATTCTGGCTGCGAGTTCGAGCGGCGATCGTGGCTGGCGCGCAACCGCGTGACGCTGATATCGGCTGCGGCGATTGCCACCTATGCGATTTTTGTCGAATGGGTCTGGGGCTGGCAAACGCTGCTCGAGCAATGGACGAAAATCGGTGTCGGTTCCGGGCTCGCGGCGTTGGTGCTTCTTGTCGCGACCTATTTCATCCGCTGCTATCGCATCTACGATTACTTCCCGACGGAGACGTCAGGCCGGTTTCTGGCGCTGTTTCGCGTCACGCAGGTGCATAATCTCCTGAACATCATGCTGCCGTTTCGCGCCGGAGAGACGAGCTTTCCGCTGTTGATGCGGTCGGAATTCTCGATTCCGCTGGCGCGCGGAACCGCGGCGCTGCTGGTCATGCGGCTGCTCGATCTACATGCCCTGTTGACGGTCGCTGCGATCGGCCTCGTTTTCGGCCGTGGGTCAGCTGTCGCCTGGGCGCTCTGGATCGCAGCGCTGGTCTCGCCGCTTCTGGTCTTTCTGTTGAAGGATCGCGTGGTCGCCCTGGGGCGGCGGTTGCTGCCGGCAAGACTGGAATCGATCGTCGAAGAGTTGAATGCAGGTCTGCCCGGCGCGACAGGCGCATTCCTCAGGGCCTGGGCGATGACCATTCTGAATTGGGCGGTCAAGGTCGTTGTTCTCGCCTGGGTTCTGGCGATCATGGGCGTTGCGCCGCTTGCTGCCTGTTTCGGCGGAGCGCTCGGTGGCGAGCTCTCCTCGGTGCTGCCGATGCATGCGCCGGCGGGCGTCGGCACCTATCCGGCGGCGATCGCCGCCGGTGCCGTTTCTTTCGGAGCAGGGGCGGACCGCGCGGCGCTGGAGCAGTTGGCCGGGGCCGGTGTCAACGCGCATCTGCTGATCATCGTGTCCGCTGTCGCGGGCACGATGCTGTCGATGCTTCTGCAGAGAAAGCCTTGAGCGTCGCTGCTGGCCGAGGGGCTACTGGAACGACGTCTCGTAGAAGCTTCTGAGCTTGCGCGAATGCAGCTTCTCCGGCGGCATCGCCGCGAGTTTCTGCAGGGCGAGAATGCCGATCTTCAGATGCTGGCTCACCTGTGTCCGATAGAAGGCAGTGGCCATGCCTGGAAGCTTCAGCTCGCCGTGAAGCGGCTTGTCGGAAACGCAAAGCAGCGTGCCGTAGGGCACCCGGAAGCGGAAGCCATTGGCGGCGATCGTTGCCGATTCCATATCGAGCGCGATGGCGCGCGCCTGCGACAGGCGCTTGACCGGCCCGCGCTGGTCGCGCAGTTCCCAGTTGCGGTTGTCGATGGTGGCGACGGTGCCGGTGCGCATGATCTGCTTGAGATCGTAGTCGCGATAGCCTGTGACCTCGGCGACGGCGTCCTGCAACGCCACCTGCACTTCGGCAAGCGCGGGCAGGGGGATCCAGACCGGCAGGTCGTCGTCGAGCACATGATCCTCGCGCATATAGGCATGGGCGAGCACATAGTCGCCAAGCCGCTGGCTGTTTCGGAGCCCGGCGCAGTGCCCGAGCATCAGCCAGACATGCGGGCGCAGCACGGCGATATGGTCGGTGATCGTCTTGGCGTTGGACGGGCCGACGCCGATATTGACCATGGTGATGCCGCCGTGGCCCTTCTTCTTCAGGTGGTAGGCCGGCATCTGCGGCAGGCGGGCGAGCGTATGGTCGGTTTCCGGCCTGTCGGCGCCGGCCGGGGTGATGATGTTGCCGGGCTCGACAAAGGCCGTGTAGCCGTTGCCGCCTTCCGCCATTTGCCGGCGCGCCCAGGCGCAGAACTCGTCGACATAGAACTGATAGTTGGTGAACAGCACGAAGTTCTGGAAATGGTTCGCGCTCGTGGCCGTGTAGTGGCTGAGGCGGGCAAGCGAGTAGTCGATGCGCTGGGCGGTGAACGGCGCCAGCGGCGAGGGCTCCCCCGGGCCCGGCTCGTAGGAGCCGTTGGCGATCTCGTCGTCGGTCGTCGTCAGGTCGGGCGCATCGAAGAGATCGCGCAAGGGAATATCGATGGTGCTTGCCGCGGATGCCTCCACATGGGCACCTTCGCCGAAGGCGAAATGCAGCGGGATCGGGGTGGCCGATTCGGATACGGTGACGCCGAGGCCGTGATTGCGCATCAGGTGCCCGAGCTGCTCCTTCAGGTAGTGCCGGAACAGTTTCGGCCGCGTGATCGTCGTCGTATAGACGCCGGGTGCACTGACATAGCCGAAGGACAAGCGGGAATCGACATGGCCGAAGCTGCTCGTCTCGATGCTGACCTGCGGATAGCAGGCGCGATAGCGGGTCAGTGGCTTGTCGGTCTTGCCCAACTCCTCGAAAGCCTCTGTGAGGAATCGGGTATTGCGCTCGTAAAGCGCCTCGAGGCAATCGACGGCGGCGGCAGGATCATCGAAGAACTGCGGCTCGAAAGGCTCGGGCGTGCTGATCGAAAGGGCGGAGTGTGAAGAGATTTGCTTGTTCATGTCGCATTATAGGCTGCGGCATCTGACAAGCAAACGACAAGATGCGGACATGCACAACTGCGTCGATCAACACAACTCTACAGCGCCGCGCGTCAGATATGACGCGCGAAGGACGCTGTAACACTTTAAGCTTGCTGCATAATTTTCGCCTCAAATCGTTTTCGATTGAAGGAATTATGCAGTAGCTGCCCCTAGCGCGGTCCGGCGAGGATGATGGCGCTGCCGACGAGGGCGACGGCCATCCCGGTCAGATCCCAGCGGTCAGGTCGCACGCCTTCGGCAAGCCACAGCCAGATGAGCGAGGCGGCGATGTAGACGCCGCCATAGGCAGCATAGGCGCGGCCGGCCGCCCCGCTGTCGATCAAGGTCAGCAGCCAGGCAAACAAAGCCAGAGACACCATGCCGGGGATCAGCCACCAGATCGGCTTGTCGAGTTTCAGCCAGGCCCAGAAGGCAAAGCATCCGGCGATCTCGGCAAGGGCAGCAAGGGAATAGACGGCGTAGGCTGGCATCGATGGCGGGTCCTTTCAACCGTGAAAGGACAGGAAGGCGCTCGGCGATGCAAGAGAGACAGGCAAAATAAAAAGGCGCCGATGGCGCCTTTGGTCAGCTCATCGATTGACGCTGCAGCGTCACGAAGAGAACGAGGCCGGCCCCCTGCTTGCCGATACCAAGGCCATTGGCCTTGCTATAGGCGAGCGCCCCCACCGGCGCCATCAGCAGGCTGGCAAGTGCAAGGACACGCAGCGAGAGAAAGGCGGATGTGGAAAGGGCGGCCAGCATGTCGGTCTCTCCGTTAGAGCTTGGCTTGGCAGTATTGCGCCGTGTGCGCGGTGCAATCCGTCAGCGAGCCGAGATAGGTGTTGCTGCGGCGACGTTCGGTATCTGCGCTGACTGCGGCGGCAAGGGTCATCGCAAAGACAACCATCAGAAGGCTGATAATGGTGAGGCGCCGAGCAAGAATGTCCATGGTTCTGTCCGTTGGTCTGGAGGCGGTTCAAATCGATTGAGTGTGTTTTCGCACAACCAAACTGAACTCTTGCTGATATGGCCGTTCATCTGGCGTTCATCTTGTGATTGATGTCGCTGCCGTTCTCGCGGGCAGGGGTGTGCCCAACCCAGTGACCCCAATGCATCCGGAGAGAATGGTAACTGCCCAGATCGAGCTTTGTTACTGGCGTGCGCCGAACGGCTGGAAGTCACCGCCATCCTGGAGGAATTGGGCGCTCCCTATGAGGTAAAAACCTCAACATCGGCGGGGCGAGCAGTTCGCGCCGAAGAACCGCATGCCGGCGATCATCGGATGTGGCCCGCAGTCAAGAAACCCATCGGAGTTAGAAAGGAAGAACGTGCCTGCCAGGCAAGCCTTGTCGAAGACAGGCACGCACAAAAGATCATCTTTGGGCAACGTGCCTGCTGATAGGCGCAAAAAGGGCGACCCGACGGCCGCCCTTTGTAAGTGATCGATCCTAGAGGCGCGACCAGGTCTGCGATTTGCAGAGAATCTTGAGCACGCAGCCCTTCATCTTCAGCGAGTTGCCGTTGACGGCGCCCGAACCGCTATAGGTCTTGTCGGTTTCGGGATCGGTAATTTCGCCTGAATAGCTGCCATCCGTGCCGGACAGATTGCCGATCCGCTTGCCGGCGTGTTTGCCGGTCTTCAGCGTGACGCAGAAGGCACCGCCGCAAGGGGCAATCTCGGCCGTCGCGCCGGTTGCGGTCTTCCAGTTGCCGACGATCGCTTCGGCGGCAACGGCCGTTCCGGCGACGCCAAGAGCGAGAGCCGCGGTCATGAACAGGGTACGAATCATTCATTCCTCCAGATAAGGCCGCCGGCGCGGTCCGCTTCGCCGGCATCTCTTCAGATATCCTCGTTTGAAAGGCAGTCTCCTCACCGCCGCCGGCAAAGTAGCTTACGCGCACGTAAAGGTAAACTGGTTCGAGTGCGCCTATTTGTGCTTTTTATTTGCCGGTTTTCGGCCGAGAAAAATCGAGGAAATCCAGGACTGGCAGGTCGGACACTTTTTTCGTGGTTACCGTTTGGTTGAAATCGGCGGTTGAATATTTCGTAAATTTTTATGCGAATGCGCCAGATTTCCGGCCTTTCGATGTTTAACAAAAACTCAAGTTTACCAAGTGTTTGAACTTTGTTTGTCTCAAATTAATCATGCATTTTAAGCGCGTATTGAAGGCCGTGCTGCATAGTAAGACCCATAAGACGAGCGGAGAAATTCACCCCGCCAAATGACCGAAGATGACGCTGCAAAAGATGGCGCGGTTCGGAAAGGCCCACAAAGAGGCACGGTCGAACAGGGACCAAAAACGAATGCTGATCTGGAGCATGGTCCGCCTCTAAAGGGCGGGCCGCTTCGGAAAACCAACCAGGCAAAACAGGGACAAGACAATGGCACGCTTTGATATGCAGGTTGCTTCGAATACCGCGATGGGTGGTGAAAACCAGGCGGACGTCTTCTGCGAAATGGGTCTGGCCTATGCGACCGGTCGTGGTCGTCCGGTCGATCTGGTGGCCGCCCATAAATGGCTGAACATCGCCGCGATCAAGGGCTGCGACCGCGCCGTCGATCTGCGCGCCGACCTATCGATGACGATGAGCAAGTCTGATCTTGCAGCAGCACTTCGCGCCGCCCGCGAATGGATGACCGTTCACTGAACGGCAAGGCGGGGGGCCAAGCTCCCGTCCCGCGGCGCCCGCAAGCGGGCAGGCGCCGGGCATGATGGCCTACTGGCCGCCTGCCAGTTTCGCCAGAACCTTCGGCAGGGCGGCTTCAAGCAGATCCATCTCCGCCTCAGGCCCGGTGCTGACGCGAATGCAGCGATTGAGCGGGGCGACGCCGGGCATGCGGATGAAGATGCCGTGGTCGCTCATCAGCGTATCGACGATCGCGCGCGCATAGACCGCGTCCCGTCCACAATCGATCGCAACGAAATTGGTCGCCGATTCGAGCGGCGACAAGCCGTTGCTCCTGGCGATCTCAGCGATGCGCTCGCGCGAATGCGCAATCTTCGCCGTTACCGAGCTTAGATAGTCCTGATCCGCAAGCGCTGCGACTGCCGCCGCCACGCCGATCCGATTCATGCCGAAATGATTGCGGATCTTGTCGAACGCCTGGGCGGTCCCGGGCGTGGTGATGACATAACCGACGCGCGAGCCGGCAAGGCCATAGGCTTTCGAGAACGTTCGGGTCCTGACGACATTGGGCATGTCTATAAAAGCGTCGATTGCGGGCAGGGCCTGCGCCGGCGCCGTCTCGCAATAGGCCTCATCCAGAATGAACAGCGTGGTCTCGGGCAGGGCCTTGGCGAATTCGACGATGCGTTCGGTGTTCCACCAGCTTCCCATCGGGTTGTCCGGGTTGGCGAAGTAGACCAGCGGGGCATTCTCCTGTTTGACGGCTGCAAGCAACCCGTCGAGATCTTCGCGATCGCCGACATAGGGCACAGTCGCCAGCCGGCCGCCGTGACCGACGACGTGATAGTTGAACGTCGGATAGGCGCCGAGCGAAGTGACGACAGGCATGCCCGGCTCGATCACCATCCGCACGATCTGCCCGAGCAGTCCGTCGATGCCTTCGCCGATCGCAATGTTGGCGGCAGAGACACCGAGCCGGGCGGCCAGCGCCTGCTTCAGATCATGGTTTTCCGGGTCCGCATATTTCCACGTTCCCGTTGCCGCCTCTCGCATCGCTTGCACGACGCTTTCAGCAGGCCCAAACCCGCTTTCGTTGGCGCCGATGCGGGCAGCAATGGCGCGCCCACGCTGGCGCTCGATGGCCTCGGGTCCGACGAAGGGTATCGTGGAGGGAAGGGATTGGATGAGCGGCGTGAAGCGAGAGAATGCGGACATGCTTTATATAAGGCTCCGTTCGAACAAAGTTCGCGGAACTTACTGCATAATTCCTTAAATCGGAATCGATTTAGGGCAAAATTATGCAGCAACTCAAAGTGTTACAGCGACCTTTGCGCGTCTAAACAGACGCGCGGCGCTGTAATGCATGCTTTGGCAATGCGGAATCTCTTCGACGAGAAAAACCGACCCGAATTGTTGGATTTTGACGGCCTGTTGCAACGGCCGCATAGGCATTAGCGGCGCTTGGGCGCTTTCGCGTCCTGGCCGGTGAAGAACTCCTGCCGGATGATCTCGCGCAGCAGGGTCTGTTCGATCGGCTTGATGAACTGTACTCCGATGCGATCGCCATTTCGATAGACCTCGGCGCAACCGATGCGAAGCGGGGTGCCGATGATATGAAGATAATAATGCTGCGGCAGGCCAATGGTGGTCTGCACTGCAAAGCTGGCGCCACCGCGGGAGATATCGATCATCCGACAGGTTCGGACCGACACGCTGCCAAGCCCCGGCTGTACCGTCGTCAGGGTGGCGGCATGGCCGATGGAAAAGCGCTCGTAGCGACGCTCGTAGAACGGCGAGGGCACGCAGGAATACATCGTCTGCTGCATCTGTCATTCTCCGTCAACGCCGGATCGCGAAATGCGATCTTTGCCAAACTCGGCCTTCGATCGTGGGCAATTCATTCGCCCACGCTTAATCCTCGTCTCAATGTCGAGGTAAGTCGAGTGCAGTCTCGGTGCAGAAGTTTGCAATCCGCTGAAGGAGATCGATAAAAATCTAACATCGGTCATTTTCCCTCGGCGGAACCCGGCCGCGGTCAAAAGCCGCCGCTTGAAAATTGCATGCGGATCAGCCGGCTGACGAAATCGGGAGCGAGCAGCATGTTGAAGCGCACGCCGAGCTCCGCGCCGTTGCGATGAACTTGAGAACAGCCGATCTCTTCCTTGAATCCGTCGATCTCCAGAAAGAAGTGTTTCGGCACCATGAGTGCGGCATTGAAATCGAGCATGGCGCCGGCGATCGAAATGTGACGCAGCAGGCACTGATATTTGGTCTTTGCCTTGAGGTGCTGGCCGATGATCAGAATCCGGCAGGGACGCTCAATGAAGTAATGTTGATACGTCGCTGCCAGTTGCCCTGGCTTCGCTTCCGCGACGTGCATTTTCATCGACATGGCAAGCTCCGAGAACGCATAGCCTTTCATTGGCGCAGGAGGCGCATCGGGCCATGACGGAGTCACCCCGGCCCGAGCGACGCGGCGTCTGAGTTAAGATCGCCGACTTGCTTCGACCTTGCGGGAGCGCGAAAGACGAACTGCCTCAAAAAAAATATGGCGACCGGAGACATTGAAAGCCCCTGGCTCATACGTAATAGTTTCATCAGGGCATGATTGTGGGGCGGCGGCATCGTCCCGAAGTGCCGTCAATGGGGTTGAGCGCCTCCCGTCTCCTGCTCCCGATGAGCCAGGGGATAAAGGGTTGTGCCGGAGGGAAGTGCATGTTTACGGGGCATTCGTCGCGTTGGCGGCCGTTCGTCATTCTGTTCGTGGCGGTGCTGGCGTTTGCGCCAGCCGATGTCTTGGCTGCAAAGCGTGTCGCCCTTTTGATCGGCAACGAGAAGTACGAGGCGACCTCTCAACTCAACAATCCCGCCAATGACGTCGAACTGATGAAGGCCTCGTTCGAGGATGCGGGCTTCGATTCCGTCACCACGGTTCATGACGTCGGGCGCCAGGACATGGTCAAGGCGCTGCGCGATTTCGAGGATCTGGCAACGGGCGCCGATGTGGCGATTGTCTACTACTCCGGCCACGGCATGGAAATGAACGGCCAGAACTTCCTTCTGCCGACCGATGTGCAATTAAAGACGGACAAGGATATCGAGGACGAGGCGATCGGCCTTGATCGGGTTCAGCGGTCGCTCGAGGGTGCAACCAAGCTCAAGCTGGTGATTCTCGACGCCTGCCGCAACAATCCGTTTGAGCAGAGCATGACGCGGTCGATCTCGACGCGCGCGGTTTCCCGCGGGCTCGCGCGTGTTGAGCCCGAATCGGCCGACCTGCTGGTCGCCTTCGCGTCCAAGGCCGGAACAGTTGCGCTCGATGGCGAGGGCAGGAACAGCCCTTTTGCCACAGCACTTGCAAAGTATCTGACTGAGCCGGGCGTCGACGTGCGCATCGCCTTGGGCAAGGTGCGCGAC
Organism: Ensifer adhaerens; assembly: GCF_001270265.1. Classification (GTDB taxonomy): domain Bacteria; phylum Pseudomonadota; class Alphaproteobacteria; order Rhizobiales; family Rhizobiaceae; genus Ensifer; species Ensifer adhaerens_B. Next base: position 43,985 of record NZ_LGAP01000001.1, read on the forward strand.
GAGGTGGTGTCTGTCACAAACCGCGGCCAGGAGCCCTTTGTCTATGGATCGCTCGGTGGCGCCCAGATCTTCCTGAACATAAAGGAAGTGAACATCAACATCACCAACAACGGTGAGCAGCTCTCGCCAAACAGCCAATCGGCCGCTGCTGCCGATTGGCAGAACATCCGCGATCTCGCCGACAAGGATCTGATCGCTGCCTTCCTCGCCAAGCATGGATCCGATCCTGTTTATAAGGTGCTGGCGGAAAAGAAGCTGAAGCTTCTGGCCGAGGCTGAGCAGACGTCGAGCGCGACGCCCGACGAGATTGCCTGGGACGCTCTGAAGCAGTCGACCGACGCCGCCGCGCTCACGCGGTTCCTCGAGCGTTATCCCGACAGCAAGCACAAGGTGGAGGCGGAGCAGCAGATTGCCGCGCTCGAACCGCAGAAGGGCCTCAACATCTCGCAGACCGGCAAGGACACCCAGGCTTCGCGCGATTGCTATCTGCTGGCAGGCGAGCCGCAGTCCATGCCCGGCTTCGTCGGCGTCAACTTCCTGAAGCTTGATTCCGCCCGGGCGCTGACGGCCTGCGCCCAGGCGGTCAACGAGAATCCCGACGACATGATGCTCGTCAATATGCTGGGCCGGGCCCAGGATGCCGGACGCGACTATGTCGAGGCACGCCACAATTATCAAAAGGCCGCCGACGGCGGCAATATGTACGCATTGACGAATCTGGCCTGGTTCTCCGTCTACGGCACCGATGGCGCCGTCGATGTCGACCAGGGCAAGCGCATGTTCGAGCAAGCGGCCAAGGCCGGCAATGCCTATGGCCAGGCATCGCTCGGCTGGCTCTATCGCGAAGGTTACGGCGGCATCGCCCAGGACTATGATGAAGCTGCCAGGTGGTATCAGTTGGCCGCCGGTCAGGGTTATGCCAACGCCATGGCCACCGTGGGCTGGTTCTATCGAGAGGGGCTTGGCCTGCCCAAGGACCTGGCGCAGTCGCTGTCCTGGTACAAGAAGGCGGCCGAAGGAGGCGACGTCAACGCCATGTCGTCGCTCGGCTGGGCCTGCCAGAACGGGCTTGGCACCGAGCAGAACTATGCCGAAGCCAAGACCTGGTACGAAAAGGCGGCCAATGTCGGCGATTCCTATTCCATGGCATTGCTCGGCTGGTTCTACGATGTCGGCACCGGCGTCGCCCAGGACTATGCCCAGGCACGCACCTGGTACGAGATGGCGGCAAATGCCGGCAGCGCCTACGCGATGGGAAATCTGAGCCGTCTTTATGACTATGGCCTCGGCACCAAGGCGGATGCGAAGGAGGCTGTGCGCTGGGCGGCAGCCAGCGTCGAGGGCGGCGATCCGGCCAAGCTTCAGGAGCTCAAGACCCAGCCGAGCAATTTTACACCGGCCTTCCGCAAGGAGATGCAGGTGCTCTTGAAGGATCGCGGCTTTTATAGTGGTCCCGTCGATGGAGATTTTGGTGCCGCGACGCTCGATGCGATCGATAGGCTTTCGCGAAAGACATAGAGCGGCGCAGGCGACAGCCAGATTCCGTTCTGTTTGCCTCACATTGCTGCCGCCGCCGCGCAAACCGCAGCTTCCCGCATGTCTTCGAGGGCATGAACGGGCCGGTTCCTCGGGCGCCCACATGAAAATGTGCCGATTTGCCGGAAACCGACAAAAAAATCTTGCATTGCCCGCGGTCTGACACTAGTCAGGCGCTAACGGAGAGGTGGCCGAGTGGTCGAAGGCGCTCCCCTGCTAAGGGAGTATACCCGGAAGGGTATCGAGGGTTCGAATCCCTTCTTCTCCGCCATCACCCTCTGATGGTTGATTTTTCCCGCTCATCGTATGTCAGTCGCCCGCTCGTCGGCCGATATGTCATTCTTCAATCCAGATGACATCGGCCTAGCTGCAAGCGGGAATGCATTCTCGGCGCCATCTGCACCAATGTCGATGAACCTCCTTGGCTTCGGTAAGCCATCTTCTCCACCCAGAATCAGACGTCGCGAACGATCGACTGCGAATCTCTCGCATTGATTCTGGCGATTCCGGTGGTCGGAGCGGCAGTGGGCAATGTCGATTCCGTGAAATGTGGCGGTGCTGCACCTCGCTCTTCCCAGGAAATTGGCTGGCCGGATCGGCTTTTCCCCCCATTTTGGGCCGCTTTCTGCCTCTTTCTGAAACAGGCGGTACCCCCCGCTCTTTTTCTAAGCCCTCAGGAATAAAGGCTTTTCTTAATCCTTTATTAATTTTCTCAGGCTGCATGCGGCGATTTTGTGTCGTTTCAGCAACAGGGTTCGGCGAAGGGCGGCGGAAAGCACGTCATCTCGCCAGTTGGACGTTGCGCCGATGACCGCGTCTTGTATTTTCAAATCCGGAAGCAAGGGCGGTTGATCGTCCGACTTCTTGAACGTTGGGGATGGGGCAGGGAACGCTGTCCTTCAGCAAAATACCCAGACCCGTTTGAAACTTTTGACTGGAGGTCAGAAATGAACATCAAGAGCCTTCTTCTCGGCTCCGCTGCAGCTCTCGCAGCAGTATCCGGCGCACAGGCAGCCGACGCAATCGTCGCAGCCGAGCCGGAGCCCATGGAATACGTTCGCGTTTGCGACGCTTTCGGCACTGGCTACTTCTACATCCCGGGCACCGAAACCTGCCTGAAGCTCAGCGGCTTCATCCGCGTTCAGGGCTCGTTCGGCCGTGACGCGGTAACCAGCCGTTACAATGGTAACGTTGACGGCCCCGCCGGCACGGTGGCCACGTCGGACTGGGATGTCTTCTCCCGCGCTTACGTCGCATGGGATGCCAAGAGCGACACCGAATACGGCACGCTCACCGGCTTCTTCGCCGCTGAGTTCAACGCCGACAACGACAGCGACATCGGCGACAGCGACTTCATCGACGTCGATGAAGCCTACATCCAGCTCGGCGGCCTCAAGGCTGGTTTCTTCTACAGCTGGTGGGATAAGGGTCTGAACGGCGAAACCGACACGCTCGGCAACTTCACCGAGTTCAACTCGATCGCCTACCTCTATGACGGCGGCACGTTCCAGGCTGGTGTCTCGGTCGACGAGCTCGAAGGTACGGTCACCACCAGGGACAACGGCGTCGGCATTGCCGGTATCGTTTCGGCTTCGCTCGGCGGCGTATCCTTCGACCTGCTCGGCGGCTTCGACACCGAAATGGAAGAAGGCGCGATCCGCGGCTTGCTCTCGGCTGACCTCGGTCCGGGCGTCTTCCAGATCGCTGGTATCTGGGCTTCCAACCCGAACGCTTACTGGGCTCAGTCCGAGTGGACCGTTGCAGCTTCGTACCGCTTCAACGCAACCGACAAGCTGGCGATCACTCCTGGCGCTCAGTACTTCGGTAGCCTGCAGGATTCGCTCACCAGCTTCGGCAACGACGATGCATGGCGCGCTGGCGTAACGGTTGACTACAAGATCACCGAAGGCCTCGCTACCCGCGTGTCGGTTCAGTACGAAGACGAAGACAACGGCGACGACCAGGTATTCGGCTTCGTCCGCCTGCAGCGCGACTTCTAATCTGATCTGACCTCGGTCAGTTTAGAGAAGCCCGGCTTTCGAGCCGGGCTTTTTCGTTTGGCGTCTTCCGTACGGGAAAGACATTCTCCCGCGAGAGCGCAGGCACGCGCTCGTTTAGCGGTGAACAAAGGCGGCTATGGCATGCCTGGGGCCGTCGAGATGCAGTAGCGGTGCATGGCCTTGTCCAGCGGCGGTCACGGTCGCCAAGTTGGGATGCCTATTCTTCATCTCATCAACCGTGGCGCTTGACAGCAGCTTGGAATGTTCGCCGCGAACGACCATCATCGGAAGCCCCGTAAAGGCGTGGAACTGGGGCCAAAGATCCGGCGGTGACATGTCCGCCGTAAGCGCCTGCAGTTGCGCCGCAATTGCTGGGTCGAAATCGGCGGCGGGAACGCCGCCTTCGTCGCGATAGATCGCCCTTGCCATCTGCAGCCAATCGACCTCTCGAAGGATCGGGAAATCGTCTCCGTGTATGGCTTTCAGGTAGTCGGGCGCTGCGGCCCAGCTTGCCGGTCCGGTCCCTGTGTTGAGATAGTCCCGGATCCCGAGCAATCCCTCAAGTTCGATCACAGGCCCGATGTCATTGAGCACGACCCCTGCGATCAAGCCGGGGGCCAGGCCGATCAGATGGTGCAGGATCAGCCCCCCACGTGAGGTGCCGATAAAAATTGCCTTTTCGATAGCGAAATACGCGCAAGCGGTGATGACGTCGGACGTTTCGACTGCAATCGTATAGCGGCTCTTATCGCCGTCGCGTTCCGAATTCCCGCGGCCACGGTAGTCCAATGAGATGACGGGATGCCCGCCTCCAGACGAAGATGCGAGAAAGGTGGCAAGCTCGTGAAAGTCTCGGCTGTTGCGAGTGAGCCCCGGCAGGCAGATGACCGGAGTTGCCGCCCGTGGCTCAGGCTCAGGTCCGTAGGCCCGCGCGTAGAGCTGCAATCCGCCGACCCCGTGGAAACGATGTTCCCGAAACGCGCCTCGATCCATGCTCGCCCTCCATTCAGCGCAGGACCGGATCGTAGCCGTTGAAACGGAAACGGCAAGCACGCGGTCGGGCATTCAGGGACGAGAAGGGCGCTCTTGGTCCGCGTTACCTCTTGGGGCCGCGAAATTGCCGATTGCCGGGGTCACAGATTGAAACCGGTTGTTGCACCGACCTGAGGAGCCGACACATCGGCGTGGCTGCCAGGAGTGGCCGCTTCCTCATTTCTCATTGTCAGTAGGGCGAATAGCACTGCCGCCGCGGGCCGTTATAGGGCTGATACGTGTTGTCCCAGGCCCGATAGGACCGGAATCGCGCGTAGCACCAGCGTGTATGTGGGCTGCCGCCGGCAACTCTCGGACCGTTGTAGTATCTTGGCTGGCTCAACAAGCCGCCGATAATCGCGCCGGCCGCAAGTCCGCCAATGAACGCGCCGGCATCATTATCACGGTCCCGATAGTATCGGCGATAACCATCACGATAATAGCCGTGTCGTTCGCGGTAGTAACCGCGCCGGTCGTACCGATAGCCACGTGCGCAATAGGGGAGACTACACCCACTGCCGCCTTTCCGCGCTTCACCACGCTCGTACGGGAATTGCGCCGGTTGGACATCGGTGGCTTGAGATGCAATCCTCGGAGCGATCGGAAATGCCTGTGCAGGTGGAACGCTGCTCATTGCCGTCAACACCGACAGGGCGATAACTGTTAACGTCTTCATTGCCTTTACCATTTCCGTCGGGAAGACGGAACCTTCAAGCAAGGAAATGCTTGAGATCGTACTTTGTGCCGCCTCCGGAGATCACGATTATTTGATCATCGCCATCTGTCAACGATCACGACGAACAACCAGTATGAACCTAACTTTTCCCGTTGGAACGGGTTCATGGCAGCGCGTTATCTCTTTGTTTTTACGCAGTTTCTGACGAAACGCCGCTGCGCCCTCTTGCCTGAATTGCTCTAAGGCGACTGTCGTCCCATTCTAAGGTCTGCGACTATGTCGGCGCTTTGACCGAGCCTGACTTTGTAGACCTGATAGTTTTCCATCACACGCTGGACGTAGTTCCGCGTTTCCTGGAACGGGATGCGTTCGATCCAGTCGACGACTTCGTCGATCGGTTTGCCGCGGGGATCACCATATCGGCTGAGCCAGTCCGGGACACGACGCGGACCGGCGTTATAGGCGATGAAGGTGAGAATGTAGGAGCCGCCGAAGCTATTGATCTGCTCACCGAGGTAATGCGCGCCGAGGGTGGCGTTGTATCCGGCATCGCTCGTCAGGCGGTCTTTGGAATAGGCAAGGCCGTAGCGGCTCGCCACGCCTTTGGCCGTTCCGGGCAGGAGTTGCAGCAGGCCCCGCGCGTTGGCTGTGGAGACCGCCGCAGGGTTGAAGGCGCTTTCCTGCCGCGCGATCGCATAGGCGAGCGCCTTGCCCGAGCCATCGATGTTGGCCGTCGACGGGATGACACCGACAGGGAAAGCGAGTGCGGCAACATCGATGCCACGGCCAAAGGCGGTCTTGCCGATCTGGAGGGAAAGCTGGTGATTGCGGGCTTTTTCGGCGCGTGCCGAAAGGATCGCCAGCTCGCCGGGGCTCGTCAATTCTTCCGCCAGCGCTCGATAGATGCTGTCGGCGCGCCAGCCGTGGCCGGCGGCGTCGAGCCGTGCGATGGCACGAACCGCCTCGCGGCTTTCGAAACGGGCTCGGTCCTCCGCTGAGGGGGCTGGATAGGTGACATTGAGTGCCTTGCGGCCGAGCCGTGCTGCCGCAAGCTGGCCGTAGAAGGTGCCGGGAAAGCGGGCCGCGTTGGTGAAATAATCCTTGGCGTTGCCCGGTCCGCCCGCTTCCGCCGATCGTCCAAGCCAGTACCAGGCCCGGGATGCCGAAAGCGGCCGGTTCGAAACATCGAGGATCCGTCGGAAATGCCGCGATGCCGTGGCCGGATCTTCCATGCCGCGCAGCGCGTACCAGCCGGCGTGAAACTCTGCGTCGACGATATCGGTCGCCTCGGTCGCCTTGTGGTTGGCAGCAACCCGGTAAGCGCCGCGGAAATCCCCCTTGTCCAGCAGGCCACGGCTGACGATCCGTTGTTCGGTCCACCACTCACCGGGATTGACCAGCGAGTCCTGATCTTTCGGCATCGTGGCCAACAGCTTGGCGGCGTCCGCATACTTGTCCTGCTTGCGCAGGCTTTCGACGCGGATGAACAGGTAGGCCGGGTCACCATGCCACGAGGGATCCACCGCCGATATCAGGGCAGGAGCGTTGGCCGTGCCGCGGCTGACGGCCGCCCAGGCGCGATAGAGCGACTGCGCCTTGCCGAGATCGCTGAAGCGTTCGGCCTGCTCGATGCGATTGCGATAAAGCAGCATCGTCATCCGCTGCCGATGGTCTGCAACAGTCAGCAGGCCGGAGAACTCCGACAGGATCTGTGTTTCCACATCCTTGTCGAGCCCCTGTTTGAACCAGAGTGCGCGCAGCCGCGTTGCTGCTGTCGCACTCTGCCCCTGTGCCACCAGCGCGCGGGCAAGGATGATCGTCCCTTCAGTGGTCTCGGGCTGCGTCTGGCCGAAGGCGGCAAGTATATCGGCGGCTGGCGGGTTTTCGCGATAGAGCGCGCGTTCGGAATTGGCACGCAGAGATTTGAGGCCAGGCCACCCCTGCAGTTCGCGCTGGGCATCGGCAACTTCGAAAGATGGGATGCCGCGTTGTCCCGAAACGGCGATCGCCCAGGTCAGAATGTGACGGTCGAGCGTGCCCTCGCGCATGCCGTTTCGAACGGTGATCGCCTTGGCGGGATCCTTGTTGGAAAGCGCATCCAGCCCAAGCTTCAGGTCGCCTTGGATCGGGGATACCGTTGCGGGGACCGCGCCGGTGATATCTTTGCTCGAAACGCGGCCGGCCTTGTCGGAGATTGCCGGTTTGCTGCCCGGTACCGGCACTTTGTTCGGGGCTTCCGAGGAATTGGCCGACGAGGCCAGCAGCGCTGCGCCGATCATGGCGGCGACAGGCAGAAAGATTGATCCGCGCATCAAGAGCCCCGTGTTTCCCCGTGTCTCACATTCATTTGCCGCCGGATTGCCTAACGAAGGGTTACCGGGGCTTATCGATCATAGCAATCGCACCGCCGCCACCTGCGCACCGGATGGCGAGCCTCAAGGATTATGCGGCTTGCACGTCAAGCTTTTCCGTGAAAACCGGCATGAAATGCCGTGTCACGGCGCTTGCCGCAGCCCCCTCACATGATTATGGTGCGGCAGTTTTTTAACCGTCGATTACGGCCAAAGCGTGAGTGTATTCGCGTTTTTGAGCCGTCAGGAGTTGTGCATGTTCAAGGGTTCCATTCCCGCTCTCGTAACACCGTTCACCGCCACCGGCGCGGTGGATGCGGAAGGTTTCGTCGCGCATGTGGAATGGCAGATAAAAGAGGGCAGCTCCGGTCTCGTGCCCGTCGGCACGACAGGTGAATCGCCAACCCTTTCGCATGCGGAGCACAAGCAGGTCGTCGAGCTCTGCATCAAGGCAGCCGCCGGTCGCGTGCCGGTGATTGCCGGGGCCGGCTCCAATAATACGACCGAGGCCATCGAGCTTGCGCAACACGCCGAAAAGGCGGGTGCGGATGCCGTACTCGTCGTCACGCCGTACTACAACAAGCCGACGCAGAAGGGCCTGTTCGCCCACTATTCGGCGATCGCCGAAAGCGTGAAGCTGCCGATCGTCATTTACAACATCCCCGGCCGCTCCGTTGTTGATATGAGCGTCGAAACGATGGCCGCGCTCGCCAAGGCCCACCCGACGATCGTCGGTGTCAAGGATGCCACCGGCAAGATCGAACGCGTGTCCGAGCAGCGCATGGCCTGCGGCAAGGATTTCGTTCAGCTTTCCGGCGAGGATGCGACGGCGCTCGGCTTCAACGCCCATGGTGGTGTCGGCTGCATTTCGGTCACGGCAAACGTCGCGCCGCGGCTCTGCGCCGAATTCCAGCAGGCAACGCTTGCCGGCGACTACGCCAAGGCGTTGGAATATCAGGATAAGCTGATGCCGCTGCATAAGGCGATCTTCATGGAACCCGGCCTGTGCGGCGCCAAATATGCGCTGAACCGTCTCGGCCGCATGAGCCGTGCGGTGCGCTCGCCGCTGCTTTCGACACTCGAGCCGGCAACGGAAGCCGCCATCGATGCAGCGCTCAGACATGCAGGATTGATGAACTGATGGCACCCAAGGGAAGCCAGCGCACGGTCAAGAAGATTGTCGCGGAGAACCGAAAGGCCCGCTTCAATTATGAGATCGTCGATACCTACGAGGCTGGTCTGGTGTTGACCGGCACGGAGGTGAAGTCGCTGCGCGAAGGCAAGGCAAACATCGCGGAATCCTACGCCACTGACGAGGGTGGCGAGATCTGGCTGATCAATTCCTATCTGCCGGAGTATCTGCAGGCGAACCGCTTCAACCACGAAACGCGCCGTCGTCGCAAACTGTTGCTGTCCAAGCGCGAGGTCAATCGGCTGCAGGGTGCCGTCAATCGCGAAGGCATGTCGCTCATTCCGCTCAAGATCTATTTCAACGATCAGGGCCGCGCCAAGCTCGAGCTGGCGCTCGGCAAGGGCAAGAAGCTGCACGACAAGCGCGAAAGCGCCAAAGAGCGCGATTGGAACAGGCAGAAGAGCCGATTGCTCAAGGAGCGCGGCTAGAGCATTTCCAGGAAAAATGCGAAGCGGTTTTCCGTCAGGAAATACGTAAAACAAAGAGATAGAGCGTTTCCGTGACGCGGCCTAAAGTGGAAACGCGCTAAAAGCGGCCGCACTCTCTCCACGGCTTAGCGCAGCGTAGCCTCTGCTATCTCTTCCGCTGGTGGGCGAATGATTGGCTCGCTCAGATCTCGACGGGGTCGGCCACCGGCTCTACATGCTGCCGGGGAACGCGCTCGGATGGGTCGCGGCCGATCTCGGCGCGCAGTGTGACGAGGTCGATGAAGTGATCTGCCTGTCGGCGCAGGTCATCGGCGATCATCGGTGGCTGGGTCGACATCGTCGATACCACCGAAACCTTTCGACCCTTGCGCTGCAGCGCTTCGACGAGCGTGGTGAAATCGCCATCGCCTGAGAAGATCACCAGATGATCGACAGTTTCCGATTGTTCCATGGCGTCGATCGCGAGTTCGATGTCCATGTTGCCCTTGATCTTGCGGCGGCCGAGCGAGTCCGTGAATTCCTTCGCCGGCTTGGTCACGACCTTGTAACCGTTGTAGTCCAGCCAGTCGATCAGCGGACGGATCGACGAGTATTCCTGGTCCTCGATGAGAGCCGTATAGTAGTAGGCGCGCAGCAGGTAGCCGCGTTTCTGGAATGCCTTGAGCAGTTTGCGATAGTCGATGTCAAAACCGAGACTTTTCGACGCGGCGTAAAGATTGGCGCCGTCGATAAAAAGAGCGATTTTCTCGCGAGGGTCAAACATCGTTATTCCTTTTTAGTGCGCATCGCGTTCGGGTAAACCGCCCATCGGCGGATGCGCGAAAATACGGCCATTACATTAATAATTGCTGATATTGCAAATAATGTAGTTAACCACTTGCATTATTCCAAGCGGCTCCGCGCGAATATAGCTAGTTTTAGCAGTTGCTGCAGTTCGTCCACATAGGAAGTCGGCAGTTTCTACCAGGCGTTTCCGGTTTGCATTAAAATGTGCAACTAGGGGGGGCGCGCGCGAAATCCAGCCCGTCCGCGTGGCATTTTGTTGGGCAGCACCGGATGATGTGAACGCCCCATGCAGGAAAAACTTGAACTTATGCTGTTTTGATTGTATCCGGGCGGCTAATTCCAGAAATCGGAGCCGACGAGGCCGTCATCCGGCGGCCGTTCCGGTCTCGTGTCGTTAATCCGTGCTGCGGCGATGATCGCCGCGCTTTGAGCCCAAAAGGACAGGCAATGGCCCGCGTCACCGTCGAAGATTGCATTGACAAGGTCGACAACCGTTTCGAACTCGTGCTGCTCGCCAGCCACCGCGCCCGCCTGATCTCGCAGGGCGCAGCGATCACCATCGATCGCGACAATGACAAGAACCCCGTCGTGGCGCTGCGCGAAATCGCCGACGAGACGCTCTCGCCCGGCGACCTTAAGGAAGACCTGATCCATTCGCTGCAGAAGCATGTCGAAGTGGACGAGCCCGAGCCCGATCCGGCTTCGCTGGTTCAGGCCGATGCCGACACGACTTTCGCCGAGACGGCGGAAGACGACGATCAGCCGGAAGCAATCACCTTCGACCGCATGTCGGAAGAAGAGCTGCTGGCTGGCATCGAGGGCCTCGTGCCCCCGGAAAAGAGCGACGACTACTGAGATCCGTAACGGAACAAACGTTCCCGCGTGTTTTCAAAGCAGTGCGCCACTCGTATGATTGGCGCACTTTTTTTATTGTCTTTTCCCACGGAGCCGCCAGCGAATGATGCGCCAATACGAGCTCGTTGAGCGCGTTCAGAAATACAAGCCCGACGTCAATGAAGCCCTGCTGAACAAGGCTTACGTCTACGCCATGCAGAAACATGGGCAGCAGAAGCGGGCAAGCGGCGACCCCTATATTTCCCACCCGCTGGAAGTGGCGGCGATCCTCACCGAAATGCATCTCGACGAATCGACGATCGCGGTCGCGCTCCTGCACGACACGATCGAGGATACGACAGCGACGCGGCAGGAGATCGACGATCTCTTCGGCGAGGATATCGGCGCCCTGGTCGAGGGCCTGACCAAGATCAAGAAGCTCGATCTCGTTACCAAGAAGGCCAAGCAGGCGGAAAACCTGCGCAAGCTGTTGCTGGCGATCTCCGACGACGTGCGCGTCCTCCTGGTCAAGCTTGCCGATCGCCTGCACAACATGCGCACGCTCGACCATATGACGGCTGAAAAGCGGGCACGCATCTCCGAAGAGACGATGGACATCTATGCGCCGCTCGCCGGGCGCATGGGCATGCAGGATATGCGCGAGGAGCTCGAAAACCTCTCGTTCCGTCACATCAATCCCGAGGCCTTCGAAACCGTCACCCGGCGTCTGGAAGAACTGTCCCAGCGCAATGAAGGCCTGATCAAGAAGATCGAAGACGAATTGACCGAGCTGCTTCAGACCGAAGGGTTGAAAGGTGCCCAGGTCAAGGGGCGGCAGAAGAAACCCTATTCGGTCTTCCGCAAGATGCAGTCGAAGTCATTGTCCTTCGAGCAGCTGTCCGACGTCTGGGGCTTCCGTATCGTCGTCGACGATATCCCGTCGTGCTATCGCGCACTCGGCATTGTGCATACGCGCTGGCGCGTCGTGCCTGGTCGCTTCAAGGATTATATCTCGACCCCGAAGCAGAACGACTACCAGTCGATCCACACGACCATCGTCGGCCCTTCCCGTCAGCGCATCGAGCTGCAGATCCGCACGCGACGGATGAACGACATCGCCGAATACGGTATCGCCGCCCACTCGCTCTACAAGGACGGCGAGGGGGTCTCCACCGAAACCGCGCTGTCGCCGACGTCGAATGCCTATTCGTGGCTGCGGCGCACCATCGAATCGCTGGCCGAAGGCGACAATCCGGAAGAGTTTCTCGAACACACCAAGCTCGAGCTTTTCCAGGACCAGGTGTTCTGCTTCACGCCAAAGGGTCAGCTGATCGCGCTTCCGCGTGGCGCGACGCCGATCGACTTCGCCTATGCGGTCCATACCAACATCGGCGACACCTGCGTCGGCGCCAAGATCAACGGCCGCATCATGCCGCTGGTGACGCGCCTCAATAACGGCGATGAGGTGGAGATCATCCGCTCGGGCATCCAGGTGCCGCCACCGGCGTGGGAAGAGATCGTCGTGACCGGCAAGGCGCGCTCTGCCATCCGGCGCGCGACGCGCGCTGCCATCCGCAAGCAGTATGCCGGCCTTGGCTACCGTATTCTGGAGCGAACCTTCGAGCGCGCCGGCAAGACGTTTTCGCGCGAAGCGCTGAAGCCCGCGCTGCATCGGCTCGGACATAAAGAGGTCGAGGATGCGATCGCGTCGGTCGGCCGCGGCGAGCTGTCGTCGCTTGACGTGCTGCGCGCGGTGTTCCCCGACCATCAGGATGAGCGCGTAACCGTCAAGCCCAACGCCGATGATGGCTGGTTCAACATGCGCAGTGCTGCCGGCATGGTGTTCAAGTTGCCGGGCCGATCCAAGGAGGCAGGCGAGCCGGCGCAGGCGGAAGGTCCGGAAGCGCTGCCGATCCGCGGGCTCTCGGGCAACGCCGGCGTGCATTTCAGCGCCGCGGGTGCCGTTCCCGGCGATCGTATCGTCGGCATCATGGAGAAGGACAAGGGAATCACCATCTATCCCATCCAGTCGCCGATCCTGCAGAAGTTCGATGACGAGCCGGAGCGCTGGATCGACGTGCGCTGGGATCTGGACGAGGCCAACAGCAGTCGTTTCATGGCGCGCATCGCCATCAGTGCCTTGAACGAGCCGGGCACGCTGGCGGAGGTTGCCCAGTCAATTGCGACGAGCGATGTCAACATTCGCTCGCTTTCCATGGGGCGGGTGGCTGCCGACTTCAGCGAGTTGCAATTCGATCTCGAGGTGTGGGATCTACGTCAACTGAACCACCTGATCACGCAGCTGAAGGAACTGCCCAGCATTTCCACGGTCAAGCGCCTCTTCGAGTGAGGGGGGGCCGCTCGGCCCTCGTATAGGCGGCCAAGCCGTCATCATCGGCACCATTGTTCTCGTCACCGGGCGGGGGCAATGGTTTTTGCCTTGGGGCGCGGATGATGGCCAGACGTTTTTCCCTTCTCGCCTGCGCCTGTCTTGCCGTTTGTTAAGCCCGGCTACACCTGTCTCCGGCCGGGAGACCGCCGTGAGGTCACGGCCACTGCGCGTCTGTTTTGCGCAGTTGCCTTGAATTCAGGCAGGTCGAGGTCTGAAAAGTGGCAAGGCATGCTTGTCGCGCATGGCTGCTGTCTTTTCCTGGCTCTGGTGGAACAGTGGCCTCTAAACTATCTTCTGCATCGGGAGGTAAACGAAGAGGTTTGCCATGTTTAATCAGTTGAGGAAGATCACCCGCGCGCTGCGCGTCGCCACTCAGGAAGAGCGCGAGCTCGCCTATCTCAACGGTTCGGTCGATCGCATCGATCTCGAATACCGTCAGCGCCAGATCGACCGCGGCCTGTTCCGCAACGGCTACTAAGCTGCTGCCTGTTTCCGTATGATGGCGGGAATGGCGAGCCATGCGCCAGGCGAATGGCTCATTCGTGATCGCTGCACCACACGCCAGCGGGTTGCAAGCAACGGGCATGACGCCTATCTTGCGGCCGGTAAACAGGCGGACACGCCGTCTTGTGCCGACTGGCGGTTTCAAGATGCGGTCATGACGGCATAATGTTATTCAGACGTAGAAAACCGGTCACGATTTCCGAAAGGCTTCGCGCGCTTGTTTGGCCGCGCAAGGGCTTTCGGCGTGGCCCCCGCTACATGGCGCTGCGTATCCTGCGCCTGTCGTCGTCACCGCACTCGATCGCAATCGGGGTCGCTGCGGGTGCCGCCTCCTCATTCACGCCCTTCTTCGGGCTGCATATCATCATCGCAGTTGCACTCGCTTCCGTGTTCTCCGGCAATCTGCTTGCCGCAGCGATCACCACGGCGCTCGCCAACCCGGTGACGATCCCGATGATCCTGACGGCGTCCTACGAGCTTGGAACGGTCATCATCGGGCCGCAGGCGTCAGGTCCGGCAACCGGCGCGGACGTCGCGCATATGGTCGAGCACCTCGAATTCTCGGGCCTTTGGGGCCCCGTCTTCAAGCCGATGCTCATCGGATCGGTTCCGCTTGCCGCCGCCGGCGCCCTGATCTTCTACCCGCTGGCCTACCAGACGGCCCGTCTTTTCCAGTCCCGCCGCCGACGCGCACGGTCGTCCGGTGTAAGGTCCACACCATGATCATCGGCATCGGCAGCGACCTCATCGACATCAGGCGCATCGAAAACTCCCTCTCGCGTTTCGGCGAGCGTTTCGTCAATCGCTGCTTCACCGAGGTGGAGATCGCCAAGTCCGAAGGCCGCAAGAACCGCGCCGCCTCCTACGCCAAGCGCTTTGCCGCCAAGGAGGCCTGTTCCAAGGCGCTCGGCACCGGAATAGCGCACGGCGTCTTCTGGAAAGACATGGGCGTCATCAATATGCCCGGTGGCAAGCCCACGATGCATCTGAGCGGTGGTGCTGCCGAACGGCTTCAGGCGATGGTGCCCAAGGGGCATCGCGCGGCAATCCATCTGACAATTACCGACGATTTCCCGCTGGCGCAGGCCTTCGTGATTATCGAGGCACTCCCCGTTGCCCCGCCAGAGGGAACGGTTTAGAGCATTCCGTTGAGAAATCCGGGCGTGCCCGATTGCGGGGGCAGGGTGCCCTTGCAGCATAGATACAAAATTGCGCATCCGCCTTTGAGGCTGGAAACCGAAAGCGCAAACGACAGTTGATTGAGCGGCACGCTTGTAGAGCGCACCGATGACAAAGGAAGACAGCAGCGTGGCAGAAAAGACAGAAGCGAAGCAGAGCGGTCTCTGGGAGAATGTGAAGGTCATCATCCAGGCACTGCTCCTGGCCGTGGTCATTCGCACCGTCTTCTTTCAGCCCTTCACCATTCCGTCGGGCTCGATGATGCCGACCCTGCTTGTCGGCGACTACATCTTCGTCAACAAGTTCGCCTACGGCTACTCCAAGTATTCGCTGCCGTTCTCGCCGGATCTGTTTTCGGGCCGCATCTTCGCCAGCGAGCCGAAGCGCGGCGACATCGTCGTCTTCCGCTTCCCGCCGAACCCGGACATCGACTACATCAAGCGTCTGGTCGGCCTGCCCGGCGATCGCATCCAGGTGCGCAACAGCATTCTCTACGTCAACGACAAGCCGGTCGACCGCGCGCCTGACGGCGCGTTCCGTGCCGACGATCAGTACGACACCGGCGGCGACGTGCCGGTCTACCGCGAAACCATGGACAACGGCGTTTCCTATGACACGCTCGATCAGTTCCCGGATTCGCGCGGCGACAACACGCGCGAGTTCATCGTGCCCGAAGGTCATTACTTCATGATGGGCGACAACCGTGACAACTCGGCCGACAGCCGCTTCGACGTCGGCTTCGTGCCGGCCGAGAACCTTGTCGGCCGCGCAAGCCTGATCTTCTTCTCGCTCGGCAACGACACCTCGTTCCGTGAAATCTGGAAGTGGCCGGCGAACCTGCGCTACGACCGCCTGTTCAAGGCGGTCGAATGATGAAGGCGCGGTCGCTAAGCGCGGAGGATCGGGCCAAGCTCGAGGCCGTGATTGGCTATCAGTTCAGCGAGAAGGAGCGGCTCGATCGGGCGCTGACCCATTCCAGCGCCCGCAATGCCAGGGGATCGAACTATCAGCGGCTCGAATTCCTCGGAGACCGGGTGCTGGGTCTGTGCGTCTCTGAGCTTCTGTTCCAGACGTTTCGTGATGCCAACGAAGGCGAGCTTTCTGTGCGGCTGAACCAGCTCGTCAGCGCCGAGAGCTGTGCCCAGGTCGCCGACGACCTGGAACTGCACCAGTTTATCCGCACCGGTTCCGACGTGAAGAAAATCACCGGCAAGGCGATGATGAATGTGCGCGCCGATGTGGTAGAGTCGCTTATCGCCGCCATCTATCTCGACGGCGGGCTGGAGGCGGCGCGCAAATTCGTGCTGCTACACTGGAAAGAGCGGGCGACCCGCGCCGACGGCGCCCGTCGCGATGCCAAGACCGAATTGCAGGAATGGGCGCATGCCAAGTTCGGCATCGCGCCGACATACCGGACGGATGACCGCTCCGGCCCCGACCACGATCCGCGCTTCACCGTGACCGTTGAGGTCGGGGGCGTTGCGCCGGAGACGGGGACGGATCGATCCAAGCGCGGCGCCGAGCAGGTGGCCGCGACGAAATTGTTGGAACGCGAAGGCGTGTGGCGGAAAATCTCCGCCGGAAATTGACGGAAAACATGACGGATATGGAAAAAGATACGGCCGCCGAAAGCGCGCCGACCCACTCGGGTTTCGTGGCGCTGATCGGCGCCACCAATGCCGGCAAATCGACGCTGGTCAATCGCCTCGTCGGCGCCAAGGTTTCGATCGTCAGCCACAAGGTTCAGACGACCCGGGCGATCGTGCGTGGCATCGCCATCCACGATAACGCACAGATCGTGTTCATGGACACACCCGGCATCTTCAAGCCACGGCGCCGGCTCGACCGGGCGATGGTGACGACGGCCTGGGGCGGAGCCAAGGACGCCGACTTCATCATGCTGCTGATCGACAGCGAGCGTGGCCTGAAAGGTGATGCGGAAACGATCCTTCAGGGCTTGAAGGAAGTCCACCAGCCGAAGATCCTGGTTCTGAACAAGATCGATCAGGTGCGGCCGGAGGATCTGTTGAAGCTCGCGGCAGCGGCCAACGAGACGATCAAGTTCGAGCGCACCTTCATGATCTCCGCGCTGACGGGATCGGGCTGCAAGGACCTGATGGATTATCTTGCCGAGACGCTGCCGGAAGGACCCTGGTATTACCCCGAGGACCAGATTTCCGACCTGCCGATGCGCCAGCTTGCGGCCGAAATCACCCGCGAAAAACTGTTCCTGCGCCTGCATCAGGAGCTTCCCTACGCCTCGCATGTCGAAACCGAGAAGTGGGAAGAGCGCAAGGACGGATCCGTTCGCATCGAGCAGGTGATCTACGTCGAGCGCGAAAGCCAGAAGAAGATCGCGCTCGGCAAGAACGGCGATGCGATCAAGGCGATCTCCACCGCGTCGCGCAAGGAAATCTCCGAGATCCTCGAGCAGCCGGTGCACCTCTTCCTGTTCGTCAAGGTGCGTGAAAACTGGGGCGACGACCCAGAGCGCTTCCGCGAAATGGGTCTTGAGTTCCCGCGCTGATCGGCAAGCTTCACGATATGCATTAACGCCGCTCGCCAGCCCCGCTGGCGAGGGGCTCTTCTCAAGGCGCGGTTTAGTGCCTCGGCCGAAGCCTGCAGGCGGGACTTGTCTCCGCACTCGGGTCAAGGCGCCTGTGGCGCGCTCGCGCTGCTTCCTTCAAGACAATCGCGACCGGATACGTGCCGTCACGACGCCGGTTGCCTTTTTGCCAGCATCGGTCCGGTCGTCTCCGCACGGTTGGTCCAGACGTAGCCCGAGAACGTCTCCGGCACCAACTCAAGATCTTCCGCGCTATCGATGCCCGTGGTGAAGTCGCCCCCCGCATAGGGTCCGAGCAGGATGATCTCGCTGCCGGCCGATTTCATTCGTTGCGCAAAACGGTCGGGCCAGCCCCAGAGCCAGGGAGGCGTTGCCAGCAAGGACGTGTTGAGAAGCCAGACGACGGCGGCAAACAGCACGGCGACAATGACGAATCTTTTCATCCTGATTCTCCCTCTTGCCACCGGGATTGCTCGACAATGTGGCGCTACCGTGATGTTGCGCGCTGGGCGTGTGGACTGGGTATTGCGAACGATCTGTCAACCGCCGGCCGAATTGACCGGTGCGCGCACGCGTGAGAGTTAGATGGCATTCCCGCAGGTTCAGGAGAGAATTCATGCCGCAGCTCGTCGATGGAAAATGGGTCAAGGGCGACGTTGCGGCGAGCGAGATGAAGGGTGGGGCCTTTCACCGGGAGCCGACCCGTTTCCACAGCTGGATCACGGCAGATGGCGGCCCGGGCCCGCAGGGGCAGGTGGGTCTTCCGGCGGAAGCCGGACGCTATCGCCTGTTCGTTTCCTATCTCTGCCCCTGGGCGTCGCGCACGATCGCCTTTCGCAATCTCAAGGGGCTTCAGGACGTGGTCGGGCTTACCGTCTCCAACCCGCTTTTGGGCGAGGATGGCTGGGTTTATGACGAGCCTGTCGATGCCGGTCCACGCGTCGGCATGATCCGCTTCCATCACGAGCTCTATACGGCGAGTGACGCCGGCTACACCGGCAAGGTCTCGGTCCCCGTCCTCTGGGACATGAAGGAAGGGCGCATCGTCAACAATGAATCCGCCGACATCATCCGCATTCTGAATTCGGCCTTCGACGACCTGACCGGCAATCGCCTCGATTTCTACCCTCAAGCGCTGCGTGCAAAGATCGATCGCTGGAACGATCCGATTTACGAGCGCGTCAACAACGGCGTCTATCGCGCCGGTTTTGCCAAGACGCAAGCCGCCTATGACGAGGCCGTCACGAGCCTGTTCGGGATGCTTGATGAGCTCGAGCGCCATCTGACGGCCAATCGCTACGTCGCGGGCGAATATCTGACGGAGGCCGATATCCGTCTGTTCGTCACATTGATCCGTTTCGATGCGGCCTACCACGGCGTCTTCAAATGCAACCTTCGCCGGATCGAGGACTATCCGGCGCTTTCCAACTATCTGCGTGAAATCTACCAATGGCCCGGTATCGCCGAAACGGTGCGCATCGATCACATCAAGCGTGGCTACTACGGCATCGCCCACGTCAATCCGACCCGTATAGTGCCCGCCGGTCCCCTGCTCGATTTCTCCCGCCCACATGACCGGCTTTCTCTGCCGGGTCGAGGGGTCGTCGGCGCTGATACCGCTTCGGCCGATTTACTAAGCAAACAAATCTTTGAGGGGGCATAAAAAACCCATTGCCAATCGATTGAAGCTTACTAAGTTAGTGGAAGTTCTGATGGATAGGAGCCAGATGGCAGCTGGCCTTACGAATTTCCGGTAACGCGTGCATGAGGAGCGCAGCATGTTTGCCGGATGCCGTTAGGCCACGCCCGAGCCGGTTTTCGCCGCTTCCGGACGTGCTTTGCGTCACGCCCATGCGTTTCGTGTCATGCGGGCTACGACGCCCTCCGGAATCCCCGATAGAACCGGCAC
Source organism: Ensifer adhaerens (assembly GCF_001270265.1). Classification (GTDB taxonomy): domain Bacteria; phylum Pseudomonadota; class Alphaproteobacteria; order Rhizobiales; family Rhizobiaceae; genus Ensifer; species Ensifer adhaerens_B. The sequence continues at coordinate 63,370 of NZ_LGAP01000001.1, forward strand.
CGTCGCCGCGCCTGTGCGCCAGGACATATATGTCGGTCTGGCTGGGGTTGGATATGAATGCGGCATTGTTGAATCTGCTTCGCCGTCTGGTGCGCAAGGGCAACCTGACGGTGTTCTTCTCTGCGGGTGAGCAGGTCATTCTGGGCGATGGCTCGGGAAAACCGGCAACGATCCGCATTGTCGATGCGGAGGCCGAAAAGGCGATAGCGCTCGACCCGAGCCTTCGTTTCGGCGAACTCTATATGGACGGGCGCGTCGTCGTCGAGGACGGCGATATTTTCGACGTGCTCTCGATCGTAAAGGAAAACGGGCTCGAGAACGCCGCGACCGTTCGATACACCCTGGTTGCTCTTCAGCACGTGTTGCGCCAGCAGGTGAAGAGCCGAATGCCGGTCAACCGCAACCGGCACAATGTGGCCCATCACTACGATCTCGATCGCAAGCTCTTCAATCTTTTCCTGGATCAGGACTGGCAATATTCCTGCGCCTATTTCGAGCCGCCGGGCATCTCGCTCGACGAGGCGCAGCTCGCCAAGAAACGCCATATCGCCGCCAAGCTGTTGCTCGAACCCGGGCAGAAAGTGCTTGAGGTCGGCTCCGGCTGGGGCGGGATGGCCATGTATCTGGCTGAATCCTCCGGCGTCGCGGTGACGGGCATCACGCTCAGCGAGGAGCAGCTGAAAATCTCGCGCGAGCGGGCGGCTAAGCGCGGTCTGTCCGATCGCGTCCGTTTCGAGCTTCAGGACTACAGGACGATGCAGGGGCGGCAGTTCGATCGCATCGTCTCGGTCGGCATGTTCGAGCATGTCGGCATCGGTAATTACGGCCGGTTCTTTCGCAAGATGCGGGAGCTTCTGAAGCCGGAGGGCGTGATGCTGCTGCACTCGATCGGGCAGGTCTACAAGCCTTGGGCGACCAATCCCTGGATCGAGAAGTACATTTTCCCCGGCGGTTATATCCCGGCGCTTTCGGAGGGTCTGCCGTCCGTTGAAAAGACCCGACTTCTCGTCAAGGATATCGAGCTCCTGCCGATGCACTATGCCTGGACGCTGAGGGCGTGGCGGGAACGCTTCCTGGCGCGGCGCGAAGAGGCGGTAAAGCTGTTCGACGAACGCTTCTTCCGCATGTGGGAGTTCTATCTTGCCGCCTCCGAGACGGCCTTCCTCCATGACAAGCATTTCATCTTCCAGCTGCAGCTGTCGCCGTCGCTCGACACCGTGCCTTTCGCACGCGGTTACATCGAGGCGAAGGAACGGGAACTGATGGAATTCGAGAAGACCCGCTCGCCGCTTGAGCCGGTGGATATCTAAGGCGTGTCGCCCGAAAGTGCGTCCCAGTTTCGAGACAACGACATGCGTATAAACAAGTGCTCGATCACGTTGTATGGATCCGTTCATTCGACGTGATCCAGCCTGCCATCTCCTGTGGAGTTCCGGTTTTGCCGCGCAGGCCTTCACTTGGCCTTGAAGGCCTGCGCCTTTATGGTCGCCGACTGAAAACAGGAAAGACGGATCCCATCATGGCCAGCCCAGCAAAACCCATCGCCGCCATCATTGCCAGCGAGATCAAGGCGACGACCTCCCAGGTCACCGCCGCCGTGGAGCTGCTCGATGAGGGCGCGACGGTGCCGTTTATCGCCCGTTACCGCAAGGAAGTGACCGGCGGGCTCGACGACACGCAGCTACGCACGCTGGCCGAGCGGCTGACCTATCTGCGCGAGCTGGAGGCAAGGCGGGGCTCGATCATCGAATCCATCCGCGGACAAGGCAAGCTGACCGACGAACTCGAAGCCAAGATCGCCGCCGTCGAAACCAAGGCCGAGCTTGAGGATATCTATCTGCCCTATAAACCGAAGCGGCGCACCAAGGCCGAGATCGCCAGGGAGCGTGGCCTCGGACCGCTTGCCGAGGCCATTCTCGCCGACCGGACGATCGCACCTGCTGACCGCGCTGGCGCGTTTCTGACGGCGGACGTGCCCGATGTGAAGGCCGCGCTCGACGGCGCGCGCGACATCATCGCCGAGGGCATGACTGAGAACGCCGACCTGCTCGGACGCCTGCGCAACCATATGAAGGGGGCGGCGTTCCTGCGAGCCAAGGTTGTCGATGGCAAGCAGGAGGCCGGCGCCAAGTTCTCGGATTATTTCGATCATTCCGAACGCTGGGCGACGACGCCGGGTCACCGGGCGCTTGCCATGCTGCGCGGCTGGAACGAAGAGGTGCTCACCGTCGATATCGTCGTCGATCAGGACGATACGTCTCCGGTCAAGCCGGTGGATCGCATGATTGCGGCCGCCTACAATGTCGGCGGGCAGCTGCCGGGCGACAAATGGCTTTCCGAAGCCATCGGCTGGACCTGGCGGGTGAAGCTGTCCATGTCACTGTCGCTCGACCTGATGCGCGAACTGCGCGAGCGGGCGGAAGAGGAAGCGATCCACGTTTTCGCCCGTAATCTGAAAGATCTGTTGCTGGCCGCTCCCGCCGGCTCGCGCGCCACCATGGGGCTGGACCCCGGCATTCGCACCGGCGTCAAGGTCGCCATTGTCGATGGCACCGGCAAGCTCCTGGAGACGACGACCGTTTATCCGTTCCCGCCGAAGAACGACGTCCGCGGCACGCAAGCCGAACTGGCTTCGCTGATCCGCAAGCACAAGATCGAGCTGATTGCGATCGGCAACGGTACTGGCAGCCGCGAGACGGAGAAGCTTGTCGCCGACATGCTCGCCCAATTGCCGGCGCCGAAGCCGACCAAGGTTATCGTGTCCGAAGCCGGCGCTTCGGTCTATTCCGCCTCCGAGACTGCCGCGCTTGAATTCCCCGGCCTCGACGTCTCGCTGCGTGGCGCCGTCTCCATCGCCCGGCGTCTGCAGGATCCGCTCGCCGAACTCGTCAAGATCGAGCCGAAGTCGATCGGCGTCGGCCAGTATCAGCACGACGTCGACCAGTCGAAACTCAGCCGCTCGCTGGATGCGGTGGTGGAAGACGCAGTGAACGCCGTCGGCGTCGATGTGAACACGGCATCGGCGCCGCTGCTCGCACGTGTCTCCGGTCTTGGCAAGTCGTCGGCAGAAGCGATCGTCGCGCACCGCGATGCCGCCGGCCCGTTCGCCAGCCGCAAGGAGCTCTTGAACGTGGCGCGTCTCGGCGCCCGCACCTTCGAACAGTGCGCCGGCTTCCTGCGCATTCCTGATGGCAAGGAGCCGCTCGACGCTTCCTCGGTCCATCCGGAAGCCTACGGCGTCGCCAAGAAGATCGTTGCGGCCTGCGGGCGCGACGTGCGCACGCTGATGGGTGACAGTGCGGCGTTGAAGCAGCTTGACCCGCGTGTGTTCGTCGACGATCGTTTTGGTCTGCCGACAGTCAAGGATATTCTGGCCGAGCTGGAAAAGCCGGGCCGCGACCCACGCCCGAGCTTCAAGACCGCGACCTTCGCCGAAGGGATCGATGACATCAAGGATCTGAAGGTCGGCATGCAGCTCGAAGGCACGGTGACCAATGTTGCCGCCTTCGGCGCCTTTGTCGATGTCGGCGTCCACCAGGACGGCCTCGTCCATGTCTCGCAGTTGGCCGACCGGTTCGTGAAGGACCCCCACGAAGTGGTCAAGGCTGGCGACGTGGTTCAGGTGCGGGTGACCGAAGTGGACGTCCCGCGCAAGCGCATCGGCCTGACGATGCGCAAGGATGGTGGTGCCGACACGGGCCGTGAGGCGAGGGGGCCGGCGTCGAACAACGGTAATCGCAGCGCGCCGGCGCGCCCACAGAAGCCGCAGCAGCCGTCGCAAGGCGCGTTCGGCGCCGCGCTCATGGAAGCGATGAAGCGAAAGTAATCTCCATCGCCCGGAAGTCGTATCGGCTTCCGGGTTTCTATCTATAAATTAGGTAATTGTAATATACGGATTGCTCCGCCATACTGATCTCGTGGCGGCACTTGTATCGTGTCGCGAGCAAGTGCCGATCATAACCATGCCGGTCTACGGCGGAACAGGTCAGCGGAAACTCCTTTTCCGCCGGGTCTCCCGGCGAAAGGAGGTGCGTCATGGGACGCAATGTGATCCGTGGCCTCGCTCGAGCCGTCATATTGGCGGCCGCAGTGACGGCACATCCAAATCCGGCAAGTTCGCAAACGATCGCGAACTGTGCCGAGCGGTCCGAAGTGATCGAATTTCTCTTGCGCCAGTATCAGGAAAAGCCGGCGGGGATCGGATTGATCAACCCGCATGCGATAATGGAGATCTACGCGGCCGACAGCGGCACCTGGACCCTGATCGTCACTGATGTAACCGGCCGAAGCTGCGTCATCCTCGCCGGTAAAAGCTGGGAGGCATTGCCTCCGTTGCCGATACCGAAGGCTTGAGGCATCGACGGTGTCGAGCTTCGAGCAGGTGGCTAACCCAACGCCATTACCGGGCGGAGTGCCCGGCGCGTGATCATTCGTCGTCTAACTCTCAGTGTGGCCGACCGACGCTGGCATAGACAAAGCCATGCTTTGCCACTTCCTCAGGGCGATAGATGTTTCTAAGGTCGACCAGAACCGGCCCTTTCATCACGGCTTTCAACCGGCGGAAGTCGAGCGCGCGGAACTCGTTCCATTCGGTGACGATGACAAGCACGTCAGCCTCTGTGGCCGCCTCATAGGGGTCGGTGGCATAGTCGATGCCGTCGATCAGCTTCTTGGCGTTTTCCATGCCTTCCGGATCGTAGCCGATGACATGGGCGCCGGCATCCTGCAGGGTCTGGACCACTGTTATGGCCGGGCTGTCGCGCATGTCGTCGGTGTTCGGCTTGAAGGTGAGGCCGAGAACGGCAATCTTGCGTCCGCGCACATCGCCGCCGGCAGCGGCAATCACCTTGCGGCCCATGGCGCGCTTGCGGTTGTCGTTGATGGCGACCGTGGTTTCGACCAGGCGAACGGGGCTGTCGAAGTCCTGGGCCGTCTTGACCAGCGCCAGCGTGTCCTTCGGGAAGCAGGAGCCGCCATAACCCGGGCCGGCATGCAGGAATTTGGCGCCGATACGGCCGTCGAGGCCGATGCCGCGGGCAACGTCCTGCACGTTGGCATCGACCTTCTCGCAGAGGTCGGCCATCTCGTTGATGAAGGTGATCTTCATCGCCAGGAAGGCGTTGCCGGCGTATTTGATCAGCTCGGAGGTGCGGCGCGAGGTGAAGACCAGCGGCGCCTGGTTAAGGTAGAGCGGACGGTAGACCTCGGTCATCACGTCGCGTGCGCGTGCATCATCGTCGGCAAGGCCGATGACGATGCGATCGGGGCGCTTGAAGTCCTCGATCGCAGCACCTTCGCGCAGGAATTCCGGATTGGAAACCACCGCGAAATCAGCGTCCGGATTGGTTTCGCGGATGATGCGCTCGACCTCGTCGCCGGTGCCGACCGGAACCGTCGACTTCGTCACGATGACGGTGAACCCCTTCAGGTTGACGGCGATCTCGCGCGCGGCGGCGTAGACATAGGAGAGATCCGCATGGCCGTCGCCGCGCCGCGACGGCGTGCCGACGGCGATGAAGATCACGTCGCTGTCGGCGACCGCCGCAACGAGATCCGTCGTGAACGACAAGCGCCCGGATTGGACATTGCTCGCAACGAGATGGTCGAGACCGGGTTCGAAGATCGGGATGCGCCCCTGCATTAGGGCGTCGATCTTGCTTTCGTCCTTGTCGAGACAGACCACGTCATGGCCGAAATCGGCAAAACACACACCGGAAACAAGGCCGACATAGCCGGCGCCGATCATCGTGACTTTCATCTGCTCTTCCTTTTGTTGCGAGAGCTTCGCTTATGGAGAATAGCGGCTGCGGCGGTCGTTGCCGGATGCCGCCTGCGCCTCAGTCTTGCATGGCTGGTGAGCCAGCCCTTTCCGGGCGACCGTAATATTCGTCGTACCACGCCGCAAAGCGCGTAACGCCGTCTTCCACTGAAATCGACGGCTTGAAATCGGTGAGCGCCTCGAGCAGGTCCGGAGAAGCGTAGGTGCGAGGCACGTCGCCCTGCTGCATCGGCAGCAGGTTGCGAAGGGCCGGACGGCCGACGGCCTTTTCGATCGTCTCGATGAAGGTCATCAGCTCCACCGGCTGGCCGCCGCCAATGTTGACGACACGGAACGGCGCCTGCCGCGACAGCGTGTCCTCGGCCTTTTCGGGCGGTACCCGGTTTTCTTCCGAGGGAACGACATGGGAAAGCCTGAGGATGCCTTCGACGAGATCGTCGATATAGGTGAAGTCACGGCTCATGCGGCCTTCGCCGTAAATGTCGATCGGCCGGTCGTTGTGGATGGCGTCGATGAACTTGAACAGCGCCATGTCGGGCCGACCCCAGGGGCCATAGACCGTGAAGAAACGGAAGGCCGTCGTCGGCACCTTGTAGAGATGGGCATAGCTGTGCGCCATCAGTTCCATCGATTTCTTCGTCGCCGCATAGATCGTCATCGGCTCGTCGGCCCGGTCGGTCTCGGCGAACGGGACTTTTTCATTGGCGCCGTAGATCGATGAGGTCGAGGCCAGCATCAGGTGCTTTGGGCCGATCTCTCGTGCCAGCTCCAGCATGTTCCAGGAGCCGATGAGGTTGGAATCGACATAGGCTTTGGGGTTTTCCAGGCTGTAGCGGACGCCCGCCTGCGCTGCCAGGTGGATGATGACTTCCGGCTCGGCCAGCTCTGCGGCGTGGTTCAGTGCATCCCGGTCTTCCAGCATGCCGACGACCGCCTTGAAGCCGTTCGAGCGGGCGAGGATGGCGTGCCGCTGCTCCTTGAGCGTCACATCGTAGTAGGGCGTCATGCCGTCGAAGCCGACGACGAAATGCCCCTCGTCGATCAATCGCTTGGCAAGATGAAAACCGATGAAACCGGCCGTGCCGGTAATGAGGTAGCGCAAGACGATATCCCCAGATTGCGTTGTCGCGCGTTCATACGAAGAAAGCAGGGCAATGGAAAGCCGAAACCGTCACTCCGAGGGACCGCCGAGCCCTTGCTGCAAGGCGGAAAGGACCGACATCGCGTGACCGGCATATTGGCTGATCCAGCGATTGTGGATCGCCTGGATCGGCATGGCGTTGAGGTGGTTCCAGCGCTCGCGGCCTTCGCGCTGGACGATCACCAGGTCGGCCTCTTCGAGAACCTTCAGGTGCTGCATGACGGTGCAGCGATCAAGGCTGGAAAACTGTTCACATAGCACGCCGGTCGTCTTCGGCTCATCTCTGAGGGCGTCGAGGATCTGCCGGCGCAGGCTGTTGGCAAGCGCCTTGAATATCAAGTCGTCTTTCGAATCAGTTAACATGTTATATTTTTATAACATATGCTGCGGCAGCACAATGGGAGGAGAGATCATGTCTTTCGAATTTCGTGTGAATGGACGCATCGACCGGCCTGTCGCCGAGGTTTTCGATGCGGTCGTCAATCCGGACCAGATCAGCAAATACTTCGTCACCCTCGGCGGGGTCAGCGGGCCGCTCGTTGCCGGCACGACGGTCACCTGGTGGGGCAATGTGCCGATTGAGGTCGAGGCCGTGGAGCCGCACGAGCGCATCGTCCTTCGCTGGGATGCGATGGTGGAGAAAGGGGAAGAGCCCTATCGCACCAAAGTCGAGATGCGCTTCAAGTCTCTCGATGACGGCGCAACCATGGTGACGATCGCCGAGACCGGCTGGCGCGAGAACGCGCGGGGACAGAAGAGCTCGTACATGAATTGCGAGGGTTGGTCGCAGATGCTGGCCTGCATGAAGGCCTGGCTCGAATACGGAATCAATCTGCGCCAGGGCTATTATGTCAGCGAATTGTCCGGCCAGCCGGCGACGGAACCGCAACTCTAAGGGAGTTCATGCCATGACCATCACGGGTGGTATCAACATCGCGATGAAGGTTCCGTCGCATCAGTATGAGGCGGTCGTCGCCTTCTACCGCGACACCGTCGGGCTCGAGCCTTTCGACGAGAAGGCGCCGGCCAAGGGTTTCATCCTCGGCCCCAACAGGTTGTGGATCGACGAGGCGCCGAATTATAGCCAGGCGGAGGTGTGGCTCGAGCTCTTCACCGACGACCATGAGGCAGCACTCGGCGGGCTCGCCGACAAAGGCGTCGTGCGCTGCGACGCGGTCGAGGATCTCGGCGAAGGTTTTCGCGGCGGCTGGATCATGAATCCGGCCAACATCGTGCACATGGTGCGCACGCCGGACGCCTGGTAGACGCCCGGCGGCGAGTTTAGTAGGCCAGCGGCTCGCCGGCGGTTGCCGGCGTCGACATCGGGGCAAGCGTCGCGCTCATCGGCGCTTCCGCCTGCAGCACGACGACGCGCGAATCCTTCGGCACGCGGCTGTAGAGGTCGATAATGTCTGGGTTGAAGAGCCGGATGCAGCCGCTCGAAACCGCCTTGCCGATCGACCACGCCTCGGTGGTACCGTGGATGCGGAACAGGGTGTCGCGGTCGCCCTGGAAGAGATAGAGCGCGCGGGGCCCAAGTGGGTTGCGCACTCCCGGCTCCATGCCGCCGGCAAGCGGGCCGTAGCGCTCCGGTTCGCGCGCGACCATGCTGGAGGTCGGTGTCCAGCGCGGCCATTCGGCCTTGCGGCCGATCCGGGCTTCGCCTTCGAACTCCAGGCCGGCCTTGCCGACGCCGATGCCGTAGCGCATCGCCATGCCCCCGTCCTGAACCAGGTAGAGGAAGCGATTCTGCGTGTCGATCACGATCGTGCCCGGCGGCTCATGCGTCGCATAGGCGACCTGCTGGCGCAGATAGCGCTGGTCGACCTTGCTGATATCGATGGCGTCCAGCGGAAACTTTTCTTCCGGCTTCGCCCCGTACATCGCGACATAGTAGGGATCGGGTCCCTTCGGCTTCGCCGGTCCGCCGCTGGTCACGCAGCCTGCGAGCGTGGACGTGGCAAGAAGAAGGGCGAAGAGCTGCGCCAAGCGGCCGGCGCTGTTCCGGGACACACACATAATCGGGTCAATGTTCCTGCTGATTGTATTTTGGGAAGGAGCGGACGTTGCCGCCATGTATCGCCGTTCTAACGCCGAACATGGCTCCGGGGAGGCGCGAGCATGGCGAAATTGAGGCAATCGGCGAGTGTAGCCGAAAGGCGACAGTTCGCATCCGGCACGAAAGCGCTTGATCCCGATGCCGTGTGGGCATCATCGCTTGATCCGCTTTCCGTCGCGGGTGTATGCCTTTTTCATGCAATGGAGCGATCAGGCCATCATTCTCGGGATCAGGCGGCACGGCGAAAGCTCGGCCATCGCCGAAGTCATGACCGCAACCCGGGGCCGGCATCTCGGCATGGTGCGGTCCGGCCGTTCGCGGGCCATGCAACCTGTCCTTCAGCCGGGAAATACCGTCGAACTGACCTGGCGGGCGCGGCTTGACGAGCATATGGGCGAATTTCGCATCGAGCCGCTCGAACTCCGGGCGGCGCGGCTGATGGAAACGGCCACATCAGTCTATGGCATTCAGGCGCTTGGCGCGCTCTTACGCCTGCTGCCGGAGCGCGATCCCCATCCCCATCTCTATGACGCGCTGGCCGTCATTGTCGATCACCTCGAGGATCCGGCCGACGCTGGTGAGCTGTTCGTGCGCTTCGAGCTGGCGGTGTTGAACGATCTTGGCTTTGGGCTCGATCTCACCGAATGCGCGGCGACCGGCGCGCGCGACGATCTGGCCTATGTATCCCCGAAGTCGGGCCGGGCGGTCTGCCGCGCTGCGGGAATGCCCTATGCCGACCGTTTGCTCGTGCTGCCGGAATTTCTCGCCGTCGAGGCACGAAGTGCGGCCGACTATGACAGCCTTGCCGCAGCCTTCCGCCTGACGGCTTTCTTTCTCAACCGCCATGTCTATGAACCGCGCGGGCTCAAAGTCTCGTCCGCGCGCGATGGTTTCGTCAACGCGGCGCTCAAGGCATTGAGGCCATCTTCTTCAGCTGCATGATCGACAGCGCAGCGCGCCCAAAGCGGCGAGCAAAGGACGCTGTGACGTCTTAAGGAGTTTTCCATGTTTCAAGAACTTTTTCCCGGCATGCCCGTATCCAGCATCGGCGTGCTTCCGCTGGATCGGGTCGCGCGTGACGGCGGGCTCAAGGTCATGCAGGATCTGTTGAAGGGCGACCTGCCGGCGCCGCCGATGTCGGCGACGCTCAAGTTCGGCCTGACCGAGGTCGAGGAGGGCAGGGTGGTCTTCAAGGGATTGCCGACCGAGGAGCATCTGAACCCGCTTGGAACCGTGCATGGCGGCTGGACGGCGACGGTGATGGATTCGGCGCTCGGGTGCGCGGTCTTCACCATGCTGAAGCCGGGCGAAGCCTACACCACGGTCGAATTCAAGGTCCACCTGGTGCGACCATTGCTGCCCGGAATGGGTGAGGTCTTCTGCGAAGGCAAGATCGTTCACCGTGGCCGGACCATCGCCACGTCGGAGGCCTGGTTGCGCGATGCTGGCGGCAAGCTTCTGGCGCATGGAACGGAGACCTGTGCGATCTTCCCGATCGACAATCTGCGCCGATAACGACCGGTCGAACTGCCTTCCTTCGACGCAATAACGATCGTCGGCCGGGCCGCGGCAAAGGCGCACGGGGATAAGTTCGCTGTCTCCCGTCCGCTGGGACGGCGACAGCAGGCTCGCCTGTCGCGACGCCTGCGCATTGGGCGAATGAAACTATACATTTCCGCGAACAGATCGCGGCTCTCAACCGTCTATGCATTTGGCGGTGGCGCAAAAATCTGTATGGTCGCGGTCGGCCTGCGAATGTTGCCGCCAGGGGAAAACATGATTGAAGTTATTGCCTTAGTCGCTTTTGCTCTGGCGCTCTCTGCCTTTTTCGGTGGCAGGAAGACAGCCGAACGATTGGACGCCGAAGTCGCCGTGCTCAAGAAGGAGATCGCGCGACTGACCGCGACGGCCGGGCTCGCCCCGCCGGAAGGCGATGTCGCGTCGGAGCAGGCTGCCGGCATTGCTGAGCGGTCCGCCGATGTGGCGATCGACGATGACGAAGGCGTCGAAGGGCCCTCGGCGAGTGCGCGCGAAGGGGCAAGGATCTTTGGCGATGCCGAGCCGGCCAAGGCTGAGACCGCAGCCGACGAGGCCGTTGCGGCGAGTGTCGAAGCGGCCATCGCCGACACGACACAGCCGCGGCAGGCTGAAAGTCTGGAAAGCCGTCTCGGCGCTCGCTGGGCCGTCTGGGTCGGTGGCGTCGCGCTGGCGCTCGGTGGCGTCTTCATGGTCAAGTACTCGATCGACGCCGGTCTTCTGAGCCCCGCCGTACGGCTGACGCTGGCGGCGTTCTTCGGCCTGCTCTTGGCCGCTGCCGGCGAGGTCATTCGCCGCCGCGCGGTACCGGTCATCGCCAACGAATTCCAGAACGCCATGATCCCCGGCATTCTGACTGCCGCCGGCGCCGTCACGCTCTTCGGCGTCGCCTACGCGGCTTACGATATCTATGGCTTCATCGGCACGGCGACGGCCTTCGTGCTGCTGGCGATGATTTCGCTTGCGACCGTCGGCCTGTCGCTGCTGCATGGGCAGGCGCTGGCTGGTCTCGGCCTGCTCGCCTCGCTGGTCACGCCATTGCTCGTTTCGAGCGATGAACCGCGCCCCTGGGTTCTCTTCGGCTTCCTGTCGGTCGTCTGGCTGGCGACGCTGCTGGCGTCGCGGTTGCGGCGCTGGATGGTCGTGCCGACGCTCGCCAATGTCGGTATCGGTCTCTGGGGACTTGCCTACGTCACCGCCGTATCGCCCTTTGACGCGCTGCCGGTCGCCTTTGCGCTGCTGGTGATGATCCTGGGTGTCGGGTTGGTCTGGCCGGGCGCGGCGGACACGGATATGCCCGATGAGCCGTTGCCTGAGCCGACACGCCCGCTTGCGGTCGCGGGCCCCTGGGAGAAACTCTTCACGCCGGCCTATGCCGCTATCAGCGTTTCCGCCGCCATCGCCGCGACGGTGCTTGCACTGATCTTCATCAGCCCGGCCGTCAGCGCCGTGAACTACCCCGTCAAGGAATTCTTCGTCGTGGTCGCGGCCCTGGCCGCGCTCGGCGCATGGCGGACAAATGCCGTCTATCCGGCCCTCCTGTCTGCGCTCGGCGCGATCGCCGGCATCGGCAGCCTGACGGCGCTGAGCGGCGTGCTTGCCTATCTCGATTCGTCGCTCGCCGGCGTTGCGCCCGAGATTGTTCTGCCGAGCCGCACCGCTACGCTGACAGCCCTGCTGCTGGCAACGCTGTTCGTGCTGTTCGGTGCATTCGTGCTCGCCCGCCGCCTGCGCGAAAACACGCAGTTCGCTATTCTGTGGGCCGGTATTGCCGCCGTCGTCCCGGTTGCTCTCACAACAATGTCGTTCCTGATGACCGGCAACTACGCCTTCGATCTGCCGCACGGCCTTTTCGCGCTCGTTGTTGGTGGTGGCCTGCTGGCGCTTGCCGATTGGCTCTACCGCCGTGATGGCGAAACAGAGGGTCTGGATATCACTGCGAACCTTCTCATCGGCGGCTCCTTCGCGCTCTTCGTCATTGCCTTGCACGCCTGGACCGATGGCCTCGTCACCACCCTGGCGATCGCGGTGCTTGGCACCGGCTATGCCGGTGCGACCCGCATCCGCACCTGGCCGATCCTGCCCTGGATGATCGGAGCGGCGGCGATCGTCGTTCTCGGCCGCATCGCCTGGGAGCCGACGATCGTCGGAGCGGAAAACCTCGGCACCACGCCGGTATTTAACGCGCTGTTGCCGGGCTATGGCATTCCGGCGCTCTTGCTTGTCGGCTCGGCCTATCTGGTCCGGTCCTGGCCGGATCTACGGGTGCGCAACCTGCTGCAGGCGCTGGCGAGCCTCTTCGTGCTGTTGACGCTGGCGATCCTCGTTCGCCATGCCATGAACGGCGGCGTGCTCGACAGTGCCGTGCCGACGCTGGGCGAGCAGTCAATCTACACGCTGCTGGCGATCGGCGCCTCTGGTGTCTTCATGACGCTGGATACGAAGTCGCCAAGCCCTGTCTTCCGCTATGGCGGCATGGGGCTCGGCGTGCTCTCGATGCTTTCGGTCCTGTCCGCCCATCTCTTTGGGCTCAACCCCTATTTCAGCGGCGAGCTTCTGGGGCGCATCCCGTTCTTTGATCTGCTGCTGATAGGCTATCTCCTGCCCGGCATCGGCTATGCCGGCCTTGCCTGGTATGCGCGCGACAAGCGTCCGCTGCCCTATGTCATGGCGCTGGCCGTCAGCGGCGCGATCCTCGCTTTCGCCTGGGCGACGCTCTCGGTCCGCCGCCTCTGGCAGGGCGAGAATGTGGTGGATTGGAAAGGTTTCCTGCAGGGCGAAACCTACACCTATTCGGTCGTCTGGCTGGTGCTCGGCGTGCTGTTGCTGGTGCTCGGCTCGCGCTTCAATGCCAAGAGCATTCGCATCGCCTCGGCCGTGCTCGTCTTCATCGCCGTCCTGAAGGTCTTCCTGATCGACATGTCCAATCTCGAAGGTTTCCTGCGTGCGCTCTCCTTCATCGGGCTCGGTGGCGTGCTGATCGGCATAGGGCTGTTCTACCAGAAGATCCTTTCGGGCGTCGGTGTGAAGCGGCAACCGTCCGCTGGTCCGACCCAGCCGCAATAGGAACCAACCATGACCCGCAACTCTGCACTGGCGGCGGCATTCGCGCCGCATGGCGAACTCGCCGCCGTTCTCCTGCCGCATGCGTTTGCCGCGGATGACGGTTCGCACGATGCCTCCCACCTGATCCGGGTCTGGAAGAACGCCGCCCGGATCCATGTCGAAGAGGGCGGTAACGAACGCGCGCTTGCCGCGGCCGTATTGCTGCACGATTGCGTTTCGGTCGAAAAGAACTCGCCGCTTCGCATGCAGGCCTCCAGGCTTGCGGCCGAAAAAGCGGCCGGCATCCTGCGCGATCTTGATTGGTCGGCGGAAGAGATATCGTCCGTGGCCCATGCGATCCTCACCCACAGCTTTTCCGCCAACATCACGCCCGAGACGATCGAGGCGAAGATCCTGCAGGATGCCGATCGGCTGGATGCGATCGGGATGGTCGGCGCTGCCCGCTGCTTTTATATCGCCGGACGCATGGGCAGCGGTCTCTACGATCCGCTCGACCCGTTGGCCGAGGATCGGGAGCTCGACGACAAGGCTTTTGCCATCGACCATTTCGAGACCAAGCTGTTCAAGCTGGCCGATGGATTTCAGACGGTTGCGGGTCGCAGGCTGGCGCTCGAACGCCAAAAGCGGCTGCGCGATGTGCTTGCCATGATGCTGGATGAAATTTAATACCAGCGGAGCTTGGTATTAAATTTCAACCCATTAACGCCGTCCGGTGAATCGGATCGCGAACGGCCTGAATCTGTTTCCGAACGTGGAGCGTTTTTCGATGAAGGTGACCGGACTGAACATTCATCCGCTGAAGAGCGGCCGGGCGATCCCGCTTGAAACGATTGCCGTCAACCTTGACGGCTTTGAGGGCGACCGTCGGTTCATGCTGGTCGAGCCGGATGGGCGTTTCATCACCCAGCGCGAACTGCAGACGCTGGCGCAGGTCGAGGCGACCCACATCGATGGCGGCGTGCATTTGACGATGGGCGACAAGGCCCTTTCCGTCCGCTTCGATCCCGACCAGCGGCTCGCGGTTCGTGTCTGGGCAAGTGATGTCGATGCGGCGGTGGCCGACGATGCGGCAAACGACATGCTGACGAGCTGGTTCGGGCGGCCCGTCAAGCTTGCCCATATGGATGCCTCGGCGGAGCGTTTCGTCGGTGCCGAATGGGCCGGCACGGCAGCGCCCGTCGGATTCGCCGATGGCTTTCCGGTGCTGATCACCACCACAGGCTCGCTTGCCGATCTCAACAAAACGCTGGTGGAGAAGGGGCAGGAGCCCGTCGGCATGGACCGGTTCCGCACCAACATCCTGCTCGATTGCGACGAGGCGTGGGACGAAGATTTCTGGGAGAGCTTGGAAATCGGCGGTATCCGTTTCGACTTCGTCAAACCTTGCGCCCGCTGCATCATGACCACTCAGGACCAGATCACCGGCGAGCGCATCGGCGGCAATCCGATTCAGGGCCTGGCCGAAAAGCGCATGTCGGCCGATCGTCGCGTGGCGGGCGTGCTGTTCGGCTGGAACGTCGTGCCGCGCGGCGAGGGCACCTTGAAGCTCGGCGACGAGGCCCGGATCATCGGCCGGCGCCAGGAGCGCTGGCCGATGAAAGTGCGCGCCTCCGCCTGATAAGACGCAACCGGTCCGTCAGAACCAGGACGTGACGCCGAGCAGCTTCGCCCCGAGGTCCGACAGGTTGGCGGGCGTTGCATTGTGCCTTTCCCATTCGCGTGGATCGCCCGGAAAGGCGTCACGCTTAGGATGGTCGAGTTCGCGCCAGAGCCGGACGCGTTCTTCGCGTTCGGCCTTGTTGTCCCAGTCGGCCGGGTGCATCGAGATGTATTGCGCCATGCGCACCCTGCCGTCGGAATGGTTGGGTCGTACGCCGTGGGCGAGCAGGCTGTTGAAGATCATCAGGTCGCCAGCCTCCATCTCGATGTTGACGGTCGAAAGACCTGACATGTCGGGGTGCATGGGGTCTCTGTCCGCTGCTTGAGTCTTCTCCCAGGCCTCGAAGTTTTCAAACAGTTCTGGAACACATTGAAAGCCGCCGACGTCGCCATCCTGCTTCTTCAGGCTGAGCACGCCCTGGACGCCGATGGGTAGGGGCCGGATCGAGGTGTCGACGTCCCAATGGATGAAGCCGTTGGGATTGCCTTTGACCTTCTTCGGCGGGTTGAGGTTGGCGCGGTCGATCGTCACCCAAAGGTCTTCGCGATCCCAGATGTCGACGAAGGCACCGTAGATGCGCGGCTCCTGGCGGTTGTCCCAAAGGTACTGGTGATTGTAGATCTCCAACATGCCGGTGTTGTTGAGCTCCTTCATCGTGTGCTCGCGGCGCTGCGGCGCGTACCAGGTCGAAGGATCGGAAGGATCCTTCTCGTCGAAGCGCCAGAGCAGCTCGACGAGCCGCTCGACATTGGCTGGCGGCACGGCCTGCCGGACGATGACGTAACCCTTCGTGATCCAGTGCTGCCAGTCCTCTTGTGAGAGCACGTGCAGCGGCAGGCGCTTTTTGATGTCCTTCAGCTGGGTTTCTGCGGCGGCGGTGGGGTGACTGTCTCTGAGCATGCGCATGGCCTCCTGTGCATCTGTGTCTGTCTGTCGATGCAGGAAGACTAAGTGATCGCTGTCACGCGTGTTGCCTTCCCGAAGCAAGTATTGATACTAATCTGGCGTCATTGGCGATGTGAGTGCAATATGAAGCCCGTTCTACAGAAGATTCCAAGGCCGACAGATGCATCATCCATCCTGCTCGACCGGCGGCTCGACGATTGCATCCCATTTCAATGGCACCATCATCCGGAATTCGAGCTCACCCTGACGCTGAATTCGCGCGGCCAGCGCTTCGTCGGCGATCACATCGGTGCCTATGAGGATGGCGATCTCGTGCTGGTCGGATCGAACCTGCCGCACACCTGGCATTCCGCGTCCAAGGTCGATGAAGCCACACCCCATGTGGCACTGGTGCTCTGGTTCCACCCCGAATGGGTAGAGCGAATGCAGGACGGTTTCGTCGAACTCGGCGGCGTAAGGGCAATGTTCGATCGCTCGGCGCCTGGTCTGCATTTCTCCGAAGCGACCGCGCGCCGGGTTCAGCCGTTGTTCGAGCGTCTGCGTACCCTTGTGCCCGAGGAGCGGTTGCCGGACGTGCTTGCGCTGCTGACGATCCTTGCGCGCGACAAGCACGCATCTCCATTGTCGAACCGCGTCGTCGCGCCTTCAGGCAGGGCCGTTGATCGTGGTCGCCTCGACCGCGTGCTCGACCACATCCACCTGAACTATGCCGAAAACCCATCCATGGGCGAGCTTGCGGATATTGCCGCCCTTAGCCTCTCCGGCCTGCATCGACTGTTCCTGCGCCATCTCGATATGCCGATCTCTGAGTATCTGATGCGCTTGAGGATCGGCGAGGCATGTGCGCTTCTGTCCGGTTCAGGAAAATCCATCGCCCATGTGGCGGAAACGGTCGGTTATCGCTCGATCGCCAATTTCAACCGCCAATTCAAGGCACAGAAGGGTATGACCCCGCGCCAGTTTCGCCAGCGGTTCCAGGGAAACAGATGAGCCGCCTCCATCCTCATCAATTCCCGTGATCGCGCCGTCAATTTAATTGGCTTTTATCTGTTTTAGCTGCCGCGTAGGATCGCCGCACCTCAATTGGAGAAGATCCATGTCCGTTGTATCCGGTGCAGCCGCACCGTCGAGCGCCCGCCGGGAAATGCCCTGGTTGATCATTGCGGCAGGCTCGATCGTCGCGATGCTCACCTTCGGCCCGCGCTCGGCGATGGGCTTCTTCCAACTGCCGATGCTTGCCGATACCGGCTGGGACCGTACGACCTTCGGTCTGGCTATGGCGCTGCAAAATCTCTGCTGGGGCGTGAGCCAGCCGTTCTTCGGCGCGATCGCAGACAAGTTCGGCACCTGGCGCGTGCTGACCATGTCGGGGCTTCTCTATGCCTTGGGCCTGTTCATCATGGCCCATGCCAATGCGCCGATCTGGTTGCACATCGGTGGCGGCGTGCTGATCGGCATGGCCGTGGGCTCGGGCTCGTTCGGCATTCTGCTCTCCGCATTCGCCCGCAACGTCACGCCGCATCAGCGCTCCATGGCCTTCGGTATCTGCACAGCGGCAGGGTCTGCCGGCATGTTCCTGTTCGCGCCTCTCAGCCAGGGGCTGATCTCCTCCTATGGCTGGTCCGACAGCCTTGTCTATCTTGGCGTACTGATGCTGCTCGTGCCGCTCTTTGCCATACCTCTGCGTGGAAACTCGTCCTCCGGCATCCAGTCCGAAGCGCAGTACAAGCAGTCGATCGGCGAGGCGCTGAAGGAGGCGCTGGGGCACAAGAGCTATCTCCTGCTGGTCTCGGGGTTTTTCGTCTGCGGCTATCAGGTGGCCTTCATCACCGCGCATTTTCCCGCCTATATCGGCGACATCGGCATCGACGCCCGCTATGCGGTGATCGCGCTGGCGCTGATCGGGTTCTTCAACATCATCGGCTCGCTATCGGCGGGCTTCATCGGCCAGCATTATTCCAAGCCCTATTTCCTGGCCTGGATTTACATTGCCCGCTCGGTCGCCGTCACCGCATTCCTGTTGGTGCCGCAATCGCCGACCTCGGTCATTATCTTTGCGATCGTCATGGGCTTGCTCTGGCTTTCGACCGTGCCGCCGACAAACGCGCTCGTCGTCATCATGTTCGGCACGCGCCACCTCGGTCTGCTCGGCGGCATCGTCTTTCTCTCCCACCAGGTGGGCTCGTTCCTGGGCGTGTGGATGGGCGGCTACCTCTACGACCAGTTTGGCTCCTATGATCCGGTATGGTGGCTGGGTGTGGCGCTCGGCCTGTTTGCCGCCGTCGTGCATTGGCCGATCGAGGAGAAAGCCGTGCCTCGGCCGGCCTTGGCCTGAAGAAATCCATGAACGGAGCGTCGCGAAATGCGACGTTCCGTTCTTGAAATCTGTCACAAAACTTTCTAAATCAACCCATGCGGCTTTGCCGCTTTTGTTTTGGTTCAATTATGCTCAGTTTGAGCATAATTGAAGAGCCGCCCGAGAGAGGGGTGGAGAGGAGATCTCGATGACGCGCCTTGATTCCCGCACGCAGGCCGTGGCGAACCCGGTTTTTGTAAGCGCCGCCCAGCGTTTCGGCATCATCGAAAGACCCGAGCTTGCCTTCACGCCGGCAGTCGCGCGCGAGACGGAGCACCTCTACGAGAAGGTCAAGGACTTCATCCCGGCGATCGAATGGCCGGTCTATGCTCCCTATGTTCACGCCATCAACCGGCTGAAAAAAGAGCGCAACGCCGTCATCCTCGCGCATAACTACCAGACCCCGGATATCTTCCATTGCGTCGCCGATATCGTCGGCGACTCGCTGCAGCTTGCGCGCGACGCCAGCAAGGTCGATGCCGAGATCATCATCCAGTGTGGCGTTCACTTCATGGCCGAGACCTCCAAGCTGTTGAGCCCGGAAAAGACGGTGCTGATCCCGGACGGCAAGGCCGGCTGCTCGCTGTCGGAATCGATTACCGGAGCGGACGTGCGGCTGCTGAAGCAGCGCTACCCCGGCGTTCCGGTCGTTACCTATGTCAACACCTCTGCCGACGTGAAGGCCGAAACCGACATCTGCTGCACCTCGTCGAACGTGCTTGCGGTTGTCGAAAGCTTCGCCTCGGACACGGTGCTGTGCATCCCGGACGAGTATCTGGCCATGAATGTCGCGCGCCAGACCAACAAGAAGATCCTCACCTGGAAGGGCCACTGCGAGGTGCACGAGCGCTTCACTGCCGCCGAACTGCTGGCCTACAAGGAAGCCAATCCGGGCATCGAGATCATCGGTCATCCCGAGTGCCACCCGGACGTGATCGCGGTCTGCGATTTCGCCGGCTCGACATCCGGCATGATCAACTATGTCAAGGACCACCGCCCCTCGAAGGTCCTGCTCGTCACCGAATGCTCGATGGCGTCGAACATCCAGGCGGAGATCGAGGGCGTCGAGTTCGTCAAGCCCTGCAATCTCTGTCCGCACATGAAGCGCATCACACTGCCGAAGATCCTCGACAGCCTGCTCACCATGACGGAAGAGGTGCTGGTCGATCCGGCGATCGCCGATCGGGCGCGCCTTGCTGTCGAACGCATGGTCAACCTCAAGCAATAACACCTGCCGGGAAGGCCCGGCATACAAGCATGCGCTGGAGGAGAGCCGCACCATGCTGAGAGATCATTTTCGCCCGCAATCCTTCAATGGGATTGACGATATCGTCATCGTCGGCGGCGGCCTTGCAGGCCTCTTCTGCGCGCTGAAGCTCAGCCCCCGGCCGGTTACCATTCTCGCCGCAGCCCCGATCGGCCACGGCGCCTCGTCGGCCTGGGCGCAGGGCGGTATCGCCGCGGCGATGAGCCCCGGCGACACCTTCGAAAAGCATGTCGCCGACACGTTGACGGCGGGCGCCGGCATCGTTGACGAGAAGATGACGCGCATGATGGTGGCCGAAGGCCCGGCGCGCATCCATGACCTCTTGGAATATGGCGTTCCCTTCGACCGCGACCTCGAAGGCAAGTTGATCCTGTCGCGCGAGGCTGCTCATTCCGAGCGCCGCATCGTGCGCGTCAAGGGCGACATGGCCGGCAAGGCGATCATGGAAGCGCTGATCACGGCGGTGCGCAACACGCCCTCGATCCGCGTCATCGAAGGCTATGTGGTCGAAGAACTGGTGCGCGAAGGCCGTTTCATCTCCGGTGTCATCGCCCGGCCGGATGCCGGTCAGTCGAAGAAGCGCGTTTCGTTTCCGGCGCGGGCCGTGGTTCTGTGCTCGGGTGGCATCGGCCACCTCTATGCGGTGACGACCAACCCTTGGGAAGCTTGCGGCCAAGGTCTCGGCATGGCTGCACGGGCAGGGGCGATCATCGCCGATCCGGAATTCGTCCAGTTTCACCCGACCGCCATCAATATCGGCAAGGATCCGGCGCCGCTGGCGACCGAGGCATTGCGCGGCGATGGCGCACAGCTCATCAACGCGGCCGGGCACCGCTTTATGCTCGACATTCACCCGGACGGCGAGCTTGCCCCGCGCGACATCGTTTCGCGCGGCGTATTCGCCGAGGTTCAGGCTGGCCGCGGCGCGTTTCTCGATTGCACCAAGGCCGTCGGCAAACATTTCCCGGAAATGTTCCCGACGGTCTATGCCTCCTGCATCGGTGCCGGCATCGATCCGGTGACGCAACCGATCCCGGTCGTGCCGGCGGTGCACTACCATATGGGTGGCGTCCTCACGGATGCCGAAGGCCGCACCTCGATCGACGGCCTTTGGGCAGCGGGCGAAGTGACGTCGACCGGCGTGCACGGCGCCAATCGCCTCGCCTCCAATTCGCTGCTCGAAGCGGTGGTTTTTGCCGCCCGCATCGCCGAGAACATCAAGGGTACCCTGCCGACGCCGCAGCTCACCCAATGGGGCGACAATGCCGGGGAAAACGACGACCCGGTCACGGTCGAAGACAGCCCGCAGCTCACGGTCCTGCGTGGGCTGATGAGCGAATGCGTCGGCGTCATCAGGACGCGCGAAAGTCTGCTGCGGGCGATCCGCGAGATCTCGGCGCTCGAGCGCGACAATGCGCGCATGCGCTTCACCAATATCCTGACCACGGCCAAGCTGATCGCGGTTGGCGCCCTTCGCCGCACCGAGAGCCGCGGCGGCCACTACCGCGCCGATTGCCCGTCGGAGCAGCCGGAATGGCGTCGCCGCACCTACCTGACGCTTTCCGAGGCGAACCGCCTGGCGGCTGAACTCACGGAAACCGAAACGGCCTGACCGTGACGTCGTCATGGCCGCCGCAGTTGAGAATACAAGCAGGGAATAACGACCAGATGACCGCAGCCCTTCGCCCCGAACTGCCCGCCCTCATGGTCGAGGATCAGGTGCGCGCCGCTTTGCTCGAAGATCTCGGCCGCGCCGGCGACATTACGACCCTGTCGACGATCGGGCCGGAAATGACGGCAACAGCCGGCATGAACGCGCGTGATCCCGGGGTGGTTGCCGGGCTCGAACTCGCGCGCACGGCGTTCCGGCTCGTCGATCCGTCCATCGTCTTCGAGGCTCTGGTCGCCGACGGCGACCGTGTGGCGCCGGGAACCGCGATTGCCCGCATCTCCGGCCGTGCCCGCGGGCTGCTCTCGGCCGAGCGCGTCGGCCTGAACTTCCTCATGCATCTCTCGGGCATTGCCACCTATACGGCGACGTTCGCCGACGAAATTGCCCATACGCGCGCAAAGGTCTGCTGCACGCGCAAGACGATCCCGGGACTGCGTGCGCTGGAGAAATACGCCGTGCGCCTCGGCGGTGGCTCCAACCATCGCTACGGCCTCGACGACGCGGTGCTGATCAAGGACAACCACATCGCCGTCTCCGGCGGCGTTGCCGCCGCCGTGCACGCGGCCCGCGCCTATTGCGGTCATCTGGTCAAGATCGAGATCGAGGTCGATGGCCTCGACCAGATGCGCGAGGCGCTGACTGCCGCACCCGACGTCATCCTGCTCGACAATATGGGGCCGGAGCGCCTGCGCGAAGCAGTTGCCATCAATGCCGCCCATTGGCAGCTTGGCGGTGACGCCTATGCCGCCGACCCGCGGCGCACGCGCCTCGAAGCCTCCGGCAACGTCAAGATCGACACGGTCCGCGCCATCGCCGAGACCGGCGTCGATTATATCTCGACGTCCAAGATCACCATGGCCGCGCCAACGCTCGACATCGGGTTGGACGTTGCGATCAAACGCTAAAGTTCCGCGGCAAAGCTTTAAGCGCCCCGCGCAAATCCATGAATCGATTCCGGTTTAAGGCATTGTCGAGTGACCGTTGGCGCAGTTGAGGCGTGCGTTATCGCTGCTGGATGAACGGGCAGACGATGCGCTGGTCGATGGTGATCTCCGTGCCGCAGTCATAGCGACAGATCTTGAACTGCCCCCGCCTATCCTGGCCATTGAGGTTGCAGATCGTCACACCGGGTTGGCCGCCGCCAAACCCGGGTTGGCCGCCGCCCATCTGGTTGTTCTTGAAGTAGTCGGGTATCGCCGTATTACCCCGCGGGTTCGGTACGACCGGCTGGTCCGAACGGTTGTTGAAATAGTCGGGGACCGCCTTGCTCCCCTGCGGGTTCGGCAGGATAGGCTGATCGGTCAGGAGGCTGGTGAGCAGCGCAAGCGCAAGCAACATGTGTTCTTCCTCAGAGCATTTCCAGGAAAAGTGCGGAGCGGTTTTCCGTCAGGAAATGCGCGAAAACAAAGAGCTGGAGCGTTTCTGTGATTCCGTTTCAACCGGAAACGCTCTGGCCGGCCGGAGCCTGCACAATATCCGATCGAACGAATGTAGCGCGCACTTGCCGAAGTGTAAGAAGCAGCCTGCACTTTATCCGTTCGGTCGCCAGCATAGATGCCCGACCGCTTCCGTCTGCGAATATCATGCGGAGGAGGAGCGGCCACCCACCTTGAGGCCGGGCGCGGGCCGTTCGTCGAGGATCTGGCGACGGAAGCGGAAGAGTGCCGCCGGCCTTCCGCCGGTCGACGCCAGCGTCATGCCGGTCGGCTCGACCAGCTCGGCGCCTTCGACCAGCCGCCGAAAATTCTGTTTGTGCAAATGGCGGCCGGAAATAGCCTCCACGGTTGCCTGCAAATCGGTGAGGGTGAATTCGGGCGGCATCAGCTCGAAGATGACCGGCCTGTATTTGATCTTGCCGCGCAGGCGGGCAATTGCGGTCGCGACGATGCGGCGGTGATCATGGCGCATGGCCTGTCCTGCCGCTGGATTGTCCTGCTCCCGGCTACGGCCGTCGATCACCGCCTCGCGCACGAGACCCGCTTCGTAGAGCAGTTCATAGCGCTCCAGCACCCGTTCCTCGTCCCAGGGGAAATCGCCGAGGCCGAAGGCAAGCCGGATGCGCGCGCGCCGCTGCGCGCTTGGGGCCATGCGCTCGTCATCGGACGTGCCAAGCTCCCAGCGGGAGAGGGCAGGCAGGATCATCTGGTCGAGGATGGCAGGGCGACCCTGCCGCCAGTCCTCCCAGGGCAGGTAACCGTACCAGTCGCGCCAGTGCGCGCCGGCCCCGGCCAGGCGCTCGGTGTTTTCGGTATCGGTCTGCGTCAGGGCGAGATAGCCGACCGAAACCATGTGCTTGCCCTCTTCGCCCGGCAGCCGCTGCCGTCCGCGGTCGCCGAAGGTGTAGAGCTGCTCGATATAGCCGAGCTTGAGCGCGGTGCGTTTTTCCACACGGTCGCGCAGGCTGGTCTCGAAGGTGCGGTGGCGAGCGGGATCGAAGGGGCCGAAGGGCAGGCTGTCCCGTGCGTCGCCATCCGCCTCGTTGATCGCCAGAATGCGCGGGCTGCGGTTGACGACGGCGACGATCGCCGCGTTGAGACCGATTTCGACGGTGACCGCCTGCATCTCAGTCGCCAACATGGGCTCCTTCGGCAACAAGCGGCAGCACGAAGGGAACATTGCCGTCGGTATCGGCGCCGCGGCCGATCGAGCGCACGGCAGCGACGAGCCGCCCGCCACGGGATAAGACGGCGTCACCGATTTCGACAAGCCGGGTGTTGGGCGTCGCATAGGGCGAGGCGAGCCTCAGTCGCTCGACCAGTTCCCGGTCTTCCTGCTCGGGCTCCACCGCAAGCGCTGCGATAAGAGCCGCAGCCGGAGACCGGGAAACGCCCATCCAGCAATGAACGAGCATCGAGCGCGCGCGGTCCCAGTCTTTGGCGAAGGCGACGATCTGCTGGACGTGCTCTTCCTGCGGGGCGATGAGCCCGCCGGTGCCGGCAAAGCTGATATCGTTCATCCCCAGCGTCAGGTGCCGTGCCTTGGAGATGACCGCCGGGCGGTGGAAATCCTGGCCCTTGGCGACAAGGCTCAGCATTTCCGTGCAGCCGTGGCGGACGGCCATTTCGGCGATGCGGGCAAGCGGCGATACGACGATCCGGGACATCTCAGGCATCCACCTTCGCAGCGGCGCGTTCCGCCTCGAGAGCGGCGAAACGCTCGGTAAACAGACGCTGGGCCTCGACGGCCGGCAAGGGGTCGATCAGCAGGCTGTCGCGGGTGATGCCGCGCGGCTGCCCAAAGAACTTTCGCGCTTCTTCTGTCGCGAAGCCGGCAAGCGCTGTCGCTTCGAAATAGGCGGCGATATGATCTGCCTTCTTGATCCGGTCCTTCAATTCCCTAGAGCAATGGGCAGGCAGGCCGAAGCGTAAATGGATGGCGCTTTCCAGCCGGTTCTCGACCAGCTTGTAGCCACCGCCGACCACGGCCTTGAAGGGAGAGATCATGTCGCCGATCACATATTCCGGCGCGTCGTGCAGCAGCGCCATCAGGCAGTCGTCGGCGTTGCACTTGTAGCTCCGACGAAAGATATCCTCGACGATGAGGCTGTGCTGGGCGACGGAGAAGGCGTGGTCGCCAGCCGTCTGGCCGTTCCATCGCGCAACGCGGGCAAGGCCGTGGGCGATGTCGCTGATTTCGACATCGAGCGGCGACGGATCCAGCAGATCGAGCCGCCGTCCGGAAAGCATGCGTTGCCAAGCGCGCGCCGAGGTCATGCGCTTGCCTCGTCGGCGCTGGTGGGGAAGGCAAGCCCCGTCCATTCCGGCAGCGTCAGCGTCACGGGCACGTCGCCTGCAAGAAGGTCGACGCCGTTAGCCATCGCTTCCCCGGCCTTGTCGATGCGCACGATCGCCAATGCCGATGCGTCACGCACCGTGCCGAGCGTGCCGATCGGCTTGCCGTCTGCCGTTATCGCCGTGCCGCTCGGCGGGAGTGCTGATGCGCCGGCAACGATCACCACGCGGCGGCGCGGCGCGCCGCGATGCTGCATGCGCGAGACGACCTCCTGGCCGACATAGCAGCCCTTGCGGAAGGAGAGCGCGTCGTTCTTGTCCATCAGCACATCGTGCGGGAAGGCGTCCTGCAGCGCGTAGTCGAGACCGGAAACAGCAATGCCGGAAACGATCCGGAGTCGCTCGAGGTCGGCCGCGTCAGCCGCGTCCGTCTCGGTCTCATCATAGGAACGGAACACCGCAGCACCGGCCTTCTCGAAGCGGTGATCACGATAACCCGCTGCCTGCGGCTCGTCGAAGGCGATGATGGTGGGCGTCGACGTGTCGAGCGACAGGACCACCGCAGAACGCAGCTTGTACATGGTCAGACGCTTCAAGAGGGCCTCGGCCTGGTCGGCAGCGGTTTCCAGCCTGAAGCCGTCGCCGTCGCGGGAAATCATGAAGTCGAACAGGATCTTGCCCTGCGGCGTCAGCAGCGCGCCGGGCCTTGCCTCATCGGGTGCGAGGGCATCGAGGTCGGTGGTGATCAACCCTTGGAGAAGATCTTCCGCATCCTTGCCGGAAACGGAGACGATCGCGCGGTCGTCGAGGCGAACTCTGGGCATGGCTCGAATCCTGTTCACATTGCCGAACAGGTAGGATGTTCAGGGATGAACGGCAAGCGTATCGCCGGCGTTTAGAGCGCTTCATCTTTAAACGGAAGCGATTCTGTTGGCTCAAAACGGCCGTTCCACACGAAGGATGGCGCAGAGCGATGCGGATCCATCGGGCAAGCCATCCGACACAGTGGGCGGCCGTTTTCAGCCAACCCGAAGGGCCGGATGAATTTCGGCCATTGCCGGCGGCGGCCGTCTCGACCGCAGCTTCTGCTGCGCTCTTCGCCAGCCGCCTTGGTCCTGGCCGAAATTCCTTCCGGCAGAATGCTTCTGTTTAAAGATGAAGCGCTCTAGTCGCCGGCGATGAAAAATTTCCACTTCCCGTCGGGCATGATGCCGACGCGATAGAAGTTGTAGCTGCCGAATTCTTCCATGTCGGCAAAATCGCCCGCCGTCACCAGTCGGAAGAGGTCCACTTTTTCGGGGGCGGTCAGCGAGGACAGCGGTTTTTCGGCGAAATAGGGCCAGACATAGGCTTCCTGCGGCGTACCCTTGTCGACCTGCACGAAGCCGGTCGAAAGCACGTCGAGCAGGATCGCCAGGATCTCGACGCCGTCCTGGTCACCCGACAGGCTTTTCAGGACTGCGATCGGGTCTTCGTCGGCGCTGACACCGGTGACTTGGGTCTGTGTCGGGCCCTTGCCGAGAAGCGGCCGCAGCCGCTCGATGTCGCCGGAGGCGGCCGCCTCGACGATCAACTCGCGCATGCGCGCCACGGGAGCCGGTATCTTGGAAACGTCGCTCAGCACTTCGATGGGGTCGACCGTCTTCGGCTCCTCGGCGGCCGGATCGTCCTTCTTCACGGTCGCCGACTTGTTGATCAGCGGGTCCGGCATCGGGATTTCGAGCGGGATCTTTTCTTCCTGATCCGGTTCGTCATCCACAGGCTCGGCAGACGGAGGGGGGGCGTTCTGGTCGCTCGCGACTGCATTGGGCGCCTCTTGCAATTCGCTGAGCGCAAATGCGGGCGACGTCATAACCGGAACGCTCAGCGCGACACCGGCCAGAAGCAGCGTAACAAGGCGAACCGGAGAGGTCCGGTTTGCATGGTTCCGGCTCATAAGGGCAGTCCTGATATCACTGAAGCGAGCGTTGGGGCGAAAATTCACCGGCGAGCATGCGCTCGCGAAGCGAATTGAGCATCGCTTCCGCACCGTCTTCACCATGAAGCCGAACGGTTTCCCGCATGGCTAGAGCGATGGCCGCATCGGCGATGATTTCTGGCTCGATGCCATCAGCCATGCCATCCGCCCAGGCCTCGTTCTGGTGTTCCAGCGCTGCCTGCATTTTCTCGTGGACGATCATGTCATCGATGTCGGTCAGGCTTGGTTCCATCATTCGTTCCATGCGACTTCCATTGCTGCAAGTGGCTCACTTTAACGTCGCCCGGCTGAACCTCAACTGAACGACTGTGACTCGGTTGGCACTTCTTACCACTCTCTTAACGAACTTAGCAGCCTTTTCCCGAAACGACACGGGGTCGTGAGAAAAGAGGTTAATTTATTGCTAATTTCCAAAGCGGGCGACGATTTCTGACGCAAGTGTTGCTCCTTCGGCACGATATCTTTGCTCGGCAACGATCGCCGGCTGCGTACATGTCGTGTAGACGGAGGCGAAGGTGCGATACCCCCGGTTGAAGGCAGCGGTCATCCGCTCGCGCCTTTTTTCCTCGTTGGCGGTTTCCTTGTCGATCAGTTCCTGCATCGAGCGCCGCCAGACATCCTCGGGCTCCTTGACGCAGAGATTGCGCAGATAGTGGACGGAGCCGAGAACCTCGGCGAGGCGAATCAGTCGCTGGTCGTAGGGCGTCGGTTTTTCCTCGACGACGACAGGGGCGGGCGCTTGCGCCTGCGTCTTGTCCTGCGGCGGTGCGGCCGTCTTCTGCGCCACAGCGGTGGTCGCCGCGGTGGCGAGCAGTAGGGTCGTCACGATCAGGCGGGTGATGGTCGGGCCGAATGTCATCATCCCATCAAGTCCGAATCAGCGGCTGTTTCAAGGCGTCCGCCCGTCTTTGCGTTTGCTGCAGCCTGAGCTGCCAGTTTTTCCACGCATTCGCGAACGCTGTCGGGAATGGGAAGCGCAAAGATCTCGTCAGGGGTGAACCAGCCGAGGCCGGCCGCATCGTCGCTGGCAACGGCGACAGCCGTCGCGTCCGCCTGCGCGCGGAATACGGAGAGGAAGAAATGCCGTCCTTCCGATTCCTTGCCTGGCAGATCGTAGGTTTCGAACAGCACGGGGCTACGGGCGCGAATGCCGGTCTCTTCCTGCAATTCGCGCAAGGCCGTCTGCTCCGGCGTTTCTCCCGGTTCGGCCCGGCCGCCCGGAAAGGCGTACATATCGGCGGACGGCGGATTGGCGCGTCGCACCAGGAGGTAACGGCCATCGCGTTCGAGAATGACGGAGGAGGCGAGTTCGGGCTGTTTCGGCATGATGGAATCAATTTCGATCGCTATCGTTGACCCATCCTACGTGAAGTGCCACATCCGTGTCATGTGCGGACGTTTTGCGCTGACGGCGACCCCAGAAGAATTGATGGAACTGTTCGGCCTGCTGGAAAGCGATGACTTTCCGGCGCGCTTCAATATTGCGCCGACGCAGCCGATCATCGTCGTCGTGGCTGCAGATGGCGGCGGGCCGGGCAGCAACCTGCCGGAGCGCAGGGCCCTTCTCGTTCGTTGGGGTTTCACGCCCGGCTGGGTCAAGGACCCCAGGGATTTTCCGCTGTTGACCAATGCCCGCGCCGAGACGGCGATCGAAAAGGCATCGTTTCGCGCCGCGATGCGCCACCGTCGCGTTCTGGTCCCGGCATCCGGCTTCTATGAATGGCATCGCCCCGCAAAGGGCAGCGGCGAGGCCTCGCAGGCCTATTGGATCCGTCCGCGAAAGGGCGGCATCGTCGCCTTTGCCGGCCTGATGGAGACATGGTCTTCCGCCGACGGCTCAGAAGTCGACACCGCCGCAGTCCTCACGACTAGCGCCAATCCGGTGATCGCGCCCATTCACGATCGCATGCCGATCGTGATCCAGCCGGAAGATTGTGCGCGCTGGCTGGACTGCAAGACGCAGGAGCCGCGCGACGTCCTCGATCTGATGGTGCCGACGTCGGAGGATTATTTCGAAGCGATCCCCGTATCCGACAGGGTCAACAAGGTCGCCAATGCGGGGCCAGATATTCAGGAGCCGGTCGTCCCACAGATGGCGCCGAAAGCACCCGCAAAGGACGTCAAGAACGGGGACAAGCCCGACGACGGGCAGATGTCCCTGTTCTGATCCGCGGATAGGTTTATGCCGGCTGTTTCTTCAGCTTGCCGGCGGGCTTTGCCTTCACCTGCAGGGCAGCGGCCAGCACGGCCTTAAGGCCGAGCGGACGATACTGCTGAACCAGATCGGCGGATGTCTTGGCGATGTCGGTGGTCTTGGCGGCCTTCACTTGCATGCACTCCTTGATGCTTTCCCTGGACCGGAAACTCCTCGTTGTCGCTTGCGTATACGACAACGACGCTCCTCCTCATTTTCTCCGGAGACAGGAACCGTGGTGTAGGGCCAAGCTGCACCGCGAATCTCTTTCCCGCGTGGCGATCCCAGATAAGCCAAATCATGACAAATCCATGACCATGCCTCAGCTTTGATAGTCGGCTGTGTTTGCATACGGCTGACCACTTGACCGACGCCATGCGAAGCGCGATAAGTGAGCCCATGAAAACGGTTACCTGCATTATCTGCCGGAAGATTATTCGCTAGCGCTTCGCTGGCCTGGCCGTTTTCGTCTCCCGAAATCCAAGATGACAAACGCGCGGGCCTCCCGGGCGCCGTATTTCTGACGGTCGCATGCGTATTGGAGATTTGGAATGGGCGGAGTGCCGACACTTAAGCTGTACAACACGCTGACACGGGAGAAGGTCGATTTTCGGCCGATCGATCCTGACAATGTCCGCGTGTATGTCTGCGGCCCGACCGTCTACGACTATGCCCATATCGGCAACGCCCGTCCGGTCATCGTCTTCGATATTCTTTTCCGACTGCTGCGCCATGTCTATGGCGCGCCGAAGGTGACCTATGTGCGCAACATCACCGACGTCGACGACAAGATCAACGCGCGCGCTTTGCGCGATTATCCCGGCCTGCCGCTGAACGAGGCGATCCGGCATGTGACCGAGAAGACCGAGACGCAGTTTCTCGAAGACGCCAAGTCGCTCGGCTGCCTCGATCCTGACGTGCAGCCGCGCGCGACCGACAATATTCCGCAGATGATCGACATCATCGACAAGCTGATCGCCAAGGGCCATGCCTACAAGGCCGGTGGCGAGGTGCTGTTCGATACCAAATCGATGCCGGACTACGGGCAGCTTTCCAAACGCAATCTCGACGAGCAGCAGGCCGGTGCCCGAGTCGCCGTCGAGGTGCACAAGAAGCACCCGGGCGATTTCGTGCTGTGGAAACTCTCGGCCGATCACGAGCCGGGCTGGGAGAGCCCATGGGGCAGGGGCCGCCCGGGCTGGCACATCGAGTGCTCTGCCATGAGCGGGCGTTATCTCGGCGAGGTCTTCGATATCCACGGCGGCGGGCTCGACCTCATCTTCCCGCACCACGAGAACGAGATTGCCCAGTCGCGTTGCGCCCACGGCACCGATGTGATGGCGAATGTCTGGATGCACAACGGCTTCCTGCAGGTCGAAGGCCGCAAGATGTCGAAGTCCGAAGGCAACTTCGTCACCATCTACGAACTGCTGCACACCGAAAAGTTCGGCGGCCGCAAATGGCCGGGCGACGTGCTACGCCTTGCCATGTTGATGACACACTACCGCGAGCCGATCGATTTCTCGATCAAGCGGCTGGAAGAGGCCGAGCACCTGCTGTCCAAATGGCCGGTGCCGGGCGACGCCAAGGGCGAGGTCGATCCGGCGATCGTCACAGCGTTGTCCGACGATTTGAACACGGTGGCGGCGGTTCAGGCGCTGCATGCGCTGGCGCAGAAGGCGGCCGGCGATCCGAGCCTGCGGGGCAGCTTTGCCGCAAGCGCGTGGTTGCTCGGCATCGTGCCGCAGGCCGTCGAACTCGACGAGGCTGTCGTGCACGAAGTCGATGGCCGCGTGCGGGTACGTCTCGAATTGCTCAAAGCCAAGGATTTCGCTGCGGCCGACAGGATCCGCGAAGATCTGCTGGCCCAAGGCATCCAGCTCAAGGACGGCAAGGACCCGGCGACCGGCGAACGCGTGACGACCTGGGAAGTGAAGCGGTGAAGATTGCCTGCCGTGTCCCCCTATTGCCCTTGGAGACCGCTGGTCTGAGCGGCAGGGGACGGCGGTCGCAGCTTGGCGGCATGAGGAGAGGCGCATGAAGGAGGAGTTCGTGCAATGATCGATCATACGGGCATCTCGGTTGCGGACTTCGACAAGGCGAAGTCGTTCTACGACAAGGCATTCGCCCCGCTCGGAGCATCGCTCCTGATGATGGTGCCGGCGGAGCATACCGGCGGCGTCAAGGTCGGCGGCTACGGTCGTGAACGTCCGGTCTTCTGGCTGCACGAGGCCGTCGCAGGTCCGGGGCGGCATTATGCTTTCACCGCACGCAGCCGCAGCGAAGTCGACGCTTTCTACGAAGCGGCCCTGTCTGCCGGCGGACGCGACAATGGCAAGCCGGGGCTGCGGCCGCACTACCATCCGGATTATTATGCCGCCTTCGTCTTCGATCCCGACGGTAACAATATCGAGGCGGTCTGCCATGCCCCGGCGTGAGGAGATGTCGTGATGAGCCTCGACAACAAGCCGTATCATACCGGCGGCTGCCAATGCGGTGCCGTGCGATTCCGCGTCGAGGGCGTTCTCGGTGACGCGTCGGTCTGCCATTGCCGCATGTGCCAGAAGGCGAGCGGAAACTTCTACCTGCCCCTGGTGTCGGTTCGGGGTGCGCATGTCACCTGGACGCGCGGCGAGCGCAAACGCTTCCAGTCATCCAATTTCGGCTGGCGTGGTTTTTGCGGCGATTGCGGCACGCCGCTGACCTACGAGGCACCGGATGGCATGGCACTGGCAATCGCCGCCTTCGACGAACCGCACGGGATCGTGCCGACAATCCAATGGGGCATCGAGGGCAAGTTGCCCTATGTCGACCAAGTGCCTGAGCTTCAGGGCGAGGAGACGATGGCCGATGCCGACGCCGTGTCCTTCCTTGCCGATCTCGTATCCTATCAGCACCCCGACCACGACACTGAAACCTGGCCCCCGGAGGACAAGAAATGACGGACACGGTTAGAACAGGCGGATGCCAATGCGGCGCGGTTCGTTTCCGCATCCGCGGGCAGCTCGGCCGTCCGTCGATCTGCCATTGCCGCATGTGCCAGAAGCAGTTCGGCTCCTTCTTCTCCGCGCTGGTGACAGCGCCGAAGGATGGCATCGAGTGGACGCGCGACGAACCGAGCTATTTCCAGTCTTCGGTCAATATCGATCGCGGTTTCTGCCCGAAATGCGGCACCCCGATGACCTACCGCCATCCCGGCGGCGTGGAGATTGCCATCGGGACCTTCGACGATCGCAGCGATTTGGCGCCGCAGATACAGGTCAATTATGCCTCGCGGCTCCCCTGGGTCGAGACCATCTTCGACCAGCCGGTGCTGACGGATCCGGATTTCTATAGCAGGCAGGAGAGCATCATTTCCTTCCAGCACCCCGATCACGAGACCGAGCAATGGCACGAACCGGGAGTGTTCAGATGACGATCTCGCGCATCTTTACCGGCGGATGCCAGTGCGGAGCGGTCCGCTACCGCGCCGAAGGTGTATTGGCAGATGCGCATATCTGTCACTGTCGCATGTGCCAGAAGGCAGCCGGCAATTACTTCATGCCGCTCGCCAACATCGCCCGCGACAATTTCGACATTACTCGCGGACAGCCATCCTGGTTCCGCTCGTCTCATCTGGTGCGCCGCGGCTTCTGCCACGATTGCGGAACGCCGCTCTTCTACGACATGCCGGACGAGGATTTCCTCAACATCGTGCTCGGCTCGCTCGACGACCCGGACGATCTGCTGCCGGTTTATCAGTCGGGAGTAGAGTCGCGCATGGTGTGGTTCGCGCGGCTGGCGAAACTGCCCGAAAGGCAAACCGACGACGGCAGCGAATTGTCCGCCACCCGACACTTGCTCGTGCTCGAAACGAACCGCCAGCATCCCGACTACGATACGGTGCACTGGCCACTCATGAGAGACTGATGATGACTGCTGCATTGCGCACGCTCTACCCGGAAATCGAACCCTATGCGTCGGGCCACCTCGACGTCGGCGACGGGCACTCCGTCTATTGGGAACGGGTGGGAACGCCGGGGGCCAAGCCGGCGGTGTTCCTGCATGGCGGGCCTGGCGGCACGATCTCGCCGAACCATCGCCGGCTGTTCGACCCCAAACTTTACGACGTGACGTTGTTTGATCAGCGCGGTTGCGGCAAGTCGACGCCGCATGCTGAGATCGAAGCCAACACCACTTGGCACCTCGTCGCCGATATCGAACGCCTGCGTGAGATGGCAGGGGCCGAAAAATGGCAGGTGTTCGGCGGGTCCTGGGGATCGACGCTGGCACTCGCCTACGCGGAAAAACACCCTGACCGCGTCACGGAGCTGGTGCTGCGCGGCATTTATACGCTGACCAAGGCGGAGCTCAACTGGTACTATCAGTTCGGCGTCTCGGAGATGTTTCCGGACAAATGGGAGCGTTTCATCGCACCGATCCCCGAGAACGAGCGCCATGAGATGATGCATGCCTATCACCGGCGCCTGACCAGCGAAAACAGGGCGACGCGGCTTGCGGCCGCCAAAAGCTGGAGCATCTGGGAAGGCGAGACGATTACGCTGCTTCCGGAACTGTCGACCAGCGGCCGGTTCGAGGAGGACGAGTTTGCCGATGCCTTTGCGCGCATCGAGAACCACTTCTTCGTCAATGCCGGCTGGATGGATGACGGGCAATTGCTGCGGGACGCCCATCGTCTGCGCGGCATCCCTGGCGTTATCGTCCAGGGACGCTACGACATGCCATGCCCGGCCAAATATGCCTGGCAATTGCACAAGGCCTGGCCCGAGGCCGACTTCCACCTGATCGAGGGGGCAGGGCACGCCTATTCCGAGCCCGGTATCCTCGACCAGCTGATCCGCGCCACGGACAAGTTCGCAGGCAAGACCGAATAACGACTGAGCATTATTGGAAACGAGCCATGACCAGGGAACGCATCTATCTCTTCGACACGACGCTACGGGACGGGCAGCAGACGCCCGGCATCGATTTTTCCGTCGAGGACAAGATCGCGATTAGCACCCTGCTCGACGATTTCGGCATGGAT
Organism: Ensifer adhaerens; assembly: GCF_001270265.1. GTDB lineage: Bacteria > Pseudomonadota > Alphaproteobacteria > Rhizobiales > Rhizobiaceae > Ensifer > Ensifer adhaerens_B. The sequence goes on from NZ_LGAP01000001.1 coordinate 97,741, forward strand.
TATGTCGAAGGCGGTTACCCCGGCGCCAATCCGACCGATACGGACTTCTTCAAGCGCAAGCGCACGAAGAAGGCGTCCTTCGTCGCCTTCGGCATGACCAAGCGCGCCGGCGTTTCCGCCTCGAACGATCCGGGCCTTGCAGCCTTGCTCGAGGCAAAGAGCGATGCGATCTGTCTCGTGGCCAAGAGCTGGGATTACCACGTGGCAGTGGCGCTCGGCTGTTCCAACGAGGAAAACCTCGACAACATCCGGGCTTCCGTCGCCGCGGTCGTCGGTTCCGGCCGCGAGGCGATGGTCGACTGCGAGCATTTCTTCGACGGCTACAAGGCGAACCCCGCCTATGCGCTTGCCTGCGCCAAGACCGCCTTCGAAGCGGGCGCGCGCTGGATCGTCCTTTGCGATACCAATGGCGGCACGCAGCCGCACGAAGTGCGCGAGATCGTGTCGGCGGTCATCGCTGCCGGCGTGCCCGGCGCCAATCTCGGTATCCACGCCCATAACGATACGGGGCAGGCGATTGCCAATTCACTCGCCGCAGTCGAGGCCGGCGTCCGCCAGATACAGGGGACGCTGAACGGTATCGGCGAACGGTGCGGCAATGCCAATCTGGTGACGCTGATCCCCACTTTGGCGCTGAAAGAGATCTATTCCAGCCGGTTCGAAACGGCGATCGATGCCGATCGCCTGCAGGAACTGACGAAGCTGTCCCACGCCTTTGACGAGCTGTTGAACCGCTCGCCCGACATGCAGGCGCCCTATGTCGGTGCCTCGGCCTTTGCCACCAAGGCCGGCATTCACGCCTCGGCGCTTCTGAAGGATCCGCGCACCTACGAGCATATTGCTCCCGAAAGCGTCGGCAATCTGCGCAAGGTCATGGTGTCCGACCAGGGCGGCAAGGCCAACTTCATCAACGCCCTGAAGCGTCGCGGCATCGTCGTTGGCAAGGACGATCCCAAGCTCGACAAGCTGATCGCGATCGTCAAGGAACGCGAAGCGACCGGCTATGCCTATGAGGGTGCCGATGCGAGTTTTGCGCTGCTGGCAAGCCGCATCCTCGGAACGGTGCCGGATTTCTTCCATGTCGAAAGCTTCCGGGTGATGGTCGAGCGCCGCTTCGACGCCAACGGCCAGCTGAAGACCGTGTCGGAGGCGGTCGTTAAGGTCGTCGTCGATGGCGAGACCATGATGTCGGTCGCCGAGGGCCACGGCCCCGTCAACGCGCTCGACCTGGCTCTGCGCAAGGATCTCGGAAAATACCAGTCCGAGATCGAAGACCTTGAGCTTGCGGACTACAAGGTCCGTATTCTCAACGGCGGGACCGAGGCGATCACCCGCGTTCTGATCGAATCGACCGATGGCACGGGCGCGCGTTGGTGGACGGTGGGCGTTTCCGACAACATTATCGATGCCTCCTTCCAGGCGCTGATGGACAGTATCATTTTCAAGCTGTTGAAGAACCGCGACCATGTCGGGCTGATTGCGGCCGAGTAAACGCCTGGTTCAGAGAGCAGGGGCGCCCGCTTGGGCGCCGCTTCCCTTGCCTAAAGTATGAGCAAAATTCACCATCCGTTCACGGAAATGAATTGGTGCATTACCGGTCGTTGGAGTACGACGCCCCATGGGAGGCATCGTCGGCCGGTAGGGCTGCGCCTTCGACTAGAGCATTTCCAGGAAAAGTGCGGAGCGGTTTTCCGTCAGGAGATGCGTAAAAACAAAGAGATAGAGCGTATCTGCGACTCCGTCCAAAACGGAAACGCTGTAGCACCGGAGCGGGCGTCATCGCCGCGATAGCCTCCGGCGAATACATCAGGAAAAATGTCATGGCCGAGCCGAACGCGAAACTACCCGCAGAAAATACCGATTCCGCCAAGGGCTTCGCCTTTGCGCTCACGGCCTATCTGCTTTGGGGGTTCCTGCCTTTCTTCATGAAGGCGATCGCCCATATCCCGGCGCCGGAAGTGGTTGCGCACCGCATCGTCTGGTCGGTTCCGCTCGCGGGTCTCGTGCTGGTCTGGCTCGGGCGCACGGAAGACATCAAGGTGGCGCTTCGCTCGCCGCGCATGTTGCGCATGGCGGCCCTTACGGCCGTGCTCATCACCATCAACTGGGGCATCTATGTCTGGGCGATCGGCGCGGGCCGGGCGATCGAGACGGCGCTCGGTTACTATATCAATCCGCTGTTTTCGATTTTCCTCGGCGCTCTGTTGCTGAAGGAAAAGCCGAGCCCGGCACAGATGGTGGCGATCGCGCTGGCTGCTGCCGCTGTTGCCGTGCTTGCTTTCGATGCCGGCGGTCTGCCCTGGGTATCGATCGGGCTCTGCCTTTCCTGGGGCTTCTATGCCTTCTTCCGCAAGACGCTGCCGATCGGTCCGAACCAGGGTTTCTTCCTCGAAGTCCTGCTGCTCAGCATCCCGGCGATCGGCTACATCATCTGGCTCGAGGCCACCGGTAAGGGCCACTTCGGCGACCCCGGCATGGCCGATGTGCTGTGGCTGATGTCCTGCGGCATCGTCACCGCCATTCCGCTGATGATCTATGCCAATGGCGCCAAGCTTCTGCGGCTGTCGACCATCGGCATCATGCAGTACATCGCCCCGACGATGATCTTCCTGATCGCCGTCTTCGTCTTCCACGAGCCCTTCGGCACGGCAAAGCTGATCGCCTTCGCACTCATCTGGGCCGCACTGGTCATCTATTCCGGCGCAATGCTGGCGCAGAGCCGAGCGCGTCGTACGGAACAGGTCAGCCCGGCGGAATAACAAATCCGACAAAATGAGAAAGGCGCGCTCATCGGGCGCGCCTTTTTGATTCCGTGTGGCTCTGAAGCGGTCGGCGCCTAAAGGCGCGAGATGATCTCCGCTTCGCCTTCGCGGCCGTTTGCACCCTTGGCGGCGGCAAGGATTGCCGGCACGATGTCCTCGGCCTTGTCGACGACGAGCGGTTGGACGAGATGGGCGGTGTGGACGAAGCCTTCGCCGCGCATGTGCTGTAAGAGGTCCAGCATCGGCTTCCAGAAATTGTTCATGTTGCCGAAGACCATCGGCTTGCGGTGCCGCCCGAGCTGCGCCCAGGTCATGATCTCGACGATCTCTTCCAGTGTGCCGATACCGCCCGGCAGCGCGACGAAGGCGTCGGCGCGCTCGAACATCGTGTGCTTGCGCTCATGCATGTCGGCGGTGACGATCAGCTCGTTGAGCTGGCCGAGCGAATGGCGCGTCGCTTCCTTGTCCATCAGGAATTCGGGGATGATGCCGGTGACCTCGCCGCCATTGGAAAGCACGCCGCTTGCGACCGCTCCCATGATGCCGCGGGTGCCGCCGCCATAGACCAATCGCAGGCCGTGGTCGGCGATCGAGCGGCCGAGTGCGCGGCCGGCTTCCATGTAAATCGGGTCACGTCCGGGCTGCGAGCCGCAGTAGACGCAGATGGATCGAATCGTGCTGGCTTCAGTGTTCATCCGGCCAAAAAACATTGCAGCGCAGCAAGGGTCAAGAAAAATGAGGGGAAAGCTTGGTTCACGGCGCTTGCAGCAAGGGCGGCTGCTTGTCTGCTACTCCCGGAAACGCTAGCAATTTCAGGGATCGATTGAAGAAATCGGGCGGGTAGCTCGCAGTTGCGCTATAATGATAGTGCAAGCCCCGCGCCGTAGGCCGATGAGAGGGCATGCGCGGAGCGTCGCTCCGCTGCTGTGGAGAGTGGCATGATCAAGAACAAGGCCGGCTGGGTGGCCCTTACTGTCCTTGCGGCAGCAACAGCGTTGATGATTTTTGTAGTTCAACCGAATTTGCGTGACGACAAGGAAGCCTCAGTCGATGGCGCGGCAAACGGCCCTGCCCAAACCAGTGATGCGGCATCGTCGAACGGCGGGCCTCAGCCCAATCCGGGTGCAAGCAACGAGGCTGCGGCAAGCGGCACCGATGCGAAAGCGCCGACAGAGGACCCGACCATTCCCGGCTTCGACGTCCTGCGCGTCGAGCCCGATGGTTCGACCGTTGTTGCCGGCCATGCAGCACCTGGCTCCAAGCTCGAGATCCTCAACGGTGCGACCGTCGTCGGAACGGCCGATGTCGGCGTGACCGGCGATTTCGCCGCTGTCTTCGACAAGCCGCTTCCGGCCGGAGACTATCAGCTGACCCTGCGCGCCGTCGGCGAAGATGGCGTTGCCAAGAATTCGCATGAGGTCGCGACGGTTTCCGTGCCGAAGGACCCGACGGGCCAACTGCTTGCCATGGTCTCCAAGCCGGGCGAGGCCAGCCGGCTGCTCACCACGCCCGACGCTCTGGCCGGGGCGGCGCCGACAGCCGACGCATCAGCTTCGCAGCCAACTGCGGGGACTTCCGCCGACGTGGCGTCTGCAACGGCGCAGACGACGAGCGATGCAACGGCGGCAAAGCCAAGTGCCGCTGCCGGGCTGCAGGTGACCGCCGTCGAGATCGAGGGCGCGAAGATGTTCGTCGCCGGTAGCGCAAAGCCCGGCGCCCTGGTTCGCATTTATGCGGACGACAAGCTGCTCGGCGAAATGAAGGCCGACGACAAGGGCCACTTCGTCGTCGACGGCCAGATCGACCTTTCGGTCGGCAGCCACATTATCCGCGCCGACATGCTGAGCGACGACGCAAGCAAAGTCGTGATGCGTGCATCGGTTCCGTTCGACCGTCCGGCAGGTAGCCAGGTCGCGGCCATCGCCGGCCCGGTTTCTGCGGCCGCGACGGCCGGCCTCGACGGGCTGCGTGCGGAAGCAGGCAAGGCGCTCGCGCTCTTGAAGGGGCTCTTCTCCAACGGCAAGGTGCCGACGGGCGAGCAGCTCGCGGCAGCACGCTCCGCAAGCGAGTTTGCGCTGAAGTCACTGGCCGATTTCAGGCTGACCGACAATTCCGACCAGGCGTTGGCTGACGCCGCCGCCCGGACGTCGAAGGCCGCAGCTGATGCGCTGGCCGTGCTGAAAGAGGCGTCGCAGGATCCCTCGAGCGTCGCTACGGCCTTGACCAAGGTCGAGGCATCGGTCGGAGCCATTCTCGCCGAACGCGGCAGCGCCACGCCGGCGGTTGCCGCCAAGACGCAGCCCGCCGCATCGGGCGAGGTCGCCGAGGCTTCCGGCGTGTCGAAGGTCAAGGGTGCCGGTAGCTCGATCGCCACTGACGTTGCCGCCGCGCAACCTTCCGTGGCCTCTACTGAAAGCCGGGCGCAGCCGGGAACGGTGGAGCAGGCGCCGCTGAAGGAGAGCAAGAGCTCGGTCATCATCCGCCGCGGCGATACGCTCTGGCAGATTTCACGGCGTGTCTATGGCGCGGGCGTTCGCTACACCACGATCTACCTTGCCAACCAGGCCCAGATCGATAACCCTGATCGGATCCGTCCGGGTCAGGTGTTCGGCGTTCCGGATCAGGCGCTTTCCGACGAAGAGTCGCGGGAAATTCACAACAAGCATATGAAACACGAACAATAGGCTGCCCATCGACATCAATCGCATTGCGGTGGTGTCGACGGAGACCTATCTGTCAAATAAGGCGGCGTCTTCAACGAGACGCCGCTTTTCATTGAATGGCGACGATGTGCCCCGATGTCCTTGTCCAGGGTACGGGGCGCAGAGCCGTAATTGCGCGACGCCGGTGGATTGGCATGACCGTCCGCCCGGGGCGTGCGAAAGAGTGAAAGCGGATCAAGACGTGGCACCTGCAAACCAGACGAAGACGATCTCCGCCGATACGAGCAATCCGTTTCGGACCATCGTCAACCTGTGGCCCTATATGTGGCCTTCGGATCGGGCGGATCTGAAGCTTCGGGTCGTCTGGGCAACGATCATCCTGGTGATTGCCAAGGTCGTGCTGATCCTCGTTCCCTATTTCTTCAAGTGGGCGACGGATGCGCTCAACAACAAGCCCGACGCGCTGGGCTTCCTGCCGCAATTCCTGACCGGCGCGGTCATGCTGGTGCTTGCCTATAACCTCGCGCGTCTGCTGCAGGCGGGGCTTAATCAACTGCGCGACGCGCTGTTTGCCAGCGTCGGGCAGCACGCGGTCCGCCAACTCGCCTACAAGACGTTCGTGCACATGCACCAACTGTCGTTGCGCTTCCATCTGGAGCGGCGCACCGGTGGTCTGTCGCGCGTCATCGAGCGCGGCACCAAGGGCATCGAGACCATCGTTCGCTTCACCATTCTGAACAGTGTTCCGACGCTGATCGAATTCCTGCTGACCGCGGTGATCTTCTGGTGGGGCTACGGTTTCAGCTACCTGCTGGTCACGGCCATCACCGTCTGGCTCTATATCTGGTTCACCGTCAAGGCGAGCGACTGGCGCATCGCCATCCGTCGCTCCATGAACGACAGCGACACCGACGCCAATACCAAGGCGATCGACTCGCTCTTGAACTTCGAGACGGTCAAATATTTCGGCAACGAAGAGATGGAAGCCAAGCGCTTCGACAGATCCATGGAGCGCTATGAGAAGGCGGCGACCCAGGTCTGGACGTCGCTCGGCTGGCTCAACTTCGGCCAGGCGGTGATCTTTGGTGCGGGCACGGCCGTCATGATGATCATGTCGGCACTCGCGGTGCAGCGCGGCGAACAGACGCTCGGGGACTTCGTCTTCATCAATGCGATGCTGATCCAGCTTGCCATCCCGCTCAATTTCATCGGCTTCGTCTATCGCGAAATCCGCCAGGGCCTGACCGATATCGAACACATGTTCGATCTGCTCGACGTCGAAGCCGAAGTGGTCGATCGCCCGGATGCGCGACAGCTTGCCATCGCCAACGGTGCCATTGCCTTCAAGGACGTGCACTTCGCCTATGATTCGGCGCGGCCGATCCTCAAGGGCATCAGCTTCGAGGTGCCGGCCGGCAAGACCGTTGCCGTCGTCGGTCCCTCAGGTGCAGGCAAATCGACGCTCTCGCGGCTTCTCTATCGCTTCTACGACGTGCAGCAGGGCACGATCACCATCGACGGGCAGGATGTGCGCGATGTGACGCAGAAGAGCCTGCGCGGGGTCATCGGCATGGTGCCGCAGGATACGGTGCTGTTCAACGACACCATTGCCTACAACATCCGCTACGGCCGCGTCTCGGCCACCGAGGCGGAGGTCGTGGCGGCGGCTGAAGCAGCGCAGATCGCCAGCTTCATCCAGTCGCTTCCCGAAGGTTTCCAGGCGATGGTCGGCGAGCGCGGGCTGAAGCTTTCGGGCGGCGAGAAGCAGCGCGTCGCTATCGCCCGCACGATCCTCAAGGCGCCGCCGATCCTCATCCTCGACGAGGCAACCTCGGCGCTCGACACTCGCACGGAACAGGAAATCCAGTCGGCGCTCGACGTTGTTTCCCGCAACCGCACGACGCTGGTCATAGCCCATCGGCTTTCGACGGTGATCAATGCCGATGAAATCATCGTGCTCAAGGACGGCGTGATTGCCGAGCGCGGCACGCATGGGGAACTGATCGAGCGCGACGGACTTTATGCTTCCATGTGGAGCCGTCAGCGTGAGGCGACCCAGGCGGAAGAACAATTGAAGCGTGTGCGCGAGAGCGACGACCTTGGCATCGTGACGCGCGGGGAGCCGGCCGTTTGACGATACTGTCTTTGGCTGATCGCGACGTGTTTTGTCGCTGCCGGGCGGCCAGCGTTGCCGCGGGCGGCATTTCGCGCTAGGTCACGTTCCACATCAAATCTGGAGTAGAGTTCATGAGCTTGGTCAATACGGTGCGCAACACGCTCGTTCCGGTGCACAAGGAAGGCTATCGCTTCATCGCGATCTTCTTCGTCGTGTCGCTGGTGCTGGGCTTCCTGTGGGAGCCGCTGACGTGGATCGGCTTCCTGCTCACCGCCTGGTGCGCCTATTTCTTCCGCGATCCCGAGCGCATGACGCCGATCGACGACGATCTGGTGATCAGCCCGGCCGACGGCCGCGTTTCGTCGATCGCCATGGTGACGCCGCCGGACGAACTGGGTCTCGGCCCCGAGCCGATGCTGCGCATCTCGGTGTTCATGAACGTCTTCAACTGCCATGTGAACCGCGCGCCGGTGACCGGTACGATCAGCCGCATCGCCTACCGCGCCGGCAAGTTCGTCAACGCCGAGCTCGACAAGGCCAGCCATGAGAACGAGCGCAACGGCCTCGTCATCCAGACCAAGCATGGTGCTATCGGCGTCGTGCAGATCGCCGGTCTCGTCGCCCGCCGTATCATCTGCTGGAAGTATGAAAACGCCTCGCTCGACGCCGGTGAGCGTTTCGGCCTCATCCGCTTCGGTTCGCGCCTCGACGTCTTCCTGCCTGATGGTGTAGAGCCCCGCGTCAGCCTCGGCCAGACCGCGATTGCCGGTGAAACCGTGCTTGCCGAGTTCGGCTCGGCCAAGGGCCCGGTCATCAGCCGTCGCGCATAAGGAGCCCCTATGGAAGGTCCTCGACAGGAAAACCCGGCCGAACCGCCGAAAGCCGCGGGCGAGGCGAACGGTTCCAAAGATACCGGCCGCGGCCCTCGACTGCGCGAAATACCGCTGCGCCTGATGATCCCGAACATGATCACTGTGCTGGCGATCTGCGCGGGTCTCTCCGGCATCCGGCTCGCCTTTGAAAACCGCATCGAATTGGCGGTTGCCATGGTGCTGCTTGCAGCCTTTCTCGACGGTATCGACGGTCGCGTCGCCCGCCTCCTGAAGGCGACGTCGAATTTCGGCGGCCAGATGGACTCGCTCGCCGATATCATCAATTTCGGTGTTGCACCGGCTCTCGTTCTCTACGTCTTCATCCTGGATCAGGCCCGCTCGATCGGCTGGATTGCGGCGTTGATCTACGCGATCGCCTGCGGTCTGCGGTTGGCGCGCTTCAACGTCATGGCCGAGCGCCAGTCCAAGGCCGCGTGGCAGTCGGAGTATTTCGTCGGCGTTCCTGCGCCGGCAGGCGCCATGCTGGTGCTGCTACCCGTCTATCTCGGCCTGCTGGGCTTGGCGCCCGAGCGCACCATGGCGCTGATCGCATCCGGCTATACCGTGCTGATTGCCTTCTTGCTGGTCAGCCGCCTTCCGGTCTGGTCGGGCAAGTCGGAAAACAGCCGCGTGCGCCGCGATCTCGTCCTGCCGGTCATTCTCGTGGTCGTCTTCTATGTCGCGACGCTGATGACATACACTTGGGAGACGATGGCGGTGACGGCGCTCGGTTACCTGATCACGCTGCCGTTCGGCGCCCGCTCGTGGCAGCGCAAATATGGCGGCGACTGGCCCGCCCATCCCGCCCATGGCGGCGACGGCTTGCCGGGCGACAAGGACTGAAGCTTGCCATCAAGGCAAAGACAAAGGCCACCGTGGAAACACGGTGGCCTTCTTGATTCCGGGCTTGTGGTAACCGTCACTCCGGCAGGCGATAATCGACGATCTTCTTTTCGCGAACGATGTAAAGCTTGCCGGTCTCGGTCTGGTCCGGACCGACCAGCGGCAGCAACTGGGCTGCGACTTCGGCCGGATGCGGCACGGTCTCCGGATCTTCGCCGGGCATTGCCTGGGCGCGCATGGCGGTGCGGGTTGCGCCGGGGTCGACGCTGAGGATGCGCAGCGGCAGCCGCTGCGTCTCGCCGGCCCAGGTGCGGGCGAGCGCTTCGACAGCGGCCTTAGAGGCGGAGTAGGGGCCCCAGAACGGCTTGCACTTGTGGGCGGCGCTCGAGGAGAGAATGAGCGCACGTCCGGCGTCGGACTTGATCAGCAACGGCTCGAGCGTGCGGATCAGGCGCCAGGTCGCATTGACGTTGATGTTCATCACCTTCTCGAACACCTTGGCCTCGACATGGCCGATCGGCGAGATGGTGCCGAGAACGCCGGCATTGGCAACCATGATGTCGAGCTTGCCCCAGCGCTCGTTGATCGCGCCGCCGAGCTTGTCGATCGCCGCCATGTCGGCGAGATCGAAGGGAACGAGCGTCGCCGAGCCGCCGACCGCCTTGATCGCGTCATCCAATTCTTCGAGGCCGCCGACGGTGCGGGCGCAGGCGACGACATGGGCGCCAGCCTTGGCGAGTTCGAGAGCGGTGAAATAGCCGATACCGCGCGATGCGCCGGTGACGACGGCGACCCGGTCTTTCAAATTGATCGTCATTTTATTGTCTGATTATCCGTTGCTGGCGAGAACCGAGAGTTTGCGGACGTTGCTGGCGCCTTCCTGGTCGAGAAGGCGGGTCGGATAGTCCCCGGTGAAATAGTGGTCGGTGAACTGCGGCGACTTGGGATCGCGCTTGACGCCGCCGACAGCCTCGTAGAGGCCGTCGATCGACAGGAACTCGAGCGAGTCCGCGCCGATGAAGCGGCACATGGAAGCGAGGTCGGCATGCTGGTTGGCCAGCAGTTTGTCGCGGTCCGGCGTGTCGATGCCGTAGAAGTCCGGGTGGAAGATCATCGGGCTGGCGACGCGCACATGCACCTCGCGTGCGCCGGCATCGCGGATCATCTGCACGATCTTGACCGAAGTGGTGCCGCGAACGATCGAATCGTCGACGAGCACGACGCGCTTGCCTTCGATCATCGCGCGGTTGGCGGAGTGCTTCAGCTTGACGCCGAAGGCGCGGATCTGCTGCGTCGGCTCGATGAAGGTCCGGCCGACATAGTGGTTGCGGATAATGCCGTATTCGAAGGGAATGCCGCTCTGCTGCGCATAGCCAAGCGCGGCCGGCGTACCGCCGTCCGGCACCGGAACCACCACGTCCGCCTCGACGGGTGACTCCTTGGCGAGATTGATGCCCATGTTCTTGCGCGAGACATAAATGCTGCGACCGCCGACGACCGAATCCGGACGGGCGAAATAGACGTATTCGAACAGGCACAGCCGCTCAGGCCGCGGAGCCAGCGGCTTGCGCGAGTCGATCGAGATCGAACCGTCGGCCTGGATCTCGCAGATGATGATTTCGCCATTCTCGACATCGCGCACGAACTTGGCGCCGATGATGTCGAGTGCGCAGGTTTCCGAGCAGAAGATCGGCTTGCCGTCGAGTTCGCCCATGACGAGTGGCCGGATGCCGTGCGGGTCACGGGCGGCAATCAGCTTGGTGCGCGTCAGCGCCAGCATCGAGTAGCCGCCTTCGACCTGCGCGATCGCATCGGCGAAGCGGTCAGTGGTCGAGGCATGCTTGGAACGGGCGATAAGGTGAAGGACGACTTCGGTATCGGAGGTCGACTGACAGATGGCGCCATCTGAGATGATCTGGCGACGGAGCGTCAGGCCGTTGGTGAAGTTGCCGTTATGGGCAATCGCGATGCCGCCTTCATGCAGTTCGGCAAAGAGCGGCTGGACGTTGCGCAGCGCCACTTCGCCTGTCGTCGAGTAGCGCGTGTGGCCGATGGACATGAAGCCCGGGAGCTTCGCGAGGGTAGCGGGGTCGGTGTAGTGGTCGCCGACGAGGCCCATGCGCTTTTCGGTGCAGAACTGCTTGCCGTCGAAGGTGACGATACCGGCGGCCTCCTGGCCGCGATGCTGGAGCGCATGCAGGCCGAGCGCCGTCAGCGCCGCTGCATCCGGGTGCCCCAGGATGCCGAACACGCCGCACTCTTCATGCAGGGTGTCGCCATCGATTTCGTCATGGATTTCCGTGGATCTCAGATCGGTCATCACAGTCGCCTTTGCTCCGTGCCGGTGCGCATATCGTGATCAGGCCCGCCGTCTTCAAGCGATCTTAGCTGAAAACGGACGTCAGCGTTATTCCCAAAAGGACAAAGCCCGCGCAGCGGGCTTTGTCGGCAGTTTTTCCATGTCTCAGCCGCTGGTGGCGGGGGCGTCGTCAACCGGCGCCTGGTCGGGCGAACCCGACGGTGCCTGTCCGGGCGTGCCGGCCGGGGTCTCGCCTTCGCCTTCGCCGGTCGTGTCCTTGCCGCGCAGGCGGTCGAGGATGGTGGCGTCGGCTTCCTCGGGCAAAAGCGCGATCAGCTTGTTGCCGAGATTGTCGAGCAGCGGCTTGGATTTCGCCTGTGTCACCCAGCCCGGCTGCTGCTGCGGAGCGACCAGCCAGTTGAAGAACAGCATGGCGACGACCACAAGCAGGATGCCGCGTGCGGCGCCGAAGAGAAAGCCGAGCGTGCGGTCAAGCGCGCCGATGCGGCTGTCGATGATGAAATCGGCGACGCGCATGGTGATGAAGGAAATGATGATCAGCGCGACCAGGAAGATCACTGCCGCCGAGCCGATCAGCGCGACCGTGTCGCTGCTGGTGTACTGCTTGGCATAGGGCAGGAGGTGCGGATAGAGGAAGTAGGCCGCTGCCGCCGCGCCGACCCAGCTGGCAACCGACAGCACCTCGCGCGAGAAGCCTCGGACCATTGCCAGGATTGCTGAAAACAGCGCGACGCCGAGAACGATACCGTCGAGAATTGTAATGGGCATTTTGTCCTTACTCCGAACCCGGTTCGTCCGGGTCTCCTCAAGCCTATCCGCCGTCGGCCCTGCCTGATGTTCAGGGCATATTACAGCCTGCTCAGACGGCGCCTCGTGGAGCCGCTTGCAGCACCCGCACCTTCAATCTGCGTCCTCAACCGGCCTCAGGGCGTTTCGCGATCCCGCGATGCGCGCCACCAGATCCGGCAGGCTTTCCAACTCGCTCCACCGGCCATTGCCGTTTTTCGGCAATTCGGTTGAGGCGGATGGCAGAACAGCCTGCGAGAAACCGAGTTTCTCGGCTTCCTTGAGGCGTTGAGCGGTATGCGCAACCGGCCGGATGGCGCCCGACAAGCTGACTTCGCCGAAATAGACGCAATCAGCCGGAAGGGCAAGCCCGGCAAGCGACGAAACCAGTGCGGAAGCCACAGCCAAGTCGGCGGCAGGCTCGGAAATCCGGTAGCCGCCAGCGATGTTGAGATAGACGTCGTGCTGCCCGAGGCGCACGCCGCAATGGGCTTCAAGCACCGCGAGGATCATGGAGAGGCGGGCGGAATCCCAGCCGACGATGGCGCGGCGCGGCGTACCGAGCGAGGTTGGCGCCACCAGCGCCTGCACCTCGACTAGGATCGGTCGCGTTCCCTCCATGCCGGCAAAGACCGCGGCGCCAGGCGATTTCTCATTGCGCTCGCCGAGGAACAGTTCCGATGGGTTGGCGACCTCGCGCAACCCCCTGTCCGACATCTCGAAAACGCCGATCTCGTCGGTCGGTCCGAAGCGGTTCTTCACGGTTCGCAAGATGCGGTAGTGATGGCCGCGGTCGCCTTCGAAGTAGAGCACCGCATCGACCATGTGCTCGACGACACGGGGACCGGCGATCTGGCCTTCCTTGGTGACGTGGCCGACGAGCACGACGGCGGTTCCCGTCTGCTTGGCAAAGCGGATCATCGCCTGCACGCCGGTCCGCACTTGAGTGACCGTACCGGGTGCGGAATCGACGATGTCGCTCCACAGCGTCTGGATCGAGTCGATGATGACGAGGTCGGGGCGCTTTCCCTCGGCAAGCGTTGCCAGGATGTCCTCGACATTGGTTTCGGCTGCGAGCAGCACGTCGCTGTCGGCAGCACCGAGCCGCTGGGCGCGCAGGCGCACCTGGGCCACGGCCTCTTCGCCCGAAACGTAGATGACGCGGTGCTTCTGCCGGGCAAGTGCCGCTGCCGCCTGCATCAGCACCGTCGATTTGCCGATGCCGGGGTCGCCGCCGATGAGCAAGGCGGAGCCACGAACGAAGCCGCCTCCGGTGGCGCGGTCGAGCTCGGATATCCCGGTCTGAATGCGGGGAGCGTCCTCGATTTCACCGGAAAGCGTGGTCAGGGCGACCGGACGCCCCTTCTTCGGCGCGCGGGAGGGACCGCCGCCGATGCCGGCGGTCGGGTCGTCCTCGATGATCGTGTTCCATTCGCCGCAGCCCTCGCACTTGCCGGCCCAGCGGGTATGAATGGTGCCGCAGTTCTGGCAGACGAATTGTGTGCGGGCTTTCGCCATCGGATACGACTTTCACAGTGCCGGGACTTCAGCGGGTCGCATCAGGCGACACGGCTGGTGATCGGAGAATCACTTTTGCCTTCACATAATGCCGTGAAACGCGGAACAAAAGGTGATTTTCGGCAACGGACTGTAAAGTATCGCTTCGATAGCCGCCTCAGACGGCGCCGACATAATGGCGTTCGTAGCGGTGGCCGAGGCTCGTCAGCATCTCATAGCCGATCGTGCCGCCGGCACGCGCCACGTCGTCCACGGCGATATGCCGACCGAAAAGCTCGATATAGTCGCCGGGGCGCACGGCATTTTCCGGGAGGTCGGTGACGTCGAAGAGGCTGAGGTCCATCGTCACCCGGCCGACATGCGGCACCTTCTGGCCATGCAGAAAGCCGAATGCGCCCGAAGGCGTTGCCTGCCGCAGGGTCACGCCACCGCCCGAGACGGACCGGTGGTAACCGTCGGCATAACCGACGGCGACCGTGGCAATGCGGCTGTCGCGGTTGAAGCGGGCCGATGCTCCGTAGCTTGCATGACCGCCGGACGCGATGTTGCGCACCTGAATGATGCGAGCTTCGGCCGTCACCACCGGCTTCATCGGATTGGCGACGTCATTGACCGCTTCGCCGCCATAAACGGCGATACCCGGACGCGTCAGGTTGAAATGGTAGTCGTTGCCCAGGAACACGCCGCCGGAGTTTGCGAGGCTGGCATCAACGCCTTCGAATGCGGCCGTGGCTTCGCGAAAGCGTCGGAGCTGATAACCATTGAGCGGGTTGCCCGGGTCGTCGGCGCAGGCGAGGTGGCTCATGATCAGAACAGGCGAAAAGCTGGCCGGCCGCGCCGGGTCGTTGGCGAGAGCGGCGGCTTCCTCGACCGACAGCCCCAGGCGGTTCATGCCGGTATCGACATGCAGCACGCAAGGATGGTCGCCGCGCTCGGACAGCGCCGCCATGAAAACGGCAAGCTGCTCCTCCGAATTGATCACCGGCACCAGATCGTTGTCGAAGAACAGCGCCTCGTTTCCGGGCCACATGCCGGCCAGAATGTAGATCCGGCCCTCGGGCACCAGCGGCCGCAGATCGGCACCTTCCTCTGCATTGGCGACGAAGAAGTCGCGGGCGCCGGCGGCATAAAGCGCGGGCGCCGCCTCGTCGATGCCGAGGCCGTAAGCATCGGCCTTCAAGACGGCAGCGGCACGAGCCTTGCCCGAGCGGGCATTCATCGAGCGCCAATTGTCTGCCAATGCGTTGAGGTCGATCGTGAGCCGGTTGGAGGCGGAGAGAAATTCTGGACTGAGCATGCCTGGCACTCTGCGTGGACGATGAAAAGAGCAATACAGCCAACCACGCTTGCCCGCAAATGCCCTGCTGTCGCATCGCGGCGTTCGGTTGGACCGGACGGGCGAAGAGCACTTTTGTGCAAGACGCGTGTCGTTGCGGACGCTAGGATCGCGGCATGCACACGATTTCGCAGGAACAGGCCATCGATGCCATGCCGCTGGAAGGCGCGGAACGGACCCGATTCTGGCGGGATCCCCGGTTCGATGGCATGGAATGCCTGACAGCCACCTTCATCACGCACGAATTTGCGCCGCACGCGCACGACACCTTCAGCATAGGCGCGATCGAAGCAGGCTCGCAGATCAGCAAGATCAGGGGCGAACGGTCGCAAGCAGGCCCCGGCGACTTCTACCTCATCAATCCCGACGAGATCCACGATGGTCATCCCGGCGGCAGCGGCTATCGCTATCGCATGGTCTATCCGAGCACGGAACTGCTGGTGAACATCCTTGAGGATGTCACGGGGCGGCCGTTCAAGGGAACGCCGTCCTTTTCCAGGCGCATGCTGCGTGATCCGGATCTGGCCCAGTCCTTCTATCACGCACACAAGGCGCTTGAACACGCGACTGGCGCGCTCGAAGCCGAGGAACGCATGTTCGGTGTGCTTGCCACCATGTTCGAGCGGCACGGCAGCACGATCATCGTACCGGTCGAAACGAAGGAACAGTCTGCGGTGCAGCGGGCGCGCGATTATCTCACCGAGAACTACACGCAGGACATCGGCCTCGAGGAACTGGCGAGGGTCGCTGGCCTCAGCCGCGCCCATCTGATCCGGGCCTTCCGGCGGCAGTTTCACATCACGCCGCATGCCTTCCTGACCGACAAGCGCGTGCGGGCGGCAAAGACGCTGCTGCGGCACGGCTGGTCGGCCGTCGACACGGCCTATCAATGCGGTTTTGCCGACCAGGCGCATTTCAGCCGCCACTTCAAGGCCCGAACCGGCGTCACGCCCGGTGCCTTCCGCGCCGGTTGATCACTTTCGTTCAATACGCCTCGTCCTGGCGCGTTTAGGTGTGCTCCGTTCGTTATCGGTCGGGAGGCATGAACTTTGAGCGACACGGGATTCATTCCAAACTTTCGAGCCGGGGCCACGGCGATGGCGCCGCTCATCGTGGCGGTCATGCCGATTGGGCTCGTTTTCGGCGCCGTTGCCGCGGGCAAGGGGCTATCGGGCGCGGAAGTGACCTTGATGAGTGCGCTGGTTTTTGCCGGTGGCTCGCAATTCGTCGCCATGGACATCTGGACGCATCCGGCGTCCTGGGCGGCGCTGGCGTTTTCGGCCTTGCTGGTCAATGCCAGGCATGTGTTGATGAGCGCGTCGCTCGGAGCCAAGCTGCAAGGATTCTCCGGTCCGGCGAAATACGCCTCGATGCTTTTGCTTGCCGACGAAATATGGGCGATGGCCGAGATGCGTGCGAAAGAGGGCAAGCTGACGCCAGCCTGGTTCGCAGGCGTCGCCGTGCCCTTCTATTTCGTCTGGGTGACGACGAGCCTTGCCGGCGCCTTGCTGGGCGCTTTCCTTGGAGATCCCAAAGTGACGGGGCTTGATTTCGCTTTTCCCGCGGTTTTCATCGTGCTGGTGCTCGGTTTCTGGAAAGGCCGCGAGACCGGGGCGGTGCTGGCGGCCAGTGCCGCTGCAGCAGTGCTGACGCACCAGTTTCTCCCAGGCGTCTGGTACATCGCCGCCGGTGCTGTCGCCGGGGTCGCGGTCGCGCTGTTTGCCAGCCGCAGTCAGGAGGTGCGCGCATGACGGTTGATCCGAACACTCTTCTCGCCATCGTCGCGATGGCAATCGCGACCATTGCCACCCGCATCGGCGGGCTGGTGCTCATTCGGTTTGTGACGATCGGAGAGGCGCAGCGGCGAGCCCTGGAGGCGATACCGCCGGCCGTATTGATGGCGGTGATCGCGCCGACGGCGCTGGTCACCGGGCCGGCGGAAACGATCGCTGCGGTGGTAACGGCCCTCGTCGCCATGCGGTTGCCTTTGCTCGCCGCAGTCGCGGCCGGCGTTGTGACCGTGGCGATCCTCAGAATGGCGTTGGGGGCGTAAAGACGCCCCCAGCCGTTCTCAGTGTTCTTCGTATTGGGTGAACGACGGGTCGGCCAGATCGGTAAAGCGGGTGAATTCCGACTGGAAGGCGAGCTTGACCGTGCCGGTCGGTCCGTGACGCTGCTTGGCGATGATCACGTCGGCCGTGCCCTTCACCTGCTCCATCTTCATCTTCCACTCGTCGTACTTCGGATCGAACTCGTCGCGGGGCTCGAGGTTCTTGACGTAATATTCTTCGCGGAACACGAAGAGCACGACGTCGGCGTCCTGCTCGATCGAGCCCGATTCACGAAGGTCAGAGAGCTGAGGGCGCTTGTCTTCGCGGCTTTCCACCTGACGGGAGAGCTGCGACAGCGCGATGATCGGCACGTTCAGCTCCTTGCCGAGCGCCTTCAGACCGGTGGTGATCTGGGTGATTTCCTGCACGCGGTTGTCGCTGGACTTGCCCGAGCCGGTCATGAGCTGGATATAGTCGACGACCAGGCAGTCAAGACCGCGCTGGCGCTTGAGGCGGCGCGCGCGGGCGGAAAGCTGGGCGATGGAGATGCCACCGGTCTGGTCGATGAATAGCGGCACTTTCTGCATCATCTGTGAGCAGGCGACCAGCTTTTCGAAGTCAGCTTCGGAGATGTCGCCGCGGCGGATCTTCGAGGAGGAGACTTCGGTCTGCTCGGAAATGATACGCGTGGCGAGCTGCTCGGACGACATTTCCAGCGAGTAGAAGCCGACGACGCCGCCATTCTTGGCCTTGAACGAACCGTCCGCCTGGACCTCCGGGTCGTAGGCGGCGGCGATGTTGTAGGCGATGTTGGTGGCAAGCGAGGTCTTGCCCATGCCCGGACGTCCCGCAAGCACGATCAAGTCCGAACGCTGCAAGCCGCCCATGCGGGCGTCGAGCGACAGGATGCCGGTCGAAATGCCGGACAGGCTGCCGTCGCGTTCGAACGCCGCACCGGCCATGTCGATGGCAAGCGCCACTGCGTCGTTGAAGGATTGGAAGCCGCCGTCGTAGCGGCCAGTTTCGGCAAGCTCGAACAGGCGTCGTTCCGCATCTTCGATCTGGCCCTGCGGCGGCATGTCGAGCGGTGCGTCAAAGGCGATGTTGACCATGTCCTCGCCGATGGTGATCAGCGAGCGGCGCAGCGCCAGGTCGTAGATTGCACGGCCGTAGTCTTCCGCATTGATGATCGAGACGGCGCCGGCCGCAAGGCGCGCAAGATACTGCGCGACCGTCAGGTCGCCGACCTTTTCGTCGGCTTTCAGAAAAGTCTTGATCGTCACAGGGTTGGCGGTCTTGCCCATGCGGATGATGTCGCCGGCGACCTCGTAGATGCGGCGATGCAGGGGTTCGAACAGGTGGACCGGCTTCAGAAAGTCCGAGACGCGATAGAACGCATCGTTGTTGACGAGGATAGCGCCAAGCAGCGCCTGTTCGGCTTCAAGGTTGTTCGGCGCCTCGCGGTAGTGCTGGTCCGACTGGTCCTTGCCGATAGGGGCGAGCTTTCGCGCTGCGTCGTTCATGGTCGTTCGTCTCTACCTCTTCTGGTGTGCACCCGGTTTGATGTCTGCGTCTTTGCGGGTCAAGTGCAGCAGTGCCACAGTCGTTGGCCATGTGACGCGGCCCATTGCCTTTGCCCGTTGTTCGACTGATCCACAGGCCGGCGCCGCAAAAGCGCAAAAAATAAAATCTGCATGAAAAACGACATTGACGCTGCGAATCGCTGCGACCCGCGATTGCACCGAATTCTAGCGCCGTTTGCCGTTCCGCTCAAAACGCCGTCTTGAAAGTTTCCACCACATAGATTAGATAGTGGCAAAATAATTAGCATGCTACTAATATGGAAAAGGTACTATGTATCAACCCATCGTGAACCGCGAATTGTTCGACGCCTTGTCGATGGTCAATCGCAAGCTGCGGGCTGTCTTCGATGCCCGCGTCAAGGAGCGCGGCCTGACCCTGGCGCGGGCGAGGGCGCTGTTTGCCCTGACCAAGAAGGACGGCTTGAACCAGCGCGAGCTGGCCGACGAACTCGACATCGAAACGCCGACGATCGTGCGGCTTCTGGATGGCATGGAAAAGCAGGGTTTCATCGAGCGTCGGGTCGAGGTGTCGGACCGCAGGGCCAAGCAGATCCACATGACCGAGCTTGGACGAACCATTGCCGACGAGATCCTGAAGCTTGCCGATGAGATCCGGGCAGAAGTGCTGCAGGGCGTCGACGCTGACGAGGTCGCGGCCGCCCTGAAGGTCGTTCGCACCATCGCCGACAACGTCCAATCGCTCGCGAAGGAATGATGTCGATGAGTGCCGCCGCAAGCGCTGCAGCAAACGCCAACAGGGGTGCCCTTGTCGAAGACGAGGCGGAGGTGCCCGCAGACGACCCCACGCCTCAACAAGTACCGGCGGCGGCAGCACCAGCGCCACAGCCGATGAGTGTTACCAGGTCGGCGATTTACGTGGTCTGCTCGGCACTGCTGTTCCTAACCCAGGGCCTCGGTATGAACCTGGCGCTGGCCAATCTCACCCAGGTTCAGGGATCGCTTTCCGCGACCTCGATCGAGGCGGCGTGGCTTTCGGCGGCTTACATGGCGCCGAATGTCTCGCTCTCGATCGCGCTCGTCAAAATCCGCGCGCAATACGGCCTGCGGCGGTTTGCCGAAATCGGCATCGTCGGCTTCGTGATCGTCTCGTTGATGAACGTCTTCGTTTCCGATCTGCATTCGGCGATCGTCGTTCGCTTCATCAGTGGCATTGCGGCCGCGCCGATGTCGACGCTCGGTTTCCTCTACATGCTGGAGGCCTTTCCGCCGGCGCGCAAGCTGACGGTCGGCCTTGCCCTGGCGCTGACATGCACGACCATTTCGGCGCCGATCACCCGGTTGATTTCGCCGACGCTGATCGAATACGGCCAATGGCATGGGCTCTATACGCTCGAGATGGCTCTCGCGCTGATGGCCCTGCCGATCATCTACCTGCTGCCGCTGACACCGGTGCCGCACGCCAAGATCATCCAGCGCACCGATATCCTGAGCTACCTACTGGTGGCCCTCGGCTTTGGCTGCATCGCTATCGTGCTGACGATGGGCCGGCTCTACTGGTGGTTCGAAGCGCCATGGCTCGGCGTGCTTCTGGCCGTCGCGATCGTGGCCCTGACGGCGGTGGTACTGATCGAACTCAACCGCGAGCTGCCGCTGATCGACGTTCGCTGGCTCGCCTCTAGGGAGATCCTGCACTTTACCGCCGTGCTGCTGATCTTTCGTCTGGTCGCGTCCGAGCAATCCGCCATCGCCGCAAATTTTTATCAATTGCTCGGATTGCAGTTCGAGCAGGTCGCGACGCTTTACTGGATCATTCTTGGCGCATCGATCGCCGGTGGCATCCTGTGCGCCGCGCTGATGAAGCCGGATCATGCCGAGTTCGTGCATGTTCTGGCCCTGAGCCTCCTGGCGGGCGGTGCCTATATCGACAGCCAGGCGACCAATCTGACGCGACCCGAGCAGATGTATCTCAGCCAGGCGATGATCGCCGCTGGAACCGCCCTGTTCCTGCCGCCGGCCATGGCCAGCGGTTTCAAGGCGGCGCTGATGAAGGGGCCGAGCTACATTCTCAGCTTCATCGTCATCTTCCTCTTTACCCAGAGCATCGGCGGACTGATCGGCACCGCGACCTTCGGCAGCTTCGTCACCCTGCGGGAGAAGTTTCACTCCAATGTGCTGGCCGAGCAGATCGTGATGTCGAACCCGGCCATCGCCCAGCGCATCAGCCAGCTGGCTGCAAGCTATGGCCGGGTGATCGGCGATCGGGCCTTGTTGAACGGCGAGGGCGTCGCGCTGCTGGGGCAGCAGGTGACCCGCGAGGCGAACATTCTCGCATACAACGATGCCTTCCTGCTGGCGTCAGTCATCGCCCTTTGCGCGCTGACCGGCCTGCTGGCGCATATCCTTTACAAGCGGATTGCGGCGCGCATGGCGCCTCCCGCAACCGCCTTATCTTCTTGACGAACAGAGTTGACGACCATGCTGAAATTCTTGCGCTCACCGACCACCATCATCGTGTTGCTCGCTGGCCTCTCGGGCCTGACCCTGGTGCTCTATGCCTGGCGTCTGCCGCCGTTCCACAGTTCCGTGGAGATGACGGAGAACGCCTATGTCAGGGGTTACCTGACCATCATGAGCCCGCAGCTCTCCGGTTACGTCGCCGAGGTTCCGGTGCACGACTACGAAGAGGTCAAGGCCGGGCAGTTGCTCGTTAGGATCGACGATCGCATCTACGCGCAGAAGCTGGCCCAGGCGGAGGCGACACTTGCCGCCCAGAAGGCGTCGCTCGCCAATTCACGTCAACAGGAATTGTCCGCCAAGGCGGGCATCGCTGCCAGTGACGCACAACTGGACAGCGCGAAGGCGGCGCTCAACAGGGCGAGCGCATCCTGGGGCAGGATCCGGCCGCTGGCGGAAAAAGGCATCTCGACGCGCAGCGACGCCGATCAGTCGCGCGCGGCGTTCGAGCAGGCAGAAGCCGCCGTCAACCAGGCTGAAGCCGGGCTGGAGGTTTCTCGCCAGGCGCTGGCCACCACGCTTGGCGCCCGTGCCGGTCTGCAGGCGGCCGTCGCCGGCGCCGAGGCGGCCGTGGAACTGGCGCGGATCGATCTCGAAAACACCCGGATCGTCGCCCCTCGCGATGGCAAGCTCGGCGAGATCGGTGCGCGCCTCGGCCAATACGTCACCGCCGGCTCGCAATTGCTGGCCGTCGTGCCGCATGACGTGTGGGTGCTCGCAAACTTCAAGGAAACGCAGCTCGACGGCATGAAGACCGGTCAGCCGGTGACCATTTCGGTCGACGCGCTGCAGAAGAGCATGCTGACCGGGCATATCGAGCGCTTCTCGCCCGCCGCGGGCTCCGAGTTCAGCATCATCCGCCCGGACAACGCTACCGGCAACTTCACCAAGGTCGCCCAGCGCGTCGGTGTCCGGATCGCCGTCGATCCCGGCCAGCCGCTCGCCGATCTGTTGTCGCCGGGCCTGTCGGTTGTCGTGCGCGTCGATAAGGACGCCGCTCCCGTCGCTGAGCTTGCCCATAGCTGAAGCCGAGCCGACGGCAAAGAAAAAGCCCGGATCCAAGGATCCGGGCTTTCGCATTCAGAATGGCCTGTAAGGCTTATTCTTCTTCGCCTTCGAATTCGGCTTCCGGGTTGAAGAAGTCTTCCGGCTTCAGCGCATCTTCGTCAACGCCGTAGATGGCGTCGGCCGAGGTCAGGCTTTCGCCCTTGGACTGGCGCTCAGCTTCTTCAGCCGAACGGGCAACGTTGACTTCAACTGCGATTTCGACTTCCGAATGCAGGTGCAGCGTGACGTTGTGCAGGCCGATCGACTTGATCGGGTGGTTCAGGTCGACCTGGTTGCGGCCGATGTTGAAGCCGGCGGCAGCCAGGACTTCGATAACGTCGCGAGCAGCAACCGAACCGTAGAGCTGGCCGGTTTCGCCAGCCGAGCGCACGATGATGAAGGACTTGCCGTCGAGCTTCTCGGCAACCTTCTGGGCTTCCGACTTGCGCTCGAGGTTACGGGCTTCGAGCGTCGAGCGCTCGGATTCGAAACGGGCCTTGTTGGCAGCGTTGGCGCGCAGTGCCTTGCCGAGCGGCAGCAGATAGTTGCGTGCGAAGCCGTCGCGAACCTTTACGGTTTCGCCCATCTGGCCGAGCTTTGCGATACGTTCGAGAAGAATGACTTGCATGTTCGTTTCCTTTCAGAGTTCAGGTTTCGTAGGTCAGTTTTTTTCCACCGGGGTGACCGCGATGGTGCGTCGCGTATCGGTCAGGCCCGTGAGGAGGAAGAAGATTGCCGGGATCGTGAACACGAGCACCGACAGGTATGCGATCCACAGCACGGGAAGCCGCCAGGACTTGCCGCGCGTGCGGAAATGGAAGGATGCAAAGCCGGCGAGCAGGAAGCCTGCGCCGAAGGTTCCGCAGACCAGCGCGCCGATTGTCGCCGGGGCGCCGCCCACAAAGGTCAGGACCAGGCCGCCGAGAAAGATGAAGATCGCGTTGCGGTGCATGCGCAGCGTCGACGGAATGTCCTCGCGCGGGCGCAGCGACCGGCCCGACATCTGCACGATGCGGGTGGCGACATAATAGGCGGAAAACAGCATCACCACCCAGACGGCACCCTGGATGAGGGGTAGCGCCAGCGTGAAGATCGACTTGATCTGGGCAATTGCTGCGGCGTCCGGATTGTAAAGCGGTTCCTGCGCCTTCACGGCCTGGATGACGATGTCGACCATGCGGTCGGACACACCAGAATCATATCCGACGATGAAGCCGACGATGATCATGCCGGCGGTCACCAGACCGGCGAGGTGGCTGAGAATGTCGGAAAGTGGGTACCAGGCAAGCGCGCCGTCCGGGCCGCCGAGTTCGGTGGCCGGGCGCGCCAGATTGGCCAGGTGGCTGAGCCAGCCGGCCGGGATCAGCGTCACGACGAGGATCAGCAGCGCGAAATAGGGCGACACCAAAGCGGCAGCCGTAGCGCCGGCGCTGACGATGGCGGTGATCGCGGCTGCATTGCCCCAGCCGAGGCCGGCAATGAGAATGGGGAGCGCCGAAGCGGCATAGAGAACGATCGCAAGCGACGACTGCGTGTTCGCGCCCATCGACAGGAGGGCAGCGGTAAAGCCGGCGAGAACGCCGGTCAGCAGCGATGTCTTGTTCAAGTTCTTCACGTTTGCTGTCCTGCTTCGTGCAGTTAGGGGATGGCCAGGCTCAGCCCCAACATGGGATTTCTGCGTGTTTCCACACAGGGTTCCGATCCGCGCCCAACGCGGAAGGGAGAGGGCAAGGCGATCACGTAAAGAGAGCGCCTTGCCCTTGAGTCGGTTTCCGTTGAGTCAGGCGACCAACGGAAGGTCAGCCGTTGTTACGAAACGACGTAGGGCAGCAGGCCGAGGAAGCGGGCGCGCTTGATCGCCTGGGCGAGTTCGCGCTGCTTCTTCTGGGAAACGGCCGTGATGCGGGAAGGAACGATCTTGCCGCGCTCGGAAATGTAGCGCTGCAGAAGACGGATGTCCTTGTAGTCGATCCGCGGAGCGTTTGCGCCCGAGAAGGGGC
Organism: Ensifer adhaerens; assembly: GCF_001270265.1. GTDB lineage: Bacteria > Pseudomonadota > Alphaproteobacteria > Rhizobiales > Rhizobiaceae > Ensifer > Ensifer adhaerens_B. The sequence goes on from NZ_LGAP01000001.1 coordinate 122,113, forward strand.
AGGTCTTGCGGCGACGGTGGAACGGGCGACGAACCGGAGCGGAAGAAACTTCAGCCATTGTCTTTAATCTCCTAAAGCTTCTTGATTACGCGCGGTCTTCGCGCGGACGACGCGGGCGGTCTTCGCGGTCGCCACGGTCCGGACGCGGACCACGGTCGCCGAAGCCACGCTCCGGACGGTCGCCATCGCGGCGCGGACGGTCGTCGCGGTCGCGCTTCTGCATCATGGCAGACGGGCCTTCTTCGTGCTTCTCGACGGCGATCGTCATGTAGCGCAGGACGTCTTCGTTGATGCGCATCTGACGCTCGATTTCGTGAACAGCCGCTGCCGGAGCATCGATGTCCATGAGAACGTAGTGAGCCTTACGGTTCTTCTTGATGCGGTAGGTGAGGGACTTGAGGCCCCAGTTCTCGACGCGACCGACCTTGCCGCCGTTTGCTTCGAGCACGCCCTTGTACTGCTCGACGAGACCGTCGACCTGCTGCGGCGTGATGTCCTGGCGGGCCAGGAATACGTGTTCATAAAGAGCCATTGTGGCTTACCTTTCTTGCGTTAATCAGCCCGGACATCGGCGGCTAAGCCTCAACGACTGTTCTTATTGGCTGACAGGCAGCCGGCAAGAAAGTGTTGTATCGAGACGGTCGAGAGCGGAGACACGGGAGGCCGGAAAGACTTGCAATCCTAACGGCTCCCCTCGAGGAAGCCGGCCCTCCGTTCAGCCACCAGCCAGAAGACCGGGCATTTCGAACAGCGCGCTTATACGCATATTTCAGCGAAAGGCAAGGCTTGCTCGGCCTTTTCGCCTCGCTTCGCCCTCTAAGCGGCTCCTATGACCTTCTTCCACTTGCGCAAGCGACCTCGGGCATTGGCATAGGGCGAGGACGTGTTGAACTGAATCATCCGGCCGAGCGGCCATTTGTCATACCACGCCTGAGCATAGAGCGCTTGATCGTCACGCGCCTCGATCAGGGCGACCAATGCCGCCTTGCTGCCTGCAAGGCGAGACAGGAGTTCAGAGGGCGGGAGCGCTCGGTAGTCGCTATAGAATTTCTGCGCGAGCCGACCGAGTTCGTTCCACTTGAACCCCGTCTCCGGAAAATCGACGGGCAGACCTTGTTCGTCCCGTTCGATCCACTTGATCACCAGTTCGCCCCAGCCGATGAGGTAGGCGACGAGGTCGCCGACGCTCATCATCGTGCCCTTGGCGTGGCCATCGAGCGATGGCTCGGCGAATCGCTCCGGCGGTATGCTGTCGAGTTCGCGTTCGAGCTTGGCGAACTCCGTCTCGATCGCGCTCAGAAGTTCGGCTTTCGTCCGGGGCACGGCCATTTGCTGTTTCGCGCTCAGATCGGCATGGGATAGAGCCGGTGCAGGCGGCGAATGCCGTTCATGACGTCCTGAGACAGCGTCATTCCCGCCGCGCCGAGATCCGTCTTCAACTGCTCCATCGAGGTTGCGCCGATGATGACGGAGGCCATGAACGGACGGGCGAGGCAGAAGGCGATCGCCAACTGCGCTGGGTCGATCCCGTGTTCGCGGGCAAGCGCCACGTAGCCGGCGACGGCCGGCTCCTGGTGCGGCGTGAAGCGGCCGCCGAGGTCGCCGTTGATCGCGAGGCGCGACCCCGTCGGCCGGGCGCCGTCAAGATACTTGCCGGTCAACAGGCCGGCGGCGAGCGGAGAATAGGCGAGCAGCCCGACATCCTCATGGTGCGAGAGTTCGGCAAGGTCGAGATCGTAGGCTCTGTAGAGAAGATTGTATTCGTTCTGGATCGAGGCGACACGCGGCAGGTCGCGCCGCTCCGCCATGTCGATCATCTTCATCGTACCCCAGGCGGTGTCGTTCGAAAGGCCGATCGCGCGCACCTTGCCTGCCTTCACCACTTCGCCGAGCTTTTCGAGGATAGCCTTCAGGTCAGCGGCCACATGGGCCTTGTCCTGCCTGGCGGGCTCATAGGACCAGGCGTTGCGGAAATGATAGTGGCCGCGGTTCGGCCAGTGGATCTGGTAGAGGTCGATATAATCCGTCTTTAGCCGCTTGAGGCTGGCCTCGACCGCCGCACCGATACCTTCCGGGGTGATCGGGCCGCCGTTGCGGATGTAAGGCCGGCCGGAGCCGGCGACCTTGGTGGCGACAACGACGTCGTCGCGACGGCCACGCTTTGCCAGCCACTCGCCGATGATGCGCTCGGTATTGCCGTAGGTCTCGGCGGAAAGCGGCGTCGTCGGATAAAGTTCGGCGGTGTCGATGAAGTTCACGCCCTTGTCGAACGCGCAGTCGAGTTGTTCGTGCGCCTCGGCCTCCGAGTTCTGGGAGCCCCAGGTCATTGTGCCCAGGCAGATTTCGGAAACCTTGATGCCGGTCCGGCCAAGCGTGTTGTAACGCATTGAGTGGTGATCCTTGTGAAAGGCGAGCCTCGACCAGGGAGGAAAGGGGTGCCCGCGCCAGAATTGGGTGAAGGCCGCAAGCCCAGGGGACGGTCGATCGGGCAGGGCGGCGATGCGCGGCAAACTTACGCCTTGATTGGCGAAGATCAAGGGCAAAAGGCCGTGCGAAGCCCGCAAAGCCGGGCCTGCGCGCTTGACTCGCCGTTCAGGAATGTGAATGGAGAGGAAAACTAGGGAAGGGACAATCCCATGAGTATTGCATTCACGTTCCCGGGCCAGGGCAGCCAGGCTGTCGGCATGGGCAAGGATCTGGCGGACGCGTTTCCGGAAGCAGCGGCAGTGTTTGCCGAGGTCGACGAGGCGCTCGGCGAGAAACTCTCCGAAACCATGTGGAACGGCCCCGAGGAAACGCTGACACTGACGGCCAACGCCCAGCCCGCGCTGATGGCCGTATCGATGGCGGTGATCCGGGTGCTTGAGGCCAAGGGTCTCGATCTCAAGAGCAAGGTCTCGTTCGTGGCTGGTCATTCGCTCGGCGAATACTCCGCGCTCTGCGCCGCCGGAACCTTCTCGATCGCCGACACGGCGCGCCTGCTGCGCATCCGCGGCAACGCCATGCAGGCGGCCGTGCCCGTAGGCAAGGGCGCGATGGCGGCAATCATCGGTCTTGAGCATGCGGATGTCGACGCCATCTGCCGCGAAGCCTCCGCGCTTGGTTCCTGCCAGATCGCCAACGACAATGGCGGCGGCCAGCTGGTGATCTCCGGCGAGAAGGCGGCTGTCGAGAAGGCTGCAGCACTTGCGTCGGAAAAAGGTGCCAAGCGCGCCCTGATGCTGCCGGTTTCGGCTCCCTTCCATTCAAGCCTGATGGCGCCCGCGGCCGAGGCAATGCGCGAGGCGCTCGCCAAGGTCGAAAAGCACAATCCGTCGGTGCCTGTCATCGCCAACGTCTTGGCCGCTCCGGTCAGCGACGCGACCGAGATCGCGCGCCTTCTCGTCGAGCAGGTCACCGGCCAGGTTCGCTGGCGCGAGACGGTGGAATGGTTCGCCGCCAACAACGTCGCGACACTTTATGAAGTGGGCTCCGGCAAGGTTCTCACCGGGCTTGCCCGCCGGATCGACAAATCCGTCACCGGCATTACCGTCAACACGCCTGCCGATATCGACACCGCGCTCTCGGCGCTTCTGGCCTGAGTGCTCCAGTTATAAGGAATCAATCCGATGTTCGATCTTTCCGGCCGTAAGGCTCTTGTAACCGGTGCATCCGGTGGTATCGGCGAGGAAATCGCCCGCATGCTGCACGCTCAGGGCGCAATCGTCGGCCTTCACGGCACGCGTGTCGAAAAGCTCGAGGCGCTTGCCAACGAGCTCGGCGAGCGCGTTCAGTTGTTCCCGGCCAATCTGTCCGACCGCGCCGAAGTCAAGGCGCTCGGCGAGAAGGCCGAAGCTGAACTGGGCGGCGTCGACATCCTCGTCAACAATGCCGGCATCACCAAGGACGGCCTTTTCGTTCGCATGAGCGACGAGGACTGGGACAATGTTCTGGAGGTCAACCTGACCGCCGTGTTCCGCCTGACCCGCGAGCTGACCCATCCGATGATGCGCCGCCGCTTCGGCCGTATCGTCAACATCACGTCGATCGTCGGCGTCACCGGCAACCCCGGCCAGGCCAACTACTGCGCCTCAAAGGCCGGCATGATCGGCTTTTCGAAGTCGCTCGCCCAGGAAATCGCGACCCGCAACGTCACGGTCAACTGCGTCGCTCCCGGCTTCATCGAGAGCGCCATGACCGGCAAGCTGAACGACAAGCAGAAGGAAGGCATCATGGGAGCGATCCCGATGAAGCGCATGGGCACTGGTGCCGAGATTGCATCTGCCGTCGTTTATCTCGCTTCGAACGAGGCAGGCTACGTGACCGGCCAGACCATTCACGTCAACGGCGGCATGGCGATGATCTGACGGGGTGTCCGGGGCCAGCATGCCATGCACGCGAAACCGGCGCGATCGTGGCCTTCAATGCTCCGGCATACCACCTGCCAAATGCCTGAAATTCAATGTTGAGCAAGCGATTGTCAGGCATTTTCGCACTTTGCGACAGACTTAAACCGTGTTAATCGGGCCATGACTGTTAGCAGTCGACCGGCCCCGCCAGGTGTCCGGCAGCCTTGGCTGCCCTGGGTTTGCCGCGGTTCTGGTTGGATGGATTGCCCGTTGGACCGTCTTGGTCTATCAGGCTTATTGAGAGTACCGGTGCCAGAAAGGCGCCCAGAGAAACGAAGGTCGAGGAACTCCGACATGAGCGATATCGCAGAACGCGTAAAGAAAATTGTTATTGATCATCTTGGCGTCGACGCCGAAAAGGTCAGCGAAGGCGCAAGCTTTATCGATGACCTCGGCGCGGACTCGCTCGACACCGTCGAACTGGTCATGGCATTCGAAGAAGAATTCGGCGTCGAAATCCCGGATGATGCCGCGGATTCGATCCTGACTGTCGGCGACGCCGTCAAGTTCATCGAAAAGGCTCAGGCCTAATCTTTCACGGCCAAGCCGTAGACGGGCCGCGTTCAGCGGCCCGTACCAGCCCAGGGGAAGTGGGCTGTCTCGCGCTGAGCGCGGGTTTCTCGATCAGCAAAGCGGTCCCGCATTTCCCTCTGATCGTTGCTACAAGAACTTAAAATGGATGCACGGATCGGGTTCGTCACGCGTGGTCCGATCCGGCTCTGAAATTGAACAGTCAGGGTGGGTCGCGGACTATGAGACGTGTCGTTATCACCGGTACCGGCATGGTATCTCCCTTGGGTTGCGGAACCGAGGCAACTTGGGCGCGCCTGATCGCAGGCGACAATGCTGCGCGCAAGGTCACGGAATTCGAAGTCGAAGATCTTCCCGCGAAGATCGCGTGTCGCCTTCCGTTCGGCGATGGCTCGAACAACACTTTCAATGCCGATAACTGGATGGAACCGAAGGAACAGCGCAAGGTTGATCCTTTCATCGTCTACGCCATGGCCGCTGCCGACATGGCGCTGGCCGACGCCGGCTGGAAGCCCGAAAACGACGAAGACCAGATTGCAACCGGCGTCCTGATCGGCTCGGGCATTGGCGGTCTCGAAGGTATTGTCGAAGGCGGCTACACGCTGCGCGACAAGGGCCCTCGGCGCATTTCGCCCTTCTTCATCCCCGGCCGTCTGATCAATCTTGCCTCCGGCCAGGTTTCGATCCGCCACAAGCTGCGCGGTCCCAATCACTCTGTTGTCACCGCCTGCTCGACCGGCGCCCATGCTATCGGCGACGCAAGTCGCCTGATCGCGCTCGGCGATGCCGATGTCATGGTGGCCGGTGGCGCCGAATCGCCGATCTGCCGCATCTCGCTGGCGGGTTTTGCCGCCTGCAAGGCGCTCTCGACGCAGCACAACGACGATCCGCAGAAGGCGTCGCGTCCCTATGATGTCGACCGTGACGGTTTCGTCATGGGCGAGGGCGCCGGCATCGTGATCCTGGAAGAACTGGAACACGCCAAAGCGCGCGGCGCGAAGATCTATGCCGAAGTCGTCGGCTACGGTCTCTCCGGCGATGCCTACCACATCACAGCGCCGTCCGAAGACGGCGACGGCGCCTATCGCTGCATGCAGATGGCGCTGAAGCGTGCCGGCCTGACCGCGGCTGACGTCGACTACATCAACGCCCATGGCACCTCGACCATGGCCGACACGATCGAGCTTGGCGCCGTCGAACGGCTCGTCGGCGAGCACGCCTCGAAGATCTCGATGTCATCGACCAAATCGGCAATCGGCCACCTGCTGGGCGCTGCCGGCGCGGTGGAAGCGATCTTCTCTGTGCTGGCGATCCGCGACAACATCGCGCCGCCGACGCTGAACCTCGACAACCCCTCCGTCGAGACCAAGATCGATCTGGTGCCGCATGTTGCGCGCAAGCGCGAGATCAACATCGCGCTGTCGAATTCCTTCGGCTTCGGCGGCACAAACGCTTCGCTGGTTCTGCGCCGCTACACCGGCGTTTGATATTACCGAGGTTATCAACGGGGCGATGCTCGTCACCGCCCCGTTGATCCTGCTTTTGCCGCATTGCTCGCTACAAGCATGTAGCAGGAGGACGTGCCGCCTTTCACAGGGATTGGCGCTGCCCGACGGCTATGTTCGCGCAAGGCACATCTGACAGTTTGTTGTATTGCTATTGCCGGGCGCATGCTGGCTGTCTTCGAGCGAAACGCCGTTGACCGGCGGATGCGCCGAGACCATTTATTCCACTGCCAACCCCAAGGGATGGCTGCGGCTCAAACGTTTTGTTTATACCTGCCACGGTCCAGGCCGAAATTCGCACCGCGGCAGCTAGAATGAGGATGCGAATTTCGGGTTCGGGACAATCGTGAGCGACTCAAACGAGAACGGCGCGGCGCAATTCGGCCGCAGTGACACCGGGAACAACGGGCCGATCATTCCGAAATCGGCCAGCGAAGCCTTGCGGCCTGAGAAGGCGCCGCAGCCGCCGAAGCGTTCGCGCAAGGCGCGCAGCCAGGTCGTGATCTTCCTGAATTTCGTCATGACCGTTATCGTTTTCGTCGCGCTCGCAGCGGCGGGCACGGTCTATTATGCGATGCACCAGTACGAAAGACCGGGCCCGCTCGAAGCCAACAAGAACTTCATCGTCAGAAGCGGCGCCGGTATCAGCGAGATCGCCAGCGGCCTCGAGCGCGGCAACATCATCACCGATGGCCGCGTCTTCAGGTTCGTCTCGGAGGCTTACCTTGACAACGACACGCTGAAGGCCGGCGAATACGAGATCAAGGCTGGATCTTCGATGCAGGAGATCATGCAGCTGTTGAAATCCGGCAAGTCCATTCTCTATTCCGTATCGCTGCCCGAAGGTCTGACGGTCAAGCAGATGTTCCATCGCTTGTCCGATGACGGGGTTCTGGTCGGTGATCTGCCGCAGGAACTGCCTGCCGAAGGTTCGCTGAAGCCGGACACCTACAAATTTACCCGTGGTACCAAGCGCATTGAAATCGTCCAGCAGATGGCGGCTGCGCAGAAGATGCTGGTCGACCAGATCTGGGAAAAGCGCGATCCGAACCTCCCCGTCTCGACCGTCGAGGAGTTCGTGACCCTGGCGTCGATCGTGGAGAAGGAAACCGGGCGGGCCGACGAGCGCCCGCGTGTTGCCTCTGTCTTCATCAACCGCCTCGATAAAGGCATGCGCCTGCAGTCGGATCCGACGATCATTTACGGCATTTTCGGCGGTGAGGGGAAACCGGCGGACCGGCCGATCCTGAAGTCGGACCTGGACAAGGATACGCCCTACAACACCTACATCATCAAGGGCCTGCCGCCGACGCCGATCGCCAACCCAGGGCGCGCCGCACTGGAAGCCGTTGCCAATCCGTCGCGCACGCCAGAGCTCTACTTCGTTGCCGATGGCACGGGTGGCCACGTCTTTGCCGTGACATTGGATGAACACAACGCCAATGTTCGCCGCTGGCGCAAGGTGGAAGCCGAGAAGGCAGCCGAAGCGGCGAAGGCCGCCCAGGACGCGGCAACGACGGCGCAGCCTCAGTAACAACCGCCTGCATTGTGGACGGACGAATCACGGCGCGGATATCCCTTGCGGGATGCCGCGCCGTCGCCTTATTGCTTCTTTCAGAAAGCGCAACGGAGGTGAGGATGCCGCTCCAATCAATGACCGGCTTTGCCCGGAGAGAAGGCAGCAGCGGCCGCCATCGCTGGGCCTGGGAACTGCGCTCCGTCAACGGCAAGGGCCTCGATGTCAGGCTGCGCCTGCCGCAAGGCCTTGAACGGTTCGAGCCGGACGTGCGCCGGCTCGCTGCGGAATTTTTCTCTCGTGGAAATCTGCAGATCAGCCTGTCCGTCAGCGGGGGGGAGAGCGCGGTCGAAGCGGTGGTGAACCAGGCTGCGTTGACGGCTGTCTTGAACCTGCGCGAGCAGCTCGGCGACCTCGTGGATCCCGCGCCGCTCAAGTTCGATACGCTGCTGGCGATCCGCGGCATTGTCGACTTCCGCGAGCCCGAGGAAAGCGAAACGCAACGCGCGGCGCTCGACGACGATATTCTGACGGGTCTCAAGCTCGCTCTGACCGATCTGCGCGAGATGCGCGAGGAGGAGGGAGGGGCACTCTGTCAAATCCTGTTGGCGCAGGTCGACACCATCGAAAAGCTGACGGGAACGGTCGAGGCCGATCCCTCGCGCGGCGCTGCGGCAATTGCTGAAAGGCTGGCGCAGCAGGTGGCACTGGTGATGGGTAACGGCTCTTCGCTCGACCGGGACCGGTTGCATGCCGAAGTGGCATTGCTTGCCACCAAGGCAGACCTGAGAGAAGAGCTGGACAGGCTCGGTTCTCATATCGTCGCTGCCCGCGATCTGTTGTCAAAAGGCGGGCCGGTTGGCCGAAAGCTCGATTTCCTGGCACAGGAATTTAACCGCGAATCGAATACGATCTGTTCCAAGTCGAATGCCGCTACGGTATCCGCAGCCGGCATCGAGTTGAAGGTTGTGATCGATCAGTTCCGCGAACAGGTTCAGAATCTGGAGTAACGCATGAAATCGGCGACCCCTTCGCCCATCAAGATCGCCCGACGCGGGCTGATGCTCGTCATCTCCTCACCCTCGGGTGCGGGAAAGTCGACGATCGCGCGCAACCTGCTCGAAGCCGATCCCGAGATGAGCATCTCGGTGAGCGTCACCACGCGTCAGCGTCGCCCGAGCGAAATCGATGGACGGCACTATCACTTCAAATCGATTCGCGAGTTCGAAGCGCTGCGGGCGACCGACTCGCTGCTGGAATGGGCCGAGGTTCACGGCAACTTCTATGGCACCCCGCGCGACGCCGTCGAAGCGGCGATGGCCGCGGGTTGCGATATGCTCTTTGATATCGACTGGCAGGGCGCGCAGCAGCTTCAGGAGAAGATGGCCGGCGACGTCGTCTCGATCTTCATCCTGCCGCCGTCGATGGCCGAGCTGCAATCGCGGCTGCATCGTCGGGCCGAAGACAGCGAGGAAGTCATCGCCACCCGCCTGGCCAACTCGCGTGCTGAAATCGAACATTGGCGCGAATACGACTATATCGTTCTCAACGACGATCTCGATCGTGCCTTCTCGGCGGTGCGCGCGATCGTCGAGGCCGAGCGTCTGCGTCGAGACCGCCGCCCGGGCCTGTTCGAATTCGTCAATGGACTTCTGACGGAAAACCCGTTCTGACGGGAGGGCGTGGCCGGCGATGCCGGCCACCGCCGATATCGGTATTTGCCGGTACGCTTGTCGCGCCCGCGAAGCCGCAGCGCCCCTTCGGGCGACATGCCCTAGAGCGTTTCCGGTTTAGACGGAGTCGCAGAAACGCTCTATCTCTTTGTTTTTACGCATTTCCTGACGGAAAACCGCTTCGCACTTTTCCTGGAAATGCCCTAGAGGCAGTTTGCCAGCCGGCAGAATTCTTCAACGGAAAGTGTTTCAGCGCGCCGCTGCGGATCGATATCGGCTTTTGCCAGCAGCGCTTCGCCACCGACCGGCTTCAAGCTCTGGCGGAGCATCTTGCGGCGCTGACCGAAGGCCGCATGCGTCACTTTCTCCAGCGACGACACCGTGCACGGGATAGGATTGGTCACCGGCTCCAGATGCACCACTGAGGAGGTTACCTTGGGCGGAGGCGTGAAGGCCTGCGGCGGCACGTCGAAGGCCATGCGGGCGTTCGTCCGCCAGCCGCAGAGGACCCCCAGGCGTCCATAGTGATCGTCGTCGGCGTCCGCGACGATCCTCAAGCCCACCTCGCGCTGGAACATCAGTGTCAGCGACTGCCAGAAGGGTGGCCAGGTCTTTGGCAGGAGCCAATTGACGAGAAGCTGCGTGCCGACATTATAGGGTAGGTTGGCGATGATCTTGACGGGGCCGCCACCGCCGATCTCCTCGAAATCGATCTTGAGCGCATCGCCTTCGATGACGTCGAGCCGGTTCGGATAATGATCGGAGATTTCGGCAAGCGCCGGCAGGCAACGAGCGTCCCGTTCGATCGCCACGACCTTCTTGGCGCCAAGCGCCAGGATCGCCCGCGTCAGGCCGCCGGGGCCGGGGCCGACTTCGATGACAGTCACATCCTCGAGCGGGCCTGCCGTCCGGGCGATCTTCTGCGTGAGGTTGAGGTCGAGCAGGAAGTTCTGCCCAAGCGCCTTCTTGGCGTCGAGGCCATGGCGCTGGATTACATCCCGCAGCGGCGGGAGCCCGTCGAGAGCGGCCATCAGACGATAACTCCTGCGGCATTGTTGGAAAGCTGTGCCGCGAGCTTCAGAGCTGCAAACAGGCTCTCGTCCCGGGCGATGCCCTTACCCGCGAGGCTGAAGGCGGTACCATGGTCTGGCGACGTCCGGATGAAAGGAAGGCCGAGAGTGACATTGACGCTGTCGTCGAATCCAAGTGCCTTGGCAGGGATCAGTGCCTGATCGTGGTACATGCAGATCGCCACGTCATAGGTCGCACGGGCGCGGTCGTGAAACATCGTGTCGGCGGGCAGTGGCCCGGTCGCGTCTATGCCTTCTAAGTGCAGCCGTTCGACAACCGGACGGATGACGGCATCATCTTCGGCACCGAGTGCCCCACCTTCGCCTGCATGGGGATTGAGCCCGGCGATTGCCAGCTTCGGCCTCGATAGGCCGAAGCGTGTGCGAAGGTCCGCCGCGGTAATGATGCAGGTCCGATAGATCAGATCCGCCGTCAATTGGGCGGGCACGTCTTTCAGCGGGATGTGGATGGTCACCGGCACGGCGCGAAGCTTGGGGCCGGCCAACATCATTACCGGCAACAGGGTCTCGCCGGTGGCCCTCTCCGCGAGATCCGCAAGGTATTCGGTATGCCCCGGGAACCGGAAACCGGCTTCGTAGAGCACGGCCTTGGCGATCGGGTTGGTGACAAGGGCCGAAGCTTCGCCATCCATGACCAGCTTTACGCCTGTGTCGATCGAGCCCGTTACAGCCGGAGCATTGGCAGAATCCGCCTCGCCAGCAATGACGGGAGAAGGGCAGCGCACCGGCAGAACGGGCAAGGCATCGGCAAACGTGGAGACGGCATCCGCGCAGTCGGTCTCGCGGATAGCAACCGTATGGCCGAGCAATGCTGCCCGCGCCGCGAGAACTGTAGGGTCGCCGATGAAAACGAATGGCGGCGTCGAGCGTTCGCGGCGGCCAAGCCAAGTGGTCAGACTAAGATCCAGTCCGATCCCGGCGGGATCGCCCATGGTCAGGGCGAGGGGCCCGCCGGTCGTGTCACGCATTTTTGCCCGCTCGATCCTACTTGTTGACGATCTGCGCCTTCTTGCGCAGCTCCTCGAGGTACTTCTCGCTGTTCGGATCTTCGCCGCCAGCCTTCTTTTTGCCGATGTCCTCGGCGCGAAAGACGATCTCTGCCGCGGTGTCGTCATTGACCTGGCGCTTCTTGCAGATCGCCAGGAATTCGACGCCCTTTTCGGTCACGCGCGTTCCCGTCGTGTTGCCGTCGCCGGCCTTTTCGACGAGCGGCTTCCATTCGTCCGGCAACTGCTGGACGAGCATGCGGCCGAGATCACGGACAGAAACGTCACGGTAATTCGCCGCGAAGACCTTGGCGGTATCGCATCCCGGGAACTGGCCACGCGCCGCGTTGGCTTCCGCTTGACGCTTGCCGGTGATGGCGCCGCGCTTCTTCTCCGGAATGACGAAGATGACCTGCTTGAGATAGTATTCCGTTGTGACCGGCTTGGTGCCGCCGCCTTCCATCATCCGCTTGACGAGATCGGCGCCCTGCAGGCGATTTCCACTGCCGAAACGGAAGTTGACGGCTCGCGGCCAGCTCATCTGCACGGCGATGAACTGTTTGAAATGGTCGGAACCAACGCCGGCCTGATCGAGAATCTTCCCGAGTTGCTCCGGCGAGAGCTTGTTGCCGGCGGCAAAGCGCGCATAGGCCGCATCAACGTCCTGCGTACTGACCGACTGGCCGATCCGCGCGATCTCACCACGCTTCAGCACTTCGTCGACGAGCTGCTTCTTGGCTTCCTCTGCACCGCCACTCTGGCGTTGCAGGCGGAGGAAGGCGACGCGCTTGGCAATGTCTCCGGAGGTGATCACGGTATTGTTGACCGTTACCTTCACCTGGCTTGCAGCCTGCGCGCTCGCGCAAACGGCAATGCTCAGGCTGCCGGCCAAAGCCAGTGCCGAAAGCGTCCTCAAGATCGACATTTTCCCGCCCATCATCTTTTCCTGTCCTTCGCGCGGCCGAAGCCCGGTGCTTCGATCCGCATCCCGGCTCACGCCGTTGTTTTATCTTGTCGGAGGGAATGCATAATACATGCGGCCAAACGATGACAAGACCGTTTGGCCGGCCCCGATAGCGGGCAGAGGGGCAAACACGTGGCGAATGCCCCTCCGATCGAAGCGTCTCAATAGTAGTCCAGCTCTTCGAACCTCGTGTCGCCGACATTAACGTCGCCGAGGGTGCGGAAGCTGATGCGGGCACCGATCGACCAGTCGTTCGCAATCGTGCTGTCGGTATCGCGTTCCTCTTGGTAGACGAGCGAGAACAGCGTGTCCTGATCGTCATAGGTGATGCCGAAGCCATTGCGCGAGATGACATCGTTGTTGATGTCATAGGTTATCGCGCCGAAGACAGACCAGTAATCGTGGAACTTGTAGGCTGCCGCGGTCTGGATTTCGTCCTGGTCAGTGAGCGAGCCGTAAAGCGGCTGCGCCTCGATGCGCGTATAGGTCATTGCGGCCTGCCAGGTCAGGCCGAGATAACCCACAGTGGCATCGGCGCGACGCAGCGCCAGATCCTCTTCATCGAGGCGGCCGGAAAGGCTGGCCATCAGACCGGACGGTGCATCGACACCGAACATGGCGACGTAGTCCGAGCGCGTCGTTTCCAGACCGGAGTTCGCGCCGGCCTGCACCAGGTCTTCGGTTGCGAACGAGTTCAAGCCGCCAAGTTGGTAGGACTGGCCGACGATGCCGCGCAAGCCGTAGCCGCTGTCGAACGTTCCGGTATAGCGAAGACCGACGTTGGCGCGTGTGCCGCCTTCGATGCGGTCGAAGCCGGAGAACTTGTCGCGATCGAACAGGTTCGTCGCGTCGAAGACAAAGCTCTGCGCATCTTCGTTGGGCAGACCGCCAGCAAGCTGTTCGTCGGGGCGGGCATAGACCTGGGCGACCGGCTCGAGAACGTGGCTGCTGTTGCCGCCGACGAACAGGATCGGATAGCGCGCCTCGAGACCTGCCGTCAGCATGCGCCGTGTCGCGGCGTCACTGTTGTGGTAGTCCCCGGTATAGCCCGGACCCGGATCGGTCATGTTCAGGCCGAGCGCATCCCCGCGTGCCGCGAGCAACGGCGTCAGGACGATCCCGCCCGGAGCGATGTAGGTCCGCTTCCATTCGAGTTCGGCCGTCAGGCGATGCGACGTGCCCTCGAGGCCACGGAACCGATTGACCACGCCTGGAACGGCATCGAGATCGAGCCGGTTGCGCTTGATGTTGGTGAGGTTCACCGTTGCGGAAAGCTCGCCGCCGAGCACCGGTTGGGGTGCCTTGTAGGAATAGTCCAGAACCTGCGCGGCAGGCTGCTGGTTTTCAGCGATGCTGTTGGCGTCCGCGTCCTGGATATCGAAATAGAAGGCGCGCAGGTCGAAGTAATTCCGCTTGCCAAGCCCGGTGAGATAGGCCTGGTTGACGTAGGTCGTCCCGTCGAATGTCGACAGTTCGTAGGTCTTGGCGAAATTGTTGTCGGATTGGACGAGAACGTTCCAGCCGAAGGTCCAGCGTGGGTTGATCTCGAATTTGCCCCTGGAAGCGACCATGCCGCGGTTCGTTTCGAGCGCGTCGACCGTACCGGGTGTGAAGCGGCCCTTGTCGAGCTGGCTGATGCCGGCGAAATTCAAGGTGTGAAGGCCGTTATGGAAGCTCTGGCGGAATTCGCCTTCGAGCAGGAAGCCCTGGCGGGTCAGACCCGTCACGGTGGCGGTCGCGTCCATATAGGGCGAGATCGCCCAATAGTAGGGGACGCCCACGCCCGCGCCGAGCTTCTGCGTGTACTGAAACCTCGGGAACAGGAAGCCGCTCTTGCGCTTGACCGTGTGGTCCGGCAGTTCCATCACCGGAATATAGGCGATGGGCTTTCCGAAAAGCTCGAAGCGGGCGTTCTCCAGCCTAATCGTCCGCGTTCGTCCATTCTGGATAACGCGTTGGGCCTTGATGTGCCACAGCGAGCGGTGTTCGGGCTTCGTCGTGCAGGGCGTGCACGCCGTGTAGACAGCCTCGTTGAGGATGAACTCTTCGCCGTTCCGCCGCTCGCCGCTGGTCGCGGCAAGCCGTGTCAGATCGGTCGTCTCGATGCGCATGGCCTCGACGAAGCCGTTGCCGAAGTCATCGGTGACGTCCATCTTCTCGGCGTAGACGATATTGCCACCCGGCTCGATCAACTGGATTTCACCGGTGGCATGAATGCGGCCCGACTTCTGGTCGTACTCGACCTGCCGGGCAACCATCTTGTAGCCGCCGTAGTCGATCTGCACGTTGCCGCGCACGATCACCTTCTCGGCGTCCTTGTTGTAGACAAGCTCATTGGCGGACAGAAGCAGCTTGGCATCTTCCGGCATGTTCGGGCGCAGCGAATCAAGGCGCTCCGAAGTCTGCTGTGCGAGCGCGGGCGCGCTCATTCCCATGGCAAGTGTCTGCAGCGCCACGCCTGCGAACAGGGCAGCGTTGATCAGCTGTGTACGTTTGCGGTTGCCTACCGCCACTAGCCATCCTCCTGATTTAAAAGAATCGTCGAGCCCAGCGCCATCGCTACAACAACTGGCAACCAGGCTGCAACGAAAGGAGGCACAATACCGCTGCTCCCGAATGCTTTGACAAGCACGGTGACGACATAAAGCACGAAGCCCGAGAGGATTCCACCGAGAATTACCGAGCGCGATTGGTTGAACCGGCTAAATTTCAGCGACACGCACGCGGCGATGAGCGTCATGGCGACAAGCAGCAGCGGCAGTGACAACAGGGAGTGGAATTGGGTTTCCATGCCGTTGGTGGAAAAGCCAAAGGAGCGAGCGACTTCGATCTTCCGCGGAAGGTCAAAAAACTGAATGGAATCAGCCTTTGCAAGCCTTTCCTGAACAAACTCAGGCTTCAGATTGGTGCGCAGTTGTGCCGTTTGCAGACGGCGAGGCAGCTGTCCACTGCTCGTTTCCGTGACGTCGTTAAGAAGCCAGTAACCATCTTCGAGTTTCGCCGAGGCCGCATCCTGTCTCAGAATGATCGAACCCTGTGGATCGAAGTGGATGACGGTGACGTTCAGAAGCGTGGTGCCGCCGTCCTGAACCGAGCGCGCGCCGATGATCGTATCGGTGCCCTGATAGATCTGTCGCAGCCACGGGATCGAGCCGGCATCCGAGGTGCGCGATGAACCCAGGGCAGCAAGCAGGGCCTCTTCCTTCTTCGCGCCCCAGGCTGCGAGTGGGTTGAGCGCGAGTACGGCGAGCACGCCGAACAGGAAGGCGCCAAGGACGAAGGGGCGCAGGAACTGCCACACCGAAATGCCCGCGGCCCGTGTGACCACCAACTCGTAGCGCCGGTTGAGCGAGATCAGGGCCGCCATCGCCGAAAAGAGCGCGACGAAGGGCACCGTCTGTTGCAGGATGGTCGGGATCCGGAACGCGCTGATCAGCAACGCGCCGGTGATCGAGTAGCGCGGGAGATTTGACAGGC
Organism: Ensifer adhaerens; assembly: GCF_001270265.1. GTDB lineage: Bacteria > Pseudomonadota > Alphaproteobacteria > Rhizobiales > Rhizobiaceae > Ensifer > Ensifer adhaerens_B. Next base: position 138,244 of record NZ_LGAP01000001.1, read on the forward strand.
GGCTCGCCTGCTCGCTGAAGTCGATGATGAAGACCAGCGAAAAAATGCCGACCAGAAACCAGAAGGTTGTGACGGCGTAGCGGGTCAGGAAATAGCGGCCGAGCGTAGTGAAGATCACGATGCATTGCTCCCGTCGGATGCGGGACGAACGAGGCGAAGGCGTACCATCAGCTCGGACAGTTTTTCCTGCCAGGTCATCGGAATGTCGAGGCGACGGTTGCTGACGAGCTGGTGAATGGCCAGTGCGCCGGTCGCAAGAGGCACGATATACATCAGCGGAACGAACCAGACGGAATCTTCGGCGCTGTTGCCCGCATAGAAAGTCATCCAGCGAATGACGAGCGCAGAGCCGAGCGCGCTGACCATCGGATGGACGCGCGCCTCGCGGTGTGAGCGTGCATCGCTGCAGAAGACAAGCGCGATGAGGCCGAACAGCAGCGGGAACGTCCATTCCGTTAGACGACGGTGCAGTTCGGCGGTGAAGGCAAGTGGGTTGCCCTGATAGACCGGATCATTGGGGTCCGGATTGAAAAGATTGGGAAGGTCACGATCCTTGGCGCGGATCGTCGCTTCGCGCGTCGCCTTCGTCATGTCGGCCAGATCGAAGGCATAGGAATCGAACTTGATGATCGACACGCCGCCGTCCGGCAGTTTGCGCTGGACTTCGCCGTCCTTCATCACCAGCGCCGAGCTCTTCTCGTCCACCGCACCTTCGCGCGCGTAATAAACGAGCTCGAAAGCCGGGTTACGCGAATCGGCAACGAAAATCCCCTCAAGCACGCCGCCGCCGCGCCGGCCGCCCACCTGCACATAGAGGCCGTCGGTAATCTTGCGGAAAGCGTTCTCCTGGACAACGGAAGAAAGCAGGTCGGCGTTGGCCGTGGCCAGCATCTTGCGCACGGCGACGCGCGAATAGGGCTCGACGAAATTGTCGACCGCGAAGGAGAGGACGCTAAGGCCGGCGGCGAGATAGATGATCGGCCGGATGATCGTCATGCGCGAGCTTCCGGCGGCATTCAGCACCGTCAGCTCCGAATCGGTATTCATCGTCGTCAGCGTCTGGGTCACGCCGATCACCAAGGCGAAAGGCAGAATGATCGGCACGACCGAAGGCAGAATGAGCGTTGCCAGCTTGAGGAAGGCAAAGACGGACTGCCCGCTATCGGTAACCAGATTGACGTTGGTAAGGGCCTGCGTCGTCCACACGATGCCGAGCAACGGCAAAAGTGTCGCGAGGAACATGGTCAGGGCACGCCGGAAAATGTAGCGTTCGATCAGCTTCATGTCCGTTTCCGGTCCAAATCCCTGCTCATGTTTCTGTGCCGCACCGCTGCATCGAAACGCCTGTTTCTGCCGCCGCCATCAGCGGGAACCGAGCTTCCGTCTTACGTCCGGCGTTGCTCGAATTGTAAAGCAACTGGGATAATCTAAGGCAAAGAACCTCGGTTAACCGCATGTAAACATCTGCGGGCATCTTGCCAAGCCGTTGAAAAGCGAGAAGGGTGCGGACCACAGCTTTGACGGTGGTAGGCGCAGCGAATGTTTGTCACTGTAACCGCCCGGTAACAGGGTGGGTCGAGTAAGACCGAGAAATGCCCGGAGTTTTGTAATGTCTATGAAATTTGAGTTCACCTTTGCCAAGTCCCATCGTCCGGCAGGTGGTGTCGCCGTCCTCCTAAAGGCTGCCGCAGGCCAGGCAGCCGGCGCCGATGTCGCCGATCCGGAAGGCGTGCTGGCCAAGGCGACGAAGGTCAAGAAGTTCAGCGGCAAGGCGTTCTCCACCCTCGATATCATTGCCCCGCATGGCTCGCCGTCTGACCGGATCATCGTTCTTGGCCTCGGTGATGCTGATGCCTTGACCGATCATGATTGGCTGAAGGCAGGCGGTGCCGCAGCGGCGAAGTTGCGTGGAGCCGACAAGGCCACGATCTTCATCGACGTTCCCGATCTCGACGTCACCGGCAAGGCGGCCGCCGACTTCGCACTCGGCATGGAAATGAACGCCTACAGCTTCGACGGCTACAAGACGAAGAAGGCGGACGACGATGCCAAGCCGGCGGGCAAGCCGGTGAAGGTCACCATTGTTACCGGCACGGTGATTGCTGCGAAGAAGGCTTTTGCGACGGCGCAGACGGTCGGCGAGGGCGTCTTCCTCGCCCGCGACCTGGTCAACGAACCGGCAAACGTCCTCGGCCCGCTGGAGTTCGCCGCCAAGGCGAAGGAGCTGGAAAAGCTCGGCGTCGAGGTTGAAATCCTCACCGAAAAGGAAATGAAGAAGCTTGGAATGGGCGCACTGCTCGGCGTTGCCCAGGGCTCGACGCGTCCGCCGCGGCTGGCCGTGATGCAGTGGAAGGGCGGCAAGGCCAAGGATCGGCCGGTTGCCTTCGTCGGCAAGGGCGTCGTGTTTGACAGCGGCGGCATCTCGATCAAGCCCGCGGCCGGCATGGAAGAGATGAAGGGCGACATGGGCGGCGCCGCCGCGGTCACCGGATTGATGCACGTGCTCGCTGCCCGCCATGCCAAGGTCAATGTCGTCGGCATCATCGGGCTTGTGGAAAACATGCCGGATGGCAGCGCGCAACGCCCGGGCGACATCGTTACTTCGATGTCCGGACAGACGATCGAGGTCATCAACACCGATGCCGAGGGACGTCTCGTTCTGTGCGATGCGCTCTGGTATTGCAACGACCGCTTCAAGCCGCAGGCCATTATCGACCTTGCGACGCTGACGGGTGCCATCATGGTCGCGCTCGCGACCCATCATGCCGGGCTGTTTTCGAATGATGACCGCCTTGCCGGTCAGTTGCTGGCCGCCGGCATTGCCACGCAGGAGCGCCTGTGGCGCATGCCGCTCGGCAAGGAATACGACAAGATGATCGACAGCAAGTTTGCCGACATGAAAAACACCGGCGGACGTCATGGCGGCGCGATTACGGCGGCGCAGTTTCTGAAGCGCTTCGTTGGGGATACACCCTGGGCGCATCTCGATGTTGCCGGCACCGCCATGGGATCGCCGACCGACGAAGTCAATCAATCCTGGGGCTCGGGCTTCGGCGTTCGCCTGCTCGATGAGTTGGTCCGCGCGAGCTATGAGTCCTGAGCGGCTTTGCGAGCCGTGGTGAAGGCCGTGGAGAGATCGGTATGACCGAGATCCTTTTCTATCACCTGACGGAATCGAAGCTCGAGGATGCGCTTCCGCCGCTGCTCGACAAGAGCGTCGAGCGCGGCTGGAGGGTGGTGGTGCAGACGGTCGATGCCGAGAGGCGGGACGCGCTCGACACGCATCTCTGGGTTTACCGGGACGAAAGCTTCCTGCCGCATGGGACCGACGCCGGTGAACTGGCTGCCGAGCAACCGGTTCTGCTGGTGGCCGACGACGGCAACCACAACGCAGCAACCGTTCGCTTCGTCATCGATGGTGCCAATCCGCCACCGGTGGAGACTTACGAGCGGATTGTGTTCATGTTCGACGGCTACGACCAGGAACAGCTCGAAGCCGCCCGCGGTCACTGGAAACGGCTGAAAGGCGAGGGCCACAGCCTCACCTATTGGCAACAGAACCGCGACGGGCGCTGGGAAAAGAAAGCCTGAACGACGCAACCGAACTGCTTCATGACGAAAAGGCCCGCGGTAAACCGCGGGCTTTGTCTTTCCATCTCTTGCCTACGCTTAATCGTGGAAGGCTTCGACGAATTTGCGTCGGCCAAGCATGAACGCATCGGCGACGTGGCGCAGCGGCGCCAGATCGACGTCCGAGGTCTTGGCCCTGATGATTTCGGCGAAACGCTTGTAGAGCATCGGATATTCCTGTTCCGGCTCCTCATGCACGATCTTGCCGTCGAGCGAGAGCTTTGCACCACCTTCCGAAAGCACCATTTCTCCGGCATCGGTCTCAGCGACGATGTCCCAGCTCTGTTTGCCGGTCTGGCGCCAGTCGAACTCTGCAGAAACGGCCAGCTTGTTCGCATCGGTGAAGGCGATCGTGGCAGCGATCGGGGCGTCGCGGTTTTCCGGGAATTCCAGCGTGGCTGCGGTAATGAACAGCGGCCGCGGCAGGATGTGCGTCACGATCGACAACGCGTTGATGCCCGGATCGAAGATGCCGAGGCCACCCGCGGCCCAGATCCATTCCTGGTTCGGGTGCCAGTGGCGCACATCTTCCTTCCAGATGATTTTTACATCGCGGATTGTCGTTGCCGCGAGAAACGATTTCGCCGCCTCTACGGCCGGCGCATAACGCGAATGCCAGCTTGCAAACAGCGACAGCCCCTTGGAAGCAGCCAGGGCTTCCAGATCCGCGACTTCGCTCAACGTGGCGCCGGGCGGTTTTTCGAGGAAGACGTGCTTGCCGGCATCAAGCGCGGTGCGCGCCGCCTCGTATCGGTATTGCGGCGGCATGCAGAGCGATACCGCTTCGATTGCTGGAACGGCCTCCAGCATCGCCTCGATCGACTTGAAATTATCGATGCCATCGACGGTGCCGTGGCGGCTTGCTGCGGCAATCAGATGGTAGTCGCCGTTCTTGGCAATGGCCGGCAGATGCTGGTCACGAACGATCTTGCCGACGCCGACAAGCGCGATTTGAATTGGAGGCATGGTGTTTCGCTCATATTAGTATGATTTATTGTCGGTTCTTGTAGCAGATTGCGCGGCGCGGGCAAGCACTGCCGAAGAGATGTGAGCCCGGTTTGCCGAACGGCAAACAAACGGGACCCGGCCCATTCTCTCTGGCCTCCTGTGCCCTAGCTTCTACAATCCATGATGCCGATCCACATGGCCAGCAAACGCGACACGCGTGGAAGCCGGCAGAACGAGGAGAGATTATGCACCATCAAATCCGTCATGCCAGCCGCGACGAGCTCGATGCCATCATCGATTGGGCGGCCCGCGAAGGCTGGAACCCGGGGCTAGACGATGCGGCGGCATTCTGGGCGGCGGACTCGGAAGGGTACTGGGTGGCGGAGCGCGAGGACAAGCTGGCTGCCTCCATTTCGCTGGTGCGCTATGACGAGAACTATGCCTTTCTCGGTTTCTACATAACGGCACCGGATTTTCGCCGGCAGGGCATCGGCAGCCAGATGTGGCAGCAGGCTTTGGCGGCAGCCGGACAACGCATCGTCGGTCTCGATGGCGTCGTTGCCGAGCAGGAGAACTACCGCCGGTCCGGCTTTGTCCTCGCCCACGCCAATATTCGCTATGGAGGCATCATCGACGTGGTCGAACCTCCGGGCACGGACCTGGTGGAGGTCGCGCCCGTCCACATGCCGATGCTGATCGACTACGACCGCGTCTTCATGCCAGCCCGGCGCGACGCCTTTCTCACCGAATGGCTGAGGCAGGGCCGGACGCGTCGAAGCATTGTGTTGCTTCGGGACGGCGCGATTGCCGGCTATGGCACGCTGCGCGCCTGCCGGCAGGGCTACAGGATCGGCCCGCTCTTTTCCGAAAGCGAGACGACCGCCGACCTGGTGTTTCGCAAGCTGGCCGCGACGGTGAAGGGGGAGGAAGTTTATCTCGACATTCCCGAGCCGAATGTCTCGGCGCGGGCACTGTGCGAGCGCTACAACATGAAGCCGGTTTTCGAAACGGCGCGGATGTATCGCGGCATCGCGCCCGATCTGCCGCTTGCCCGGATCTACGGCATCACCACGTTCGAACTCGGCTGACCGGCGATCACCCGTCGGAAAGGCCAGTTCGAAAGCGTGGCATCAACTGGCCATCGCGTCTTCGTATTCGGCCGAGAGCTCAAGCCATTGTTCCTCGGCATGCGCAAGCTTTTCGACTGCGTCGGAGCGCTCCTTGGCCTTATGTGCGGCTTTCGCCGGCGACTTTTCGTAGAGCGCGGGGTCGGCGAGTTCAGTGTCGAGCGCCTGAATCACTTTCTCCAGTTTTCCTGTCAGCGATTCGATTTCGTTGATCTTTTTCCTCAACGGGGCAAGCGACGCGCGCTTGTCCGCATTGGCCTTGCGCTGGTCCGCCTTGGACAGGGAGTCGTCCGCTCCGTTAACCTTCGGCTTGTCTTCCTTCGCCTTCGGGCCGCCAACGATCAGGCTTCGATAGTCTTCCAGGTCGCCATCGTAGCTTGTCACCGTTCCGTCCCGCACGAGCCACAGCCGGTCGGCAGTGGCCTCGATCAGGTGGCGGTCGTGCGAAATCAGGATCACGGCACCGGAATAGTCGTTGAGCGCGGTGATCAACGCATTGCGGCTGTCGATATCCAAATGGTTGGTCGGCTCGTCGAGGATCAGGAGGTTGGGTGCGTCAAAGGCAGCAAGCCCCATCAGCAGGCGCGCCTTTTCGCCGCCCGAGAGGTCCTTGGCGGGCGTCTCCATCTTCTCGGTCGCCAGCCCCATCTGCGCCACGCGGGCGCGCACCTTGGCTTCCGGCGCTTCCGGCATCCGGCGACGCACGTGCTCGACGGCGCTTTGCGTCGGGATCAGATCGTCCAGCTGGTGCTGGGCGAAGAAACCGACCTTGAGGTTCGGCGCGATCTTCAGTTCGCCGGATTCAGGCGCAAGCCGCCCGGAGATGAACTTGGCGAAAGTCGACTTGCCGTTGCCGTTTGACCCGAGCAGGGCGATGCGATCGTCGGTGTCGATCCGGAGATTCAGGCGCTTGAGGATCGGTTTGCCGGGCTCGTATCCGACGGTGCCGCCGGTGGCGGCGATGATCGGCGACGCGGCTTCCTTCTCCGGGTCGGGGAAGGAAAAGCCCTGGACGTGATCCTCGATCACCGCCGCGATCGTGCCCATACGCTCCAGCGCCTTCACGCGGCTCTGCGCCTGGCGGGCCTTGGTGGCCTTGGCCTTGAAGCGGTCGATGAAGCTCTGAAGGTGCTTGCGTGCGGCGTCGTTCTTGGCCTTCGCCTTCATCTGCAGCTCGTCGGCTTCCGCCTTCTGCCGCTCGAACTGGTCGTAGGGCCCGCGATAGAAGGTGAGCTTCTTCTGGTCGAGATGCACGATGGCATTGACCGCCGTGTTCAACAGGTCACGGTCGTGGCTGATGATGATGACGGTGTGCGGATAGCGGCGAATGTAATCCTCGAGCCACAGCGTGCCTTCAAGATCGAGATAGTTGGTCGGCTCGTCGAGCAGCAGCAGGTCCGGCTCGGAAAAGAGTACGCCTGCGAGCGCCACCCGCATCCGCCAACCGCCGGAGAAGGAAGAGGCCGGGCGCAGCTGTGCTTCGTGATCGAAGCCGAGACCGGCGAGAATGCTCGCGGCACGCGCTTCCGCCGAGTGGGCGCCGATATCGGCAAGCCGCATCTGAATCTCGGCAATGCGGTGCGGATCGGTCGCGGTCTCCGCTTCAGCGACCAGCGCCGTGCGCTCCTTGTCAGCCTTCAGCACGATCTCGATCAGCGGCTCCTCGGTGCCGGGCGCTTCCTGGGCGACCTGGCCGATCCGCGCGTTCTTGGGCAGCGAAATCGTACCGGCTTCCGAAGCGAACTCACCGGTAATGATGCGGAACAGCGTCGATTTGCCGGCGCCGTTTCGTCCCACAAGCCCGGCCTTCGTGCCTGACGGCAGCGTCACGGATGCGTTTTCGATGAGGAGACGGCCCGCGATGCGGGCGGAAAGGCCGGAAATCTGGATCATTGCGGCCTTTTGCCCGGACTCAGGCCGGAAGGCAAGAGCTGCGTGGCGACTGCTATTTCGGCCAAGCGCGTGGAGGTCTGGTTCGTGGTTTTCAAGGGGCCATTGTTATCAATTCATGAACAACGCGTTCCGACAATCGATACTACACATCCTCATCGTGAGGGACCATCTGTTTAAGCGAAGGGCAGCGAAAGGCTCTTCCGGCCGCCTCGATCGACTGAACGCCATCGGCAAGGCCACCGCGTTCCAGAAAAGACCGATCCGGCCAGACGTAGTTTTGATGAAACCCTCGTTCAAGCGAACGAGCCTCCCAGGAGCAAAGACGATGAAATCCACGATCCACACCGCACTCGCCGCAGCCCTCGTTGCAACTGCCGTTCTCGGCGGCGCCTCCGCGGCATTTGCTGGCGGCAGCTATTACGAAGGCATCAGCCCGACGCCGCTCTTTACCGAACGCGCTCCCAAGGCGGCCGGTAGCTCCACCCTGAATATCCGCGGCTCGGAAGCCGGGTACGTCGACCGCACCTCCACCGGTTCGGTCAACAATTACGACGCCAGCCCGCGGGTTGTTCAGGGTGGCGAAGGCGAATACTACCAGGGCATCTCCCGCTAAGGCGCATTCCGTCGCCGGTCATGGGGCCACCAGCCCCGTGACATTTCATCCCGATCAAGGAAGAGACCTATGAACAAGTCCATCGCAACGCTTCTCGTTGCAGCGGCGACGTTGGCCGGCACATCTGCCGCATTTGCCGGCGGCAGCTACTATGAAGGCGTCAGCTCGACGCCGCTTTTCACCGGCCGTGCTGCAGCTTCGGCAGGTGCCGGCGCATCGGCAAGCACGATCGACGGTGGTGATTACTACGCCGGTATCGAGAACAAGTCGGTCGACGGTACGGCGACAGGCGCGATTGCCAGCGGCCGCGCAAAGGCCTTCGGCAAGGCCAGCCAGGACAGTCAGTAACCCACGCCAAACGGACGACCAAACAACCCGGTCCCGCCAAGCGGGGCCGGGTTATCTCGTTTTGGCGTTGCCAATGAGGTGATTTGCCATGACAGAAAAAATTCAAGTCGCGGAGCGGCTTTTTGAGCTTTATCACCGCGTCCATCGCCTGGTGAACGCGTCCATGAGTGAAGAAGGCGTCTCGCTCGCGCGCAGCAAGTTCCTGTTCTATCTCAGCGAACTCGGGCCCTGTCGTTGCGCGGACATCGCTTCGGCACTCAGCTTTGCCCCGCGAACCGTAACCGAGGCGATTGACGGGCTGGAACGGGACGGGATGGTCATCCGCGAGCCGGACCCCGAGGACCGGCGGGCGAAGATCATTTCGATTACCGATCTTGGACGGGCCGGTCTCGAAGCGGCCCTCCAGCCACGTCGCCAGGTGATCGAGGAGCTTTTCTCGGCTCTTGATGATGGTGAGCGCACGGATCTTTATCGTCTGCTCGGTCGGCTCGGCGAGAAGGCTTGCGAAATCGGCGCTAGCCGGATGGCCGTGCATGAACGGCAGTCAGAGGCCGCGTAGGGAAAGCCGCACGCGATTACAGCGCCGCGCGTCAAATATGACGCGCTAAGGACGCTGTAACACTTTAAACTTGCTGCATAATTTTATCCTTAAATCGGATCCGATTTAAGGAATTATGCAGTAGGCATATCGCGCAAAAGTGTGCAGCGGTTTTGCGATTACGACATGCGCAAAAAAGAGCTTAAAGCGCAGCAAGCGAATCCTAGAGATTGCGACGCGCTTTAAGCAGCGTGCGGCGCATAGATCTTTGCCCGGTTGCCGCCAAGCTCTGCCGAATAGGCAAGTATACCTGACCGAGAGCCCGCGCGAGCGGCCGCAAGCGCCAGCTCGGCCTGCTGCATGAAATCGGTGGGCGTCGCCGTCGGCTGTGCTATCGCGATGCCGGCCGAGAGCGAAAGCGTTTCGGTGGTGAAGGCACGGCTGGGCAGGGCGACGCGCAACGCCTCCACCGATTGCCGAATGCGCTGCGCAATCGCTTCAGCGTTTTCCTGAGTGACATCGCTGCAGAGGAACGCGAATTCCTGGCCGCCGACGCGTGCGACGAAGTCGCTCTTCTTGATCGACTCGCGAAACAGCGTCGAAAGCTTGCCGAGCGCCTTTTCCGCGGTGGCGGCGCCGTGCTGCTCGGCGATACCGCGCAATCCCTCGACCGACACAACAAGCAGGGCGACCGGCTCTGCTTTGCCTTCGGCTTCAAGCAGTGTTTTTAAACGTGCCGTCAGAGCCAGGCGATTTGGCAGGCCGGTGGCGGGGTCTCTCGTCAGCGGTTTGCGGCTTTCGGCGAACTCGCCTTCCAGCGCCGCGAAGCGCTCGGCGCTTGCCTGCAAAGCCGTTTGAAATGCCTGTTCCTCATTCATCAGCAGGCCGGCCGCGTCCCGCAGCCTTGCTGCGTCATCGGCGAACTCCGAGATCGCGGCAACCGGGTCGGCGGCCAGGCGGTCCTTGAAGCGGTCAAGCTGGCTTCTGAAGGCATGTTTTTGCGCCAGGCTGTGCCTCAGCTGCAGAGCGAGCTCGCCGAGCGCGTCCTGCGCCGCCGCCCTTGCTCTGTCGGGGAGGGGAAAGCGGTGCAGCCGGTCGGAGCAGGAGCGTTGAAAGCTGCTATTTTAATTCATGTTTATAGTTGACGCAGCTTGTCAGGAATTATATGCCGCCTTGCTAAATTGGGAGGGAGGCTCGAATGCAATGCGACGGTTTGACCATGCCCCCTTCCTTCATTGCGGATCTGGCGGCGTGGGGCGAGCGTCCCGCTCTGGTTCTTCCCGGCCAGCGTCTCGTGACCTATCGCGAACTGCATGAAAGGGTCGATCGTCAGGCGGCACTTTTTCCGCGCAGCCGCGCGCTGGTAACGCTCGAGCCCGAGCTTTCCGAACATGCAATCATTGCCTATCTTGCGGCACTGAAGGCCGGACATGTGGTTGCCATGCAGGCGCCGCGCGGCGCCGGTGCCGTGGCCTGGACCGACATGTTCGAGCCGGACTGTGCCTATCGCCGGATGGACGGCCGCTGGCGAACGGAACATCTGGCGTGCAGCGATAAACCGCTGCATCCGGACCTTGGCCTGTTGCTGTCGACCTCCGGCAGCACTGGTTGCGGCAAGGCGGTGCGGCTTTCCACCACCAACATTTCGGCGAACGCCCGCTCGATTGCCGCGTATCTGGAGCTCGGCGCCGACGATTGCGCCTGCCTGATCCTGCCGCTTCATTACTCCTACGGCCTTTCGGTGCTGAATGCCCATCTGAGCGTCGGCGCCAGACTTTATATCCCCAACGGCTCCATCCTTGACCCCGGGTTCCTTGACGGTCTCGCCGCCAGCGGCTGCACCAATCTTTCCGGTGTGCCCTATTCCTATGAGCTCCTGGAAAAGGTCGGGTTTCGCAATCGCGCGTTCCCGCAACTGCGCTTCATGACGGTTGCCGGCGGACGTCTGGCGCCGGAGCGCGTTCGTGTCTATGACGAGCATCTTCGCGCCCGGGGCGCTTCCTTTTTCGTCATGTACGGCCAGACCGAAGCGACGGCCCGCATCGCCTATGTGCCGCCGGCTCGGCTCGAGGGCAACGAAGACCGGATCGGCATCGCCATTCCCGGAGGCGCGTTGTCGCTCGAGGACGAGCAGGGGCGAGCGGTTGCCGGTGCCGGTGTCGTCGGCGAACTCGTCTATCGCGGCCCCAATGTGATGATGGGCTATGCCTCGTCGCGGCAGGACCTGGCTCGGGGGGCAGACCTTACGGAACTGCGTACGGGCGACCTGGCGGTCCGCGAAGCCGATGGTCTTTTCCGCGTCGTCGGGCGCATGAAACGCATGTCCAAGATCGCTGGCCTGCGCATCGGCCACGATGCCCTTGAGCAGGCTTTGGAGCAACGTGGTCTGGTGGCGGCGATCGTCGGCGATGACGACGGGCTGCATGCCTTTTTTCAGGGGGAGGGCCGACCCGAGGATGTCCGCCGCCTGCTTGTTGCTGCGAGCGGCCTGACACTTGCCCATATCAGGGCCACGGGCGTGCCGGAAATCCCGAGATTGCCGTCAGGCAAAGTCGATTACAGCGCGCTGAATCTTGCAGCAAAGCAGGAGATCGCCGCCGACGGCGGCGATCGTGAAGGCATCGAAAGCCTTTTCCGACAGGTGTTCTATCCCGCACGGGTGAAGCCCGAGGATAGTTTCCTCTCGCTCGGCGGTGATTCGTTGCGTTTCGTGCAGCTCTCGATCGGTCTCGAAACGGCGCTCGGGCAAGCGCCGGAGATGTGGGAGGCCATGCCGATCGCAACGCTTGCGGCGCTGGAAAAGCGGGAAGCGACGACGACACGGATCGGAATGGACCTCATCATCCGTGCCTTGGCGATACTGCTCGTCGTTCTTCATCATGAGACCCTTTGGCCGCTGCCGGGCGGGTCGGCTGCCATGGTCATCCTTGCCGGTTTCAGCCTCGCCCGGTTCCAGATGGGACAGCTTCTGGCCGGTGACGGCTTTGCTATTTTGCGACCGCTCACGCAGATCCTCGTGCCCTATTATCTCATCGTCGGCGCCTATGCTGCGGTTTGGGGCGAGGTCCCCTGGGCCTCCGTCTTCCTTGTCGGCAATTTCGGGTTTGCCGATCCGGAGACCCACGGCATGGTGCCCTATCTCTATTGGTTCATCGAAGCCTATTGCCAGATGATGCTGGTCTTCGTGTCTCTGTTCGCGATCCCGCGCTTCCGGCGGTTTGCGGCTCGACACCCCTTTGCGACGGGTATGCTGCTGCTCGGCGTGGCGCTGGTCGCCCGGCTGGCGCTGCCGATGCTTTGGCCGATGGGCAACCGACAGATCTTCACCTTGCCCTGGATCTTCTATCTCGCGGTGATCGGGTGGTGCGCGGCGATCGCCGAGACCCATCTGCAGCGATTGTTGCTGGTGGCAGCGGGAACAGGCGCTTTCCTGTTTTTCGGCCTCTACGAGGGCGTGTGGATCGGCACGAAGATCAAGTATCTGCTGTTGATCGCGGTGCTCGTCGCTCTGGTCTACGCGCCGCGCATCAGCGTTCCACGATGGACGGCACAAGCCGTGCTGCCGCTATCGGCCGCCGGTTTTCATATCTACATCCTGCACCGGTTCGTGCCGGAACTGCTGATCGCTCCGTTGCAGGCGCATCTTCCAACCGTGCTCTTCTCCACTGTGTCGATCGTAGGCGGCCTCGCGCTCGGGCTCGCTGCCTGGCTCTTGCAGCGCCAGCTGCTCAAAATTGCTGCGGGAAGGCAGGCCTGGCAACCGCTCGATCGTCTTCGGCCGATCGCCATATGGGCTGTTCTAGCTCGCCCACTTCTCGCCTTCGGCCCACAGAAAGAACGCGAGATCCAGCACAATTGACGGCCGGCCAAGGGCTGTCAGCGTCGCATGCACCTGGCCGCGGTGATGGGTCTGGTGGTTGAAGACGTGGGCGAGCGTCGGTCCGAGCTTTTGCGTGATGCTGACGGGCGTACTAAGCGGCGTGTAGGTGAAGGTGGCCGTAAGCCGCGCCTCGTCGAGGCCGGCGAGCCAGGCGATCATACGCGCATCTTCCCGTTCGCGGGCGCTGGCAAGACTGGCCAAATCGTCATGGAGCGTGGCGTCGAGCGCCGTCGGCGCGTCGCCTTCGCCGGTGAAGCGCTTCATCCAGATCCGATCCGCGGCGAGGATATGATTGAGCGTTGCAAGCACCGAGCCGAAGAAGGCACCCTTGCTCTGCCGCAGCTCACTGTCCGGGAGGTCTGCCGCTGCCGCATAGAGCCGGCGGTTGGCCCAGTTGTTGTAATCGGCGAACATGCGAAAATGATCGAGCATCTGTTTCTCCTAAGCTGTCGCAAGGCTAGCGCAGATCCGCATTCCTGTGACGAATGCCACCTATGAAATTTAATGATTTGATCGTTCGACCTGTCTGGCGTCGAATGGAGTAAGACGACCTAATTCTCGCCGGGAGATCACGTGAGCAGGAAACTCTATTCGCTTTGCGGTGCCGACAGGGCCCGACCTTTCTCGCCGCATGTCTGGAAGACCAAGCTGTCGCTTGCGCACAAGGGGCTCGACTTCGACGTCGTGCCGATCGGTTTTACCGAGATCCCCAAGGTGGAGGAGGGCGCTACCAAGCTTGTGCCGCTTCTGCGCGACGGCGAGCGGCTGGTACAGGACAGTTTCGCGATCGCCGTCTATCTCGATGAGAACTACCCGGACCGACCGTCGCTCTTTGGCGGATCGGGTGGAATGGCCATGGCCCGCTTCGTCGAGGGCTGGTCGCAGACGACGCTGCATCCGGCGATTGCCCGCATCATCATTAGGGATATCCACGACAGCCTCGATCCGGTCGATCGCGTCTATTTTCGAGAAAGCCGGGAGGCGCGTTTCGGCACGTCGCTCGAAGCGGTCGCGGAAACCGGCGCTGCCGCCCTTGCGACCTTCTCCGACAAGCTCGAGCCGTTGCGCCATATGCTGAAGTTTCAGCCCTATCTTGGCGGCGAACGGCCACTCTTTGGCGATTACATCGTCTTCGGCGCGCTGCAATGGGCGCGGATCGTGTCGCCGCAACGCCTGCTTTCTCCCGCCGATCCGGTCGCCGCCTGGTTCGAGCGCTGCCTCGACCTGCACGGTGGCATAGGCCGCTCTGTGACAGCGGCGTGAAACCCGCAACGGTCGCGGCGAATCGTTAGCGAGCCCCCTTGTTTTGCGCAGAATTGGCGGCTAATGAACCGCCACTTCTCAAGAAAACAAGGGATTTGAGCCAATGGCGATTGAACGTACCTTTTCGATGATCAAGCCGGACGCAACGAAGCGTAACCTGACCGGCGCCATCACCAAGATGCTCGAAGACGCCGGCCTGCGCGTCGTCGCTTCCAAGCGCGTCTGGATGAGCCGCCGCGAAGCTGAAGGCTTCTACGCTGTCCACAAGGAGCGTCCGTTCTTCGGCGAACTCGTCGAGTCCATGTCCTCCGGCCCGACCATCGTTCAGGTTCTCGAAGGCGAAAACGCCATCGCCAAGAACCGCGAAATCATGGGCGCCACCAATCCGGCAAACGCTGACGAAGGCACGATCCGCAAGGTTCACGCACTTTCGATCGGTGAAAACTCGGTTCACGGTTCTGACGCTCCGGAAACGGCTGTAGAAGAAATCGCCTACTGGTTCTCCGGCACCGAAATCGTCGGCTGATTCAAGATCTCCATTTTTAGCCATAACGGCTTGAAATGACTTGAATTTGAACCGGAGCGGAAACGCTCCGGTTTTTTCATATCGGGCATTTCGCCGTTTCGAAATGTTCGGGTGCCCTGCCGTCTTTGAAAACGGCTGGATTCTTGTCGTAGCCGGGCCCTTCGACGAGCGGCTTCGCCGGCAGGATATCTTGGTCGACATCGGAGACCACTGTGATCTCCAGTTTCTGCAGCGTTTCGCCGGCAGGTCCTTTCACCTCGATCGTTACCGCATAGGGCCTTTCCTTTTTCACACAGGTCAAATCAGGGCTTTCCAGCACCACCCTGTCGAGCTTTGGAAAAAGCTTGCGCGTCAGCGTGAGCGGCTTTCCGCCCACCGGGTTCTCGAAGGTGGCAATGACGACGCTGCCCTCGGGCACGGGCTCTGTTTTCTGAAGCGTGATCGTGTAGACAGCATAGGCGAGGCGATAGTTGAAGACGAACATCTTGCCCGTCAGCTTCAGCGGATCAGGGCCGGTCTCGCGCTGACAGCCGCCGGCGGTGAGTGCGACGATGGTCGCTGCCAATATACCGATCATCCTCGTCATCGGCCCGTTTCCTCCTTGTTGCGTTGGTAGTGGCGCTTGGCCTTGTTGCGATTGCCGCAGACGGCCATGTCGCACCACGTCCGGCTGCTGTTGCGGCTGCGGTCGAGAAACAGCCACCCGCAATTCGGACAAATCTTCAGCCGGTCAGGCTCGGGGCTGGCGGCAAGGCTGAGGGCGGATTGCGCCGTCGCCGTGTCGAGCGGAAGCGGGCCGCCAGGATGCACCGGACCGCGCAGAACGGCGGCGATCGCCTCGAGCAAGTCGGCGAGCAACTCCGGTCGTCCGTTAGCCGATATCGCCGCGCGAAAGTGCCGGTCGGTCGCCTCGCGCAGCCTCAAGAGCCCGGCCCGGCTTTCTGCAACAACCGGGGCCAGCGGACCGAAGCGGGTGCTTTCCGCTCCGAAACGGTTCGCAGCATCCGCAAAGGAATCCATCGCGGCAACGTCGGCGAAGCGATCTATACGCCTTGCGGCATCAAAGCGCAGAATGACGGAGTTGGCGACATCCAGCGCGAGCGCGCCGCCGGCAAATCGGTGTGCGGTCCAGGTGAAGGTCATGAGTCATTCCTAACTAGCAAAAACGATTTTACCAGTTATATTGATGTTGTCACGCTCCGGATGTGCCATGCTCTATTTCCTGCAGCAGATCGCCAATGCCGTCCCGATCGCCGCGCTCTATGCGGCGCTGGCCTTCGGCTATGCCATCGCCTTCGCCGTGACCCGCCGGGCCGATCTCACCTACGGCGCCCTCTTTGCCTTCTCCGGCCAGATGTTCGTGCTGTTTGCGGATTTCGGCTGGAACCGGCTGTGGCTGGTGCTGCCGGCAGCGCTCGGCCTCGGCGCTGCCGCCGGTTTGACGCTCGGTGTTGGGGCAGGGCTTGTCGCCGGGCGTTACGTGATGCGCCCGCTCGCCTTCTCGTCAGCCAACACTGTCGTCGTCGCATCGCTCGGCAGCCTGCTGGTGCTGATGGAAACGGCGCGGCTGGCCTCCGAAACGAAGAGCCTGTGGCTGCCGCCGTTTCTGAACGGCAACATCGTCTTCTGGCCCGATCCGCGCTTTCCGGTGACGCTGACCGTTATCCAGTTGCTCAACACGCTGTTGATGGTGGCGCTGGTCGCTGCCGGTCACTGGTTCCTGACGCATTCGCGCGCGGGCCGCTCATGGCGAGCGGTCTCCGAAGATCGTGGCGCGGCCGCTCTTTGCGGCATCAATGCGGCCAGCGTCTATATCGCTGCTTATGGTGCCGCGTCGCTGATCGCCGCCTGCTGCGGTATCCTGGCTGCGTCCTATTATGG
The DNA here is from genome assembly GCF_001270265.1 of Ensifer adhaerens. Taxonomy (GTDB): domain Bacteria; phylum Pseudomonadota; class Alphaproteobacteria; order Rhizobiales; family Rhizobiaceae; genus Ensifer; species Ensifer adhaerens_B. Next base: position 154,891 of record NZ_LGAP01000001.1, read on the forward strand.
CAACATGGATTTCGGCACCGGGCTCACGTTCGGTGTCAAAGTGCTGTTTATCGCCGCGATCGGCGGCCAGACATCGCCGCTTTACGCCGCGCTCGGCGCAGCCGCCATCGGCCTTCTCGAAACACTCTGGGGGGCCTATGGCCCGATGCTCTGGCGGGATTTTGCGATCTTCGGCTTCCTCGTCATCGTGCTCGCCGTGACGCGACAGGAAAAGGCCATCCCGTGATCCGCGCGTGGAGCATCGATCCCGCGCGTCAGCGCTTCCAGCGATCGCGCGCCGTATCGTCGGCATCCTTGGCGCTGACCCAGCTGCCGGTCGTGCCATCGGTCAAGTGTTCCTTCTTCCAGAAGGGCGCAGATGTCTTCAGGAAGTCCATGATGAAGTTGGCGCCATCGAAGGCCGCCTGGCGATGGGGCGAGGCGGTGACCACGAGCACGATGTTTTCGCCAGGATTGATCCTGCCATAGCGATGGATCGCCGTTGCTGCCTGCAGCCCGAAGCGTTCGACCGCCAACCTGCAGATGCGTTCGATTTCGGCCTCGGCCATCCCGGGGTAATGCTCTAGTTCGAGAGCGGCAAGCGTGCCCGCTTCGTCGCGGCAGAGGCCTGAAAACGTCACGACCGCCCCGATGTCAGGGCGGTCGGAAGAAAGCTTGGAAACCTCGGCCGAAAGGTCGAAATCCTCGCGCTGCACACGCACGGTGACGGGCGCGCCCATGGTGTCAGCCACCGGTCATCGGCGGGAAGAGGGCGATCTCGCGCGCACCGGCGATCGGTTCGCCATGCTCGACATGTTCCTGGTTGATCGCCGCGCGGATGACGTTCTGGTGCTCGAGCGCCGTCTCGTATTCCTCCCCCAGTGTCTTCAGATGCGCAAGCAGGTCGGCAACGGTGACGACATCAGCCGGAACCTCCAGCGTTTCCTCACCCTTGCCGATGCGTTCGCGCACCCAGGAGAAATAGACGAGATTGACGGTGCTCATTCGTTGACCACGTGCTTCAGGCCGGCGCGGAAATAGTCGTAGCCGCTGTAGAGCGTGATCGCCGCGGCGATCCATAGCAATACGATACCGGCCTCTGTCGTATAGGGCAGGATCTTGTCGCCAGCGGGGCCAGCCAGCAGGAACACGATCGCCACCATCTGAATCGTCGTCTTCCACTTGGCGATGCGGGTTACCGGAACGCTGACCTTGAGTGCAGCCAGATACTCGCGCAGGCCCGATACCAGGATTTCACGGCACAGGATGATGATCGCGGCCCAGATCGACCAACCGGCGATTGTCTGGTCAGCGGCGACGAGCAGCAGGATCGAGGCGACCAAGAGCTTGTCGGCAATCGGGTCGAGCATCTTGCCGATGTTCGAGGTCTGATTCCAGATGCGGGCGAGATAGCCGTCGAAGAAGTCGGTGATCGAGGCGATGGCAAAGAGAATGACCGCCGTCCAGCGTGCGAAATCCGAACTGTGCAGCCGGCCTTCGATGAAGAAGCAAAGCACGATCAGCGGCACGATCAGGATTCGGAAATAGGTGAGCAGGTTCGGGATGCTGTAGGCGACGGGCTTGGCCATGGATTCGGGTTCTCTGTCTTCCTCGGAGGTACAGAATGACTTTGCGGCCCTCAGGTCAACAAATCATTGTGCGAAGGTTGTCATAATTGGCGCATCTCACCTGAACGTCGGGTGAATTGCCATCGCGTAATTCTTTAAATCGGCGTCGATTTGACGGCGAAATTATGCAGCAAGTTTGAAGCTTTACAGCGTCCTTTGCGCGTCATCTTCGACGCGCGGCGCTGTAAAGGTCATTTTGCCGCGTCCTCGTGGAAGTGCTCGTAAACCAGCCGGGCGACGGCCTCGGAAATGCCGTTGACCGCCATCAGGTCGTTCATCCCGGCGCGGGAAACGGCCTTGGCGGTACCGAAATGGGTGAGCAGAGCGCGTTTACGCGTCGGCCCGACGCCGGCGATCTCGTCCAGCGGGTTCTTGACCATCTCCTTCTTGCGTCGGGCGCGGTGCGAGCCGATGGCAAAGCGGTGCGCTTCGTCGCGCAGACGCTGGATGAAATAGAGCACTGGGTCTCGTGGCGGCAGCGTGAAGCTGTCGCGCCCGAGCGCAAAGAAACGCTCGCGCCCAGCATCGCGGTCGACGCCCTTGGCAACGCCGATCGCCGTCACGCAGTCCTCGACATCAAGTTCTTTGAGGATCGCACGCACGGCGGTCATCTGTCCCTGGCCGCCGTCGATCAGGATGACGTCCGGCCAGGCCGGGAAGGCGGCGTCGTCGGCGATCTCGGCTGTCCGGTCCGGCTTGCCTTCTTCCTTGAGCAGGCGCGAGAAGCGACGGGTCATCACCTCGCGCATCATGCCGAAGTCGTCGCCGGGCGTGATGTCGGTCGATTTGATGTTGAACTTGCGGTACTGGCCTTTGACGAAGCCTTCGGGGCCGGCGACCACCATGCCGCCGACGGCATTGGTGCCCATGATGTGCGAGTTGTCGTAGATCTCGATCCGGCGTGGTGCGCGCTCAAGCTTGAACGTTTCGGCAAAGCCTTCGAGCAGTCGCGACTGCGATGCGGTTTCCGCCAGCTTGCGGCCATGCGCCTCGCGGGCGTTGGCAAGCGCATGGTCGACAAGGTCCTTCTTCTCGCCGCGTTGCGGCACCTGGATCGACACCTTGTAACCGGACTTTTCGCTGAGCGCCTGGCCGAGCAACTCCTGTTCCTCGACAGCCTCGCACAAGAGGATCTGTCGCGGACAGGGCTTGTCGTCATAGAACTGCGCGAGAAACGCCGAAAGCACTTCCGCGGTCGGCAGCGATGGGTCCGCCTTCGGGAAATAGGCGCGGTTGCCCCAGTTCTGTCCGGTGCGGAAGAAGAACACCTGGATACAGGAGGTGCCGCCTTCGTGGTGGATCGCAAAGACGTCGGCCTCTTCGACGCCGGCCGGATTAATGCCCTGGTGGCTCTGCACGTGGCTGAGCGCCGCGAGCCGGTCGCGATAAAGTGCTGCGCGTTCGAAGTCGAGATTTTCGGAGGCCTCGCCCATCGCCGCCGCGATCGTCGCCTTCACAGCCTGGCTCTTGCCAGAGAGGAAGTCCTTGGCCTCACGCACGAGTTCGGCATAACCCTCATTGCTGATTTCGCCCGTGCAGGGCGCCGAACAGCGCTTGATCTGATGCAGAAGACAGGGACGCGTGCGCGTCTCGAAGACGCTGTCGGTGCAGGTCCTTAAAAGGAAGGCGCGCTGCAGCGAATTGATCGTGCGCCCGACGGCGCCGGCCGAGGCGAAGGGGCCGAAATAGTCGCCCTTTCGGCTGCGCGCGCCGCGATGTTTGTAAAGGGCGGGTGCACGGCTGTCGCCGGTGACCAGAATATAGGGAAAGGATTTGTCGTCGCGCAGAAGCACGTTGAAGCGCGGCCGCAGGCGCTTGATCAGGTTGGCTTCGAGCAGAAGCGCCTCGATCTCGGTGCGGGTCGTGACGAACTCCATGTTCGCGGTTTCGCGAATCATCCGCGAAATGCGGTTGGAGTGGCCGCGGCCCTGGGCGTAGTTGCCGACGCGCTTCTTCAGGCTGCGTGCCTTGCCGACATAAAGGACGTCGCCGGCGTCGTTGAACATGCGATAGACGCCGGGGCCATTCGGAAGCCGCTTCACGAAGGCCTGGATCAATTCGGCGCCTTTGAGCCCCTCGACCTCATTGCGATTCTCGGCCCATTCGATAGCCGGACCTGCGGGCGCGCCTTCCGGCGCCTCGATCAGGTCGTCGTCGTCTTCGGCATCATTGCCGTCATAGAGGATGCCGCCGTCGGTCGGCACGCGTCCGTTCATTCCACTATCTCCCTGATGTCGGGCGTCTCCCAGGCGAGGTGCTGGCCGCCGTCGAGCGCGATCATCTGTCCGGTAATCGACGGTGTGCCGAAAAGGAAGCGGATCGTCCGCCCGAATTCGCCAAGCGCCGGACCGCGCCTCAGAATCAGCGCATCGACCTGTGCCTGGAAATCGCGAGGATCCTGCCGCTCATTCGGCAATGTCGGCCCTGGGCCGATGCCGTTGACGCGAATATCCGGCGCAAGTGCCTGAGCCATCGTTTGTGTTGCCGTCCACAGCGCGGACTTGGATAACATATAGGAATAAAAGCGCGGGTTTGGAGACCAGACGCGCTGGTCGATCACATTGATGACGAGGCCCGAGACGCCGCGCGGCAATTGGCGGGCAAAATCGCGAGCGAGCAGGGACGGGGCTTTCACGTGCAAAGCGAAATGGCGATCCCATACTTTCTCGTCGAAAGCGTCGAGGCTATCCTTCTTGAACAGCGAGGCATTGTTGACGATCAGGTCGATCGGACCGATCGCCTCATTGACTTGCGCCATCAGTGCCGCGGTTTCCCGTGTGTCGGTCAGATCGGCCTTCACCGCAACGGCGCCGACTCCTCTTTCCGTCAATGAGGCCGCAATAGACTTCGCCTCATCAAGCGAGCCATTGGCATGGATTGCGACCGCGAAGCCATGGGCCGCGAGGTCTTCAACTATAGCCTTGCCGATCCGTTTGGCGCCACCGGTTACGAGTGCCGCCTTCAGTGCTTTCTTCAACGTTTTATCCCGCTTTTCGAATCTTCGCGCCCGCGGACGAAGATATAGGCAAGAAACGCTGCCCTGAAACTCTCCCTGACGATTCATTTCGCAAAAATTAATGGAATTCGCGTAAATTGTATTATTTTGAAGGTGTATAGTATAGCTTTCGTTAATCTTGAAAGATGGTTAATAAAATCCCTGTGGCGTGAAAGCAACATCAAATTTTGGGCATGTTTGTGCCACCAAAATTTCACATTTTGGCTCTTGTGAATCCTCATTTGCTGGCCAATTTCAGCTCAACCGGGCGGGTTAATTGAAAGTTGTCCGATGTTTCATTGAGGGATCCCAAACCTCGGGGCATCGGTTCGTAAAGGAGAATATTTATGCGTACGCTCACCACCACCCTCATGGCTTCGGCCGTATCCCTCATCGCCTTCCAGGCCGCCCAGGCTGCAGACGCGATCGACGAAGTTCCGGCAGCTCCGGCAGCCGAGTACACCGAGCCGGCAGTCAAGAACTGGTCGGGCGCCTATGTCGGTGGTACCGCTGATTGGCACCATGGCGAGGCTGACGCGACCGGCAGCAACACGGCAGCCGGTTTCGGCGGCGGTCTCTACGGTGGTTACAACATGCAGAGCGGCCAGATCGTATACGGCGGTGAAGCCGACGTCGGTTACTCCGGTCAGGACTCCACCCGTGGCAACCTGCGCATGAAGCAGGGCGTCAGCGGTTCGTTGCGCGGTCGCGTCGGTGTCGATCTGAACCCGGTCCTGGTCTACGGTACGGCAGGTCTCGCCGTTGGTCAGGCCAAGGCATCGACCTCGGCTGGTTCTGACAAGAACACCATGATCGGCTGGACGGCTGGTGCCGGTGCGGAAACCTTCGTCACTGACAACATCACCGCACGCGTTGAATACCGTTACACGGACTACGGCTCGAAGGACTTCAACGTCGGTGGCACCAACGTGTCTTCCGGCTACGACGAGCACAGCGTCCGCGTCGGTATGGGCGTAAAGTTCTGATCGGCTTCTGTCTGATCAAAGAAAAGGCCGGGGAGACCCGGCCTTTTTTCATGCTTTGAATTTCGAATAATCCGGGAAGTGCTTTTCGAATTTCGCCGGCCAGTTTTTCAACTTGGCCCGTCCCCTTTGCCATTCGCCGCTGAAGCGCAATTCGATGTAGCGAAGCAACGCCGCGAGCGCGAAATGCCCAGCGTGCAGCTTGGCTCCTGTCTTGGGCAGATTCTCATTCAGGTGATCGAGGCTCCGTTCGACCTTTTCCCACTGCCTGTCGATCCAGGGCTGATGCACCTTTTCCGGCGGATGGAAGCGCTTCTCGTAGACGATCGCCAGCAGGCTGTCGCAGATGCCGTCGCACAGCGCCTCGAAGATTTCGATATCCAAACGCTTGCCGGCATTCTTCGGGTAGAGCTTGCCCTTCGTCTCCCGGTCGATGAAATGCATGATGGTGCGGCTGTCGTAGATCGCCTTGCCGTCGCCGGTAACCAGCGTCGGGATCTTGCCGAGCGGATTGCTGCCGATGAGTTCGGGCGAGTTGGCGTTGGTATCGGTCAAGACGCTTTCGGCCGACAGCCCGGCATAGTGCGCAGCCATGCGGACCTTGTTGGAGTAGGGGGACGATGGCGAGTAGAGTATTTTCATCGAGCATCTTTCTCTTTTGCGCATAACTCCCAAAGCGAATGTCGGAAGAGCAGGCGCAGTTTCATAATATCGAGCCGCATGTGGTCGGCCCACGGATCGGCCTAGGATGCCGGAGGCAGCGTCACGGTGTCTCTTCGGCAGGCTTGGTGATCCACTTCAGGGCAAGGGCGGAAATTCAGCGCCTTGTCGAAGCAGATCCTGATTTCCTCCAGCCGCTTGCCCTCGCAGGTAACAGCGACGGCGTTTGTCGTCATGCCCGGATTTCTGGCCACGAACCCGGCCTCGATCGCGCTGACGGACAGTGAGTTTTCTCGGCGTGATGCGCTGAGTTCCGCCGGCAACGCGACGCGCTCGCGCGCCGTCCGGGTCACGGCGAAATAATCCTGCTGGCTCAGGCCCGAGCAGGTCCCATGCTTGCGCCACTGATGGCCGATCAGCCCCATGGACGGAATGAGATCGAGATATTGGCGGCCGAGCGCTTCCGGCACGCGATCGGATTGGCGCGTCGGGCAGAAATCGGGATAGCCGCGGTCGTTCTGCGGCCAGAGCCCGTGCACGATCAGCCCGCGATTGCTGCCGATCTTGCACTGGCCGGTCTTGCCGGACGGATCGTTGTCGTCGCACCAGGTCGGCGACCACGAGAGCGAGAGAACGTAGAAATCAAAGCCTTGGCCGACAGGGATGGCGACGTCCGATTTTGCACGGTCCGGCGCTTGCGGCAGCGGCTTTTTCTCGGCGCTGTCTTCGCTGCAGCCCGCGAGTGCCAGCGCAACGAAAAGCGCCGGCATGAGCCGGCGCTGTCGGCAATGTCTTGGCATGATCAGCGAAGCGAAGAGCAATGGGCGCCGTAGACATACCATGGGTCGAGGCCACCGACGCAGAACTCGATGTTCCGGCCGATACCGGCAAAGCCCCAGTTGCGCTCGATGAGGTAGTAGAGCGGCCGCTGCTCACCGTCGGTCATGACTGCCGTTGCACGGCAATATTCCCGCTCGACGGGATGGGTGTAGTCCCGCAACTCTAGCCGGTTCTGCCCCATGTTGCGGATCTCGGCGATCGAGAGATTGGCGTGCAGATAGTTCGCCGCCTTGTATTCGAACCGCGAGGTGATGAAGCCGAGAACCGAGGCGTCGCCGCAGACGCCCGTGCTATAGGATGTCGGCTGGTCGCGGTAGGTCCCGAGATAGTCGGCCGCCGAGGCGGCGGGCGCCGTGATAGTGGCGAAGGAAAGCGAGGCCAGAAGCGTTGCGGCGAGCTTGCGAGTCATGGGCGTCTCCCTGGATCGTCTCGCAAGATTGCGGCTTTCTGAGCCGTTCAGTCAAGGCCCCGGGTTGTCGCTTCTTCACCACGCAGCCAGAAGCAGCGTGCCGAAGCGAAACGATCCTGCCCCAGCCGGGTTTTCAGGAAAGGCAGCAGCACGTCGAGTTCGCTCTTGAGCGTGAACGGCGGGTTGACGATGATGAGGCCTGAGCCCGAAAGTCCCGTGGTCTCGCGATCGCTGCGCACGGAAAGCTCGGCGCACAGCATCTTGGGGATTTCGAGCGCCTTGAGGGCTTCGTGGAAGGCCTTGATCGGCGCATTCTTCTTCAGCGGGTACCAGAGGCAGAAGGTGCCGCCGGCAAAGCGGCGATAGCCCTTGGCGAGACCGTCGGCGAGCCGTTCGTACTCGCCTTCTATCTCGAAGGGCGGGTCGACCAGGATGAGGCCGCGCTTTTCCTTGGGCGGCAGGTGGGCGCCGAGCGCCAGCCAGCCGTCGAGCTCGGTGATTCGGCTCTGGAAGTCACCATCGAAAAGCCGATGCAGGGTCTCGTAATCATCCGGGTGCAGCTCCATCGCCGACAGACGGTCCTGCGGGCGAAAGAGCATGCGGACCAGCTTCGGCGAACCGGGATAACGTGTCAGCTCGGGGCCGGGATTGAGCTCGCGAACCGCCGCGAGATAGGGCTCAAGGACGGCGGCAACCGGCGCCGGCAGGTCGCCTTCGAGCAACCGGCCGATGCCGTCACGCCATTCGCCGGTCTTCTGTGCTTCTTCGCTGGAGAGGTCGTAGAGGCCGATGCCGGCGTGGGTGTCGAGAACCCGGAACGCCTTCTCCTTCTGCTGGAGATAGGTGACGAGGCGCGCCAGCACCGCATGCTTGAGAACGTCGGCGAAATTGCCCGCGTGATAGATATGCCGATAGTTCATGAGGGCCGCCGATGGCTGTGATCAATTGTTTCGATGGATGGGCGTTTGGCTCTTTGAGCCCGATTGTCGATGCCATATAGAAAAGCCATGAACGTTGCGACCCCTATCAAAGCAGAAAAGTCGATCGGCCACTCCGTCTGTCCGCACGACTGTCCCTCCGCCTGCGCACTGGAAGTGGATCTGACCGCCGAGGGCCGGATCGGCCGCGTGCGCGGTGCTGCCGCCAACACATATACCGCCGGCGTCATCTGCGCCAAGGTCGCGCGCTATTCCGAGCGCATCTATCATCCCGACCGGCTGATGGTGCCACAGCGTCGCGTCGGGCCAAAGGGCAGCGGCAACTGGCAGGAGATTTCCTGGGAGGCGGCGCTCGACGAGATCGCCGACCAATTCGTCAAGGCCGAGCAGAAGCATGGGGCCGAAGCCGTCTGGCCCTATTTCTACGCGGGCACCATGGGCCAGGTGCAGCGCGATTCCATCGACAGGCTGCGCCACGCCAAGCGCTATTCCGGCTTCTTCGGCTCGATCTGCACCAACATGGCCTGGACCGGCTTTTCGATGGCGACCGGTTCGCTGCGCGGCCCCGACCCGCGTGAGATGGCGAAATCCGATTGCGTGGTGATCTGGGGAACCAATGCGGTTGCCACCCAGGTCAATGTCATGACCCACGCGGTAAAGGCCCGCAAGGACCGCGGCGCCAAGATCGTCGTCATCGACATTTACGACAATCCCACGGTCAAGCAGGCCGACATGGGGCTGGTGCTGAAGCCGGGCACGGACGCGGCGCTTGCCTGCGCGGTCATGCATGTCGCCTTCCGCGACGGTTATGCCGATCGCGCCTATATGGCCGAATTCGCCGACGATCCGGCGGGCCTCGAGACGCATCTGAAGTCACGCACGCCGGAATGGGCGTCGGCGATCACCGGGCTTTCCGTCGAGGAGGTCGAGGCGTTCGCGAAACTCGTCGGCACGACGCCGAAAAGTTATTTCCGCCTCGGTTACGGCTTTACCCGCCAGCGCAACGGCTCGGTCGCGATCCATGCGGCCGCTTCCATCGCCACGGTGCTCGGCTCGTGGAAGCACGAAGGCGGCGGCGCGTTTCATTCGAACAACGACATCTTCAAGCTCGACAAGCGTGAGCTTGTCGGTACCGCGTTCCATGATCCTGATGTGCGCATGCTCGACCAATCGCAGATCGGCCGGGTCCTGACCGGCGATGCCGAGGCGCTGCGCCATGGCTGCCCGGTGACGGCGATGCTGATCCAGAACACCAATCCGGTGAATGTCGCGCCGGAACAACGGCTGGTGAGGCGTGGCTTCCTGCGGGACGATCTGTTTGTCGCGCTGCACGAACAGTTCATGACCGATACGGCGCTGCTTGCCGATATCGTGCTGCCGGCGACCATGTTCCTGGAGCATGACGACCTCTATCGGGGCGGCGGCCATCAGCACATCCTGATCGGGCCGAAGGTGGTGGAGCCGCCATCGACGGTGCGCACCAACCTCTTCGTCATCGAGGAACTGGCCAGGCGCCTCGGCGTTGCCGATCATGCCGGCTTCGGGTTGACCGAGCGCCAGCATATCGACCGGCTGCTTGCCAATTACGGCATGGGCTATGACGAAATGAAGCGCGAGAAGTGGCTCGACTGTCAGCCGGCATTCGAGGACGCGCATTATCTCAACGGCTTCGGCCACCCCGACGGTAAATTCCGCTTCAAGGCGGACTGGACCGGCACCCCTGCACCAAACCGCCCGCCGAAATCGATGGGCCCGCAGGGGCCGCATGCCGAGTTGCCGGAATTCCCTGACCATGTCGATCTGATCGAAGTCGCCGACGCGGAACATCCCTTCCGTCTCGCCACGTCGCCAGCCCGTTCCTTCCTCAATTCGACCTTCGCCGAGACACCGTCCTCGATCCAGAAGGAAGTCCGCCCGATGGTGATGATGAACGCGGACGATGCCGCATCGCTCGGCGTTGGCGACGGTGACATCGTCAAGCTGGGAAACCAACGCGGCGAGGTGCGCCTGCACGTGTCGGTCGGTGGCGGCGCCCGGCGCGGCGTGGTGATCGCCGAAGGCCTGTGGCCGAATGGCGCCCACCTCGACGGGGAGGGCATCAATGTGCTTACTGGCGCCGATGCCGTCGCGCCCTATGGTGGCGCTGCGTTCCACGACAACAGGGTCTGGGTGAAACCCGCCCCCTAGCCACCGGATGCCTTCATGAGCGGCGACCATCAACATGCAGACGTCAGCAACACGCCGGTCTCGCGTCTCTGGGGTGCGCTCGGCCTGACGGGTGGGTTCATGCTGGCCGAGGTCGTCGGCGGCATTCTGACCGGCAGCCTGGCGCTGATCTCGGATGCGATGCATATGCTGACCGACGCGGCGGCATTGGCGATCGCGCTGGTTGCCATCCATGTCGGCCGCCGGCCGTCGGATCTGCTGCGCACCTATGGCTATGCCCGCTTCGAGATTCTTGCAGCGGCCTTCAACGCCCTGCTGCTGCTCGCTGTCGCCTTCTACATCCTCTACGAGGCGTGGAAGCGCCTATCGCTGCCGCAGGAAATCCAGTCCGGCGGCATGCTGCTGATCGCTGTCGTCGGCCTCGTGGTCAACCTGATATCGATGCGGCTTCTGACCAGTCACAAGGACGAAAGCCTCAACGTCAAGGGTGCCTATCTCGAGGTCTGGTCGGATATGCTCGGCTCAGTGGCGGTGATAACAGGTGCGGCAATTATCTGGTTCACCGGCTGGCAATGGGTCGATTCGTTGCTCGCCGTCGGCATCGGCTTCATGGTTTTTCCTCGCACCTGCGTGCTGTTGAAGGACTGCGTCAACATTCTGCTGGAAGGCGTACCTCCAGGCATGCGCCTGGCGGATGTGCATGCGGCGATCACCACCGTGCCCGACGTCGCCTCGGTGCATGATCTGCATCTCTGGGCGATCACCCAGAGCCAGCCATCGCTGACGGCCCATGTCGTGCTGGCCGAGTTTGCCGACGGTGAGACCGTGCGCCGTGCGATCGAACAACGCCTGCGCGACGAGTTCGATCTGCACCACACAACGCTGCAGATGGAGCGCGAAAGCTGCGCGCCATCGGAACATATTCATTGACGGTCGACCGCGACCGCATTCTTTCCTCTCCGGACCAAGGACCCTGCCATGACGAAACACCACGATCCGCGTGTCAGGATCATCGAACGACGCACGCTCTCGGACGGTTTCATTCATCTGGAGGAAATCACCCTTGAGCAGGACATGTCCGACGGCGGCACGGCGACGCTGAAGCGTGAAGTGCATGACCATGGCAGCGCCGCGACCATCCTGCTGTTCGATCCTCGCCAGCAGAGCGTCGTGCTCGTCCGCCAGCTGCGCGTGCCGGTGCTGCTACAGGGCGATCCCGCCTATATGATCGAAGCGCCGGCGGGTCTGCTCGACGACGATACCCCGGAGGTTGCCATCTGCCGCGAAGCGCTGGAGGAAACCGGATATCACGTCGATAGGGCCACCCACCTCTTCGATGCCTATATGAGCCCTGGCGCGCTCACCGAGCGCACCAGCTTTTTCGTTGGGCTTATTGATGTCACCGAAAAGGCCGGTGATGGCGGCGGCCTGGCGCATGAGGGCGAGGATATCGAGGTTCTCGAAATTCCCTTCGATGAAGCCTTCGGCATGATTGCGACCGGCGAGATATGTGATGCCAAAACCATCATGCTGCTGCAGTGGGCTCAGCTGAACCGTAGTTCGCTTACGGTGTAAGATCTTGTTTTGTAAGCAAACAATACATTACGGATATTTCACTTTTTGATCGTTCTCCGGTAGGTTACAGCGCTGATGTCTTCATCAATGACATGGGCAACCCATGACGTCCTCCCTCACGGAACGTGCAGCCAACGACGATCAACAGATCGAGGCGGGGTGGAGGCTCTTCCTGCGCCGTAACCGGCGCTATCTGCAGGCACTTGCGACATTGCTGGTGATCGCCCTTTTCGGCCTGGCGATTTTCCATCTGACCTCCGAAGTGGAATATGACGACGTGGTTCAGGCGCTTGCCGATACCAGTTGGACCTCGGTCGCGGCGGCGGTCCTCTTCACCGCCTTGAGCTTCTTCGCGCTCACCTTCTACGACGTCGGCGCGCTCGATTATGTCAGGCGCAAGCTGCCTTATGCCGACGTTGCGTTGACGGCGGCCTGTGCCTATGCCGTCGGCAATACCGCCGGCTTTGGCGCCCTGAGCGGCGGCGCCATCCGCTACCGGTCCTATTCGCGCCTGGGCATCGAGCCGGAAAACATCGGCCGGATCATCGCTTTCGTCACGCTCGCCTTCGGTCTTGGGCTGCTGACGGTCACGTGTCTCAGCCTGCTCGCCGTCGGCGAATATGTGGCACCCTTGACCGGCCTCGAACCGTTCTGGCTGCGCATGATCGCGGTTGCCATTCTCGGCGTGGTGCTCGCTGTCTTCGTCAAGGCGCGTGACGGTCACGAGGTCAGCCTCGGACGCTTCACCTTGCGTCTGCCCGATTCGCGCACGTCCTCGCGCCAGTTCCTCGTAACCGCGCTGGATCTGGCGGCATCGGCAACGGTACTCTACGTTCTCCTTCCCGCAGGCACGATCGGCTGGCCTGCCTTTCTGGCGATCTATTCGCTCGCTGTCGGCATCGGCGTGCTCAGCCATGTGCCGGCCGGGCTCGGCGTCTTCGAAACGATCATCATCGCCACGCTCGGCCACAATGCCGATGTCGACACGATCCTCGGCGCGCTGGTTCTCTACCGCGTCATCTATCACGTGCTGCCGCTCTTGATCGCGATCGCAGTCGTCGTCGGTATCGAGCTTCGGCAGTTGTCTGGCCATCCCGTCGCCTCCAGTGCGCGCCGTATCGGCGGGCGCATTACGCCGCTGTTGCTGGCGACACTCGGCATCGTGCTGGCGATCATGCTGGTTCTGTCCAGCGTCACGCCGACGCCGGATGAAAATCTTGCTTTCCTCGAGGGGCTGCTGCCGCTGCCGATCGTCGAGGGCGCGCATTTTCTGGCAAGCCTGCTCGGCCTCGCTCTCGTCATCGTCTCGCGCGGCCTGGCGCAGCGTCTCGATGGTGCCTGGTGGGCGTCGGTTGCAATTGCCATTGCGGCACTGCTGCTTTCGCTGATCAAGGCGATCGCCCTGGTCGAGGCCGGTATGCTCGCCTTCTTCCTCGTCGGTCTCGTCGTCAGCCGCCGCCTGTTCGTGCGGCCGGCTTCCCTCTTCGGCCAGGCGCTGACGCTGCCATGGTTGACGGCGCTCGGCGTCATCTGCCTGGGCGGGCTCGTCGTCCTGCTGTTCGTCTATCGCGACGTCGAATACAGCCATGAACTCTGGTGGCAGTTCGAATTCTCCGCCGAGGCGCCCCGCGGCCTACGTGCGCTTCTGGGCGTCACGATCGGCGCCAGCGCTCTTGCCATCTGGAGCCTGATGCGCCCGGCGGCGTCGGGCGCAGAGCCGGCAACCGACGATGCGATGGAACGGGCATTGGCAATCGTCGAGGCGCAGGACATGTCCGACGCCAATCTGGTGCGCATGGGCGACAAGAGCCTGCTGTTCTCCGCCGATGGCCGCGCCTTCATCATGTATGGCCAGCGCGCCCGCTCATGGATCGCGCTGTTCGATCCGGTAGGGCCGGTCGATGCTTGGCCGGAACTGATCTGGCAGTTCATCGAGAAGGCCCGCGCCAGCGGCTGCCGGGCCGTGTTCTACCAGGTTTCGCCGCTTGGGCTCGCCTATTATGCCGATGCGGGGCTGCGTGCTTTCAGGCTCGGCGAGCTCGCCCATGTCGATCTCACGCGTTTCGAGATGAAGGGCGGCAAATGGGCCAATCTGCGCCAGCAGGTCAGTCGCGCCCAACGGGACGGGCTGGCGTTCAAGATGGTGGCGCCAGTCGACGTTCCGGCGATCATGGGCGAGCTGACGGCGATTTCCGATGCATGGCTTGCCCATCACAACGCCAAGGAAAAGGGTTTCTCCCTCGGCGCCTTCGACCCCGACTATCTGGCCGAGCAGCCGGTGGCGGTCCTGACCTACGAAGGGCGGATCGTTGCCTTTGCCAATATTCTGGTGACGGCGACCAGACAGGAAGGCACTGTCGACCTGATGCGTTTCTCGCCGGACGCCCCAAAGGGAGCGATGGATTTTCTCTTCGCCCAGGTGATGGAATATCTGAAGGCTGAGGGATACCGTACCTTCAATCTTGGCATGGCGCCGCTGTCGGGCATGTCCTCGCGCCAGATCGCACCGGTCTGGGACCGGGCAGGACGAACCTTCTTCGAACACGGCGAACGCTTCTACAACTTCAAGGGCCTTCGTGCCTTCAAGTCGAAGTTCCACCCGCATTGGCAGCCGCGCTATCTCGTGGCGAGCGGCGGCATCAATCCGATCCTTGCCTTGATGGATGCGACATTCCTCATCGGCGGCGGCCTCAAGGGAGTGATGAAGAAATGATGCGGATCTTAAACATCTGGAAGCCCGTGGCGGGAGCCGTCCTTCTGGCGACGGCGGCGCTTGCGCCGGCTTTGGCGCAGGAGAAGCCAGCAACCTACGACACGGGCATGATCCCGGCGCCGCATATCCTCATCCCGAGGGACACGGCATCCGCCCTTGTTGTCCTTTTGTCCGGTGCGGATGGCTGGAGCGACAAGGAGGACGCGGTCGCCCGCACGCTCGTCGACGACAAGGCGGTCGTCATCGGCATCGATCTCAAGGCCTATCTGGCCGCTCTTGCCAAGGACGACGGCGACTGCATCTACACGGTCTCGGATATCGAGGCGCTGAGCCAGCAGGTTCAGCGCGCCCTCAAGAGCGATGCCTATCTCCCGCCAATTGTCGCCGGTGTTGGGGCGGGCGGGGCAATGGCGCGGGCGTTTGCGGCTCAGCCCCCCGCCGCAACCATCGGCCAGACGCTCGCGGTCGACCCGGAAGAAGGCATTGCACTGATGAAGCAGCTCTGCACGCCGGCGGACAAAACCCGGAAGGGCGACCGCATGGTCTACGGCCTGACGGACGGCGCCCTGCCGGATCCGATCTCCGTCGTCTTTACGCCGACGGCATCCGACGAGGGCAGAAACCATGTGGCCGCGCTCACCGAAAAACACCCTGATATCACGCAGGAAGAGAGCGACGACGAAGCCTACGCGGCGCTGACCGGCCATCTGACGGATCTGATCGACAGCGAGGCCGCGGCCGACAATCCGTTCGGCTTGCCCCTGACCGTGCTCGACGCCAAGCCGACGCGCGACACCATGGCGGTGATCTATTCGGGTGATGGCGGCTGGCGCGATATCGACAAGCAGGTCGGCGATGTCTTGCAGCAACAGGGGGTTCCTGTCGTCGGCATCGATTCTCTGCGCTATTTCTGGTCCGAGCGCGATCCGCAGGCGACGGCCGATGATCTCGCCAAGGTGATGGACTACTATCGCAAGCGCTGGAACGTGCGCAATGTTCTGCTGATCGGCTATTCCTTCGGCGCCGACATCCTGCCGCGCACCTTCAATTTGCTTCCGCCCGGTGAACGCGCTCGCGTGCGGCAGGTCACGCTGATGGCGCTGTCGCATCAGGTCGACTACAAGATTTCGGTGCTTGGCTGGCTCGGCGCGGCGGGGCAGGGCGATGGCGGCGACCCGCTCGACGACATCAAGCGCATCGATCCAGCTCTGGTGCAATGCATCCACGGCACGGAGGAAGAAGACGACGCCTGCCCTGACCTGAAGGGGACCGGTGTCGATGTCGTCGCGATCGAAGGCGGGCACCATTTCGACGAGGACTATCCGGCGCTGACCCGGCGCGTGCTCGACGCACTCGACCGGCGGCTGGCTTCGGCTAAGTAATCTGGTCTTAGGCCGCCGGCGAGATCAGGGTCGACGATGCGGGCGCGGGGCCGATATCTTGCGTGACGACCCGCCCGCCTTCCATCCGGACCTTGCCTTCCGCCAGCAGCCGGAGCGCCATAGGATAGGTCCGGTGCTCGACCGTCAGCACACGGGCGGCAAGTGTGTCGGCCGTGTCGCCGTCGACAACCGGTACGACCGCCTGCGCGACGATCGGCCCGTCGTCCATGCCCTCGGTGACGAAATGCACGGTGCATCCCGCCACTTTCACGCCGGCGTCGATGGCGCGCTGATGGGTGTGGAGGCCGGGAAAGAGCGGCAGAAGCGACGGGTGAATGTTGATGATCCGACCTTCATGGCGCTGGATGAAGGTCGCCGACAGCAGCCGCATGTAGCCGGCAAGGCAGATGATATCAGGAGACAGTCGCTCGAGTTCGGCAAGGATCGCCGCCTCGTGCGCGTCCTTGCTGGCGAAATCCTTGCGCAGGAACGCATAGGTCGGGATGCCGAGCGCCGCAGCCTTGGCAAGCCCCCCGGCATCGGCCTTGTCGGCGATTACTGCGACGATCTCGGCCGGAAAACCAGGCTCGGCCGCGGCCTTGGCCAGCGAGAGCATGTTGGAGCCGCCGCCCGAGATGAAGACGACGACTTTTTTCCTGCCTGCCGTCACGTCGTTCATCATAGGGCGAGGCTGCCCTTGTAGATCGTGCCATGAGCACCCTCGGCACGGGCGACCATGCGGCCGAGCGTGAAGACGGTTTCGCCCTCGGCCTCGAGCACGGATGCAACTTCCTGCGCCTTTTCCGCCGGCACGACGGCGATCATGCCGACGCCACAGTTGAAGGTGCGCAGCATTTCATTGGCCGCGACGCCACCGGTCTGGGCAAGCCAGGAGAAGACCTTCGGCGCCTTGATGGCGTCAAGATCGATCTCGGCTGCAAGATGCTTCGGCAGAACGCGCGGAATGTTCTCGGGGAAGCCGCCGCCGGTGATATGCGCCAGCGCCTTGATCGAGCCGGTTTCGCGGATCGCCTTCAGGAGCGGCTTCACATAGATGCGGGTCGGCGTCATCAGCAGGTCCGCCAGCGTGCCTTCGCCAAAGGGGGCCGGGGCATCCCAGGCGAGACCCGACAGCGCGACGATCTTGCGCACGAGAGAATAGCCGTTGGAGTGCACGCCCGACGAGGCAAGGCCGAGGATGACGTCGCCTTCGCCGATGTCGCCGGCCGGAAGCAGTTGGCCGCGTTCGGCCGCGCCGACGGCGAAGCCGGCAAGGTCGTAGTCGCCGCCGGAATACATGCCAGGCATTTCCGCGGTTTCGCCGCCGATCAGCGCGCAGCCGGATTGACGGCAACCGTCGGCAATACCCGCAACGATGGCCGCACCCTGATCAGGATCGAGCTTGCCGGTGGCGAAATAGTCGAGGAAGAATAGCGGTTCGGCACCCTGGACAACCAGGTCGTTGACGCACATCGCAACGAGGTCGATACCAACAGTGTCGTGCTTGTTGGCGTCGATGGCGATCTTGAGCTTGGTGCCGACACCGTCATTGGCGGCGACGAGCACCGGGTCGGTGAAGCCGGCGGCCTTCAGGTCGAACAGGCCGCCGAAGCCGCCGATCTCGCCGTCGGCGCCCGGGCGCCGGGTCGAGCGCACGTGAGGCTTGATTTTCTCCACCATCAGATTGCCGGCATCGATATCCACGCCTGCGTCACTATAGGTGAGGCCGTTCTTTCCCGACTGGCTCATGCTGGTTCTCCAAGGCTGGTCGCGCGACAGGTATTTTGCGGATGCGAATTGCACGGCGGGCAAGGGAGTGCAAGCCGACAGCCTGCCTTCTCGGCCATTTTTCACCATTTTGCCCATATCCCACGGGCAAGAAACGGATCGAGCGTCCAATTTACCGGGCCGGGAAGCGCGCAGACTTGACCGGTGCGCGGCGAGCCCCCTATCTCCTCAAACAGATTATGATGCGGCAAAGGCATGCTTGGCGTGTTACGGGGAACACCATGGACATAAAAGTCAGCGGTTCGGGACTTCAGCGCCAGGTTATTTTCTGGCTGCTGGTGCTTGCGGCCTTTATCGCCTTTCTGATGGTTTTCAGCTCGATCCTGCTTCCTTTCCTGGCGGGCATGGCGCTTGCGTACTTCCTCGACCCGGTCGCCGACCGCCTCGAGCGGCTCGGCCTCAGCCGGCTGATGGCGACGGTGGTGATCCTCATCGGCTTCGTGGTGATCTTTGCCCTGTCGCTGATGATCATCATCCCGGTGATCTTTACCCAGGCCGCCGACTTCATTCAGAAGATGCCCGGCTATATCGCCAAGCTGCAGGCGCTGTTGACCGACAGCCAGTCGACACTGTTACCGGATTGGCTCGCCGATCAGATGACGGCGATTAAGCAGAATTCGGCCAAGCTGCTGGAGCAGGGCGCCAGCTTCCTCGGCACGCTGTTCCAGCAGCTCTGGAACTCCGGCATGGCGTTGCTCGACATTCTGTCGTTGTTCATCATCACGCCGGTCGTCGCCTTCTACCTGCTGCTCGACTGGGACCGGATGGTCGACAGGGTCGATAGCTGGGTTCCGCGCGATTATGTCGGTGTCGTCCGCCAGATCGCCCGCGACATGAACACGACGATCGCCGGCTTCGTTCGCGGCCAGGGCTCCCTCTGCCTCATTCTCGGCCTTTACTATGGCATCGGCCTGTCGCTCGTCGGTCTGAATTTCGGCCTGCTGATCGGCCTCTTTGCCGGCATGATCAGCTTCATCCCCTATGTCGGGTCGATGGTCGGTCTGGTCCTGGCTGTCGGTGTCGCACTTGTGCAGTTCTGGCCCGACTATCTCTGGATCGGGCTTGTCGCCGCCATCTTCTTCAGCGGCCAGTTCCTCGAAGGCAACATCCTGCAGCCCAAGCTTGTGGGCAAGAGTGTCGGCCTGCACCCGGTCTGGCTCATGTTCGCGCTGCTTGCCTTCGGCGCCCTCTTCGGTTTCGTCGGGCTTCTGGTTGCCGTTCCGGCGGCTGCTGCCATCGGCGTGCTTGTTCGCTTCGGCATCCAGCGATACCTTGATAGCGATCTCTACCATGGACATGGAAAGGTCGCGGCGAAGAAGGCAAAGGGCGATCAGCCCGGCTGATAGTCCCATCCTTGTCCCGAGTACAGCATGACAAAACGTCCCTTCGAACAACTGCCTCTGGCATTCGACCACGACCCGGCGACGGGTCGTGAGGATCTGCTCGTTTCCGATCGGCTGAGCGCGGCGATCGCGATCGTCGATCACTGGCCCGACTGGCCGTCGCCCGTCGTCATCATCGCCGGCCCGGTCGGCTCCGG
Organism: Ensifer adhaerens; assembly: GCF_001270265.1. GTDB lineage: Bacteria > Pseudomonadota > Alphaproteobacteria > Rhizobiales > Rhizobiaceae > Ensifer > Ensifer adhaerens_B. The sequence continues at coordinate 174,487 of NZ_LGAP01000001.1, forward strand.
AAAGTCGCATCTCGCCAGCATCTGGAAGGAGAGGGCGGGCGCGCGGACGATCCACCCGGTTGCGGACTCGAACGCCGCACTGATCGCCGCCGAAGGCCCGGTCCTGTTCGAGGATGCCGACCGCCAGGGGTTTGACGACACCACACTGTTTCATGTCATCAACAGCGTTCGTGAGCACGGCACCGGCCTGTTGATGACCTCGCGGCTCTGGCCGATGTCGTGGCCGGTCGTGCTTCCGGACCTGCGCTCGCGCCTCAAGGCAGCAACCGTCGTCGAGATCGGCGAACCCGACGACGAACTGTTGACGCAGGTGCTGATCAAGCTCTTTGCCGATCGCCAGCTTTTCATCGATGAAAGGCTCGTTGGCTACATCGTCCAGCGCATGGAGCGCTCGCTTGAGGCCGCCCAGACGATCGTCGAGCGCATCGACCGGCTGGCGCTTGCCCGTAGCGTCAAGCTGACCCGGTCGCTTGCCGCCGAAGTCCTGGAAGAGCTTGGAAATCAACGCCATTCCGATTGACTGTCACAGTTCCGTCGTCAAACTGTTATAGTTCCTGCATGCGGCGAAATGGGGTCTGATCAGCAATGGATAATGCGACGTCTGCGGTGAACGAGAACAAACAGGCGGCGGAGGAGGTGGATCTGCTCTCCAGCCCCGAGCGGTTCATCAATCGCGAATTCTCGTGGCTGCAGTTCAATCGCCGCGTGCTTGAGGAAACGCTTAACACGGCGCATCCGCTACTGGAGCGGGTCCGTTTCCTGTCGATCTCAGCCGCCAACCTTGATGAGTTTTTCATGGTGCGCGTCGCCGGCCTCGAGGGCCAGGTACGCCAGGGACTGGCCATGCGGTCGCCGGACGGCAAGACGCCGGTCGAGCAGCTCGAAGACATCCTCAAGGAAATCGACAACCTGCAGATGGAACAGCAGGCGTCGCTTGCTGTGCTGCAGCAATACCTCGCCAAAGAAGATATCCTGATCGTCCGTCCGGCATCACTGTCGGCGCAGGACAAGAGCTGGCTTGCCAACGAATTCGACCAGTTGATCTTTCCGGTGTTGACGCCGCTGTCGATCGATCCGGCGCACCCGTTCCCGTTCATCCCGAACCTCGGCTTCTCGATGGGCCTGCAGCTCGTCAGCAAGACCGGCCGCGAGCCGATGACGGCGCTCTTGCGCCTTCCGGTGGCGCTCGACCGCTTCATCCGCCTGCCCGATGTCAAGAACGTCATCCGGTACATCACGCTCGAAGACATGGTCAGCCAGTTCATAGACCGGCTGTTCCCGGGCTACGAGGTCAAGGGCTCCGGCACGTTCCGCATCATTCGAGACAGCGATATCGAAGTCGAGGAAGAAGCCGAAGACCTGGTGCGCTTCTTCGAGACGGCGCTGAAGCGCCGCCGCCGCGGCTCGGTGATCCGCATCGAGCTCGATTCGGAAATGCCCGCGTCGTTGCGCCAGTTCGTGGTTCAGGAGCTCAGTGTTCCGGAAAACCGCGTTGCCGTTCTGCCGGGGCTGCTGGCGCTGAACACGCTGTCGGAGATCACCAAGGCGCCGCGCGACGATCTGCGTTTCGAGCCGTACAATCCGCGCTTCCCCGAGCGCGTGCGTGAACACGCCGGCGATTGTTTTGCCGCGATCCGCGAAAAGGACATGGTGGTCCACCATCCCTACGAATCCTTCGATGTCGTGGTGCAGTTCCTGCTGCAGGCAGCGCACGATCCCGAAGTGGTCGCCATCAAGCAGACCCTCTACCGGACCTCGAACGACAGCCCGATCGTGCGCGCGCTTGTCGATGCGGCTGAAGCCGGAAAGTCCGTGACGGCGCTGGTCGAGCTGAAGGCCCGCTTCGATGAGGAAGCCAACATCCGCTGGGCGCGCGACCTGGAACGTGCCGGCGTGCAGGTGGTCTTCGGCTTCATCGAACTCAAGACCCATGCCAAGATGTCGATGGTGGTGCGCCGCGAGGAGGGCCGGTTGCGCACCTATTGCCACCTCGGCACCGGCAACTACCACCCGGTCACGGCGAAGATCTACACCGACCTGTCGTTCTTCACCTGCAACCCGGTCATCGCCCACGACATGGCGAACATCTTCAATTTCATCACCGGCTATGGCGAGCCGGAAGCCGGCATGAAGCTGGCGGTTTCGCCGCACACGCTGCGCCCCCGCATCCTCAAGCATATTGAAGAGGAGATCGCGCACGCCAAGGCCGGCCGGCCCGCGGCGATCTGGATGAAGATGAACTCGCTCGTCGATCCGGAAATCATCGACGCGCTCTACAAGGCGAGCCGTGCCGGAGCCGAAGTCGACCTCGTGGTGCGCGGCATCTGCTGCTTGAGGCCGCAGGTGCCGGGCCTTTCCGACAATATCCGTGTCAAGTCCATCGTCGGCAGATTCCTCGAACATTCCCGCATATTCTGCTTCGGCAACGGTCACGGCCTCCCATCGGAAAATGCGCTTGTCTATATCGGTTCGGCGGATATGATGCCGCGCAATCTGGACCGGCGGGTTGAGACGCTTGTGCCTCTTATCAACCGGACTGTGCACGAACAGGTACTTTCGCAGATCATGCTGGGCAATCTCATCGACAACCAGCAGAGCTACGAAATCCTTCCCGACGGCACGTCTCGCCGGATGGAAGTCGGCAAGGATGCCGAGCCTTTCAACGCGCAGCATTATTTCATGACCAACCCCAGCCTCTCCGGCCGGGGTGAAGCCCTGAAGTCCAGCGCACCGAAGCTGATTGCCGGCTGGAAGAGCAGCTGGCACAAGTAAACTGGAATTGCATGGTCGAATCTGAAGCGCAGGGGCGTCTGCCCGGCATCCGCCCGGTCTCCGTTGTGGATATCGGCTCGAACTCCATTCGCCTTGTCGTCTACGAAGGCCTGAGCCGTGCTCCGGCCATGCTGTTCAACGAGAAGGTTATGTGCGGTCTGGGCAAGGGCATCGATGCCACCGGACGCATGGACGAGGAGAGCGTCGAGCGTGCTCTGCGGGCGCTGCACCGCTTTCATGCCCTGTCGCAGCAGGCGCGTGCGACCTCCATGTATGTTTTGGCGACCGCAGCCGCCCGCGAGGCGAGCAACGGACCGGCCTTCATCCAGAAGGCCGAGGCCATCCTCGGCCACAAGGTCCGCATCCTTACCGGCGAAGAGGAAGCCTATTTCTCCGCCATGGGCATCGTCAGCGGCTACCACGATCCCGATGGGGTGGTCGGTGACCTTGGCGGTGGCTCGCTGGAGCTGGTCGAGGTGAACGGCAAGAAGATCGGCAAGGGCATCACGCTGCCGCTCGGGGGTATCCGCCTCTTCGAGCACAGTGGCGGTTCGCTGCCGAAAGCCCGCACCTGGGTGCGCAAATTCATGAAAAGCTCGCCGGTGCTGAAGACCGGTACCGGCCGCACCTTTTATGCCGTCGGCGGCACCTGGCGCTCGATCGCCAAGCTGCACATGGAAATCCGAAATTATCCGCTGCACATGATGCAGGGCTACGAGATTTCCTATGACGAGGCGATGACGCTGCTGCCGGAGGTAATCGAGCCGAAGAACATCAAGCCGTCAGCCTATGCGACGATCTCCAAGAGCCGCCGCAGCCTGCTTCCCTTCGGCGCCATTGCGATGCAGGAGGCACTGTCGATTATGGAGCCGGAGCGGATTTCGTTCTCGGCGCTCGGCGTGCGCGAAGGCTATCTCTTCTCGCTCTTGAACGAGAACGAGCGTGCGCAGGACCCGCTGCTGACCGCTGCCGGCGAAATTGCCATTCTGCGGGCGCGGTCACCCGAGCATGCTCGCGAGCTTGCCGACTGGACCGGCCGCATGGTGCCGTTCTTCGGCGTCGAGGAAACCGAAGAGGAAAGCCGTTATCGCCAGGCCGCCTGCCTGCTTGCCGATATCAGCTGGCGCGCGCATCCGGATTATCGCGGCCTGCAGGCGCTGAACATCATCGCCCACTCGACCTTCTCCGGCATCACCCATGCCGGGCGGGCCTATATCGCGCTTGCCAATTACTATCGCTTCGAGGGCTTGAGCGATGACGGTGCGACCGGCGCGCTGACCGGCATTACCACGCCACGACTACTGGAACTGGCGAAATTGCTCGGCGGCCTGCTGCGCGTCGCCTATCTGTTCTCGGCCTCGATGCCGGGTGTGGCAAAGAATTTGACCTTCCGCAAATCGTCTCTGCCGGATGTCGACCTGGAGATCGTCGTGCCTGCGGCCTATTCGGAATTTGCCGGCGAACGCCTCGACGGGCGTCTGCAGCAGTTGGGCAAGCTGACGGGCAGGAGACTGGCATTCCACTTCCAGGGCTGAATGCATCTTGATCTTTGAAGAAGGGCGCGCGGACAAGAATCCGCGCGCCCTTTTTGATTATTCCGCCTTCAGGAATTCGCCGACTTCGAGCAGAACGAACTCGTTGTCGTCGGCCTTATCAAGCGCACGGCCGGCCGAGAACGGCAGGTTGTTGTCGTTGCCGACGATGATGTGCGTGTCATCGACGCGATCGACGTTTTCGATCGTCACGAACGGCATGTCGTAGTAACCGTCGCCGCCGCCCTGGCGCTTCTTGTTATCCGGGTCGGCGATCTTCAGGAGATCGATATAACCGATCTTGCGCACGGCCTTGCCGACATTGCTGTCGTCGAAAGCAATCTTGTAGACACGCTTCACCTTCGAGCCGACGGCAAAGCAATCCGGCTTCGGATCTTTCGGGTCTGCGCAGGCCTCGTCGAGCGTGCCGGCCCCATTGTCGCGCTCGATCACCAGAGCGGTCTTGTCGTCGAGCATGTTGAAGTCGCCGATCGCCTCACCGCCTTCGGCCAGCGGATAGAGCCAGCTGCGGCCCGTCCAGGCCTTGCTGGCGACATCGAGTTCGATGACGCGCAGCGCCGGGCGGCCATCGGCCTGTTCGACGGTTTCGCTGTCGGTCCAGATCGGGCCCTCGAGCAGACCGTAGAGCTTGGTGCCGTCCTTCGACAGTGCCATGCCTTCATAGCCGCCGGAACGCTTCAGGTTGAAGGCGGGCGTCTTCTTCGACGGGTCGCCCTGCAGCGTCAGGGTCGGGTTGTCGGGCGACATCACCGGCTTGCCGTCAACAGCAGTCGCGATGACGTCGGTCAGCTTGCCGTCAACATCGAATTTCAGGATGTAGGGGCCAAATTCCTCGCCGACCCAGAAGCCGTCGGCGACCGGCTGGATGGATTCGACATCGAAGTCTGCGCCGGTCAGGTAGCGCTTGTCGGAACCTTCCATGACGATCGGGAAGGGGGCCTTGCGGTCCGGATCGGTGAGGAACAGGGTCTTCAGCGCTTCGACCTTGCCGGCGTCCCAATCCATCTTCACATGGTGCAGCATCAGCATCGCATCGGTCGAGTTCAGCTTGCTGCCGAAGCCGTTGTCGGAAAGGCTCCAGAAGGTACCGTCTGCCATCGCCTTGATGCCGGAAAAACCCTGCATCGGCTGGCCGTTGAAGGGCAGCGAAAGGCCGGTCGGGCGGACGCCATCCTTGCCCGGCACGGTGCCGATCGCGTCAGCGCGCTTGCGGTCGGCGGGGGTGAACTTGCCGGGTGTCTTCCGGTGTTCCGGCGCGTCGGACGGCGCTGCCAGGATCGTGTTTGCCGGCAGGATCGCATGTGCCTTCAGCGTTGCAGGAAAGGCCTTTTCCTCAGCCAGGACGGTCGTCGTCATCAAAAGTGTGAGCGCCGCGGTGGCGAGAAGCGTTTTGGTCATGAAAGTCACCATGGGTTGGATGCCAAAGTACGCGAACCCGATAGGCGGCTTTGATGACGGTTGGGTGATGTTTGGCTTACAGGCCGGTGAAGCTTTGATGACAGGCGAATTGCGCAGCGCGCCAGGCGGGAATTGGCCGGGTGCAAATTGCTGTGAGCACCCCGGACGCTGACGTCAGCGCCGTGGCGACGCGGCGGCGCCGATGGTTCAGCCGGCGAGGGCCAGGCTTGCCCACCGTCCGGGCGTCACACCATAGGCACGCTTGAAGTGGCGGGGGGAATGGGCCGGGTCGGCAAAGCCGGTTTCCAGCGCCGCCCCCCCCAGGCTGTGGCCGGTGGCAATCATCCGGCGCGCCTGCTCCAGCCGCCGCATCAGGAGGTAGCGGTGCGGGCTGGTTCCGAGAACCTTGCGGAATTGGCGGGCGAGCGTGAAGCGATCAAGGCCGCTGACCGCTTCGAGTTCCTGCGAACCAACCGGGCGATCAAGGTTGGCTCTGAGATAGTCCGTCGCTTCGAACACTGCCCGTTTCGCCGACCTACCGGCAGGCTTGCTCGTCGTCCCAGCATGGCGGCACAATCCCTCGGCAATGCGTGTGAGTATGTCGTCGAGGGCCAGTTCGTCTATGCCGCCGTCGAGATCCATGAGAGCCTCGCCGATCGCCTGACGCAGGGCGACGTCGCCGACAACCGGAGCGGCGATAAATGGCAAGGCGCCACCGTTGTCGCCAAGGGCGGCGATCAATCGCTCCGGCTGCAGGTACATCATCCGGTAGCGAAGGCCCGCTTCGGTTCCCGCACCACCGTCGTGCACCTCGTCGGGGTGAATGATGATAATGCTCCCGGGTGTGCTGTAGCGGCTCTCGCCGCGATACTGGAAGGTCTGGATGCCGCCCAGCGTTACGCCGAGCGCATAGGTGTCGTGGCGATGCGGCTCGAAGACCTTACCGTGCAGTCGCGCCTCGATGCGCTCGATGCCGTCGACCGGTGCGGCGACGCGGATCCCATCGCCCGGCGATCCGCACAATCGTTCAAGATTGATGGCCGCTTCCTCGGCTATGGCCTCCTTGGGCACGCCCTGATGTCCTGATATGGAGATACCCGTCATGTTCGACACCAAGTTCGCGATCGTGTTGCGCGAGGATCTGGCCACCTGGCAGAAGCTGAACGTCACCGCATTTCTGGCAACCGGCATCGCCGGGCAGAAACCGGCGATCATCGGGGAAGCCTATCGCGATGGCGCCGGCAACGTCTACAATGCTCTGAGCGTTCAGCCGATCATCGTGTTATCGGCAGATGGTGCGACGCTCGGCAATATTCAACGCCGCGCGATCGAAAGAGAGATAAGAACCTCGATCTATGTCGATGCCATGTTTTCGACCGACCACGACAGCGCCAACCGCGCGGTCTTTGCCGAAACACAGCCCGACGAAGCGAAGGTTGCCGGCATCGCCATCCATGCCGACAAGAAGCTGGTCGACAAGGTCACCAAGGGGGCGAAGCTGCACGGTTGAAAGTTAGCTGGACGCCAGCTGCGGCGCTGGCGTACCCCCAGCCCGAAGCGCCAGCACGCCGAGCTTCTGCCCGCGTCCTTTGACGGCGTGCTCACCGAGATCCTCGACCCGGACGTAGTGCGGCAGGCGCATCTTGCGGGCAAGGTCGGTGGAGATCAGTACCTGGTGGCCGAGCGTCTTGCAGAAGCCTTCGAGGCGAGCGGTGGTGTTCACCGTATCGCCGAAATAGGTGATCTTGTGCCTGTCGAGGCCGATCTCGGCAGCGACGATGGTTCCGCCGTGAAGGGCCGCACGCAGGCGCGGAACCTCGCCGAATTCCTTCTGCCAGCGGTGCGCTTCCGCGTCGATAATTTCGAGAATATCGAAGACGCAATGGATGCAGGTCGCGTTATTGGTGGCCCGGTCGAAGGGCCAGGTGATGACGGCGGCATCGCCAACATAGTCGTCGATCGACCCGCGATAGCGCAGCACGGGGTCTGCAATCGTCGCGAACAGCTTGCCGAGATATTCCTGCATCCGGAGGTCGCCGTTGCGCTCGGCATAGGAGGTCGAACCGGCGAGATCGATGAACAGAAAGACGCGCTCTTCCTGGATCGGCTTGCGGTAGCGCCCGGTCAGAAGGCTCAGGAAGACATCGCGCCCCAGCAATTCGCGGACTCTGAGAATGAAGACGAGCGATCCCGAAATGGCGAGTGCAAAGAGCAGAACCGTTTTGGACGGCATCATCGCCTCCATCCAGTTATCCCCCATAACACCGCTCACCCGCATGATCAGGCCGGCGGCCGCATAGCCGATGTCGAGAAGCACGAAATAGACCGCGAGCGAGGCGACGAAGAAGACCGGCGTTGAGAAGGAATGGATCCGTCGATTGAGGCGCCGGAAGATGATGCGACGTTCGAAGGCGACGATCGGCATACACATGAAGACTGCGTAGGTCGCGCCGATCAGGCCGCCCGTCCCATAGACAACCCATGCGTAAACAGCTCCGGCACCCGCAACGACCAGCAGCAGGAGAAGTCCTTCGAACGTGGAGAAACGCCAGCGCATGCGGAAAGCCTCAGTCCCGGGAGAAGCGGGCGAACGTGTTAACCGGCAGGGGTGCGCCACATCACGTCGACGTCGTTTTCACGTCGTTTGCCACGATGGTGATTCTATCCCGCCGGCCCTTCAGCTAGAGCCGGATTCGGGCGGAAAGTTGTTTCCGCCCGCCGTTTTCAATCGCCGATTTCCATCGCTTCGATCTTCTTGTCGACGAAGCGCAGAGCCACTTCACCATTGATCAATTTCAGTGCCGTATCGCCGAACAGCTCGCGCCGCCAGCCCTTGAGTGCGCCGACATCGGCGTTTTCGCCCTCGGCGGCGATCTTGTCGAGATCGTCGCTGTTGGCGATGATCTTGGCGGCCACGCCTTGCTTCTCGGCGATCAGCTTCAAGAGCACCTTCAGCATTTCGGTGGCAGCGGCTGCACCTTCGGGCGTGTGGTTCTGCCGCGGCAGCCGCGGCAGGTCGGTCTTGGGGATGGCAAGCGCTTCGTTGACCACCTCGATCAGCGCAGTTCCGGCGCTCGAGCGTTCCCAGCCCTTCGGGATGGTTCGCAGCCGTGCCATCGCCTCGGAGTCCTTCGGCTGCTGTTGCGCGACTTCGTAGATCGCATCGTCCTTGAGGATGCGCCCGCGGGGGACGTTGCGATTGCGCGCCTCGCGTTCCCGCCAGGCAGCGACCTTCTGCAGCACTGCGAGTTCGATCGGCTTCTTGACGCGCATCTTCAGGCGCTGCCAGGCATCGTCCGGGTGCAGGTCGTAGGTGTCGCGAGCCTCGAGAATCGCCATCTCCTCGGAAAGCCACAGCGAGCGGCCCTCGCGCTCGAGCTGCGCATTCAGGTACTGATAGATGTCGCGCAGATGCGTGACGTCGGCCAGCGCGTAGTCGAGCTGTTTCTCGGTCAACGGCCGGCGGCTCCAATCGGTGAAGCGCGAGGATTTGTCGATCTGCTCACCCTTGATGCGATTGACGAGCTGGTCATAGGAGACGCTGTCGCCGAAGCCGCAGACCATGGCCGCGACTTGCGTGTCGAAAATCGGGTGCGGGATCAGATTGCCGAGATGGAAAATGATCTCGATATCCTGACGCGCTGCGTGGAAGACCTTGACCACGTCGGGGTTGGCCATCAGCGCAAAGAACGGCGCGAGATCGATGCCCTTGGCCATCGGGTCGACGATGACGGCCATATCCGGGTTCGCCATCTGGATCAGGCAAAGCTCCGGCCAGAAGGTGGTCTCACGCAGGAATTCCGTGTCGATCGTAATATAACTTGAGCGGGCCAGCTGCTGGCAGGCGGCCTCTAGATCTGCTGTTGTTTCAATCATCGGACTTAAATCACTGTGGCAAAAATGCGGCTATGTTTTTCGTGTAGCCCTTCGTGCCATCCGTCACAATCGAAATTCTCAAACCACCCTGAAATAACCGGTCATGCCGGTCTTCTGGTGCTCGATGATGTGGCAATGGAACACCCAATCACCTGGATTGTCGGCAACGAGCGCGATTTCCGCCTGTTCGTCGGGCAAGAGCAGGATGGTGTCCGTCGGCGGCGGCAGGAAGGTCCGCCTGTTCGAGTTGAGAATGCGGAAGCTCATGCCGTGCAGGTGGATCGGATGGGCATGCGGCGTCCGATTGGCGATCTGCAGGACATAACTCTTGCCGAGCTTCATTTCCTCGATCGGTGCGATCGGATCCGGCGTGTCACCCGGCCACGGCACCTTGTTGATGGCCCAGAAGGTGTAGCCGAGAGAGCCGCAGATCGAAGGCGTCGCCTTGTGTTCGGCGGTGGCCGTCAGGTCGATCGGGATGCGGGTGGCCACCGACAGGTCCGCCTCGGCGATCGGATTGGCGGGAAGGGGAGCGACATCGCGGATATCGCGTTTCAAGGATTGGCCCGTTGCCCGGAAACTTGCGATCGTCCAGGGATGCGAGCCACGCAGATTGCCGAGCTTCACCGTGGCGCCCTCGCTGTCGGGCATCCGCACGACGAGGTCGATGCGCTGGCCCGGGCCGACGTCGCAGCGATCGAGCGGGAAGGGTTTGTCGACCGGGTTTGCGTCAAGCGCCACGACCATGGCGTCTGCCCCCTCCAGCCCGACCGTATAGATCCGCGTGACATCCGTGGCCGCGATGCGGACCCGCACGAGACCGCCGGCGGGCGCGTCGTAGCTCGGCGCCTGCTGCCAGTTCGCGGTGCGAACCGTGCCATAGGTGCCGCCGCGCGCGGCATCCCTCGGCTTGAACGGGTCGATGAAGGCGCCGCCCTTGCCGAGCCGCCAGTCGCGCAGGTTCAGCACGATCTCGGCGTCGAATACCGGATCAACCGGGTTTTCGACGACGATGACGCCGGTCAGCCCGCTTCCCATCTGCGTCAGCGTGTTGCAGTGGGGGTGATACCAGAAGGTGCCGGCATCCGGCGGCGTGAAGACATAGTCGAAGGGGTCGCCCGGATAGACATAGGGCTGCGTCATCTCCGGCACGCCGTCCATGGCATTGGGTATCCGAAGTCCGTGCCAGTGGACGGTCGTCGGCTCGTCGAGCCGGTTGATCAGCCGTGCGGCATAGGTCTCGCCCATGCGCATCCGCAAGACAGGCGGCATGCCGTTGCTGGCGGTATCCCCCAGCCCATAGGTCATGACCTTGGGTGTCACGCCATCGGCGGCGATCTGTGCCTCAGTCAGTTGTGCCGTCAGGATCTGCGGATCCGGCGCGGCGCCGGCGCGCGCCGCCATGCCGGCGCCGAAGGCGAAAGCGCCGCCCAAAGCGGCGGAGCCCTGGAGGAATGTGCGGCGGCTGATCAGGGGCATTTTTGCAATCTCGGCAACTGGATAGGGCGATGGGCCCGGTTCTAAACCTGATCGCCGCAATCAGCAATTATCTCGCGCAGGCACATCTTGCCGCAGGCGTTTCAGTCGTCCTTGCGGGTGTGGTTGCCGCCCGCGAGCTTGTTGAAGAAGGACGAGGTCCGCAGCAGGTTGCGGAAGGGCATGGCGCGCGCTTCTGCGGGAACGCCGCCACGCGCCGTCATGCGTCTCAACGTATAGAGCATGAAGAGGAAGAGGACCGCGGCAGTATAGATGAACAGCGCCTGCGGACCGAAGATTTCGAGCAGAAAGGAGGCAAACAGCGGGCCGATGATCGCACCGAGCGACCAGAAGAACAGCATCCCCGCGGAGACCAGCGCGTGCTGTCCTTCCGCAGCGTGATCGTTGGCATGTGCCGAGCAGAGCGAGTAGAGCGGCATGGCGAAGGCGCCGAAAAGGAAGATGCCGGCGAAATTGAGCCACTCGTCGTTGCCGGCGCCAAAGGCGAGGAAAAGTCCGGCGAGCAGCGACCCGAAGGTGGCGATCAGGATGATCAACCGCCGGTCGATCTGATCGGAATAGTGACCGAGCGGATATTGCAGCACGACGCCGCCGATGATGCCGGCGCTCATGAAGGTGGCAATCGCCGTCACCGAGAGACCGATCCCCTGCGCGTAGATGGGACCCAGCGAGCGGAAGGCGGCGTTGGTGAGGCCGACGACGATGCAGCCGACGGTCGCAAGCGGCGAGATGTTCCACAGCGCCTTGACGTCGAAGCGGATCGCTTCCGGCGCCACCGGGCTCGACCGATCGGCAAAGGAGATCGGCACGAGTGACAATGTGAGCGCCATCGAGATGATCGCGAAGAGTTCGAAACCGCCGATGCCGACGCCGGGAATGACGTATTGCGCCGCGGTGACCGAGCCAAGATCTACCAGACGATAGACGGAAAGCGTGCGCGCGCGATTCGTATTGGTGACGCTGGCATTCAGCCAACTCTCGACGGTGGCGAAAAGGCAGGCGAAGCAGATGCCGGCGACAAGCCGCATCAGGAACCACATCAGCGGGTTGATGACGAGCACCATGGCGATCGCCGCCGCCGACGCGATGGCCGCCATCGCCGAGAAGGTGCGGATGTGGCCGATGGCACGCAGGATGCGGGTCACATACACGCAGCCGAGCGCGAAGCCGATGTTGTAGCCGGTGCCGATGACGCCGATCAATGACGTCGAGAAACCTTCTTCGAGTGCCCGCAGCGAGATGAACGTGCCCTGCAGTCCGTTGCCACCGATGAGGATGCCTGCGGTGACGAGAAGCGGAATGAGCGGACGAATTTGCGACATGGGGCAGGCGACTTCCGAAAGATGCTCGCGAGTCGGGATGAAGGCGGACCCATTATGTGTAGCGACGCATTCCCGTGGCGCACAGTCGCGAATTGTGACGATAATCGTTCTTTTCGCGCCGTTCGGGTGAATGCTTTGTCTCAAGCCGACGAATGGGGTCGAATTTGCGTGGTATCAGCGGCGCTTCCCTCGGGGAGCGCGGAGGTCTCGGCTTGACAAAGCCGGCGCATCATGCGCTTTTCCGCCCGATTTTGATCATGTTGCCGCGCGCCGTTCCGGCGAGCCTGCGCGGCGCTTTGCAATTCCGGGATAACACGATGCACCGCTACCGCAGCCACACCTGTGCCGCCCTCCGCAAGTCGGATGTCGGCTCCACCGTTCGCCTTTCCGGCTGGGTCCACCGCGTCCGCGACCATGGCGGCCTGCTCTTCATCGACCTGCGCGATCACTACGGCATCACCCAGGTCGTCGCCGATCCCGATAGCCCCGCCTTCAAGGCCGCCGAGACTGTCCGCGGTGAATGGGTTGTCCGTATCGACGGCCTCGTCAAGGCACGCATGGACGACACCGTCAACAAGGGCATGCCGACTGGTGAAATCGAGCTCTATGCCCAGGAGATCGAAGTTCTCTCGGCCGCCAAGGAACTGCCGCTGCCGGTATTCGGCGAGCCGGACTATCCGGAAGACGTTCGCCTGAAGTACCGCTTCCTCGACCTGCGTCGCGACACGCTGCACAAGAACATCGTCAAGCGCACGCAGATCATCTCGTCGATGCGCCGCCACATGGGCGATGTCGGCTTCACCGAATACACGACCCCGATCCTGACGGCTTCGTCGCCGGAAGGCGCACGCGACTTCCTGGTGCCGTCGCGCATCCACCCCGGCAGCTTCTACGCCCTGCCGCAGGCGCCGCAGCAGTATAAGCAGCTTCTGATGGTTGCCGGCTTCGACCGCTACTTCCAGATCGCGCCGTGCTTCCGCGACGAAGACCCGCGCGCCGACCGCCTGCCGGGTGAATTCTACCAGCTCGACCTCGAGATGAGCTTCGTCGAGCAGGAAGACGTCTGGTCGACGATGGAGCCGGTGATCCGCGAGATCTTCGTCGAGTTTGCAGATGGCAAGCCGGTGACGGAAAAGTTCCCGCGCATTCCTTATGATACGGCAATCCGCAAGTACGGCTCCGACAAGCCGGACCTGCGCAACCCGATCGAGATGCAGGCGGTTACCGAGCACTTTGACGGTTCCGGCTTCAAGGTCTTCGCCAACATGATCGCTTCGAACCCGAAGGTCGAAGTCTGGGCAATCCCGGCTAAGACCGGTGGTTCGCGCGCGTTCTGCGACCGCATGAACGCCTGGGCCCAGAGCCAGGGCCAGCCGGGTCTCGGCTACATCTTCTGGCGCAAGGAAGGCGAAAAGCTCGAGGGCGCCGGTCCGCTTGCCAAGAACATTGGCGAGGAGCGCACCGACGCGATCCGCACCCAGCTCGGCCTCGACGACGGCGACGCCTGCTTCTTCGTCGCCGGCGATCCCTCGAAGTTCTACAAGTTCGCAGGCGAAGCCCGCACACGGGCAGGCGAGGAACTGAACCTCGTCGACCGCGACCGCTATGAATTCTGCTGGATCGTCGACTTCCCGTTCTACGAATGGCTGGAAGACGAAAAGAAGATCGACTTCGCCCACAACCCGTTCTCGATGCCGCAGGGCGGTATGGAAGCGCTGAACGGCGAAGATCCGCTGTCGATCAAGGCCTACCAGTACGACATGGTCTGCAATGGCTTCGAAATCGCGTCCGGCTCGATCCGCAACCAGCTGCCGGAAGTCATGGTCAAGGCGTTCGAGCTGACCGGCAAGTCGCAGCAGGAAGTGGAAGAGCAGTTCGGCGGCCTTTACCGCGCCTTCCAGTACGGCGCACCGCCGCATGGCGGCATGGCCTTCGGCATCGACCGTGTCGTCATGCTGCTGGTCGGTGCGAAGAACCTGCGCGAGATCTCGATCTTCCCGATGAACCAGCAGGCCGTCGATCTGCTGATGGGTGCGCCATCCGAGGCGACGTCGGCCCAGCTGCGCGAGCTGGCGCTTCGCCCGATCCCGCAGAAGAAGGACTAAGGTCCGAAAAGACCGAAGAAACAAAAAACCCGGCGGTGCTACCGTCGGGTTTTTGCATTTTTGACCAGCCGATCGGGTCAGGGCTTGGCGTAGACGGCGTCGCGCACATCTCGGGTAAACTGTCCCCACATGCCTTCGAACGCCGTGTTGGTCAGCGCCACGACGGTGATGTTCTTGACCGGATCGACGAACCAGTTGTGGCCATAGGTGCCGCCCCACTGGATCGTGCCCTTCGACTGCGGCGTGCCGGCCGCGGAGGGATCGACGAGTACGGCCCAGCCGGAGCCGAAGCCCCAACCCGGACCCTGCGTCTCCGCCTTGGGGCCTGTCTGATCCTGCATCATCGTCTTCACCGTCTCGGGCGAGAGCAACGGGCCGCCGCCCTTGCGGATCGTTTCCAGGAACGTCAGCAGATCGTTTGCCGTGCCGGCCATGCCGGCGCCGCCCGATGGAAATGCTTTATCGTCGAGGATGCGGTCTGGCGAAAAGGTCAGCTTGCCTTCGCCGATCGGCACGGAGGCGTCACCTTGCATGCGCACGGGGGCGGGCGAGCCGTCGAAGTAGGCTGCGGTCAACCTGTCCGTCGGCTTCACGGAAAAGCCGGTGTCGGCCAAAGCCAAGGGCGTCACGACCAGTTCATCGACGGCCTTGTCCAGCGTCTTGCCGCTTGCCTTCTCGATAACGCCGCCGAGTACGTCGATCGCGACGGAGTAGCGCCAGGTCTCACCGGGTCGCGAAACAAGCGGAACGGTGGCGATACGCTTCAGGTTCTCGTCGAGGGTGATATTGGAGAGATCGAGCCCATCGGAAACGCCGGCCCTTGCGTAGGAACCACCCGGCGGCTGGAAGAAGCCGTATTCCAGCCCGGCGGTATGGTTGAGGAGGTGGCGCACCAGGATCGGCGCCTCCTTGCCTTCGAAGCTGGGGCGGAAATCCGGCAGCCATTTGCTGACCGGCTCGTCGAGCTTGATGCGCCCCTGTTCGACGAGCCGCATCGCCGCCACGGTCACCAACGGCTTCGTCACCGAGGCAAAACGGAAGATGTCGTCCTGGCGCGCAGTGCGGTTTGCCTCCCGGTCGGCAAGGCCTGCGGCTCTGGCGTAAACAAGCTCGCCGTCGCGGGCGACGAGGACGACGGTGCCGACAATGCGCTGTTCAGCGATCGCGCGGTCGATCACCGGATCGAGCTGGGCTTTCAGCGCCGATTGGCCATGATCATCCGCAAGTACGGGAAAGGCGAGCAGCGCCGACAGCAGGGCAGCGTTTTTGAGGTGGAGACTCATCGTGGAAAACCTCTTATAATCACAGTGACCGTTCCTGAATACGTCAGGTGCGAACATAATTCTAGAGTGACCATTGTGGAAAATAGCAATTCCTTAGAATCTCCAACTCGTCGGCGCGGCCGGCCACGGGCCTTCGACCGGGATATTGCGCTTGCCGCCGCCGGCGAAACCTTCTGGCGGCTCGGTTATGAAGGGGCGTCGATCGCCGACCTCACCGCAGCCATGGGCATCACGCCGCAGAGCCTCTATGCGGCCTTCGTGTCGAAGGCGGACCTCTATCGCGAGGCGCTTGAGCGCTACCGGCAGCAGGAGGGGGCCGCGGCCGGCCGAAGCCTGAACGGGGAGGGGCATGTTATCGATGTCGTTGCCAAGCTGCTTCGGGTTTCCGCACACGAGTTTTCGGTGCCCGGTCGGCCGAAAGGCTGCATGATCTCGACCGCCGTCTTGACCTGCGCCGTCGAAAATGACGTGATCGCCCGCCACGTGACGGCCCTTCGCAACCAGACGCTCTCCGCCCTGGAGACGCGGCTTCGTCGCGGGATCGAAGAAGGGGAGTTGCGCGAGCATACGGACGCGGCTGGACTTGCCCGCTTCATCGGCGCGATCCTGCAAGGAATGACCGTGCAGGCGCAGGACGGAGCCGGCGAGGCGGATCTGCTGTCGATTGCCGAGCTTGCCATCGCCGAGGTCGCGCGCCACCGGCATCCTGCCGCCTGAGCCGAACGCCGCCGGCTCTTGGGCCTGTTCCGCGCCAGATGGCAGCCTATTGCGCCTGTCGGCTCGCCTTGGAAATTCAGAAGTCCATGCCGGGGCCGGTTGGTGGTTGTGCGGCACCATCCTTCTTCGGCTTTTCGGCGATCATCGCCTCTGTCGTCACCAGGAGCCCGGCGACGGAGGCGGCGTCCTGCAGAGCGGCGCGCACGACCTTGGCCGGATCGATGACGCCCATCTTGAACAGATCGCCATATTCGCCCGTCTGGGCATTCCAGCCATAGGCGAAGTCGGTTTTCTCGCGCAGCTTGCCGACGATGATCGAGCCCTCTGCACCGGAGTTCTCGGCGATCTGGCGCACCGGCATCTCCACTGCGCGCCTGACGATCTCGACGCCGACGCGCTGTTCGGCATTGGCGGTCTTGATGCCGTCGAGCGCATTGACGACCCGAAGCAGCGCGACGCCGCCGCCAGGCAATATGCCTTCCTCGACAGCTGCACGTGTGGCATGCAGCGCGTCATCGACCCGGTCCTTCTTTTCCTTCACCTCGACCTCGGTCGAGCCGCCGACACGGATCACGGCAACGCCGCCGGAGAGCTTGGCAAGCCGTTCCTGCAGTTTCTCCCGGTCGTAGTCGGAGGTGCTTTCCTCGATCTGCGCCTTGAGTTGGCTGACGCGACCGCCGATGTCGGCTTTGGTGCCGGCGCCATCGACGATGGTGGTGTTGTCCTTTTCGATCATCACGCGTTTGGCGCGACCCAGCGTTTCCAATGTCACATTCTCAAGCTTGATGCCGACGTCTTCGGAAACCACCGTGCCGCCGGTCAGGACCGCGATGTCCTCGAGGATCGCCTTGCGGCGGTCGCCGAAACCCGGCGCCTTGACGGCAGCGATCTTGAGGCCGCCACGAAGCTTGTTGACGACAAGTGTTGCCAGTGCCTCGCCTTCGACGTCCTCAGCGATGATCAGCAGCGGGCGGCTCGCCTGGATGACCGATTCGAGGATCGGGATCATTGCCTGCAGGTTCGAGAGTTTCTTTTCGTGGATGAGGATGTAGGGATCTTCGAACTCGACCCGCATCTTTTCCTGGTCGGTGATGAAATAGGGCGAGAGATAGCCGCGATCGAATTGCATACCCTCGACGATTTCGAGCTCGATCTCGGCGGTCTTGGCCTCCTCGACCGTGATCACGCCTTCGTTGCCGACTTTTTCCATTGCCTTGGCGAGATATCGTCCGATCTCCGTGTCGCCATTGGCAGAGATGGTGCCGACCTGCGCGATCTCCTCGTTGTTGGCGATCTTGCGGGCGCGGACCTTGAGTTCTGCGACGATGGCGTCCACCGCGAGGTCTATGCCGCGCTTGAGGTCCATGGGGTTCATGCCGGAGGCGATCGCCTTGACGCCTTCCTTGACGATCGCCTGTGCGAGCACGGTTGCCGTCGTGGTGCCGTCGCCGGCGACATCGCTGGTGCGCGATGCCACCACGCGCAGCATCTGTGCGCCCATGTTTTCGAACTTGTCTTCGAGTTCGATTTCCTTGGCAACGGAAACGCCGTCTTTGGTGATGCGCGGGGCGCCAAAGGATCTTTCGATGACGACGTTCCGCCCCTTCGGGCCGAGCGTCACTTTCACGGCATTGGCAAGGATATCCACGCCGCGCAGCATGCGGTCGCGGGCGTCGCTACTGAACTTGACTTCCTTGGCTGTCATTGTCGGCCTCCCTCAACACAAAACTCGCAGTCACGTGGCCCGCCATCGCGAAATGGCCCTGACGTTACCGATGGTCATCACACCTGTCTCTTCGGACGCTCCAGCGCCCAAAAGGCTATTCTTCGCCGTCGTCGGGCGTCAGGATGTCGATCAATGCGGCGACGCGCCCGGCCGGCAGATGTCGTCCTTCGCCGATCAGCGCTTCGTCGTTGTTGACCCAAGCGATCGCTTCCGCGAGTTCGGCTGCCGTCGCCCCGGTGGCCAGCAGCTCGGCCATCAGCGTTTCGTCGACCGGGCCAAGAATGGCGGTGATATCCGCATGTTTCAGTCCCATGGCGTTCTCCTTCCGTGTGATCGGTCAGGAATGCGGGATGGAGTCTTTCCTCCAGACAAACCTAGATAGGCGACAGCTCGCGGGCATCAAGCGGATGCGATCATAACATGGAACGCGTGCGGGCGAAAAAACCAGACGGAGGTCGTGCGGCCCGCCATGGTCCAAGTCGGATCACTTTGGTCGAAGGGAATTGTCGAGGAAAAACCACTGGTCGAGGTTCGCCCGGACTATCGGTTCGATGGCGTTGTTCAACATCAAGATATCGTCGAGCTGCCGCGCGCCTGGACGCTCCTCGGGCGGAAGCCGAATGGGCGTCAGCGCGCGACATTCGAAGCGGAAACCTTTGGTGCGTAGGTTGTACCACGGGCAGATGGTGGCACCGGTGATGCGCGCCAGACGAATGGCAATGGCAAGGTTGCCTTCCAGATGCGGCTTGCGATCGAAGAACGGTCCCCGGATGAAGCCGCCAAAACCTTCGTCGCAAAAGGTGCTGACGACGCCGCCGCTCTTTAGGATCTTGATTGCCGGCCGGATGCCTTCGGCGCCGGGCGGAAGGAACCGCAACCCGGCCTTGCTGCGAACGCGCTTGGCGATCCAGGCTTTGGCGCGGCCCTTGGGTGGCAGATAGAAGGCATAGGGGCGGACGTTGATGCGCTGCAGAGCAGTCGGGCCGACTTCCCAATTGCCCAAATGCATGCCGACGATGATGACGGGTCCGGCCTTGGCCGCTTCACCGATGATATCGAGGTCGTGGAATTTCAGCCGATCGCGATGGTTGTGCAACCGGTTCATAACGGAGAATTCGGTCATCAGCCGGCCCTGTGCCCGGCAGTTCTCGCGAAAGAGCGCCTCCTGTTCAGTCTCGCTGAGATCAGGTCTCAGTGCGCGGATCGTTTCTCGCGCGCGCCGCGACGCCACCTTGTGAAAGCGCGGCATGGCAAACAGACCGAGCGCTGCACCAAGGTTGGAGCAGGCATCCATCGGCAGCAGCTTCATTCCGAAATGTCCGGCGAGGTGCGCGAGATTCCAGAGATTGTCTGTCACCCAATAGCGCCAGAAGGTGCTGAAGCCCTCGCGGCCGGAAAGGGCATCTGCGAAGGAGGGCCGCCCTTCGCTGGCGAAGGTCCACGCCTTGCGTTTGGCAATTTTCTCAGCCTGGCGCGGCTCTTCAGCGGTCATGCGATGGTCTCTGCCGTCGATGGAGAGTGACCGGAAGACCGCCCTTTGGTCGCAGTGTGAGGCGGCAGATGGGCTCCACCTTGTGACCGTCGACGACGGCCACGCGGAATTGCTGCGCGATGATCGCCAGGCACAGGATTGCTTCCGTCAGGCCGAAATGCAAGCCCGGGCATACGCGTGGTCCGCTTGCGAACGGAATGAAACTATAGGGCGTCGGGCGACGCCCGCCCATGAAACGGTCGGGGCGGAAATGATGCGGGTCCTCGAACAGGCTTTCGGTTCGGTGGAGAAGCCACGGAACGATCAGAACGAGCGAACCGCGTTCGGCGGCGATATCGCCGATCATTTCCGCCTGGCGCGCTTGCCGCGCGAGAATGGGGACGGGCGGGTAGAGGCGAAGCGTCTCCTCGATGATGGCCTTGCACAATTCGAGTTGCGGCACGTCGTCAATCGTTGGAACGCGATCGCCGCAGACGCGGCTGATCTCGTCGTGAAGCGCCTTTTCCACCCATTTAGCGCGAGACAAGAGATACCAGGCCCAGGTCAGTGTGGCGGCCGTCGTCTCGTGGCCGGCCATGAAGATGGTGGCCGCTTCGTTGCGGAGGGCAACCAGGTCGAGCTTCAGTTCCGGATTTCGCTGCTGCCGACGGATCAACAGCTCCACCATCGAATTGTGGTCGCCGCGGCCTTCGAGGTGATCCTCGACCACCTTGTCGATGATCCGGTGAATCCGCTTGACCGAGCGGCGAAGCGTCGGCGTCCGCAAGACCGGCAGACCGTCGTCAAAGCCGAGGAAATAGCCGAGATTGATCGAATCCACCAGCGATTGGTAGCTCGTAAACCCCTCGGTGACGGCCGCCGCGCTGTCGTCGCCGAGCTGGTTTCCGAAGACGCTTCGCGCAATGATCTCGGCGGTCAGTCCAGCCATCTCGTGCAGGACGTTGACTTGCGCACCATCCGGCATCCCATTCCAGCGCTCGACCAGTTCGCTGGTCGTGCGCTCCATGACCGGACCGAAGGCCGGGACCCTTTTGGCATGCACGATGTCGGCAACCAAGGGACGCCGCTGTTTCCAGGTGTCGCCATCCGAGATGAAGAGGCCATCGCCCAGCAGGAACTCAAGCGCCCGACGCATCTGCGGGCTCTTGCGTTCGAAGTTCTCATGACGCTTGACGACGACCTGGCGGATGAGGTCGGGGGAGTTGACCAGAATGACCTGCCGACCGATCAGTCGGATCTGGGAGACTTTCTCGGTAAAGTCGTCGTTTCGCCAGATGGATAGGAAATCCGTTCTCGCCTGAAGCAGAAGTCGGAGCGGCTTGCCCGGCGGCCCCGCATAGTAGTCGGCGCGCGCTGGCTGAAACTTTTCTTCCGACAGTTCTTCTCTGAATTTTACGGGTTGGTGGAACCATCCAGCCATTGACGTCCGATCTGTCAAAAAAAAGAGAAATGAATACTTTTGCGTTTGGTCTTCAGTTCAGCAGGTTGTTCGCAAGAAGGTGTCTTGCGAAATATGAGTCCTGCCGCATCTCTTCTTGGCTGTTCTCCCCAAGTCGCAGTTTTCGATATCTTCGAGGTGAGATATGTTCTCCGGTCGGTATCGGTATGTGGTTGAAAAAACCGCGCAGTACGGGATGGCCAGACAAAATCTGGTTCAAGTCTCATGGTTGTTCGTCATGCTGAAAAAAGATGCAGTCGCTCGTGAGAGACGTGCGAGTAGTAGTGGCCGCGTAGACTTGGGGACGCAAGGCAGGTGAAACAAATCGGCCCATAGAAAGGCAGGTTTTCAACCGAAATGACCGGGCGACAAGAACCTGACACTTGCACGGCCATGTATTTCAACATGGGAGTGTCGGCTTGATCGTCGGTTCAACCGGCGAGGCCGACA
Organism: Ensifer adhaerens; assembly: GCF_001270265.1. GTDB lineage: Bacteria > Pseudomonadota > Alphaproteobacteria > Rhizobiales > Rhizobiaceae > Ensifer > Ensifer adhaerens_B. Next base: position 196,116 of record NZ_LGAP01000001.1, read on the forward strand.
CCGAGCGCCGATACGAAAACGCCGGCGACTTCGAGGACAACAAGGTCTTGCGAAGTCGCCGGCGCTGATTGTCAGGCCAGGGCTTTAACGATCAATCGTTTGCAGTCACCTTGACGCCGAGCACCGACGGGATGGTGTTCGGTGCGCCCATTGCCGCGCCCATGATCATCGGGAACGGAACTGGCTTTTCCGGTGCGGCGCTGATCGTCAGGCTCTTCGGGCCGTCGAGGTAGGTGTTGACCGCGGACGACACCTGGTTCTGCAGTTCCGGCACGTTGAGCTGGGCCATCATCAGCGGCACGAGGCCCTTCAGCGACTGCGCCAGCTGGTCGCCGGTAACGCCCTGCTGCGAACCGGCGTAGTCGAGCGCCTTCTTGGTGATCGAGGCGTCGTCGAAGCGGATCTCGGCACTGTTGAAGGTCAGTTGCTGCATCAGCCCCATCATCGCCAGGCCCATCGCCTGGTTGGCCTCTTCCTTGTTCGGGTTGGCTTCGGCGGTCTTCATGGCTTCCTGAAGCGACTTCATGAAGGCGAGCGTGTAGCCGGAGATGTCGACGGCGAGGTTCAGGCGGCCGACATTCTTGAAGTCGAAGGCATATTCCTCGAGCGCGACATTGCCGCTTTCGAGCTCCCAGCTGCCCTTCATCGTCACGGCGCCGTCGAGCTTGGTCAGGCCGAGCTTTTCGATCGCGTCCTTGGTCTTGGGGTCTTCGACTTCGGAAAGGTCGGCCTTGAGGCCCGCCGCGGTTGCGTCGAAGTCAAAGCCGGCGTCGTTTTCCTGGCGGGCGAGGTTTGCTTCGGTGCTTTCCAGCGAGAAGACTTCCTTGCCCTTTGCGCTGACCGTGATCGGGCCGGTGCTGGCGCTTTCGTAAAGCAGGATATCGTCGAGCGTGCCACCGGCCGGATTGGCGGGAATGGACAGGCCCGAAATGAGAATGTCCTTGGCGGCAAAGCTGCCCTGGTCCTGCGTGACGTTGACGTCGGGGAAGGAAACCGTTTCGGCGTAGTAGCCGCCGCCTTCGGTTTCCTCGACGCCTTCGAAGGTAATGTCGCCGATCTTCAGCGCATCGCCGGGTTGGCCGGCGAGCTTGATCTGGACGCCCGAGGCAGTGACCGTGTCGCCGCTGACTTCGGCCTTGTCGAAGGTAAGCGTGGTGCCGTTCGAGCTGGTCGCCGCATCAAGCTTCTTCATCAGGTCCGCGCCGTCCAGCGCGAAGGCCGGACCGGTGAGGGTCAGGAGTGCGGCGCTGGCCATCATCAGGCGGATCTTGCGCGTATGCATCATTGTGGAGTTCCTTCGTGAAAATATCTGATTGTTTAGCTGTCTCGAAGATGCGGCGTCGCTAATCTGGTTCATATCGGCAAGCTGCGTCAACTGAGGCGGACAGCCGTGTCGGCCGGCGAAATATGCCATGCCTGCGGCCCCATCCTTCCGTCAGTTCGCGTCCCGCAATAGCCCCCTCGCAAATCATCCAAATCAACAGCAGCCGAACCTAATACGAAACAGGGCGAAATTATATTCGCACGGTGAAATCACACGAGCTTCCGCGCCCGGATGCTTTCCAGGACATTACCGACGCCGATCGCTCACTCATGGCATAACCGTTTAAGCGTTGCACGAACATTGCAGCGCCGGGTCTGCGCCGTTCAATAGCGCGTCGCCGCCCCCAAGCGGTTCTCCACAGCGCGATCCCCTGAAATCCTTGATGTTCCGGGTTTGTTGCGCTAGCAAGAAGATATGGGACAAAGCCTTACTCCCCCGTCTGGCGGGGATGATCATATTCAGCCGGTTGACCTGAAGGCGGCGCTGGAAGAGCGTTACCTCGCCTATGCCTTGTCGACCATCATGCATCGTGCGCTTCCCGACGTTCGCGACGGCCTGAAGCCGGTACATCGGCGCATCGTTCATGCCATGAGCGAGATGGGGCTCAGGCCCAACACCTCGTTCAAGAAATGCGCCCGCATCGTCGGCGACGTCATGGGTAAGTTCCACCCGCACGGCGACGCCTCGATCTACGACGCGTTGGTGCGCCTGTCCCAGGAGTTCGCGATCCGGTATCCGCTCGTGGACGGGCAGGGCAACTTCGGCAATATCGACGGCGATAACGCCGCCGCCATGCGTTACACCGAAGCGAAGATGACCGACGTCGCCTCGCTGCTGCTGGAAGGTATCGATCAGGACGCGGTGGATTTCCGCCCCACCTATAACGAGGAAGACCAGGAGCCGACCGTGCTTCCCGGCGCCTTCCCGAACCTGCTCGCCAACGGCGCGACCGGCATTGCCGTCGGCATGGCGACATCGATCCCGCCGCACAACGCTCATGAGTTGTGCGACGCGGCGCTGCATCTGATCCGTCATCCCGAGGCAACCGTCGAGGATCTTCTCTACGATCCCGCCAACCCGCAAAAGGGCGGTATCGAAGGGCCGGATTTTCCGACCGGCGGCATCATCGTCGAGAGCCGTGCGAGCATGGCCGAGTCCTATCGCACCGGTCGCGGCGGCTTTCGCGTAAGGGCGCGCTGGGCGTCCGAGGAGCTTGGTCGCGGCGGCTATCAGATCGTCATCACCGAGATCCCCTATCAGGTCCAGAAGTCGCGGCTAATCGAGAAGATCGCCGAGCTGCTCGTCGCGCGCAAACTACCACTGCTGGAGGATATCCGGGACGAGTCGGCGGAAGATATCCGCGTCGTACTGGTGCCGAAGAGTCGTTCCGTCGATGCCGGCATCCTGATGGAATCGCTCTTCAAGCTCACCGAGCTTGAAAGCCGCATCCCGCTCAACATGAACGTGCTGTCGATGGGGCGTGTGCCGCGCGTCATGGCGCTCAACGAAGTGCTGACGGAGTGGCTCGCCCACCGCCGCGATGTGCTGCAACGTCGCTCGCGCCACCGCCTGGCTGCGATCGAGCGCCGCCTGGAAATCCTTGGCGGTTACCTCATCGCCTATCTCAATATCGACGAGGTCATTCGCATCATCCGCGAGGACGATGAGCCGAAGGCCGTGATGATGGAGCGGTTTTCGCTCACGGACCTCCAGGCCGAGTCGATCCTCAACATGCGGCTGCGCTCCTTGCGCAAGCTGGAAGAATTCGAGATCCGCACCGAGTTCGATGCGCTGTCGAAGGAAAAGGCCGAAATCGAGGCACTGCTCGCCTCCGAGGAGAAGCAGTGGCAGACTGTCGCATGGGAAATCGGCGAAGTGAAGAAGAAATTCGCCAAGGCGACCGAGATCGGCAAGCGGCGCAGCACCTTTGCCGATGCGCCGGACGCCGACATTGAAGCCATCCAGCAGGCGATGATCGAGAAGGAACCGATCACTGTCGTCATCTCGGAAAAGGGCTGGATCCGTGCGCTGAAGGGCCACATCTCCGATACCTCGACGCTGCAGTTCAAGGAAGGGGATGCGCTGAAGGTCGCGTTTCCGGCCCAGACGACCGACAAGATCCTCGTCTTCACGACCGGCGGCAAGGTCTACACGCTCGGCGGCGACAAGCTGCCCGGCGGTCGCGGTCATGGCGAACCCTTGCGAATTATCGTCGACATGGAGAACGACCAGGACGTGCTGACGGCGTTCGTGCACGATCCGGCGAGAAAGCTCATCGTTTCGTCGGCGGCGGGCAATGGCTTCGTCGTTGCCGAGGGTGATATCGTTGCCAATACCCGCAAGGGCAAGCAGGTGATGAACGTCGCCATGCCCGACGAGGCCAAGCTGGTCGTGCCGGTCAAGGGCGACCACGTCGCGGTGGTCGGGGAAAACCGCAAGATGCTGGTCTTCCCGCTGGTGCAGATTCCGGAAATGGCGCGCGGCAAGGGTGTCCGACTGCAACGCTACAAGGATGGCGGCATCTCCGACATCCGCTGCTTTGCGATTGCGGACGGTCTCGTCTGGGAGGACAGCGCTGGCCGCGTCTTTACCAAGAGCAAGGACGAACTGATCGAGTGGCTGGCCGATCGTGCCTCTGCCGGTCGCGTCGTGCCGAAGGGCTTCCCGCGCAGCGGCAAGTTCAGCGGCTGATTCATCGCTCCCTGCGCGGCTCGGCTGCGCAGGCTTGTTACCCGGCTCCTGCTTAACCGATCGGAAAATTAGTGGAATGCCCCGTTTTCGGCGCTTGAAAGCAACGTGCGGTCGTGGATCAATAATCATCCCAACAGGATGAAGACGATGCCGAATTCTGCTGCCCTTGACGACATTCTCCTCGCGCTCGCAAATCCGGTTCGCCGGCGGATATTCGAAATCTTGCTCGGCGGTGAGACGCGGGTCGTCGAGGTGGCCGCCGCCGTCGCTGTGACGCCTGATGCGCTCGAGCAGCATCTGCGCATCCTTGAGGAGGCGTGCCTGGTTTCGCGGCTGCCTGCGCGCGATGGGGAGGCCGTATGTGGCAATCCCGCGCCTCTTGATGTCGCTGCCGCATGGATCGACATGAACCGCGCGCTCTGGTCGATGCACAGCCAGGTTTCGAATTCTTCGGAGGCCGACAGAACGTCAGCCTGACGACATCGCTCTGCGGATATCTTTGCCGCCCCGAGGCGGTCGAGATCTATTCGGGGCAGGGTAACGCTGCGCGCGCGGCCCGGCTGCGCATCTGCCAGAGAGAGTGGCCTATAAGGGCGAAGATCAGGATTGCGCCACCGGCAAGCGTCTGCGTCGTCGGGCTTTCGGCAAAGACAAGCCAGACCCAGATCGGCGCCAGAATGGTTTCCAGCAGATAGAACATGCCCACTTCCGGGGCCGACAGGAACCGAGGTCCCGTCGCCAGGCAGAAGAATGCAAGCGGGATCATCACCAGGCCGTTGAACAGGATGTATTGCGGAGCCGCGATCGAGAAGCCGCCGGCCGGCAGGAACAGAAGTGCGACTGCCGCCGGGAAAATGGCGGTCACCAGCGGCACCAGGGCCATGTCGCGGCCGTTGGCCCGGCTGATGGTGATGGCGCTGGCAAGCAGGAAGGCCGAACTCGCCGCCATCGCATCACCGAAGAGATGTCCGCTCTCAAGGCCATCCTGCACGATCAGCCCGACGCCGATCACCATGGCCGCCATTGTCACGAGCGTTGCGTTGGAGGGACGCTCCTTCAGGAATATCCAGGAGAGCAGCGCGGCGAACATCGATGTGAAGGCAAGGATGAAGACGACGTTTGCCGTCGACGTGTTGAAGACGGCCAGGAGGAACGTGCACGAATTGATGCCGTAGAACAGGCCGACGACGAGCCCGGCCTTGCCCGGAATGAGCGAGATCTTGCGGCCAAGCAGCCGATTGATCACGAACCATGCCAAAAGCCCGATGAAGAAGGTCGAAAGGCTTCGCACGGCGAGCAGCGACCAGACCTCTCCGCCGGCGGAGCGGATGAGCGGAATGTCGAAGGAGAGAGCAAGGCCGCCAAGGCCGGTGATGGCAAGGCCGCGCCGGTGCAGCTCGGCATCAGTGGAAGGGCTCAATTTTCAATCCGTTTCCGTGGAAGGCACTTCTGAAGGTGCGTCAGGACCATCGTAACGCTCCCAGCCGCGCGGCATAAGGTGCTCCTGCGGCAAAAATTTCGTCTTGTAGCCCATCTTGCGCGAACCCTTGACCCAATAGCCGAGGTAGACGTGCGGGAGGCCGCGCTCCCTGGCGCGCCGAATATGATCGAGAATCATGAAGGTGCCGAGCGAGCGGTCTTCATGTGCCGGGTCGAAGAAGGAGTAAACCATCGAAAGCCCATCGCCCATACGGTCGGTCAGCGCCGTCGCAATCAGCGGCCCGCGGGCCTTCTCGCTGATGCCGTCGCCTTCGACCCTTAAGCGATACTCGATGATCTTCGTGTGCACATGCGTGTCCTCGACCATCATCGCATAGTCGAGAACCGACATGTCGGACATGCCGCCTTTTTGATGCCGTCGGTCGAGGTAGCGGCGGAAGAGGTTGTACTGTTCGCTCGATGGTTCGGCCGGATATTCCGACGAGATGACATCGCTGTTGGTCGCGAGCACGCGGCGCATCGATCGGCTCGGCGAGAACTCGGTGGCGGGAATGCGCACGGAAATGCAGGCCCGGCAGGTCTCGCAGGCGGGCCGATAGGCGATGTTCTGCGAGCGGCGGAAACCGCCCTGGGTCAGGAGGTCGTTAAGTTCCGGTGCGCGCTCGCCCACCATGTGGGTAAACACCTTTCGCTCCATCTCGTTCGGCAGATAAGGGCAGGCTGCCGGCGCAGTGAGATAGAATTGCGGAGACGGTGTGGTCTGTGTGTTCATCGAGTGCGGCGGTCACTCTTCGCGCGGTTGTTCATGACAGTAGCATGGCGGAAGAATGGAAAACGTCAACTCACACGTTTGGGGCGGTTGCCCCTTGCGAGCGGATTGTTCGTTGTCGATTGGCTTCGGCGGTGATCAGTAGGTATCGCGACGGACCGTTACGGTGCCGATCAGCAAATCGTGCAGCAGACGGCTGCGATCCGTAAACAGGCCGATCAGCAGAATCAGCGGCGTCAACAGCGCGTTGGCGATCCAGAAGATGACGAGATGCACGATTGCCGTCAGGAAATCCATCGGTCGCCCATCCGTGCGCGCAATTGCCAGGTCCATCATCCGCATGCCGGGCGATGCCTGCTCGCGGCCGCCAACGGTCAGGCCGAAATAGATCATCGCCACCAGTGCGAAAAGCACGGGGTAGAGCAGGAAACCGAGGCCGAGCGTCAGGATGCCGAGGAAAAACACGACAACGGCGGCCGGGATCCACAACAGGGCGATGATGACGTAATCGAGAATGAAGGCGAACACCCGTCGCGACAGCACACCCTGATAGGCGCGCCAGTCATTGCTCGGCAGCCGCAGTTCTTCGTTGTGCATGGTCATCTCGTAGGGTCTCGCATGGTTGCAAGTTCGATATGGGATGCCATTGCGTGCAAAACAAGGATTTCCCGTCGTCGGCCTGCTTGCAAATGCGGGGCGTTACCGCCCCTTGGCCAGGATCTTTGCGACTTCGATGGCGAAGTAGCTGAGAATGCCATCGCAGCCGGCGCGCTTGAAGGCGAGCAGCGTTTCGAGCATCACCTTCTCGCCGTCGATCCAGCCGTTAGCGGCCGCCGCCTTGACCTGCGAATATTCGCCGGACACCTGATAGGCGAAAACCGGCAGGCCGAAGGCCTCTTTCATGCGCCAGCAGATGTCGAGATAGGGCAGGCCCGGCTTGACCATCAGCATGTCTGCGCCTTCTTCGACGTCGAGAGCGGCGTCGCGGATGGCCTCGGTGCCGTTGGCTGGGTCGATGTAATAGGTCTTCTTGTCGCCCTTCAGCAGGCCACCGGTACCGATCGCCTCGCGGTAGGGGCCATAGAAGCCGGAGGCGAATTTGGTCGCATAGGCCATGATGCCGACATTCTGGTGGCCCGCGGCGTCGAGCGCCTGGCGGATCGCCCCGATGCGGCCATCCATCATCTCCGAAGGCGCGATGATGTCGGCGCCGGCGTCGGCCTGGCCGACGGCGGCTCTCGAGATCATTTCCACCGTCTCGTCGTTGACGATTTCACCGTTGCGCAGGATGCCGTCATGACCATGGCTGGTGAACGGGTCGAGCGCCACGTCGGTGATGACGCCGATGTTTGGCACGGCCTTCTTGAAGGCGCGTGTCGCCTGATTGATGAGATTATCGGCGGCGAGGCTGTTGGAGCCGGTTTCGTCGCGCAGCGACAAATCTATATTGGGGAAGGTGGCGATTGCCGGGATGCCGAGATCGGCAGCTTCCTTCACCGCTTCCACCGCCTTGTCGATGCTCATGCGGTTGACGCCCGGCATGGCGTCGATCGGTTGCACGATGTTGGTGCCCGGCACGATGAAGATCGGCCAGATCAGGTCGTCGACCGTCAGGCGGTTCTCCTGCACGAGCCGGCGCGTCCAGTCGGCCTTGCGGTTGCGGCGCATGCGGCGGTGGCCGGTAATCCTGTCCCCAAGATTCGTCCTGTCGTTCATCGCGCCACGCCTTTCCCTGGAAACTGTGAATAGGCATGCGCTTTATCATGTACGGGCCGCGCTTGGGAACCGCGCCGCGCACAACCGGGCTGCGGCATTTCTTCCTTTTGCCGAGCCACGGCGGGGGAGGGGGCGTCCTTCGTGCTGGCGGATGGCGCCGACCCGCCCTATCTTGCCGCCTATGCTTCATGATTCTGCCCATGTGCCGAAACCATCGCTGACCGAGATCCTTTTCGGTCTGTTCCTGCGGCTGGTGTCTGCCTCGTGCTTCTGGTTCGCACTGAACTATTGGGCGATGCTGATCGGCTTCTCCCATGGGGGTGCCGGCCGTTTCGATCTGCTGACGCCGGAGTGGCGGGCGGCGGCTACGGCACTTGCCGTGGTTTACCCGGTCGCGGCTCTCGGGCTGTGGCTGCTGGTGTCCTGGGGGCCGGTGGTCTGGGTGGGGGCGGCAGCGATCGAGATCGCGATGTACGAGTTCTATCCCGTCAGTTTCGGCACCCGTCCGCTGCTCGTTGCGCTGCACGTTGCCGTCGCCGTTACCTTCGTTCTTTTCAGGGCCGTGCTGCTCTATCAACGCGTCCGACGGGCGAGACAGGTAAGAGTTGATTCACCCTGAGACAGGGACGCCGATTGGTAAGCTCATGTTAAGGCTGCGGTTTAAGTAGAATTTTAGACGTATTCGATAGGGTCTCACTCAAGGCGGGAAGACAAACAGACACCGCCAAACAAAACAGTGAGGCAGTCAAATGAACACGAAGATGAAGCCGCAGGTCGCTGCGCCCCGAGACCCTCAGGAAGAAACCATCCGCGGTCTCTACATGGAATCCCTCCACCTCGTCGAGCGTCTGCACCGCCGCCTGCTCGACGTCATCAAGGACGAGTTCGACCGCCAGGGTCGCGACGACGTCAACGCCGTCCAGGCTCTGTTGCTCTTCAACATCGGCAACTCCGAACTGACCGCCGGTGAGCTTCGCTCCCGCGGCTACTACCTCGGCTCGAACGTCTCCTATAACGTCAAGAAGCTCGTCGATCTCGGCCTCATCAACCACCAGCGCTCGCGCGTCGACCGTCGTTCGGTCCGCATCAGCCTGACGGAAGACGGCCAGGAAATCGCCGAAACCGTCGCCAAGCTCTATGAGCGCCACATCGGCTCGATCCAGAAGGTCGGCGGCATCGGTTCGGACGAATTCACCCAGATGAACAAGCTGCTGCAGCGGCTCGATCGCTTCTGGAACGACAGCATCATGTACCGCCTGTAATCGTACTAGCATACCTCCAGTTCAAGGGCCGGACGCAATCCCTGCGTGTCCGGCCTTTGCCGTTTTTCGGCCGCGACGATGTTGCCGAAAGGCCGCAGCGGCCTAAAGCAAGAGGCGTGCCACACCGCTTTGGCTGGGGCCGGAGACACGAATCGGCCATATTGCTGTGACAGCGACGAGGGTATGCGGTAGGTGCGGCCACGTGTTTTCATCGACGTGGATTCGTTTCGCGTTCGCCTGCCGGATGAGGGTCCTCGCTCGCGGTATCGTGAAATCATGTGAGGGCAGGGTGGCTCGTTGGTTGACCTTTGTTAACCACGATCGTGTTAGGGCTCCGGCAACATGCGTGCCTGCGCATAGGGCGCGTGCCAACGCAGTGGGATGGTAGGAATATGTCGAAAAAGAATGGAATTGATGCATTCTCGCGCCGTGCATTTCTGCGCTCGGCCGCAACCTTCGGTGCCGTCGCTTGGGCGGGAGCCGCAAGCGCGCAGGACGCCCTGAACGAGATCATCAATTCGCCACGCCGCGGTTCTTGGGACGACCAGTATGACGCCAAGGCGTCGCGCACGGCGACCACGGTCGTTTCCAATACGCCGGTCTTCGGCCCGGAGACGATCAACCATGTCCAGCAGGCGATCTTCGATTATCAGAACATCGTTTCGTCGGGCGGTTGGCCGATGGTGGCAACCAGCGTCAAGCTCGAGCTCGGCGTCACCGATCCTTCGGTGCAGCAGTTGCGCCAGCGCCTGATGGTTTCCGGCGACCTGCCTCAGTCGGCCGGTATCTCGTCGTCCTTCGATTCCTACGTCGACGGCGCAGTCAAGCGCTTCCAGGCCCGCCACGGCCTGCCGGCGGACGGCGTCATCGGCGAATACACGCTGAAGGCCATCAACGTTCCCGCGACCACCCGTCTCGGCCAGTTGCAGACCAACCTTGTGCGCCTGCAGTCGATGTCCGGCGATCTCGGCCGCCGCTATGTGATGGTCAACATTCCGGCCGCCTATATCGAAGCTGTGGAGAACGGCCGCGTCGCGCTGCGTCACACCGCCATCGTCGGTAAGATCGACCGTCAGTCGCCGATCCTCAACTCCAAGATCTACGAGGTCATCCTCAACCCCTATTGGACCGCGCCGCGCTCGATCATCCAGAAGGATATCATGCCGCTGATGCGCAAGGATCCGACCTACCTGAAGCGCAACGCCATTCGCCTGTTCGACGGCAGTGGTGGCGAAGTGTCGCCGGAGACGGTCGACTGGAATGCCGAGAAGGCACCGAACCTGATGTTCCGTCAGGATCCGGGCAAGATCAACGCGATGTCGTCGACGAAGATCAACTTCCACAACGAGCACCAGGTCTACATGCACGACACGCCGCAGCAGGGTCTGTTCAACAAGCTGATGCGTTTCGAATCGTCCGGCTGCGTCCGCGTCCAGAACGTTCGCGACCTCTCGAGCTGGCTTTTGAAGGAAACGCCCGGCTGGTCGCGCCAGCAGATGGAAGCGACGATCAAGACCGGCGTCAACACGCCGATCACGCTGGCCGAAGAGGTCCCGGTCTTCTTCACCTACATCACCGCCTGGTCGTCGACGGACGGCGTCGTCCAGTTCCGCGACGACATTTATCAGCGCGACGGCGCTACCGAACTGGCACTGCAGACGCCCTACGGCGTCGAGCAGTCTTCCAGTTCGGTCGAGCAGGACGCCTTGCCGCAATAAGCAAAGTCGGGACGATAATCTGAAAAAGCCGCGCTTCCCTTGGCAGCGCGGCTTTTTCGTTGGTCCTTGGCTGCGATGTTTAGGCGCGGCAGATGGGGGAAATGACGCAAACCGCACAGCGGATATTGCTCTCGCCGTGCGAGGAAGCTAAAGAACTGCCACCTTTGAGAGGAGCCTCGCGCCGATGCTTGCACAGAACAATGATGCCTTCTTCACCCGCTCTCTCGCCGACAGCGATCCGGAAATCTTCGGCTCGATCGAAAAGGAGCTGGGTCGTCAGCGCCACGAGATCGAACTGATCGCCTCCGAGAACATCGTTTCGCGCGCCGTGCTCGAAGCCCAGGGCTCGATCATGACCAACAAGTATGCCGAGGGCTATCCGGGCAAGCGCTACTATGGCGGCTGCCAGTTCGTTGATATCGCCGAGGAATTGGCGATCGAACGCGCCAAGAAGCTCTTCGGCGCCAAGTTCGTCAACGTGCAGCCGAACTCCGGCTCGCAGATGAACCAGGCTGTCTTCCTCGCGCTCCTGCAGCCGGGCGACACCTTCATGGGTCTCGATCTCAATTCGGGCGGTCACCTGACGCACGGGTCGCCGGTCAACATGTCCGGCAAGTGGTTCAACGTGGTTTCCTACGGCGTTCGCGAGAGCGATCACCTGCTCGACATGGACGATGTCGCCGAGAAGGCACGCCACCATAAGCCGAAGCTGATCATCGCCGGTGGTACCGCCTATTCCCGCATCTGGGACTGGAAGCGCTTCCGTGAGATCGCCGACGAAATCGGCGCCTATCTGATGGTCGACATGGCGCACATTGCCGGCCTCGTTGCCGGCGACCAGCATCCATCGCCGGTTCCCCATTGCCACGTTGCCACGACCACCACGCACAAGTCGTTGCGCGGTCCGCGCGGCGGCATGATCCTGACCAATGACGAGGATATCGCCAAGAAGATCAACTCGGCGGTCTTCCCGGGTCTCCAGGGCGGCCCGTTGATGCACGTCATCGCTGCCAAGGCGGTTGCCTTTGGCGAAGCGCTGCAGCCTTCCTTCAAGGACTATGCGGCCCAGGTCGTCAAGAACGCCCGCACGCTTGCCGAGACGCTCAAGGCGAACGGTCTCGACATCGTGTCCGGCGGCACCGACAACCACCTGATGCTGGTCGACCTGCGCAAGAAAAACGCGACCGGCAAGCGCGCCGAGGCAGCCCTCGGCCGCGCCTATGTCACCTGCAACAAGAACGGCATCCCGTTCGACCCGGAAAAGCCGTTCGTCACGTCGGGCGTCCGTCTCGGCACGCCGGCCGGCACAACCCGCGGCTTCAGGGAAGCCGAATTCAAGGAAATCGGTGAGCTGATCGTCGAAGTGCTCGACGGCCTCAAGGTCGCCAACTCCGACGAAGGTAATGCTGCCGTCGAAGCGGGTGTGCGCGAGAAGGTGATGAAGCTCACCGGCCGCTTCCCGATGTACGGCTACATGTGATCGGCTCATCATGCGCTGCCCCTATTGCGGTTCCGAAGACAGCCAGGTGAAGGACAGCCGTCCGGCAGAGGACGGTAATGCCATTCGCCGTCGCCGTATCTGCCCGGATTGCGGCGGTCGCTTCACGACCTTCGAGCGGGTGCAGCTGCGTGAGCTGATGATCATCAAGAAGACCGGTCGGAAGGTGCCTTTCGACCGGGATAAGTTGCTGCGGTCTTTCGAGATCGCACTGAGAAAGCGCCCGGTCGACCGCGACCGCATCGAGCGGGCGGTTTCCGGCATCGTGCGGCGGCTCGAAAGCTCCGGCGAGACCGAAATCCCTTCGGAAGAGATCGGCCTGCAGGTGCTTGAAGCGCTGAAGAGCCTCGACGACGTTGCGTTCGTGCGTTACGCATCGGTCTATCGGGATTTCTCCCACGCCGAAGATTTCGAGAAGGTCATCGCCGAGATCAGCGCCAAGATTGCGCGCGACCCCGGCGAATAGGAAAGCGTGCGGATCGCCATGGCCAACCCCACCCGAAAGGACGAGAGGTTCATGGCGGCGGCGCTGCGGCTGGCACGCCATCATATCGGACAGACATCCACGAACCCTTCCGTCGCCTGCCTGATCGTTCAGGACGGTATTGTCGTCGGACGTGCCGTGACCGCCAGAAGCGGTCGCCCGCATGCGGAGGCGCAGGCGCTCGCCGAAGCCGGCGAGCGGGCACGGGGCGCGACTGCCTATGTCACGCTCGAACCCTGTTCGCACCACGGCAAGACGCCGCCCTGCGCCGATGCGCTGGTTACCTCCGGCGTTGCCCGCGTGGTTATTTCGATTCTCGATCCGGACAAACGCGTTGCCGGCCGCGGCGTCGTGCGTTTGCGTGATGCCGGAATCACGGTCGATATTGGTGTTCTGCAGGAGGAGGGGCATCGCGCGCTCGAAGCCTATCTCATGCGGCAGGTCAGCAAGCGCCCGCATGTGACTCTCAAACTTGCGGTTTCCGCCGACGGCATGATCGGACGTATGGGCGCCGGGCAGGTTCGCATCACCGGCCCGATTTCGAGGGCGCAGGTCCAGATCCTCAGGGCGCAAACCGATGCGATCCTGGTGGGCATAGGTACGGCGACTGCCGATGACCCGGAACTGACCGTGCGTCTGCCTGGACTGGAGGACCGCTCGCCCATCCGCATCGTCCTCGATCGGCGGCTGGACCTTTCGCCCAGATCAAAGCTCGCGCAGTCGGCACGCCAGGTCTCGGTGATTGTCGTGTCAGGCGAGCCGTCGGCGCAATCGGAATTGGAGCCGGCCGGCGACCGGGCCGCCCGCCGCGCGGCGCTTGAGGCTGCCGGTGTCGAGGTGTTGGAAACCGGAACGGTTGCCGATCTGCTCACGGCGCTCGGCTCGCGCGGTATTTCCTCGCTGCTTGTCGAGGGTGGTGCGGTTACCGCGCGTGCCTTCCTGGAGGCTGGGCTCGTCGATCGCATTCAGATCTACACCGGCCCCGGAAGCATTGGCGAAAACGGCATCGCATCCCCATTTGACCGGAAGTCCGTGCCCGCCGGCTTCACGCTCGTCAATTCCGCGCGATACGGCGACGACCTTTTCGAAGAATACGAAAGAGAGAACTGATGTTCACAGGCATTGTCACTGATATCGGTACCGTTGATGCGGTTACGCCGCTGAAGGAAGGCGTGAAGCTGCGCGTCGCCACCAATTACGACCCGACGACCATCGACATGGGTGCCTCCATTGCCCATTCCGGCGTTTGCCTGACGGTCACGGCTTTGCCGGACGGCGGCAGCAACGAGCGCTGGTTCGAGGTCGAGGCGTGGGAGGAGGCGCTGCGGCTGACGACCATCGCCGGCTGGAAAAAGGGCACGCGCATCAACCTCGAACGGTCGCTGAAGATCGGCGATGAACTCGGCGGCCATCTCGTTTCCGGCCATATCGACGACAAGGCGGAGATTCTCTCGGTCGAATCCGAAGGGGACGCGGTGCGGTTCCGTCTGCGCGCGCCGACACATCTGGCAAAGTTCGTTGCGCCGAAGGGATCCGTCGCGCTCGACGGCACTTCTCTGACGGTCAACAAGGTCGACGGCGCCGAGTTCGACGTGCTCTTGATCCGGCATTCGCTTGAGGTCACGACCTGGGGCGAGCGCCAGGCTGGTGATTTCGTCAACTTCGAAGTCGATACGATGGCGCGCTACGCCGCTCGCCTTGCGGAGTTTCCGGCCCCGAAGGCCGAATAGACGGCCGCCGCCGCCAGAAGCCGACTAAGTGCACCATCTCCGGTGTGGAGATGGTGCGCTTCTTATTCGCTGACTACGCGCGTATTCAACGCATGTAGATGGTGAGGCTTCCGTCGGCACCCTGCTGAGCGCCTCCTATATTACCCATTTCGATGTTCTTGGCCTTTAGCTGCGCGGCCAGTTCCGCGTTGCTGTTGACCGCAGCTTGCAGGGCTGCGCGTTGCTCGGCCGAAGCACGCTCGACCCACAGGCGGGTCTGATCTTGCTCGCTCAGCGTGGAAATATCGACGATGGTGAACTTGTCCCCCTTGAAGTCGCGCACCGTCTTCTCGATTTCAGCCGGCCATTCCATTTTGGCGTCCTGAGCGTGCGGTATAGCTGCGAAGGCGAGGGACGAGAGCGCAGCAATGACTGATAGCTTTGCAATGCGATTCATGATCAAGCTCCTTGGTTGTCTGCGGCGCAGTGACCAGTAACCTGATACCCGAACACAATACGCGATGCGGGTTTCCGGGAGGCCTGCTGAGATGCGTGTCGCAGTCGTCAGCAGGCTGCATTACGGGCGACTTACCCGCAGCAAAATGTGTTGGATTCCCTTGTCTGATCGGGTGGTGTTGCCTGTCGTAATTCGCCTACACCCGATGTCAGGCAATTTTGCCTGCAATCTAGACGTTTCGATGGCGTTTTCATCAAAACGACAATTGAGGATTGTTTACGTCTCCAAATGCGCGGGCATTGGCGCCTTACGGGCCGTGGCACTAGCCGGCGTTCGCTGCCGTTCAAACATGATCACATGCGTGCCGTGATAGCTCGTGCGCCAGAATTCCTTGAAGCCCTGCTTTTCGGCCACACGGACCGATGCACGGTTGCCGACATCGATGATGCAGGTTTTCCGCAGCTTGGGAAACTGCCGATCGGCCCATTCGAGCGCGGCGCTGACTGCCTCGGTTGCAAGCCCGCGGCCATGCGCTTTGGGGGAAAGCGCCCAGCCGGTCTCCATCGTTCCTTCGAGCGACGGTGTGATCAGCCGATGCACGTCGTGAAAGCCTGCTTCTCCAAGAAAGGTGCCGGTCGCACGATCCTGGATGGCGAAGAAGCCGAAGCCGAAATAATGCCACATGCCGACCTGGCGCAGGAAACGCGTCCACGATTGCTCACGCGTATAGGGAACGCCGCCGACGAAACGTGTTACCTCGCTGTCGGCAAACAGGGCAGCATAGGCAGAGAAGTCGTCGCGTCGATAGGGGCGCAGGACCAGGCGTTCGGTCTCGATGATAGGAACACTGTGCATCTTTTATCCGCTGCTATTGTTTGGAAGATGGGATGATCAGATACCGGGCTCGCCGTCCCAGTAGTCGACGGCACTCTCGGTCCGCCCGACGAACCGGAAGCGTCTTTCGCCCGGGGCCGTGCGTGTCTTTGCGAGAAATTTGCCGGAATCCGGATATTCGCAGATCTCGGTCGCGGCCATCGTCGAGATCGAGATGTATTTGAGCGGCACGGTCCCGGTATTGATCAGGTGATGGGCCGTCTCCGGCCCGCCCGCTGGCGCACCCAGAATGTCGCCCGGCCCAACGGCGTAACGCTCCGACCCGAACCGATAGGTGCCTTCACCTTCGAGGATGATGAACAGCTCTTCTTCGACATGGTGATTGTGGAAGGGGCAACCGGACTTTCCCGGTGGCACTTCGCCATATCCGACGCCGAGATCTTTCAGGCCGAGCTGTCCGCCGAAAGAGGTGTCGCATGACTCAAAGAATGAGCCTTCGGACCAATGGTCGAGAGCGAGGTCCCTTGGGTTGACGATGGGTTTGTTGGTGTTCGCCATGTATTCCTCCCTGGCGCTATCGTCGTCGCACGGAGCGACCTTTGCTGGTCATCCGTGTCGCGCGATTGATTTTTGGTCAACCGACAATCGGTCAGGTGTCGGGCGGCGGCCATCCATTCCCGGGGGCGTTGTTGCATTCGATTGATGGGTCAAGGCGCATGACAATGCGGCCGTCAGGCAGGGGCATGGGCGCCTCGCGAATGGTGTAGGAGGGCGTGGCGTACCTCGCCGAGGTGGCTGGCGACGCTGACGCAAAGAGCGCGGATCTCCTCGGTTGCCACGAGCAGATCCGGCACCATGATCGTCATCATGCCCGCCGATGATGCCGAGCGCACGCCGTTATGGCTGTCCTCAAGCGCCAGGCACAGCGCAGGCGCGATATCGAGCCGCCGGGCAGCAGTCAGGAAAGGCTCGGGATGCGGCTTGCCCAGTTGATAGTCGCCGTGGGCGACGACGACAGGGAAGCGGTCGAGCAATCCATGGAGGCCGAGGTTTCGCTCGACATCGTGATGCCGGGACGATGTCGCGATCGCAAAGGGAATGTCGAGGTCTTCCAGTGAGCCGATGAGTTCGACCACGCCGGGTTTCAACCGCAGTTCGGTCGTTGCCAGAATATGAAAGGTGGCCGCCGCCTGTTCCCAGAACCGGTCGAGATCGAAGTCTGTTCCGAAGTGCTTGCTCAGAGATTGTCGCGTTGCTTCCCCTGGAAGACCTATCGTCGCGAGATAAAGCGACAGCGGCATGGTCTGCCCGAGCACCTTTGCAGTCGCAAGTATCGCGTCGCGATAGAGTGCCTCGGTATCGAACAACAGGCCGTCCATGTCGAAGACGACGGCCTGAGGCATGCGGGGCAGGCGTATAGATATCGACGGATCGACATCATGCATCAGGGACAACCTTCGCTTGATTTCCATTGTCCGGGCCGGCTTTCTCTCCGACCAGGCGTTGTACGCGACTTGATTATTGTCATTGTCGGCAACGCCTGGCTACCCCCTCAAGCGTGACACAAGCGTTCCACGCCGCCTGGAGCGAGTAGGGTGCAAAGGGTGCCTCACGCGGCAAAAGGGCGCCAACAGCGGAATTTGCTTGCCATTCGACGCCGGTCATGGTTTGACCGCCGCCTCAGCCGGTCGCACCGGCGCGGAAATCTCAAGACAGGTGATCCATGGCGAAGACCAAGGCTGCCCACATCCTGATTGTGGAAGCACGCTTCTATGACGATATGGCCGACGCATTGCTCGATGGCGCCAAACATGCGCTGGATGCAGCCGGAGCGACCTATGATATCGTGACGGTTCCCGGTGCCCTCGAAATCCCGCCGGCAATCGCCATGGCGCTCGATGGCGCGGACGATGGCGGCACCGCGTATGACGGCTTCGTCGCGCTCGGCATGGTCATTCGCGGCGAGACCTATCATTTCGATATCGTCGCGAACGAATCCTCGCGCGCGATCATGGACCTCGCCGTCAGTGAAAGCCTTGCCATCGGCAACGGCATCTTGACGGTCGAAAACGACGATCAGGCCTGGGCGCGTGCGCGTCGGGCGGAAGGCGACAAGGGCGGCTTTGCAGCGCGCGCTGCGCTGACCATGATAGAACTGAAGAAGAAATTGGGCACGGAACAGTGACGAACACCCCCTCGGATCAGCCGTTGAAGCAGGTCAACCAACGCGGCGCGGCGCGCCTTGCTGCCGTGCAGGCGCTTTACCAGATGGATATCGGCGGCACCGGCGTGCTGGAAGTCGTCGCTGAATACGAGGCACACCGCCTCGGCCAGGAACTGGACGGCGACACCTACCTGAAGGCCGATGCCTCCTGGTTCCGCTCGATCGTGGCAGGCGTCGTGCGCGATCAACGCAAGCTCGACCCGCTGATCGGCTCGGCGCTTCAGGACGACTGGGCACTCTCGCGGCTCGATTCCACCGTTCGCGCCATCCTGCGCGCCGGTACCTTCGAGATGCTGGAGCGCAAGGACGTGCCTGTTCCGGTGATCGTCACGGAATATGTCGAAATCGCCAAGGCTTTCTTCGGAGACGACGAGCCGAAGCTGGTCAATGCCGTTCTTGATCGGATTGCCCGGCAGGTTCGCGGCGAACCGAAGAAGTAGCGCGGCCATGGTTGCGGCTGCCGTCGATGACATGGGCTCTGCCCTTGGCGAAGCACGCCGCAACGTCTTCCTTCTGACGGCGGCGCAGGCGATCCTTGGCGTCGTCGGCCCGATCTGTTTTGCCGTCGGCGGTGTTGCCGGCTATCAGCTGCTTGCAGACGACAAGTCGCTGGCGACCGCGCCGCTGACCGCCTACAACGTCGGCATGGCGCTCGGCGTCATCCTCGTGGCGACGCTCTCGCGTTTGATTGGTCGCCGCTTTGCCTTCATGGTCGGTACCGGGATTGCCGCGGTCGGCGCTGCGATCGCCGCAGTCGCGCTCTTTCGCGAAAGCTTCTGGCTCTTTGCCTTCGGTCTTTCCGTGCTCGGCTCCTCCAACGGTTTTACCCAAAAGCTGCGCTTCGCGGCCGCTGACGCCTCGCCATCCTTCTACAAGCCGAAGGCGATATCGTGGATCCTGGGCGGGGGCATCGTTTCTGCGGTGCTCGGCCCGCAGATCGTCATTTTCGCCGGTGATCTGTTCGCGCCGGTTGCCTTTGTCGGCGCCTTCATCGCCTTGCTGCCGATCTGCCTGCTGGCCGCATTCTTCTTCGCGCCGTTGCGTCTGCCGGAGCAGGGGGTGGTGGCCAGCGAGCATCACGGTCAGGCCGCCCGGTCGCTCGGTGAGATCGTTCGCAGCCAACGCTTCATCACCGGCATGGTCTGCGGCATATCGAGCTACGCGCTGATGACATTCATGATGACCGGTGCGCCGGTCGCCATGGTCGTCGGCTGCGGCTTTTCCACCGAGCTTGCGACGCTCGGCATCCAGTGGCACGTGCTCGCAATGTTCGCGCCAAGCTTCTTTACAGGGTGGCTGATCACGCGCTTCGGCGCGGAGCGCATCGTCGCCTGCGGGCTGCTGCTGCTCATGGCATGCGCCGCTGTTGCACACATGGGCCTGGAACTCTGGAACTTCTGGGGCGCCCTGGTGCTTCTCGGTCTGGGTTGGAATTTCGGCTTCATCGGTTCGACCGCTATCGTTGCCGGTAGCTACCGCCCTCAGGAGGCCGACAAGGTTCAGGCCTTCCACGACATCATCCTGTTTACCACTGTCGCGCTGTCGTCCTTTGCCTCGGGCAAGGTTCTCTCGGTCTATGGCTGGGACATGCTGAACGCGGTCGTCTGGCCGGTGACGACCGTCTGCCTTGTCCTGCTCTTTTCCCTGATGCGTCGCCGCCCCCGCACTGCGGGCTGAACGGCCGCTGCTGCCAAAATCCTCCACCCGTAAAGGCCCGCCGGTAGCTAGTTTTCCGGGGCTTGACGATCTTTCGTTGCAACCGCACTCTGGCCGCGCCGTGAGGGGTGCTGCTTGAGGAGGTGGTGCGTGATTCGCGGATTGAGGGGCCTGCGGCCGGGAGTGAGTCCGCGGGTTGAAACGGAGGGTAATGCGAAATGACCATTTTGTTGGGCGTTATCGCATGCGGGTTGCTCGCGGTGGCTTATGCCATCTGGGCAACACAGTCGGTGCTGGCCGCCGACCAGGGGAACGCCCGCATGCAAGAAATCGCAGGCTACATTCGTGAAGGGGCGCAGGCCTATCTCACGCGTCAATACAGAACCATTGCCATCGTCGGCGTCGTCGTTTTCATCGGTGCCTGGGTTCTTCTTTCTTCCGCAGCCGCTTTCGGCTTTCTCGTCGGTGCCGTGCTTTCGGGTGCAGCAGGGTTCATCGGCATGCACGTTTCCGTTCGCGCGAACGTGCGCACTGCGCAGGCCGCTTCGGTCAGCCTGGCATCCGGTCTCGATATCGCCTTCAAATCCGGCGCGATCACCGGCCTTCTCGTCGCGGGCCTCGCCCTGCTCGGCGTGTCGGTCTACTACTTGTTCCTGACAGCGGGGCTGGGGCACGAGCCCGGTTCGCGTGAAGTGATCGACGCGCTGGTGGCGCTCGGCTTCGGCGCATCGCTGATCTCGATCTTCGCCCGTCTCGGCGGCGGCATCTTCACCAAGGGTGCTGACGTCGGTGGCGACCTTGTCGGCAAGGTGGAAGCCGGGATTCCGGAAGACGATCCGCGCAACCCCGCGACCATCGCCGACAACGTTGGCGACAACGTCGGCGACTGCGCCGGCATGGCGGCCGACCTGTTCGAAACCTACGCCGTCTCGGTGGTCGCAACCATGGTGCTGGCCGCGATCTTCTTTGCCGGCACGCCAGTGCTCTCGACCGTCATGGCCTATCCCCTGGCGATTTGCGCGACCTGCATCATCACCTCGATCATCGGCACCTTCTTCGTCAAGCTCGGCAGCAACAACTCGATCATGGGTGCACTCTACCGAGGCCTGATCGTCACCGGTGTGCTGTCGATCTTCGGGCTGGGTGCTGCCACATCGTTGACGATCGGCTGGGGCTCGATCGGCACGGTCGCGGGCCAGGACGTCACCGGCTGGAACCTGTTCCTGTGCGGTATTCTCGGCCTGGTGGTCACGGCACTGATCGTGGTCATCACCGAATATTACACCGGCACCAACAAGCGCCCGGTGAATTCCATCGCGCAGGCGTCGGTCACCGGTCACGGCACGAACGTGATCCAGGGGCTTGCTGTCTCGCTGGAGTCGACGGCGCTGCCGGCAATCGTCATCGTCGGCGGTATCATTGCGACCTATCAGCTCGCCGGCCTGTTCGGCACGGGTATAGCCGTGACCGCGATGCTCGGCCTTGCCGGCATGATTGTGGCACTCGACGCCTTCGGTCCGGTGACGGATAATGCCGGCGGCATCGCAGAGATGTCGCACCTGCCACCGGAAGTGCGCAAGTCGACCGATGCGCTCGATGCCGTCGGCAACACGACGAAGGCCGTGACCAAGGGCTATGCCATCGGCTCGGCCGGCCTCGGCGCACTGGTTCTGTTTGCAGCCTACGCCAACGACCTCCGCTACTTCGCCGCCAATGGCGACAAGTATCCGTACTTCGCCGATGTCGGTCAGATCTCTTTCGATCTGTCGAACCCTTATGTCGTTGCCGGACTGATCTTCGGTGGCCTCATTCCGTATCTCTTCGGCGGCATCGCGATGACGGCCGTCGGCCGTGCGGCAGGGTCGATCGTCGAAGAAGTGCGTCGCCAGTTTCGCGAAAAGCCCGGCATCATGGCAGGCACGGAGAAGCCTGACTACGGTCGCGCCGTCGACCTGCTCACCAAGGCGGCGATCCGTGAGATGATTGTCCCTTCGCTGCTGCCGGTTTTGGCGCCGCTCGTCGTCTATTTCGGCGTGCTGCTGCTGTCCGGCTCCAAGGCATCCGCCTTCGCGGCACTGGGCGCGTCGTTGCTCGGCGTCATCGTCAACGGCCTGTTCGTGGCGATCTCGATGACCTCGGGCGGCGGTGCCTGGGACAACGCCAAAAAGAGCTTCGAAGATGGTTTCGTCGACAAGAACGGCAGCCGGCATCTCAAGGGCTCCGATGCCCACAAGGCGTCGGTGACCGGCGACACCGTCGGCGATCCCTACAAGGATACGGCCGGCCCCGCGGTGAACCCGGCGATCAAGATCACCAACATCGTGGCGCTGCTGCTTCTGGCCGTCCTCGCCTGATCTTTATCCCCGAAACGCAGAAGGCCCGCGGAACATCGTTCCGCGGGCCTTCTCTTTGCGATGGGGTGAATTTAGTTGCCGAAGTCCTTGAACAGGCTTCGCGCTGCAGCCTGCCCAGCGCCGGGGCCGGTCAGCAACTGGCCAAGGAAGCTCGTTTCCTTGCCGCCAGTCGGCGTCGTGCGGGTCAGCATGTCAAAGACCTTGCCGTCCTTCAGCGTATAGTGCGCGAGCTGGCTGACCGTGCCTTCCTTGTCGAAATAGACGGCAAGGATCGACTGGTCGACGAGCTGCGGCTTCATGAACGCCACGGGCCGTTTGCGGGTCTGCGATATGTAGTAGAATACCTCGTTGTCGAAGGTCGCGGTCGTCGACGGCGTGCCGAGCGAAAGCATGACCTGTTCACGGCTGGAGCCGACCGGAACGAGATTTAGCGTTTCCTGATCAACCACATAACCCTGGTGGAGAACTTCACCGACATTAGCGGACTGGCAGGCGGAGAGAGCAATGGTGCTAACAGTCGCTACGGCCGCAGCTCGGCCAAGGACCTTCAAATTTGTTCTGAAAAACCGCTTCGTCAACGACAGCTCCCTTTGGAGTAACGATGGCAGATCCGCCATTGCAATTCGTGCATGCTTCGGTAAACCAGCTTCGGCTATCATGCAACAACGTCATGGGCGCTTGCGCGCATTTCGAGAAAGCCAAAGCTGGGCTTTGTGATGATTTTTGGACTGTTCAAAAGAAAAAGCGGCAATATTGCGATTGTCGAACGGCAATATGCATTGTTGACCTCGGCGGCGCGTCAGCCGTACCTCTACACCGACCTCGACGTGCCCGACACGGTGATGGGGCGTTTCGAGATGCTGTCGGCCGTGCTGATCCTTTATTTCCGGCGCACGCGCGGATCGGCGCGCGCTGGCCAGGAGATCGCCCAGGAGATTGTCGATGCCTTCTTCGAGGATGTCGACCATTCGATCCGCGAGCTCGGCGTCGGTGACGCGGGCGTGCCGAAGAAGATGAAGAAGCTCGCCGGCATGTTCTACGGCCGGCTTGAATCCTATGCGGCGGCGCTCGAAAGCAGGGACGCGGCCGCACTTGCTGCGGCGCTGAAGCGTAACTTCTATCCGAAGGGCGATGGCGGGGAGCCGGCGATGGATGGCCTGGCGACCTATCTCCTCTCCGTTGAGGAACGGCTCGCGGCTGAACCGGAAGACGTTGTCGAAACGGGCCAGTTGCGCATCCCCGCCGCCGGAGAGTAATAGACGGCCATCGATGCCGCGCGCGTGCCAACCCGGCGCGCGGACTATCCGCGAAGAGCGCGCCGTCAGCGGCGCCCGCGCGAGGAAGGATCTGATCATGAAAGACGAAAGCCGGCCGGCATTCTCCTACCCGGTGAAGGTCGGGCATATCTCCGCCAATGCCGTGACCGTGCATCTCTCGGCAAACGAGAGCGAGCGGCGAGCGCTCGCCGAACTGTGGGATGTGCGCGAAGTCGTTTCGCTTTCAGCGGATCTGCAGATCGCGCGCTGGAAGAAGGATGGTGTCAAGATCAAGGGCGACGTTACCGCCCGGATCGTACAGTCCTGCGTCGTGACCCTCGAGCCCGTCGAGGCGGATATCCGAGAGCCTGTCGACGCTATCTTCGTACCGGAGGGATCGAGGCTCGCCCGCCAGGCCAGCAACGATGGCGGCGAGATGATTCTCAGCCCCGACGGCCCCGATATCCCCGATACCTTTATCGGCGACACGATCGATGCCGGTGTCGTCGTCAGCGAGCATGTGGCGCTGGCGATCGAGCCCTATCCGCGTAAACCGGGCGTGACTTTCGGTGCGCGCATCGAAAGCACGGCGGCGGACGACGAGAAGCCGAACCCGTTTGCAGCGCTGAAGGACTGGAAAAAGGACTGAGGCGGCCAAAGCCTCCCCTACAATTCGGTTGTCACGCGGACGAAAAGCAGTATTTTGGCCCGACTCCGGCCAAATGAGCCGCCGCAGCGATCTGCCGCGCGCCTGGCTCAAGCGTCAGAAGCAATATGTATCGCCGTTGCGTTCGAATGCGTGCGCCACGGCAGCACGTGTTGTGTGGCAGGAAAAAAGGATAAGACACGCGTGGTCAGAATTTCTCTTGACGTGATGGGCGGCGACTATGGTCCTGAAGTCGTCATCCCGGGCGCCGCAAGGGCGCTTGAACGTCATCCGGACATAAGGTTTGTCCTGTTCGGCATAGAAGCGCAGTGCGCTGATATCTTGGCCAAACATCCCAAGCTCAAGGCCAACAGCACTTTCCACGATTGCGAGATCGCCGTCGGCATGGATGAGAAGCCGAGCCAGGCGCTGAGGCGCGGCCGCGGCAAGTCGAGCATGTGGCGGGCGATCGATGCGATCAACGCCGGCGAAGCCGACGTCGTCGTGTCGGCCGGCAATACCGGCGCGCTGATGGCCATGTCGGTCTTCTGTCTGCGCACGATGCAGGGCATCCAGCGCCCGGCGATCGCCGCGATCTGGCCGACGCTGAAGGGCGAGAGCATCGTGCTTGATGTCGGCGCCACCATCGGTGCCGATGCGCAGCAGCTTATGGATTTTGCGTTGATGGGCGGCGCCATGGCGCGAGCGCTGTTCGAGATCGAACGCCCGACCGTCGGCTTGCTCAATGTCGGCGTCGAAGAGATCAAGGGCCAGGAGGAAGTCAAGGAAGCCGGGCGTCTCATCCGGGACGCCAATATCGAAGGCTTCGACTATTACGGCTTCGTTGAAGGTGACGATATCGGGCGCGGCACCGTCGATGTGGTGGTCACCGAGGGCTTCTCCGGCAACATAGCGCTCAAGGCCGCCGAAGGAACGGCGCGACAGATTGCCGAATATCTCCGCGCGGCCATGTCGCGTACGCTGATGGCCAAGATCGGCTACATCCTGGCCAAGGGTGCCTTCGATCGCCTGCGCGAAAAGATGGACCCGCGCAAGGTCAATGGTGGTGTCTTTCTCGGCCTCAATGGTGTCGTGATCAAGAGCCATGGTGGCGCCGATGGCGAGGGCTTTGCGGCCGCGATCGACGTCGGCTACGACATGGTGAAAAATGGCCTGAAGGCGAAGATCGAAATCGATCTGGCGAAGTACCACGGCGCCGAGCCGCCGAGCGCGCTTCCCGCCGGCATGAATGATGAGGTTTGAATAAATGATCCGTTCTGTCGTCCGCGGCTTCGGCGCAGCGTTGCCGAAGCGCGTTGTCACCAATCAGGAGCTGGAATCCAAGGTCGATACGTCAGACGAGTGGATCGTGCAGCGCACCGGCATCCGTCAGCGCCACATCGCCGGCGAAGGCGAAACGACGGCCTCGCTCGGCGAAGCTGCCGCACGCGCAGCACTCGACAGTGCCGGCCTGACAGCCGCTGATCTCGACCTGATCATCCTGGCGACGTCGACCCCTGACAACACGTTTCCGGCAACCGCTGTCAACATTCAGAACCGGCTCGGCATGCACCACGGCGCTGCCTTCGATTTGCAGGCCGTCTGTTCCGGCTTCATCTATGCGGTGACGACGGCGGACGCCTATATCCGCGGTGGCCTGGCAAGACGTGTGCTGGTGATCGGCGCTGAGACCTTCTCGCGTATTCTCGATTGGTCTGATCGGACGACCTGCGTCCTCTTCGGCGATGGCGCCGGCGCGATCATCCTGGAAGCGCAGGAAGGCGAGGGCACGATTGCCGATCGGGGCGTGCTCACCGCCAAGCTGCGCTCCGATGGTGCGCATCGCGAAAAACTCTATGTCGATGGCGGACCGTCGACGACGGGCACTGTCGGCCATCTCAAGATGGAGGGCCGCGAGGTTTTCAAGCACGCAGTCGGCATGATCACCGACGTGATCGAGGCGGCCTTCGAGGCAACGGGAACGACGGCCGAGGACATCGATTGGTTGGTGCCGCACCAGGCCAACCGTCGAATCATCGATGGCTCGGCCAAGAAACTCGGCATCCCGCTCGATAAGGTTGTGGTAACCGTCGATCTCCATGGCAACACCTCTGCCGCCTCCATTCCGCTGGCCCTGAACTCCGCGGCAGCCGATGGCCGGATCAAGAAAGGCGATCTCGTTCTGCTCGAGGCCATGGGGGGTGGCTTCACTTGGGGCTCCGTTCTGATACGCTGGTAAAAAATGCTGAAGCAACGCAGGCGCTTGACCGGAATTGACAAGGGCAATAGTCTTCGGTCGCTGATCGGCGTGCCAGACATCGGTGGGGGAAGATGAGCGGAAAAACAGTAACACGAGCAGACTTGGCTGAGTCGGTTTTTCGCAAGGTGGGTCTGTCGCGCACAGAGTCTGCCGAGCTGGTGGAAACCGTCATTGACGAAATATGCAACGCAATCGTGCGTGGCGAGAGTGTGAAGTTGTCTTCCTTCGCGACCTTTCAGGTTCGCGACAAGAACGAGCGCATCGGCCGCAACCCGAAGACCGGCGAGGAAGTACCGATTTCGCCGCGGCGGGTCATGACCTTCAAGGCGGCCAACGTCCTGAAGCAGCGCGTGCTGAAATCGCATCTGAGCCGCAAGGCCAAGCATAAGCCGGCCTCTCCCGTATCGTAAGTGGAGGCCGGCAACCACAATGTGGTTGAAAACCCATCCATAAGCCGTTGAAATGGAGCCGATTCGTGCGATCATCGCGCGACATCGGTTCATTGCGGCCGAGGCTTGTCCTGAGTCGCGTGTATGGAATGGGAACGAAATGGAAAAAAGCCCAGACGCTTTTCGCACCATCAGCGAGGTCGCCGACGATCTCGACCTGCCGCAGCATGTCCTGCGTTTCTGGGAAACACGTTTCCAGCAGATCAAGCCGATGAAGCGCGGCGGGGGGCGGCGCTATTATCGCCCCGAGGATGTCGACCTGCTGAAAGGCATCCGCCACCTGCTCTATGACCACGGCTACACCATCAAGGGCGTGCAGAAGCTGCTGAAGGCCAACGGCAACAAGTTCGTTGCGGCGATCGCCAGCGGCGACCTGGCCACTGTCGAGGCATTGGCGGCTTCGAGCAACGAGGAACCACCGCCGCCGAAGGCGGGTCTCTCCGAAGAGGACCAAATCGTCGGCCGTGCGAAGGCACCCGCCAGCCGCCGCTTCTTCTCTTTCGGCGGCGGCAACGACGACGTTCCGGAAATCTCGCTTGGCAAGTCGTCCTCGGTTGGCAAGGAAGACCGGGCGCTGCTTCAGGAAGCGCTTTACGACCTG
The DNA here is from genome assembly GCF_001270265.1 of Ensifer adhaerens. Taxonomy (GTDB): domain Bacteria; phylum Pseudomonadota; class Alphaproteobacteria; order Rhizobiales; family Rhizobiaceae; genus Ensifer; species Ensifer adhaerens_B. Next base: position 223,464 of record NZ_LGAP01000001.1, read on the forward strand.
CTCGAATGCAAGCGCCTGCTCGATCAGGTGCGGTAATCGGCGGTTTTTGTTTCCACGGTGAAGGTTCGACGCCTGCAGGCGGGAGCTATCGGTTTCAAAAAAAATAGCGTTTCGGTGATCCGCAGGCTTCACCATGGCGTGGTCGCAGCCAACGTCGGGCGCCGCCAACCGCAAATGGTCTCAATCGCAATCTATATCCGACCGCCGCTTTACTGGATGGCTGTCCGTTAGCGTTCGCCTGAAAACGACGGTAAGCGACTGGCATAGGGAGCGGCGGGTTGGCTGCGCCAGTCCCTGGTGTCCGCAGAAGATCGGCGGCCATGACAAGCCGCTTCGCATGTCAAGCGGCGTTTAGATCGGCAATCTCGCCAAACTGAACGAGCAGGCGAGGGCTGCTCATGTCGCCGCTTTCCTCGTCGACCTGAACCGCATAGGCGGCGACGCCGATATGCCTGGGTGCCATGGCCGCTGCAACCTTCTCTGCGCCGGCCGCGGTCGAGGCCGCGCGCATCTCGCCGGGCGCCAATCCACCGCGAACGCGCTTGAAGGGCATGACGATAAATTTCTCTGACATGATGCGAACTCCGATCTGTTCTACAAATGTTCCGATGGCGGCGAGAAGTCAACGTCTTAATTCCGGCGTAAGCCGATTGGTCTTTTGCGGTGCGGCCCGATGCGCCCCTCGCATAAGGCGGCCGGTTTTGCGAAGAGAATCACAAGGGCGTTCTGCGCCGACCGCTGTCCGACATCGACGGCTGTGTTCAGGTGGAGCGCGAGCTCCAGTTCGGCGAACTCGAAACATCCCGAGGAGGTTCGCGGGATTATTCGTTCCACTCCCTGCTTATCCACGCCGTTTGATCCTTTTTCGTGTTGAGGTCGAAATTCCCGCTTGCGCTCTAAGCGTCGAGACTATAGGGGTTTCCTCGGTCCGGAGCGTAGCGCAGCCCGGTAGCGCACTTGACTGGGGGTCAAGGGGTCGTGGGTTCGAATCCCGCCGCTCCGACCATTTTTCCCTTTGAGCGCAATGATTTAGGTCTCTAAGTCGTTGCACCCCCAAGCGTCGAACCGGAACAAAAGACGCTCAATTTGCGCAGTTCGGCGCAGATAGTCCCGAAAAAACCCAGAAGAACCCCGGTCATTTGTTCTTCCTTTGTGCCTTCCGATTCCTCGAAAGCGATTCGAGATCCCTAGTCGCATCCTCATCATGGACATGTGCATAGTCCGTCGTGGCGAAGTCGGTTTGCCAATCGATATCGGGCAAGTGCAGGATACATTCCTCAAAGCGCCAGCCGGTGGCATGCACGAAGTTGAAGGGGGGCGATGGCCTGCCCCGTTCGCCAGGTATAGCCACGGGCTATCGGTCTGCTTGCGCCGGCGGACACACTCCATCGGCTCATTGAGCCGATGGTTGCACCAGTTCGGTCCGAGCGGGAATTCGTAGCGCCGCTTGCGCTTTGCCCAGGTCGAGTTCGCGGCCGACACAAGGCACATCGGCACGTCGTTTTGCGACCAGTTGGTCGGTCATGCGCTGCAGACTCTGCCCGAGCTTTTTGCGCCGTCATGGACCAGAAATACGACTAAGTTCTTGGACTTTTCAGTCGCGGCTGCAAACGTTCACCCTCCGGATTCATTCGGAGCAATTGGCGTAATGAGGCCAAGGTCGCGCAACTGTTGCGAGCCGGTAAACTTCACGGATGCACCGGACTGCGGTTTAAGCGTCTTTATTTCAGCGATGACATCAGTGATCTTCGCGTATGCCGGCGTATTGTCGAAATATCGCTCTCTGCCTGCAGCTTCCCTTGTTTCGTTCTCACGATCCGAGAAGAAATCGAAGCGGAGCAAGGCACCCATCATGCTCGCGAAGTTTCTGCGATATGGAAGCGGTTGGTGTATGCTCGGGCCGAAGCGACAGTCATCGTCCCAGTATATCAGGGGGTATTTGATGAGTTCGAGGTCGGCATCGAACTTTCGTTTGCGCGCGCCGCCCTTGATTGAAATCGCCCGGTTGGTTGTAGACAGCGTGTACCCGGAGCTATCGAGGTGATCGGCGATTTCCCAAGGCGCGCGAGAACTCAGCAGGTTGGCGTCCGCCTGCGATAGGCCGACGGGATACATATCGAGCATGGGCGCCGGCAGCCTCAGCGCGCCGACCTTCTCAAGACAGTGTAGAACGGGCCAGAGTGTTTGGGTCTCGAACCCGTCGTAGACCAGGAATTCGTCGGAATCGACATTGACGTACCATCTTTGGCCCCCATAGAGGCTAAAGAGCGTCTCCCGCCATGCTCGACCGCGGCGTGCATCTTTGTACCGTACGGGAGAAACCCATAAATCCACGTCCTCCTGTTCGAGGAGGAATTCCCTTGTCCCGTCCGTGGAGGCGTCGTCTACGCAAATGAAGCGCGTTACACCTAGCTGCCGGTAGTGAGTTAGGAATGCCGGGACCAGCTTTGCGTCATTGCGTGTCAAGAAAACCAGCGGCAGCTCGTCGGGATAGAGTGACGTTTGGCCGTGATGGCTGACGCAACGCAGGCTGACTGAAATTGCTCTGCGACGTTCGCGCCGCTCGACCTTCAAGGTCTCATACCAGGTGAAGAGCTTCTCCAGCACCCCGCGGTCAGCGATTGATATCGCGTCGGTTCGGGCCCTGAAGGGATAGTTGATTTCGGCCATTGCTGCCCCGGTATAACTGTCCATATCATTTGGGCTTAGATCAAAAGCTCCAGCTTCGCAATGTTGCGGTAATGCTTGTGCGCCTGCGGCCCCGTCGGCTTGGCCGAACGGCTGCCCTCTGGTGACGGTGAAGCCGGCTGCTTCTGATCAATCCTAGCTTATGCACCGAGAGGTCGATGCGGATACCGAACACATTTTTGCCTGAGCTGCTGACGCAGGGATCGAAAGTCCTGGGGTGGAACGGGTCTTGGGCTTGTCGCGCTTGTGGCGTCGCGGTCTGCCGGGGACGAACTGCTCCGCGTTGCGGATTTCGGCTCCTCACGGGACAGTCTGGTCGAACTGCAGCCGGCTCGGTGCTTGTCCGTTGACGTCCGTCTAGGCCATTGCCGCAGTGCGTCGTCGTTCGGCAAGCTTCCAGTAGAGCATCTCCGTCCGGTCCAGCATCGCATCGAGCGTGAAGCGCTCCTTGAGGCTGTCGGCTGCCGCTGTAAGCGTCTTGAAAGTGGCCGGTGCTGTGGCCGCGGCCATTGTCTTTGCGAGTTGGGAGATGTCGTCTGTATTCGGCACGATGAAACCGTTGTGACCATCTTCGATCACGGTTCGAGCGCCACCGATATCGCTGGCGATAATCGGCTTGCCGGCTGCTGCCCCTTCCAGCATGACGTAGGACATTGCCTCGTAACGACTCGGCATGACGAGCACATCGAAGGCAGGGGCAGCTTGCGGGCCGGTGAATGCGGATGTCAGGTGCATCCGGTTCTGCAGGCCGCTTTCGGAAATGGCTTGGCGTAGAGAGCCCTCCAACTCGCCGGCGCCGACCATGACGAGGTGGCTGTTTTTCACCGACCCGGCGATATGCCTGAAGGCGGCAATGAGCCGCTCGGGCGCCTTCTGGGCGGTCAGTCGGCCAATGAATCCGAAGACGAATGCGTCCGGCGCAATACCGAAGCTGGCACGGATGGTCGTTGCCATATCGGGCGAGGGCGGGGCGACACCATTGACGATGACCGACATCCGCTCTTCCGGCATGCACAACGATAGGGCGTGGGAATGCTCGTCGTCCGACACGCAGATGAGGTGGTCGGTATAGAACCAGGCGAGGCCCCATTCGATCGCGCCATAGATCAGCCTGCCGCCGCGCCCGAGTGTCGGGTCCAGCGTCCGGAACGCGTGCGGTGTGTAGATGCGCGGTACATGGCGACCGGGTAGGCGCAGGCGCGTCAGTGCCCCGGCCTTGGAGCTGTGGCCGTGAACGATGTCGAACGGATCATGATCGCTCATGATCCGACGCAGCGCCAGGAAGGCTGGGATATCGGAGGGGCCCGGGGCACGCTTCATATCGACAGCATGCACAGCGGGGAGGCCGACGGCCTTCAGTTCGTGAACGAAACTTTCCTCGGCGCGTACCGGCGAGTAGACCGCCTCGACATGATGTCCGCGGAGATGCATGCCGCGGCAGAGATCGATGAAATGCCGGCCCGATCCGCCGCCGCTCGGCTCGAGCACTTCGAGCAAGCGCAGTGGCGTGGGCGCGGAGCGCTGTGGCAAGGGATATTCCATGTTCATTGCTGCCATCCGGCCCGCGCGGTTCGACGATGGCGGTATTCGAGGGCGGCACATCCCCAGATGATGCCGAGAAGCATGTAGAAGTGGCGCCAGTGATCGGTATCGATAACGTTGCCGACGCCGACATGACCGATCAGCGCGACCCAGGCGATCATCAGATAAACCTGCCAGGGGCGCTCAAGCAGCAGGAAGCGGAAACCGAGCGACAGCGTCCAGATGATCAGCGTTGCATAGCTGACGAAACCGAGCCAGCCATAGGACGTCAGCGACTTCAGCCAGACATTATGTTCGTCTTCGGGAAAGATCGTGCTGAAGACCATCGGACCGATACCGAGCGGTTTCTCCATCGACATCAGGAATCCGATGCGGTGACGGTCGAAACGGCCGAGATGGCCGCCGTCATAGTCCTGCACGAGCTGTGAGCGGCTGGAGAAGAGCGTGGCGACCTGCTCCGATTGCAGCGCCGCCAAGAGGGCGCCGACGACAAACACGCCGCCGACCAGCGCTATGACGAGGATGCGCAGGCGGAAGAGGCCGTTGCGTTCCTTGAGCAGCATCACGAAGACGAAGGCAACGACGCAGAAGAGGTTGAGAGCCCAGGCGGCGCGTGAGAACGACAGGAAGACACCGAGCGCCAGCACCAGAAGCGCCGCAATCTTCGGCGGCGCCTTGTGGATCGGTTGCGTCAGCAGTCCGTGGATCAGATAGAGCGCAGGGACCGACAGGAACGGACCGAAGACGTTCGGATCCTGGAAGGCGCCCTTGGCGCGGTCATAGAGCGTGAAGTTTTCAGCGCCCGGTATCGCGCCGAAATAGCCAAGAATGCCGAGAAGCGCGGTCAGGACGGCAGCCGTGACCCAGGCATTGAAGATCAGCCTTAGCCGCTGGTAACGGTCCTCGATGATGGCGGCGTAAAAAACCGCCGACAGCGCCAGAAAGCCGGAGACCGCCATGTACATCGGCCCCTTGGTCAGATCGACCATCGTCATCAGCGACAGGATGCCGCCAATGATGAAAAGGGTCAGCAGAGTAAGCAACGGCGCGACGTAGCGCGAGATCTTCAAGCCGAAGAGTGCCCAGAGACCGATGAGCGCCACCATGAACAGCTCATAGGGCGCCGGTTCGGCAATGACGAAACCCGACAGAAACACAGCAAGCGCGACCAGCCACGAACTGAAGAGAGAAAGCGCGGCGAGCTGGGGTCGAAAGACGATCGGCTGTGATGTGTCGACGGTGCTCAATAGGCATTTTCCGTGTTGAGCAGTCGAAACGGCGTCAGGAACAAGATCCTCAGGTCGAAGAGTAGCGACCAGTTTTCAATGTAATGAAGGTCGAAAGCCGTGCGCAGACGGATCTTTTCGTCATTGTCGATCTCGCCACGCCAGCCGTTGATCTGCGCCCAGCCGGTGACGCCGGGCTTGACGCGGTGGCGGGCGAAATAGCCTTCGACGACGTCGGAATAGGTGCGGTTCTGCGTCTGCGCCGCCACGGCATGCGGGCGCGGGCCGACAAGCGAGAGCTCGCCCTTGAGAACGTTGAAGATCTGCGGCAATTCGTCAATCGAGGACTTGCGGATGAAGCGCCCGACTGGCGTTACGCGCGGGTCGCCCTTGGTCACCGCGTTACGTGCGCTCGGATCGCTCATATGCGTGTACATCGAGCGGAACTTGTAGACCTCGATCGTCTCGTTGTTGAAGCCGTGGCGCTTCTGCTTGAAGATGATCGGGCCGGGCGATGTGACCTTGACCGCGATGGCGGTGCCCAGCATCACCGGCCACAACAACACCAGGGCGACGATGCTGAAGAAGATGTCGAAGCCGCGCTTGGCGACGGAATCCCAATCGGCGATCGGCTTGTCGAAGATATCGAGCATCGGCACGTCGCCGACATGGGAATAGCTGCGCGGCCGGAACCTCAGGTTGTTGGCATGGGCAGCAAGGCGGATATCGACCGGCAGGATCCAGAGCTTCTTGAGCAACTGCAGGATGCGTTTTTCAGCCGTCAACGGCAGCGAGATAATCAACATGTCGATGCGCGCCAGGCGCGCGAATTCGACAAGCTCGTCGACGGTTCCGAGTTTCGGATAGCCGGCAATGACATTCGGCGACCGACGTTCGTCGCGATCGTCGAAGATACCGCAGATGCGAATGTCGTTGTCGGTCTGATGCTCGAGCGTGCGGATCAGGTCCTTGGCCGGCTGGCCGCCGCCGACGACGACGGCGCGGCGTTCCATCGTGCCGTTGCGGGCCCAATGGCGAATGGAATAGGCGATGAAGGCCCGTTCCGCGACGAGGAACACCGCCCCGGAAATGAACCAGCCACCGAACCAGACACGCGAATACTGGTGACCGGACTTGAGAAAGAACAGCGCGATGGCAATGCCGCCGAATGCGATCGCCCAGGAGGCCAGGATCCGTGGGGCGAAGCGCAGCCAGGCGCGCAGGGCGGGGACCTGGTAGGTATCGGCGATCTGCATGGCGGCAACGGCGAGCGCGGAGCCGCCGATGAGGATCGCGAGGTAAAGCGGCAACTGGCCGAAACCCGGCTGCACATAGAGCGCATTGATCGCGTAGCCGATGGCGAAAAGCGCGCAGAATTCGAACAGGCGCATCAGCCCCATGATCATGGCGGGCGAATAGGTGTCGGCGCGAAACTGTTCGGCAATTTGTCGGGCGAGGGGGTTGAGCTCCGTCGACGCTTCGCCGCCGACCTTTTCGTCCGGCGCACGGGTACGGATCTCCGAAATCTTCTTGCGAAACGCTTCGGGGTCGAAGGCTTCCGACCGCTTAAACTCGTTCATGGCTTCCTTCCGGCACTGAAGTCCTCAGCCGGGATAGCAGAAAGCCACTAAGAAACGCTTACGTTGCAGCCTGCGGCCCGGCAGGAGCCGAGTGGTTTCGACACAAATCACGATAGAGCCGCAGCACCTCGGCCGTCATGACCGAGGCGGCAAATCGGGACTTGAATGTCTTCGGGTCCGGCATGACGCGGGCGGACCAGTCCTTCTCGACGATTGCCGAAGCCATGATCGCGGCAAGTGACTGCGCGTCTGCCGGGTCGGCAAGGGCGGCGCTATGCTTGCCGAGGATTTCGGGTATGCCGCCGACCCGACTGGCGATCACCGGCTTCTGCGCTGCCAGCGCTTCGAGAACGATGTAGGGCATGGATTCCGCTCGAGACGGAATGACGATGTTTCGTGCCAGCGCAAAGGCCTCGCGGGCATTCATGGCCGGGCGCATGGTGATCCGGCGCCCGAGGCCTTGCTCAAGCGTGAAGTCGCGGTATTCCTGCTGCTGCGGGCCGTCACCGACCATCAGCGCCGAAAGCGGCCGCCCGACAAGCCGTTCCGTACGAGCAAAGGCATCCACAAACAGATCGGGACCCTTCAGGTCCCGCATCATGCCGATATAGAGGAAATCGACCGCATCTGGCAGCGCCTCCACGGCCTCGAACTCGCGATCGTCGATGCCATTGTAGATCAGCTCGTAACGCTCGCGCGGCTCGCCGACCTTGGTAAAATAGGTTTGGCGTTCGAAGTCGCAGACGAAGACGAGCGCGTCTGTGAGGCGCTCCTGAAGCCGTTCCAAGGGAAAGACGATCCGCCCGATGAACGACTTCGGGCTGTAGTGGAGACTGCCACCGTGAGGGGAGTAGAGGCGGGCTACGCAATACCTGTTGACCCGCAAGGCTGAACCGATGAGGCGAGCTATGGCGCCACCTTTGGCGCCGTGCCCATGCAACACATCCGGTCGCAAACTTCTGATTTCCTTGTAACCGCGCCACAGCGCGGCAAAATCCCTTGGGCTGATCGAGCGATGGATCGGCATGCGCACGAGACCTAGTGCCAGATAGGGCCGGATTTCGTCAAAGAGCGAATCTTCATATAATCCGCCGGTTGTACTGTCGCAAAGAATGCCGACCTGGTGGCCAGCCGCCGCGTGCGCTTCCACCAGATCGCGCACATGGCGGAAAATGCCGCCGACCGGCGATCTGAAGCAGTGAATGATGCGCAAGGGACGCTGCGGCTGCATCGAGATCAGAACAGCCGTTCGCGAATGTAAATCGTATCTCCAGCCAGTACGGCGTCGGTGATCGGCACGCGGCCGGTGATGATCCGGCCATTGATTTTGCGCGTGACGTCGGCGCTGGCCTGATTGGCGCGCGGTGAGAATCCGCCAGCAACCGCGATCGCGTTCTGAACCGTCATTCCCGGCACATAGGCATATTGCCCTGCCTGGCCAACTTCGCCCATGATGAAGACCGAGCGATAGCGGTCGACTTCGATAGTGACGTCCGGATCGCGCAGATAGCCCTGTTTCAATTTTGCGGCGATCATGCCCTCGAGTTCGGGCAGCGTGTGGCCGCGCGAGGCGACGGTGCCGATCAGCGGGAAGGCAACGTAGCCTGCCTGGTCGACCGTATAGGTGCCGCTCAGGCCCGCCTGCTCGAACACGTTGATGCGCAGCCGGTCACCGCTGTCCAGCCGGTAGGGCTGGATCGTTGCTTCACTGAAAGCCTTGGGTGCCGGCTGATAGCTTGTGCAGCCGCCGAGCAAAATCGACAGTGCTGCCACCGTAATAGCGAGACCCGTCTTCATACCTGCGGTTGACATGCTGCTCTTAGGCTCCGGAAACGACCACCTCTTTCGTCGTTATCGATCCGTTAGGGTTAATAGCTGGTAAACTCGCGGTAGAATTTTCAACTGGGTGCCTGGGACGGAGGAGGGGCGAAATCGCGCAGAGGTTGAGCGGCCATTAACCCTTGCGTTACCATGTTCATTTACCTTCCAGCGAGATTTTAGGGTTCGGAGCCAGAAGCATGTCGGGAAACGGCGGCGGACAACAGGATGTGGATATCGATCTCGGCGGGCTGTTCCGCGCCGTGTGGGATCGACGCGTCAAGGTATTGCTCGCCACTGCATGTGTTGCAGCGCTTGCTTTCGGCGCCGCGAGGATGATCGCGCCGGACTATCAGAGCGAGACGCGCGTCCTCATCGAATCGCGAGAGCCTGAATTCAGTGGCTCCAACCAGAATGCGCAGACCGGGTCCGACCGGGTTTTCGACGAATCCGGCATTCTGAGCCAAGTTCAAGTGCTGCGCTCGGCCGACCTGATCAAGCAGGTCGCGCGCAACATGAAGCTATATGAGTTGAAGGAGTTCGATCCTTCGGCGGATCCTTCGGCGGTTTCCGATCTGATGGTCATGCTGGGCCTGAAGAAGAATCCGTTGGAGATGCCCCCCGAGGAGCGCGTGCTGAAGGAGTTCACTTCGAAGCTGCAGGTCTATCAGGTCGAGAAGTCGCGCGTGATCGCGATCGCCTTTACCTCGAAGGATCGACAGCTTGCGGCGGCGATCCCGAACGAAATGGCAAAGGTTTTCCTTTCGCTGCAAAGCGGCGCGAAGCTCGACACCAATTCCGAAGCGAGCCGTTGGCTGGAGCCTGAGATCGCCAATCTGCGCGAGAAGGTGAGGGATGCCGAAGCCAAGGTGGCGGCCTACCGTTCGTCATCCGATTTGCTGCCGACCGGCGAGACAACGAACTTCGCGACGCGGCAACTCACCGACATATCGAGCGAGCTGACACGCGTGCGTGGCGAGCGGGCCAATGCCGAGGCACGCGCCGAGGGTGTGCGCGCGGCGCTGGCCAGCGGCCGCGAGGTGGATACCATCGCCGACGTCGTCGGTTCGCCGATGATCCAGCGCCTCAAGGAGACGGAGGCAAACCTGCAAGGGCAAGTGGCAGACCTTTCGACCACGCTGCTTGACGGCCATCCGCGGCTGAAGGCCCTGAAATCGCAGGTCGAAGGCATCCGGGCGCAGATCCGCTCCGAAACCCGCAAGATCCTCAGCAGTCTTGAAAACGAGGCAAAGGTCGGCGAATTGCGCGAGCAGCAGTTGATACAGCAGTTGAACGCGCTCAAGGCCAAATCGGCCCAGGCCGGCGAGGAAGAGGTGGGCCTGCGTGCGCTCGAGCGCGAAGCGACCGCCCAACGGCAACTGCTCGAGACCTATCTGGCGCGCTACCGCGAGGCAACGTCGCGAACGGTCGAGAATGCAACGCCCGCCGATGCCCGTGTCATTTCGAGCGCGGTCGTTCCGACGGGTGCCAGCTTCCCGAAAGTGATGCCGATTACCATCGTCGCAGCACTCGCGACCTTCCTTCTGAGCTGCATCATCATCATGCTCGGAGAGTTGTTCAGCGGTCGTGCGTTGCGGCCGGTGTCAGTCGGTGCCGAGCGGCCGCCGGTCCGTTCGCGGCCGGCAATCGCCGCTGTTGCGGCTGCTGATGTTCCCGACGAAACGCTCGAGATATCGCCCGCATTGAGCGACGCCATCGCCCTCCCGCCGCTGGCGCCACTGGCGGCAGCCGAAGCGGGCGATGTTAGCGACGATCCGAGCGGTGAGGCAATCGAACCGGATTTCTCGATCGAGGCGGTTGCCGATCACCTGCGTGAAAGCGGAGTGCGGATCGCAATCTCGGTTTCGCCCGGTGGCGACGAGGGATCGACCGCGACGGTCATGCTGGCGCGCCTGATCGCCGAGGAAGATCGCAAGGTCGTGCTGATCGACCTGACTGGCTCTGCCTGCCCGACCCGCCTGATGGCGCGCTCGGCGCAACTGCCTGGTATCACCAACCTGCTGGCAGGTGAGGTGGCATTCACCGAAACCATTCATGCCGATCGTTTTTCCGACGCGCATATCATTCCGCAAGGGGATGCCGATCCGAGGCTCGCGATGCGCGGCATCGAGCGGCTGCAGATGATCATTGATGCTTTGACCAATGCCTATGATCTGGTGTTGGTCGAATGTGGACCGGCAGACGAGGGGGCTGTCGACAAGATCGCCCGTCGCGACGGCGCGGAGATCATCCTGTCGGCGCCGGCAGTCACCGACGAAAGAATCGTTGAGGTCCTGACCGGCTTCGGCGAGGCCGGCTATCGCGATATCGTGCTGATGACTGGCCGCGGTGAACCCGGCCCGGACTATCCCGACCGTCACGCGGCGTGAGCAGAGGCAATACCGTCAGCATGTCGCGCGAAGCGACGCCTGGGCGAGAGTGCTTATTCGACGTCTCCGGTCTTTCTACCGGCGTGCGTCTTACGACTGCGTGCGCGCTGAAAGAAGGAGTAGGCGGCCCTGTTCGCCTTGATCACCACTTTCGCCCGCACCAGTGCCCGGTGATAGCCGGCTGCGAACCGGCCGCGTAACGTTAGCGGCACGACGATGTCTCTCAGCGGTGTCTCGATCGTGCACCATGAGCGCTTGTAGGGCTGGTCGCCGACACCGAAGTCAAACAGCGCCGCACCTTCGCCACAGAGCCTCTCGACCATCCTGTAGAACAAAAGCTCGCCGGGACTGGCATCGCCTGCCAGATCCTCGTCGATAGACCCGAACTGGCAGATGACATGGTCGGCCTTTCGCGAAAGACCGGCGACAGCAACGACCCGCCCGCCATGTTCACCTTTCAGGCGGATGGCATTGAGTTCGAGCAGCGGATTTCCAGCCTCGCCGCAGCGACCGGCGAGCGCGTGAAAGAATGCCCGCGTCTGCGCCTCATGGAAAACGTCGGGAAGACCAAGAGCTGCAAAACGGATTGCCTTCTGTCGCAAGAAGACGTCGAGCAACGCCTGCGCTTCCGCGGGGCTTTGCGCAATGACGTAGTCGTAGCCCCCGAGAGCCTCGAGCCTTCGCTCGGAGATACGCATCTTCTTGCGCCGCCGTTTTGCATTGACCTGTGCCAGCGTGCGTTCGAAGCTCGCTAACAGGGGCAGCTGAAACGAGGCATTCTGGTTCTTGATGCCAGGCAGACCCGTCAACGGGCTTGCGGTTCCGTGCCAGTGATACGGGGTCTTTTCGAGCGTGACGAGATCGACCTTGTGGCCCGGACGGTGATTGAGCTCGCGCGCCAGCAGGTCAGAAACATCGACCTGGGGAAGGGGCAGCGCATCCGCTGCAAACAGGCCGGTATTGAGATTGCTGTGGGGCGCACCGATAAACCGGGCGGTGTTGAATAGGCGGCCAGGCACGAATTCGAGGGGCAGAATGAACTGCAATTCGCCATCAAGGGTGCCGCGAACGATCAGCAACTCGCTGCCATGGGTCTGCGCCCATGCCGCGCACCAGTCGTAGCCATTGTGCAACGAGTTGAAAGGCAGCGCTTCCAGCGATCGCCATTCCTGCTCCAGCGGCGCCATCGTGTCATGGATGGAGATCTCGAACCGGCTCGCGGCAGCATCGGACCGGGACGCAGCTTGTGCATCTCGATGGCCCGATCGGCCGATGGTCAGATCTGTATTCATCATCGGCAAGGCCGTCCGGATGCTGGTTGCGGCTGCCATTGAACGGCAACTCCGCTACAATCCGCTTAACTCCTGAAACACGACCGCCGCCTCCAGGCAATAACCGGCGAAAGCAGTTAGCAAAGCGTGAAGCTCGGACAGCTACGCGCTGAGAAAACCCGTTGCAAGAGCTTCTGCCCACTGCAGCCGGTTTCGCTCCGCCGCCAGCATCGACATCGCCTTATGGTCGTAGGGGATCGTGCGGAACGTGACGCTCCAGTCATTGCCGGCATTTTCGACGACGGCGTAGCGCGCATCCGGCGAGCCGACTTCCACCTTGTGCGCGACCGGGCGGTCGTCGTCATAGCCAGGGCAGCCGACGCTGCCGGGATTGACCACGAGCCGGCCGTCCGCCAGGCGGATCGCTCGGGGAATGTGCGTGTGTCCGCAGAGAATGACCGGTTGTTCGATCCCTGTCGCAAAGGCTTCGATGGCGCTGCGCGCTGCCAGATGGACCACGCCGTCGGCGGTTAACGCTTCGAGCCAGTAGGTCTCGTCGCTTGCAGGCGTGCCGTGGCAAAGAAAGAGTGCATCGCGATAGACGAGGGTGGCCGGTAGTGTCGCGAGCCAATCGAGATGTCGGGGCTGCAATTCCCCATGGGCCGCGCGGTCGGACAGTCCCATGTCGGCCGGATCGATCGTCAACAGATATCGGTCATGATTGCCGGCGATCGCAGGGATGTTGCGCGCCATCAGGATATCGGCGGTGCGGGCGGCATTCAGCGGACCGCTGACATGGTCGCCGAGATTGACAATATCGGTGATCCCCAGCGCGTCGATATCGGCAAGCACCGCCTCGAGCGCGAGGTCGTTGCCATGGATATCGGAAATGATCGCAACCTTCATCGGCGTGTCCCCTTGGGCTCAGCGGTCCTTCGCCGGCTTTTCCATCCACTTGATGATCAGCATGGCCGGCAGCACCCAGAGCAGGCCGGTAAAGAAGAAGTACATGAGATGCACCCACCAGGGTGCAGCGCCCAGCAGCAACGATGCAAAGGTGACGGCGGCGAGCGCATAGACGATGACGAGGATAATGATCAGGATCGTGCCGATCAGCTTTCTGAGACGTACGGGCATTTCATTTCTTTCAAATGGCGCTAGGTCCTGACCCTAGATCTGGCCGCGACGGCATGCCGCAAAGGGTTCGGCCTTGTTTTGCATGCCGCTCTGGTGCAAATCAACGGCTTTCCGGCAGGCGCGGCGATGAACCGCTCGATCTCCCTGCCGCCAACCCCGCGAACCAGAGGGAAAGCCATGGCAGGCGTCGAATTGGCGACAGAACAGATGCTCCGAAGCGAGATCGGCAGGACCGATCGCAACCGCCGGCAGATCCGCGGCTGGCTCGTTGTCGTTCTCTTCACGCTTTTCGCGCTGGTGCTTGTCGGTGGTGCGACGCGCCTGACGGAATCCGGCCTGTCGATCACCGAGTGGAAGCCGATCCACGGTGTCATCCCACCGCTGACGGCCGAGGAATGGGAAGAAGAGTTTCAGCTCTATCAGCGCATCCCGCAATACCAGCAAATCAACAAGGGCATGACGGTCGGCGAATTCAAGACGATCTTCTGGTGGGAATGGGCGCACCGGCTGCTGGCCCGCAGCATCGGCGTGATCTTCGCGGTGCCGCTCGCCTTCTTCTGGCTGACGGGTCGGGTCGAACGCCGGCTGCGCTGGCCGCTTCTCGGCATTCTGGCGCTCGGCGGCTTCCAGGGTTTTATCGGCTGGTGGATGGTTTCGTCCGGTCTGGTTGAGCGGACCAACGTCAGTCAATACAGGCTGGCGACCCACCTCGTCATCGCCTGCCTGATCTTTGCCGCCTGCATGTGGATCCAGCGCGGCCTTTGTCCGCACTCCGACGATGCTGCGCCGACGGATCGCTCACGCAGGATGGCGGCCATCATCGCCATCATGAGCCTGTTCCAGATCTATCTCGGCGCGCTGGTTGCCGGGCTCGATGCGGGTTTCAGCTACAATACCTGGCCGCTGATGGATGGCGCATGGATCCCGTCCGATCTTTTCCTGCAGCACCCCTGGTGGATCAATGTCTTCGAGAACCCGAAGACCGTGCAGTTCATCCACCGGATCGGCGCCTATGTGCTCTTCGCGCTGGCGCTGATGCATGTGATTGCCTCGGTGCGGGCAGCGCCGGAATCCACGCATGCGCGCCGCTCGGTGTTGCTGTTCGTGCTCGTCAGCATTCAGGCGGTCATTGGCATCACCACGCTCGTGCTGCAGGTGCCGGTCGGCTGGGGCGTCCTGCATCAGGGTGGCGCGCTGGTGGTACTCGGCTTTGCCATTGCGCATTGGCGCGGCTTCATCGGCGAGTATCCAAAGCCGGCCGCGATCGAGCTGCGCAGCTAAAGCCGGCAATCGGACATACAGAAAGACCCCGGCGAGCATCTGAACAAACCCCCGAAGTTGGAGGTCCAGCTTTCGGGGGTCAGTTCAGCATCTCTCCGGGGCCTTTCTTGTTCGTTCCGATGGCTGCAAGCGATTAAGCAGACAGCATCAAATCCATGTTCTGGACGGCGGCGCCCGAGGCACCCTTGCCAAGATTGTCGAGCAGGGCGACGAGGTTCACGTGAGTTCCGCCTGGCGTGCCGAACACGAACAGTTTCATCGTATCTTCACCGGCAAGTTCCGTGGCATCGATGCGGCCGAGCTTTTCGCTGGCGGCAAGCGGGACCACTTCGACGATCGACTGGCCGCTATAATGTTCGACGAGCGCCGCATGAATGCTCTCGACCGTCGCGCCGGAGGCGAGATCGTCGAGATAGAGCGGAACCTGCACGATCATGCCCTGCGGGAACTTGCCGACCGAAGGCGCAAACACGGGCGCGCGGTCGAGAAGGCCGTGCATCTTCATTTCGGGCACATGCTTGTGCTTGAGTGTCAGCCCGTAGAGGAAATGCGGCGCACTGATGTGATCCGGGTTTGCCTCGTCCTCCATCTGCGCGATCATCTGCTTGCCGCCACCGGTGTAGCCGGAAACGGCGTTGACCGTTACCGGGTATCCATCGGGTAGGATGCCGGCCTGGCGCAGCGGCCGGATCACGCCGATCGCACCCGTCGGGTAGCAGCCGGGATTGGCGACATGACGCGCATCGCGGATCTTGGCGGGCTGTGCCTTGTCCATCTCGGCAAACCCGTAGGCCCAGTCCGGTGCGATCCGGTGCGCGGTCGAGGTATCGATGATGCGCACCCGGTTGTTGCCGGCAACCATGGAGACAGCCTCGCGCGACGCATCGTCCGGCAGGCAGAGGATTGCGATGTCGGCGTTGTTCAGAAGGTCTTCACGCATCGCGGCGTTGCGTCGCTCGGCTTCCGGTATCGACAGGAGTTCGAGATCGCTGCGGCCGGCCATGCGGGTGCGGATCTGCAGCCCGGTGGTGCCGTGTTCGCCATCGATGAAGATCTTCGGTTTCATGATTTTCCCGTTCTTCCAGAAGGTTACGAGTCATTCCGGAATCAATCTGGCACAGATTTGATTCAGTTTCTCAACGCCCCGTTCGCGCGTGAAGCGCCCGCCCGGTGGCGCGGTCGTATTCATATATAAGCAGCGGCCGCAGCCCGCAACCGGGCAGCCCGCGCTAGCAACGGTTCGGCGACGCGTGACGCCTGCGATGGCCGCTATCACGCGTGCCACTGATCGCGCGCTCGTCGATCAGCATCTGCGCCAGCGTCAGGATGCGGGTCTGCTCAATCTCGATTGATGCCGGCCAGGCGTCAGCGAAGTGTCGAACGCTCCGCCAGCTTTTCGGCGTGCAGGCCCAGCATGTACATGGCGACAGTCGCGCCGGCGATGGCGGTGACGTCGGCGTGGTCATAGGCAGGCGCGACTTCGACGACATCGCTGCCGACGACGGTCAGGGCTCCGAGCTTACGCAGGACCGAAAGTATCTTGGCGCTGGAAGGCCCGCCGGCAACCGGGGTGCCGGTGCCGGGGGCATAGGCCGGATCGAGGCAGTCGATATCGAAAGTCAGATAGGTCTTGCGCTCTCCAACCTGCTGGATGATGACGTCGGCAATGTCTGTGACGCTCATTTCCTCGACATCGTATCCATAGAGAATGCGGATGCCGCAATCCTCCGGCGCGTGGGTGCGTACGCCGATCTGGATCGATGCGTCGGTATCGATCAGGCCAGCGCGCGCCGCACGGCCGACAAAGGAGCCATGGTCGATGCGGCCGCGTTCGTCCGGCCAGGTATCCTGATGCGCATCGAACTGGACGAGTGCGAGGGGGCCGTGGATCGCGGCGTGAGCCTTGAGGATCGGGTAGGTGACGAAATGGTCGCCGCCGAGCGTCTGGAGATAGGCGCCGCTCTTCAGGATCTTTGCGGCTTCGCGCTCGATCGTCGCCGGCGTTTTCGAGTGGTTGCCATAGTCGAGCAGGCAGTCGCCGTAGTCGATCGTTGCCATTTCGGCAAAGAGGTCGCGCTCGAACGGGTATTGCGGATCGTTGTCGAAGATCGCCGACGCGCGGCGGATCGCCTGCGGCCCGAAACGCGCGCCGGGACGATTGGAAGTCGCGGCATCAAAGGGGATGCCCCAGACGACGGCATCGACGTCCCTCAGCTGCTTGGAATATTTGCGCCGCATGAAAGAAAGGATGCCGGCATGCGTCGGGTCCGATGCCGCCGATGTGAGTGTGCGCGCCGTCAGCGCGTGATCGATCGTCCTGTTCGCCATATCCCGCCTCCCGTGTATGGCGGAACGTTGGACAATCGTCGCCGGCAAGGCAAGTCCCTGCCGGCGAATTCTACTGCATAATTCCTTAAATCCGTTCCGATTTAAGGATAAAATTATGCAGCAGATTCAAAGTGTTACAGCGTCCTTTGCGCGTCATATTTGACGCGCGGCGCTGTAATGCTGTCAGGACGCCTTGGCTTCGAAGGTCGGCGCGAAGTCGCCGAGCGCCTTGGCCTCGGTGATGCGCGCGCCGATGTCTTCTTCGATGATGGACTCAAGCTGCGCGAAGCTGTCGATGACGTAGTAGATCGGCTGGACGATATCGATGCGATAGGGGGTGCGCAGCACCGTCATCAGGTCGAAGGGGCGAAACTCGCTGGCCGACGGTTCCATCGCCGTGCGGGTCTCGTTCGGCGACGACACGATGCCGGCACCGAAGCAGCGGCGCCCTTGCGGCGTGTTGATCAGCCCGAACTCGACGGTGAACCAGAAGATCCGGAACATATGCCAGGAATAGCCTTTGCCGAGCGCGACGGCCTTTTCGCCGAAGCGGCGGACGAAGTTGGCGTAGCTTTGGTTGGTCAGGAGCGGGCAGTGGCCGAAGACCTCGTGAAAGATGTCGGGCTCTTCGATATAGTCGATATGTTCACGTCGGCGGATGAAGGTTGCGAGCGGAAACTTGCCCTCTGACAGAAGTTCGTAGAACCGCGATGGCGGGATCAATGCCGGTACGCCTTCGACACCGAAACCGGTGGTCTCCTGCAGGCGGCGGTTGACGTCTCGCAGCTGCGGCACGCGGTCTGGGCCAAGGCCGAGTTTGCGCGCGCCTTCCAGATACTCGTCGCAGGCCTTGTCCGCGAGCAGCTTCATCTGTCGCTGGTAAAGCTCGCCCCAGATCGCATCCTCCTCGGGCGTGTAGTGATAGCTGCCATCCGGCTCGGGCAGTTTCGCGGTGTAGCTGCTTTCCATGGGCATGACGTCTCCTCATTCGTCAAAACATCCAGTTGTTGCAATTGTATCGCGAATGGCGCGAGTATTTGTTTCACAGTTGCCGGTGGAGTGCGCTGTTGCGGGAGGAAATTTCGAAATGTCGTCAGATTTGAAGGAAACTTCCCACCCATTGCGCAAGCTGCTGCGGTTGATCCAGGCCGATAGCGGTCAGTCGCTGTCTGAGCTCGCGGAAAGGGCGGGCATGTCGCAAAGCTCGGCCTGGCGGCGGCTGCAGGAGCTGGAGGCGGACGGCGTGATCCGCAAGCGGGTGGCGCTGCTCGACCCGTCGAAGCTCGATCTGAAACTGTGCATCATCGCCCATGTGACGCTGGAGGATCATCACGACGAGGCGATCGCTGCTTTCTCGGCGGTTGTGCGCGACCGACCGGAGATCATGGAGTGCTATGCGCTGTCGGGAACCTTCGACTACATGCTGAAGATCCGGGCGAACGACGTCGACAGCTACGATGCCTTCATGACGCGTTATCTCATGCGCAATCCGCATGTGCGCACGGTGGTTTCGAGCTTCGTGCTGCGCGAGCTGAAATCGACGACCGAGCTGCCGATCTGACACAAAAAAAGGCCGGGCGAACCCGGCCTTCCAAAATGCAGTGTCTGCCAG
This sequence comes from Ensifer adhaerens, assembly GCF_001270265.1. Taxonomy (GTDB): domain Bacteria; phylum Pseudomonadota; class Alphaproteobacteria; order Rhizobiales; family Rhizobiaceae; genus Ensifer; species Ensifer adhaerens_B. The sequence goes on from NZ_LGAP01000001.1 coordinate 242,337, forward strand.
CGATTAACGCTTGGAGAACTGGAACGAACGACGGGCCTTGGCCTTGCCGTACTTCTTACGTTCAACGACACGGCTGTCGCGGGTCAGGAAGCCGCCCTTCTTCAGGACCGGGCGCAGGCCCGGTTCGAAGTAGGTGAGCGCCTTGGAGATACCGTGACGAACGGCACCGGCCTGGCCGGAGAGACCGCCACCAGCGACCGTCGCGTCGATGTCGAACTGGCCATCACGGGCAGCTGCGACGATCGGCTGCTGCAGGATCATCTGCAGAACCGGACGAGCGAAGTAGTCGAGGTACGGCTTGCCGTTGATGGTGATCTTGCCCGAGCCGGGCTTGACCCATACGCGGGCGACAGCGTTCTTACGCTTGCCGGTCGCGTAGGAGCGGCCCTGAGCGTCGACCTTCTTGACGTGAACCGGAGCTGCCGGTTCCGCAGTCGTGGCGATTTCCTTGAGAGCGGAAAGGTCGGCCATTAGGCGCTCCTTGTGTTCTTGCTGTTCAGCTTGGCGACGTCGAGGACGGCCGGCTGCTGTGCTTCATGCGGATGGTTCGTGCCTGCGTAAACGCGCAGGTTCTTCATCTGGCGACGGCCGAGCGGGCCGCGGGGAACCATGCGCTCGACGGCCTTCTCGATGACGCGCTCCGGGAAGCGGCCTTCGATGATCTGGCGCGCGGTGCGCTCCTTGATGCCGCCGGGGTAGCCGGTGTGCCAGTAGTACTTCTTGTCGGTGTACTTCTTGCCCGTGAGCACGGCCTTCTCGGCGTTGATCACGATGACGTTGTCGCCATCGTCAACATGCGGCGTGAAGGTGGCTTTGTGCTTGCCGCGCAGGCGGTTCGCGATGATGGAAGCGAGGCGACCAACAACGAGGCCTTCGGCATCGATGATGATCCACTTCTTCTCCACCTCTGCAGGCTTCTGAACGAAGGTTGCCATAACAAAACTCTTTCTTTGGACCCGAACGGCGAACCGCTGGGCGTTTCTTGTTGCTTGGTTTTGGCTGAAATTCAGCCAAAAGAAGAAAGCGGCCCGAGAGGGACCGCGATCTGAGGGTGCTTATACGCAAGCGCTAAACCGGCGTCAACAACGTGAATTTCGCCGACGTGAAATAAAACAATGCAAAAACAATATGTTATCTATGTGGTAGTTTGTTACCCCAATTCAGTGCGGCGGAATCGAATAGGTCGCCGTCGCATGCGCCACGAGATCGTCGCTGCCGACCATGGCAACCGAGGCGTCGAGAACGGCCAATCGCTTGCCGAGCTTGAGGAGGCGGCAGGTGCATTCGAGCGGCTGCGGCTCCGGCTTGCGCAGGAAATTGATGTTGAGATTGGTGGTGACGGCGAGCGCCACCGGGCCGATATGGGCGATCAGCGCGATATAGGCCGAAACATCGGCAAGCGCGAAAAGCGTCGGGCCCGATACGGTGCCGCCCGGCCGGATATGACGCTCGTTCGGATCGAGCCGCATCTTCGCAAATCCGGGGCCGGTGGCAGTGACGTGGAACACCTTGCCGTCCGTGTGGACCTGGGGGAAGTCCGTGTCGAGAAACCGGTTCAGCTCTTCGACCGTCATGATGGGCTGGAATTTCATCGGCAGCTTTTCCTTTGCGCAGGCTTTGGCACACTTAGTGAAGCCGACATGTGCTTTTGCGCAAGGCGGAAAAAGGTCTTAGTCGCTGCGCCCACCACCGACTTGAAAGGTCGCAAGAGGCGGCGTACCACGGATGCCCATTTACTGGGATAGACAAGACAGCAGGAGAAAAGCATGGCGGACGTTGTTTCATTTCGGAAGGAGGAGCCGAGTGGATTGCTGGTACGCGAGCTTTCGGGGCCGGTGCTCCGGCTGACGCTCAACAATCCGCCGGCCAACGTGCTGTCGATTGAGCTGATGGAGGCATTGCACACGGCACTCGACGCCATTGCCCATTCTGGGGATATCAGGGTTGTGGTGCTGGCGGCATCCGGCAAGCTGTTTTCTGCGGGCCATGACCTCAAGGAAATGACGGCGCATCGGGCTGATGCCGATGGGGGCAGGGCGTTCTTCGAAACGACGATCCGTCTTGCTGCAGACCTGATGATGAAAATCACGCGACTGCCCCAGGCGGTCATCGCAGAGATCGACGGTCTCGCGACGGCTGCCGGCTGCCAGCTCGTTGCCAGTTGCGATCTGGCGATCTGCACCGACAGCTCCACCTTCTGTACCCCGGGTGTGAACATTGGCCTGTTCTGCTCGACGCCGATGGTGGCTCTGTCGCGCGCCGCACACCGCAAGCAGGCGATGGAAATGCTTCTGACGGGCGAGACGATCGATGCATCGACCGCCAAGGATTTCGGCCTCGTCAATCGCATCGTGCCCCAGCAATATCTTCGCCAGGTCGTTGACAAATATGCAGCCGTCATCGCCTCGAAGTCGCCGCAGGCGCTGAAGATCGGCAAGGAAGCCTTCTATCGCCAGGCGGAAATGAGCCTTCCCGAGGCTTACGATTACGCGGTCGGCGTCATGGTCGAAAACATGCTGGCCGGCGACGCCGAGAACGGCATCGGCGCCTTCCTCGGCAAGCGCATGCCGGAGTGGACAGAGGAATAGCGGTCAGGTCAGTTTCAGGAGAAGGGCGCCGAGCGCGATCACGCAGGCGGCGGCAATGCGCCAGACGCTGACGCGCTCCTTCAGAAACACGACCGAGATGACGACGGCGAACAGGATCGAGGTCTCACGCAGAGCCGCGACGCTGGCGACCGGCGCCTTCGTCATCGCCCAAAGCGCCAGACCGTAGGCGCCAATGGAGCCAGCACCACCGATGAGGCCGCGCCACCAGTGCTTGTAGACGTGGCGGGCCACCGGCTTGATGCCCCGCCGAGCAAAAGCCCAGGTAAACAGCAACACCGGCGGAAGCAGCGCCATCCACAAAGTGTAGGAGATCGCGTTGCCCGAAACACGGGCGCCGATGCCGTCGACAAAGGTATAGCATGCGATCACGCAGGCATTAAGCAGCGCCAGGATGATCGCATGCTTGCCGCCCTTGCGCGCTTCGAACGCGAGCGTCAGCACGCCGACGCTGATCGTCAGCACGCCCGCCATTGCGCCGGTTGTCAGCTGTTCGCCGATGATGACGCTGCTGGTGGACGCGACGATAAGGGGCGCTACGCCGCGCATCAGGGGATAGACGAGGCCGATATCGCCGGCACGGTAGGAGGCCGCGACCAACTGGAAATAGGCAAACTGGAAGAGTGCCGAAACCAGAATGAACGGCCAGGCTTCCGGCTGCGGCAATGGCAGGAATGGCAGGAAGGGGATGGCGACGACCGCTGCGCCGAGCGCAATCATTGCCGCATCGAGCGATTTCTCCGAACCAGCCTTGACCAGGGCATTCCAGGTCGCGTGCAACAACGCCCCGAAAAGGACGAGCGCAATGACATCAAGGGGCAAGATGAAACCTCGGTGGACGATGGGGCAGGCCGTTGCCAGCGTTGTCGCGCCACTGTACGGGAAAAGCAACCGGAAACTGGCCGGATGATGCCCCATGCAGGGTCACCGCCGAGATCGGGCGTTCGATTGACACGTGCCGTCACCGTGCCAACTATACACGCGTTTAACAGATGAGTTCGGATCAAAACATGAACCACGACGCCTACCCGGATTATTACCTCGCCGACATCCTGCGTTCGACAAAGACGATCGCCCTCGTCGGCGCATCGCCGAACGCCGAGCGGCCGAGCCATCGGGTGATGGCCTTCCTTCTGCGCAAGGGCTATCGCGTCATCCCCATCAATCCGGGTCATGTCGGCAAGACGATCCTCGATCAGCCTGTCGTGGGCCGGCTCGCCGACATCAAGGAGCCGATCGACATGGTCGACGTCTTTCGTGCGGCCGCTGCGCTGCCGGCGCTCGTCGACGAGATCCTGGCGCTCGAGGCCTTGCCGAAGGCGATCTGGGGTCAGCTGTCGGTGAGGCATGACGCCGCCGCCGCCAAGGCGGAGGCAGCCGGCATCAAGGTCGTCATGGATCGCTGTCCGGCGATGGAATATCCACGCCTGATCAGTTGAGGCAGCATCGGGGCGAGCGATGTTTCGCTCAACCGTCAGTTTTGAAAAAATCTTTCTTTGACCATGCGTGGCGGCTCTGGGATAGTGCCGCCGCTCCAGCGCATGAGGCCGAAATCGAAGCTGGTCTTCGACGCGCAAGATGCCTGGAATCAACGCGATAGGGTGCCCTTGGCGCCTCCACGGGAGGTGCGGTGTCCTGGTCATGGGAGGGATGAATGACGAAAGACAATCCTGGTTTCAGCACGCTCGCAATCCACGCCGGAGCGCAACCAGATCCGACGACGGGCGCCCGGGCGACGCCGATCTACCAGACGACCAGCTTCGTCTTCAACGACACCGACCATGCGGCAGCGCTCTTCGGCCTGCAGCAGTTCGGCAATATCTACACCCGCATCATGAACCCGACACAGGCGGTGCTGGGAGAGCGCCTCGCAGCACTGGAAGGCGGCACCGCGGCACTTGCGGTTGCTTCCGGGCATGCGGCCCAGCTTCTCGTTTTCCACACGATCATGAGCCCGGGCGACAACTTCGTCGCCGCCAACCGGCTTTACGGCGGTTCGGTCAATCAGTTCGGCCATGCCTTCAAGTCCTTCGATTGGCAGGTTCGCTGGGCGGACCCGAGCGATCCTTCGAGCTTTGAGGCCAAGATCGACGCGCGGACCAAGGCGATCTTCATCGAAAGCCTGGCCAACCCGGGCGGCACCTTCGTCGATGTCGCCGCGATTGCCGAGGTCGCACACAAGCACGGCCTGCCGCTGATCGTCGACAACACGATGGCGACACCCTACCTCTTGCGTCCGCTGGAACACGGTGCCGATATCGTCGTGCATTCGCTCACCAAATTCATCGGCGGCCACGGCAATTCGATGGGCGGCGTCATTGTCGACGGCGGGACCTTCGACTGGTCGAAGTCAGGCAAGTATCCGATGCTGTCGGAGCCGCGTCCGGAATATGCCGGAGTCGTGCTGCACCAGGTGTTCGGAAATTTCGCCTTTGCGATTGCCGCGCGCGTTCTCGGGCTTCGCGATTTCGGACCGGCGATTTCGCCCTTTAACGCCTTCATGATCCTGACCGGCGTCGAGACGCTGCCGCTGCGCATGCAGCGCCACTGCGACAATGCGCTTGCCGTCGCCAAGTGGCTCAAGGGCCACGACAAAGTGTCCTGGGTCAACTATGCCGGGCTTGAGGACGATCCGAACAATGGGCTGCAAAAGCGCTATGCACCGAAGGGTGCCGGCGCCGTCTTCACCTTCGGTCTCAAGGACGGCTACGAGGCAGGAAAGCGTTTCGTCGAAGGGCTCGAGATGTTCTCTCATCTGGCCAATATCGGCGACACCCGTTCGCTCGTCATCCATCCGGCCTCGACCACCCATCGCCAGTTGACGCCGGAGCAGCAGGTTGCGGCGGGGGCAGGCCCCGACGTCGTGCGTCTGTCTGTCGGTATCGAGGACGTTTCCGACATCATCGCCGATCTCGAGCAGTCGCTCGCAAAGATCTGATGTGTTTCATGGAGGCCGCCGCTGGACGTCTGCGAACGATTGGCCCTGAGGCGATCGACTTTGCGTAAATGTACTGCCGCCATGACAGGAGCCAGGCGAGGTCGCGCCTGGCTCCTGTACCAGCTTGCACTGTGGCCGCTTTGACCGCATTCCAAGACGGCGAAGATGATATCGCCCGGTCGAAGACGGTTTCAGTGGGCAATGAGCAGGGGAATTGTGACATTTGCGAGCAGGGCGCGCGTCACCCCACCAAAGATCGTCTGTCTGGACCGGGAATGGCTGTACGCGCCGACGACGAGCAAATCGCTGTTATTTCGCTTCGCTGCCACCTGAAGCACTTCCGCAACGGGGTGTCCTGACGATTGCACGTGCTCTACGATAACGTTTGCGCCATGCCTGCTAAGATACAGCGCAACATCAGCGCCAGGCTCCTCGCCGTGACGTGGATTGCCGTCGGAATCGACGACGACGACGGAAACCGATTGTGCCGCGGTCAAGAGTGGAAGCGAATCCGCTATCGCCCGGCGTGCCTCGCGACTGGCGTTCCAGCCAAGAAGTATGCGCTCCGCGATCGAATCTGGATTCCATGTATCGGGGACGATGAGCAACGGCACCCCTGTCGCCAGGAGCATATCTTCCGGCGACCAGTTCTCCGGCAGCCCTCCCGGTGCTGGGAAGCCTGCGATGGTGAGATCGGCATGCAACGAATGCAGCTTCGCGTGCTCGTTCGCGTCGCTTTCTCGAATGATGCGGAAGTCGAAGTTTATGTCCTCGCGCTGAGTTGCCGCCTTGAAGCATTGCATCGCTGCATCCGACGCAGTCGCCTCCTCGGACTTACGCTGTTCGATCAATTGCCGGATCGCATCTTGCCCCCGGACATAGCATCCCGCCCGGTCCCCTCGCCATCCAGACGGGGCGACATATACCCCGGTCAAGTGAGCGCCGTGTCGAAGCGACAAATTTACGGCGTAGCGCGTGCGCACTTCACCTGCTGGCGAGAAATCAACAAATACGAGGATCGTTTTGAGAGACATGTTCGGCCCTTGATGCGGTGTAGCAGCGTACCGCCCCACCAGGGGCTAGCGGTGTGTCGGAGGCGGGCGATCAAATGTCATGAGCCTGGTCGACAATTGCCTGGTAGAAAATATTCGCTGCATGCTGAGCGGTTCTTGCCTTGATCCACAATGGTCTCGTGGCTGCATTCGAAAAACGGCGTGAAAGCGGGCGGCTCGGGCGTTTGGCTTCGTATATGGCGCAAGCGCATTTTGACCGCCGGTTCAGGGCAAATTCCATGATCCCCGAGGGCGGAGCCGACGTCTCGTCGAAGATCATCAGCAGGTAGGCCTCGAATGCACGGCTATCCTCGCGCCCTTCGATCTCGTGAAGCAGAGCGGGGTGAAGCTCAAGCTTGTTGATGGGCAGCGGCGAAAATGCCGTTCCTGCCGATCATTTGCGGTCCTCACCTTCATCTCGGCTGGTCCGTTTGACAGCTTTCGGCTATTTCAAGCTTTGCGCGATCTCCAGCGCCAAGCTTTCGATCATGCCTTCAAACTCGGCCCGACGCTCGTCACGCAGGTGGGCTGGGAAGCTGTCCACGGAAGCCAAGGCGCTTTCAGCGGCAGCCAAGTCTGCACAGATTCCCCTGAAATTCTCGTCTCTAAGTACCCGTCTTCTGATTTCCAGCGACTGCATCGGAAAGCGGCGTGTTGCCGCCACCAGGCCCTGCCTCTCCTCTGTTTCGTGGGAATTCTTGTCCATCTCGGTCCTCCGGCCGAAGCGGCGACACGATATATACGTGATATACGTGTATTCTTATATTGTGTTATCTTGCGATGGCGCACGTAGTTTACAGGAGCATACGTGACCCCTGGCGCCTGCGCGCCCATCGGGACATAGGGGGAGGGCATGCCTCTTGCCATAAGAGCGAGTGCCGTTGACGAACCGACAACGCTCCCGAGCGAACACGAGATACGCGCGCAACTCGACCGAATTCGATCCAGTCCCGAGTTCGACACGCCCGAACGCGCTCGCAAGTTTCTAGGTTACGTCATCGAGGAAGCGATCGCAGGCAGGGCCGGGCGAATAAAGGCATACACCATTGCGACCGAAGTCTTCGGCAGAGAAGCGTCCTTCGACGCTCAAGCTGATCCAGCCGTGCGTATTGAGGCCGGGCGGGTGCGCCGAGCCCTCGAACGTTACTATTTGGTCGCTGGGCGCGACGATCCGATCATTATAGCGATACCGAAAGGCGGATATGTTCCTACATTTACGCGGCGGATGCCGGCTGAGAGGATTGGTCACGGCGAGTTTGATGACGCGCGACGACCGCTGCGGCGTGGCTGGCGTTGGCTGACGTTCGGCGTCGCCGCATTGGCGTTGATCGTCTTCATCATGACCATGTTGCCCCAACTGACCGAGTTGCCTGCGGGACGCGAAAACGCGCTTACAAAACAGAACGAAGCCCAGCCGGATATTCCGCGACTACTGGTAGAGCCCTTTGAAGATCTGTCTGATGGTCAGCTTTCGTCCATAATCGCCCGCGGGCTGACCGATGAGGTGATCAGCCAAATCGTCAAATTTAAAGAGATAGCGGTGGTGGCGGGGCGCGCCTCTGACCTGCCTGCTGCGAAGACACTTGGCTTCAAACCGCCGCTCTACGCGTTGCACGGAACCGTCCGCGTCGACAGCACCAAATTGAGACTAAGCGTCCGCCTGGTTCAAAGATCCGATCAGTCCATCATATGGGCAAGCAACTATGACGAGGTTCTCGATGTTCGTAACCTCCTCACAATTGAGGCGGAAGTGGCGAGATCGGTTGCAACGGCGTTGGCCCAGCCTTATGGGATCATTTTTCAGGCCGATGCCACAAACCTAACACAATCGCCGCCTCAGGATTGGGAGGCATACGCATGTACGCTTGCCTACTATGGCTATCGGGCTGACCTCGATCCACAAACGCACGCCTCGGTGCAGACTTGCCTGCAGAAAGCAGTCGCGCGATTCCCGAACTACGCCACCGCGTGGGCACTCCTTTCCCTGACCTATATCGATGAGCTTCGCTTTCGCTATCGTTTCGACGAGGCGGCGCCAGTCTCTCTGGACCGTGCTGTCGAGACCGCAGCGCGTGCTGTTGAACTCGATCCGCAGAACGTGCGGGCGCTTCAGGCGGAAATGCTCGGATTATTCTTTCGTGGGGAAATCGATACGGCGTTGAAGGTTGGCGCACGCGCCATGACGATCAACCCGAACGATACAGAACTTGCGGGTGAGTATGGGTTCCGACTTGCCTTGTCGGGTCAATGGCCGGAAGGCTGCAAACTGGTAAGCGGGGCTGTCGAACGGAACCCTGGACCGCTTGGCTACTTCGAAACGGCCTTGGCGGTCTGTTCCTACATCTCGGGCGATTATCCGGCGGCGGAACGGTGGGCCCGGCTGGCCGATATGCAGGCGAATCCGATCTACCATCTGATACTGCTCGCGATCCTCGGCCGCTCCGGGCAGACCGAGGAGGCCGCGCTGGAGTTGCAATGGCTTCGCACCAATGCGCCCGAACTCGTGCGCAATATCCGTCGTGAAGTTGCCATTCGCGTTTCCCGCCCGGTCGACCAGGCGAAATTTATAGACGGCTTACGTCAGGCAGGCCTCGCGGTATCCGAAGAGTAGGCCGGCGAAAGTTCCGATATGGGTGCGGCCAGGAGCACCCGATACTACACGATGTTACAAGCCCTTTTATTGTTTGAGCGATATATTTGATCGGTTGGCGAGACTCCTCGGTCTTGGCGAAGGTTCGACACCACGCTCCCAAAGTGTTGCCGACTTCATCGAGCGAGAGAGACCTCCTTGGCCGGGAACGCGCACGGGCGCGGGGAGGGGAGTGCGCAATAGACCGAACACATGTCGTTTGACCGGTGAGGGAGTGCGCAATGAGTGATCGCTTTCACCTGCCGGTCTTCTCTGGTTTCGGTGGTTTTCGCGCCGCGTGGCTTCCAAACGATATCTCGGCAGGGTTGGCGATAGCGGCGGTTGGGCTGCCAAGTGCCATTGCCTATCCAGCGATTGCCGGTCTTCCTCCCGAGGTTGGGCTCTATGCCAGTATTGCGGCACCGGTCGCTTATGCTGTCTTTGGTCCGTCGCATCGAATGATCGTCGGACCGGATGCGGCCAGTATGACGGTGCTCGCGGCGGCGATTGCGTTGATCATAGCGGCAATGCCGACGGCTGCCTCGCACGACCGTGTCGCTATCGCGGCGGTCCTGGCCCTGGCCGTTGGCGGGTTTTGTCTTGCCGCGCGTCTCCTGCATCTCGGCGTACTGGCGACATTTCTTTCCCGACCCATCCTGGTCGGCTTCTTCGCCGGGATTTCCCTCTCGATACTTGTCGGTCAGATCGGCCGCTTTACCGGCGTCTCCATCGAGGCTGACGGGCTTTTTGCGCCGCTCTTCGAGCTTCTGCAAAAGAGCGGCGACATCCATTGGCCGTCACTGATGCTCGCGGGCTCGATGTTCGTGCTTTTGCAGATTGCGACGGCGCTACGGCTTCCTGTCCCCGGTCCTGTCATTGCAATTGTCATTTCGGTGGCATTATCGGCTGTGCTTGATCTCAAGGGCATGGGCGTTGCGGTGGTCGGCGATATACCCTCTTCCATCCCCAGCCTTTCACTGCCTCCGATTTGGGCCTTTCCCTTGGACAAGGTGCTGCTCGGTGCCGGGGCGATTTTCCTTGTCAGTTTCGGATCAGGTATCGTGGCGGCGCGCAGCTTTGCAACACGAACCGGCGAACACGTGGACGCAGACCAGGAACTTGTGGGCCTCGGTGCTGCCAACGTGATGGCGGGAATGTTCGGCGCATTCCCGGTCAGTATGTCCGACTCCAGGACCGCCATCAATTTGTCGGCGGGCGGCAAGTCACAACTGGCCGGCCTGGTGTCGGCCGCCGCACTCGTGATCACCCTGCTTTATCTGGGCCGCGCTCTGACCATATTGCCAACGCCAACCCTCGGCGCAATTCTGGCAGCAGCGGCCATCAGTCTCATCGATGTGAGAGAACTTCGACAAATCTGGCGGGTAAGTCGTGCGGAATTCGCATTTGCACTTGTCACCATGTGGGGTGCAATCAGCCTCGGCGTTCTGAACGGGGTTGTCATCGCGATCGCCGCCACCCTCATCTACCTCCTGCTGAAGATGATGTTTCCGCGCGATGCGCTGCTTGGCCGGCTTGCCGGGCGCGATGGGTTCTACAAGCTTCATCGCACGCCCGACGCGCTCCCCGTGCCGGGTTTCGCGGTCTGCCTTATCCAAGGCAGCCTTCTCTTTTTCAATGCCGACTACGTGCAATCACGCATCCGGACAATTTTTGAGGAACTGCCTGCGGACACGCGTTGGTTTGTCCTCGACGCCAGCGCAATTGTTCAGATCGATAGCACTGCCGCCGTGATGCTGGCGGGGGTTCGCGACGATCTCGCCAACCGCGGCACGACGCTGGCGGTCGCAGAACTCCACGCCGAAGTCAAGGAATTGCTGGAACGAGCCGGGGTGCTGCAACAGATCGGCGAGGCATTCGTGTTCGCTGATCTCGATGATGCTTTTCGCGCTTTCCAGGCATGTGATTCAAAGCATTTCCCACAAGAGGCGACCGCCGCGGCAGGCGTGCGGGGCCAGCATCAGGAGGAATGAAAATGGATAAGAAGGTCGATAAGGCGACGCACCAAAACGGTGAAAGCAAGAAACAGAATACGGCACGTTATGAAAAGGAAATGGCGCGCTTGCAGGTCGAACTCGCACATCTTCAAGCCTGGGTGAAAAAGTCGGGCGCACGAGTGGTGATCATCTTTGAGGGGCGCGATGCGGCAGGCAAGGGCGGTGTCATCAAACGTCTCACCGAGCGCGTCAGCCCCCGTGTCTTTCGCGTTGTCGCATTGCCGGCTCCGACCGATCGCGAGAAGACCCAGATATACATGCAGCGCTATATCGCATTGCTACCAGCTGCTGGTGAAGTCCTCATCCTGGATCGCAGCTGGTACAACAGGCCGGGCGTCGAGCGCGTCATGGGGTTTTGCACCGACAAGCAGGCGCGCCGGTTCCTCGAACTCGCCTCAAGTTTCGAGGCTGCGATTGTCGAAAGTGGCGTGACTTTGCTCAAGTATTTTCTGACAGTCAGCGAGGACGAGCAGGAACGTCGTTTTCGCCGCAGGATTGAAGACCCGTTGCGTCAATGGAAACTGAGCCCGATGGACGTTGAATCCTATCAGCGGTGGTGGGACTACACGCGGGCCTACGACGACATGATCCGAATGACGGATAGCCAGCACGCGCCCTGGTGGATGGTTCCGTCGGACAACAAAAAGAGCGCACGGATCAACTGCATCACGCATATTCTGAAGTCGATTCCCTACGAGAAGGTCAAATTCCAGAAACCCGATCTGGGGAAACGGCAGAAAAGGCCTGACGGATGGGTCGACGACACGACGCCACGCAATTACGTGCCCGACGTATTTGGCGCGCGCCAGTGAGCCTGGAGGTGGGGCTTCCCGTCAGCGCCACCTCTGAAGGAACGCTCAGGATCAGGCCGTAGGCCCTTGTTGCTGCGTCTCGCTTCCGGCTCGCAGCCAGACGAGCAGCAGATCGTAGAAGACACTTAGGACGATCGGCCCCAGGAACAGGCCGATGAGGCCATATGACAGTGTGCCGCCAAGCACGCCGATGAGGATAACGAGCATCGGCGTCGAGAGGCCGCGAGCGACCAGAATTGGCTTCATGATGTTGTCGATCAATCCGATGGGGACGAGCAAAAGCGTGAGCGCGAGCGCGCTGCCCGTATCAAGCGCAGACCAACCCCAAATCGCCAATGGCAGCAACACGGGCGCTGGACCGATTTGAACGATACAGAGGATGAGGACTGCAAAGGCGATCAGACCGGGCAAAGGCACGGCGAATATGTGAAGCACAATCGCGCAGAGAAATGTCTGGATGAGGGCAACGCCGATGACGCCTCTCGCCACGTTTCGGATTGTCGAGGTTGTCATCTTGACGAAGCCGAGGCCCCTTTGGCCGGCGATCCGGTCTGCAAACGTCATGATCACGTTGCCGATGCGGGGCCCAGGCTGGAACAGGAAGCCTGCAACAATCACCGACGCCACAAAACTCAACAGCCCGATTCCTATGCTCGCAATAATGCCGACCGCGGAACTGCCCACATGCAGGAGGGACGGTTCGAGTTGTTTGATCAGGGCGTCGAGGTTGCTGGAGGCAAGCACCCAGCTTGCGTAGAGACGTTCGCCAACCAGTGGCCAGTGACGCACGCTTTCGGCAGGCAGTGGAACGGTGATGCCGCCGTCCTTGAATCTTGTGAAAAGCACTTGAGCTGCTTCCGCCGAGCCAAAGACAATGGCGGCCAACGGGCCGATGATGATGCCGAGATTGAGCAGGGTAATAATAAGCGCTGCAAGCCGGCCGCGACCGCCCAACATGAGACGGAGCCGCGCATAGGCGGGATAGAGTGCGACCGTTAGAATGGCGGCCCAGATTGCTATAATGGCAAACGGCGCTACGAGCGTGAGCGACCAATAGGCAAACAACCCAACGATGCCCAGCCTGACAAAATCGGTGATCCGCGTCTCGATCGCTGGGAGTGTACTTTTCGCAGTATCGATGCGCTCGTCATTGCGAGTTCGGTTCTCGTCCATGCTCGCGCTCCCAGCGGCTTTTCATGCACGAACAGAAATCGACCGCAGCACTGAAGGTCGGGCTGCGCGCTGCAACTGCCATCATTGTGCGTTGCGCTAGGCGATCGGCTGCTCCCAGTTCAAGATGAAGCCTATATCACCCGGCACGCCACCGGGAAAATTGATAACCATCGCTTTCAGCCGGTAGCCCTGTGGCTGCGCTACCAGTTTGAAGCGGTCGTAAAGTTCCTTGGCCTTGCCTTGTAGCGTCTCGGGCCAATCGGGTTGGCTGTTGTTGATTGCACGACCGCTATCAGTGCAGAAATCCGATGGGAAACTGTATACAAGCGCCTCCATTTTCCCGTCGGAAACCGCTCTCATCACGACCTTGCGGATAATTGCTCGCTCTTCGTCGCTGACGTGCGACTTGAAGAATTCATCGGCGAACTTGGCACGCTCCTCCCGCTGCCGCGACCTGATCGCGTCTTCACGATCCATCGAGGCCAATTGCTTTTCTAACAGGGCTTTTCGCAAATCTGCCGCGCTTGGAACCGGGGCGTTGGGGTCTGGCTGTTTTACTTCGCTCATGTCACCACTCCCTTGCGAAAACGATCGCCCCGAGGATAGTACCGGTATTGGCGCAGCCAGAGTAAAATACCGTAGTTTACTGAGAGATGGAGAAGATCGCCTTTCGGAAGCCTCCAGGAGCGACGCCCCATCAATTCAAGCCGAACCGGAATGTGATGGCGGACGAAGAGGTTTATCAAGCTATCGCATTGTCTGCCGTGTCGCGACCATGCTCATCGAGGGAAGCGATCCGCGATCAGAAGTCCAGGCCGCCGAAAACGGGTCGGTGCCAAAATGGCCTGCCAGAGTAATGAACGTATTTAGGACATCCAAATGATGGGTAGCTTATTCCCGTCCCCTTCGGAGCTGTTGATCTATGGTGAAGATGCAGAAATTCGACCTCGCGGCGGTCGAGCCCGAAATCGGCGAGCCCGCCGCCGATCGGCTGATCGCCGGCACGCCCCGGTTCCGCACCTGGAACGTCGAAGAGGCCGATGGCGGGCTTTATGCCGGCGTCTGGGAATCCACTCCGGGCAAGTGGCGCATCAGCTATGACGAATGGGAGTATTTCCATATCCTGTCCGGCCACTCGGTCGTCACCGAAGACGGTGGCGCCGAGATGCATCTTCGTGCCGGCGACAGCATGATCCTCAGGCCCGGTTTCAAGGGAACTTGGGAGGTTATCGAGACGACCCGCAAGGATTACGTCATCCGTCTCTGATCGACGTGTTATCCGGTCGCGCCCGGCTCGGTACTGTCCGACGCCCGTGCAAACGCTTCGGCGAACGCGGCTTCCGAGATCCCGTTCAGCGCCCGCCGCAGCGCTTCGGCTTCCTGTTTGCCGAGGGCATTTTCGAAGCGCGCCTGCGCCTTGCGCCAGAGATCGGTCGTTTCCTGCTGTTTCTTGACGCCGAATGGCGTCAGCTGCACGCGCTTCACCCGCCGGTCCGACGCGTCGGGTACCAGCTCGACATAGCCGTCGCGGATAAGCGGCTTCAGCGTGTGGCCAAGCGCCGATAGATCCATCACCAGCAGATCCGCGAGTGTGCGCAGCGACGCATTCCTGCTATGGGCGATCTGGCTGAGCAGCGAATACTGCGTGCCGCGCAATCCGCTCGGCGCGAGCACATCCTCATAGAGCTGTCCCAACTGTCGCGAGGCGCGCTTCAGCGCGCTGTTGGTGCAGAAGTCCCAGATACCCTTCGGTGTGTCGTCCATCGTTTCCTCCACCGGGCTACGGCACCGGTTTTCGACTTTGGTAGCGCCACTCTTGTGCAGCGTCCAGTTTACTGTATATTTAATGGCATATACCACTAAATTGAAATCGGAACAGGAAACCGACAATGAGTGCAGTGGAGAAAAAGGGTAAGGCACTGGTGACGGGCGCTTCTTCGGGTATCGGCGCGACCTATGCGGACCGGTTGGCACAACGCGGCCATGACCTGGTTCTGGTGGCGCGCGACGAAAAGCGTCTTTCCGACCTCGCCGCCAAGCTTTCGGCGCAATATGGCGTCGCCGTCGATGTGCTGAAGGCGGACTTGACGCTACGGGATGACGTAAGGGGCGTTGAGAAGCGCCTGCGTGAAGACGCGGCGATTGAACTCCTCGTCAACAATGCCGGGATCGGCCCGAAGGGCCCGCTGCTCGCCGATGACCTGGATTATCTCGAAGCCATGATCGACCTTAACGTCGTCGCAGTGAACCGGCTGGCGATTGCCGCCGCCCAGACGTTCGCAGCGCGCGGTAAGGGATCGATCATCAACATCGCCTCTGTCGTGGCGCTGGTGCCCGAGCAGTTCAACGGCACATACAACGCCACCAAGGCCTTCGTGCTCAACCTGACCCAGTCGATCAACGCGGAAGCTGCAGGCAAGGGCGTCAAGGTCCAGGCGGTGCTGCCCGGGCTGACCCGCACCGAAATCTTCGATCGGGCCGGCGGCTCGATCGACCGGCTCGATCCATCGATGGTGATGGACGCCACCGATCTCGTCGACGCGGCACTTGCCGGTTTCGACCGGGGAGAACTGGTCACCATCCCATCGCTGCCCGACGCTGCCGACTGGGAAGCCTTCACCGAGGCGCGCCTGGTGCTGGCGCCCAATCTTTCGCATGACAGACCGGCGGCTCGCTACGGTATCGAACCGGCGGCCGCCGCCGTCTGAGGCTCAGGCGCGTTCTCCTCCACAACTGGGATCAAACGGCTTTGGCGGTCGCGTCGAAGCCGTTTTGTTGGCGCAACCGGGCAAAGCGTGCCGTCACCAAACGAGGTCCAGCCGCTCCAGTCCATGGAAATGGAAACTGTCCCTGACCTCCGGCTGGTGTTTCAGCCGCATGCCGGGCAGGCGCTGAAACAGGATCGGCAGCGACAGCTTGAGTTCGAGCCGGGCGAGCGGCGCTCCGATGCAGAAATGCAGGCCGGCACCGAATGAGACGTTGGCGCCTTCGTCGCGCGCGGGCTTGAAGCGGTAAGGGTCGCTGAACTTTCGGGGATCGACATTGGCGGCGCCAAGGAGCAAACCGATCTTGTCGCCCTTGCGAAGCGCGATTCCTTCCTCGAGTTCCACATCCGACAGCGCGTAGCGCTGAAAGATATGCAGCGGGGCCGCAAATCTCAGGCATTCCTCGATCGCAAGCTCGGTCGTCGCCTCGGTTGCGAACAGATCTCCAGGCGCGTGGCCCGACTGCAGGATCGTTCTGACCGCATTGCCGATCTGATGCACGGTCGCCTCGTGGCCGGCGTTGAGAAGCAGGGCGGCCGTGGAGGCCAGCTCTGCCTCTGACAACCGTTCACCGTCCTTCTCCGACGTGATCATATGCGTCAGCAGATCGTCGGCCGGCCTAAGGCGTTTCTCGGCGATGATCGCCTTCAAGTAGTCGGCGAAGTCGGCAGATGCCTGGTTGGCGTCGAGTTCGGTTTCCTGGCTTGGATTGAAGACGTACATTCGCACCATGCGATGCGACCAGTCGAGAAGGTTTGGCGCCGCCTCGACGGGAATGCCGAGCATTTGGGCGATGATCGTCACGGGAATGGTTTCGGCATAGGTCTTGAGCAGCTCGACTTCGCCGTCACGCTCGAAACCATCGATCAACGTATGCGACAGCCGTTCAATGTCCGGCCGCAACTGTTCGATCTGCCTTGAGACGAAGGCGCGGTTGACGAGGGTGCGAAGCCTTGTGTGGGCAGGCGGTTCGAGTTCCAGCAGCGAATGCTCCTCGAGTGCGTCGAAATCCTTCAGATGCGGCTTCGGTGCCGGCATGCCGAGTTCTTCGCGGGTCGCCACGTGCAGGATCTGCCGCCCAAAACGCCGGTCGCGCAGCAACGCATTCACCTGATCATAGCCCGCAAAATACCATTGCTCGCGCTCGCTCCAGTAAAATGCCGGGCAGTGAGCGTGAATCTCTGCGTAGGCCGACGATGGCGAACGATAGAAATCCGGGTTGTGCACGTCGATCGAAACGCGCCGCTCGGCACTGTCGATGGTGATGGCGGGCTTTGGCGGCATGGTGCTGGCTCTTTGCAAGGCGGGTAAGACAGCTATTTCTAAGGGCGTCCGGGTTCGGCCCGCAAGAGCACAAGTTGTGTGGGACTGGCTGATCAGCGGTGCAATCAAGCGGTTCTGGCAACAGGTTTCGGCTTGCGGTGTCAGCGCGTTGACAACATGGCTCTCTGCGAGTCAATGTTTTGACGCTGCGTAGGGCGCATCGGTGCAAGGTCGAAAGGGCAACGCCCACCTACGGTAGATAGACCTTAGTTGCGCCCATGCCGAACCTGGAAAACCTCAAGAAGCAGGCCAAGCAATATCTGAGATGGCATCGCGAAGGATATTTTCCCGTCGCTGCCGAAATCAGGAATGCCTTGCCGCGCTTTCGCGACCTGGATGACCGGGAGATATTGAAGGCGGACTTCAAGCTTGCGGACGCCCAGGAGCTTGTCGCGCGGCAGATGGGGTTTGACGGCTGGCAGCCGCTCAAATCAGGAGCCCTGACAATGAGCATTCAAGCAAAGCAAGCAGCACCTCGCCCTGTTCTGCGATCGACTTCGGCGCAATTGTTCGTCGCCGATATCAAGGCATCTTGCGATTTCTTCACGGATAAGCTCGGTTTTGCCGTCGACTTCGTCTACGGCGATCCGCCCTTCTATGGTCAGGTGATGCGCGACAACGCGCTGCTCGCATTGCGCCTGGTGTGTGAACCCGTATTCGTCGGAGACATCCGGGAACGGGAACACCTGCTTTCCGCTTCGCTGACCGTCGGTACATCGCAGGAGATCAAGCGCCTGTTCCTCGATTATCAAGCCGCCGGCGTGCGTTTCCATCAGACCTTGCGGACCGAGCCGTGGGGTGCGCGGAATTTCATCGTCCTCGATCTCGACGGCAATCTGATCCTGTTTGCCGGCCCGGCGGATTGACGATTGCGCGTGCGATGGCGGGCTGCTGCCCGCCATCGCGTGCTAGCCTGAAACAGTTGGAAATTCTCGGCGGTTGGCTCGTCTTGGAGCGGCGTTGACACACGAAGCCTGAGCGCAAAAGTGCCTGCGTTGTGCCGCACAAAACGCCGCGCCCGTCATTTCAAGCGGAACAACTTTCTGTCCGAAACCTTTTTCAGTGGCGTCCGGCGACCTATTTGCGCATGATGCGGCAGCAAGCAGGGAGCGGCATGGCAAAAAACCAGAGCAGTCTATCGGCGGGCATCGTGGCGGCAATCCGCAAGCGCCGACCCACCGTCGTCAGCCGGGAGGCGGCGGTCAGCCGCGGTGATATCGTCATCGCTTCCTACAACATCCACAAATGCGTCGGCACCGATGGCCGCTTCGATCCGGGTCGTACAGCCCAGGTGATCGGCGAGCTCGGCGCCGATATCGTCGCCCTTCAGGAAGCCGACCAGCGCTTTGGCGAGCGGGCAGGGCTCCTTGACCTGGAACACCTGCGGCGTGAGGCGCATCTCGTATCCGTCCCGATCTCGGGCTTCTCCACCAAGGGCCATGGCTGGCACGGCAATGTGCTTCTTCTGCGCGAGGGGGCGGTTTCCGATGTCCAGCAACTGAAGCTGCCGGGCGTCGAGCCGCGCGGCGCGCTTGTTGTCGATCTGGACCTCAAGATGGGCCCATTGCGGGTGATCGCGGCCCATCTGGGGCTGCTGCGTCATTCCCGCGCCCAGCAGGCCGAGGCGATCATCGAGGCGGCATCCGATGCGGGCGGAAGGCCGACTTTGCTGATCGGCGATCTCAACGAGTGGCGCATGGGCAAACGATCGTCCCTGTCCTTCCTCAGCCCGGTCTTCGATCCGTCGCATGCGACCGTCGCGAGCTTTCCCTCCCGCTTTCCGCTGTTGCCGCTCGACCGCGTTCTCGGCAATCCGCACAGCCTGGTCACGTCGGTGGCCGTGCACGATTCCCCTTTGGCCCGCGTCGCTTCCGATCATTTGCCGGTCAAGGCATCGATCGATCTGAAGGTTGGCAAGCGGGAAGGCCATAACAACCAACGGATTGAAGTGAGCCGGGCCGGATCGGCCTGAGACACTTTCTGGCGGGCAGGTGATGTTGTCCTTTGTCATTGTTGCCGTTGTCGCCATCGGCGGTGCGTTCGGCGCAGCGATCTTCTATGTCTATGGCCGCTTCGGTCGTCGCCCCCACGGAGACCCGTCCTCCGCGCTTCCTGTCGCCGACGCCGATACTGAACTCGATCGAGCCATCGTCCCGCTGCTTCGCACCCATTCCGGAAAGAATGGCATATCGCTGGTCTCTGACAGCATCGAAGCCTTTATCGTCAGGGCGCATGCGGCTCGAACGGCTGGCCGCAGCCTCGACCTGCAATATTACTACTGGAAGGATGACCTGACCGGTTTCCTGCTCACGCGCGAAATCCTGGTGGCAGCGGATCGCGGCGTCCACGTGCGCTTGCTGCTCGACGATATCAATGCCGGCATCCACGACCGGATGTGCATCGCGCTCGATGCCCATCCGAACATCGATGTGCGGCTCTTCAACCCAAGTCGTGCCCGCACCGATCGTATCCGCCGCGGTTTCGAGATGGCCATCCGCGCCTTCAGCGCCACGCGCCGCATGCACAACAAGCTCTGGGTTTCCGATGCGCGGGTGGCCATCGCCGGCGGGCGCAACATCGGCGATGCCTATTTCGACGCGGCGGAGCTTTCAAACTTTCGTGACCTCGATGTCTGGATGATCGGGCCGGTAGTCGATCAGGCCTCGGCAATGTTCGATCGTTACTGGAACAGCACGTCGGTGCTGCCGATCGGGAAGCTGCGCACTCCGCGCAAGCAGTATCTGCCGGCGCTGAGGGAAGCGCTCGATATGCATGCGCGCACGCCTGCCGCCCGCTTCTATCTGGAACGCGTGACCGACGCGGTGGGCGAAGAGACGTTCTATCGCGGTTCGAGAAAGCTGTACTGGATAGACGATGTCCGTCTTGAGGCCGACCCGCCCGAGAAGGCGCTGATGCAGAAGCGGCAGAACTGGCTGCTGCGCGAACTCTTCCCGCTGATCCAGGCTGCCAAGCGGGATTTGCGCATCATTTCGCCCTACTTCATTCCAGGCA
Organism: Ensifer adhaerens; assembly: GCF_001270265.1. Taxonomy (GTDB): domain Bacteria; phylum Pseudomonadota; class Alphaproteobacteria; order Rhizobiales; family Rhizobiaceae; genus Ensifer; species Ensifer adhaerens_B. The sequence goes on from NZ_LGAP01000001.1 coordinate 262,662, forward strand.
CAGCCGGGACGCGCGAACTGACGGCCCTGGTGAACAGGGGCGCCCGGGTCTCGGTGCTCACCAATTCACTGGCTGCCACCGACGTGGCGGCCGTTCACGGTTGCTATGTGAAGTATCGTCGAAACCTCGTGCGCGCCGGTGTCGAACTTTTCGAACTGAAAGAGCAGGGCGATGCCGTCGAAAGCCATCGCATGTCGCTGTTCGGCCGCCGCAATGCCAGTCTGCACAGCAAAGCCTTTGTCGTCGATGGGCTGAGCGGCTTCGTCGGTTCGATGAATTTCGACCCACGATCGGCATCGCTGAACACCGAAATGGGCGTCGTGTTTGCGGATGCAGCACTTGCCGGTGAACTCGCCACGATGTTCGAGGAGGAGACGGCCCCGTCCGTCAGCTACCAGCTGAGCCTCGAAGGTGCGCGGCTCGTCTGGCGCGACCGAACCAACGGGACCGAGCGGCTGCTGCGGCGCGAGCCCGACGCCAGCTTACTGAGGCGCGTCATCGCCGGGATCATCCGTATTCTGCCGATCGAATCGCAGCTCTGACGTCAGTGGCGGCGCGCGCCCCGTTTACCGTCCGTTTACCCAGCGGTGGCGAATGCTGTGCGGAAAGCGCAAAAGCCAGGGCGTTGGCAAAGGCGGCGGCGAAAAAATGTTCTATCAGCAATCACGTGTGGAGGACCGATGCTCTTCGGTCGGAAGGGCGCCGCCGATTAAGGTTATCGGATGTTGGCGACTTGAAGTGAAGGGTGTTGACACTCTATGTAGGGGCAGAAGGCTAATCCTGTGATTCCCGGTTCGCAAAGGTATGCGGGCCAGATTGATGAAGGTTCGATATGAGAAATCCAGTTGATACCGCCATGGCGCTGGTGCCGATGGTTGTGGAGCAGACCAACCGCGGCGAACGTTCCTACGATATCTTTTCGCGCCTTCTGAAAGAGCGCATCATCTTCCTGACCGGCCCGGTTGAAGATCAGATGGCAACGCTCGTCTGCGCCCAGCTTCTTTTCCTTGAAGCGGAAAATCCGAAGAAGGAAATCGCGCTCTACATCAACTCGCCGGGTGGCGTGGTTACCGCCGGCATGGCGATCTACGACACCATGCAATTCATCAAGCCGGCGGTTTCGACGCTCTGCATCGGCCAGGCCGCGTCGATGGGGTCGCTCCTGCTGGCAGCCGGTCACAAGGACATGCGTTTCGCCACCCCGAATTCGCGCATCATGGTGCACCAGCCGTCCGGCGGTTTCCAGGGCCAGGCCTCCGACATCGAGCGCCATGCCAAGGACATCCTCAAGATGAAGCGTCGCCTGAACGAGGTTTACGTCAAGCATTGCGGTCGGACCTATGAAGAGGTTGAACAGACGCTCGATCGCGACCATTTCATGAGTTCCGACGAAGCGCTCGACTGGGGTCTGATCGACAAGGTCATCACGTCGCGCGAAGCGATCGAGGCTGCAGAGCAGGCGTGATAACGCGCTTTTGTGTCACGGTAGATGCAATTGTGACACAATTGTAATGGTGAAAGGGCTTTATCGAGGGGGTAAAGCCGCTAAGATGAACCCTTAATGCTATGTTGAGCTGTGAAGGCATAGGGTTCAGAGTTAGGTGGGAGAGTCGTTGCGGCCGAATCTTGGGCAAAATGCCCTGATACGGTGGGTACTCCCGGAAGCCCTCTTAATGCGGCGCAGGTCTTTGCGCGGGGCGAATTGAGTGGACCGTGATATCTTTCCGAAGGTGTCCGGCGTGCTGGAAGGAAATGGAAATGAGCAAGGTCAGCGGTAGCAACGGCGGTGACTCGAAGAATACGCTTTATTGTTCGTTTTGCGGCAAGAGCCAGCACGAAGTCCGCAAACTGATTGCCGGACCGACGGTTTTCATCTGCGATGAATGCGTCGAGCTCTGCATGGACATCATTCGCGAAGAGAACAAGACCTCGATGGTCAAGTCCCGCGATGGTGTTCCGACCCCCCAGGAAATCATCAAGGTCCTCGACGAATACGTCATCGGCCAGCAGCAGGCCAAGCGCATTCTTTCGGTCGCCGTGCACAACCACTACAAGCGCCTGGCTCACGCGGCCAAGGGCAGCGATGTGGAGCTGGCGAAGTCGAACATCATGCTCGTCGGCCCGACCGGCTGCGGCAAGACTTACCTCGCACAGACACTGGCGCGCATCATCGACGTGCCCTTCACGATGGCCGATGCGACGACCCTGACGGAAGCCGGCTATGTCGGTGAAGACGTCGAAAACATCATCCTGAAGCTGCTCCAGGCTGCCGACTACAATGTCGAGCGCGCCCAGCGCGGCATCGTCTACATCGACGAAGTCGACAAGATCTCGCGCAAGTCCGACAACCCGTCGATCACCCGTGACGTTTCGGGTGAGGGCGTGCAGCAGGCGCTCCTGAAGATCATGGAAGGCACCGTCGCTTCGGTACCGCCTCAGGGTGGCCGCAAGCATCCGCAGCAGGAATTCCTGCAGGTGGATACCACCAACATCCTGTTCATCTGCGGTGGCGCCTTCGCCGGCCTCGACAAGATCATCTCCGCCCGCGGCGAGAAGACGTCGATCGGTTTCGGTGCAACGGTTCGCTCCCCGGAAGATCGCCGCGTCGGCGAGGTCCTGCGCGAACTCGAGCCGGAAGATCTGGTCAAGTTCGGCCTCATCCCGGAATTCATCGGCCGTCTGCCGGTTCTGGCGACGCTGGAAGACCTCGATGAAGATGCGCTGATCCAGATCCTGTCCGAGCCGAAGAACGCTCTGATCAAGCAGTACCAGCGCCTGTTCGAGATGGAAGACGTCGAGCTGACCTTCCACGAGGACGCGCTGCGCGAGATCGCCCGTCGTGCCATCGTGCGCAAGACCGGCGCCCGTGGTCTCCGCTCGATCATGGAAAAGATCCTGCTCGACACGATGTTCGAGCTGCCGACGCTCGAAGGCGTTCGCGAAGTCGTGATCTCCGACGAAGTCGTGAAGGGTGCCGCACGGCCGCTCTACATCTATTCCGAGCGCTCGGAAGAGAAGACCAACGTTTCGGCCTGATACGGCCAACAGATCAGACCTGCAAAAGCCCGCCTCGTGCGGGCTTTTTCATGACCCCACACTTAGTTGTTGAGATGACTTCTGCAGGGGACGAATTAACAATTCGGTTGTTGCTAAAGTGTCTTAACAACGCAATGATGTGACGATTCAGTAAAGGGCCTCGGCCGTTGCATACCCTTGAAGCCTCGTTTTCCGTCGCAAGGTACGCAACAGCGATAAAGCGTAGTCAGAAGGACCCGGCCATTGATGGTGGATGTAGCGTCGAGCCTTGAAAAGGCCTCTCTAGCACTCCACTTTCATGTGGAAATATGACAACCGGGAGTGCCGCTGTGGCTCCCGGGAACGGGCCCGAAATCGGGACGGAAAGGAAATGACATGACGAGCAAAACGTCTCCGGCGACTGAAAGCGCGACCTACCCGGTCTTGCCGCTTCGCGACATTGTAGTCTTCCCGCACATGATCGTGCCGCTCTTCGTCGGCCGTGAAAAGTCCATCCGTGCGCTGGAAGAAGTCATGGGGACCGACAAGCAGATCATGCTTGCCACCCAGATCAACGCGACAGATGACGATCCGGAACCCTCCGCGATCTACCAGGTGGGCACGATCGCCAACGTTCTGCAATTGCTGAAGCTGCCCGACGGCACTGTCAAGGTGCTGGTCGAAGGGCGCACGCGCGCCAAGATCGACAGCTACACGTCGCGCGAGGAATTCTACGAAGCGACAGCACAGGCGCTCGACGAGCCGGAAGAAGATCCGGTCGAGATCGAGGCGCTCAGCCGCTCGGTCGTCTCTGAGTTCGAAAGCTACGTGAAGCTCAACAAGAAGATTTCGCCGGAAGTCGTCGGCGTTGCCAGCCAGATCGAAGATTATTCGAAGCTCGCCGACACCGTCGCGTCGCACCTGTCGATCAAGATCGTCGAAAAGCAGGAAATGCTGGAAACCACCAGCGTGAAGATGCGTCTCGAAAAGGCGCTCGGCTTCATGGAAGGTGAAATCTCCGTCCTGCAGGTGGAAAAGCGTATCCGCTCGCGCGTCAAGCGCCAGATGGAGAAGACCCAGCGCGAGTACTACCTCAACGAACAGATGAAGGCGATCCAGAAGGAACTCGGCGACGGCGAAGACGGCCGCGACGAGATGGCCGAAATCGAAGAGCGTATCGCCAAAACCAAGCTTTCCAAGGAAGCGCGCGAAAAGGCTGACGCGGAGCTGAAGAAGCTGCGCCAGATGAGCCCGATGTCGGCGGAAGCAACCGTCGTGCGCAACTATCTGGATTGGCTGCTTGGCATGCCGTGGGGCAAGAAGTCCAAGATCAAGACCGACCTGAACCATGCCGAAGAAGTGCTCAACGTCGATCACTTCGGCCTCGACAAGGTCAAGGAGCGCATCGTCGAATACCTCGCCGTCCAGGCGCGTTCGACCAAGATCAAGGGCCCGATCCTGTGCCTCGTCGGCCCTCCGGGCGTCGGCAAGACCTCGCTCGCCAAGTCGATCGCCAAGGCGACCGGCCGCGAATACGTGCGCATGGCGCTGGGCGGCGTTCGTGACGAAGCGGAAATCCGCGGTCACCGCCGCACCTACATCGGTTCGATGCCCGGCAAGGTCGTCCAGTCGATGAAGAAGGCGAAGAAGTCCAATCCGCTCTTCCTGTTCGACGAGATCGACAAGATGGGCCAGGACTTCCGTGGCGACCCATCTTCGGCTCTGCTGGAGGTGCTGGATCCGGAACAGAACTCGACCTTCATGGATCACTACCTGGAAGTCGAATACGATCTGTCCAACGTCATGTTCATCACCACGGCAAACACGCTGAACATTCCGGCGCCGTTGATGGACCGCATGGAAGTGATCCGCATCGCCGGCTACACGGAAGAGGAAAAGCTGGAAATCGCCAAACGGCACCTGCTGCCGAAGGCGATCCGCGATCACGCGCTGCAGCCGAAAGAGTTTTCGGTCACCGACGGTGCGCTGATGGCGGTCATCCAGACCTACACGCGTGAAGCGGGCGTTCGTAACTTCGAGCGCGAACTGATGAAGCTCGCCCGCAAGGCGGTAACCGAGATCATCAAGGGCAAGGCCAAGTCAGTGGCAGTCACCGCGGAAAACATCCCGGATTACCTGGGTGTACCGCGCTACCGTCACGGCGAAGCCGAGCGCGACGATCAGGTCGGCGTGGTCACAGGGCTTGCCTGGACCGAGGTCGGCGGCGAACTGCTGACGATCGAAGGCGTCATGATGCCCGGCAAGGGCCGCATGACCGTCACCGGCAACCTGCGCGACGTGATGAAGGAATCGATTTCGGCGGCGGCGTCCTACGTCCGCTCGCGGGCGATCGATTTCGGCATCGAGCCGCCGCTGTTCGACAAGCGCGACATCCACGTGCACCTGCCGGAAGGTGCGACGCCCAAGGATGGCCCGTCGGCCGGTGTTGCCATGGCAACGGCGATCGTCTCGGTGATGACCGGCATCCCAATCTCCAAGGACGTGGCGATGACGGGTGAGATCACCCTTCGCGGCCGCGTGCTGCCGATCGGCGGCCTGAAGGAAAAACTGCTGGCGGCCGTTCGCGGCGGCATCAAGAAGGTGCTGATCCCTGAGGAGAATGCCAAGGATCTCGCCGAGATCCCGGACAACGTGAAGAACGTGCTCGAGATCATCCCCGTTTCGCGGATGGGTGAAGTGCTTGAGCACGCTCTCATCCGCGTCCCGGAGCCGATCGAATGGGACCCTGCAAATGAGCCGGCACCAGTCGCCGCAGTTGATTCGCAGGACGAAGCGGGCGCTTCCATCGCCCACTGATCGATAGGCCCGGGCGGGTGCAATTGTGCTCCCCGGCAGGCCCATTTGGTGGAAAAACAAGGAAGACCGGCCTTTGGCCGGTCTTTTTTGTTGTAAAAGCATGCTGCAAGCCTTGCATTCCAAGGGATTAGGCGCAATTGGGAATGGCAAGACGCGGGCGATGCGCAAGCCGCCGCGGCTTAAAAAACACAGTTGTTTCGAACCATTTTGAAAGGGGTGGAAACATGAACAAAAATGAGCTCGTGTCTGCCGTTGCTGAGAAGGCCGGACTTTCCAAGACCGATGCATCTTCCGCAGTTGATGCAGTTTTCGAGACCATTCAGGCTGAACTGAAGAACGGTGGCGACATTCGCCTCGTCGGTTTCGGCAACTTCTCCGTTTCGCGTCGCGAAGCCTCCAAGGGCCGCAACCCGTCCACGGGCGCTGAAGTTGACATCCCGGCACGTAACGTTCCGAAGTTCACGGCCGGCAAGGGCCTGAAGGATGCCGTTAACGGCTGATAAGTTTGCTTGACGGCCGGATACGAGGCCGGCAGTCCAAGTCTTGAAGGGTTCGGCTCACGCCGGACCCTTTTGCTTTTCGGGTGGCCTTGCGGCAGCGCGGTCTTTGGTCTAGGGCTCAGCCTGTTCTCAGGGCGGGGTGAAAGTCCCCACCGGCGGTAAGGGCTCACAGCGCTGCGCGTCAAACATGACGCGCAGCGCTGTGACATTTGAAAGCTGCTGCATAATTTTCTCCTTAAATCGGATTGGATTTAGGGAATTGTGCAGTAGGCCCAAGCCCGCGAGCGCTTCAGGCGTCTGTTCGTCGGAAGGTCAGCAGATCCGGTGCAACTCCGGAGCCGACGGTCACAGTCCGGATGAAAGAGAATGATCGTGGGTGCGAGGGGCAGGGCTGTCCGTTGTCGCGCCTTGCGCTCATGCGTCCTGATTTGTGTTGGTCCCTGTTTGCGGATGAAGGACATGAGTGAGACTACCCAAGCACTTTTCACTTCCCGTGCCATGGCCGGTGCCGCCTGGATGATACTGGCCGGCGTCGCCTTTGCCCTGCTTAATATCGTTACGCAGTGGATGACGATGCAGCTCGGTTTTTCCGCCACGTCGACAGCCTTCTGGCAATATGCATTCGCGCTCGTCTTCTCCCTGCCGTTCCTGTTTCGGGTCGGCCTGTCGGCGATGCGCACCGATTATCCCTGGCGTCACGTCGTTCGCGTTGCCCTTGCGGCGCTGGGTGTGGGGGCCTGGGTTTCGGGGCTGGCTTCCGTTCCGATCTGGCAGGCCATCGCGCTGGTGATGACGTCGCCGTTCTTCATCATTCTCGGTGCGCGCCTCTTTCTCGGCGAACGCGTCGGCGCGGCGCGCTGGGCCGCCGCTGCCGTGGGTTTTGCTGGCGCCACGATCATCCTGCAGCCCTGGTCGGAAAGCTTCGCGTGGGCGGCCTTGCTGCCCATCCTCTCGGCACTGCTCTGGGGCGCGTCGTCGCTGATTACCAAGAGCCTGACGGGCATCGAGCGTCCGGAGACGATAACGGTCTGGTTGCTCGTGCTTCTGACACCGATCAACGGTGTTCTGGCGCTGGCGGCAGGGTTCGTCGTGCCGAGCGGCGCCATCCTTGCGCTATTGGTGCTGGCGGGGCTGCTGACGGTGGTGGCGCAATATCTATTGACGCTGGCCTATACCGTCGCCGACGCCGCCTATGTGCAACCTTTCGACGATCTCAAGCTGCCGCTCAACGTGCTGGCCGGCTGGATCGTTTTCGGTTATGCGCCGAGCGGCTATCTCTGGCTGGGGGCTGTACTGATCCTCGGCGCCTCGCTTTTCATCATGCGCAACGAGATGAAACGCGAGCGCGCGACCGCGTAAGGAAACGCTGCACAACAAAGGCGCGGGATTGTCATGCGCCTGTCATCGCCATCCCGCAGAACCCCCTTGTTTTGAATATTCGTCAAGGGGGATTTCATGACCATTTCATCATGCAGAACGGCGCTCGCCGCCATGCTTCTTGCGTCCGTTGCTTTTCCGGCTGCCGCCGAACCGGTGTTCAATCGTATTGCGTCCTTCGCCGTTGCCGACAACCTGCCGGAGGGCGATGCCCGCAAGGAAGCGACATCCGCGGAAATCATCACCGCAACCGAAGACGGCAGCACGCTGATTTACTCCGATAGCCCGGGCAAGCGCATCGGCCTCATCGACATCACCGAGGCCAACGCGCCGAAGGCCGCCGGCACTGTTTCGTTCGAGGGAGAGCCGACATCGGTGACTGTCGCCGGTGTCAAGGCGCTGGTCGCCGTCAATACGCGCGAGAGCTTCACAAAGCCTTCCGGCTTCCTCGCCACCGTCGACGTTGCCTCGAAGAAGGTCGAGGCGACCTGTGATCTCGGCGGTCAGCCGGACTCCGTCGCGGTCAACAAGAACCGGACGCTTGCGGCGATCGCCATCGAGAACGAGCGCGATGAAGAGGTCAACGACGGCAAGATCCCGCAGATGCCTGCCGGCGATCTCGTGATCCTGTCTCTGAAGGATGGCGTTGCCGATTGCGCGACGATCAACCACGTGACTCTAACGGGTCTTGCCGAAGTTGCTGGCGACGATCCAGAGCCGGAATTCGTTTCCTTCAACGGCAAGGATGAGATCGCGCTGACGCTGCAGGAAAACAACCACATCGTCATCATCGACGCCAAGTCGGCCACGGTAAAGACGCATTTCTCCGCCAGCGCGGTTGACCTCAAGGACATCGACACCAAGCGCGACGGTGCCATCGCCTTCAAGGACGAGCAGCCGAGCCGCAAGCGCGAGCCTGACGCCGTCAAGTGGCTCGACGACGATCGCATCGTCGTTGCCAACGAAGGCGACTATGAGGGCGGTTCGCGCGGCTTCACGATCTTCGACACGGCCGGCAAGGTCCTGTTCGAATCGGGCGCGAGCTTCGAACACGCGATCGCGTCGATCGGCCATTATCCGGAGAAGCGCTCGTCGGCCAAGGGCGTCGAGCCGGAGGGACTCGAGGCCGCCAAGTTCGGCGACGACAATCTGTTCTTCGTGCTTGCTGAACGCGCATCCGTCGTCGGCGTTTACAAGGATACCGGCGCCGAGCCAGAACTGCTGCAATTGCTGCCATCCGGCATCTCGCCGGAAGGTGCCGTCGCGATCCCGTCCCGCAATCTGCTTGCCACCGCCAACGAGGTCGATCTCGGTGAAGACGGCGGCGCCCGCTCGCATGTCATGATCTATGAGCGCGGCGAAGGTGAGGCTGCCTATCCGCAGATCCGCTCTGCCGACAAGGATGGTCTGCCGGTTGGGTTCGGAGCACTTTCCGGCCTGGCAGCCGTTGCCGACAAGCCCGGCTTCCTGCGCGCCACCAGCGATTCGGTCTACGCTTCGCAGCCGACGATTTTTACCATCGACGCGACGCAGAAGCCGGCGCTGATCACCGAAACGTTGCGCATCACCCGCGATGGCGCGCCGGCACAGAAGCTCGACATCGAAGGCATTGCCAATGACGGGGAAGGGGGCTTCTGGCTCGCCTCGGAAGGCAACTCCGACAAGCTCTACAGCCACGCGCTGCTGCGCGTGAACAAGAAGGGCGAGATCAAGAAGGAGATCGCCCTGCCTGAAGCTCTGCGGGCCGGCGAGACTCGCTTCGGCTTTGAAGGCGTAACAGTCGTCGGCGAAGGCGACGACCAGGTGCTCTGGATGGCCGTTCAGCGCGAATGGAAGGATGACGAGAAGGGCTTCGTCAAGCTCGTCTCCTACAAGCCGTCAAGCGAGGAATGGGGCGCGGTCCGCTATCCGCTCGAAAAGGCGGGCGGCGGTTGGGTCGGCCTGTCCGAAATCTCGGTGCACGGCAACTATGCCTACATCATCGAACGCGACAACCTGATCGGCCAGGCCGCCAAGCTGAAGAAGCTCTACCGTGTCGCGCTTGCCGAGTTGAAGCCGGCAGCCCTCGGCGGCGAGCTCCCCGTCGTCAAGAAGGAGGAGGTTCGCGACCTCGTTCCCGATCTGAAGGCTTTGAACGGCTACGTCGTCGATAAGGTCGAAGGCTTTACCGTCGATGCCGCCGGCAACGGTTATGTCGTCACCGACAACGACGGCGTCGACGATTCCTCCGGCGAAACGCTGTTCTTCTCCATCGGTGCCATCGACGCGATGTAAGCGTCGGGGCCAGGAGAAAAACGGAAGAGGCCGGGACATGACGTCCCGGCCTCTTTCTGTTTCAGCTATCGGTAATTGACTGAGCGATCTTTAGCGAGCGACCGTGATCTCGGCCGCTTCGGCCTCGTCCTTGCGCTTGCGGATCTCGTCGGTCTTGTCGACGAGTTTGCCGACGATATCGAAGAGCTGGTCGAGTTCCTTGTCGTCGAGCGCCGAGAAGATTTCCTCGATCAGCTGTTTGCGCGGATGTTCGGCTGCTTCGAGAATGACGCGCCCGGTGTCGGTGATCGAGACGATCTTGGCGCGACGGTCCTCGGGGTCCGGTTTGCGCATGACGAGACGATCGCGCTCGAGGCCGTCGATCGCTTCGGTGACGGTGCGCGGCGCGAAGTTCAGCGCGCAGGCGATATCCGTCGAACGACAGGGGCCGAGCTTGCTCAAGAAGAACAGGAACTTGCTTCGCGCCAGCGAAACGCCTTCCTCGGTCATCGACTCGTTCACCAACCGGTGGACGCGGTGATAAAGCTCAAACAGCCTGTCAGAAACTTCGAATGTCTTCTTCATGATCATCGTTGGAAAATTGTGAGGTGCCATGTCAAATGGCAGCAACATTATTGATAGTTACAATTGCTACATTTGTCGACTAAAACCTCTGCAATTTCACGGGAACTACCTCCACAAGCAAGAAACGGCCCGCGTTTCCGCAGGCCGTTTCACTTGTACGCTCAAGAATTTCGCCCGTTCGGACTATGCCGCCCAGCGCGATGAGCCGGCCGAAGGCGCGTAGCCGTAGCCCGAAGCCTCGGCCAGGGTGAAGCGAGCGATAAGCTCGCGAAGGCGACCGGCCTCCTGTGCCAACGTCGCGCTTGCGGCATTCGCCTCTTCGACCATCGCGGCGTTCTGCTGGGTCACCTGGTCCATCTGGTTGACGGCGGTGTTGACCTCCGAAAGCCCGGCGGACTGTTCCTGCGCCGAAACCGCAATCGCATCCATGTGCTGGTTGATCGTCACGATGAAGCCTTCGATCGTGCGCAGCGCCTCGCCGGTTTCGCGGACGAGCTTGACGCCGCTCTGCACTTCGACGGCCGAATTGCGGATCAGATCCTTGATCTCCTTGGCAGCATTGGCCGAGCGCTGTGCCAGTTCGCGCACTTCCTGGGCAACGACGGCAAAGCCCTTTCCGGCATCACCGGCGCGAGCGGCTTCCACGCCGGCGTTCAGCGCCAGCAGGTTGGTCTGGAAGGCGATTTCGTCGATGACGCCGATGATGTTGGAGATCTGGCTCGACGAATGCTCGATGCGGCCCATGGCGTCGATTGCGCCGGAAACGATGGCGCCGGACTTGTGTGCGCTTTCGTTTGCCTGGCTGGCGATGGCGCGGGCTTCGTTGGTGCGTTTGGACGAGCTGCCCACATTGACCGTGATCTGGTCGAGCGCGGCGGCCGTTTCTTCGAGCGACGCGGCCTGCTGCTCGGTGCGGCGCGACAGATCGTCGGCGCTCTGGCTGACTTCGCGTGCGCCGCTGTCGATACTGCCGGAGCTGGAGGAGACGGCAGCCAGCGTATCGGCCAGCTGGGCAACGGCCTGGTTGAGGTCGTGACGCAGCTGTTCGAAGTCCGGCGCGAAAGGTTCGTTGAGCTGGAACGCAAGGTCGCCTGCGGCCAGACGGCGAAGACCGGTTGCAAGGCCGGCCGTTGCTTCCTGCAGACGAAGCTGTGCGGCGGCTTCGGCCTCTTCGGTCACACGCCGACGCTCGGCCTCTGCCTGAGAGCGCTGTACCTTGGCGTCGTCCTCGAGCTGCAGATTGGAGATAGCCGCCTCACGGAAGACCTCGACGGCGCGCGCCATCTCGCCGATCTCATCTTTGCGCACGCCATAGGGAATGGCGGTGGCGGTATCGCCATTTGCGAGACCTGCCATCGAGTGGGTGATGATCTGGATCGGACGGGCAATGCCGCGGATCGCGTAGAGGATCGCGCCGAGCACGATCAGGGCGGCGACCGCGATGACGCTCATTTCGATGGTGCGGATCTGGTCGTGCGTGCTGGAGCTGGCAGCAACGGCTGCATCGGCGCCGGCTAGGTTGAGGGCGCGCATTTCCTTGATCGCCTGGTCGACCTGCTGTTCCGTCTCGCGCATCTCGACCTTGAACACGCTCTGCGCCTTCATGTTTTCGAGATTGTTGGAGAGCTTGACCATGCCGGCGGAAACCGAGAGGTAGGCCTCGTAGGCGCTCTTGACCTTTTCGAGCGCTGCCTTGTCGGCGTCGCTGATCATCAGAGCGGCGTATTCGTCCGAAAGCTTGTTGAAGCCATCCACGGTTTCGCCGATGACCTTCTCGGCCGCCTTCTTCTCGAAGGGCGTCAGCGAGATCAGGTGCCGGGCAAACGACATGCGCGTGTCCGAAAGCTGGGTTTCAAGTGCGCGCGAGAGCGAGACGCGCGGCAGCCAGGTGGTGGCGATCTCGTTGTTGCGTTCGTTCATCATCTTGATGCCGCCAAGCGAGGCGACCGCCAGCACGGCGACGATGAAGCCAACCATCAGGAAAAGAGCAATAAGGGTGTGCGATATCTTTAGGCGCGACATGAATAACTCCGGAGGAACGGCGTCCGTAAAAGTTTGTGCATGAATAAGTCGTTCCGGCTCTTGATCGTCATGAGGGAGCGGATGCCGAAGCAGGGAGTCATTCCTGTGCTTGGCCGCACGCAGAATGCGGCCGTGCGAAACCTAGCCAACAAGTTATTACAAAAGCGCTAATCGATTAAAGTGAGTATAATCTGATATTTGCACATAGACGTGCGCACATTTTTGGATAATCGTTTCATGCCGAAACTGCAGCCTGCACGTATTAGAACTGCCTTTACTTGGGCGGCCTGAAATAACGGTGAGGGACAGGCGCGTTCGCGTGGATGACGGTGTCCGGCGCATTGACGGGTGCTGCTTTCGCGGGCCATGGTCGGCCATGCCTTTCCGCTTCGTTCACACCGCCGATCTTCATCTTGATTCCCCGCTGCGCAGCCTTGCGCTTCGAAATGCCGATCTCGCCGAAATCGTGCGCGGCGCAACCAGGCAAGCGCTTGTCAGGATCGTCGACCTCTGCCTTGCCGAAGAGGTCGATGCCCTGCTGATCGCCGGCGACCTTTATGATGGCAGCCAGACCTCGATGAACACCGCGCTGTTTCTCGCCGGTGAGCTGCGCCGGCTCGACGAAGCCGGCATCCGCGTTTTCATCATTCGCGGTAATCACGATGCTCAATCGCAGGTGACGAACGAGCTGACGCTGCCGCCGTCGGTGCATGTCTTCAAGGGCCGCAGCAAGGCCGTTCTGGCAAAGACGCTGGAGCGCGGCCGCGACGTCTATATCCACGGTATGAGCTTTGCGAGCCCGCACGCGCCGGAAAGCCTGCTGCCGTCCTTTCAGATGCCCGCTGTCGATGCGATCAATATCGGCATGCTGCACACGAGCCTGGCCGGTTCTGCCGGCCATGACCTCTATGCGCCCTGCAGCGTGGCGGATCTCCAGGCGCACGGTTTCGACTATTGGGCGCTCGGTCACGTTCATCAGCGCCAGGTGCACGCCAGCGAGCCCTTCGTCGTCATGCCGGGCATGCCGCAGGGGCGCGATATCAACGAAGCCGGCAGCAAGGGCGTGACGCTGGTGACGGTCACCGACGAGGGGCGTTTCTCGATCGAGGAACGGGCGATCGGGCTTGCCACCTTCGAGAGGATGAACCTTGACCTCACCGATGTTTCGGACTGGGGTGATATGCTTGATGCGGTCAGGAACGCCTTCCTGCAGTCTCGCGAGACGACCGCTGCCGACAACGTCATCCTCCGTCTGACCTTGACCGGTGCGACGCCGCTTGCCTGGCGCCTGCGCCGCGATGCCGATCTGCTCCAGGCGGAGATCGACAATGTCGCTGCCGGCATCGGTGGCTGCTGGGTCGAGAAAATTGAGCTGGATTGCCGCAGTCCTGATGCCGAGACCGGGACGGCTATCGCCGATCCGGTCGACGAATTGGCGGCCCTTGTCGGCAGCGATGTCCTGCCGGCCCATGGCTTCCGTCAGGAAGTGCGCGCCGCCGTCGAGGAGCTGTTGCAGCAGTTGCCGCCGGACTTGCGCCAGGCTCTGGCGCCGGATGAAGCGGCGGGCGAACGGCTGGCGTTCGATGCTGGCGTTTCCGGCGCGGCAGAGGTGCTCGCACATCTCCATGGCGGTGCGGCCGAGGGTTCACGCTGATGCGGCTGCGCGAACTCGACCTGGTGCGATACGGCAAGTTTACCGAGCGCCGCCTCGACTTCGGTCCCGGGATACCGGGCAGGCCCGACCTGCATATCGTCTACGGACCGAACGAGGCTGGCAAGTCGACGCTGTTTTCCGGCTTCCTCGACCTGTTCTTTGGCATCGAGCACTACAGCTCGTACGGTTTTCTGCACCCATACCAGACCATGCGGGTCGGCGGCACGATCGAGGCGGCCGGCCGCACCCACCAGGCCTTTCGGATAAAACGCAAGACCAACACGCTGGTGGGCGCCGACGACCAGCCGTTGCCGGACAATCTGTTTTCCGCCTCGCTCGGCTCGATCGACCGCGCGACCTATCGCATGATGTTCTCGCTCGACGACGACAGCATCGAGCTGGGAGGAGAGGCGATCCTCAAAAGCGAAGGCGAACTCGGCTCGCTGCTCTTCTCTGCAAGTTCAGGTCTGCCGGACAGTGCCGCGATCCTGACTACCCTGCGCGCCGAGGCGGATAGCTTCTATCGCCCCCAGGCACGCAAGCATCAGCTTTCGGAGCTGAAGGCCGAACTCGATGCGCTGAAAGTCGAGCGCAACGGGTTGGACGTCAATGCTCGCGAATATGCGTCGCTGCGCAAGACGCTTCTTGCCGCCCGCGAGCGCCACGACGCGGCGATGGCCCGGCGTGTCGAGCTGCGGGTGGAGCGTGATCGGCTGAAGGCGCAGATCGATGCCTTGCCGCTCTTCCGTCGCCTTTGTGGCTTGCGCGCCGATCTGGCCAAGACGCCACCCTTGCCGCTTGCTCCAGCCGAGTGGGCAACAGAATTGCCGGCACTGCGTCGGCGCGACGTCGAGATCACAACGAAGCTTCGTCAGCTCGATGACGAAACCCGGCGTCGGCAGGAGGAGCTTGAGGACCTGCCGCGTGACGAGGCGGCACTCCTTCTGATGGAGCGTTTGAACGCGCTGCAGGAGGTGGCGCTCGATGCGCGCTATGTCACGGCGGCGCGCGATATGCCCGCACGGATCGAGGAACTGTCGCGGACGAAAACGGAGATTGCCGCCTGCCTTATCAGGCTCGGCGAGCCCGGCGACCGGGATCCGGCATCGCTGCTGTTGCCGACGGCCACAAACGCCCGGCTGCAGGAACTCTCCCGGCAACATTCGGCGCTGCAGGAGCGCGCGGCATCGGCCCGACAGGAGGCGGATGGGGCAAAACGTGCTGAGCGGGAGACGGCCAGTGAGTTGGCGCGGCTGCAGGCCGAAGGCGGTCCGGGTGTCGATCCGGGTGCGCTTGTCGAGCGGCTGCGACGCCTGCGGCAGGACGATTGTGGGCTGCGCCTGCGGGCCGCCAGACAATCGCTCGAGCGTCTGGATGCGGAGCTGGCCGACAGGCTGGAGGCTTTGAAGCCCTATTCCGGCAGCGCCGATGATCTGCTTGGCCTGCCGGTGCCCGCTGCCGGCATGATCGAGACCTGGCGTCGTGACTTGGCAACACAGGACGAAAAGCGTCTGCGCCTTGCCGATCGTCTCGCCAGCGAGACCGAGCAACTCGCCGGAGAGGAGGCTCGGCTGGCCGCCCTGGTTGCCTCGGGCGGCGCCATTGACGACAGGGCATCCACTGAGCTTCGCCAGCACCGGCAGCACGCCTGGGAGCAACACAGGGCTCGGTTGGACACGACGACTGCGGCGCTCTTTGAAGACGCACTGAGTCGGGACGATGATGCCACGGCGTTGCGGCTTGCCGAGGTGGCAAAGGTCGCGGATATGCGGTCGCTCGCTTTGTCGATCGCCGAGCGCCGGGCGCGCCTTGATGCGCTTCGAAAACAGCAGCTCTCCCTTGCCGAGGAATCGTCCGCACTGTCAGAGGCTGTTAAGACGGTCGCCACAGCCTGTGGATTACCGAACGTTATGCAGTTGACGCAACTGGAGGCATGGCTGGCGGGCCGGCTTCTCGCGCTCGATATCCGCACACAGCAGCGTTCTACGCAGCTGGACCTCGACCGTGCCCGAGCAGACGAGAACGATGCCCGCGAAACTCTCAAGGAATCACTTGCCGAGATCGGTGTGATCGAACGTTTGCCGCATCGGCTCGATGATCTCCTGACGTTTGCCGAAAATGCTGTCGCGCAGGCGCAGGCGGCCTTCTCTGCCGGCAAGGCGGCGCGCGAGGCGGTCCGGCGAGCCGGCGATATGATGGAGCAGCGGCAGTCGACCTTGGCGCAAGCCGAAGATGCCCTGTCCTCTTGGCAGGCGCAGTGGGATAATTTGCTGTCAGCCACCTGGCTTGCCGACAGGCAGGTGCGGCCTTTGCCGGATCAGGTCGCCCCCATGCTCGCGGTCTTGCAGGATCTCGACAAATTGGTGCAGCGCAAGGCCGATCTCGATCACCGCGTCGCCGGCATGCGCAAGGACCAAGTGGCCTTTGAGACGGCGGTCGCAGACCTTGCTGGTATGCCGGGCATCGAAGACACGCTTGCGACCTTCGCCGCCATGAAGGCACGTGTCGCTGACGCGGAGAAACAAGAGGATCGGCGAGCGGCGCTGTTGGCGGAACTCGTCCGCGTTGAAGATGAGAAACGCACCATCGCTGCCGAGCAGGATCTCCACACCGCTCGCAAACGTCTCGTGCTCGATTTCTTCGACTGCGAGACATTGGACGATGCGGGGTTGCGGCTCGACGCTGCCCGCGAACAGGAGCAGCTGCGCCAGCGCATCGCCGAATCGGAGGCTGATCTCGCGTCCCGCCTCGGTGTCGCCGGCAGCGAAGACGCCGAGGCGCTGCTGGCCACGCTTGATGACGAAACGGTGCGGCTGGAGCTGGCTCGCGTCGAGGCGCTCCTTGAAGAGAGCGACCGCGACGTCAGCGAATTGCATGCGGATGTGCGGACGAAGCAGGCAGCACTCGCCAATATCGCCGGCGACGACACCGTTGCAGCGCTCGACCAGCGCCGCCGCACGCTGCTTCTGGAGATCGAGGCCAAGGCGCTCGGCTATCTCAAGCTGAAGGCCGGCGTCATCGCCGCCGAGCAGGCGCTCCGGCTCTTTCGCGAGCGCCATCGCAGTGCCATGATGCGGCGCGCCTCGGAGACCTTCAGCCGCATCAGCGGCGGGGAATATTCCAGCCTGTCGGCGCAGGCCGACAAGGGTCAGGAGTTCCTGATAGCCAACGCCGCGGCTGGTGGCTCCAAGTTGGCGCGCGATCTTTCCAAGGGGACGCGCTTCCAGCTCTATCTGTCGCTGCGCATCGCGGGCTATCACGAGGTTGCTGCGGCGCGCGAAACCTTGCCCTTCATCGCCGACGATATCATGGAGACGTTTGACGACGGCCGCGCCGGCCGCGCCTTCGAGCTGATGGCGGACATGGCCCGCGTCGGGCAGGTGATCTACCTGACGCACCACGAGCATCTTTGCGACATTGCCAGAACGGCATGTCCGGACGTGATTATCCACAGACTATGACGCGCTTGCGCAGTTGGTATGCTGTTGGCGAATTATCGCGACGGAAACCTGGAGGAACGGCAGATGGAGATCATACCCAGCGGATCGCGAGCGTCGACACGACCCTCGACCGAGTACTTTACCGGGGCGGTCCGGCAGGACCCCGTCATCGAGGCGGCAGAGCCGGCCCGTGTGCGCGCCGTGAACGTGACGTTCGAGCCCGGCGCTCGAACCGCATGGCATACGCACCCGCTTGGGCAGACGCTGGTGGTGACATCAGGCCGGGGCCTGGCGCAGGTCTGGGGCGGGCCGGTGCGTGAAATAAACACAGGAGACGTGGTCTGGTTTCCGCCTGGCGAAAAACATTGGCACGGTGCCGCGCCGGATACCGCCATGGTTCACCTTGCCATTCAGGAAGCGCTCGACTGCAAGGCGGTCGACTGGCTGGAGCATGTCAGCGACGAACAATATCGCGGCGCCTAGTCGATTCTCATGCGCATCGACCGCAGTTTGGCGATTGGACGACGAATCGGTCTTCCGGCGCGTGTTCGCAGCGCGCCACGGCAGTAAGGATCACTTTCAACAGGTTCGGCTGCATCACGCGGAAGGCGCTTACACGCTCGATTGTCGCATGCCGCGGCGCAAATTTGCCTTGGGCCACGGTGCTGACGGTTCGATGTTTTGATTTGCTGATGACATGGAGCGCCGAACTTGGCTGGCCATTGTTTGGAAGCGAACGTGCAGGAACAAGCGTTGCTGTCGGGGTGGGCGTCGATAATTCTAGGGAAGAAAATGGTGGGCGATGAGAGACTCGAACTCCCGACATCCTCGGTGTAAACGAGGCGCTCTACCAACTGAGCTAATCGCCCTTCAGCGTTCGGACCGGATGTGTCCGCCGCGTCGGTGGCCGTGATCTAGGCGTAACCGAAAAAAACCGCAAGAGCATTTCCGTCGTTTTTTCGATTTTTTTTGCACGGGGCGACAGAAGTGCAGGAGTTGCCGGGTTTTCGCGTTGTGGAAAAAAACGGAGAACGGCGACTGTGGAAAACGACGATTGGTCTCACGGCGACTTTCGCTCGAATCCGTCGATCGGTGGCTAACATCTGCGCATCGGCTTTCCTCATGCCGGAGCGTCCCGCCGTACAAAGGGAAGCGAGCTTCCTATTATTTGGGGAGGGAGGAGCCGGCTTTGATCTTGCCTGTGGATCAAAATTGGCTCCGTCATGGATTTGTCTCCAAACACGCTTGACACCCAAATGCGAACCGCTTAGTTAGCCGCTCATCGAACGGGCAAGCCCGCTCGGTGCCGGGGCGGAAACGCTCCAGCCACTTCAAGATGATGCGGGTGTAGCTCAGTCGGTTAGAGTGCCGGCCTGTCACGCCGGAGGTCGCGGGTTCGAGCCCCGTCACTCGCGCCATTCTTGATATGGTTTAACCTAGGCATTCTCATGAAGCGCCGATGGTGGTAATACTGACCCTTGGGTCATATGCGCGGGTGTAGCTCAGTCGGTTAGAGTGCCGGCCTGTCACGCCGGAGGTCGCGGGTTCGAGCCCCGTCACTCGCGCCATTTACCCCTTGACCCCTCCGATATAACATGACTGCAAACGGCGTCTCTTGCAGTGCGGCAATCTGTCCTGCAGGCTTCGCTTTTACGGTAAAGTCTCCTCGTGCCTGCAAATCAGCGCTTTGCCGTGGCACGTCGTCCAATCCTGTGTCGCGAACCGGTTTAAATGGCCCTCGAAGGCTTGCGCGCAGGCGCGGGCTGCGCTAACCACTCTGGCGTTGCAACATATTTTTCGGCCTGCGAGATTTGTTGTTTTGGCGCTTCCCGGGTGCCCTCCCGCAGGCAGGGACGGATAACAATGACTGAACTTCTCGGTTCCTACGTTCCGATCGCGATTTTCATTGGAATCGCACTTGTGATCGGCCTGGCACTTTTGATTGCTCCCTTCGCCGTCGCGTTCAAGGCGCCTGATTCGGAAAAGCTGTCGGCCTACGAATGCGGCTTCAATGCGTTCGACGATGCGCGCATGAAGTTCGACATTCGTTTCTATCTTGTGTCGATCCTTTTCATCATCTTCGACCTGGAAGTCGCATTCCTCTTTCCGTGGGCCGTCTCGTTCCACCAGCTGGGCTGGTTCGGATTCTGGTCCATGATGGTCTTCCTTGGTGTGCTGACGATCGGCTTTATCTATGAATGGAAGAAGGGAGCGCTGGAATGGAACTAGCATCCGGCACCACGCTCGTTGCGCCCAAGCCGAAGGGGATCATCGATCCCTCGACCGGCAAGCCGATCGGCAGCAATGATGCATTCTTCGGCGAGATCAACAATGAGCTCGCCGACAAGGGTTTTCTGGTCACGTCGACCGACGAGCTCATCAACTGGGCGCGCACCGGCTCGCTGATGTGGATGACCTTCGGTCTTGCTTGCTGCGCCGTCGAGATGATGCAGATGTCGATGCCGCGTTACGACGCCGAGCGTTTCGGCTTTGCGCCGCGCGCTTCACCGCGCCAGTCCGACGTGATGATCGTCGCCGGCACCCTGACCAACAAGATGGCGCCCGCGCTCCGCAAGGTCTACGACCAGATGCCGGAGCCGCGTTACGTGATCTCGATGGGTTCGTGCGCCAATGGCGGCGGCTACTATCACTATTCCTATTCCGTCGTGCGTGGCTGCGACCGTGTCGTGCCCGTTGATATCTATGTGCCAGGCTGTCCTCCCACGGCAGAAGCGCTGCTTTACGGCGTGCTTCTGCTGCAGAAGAAGATCCGCCGGACCGGCACGATCGAACGCTAAGGGTAGGGGGTTCTTAACATGAGTGAAGCCCTGAACGAGCTTGCCTCCTATCTGCGCGAGACGCGCAGCCAACTGATTTCGGATGCCGCCATCAACTACGGTGAACTGACGCTGACGACGACGGCTGCTAACCTGATCGAGCTGCTGACGTTCCTGCGAGACGACGTGCAGTGCGCCTTCATCAACTTCGTCGATGTTTGCGGTGTCGACTGGCCCCAGCGGCCGGATCGTTTCGACGTCGTCTACCACTTACTGTCGCCGCGCCAGAACCTGCGCGTTCGCATCAAGGTTGCGACCGGCGAAGGCGAGCCAGTGCCGTCGGCCACCAGCGTCTATCCGGGCGCCGACTGGTTCGAGCGTGAAGCCTACGACATGTATGGCATTCTGTTTACCGGCCATCCGGACCTGCGTCGCATCCTGACGGACTACGGTTTCGAAGGGCATCCGCTGCGCAAGGACTTCCCGGTTACCGGGTTTGTCGAGGTTCGTTATGATGACGAAGCCAAGCGCGTCGTCTATGAGCCCGTCGAACTGAAGCAGGAATTCCGTAACTTCGACTTCCTCTCCCCGTGGGAAGGGACGGAATACGTCCTGCCCGGCGACGAGAAGGCGAAAGCACGGTGAGACTAAGTCGGCCCGCGGCGACCCTTTGAGGGCGCCGTCCGGCCTGGAGCAATCGGTATGACCGAACATAACGTCCGTAATTTCAACATCAACTTTGGTCCGCAGCATCCGGCGGCGCACGGCGTTCTTCGTCTGGTGCTCGAGCTTGATGGCGAAATCGTCGAACGCGTCGATCCGCACATCGGGCTGCTGCACCGCGGCACCGAGAAGCTGATCGAAACCAAGACCTACCTGCAGGCCATTCCCTATTTCGATCGCCTCGACTACGTCGCGCCGATGAACCAGGAGCACGCCTTCGCGCTTGCCGTGGAAAGGCTGACCGGGACCGAAGTTCCGATCCGCGGCCAGTTGATCCGGGTTCTCTATTCGGAAATCGGCCGTATCCTGTCGCATCTTCTGAACGTGACCACGCAGGCCATGGACGTCGGCGCGCTGACGCCGCCGCTCTGGGGCTTCGAGGAGCGCGAGAAGCTGATGGTGTTCTATGAGCGCGCCTGCGGCGCGCGCATGCACTCAGCCTATTTCCGCCCCGGCGGCGTGCATCAGGACCTGCCGCACGAGCTGGTCGAGGACATCGGCAAGTGGATCGACCCGTTCCTGAAGACCGTCGACGATATCGACGAACTTCTGACCGGCAACCGCATCTTCAAGCAGCGCAACGTCGACATCGGCGTCGTCAAGCTGGACGATGCCTGGGCCTGGGGCTTCTCGGGCGTGATGGTTCGCGGTTCCGGCGCTGCCTGGGACCTGCGTCGCGCGCAGCCCTACGAATGCTATTCGGACATGGAATTCGACATTCCGATCGGCAAGAACGGCGACTGTTTCGACCGTTACCTGATCCGCATGATCGAAATGCGCCAGTCGGCCAAGATCATGCGTCAATGCGTGAACCGCCTGCTCGGCGATGCCAAGGTTGGCCCGGTCTCGTCGATGGACGGCAAGATCGTTCCGCCAAAGCGCGGCGAGATGAAGCGCTCGATGGAAGCGCTGATCCACCACTTCAAGCTCTACACCGAAGGCTACCACGTGCCGGCCGGCGAGGTTTATGCAGCCGTCGAAGCGCCCAAGGGCGAATTCGGCGTCTACCTCGTCTCCGACGGTAGCAACAAGCCCTATCGCTGCAAGATCCGCGCCCCGGGCTACGCGCATCTGCAGGCGATGGACTTCCTTTGTCGCGGACACCAGCTCGCCGACGTCTCGGCCGTGCTGGGCTCCATCGATATCGTGTTCGGTGAGGTGGATCGCTGATGCGTTTCGCGCCCCTGGCTATGGCAGGACTTCTTATGCTGGCAACGGCGGCATCCGCACAGGATTCCGTCAACAGCGAAGCGTCCGCCGCGATGCGCGGGGGCTCGATGGCCGATCTCGTGGCCAAGGGTTACGAGATCAAGGCAGCCGTGGCCAACGGCACGCGCTACATCGTATTTTTACAAAAAGACCAGTCAGCCTATGCCTGCGAATTCGTTTCGGTGACGAAGTCGCGGTGCGGGTCGATTAACTGATAAGGTGTCGTGAAGAATGTCTGTTCGTCGACTAGCCGAAGACAATGTCCAGCCGGCCGCATTCGCGTTCAATCGCGAAAACGCCGCTTGGGCACAAAAGACAATCCAGAAGTATCCGAAAGGCCGCGAGCAGTCCGCGGTCATTCCGCTGTTGATGCGGGCGCAGGAGCAGGACGGCTGGGTAACGAAGGCCGCGATCGAATCGATCGCCGACATGCTCGGCATGGCCTATATCCGCGTGCTCGAGGTTGCGACTTTCTATACCCAGTTCCAGCTGAAGCCGGTCGGAACGCGCGCCCACGTCCAGGTCTGCGGCACGACGCCGTGCATGCTGCGCGGCGCCGAAGACCTGATCCGGGTCTGCAAGAGCAAGATCGCCCACGACCCCTTTACCCTCAACGAGAGCGGCACGCTTTCCTGGGAAGAAGTGGAATGTCAGGGCGCCTGCGTGAATGCGCCGATGGTCATGATCTTCAAGGACACCTATGAAGACCTGACGCCCGAGCAGCTCGAGCAGATCATCGACCGCTTCGATGCAGGCAAGGGCGCCGAAGTTGCCACCGGTCCGCAGATCGACCGTGTCTTCTCCGCGCCGGAAGGTGGCCCGACCACGCTGACGACGCCGGAGGCACCGGCCAAGAAGGCTCCCGCGAGCGCAAAGAAGATCAACGATGCGCCGGCCGTCAGCGTGCCGCCGTCGAATGCCGCACGGGCAAAGACCGATGCCAGCGAAACCAACGCGGCCGTGAAGACGCCGGCGACGGCGAAGAAGGAAGCGGCAGCGAACGCCAAGGTCGAAGGCGACACCGCCGACAAGTCGAAGTCCGCCAAGGCGGCCGATGTTTCCGGCAAGCCTTCGCTCGAAGACAAGAACCGGCCGGCAGGTATTGCCAAGCCGGCGACTGTCGACGACCTGAAGCTGATCTCCGGCGTCGGCCCGAAGATCGAGGATACGCTGCACGAACTCGGCATCTACACGTACGCGCAAGTCGCGTCGTGGAAGAAGGCCGAGCGCGAATGGGTCGACGGCTATCTCAATTTCAAGGGCCGGATCGAACGCGACGATTGGGTCAAGCAGGCCAAGGCGCTCGCCAAGGGTGGCGAAGCCGAATACATCAAAGTTTTCGGCAAGAAGCCGCGGTAAAGAGGTGAACCATGCTCAGAGATGAAGATCGCATCTTTACCAATATCTACGGCCTCAAGGACAAGTCTCTGAAGGGCGCGATGAGCCGCGGCCATTGGGATGGCACCAAGCAGATCCTTGAAAAGGGTCGCGACTGGATCGTCAACGAGATGAAGGCTTCGGGTCTTCGTGGCCGTGGCGGCGCAGGCTTCCCGACCGGTCTTAAGTGGTCCTTCATGCCGAAGGAAAGCGACGGACGTCCGCACTATCTGGTTGTCAACGCCGACGAATCCGAACCGGGCACCTGCAAGGACCGTGACATCATGCGTCACGATCCGCACACCCTGATCGAAGGCTGCGTCATCGCCAGCTTCGCCATGGGTGCGCACACCGCCTACATCTATGTGCGCGGCGAATATATCCGCGAGCGCGAAGCGCTGCAGGCGGCGATCGACGAATGTTACGACGCCGGCCTGCTGGGCAAAAACAACAAGCTCGGCTGGGACATGGACATTTTTGTCCACCACGGCGCCGGCGCCTACATCTGCGGCGAAGAAACCGCGCTGCTCGAAAGCCTTGAAGGCAAGAAGGGCCAGCCGCGCCTGAAGCCGCCGTTCCCGGCGAATATGGGTCTCTACGGCTGCCCGACCACCGTCAACAACGTCGAGTCGATCGCCGTTGCCCCGACGATCCTGCGCCGCGGCGCCGGCTGGTTCTCGTCGATCGGCCGCCCGAACAACGTCGGCACCAAGCTGTTCATGCTGTCCGGCCACGTCAACAAGCCGTGCACGGTCGAAGAAGCGATGGGCATCACCTTCCGCGAACTCGTCGACAAGCACGCCGGCGGCATTCGCGGCGGCTGGGACAACCTCCTTGCCGTCATCCCCGGCGGCGCATCGTGCCCGGTGGTCAAGGCCGAAGACATCATCGACTGCCCGATGGATTTCGACGGGCTTCGCGAAGTCAAGTCGTCCTTCGGCACCGCTGCTGCCATCGTCATGGACCGCTCCACCGACATCATCAAGGCGATCGCCCGCATCTCCGCTTTCTTCAAGCACGAGAGCTGTGGCCAGTGCACGCCGTGCCGCGAAGGCACCGGCTGGATGTGGCGCGTGATGGAACGCATGGTGCAGGGCCGCGCCCAGAAGCGCGAGATCGATATGCTGTTCGACGTTACCAAGCAGATCGAAGGTCACACGATCTGTGCTCTGGGTGATGCGGCCGCCTGGCCGATCCAGGGCCTGATCCGCAATTTCCGTCCCGAGATCGAAAAGCGCATCGACGAATATACCCGCAATGCGACGTCGCACGGCGCGGTGCTGGAAGCGGCGGAGTAACGGGCCATGGCCGGCGCACGCAAGGATGGACAGGTGAGGGGAGAGGCCGAAAGCGGCATTTCGTCCGCGCGTCCGATTGGCGGCGATCCGGCCGATCCGTTCGGCATGGCCGAATGGATGAAGAGCATGCCGCAGGTTCCGCTGCATCCGCTGATGGCGCATCCGGCAGGGGCCGTTGCTGCTGCGACGGCACTTGGCTTCGGTCTGTCGAGCCATATCGCCGGCGTCATGCTCGGTGCGATGCAGGGCGCCGTCGAAGCGTTGCAGAAGGGTTCGGCTTTGGCTGGCCAGATGCAGACAGGCGTTCCGGCTGAGGTCGTTCCGGCCAAGGCTGTTCCGGTTCAGGCGGAAGCAAAGCAAGAAACCGTCAAGCCTGTTGTTACGAACAGGAGTACGGCATCTAAGCCGGAGGCTGAGAAGAAACCGGCAGAGCCTGCAAAGGCGCCGGCCGCTTCGAAGGCCAAGGCCCGTGCCCCCGACGACCTCAAGCGGATTTCCGGCATCGGCCCGAAGCTCGAGCAGGTTCTGAACGGTAAGGGCATTCTCCGCTTTGCCGATATCGCCGCCTGGAGCGACGCCGACGTAGCCCGCTTCGACGACGAACTGGGCTTTGGCGGACGTATCCTACGCGATGACTGGGTAAAGCAGGCAAAGGCGCTGAAAGGCGCAAAAGAATAAGAGGCGGTGACCGGCAGAGGTCGCCACCGGCAAGCAGCATGGCTGTGTTGGAATTGTCCGTCGCCTCAAAGGTGGACGGATGGAAGACAGGATTGAGTACGAAGATGGCAAAGCTGAAAGTCGACGGAAAAGAGATCGAGGTCCCGGATCATTTCACGCTGCTTCAGGCGTGTGAAGAAGCCGGCGCCGAGGTTCCGCGCTTCTGTTTCCATGAGCGGCTGTCGGTCGCCGGTAACTGCCGCATGTGTCTGATCGAGGTGAAGGGAGGGCCACCCAAGCCTGCCGCCTCCTGCGCCATGGGCGTGCGCGACCTTCGTCCCGGCCCGAACGGCGAGACGCCGGAAGTCTTCACGACCACGCCGATGGTCAAGAAGGCGCGCGAAGGCGTCATGGAATTCCTGCTGATCAACCATCCGCTCGATTGCCCGATCTGCGACCAGGGCGGCGAATGCGACCTGCAGGACCAGGCGATGGCGTTCGGCATCGACAGTTCGCGCTACCAGGAAAACAAACGCGCCGTCGAAGACAAGTACATCGGCCCGCTGGTCAAGACGGTGATGAACCGCTGCATCCACTGCACGCGCTGCGTTCGTTTCACCACGGAAGTTGCCGGCATTGCCGAGCTCGGCCTCATCGGCCGGGGCGAGGATGCCGAGATCACCACCTACCTCGAGCAGGCGATGACCTCCGAGCTGCAGGGCAACGTCGTCGACCTCTGCCCGGTCGGCGCGCTGACCTCCAAGCCGTTCGCATTCACGGCGCGTCCGTGGGAACTGAACAAGACCGAATCCATCGACGTGATGGACGCACTTGGTTCGGCCATCCGCGTCGATACCCGTGGCCGCGAAGTGATGCGCATTATGCCGCGCGTCAACGAGGACATCAACGAAGAGTGGATTTCCGACAAGAGCCGCTTCATCTGGGATGGCCTGAAGACGCAGCGTCTCGATCGCCCTTATGTCAAGAAGGATGGCCGTCTGCAGGCAGCAAGCTGGGGCGAGGCTTTCCAGGCGGTCAAGGCTGCCGTTGCGGCGACCTCCGGCGACAAGATCGGCGCCATCGCCGGTGACCTTGCTTCCGTCGAAGAAATGTACGCGCTGAAGGAGCTGCTCGCTTCGCTCGGTTCCGAAAACATCGACTGCCGCCAGGATGGTGCAGCGCTCGATCCGTCGCTCGGCCGCGCCAGCTATATCTTCAATCCGACCATTCAAGGCATCGAAAGCGCCGACGCGCTGCTGATCATCGGCTCCAACCCGCGCTTCGAAGCATCCGTACTCAACGCACGCATCCGCAAGCGTTACCGGATGGGCAATTTCCCGATCGCCGTCATCGGCGAGCAGGGTGAGCTGCGCTACGAATACGAATATCTCGGTGCTGGCACCGACACGCTCGCCGAACTCGTGTCCGGCAAGGGTAAGTTCGCCGCGACCTTGACGAAGGCGCAGCGTCCGATGATCATCATCGGCCAGGGCGCCGTCGCAGGGGAGGGCGGTGCTGCCGTTCTCGCTGCCGCTGCCAAGCTCGCAGGCGCAGTCGGTGCGGTGACCGCGGACTGGAACGGCTTTGCCGTTCTGCACACCGCAGCGTCCCGCGTCGGTGGTCTCGACCTCGGCTTCGTCCCGGGCAAAAACGGCAAGACGGCTGCCGAAATGGTTTCGGCCTCCGACGTTCTCTTCCTGCTCGGCGCAGACGAGATCGATCTTGCTGGCCGCAAGTCCGGCTTTACCGTCTATATCGGTTCGCACGGCGACAACGGCGCACACGCTGCCGACGTCATCCTGCCGGCCGCCACCTACACCGAAAAGTCCGGCACCTGGGTCAACACCGAAGGCCGCGTTCAGATCGGCAACCGCGCCGGCTTCGCTCCGGGCGACGCCCGCGAAGACTGGGCGATCATCCGCGCGCTTTCCGACGTTCTCGGCAAGAAGCTGCCCTTTGATTCGCTTGGCGAATTGCGCTCGAAGCTCTATGCCGTGCACCCGCATTTCGCCGATGTCGACGCGATTGCCGTCGGCAGTGGCGACGAAATTGCCGCACTTGCCCAAAAAGCCGGTGAGATGGGCAAATCCGTGTTTGCGTCTCCGGTCAAAGACTTCTATTTGACGAACCCGATAGCGCGCGCATCCGCCGTCATGGCCGAATGCTCGGCTTTGGCACGCAACAACTTCAAAGCTGCGGCGGAATGAGCGCGAGGGAATAGAGTATCATGGACGCTTTCGTTTCGACCTATGTCTGGCCTGCGATCATCATGGTCGCCCAGTCGCTGCTGCTGCTGGTCGCGCTGCTGCTTTTCATCGCCTACATTCTGCTGGCCGACCGCAAGATCTGGGCGGCAGTCCAGCTTCGCCGTGGTCCGAATGTGGTGGGCCCCTGGGGTCTTTTCCAGTCCTTCGCCGACCTTTTGAAGTTCGTCTTCAAGGAGCCGGTGATTCCAGCTGGCGCCAACAAGGCGATCTTCCTCTTGGCACCGCTCGTCTCCGTGACGCTGGCTTTGGCTGCCTGGGCGGTTATCCCGCTTAACGCCGGCTGGGTGATCGCCAATATCAACGTCGGCATCCTCTTCGTGTTCGCCATATCTTCTCTTGAAGTTTATGGCATCATCATGGGTGGCTGGGCTTCGAACTCGAAGTACCCCTTCCTCGGCGCGCTTCGTTCCGCAGCGCAGATGGTGTCCTACGAAGTCTCGATCGGTTTCGTCATCGTCACCGTCCTGTTGTGCGTCGGTTCGCTCAATCTCACGGATATCGTCAACGCGCAGAGCAACGGCATCGGTACGAACCTGGGCCTGCCGGCATCGTTCCTCGACTGGCACTGGCTGGCGCTGTTCCCGATGTTCATCGTGTTCTTCATTTCGGCACTGGCTGAGACCAACCGTCCGCCCTTCGATCTGCCGGAAGCGGAATCGGAACTCGTCGCCGGCTTCATGGTCGAATACGGCTCCACGCCTTACATGATGTTCATGCTGGGCGAGTATGCCGCCATCTGCCTGATGTGTGCGCTGACGACGATTCTCTTCCTTGGCGGCTGGCTGCCTCCGGTCGACGTCTGGTTCCTGAACTGGGTCCCGGGCATCATCTGGTTCGTTCTCAAGGCATCCTTCGTGTTCTTCATGTTCGCGATGGTGAAGGCTTTCGTTCCGCGTTACCGCTACGACCAGTTGATGCGTCTCGGCTGGAAGGTCTTCCTGCCGATCTCTCTCGCAATGGTCGTGATCACTGCATTCGTTCTCAAGCTGACGGGAGCCGCATGATGTTGGCTTTCGCTCGGTTGCATACCGCTGGCCGCTCCCAGGCCGGCAAGTCTGGAGGTAAATGATGGCCGGTCTTTCGCAAGCCGTCAGCTCGCTGTTCCTCAAGGAATTCGTCGGCGCGTTCTTTCTGTCGATGCGCTACTTCTTCAAGCCGAAGGCGACGTTGAACTATCCCTTCGAAAAGGGCCCGGTCAGCCCGCGCTTCCGCGGCGAACACGCCCTGCGTCGTTATCCGAACGGCGAAGAGCGTTGCATCGCCTGCAAGCTCTGCGAGGCGATCTGTCCTGCCCAGGCCATCACCATCGAGGCTGGCCCGCGTCGCAACGACGGCACCCGCCGCACGGTGCGCTACGACATCGACATGGTGAAGTGCATCTATTGCGGTTTCTGCCAGGAAGCCTGTCCGGTTGACGCCATCGTCGAGGGACCGAACTTCGAATTCGCCACCGAGACGCGTGAAGAGCTGTACTACGACAAGGACAAGCTCCTCGCCAATGGCGACCGTTGGGAACGGGAAATCGCACGCAACATCGCAATGGACTCGCCCTATCGCTGAGACCAATGCGTGGTGCCGCCCTTAAGGCGGCACATGTGAAACAGTTTGGGGCAAAGGCCGGACACGCGTCCGGCTTTGCCAGTGGAGTGGGGCTGCAAGAGCCTCACGCCGTGCAAGACGAAAAAGGCACCGATCATGGGTCTGCAGGTTCTTTTTTTCTATCTCTTTGCCTTCATCGCGGTGGCATCGGCATTTATGGTCATTGCGGCCAGGAACCCCGTTTATTCGGTGCTGTTCCTGATCCTGACCTTCTTCAATTCGGCGGGCCTGTTCCTGCTGGCTGGCGCCGAGTTCCTGGCGATGATCCTGCTCGTGGTCTACGTCGGCGCGGTTGCAGTGCTCTTCCTGTTCGTCGTCATGATGCTCGATATCGACTTCGCGGAACTGCGCGCGGGCGTGCTTGAATACGCGCCGGTTGGTGCGCTGATCGGTCTGATCCTGGCTGCCGAACTCATCATCGTTGTAGGCGGAGCGACCTTCTCTCCGGAGATCGCCAAGGGTATCTCGATGCCGATCCCAGCGGTTGCCGACCGGACGAACACGGCCGCCCTCGGCGACGTTCTCTATACCCACTATGTCTACTTCTTCCAGATCGCGGGCCTCGTGCTGCTGGTTGCCATGATCGGCGCCATCGTCCTCACGCTGCGTCACCGCGTGAACATCAAGCGCCAGAGCATTCCGCAGCAGGTTGCCCGCACGCCCGAGACCGCCGTCGAGGTGATCACGGTCAAGCCCGGGCAGGGCATTTAATTCGGACGCGAGGTCGAGGAACTAAAAATGGAAATCGGAATTTCCCACTATCTCACCGTCAGCGCCATCCTGTTCACGCTTGGTGTCTTCGGCATCTTCCTGAACCGGAAGAACGTCATCATCATCCTGATGTCGGTCGAGCTGATCCTGCTTGCGGTCAATATCAACATGGTCGCCTTCTCGTCGTTCCTGAACGACATTACGGGCCAGGTCTTCGCTCTGTTCATTCTGACCGTCGCGGCCGCGGAAGCCGCCATCGGGCTTGCAATTCTCGTCGTCTTCTACCGCAACCGCGGCTCGATCGCTGTTGAAGACGTCAACATGATGAAGGGCTGATTGGGCTATGGATACCATCATCAAGGCTATCGTCTTCCTGCCTTTGATCGGCTTTCTGGTCGCCGGCCTTTTCGGCACTTCGATCGGCGCCAAGGCTTCTGAATACGTCACCTGCGGACTGATGATCATCGCCGCCGCATTGTCGGGGTACGTCTTCTTCGACGTCGCGATGGGCGAGCAGGAACTGATCAAGGTGTCGGTGCTGCGCTGGATCCAGTCCGGCAGCTTCGATGTCGAATGGGCGTTCCGCGTCGACACGCTGACAGCAGTCATGTTCGTGGTCGTCAACACGGTGTCGACGCTCGTGCATGTCTATTCGATCGGCTACATGCACCACGATCCGCATCGTCCGCGCTTCTTTGCCTATCTGTCGCTGTTCACCTTTGCGATGTTGATGCTGATCACGTCCGACAACCTGCTGCAGATGTTCTTCGGCTGGGAAGGCGTGGGTCTCGCATCCTACCTGCTGATCGGCTTCTGGTATAAGAAGCCGTCGGCGAACGCCGCCGCGATAAAGGCGTTCATCGTCAACCGCGTTGGCGACTTCGGTTTCTCGCTTGGCATCTTCCTCGTCTTCGTGCTGTTCGGTTCGGTCAGTTTCGAAACAATCTTCGCTGCGGCCCAGACCTACCTGCCGGCAGAAGGTGCAGCAGCAGGGGAGGCGGTCGTCACGCTGTTTGGCATGCACCTCGACAAGGCTGATGCCATCACGGCAGCCTGTCTCTTGCTCTTCATGGGCGCGATGGGCAAGTCGGCGCAGTTCCTGCTGCACACCTGGCTTCCGGACGCGATGGAAGGCCCGACCCCTGTTTCGGCCCTCATTCACGCCGCAACCATGGTTACCGCCGGCGTCTTCCTGGTCGCCCGCATGTCGCCGCTGTTTGAACTGTCACCGAGCGCTTTGACCGTCGTCACGCTGATTGGTGCGATCACGGCCTTCTTTGCCGCGACCGTCGGTCTGGTCCAGAACGACATCAAGCGCGTCATCGCCTATTCGACCTGTTCGCAGCTCGGCTACATGTTCGTCGCACTCGGCGTCGGCGCCTATGGCGCGGCCATCTTCCACCTGTTCACGCATGCCTTCTTCAAGGCTCTCTTGTTCTTGGGTGCAGGCTCGGTCATCCACGCCGTCGATGGCGAACAGGACATGCGTTACATGGGTGGTCTTCGGAAGCACATTCCGCTCACCTACTGGATGATGTTCATCGGCACGATTGCGCTGACCGGCGTCGGCATTCCCGGCACCGTCATTGGTACCGCCGGCTTCTTCTCGAAGGATGCCATCATCGAATCGACGTTCGCTTCGCACAGCGTCGTCTCGGGCTTCGCCTTCGCGATGCTGGTCATCGCCGCACTGTTCACGAGCTTCTATTCCTGGCGTCTGACCTTCATGACCTTCCACGGCAAGCCGCGCGCTTCCTCGGATGTCATGCATCACGTCCATGAATCGCCCCAGGTCATGCTGGTGCCGCTCTACATCCTGGCGGCCGGCGCACTGGTGGCAGGCTTCCTGTTCCACGACTACTTCTTCGGCCACCACTATGCCGAGTTCTGGCAGGGTGCATTGTTCACGTCCGCCGAGAACGAAATCCTCGAGGAATACCACCATGTTCCGCTGTGGGTTAAGTGGAGCCCGTTCTGCGCCATGGCGCTCGGTCTCTACACGGCCTGGTACATGTACATCCGCCGGCCTGAGGTGCCCAAGTACCTGGCGGAGCAGCATCGCGGCCTCTACCAGTTCCTGCTCAACAAGTGGTACTTCGACGAGCTGTACGACTTCCTATTCGTGCGCTCCGCCAAGCGCCTCGGCACCTTCCTGTGGAAGGAAGGCGACGGCCGGGTCATCGACGGCCTCGGTCCGAACGGGATTGCGGCACGCGTGCTTGATGTCACCGATCGTGTTGTCCGGCTGCAGACCGGTTACCTCTATCACTACGCGTTCGCCATGCTGATCGGCATCGCAGCGCTCGTTACATGGATGATGCTCGGGAGTTCCTTCTGATGACCGATTGGCCCGTACTTTCCGCGGTCACCTTCATGCCGCTCGTCGGCGTTCTGCTTCTCTTGCTGACAAGAGAAGACAGCGCCTACGGCCGCCGCAACATCCTGAACGTATCGCTGCTGACCACGATCTTCACCTTCGCCGTGTCGGTCTATATCTGGTACCAGTTCGACAGCTCGAACCCGGGCTTCCAGATGACCGAGAAGCACGAATGGCTCGGCACCGGGATTTCCTATCATCTCGGCATCGACGGCATCTCCGTGCTCTTCGTCGTTCTTTCCGCCTTCCTGATGCCGTTCTGCGTGCTCGCGAGCTGGCTGTCGGTCGAAAAGCGGCTGAAGGAATACATGATCGCGTTCCTGATCCTGGAAACGTTCATGATCGGCGTGTTCGTGTCGCTCGACATCGTGCTGTTCTACGTGTTCTTCGAGGCCGGCCTCATTCCGATGTTCCTCATCATCGGTGTCTGGGGCGGCAAGGATCGCGTCTACGCGAGCTACAAGTTCTTCCTCTACACGCTGCTCGGCTCGGTGCTGATGCTGCTCGCCATCATGGCGATGTACTGGCAGGCCGGTACCACCGACATCACCGAACTGCTTGGCTACAACTTCCCGCGTGAGATGCAGACGTGGTTATGGCTTGCCTTCTTCGCGTCCTTCGCGGTGAAGATGCCGATGTGGCCGGTGCACACCTGGCTTCCCGACGCGCACGTTCAGGCGCCGACGGCGGGTTCGGTCATCCTGGCCGCCATCCTCCTGAAGCTTGGCGGCTACGGTTTCGTGCGCTTCTCGCTGCCGATGTTCCCGCTGGCTTCCGACTATTTCGCGCCCTTCGTCTTCACGCTGTCGGTCATTGCAATCATCTACACCTCGCTGGTGGCGATGATGCAGTCCGACATCAAGAAACTGATTGCGTATTCGTCCGTCGCACACATGGGCTACGTGACGATGGGTATCTTCGCGGCCAACACGCAGGGCGTTCAGGGTGCGATTTTCCAGATGCTGTCGCACGGCATTGTCTCCGGCGCGCTGTTCCTTTGCGTCGGCGTTGTCTATGACCGTCTGCATACCCGCGAGATCTCGGCCTATGGCGGTCTCGTCAACATCATGCCGAAATATGCCGTCGCCTTCATGGTTTTCACCATGGCCAACGTCGGTCTTCCCGGTACATCAGGCTTCGTCGGCGAAGTGCTGACCCTCGTCGGCGTCTTCCGCGTCAATACCTGGGTTGCGTTCTTTGCAACGAGCGGCGTTATTCTCTCGGCTGCCTACGCGCTCTGGCTCTACCGCCGAGTGATCTTCGGCGCGCTGGAAAAGGAAAGCCTGAAGGCTCTGCTCGATCTTTCGGGACGTGAGAAGGCGATCCTCTACCCGCTGGTGATCCTGACGATCTTCTTCGGTGTCTATCCGGCGCCGATCTTCGATGCGACTGCAGCCTCCGTGGATCTGCTCGTCAACAACTACTCCGCAGCCCTGCAGGCAGCGCAAAACGTTGCGCTTTCGGTGCAATGACCACAGGACGTGATTGGACATGACTGCTGAAACCCTCCTCGCTAGCCTGCAGCTCTCGATCCCCGAGTTGATCCTCGCGGTCGGCGCGATGGCGCTCTTGATGATCGGCGTGTTTGCTGGTGAAAAGTCGACCTCGACCGTCACCGGCCTTGCGGTTGCCGTTCTCATCATCGCCGGTCTCTGGCTCGTCCTGAAGACGGGCGAGGGCGAAGCTTATGGCGGCGCCTTCCTGTCCGATCCCTTCGCCAAGTTCATGAAGGTGCTGGCTCTGATCGGCTCCATCACCGCCATGGTGATGACGGTGGGCCATGCCCGTTCCGCGCAGATCGACCGTTTCGAGTTCCCGGTGCTCTTGGTCCTCGCCACCCTCGGCATGCTGCTGATGATCTCGGCCAACGACCTGATGTCGCTGTACCTGTCGCTCGAGCTGCAGTCTCTGGCGCTTTACGTCGTTGCCGCTATCAACCGTGACAGCATCCGCTCGACGGAAGCCGGCCTGAAGTACTTCGTCCTCGGCGCGCTATCCTCGGGCATGCTGCTCTATGGCATGTCGCTCGTCTATGGCTTCACCGGCCACACCGGCTTTGACGAGATTGCCGCTTCCCTGACGACGACGGGCACGCCGTCGCTCGGCCTCATCTTCGGCCTGGTCTTCATTCTTGCCGGTCTCGCTTTCAAGATCTCTGCCGTGCCGTTCCACATGTGGACGCCTGATGTCTATGAAGGTGCGCCGACGCCGGTAACGGCGTTCTTTGCCGCTGCTCCGAAGGTTGCCGCCATGGCCATCTTCGTTCGCGTCGTCATCAACGCGTTCGAGCCGGTCGTTGTCCAGTGGCAGCAGATCGTCGTCTTCATCTCGATCGCTTCGATGCTGCTCGGCGCCTTCGCTGCGATCGGCCAGAAGAACATCAAGCGCCTGATGGCCTATTCCTCGATCGGCCACATGGGCTACGCGCTCGTCGGTCTCGCTGCCGGCTCGATGGCAGGCGTGCGCGGCGTTCTGCTCTACATGCTCATCTACATGGTCATGACGCTCGGCACCTTCGCCTGCATCCTCGCCATGCGCCGCAAGGACGGCGAGAACGTCGAAAGCGTCGACGACCTCGCGGGCCTGTCACAGACCAACCCCTTCATGGCCACGGTCCTCACCATCCTGATGTTCTCGCTCGCCGGCATTCCGCCGATGGCCGGCTTCTTCGCGAAGTACTTCGTGTTCATGGCGGCGATCGAAGCGCATCTGTACGCGCTCGCCATCGTCGGTGTGCTCGCATCGGTCGTCGGTGCCTACTATTACCTGCGCGTCATCAAGGTGATGTGGTTCGACGACGCCAAGGGTGAGTTTGCCCGCACGGCCGGCGAGCTTCGGCTGGTCTTCGGTCTCTCGGGCCTGTTTGTGGTCGGATATGTCCTGATCGGCGGTCCGCTCGGCAACGCCGCTGAAGTCGCGGCGCGGACCTTCTTTTGATCGGCCTTGAAGGCGGCGGCCGGGTTTCGCTCGACGATTTCCGGCACATCGCTCTCAATGAGGTCGGTTCCACCAACAGCGAATGCCTGATGCGGGCGCGCGAGGGAGACAGGGGAAATCTCTGGATCACCGCCGCCCGCCAGACAGGCGGACGCGGCCGACGTGGCCGGGCCTGGTTTTCAGAGCCCGGCAATCTCTATGCCTCGCTCCTGTTGATCGAGCCGGCCCCGATTGAGCTACTGCACTCGCTGCCGCTGGCCGTGGCCGTCGCGGTTCACAGGGCCATCCGGCAGGTGATGCCGCTTGCCGGCGCTCCGGTCGAGATCAAATGGCCGAACGATATTCTCATCGACGGTAAGAAGACCTGCGGCATCCTGCTTGAAGGCGAGAGCCTGGCGGACGGCCGCCGCGCTCTGGTCATCGGCTGCGGCATCAATATTGCCGTCAAGCCCGACGAGGCGCTCTACCCGGTGACTTCGCTTCGCAACGAAGGGGCGTCGGTATCGCCGGACGAACTGTTTGCCCATCTGTTCCTGACCATGGCCGAAACGCTTTCCGTTTGGGACCGCGGCAGGGGTGTGGCACACATCATAGACCAATGGCGGGCGGCAGCGCGCGGCATCGGTGAGACCATTACGGTGAACCTGCCGGATCGGTCGCTTTCCGGCCGCTTTGCCGGTATTGATCAGGACGGCCGGTTGATGCTCGACACGGGCTCGAACACGATGCAGACGATTGCCGCCGGCGACGTATTTTTCGGATAATCAAAACAAGGGCGCATCAAAACATGGCGCAAGAAGAAGAACTGGTGTTCTTGCCGCTCGGCGGCGTCGGCGAAATCGGGATGAACCTTGGCCTCTATGGCTACGGCAAACCCGGTCAGCGACAGTGGATAATGGTCGATTGCGGAGTCACCTTCCCGGGGCCCGAACTTCCCGGGGTGGATCTGGTTCTGGCCGATATCAGCTTCCTGGCGGAAGAGCGCCGCAATCTCAAGGGCATCATCATCACCCATGCCCACGAGGACCACTACGGTGGCCTCAACGATCTTTGGCCGGGGCTGAACGTGCCGGTTTACGCCTCGCCGTTTACGGCGGGCATGCTGGAGGCCAAGCGCGACTTCGAAAAGAGCCGCGGCGAAATTCCGGTGACGATCTTCAAACAGGGTGATCGCATCAATGTCGGCCCGTTCGAAATCGAAGCGGTCGGCGTCAACCACTCGATCCCCGAGCCGATGTCGCTGATCATCCGCACGCCGCTTGGCGCGGTCGTGCACACCGGCGACTGGAAGATCGATCTTCAGCCGTCGCTCGGGCCGCTGACCGACGAGCAGCGCTTCCGCAAGATCGGCGACGAAGGCGTGCTGGCGCTTGTCTGCGATTCGACCAATGCCCTGCGCGACGGCGTCTCGCCGTCGGAGCAGGAGGTTTCCGCGAGCCTGACTGAGATCATATCCAAGGCTGAAGGTCGCGTGGCGATCACCACCTTCTCCTCGAATGTCGGGCGTATCCGATCGATCGCGGAGGCTGCCGATGAGGCGGGCAGGGACGTGCTGCTTCTCGGCAGCTCGATGAAGCGCGTCGTGGCCGTCGCCCGCGACCTCGGCCTGATGGAAGGCATCAAGCCCTTCCTCGCCGAAGACGAATTCGGCTATGTGCCGCGCGACAAGGTCGTCGTGATCCTCACCGGCAGCCAGGGCGAGCCGCGCGCAGCGCTTGCCAAGATCGCCCGCGACGAGATGCGCAACGTCGCCTTCTCCGCCGGCGACACGGTCGTCTTTTCGTCGCGCACCATTCCCGGCAACGAGAAGGCGATCAACGACATCAAGAACGGCCTGATCGAACAGGGCATTCACATCATCACCGACGGTGAAGCGCTGGTACATGTGTCAGGGCACCCGCGGCGCAGCGAACTGCAGCAGATGTACCAATGGGTCCGTCCGCAGATCCTCGTTCCGGTGCATGGTGAAGCGGCGCACCTGACGGCGCATGCCGAGCTTGGCCTGCAGTCGGGTATCGCCAGCGTCCCGCGTCTTCGCAACGGCCAGATGCTGCGGCTGGCGCCGGGGCCGGCGGAGGTCATCGACACGGCGCCGCATGGCCGCATCTACAAGGATGGCTCGCTGATCGGCGACTTCGAGGAGATGGGTATCGGCGAGCGGCGCAAGCTCTCCTTTGCCGGGCATGTCTCCGTCAACGTCGTGCTCGACAATCGCTACGACTTCCTCGGCGATCCGGACCTCGTTGCCATCGGCTTGCCTGAGTTCGACGACGAGGGCGAGGACATGGAAGACACGCTCTACGACGCCGTGCTCGGCGCGGTGGAGAGCATTCCGCGCGCCAAACGCAAGGATCTGGCCATGCTGCAGGAGGCGGTGCGCCGCGCCGTGCGCAGCACCGTAAACCAGATCTGGGGCAAGAAGCCTGTGGTGACCGTGTTCGTCACCAAAGTCTGATTTCCTTCATGCCCCCGGCGTTGTAGACGTCCGGGGGCATGAAATCGGCAGGAAGGTTGGAGGATCGCGATGCTCGGACGTGTGAACCATGTGGCAATTGCCGTACCGAATCTGGCATCCGCGGCGGAGAGTTACCGGGTGACACTCGGCGCTTCCGTTACCGAGCCGCAGGTCTTGCCCGAGCACGGTGTTACCGTGGTTTTCGTTACGCTTCCCAACACCAAGGTCGAACTACTGGAGCCACTCGGCGACACCTCGCCGATTGCAGCGTTTCTTGCCAGGAATCCCTCCGGCGGCATGCATCACATCTGCTACGAGGTCGAGGACATCGTCGCAGCCCGTGACACCTTGAAGGCGTCCGGTGCACGCGTTCTCGGCGACGGCGAGCCGAAGATCGGCGCCCACGGCAAGCCGGTGCTCTTTCTGCACCCGAAGGATTTTCAAGGTACGTTGATCGAGCTTGAACAGGTGTGACAGTTGATCGCGCGATGCGGATTTGTGTGATCGCGCCCGTGGCGTTATAAGCGGGCCAGAATGTCGCGAGGATCGTTCCGTCGATGGCCAGGGGCCACTTCGGAAAAGGTCCTCATTGGGAGCCTGAAATGCCGCTTTTTTCCACCTTTGCCATCTATTTCATTATCTGGTGGCTGACGCTGTTTGCCGTTCTGCCGCTCGGCGTGCGCACGCAGGCGGAGGAAAACGAGGTTGTGCCTGGCACCGTCGAAAGTGCGCCGGCGCGCTTCCGTGCCAAGCGCGTCATCCTGCTGACGACGGCGATCGCGGCGGTCATCCAGCTCGCCTGGTACATTGTATCGGTGCGGCTCGGCTACGGCATCGACAGCATTCCGCGCTTCTATCCGAAGTTCTATTGAGATTGCGAAGGTTGCGGCGAGGCATTTGCTTGCCAAGCGCTGATGATATTGGGCGAAGAAACACGCCGGCGAACAAAATCCCCAGTTATGTATGTCCGACTTTTTGTGACGATGGCCCTTCATGCGGGACGTTAGCGGCTGCTGGTGTGAAACCAGGGCAATCTTACGATTGACCGCCCAGAAATTGACACAGTTCCAGAATCTTTGGGTGCTTCGCGGCGCATAGGTCGGCGAAAGGCAAAAAAAAACAAGGCTAAAAGCCTTGTTTTTCAAGTATCGCGTGATCTTTAATCCGTTTCCGGCGGCAGCGACGAAGCGCGCCTAAGATCTTATCCTCCCAAGACTTGACCGCGAAAGTCGGCAAGAATTTAGACTTCTTGCCTGTTTTGTGAGCCGAAATTAGCCCAAACATTGGGCGATGTCACTCTATTTTTTTGCATTTTTGCTACAGTTGGATAAAATTTCTCCGTTGACAAGCATCGTCGCAATCCTGTTACTAGCGTGCTCTTTTGACGCAGGTTTCGGCCCGCGGTTTCTCCTCCGAATCTCTCGATCCGCTCTGTGCTGTTCCCGCCGCAAGCAGGGTTTTCATCCGGGCGCGAAGCGGCTATGAACGCAGGGCTCGGAAAGGTTCCCGCCGATTTGTCGGTGGCGGAAATTTGAGAGCCGACCCCAAGAAGCAATGGTCGCCTTTGCCAGTTTTCGGTGAGACCGGCGTGCCTGAGCTCAACGTCATTTCGCCCGAATCCGTCGATAGTGCGACGTTCATCAAGTTCTGGAACCCGTCATGCGCCTGTCCCGCTTTTTCATGCCCATCTTGAAGGAAAATCCGAAGGAAGCGGAAATCGTTTCCCACCGCCTTATGCTCCGGACGGGCATGATCCGGCAGCAGTCCTCGGGGATCTATACCTGGCTGCCGCTTGGAAAGCGGGTTCTCGACAAGGTCAATGCGATCGTTCGCGAAGAGCAGAACCGCTCCGGCGCCATCGAGCTGCTGATGCCGACGCTGCAATCCGCAGAACTCTGGCAGGAAAGCGGTCGTTATGATGCTTATGGCAAGGAAATGCTGCGCATCAAGGATCGCCAGGATCGGCCGATGCTTTACGGTCCGACCAATGAGGAAATGATCACGGACGTCTTCCGTTCCTACGTGAAGTCCTATCGTGATCTGCCGCTTAATCTCTATCATATCCAGCTGAAGTTTCGCGACGAGATCCGTCCGCGCTTCGGCACCATGCGCTCGCGCGAGTTCCTGATGAAGGATGCCTACTCCTTCGATCTCGACCGAGAAGGCGCCGAGCACGCCTATAACAAGATGTTCGCCGCCTACCTGCGCACCTTCTCGCGCATGGGGCTGCGCGCCATTCCGATGCGTGCCGACACCGGCCCGATCGGCGGCAATCTCAGCCATGAATTCATCATTCTTGCCGAAACCGGCGAATCCGAAGTCTTCTGCCACAAGGACTTCCTCGGTTTCGACATTCCCGGCGAAGACACCAATTTCGACGATGTCGCGGGTCTGAAGACGATCTTTGACAAGTGGACGTCGCGCTACGCCGCCACCTCCGAAATGCACGACGAGGCTGCCTTCAACGAAGTTGCAGAAGGCGATCGTCTTTCGGCTCGCGGCATCGAAGTCGGCCATATCTTCTACTTCGGTACCAAGTATTCCGAGGCAATGGGCGCGAAGGTTCTCGGCCCGGACGGCAAGGAACATACGGTCCATATGGGCTCCTACGGCATCGGCCCGACGCGGCTGGTCCCGGCGATCATCGAGGCGTCGCATGACGACAACGGCATCATCTGGCCGAAGTCGATCTCGCCGTTCGATGGCGTGATCATCAACATGAAAACCGGCGACGCAGCTTGCGACGCAGCCTGCGAGACGCTCTATTCGAAGCTGGGCACGGCGGGATTCGACGCACTGCTCGACGATACGGACGACCGCGCCGGCGCCAAGTTCGCGTCCGCCGATCTCATCGGTGTGCCGGTCCAGATCATCGTCGGGCCACGTTCGATCGCCAACGGCGAAGTCGAGCTCAAGGATCGCAAGACCGGTGAGCGCGAGACCATGACTGTCGAGGCGGCCCTCAACAAGCTGATCGCGACGAAGTAAGTGAGGCAAGGGGAGGCAGGATGACCGCCGTGACGGAAGATCAGGTGCAGGCTGCTGGCCAGTCTGCAAAGTCCGCCAGCCGCCCCTTTTCCGCCTTTGAGCGCATGGTCGCCTGGCGTTATCTGCGTTCGCGGCGCAAGGAGGCCTTCATTTCGGTGATCGCCGGCTTCTCCTTCGTGGGCATCATGCTCGGCGTCGCGACGCTGATCATCGTCATGGCGGTGATGAACGGTTTTCGCACCGAACTGATCTCGCGCATTCTCGGCATCAACGGCCATATGATCGTGCAACCGATCGACGGTCCGCTCAACAACTACGCTGATCTCGCCACGCGCTTTTCCGGCGTGAAGGGCGTGACCATGGCGATCCCGCTGGTTGAGGGACAGGTCCTGGCGCAGGGCGTTGGCGATGCCTCGACCGGCGCTCTCGTGCGCGGCATCCGCGCCGACGACCTCGGCAAGATGAAGTCGGTCTCCGACCATATTCAATCCGGCGATCTCGTCGGCTTCGCCTCCGGCAGCGGCGTGGCGATCGGCTCACGCATGGCCGAGCAGCTCGGCATCCAGGTGGGCGGCACCATCACGCTGACATCGCCGAACGGCGACGTGACGCCCATGGGCATGAACCCACGGGTCAAGGCCTATACGGTCTCGGCAATCTTCGAGATCGGCATGTCGGAATACGACGCGTCCATCATCTTCATGCCGCTCGAGGAATCGCAGCTCTTCTTCAATGCGGAAGGTTTGGCGCAGCAAATCGAGATCTTCGTCGAACACCCTGATATGGTCGACGAGCTGCGCAAACCGGTCGAGGACGCCGCGGAACGGCAGATCTTCATCACCGACTGGCGCGACCGCAACAAGACGTTCTTTTCCGCGCTCGAAGTCGAGCGCAACGTGATGTTCATGATCTTGACGCTGATCGTTCTGGTCGCGGCGCTGAATATCATCTCCGGGCTGATCATGCTGGTGAAGGACAAGGGCAGCGACATCGCCATCCTTCGCACCATGGGCGCGACCTCCGGATCGGTCATGCGCATCTTCTTCATGACCGGGGCCGCGATCGGCGTGGCGGGAACCGTTGCCGGCGTGCTGCTCGGTGTCGTCGTTTGCCTGAACATCGAGTCCATTCGCCAGTTCTTCTCCTGGATATCAGGTACGACGCTGTTCAGCCCCGAACTCTATTTCCTGAGCCAGCTGCCGGCGGACATGAACGCCGACGAGACGATCCTCGTCATCGTCATGGCCCTCAGCCTGTCGTTCCTTGCCACGATCTTTCCGGCATGGCGCGCCTCGCGTCTCGATCCCGTGCAGGCCCTGCGGTACGAATGACAAGGACAACATCTGAATGAATGCGCGCGTGGCACTGCAGCTTTCGGGCATCGAGCGTAATTACGGGCAGGGGGACACCTTTCTCTCGATCCTCAAGGGTGCGGACTTCACGCTGAAAAGCGGCGAGACCGTTGCGCTTGTGGCGCCGTCCGGCACTGGCAAGTCGACGCTTCTGCATGTCGCGGGCTTGCTCGAGCGCCCGGATGCCGGAAAGGTCGTGGTCAACGGCGTGACCTGCGAAGGTCTCAATGACGACAGGCGCACCGCGATCCGTCGCAACGAGATCGGCTTTGTCTACCAGTTCCATCATCTGCTTCCGGAGTTCACCGCTCTCGAAAACATCATGATGCCGCAGTTGATCGCCGGTCTCGGCAAGGCTGAGGCCGCAGAGCGGGCGAGGGCACTGCTCGATTACATGCGCATCGGCCACCGAGCCGACCATCGCCCGTCGGAGCTATCGGGCGGAGAACAGCAGCGGGTGGCTATCGCCCGCGCCGTTGCCAATGCACCACTGGTGTTGTTGGCCGATGAACCGACCGGTAACCTCGATCCGGAAACAGCAGGCTACGTCTTCGAGGCGCTTGAAGCACTGGCCCGCCAGTCGGGGCTCGCAGCCCTGATCGCCACGCACAACCACGAGCTGGCATCGCTGATGGACCGGCGGGTGACGATCGAAGATGGCAAGGTCGTCGAACTGAAGTAACGCTCGTGACAACGCCCGTCGCCGATGGAGCCGGGCGATATCGATGCGACGCGAGACCTCTTGGCTCAGGGTACGATGAGACCGCCGCGATAGTCGAGTTCGTAGGCCTCGTCGCCGTCGACAAAAATAACCTCACGTCCGGAAAAGTGCCCTGTGTCGCCACGGCTGCTGTCGATGTAATAGCCATAGGCGTGCCGATATTCCATTCCGCCGAGGAAGTGCTGCTTCTCCCGATACATGGTCTCGAGCGCGGCCTTGATGACGATGCCGGCGCGTTCCGCATCGATCAGGTCGGGTCGGATAACGCGGCCGAAGTAATTCATGGCCCAACGGGTATCGTCCTCGAGCCAGACGGTCTCCTGCCCGGCGAAATCGGTTCCACCGAAATAACTGTCGAGATACCGCCACTGACCGCGCTCATAGCCGATATCGCGCGATCCCACGCGCGAAGGAGCACGCGCTCTACCACCGCCGACATACGTCTTCGATTTGGCTTCCACGATGAAGTCTTTGAGTTGCTCGATGCTGGCCATGAGAACACCCTGTTTGTTCCCCGGCAGCATGCCGCGACATCGCATCGATGTAAAGAACAAAAAGGGAACAAGAGACTCAATTAGTAGATGCCGCAGGCGTGCTGGCCGCGGTCGTCGGTCCAATCCTTGAGAAGCACAAGTTCGCCTTTGACGCTGACGGGCTTGTCGTTCGATTTGCCCTTACCGGTCAGGACATTCAGATCGCATTGCGAGGTGTTGTTGGGATCGAGCGTGTCGTAGGACGAGTAGGTGTAGCCGGCGACGACAAAGTCGAAATTGCGATAGGCGACGGTCAGCTTCTGTTCCCAGCGGTCGCGGCCGACCGAATCGTTGTGGGTGGTAATCAGCAGCGAGCCATTCGGGAGCGCGGTGATAGACGGGGCCTGGCCGACAAGGCCGTATTGGCCCCAGACCTTGTTCGGAATGGCTGACTTGACCGCTAGCGGGCCGTCTTCGCCGGCGAGGTAGATGTAGACGGCATTGTCCTCGTCCGTCCCGTCGCCAGGTTTCACCAGCAGCGCCAGATCGCTTGCGCCGTCTTTGTTCCAGTCGCCGGTCGCGGCCGAAACGATGCGGCCGGGGTCGATCGCCTCGGCGGCAAAGGCGAGGGAAGGAAGCAGGAAGACGAGGGGCAGGGTTAGGCGTGCATGCATGTCGCTGTTGCTCCGTGTGGTTGCTCTAGTCATAG
This sequence comes from Ensifer adhaerens, assembly GCF_001270265.1. Classification (GTDB taxonomy): domain Bacteria; phylum Pseudomonadota; class Alphaproteobacteria; order Rhizobiales; family Rhizobiaceae; genus Ensifer; species Ensifer adhaerens_B. The sequence goes on from NZ_LGAP01000001.1 coordinate 306,955, forward strand.
GCGCGATGGGCGGAGCACTCAAGGTTTCGGTTAATGGTCTCGAGCGGTCATTGTCGACGCAGTTAACCATGCGCGGTGGAAAGCGGGCGCTGTGTCCGACAGCGGTTGACGCGTGAACAAAAATAGAACAAAGTAAAAACATAACGGAAAAGGAGCCATGTTATGACTGATTTTGTTCGTGACCTCGCCGCCTTCACATCGATGGGCCTGTTCGTCGCCAGCGTTGCCTTCATCGCTCTCGGGCTTTGATCTGAGGGCATATTTTCGAAGAGGCGCGATCCCGATGCGGGGTCGCTCGATACCATCCCGGCACCGCACCGTTGAAAAGAACGCCGGCCCACGATGCAAAACTGGACATGGCGGGTGATAAGCGGGATATCCTGACACCCTGACAGGAATCAGGGTGTAGAAATGGCGGATCAAGGCAGCGTGGAACGGAACGATCAGACGGCTGCGAACCCGCAGTTCGTGCATCTGCGTGTTCACTCGGCTTTTTCGCTGCTCGAAGGGGCGTTGCCTCTGAAGAAGGTGATCGGCAAGGCCGTGGCCGACGCCCAGCCGGCGATCGGCATCGCCGACACCAACAATCTTTTCGCAGCCCTCGAATTTTCCCAGAAGGCGGCCGAAGACGGCCTGCAGCCGCTGACCGGTTGTCAACTGTCGATCGACATGGAAGACGAGGCCGACGGCGATCGTCGCGGCCACGCCCAGCAGCTTGCCAAGCTGCCAGCCATCGTCCTGATCGCAGCGACGGACGACGGCTATACGCGATTGGTCGATCTGGTGAGCCGCGCCTATCTCGGTGGGGAAGGCAGCCAGGTCACGCGGATTACGCGTTCGTGGCTTGCAGAGGCTGGTACCGATGGGTTGATCGCACTTTCGGGTGCCGGCGGCGGCCCGATCGATATGGCGGTGAAATCCGGCTCGACGGCCCTGGCCGAGGCGCGTCTGGAGGCCCTGAAGGATCTCTTCGGCGATCGGCTCTATATCGAATTGCAGCGGCACGGCAACTTCGACCGCCGACACGAAAGCCGGATGATCGATCTGGCGTACAAGTTCGATGTGCCGCTGGTGGCGACCAACGAGGCGTTCTTTCCCTCGCCATCCGACTACGACGCGCACGACGCGTTGATGGCGGTTGCGCATAACGCCATGGTTTCCGACGACAGCCGCTTCCGCTTGACGCCGGATCATTACCTCAAGAGCCGGAAGGAGATGGCGGCGCTTTTCGCCGATCTGCCCGAAGCGCTCGAAAACACCATCGAGATCGCGCGACGGTGCTCGTTCATGCTGAAGACGCGCGGGCCCATTCTGCCGCGGTTCACCGGCGCCTCCGACGATCCGGAGGAGGCCGAGCGCGCCGAGTCCAGCGAGTTGCGCCGACAGGCGGAAGAGGGGCTCGACGACCGCTTGCGCAAGCTCGGCATGGCGCCCGGCTATACCGAGGAAGAGTACCGCGAACGGTTAGCGTTCGAACTCAGCGTCATCGAGCGCATGAAGTTCCCCGGCTACTTCCTGATCGTTGCCGACTTCATCAAATGGGCCAAGCAGCACGACATTCCCGTCGGCCCGGGCCGCGGTTCCGGCGCGGGCTCGCTCGTCGCCTATGCGCTGACGATCACCGACGTCGATCCGATGCGGTTCTCGCTGCTGTTCGAACGCTTCCTCAATCCTGAACGCGTGTCGATGCCCGACTTCGACATCGACTTCTGCCAGGATCGGCGCGAAGAAGTCATTCGCTACGTCCAGGCGAAGTACGGCCGCGAGCAAGTCGCGCAGATCATCACCTTCGGTTCGCTCCAGGCGCGCGCAGCGCTGCGCGATGTCGGCCGTGTGCTCGAAATGCCCTACGGCCAGGTCGACAAGATCTGCAAGCTCGTGCCCAACAACCCGGCCAACCCGACGCCGCTGTCGAAGGCGATCGAGGAAGAGCCGCGTCTGCAGGAGGAGGCGGAAAAGGAACCGGTCGTCGCCCGTCTTCTCGACATTGCCCAGAAGATCGAAGGCCTTTATCGCCACGCCTCGACCCACGCCGCCGGCATCGTGATCGGTGATCGGCCGCTGTCGAAGCTGGTGCCGATGTATCGAGATCCGCGCTCCGACATGCCGGTCACCCAGTTCAACATGAAGTGGGTCGAGCAGGCTGGCCTCGTGAAGTTCGACTTCCTCGGCCTGAAGACGCTGACAGTGCTGAAGGTGGCCGTCGATTTCGTCAAGGCGCGCGGCATCGAGGTCGATCTCGCCAGCATTCCGCTCGACGACGAGAAGACCTACGAGATGCTGTCGCGCGGCGAAACGGTCGGCGTGTTCCAGGTGGAAAGTGCCGGCATGCGCAAGGCGCTGATCGGCATGCGGCCCGACTGCATCGAGGACATCATCGCTCTGGTGGCGCTCTATCGCCCGGGCCCGATGGAGAACATCCCGGTCTACAACGCCCGCAAGCACGGCGAAGAAGAGATCGAATCGATCCATCCCAAGATCGACCATCTGCTCAAGGAAACCCAGGGCGTTATCGTCTACCAGGAACAGGTGATGCAGATCGCCCAGGTTCTGTCGGGCTATTCGCTCGGCGAAGCCGACCTTCTGCGCCGCGCCATGGGTAAGAAGATCAAGGAGGAGATGGACAAGCAGCGCGCCCGCTTCGTCGACGGCGCGGTCAAGAACGAGGTGTCGAAGCCGCAGGCCGACCTGATCTTCGATCTTCTTGCCAAGTTCGCCAACTACGGCTTCAACAAGTCGCACGCTGCTGCCTACGCCATCGTTTCCTACCAGACGGCCTATATGAAGGCCCACTATCCGGTCGAGTTCCTGGCGGCGTCGATGACACTCGACATGGCCAACACGGAGAAGGTCAACGACTTCCGTCAAGATGCTGGGCGCCTCGGCATCCAGGTGATTGCCCCGTCGGTCCAGTCTTCCTTCCGGCATTTCCAGACCGGCGACAAGCGCATCTATTATTCATTGGCGGCCATCAAGGGCGTCGGCGAATCGGCGGTCGAGCACATCGTTGCCGTTCGCGGCGACCGCGAGTTCGCGAGCCTTGAGGATTTTTGCCTGAGGATCGACCCGAAGCTGCTCAACCGGCGTGTGTTCGAAAGCCTGATCGCCGCCGGCGCCTTCGATTGCTTCGGTTACGATCGGGCCGAGCTGGTCGGCGGTCTCGATCGCATCCTGGGCTTTGCCCAGCGCGCGCAGGAAAACAAGACGAGCGGACAGAGCGATATGTTCGGCGCAGGGGCGGCCACCGGACCGGAACGGATCGCGCTTCCCACCTACACGCCTTGGCTCGCCTCGGAAAAGCTGCATCGCGAATTCCAGGTTCTGGGCTTTTATCTCTCGGCCCATCCGCTCGACACCTATAATCCTCTGCTTGCCAAGATGCGCGTCCAGACCTTCGGCGATTTTGCCGGTGCGGTGAAGAAGGGGGCAACGGCCGGACGGCTCGCCGGCACCGTTACCTCCAAGCAGGAGCGCAAGACCCGGACCGGCAACAAGATGGGCATCATCGCCTTCTCGGATTCATCCGGCCAGTTCGAGGCCGTGCTGTTCTCTGAAATGCTGCACCAGTACCGCGACCTGCTCGAGCCCGGTAAATCGCTGGTGATGACCGTACAGGCGGAGGAACGGCCGGAAGGCATCGGCCTTCGCATCCAGACCCTGCGCTCGCTCGAGGAAGAATCGCTGCAGATGCAGAAGGCATTGCGCGTCTATGTGCGCGATTCAGGACCGCTGAAGTCCATCGCCGCCCATTTGAACGCCAGGGGCGAGGGCCTCGTTTCCTTCATCGTCATCAAGGACAACGGGCAGCGCGAGATCGAGGTCGAACTCAGCGAGAAGTTTCGGATTTCGCCGGAGATCGCAGCAGCACTTCGCTCGGCCCCGGGTGTGGTCGACGTCGAGCTCGTCTGACCGCGCTTACATGATTGCTTGAACAAACGTCGCTTCACGGACGGTACGGCACGTTAGCCGCGATCGCAGCATTGTTTTGCGTGTCGTATCGGTTAAGCGGGGCGTTAGCCCCGAGGTGATGCGCGGGTGACAGTGATGAAATCGGTACCGTCGCCGGTTTCAAGGCCGCTTTCCATATCGGAAATAGACAGCGACGAGCCGTCGGCGAGCAGTTCGCCGATCCGTTTGCGGACATCATCGGATACTGTCAGGCGACCAAGCGTTCGCTGCACGGCGTTGAAGGCGGACGGGTCGGCATCAATGGTGATGCCGAGGCGCTTTTTCGTCGCTGACGGCAGATGGTTTTCGAGCGAAACGCCGTACCATTTGCCATCGGTTTTTCCGCCGTCAGTCTCCTGAAATTGCAGGAAATGTGTGCCGAGCGCCTGCTCTGGGCTGTCGATTGTGATGCCTGCCTCGAAAATCGGCTTGAAACCCTGGCGAACGAGGATCACGCCATTTGGCGGAGTGTCACGCCCCGCCTTCTTGAAGATGGCTTCGGTCAGTTCCGGCGTCAGCTTGCCGTCGACGGGCGATCCCTCGGCGGTCTGGAACGCGCTGATGGCGGCGACTGTGTCCGGGCCGATGTGGCCGTCCGGCACGCCGGCGACATAGCCGAGCTCGTTCAGCGCCGACTGGACCGCACGCCTGATATCGCGCTCGCCGCGTCTGGTAATCAGCAAGCGGATCGGCTCGCGATCTTCTGCAGCAATGGCTGACGTCGCGGTGGATGCCTCGGTCATCGCCACTTCGACCGGCATATTCTCGGCCTGGCTGATCGCCGGGCGCAGGGGCACATCCGACAGCGGCGCAGGGTTTTCGCCTGGTGCCGGCTCGCGCTGAAAGAGCATGGCGCTTGACACCTCGGTGGGGCTGACCTGCCGGTCCGTAATCAGGACATGCATGCCGCGCGACGTCATCTTGAACAGGCTGGCGGCAAACTTGCTCGGCAGGCGCACGCAGCCGTGCGAAGCGGGATAGGCCGGCACGTGATTGGAGCCATGCAGCGCGATGCCCGACCAGGTCAGCCGCTGCATGAAGGGCATCGGCGCGTTCGAATAAATGTTGGATTTGTGGTGACGGCGTTTCTCCAGGATCGAGAAGATGCCCGTCGGTGTCGAGTGGCCGGCCTTGCCGGTAGAGACCGCCGAGGTCGCGATCACAGCATCGCCATCATAGACGACGAGCGATTGCTGGTTCTTGGAAACGATGATCTGCAGCGGTGCGCCGCTTCCGGCAAAGCCGGCCGAAGGCGAAAACAAGAAGACGACGACGCTGGCCGTGAGAGCGAAACGCGATACCATACACTCATCCCAACACGTAAACTGGCCGACGAGCTTAGGCTGTAATCTTTAAAGAATTCGTCCGGACCCGATGGGCGAAACGTCAAGGTGCCGCCGATAACGCACTATTGATCGCGCTTGCGGCTGCCGAAGGTGTAGCCGGTTTCGACGCTTGCCTTGCCGAACTTGTCACGCAGCTTGTTGATGGCGTCTTCGGCGGCAGCGCGGCGGGTCGCGGCTGGGTCGACAAGATCCGGCGGGTCGGCGAGATCGGGGCTGGAAAGATCGCTGACGCCGATGCCGATCAGCCGGTACTTCGTGCCGTCGACTTCCTTTTCGAGAAGCTGGAGTCCGGTGCGGAAGATGCGATCGGCGAGCCGGGTCGGGCTATCGAGACGGCGGTTGCGGGTCCTGATCTTGAAGGCGGCAGTCTTTAGTTTGAGAACGCCGGTCTGGCCGGCGAGTTCGGGTTTGCGCAGGCGGTGCGCGACCTGTTCGCTCCGCCGGCGCAGATGTGTGACGAGATCGTCGTAGCGGGCGAGATCGTCGTTGAACGTCGTCTCGGACGACACGCTTTTCGCCTCGCCGTCAATCTCGACGGTCCTCTCATCAAGACCACGCGACAGGCGGTAGAGCCTCTGGCCCATGGTGCCGTAGCGGCGCATCAGGTCGGCTTCCTCCATCGTCTGAAGCTGGCCGATCGTGCGAATGCCGTCGCGCTCCAGCGTGGCGGCGAACGCTTTACCGACACCCCAGATCAAGGTCACCGGTCGTTCTCTAAGGAATTCGAGCGCTTCGGCCTGGCCGATCACCGAGAAGCCGCGAGGCTTCTGCAGGTCCGATGCAACCTTGGCGAGGAACTTGCAGTAGGAAAGCCCGACGGAGACGGTGATGCCGATCTCCTGTTCGATGCGGCGGGCAAAGCGGGCGAGCGTGCGGGCAGGGGGATCGTGGTGCAGCCGCTGGGTGCCGTTCAGTTCCAGGAAAGCTTCGTCGATCGAGAGCGGCTGCACCAGCGGTGTCAACTCCTGCATCAGCGCGCGAACCTCGCGGCCGACGCGAACGTATTTTTCCATATCGGGCTTGATGACGACCGCTTGCGGGCAGGCTTCGAGCGCCTTGAACATCGGCATGGCCGAGCGCACGCCGTGGATGCGGGCGACGTAGCATGCTGTCGAAACGACGCCGCGCTTGCCGCCGCCGATAATCACCGGCTTGTCGGCAAGCTCCGGATTGTCCCGCTTCTCGACGGAAGCATAAAACGCGTCGCAATCGATATGGGCGAGGGTCAGATCGTAAAGCTCGGCATGACGCAGGAGACGCGGACTGCCGCAGCCAAGGCAGCGTCGCGCCGTCGCGGTCTGTTCCCTGAGGCAATCACGGCAGAAGCCTGGAGTTTGAGAACCACTGTCGAGCATATCTGGAACAAATGTTGAACATCGCGACTTTACGCTCTACGCTGGCGAGTCTCAAGGGAGGCTGCGTTGGAAATTGCCTTGCACGTCAGATTGCCGACGCCAAGCCGCAGGTCGGATTTTGAGCGACGTCGCGCGGATCTCGCCTCGTCGGATCGGACGGCGCTACCGTTGGAAATGCGCGCGAATGGCGCTGGCGGCATCGGTCCAGTCGGCGGCAATGTGAACACATCCATCCGGCGCAGGCGCGAGCGCGCGAAACTCGGCGTTCGCCATCAGGTTGATCAGCAGGCAGGACGGCGCGTGCGCCTGCACCGATTGCAGGTTGCGCGCGATGTCGTCGATGAAAACAACGGGAAGTGCCCGTCCGGCATGCAGGCGTTGAACGATTGGGCCTTTGGGGTCCTCGGAGGCGAGCAGCGGATAGGGAAGATCGAGCCGGTCGAGCAGAGCGCGACGCGCGGCCGCATGCCGCGGCGGCATGGCCGTCAGGAAGACGATGTCTGCCAGAGCGGACAGTTCGTGAAGAGCCTCGACAACGCCGACAGCCGGCGTCTGCCAGCGATCCTGCGCGGCGTAGAAAGCATCGAGCATGTCTTTGACGTCGGCCTCGGTCGCCGGCTGTTCCGTCGCGCGATGGATGATGTTGCCGGTCAGCCGGAACGAGCGCGGCAGGAGGACATGGTCGCGGCTTTCGAGAAAGGCCCGGAAGGGATCCAGGAATTCGAGCACGACTTCGTCGATGTCGCTGACGATCAGCGGACGGTTGCTGAGGCGGATTTCATCGTTAAGGACAGTATTGCTCAAGTTCAGCTGTCCTGCAGGTCGGCGGCGCCGGAAAGCTTCTCGTGCGCGCGCACGACATCCCGGGGGGCCGTCCCCGTCGCCTCGCAGAAAGCGATCAGCGTCGGTTCGTGGTCCATGAGAAAGGCGACGAGCCCGCCCATGAAGCCCGGCTCGCCGATCGCATTGCGCAGGGAGGACGGATCCGTCCCCGTCAGCGCCAGAAATCGGGACAGCAGGTCCGGCTCGCCGGCAAGCCAGGAAAGAATGTCGATGGCGATTTCGTCGGCGCTCTTCAATGTCTTGGCCTCCTACTGTTTTTACGCCCGGAATTACCTATTTTTCAACCAAATAGGATTATCGTTGAACTCGAGGAAATGGGTCGAGTCGTTGGCTTTGCAACTTAGATGTCTTGAGAAGACTTGCAAGAAGACGACGGACAGCAAGGGATCGACATGCCCAAACAGGTAATGATTGTTGAGGATAACGAGCTGAACATGAAGCTCTTCCGAGACCTGATTGAGGCTTCCGGCTACGCAACGATCCAGACGCGCAACGGTATGGAGGCGCTCGAATTGGCGCGCAAGTATCGTCCCGATCTGATTTTGATGGACATTCAGCTGCCGGAGGTTTCCGGGCTCGAGGTCACGAAGTGGCTGAAGGAAGACGATGAATTGCACGTGATCCCGGTCATCGCGGTGACCGCTTTCGCGATGAAGGGCGACGAGGAACGTATCCGCCAGGGTGGATGCGAAGCCTATGTTTCAAAACCGATTTCTGTGCCAAAGTTCATTGAGACGATCAAAACCTACCTTGGCGATGCCTGAACGGCGGGAAAATTGATATGACTGCGCGCATTCTTGTTGTCGATGACGTGCCTGCCAACGTTAAGCTTCTCGAAGCGCGCCTGCTGGCCGAGTATTTCGATGTGCTGACTGCGGGCGATGGTCATACGGCCCTGTCGCTCTGTGAGACGACGCCGGTCGACCTGGTGTTGCTCGACATCATGATGCCCGGCATCGACGGCTTCGAGGTCTGCGAGCGGCTGAAGGCCAATCCCCGCACCGCACATATTCCGGTGGTCATGGTGACTGCACTTGACCAGCCTTCCGACCGGGTTCGTGGATTGAAGGCCGGCGCCGACGATTTCCTGACGAAGCCGGTCAACGATCTGCAGTTGATGTCGCGGGTGAAAAGCCTCGTGCGCCTGAAGAATGTCAGCGACGAGTTGCGGCTGCGTGCCCAGACGGCCCAGACCATCGGACTTCAGGAACTGGCCCGCCAGGATCGTCCGGACGAGCCGGGCAACATCCTTCTGGTCGATGGCCGCGGCTCCTCCCAGGAGCGGCTGCAGCGGACGCTCAAGCCGATTGCCGATGTCTCTGTTATCTCCGACCCGCAGGCGGCGCTGTTCGAAGCGGCCGAGAACAATTTCGATCTCGTCATCGTCAACGCCAATTTCGACGACTACGATCCCTTGCGGCTTTGCTCGCAGCTGCGGTCGCTGGAGCGCACGCGCTTCATTCCGATCCTGCTGATTACCGAGCAGGGCAACGATGAGATGATCGTGCGTGCGCTCGACCTTGGCGTTACCGACTACATCATCCGGCCGGTTGATCCCAATGAGCTTGTTGCCCGCTCGTTGACGCAGATCAGGCGTAAGCACTGCAACGACATGCTGAGGAAGAGCGTGCAGCAGACGATCGAGCTGGCGGTCACAGATGGCCTCACAGGGCTGCACAATCGCCGCTACCTCGACAATCACCTGAAGCTGCTGATGGATCGCGCCGCAGCGCGCGGACGCCCGTTGTCGATCTGTATGACCGATATCGACCGGTTCAAACACGTTAACGACACCTACGGCCATGACGTCGGCGACGAGGTGCTGCGCGAGTTTGCCAGCCGCATCCGCTCGACCGTGCGCGGTGCCGATCTTGCCTGCCGCTTCGGCGGCGAAGAGTTCGTCGTGGTCATGCCCGACACGCCGCCGGAGATGGCCGCCGCCGTTGCTGAACGGCTGCGCCACATCATCGAGAGTCAGCCGTTTTCCATACCGCATGCGGATGGCGCGCTGGTCATCACCGCGTCGATGGGCATTGCCGGCATGAAGCTGGAAGGCGACACGGCGGAAGCTCTGTTGAAGCGCGCAGATATGGCGCTCTATCAGGCGAAGAACGAAGGCCGCAACAGAGTGGTGGCGGCTGCGGCCTGACGGGAGGATCTGGGCTACGTCATCCGCTGGCGGTTTGACGAAAATCCAGGCCCTCTCTTGCGACATGCCCTTAAAGTTGTATTCTTCGCCGCGTCGATGCTACCGAGGGGTTTGGTGGCCGCGATGGCCATGCGTTTCCATGTCCTAGGACGATACAGAATTAACCATGCGCCGAGCAACACCGCTTCGCGCATTAAGAATTCGTTGATTTTTTTCTATTTTCAGGTGATGCTGATAAACACGGGGAGATAGTCTCCACCAATTTCGGTTACCCCATGATGCTCAGGTCCGCCGCATCTCCTGGGTCGTGGGGTCGGTCGGTTGGCTTTTGACACCTGCGGAATCCTCGTGCCGCGGTTAGAAGCCAGCCGACCCCCATTCAAAGCGCTGTTCCGGAAGGGGCGGCGCTTTTTGATTCGTGCCTGTGCGCATGCACGGTCGCGGGAGGCATGAAAAGGGGGCGGGGCCGCCGAATTGGCTTCGGCCGCTTCATGGCGCATCAACGGAAAGGGGCGCCAAACCTTGCGGTTGGCGCCCCCTGATCCCACGAAACGTCAGATCTTACTTGATCTTGGTTTCCTTGAATTCGACGTGCTTCTTGGCGACCGGGTCATACTTGGTCTTGGTCATCTTGTCCGTCATCGTACGGCTGTTCTTGGTCGTGACGTAGAAGAAACCCGTGTCGGCTGTCGACAGCAACTTGATCTTGATGGTGGTGGCTTTTGCCATGGTCGTCCTGCCTTTATGAAATTGAAAGCCGTGGACAACCGGTTGCGGGCCACGGGCAAGGTTGGCGCGAAACTACAAATCGCGGCCGAAAAGTCAAGGCCGTTTTGGATTCAAAACGATCCTTACAACCGAAAGCGCGACGTAGAGACCGAAAAACCCGGCAATCGCCCAGGCAAAACCGTTGTTGCCAGCCACATCCATCGACGCACCGATGACCTGTGGTCCGGCAACGGTGCCGACCGCATAGGAGAAGACGAACGCGGCATTGGCAGCAGCTAGGTCGGCGCCTTGCAGTCGCGAGCCGAGATGGCTGAGGCCGACCGTATAGAGGCCGGAGACGCAGCCGCCCCAGAACAATAACACGACCGCCATCAGGAACCAGCTTTCCGCCAGCATCGGCAGACAGAGGGCTCCGATAAGGCCGATGACGGTCATGGCGGACAGCAATGTGCGCTTGTCCTTGACGCGGTCGGATAGCATGCCGAGCGGGATCTGGAAGATGAAGTTGCCGATGCCCATCACCGTAAGCAGCAGCGCCGCCTGTGATTCGGTGAACCCCGATCGTGTCCCGTAGATCGGAAAGAGCGACAACCCGCCCGATTCGACCGCGCCGAAGATGAAGACCGCGGCCGTGGCGGTCGGGACCAGGAAGATATAGCGCATGAAATGGCGATCGGGCTTTTCGTCGATTACCGGGCTTTCGTCGCGCGCGATGAAGATCGGCACGGCGGCCAGCAGAATGACACCCGCGCCGACCACGAACGGCAGGACGCCCTCGCTGCCGAGGATGGAAAACAACAGCGGGCCGGTCAGGAAGCCCAGGGATAGAACGGTGCCATAGATGCCGAGCACGAAGCCGCGTCTCGCCGGTGGGGCGGTGGCGTTGATCCAGAACTCCGAAAGGATGAAGAGCACGGTTATGGCGCCGTGGAAGACGACACGCAGCGGAAACCAGAGCCAGAAGTTGGTGATGTAGTAGAAGCCGAAGGAACTGATCGCTGCCAGCAGGACGGCCCAGAGCATGGTCGGTGCAACGCCGTGACGATGGGCGAATTTGGTCGTGAAAGACGCCGCGACCATGGAGGCAAGGCCGGCCATGGCCGAGTTGAGGCCGATCAGCGTCGACGAGATGCCGCGCTTTTCCATGATGATCGAAAGCAGCGGCAGGCCAAGGCCGATCGCGATGCCGACGGCGCTGATGGCGGAGACCGCCGCGATCAGCGATGGCCAGTGAATTTCCTCAACCGGTGCGGGGCACCCGGGCGTCGGCTGTGACATGCGACTGTGGTCCTTAGAGAAGCGTGCGGATGAGCCGCCCACGGCGCGTGAAATAGAAAGGCACGGAGCGCTCGTAAGGGAGCGATGGGTCCGCGTTAAGGCCGCTTCTCAGATCCGAAAGGATGATGGCGGTTATCTCCGGTATCCGGAGCGAGGGGAGGTCGTTGACATCGATCCACTGCAAATCCTGGAGCTCCCGGCTTTCCAGAACCCGCGATGTATCGACTTCGGCTTCGTCCGCGAAGATCGCGAAGAAGCGCGTATCGAACCGCCTCGAGTGTCCCGGAGGAGTAATGGCCCGAGCCATATAGCGCAAGTTTGCGAGATCTGGAAGAAAGGGCAGCGGCGCTTCCGCCTCGGCGTGGGGCGTGCCCAGCGGAACGCCCGCTTCTTCATAGAGCTCCCTCAGTGCCGCCAGGGCCAGCGCCCTGGCGCGAGCATCGCTGACCGGCTGGCCCTCGACGATCTTCAGCGCCTGGAGAACGGCAGGGTTGAGGTCGCTGGAGAAGGCAAGGCGATGGTCCGTCGGATCTCGGCGCCCACCGGGAAAGACATAGAGATCGGGCATGAAGACATGTGCACTGCTGCGCCGGCCCATCAGCACGCGCACGTGGCCGCCCGAACGGTCAAGCAGCATGACCGACGCTGCGTCACGCGGTCTTGCGCGCCCCAGGGGGGTGCCCGAGGCCCGGGCGACGCTCTCGCGCCCTGACATCATGCGGAGGGGTCTCGCGCAGGCAGAACGTCCTCGGGCGTGTCCTCATGGCCGCCGAAGCCGTGCATCTTCAGCGCCCATTGCAGGCCGATGACCGCGCCCTTGATTGGCTGCAGCAGCGCAAGCGAGCTCACCAACGTGATTGGCGTCCAGATGGCGAGGTGCTGCCAGGTCGTCAAGGGCAGGATCATATCGGTCATCATGTAGCCGCCGAGCACCAGGTGGCCGACGATGGTGACGACGATATAGGGCGGGAAGTCATCGGCACGCTGATGGTCCATGCGCTCGCCGCACGCCGCACAGGCATCGACAGATTTGACGTAGCTGCGGAACAGCTTGCCGCTGCCGCAGGCCGGACAGGTGCCGAGAAAGCCGCGGCGCATGGATCGACCGACCGGACGTTCGTCGGCGGCATGACCACCGAGGTGAAGCGTTTCCTTGTCCGTTGCCGTCATGTGCATTCTCTCCTTGTCGAAGCCGCCGGCCGCTGCTTGTGGCCTAGCGCTTTCCGCGCGGCGGTCGTGTTCCCGGCTTCTTGCGCGGGCCCGAGCGATCACGACGCCCCGACTTGTGGAAGGAGCGCGTGGCGGTCGGCATCTTACGCCCTTCGCTGATCATCTCGAAGCGAAGCGCGCCGGCAAGCGGCACGGCTTCGACCAATTTGACCTGCACCGAATCGCCGAGACGAAAGCCAAGGCCGGTCTTTTCGCCGGAAAGGGCCTGATGCGCTTCATCATAGATGAAGTAGTCTCGTCCGAGCGTAGATATAGGCACGAAGCCGTTGGCGCCATAGGCCGGCAGGGTGACAAAAAGTCCCGCCTTGGTGACGCCGGCAACGCGGCCTTCGAATTCTTCGCCGATGCGGCCGTTCAGGTGATGGGCGATCAGTCGGTCGACGGTGTCGCGCTCGGCGGCCATCGCCCGGCGCTCGAAGGTCGAGATTTCCGCGGCGATATCGTCGAGCACGCCCTCTTCCGGCGGCGTGAGCCCGCCTTCGCCAAGCCCCAGCGAACCGACCAGCGCCCGGTGGACGATCAAGTCGGCGTAACGCCGGATCGGCGAGGTGAAGTGCGCATATTTCAAGAGGTTCAGACCAAAATGGCCGATGTTCTCGGGGCTATAGATTGCCTGGCTCTGGGAGCGCAACACCATCTCGTTGACCATTGTTTCGAAGGGCTTGCCTTCGGCCTTGGCCAGGACGCCGTTGAAGTGGTTCGAGCGCATGTTGCCGCCCTTGACGAGCGCGATGTCGAGCGTGGCGAGGAACTCGCGCAGGCTCTCCTGCTTGGCCAGCGACGGCTGGTCGTGCACGCGGTAGATCAGCACTTGGCGTTTCTGCTCGAGCGTCTCTGCGGCAGCGACGTTCGCCTGGATCATCATCTCTTCGATCAGCTTGTGGGCGTCGAGGCGGTCCGGCACGAAAACGCGATCGACGGTGCCATCGGACTTCAGGATGATCTTGCGCTCGGGCATGTTCAGCTCGAGCGGCTGGCGGCGGTCTCGACCGCGCGTCAAGATGCGATAGGCCTCCCAGAGCGGCTTCAGGATCGTGTCGAGGATCGGGCCGGTCTTGTCATCGGGATTGCCGTCGATGGCGGCCTGAGCCTGCTGGTAGGAAAGCTTGGCCGCGCTCTTCATCATGATGCGATGGAAGGTGTGGCCCGCCTTGCGGCCCTCCTTGGAGAAACGCATGCGCACGGCGAGCGCCGGCCGATCGACGCCTTCCTTGAGAGAGCAGAGGTCGTTGGAAATCCGCTCCGGCAGCATCGGCACGACGCGATCCGGGAAATAGACCGAGTTGCCGCGCTTCAACGCTTCCAGGTCGAGTGCCGATTTCGGCCGGACATACCAGGAGACGTCGGCGATTGCGACGGTGACGATGACGCCGCCGGGGTTGTCTTCCGATGGGTCCGGCTCCGCGTGGACCGCGTCGTCGTGGTCCTTCGCATCGGCCGGATCGATGGTGATCAGCGGCAGCGAGCGCCAGTCTTCCCTATGCGCCATGGTAGCCGGGCCGGCGTCTTGCGCTTCCTTCAGCACGGGTTCCGGAAAGACGTGCGGTATGCCGTGGGCATAGATGGCGATCATCGAGATCGCCTTTTCCGAGGCGACCGAACCGACGACGTTTTGAACCTGAGCGCGCGGCAGGCCGTAGCGGCCAAGGCGCGTGAGCTGGACCTCGATGAGATCGCCATCCTTGGCGTCGCCGACGAAGTCCGGATCGACCAGAATTTCCTCGCCGCGCTTTTCGATCGGCATCAGGCGCCCGCCGCCGCCCGGCGTGGCGCGGAAGACGCCGAGGACGGCGTCCCTGCGCTTGTCGAGCACCTTGATGATGCGTGCGGTATAGGCCGGACCGCCACGGTCCTTGGCCGGGAAGATCTTGGCAAGCACACGGTCGCCGAGGCCGGCGACCGGCGTCTTGCCTTTGTCCTTGCCGACAGACGACTGCTTGATCAGCACCGCTGGTGCGACGCCGTCATCGTCCAGCCACTCGGCCGGGCGGCCGATCAGTTCGCCATCGACATCGCGCACGGTGATATCGAGCACGGTAACCGGGGGAAGGGCGCCCGGACGCACGAGCGACTTGCGCTTCTTCTCGACCAGACCGTCTGCTTCCAGCGAACGCAGCAAGGCTTTGAGCTCGACGCGCGTATCGCCCTTGAGGCCGAAGGCCTTGACAATTTCACGCTTGGAGGCGCGGTCCGGGTTCTCGGCGATGAAGCGCATCAGCACGTCGCGCGGGGGAACCGCACCGTGGATGATCGAGGTTTTCTCCGGTGCCGGCGCGGCCCTTGCCGCGCGGCCCTCTTTCCTGCCGGAACCTTTTCCGGATCGTTCGGTCGGGTCGCGCGGTATTCTGGTCAAGGTCAGTCCTTCTTGGCCTTCGCGGCCGTCTTTGGTTTTGTCTTGGCGGGCGCCTTTGCCTTTGTCGTCGTCTTGGCCTTGGCTGCACCGTCAGCCGCCGCCTTGGACGACTTCGTCACCTTTGCCTTCGTCGCCTTGCCCTTGCCCGTGCCGCTCTTGGCGGCGCGCTCGGCAACGAGTGCGAGCGCCTCTTCGACTGTGACGGACTGCGGATCCTTGCCCTGCGGCAAGGTCGCGTTGACCTTACCCCAGTTGACATAGGGGCCGTAACGTCCGTCGCGAACGGTAATTGCGCCACCTTCGGGGTGATCGCCCAGCTCCTTCAGCGCAACCGCCGCGGTGCGGCCGCGGCCGGCACCGGCCTTGGATTGCTTGTCGGCGATCACCGAAACGGCACGGTTCAGGCCGATCGAGAAGACGTCCTCGATCGATTCGAGGTTCGCATAGGTGCCGTCATGCAGCACGAAGGGGCCGTAGCGGCCAAGACCGGACGAGATCATCTTGCCTGATTCGGGATGCGCGCCGATATCGCGCGGCAGCGAGAGCAGGGCGACAGCCTTCTCGTGGTCGATCGACGATGGCGTCCAGCCCTTGGGCAGGCTCGAGCGCTTGGCTTCCTTGCCGTCGCCACGCTGGACATAGGGGCCGAAGCGGCCGCTGCGCAGCGTGATTTCCTCGCCGGTATGCGGATCCTTGCCGAGTGCCTGCGGCTCGTTCGAGACCGAAGCTTCGGCGTCGCCGTTGCCGTCAGAGGAAAGCTGGCGGGTGAAGTTGCATTCGGGGTAGTTCGAGCAGCCGACAAAGGCGCCGTACTTGCCGAGTTTCAGCGACAGCTTGCCGGTGCCGCAGACCTGGCAGATGCGTGGATCGCCACCGTCTTCGCGCTTGGGGAAGACCAGCGGTGCCAGTTCCTCGTTCAGGGCGTCGAGCACGTTGGTAACGCGCAGTTCCTTGGTTTCCTCGATCTGCGCAAAGAAATCCTTCCAGAAGTCGCGAAGAACGTCCTTCCAGTTGACCTCGCCCGCCGAGACCTGGTCGAGCTTTTCTTCGAGCGATGCCGTGAAGTCGTAGCCGACATAGCGTGTGAAGAAGCTTTCCAGAAACGCCGTGACGAGCCGCCCCTTGGCTTGGGGCACGAGCTTGCGCTTGTCGTTGGTGATGTAGTCGCGATCGAGAAGGGTCGTCACCGTCGCGGCATAGGTGGAAGGACGGCCGATGCCGAGCTCTTCCATCTTCTTGATCAATGTTGCTTCCGAGTAGCGTGGCGGCGGCTCGGTGAAATGCTGCGAGGCATTGATCTTCTGCTTTGCCAGGCTTTCGCGCGCATTGATCTCCGGCAGGCGACCATCTTCGTCGTCGTCGGCCTGCTCGCCGTCTTCCTTGGCGTCGGTATAGGCTGCAATGAAGCCGTCGAAGCGAATGACGGAACCGGTGGCACGCAGGCCGGCCTTGTTGCCAGCGTTGTCGGCGGTAATCTCGGCAGTCGTGCGTTCGATCTCGGCGGAAGCCATCTGGCTGGCGATGCCGCGCTTCCAGACGAGATCGTAAAGCTTCAGCATGTCGCCGTCGAGGAAGCGGCGGACCTGATCCGGCGTGCGGTTGAAGTCGGTCGGGCGAATGGCCTCGTGCGCTTCCTGGGCGTTTTTCGCCTTGGTGGAGTAGAAGCGTGGCTTTTCCGGCAAATAGCGGGCGCCGAACTGGCTGCCGATCGCTTCACGCGCGGCCTCGATCGATTCTGGCGCCATCTGCACGCCGTCGGTACGCATATAGGTGATGAGACCGACGGTTTCGCCGCCGATGTCCACACCTTCATAAAGCTTCTGGGCGACCTGCATGGTGCGCGATGCGGAGAAGCCGAGCTTCGACGAGGCGGCCTGCTGCAGGGTCGATGTCGTGAACGGCGGCGAGGGGTTCCGCTTGACCGGCTTGGCTTCGATGCTGTCGACGACATAGGTCGCACCGTCGAGCAGGGTCTTCAGCCGGTTGGCTTCTTCGCCGTTGCCGACGGCGCGCGGTGCCAGCCGCTTTCCGTCGGCCGAAACGAGCCGTGCCTCGAATTCATCGCCGCGCGGCGTCTTCAGAAGCGCCGACAGGTTCCAGTATTCTTCCGAAATGAAGCGCTCGATTTCCGCTTCACGATCGCAAACCAGCCGCAGCGTGACCGACTGGACGCGGCCGGCAGAGCGGGCGCCGGGCAGCTTGCGCCAAAGCACCGGCGACAGGTTGAAGCCAACGAGGTAGTCGAGCGCGCGGCGGGCCAGGTAGGCGTCGACCAGGGGAATGTCGAGGTCGCGCGGATGGGCGATAGCGTCAAGCACGGCCTTCTTGGTGATGGCATTGAAGGCGACGCGTTTGACGGGCTTGTCGCCCAGCACCTTCTTCTTCCGGAGAAGATCGAGCACGTGCCAGGAAATCGCTTCGCCTTCGCGATCCGGGTCGGTCGCGAGGATGAGGCCGTCCGATGCCTTCACGGCATCGGCAATATCCTTCATGCGTTTGGCCGACGCGGCGTCGACCTCCCAGGACATCTCAAAATCTTCGTCAGGACGGACCGAGCCGTCCTTGGCAGGCAGATCCCGCACATGGCCGAACGATGCAAGAACCTTGTAGCCGGGGCCGAGGTACTTGTTGATCGTCTTTGCCTTCGAAGGCGATTCCACCACTACAACATTCATCGTCATTTTTCTGAGACAACCGGGTTTGGTCTTGCATCAGCGCTGTTTGCACTGAGCATCGCCGAATATCGATGCCCCGAAATGGACAGGGATTCGAGCGCGGTCAAGGGGTTTCATTCAAAATAACGACAGCGCTGCGTTATGCAGCCATTGCGAGAATAGATAATTATATCTCTTATGGGTTGAGTAAGTCATGTTTTCTTCGTATCTGCGAATGTGCTTTTGTGTCGTCGGTTGCCGACTGGACAGTGCACAAACAAGAAGTTTTATTGGTCCGCATTGAGCGACACCAGTCCGCCGGCATGGCGGCTAAGACGTCCGGCAAGGTCAAGCTCGAGCAGCGCGAGATAGACCTCAGCCGCGGGCAGCCCCGTGTGGCGAATGACATCGTCGACCTCGGCCGGTGTCGGGCCGAGTGCATCGATGATCGCTGCCCGGTCGCCGTCACCGAGCGGCGCCGACTGTCTCGACGGGGTTTCAAAGCCCGGCTCCTCGGCTCCTGCCGACAAGGGCAGCTTGTATTGGCTGAGAGGCGCAAGCTCGTCGATTACATCGTCCGATGTCGTCGTGACGATGGCGCCCTGTTTGAGCAGGTCGTTGGTTCCGTGACAGCGCGGATCGAGTGGAGAGCCGGGAACGGCAAACACCAGGCGGCCGAAATCGGCGGCATAACGGGCAGTGATCAGGGAGCCCGACCGGTTCGCCGCCTCGACGATCGTGACGCCGAGACTGATACCGGCAATCAGTCGGTTGCGCCTGGGAAAATCGCGAGCGCGCGGCTCCCAGCCGAACGGCATCTCGCTGACCGCCAGGCCTTGGCCCGCCATGATGTCGTTGAGCAGTCCGACATTCTCCGGCGGATATGGCCGGTCGATACCGCCTGCAAGCACCGCGATTGTTCCGCTCTCCAGGCTTGCCCGGTGGGCGGCGGTGTCGATGCCGCGCGCAAGTCCTGAAGTGATCACATAGCCGGCTCGCCCGGCATCGCGCGCGATCATCGCAGCGAATTTGGCGCCGCTGACCGAGGCGTTGCGCGAGCCGACGATACCGAGAGACGATCGCGTCGCGGCGTTGAGGTTGCCCTTGACGGCGAGAAGCGGAGGGGCGCCATCGATCTGGCGAAGGGCGAAGGGGTAGTTCGGTTCGCCGACGCCGACGAAGGTCGCGCCGAAACGATGAGCGATTTCGAGTTCGCGCTCTGCTTCCGCCACCGTGGCGACGCGGGACGTCCGCGCTCCGGCGCCGCGCCGGGATAGTTCGGGCAAGGCGTCAAGCGCAGCTTCGGCGGTGCCGAAGTGATTGATGAGATCGCGGAATGTCGCGGGGCCGACATTGTCGCTGCGGATCAGTCGCAGCCAGGAAATCTTCTGTCGTTCGGTCAGCGCAACTCCGGTTCGTCGGGCACTGACGTCCAACATTATCCCTTTTCTCCGATCTTGCTTTCGGTGCCTGCAAGCAGCCGCTGGATGTTGGCGCGATGTTTCACCCACGTGATCAGGGTCATGACCGCAAACAGCAGGGCGACTTTCTCCTGTCCCGTGACGTAGAGTACAACCGGAATGACTACGGTTGCAACCAGTGCCGACAGGGAGGAGTAACGGCTGATTTTCGCCATAGCCAACCAGACCGCGATGAAGACAAGAACCATCAGCGGCGCGAGGCCGAGCAGCACACCGATATAGGTGGCGACGCCCTTGCCGCCCTTGAAGCCGAGCCAGACGGGGAAGAGGTGGCCGAGGAAGGCGGCAAGGCCCGCGGCGATGCCGGCTTCGACGCCCCACAGAGACGCGATCGCGGCAGCGGCCGTGCCTTTCAGGGCATCAAGCAGCAGGGTGGCGGCGGCAAGCTTCTTGTTGCCGGTCCGCAGAACGTTGGTGGCGCCGATATTGCCTGAACCGATCTTGCGAACGTCACCGAGCCCGGCCATGCGCGTCAGGATCAGCCCGAAGGGGATCGAGCCGAGCAGGTAGCCGAAAGCAAGGCTCAAGACCGTTAAGGGCAGTCCGAGCTGCCAGGAAAAAAGATCCACCGATTCCTCCCGCGCGACCGCTGTCGTCTATGCCGAATGCACAAGCTTGCCGGCAACATAGGTTTGCACAACCCGTCCGGTAAAGCGCGCATTTTCGAATGGCGTGTTCTTCGACCGCGAAACGATCGCTTCCTTGTAGAGGACCCAGGGCTCTTCGAGATCGATGACCGTGATGTCGGCCCTTGCCCCCGGCTTCAGGGTGCCGGCGTCAAGCTCGAAGATCGCAGCCGGACGCGTGGACATTGCATCGATGAGGCGCATTAGCGGAACCTGGCCGCTGTTATGCAGGCGCAGCGCTGCGGCAAGCATCGTCTCGAGCCCGATCGCGCCGTTCTCCGCATCGGAGAAGGGCAGGCGCTTGGTGTCGACGTCCTGCGGATCATGCGAGGAAACGATGATGTCGATCCTGCCGTTGGCAAGCGCTTCCGCCATCGCGACGCGGTCGTCCTCGCGGCGCAGCGGCGGCGAGAGCTTGAAGAAGGTCCGGTACTCGCCGATGTCGTTCTCGTTGAGCGTCAGATGATTGATCGAGATGCCGCAGGTGACGTTGGCGCCGCGGTTGCGGGCGGTCAGGACGGCGTCGGCAGATTCGGGCACCGAGATGTTGGCGGCGTGGTAGGCGGCCTTGGTAAGGCCGGCGATACGCAGGTCACGCTCGAGGGGGATGATTTCCGCTTCGCGCGGCACACCGGCCAGGCCGAGCCAGCTTGCAAGCAGCCCTTCGTTCATCACGCCGTTGGCGCCGAGATATTTGTCGCGCGTTTCAAGCGCGATCACCGCGCCGAACTCGCGGGCATAGGTCATGGCGCGGCGCAGCATCAGCGTGTCGTGGATCGCCTTGCGACCGTTGGAAAAGCAGGCGGCGCCCGCCTCTCGCAGCAGGCCGAACTCGGTCATCTCTTCGCCGGCAAGACCCTTGGTCATCGCGGCTGCCGGATAGACATTGACGAGCGCCTTGTCGCGGGCCGTCTTCTGCATGAACTCGACAAGCGCGATGTCGTCGATCACAGGATCCGTGTCCGGCATTGAAATGAAGGAGGTGACGCCGCCGACGGCTGCTGCGCGCGATGCCGATTCGATCGTTTCGCGGTGCTCGGCACCTGGCTCGCCGACAAACACGCGCGCGTCGACGAGGCCCGGGACGGCTGTCAGCCCGTCGCAGTCCTTGACGAAGGCGCCATCCGGCGTGCCCTGATTGAGCGCATCCTTGCCTGCGGCCAGGATACGGCCATCGTCGCCGACGATGATCGTGCCTGTTTCGTCGAGGTTGCGGGACGGATCGACGATGCGAAGGTTTGTAAGAACGAGCGGTCTGGTCATACGCGCGGCCCCTGGTTCTGGGAAAGAAGAAGCGTTTCCATTACCGCCATCCGCACGGCGACACCCATCTCGACCTGCTGCTCGATCACGCTCTGCGGCCCATCGGCGATTTCGGACGCGATCTCGACGCCGCGGTTCATCGGTCCGGGATGCATGACGAGCGCGTCGTCCTTGGCGGCTTTCAGTTTTTCGGCATCGAGGCCGTAGTAGTGGAAGTACTCGCGCACCGACGGCACGAAGGAGCCGGCCATGCGCTCGCGCTGCAGGCGCAGCATCATCACCACGTCAGCACCCTTCAGTCCCTCGGTCATCGAGTGGTAGACCTCGACGCCCATGTCGGCGATCCCGGAGGGCAGCAAGGTCGCTGGTGCTACCACGCGCACCCG
This sequence comes from Ensifer adhaerens, assembly GCF_001270265.1. Lineage (GTDB taxonomy): Bacteria > Pseudomonadota > Alphaproteobacteria > Rhizobiales > Rhizobiaceae > Ensifer > Ensifer adhaerens_B. The sequence continues at coordinate 328,596 of NZ_LGAP01000001.1, forward strand.
TGCGCCCATCTGGTTGAGCAGAAGGATGTTGGAGCGGGCGACACGCGAATGCAGCACGTCGCCGCAGATCGCCACGATGATGCGCGAGAGCTTGCCCTTGATGCGGCGGATCGTCAGCGCGTCGAGCAGGGCCTGGGTCGGGTGTTCGTGCTGGCCGTCGCCGGCATTGACCACCGAGCAGGAAACCTTCTGCGCCAGAAGTGCTGCGGCACCCGCCGAGGAATGGCGCACGACCAGCACGTCGGGGTGCATGGCGTTCAGCGTCATCGCCGTATCGATCAGCGTTTCGCCCTTCTTCACCGACGAGTTGCCGACCGACATGTTCATCACGTCGGCGCCAAGCCGTTTGCCGGCAAGTTCGAAGGAGGATTGCGTCCTCGTGGACGCTTCGAAGAAGAGATTGATCTGCGTCAGCCCTCGAAGGGTGGACGTCTTCTTCTCTCTCTGACGGGAGATCTTGACGGCTTCATCGGCGCGATCGAGCAGGTAGGTGATGTCCTGCTCCGTGAGACCTTTGATGCCGAGCAGGTGGCGATGCGGGAAAATGGTCATGGGCCGCCCTTGCGCTCTGGAATGTGGCTCGCTCTATAAGACTTGACCCCCGGTACGGCAAGCGGTGCGCGAGCCCTTCCGCAGAAAACTTGGCTGCGGCATCCTATCTTTTCCTGGCCCCGTTTCGTGGTCGGCAAACTTGCGCTAGAACCGGCCCATGAATCAGATGAACCGGACCGAACAGAAACTCGCCGAGCTGAACCAGCCCAAGCCCTGGTCCGGCATCAATGCCTATCGTTCCGATCCGCTGATCGTGGACATCACATCGGGCATGGCGAAGGCCCTGCGCGACGAGTTCGATACGCTCGGCCGTTATGTGACCTCGCCGGAGGCGCAGGAACTTGCGCGCATGGCCAACGAAGGCGTGCCGAAGCTGAAGACGCACGGACCGCGCGGCGAGCGCCTCGATGTCGTCGAGTTCCATCCGGCCTGGCATGCCCTGATACGCCGCTCGATGACCTCGGGCCTGCATGCATCCGCCTGGGAAAACCTGCCTGACGAGCGCAACCAGTCGCACAAGACCAGAGCGATCCGTTTCTATCTGACGGCTCAGCTGGAATGCGGCCATCTTTGCCCGCTGACGATGACGAGCGCTTCGCTTGCCGCAATTACCGCGTCGCCCGCCGTACAGAAGGAATGGGCGCCGAAGATCCTGTCGCGCAAATATGATTCGTCGAACAAGCCGTGGATGCAGAAGTCTGCGGTCACCGTCGGCATGGGCATGACGGAAAAGCAGGGCGGTACCGATGTGCGCGCCAACACCTCGACCGCCGAGCGGGTGGGCGAAGGTATCTACCGTCTGAACGGCCACAAGTGGTTCATGTCGGCGCCGATGAGCGACGCTTTCGTGATGCTGGCGCAGACCCGCGACGGGCTCGGCTGCTTCCTCGTGCCGCGGCTTCTGGAAGACGGTGCCGCCAACGGCCTGCGCTTCCAGCGTCTGAAGGACAAACTCGGCAACCGCTCCAACGCATCCTCCGAGGTGGAGTTTTCCGACACGTTCGGTTTCGTGCTCGGCGCGCCCGATGCCGGTATCCGCACCATTCTCGACATGGTGACGCTGACGCGTCTCGATTGCGCGCTGGCGTCCGCCGGCATCATGCGGGCGTCGCTCGCCGAGGCCGTCCACCACACGCGTGGCCGCAAGGTCTTCGGCAAGCCGCTCGTCGGCCAGCCTATGATGACCCGCGTTCTCGCCGACATGGCGCTCGATGTCGCTGCCGCCAGTGCCTTGTCGTTCCGCCTCGCCGATGCCTTCGACAAGGCCCACGGCAGTGCCGACGAGGCCGCCTATGCGCGCATCATGACGCCGGTTGCGAAATACTGGTGCTGCAAGATCGCCCCGGCACTGATTTACGAGGCAATGGAATGCCTCGGCGGCAACGGCTATGTCGAAGAGCGGGCGCTGGCGCGGCACTATCGCGAGGCGCCGGTCAATGCCATCTGGGAAGGCTCCGGCAACGTCATGGCGCTGGATGTCCTGCGTGTGCTGCTCAAGCGCAAGGATCTTTTCGAACAGCTGTTTGCCGTCCTCAGCCGCGATCTCGGGCCTGCCGGACGCAAGACGATCGACGTGCTGCGCGCGGCGATGTCACTTTGCGAGCGCGACGAGGGCGCCGCCCGCATGCTCGTCGAGCAATTGGCGCTGGCCGCCGCTGCAGCCGAACTCTATCGCCTTGGCGCCGGCCGTATCGCCGATGCCTTCCTCGAATCGCGCCTTGCCGCCGGATGGCGGTCGACCTACGGCATGCTCGATTCGCGCTTCGACTCCGCTTACATCCTTGATCTGCTCTATCCGGCCGCCACGTAGGCGGTCACGGATAGCACGAGCGGTATCGTGAAGAAGGAGACGACGGTCTGGACCGTCGCCACCGCCGCATAAAGCTCGGCGTCGCCTCCCATCTGTTTGGCCAGGAGATAACCGTTCATCGCGGTCGGAACAGCAGCGCCAAGTGCAATGACGCACAGCGCGTCGCCGCGGATGCCGAGCAGGAAGCTGGCGCCCACCATGAACACCGGCATGACGATCAGCTTCAGGAAGACGGCCAGCATTGCCGACCCGCTCGGCTTCAACGCGTCGGACACCCGCAATCCGGCGCCGACCATCACCAGCCCGAGGCTGAGCGAGGCGCTTGCCAGCATGTCGATGGTCGTCATCACCGGCCCGTAGACGGTTATGCCCGCCAGGTTGAACAGAATGCCCAGCACCGATGCGACGATTAACGGATTGGTGACGATCTTGGCAAAGAAACGCCGGAAATCCCGGTTGCCGCCGCCGAACCAAACCAGCACGCCGACGTTGTAGAGATTGATCGGGATGATCACGAGCGTCATCACCAGTGCCGTCAGCGTCAGTCCGATCGGTCCGTAGAGCTTTTGGGCGATCGCCAGCGCCATGAACCCGTTCCACCGTGTCGCCGTCTGGAAGACGGAAGTGAAGGAGGCGCCCGAAACCTCTCTGTTGCGAAACAGCGGCCAGAGGAAGAGGACGAAGATCGACATCAGGCTGACACTGCCGATCGTGGCGATCGCCGTGGCGTCCGCCTTCATGCCGGAAAAATCGGCCTGGACCAGCGTCGAAAACAACAGGGCGGGGAAGAGGATGTAATAGCCGAACTGTTCGAGGCCCAACCAGAGATTCTGATCGACCAGCGTTGTGCGTTTCAGCCATGCGCCGAGCAGCACCAAAAGGAAGATGGGAAGGATACTTTCAAAGACGATGATCATGGCGGGGCCTGCGCGGGAAGAGGGCCCACCGTTACTGCATAATCCGTCAAACCGGAATCGATTTAAGACGAAATCATGCCGCGAGTTTCAAGCTTTGCGGCGTCCTTCGCCCATCAGGTTTGACGGGCGCGCATTAGAGGGAGGCCGCGTCGACCGCAGCCGGGCAGGAGCCTGTGAAAATTAACCTTAACAAATGGTTTACATTGCGCGATCGCCGGCGAGTGTGGACAGTGGCTGGGTAACGCAAAGAAATCCGGAACGGAGCGGTTCGGTGAGAACTGGTCTTATGATCATCATGATGATGTTTTTCGCCGGACTGGCGCTCGATATCGTGGTCCCCGCGATCGTGCTGCTTGCCTTGATATTGGCAGATCGCGCGATCTATCCATTGTTCTATCGACGCATATCGGAAAGGGGGGCCGCATGAAGTGGTTTCTGATCCTGTGGGCATGCCCCGTCATGCTTTTGGCCGGCTGGTACGGCCTTTCCTATTACGACATGAGCTTCGGCTTCTTCATGCTGACGCGCGAGACCCATGACCTGGTCTTCCAGATCTATGGCAACGTGCTCGGCATTCCGCCGGAAAGCATCCCACCGCTCGTCGCGCGCGCCATGATAGTGGACAGCTTCATCGTCCTCGGCATCGTCGCCTTCCGCAAGCGTCGCGAGCTTGCTGCCTGGTATCGCCGCCGTTTCGGCGCAGGCGCCGTTCAGTCGGTTGATGCGCGGTCTCTGCCAAGAGACGCCAGCCTGTCGAGCGCGCCTTGAAGAATGAAGGATGCGGCGGCCGAGTCGATGCGCTCGGCCCGCTTCTTGCGTGACACGTCCATCTCGATCAGCACCCGCTCGGCCGCGACCGTCGAGAGCCGCTCATCCCAGTAAACGAAGGGAAGGGGCGTCTTCTCGACCATGTTTCGCACGAAGGCGCGGGTCGCCTGACACCGCGGTCCTTCGCTGCCGTCCATGTTGACAGGCAGGCCGATGACGAAGGCTGCGACCCTTTCCTTCTCGGCTGCCGCCAGAAGCGCCACCGCATCAATGCCGAACTTGACCCGTCGGATCACCTCGCGCGGTGTCGCGATCCGGCGTCCAAGGTCGGATACCGAGATGCCGATCGTCTTGGTGCCAAGATCGAGGCCGGCGATGGCCTGGTTGGGCTGAAGCTGGCTCGCGAGCTCTTCGATGGTCAGAATTGTCATTTGATTTGCCGATTCGATCTTTGCAGGTGTTCGTTTCGTTCCATATAGCTGCTCCAAAGCACAAATCATCTGGGAGAATGTCATGAAGATCAAATGGCTCGGCCATTCGGCTTTCCACATCGAAACGGCAACGTCGAAGATCCTGATCGATCCCTTCTTTACCGGCAACCCGGCTTTTCCCGGCAGCGAACGCAAGCAGGTGACGGCCGGGCTCACCCACATTCTTCTGACGCACGGTCATGGCGATCACGTCGGCGATACCGTGGCCATCGCCAAGGAAACGGGAGCGGTGGTCGTGGCCAACTTCGATCTCTGCATGTGGCTCGGCCGTCAGGGCGTCTCAGTGATGGAGCCCGGCAATACCGGCGGTACCATTCATCTCTCCGGCTTTTCCGCCACTTTCGTCAACGCGCTGCATTCTTCGGCGCAGATTACCGAAGACGGCGTTTCGCATTCGCTCGGCAATGCCAACGGCCTAGTCCTGCATTTCGAGGACGAGCCGACGCTCTACCATATGGGCGACACGGACATCTTCTCGGACATGGCATTGATCGAAGAGCTGCACCAGCCCGAGATCGGCCTTGTTCCGATCGGCGACCGCTTCACCATGGGCGGCGCCGTGGCCGCGCTCGCCTGCCAGCGCTACTTCAAGTTCTCGACCGCCATTCCCTGCCACTACGGATCCTTCCCGATCATCGACCAGACGCCGGAAAACTTCGTCGTGGGCATGGATAGCGCCTCGACCAAGGTCGCGACACCGGCCGTCGGCGGCGTCATAAGCGTCTGACGCCGAAGACCGTCAGCACTGCGGCAGGCGAGTGATCCGGCGATTCCCCCGTTGCGCGCCTCGCCGCGCACCATTATAGCGGGGGAAAGTTCCAGATACCGGAGACGACCATGTCCGTAGACCTTGCCACCGTGAAGCGCGTTGCGCGCCTCGCCCGCATCGCCGTCAGTGAAGATGAAGCCACGCGGATGGTGGGCGAAATCAACGGCATCCTTGGTTTCGTCGAGCAGCTCTCCGAAGTGAATGTCGATGGCGTCGAGCCCATGACGTCGGTGACGCCGATGGAAATGAAGAAGCGCCTGGACGTCGTTTCCGATGGCAGCAAGGCCGACGATATCGTCGCCAACGCTCCCAATACCGATCGCAACTTCTTCCTCGTCCCGAAGGTTGTCGAATAATCCGACCGCCTGCCGCCCCGACGTACCCGATTTGCGAAAGCCCGATTTCACCATGACCGAACTCACCAGCCTGACGATCGCCGAAGCCCGCACCAAGCTTGCGGCCAAGGAAATCACCGCCGTTGAACTGACCGACGCCTATATCGCGGCGATCGATAGCGCCAACGACGCGATCAACGCCTATATCGCCGTCACGCCCGACAAGGCGCGCGAGATGGCCAAGGCATCGGACGCCCGCATCGCTGCCGGCAAGGCCGGCGCGCTTGAAGGCATTCCGCTCGGCATCAAGGATCTCTTCGGCACCGAAGGCGTGCACACGCAGGCCTGCAGCCACATACTCGATGGTTTCGCGCCGCCCTACGAATCGACCGTGACCCAGAACTTGTGGAACGACGGTGCCGTGATGCTCGGCAAGCTGAACATGGACGAGTTCGCCATGGGCTCCTCCAACGAGACGTCCTACTACGGTGCCGTGAAGAACCCCTGGCGCGCCAAGGGATCCAACCTCGATCTGGTCCCGGGCGGTTCGTCGGGCGGTTCGGCCGCTGCCGTAGCTGCGCATCTGTGCGCTGGTGCTACGGCAACCGACACCGGTGGCTCCATCCGTCAGCCGGCGGCATTCACCGGCACCGTTGGCATCAAGCCGACCTATGGCCGCTGCTCGCGCTGGGGCGTCGTCGCCTTCGCGTCGTCGCTGGACCAAGCCGGGCCGATCGCTCGTGACGTGCGCGACGCCGCGATCCTTCTGAAGTCGATGGCAAGCGTCGATGTGAAGGACACCACCTCCGTCGATCTGCCGGTGCCGAACTACGAAGCTTCGATCGGCCAGTCGATCAAGGGCATGAAGATCGGCATTCCCCGGGAATACCGGGTTGAAGGCATGCCGGAAGAGATCGAAACCCTGTGGCAGCAGGGCATCGCCTGGCTCAAGGACGCTGGCGCCGAGATCGTCGACATCACGCTTCCGCACACCAAATACGCGCTGCCGGCTTACTACATCGTCGCGCCGGCCGAAGCGTCCTCGAACCTTGCCCGCTACGATGGCGTCCGCTACGGCCTGCGCGTCGACGGCAAGGATATCGCCGACATGTACGAGAAGACCCGTGCTGCCGGCTTCGGCCAGGAGGTCAAGCGCCGCATCATGATCGGCACCTACGTGCTTTCCGCCGGCTATTACGACGCCTACTACCTGCGCGCCCAGAAGGTTCGCACGCTGATCAAGCGCGACTTCGAGCTGGCCTTCCACGCCGGTGTCGACGCGATCCTGACGCCGGCCACGCCATCCTCCGCCTTCGGTATCGCCGACGAGGATCTCGCATCCGATCCGGTCAAGATGTACCTGAACGACATCTTCACGGTGACGGTCAACATGGCCGGTCTGCCGGGCATCGCCGTTCCCGGCGGCGTTGATCACAAGGGCCTGCCGCTTGGTCTGCAGTTGATCGGCAAGCCGTTCGAGGAAGAGACCCTCTTCAAGACCGCCCATGTGATCGAACAGGCGGCCGGTCGTTTCACGCCCACCAAGTGGTGGTAAAGCACTGAGGGCGTAGCACTACACGTGTGCTACGCCGCCTTAAAGTGTTACAGCGCCGCGCGTCACGCATGACGCGCGGCGCTGTCGTGATGCGGAGACGAGAGCCGTACTTTGCCTTTGATCCGTCATGCTCAAATTCGCTGGAGGTCTCGGACGAGATGCCGAGCGTGCGCCCGGCATCTCCACGGGTTTCTCCGATTAGCGATTGTTGAGTTCCGATCGGACCAGATGCAGGCCCCGCTCGGTGATGCGATAGGGCTTGCCGGCCGATGACGAGATCGCTTTCTTGCGCTTCAGTTTGCGGAAGAGTCCGAGGTCGAAGCCTGGATAGACCCATCCGTCGCGTGTGAAGCATCGGATTTCGCTGATCGCCTTGCCGTCACGGATGATTTCGATACGGCCGCCTTGGGCCAAATGATGAAGAATGCGCTGCTCAGCGCGTGAGATATCCATTTCTGAATGTTCCGGAATAGCGTTCGTGAGAACGCAAAAAAACGTTCCGCAAATCTTGGGAAAAGCGGGGTTACGTTTCCGGCCCGTGCGCGCAATCTTTTAGGAGAAAGCGGGCAAGGGCCCTTACCGGGACTCAGAAGAAGAGAACATCAAAACTCCATTCGAACGAACGCTTCCTAGAAGAGACCGGCGAAGGCGTCAAGATATCCGCCGGCAACGAATGTGCAGGCGATGACCGCGATCGTCTGAAACAGGACGATCAGGATGAGTTGTGTTCGAAACGGCTCCTTGCGCGTCTTGTGCCTGAAGACCTGGCGGCCGGCCATCGCACCGATGCTGCCGCCAAAGAACGCCGACGACAGCAATGTCCGCTCACGAATGCGGCGCCAGCCTGATCGCGCCGCATGCTTGTCGTACCAAAAGAGACAGAAGGTTGTGGCGTTGATCGCGACAAGGAAGCACAGGAGGGCGGCGGCGGTGACGGGCATATCCGCCTTTTGCCATGGGAGGCGCTAAGCGGCGGTTAAACCGTGCGCCCCGTCATCGCGGGATGGCTGATCGCGCCTAACAACTTGCACCATTGCGGCAATTGCTCTACCGAGAAACCAAGAATTCAGGCTTCAAAGAAGAGCATGATATGAGCATTGTCGACGTCCGCACTCCCGATTCCAAACGCTTCATCCCTGGCGCCACCGGCGACTGGGAGGTCATCATCGGCATGGAGGTCCATGCCCAGGTGCTTTCCAATTCGAAGCTCTTTTCGGGTGCATCGACCGAATTCGGCAAGCCGGCGAACGCCAATGTGTCGCTGGTCGACGCGGCCATGCCTGGCATGTTGCCCGTCATCAACGAGGAATGCGTCAAGCAGGCGGTGCGCACCGGCCTCGGCCTCAAGGCCGTGATCAACAATCGCTCGATCTTCGACCGTAAGAACTATTTCTACCCCGACCTGCCGCAGGGCTATCAGATCTCGCAGTTCAAGGACCCGATCGTCGGCGAAGGCAAGATCATCATTTCCGTCGGGCCCGATCGCCAGGGGCAGTTCGAAGACGTCGAGATCGGCATCGAGCGCCTGCATCTCGAGCAGGACGCGGGCAAGTCCATGCACGACCAGCATCCGTCGATGTCCTATGTCGACCTCAACCGCTCTGGCGTCGCGCTGATGGAAATCGTCTCCAAGCCCGACATGCGGTCGTCCGACGAGGCCAAGGCCTATATGACCAAGCTGCGTTCGATCGTGCGCTATCTCGGCACCTGCGATGGCAACATGGACGAAGGCTCGATGCGCGCCGACGTCAACGTCTCTGTCCGCCGCCCCGGTGAAGGCTTTGGCACGCGCTGCGAAATCAAGAATGTCAACTCCATCCGCTTCATCGGTCAGGCGATCGAGTACGAAGCGCGACGCCAGATCGGCATTCTCGAAGATGGTGGTTCCATCGACCAGGAAACGCGTCTGTTTGACCCGAACAAGGGCGAGACGCGCTCGATGCGCTCGAAGGAAGATGCGCACGACTACCGCTACTTCCCGGATCCGGATCTGCTGCCGCTCGAGTTCGACCAGGCCTTCGTCGATGCGCTAAAGGCCGACCTGCCGGAACTGCCTGACGACAAGAAGGAACGCTTTGTCAGCGACATGGGCCTGTCGGTCTATGACGCCTCGGTGCTCGTATCCGAAAAGTCGATTGCCGATTATTTCGAGGCCGTGGCCGAGGGCCGTGACGGCAAGATCGCCGCAAACTGGGTTATCAACGACCTGCTCGGCGCCTTGAACAAAGCCGGCAAAGCCATTGAAGAGACTCCGGTTTCCCCCGCTCAGCTCGGCGGCATCATCGATCTCATCAAGGCCGAGACGATTTCCGGCAAAATTGCCAAGGATCTCTTCGAAATAGTCTGGAACGAAGGCGGAAATCCCGCGGAGATCGTCGAAGCGCGCGGCATGAAGCAGGTGACGGACACCGGCGCCATCGAGAAGGCAGTCGACGAGATCATCGCCGCCAACCCGGATCAGGTCGCCAAGGTTCAGGCAAAGCCGTCGCTGGCCGGCTGGTTCGTCGGCCAGGTGATGAAGTCGACCGGTGGCAAGGCCAACCCGCAGGCCGTCCAGGCTCTGGTCAAGGCCAAGCTCGGCATCGAGGAATAAACGATGTTCTTCGTCCGCACGGCGAGCGAGCGCGATCTGGAAAAGGTTCGCGCGCTGCTCGTCGAGACGTGGCATGCGACCTATGACACCTTCTATGGCGTGGAGAAGGTCAACGAACTGACAGGGCGCTGGCATTCGCTGCCGGCGCTCAAAGCCCGGCTGGAGCGCAAGAACGCGGAGTTCCTCGTCGCCGACGACGGTCGCAGCATCGGTGGCATGGGCTATGCGGCCATGTCCGATACGTTGAAGAAGACCGTTGTGCTCCACCAGCTTTACGTTCTGCCGAAACTCCAGAGGCAGGGCATCGGACGCGACATTTTCGCCGAACTCGAAACCTGCTTCCCCGACGCCGAACGTATGCGGGTCGAAGTCGAAGCGCAAAACCTTCATGCCCTCGCATTCTACCAGGCTCACGGCTTTTCCGAAGTCGGTCAAACCAGCAATTGCGGCGACGATCAATCGGGACTTCCGGCACTCATCCTCGAAAAGCCGCTGGTTTGACACGCCCTTCCTTCTGACGTTGGGGCTATAGATTTACGGCCGTGGCTTTGTTCCGTGGAAAAAAGCGCGGAGCAATGTCGCTGTCACGAACCTGTTGCCTTGTGATGATTGACGCTTGGCGCTCATTGCCAAGCCTCGAGAGGCTACATGGACCCGACAACTGACTTCGAGATCCGCAAGGCCGAACTGGCGGATCTTCCTGCCATCATCTCGCTCTTTGCCGCTGACGAGGTTGGCGGACACGGAGATACGACCGAGCCTGAGGCTTTCGCTGACTATCTCGCCGCTTTCGCGCGGATCGAAGCATCGCCACTTCAGATGCTTTATGTTGCCCGCCTCGGTGAAGAAGTGGTCGGGACTTTCCAGACGGCATTATTGACGTCTCTTCCTGGGCGCGGCCAGCCGAGACTGGTGATCGAGGCGGTGCAAACCCGAGAAGACATGCGCGGCCGCGGCATTGGCGCGTGCATGATGCGCCACGCGATCGAGCGTGCGCGCGAGGAGGGGGCAGGAAAGGTGCAACTCTCCTCGAATGCGACGCGAACGGCTGCGCATCGCTTCTACGCGCGTCTCGGTTTTGTGCGCAGCCATTTCGGCTTTCACATGCGGTTGAAATGACCGTGCTCGCCTCGGAATCACTGGACAAGCCGGGAGTAGCGGGGCATAAGCGGGGACATAGTTTTGGTATCCGGCCGCCTTCCCAACGGTCGGTTGAGGACGGCATCCATGAAGCTCCTGCTGCAGATTTTCACCTGGTGGAACCAACAGACGATCGGAACGCGGTTTCATACCTGGCGTAACGGTCAACGTGTCGGCGAAGACGAGCTCGGCAACGTCTATTATCAGGGCGGCAAGGACTCCGAAGGCCGTACGCGCCGCTGGGTGATTTACAACGGTTATGCGGAAGCCTCTGCCATTCCGGCCGGCTGGCACGGCTGGATGCATCATCGCACCGACGTTTCGCCTGCAGACGAAAAATACGTCGCACGCGAGTGGCAGAAGCCGCATCGCCCGAACCCGACCGGTACGGCCAACGCCTACCGTCCGCAGGGTTCGATCGCAGGTGCTGGAGCACGTCCGCGTGTGACGGGCGACTACGACGCCTGGACGCCGGGTTCCTGAGACGCTTGTCGTCGGACAAGGCGCGCCGCCCGTGAAATGGTCCAGTGACCACGGGGCGGCCACATTTCATGTTTAGCGCCTGATATCCATCAACGGTGAATGCGAAGCGCGCGGGAGACAGGCGGGAATGGCGGGTTCTTATCTGCGGAAAACAATCGGCCAGATGTCGAGCCGGCTCTGTGTCGCCGCGCTTGCCGCGCTGCCGATGGTTTCCTCGACCGGTACGGCCGAGGCCGCGCGGATAAACAACGCCGTCGCCGTGTTTTCCGGCATCGACAAGATCACCGGCCGCATCACGACGTTTGACGTCTATATCGGCGAGACCGTCCAGTTCGGCGCCCTGCAGGTAACGCCGCGCGTCTGCTATAACAGGGACGACACCGAAGCTCAGAAGATCACGACCTTCGTCGAAGTCGACGAGATCACGCTCGACCGCAAGATCAGGCGGATCTTCACCGGCTGGATGTTCGCCGACAGTCCTGGTCTGAATGCCGTCGAACACCCCGTCTATGACGTCTGGCTGCAGTCCTGCAAGGCAACCTCCGAGTTGCCACCGCCAGACACCGCCTCCAAGAAATAGCGTTGTCTTGGCTGTCGCGCTCGAAAGCGGCAGCGATACCCTCAATCAAATTTTCCTGTCCTCGGCCTGTCTTTGAAACGCCCGCGACTCTCGCGCCCGTGCAGCGAGCGGCGAGTCATAACGGGGTGCGCCCGCTTCGTCTTGCTGGATGTCTGCACCGACCTTGCCGCGATCAAAACGGACCACCGAAAGCTTTTCCAACGAACGTGCGAAGCGGCTTCCCGTCAGGAAATGCATAAAAACAAAGAGATAGAGCGCTTGCGTGACTCTGTTTGCGAACGGAAGCGCTTTATTTGGCACGCGGCGCTGCACGCCGCCCGAAAGGTCTGAACCTGGATGAAAGGGTCCGCGAAATACAGGTCCCGGTGGGGATGGCCCATATCGGCCATGCGCTCAAAACGATAGATCGGGCGAGTTCATCGCGTTGGCGAGCATGATCTCGTACTCGGCTTTCGGCACATCGATCGCGCCGAAGGATTTGAGATGCTCGGTAGTGAACTGGGTGTCCAGCAGTTCAAAGCCTCTGGCACGGAGGCGCTCCACCAGATGCACGAGGCAGATCTTTGAAGCGTTCGTGCGTCGGGAAAACATGCTTTCGCCGAAGAATGCCGAGCCCAGAGAGACGCCGTAAAGGCCGCCGACCAGCACGTCGTCCTCCCAGGCTTCGACACTGTGTGCGTAGCCCATGGAGTGAAGGGTGGCGTAGAGGCTGCGGATCTTGGTGTTGATCCAGGTGGTCGGGCGATCAGGCGCCGGCGCGGCGCAGCCTTCCATGACGGCCCCAAAGGCAGTGTTGAAGCGGATGTCGAAGTGGCTCTTGCGGATTGTCTTTGCGAGACTGCGCGAGATGTGAAAGCCATCAAGCGGGATGACGCCGCGAATTTCCGGCTCGACCCAGAAAAGCTCCGGGTCATCTGCCGAATCGGCCATTGGAAACAGGCCTATGGAATAGGCGCGCAGCAGCATGTCCGGTGTTACGTCGGGTTGCTTGCTGCGCGTCCCTTTCAATGCACGGTCCTATTCGGACGTAGTGGCCAGATGGTGCTCCAGCCAATGGATGTCGTATTCGCCGTTCGCGATATCCTGATTGTTGATCAGGTCCTGGAATAGCGGCAGCGTCGTCTTGATGCCGTCGATGACGAACTCGTCAAGCACGCGACGAAGGCGCATCATGCATTCGACACGTGTGCGGCCATGCACGATAAGCTTGCCGATCAAGCTGTCGTAGTAAGGCGGGATCCGGTAGCCCTGATAGGCGCCCGAATCGACACGAACGCCGAGACCGCCTGGTGCGTGGAAATGCGTGATCGTGCCCGGCGAGGGGACGAAGGTACGCGGATCTTCGGCATTGATGCGGCACTCGATCGCGTGGCCGGAAAACACGATGTCTTCCTGCTTGACCGAAAGCCCGCCGCCCGATGCGACACGGATCTGTTCGTGCACAAGGTCAATGCCGGTGATTGCTTCGGTGATCGGATGCTCCACCTGAAGGCGGGTGTTCATTTCGATGAAATAGAACTCGCCGTTCTCGTAGAGGAACTCGATCGTGCCTGCGCCGCGGTACTTCAGCTTCTTCATGGCATCGGCGCAAACCTGGCCGATCTTCATGCGCTGTTCGACGTTAAGGGCAGGGGAATTTGCCTCTTCCCAGACCTTCTGGTGGCGTCGCTGCAAGGAGCAGTCGCGCTCGCCGAGATGGATGGCATTGCCTTCGCCGTCGCCGACGATCTGGATTTCGATGTGGCGCGGCCTGCCGAGAAACTTCTCCATATAGACCGCGTCATTACCGAAGGCCGCGAGCGCCTCGGAACGAGCGGTTGACACAGCCTCGTCGAGGTCAGCCTCGGTCCTTGCGACCTTCATGCCGCGACCGCCGCCGCCAGCAGTCGCCTTGATCAGAACCGGGAAACCAATCTGGCGCGCGACTTCGAGCGCATTTTCCGGCCTCACTTCGCCGTCCGAGCCCGGAACCACGGGGATGCCAAGCTCCTGCGCCGTCTTCTTGGCGGTGATCTTGTCGCCCATGATGCGGATATGTTCCGCCGTCGGGCCGATGAAGGTGATGTCGTGCGCATCGAGAATTTCGGCGAACTTGGCGTTTTCCGACAGGAAGCCGTAGCCCGGATGCACGGCATCAGCGCCAGTGATTTCGCAGGCGGCGACGATCTGGTGAATGTTCAGATAGCTATCGCGCGACGGCGGAGGACCGATGCAGACGCTTTCGTCGGCGAGGCGCACGTGCATGGCGTCGCTGTCGGCCGTGGAATGGACGGCCACCGTCGCAATGCCGAGCTCTTTACAGGCGCGCAGCACGCGAAGGGCGATTTCGCCGCGATTGGCAATGAGAATTTTCGAGATCATCGCAGCGCCGCCTTATTCGATTACGATCAGCGGCTCGCCATACTCGACGGGGGCTGCGTCCTGGACGAAGATTTCGGTCACCTTGCCCGAACGCGGGGCAGGGATCTGGTTCATGGTCTTCATCGCTTCGATGATCAGGACGGTCTGGCCTTCCTTGACCACGGTACCGACCTCGATGAACGGGCGGGCGCCTGGAGCCGGCGCAAGGTAGGCCGTGCCGACCATCGGGGCCGTGAGGGCGTTCTTGGAGTTGCGGCTGGTCTCGGCCGGAGCGGCAGCCGCAACGGGCTGCGCAGCGTGAACTGCCGGCTGGGCCTGGTAGGTCGGCATCGAGACGGCGACAGGCGTGCCGGCGCGCGATACGCGGATGCGAAGGTCTTCCTGCTCCACTTCGATCTCGGTGAGATCGGTGTCGTTCAGGATATTGGCGAGATCGCGGATCAGCGCTTGGTCGATACCGGGTTTCTTGTCAGCCATGGGATATGAGCCTCGTGTTCTTTTTATTTCGACGTTTCTGTCAGGTTCTTTAGCGCATGCAGCGCCAGAATGTAACTCTGCGCGCCGAAACCGCAGATGACGCCTTTGACCGCCGGGGCAATCATCGACTTGTGGCGGAATTCTTCACGCGCGTGGATGTTGGAAAGATGCAGTTCGACCACCGGGATGCCGATCGCGCGGATGGCATCGTGCAGCGCGATCGACGTATGGCCGTAGGCCGCTGGATTGATCGCGACACCTGCCGCCTTTTCACCGGCCTCATGCAGCCAGTCCACGAGCGTGCCTTCATGGTTGGATTGCCGGAAATCGACTTCCAGTCCCAATGCCTTGCCTTCCGTGGTGCACATCGCCTCGATGTCGGCGAGTGTCTGGCCGCCATAGATCCCCGGTTCGCGCTTGCCGAGCGCATTCAGGTTGGGGCCGTTCAGCACGAAAATTTTGGTGGGCATGCGGGATTCCGGTCCAGTGATAGAGGGTTACCTATAGACTGATGGTCCCGCGAGGAAAAGCCCTTTGGGTCCTCGCGGGATTTGTCCACAGTTGGGACAGATCGTCCAATGCGGGCGGTCAGCAGGCGGTCTTGCCGCAGCTGCGCATATTGGCCACCTTGGCGCTGATTTCCTCGGCGCCGACTGCGCCGAACACGGCCTCGTTGCCGATCACGTAGGACGGCGTGCCGGTGATGCCGAGGTCGTTGGCAAGGGTGTAGGCCTCGCGCACGGCCGCGTCATGCGGCTCTTTCTCCATCTTCTCACGCAGCTGCTTTTCGGTGACGCCGAGCTTGCCGGCAACGGCAATCGCCGTTTCCTCAGTTGCGCGGTCCTCGCCGCCGAGCAGGGCCCGGTGGAACTCGCCGTACTTCTCGGGCGCGACCAGCCGGAAGGCAGCACTGACCTTGTGGGCTGCCAGCGAATCCGGGCCGAGGATCGGCAGTTCCTTCAGCACGAAGCGGATGTTCTTGTCCTTCGACAGGATCTCGTCCATGTCCGTCAGCGCACGTTTGCAGTAACCACAGTTGTAGTCGTAGAACTCGACGACCGTGACGTCGCCGTCCGGATTGCCCAGCACCATGTCGTAGTCGGAGTTGAAGATCGCCTTCTTGTTTTCGGTGATCGCACCTTCCGCCGCTTCCTGCTGCTTGGCGCGCTGCTTGGTTGCAAGCGCCTCCTGGACGTCGAGCATGATTTCCGGATTTGCGAGCAGATATTCCTTGATGAAGGCGCCAAACTCTTCCTTCTGTTTCTGGTCGAGTGCGAGTGCGCTTTGCGGCAAGCTGACGCCTGCCATGAACGCGGCAATCGTTCCGGCGGCAATCATTTTCGTGCTGAAATTCATTTCTACCTCGTTGTCTCTGCCTGCCCTGTCTGTCGTCTATGTCGCGATACGGCGTCAATGCGCGCTTGTAAAAGACAACAGGAATCTCCAACACCGCAACACGCGGGCAGCATAGGGTGGGCCCCGGCGAAACGAAACGGCAAAATCGGCGGAAATACGGCGCTCGCGCACTTGTGAAGCTTTAAGCGATCGGGCAAAGGGGCGGCATGTCGTATCAACGCGGGTTGGTATAGGCCGCTTCTTGAGGATATTGCCTTGGTAGAATTGTCGAACCGCAGCGCCGTCGAACCGTTTCATGCCATGGATGTACTGGCAGAGGCGACGCGCCGACGTGACGCCGGCCACCCGGTGATTTCAATGGCGGTCGGGCAACCAGCGCACCCTGCGCCGAAAGCCGCCTTGGATGCGGCGCGCAAGGCGCTCGAGCATGGTCGGCTCGGCTACACCGATGCGCTTGGCACGTTGTCGCTGCGAACCGCGATCGCCCACCACTATCAGAAGCGGCATGGTATCGCGCTCGACCCACAACGCATTGCGGTAACCACCGGATCGTCAGCCGGCTTCAATCTTGCCTTCCTCGCGCTCTTCGATCCCGGCGATTGCGTGGCGATCGCCCGGCCCGGCTATCCCGCCTACCGTAACATTCTCGCAGCGCTCGGCCTGACGGTCGTCGAGGTGGAAGCCAATGCCGAGAGCGGCTTCACGCTGACGCCGGAAAATCTGGCGCGCGCAGCCGCGAAGGTAGGGCGGCCGCTGAAGGGGGTTCTTCTGGCAAGCCCGGCCAACCCGACGGGAACGGTCACGGGCAGGGCGGGTCTCAAGGCGCTGGCCGACTATTGTCGCGCCGAAAACATCGCCTTCATCTCCGACGAAATCTATCACGGGCTGACCTTCGCCGGCGAAGAGGCAAGCGCTCTGGAGCTGACCGACGACGTCGTCGTCATCAACTCCTTCTCCAAATATTATTGCATGACGGGTTGGCGGATCGGCTGGATGGTGCTGCCGGAAGCGCAGGTTCGCGGTTTTGAGCGCATCGCCCAGAGCCTCTACATCTCGCCGCCGGAATTGTCGCAGATTGCGGCGGAGGCGGCACTCGGTGCACAGATAGAACTCGACGGCTACAAGGCGGCCTACGCGGCCAATCGCGACATGCTGCTGAGGCGCCTGCCGGAGATCGGCTTGTCGATCGCGTCACCGATGGATGGTGCCTTCTACGCCTATGCGGATGTTAGCCGCTTTACCAACGACAGCATGGCGTTTGCCCGCCGGATGCTGGCCGAAATCAACGTGGCAGCAACGCCCGGCTTCGATTTCGATCCGCTTGAAGGGCATCGTACGATGCGGTTCTCCTATGCCGGATCGACAGCCGACATGAACGAAGCGATGGACCGGATCGCCCGTTGGATTGCCTGATCCTCAGTTGTTTCAGCGGCTTGCCGCCGTTGCCGGACTCTCTTTGAGAGGCCCCTGATTCAAACTTGCAGCCAAATAGGCGGTTGCAGTTGTCGCCAAACGGAAACGAAAAAGCCCGGACCAAGGTCCGGGCTTTTCTGTTCTTCCGAGGTTCAGATGTGGCTTAGAAGAAGCCGCGGCGCTGCCACCATCCGCCCTTCTTGGGCTTGGACTGGTCTTCTTCGGTGCCTTCGTTCTTGTTCGTGACCGTCGAGGTCAGCACCGGTTCTGACGCGATCGTCGAAAGGTCGCGGTTTGCCCGTGCAGGCTTGCCTTCTTCGAGATCAGCGGCCGCTTCTTCGGCAACCGCGGGAACGGGCTCAGCCGCCTCCGGCTGGGCTTCGACCGCAGTCTGCGCTGCCTCGTCGGCACTGACGACAGGCTCCTCGGCCTTAACGGCTTTCTTGCGTGTGCGCTTCGGCTTGGCGGCCTTTTCGACGACCGGTTCCACCTCTTCCGCGACGATCTCGGCTTCGGCAACCACGGCTACCGCTTCAACCTCGGCTTCCGCCGGTGCTTCGACGTCGCCTTGCTCGCCCGCTTCGTCGTCGCCGGATGCAGCAGCCTGCTCCTCGCCTTCGACTTCACCTTCGCCCAGTTCCGGGCGATTGCGGCGACCGCCACGCTTGCCGCGACGGCGACGCTTGCGCTTTTGTTCGCCGTCGGCGGTCAGCGCATCCGTATCGTTTTCGTCCTCGTCACCATCGGTTTCGGCGGCGTCGTCAGCATCGTCTGCAGAATCGCCTTCCTGTGCGGCAGCGCCTTCGGCCTGCTGGCTGCCCTTGCCGCGACGACGGCGGCGGCGCTTGCGCTTGCGGCCGTTCTGGTCATCGGCCTGGGCGGCGGCCTTCGGCTGCTCCTGGCGCTGTTCGACGACAACTTCTTCTGCCTCTTCCTCATCGAGATCCTCTTCGATCACGATGTCGTCGTCCTCTGGCTCCGGCTCGAAGTGCAGGATCTGTTCGATCTTGACGGGGTTTTCAACCGGCTCGCCGCGGTCGATCGCAAAGTGCTGTGCGCCGACATGGCCGTCAGCCTCGATGATGATCGAGACGCCGAAGCGCTGTTCGTAATCCATGATCGTGCCGCGCTTCTGGTTGAGCAGATAGAGCGCGATATCGGGGATCGTGCGAACGGTGATGTTGTGGGTGGTGTTCTTGAGCAGATGCTCTTCGATGCCGCGCAGCACATGCAACGCGACCGAAGACTGCGAGCGGACGTGACCCGTGCCGTTGCAATGAGGGCAGGTCTGCATCGTGCTTTCGAGAACCGAAGCGCGAATGCGCTGGCGCGACATTTCGAGCAGACCGAAATGCGAGATGCGGCCGACCTGGATGCGGGCGCGATCGTTCTTCAGGCAATCCTTCAGCCGCTTCTCGACCGAGCGGTTGTTCCGCTTTTCTTCCATGTCGATGAAGTCGATGACGACCAGGCCGGCAAGGTCGCGAAGGCGCAACTGGCGGGCGACTTCTTCTGCGGCTTCGAGGTTCGTCTGAAGTGCCGTGTCCTCGATCGAATGCTCGCGCGTCGAACGACCGGAATTGACGTCGATCGAAACCAGGGCTTCCGTCTGGTTGATGATGATGTAGCCGCCCGACTTCAGCGTTACCTGCGGCTGCAGCATGCGATCAAGCTGCGCTTCGATGCCGGAGCGCGAGAATATCGGGTGCACGTCGCGGTAAGGCTGAACCACCTTGGCGTGGCTCGGCATCAGCATCTTCATGAAGCCCTTGGCTTCCTTGTAGCCTTCCTCGCCGGAAACGACGATCTCGCTGATGTCCTTGTTGTAGAGGTCGCGGATCGAGCGCTTGATCAGGCTGCCTTCCTCGTAAACGAGGCAGGGGGCAGTCGAGTTGAGCGTCAGCGTGCGGACGTTCTCCCAAAGGCGCATCAGATACTCGAAGTCGCGCTTGATCTCGACCTTGGTGCGGTTGGCACCGGCCGTGCGCAGAATGACTCCCATGCCCTGCGGCACTTCGAGGCCACGCGCAATTTCCTTCAGACGCTTGCGGTCCTGCAGGTTGGTGATCTTGCGGGAAATGCCGCCGCCACGTGCCGTGTTCGGCATCAATACCGAGTAGCGACCGGCAAGCGACAGGTAGGTCGTCAGCGCTGCGCCCTTGTTGCCACGTTCTTCCTTGGCGACCTGAACGAGCAGGATCTGGCGGCGCTTGATGACTTCCTGGATGCGGTACTGCTTGCGCGGCTTGCGCACCTGGCGATCCGGAACCTCTTCCATAGCGTCTTCAGCGCCGACGGATTCGATGATTTCCTTCTCGCCGTCATGGCTGTCGTCATCGTCGTCGTCGTCATCGCGGCGACGACGGCTGTCGACATCCTCGGAGATCGAATCGGTGTCGACCATGGCGGCCATCTCGCCGCCATTGCCTTCTTCGCCTGCATCCGCCGCTTCGGTTGCTGCAGTTGCAGCGGCCTCTTCGGCGATTTTCGCCTTCGTGCGGCGCGGGCGCTTCGGCTTTGCCTTGGGCTTCTCGGCGGGCACGTCGGCCTCGACGGCTGCTTCGGCTACCGTCTCGGTGGTTTCCGCGACGGCTTCCGTTTCAGCGGCAATCTCCAGATCGACAGGCACGCTGAGCGCGCTCTGCGTCGGCGTTGCCGTTTCGACGTGTTCGACATCGTCGTCGCGGCGCGCTTCTTCGGCTTCCGCCTTCAACAGCGCCTGACGATCGGCGAGGGGGATCTGGTAATAGTCGGGGTGGATTTCGGCGAAGGCCAGGAACCCGTGGCGATTGCCGCCGTAGTCGACGAAGGCCGCCTGGAGCGAAGGCTCCACTCGCGTTACCTTTGCCAGGTAGATGTTGCCGCGGATCTGTTTCTTGTGTTCCGATTCGAAGTCGAACTCTTCTATGCGGTTCCCGCGAACGACAACGACGCGCGTCTCTTCAGAGTGAGACGCATCGATAAGCATTTTCTCTGCCATCTAAGTTGTGCTCCTCGGCGCGACAACGGAACGGGCGGCAGACGTTCTTCCATGGGAAGACTGCCACTCGCGTCAGAGGTTGCGCCGGATGTGAAAGGTCCTGTCTGGTGCAGGTGATGGTGCAGCAGCCAGATGGCAGCCGGAACGGTTACGTCCCGGGGCCTCTCTACTTCTGACCGATACCGCTGAGTCAACATCAATGACCAAACAAGAATGCCAATGTCAAAGGTCTCATAAAGACCCGATGAATGCGCCCGCTTGCGGGCTTGCCGGTGAAAAATCACCGCTAAGAACTCCGGCCACCGCCGGAAATTTACGATCCAGTGTACGGGGAGGAAATGCAGCGACGGCGGATGAACACCTTGCGGCCGCGGAAAGATGATACGGTTGCAACCGGCAATTCCGGCTCGATCACTCCCTGGCGCCAAGCTCTGGAAAGCTCCGGCTGCCCGGCCGACGATTCTATCCCGTCAACACTTTCTCCTTGTGATGCTTTTATGTTTTCTATGTCACATTGGCAAGGGAAAAGCCTGTGCCGCCACAATAATGATCGATTCGCTTGCCCCGGTAGAGTAGGTCGGGAGACGGCGAATCGGATGTCTTGGTCGCGTTGCTCAAGGAGCGCTGTCAAGCTTTGGTTAACCATAAGGGTTCATTGATCAAGGGATGTCGCGGTGTGCGCGGGCGGACGCCCGACGCATCTGCCGCTCGGATTTCGTGGATTGACGGAGAGACCGGCGTGAAGCCTTGGGCTATTCATATGCACGCTTCACTGTTGCCGGCACTGCTGCGCGGCGGCGCGCGTGTCGTGGCTTCAGTGTTCGTGGCAGGCGCTTTGCTTGGGACTGTGCCGATGGCATACGCGGCCGAGCCCGTGCCGTTGCTGGCGTTCGGCGCACGGGTTGCCGGTGACGATGCGCGCACTCGGGTGGTCGTCGAGTTCGACCGGAAGCCCGACTTCTCCATTCATTATGTGGCAAACCCGGTACGTGTCGTCGTCGATCTGCCGGAAACCGCCTTCGGCCTGAAGGCAGAGAGCCTCGAGCCGCGGGGATTGTTCGAGGCCATCCGTTATGGCGGTATGGGCGCCGGCAATTCTCGCCTCGTGTTGTCAGCAAAGGGGCCGATCGCCGTCACCCACGCTGAAGTTATCGAGGTGGAGGGTGGCAAGAGTTATCGTCTGGTCATCGATGCTGAGAAGGTCGACCAGACCCGCTTCGACGCACTTTTGGGCGACCAGCAGTGGACCGGCTCGGTCGTCGCCGCCAAGACGGATCGGCCGACAATCGTGCCTGCGGAAAAGAGCGGCGCCTTCGTGATCGCCATCGATGCGGGCCACGGCGGCATCGACACCGGCGCGATCGGCAGCGGCACGAAGACTGAGGAAAAACATGTCACGCTCGCCTTCGCGCAGGAGCTTGTGGCCACGCTCAACCGTGAAAGTGGCATCGAAGCCTTTCTGACGCGCGACAAAGATGTCTTCCTGTCGCTGCCGCAGCGGGTGCAGATCGCCCGCAACAAGGGCGCCAATCTGTTCATTTCGATTCATGCCGACACGCTCAGGCAGAAGGACATTCGCGGTGCGACGGTCTATACGATCTCCGACAAGGCGTCCGACCATCTGGCCGCCGACCTGGCGCAGCGTGAAAACCTCTCCGACGAGATCGCCGGCGTACCGCTCCAGAGCGAGCCGGCAGAAGTCGCCGATATCCTGATCGACCTGACGCGCCGCGAGACCCAGGCTTTCTCGGTCAACATGGCGCGCACCGTAGTGTCGTCCTTCGAGGGGCAGATCAATCTCATCAACAATCCGCACCGTCACGCGGGCTTCCGCGTACTGCAGGCGCCGGATGTTCCGTCGATCCTGCTCGAGCTCGGATTCATGTCGAATATGGACGACGAGAAGCTGTTGCTCGATCCGGAATGGCGCAAGAAAGTGTCCGGTCTGCTTGCTGTTGCCATCAAGCGCTACCGCGAACAGGCGGTCGCAAACGGCGGCTGAGGTCTGATCGCGACGATCTGTTTGACGGCGCAGCGAAGGAAGTGATTTGTGTCGCCCCGGTAACAGCGATATGCTTTTCAACAGGATGCGCACTCGATAATCGGAAACAAGCCCTATTTTACGCACAATCCGGGACCTAACCCGAATTGCGCCCGGATTTGTTGGGAAACAGTGTTGATGCCCGGTGCCCCTCGCCATATGAGGAACTGGGTGGGCGCGTGTAGCCGCGATGCCAGACGATTTCTGATGGAAGCGTTTGGCCGGGCCGACGGAATGCGGGCCGATGGGACGGGAAGCGTCTCGATCGGTCTTTGTGGCCTGGCGATTGACGATAATAAGGTACCGGTATCTGACTGATGATCAGACTGATTGGATATTTCTTCGGCATTGGTGCGTTCTTGCTGCTCGGTGTCGCCGCGGCCGTTGCCATCTATCTCGGCAGCGTCACCAAAGATTTGCCGGATTACGAGGTGTTGGCGAAGTATTCACCGCCGGTCACCACGCGCTTTCACGCCGGCAACGGCGCGTTGATGGCGGAATACGCCCGCGAGCGGCGCCTCTATCTGCCGATCCAGGCGATCCCGGACCGCGTCAAGGCGGCGTTCATTTCGGCTGAAGACAAGAACTTCTATCAGCACCCCGGCGTCGATATCACCGGGCTTGCTCGCGCCATCGCCGTCAACCTTCAGAATTTCGGATCAGGTCGCCGCCCCGTCGGCGCGTCGACGATCACCCAGCAGGTCGCCAAGAACTTCCTGCTCTCGTCGGACCAGACGATCGACCGTAAGGTCAAGGAAGCGATCCTCTCCTTCCGCATCGAGCAGGCCTATAGCAAGGATCGTATTCTCGAGCTCTATCTCAACGAGATCTTCTTCGGCCTCAATTCCTACGGCATTGCCGGCGCAGCGCTCACCTATTTCGACAAATCGGTGACGGAACTGACCGTTGCCGAGACCGCCTACCTGGCGGCTCTGCCAAAGGGCCCGGCCAACTATCATCCCTACCGCAAGGCCGATGCTGCGATCGAGCGGCGCAACTGGGTCATCGACCGCATGGTTGAGAACGGCTACGTCACCAAGGCGGATGGCGAAGACGCGAAGAAGCAGCCGCTCGGCGTCAATCCGCGCCGCGGTGGCGCGCATCTCTTCGCCTCCGATTTCTTCGCCGAGGAAGTGCGTCGGCAGATCATCCAGAAATACGGCGACAACGCCCTTTATGAGGGCGGCCTTTCGGTCCGCACCTCGCTCGATCCGCGCATGCAGATCGCGGCGCGCAAGGCACTGCAGGAAGGGTTGCTCAGCTATGACGAGCGCCGTGGTTTCCACGGTCCAGTCAAGTCGATCGAGATCGGCGGCGACTGGGGCGAGCCGCTCGGCAAGGTCGTTGCCTTGGCCGACGTGCCGGAATGGAAACTGGCCGTCGTGCTCTCGGCCGATGGCCAGGGTGTCGAGATCGGCATTCAGCCGGACAAGGAAGCGTCCGGCAAGATCATCGCGGAGCGCGTGACCGGCCATATCTCCGCAAAGAACATGCAGTGGGCCTATCGCTCGGCCGGCGGCGAGCGCAAGTCAGCCAAGTCGCCCGAGGGCGTCCTGGGCCCGGGCGACGTCGTCTATGTCGAGCCGCTGGCGGACAAGGGTGAATACCGCCTGCGTCAGCCGCCGAAGGTTCAGGGCGGCCTCGTCGCGATGGACCCGCAGACCGGCCGCGTGCTGGCCATGGTCGGCGGCTTCTCCTACGGTCAGTCGGAGTTCAACCGCGCGACCCAGGCAATGCGCCAGCCGGGTTCGTCGTTCAAGCCATTCGTCTACGCTGCCGCGCTCGACAACGGCTATACGCCCGCATCCGTTATCCTCGATGCGCCGATCGAAATTGTCGCCGGTGGCCAGGTCTGGCGCCCGGAAAACTATGGTGGCGGCTCGGCCGGCCCGTCGACGTTGCGCCTCGGCATCGAAAAATCGCGTAACCTGATGACGGTTCGCCTCGCAAACGACATGGGCATGAACATCGTTGCCGAATATGCCGAACGCTTCGGCATATACGACAAGATGCCGCCGCTGCTGGCGATGTCGCTGGGTTCGGGCGAAACGACGGTTCTGCGCATGGTTTCGGCCTATTCGGTTCTTGCCAATGGCGGCAAGCAGATCAAACCTTCGCTGATCGACCGGATTCAGGATCGCTACGGCAAGACGATCTTCCGTCACGAGGACCGCACTTGCGACAACTGCAACGCAGCTGACTGGGGTAACCAGGAAGAGCCTGTCCTGACCGACAATCGCGAGCAGGTTCTCGATCCGATGACCTCCTACCAGATCACCTCGATGATGGAGGGGGTAGTTCTCAGGGGCACGGCGGCCGGCAAGATCACGCTCGATCGCCCGGTTGCCGGCAAGACCGGTACTACCAATGATGAGAAGGACGCCTGGTTCGTGGGTTACACGCCTGATCTCGTTGCCGGCCTCTACCTCGGCTTCGACAACCCGGCCCCGCTCGGCCGCGGCGCGACCGGCGGCAGCCTTGCTGTGCCGATCTTCAACAATTTTATGCAGGAAGCCATCAAGGGCACACGCCCAGGCAAGTTCGTGGTGCCGGAAGGCATGAACATGATCGCGGTCAACCGCAAGACCGGCATGGCCGCCTATGAAGGCGAGCCGGACACGATCATCGAAGCCTTCAAGCCCGGCACTGGCCCGGCCGACACCTTCTCGGTCATCGGTGGCCTCGACCAGTACGTGCCGCCGGAGGAAATCTTGAAGAATTCTCCGCAGGCTAACCAGGCCGTCACCTCCGGTTCCAACGGTCTGTTCTAGACCTATCCTCCGTCTCGCAATGCCCGCCGCCTTTACATCAGCGGCGGGCATCGCTATTTGACGCTCACGTTAAATCGGGTTCACAAGAAGCAGGATCATGCGCAGCGAAATCGAGAACATTGTCGACGAAATCAAGCAGGCCATAAGCCTGCTGAGGAGGCATCTTTGACTGGGATCAGGCGGTAAGACGACTGGACTGGTTAAACAACAAGGCGGAAGATCCGTCGCTGTGGAATGATGCTGCAGAGGCACAGAAGCTGATGCGCGAGCGCCAGCAGCTCGACGATGGCATCAACGGCCTGCGCCGTTTCGAGCAGCAGCTCAGCGACAACATCGAACTGATCGAGCTCGGCGAAGAAGAGGGCGACGCGGCCATCGTTGCCGACGCCGAACAGGCGCTGCGCGAACTGCGCAACGAAGCGGCCAAGAAGCAGGTCGAGGCGATGCTGTCCGGCGAAGCCGATCAGAACGACACCTATCTCGAAGTGCATTCCGGTGCCGGCGGCACCGAGAGCCAGGACTGGGCGAACATGCTGTTGCGCATGTATACCCGCTGGTCCGAGCGCCAGGGATACAAGGTCGAACTGATGGAAATTCAGGACGGCGAAGAGGCGGGCATCAAATCGGCCACGTTGCTGGTCAAGGGCCACAATGCCTATGGCTGGCTGAAGACGGAATCCGGCGTTCACCGCCTGGTGCGCATCTCGCCCTATGACAGCAACGCGCGTCGCCACACCTCGTTCTCTTCGATCTGGGTCTATCCTGTTGTCGATGACTCGATCCAGATCGACATCAACGAGAGCGACTGCCGCATCGACACCTATCGCTCGTCGGGCGCCGGCGGCCAGCACGTCAACACCACCGACTCCGCCGTGCGCATCACGCACATGCCGTCGGGGATCGTCGTCCAGTGCCAGCAGGAACGCTCGCAGCACAAGAACCGGGCCAAGGCCTGGGACATGCTGCGCGCCCGTCTCTACGAGTCAGAGTTGAAGAAGCGCGAAGACGCGGCTAACGCCGAGGCGGCCTCCAAGACCGATATCGGCTGGGGCCACCAGATCCGTTCCTACGTGCTGCAGCCCTACCAGTTGGTCAAGGACCTGCGCACCGGTGTCGAAAGCACGGCACCGGGCGACGTACTGGACGGCGAGCTGAACGAGTTCATGGAGGCAGCCCTTGCTCACCGCGTCAGCGGCGGCGCGGATGCCGCCGTGGATGACTTGAACTAGCCCCGCATTGCTGGCGGCGCCTTGCCCGCCGGCATCAGATTGCGAGTACGAAATGAAATGGCCGGATGTCTTCATCCGGCCTTTCTTTTTGAGGCTTAGTTCGATGCCCGCTCGACCTTGATGTCGCCGAGGTCGTCGATGAGCACGGTCCACGACTCCGGCTCGCGGGCGGCAGGATCGGTCTTCAGATAGACGGTTGCAAACATGCCGGGCTGTGCGGTCACACCTGTAGACGTTTCCGGCCGTATATCCGTGACATAGGCCCGCAGCGACGAGAACTCCTCGAGTTCCGCGGAAGAGACGACCTCCGGCCCGGCGGGTGTCGCCTCGATCTGCTGCAGATGGATCTGCGCGGTGCCGTCCGGTTGCCGTAGCGCGATCAGCTTGTAGTAGCCGCGTCGGGCGCCTTCGGCACTCCTCGGTTCGGCGGGTGTTTCTCCCTGCGTCTGATTAGGGTCCAGTGCCGAAAGCGGATCGCCGCTTTCTTCCCAGTAGCCCGTGCTGGTGACGAAGGTCACTTCCGGCGAAACCACAGTCGCGTCCTCGGCATGGGCGTTCGCGCCGGCCATGGCGAGAAGAAGCGCAAGGAGGAGAGGCTTGTGCATCGCTTTTGATTTCCTGTTCGAACCGCGACGCGGTGCTTGCTGCAAAATTGATCCTTCGCCGGGCGTCCGGCGGTCGCGGAAATCATACCATATCGCGCGGTGAGACCGTCGGCTCAATTGGAAAATTGCTCGGCCAGGATGCGGTCGGACCAGGAATGATCGGGATCCGAGAGAATGCGGGCGGTCATGTTTTCCGATTCGGCGATGCGCACCTTCGCTACCGACTTGACCTCCTGATGGTCGGCCACGGCGTTGACCGGGCGCTTGTCGGCCTCGAGGATCTCGATCTCGACGGTGACATGGTTCGGCAGTAGGGCGCCGCGCCACCGCCGCGGACGGAACGGGCTGACGGGCGTCAGCGCCAGTAGAGGGGCCTCCAGCGGCAGGATCGGCCCATGGGCTGAGAGATTATAGGCGGTGGAGCCTGCGGGCGTGGCCAGCAGCAGCCCGTCGCAGGTCAACTCCTCGAGCCGGGTCTTGCCGTCGATGACGACACGCAGCTTGGCCGCCTGGTAGGATTGACGGAACAGATAGACCTCGTTGATGGCGAGCGCCGTGAATGTCGCACCTTCACTGTCGGTGGTCTGCATCTCCAGGGGGTGAAAGGCGTTCTCGACGGCATTGCAGATGCGCGTTGTGAGGTTTTCGGTGCTGTAGCGGTTCATCAGGAACCCCACCGATCCCCGGTTCATGCCGTAGACGAGCTTGCCCGAGTTCATCGTCTGGTGCAGCGTCTGCAACATGAAGCCGTCGCCGCCGAGCGCGACGATGACGTCGGCCTTGTCGGCATCATGATCGCCGTAGATCGCCTGCAGATCAGCTGCCGCCTTTTGCGCCTCTTCGGCGGGCGAAGCCAGGAACGCGAGAGAAGTGAACGTGCGGGCCATGAATTTTCAGTCCGTTCAACATGTTGAGCACCGCCGCGGTGGCCGAGCCTAGGCTTCGTTTCTGGCACGGCGTGGCCCTAAACGCATCTGAAAAATTGGGAGAATTCGCAATTTTGCTTTACACGCTGTGAGATTATGATAACTCCCACCGCTGAAAGTGCCCTTATAGCTCAGTTGGTAGAGCATCTGATTTGTAATCAGAGGGTCGGGAGTTCGAGTCTCTCTGGGGGCACCATTAAGTTTCGCTGAAAAGCATTGAAAAGCCTCAGTTTTCTGGAAAGCCCAGACTGAGGCTTTTAAGCCATCAGGTTGTGGCTTGGGGGCACCCTGGGGGCACCTACGCTTTTTCCCGAGATTCGCAAAATATCCACAGATTCCAAGACTCGGGGTCTAAAGCGCAGACCTCACGATCTGTCCCCGGCGGAACGACGTCGACATCTGCTCGTGGAGTCAAGCTTTAGCCAAAATGGATTTTTCCAACCGTTAACGTCCCGTTGAGATTGAAGCTGCCGGATTGAAAACCTCCCTCATCAAAACCATAGTCTTCGAAGCTCTCGAAAAGATCGCCTTGTTTTAAGGGGTTTTCGCGCAGAGGAAGTTTTATACGCTTTGCCTTGCTGAGCACAGCATTGCGGGAAAATCCAAGAATGCGGCCGATCTCAGTGCCGGAATAGTAGAACTCCCACAGCATGCCCAGAACACGAACGGCTTCCTCAGTCCATCTGCCGTGGGTCTTCTTATTGTGGGGCCAGACGACGGGAATGCGACGCTTTTCGATTGCGTCACGGATAGGCTGCATCCCGAAGGCGTCGAACACTGCGTGTTGGTTCCGAGACATTATCGCGAGCTGATAAAACATGAACGGATACGGCACGAATTGCGCGGCGTTCTCTCGAAAATACTCGAGCACTCGCCGGTGATCGCTGATCATCGTCCCGCCGCCCGGGAGCAGCATTCCAACTTGGACCGGGTCGCCGACGCCGAAAACGGAGTTCGAAAGAACATCGATGAAATGGCCGCCAACCGACCCACCGATGAACTCGAAGCCATCGATCTGGTTATAATATTTGAAGTCCTGAATGAAGTATCGCTGGCCGTCTTCGTGCCTGAAGACAGGAGTGCACAGACCAGGCGCGTCATCTGTAGCACACACGACGCCAACAACTGCGTATCTACCTTCCTCTTCAGACATTGTATCCCTCGTTTCGGAGGAAGTCTTTGGCCGCTGAGGCGACCACGCCAAACGATTGCTTGGGGTTCCACACGTTGATCTCGTATGCCCTCACTCTAATTCCCTGCTTGTCTATGAAGTCTCTGAAGAAAGGGGACTCGAGATATTGGATTGGAACGATCATCGCCTTGAGCAGTCCATTCGCGAATGGCACCGTCTTACCCGCTTGGACCTCGATCGTCACGCGACGTTCGTCAGCTCCGCTGCCCACATGCGAGCGCGTCATCTCCATGAAGGCTGTGCTTTCAAAGTCCAGCGTATCGATTTCCCGTTCATTCGGTCGAGAGTTGAGGTAGTTCGCATTGTTGTCGAAAAACTTCAGAACGATATCCGCGATCCTGCGCGTATCCGGCTCGATCTCGAAATCCGCTAGCGCCATTTTGTCGTCCATGAAAGCCTTGAGGAAATCATGGTGCATGGCTCCACTGTCGAACGGATAGATACGTTTGATGTCCTCGATGAGTTCGAGATCGAAGATGAAACAAACCGGGTATAGGCTCAGCTGGGTCGTCGCCAGATCAGTGAGTCCGTACTTGTAGGCGGCCCGGCCATAGAAGAGATAAGTGACTTGCTCATTGAACACCTCGCAGACGTCGTCAGTAACGAGTTCGCCCCGGCGCATGTGCTTGCGAGCAAAGAATCCATCGCACGTGTGGAAAAGTGGCAGAAACTGGAAGGTCTCGTTGGCGCGGGGCACCTGCTCAGAAAAGGTACTCATCGACTTTCCTTGGTTGTTCTCCGCTTGAACTTCTACCTGCAGCGTTTCGTTAGTCAATTGCGGCGACGCACTGACTGGAGGCCTATGTCACCGGCTTCGTCGAAAGGAGCGATTACTCGACGAACGTCCGCAATGCCGCCACTCCGATGCCCCAACGCGGGCGTCAACAAAGGGTATAGCCGTCATGCAGTTGCAAAGGACGGCACCGACCAGGCTCTCTTGATCTCGGCGTGTATCCACCACAGCATTGAAGGAACGATGGCGAACACAGGCGACGACAGGCTTGAGCGATAACCAGGAAGAATTTGACGCACTCCGCAAAGGAGCAGCGTATCCTTTCGTGAATGAACACGGCAAGGATGCCGAAGGCCTGCGTCGTGTTTGCGAAGACTTCATGCGCCGTTGGCGCGAGACCCGCGGCCCGCATGGAAAAGATGATCGCGGTCTTATCAACGACGTCGTGCGCTGGACGATGAACCGGTACAATCGGCCGCGCTATAGGCCGAAGCGAAGCCGTGAGGAACGCGCAGCGACCTTCTTGATCGCCCCGGAGGCGTTGGGTTTCGCGTGCAAGCCGGCCCGGCTTTGAGGTAGGTCGAATTTGCGGTCGAAACCGGCCGAACGGTTGCCGTATCCGGGCCGCGGTTTGGACTGATCGGCCTTACTCGGCTGCGCGACGCAGCGCCTGTCCACGGCGGCCCTGTGCGCGCTCAGATCTCGAACGACCCTGCCGCCTTCGGGACAATCTCGCGGCATTTCTGCAGGGCGTTCAGGAGATTGTCGGCGAGATAATCGATCAGGGCGCGCGTCGCCGGCAGCATGCCGTGGCGCGAGGGGAAGACGAGATGGACGACGACGTCGCCGGAAGTCCATTCCGGCAGCACAGGCGCAAGCACGCCGGCGCGGAAGGCGCGTTCGCAGATGTGGTCGGGCAGCAACGCCACGCCCATGCCCTCAATGGCCGCACGCTCGAGGATGAGGAAATCGCTGCAGCCGATGATCGGCCGGTGCGAAATTTCCGTGGTATTTCCTTCGCCATCGACCAGGCGCCAGACATCGGTGGCGTGCTGCTCGTTCATCGACAGCGTCGGCATCTCGCTCAGATTGTCGATCGTGATGTCGTCGAAGCGCGCGAGCAGGGTGGGGCTTGCCGCCAGCCTCTGACGCACCTCTCCGAATCTGCGGATAATCAGCTGATTGTCAGTGTCGAGTTGATCGCGGGCGCGCAACGCCACGTCGATCCGCTCCTCGATCAGATCGATCCGCCGGTTGGTGGTGGTAATCAGCAGACGGACGCCGGGGTAGCGACGATGGAAGGCGGGCAGGATGTCGGCGAGCATCGGCGTAAAGCCGAGCGGGCAGGCGAGCCTGACCGTGCCCGTCGGCTCGGCCTTGACGGCGGCGATCTCGGCTTCCGCCATGGCGACGCCATCGAGCAAGCTCTGGCAATGTTCGTAGAACACCTGCCCGATCTCGGTGACGCGCAGTTTGCGGGTCGAGCGCTCCAGCAGCCGGACGCCGAGCTGCTCTTCGAGGCGCGCCACGTGTTTGCTGAGCTTGGATTTAGGGATGTTCAGATCGCGCGCGGCGGCGCTAAAGCCGTTGTTACGCACCACGGCCGCGAAGAGGGCGAGGTCGTTCAGGTCCTGCATCTGTCTTTCGTCTCCCATCGCCGGATCGCCGGTCTCACTGTTTCCATTTGGAAACAGTATGTCAAATAACCGCTGACTTATCGTGCGATTGTTTTCCAATCATATGTGATGCACCGCAACGCCAACACAAAGGTGCTTCACATGAACGTCCTTCACATCGACTCCGGTATTCTGGGTGATCACTCCGTTTCCCGTCGCCTGACGGCGGCGATCACCGCCCAGATCAAGGCTGACCGCCTGGATGCCAACGTCACCTATCGCGATCTCGCCACCAGCCAGATCCCGCATCTGACCGGCGCCCAGATCATGGCACCCGCCGATCTCGCAGGTGTTGATGCCAAGCTGGCTGCCGAAGTCAAGATCGGCCGCGAGATGCTCGAAGAATTCTTGGCTGCCGACACGGTCGTCGTCGGCGCGCCGATGTACAACTTCTCCATCCCGAGCCAGCTCAAGGCCTGGATCGATCGCTTGGCTGTCGCCGGCAAGACCTTCCGTTATACCGAATCCGGCCCGGAAGGCCTCGCCAAGGGCAAGAAGGTCATCGTCGCCTCGACCCGCGGCGGCCACTATTCCGCCGGCCCGGCCTCGGCGATGGATCACCAGGAAGCTTACCTGAAGACGGTCTTCGGCTTCTTCGGCATCACCGATGTTGAATTCGTCCGCGCCGAAGGCCTGAACCTCAGCGCCGACTCCAAGCAGTTCGCGATCGCCGAAGCCGAAAAGACCATTGCTGAAGGCACCGTCCTTCGCCTGGCAAGCTAAAACAAGAGTTCAGCGGATCACGTCAGTGGTCCGGTGAAGGGGCGTTGGCCCCCATTGCGGACGGTGCCGGTTGCACATGCAGCCGGCATTGTCCGTTTTCGTGTGAGCGGATCTGTATTATGATGTGCTCATGAGAGACCGGCGGAGAAGGCCCTTGGCTGTCATCGCTGCGGTGGTCGCATTGGTGGCCGCCGATGTCGGGTATGCGTCGCCCCCTGACCCGCGCTGCACCTGCCGCAACCGGGACGGCTCCAAATACGAGCTCGGCCAGATCGCCTGCCTTCGCGTCGGCGGCATCTCTTATCTCGCCCGCTGCGAGATGAACCTCAACGTCACCACATGGAAGAAACTTCGCGACGGCTGCCCGACAGCGAACAACCAGACCCTATGGCTTCGCGTGGATAAAGATATAGCGATGCGTTTCTGACGACAGCGGCGGCTTGCACGACAATCGGCTGCGAGGCGAGGATCGCGTCGTGCAGCATCGGTGCAGAGACCCGTAAATCGGTCGAACACACCCAATCAACCGTTACGACAGATGCCCCAATCTCTCCGGTTGCAAGCAGCCGGAGAGATGGCGGGCTTAACGACCGGGACTTACTTGTTCAGGAACTGGCGCGCCGCATACATGGCGATCGCGGCCGCATTCGAAACATTGAGCGATTTGATCGCGCCGGGCATGTCGAGGCGGGCGAGGGCCTTGACGGTCGATCGTGTCTTCTGCCGGAGGCCCTTGCCCTCGGATCCGAGCACCAGGGCGACCTTGTCGCCCGCGAAGGTGCCTTCAAGCGGGGCCGGGCCTTCCGAATCGAGCCCGATGGTGTGGAAACCAAGCCGATGCAGCTCCTCGATCGTGTCGGCGAGGTTGGTGATCTGGATATAGGGGATCATTTCCAGAGCGCCGGAGGCCGATTTCGCAAGAACGCCCGATTCGGTCGGACTATGGCGGATCGTGGTGATCAACGCACCCGCATCAAATGCCACGGCCGACCGCATGATCGCGCCGACATTATGCGGGTCAGTGACCTGATCGAGCACGAGAATCAGCCGGCATTCGCTGAGTGCTTCAAGCTTGCGCAGTGGCAGCGGCTTTGTTTCGAGCATCACGCCCTGGTGGATCGCGTCTGGACCGAGAATCTTGTCGAGATCCTGCGGCGCCACGGTCTCGACCGGAAAGGGGAGTTCCGAGAGTTCGCCGAGCTCGAGCCGGGCGGCGGCATTCTGGGTCACGCACAGGCGAACGATCTGGCGCGTCGGGTTGTCGAGGGCGGCCCGAACGGTGTGCAGGCCGTAGAGGAGCACCTGCTCGGGTGCGAGCGCCGGCGGCTTCCAGTCGCCTGGCTGCTTGCGCCAACGCTCCTGCTTTGGCGTCGGGATTTCCCCGCGTTCGCGCTTGGCGTCGCGATGCGCGCGTCTGAGAGTGGCGTAGTGGGTGTTCTTGGCGCTCTTGTCGCCCGCGTTATCTTTGCTCATGCCCGCCTTATAGAGCGCTTCGCTTGGCCTGGGAACGGAATTCGATGGCAGTGGACAAAGCGGGCCTGTGGAGAATTTCACAAATTTTCCGTTTTGGCGTGTTGACAGGAGCAAGGCGGGCGGTCATATACCCGGCGCAGATCGAGAGGCGGCAACGACAAATCGCTGGATGTCTCACGATCTCAAATGCTTGGTCGACTTGATCCCGACAGAATAATGGAGGGATGCCCGAGTGGTTAAAGGGGACGGACTGTAAATCCGTTGGCTTCGCCTACGTTGGTTCAAATCCAACTCCCTCCACCATTCTGCTTCTGGATCGAAGGCCCGCGGGTATAGCTCAATGGTAGAGCAGCAGCCTTCCAAGCTGAATACGCGGGTTCGATTCCCGCTACCCGCTCCAGCAGCGCTGACCTTCTTTTCCTATTTAATGTTAAGCTTCAATTGCTCTTCGTAAGCCGTTGTTTGTTCTTTCGTCGCTCGACGAAATGATTCGGGAATCCGCCCAACTTGCATCTCCGATGCGCCGTTCTTATATGACGGTAGGAAAAGGCGGCCGTGGCTGGTCCGGGCGCACGCAATTAAGTCTTGCGCAAATCCCTTGAAACCCTTAAACGGCTCCACAAACCGGCCCCGCCGGCTGATCAATCATACTTGACCACAGGAAACGTACCCATGGCAAAGAGCAAATTTGAGCGCAACAAGCCGCACGTTAACATTGGCACGATTGGCCACGTTGACCATGGCAAGACGTCGCTGACGGCAGCGATCACGAAGTACTTCGGCGAGTACAAGGCGTACGACCAGATCGACGCTGCTCCGGAAGAAAAGGCCCGTGGCATCACGATTTCGACGGCTCACGTTGAGTATGAGACGCCGGCCCGTCACTACGCCCACGTTGACTGCCCCGGCCACGCCGACTACGTCAAGAACATGATCACCGGTGCAGCGCAGATGGACGGCGCGATCCTGGTTTGCTCGGCTGCTGACGGCCCGATGCCGCAGACCCGCGAGCACATCCTGCTTGCTCGCCAGGTTGGCGTTCCGGCGATCGTCGTGTTCCTCAACAAGGTCGACCAGGTTGACGACGCCGAGCTTCTCGAGCTCGTCGAGCTTGAAGTTCGCGAACTGCTGTCGTCCTACGAATTCCCGGGCGACGACATTCCGATCATCAAGGGTTCGGCACTTGCTGCTCTTGAAGATTCGGACAAGAAGATCGGCGAAGACGCGATCCGCGAGCTGATGGCTGCCGTTGACGCCTACATCCCGACGCCTGAGCGTCCGATCGACCAGCCGTTCCTGATGCCGATCGAAGACGTGTTCTCGATCTCGGGCCGTGGTACGGTTGTGACCGGTCGCGTTGAGCGCGGCATCGTCAAGGTTGGCGAAGAAGTCGAAATCGTCGGCATCCGCGACACGTCGAAGACGACGGTTACCGGCGTTGAAATGTTCCGCAAGCTGCTCGACCAGGGCCAGGCCGGCGACAACATCGGCGCGCTGATCCGTGGTGTCAACCGTGACGGCGTTGAGCGTGGCCAGATCCTGTGCAAGCCGGGTTCGGTCAAGCCGCACAAGAAGTTCATGGCAGAAGCCTACATCCTGACGAAGGAAGAAGGCGGCCGTCATACGCCGTTCTTCACGAACTACCGTCCGCAGTTCTACTTCCGCACGACGGACGTGACGGGCATCGTGACGCTTCCGGAAGGCACGGAAATGGTTATGCCTGGCGACAACGTCACCGTTGCCGTTGAGCTGATCGTTCCGATCGCGATGGAAGAAAAGCTGCGCTTCGCGATCCGCGAAGGCGGCCGTACCGTCGGCGCCGGCATCGTCGCTTCGATCGTCGAGTAATCCCGGGGTTACTTTAATCCCAGGATTGCATCGGTTCAAAAGGCCCCGCTGGAAACAGCGGGGTTTTTTCGTTGAGGGTGAACCTGTTGCCAGGTTTGGGGCAGCAGGGAGGCCCGACCCCGGTGCCGTTGCGAGTCCAGTATGACGCAAGGCATGACGCGGCCCGCCGCGGGGGCGTGGTGGCGGGCGCCTGCCGCCCAGCTTGGCGAGGCAAAGCCAAGCCGGCGGCTCGACGCGTGTGGCCCTTTGCGTGCATCTCCGTGCGGTCGCAACACTGCCGAGACCATGCAAGAGCCTGGTGCGCATCGCGCGCGACGGACCATGCGACGCAGAGTGAAAAGGCGCGTCGCGCGCTGTCGCATCTTTTGCCACAAGAATTTGAATCTTTTCCGTCAAAGACGCTTGTCATCGCCCGGCAAACTGAATAATAAGCCGCTGACTTGATGCACTGACCGGTTCGAGAATGACCGGCCGGCGCGATCTAGGGGTATAGCTCAGTTGGTAGAGCGGCGGTCTCCAAAACCGCAGGTCGGGGGTTCGAGCCCCTCTGCCCCTGCCATTGCTTCCGACCTTTGCAAGCGGCTCAAAGCCGAGTAGGGTAGGGGGAGGTCGGATAAGCCGGCCGTCGAAATTCACAGAAAAGACCGATTACCTCTTGTGATTTGTAGAATCGGTCTTTATGTAGGGTCCAAACAGACACGCGGTGCGTGGGGCTGAATCATCGGCTTTACGCGCCGTAATGGCGTGAGCATTACATGGCATCCAAAACGAATCCGTTTACGTTTCTGCAGCAGGTTCGCTCAGAGGCGTCGAAAGTAACTTGGCCGTCCAGGCGCGAGACGATGATCTCGACGCTGATGGTTTTTGTCATGGTCTTTTTTGCCGCTGCCTTCTTCTTCGCTGCGGACCAGTTGATGGGTTGGCTGATCGGCCTAGTCCTCAACGCTGGCGTTTGATTGGGTGGAGGGTAGCATGGCTGCACGCTGGTATATTGTTCACGCCTATTCGAATTTCGAAAAGAAGGTGGCTGAATCGATCGAGGAGAAGGCCAAGCAAAAAGGCCTTGAGCACCTGTTCGAAAAGATCCTCGTTCCGACCGAAAAGGTCGTCGAAGTTCGTCGTGGCCGCAAGGTTGATGCTGAACGCAAGTTCTTCCCGGGTTATGTCCTGGTGCGCGCCAACCTGACGGATGAGGCCTATCACCTCATCAAGAATACGCCGAAGGTCACCGGTTTCCTCGGGACCGACAGCAAGCCGGTTCCGATTCCGGACCATGAGGCCGATCGTATCCTCGGTCAGGTCCAGGATGGCGTCGAGCGTCCGAAGCCGTCCGTCTCCTTTGAGATCGGCGAGCAGGTTCGCGTCTCGGATGGTCCGTTCGCCTCGTTCAACGGCATCGTTCAGGATGTCGACGAGGAGCGGTCGCGCCTGAAGGTCGAAGTTTCAATCTTCGGCCGTGCGACCCCGGTCGAACTGGAATACGGCCAGGTCGAGAAGGTCTGAGAAGATCAACAAAGATTGGGCAAGTCGTTTAGGCCTGCCCGGGCGGAGAAATCCGCATGCGCGTGGAAGGACGTCGGCCTTAGCCGGGTCGAAGGGTCCGCACCACGCAACCGCAGCCGCCGATCCCTGATCGGCAGAATGCCGGGAAACCGGCGCAAC
Source organism: Ensifer adhaerens (assembly GCF_001270265.1). Taxonomy (GTDB): domain Bacteria; phylum Pseudomonadota; class Alphaproteobacteria; order Rhizobiales; family Rhizobiaceae; genus Ensifer; species Ensifer adhaerens_B. Next base: position 366,055 of record NZ_LGAP01000001.1, read on the forward strand.
AGTTCCTCCTTTCGATCCGTCGAAATGAGGCAATGAGAGGCAGAGAGAAATGGCTAAGAAAGTTGCAGGCCAGCTCAAGCTGCAGGTGAAGGCAGGGTCGGCCAATCCGTCCCCGCCGATCGGTCCTGCACTCGGTCAGCGTGGCATTAACATCATGGAATTCTGCAAGGCGTTCAATGCCGCCACGCAGGAAATGGAAAAGGGTATGCCGATCCCGGTCGTCATCACCTATTACCAGGACAAGTCGTTCACCTTCGTCATGAAGCAGCCGCCGGTCAGCTACTTCCTGAAGAAGGAATCGAAGATCACGTCCGGTTCGAAGACCCCAGGTAAGGCCAAGGCTGGCTCGATCACCAAGGCTCAGATCCGCACGATCGCAGAGGCCAAGATGAAGGACCTCAACGCGGCCGATATCGAAGGCGCAATGGCAATGGTCGAGGGCTCTGCCCGCTCCATGGGCCTGGAAGTGGCGGGCTAAGACCATGGCGAAGATTGCAAAGCGTGTACAGAAGTCCCGCGAGGGCATCGACCCGACGAAGATCTACGGCCTCACCGAAGCCGTTTCGCTGGTCAAGGAACGTGCAACTGCCAAGTTCGACGAGACTGTTGAAGTCGCGATGAACCTCGGCGTTGACCCGCGCCACGCCGACCAGATGGTTCGCGGCGTCGTCAACCTGCCGAACGGCACGGGCCGCTCGGTTCGCGTTGCCGTGTTCGCACGTGGCGCCAAGGCCGATGAAGCCAAGGCCGCCGGCGCAGACATCGTCGGCGCTGAAGAACTGGTCGAAATCGTTCAGGGCGGCAAGATCGACTTCGATCGTTGCATCGCGACCCCGGACATGATGCCGCTCGTCGGCCGCCTCGGTAAGGTTCTCGGCCCGCGCGGCATGATGCCGAACCCGAAGGTCGGAACGGTCACCATGGACGTTGCCGGTGCCGTCAAGGCATCCAAGGGCGGCGCAGTCGAGTTCCGCGTCGAGAAGGCTGGTATCATCCACGCCGGCATCGGCAAGGCTTCGTTCGACGCCAAGGCTCTGGAAGAAAACATCCGCGCCTTCGCTGACGCGGTCGTCAAGGCCAAGCCGGCCGGCGCCAAGGGCAACTACGTCAAGCGCGTAGCGATTTCGTCGACCATGGGCCCGGGCCTGAAGATCGACCCGGCAACGCTCAGCGTCGCCTAACGAATTTCGGGCTTCGGCCCGAGAAAGAATTTCCGGCCCTTCGGGGCCGGAAATCCGGATCTCGATCCGGAACTCCTGTCCGAGATTGCGGGTGGTTTTACCTTAATCACTTCGGCCTGCATGAGACGGGTAAGATCTGAATTTCGCAATGACGCCGGAGGCGTCGAAATTCGGTTCGAGCCTCGCTTGCCTTGTGTCAGACCCGGCTTTCCGGGAACGCCAAGGGACAGGATCCTCAAGCGTTACTTGGGATCTTCTTCGATGATCCCTGGTGACAAAGGCAAACCCGGCAGGGGCTGCAGTTCATGCAACCCTGTCAACTGGAGACAGACAGTGGAAAGAGCGGAAAAACGCGAATTCGTCACGGAGCTGAACGAAGTCTTCAAGGCTTCCGGTTCGGTTGTCGTGGCCCACTATGCTGGTGTCACAGTTGCGCAGATGAACGACTTCCGTTCGAAGATGCGCGCTGCTGGCGGCACCGTCAAAGTCGCGAAAAACCGCCTGGCCAAGATCGCTCTTCAGGGCACCGAGTCGGAAGGGATGACAGATCTCTTCAAGGGTCAGACGCTGATCGCATTCAGCCAAGACCCGATCACGGCTCCTAAGGTCGTCATGGATTTCGCCAAGACCAACGACAAGCTCGTTGTTCTCGGTGGTTCCATGGGAACAACCACGCTCACCGCCGATGCAGTCAAGTCGCTTGCGACCCTGCCTTCGCTGGACGAGCTGCGCGCAAAGCTGCTGGGCCTTCTCAATGCCCCGGCAACTCGCGTCGCTACGGTTGTTGCAGCACCGGCAAGCCAGCTTGCCCGCGTGTTCGCCGCCTATGCCAAGAAGGACGAAGCCGCCTAAGGCGGATTTTCGCTGTTGTATTTAAAACCAGTTCGAACCGAACAAAAGGAAAAGTAAAATGGCTGATCTCGCAAAGATCGTTGAAGACCTCTCCTCGCTGACCGTCCTGGAAGCTGCTGAGCTTTCCAAGCTGCTCGAAGAGAAGTGGGGCGTTTCTGCAGCTGCTCCGGTAGCTGTTGCTGCTGCTGGCGGCGCCGGCGCTGCTGCTCCGGTCGAAGAAGAAAAGACCGAGTTTGACGTTATCCTCGTTGACGCTGGCGCCAACAAGATCAACGTCATCAAGGAAGTCCGCGCTATCACCGGTCTCGGCCTCAAGGAAGCCAAGGACCTGGTCGAAGGCGCTCCGAAGGCGGTCAAGGAAGCAGTTTCCAAGGCTGAAGCTGCTGACCTCAAGAAGAAGCTCGAAGAAGCTGGCGCCAAGGTTGACGTCAAGTAATTCGGCATTTTGCAAGGGGAGGTGGCCATTTCGGCCGCCTCTCTTTGACCGTTTTTAGAACATATTACCCAAAAGCCTGTCGCAAAACGGCTTTTGGGTAATGGGTTCTTCAAGAGGATGGTCTCGACCGGAATTCAGCACAGCAATCCGCGCTGGGCGTTTTCCGCAAGTTAGACGAGATTGAACTACTCATTGATTGACGGGGTCGACTGGCCATCGGTTCCCGTCCGTTGCAGGCCCGGATGCAAGATTGACAAGGAGCGACGATGGCTCAGACCCTTTCGTTTAACGGTCGCAGGCGCGTACGCAAGTTTTTTGGTAAAATTCCAGAAGTCGCGGAGATGCCGAACCTCATCGAGGTTCAGAAGGCATCCTACGACCAGTTTCTTATGGTTGAAGAGCCCAAGGGCGGACGCCCTGATGAGGGCCTTCAAGCCGTTTTCAAGTCGGTTTTCCCGATCAAGGATTTCTCCGGCGCTTCGATGCTCGAGTTCGTATCCTACGAATTCGAACAGCCGAAGTTCGACGTCGAAGAATGCCGTCAGCGCGATCTGACCTACGCGGCGCCTCTCAAGGTGACGCTCCGCCTGATCGTGTTCGATATTGACGAGGATACCGGCGCGAAGTCGATCAAGGACATCAAGGAACAGAACGTCTACATGGGCGACATGCCGCTCATGACCGACAACGGTACCTTCATCGTCAACGGCACCGAGCGCGTTATCGTTTCGCAGATGCACCGCTCTCCGGGCGTGTTCTTCGACCATGACAAGGGCAAGAGCCATTCTTCCGGCAAGCTGCTCTTCGCTGCCCGCGTGATCCCGTATCGCGGTTCCTGGCTCGACATCGAGTTCGACGCCAAGGACATCGTGCACGCCCGTATCGACCGCCGCCGCAAGATCCCCGTGTCTTCGCTGCTGATGGCGCTCGGCATGGACGGCGAGGAAATCCTCGACACCTTCTACACGAAGTCGCTTTACCAGCGCGACGGCGAAGGCTGGCGCGTGCCGTTCCAGCCGGATGCGTTGAAGGGCCAGAAGGCGATCACCGAGATGGTCGACGCCGACACCGGCGAAGTGGTTGTCGAAGCTGGCAAGAAGCTGACGCCGCGCCTGCTCCGCCAGTTGCAGGACAAGGGCCTGAAGGCCCTCAAGGCGACCGACGACGATCTCTATGGCAACTACCTTGCCGAAGACATCGTCAACTTCGCAACCGGTGAAATCTACCTGGAAGCAGGCGACGAGATCGACGAGAAGACGCTTCCCGTCATTCTGTCGGCCGGCTTCGACGAAATCCCGGTTCTCGACATCGACCATATCAATGTCGGCGCCTACATCCGCAACACGCTGACCGTAGACAAGAACGAGAACCGTCAGGACGCTCTGTTCGATATCTACCGCGTGATGCGTCCAGGCGAACCGCCGACCATGGATTCTGCGGAAGCCATGTTCAACACGCTGTTCTTCGATGCCGAGCGTTACGACCTCTCGGCCGTTGGCCGCGTGAAGATGAACATGCGCCTCGACCTTGAAGTGGCGGATACCGTCCGTATCCTGCGCAAGGAAGACATCCTGGCTGTCGTCAAGATGCTGGTCGAGCTGCGTGACGGCAAGGGCGAAATCGACGACATCGACAACCTCGGCAACCGCCGTGTTCGTTCGGTCGGCGAGCTGATGGAAAATCAGTACCGCCTCGGCCTGCTGCGCATGGAGCGCGCGATCAAGGAACGCATGTCGTCGATCGAAATCGACACCGTCATGCCGCAGGACCTGATCAACGCCAAGCCGGCTGCCGCAGCCGTCCGCGAATTCTTCGGCTCCTCGCAGCTGTCGCAGTTCATGGACCAGGTGAACCCGCTTTCGGAAATCACCCACAAGCGTCGTCTTTCGGCACTTGGCCCGGGTGGTCTGACCCGCGAGCGCGCAGGCTTCGAAGTCCGCGACGTTCACCCGACGCACTACGGCCGTATCTGCCCGATTGAAACGCCGGAAGGCCCGAACATCGGTCTGATCAACTCGCTTGCGACCTTCGCCCGCGTCAACAAGTACGGCTTCATCGAAAGCCCGTACCGCAAGATCGTTGACGGCAAGGTGACGAACGACGTCGTCTATCTCTCCGCGATGGAAGAAGCGAAGTACCACGTCGCCCAGGCAAACTCGGTTCTCGAGAGCGATGGTTCGTTCTCGGAAGAATTCGTCGTTTGCCGCCATGCCGGCGAAGTTATGCTGGCACCGCGCGACAACATCAACCTGATGGACGTTTCGCCGAAGCAGCTCGTTTCGGTCGCCGCGGCGCTCATCCCGTTCCTTGAGAACGATGACGCCAACCGCGCACTGATGGGCTCGAACATGCAGCGTCAGGCCGTGCCTCTGCTGCGCGCCGAAGCTCCGTTCGTCGGTACCGGCATGGAACCGGTCGTTGCCCGCGACTCCGGTGCTGCTATTGCAGCCCGCCGTGGCGGTGTCGTCGACCAGGTCGATGCGACCCGTATCGTTATCCGCGCCACCGAAGACCTCGATCCGTCGAAGTCGGGCGTCGATATCTACCGTCTGCAGAAGTTCCAGCGTTCGAACCAGAACACCTGCGTCAACCAGCGCCCGCTGGTCACCGTCGGTGACGTCCTGAACAAGGGTGACATCATCGCTGACGGTCCGTCGACCGATCTCGGCGATCTGGCGCTCGGCCGCAACGCGCTCGTCGCGTTCATGCCGTGGAACGGCTACAACTACGAAGACTCGATCCTCTTGTCCGAGCGCATCGTGCGCGACGACGTGTTCACCTCCATCCACATCGAAGAATTCGAAGTGATGGCGCGTGACACTAAGCTCGGCCCGGAAGAAATTACCCGCGACATTCCGAACGTTTCGGAAGAAGCGCTGCGTAATCTCGACGAAGCCGGCATCGTCTACATCGGTGCTGAGGTTCAGCCGGGCGATATCCTGGTCGGCAAGATCACGCCGAAGGGCGAAAGCCCGATGACGCCGGAAGAAAAGCTTCTGCGCGCCATCTTCGGTGAAAAGGCTTCCGACGTCCGCGACACGTCGATGCGCATGCCTCCGGGCACGTTCGGCACCGTCGTCGAAGTTCGCGTCTTCAATCGCCACGGCGTTGAGAAGGACGAGCGCGCGATGGCGATCGAGCGCGAGGAAATCGAACGCCTGGCCAAGGACCGCGACGACGAACAGGCGATCCTCGATCGCAACGTCTACGCACGTCTCGTCGACATGCTGCGCGGCCACACCGCGGTTGCAGGTCCGAAGGGCTTCAAGAAGGGCACTGAGCTGTCCAACCTCGTCGTCAGCGAATATCCCCGCTCGCAGTGGTGGATGTTTGCCATCGAAGACGAAAAGGCTCAGGGCGAGATCGAAGCACTTCGCGCCCAGTACGACGAATCCAAGTCGCGCCTTGAGCAGCGCTTCATGGACAAGGTCGAAAAGGTCCAGCGCGGCGATGAAATGCCTCCGGGCGTCATGAAGATGGTCAAGGTCTTCGTCGCTGTTAAGCGCAAGATCCAGCCGGGCGACAAGATGGCCGGCCGTCACGGCAACAAGGGTGTCGTATCGCGCATCGTGCCGATCGAAGACATGCCGTTCCTGGAAGATGGTACGCACGTCGACGTCGTTCTGAACCCGCTCGGCGTGCCTTCGCGCATGAACGTCGGCCAGATCCTCGAAACCCATCTTGGCTGGGCTTGCGCCGGCATGGGCAAGAAGATCGGCGCGATGCTCGATGCCTACAAGGCAGGTGCCGATATCCAGCCGCTGCGCGACACCATCGACAGCGTCATCGGGTCGGGCCCGAAGGGTGAGCCGATCAAGCAGTACGACGATGCGTCGATCGTACGGCTTGCCGAGCAGACCCGTCGCGGCGTTTCGATCGCAACGCCGGTCTTCGACGGTGCTGTCGAAGCCGACGTCAACGAGATGCTGGAGCAGGCGGGCCTGAAGGTAACCGGTCAGTCGACGCTTTATGATGGCCGTACCGGCGATCAGTTCGACCGCCAGGTGACCGTCGGCTACATCTACATGCTGAAGCTGAACCACCTTGTCGACGACAAGATCCACGCCCGTTCGATCGGTCCTTACTCGCTCGTTACCCAGCAGCCGCTGGGCGGCAAGGCGCAGTTCGGCGGTCAGCGCTTCGGGGAAATGGAAGTCTGGGCTCTCGAAGCCTACGGCGCCGCCTACACCCTGCAGGAAATGCTGACGGTGAAGTCGGACGACGTGGCCGGTCGTACGAAGGTCTACGAAGCGATCGTCCGTGGCGACGACACCTTCGAAGCGGGTATTCCGGAGAGCTTCAACGTTCTCGTCAAGGAAATGCGCTCGCTGGGCCTCTCGGTCGAACTCGAGAACACCAAGGTCGACGAACTCGGTGCAGCACAGCTGCCTGACGCAGCCGAATAAGAAACATCAAGGTGCGTGCCGCATCGCGGCGCGCACCGCTTCCTCCGCAAGGCTTCATTGGCAAGCGAGAGGAACGGGGCCGCATCAAATGCGGTTTTAGCTGTTTATGGGGCAGGGGCCGGCGCCCGGGATTTGTCGGCACCCTCGCCAAGCTCAGGGCGTTAAGCCCGTAAAGGAGACAGGCATGAACCAAGAGGTCATGAATCTTTTCAATCCGCAGGTGCCTGCACAGACTTTCGATTCCATCCGGATTTCGATCGCCTCGCCGGAGAAGATTCTTTCCTGGTCTTACGGTGAGATCAAGAAGCCGGAGACGATCAACTACCGCACGTTCAAGCCGGAACGCGATGGTCTTTTCTGCGCCCGTATCTTCGGTCCGATCAAGGATTACGAATGCCTGTGCGGCAAGTACAAGCGCATGAAGTACAAGGGCATCATCTGCGAAAAGTGCGGCGTCGAAGTGACGCTGTCGCGCGTTCGCCGTGAGCGCATGGGCCACATCGAGCTCGCTGCTCCCGTTGCCCATATCTGGTTCCTGAAGTCGCTGCCGAGCCGCATTTCGACGCTGCTCGACATGACGCTGAAGGATGTCGAACGCGTTCTGTACTTCGAAAACTACATCGTCACCGAGCCTGGCCTGACGTCGCTGAAGGAAAATCAGCTCCTCAGCGAAGAAGACTACATGCTCGCCGTCGATGAGTTCGGCGAAGATCAGTTCACCGCGATGATCGGTGCTGAAGCGATCTATGAAATGCTCGCTTCGATGAACCTCGAAAAGATCGCCGGCGATCTGCGTTCGGAACTGGCCGAGACCACCTCGGATCTGAAGCAGAAGAAGCTGATGAAGCGGCTGAAGATCGTCGAGAACTTCATGGACTCCGGCAACCGTCCGGAATGGATGATCATGAAGGTTGTTCCGGTGATCCCGCCGGACCTGCGCCCGCTCGTGCCGCTCGACGGTGGCCGTTTCGCGACGTCGGATCTGAACGATCTCTATCGCCGCGTGATCAACCGTAACAACCGTCTGAAGCGTCTGATCGAGCTGCGTGCACCGGGCATCATCATCCGCAACGAAAAGCGCATGCTGCAGGAGTCTGTAGACGCGCTGTTCGATAACGGCCGTCGCGGCCGCGTCATCACCGGCGCCAACAAGCGTCCGCTGAAGTCGCTGTCCGACATGCTCAAGGGCAAGCAGGGTCGCTTCCGCCAGAACCTGCTCGGCAAGCGCGTCGACTATTCCGGCCGCTCGGTCATCGTGACCGGTCCAGAACTGAAGCTGCACCAGTGCGGTCTTCCGAAGAAGATGGCGCTCGAGTTGTTCAAGCCGTTCATCTACGCCCGCCTCGACGCCAAGGGTTACTCCTCGACTGTCAAGCAGGCCAAGAAGCTCGTCGAAAAGGAAAAGCCGGAAGTATGGGATATCCTCGACGAGGTTATCCGCGAGCATCCGGTTCTCTTGAACCGCGCACCGACGCTGCACCGCCTGGGCATCCAGGCCTTCGAACCGACCCTGGTCGAAGGCAAGGCAATCCAGCTGCACCCGCTCGTCTGCACGGCCTTCAACGCCGACTTCGACGGTGACCAGATGGCCGTTCACGTGCCGCTGTCGCTCGAAGCACAGCTCGAAGCACGCGTGCTGATGATGTCGACGAACAACATCCTGCACCCGGCCAACGGCGCGCCGATCATCGTTCCGTCGCAGGACATGGTTCTGGGTCTCTACTATCTGTCGATCCTGAACCAGAACGAGCCGGGCGAAGGCATGGCGTTCTCGGACATGGGCGAGCTGCATCACGCGCTCGAAACCAAGGCCGTTACGCTGCACGCCAAGATCCGCGGCCGCTTCAAAACCGTCGACGCCGAGGGCAACCCGGTTTCGAAGATCTACGAAACCACGCCTGGCCGCATGATCATCGGCGAACTGCTGCCGCGCAACGTCAACGTGCCGTTCGAAACCTGCAACCAGGAAATGACCAAGAAGAACATCTCCAAGATGATCGACACGGTCTACCGTCATTGCGGTCAGAAAGACACGGTCATCTTCTGCGACCGCATCATGCAGCTCGGCTTTGCCCATGCCTGCCGCGCCGGCATTTCGTTCGGCAAGGACGACATGGTCATTCCGGACACCAAGGTGAAGATTGTCGGCGACACTGAAGCGCTCGTGAAGGAATACGAGCAGCAGTACAACGACGGCCTCATCACCCAGGGCGAAAAGTACAACAAGGTTGTCGACGCCTGGGGTAAGGCTACCGAAAAGGTCGCCGACGAAATGATGGCCCGCATTAAGGCGGTTGAGTTCGACGACAACGGCCGTCAGAAGCCGATGAACTCGATCTACATGATGTCGCACTCCGGCGCCCGTGGTTCACCGAACCAGATGCGTCAGCTGGGCGGCATGCGCGGCCTGATGGCCAAGCCGTCGGGTGAAATCATCGAGACGCCGATCATCTCGAACTTCAAGGAAGGTCTGACCGTTAACGAGTACTTCAACTCGACCCACGGTGCCCGCAAGGGTCTGGCCGACACCGCCTTGAAGACCGCGAACTCGGGTTACCTCACCCGTCGTCTCGTCGACGTGGCGCAGGATTGCATCGTCAACTCCGTCGATTGCGGCACCGAAAACGGCCTCACCATGACGGCGATCGTCGATGCCGGTCAGGTTGTGGCTTCGCTTGGCGCTCGTATTCTTGGCCGTACGGCTCTGGACGACATCGATCACCCGGTCACGGGCGTTCGTATCGTCGATGCCGGCCGGATGATCCTTGAACCCGACGTCATCGAAATCGAGAAGGCTGGTATCCAGTCGATCCGCATCCGTTCGGCGCTGACCTGCGAAATCCAGACGGGCGTTTGTGGCGTCTGCTACGGCCGCGACCTGGCACGTGGTACGCCGGTCAACATGGGCGAAGCGGTTGGCGTTATCGCTGCACAGTCGATCGGTGAACCGGGCACCCAGCTCACCATGCGTACCTTCCACTTGGGCGGTACGGCGACCGTGGTCGACCAGTCGTTCCTGGAAGCGTCCTACGAAGGCACGGTTCAGATCAAGAACCGCAACATGCTGCGCAACTCTGACGGCATTCTTGTCGCCATGGGTCGTAACATGGCCGTCCAGATCCTCGACGAACGTGGTGTCGAGCGCTCCTCGCAGCGTGTCGCTTACGGCTCGAAGATCTTCGTCGACGATGGTGACAAGGTGAAGCGCGGTCAGCGTCTCGCCGAGTGGGACCCCTACACCCGTCCGATGATGACGGAAGTGGAAGGTACCGTTCACTTCGAAGACGTCGTCGACGGCATCTCCGTGCTCGAAGCGACCGACGAGTCCACCGGCATCACCAAGCGTCAGGTTATCGATTGGCGTTCGACGCCACGCGGTACGGACCTGAAGCCGGCGATCGTCATCAAGGACAAGAACGGCGCCGTCATGAAGCTGTCGCGTGGTGGTGACGCCCGCTTCATGCTTTCGGTTGACGCCATTCTTTCGGTCGAACCGGGCACGAAGGTTTCCCAGGGTGACGTGCTTGCACGTTCGCCGCTGGAAAGCGCCAAGACCAAGGACATCACCGGTGGTCTGCCGCGCGTTGCCGAACTGTTCGAAGCACGTCGTCCGAAGGATCACGCCATCATCGCTGAGATCGATGGTACGATCCGCTTCGGTCGCGACTACAAGAACAAGCGTCGCGTTCTGATCGAGCCTGCTGAAGACGGTGTCGAGCCGGTCGAATACCTGATCCCGAAGGGCAAGCCCTTCCATCTTCAGGATGGCGACTACATCGAAAAGGGCGACTACATCCTCGACGGCAACCCGGCGCCGCACGACATCCTGGCGATCAAGGGCGTGGAAGCACTCGCTTCCTACCTGGTCAACGAAATCCAGGAAGTCTACCGACTGCAGGGCGTTGTGATCAACGACAAGCACATCGAAGTCATCGTTCGTCAGATGCTGCAGAAGGTGGAAATCACCGATGCCGGCGACTCGACCTACATCGTCGGTGACAATGTCGATCGCATCGAACTCGAAGACGTCAACGACGGCCTGATCGAACAGGGCAAGAAGCCGGCATACGGCGATCCGGTCCTGCTCGGCATCACCAAGGCCTCGCTGCAGACACCGTCATTCATCTCGGCGGCGTCGTTCCAGGAAACCACCAAGGTCCTGACCGAAGCGGCGATCGCCGGCAAGGTCGACGGCCTGCAGGGTCTGAAGGAAAACGTCATCGTCGGCCGTCTGATCCCGGCTGGTACCGGCGGAACGATGACGCAGATCCGCCGCATCGCGACGGCGCGCGACGAGATGATTCTCGAAGAGCGTCGCAAGGGTACGGGCGCAGATGTTGCAACCCCGATGCTCGCCGATCTCGCGAAGGAAAACGCAGCGGCCGAATAATGGGAGGAGGGCGGTTCTCGCCCTCGTTTCCTCAAATCAAAAAAGCCGCCCGGAGCGATCCGGGCGGCTTTTTTCATTATGGGAGGCTGCAAGGGTCTGACGTTGGGGCGTCGACGGCCTCAGTTGAAACGAATGATCGCAACTTCGCCCTCAAGGGCGCCCTGGTAGGCCGAGGCATGCGGCTCCTCGTTCGGCACGTCGGTCAGTGTGCCGATCTGATCGAGGTCGGCCTCGAGGAAGCCTTCCTCGGCGAGCGCGTTCAGCGCCTCGCGCACGGCGGTATCGTCGTCGGGTGCGCGCAACATCACGTGAATGTCGACGCCTTCGTCGTCTCCGTCGGTCTCATAGGCCTTGCCGATGATGATGAAGACCATCGGTTCGTCCGGTGCATTGTCGTTGTCAGGCGTGACGCTCATTGAATATCCTTTCGAGTGCGTGACTGACTTTAGCGCCCTTTTCGGTGCAGGGCGAAAGAAATAGCTCAGAGGCCACAGGCTTGGTTGGCGGGTAGAATCGCTACGGTGGAAAACCGTCACAAAGTGGTTGCTGATTCCTTAACCCTGTTGGAAGCTGCTTGTGTTCAGGCGCAATCCCGGTCGCCATGACCCGCCGCGATACGCGCAACCCCTTGTTTTCCGGGCATGGCGAGCCGGCCGACCGGAGATTATTTGTTAATTGCCCTTGACTGTCGGCCTTGAAATCAGTACACCCCGCCGCATCGGAGCCCATGTGAGGCTGGCTGGTTCGGAACGTCGCGTTCTGGAGTTCGCCTCAAACAAGGTTCAAAACGCACGCTGACTACAAAAAATGCTGCACGCATGACGCGCGAAATTGTGTGTCCTCTGCTTTTTGTGGGGCCATCTGCGATAAAGCGGATCGGTCCTCGTTTGCGCATTTTACAGGCGTTCGTATCGCCGGCGACGGCAACGATCCGCCCGCAAGGGTAACGAGACAAGATTTTGCAAGGGATGGTTACATGCCTACCGTAAACCAGCTGATCCGTAAGCCGCGTCAGGCACAGGTAAAGCGCAACAAGGTTCCTGCCCTGCAGGAAAACCCGCAGAAGCGTGGCGTTTGCACCCGCGTCTACACGACGACCCCGAAGAAGCCGAACTCGGCTCTGCGTAAGGTTGCCAAGATTCGCCTGACCAACGGCTTCGAAGTCATCGGCTATATCCCGGGTGAAGGCCACAACCTTCAGGAACACTCGGTTGTCATGATCCGCGGCGGCCGCGTAAAGGACCTTCCGGGTGTCCGCTACCACATCATCCGCGGCGTTCTCGATACGCAGGGTGTCAAGAACCGCAAGCAGCGCCGCTCCAAGTATGGTGCGAAGCGTCCGAAGTAATTTCGGGTTTCACGAATTCGGCGCTGCGCGAGGTTCTCCGCGTGTTAAGGCGCCAGTCAACAGTTGAGAGACAAAACGTATGTCACGTCGTCACAGTGCAGAAAAGCGCGAGATCAATCCGGACCCGAAGTTCGGAGATCTGGTTGTCACCAAGTTCATGAACGCCATCATGCTTCATGGCAAGAAGTCGGTTGCTGAAAGCATCGTTTACGGTGCCTTCGATGCCGTTCAGGGCAAGCTGAAGCAGGAGCCGATTGCCGTGTTCCATTCGGCCCTCGACAACATCGCTCCGCACGTCGAAGTCCGTTCGCGTCGCGTTGGTGGTGCAACCTACCAGGTTCCCGTCGACGTTCGTCCGGAACGCCGTCAGGCGCTCGCCATCCGCTGGCTGATTGCTGCTGCCCGCAAGCGCAACGAAACGACCATGGTTGATCGCCTCTGCGGCGAACTCATGGACGCTGCGAACAACCGTGGCAGCGCCGTCAAGAAGCGCGAAGACACGCACAAGATGGCCGACGCCAACCGTGCATTCTCGCACTACCGCTGGTAATCGACGACTAATTTCGAAAGGGAGTCCCTATGGCTCGCGAATACAAAATCGAAGACTACCGCAATTTCGGTATCATGGCGCACATCGACGCCGGCAAGACGACGACGACCGAACGTATTCTCTACTACACCGGTAAGTCCCATAAGATCGGCGAAGTCCACGACGGCGCCGCTACCATGGACTGGATGGAGCAGGAGCAGGAACGCGGTATCACCATTACGTCTGCTGCGACCACGACCTTCTGGAAGGGCCGTGACGGCAAGACCCGCCGCTTCAACATCATCGACACTCCCGGCCACGTTGACTTCACCATCGAAGTCGAGCGCTCGCTGCGCGTTCTCGACGGCGCTATCGCGCTGCTCGACGCCAACGCCGGTGTTGAGCCGCAGACGGAAACCGTCTGGCGCCAGGCTGAGAAGTACAATGTTCCGCGCATGATCTTCTGCAACAAGATGGACAAGACCGGCGCTGACTTCTACCGCTCTGTCTCGATGATCAAGTCGCGCCTCGGTGCGATCCCGGTTGTCATGCAGCTGCCGATCGGCGCTGAGACCGAGTTCAAGGGTGTCATCGACCTGATCGAGATGAACGCTCTCATCTGGCGCGACGAATCGCTCGGCGCTCAGTGGGACGTCGTCGAAATTCCTGATGACATGAAGGCAGAAGCGCAGAAGTACCGCGAACTTCTGATCGAGACCGTTGTCGAGATCGACGAAGCCGCGACCGAAGCGTACCTCGAAGGCAACCTGCCTGACAACGAACAGATCCGTGCGCTCGTTCGCCGTGGCACCATCGACGTGAAGTTCCACCCGATGTTCTGTGGTACCGCGTTCAAGAACAAGGGCGTTCAGCCGCTTCTCGACGCCGTTGTCGATTACCTGCCGTCGCCGCTGGATATCCCGGCGATCAAGGGCATCGACGTTAAGACCGAAGCCGAGACCGAGCGCCACGCTGACGACAGCGAGCCGCTTTCGATGCTCGCATTCAAGATCATGAACGACCCCTTCGTCGGTTCGCTCACCTTCGCCCGCATCTACTCCGGCAAGCTCGAAAAGGGCACGTCGGTCATGAACACGGTCAAGGAAAAGCGCGAGCGCGTCGGCCGTATGCTTCAGATGCATTCCAACAGCCGTGAAGACATCGAAGAAGCCTTTGCAGGCGACATCGTTGCTCTGGCTGGCCTCAAGGAAACCACCACTGGCGATACGCTCTGCGACCCGCTGAAGCCGGTTATCCTTGAGCGCATGGAATTCCCGGAGCCGGTTATCCAGATCGCGATCGAGCCGAAGACCAAGGGCGACCAGGAAAAGATGGGCCTCGCGCTCAACCGCCTGGCTGCAGAAGATCCGTCGTTCCGCGTCAAGACCGACGAAGAGTCCGGCCAGACGATCATCGCAGGCATGGGTGAACTTCACCTCGACATCCTGGTTGACCGTATGCGTCGCGAATTCAAGGTCGAAGCAACCGTCGGCGCGCCGCAGGTTGCCTACCGCGAAACCATCACGCGTCAGCACGAAGAAGACTACACGCACAAGAAGCAGTCCGGTGGTACCGGCCAGTTCGCGCGCGTCAAGATCGTCTTCGAACCGAACCCGGATGGCGAAGACTTCAAGTTCGAGTCCAAGATCGTTGGTGGTGCTGTTCCCAAGGAATACATCCCGGGCGTTCAGAAGGGCATCGAAAGCGTTCTGTCTTCGGGTCCGCTGGCTGGCTTCCCGATGCTGGGCGTCAAGGCGACGCTCATCGACGGTGCCTTCCACGACGTCGACTCGTCGGTTCTGGCGTTCGAAATCGCTTCGCGTGCCTGCTTCCGTGAAGCAGCCAAGAAGGCCGGCGCTCAGCTCCTCGAGCCGATGATGAAGGTGGAAGTGGTAACGCCGGAAGATTACGTCGGTGACGTTATCGGTGACCTCAACTCGCGTCGTGGCCAGATCCAGGGCCAGGAATCGCGCGGTGTTGCCGTCGTCATCAACGCGAACGTCCCGCTGGCGAACATGTTCAAGTACGTGGACAACCTGCGCTCGATGTCTCAGGGCCGCGCCCAGTACACGATGACCTTCGATCACTACTCGCCGGTCCCGTCGAACGTCGCACAGGAAATCCAGGCAAAGTATTCCGGTCAGAAGTGACCGGAATACCCTTTCGCTGAAAACAGTTAGATAAGATTTCCCCGATAGGGGACAGGAAACGGAGAGCCGAAAATGGCAAAGAGCAAATTTGAGCGCAACAAGCCGCACGTTAACATTGGCACGATTGGCCACGTTGACCATGGCAAGACGTCGCTGACGGCAGCGATCACGAAGTACTTCGGCGAGTACAAGGCGTATGACCAGATCGACGCTGCTCCGGAAGAAAAGGCCCGTGGTATCACGATTTCGACGGCTCACGTTGAGTATGAGACGCCGGCCCGTCACTACGCCCACGTTGACTGCCCCGGCCACGCCGACTACGTCAAGAACATGATCACCGGTGCGGCGCAGATGGACGGCGCGATCCTGGTTTGCTCGGCTGCTGACGGCCCGATGCCGCAGACCCGCGAGCACATCCTGCTTGCTCGCCAGGTTGGCGTTCCGGCGATCGTCGTGTTCCTCAACAAGGTCGACCAGGTTGACGACGCCGAGCTTCTCGAGCTCGTCGAGCTTGAAGTTCGCGAACTGCTGTCGTCCTACGAATTCCCGGGCGACGACATTCCGATCATCAAGGGCTCGGCACTTGCTGCTCTTGAAGATTCGGACAAGAAGATCGGCGAAGACGCGATCCGCGAGCTGATGGCTGCCGTTGACGCCTACATCCCGACGCCTGAGCGTCCGATCGACCAGCCGTTCCTGATGCCGATCGAAGACGTGTTCTCGATCTCGGGCCGTGGTACGGTTGTGACCGGTCGCGTTGAGCGCGGCATCGTCAAGGTTGGCGAAGAAGTCGAAATCGTCGGCATCCGCGACACGTCGAAGACGACGGTTACCGGCGTTGAAATGTTCCGCAAGCTGCTCGACCAGGGCCAGGCCGGCGACAACATCGGCGCGCTGATCCGTGGTGTCAACCGTGACGGCGTTGAGCGTGGCCAGATCCTGTGCAAGCCGGGTTCGGTCAAGCCGCACAAGAAGTTCATGGCAGAAGCCTACATCCTGACGAAGGAAGAAGGCGGCCGTCATACGCCGTTCTTCACGAACTACCGTCCGCAGTTCTACTTCCGCACGACGGACGTGACGGGCATCGTGACGCTTCCGGAAGGCACGGAAATGGTTATGCCTGGCGACAACGTCACCGTTGCCGTTGAGCTGATCGTTCCGATCGCGATGGAAGAAAAGCTGCGCTTCGCGATCCGCGAAGGCGGCCGTACCGTCGGCGCCGGCATCGTCGCTTCGATCGTCGAGTAATCGGCGAACGGGCGGAAAGAAACGGGGCGCATTGTTATGCGCCCCGGGCATAGCCGCCCAGCATGATTTAGTTGGTCGCACGGCTTGCCGACGACGCCGAAATAGTGCAAATGGCGCGCAAGCGTGATTTGCACGGTGCGTCGGCATAGTGCGATCGCGAAAGTACAGGCCGGCCACGGCCGCTCAAATAGGAAGGGGCAGGGGAAACCTTGTCCCTCCGATCTTTGAAAAATTAGCGGACTGGCCGAACATCAAACGAAGTTCAATGCGTGTTTCTCCACGGAAACCGCAACTAACATGAACAAGGATAAGTCGTATGAACGGCCAGAACATCCGCATCCGCCTCAAGGCGTTTGATCACCGGATCCTCGATGCCTCGACGCGCGAAATCGTCTCGACGGCCAAGCGCACCGGTGCCAGCGTGCGCGGTCCAGTACCGCTGCCGACGCGCATTGAAAAATTTACGGTCAACCGTTCGCCGCACGTCGACAAGAAGAGCCGCGAACAGTTCGAAATGCGTACCCACAAGCGCCTTCTCGATATCGTAGATCCGACCCCGCAGACCGTTGACGCGCTGATGAAGCTCGACCTCGCTGCCGGCGTCGACGTGGAAATTAAGCTTTAATAACAAGGAAGGTACGTGGGCTTCGGTCCAACGGCTTCCAGAAACGGGCGACCCGACGTTCCGCAAGGAGCAGAGGGAGACCTTAAACAAGAGATGCGAAGGGGCTCGCCCCGACGTTAACTCTCAAGAGGAATGAACCGATGCGTTCAGGTGTGATTGCACAGAAAGTGGGAATGACGCGCGTCTACAACGACGCCGGCGAGCATATCCCGGTAACAGTATTGCGGCTGGAAAACTGCCAGGTGGTAGCCCAGCGCACGGACGACAAGAACGGCTATACCGCTGTCCAGTTGGGCGCCGGCACTGCCAAGGTCAAGAACACGCCGAAGGCGATGCGCGGCCACTTTGCTGCCGCCAACGTCGAACCGAAGGCGAAGCTCGTCGAATTCCGCGTTTCCGCGGACAATCTGATCGACATCGGCTCCGAACTGACCGCCAACCATTTCGTTGCGGGCCAGCTCGTCGACGTCACCGGTACCACGATCGGTAAGGGCTTTGCCGGCGCTATCAAGCGCCACAACTTCGGCGGTCTGCGTGCAACGCACGGCGTTTCCGTATCGCACCGTTCGCATGGTTCGACCGGCTCCAACCAGGATCCGGGTCGCGTCTGGAAGGGCAAGCGCATGGCTGGTCACATGGGCCAGACGCGCGTCACCACGCAGAACCTCGAAGTCGTATCGACCGACGAAGACCGCGGTCTGATCCTGGTCAAGGGCGCTGTCCCCGGCTCCAAGGGTGCCTGGATCGTCGTTCGTGACGCCATCAAGTCGGGCACCCCGGAAGGCGCACCGCGCCCCGCGGCCGTGCGCGCCGAAGCATCGAAGTAAGGGAGCCGAATAATGGATCTCACCGTCAAAACCCTCGAGGGCAAGGACGCGGGAAAGGTTTCCCTTTCGGACGCCATTTTCGGTCTCGAACCCCGTGAAGACATCATTGCCCGCGTCGTTCGCTGGCAGCTCGCTAAGAAGCAGCAGGGCACACACAAGGCCAAGGGCCGCGCGGAAGTTTCGCGCACCGGCGCCAAGATGTACAAGCAGAAGGGTACGGGCCGCGCCCGCCACCACTCCGCTCGCGCTCCGCAGTTCCGTGGCGGTGGTAAGGCTCATGGCCCGGTTGTTCGCAGCCACGCCCATGACCTGCCGAAGAAGGTTCGTGCACTCGGCCTTCGCCACGCTCTGTCTGCCAAGCTGAAGGCTGAAAACATCATCGTTCTCGATGATCTTGTTGCCGCAGAAGCAAAGACGAAGACCCTCGCAGGCGTATTCGCCTCGCTCGGTCTGACCAATGCTCTGATCATCGGCGGCGCCGAAATCGAGAACAACTTCAAGCTCGCAGCCCAGAACATCCCGAATGTGGACGTTCTGCCGGTTCAGGGCATCAACGTTTACGACATTCTGCGCCGTGGCAAGCTCGTGCTTTCCAAGGCTGCCGTGGAAGCTCTGGAGGAGCGGTTCAAATGACGGATCTTCGCCACTACGACGTGATCGTGTCCCCCTCGATCACTGAAAAGTCGACGCTGGTTTCCGAACAGAACCAGATCGTCTTCAACGTCGCCAAGGGCGCTTCGAAGCCTGAAATCAAGGCTGCTGTCGAAGCTCTGTTCGGCGTCAAGGTTACGGCCGTGAACACGCTCGTCCGCAAGGGCAAGACCAAGCGCTTCCGCGGCTTTACCGGGAAGCAGAAGGACGTGAAGAAGGCGATCATCACGCTCGCCGACGGTCAGTCCATCGACGTCTCCACCGGTCTCTAACGGATAGGCCCATTAGGGTAAAAACCCAAAAGGGAACAATAAAATGGCATTGAAAAGTTTCAATCCGACGACCCCGAGCCAGCGCCAGCTGGTCATCGTTGACCGGTCCGGCCTCTACAAGGGCAAGCCGGTAAAGGCGCTGACCGAAGGTCTGCACTCCAAGGGCGGTCGCAACAACCTCGGCCGCATCACCGTTCGCTTCCAGGGCGGCGGTCACAAGCGGACCTACCGTCTGGTCGACTTCAAGCGTCGCAAGTTCGACGTAGAGGGCACCGTAGAGCGTCTGGAATATGACCCGAACCGCACCGCGTTCATCGCGCTGGTAACCTACGCCGATGGCGAACAGGCCTACATCCTCGCTCCGCAGCGCCTTGCTGCCGGCGACAAGGTCATCGCTTCGGAGAAGGCAGCCGTCGACGTCAAGCCCGGCAACACCATGCCGCTGCAGTTCATCCCGGTCGGCTCCATCATCCACAACGTGGAAATGAAGCCGGGCAAGGGTGGTCAGCTCGCTCGCTCTGCCGGTACCTACGCCCAGCTCGTTGGTCGTGACCAGGGCATGGCAATCCTTCGCCTGAACTCGGGTGAACAGCGCCTCGTGCACGGCTCTTGCCTTGCATCCATCGGAGCTGTATCGAACCCCGATCACGGCAACATCAATGACGGTAAGGCTGGTCGTTCGCGCTGGCGCGGTAAGAAGCCGCACGTTCGCGGCGTCGTCATGAACCCGGTTGACCACCCGCACGGCGGTGGTGAAGGCCGTACGTCCGGTGGTCGCCACCCGGTTACCCCTTGGGGCAAGCCGACGAAGGGCAAGCGGACGCGCTCCAACAAGTCGACCGACAAGTTCATCATGCGGTCGCGTCACCAGCGCAAGAAGTAAGAGAGGAAGTCTCAAGTGGCTCGTTCAGTATGGAAAGGTCCGTTTGTTGACGGCTATCTTCTCAAGAAGGCTGAGAAGGTTCGTGACGGCGGTCGTAACGAAGTGATCAAAATGTGGAGCCGTCGCTCCACGATCCTTCCGCAGTTCGTGGGTCTCACCTTCGGCGTCTACAACGGCAACAAGCATGTTCCCGTTTCGGTGTCAGAAGAAATGGTCGGACACAAGTTCGGTGAATTCTCTCCGACCCGGACCTATTACGGTCATGGTGCGGACAAGAAGGCAAAGAGGAAGTAACAATGGGCAAGGCAAAAGCCGAACGCCGGCTGAAGGATAATGAAGCGCAGGCAATTGCGCGCACGATCCGCGTCAGCCCCCAGAAGCTCAACCTGGTTGCCGCGATGATCCGCGGCAAGAAGGTCGAGCGCGCTCTGGCCGAACTCGAGTTCTCGCGCAAGCGGATCTCCGAGACGGTCAAGAAGACGCTTGAATCCGCGATCGCAAACGCTGAGAACAACCACGACCTCGACGTTGATTCGCTCATCGTTGCCGAGGCGTATGTTGGCAAGTCGATTGTGATGAAGCGCTTCCACGCTCGTGGTCGCGGCCGTGCATCGCGTGTTGAAAAGCCGTTCTCTCACTTGACGATCGTCGTTCGTGAAGTGGAAGCCAAAGGGGAGGCTGCATAATGGGCCAGAAGATTAATCCGATCGGTTTCCGTCTCGGCATCAACCGGACCTGGGATAGCCGTTGGTTCGCTGATAACGCGGAATACGGTCAGCTTCTTCACGAAGACCTGAAGATCCGCGCTTACCTGATGGAAGAGCTCAAGGCCGCTGGCATTGCCAAGGTCGTGATCGAGCGTCCGCACAAGAAGTGCCGTGTAACGATCCACTCGGCTCGTCCGGGCCTGATCATCGGCAAGAAGGGCGCAGACATCGAAAAGCTCCGCAAGAAGCTTTCCGAGATGACCAACTCCGAAACCCACCTCAACATCGTTGAAGTGCGCAAGCCGGAAGTTGACGCAACGCTCGTTGCCCAGTCGATCGCCCAGCAGCTCGAGCGCCGCGTGGCTTTCCGCCGTGCAATGAAGCGCGCCGTTCAGTCGGCCATGCGTCTTGGCGCCGAAGGCATCAAGATCACCTGCGCCGGTCGTCTCGGTGGTGCCGAAATCGCTCGTACCGAATGGTACCGCGAAGGTCGCGTTCCGCTGCACACCCTGCGTGCGGACATCGACTACGGTACGTCTGAAGCTGAAACCGCTTTCGGCATCTGCGGCATCAAGGTCTGGATTTTCAAGGGCGAAATCCTTGAGCACGATCCGATGGCTTCCGAGCGTCGCGCGATCGAGAGTGACAACCAGGGCGGCAGCAGCAGAGACCGTCGTCGCGAAAACGCGTAACATGCGCGCGTGGCAGCCAATATCGGAGAATTAAAAAAATGTTGCAGCCAAAGCGTACGAAGTATCGCAAGCAATTCAAGGGCCGCATCAAGGGCGTAGCCAAGGGCGGATCTGATCTCGCCTTTGGTGAATTCGGCCTGAAGGCTCAAGAACCAAACCGCGTCAATGCGCGTGAGATCGAAGCGGCCCGCCGCGCGATCACCCGCCATATGAAGCGTGCCGGCCGCGTCTGGATCCGTGTGTTCCCTGACGTTCCGGTTACCGCCAAGCCTACCGAAGTCCGCATGGGTAAGGGTAAGGGCTCGGTTGAATACTGGGCATGCAAGGTCAAGCCTGGTCGTATGATGTTCGAGATCGATGGTGTCAGCGAAGAACTCGCCCGTGAGGCACTTCGTCTTGGTGCTGCCAAGCTCTCTGTCAAGACGCGCTTCGTGCAGCGTATCGCAGAGTAAGGAGTGAATCTCATGAAAGCCGCAGATGTTCGCGCTCTGAGCGCCGATCAACTCAACGAAGAGCTTGCCAAGCTGAAGAAAGAGCAGTTCAATCTGCGTTTCCAGAAGGCAACCGGCCAGCTCGAAAAGTCGTCGCGTATCGACGAAGTCCGCAAGGACATCGCACGCGTCAAAACAATTGCCCGCCAGAAGGCGGCAGAAGCCAAGGCCTAAGGACCACAAAATATGCCGAAACGCATTCTGCAGGGCACAGTCGTCAGCGACAAGAACGACAAGACCGTCGTCGTCAGAGTCGAGCGCCGCTTTGCGCACCCGATTCTCCAGAAGACCGTTCGCCGTTCGAAGAAGTACAAGGCGCACGACGAAAACAACCAGTACAAGGTTGGTGACGTTGTTTCCATCGAGGAATGCGCGCCGATCTCCAAGGATAAGCGCTGGACGGTGGTTGCCGCCCAGGCTTGATTTCTACGGGATTTGACCGCGAGACCCTTGCGTCTTGGGCAAATATCTGTATGAAGCACGCAATTGAAGTAGAGGAACGCTCGAGTCCGGGCGTTCTTTTGCTTTGAGATAGGCACAATAAGCCGGGCGAGGGGGTCTAGACCCAACCGGCCCGGTAACAACAAGAAGGCGACCTGACATGATTCAGATGCAAACAAACCTCGACGTGGCGGATAATTCCGGCGCACGTCGTGTCATGTGCATCAAGGTGCTGGGCGGCTCCAAGCGTAAGTACGCGTCGATCGGCGACATCATCGTCGTTTCGATCAAGGAAGCCATTCCGCGCGGCCGCGTGAAGAAGGGTGATGTCATGAAGGCTGTTGTCGTTCGCACCGCGAAAGACATCCGCCGTGCGGATGGCAGCGTCATTCGTTTTGACACAAACGCAGCCGTTCTTATCGATAACAAGAAAGAGCCGATCGGCACCCGTATCTTCGGACCGGTTCCGCGCGAACTTCGCGCCAAGAACCACATGAAGATCATCTCGCTGGCTCCGGAAGTACTCTAAGGGAGCGTTGAGAGATGCAAAAGATTCGTAAAGGCGACAAGGTCGTCGTTCTCACCGGTAAGGACAAGGGTCGTACCGGCGAAGTCGTACAGGTTATGCCGAAGGAAGATCGGGCTGTAGTGCGTGGCGTGAACATGGTGAAGCGTCACCAGCGCCAGACCCAGAGCCAGGAAGCCGGCATCATCAACAAGGAAGCCTCGATCCATCTTTCGAACATCGCGATTGCCGATCCGAAGGACGGCAAGCCGACCCGCGTCGGCTTCAAGATCGACGGTGACAAGAAGGTCCGCGTGGCCAAGCGTTCGGGAGTAGTGATCGATGGCTAAGTCCGCTTATGAGCCGCGGCTCAAGAAGGAATATGTCGAGCGTATTCGTGCGGCTATGCAGGAGAAGTTCTCCTACGCCAACGAAATGCAGATCCCGCGCCTCGACAAGATCGTCATCAACATGGGCGTTGGCGAATCGACCGGCGACTCCAAGAAGCCGACCGTCGCAGCTGCCGACCTCGCTGCGATTGCTGGTCAGAAGCCGGTAATCACCCGCGCTCGCAACTCGATCGCCGGCTTCAAGCTGCGCGAAGGCATGCCGATTGGTGCCAAGGTTACCCTGCGCGGCGTTCGGATGTATGAGTTCCTGGATCGTCTCGTGAACATCGCTCTTCCGCGCGTTCGCGACTTCCGTGGCCTCAACCCGAAGTCCTTCGATGGCCGTGGCAACTTCGCCATGGGCGTCAAGGAGCACATTGTGTTCCCTGAGATCAACTACGACAAGGTTGATCAGATGTGGGGCATGGACATCATCGTTTGCACGACGGCTACTAACGACGACGAAGCACGCGCTCTGCTTACAGAGTTCAACTTCCCGTTCCGTCAGTAATCCGTAACGACAAGCGTAAAGAAGGATAACTGTTATGGCGAAAACGAGCGCAGTTGAAAAGAACAAGCGCCGCCGCAAACTGGTTGCCGGGCAAGCCTCTAAGCGCGCCGCTCTGAAGGCAATCATCATGAACCAGTCTCTGCCGATCGAAGAGCGGTTCAAGGCAACCATCAAGCTGGCTGAACTGCCGCGTGATGGATCCAAGACCCGCATCCGCAACCGTTGTGAAGTTACGGGCCGTCCGCGCGCCTACTATCGTAAACTTCGCATGTCGCGTATTGCGCTTCGCGAACTGGGCAATTCCGGCCGCGTGCCGGGTATCGTCAAGTCGAGCTGGTAAGGAGACGGGCACATGGCAATGACTGATCCGCTGGGCGATATGCTCACCCGTATCCGTAACGGCGCGGCTCGCCGCAAGTCGAGCGTTTCCACGCCGGCTTCGAAGCTCCGCGCACGTGTTCTGGATGTCCTTCAGGCTGAAGGCTACATCCGTGGATACTCTGAAGTCGTATTCGGCAACGGCAAGGCCGAGCTGAACATCGAACTGAAGTACTACGAAGGCGCTTCCGTAATCCGTGAGATCGGACGCGTTTCCAAGCCGGGCCGCCGAGTTTATGTCTCGGTTAAGTCCATTCCGCAGGTCGCGAACGGCCTCGGCATCACCATCCTTTCGACTCCGAAGGGCGTGATGGCCGATCATCAGGCACGCGAACAGAATGTTGGTGGCGAGATTCTTTGCTCCGTCTTCTAAGACGTAACATGATCTCCATAGCGAACAGACAGGTATAAAAATGTCTCGTATCGGTAAGAAGCCCGTTCAAGTTCCTGCAGGCGTCACGGCAAGCGTGGATGGCCAGAAGGTAACGGCGAAGGGCCCTAAGGGCGAACTGTTCTTTGTTGCAAACGACGAAGTATCGGTAGCGCTCGAAGACAATGCGGTTGTTGTACAGCCGCTCAACCAGAGCAAGGATGCTCGTTCGAAGTGGGGCATGTCCCGCACGATGATCGAGAACATCCTGAAGGGTGTTAAGGACGGTTACGAGCGCAAGCTCGAAATCAACGGCGTTGGTTACCGTGCTTCGCTGCAGGGCAAGAACCTGCAGCTGGCGCTCGGTTTCAGCCACGACGTGGTCTACCAGACGCCTGAAGGCATCACGATCGCTGTGCCGAAGCCGACGGAAATCATCGTCTCCGGCATCAACAAGCAGCAGGTCGGCCAGGTTGCAGCGGAAATCCGCGAATACCGCGGCCCTGAGCCCTACAAGGGCAAGGGCGTCAAGTATGCCGAAGAGCGGATTGTCCGCAAAGAAGGCAAGAAGAAGTAAGGATCACGCGAAATGGCTAGCAGGAAAGATACTCTTGTGCGTCGCGCCAACCGCGTGCGCCGTCAAATCAAGGCGGTCGCGAATGGCCGTCCGCGCCTGTCGGTTCATCGCTCGTCGAAGAACATCTACGTACAGGTTATCGACGACGTGGCCGGCAAGACGCTTGCGTCTGCCTCCACGCTCGACACCGATCTGCGTTCGTCTTTGAAGACGGGCGCTGACGCGGCAGCTGCTGCTGCCGTCGGCAAGCTCATCGCTGAGCGTGCCGTAAAGGCTGGCGTCAAGGACGTTGTCTTTGATCGTGGCGCCTTCATCTATCACGGCCGCATCAAGGCTTTGGCCGAAGCTGCACGTGAAGGTGGTCTGAACTTCTGATCGGTTGCTAGGCGGGCCCTGCGCCCGCCTGGAACCTTCATAAGTTTCCGGTCGCTTCCGATCCATGGGACGGGGGCGACTTTTGTCAATCTGCCGATTGCACCCGGAAAAGAAAAAGGAAAAGGACAATGGCACAGGAAAGAAGGGGTTCTCGCGAAGATCGCCAGAACCGCGAAGAGCGCGACAGCGAATTTGTCGACAAGCTCGTAGCAATTAACCGCGTCGCCAAGGTGGTGAAGGGCGGTCGTCGTTTCGGTTTCGCAGCTCTCGTCGTCGTTGGCGACCAGAAGGGCCGCGTTGGCTTCGGTCATGGCAAGGCGCGCGAAGTGCCGGAAGCCATCCGCAAGGCAACGGAAGCCGCCAAGCGCGATCTGATCTTCGTCCCGCTGCGTGGTGGTCGTACCCTGCATCACGACGTTCACGGCCGCCACGGCGCCGGCAAGGTGCTGCTGCGTTCGGCTAAGGCCGGTACCGGTATCATCGCTGGTGGCCCGATGCGCGCCGTCTTCGAAACGCTCGGCGTTCATGACGTCGTCGCTAAGTCGACCGGTTCGTCGAACCCGTATAACATGGTTCGCGCAACGTTCGACGCCCTCAAGAACCAGATGCACCCGAAGGACATCGCAGCTCAGCGCGGCATGAAGTACGCCACGCTCCAGGCTCGTCGTGTTTCCTCCGGCGCTGCTTCCGAAGAATAAGGGAGCTGACAGATGGTTAAGAAAGAAAACGCTGCGAAGACGGTTACCGTCGAGCAGATCGGTAGCCCCATTCGCCGTCCGGCCGTACAGCGTCAGACGCTCATCGGCCTGGGCCTCAACAAGATGCACCGGGTTCGCACGCTGGAAGACACCCCAGCTGTTCGCGGCATGATCCGGTCGGTCCAGCACCTCGTTCGCGTCGTCGACGAGAAGTGAGGGGGATAAGCTCATGAAACTGAATGAAATCAAGGACAACGAAGGCTCGACCAAGAACCGTAAGCGTCTTGGCCGCGGCATCGGTTCCGGCTCCGGCAAGACTGCCGGTCGCGGTGTGAAGGGTCAGAAGGCTCGTTCGGGCGTTGCCATCAACGGCTTCGAAGGCGGCCAGATGCCAATCTACCGTCGTCTGCCGAAGCGCGGCTTCAACAACATCTTCGCTTCGGAGTTTGTTGTCGTGTCGCTCGGCCGCATCCAGACGGCGATCGACGCCAAGAAGCTTGACGCTTCGAAGACCGTCGATGCAGCAGCTCTCAAGGCTGCCGGCGTCATCCGTCGCGAAAAGGACGGCGTTCGCGTCCTGGCCGACGGCGAACTGAAGGCGAAGATCTCGCTCGAAGTTGCAGGCGCTTCCAAGCCGGCGATCGAAAAGATCGAAAAGGCTGGCGGCTCCATCAAGCTGCTTTCGGCTGCCGCAGAATAATATTACTGATCAACCGCCCGGGGTGCTTCACTCCGGGCGGTTTTGCTCCCATATGTGAGCCTCACGTCCGCGATGGCGAATCGCTCGCCTCGGCGGACATAGCGGAAACCACGGTGAGGCATCCGATTGCAGACACAATCGCCTCGCGTCCGGTTTTCAAGACGAAAAGTTAGTCCTTCCGGAACGGACAGGGTACTCCCGCTGATTCCGAGATTTGGTACGCGGAGAATTGCATGGCTTCTGCAGCGGAACAGCTCGCCTCGAACCTGAATTTCTCGACTTTCGCCAAGGCGGAAGATCTGAAGAAACGACTGTGGTTCACGCTTGGTGCGCTTTTGGTCTACCGTCTTGGCACCTATATCCCGCTGCCCGGCCTCAACCCGGACGCGTTTGCGCAGGCCTTCCAGGGCCAGAGCGGCGGCATCCTCGGCCTCTTCAACATGTTTTCGGGCGGTGCAGTGGAGCGCATGGCGATCTTCGCGCTCGGCATCATGCCCTATATCTCTGCTTCGATCATCGTTCAGCTGATGACCTCCGTCGTTCCGGCGCTGGAACAGCTGAAGAAGGAAGGCGAGCAGGGTCGCAAGATCATCAACCAGTACACCCGCTATGGCACGGTGCTTCTCGGCGTCATGCAGGCCTACGGCATTGCGGTCGGCCTTGAGAGCGGCAACGGCCTCGTGAACGATCCGGGCTGGTTCTTCCGCATTTCCACGGTCATCTCGCTGCTCGGCGGCACGATGTTCCTGATGTGGCTCGGCGAGCAGATCACCTCGCGCGGTATCGGCAACGGTATTTCGCTGATCATTTTCGCCGGCATCGTCGCCCATCTGCCGACGGCTCTTGCCGGAACACTCGAACTTGGCCGCACCGGTGCGCTTTCGACCCCGCTGATCCTGGCGATCATCGTCATGATCGTTGCCGTCATCGCGCTCATCGTCTTCGTCGAACGTGCGCAGCGCCGTCTTCTGATCCAGTATCCGAAGCGCCAGGTCGGCAACCGCATGTTCCAGGGTGATACGTCGCACCTGCCGCTGAAGCTCAACACCGCAGGCGTCATCCCGGCGATCTTCGCATCGTCGCTCCTGCTGCTGCCGGCCACGCTCGCTGGCTTTGCCAACACCGCAGCGCTCCCGGGCTGGGCGACATCGATCGTCAGTGCGCTCGGTCACGGCCAGCCACTCTACATGGTGCTCTACGGTGGCATGATCGCGTTCTTTGCCTTCTTCTACACGGCCATCGTCTTCAATCCGAAGGACACGGCCGACAATCTGAAGAAGCACGGCGGCTTCATTCCGGGCATCCGTCCGGGCGAGCGTACAGCGGAATACATCGATTACGTTCTGACGCGCATCACCGTGCTCGGCGCGATCTATCTGATTTTCGTCTGCATCCTGCCTGAAATCCTCATCGCGCAGACCGGCGTGCCGTTCTACCTTGGTGGTACGTCGCTTTTGATTGTTGTCAGCGTTACCCTTGATACGGTAGCACAGATCCAGGGTCACCTCATTGCTCAGCAGTATGAGGGGCTGATCAAGAAGTCGAAGCTGCGCGGAGGAAAGAGGGGACGATGAGACTGATTTTTTTGGGACCGCCCGGAGCTGGCAAGGGGACGCAAGCCAAGCTTCTGACGGAGAGGTACGGTATTCCGCAGCTTTCCACAGGTGACATGTTGCGGGCAGCCGTCGCGCAGGCGACCGACGTCGGCAAGCGCGCCAAGGCGGTCATGGACGCCGGCCAGTTGGTCTCCGATGCGATCGTCAACGAGATCGTGTCGGACCGGATCGACGCCCCGGATTGTGCCAACGGCTTTATTCTCGACGGATACCCGCGCACGGTTCCTCAGGCGGTCGCTCTCGGCCAGATGCTCGAAGGCAAGGGCTTGAAGCTCGATGCCGTAATCGAGCTGAAGGTCGACGAGACTGCGCTTGTAAAGCGCATGGAGAATCGCGTAGCGGAGACCATCGCTGCGGGCGGCTCGGTCAGATCGGACGACAATCCGGAGGCCTTCAAGCGCCGGCTCACGGAATATCGGGAAAAGACCGCGCCGTTGTCCGAGCACTATGCGGGCACGGGAGAACTGAAGACGGTCGACGGCATGGCCGATGTAGACGCCGTGACTGCACAGATCGAGAAGATTCTGGCTTAGACCCTGGGTCTTTGCCGAAAAGGAACCGCCGGGGAGTTGACTTTTCCGGCTGATTCCGCCAAAGACAGCGCCAACTCGCGACATGGGAGCGATCGGCGCGGTCTTCAACGAAACGAAGTCCGGGTACGGTCGTTTTTGACGTGTCTCGAACCTCAATCAACGTGCGGCTCTTGAGGTCGCGTAACGAAGCACCTATTGCCGGATGGCAACTGGAACGCAAGGAGAATAGACGTGGCACGTATCGCTGGCGTCAACATCCCGACGGCAAAGCGCGTTGTTATCGCGCTGACCTATATTCACGGGATTGGACCGAAATTCGCACAGGAAATCGTCGAGAAGGTCGGTATTCCGGCTGATCGCCGCGTGCATCAGTTGACGGACGCTGAAGTTCTTCAGATCCGCGAAACGATCGACCGTGACTACCAGGTTGAAGGTGACCTGCGTCGTGACACGTCGATGAACATCAAGCGTCTGATGGACCTTGGCTGCTACCGCGGCCTGCGTCATCGCCGCAGCCTGCCGGTGCGCGGTCAGCGTACCCACACCAATGCCCGCACCCGCAAGGGTCCGGCAAAGGCGATCGCCGGTAAGAAGAAGTAATTTCCCGAATAGGGAGATTGGGAGGCTGGCGCACGCGCCGGCCTCCTTTTGCAGTTTGGGAAGGGCGTTGCCCGACCGTTGCGGAACTGGATAGGTTTCGTGAAATGCCTGCAGGGCCGGTTCCGCCGGTTCTGGATGAAACTGAAGAAGCAGGGCAGGGGACGAAAATTCCTTTCCCGGTGGAGCCGCTGGAATTACGGCGGTGCAGAGATCTAAGAAAGGGATCCTATGGCCAAGGAAGCCACCCGCGTTCGCCGTCGCGAACGCAAGAACATCACGTCTGGCGTTGCGCACGTCAATTCGTCGTTCAACAACACCATGATCACCATCACCGACGCACAGGGCAACGCAATTGCCTGGTCGTCTGCCGGTGCCAAGGGTTTCAAGGGCTCGCGTAAGTCGACCCCGTTTGCCGCTCAGATCGCCGCTGAAGACTGCGCCAAGAAGGCCCAGGAACACGGCATGAAGTCGCTTGAAGTTGAAGTTTGCGGTCCGGGTTCCGGCCGTGAATCCGCTCTTCGCGCACTGCAGGCAGCGGGCTTCATGATCACCTCGATCCGCGATGTGACCCCGATCCCGCACAACGGTTGCCGCCCGCGCAAGAAGCGCCGCGTCTGATCATTTGCGTTCAAAATGCCGGTGAGGGCGCTTTGGCGCGCTCCCGGACTTCGGGGCTCGGTTGTCACGATTGGATGGTGACAACGAACGGAAGGCACAAAACATGATCCAGAAAAATTGGCAGGAACTGATCAAGCCGAACAAGGTGGAGTTCATCTCCTCGGGCCGCACCAAGGCAACGTTGGTGGCGGAACCGCTTGAACGCGGCTTTGGTCTGACGCTCGGCAACGCGCTTCGCCGCGTGCTGCTGTCGTCGCTTCGCGGTGCTGCTGTCACCGCGGTGCAGATCGACGGCGTCCTGCACGAGTTCTCCTCTATCCCGGGCGTCCGGGAAGACGTGACGGACATCGTGCTCAACATCAAGGAAATCGCCATCAAGATGGATGGCGACGACGCAAAGCGCATGGTTGTGCGCAAGCAGGGTCCGGGCGTTGTAACCGCCGGTGACATCCAGACGGTTGGCGATATCGAAATCCTCAACCCGAACCATGTGATCTGCACGCTCGACGAGGGCGCGGAAATCCGCATGGAGTTCACCGTCAACAACGGCAAGGGCTACGTTCCGGCTGACCGTAACCGTTCGGAAGATGCTCCGATCGGCCTCATCCCGGTCGACAGCCTGTACTCGCCGGTCAAGAAGGTCTCGTACAAGGTGGAAAACACCCGCGAAGGCCAGGTTCTTGATTATGACAAGCTGACGATGTCCATCGAGACGGACGGCTCCGTCACCGGTGAAGATGCGATCGCGTTTGCGGCCCGCATCCTTCAGGACCAACTGTCGGTTTTCGTCAACTTCGACGAGCCGCAGAAGGAAGCAGAGGAAGAGGCAGTCACCGAACTCGCCTTCAACCCGGCGCTTCTCAAGAAGGTCGACGAACTGGAGCTTTCCGTCCGTTCGGCCAACTGCCTGAAGAACGACAACATCGTCTACATCGGCGACCTCATTCAGAAGACCGAAGCAGAAATGCTCCGCACGCCGAATTTTGGTCGCAAGTCGCTGAACGAAATCAAGGAAGTTCTCGCTTCCATGGGCCTGCACCTCGGCATGGAAGTGCCGTCCTGGCCGCCTGAGAACATCGAAGATCTCGCCAAGCGTTACGAAGACCAATACTAACCATTAGACTGCGGGCAGATGCCTGCAAGTGAAGGAGAATAGCAATGCGCCACGGTAAAGCCGGCCGCAAGCTGAATAGAACCGCCAGCCACCGCAAGGCGATGTTTGCCAACATGGCAGCTTCGCTGATCGAGCACGAGCAGATCGTTACGACCCTGCCGAAGGCTAAGGAAATCCGCCCGATCGTTGAAAAGCTCGTCACTCTCGGCAAGCGCGGCGACCTGCATGCTCGCCGTCAGGCGATCTCGCAGATCCGCGACGCCGCTGTCGTTTCGAAGCTGTTCGACACGATCGCATCGCGTTACGCCACCCGCAACGGCGGCTACCTGCGTATCATGAAGGCTGGCTTCCGCCAGGGCGACAACGCTGCTCTCGCTGTCATCGAATTCGTTGACCGCGACACCGATGCAAAGGGTGCGAAGGATCGCGCTCGCGTCGCAGCTGAAGCTGACGCCGCAGAAGCAGCCTGATCTTTTCAGGCAAGCTGAATTGAAAGCGGCCGGGTGTTCTTCACCCGGCCGCTTTTTCTGTTTCAGGGGCTCGGATCGGCCGGGCGCCTGCCTGGCGTTTGCGCTTCAGATAAGGCTTGCGCGCCAGACGCCAGCATAGAAGCAGGGTGACCAAGGCGAGATAGGTCGCCTGTTCCGGGCCAACCACCTTGACCGACATCGCGAAATGCAGCGCCCCCGCCGCGGCAATGACGTAGGCGAGCTTGTGCAGCCGGCTCCACCGGTTGCCGAACCGGCGGATCGACCAATTGTTGGAGGTCAACGCCAAGGGGATAAGCATCACCAGACCGGCCATGCCGATGGTGATGAAGGGACGCCGAGCGATATCGGCGATGATAGCAGGAATGTTCAGCACCTGGTCGAGCAGGAAATAGGCCAGGAAGTGCATCACGACATAGTAGAACGACAGCAGCCCGAGCGCGCGCCGATAGCGCAGCCAGTTGATGCCGAAGATGTCGCGGATCGGTGTGATCGCCAGCGTAGCGATCAGAAAGCGCAGCGCCCAGATGCCAAGCAGATGCTCGAATTCCTTGACCGGGTTGCCCGGCAGACGCCCCGTCGCCCCGAGATAGAAGGCGGCAAGGGCCGGACAGAGGCCCAGCCCGTAAAGTGCCCAGACGGACGCGGAGTGAAAGCGTTTCGGCAGGGCGGGCAATCTGGCCATCCTCAGAAGTTCGCTTTCAGGTCCATGCCGGCATAGAGGCCGGCGACGTCGTCCGCATAGCCATTGAAAGGCAGGGTATCGCGCCGGTTGGCGCCGAAGAAGCCACCACCACCAATCCTGTTTTCGGTTGCCTGGCTCCAGCGCGGATGGTCGACGGCTGGATTCACGTTGGCATAGAAACCGTATTCGTTGGGTGCTGACAGGTTCCAGGTCGAGGGCGGCGGCGTTTCCGTCAGCGAGATACGCACGATCGACTTGATGCCCTTGAAACCGTATTTCCAGGGAACGACGAGCCGGATCGGCGCGCCGTTCTGGTTGGGTAGCGTCTTGCCATAGACGCCGACCGAGAGAATGGTGAGCGGATGACGCGCCTCGTCCAGGCGCAAACCCTCGCGATAGGGCCAGGGCAACGGCTGGAAGAAGCCGGATTGGCCGGGCATCTCCTCGGGGCGCACCACGGTATCGAACGAGACATATTTGGCATTGCCGAGCGGTTCGACCTTGTCGAGCAGGGCTGCGAGCGGAAACCCGGTCCAGGGGATGACCATCGACCAGGCCTCGACGCAGCGCATCCGGTAGACGCGCTCCTCAAGGGGGAGTGCCAGAAGCTCCTCCAGCCCGAATTCCCTTGGCTTGGCGACGAGACCGTCGACTTTCACGGTCCACGGCGTCGTCTTGAAGGCCTCCGCGTTTGCGGCAGGATCGGCCTTGCCGGTCCCGAACTCATAGAAATTGTTGTAGCCCGTGACGTCGCCTTCCGGCGTCAGGTCTTCGTCCACCGTATATTTGCCCTTGGGCGCAACAAGGGCGGCCGCTTGCGCGGCACGGGCGCCAGCTCCTGCAACCAGCAGGCCACCGGCCGTCGTTGCGAGAAAGGCGCGGCGCGAGAGAAAGCAGCCCTCCGGGGTGATTTCGGACAATGCGATTCTCGGTGGACGATAGGCCGGCATGAGCTTTTCCGCTTTGAACGTGTGGGTCTTGTCTGCTCAAACTGACCAGAGTTTCGATCACTGAGAAAGAGGCGGATAACCACGTTTTCGTGCATTGGACGTGATGGCGCCGACTTTGGGTATCTTGCCGCGACGTTTGCCTTTTTTCCTGCGAAATCCTATCTGAACGTAGCGGCGACGAATAGGAGAATGCTTCATATGATCTTTGGTCAAAGAGCGCTTGCGGCGCTCGTTCTTGCGGTCTCTCTGTCCTGTCCGGCAATGGCCCAGGATGTAAAGGCCGTGCCTCAATCGCGCACGGAGATGCAGCTTTCCTTCTCCCCGCTGGTCAAGCAGACGGCGAATGCGGTCGTCAACGTCTATGCCGAACGGGTGGTCGAGCGCCGGTCGATCTTCTCGGGTGATCCCTTCTTCGAGGAGTTCTTCGGGCAGCGCATGCCGAACCGCAGTGAGAAGCAGTCGTCGCTCGGATCCGGCGTGATCGTCGGCAAGAACGGCATCGTCGTCACCAACAACCACGTCATCGAGGGTGCCGACGATATCAAGGTGGCGCTTGCCGACGGCCGCGAATATCCCTGCAAGATCGTGCTCAAGGACGATCGCCTCGATCTTGCGGTGCTGAAGATTCAATCCGATGGCCCATTCGACAATATCCCGATCGGCGATTCCGATGCGGTCGAAGTCGGTGACCTTGTGCTGGCGATCGGCAACCCCTTCGGTGTCGGCCAGACGGTGACGAGCGGTATCGTCTCGGCCCTTGCCCGCAATCAGGTATCATCAGGCGATTTCGGCTTCTTCATCCAGACCGATGCCGCCATCAATCCCGGCAATTCCGGCGGCGGCCTGATCGACATGAACGGTGCGCTGATCGGCATCAACACTGCGATCTTCTCCAAGGGCGGCGGCTCGAACGGCGTCGGTTTCGCCATTCCGGCTAATCTGGTGAAGGTCTTCGTCGCATCCGCCGAGGGCGGCAATGGCTCCTTCGTGCGTCCGTTCATCGGCGCGTCCTTCGAACCTGTGACATCGGAAGTCGCCGAAGCGCTCGGCCTTGATCGCGCGCGCGGTGCGCTCGTGACCGCCGTTGTCAATGGCGGGCCGGCGGCCACGGCCGGCATCAAGCCCCGGCCGGGGGTCACCGCCGGCCACCGCATCGCCGTCGAACATCCCCATGCCCCCCGCTCTCGCCCGACCACGGGCGGCATCGGCCCCGAGGCACGCGTCACGATTTCCGAAAACGGCAAACCGCACGACGTCAGCCTGAAGCTGGACCGGGCGCCGGAGACGTCACCCCGTGATGAACGGCTCATTGAGGGTCGCAATCCGTTTGCGGGTGCAGTTGTGGCAAATCTCTCTCCACGGCTTGCCGAGGAACTGCGCATGTCGACCTCGTCGCAGGGTGTCGTCGTCACCGAGATCAATCGTGGCTCGCCCGCCGCGCGCATAGGTCTGGCGCCGAAGGATATCATCCGCTCCGTCAATGGCGCGGCGATCGATAGTTCGAAGACGCTGGAGACCGTCATGGCCGATGATGCATCTTTCTGGCGCGTCGAAATCGAGCGTGACGGCCAGCTCATTCGTCAGTTCTTCCGATGAGCGATCTCTTCTCCTCCTCGGAACCGCCGGAAATGACCTCGGCTAGGCCGCTTGCCGATCGTCTGCGTCCGCGTACGCTGTCCGAGGTCACCGGTCAGGAACACCTGACGGGCGAGGATGGCGTGTTGACGCGAATGATCGCATCGGGCTCGCTCGGCTCGATGATCTTCTGGGGACCGCCGGGCACGGGCAAGACGACGGTCGCCCGGTTGCTGTCGGGTGAGGCGGGTCTGGCCTTCGAGCAGATCTCCGCAATCTTTTCCGGCGTCGCCGATCTCAAGAAGGTTTTCGAATCGGCGCGGGCGCGGCGGATGTCTGGCCGTCAGACCCTGCTCTTCGTCGACGAGATCCATCGTTTCAACCGTGCCCAACAGGACAGCTTTCTGCCTGTCATGGAAGACGGTACGGTCATCCTGGTTGGGGCGACGACGGAAAATCCATCCTTCGAGCTCAACGCCGCTCTCTTGTCGCGCGCCCGCGTGCTGACGTTCAAGCCGCATGGAGAAGAGAGCCTGCAGGAATTGCTGAAGCGTGCGGAGGAGACGGAAGGCAAGCCTCTTCCGCTCGACGCGGACGCGCGGGCAAGCCTGATCCGTATGGCCGACGGTGACGGCCGGGCGGCGCTGACGCTGGCCGAGGAAGTCTGGCGCGCCGCGCGGCGCGACGAGGTCTTCGATGTCGAGGCGCTGCAGAAAGTCGTGCAGCGGCGAGCGCCCGTTTACGACAAGGGCCAGGACGGTCACTACAACCTGATCTCGGCGCTGCACAAATCGGTGCGCGGCTCCGACCCCGATGCCGCACTTTATTATCTCTGCCGGATGTTCGATGCCGGTGAGGATCCACTCTATCTCGGGCGACGGCTCGTTCGCATGGCGGTGGAGGATATCGGCCTTGCCGATCCTCAGGCGCTGGCGATCTGCAATGCCGCCAAGGACGCATATGATTATCTCGGCTCGCCGGAAGGCGAACTGGCACTGGCCCAGGCCTGCGTCTATCTCGCGACCGCGCCGAAGTCGAATGGTGTCTACACGGCCTACAAGGCGGCGATGCGGGCAGCCAAGGAAAACGGTTCGCTTCTGCCTCCGAAACATATCCTCAACGCACCGACCAAATTGATGAAGGGTGAGGGCTACGGCGACGGCTATCGCTACGATCACGACGAGCCCGATGCGTTCTCCGGGCAAGACTATTTCCCCGAAAAGATGGGACGCAAGACTTTCTATGATCCACCGGAACGCGGCTTCGAGCGGGAGATCCGCAAGCGGCTGGAATGGTGGGCAAAGCTGCGTCGGGAGCGAAGCTGACTCTCTGTCGCGAGGCATTTCCTGACGGAAAACCGCTTCGCACTTTCCCTGAAAATGCTTAAGCCCTGCCAGTCGCGCAGGGCTGATTTGCCCCGGCATATCTTGCTGCCGTCAGTGAACCGTGAGATAGAAGCCGCGTTGCAGACGGCTGCACGGTTTTGAGACTCTCGATACCGAACATCCGC
Source organism: Ensifer adhaerens (assembly GCF_001270265.1). GTDB lineage: Bacteria > Pseudomonadota > Alphaproteobacteria > Rhizobiales > Rhizobiaceae > Ensifer > Ensifer adhaerens_B. The sequence goes on from NZ_LGAP01000001.1 coordinate 402,376, forward strand.
GGGGACGGCCTCGCTCCATACTCTAGGAGTTTGAAATGGCCTGGTTAATCCTCCTGCTTGCCGGCATCCTTGAAATCGGCTGGGCAATCGGTCTCAAATATACCGAAGGCTTCACGCGGGTAACGCCGACGATCCTGACCGTCGGTTCGATGATCTTCAGCATCGCGCTGCTGGGTCTGGCGGTCAGAACCCTGCCGCTTGGCACGGCCTATGCCGTCTGGACCGGCATCGGCACCGTCGGCACCGTCATTCTCGGCATCTTTCTCTTTGCCGAACCGGCAACGTTTGTCCGCCTCGGCTGCATCACCCTGATCGTTGCCGGTATCGCCGGGCTAAAGCTCTCCGCTTAACGCGTCGTCAGAGATCTCTCGTAATTCTTTCGCAATGTGTCCCGGCGCGCCGCTACCGCAGCGCGTCGAGAACGGCTGCTGCCGCCTGCATTTCCTGCCAACGGGCTTCGCGGCGCTTGAACGCCTCCTCGTCCGTGCCCCAATGCTCGATCTGCCAATCTTCGTCGACATGGGCCGCGGTCCAGGCCTGTTCGGCCGTCAGCCGGCCGGATGCGAACGCAACCGCAAGCAGGGCCGAGCCGGTCAAGGTGGTGATCGTATGCACGCAGGTCAGGCCAAGCGGCGTCGCAAAAGCGCGTAGACCCTCTGCATAGGCAGTGATCGCCTCACCAGGCTGTTCCTGGTGGATGACGCCTTCGGCAAGAATGAAACGGGCGCCCAGCGACTGCGCGGCCCATTCGAGCACCGGATTCCAGACGGCGTTCTGCCGTCCGACGAGCCCTTCCGGGCTGTCGGCGCGGTAGCAGAGCAGATCGGTTCCGGCAAAGCGCAGCACGTCCTCGAAAACCGAGCGTTGGTCCTTGGCAACACCGTCGAGCGCCGTATTGACGATCCGGGTGACCGGCATCTTGGCGGGATCGATGACTTCGACCTGCGCATCCCATTCGGCTGCCAGCATCTCGGCAAGCCTGAGGGTGGGGACTGCAAGCGGATGTTTCGCCGGCGTGCGGACCGGCCGGCCGTCAAGCAGGACGCTGTGGCCGCCGTCTTCCGAGGCGCCGATGCTGACGTCCTTGTAGAAGCGCTTGGGCAGCGGCTTCAGCATCTGGATCTGCGCGCGCCGGACCGGGTCCTCGTGGCTCAACGCACCGCTGAGTTCGTCGCGAATATCAGGCATGATAGTGTTCCATCCACTCAATGATGTCGGCCGGCGTCCGTGCAATGTAATCGGCACCCGCCTCGACGAGATCGGATACACCGGCATAACCCCACGCGACACCGATGGCGGCAGCGCCGGCGGCCTTCGCCATCTGCATATCATAAATCGCATCGCCGATGACGACGGTGTCGCTCGGATCGATCCCGGCCTGCGAGCAGCATTCCGTTACCATTGCCGGATGCGGCTTTGAAGGGCAGTCGTCGGCGGTGCGCGACACGAAGAACATCCGGTCAAAGCCGTGGGTCTCGGCAATATGCGTCAGGCCGCGTCGCGATTTGCCCGTCACTGCGCCGATCAGCAGTTCGTCGCGGCCGGAAAGTGTCTGCATCATCTCTGCGATGCCCGGAAACAGCAGCTCCTGAAAGCCAGCTTCCGCACGAACGCCGGCAAAGATCGCCTTGTAGTGCGCTGTCATTGCCAGCGCCTGCTCGTCGACATGCTCGCGTTCGAGCAGGCGGGCAATGGCGATGTCGAGCGTCAGGCCGATAATGCCCTTGGTCGCGGAAATTTCGGGTCGATCGAGGTCGAAGGCTTCGAAGGTCCGTGCCATCACTTCATGGATGAGACCGCCGCTGTCGACCAGCGTGCCGTCGCAATCGAAAAGCGCCAGTTTCATCAGTCGTCCTCGCCAGGCTCGTTTTCTTCGAAGCCAAGCAGGTTCCAGCTCTGGACCATGTGCGGCGGCAGCGGTGCGGTTACCCGCAGGCGACCACCGTCCGGATGCGGGATATCGATATGGCGCGCGTGCAGGTGCAGTCGGTTCTGCATGCCGCCGGGCAAGCTCCAGTTGACATCCGCGTCGAAGTATTTGGGGTCGCCGAGGATCGGATGGCCGATGTGCAAGGCATGTACGCGCAGCTGATGGGTACGGCCGGTATAGGGCTCCATCTCCAGCCAGGCGAGATTCTGTGCCGCCTGCTCGCGCACACGATAATAGGAAATGGCGTGGTCCGCGCCGTCCTCGCCATGTTTGGCGATGCGCATGCGGTCGCCGTCCGGCGTTTGTTCCTTGACCAGCCAGGTCGAAATGCGGTCTTCGCGCTTGCGCGGGACACCCTTGACCAGCGCCCAATAGGTCTTCTTGGTGTCGCGTTCGCGGAAGGCGGCAGTCAGCTTCTGCGCGGCGCCACGCGTGCGGGCAATGACAAGCACACCGGAAGTGTCACGGTCGAGGCGGTGCACCAGACGGGGCTTTTCGCCACGCTGGTTGGTCCATGCCTCGAGCATCTTGTCGATGTGCCGGTTGACGCCGGAGCCGCCCTGGACGGCGAGGCCGGCCGGCTTGTTCAGCACGATGACCTTCGCATCCTCATGCAGCACCATGCGCGACAGCAACTCGCCATCGGGCGAATGGCGAAGGTCGCGACCGGCGATCGGGCCTGTCTTTATCTCTTTCGCATCGACGCCAAGGGGAGGGATGCGGACCGTCTGGCCGGGCTGCAGGCGCGTGTCGGATTTGACGCGGCCGCCATCGACACGGATCTGGCCCGAGCGCAAAAGTTTCTGCAGCGGACCGAAACCCAGTCCGGGGAAATGCACCTTGAACCAGCGGTCGAGGCGCATGCCTGCCTCGTCGCCGTCCACCTGCTTGTGTTCTATGCCTGCCATCTCAGCGAACCTGCTTCCTGTTCTTTAGAGGCAGCCTTTAGACCATTGCGCGCATCAGGGCCAGCCCGGCAAATACCGCGAGGATCGAAAGCACGACGCTGGCGGCGACGTAGCCGAGCGCGAGCGCGACATCGCCGCGCTCGAACAGCATGATCGCGTCCAGCGAAAAGGCCGAGAAGGTGGTGTAGCCGCCGAGCACGCCGGTGATCAGGAACAGCCGCATCTCCGCCGATGCGCCGAATTTGCGCATGATCAGCTCGGCGAGCAATCCGATCAGGAACGAGCCGGTGACGTTGACGCCGAGCGTTCCCCAGGGAAAGCCCGGTCCCCATCGCTGCAGCGTCCAGAGGCCCAGGAGATAGCGGGCCATCGATCCGATAGCGCCGCCGGCACCGACGAGGAGAAGATGCGACATCGGAGACTCCGGCCGTTTCCCGTGGATTAGGCCAGCCGCTCGGCGTGCCACTTCAGATGATCGTCCATGAAGGTCGAGATGAAATAATAGGAGTGATCGTAGCGCTCGTGCATGCGCAGCGTCAGACCGATGCCGGTCCCCTTGATCGCTTCCTCGAAAAGCCATGGCCGCAGGCCGTTGTCGAGGAAGCTGTCCGCCTTGCCCTGGTCGATGAGGAATTCTGGGAACCGGGCGCCGTCCTTGACGAGCGCGCAGGCATCGTATTGCCGCCACGTAGCCCGGTCCTCGCCGAGGTATTTCTCGAAGGCGCCGATGGACCAGTCGGCCGTCGACGGCTCGACGATCGGTGCGAAGGCCGAGCAGCTGCGGAGGCGGTCCGGGTGCTTGAGCGCGATGGTCATTGCGCCGTGGCCGCCCATCGAATGTCCGAAAATGCCCTGTCGGCTCATGTCGATCCGGAAGTGCTGGCTGACGAAGGCCGGCAGCTCCTCGGTGATGTAGCTGTACATCTGATAGTGCTCGGACCACGGCGTTTGCGTGGCGTCGAGGTAGAAACCGGCACCCTTGCCCATCTGCCAGTTGGTGAGCTCGTCCGGAACATCCGTGCCTCGCGGGCTTGTGTCTGGGCAGACGACGATCAGCCCCAGTTCCGCGGCCATGCGGCGGTATTCGCCCTTCTCCATCACGTTGGCATGGGTGCAGGTGAGGCCCGAGAGATACCAGAGCACCGGCCGTGGCTCCTTGATCGCCTGGGGCGGGACGAAGACCGCGAAAGTCATCTCGCCCTTGCAGGCCACGGACTCGTGCGAGAAGACGCCCTGCATGCCGCCGAATGCGGTGTTCTGCGAGAGGACTTTCATCAAATGCTCCTTGGGTATCGTTGGATCAGCCGGCGAGTTGCACGGCCGCGTTGACCGCAGCGGCGACAAGCACGGTGTTGAAGAAGAAGGAAACGATGGCGTGCATCAGGTTGATGCGCCGCATCGCCGTGGAGGTGAGGGCGACGTCCGATGTCTGGGCGGTCATGCCGATTACGAAGGAAAAATAGAGGAAGTCGTAACCACCGGGCTCGGGTGTTTCTGGAAAATCGAGGCCGCGCTGCGGCGCAGGGGATTGCCCATCACCACCCGACACCCAATAGACATGGGCATAGTGCATTGCCGCCATCACATGGATGGTTGCCCAGCCGAGAACGACGGAGGCAAAGGCCAGTGCCAGCTCGAGTGTCGGCCTCGTACCCTGTCCGTTGAGCGCGAAGAACAGGGAGGCGAGCGAGGTCGCAGCCGCTCCGAAGGTGACCAGGAAAATCACCGCCTCGGGCTCGTCCGTGTTTCGCGCGTGTGTCTTCAGGTGCTTTCCGGTCATCATCCGCAGCCGTCGGCCGCTCATGATGAGGTAGACGCAGAAAAAGGTGATTGCCGCGACTTCGAGAAGGTAACTCGAAGCGAGGAACCACATGATCGGCAGGCTGGTGAAGGCGCACAGCGATGCGGTGTAGAACGGCCAGTGCCTGAGCCTTGTCGTCGCTGTCATCGAAATGCCCTTGCTATCCCTTGCGGCTCGGCGCTGCGCTCTCACTTTTTCGTCTGGCGCGCGAGTCGGTCAAGTGTCTCGAGGAAGGTCGAGCGGTCGCGTTGGGTGAAGGCGGCATTGTACCCCTTGCTTTCGCCGGTCTCGCGCAGGTGTTGGCCAAGGTCGCGCATCGCCGAGGCCATGCCGATATTGCTCTTGTCGAAGACGCGACCGGACGGGCCGGTGACAAATGCGCCGGCAGCCACGCAACGAACCGCAAGCGGCACGTCGGCGGTGACGACGATATCGCCGTCATGCGCGCGTTCGGCGATCCAGTCGTCGGCGGCGTCGAAGCTTGCCGACACGATGACGTTGTGCACCATCGGGTCGCGTGATGGGCGCAAGCCCGAATTGGCGACAAACGTCACCTCGAAGCCGTGGCGCTCGGCCACCTTCAGCACTTCTGCCTTTACCGGGCAGGCATCGGCATCGACATAGATCATCTTGAATCAATTTCTCAAAAGGACTGAAAAAGCGCCGGAATACAATCGATTCCGGCGCCTTCCTGAATCGGATTGCGAGCTTAGTAGAGAACCACGCTGCGAATGCTTTCGCCGGAATGCATCAGCGCGAAGCCCTTGTTGATCTCTTCAAGCGCCATGGTGTGGGTGATCATCGGGTCGATCTCGATCTTGCCCTCCAGGTACCAGTCGACGATCTTTGGCACGTCGGTGCGGCCGCGGGCGCCGCCGAAGGCGGTGCCCATCCAGCTGCGGCCGGTGACGAGCTGGAACGGCCGGGTGGAAATCTCCTGGCCGGCGCCGGCAACGCCGATCACCACCGACTTGCCCCAGCCGCGATGCGAGGCTTCGAGCGCCTGGCGCATCACCTTGGTGTTGCCGGTGCAGTCGAAGGTATAATCGGCACCGCCGATCTGGTCGGCACCACGCTTCGTCATGTTGACGAGATAGGCAACGATATCGTCGCCCACCTCCTTCGGGTTGACGAAGTGGGTCATGCCGAAGCGTTCGCCCCAGGCCTTCTTGTCGTTGTTGAGATCGACGCCGATGATCATGTCGGCTCCGGCCAGCCTGAGCCCCTGGATGACGTTGAGGCCGATGCCGCCGAGGCCGAAGACGATCGCGGTGGCGCCCATTTCGACCTTGGCCGTGTTGATCACCGCGCCGATGCCGGTGGTGACGCCGCAGCCGATGTAGCAGATCTTGTCGAACGGCGCGTCGGGGTTGACCTTGGCGACGGCAATCTCCGGCAGCACGGTGTAGTTGGCGAAGGTCGAGCAGCCCATGTAGTGATGGATCTTGTCCTTGCCGATCGAAAAGCGCGAGGTGCCGTCCGGCATCAGCCCCTGGCCCTGGGTGGCGCGGATCGCCGTGCACAGATTGGTCTTGCGCGACAGGCACGACGGGCAGGAGCGGCATTCGGGCGTGTAGAGCGGGATGACGTGATCGCCCTTCTTGACCGAGGTGACGCCCGGGCCGACATCGACGACGATACCGGCGCCCTCATGGCCGAGGATCGCCGGGAACAGACCTTCCGGGTCGGCGCCCGACAGCGTGAAATCGTCGGTGTGGCAGATGCCGGTGGCCTTGACCTCGATCAGCACCTCGCCGGCCCGCGGGCCTTCGAGCTGAACGGTCATCACTTCCAGCGGCTTGCCGGCCTGAACGGCGACGGCGGCGCGTACATCCATCTGTTTTCTCCCTTCAACTAAGAATGATCTCGGGCGGCATCGGCGCATCGGCCAATGTCGCCCGTTGGAATCGGCAATGAACTAACGAATAGTCTGTTGGACGCGATTGAGTTCCATCTCAAGAGCCGCAATCGCCTTGCCGGTCTGTTCGTGCAATTTCTTGACGAGTGCGAGTTGTTCGCGAAGGCTTTCGCCGGAAGCGGTCTTCGTCTCGTCGTCCGGTGCGCGGCCCATGCCGGCGATCAGCCAGGCGGGTGTGACGCCGAGCACACCGGCAAGCATGAACAGGCGGTTGGTGCGCGGCTCTGCCCGATCGCGCTCCCAGGCGGCGACCGTTTCTATCCGTACGCCGAGCTGATCGGCGAGATCCTTGGTCGAAAGATTGGCTGCGTCGCGCGCGCGCCAGATGCGTCCGCCCAGCGTATCTCCATCGCCGGTATCGCGCAGGCGAGCAATCATCGTTTCGGTGGACAAGCGCATGGATATCTCCTTTGCCACGGTTACGTTCAAAGGTCCCGGTTTCTGATCAGAGAAGTGAGAAAGCTTCTCCTCCGGGGCGGAAGATGAAGTGAGCTTATAGGCATTCGGCCCGTCGGGGACCACCCCGGAGCGGCAAAAACGCGGTCAAAAGCGGCTCGGACGGTGAAACACGCTCTGCCGTGCCGTACCCGCACGCGTTGAAAAGCGCTGCGAACGTTCCAATACCAACCTGCACTGATATTGACCTATTGCGTGGGATCGCCTGCGGTCCTCTGGCAAGGAGCATATCGCAGAGCGATGCCTTACAGCGCCGCGCGTCAAATCTGACGCGCAAAGGACACTGTAACGCTTTAAACTTGCTGCATAATTTTATCCTTAAATCGGATCCGATTTAAGGAATTATGCAGTAGCATCGGTCGAGGATTGCGACGCTGCCGGTGGCCGACAGGCGACCCACCCGAAGGGCCGGGCGCTTTTGGCCTCCGGACGGCGTCGATAATCCTCACCGGACCGCTTGGGTCCGCTTCCGGTTCTCTCCTTGCCGGAAACCAAAATCGCTCCGGCGCAAGAGGTCAATATCAGTGCAGGTTGGTATAAGGTGGCGCATCCGAATCGGAACAAGCCCATGACCGCGCCGGTATCGACAGCAGCCAATCCCCACAACACGGTAATGCAGGGCGTCGCCATCATGCTCTTTGCCATGGTGATCCTGCCGGGCATGGACGTGATCGCCAAATACATGGCCGTCTTTGAGGGCATGGCGCCGGCGCAGGTGACCTTCTACCGCTTCTTCTTCCAGCTTGTCGCGACACTGCCCTTGCTCATCAAGATCGGGGGCGTGCGGGCGCTGCGTCCGAAACGTCTCTGGCTCAATTTGCTGCGTGGTGTCCTTCTGGCGGCGGCTGCGCTGTTCTTTTTCATTTCGGTGAAATACATGCCGCTCGCCGACGTATTTGCGATCTACTTCGTCGAACCGTTCATCCTGACCTGCCTTTCAGCGCTGATCCTGCGCGAGAAAGTCGACTGGCGCCGCTGGCTGGCGATCGCGATCGGTTTTGCCGGCGCGATGATCGTCATCCAGCCGAGTTTCGCAGCGTTCGGCACAACATCTTTGCTACCGGTCGCCTGCGCCACGGTCTTTGCGTTCTATCTCCTTTTGAATCGCGCGGTCGGAACGGCCGACAGCCCGCTGACGATGCAGACGATCGCCGGTATCGGCGGAACGCTGTTCATGGTCGGCGTGATTGCGATCGGTAACGGCATGGGTGTCGCGGATTTCGAGCCGTCCTTGCCGAAGACGGCACTCGGCTGGGTGCTCGTCGTCATCCTCGGCTCGCTTTCGGGCTATGGCCACCTGCTGGTGGTCAAGGCCTTCCAGGCCGCACCCGTTTCGCTGTTGGCGCCGTTTGCCTATTTCGAAATCGTCACCGCGACGGCCCTTGGCTACCTGATCTTCGGCGACTTTCCATCGGTCTCGAAATGGCTGGGCATAGCGATCATCGTCGTGTCAGGGCTTTTCATGATCTGGCGCGAGCGTCAGGCCGGCGTTCGATCCATCGAAGCACCGTGATACACGCCGACTCCTGACGCCTCCTCGTTCAGGCTTCGTCGTTGCGGGTAGGGCCGAAGACCGTCTCGAAGGCTTCGCGCAGCCGCATGTCCACATCAGGCACCATAACCGGCAGGCCGAGATCGACCAGGCTGGTGACGCCGTAGCCGCGGATGCCGCAGGGCACGATGCCGCCGAAATGGTCGAGATCTGGATCGACGTTGAGCGAGAAACCGTGAAAGCTCACCCAGCGGCGCAGGCGAATGCCGATTGCCGCGATCTTGTCTTCGGCCATCGACCCGTCGGGGAGCGACGGTTTTTCCGGTCGGCGAACCCAGACGCCGACGCGATCCTCGCGCCGTTCGCCTTTGACGTTCATCGAATCGAGCGTCGAGATAACAACGCTTTCCAACGCGGCGACAAAGGCGCGTACGTCCTGTCGCCGGCGCTTGAGATCCAGCATGACGTAGACAACCCGCTGGCCGGGTCCATGATAGGTGTATTCGCCGCCGCGTCCGGTCGCAAACACCGGGAACCGGTCGGGCATCACCAGGTCGGCGGCGTCGGCGCTTGTGCCCGCGGTATAAAGCGGCGGATGTTCGACCAGCCAGACCAGTTCGTCGGCGGTGCCGGCGGCAATGGCGGCGGCTTCCCGCTCCATCGTTTCAACTGCCTGTGGATAATCGACGAGGTGAGGGGCGATCCGCCAGCGAACCGGGGGTGATTCCGGCGGGGCGAACATGTCCTGGCTCAGATTTTCGCGCTGCATTTCCGTCTGCATTCCTGTTTTGATCCCCTGTACATGGGACGGCGCGCGACAAGAGTCCAGCGTTTGCAGGGCTTCGCGAGGAGGCTGTTGAAATAGTTTCTTTTCCCGTCAAATTTCTGTCGTCATGCCCTTGTGCACCCCAGAGGCTTTTGCTACATGCAGCCCCGCCGGAGCAATTCGGCGCCTACCACGATGCGGTCGTGGCGGAATTGGTAGACGCGCAGCGTTGAGGTCGCTGTGGGGCAACCCGTGGAAGTTCGAGTCTTCTCGACCGCACCAAGCCTTCTGGGCGATATTGATTTGTATTGTTTTTTTTATTTCTTATGAATCCTTTGTGTCCCAGAATGAGCCCACTTTGAGTCCCACTGCGCACTCAATTCCAATTTGAAGTCGTGCTAGGAATCCGCTCACATTTCAATCCTTGTGATCACGCTGCGTGGCGAGACGGCGAACTAGCCGTTCAAAGGATTCCGGACTTCCGCTTTCCTCGTGAAAAATCCACGGGAAGGCGTATTAGGGATCCATGCAAATCTACGCACTACCGGTGCATCGATGACGAGGAGCATTGTTTTTTGTGACAGCGATAAGCGCAAATCGTCCCACGGTCTTGTTACCTTGCATCGAGGAGCGATTTTTGCCTGCCGCCCGTCCAGCGATATCCGGGTCGTTGGTTGCCGGGCGGGTTAGCATGGACAGATGAAAAGGGGTGGCAAGGCATAACGCCCGAACGGCCATAGTTCCCAACCAATAGGATCAACTGCAGCCGCTCTCGATCCAACCAGTCTTGCCCGCCATCCGGCCTGCTCGCGACCTTCTTAATCTCCATTAGCAAGCGCTTGTTGTGCATTGATCATTATGATCACTATATGATCATAATGATCAGAAGTCGAGCGATTTCATAATGCAGAGCGCGTAGTCGGCCTGTAGTGAGATTCCGGGTCCGATGAGCGAATGGTCGATACCCGCCGCCTAGAATCCGGTTCGAATACTGACAGAGCCGAAACCATCAACATGAACGGACTCAGTCTAGCACTGATTGAACGCCTCAAGCTGGAGCATCGTCACCTGCTGCGACGGGCACTGGCGGAAGCATGTCACTGGAACCGCCGTATCGAACGAAATCTGACGAAGCCTTCCGACCAGTTCTGGATCGAAACTTTTTCAACCGGAGAAGCTGAAACAGCAGGCAAATGATCCTCGAAGTTGCCGAAATCACCGTGAAGCCCGGACTGGAATCAGCTATGTTCCCCTTGCGAACGTCGAACTCACGGATCTTGCAGTGGTTCACTGCGGCCGTCGTCCTGGGTGTCGGGGCGGGGATCGACCTCCGGCTTCTAGCCCGATACCTCATGGGGCCGATGGCCGTCAGTGCCGTCCTGCATTTCTCTGGCGTGACCGACTTCGAAATGCCGAGCGTCGCACTGGCCGCGGCGCAGGTGGTGATCGGTACCACGGTCGGATGTCGCTTCGCAATGGCGTCACCACGGAAGATCCTGAAGGTTATCGGTCTCTCGATCGGATCCACCTTCCTTCTGCTATGCATCTCGCTGGACTTTGCCGGGGGCCTCGCCTATTTCACCGGTGATTGGTTCATCACACTTATGCTTGCCTACTCGCCAGGGGGCGTGGCTGAGATGAGCATCATTGCACTGTCACTCGAGATAGAAGTGCCGTTCGTTGTCTTCCATCACATCGTCCGCGTCCTGCTGGTAGTCGGGGGTCGGCGTTGGTGTTTAAATATGTGAAAGAGCATAGATAAACGTCACGTCACCCCCCATGCCTGCGCTAGACATTGGGCAGATACCTCGATGCTCAGGTGGCAAACTCGATGGGCCAATGCCGTTTGACCGCAGGCTCGGCAGATCGCGTAGGAAGGCTGTGTGAGGTCATGAACGCCCTGCTTTACATCGCTTCGACCGACCGCAACGTTGTGGCAACAGGCAGCGTCAGGTCGATTGCCTTAAATGTGGTAGGATGCAGACGACAGAGGGCGGTCGAAAATGGAGACTAGGATGCCACAAGGTGGAAAGGACGATGTGAACAAAGCCAACGACTCTCGCCCGATCGGGAAACCAGTCGACGACAACAAAACGTTTGGCGAAGCGCTGTCAAAGATAGGATTCGTGCCTGCCAATGTCGGACGCAAGATTGTGTCCCAGGGGAGGCGCAGAGAAACGCTGAAGAAGAGCGCCCCCAGAGACTCGGACAAATAGCTTTGGGAACGCGATCGCAAATCTTCTTCTAACATAATCGGCCGTGGTGCAAAACGCAAAGTGCTGACCATCCCGGGCGCTTACTTGGTTAGCCATAGCGCGCAACCTAGTCGATAAAGGGAAACTTCGGCATCGGCGCGAAGGTCTCTGGCCTCACAGTATCGCCTGCGGGCATCCGATACCGGTCCTGCAAGAACGGTGTCGTGTACGAGGTCACTATCGGCTACGACGATGAGGCCGAGGCATTTGTCCGCTTCACCTTCGACGTCCAGGGCAGGGAAGAATCCGTTTTTGACGTCAGCTATGCGTTACGACACACGGTCGACCTGTCATCCGATTGGACAGAAGTTGTGCTCATGGGGGAAGACGACGAGCACGACACTATCTCGGAACCTATCGGAAATGATATCAGGGTCGACCGCAGCTATGTCCCAACGCAGATCTTCCGACGCTTCGCGGAATTTCGCTCCGGCGTGAAGGTGGTGCTCGACGTGTCCTTAACGAAAGGCGGCGGTCGCGACGAGACCGGGAGGACGAGAACGCTCAAGACCCTGCAGGAGGTCGTTCCAGCACTGCCGAACGCGGAGACCGTCGTTTGCTCTGAAACCGATGTCAGAATTCAGTACATTCACGATCCGAAGCACGCGAACTACAGCCACTCGCTGAGCGCCCTCAGTAACCCTGCTACGTGATCGACTACGTTCTGCGCGCTCGTCCACAAGGGCGAGCGATAATCGGCCACCTGCTTTGCGCGCTCTGCGGCCTGACCGTCGTTGTAAATCTTCCATTAAACGGAGCCTAAGGAAATTGCCGGCGGACGTTCTCAATTAAGATACCGACAACCCCGGGCTGTCATGGATGGAGAGATTGTGTCGGCTTGGCGCGGGGAGAATTGCTCAGTGAGTTCAATGAGAGAAGTTTTCACTTTTAACAATTTGGAATACGACGTTTCCGGCCTAAACAGCTTAGTGGCGCTCAATCCCTATCGTTATGGGCCACTTCCTTGTGAGATTACCGAAGATTTCCTCCACCACATTTCCGGCTACAAAGAAGTTGACGAAAGCCGCATCGCGTCGATGACAATCGAACGACTGCAGGCTCCTCCAATATCAGTGAGACTGGAGAACGGAGAAACAAGGGTTGTCGATGGTCACCACAGGATCCATAGGCTTCACAGGGAAGGGGCGAAGGAATTCCTCATGTTTCTCATTCCGTACGAGGAAAGCCTGCCGTTCATAACAAGAACGAAGAAATTTAAACCTTCTAGGAAGGTGCGGCTGCGTTAAACTGGTGAACAGTCTTCGGGACGAGATCAAGGCGGCGCTCGACAACGCTGCCGTCGTGCCGTTTCCGCGTTCGCGCAAATGACGGAGCGACCGTAACATACAGTAACACACTGTTCTTTGTAGGGGGGTGTGAAGCATTGGTGGTGGCCATCACCCTCCCTGACGGTCGAGTTTAACGCTGTTAACGATCGGACGTGCGATGACGAACAGGCTAGCAGTTTTCGCAGCGGCGGTAGTCCTCGCCGCTTTTTGCTTCGCCGCCCCCAGCCGGGCGGACACCATCAGCTACGCGGACGCGGTGAGCACACTTGCCAACGACTGCGGCTCCGACATCAAGAAGTTCTGCAAGGGACTTAACCTTGGCAACGGCCGGATCCAGTCCTGCCTGGGGCAACACGCAGGAAAAGTCTCGCCAACAGGGCGTCGGCAGCCTTCCGGACTGGCAGGAGCTTTCGAAGCTGTCGCAACTGATCGTCGAGATCGAATTCGAGAACGACCCGGTCGCCATCGAACCGAAACCCACCGCACGGTCGGGCTGATCGCCGATGCGCTTCATAATCCCAACCTGCGGCGCTACAATTTCCTCGTCCTCGGCCATACGAGCTCGACCGGCGATGCCATGCACAATCTCAAACTCAGCGCGCAGCGCGCCAGTGCAATAACAGAGGCGCTCTCGACGACATTTGCGATTGCGCCGGACCGTCTGTATGCGATCGGTGTGGGAGAGGAGTGGCCTTTCGATCCAGCCAATCCGCAGGCCGCAGGCAATCGACGGGTCTAACTGGTCAATCTCGGACTTGTCACAATGGGTTATCGCGATCTCCGTCATCTGTAGGGCGTCGGGGTATAGGCCTTGGGCGGCTAGCGCCTGCGCGCCAACGGACTGAAAGATTGTCTGAAAGAGCGTAAAACCCGATTTACACAATATGGACATGGCCGGCCGCAGCTTCTGGAGGCACTTGTCCGGGTTACCCGCCCGCAAGTGAAGTTCGGCTTCGAAGCAATCGGCATATGCATGCCACACGTCGAGAGAGAGGGCTTTTGTGTGTTCACGAAGGAGGTCGATGTAGTGGGCGGCTAGCGTGTCGTTACCGGAGAGGAGTGATAGTGGGCAGGCCGCCTCCGCCAGTACGTTGCAAAGGGAGAGATGGTGCTGGATGTCAGTAGCATGTCGTACGGTCTCCTCGACTTCCCGGAGCGCGCCGCCTTCGTCTCCAAGGAGCCACAGCGTTCGCGCGAGGATGATGCGGGCTGTGACCCTCTGATCAAATTGAAACCGCACGGAATGGTGACGCTCCTGCAAAGCCTCGTATTCTTCGAGCATCTCGCGAAGCTGATCCCGCGCCTCTGTCTGACGGGCGATCCAATGCAATGTCGCACCACGCATGCGCTTTCCCACAATCGCGTCAGCACCATCGCGCGATGATTTCGCGAGAACGCAAAAACGTTCGGTGTACTCGAGGCCGAGGCGGGGTTCGGCGCGGTTGATCGCATCCACCCACAGGGCCCAGGTCGCACGCAACTGATAGTCAAGGTCGCCGATCTCCTCCGCGATCCTGAGGGCTGTCGTCCAAGCCGCGATGCCATGCTCCGGCGCTTCGGTCGCGCGCATCTGCGGCCAGCCGAGCGCTGCATATAGCTTCATGCGGCTCCGCTCGTCCAAGCCTGGCTTGGCGTCCAGGTAGTTAATCGCATGCGTTACGAAGACCAGGCACTCGTCCAGGAGCGAGAGCCTGAAGAAAAGAGGCAGGGCGGCCACCGCGAGACGCACGCCGAGCGGGCATTGTCGCTTTCGCGGAACGACCATTCCAAGGCAATCCGCAGACCTCCGACATGCTGGGCGTAGTCCTGCGACCAGCATGATATCGGACTTGAATAGAGTTCGTATTCGGCGCTTTCAAAGACAGCGTCGAGATATCTAGCCAGTCGCGCCATCGCGGCGGGGGTTTCATTCGCCTGGCCGAGTTTCTCCGATGCATAAAGCCTGGTTGTGTCGAGCAGGCGGTAGCGGGTTTCCCGGGAGGATGCGTCGGCAACGACGAGCGATTTAGCTACCAGCGCGGCGACAAGGTCTTCGGGTTCGCAGCCCGTGAGCACGGCGGAGGCAGCATCGTTCGCGAACCATCCTGGGAAAACAGATAGCTCGCGTAGAGCTATCTGTTCCGGGGCGGGGAGTATCATGTAACTCCAGTCCAGGGTCGCGCGGAGCGTCTGGTGCCGTGGCAAGGCCGTCCGACGACCCCGGGTGAGCACCCGAAAGCAGTCGGTGAGCGACGTGGCCAGGGCCTGGATGCCTACGGTCTCAAGTCGCCCTGCGGCCAATTCGATGGCGAGCGCGATACCGTCCAGACGAGCGCAGATTTGCGCGACGTGGGGCGCGTCCTCATCTGTCAATTCGTAGCTTCCAAGGCAGGCATCCGCCCGATCGACGAACAACTGCGCAGCCGATGACTGAAGCGCCACCTGTGCGGTCGTGCCGGGCGGCGGAATTTCCAGCGGTGGCATTCGGTTGACGCGCTCGCCAGCAGCACGGAGGGGCTCACGGCTTGTAGCCAACACACGAAGCCCGGGGGTCTCAGTGAGGAGGTCTTCCACAAAGGGGGCCACGCTCGCCACGACGTGTTCGCAACTGTCCAGAACCATGATCACGTCGCGCGTTCCGAGGTGGGACGTGATTTCACTGACAATGTCCTCGCTTCGGGAAAGTATGCCCAAGGCCGACGCGACGCTCGTTGGGACTAGCTTTGTGTTCGCGACCTCGGAGAGGTCAACCCAAACAACCTCGGATGGACAGCGGTCTGGGGCTGTGAGTGCCCGCGCGACGGTCGACTTGCCTATGCCTCCGGGGCCGACGATCGTCAGCAGCTTTGACCTTGAGAGCTGCGCCTCGATCGACATGATTGCCTCGTCCCGGCCAAATATGCGTGACACGACGCGATCTGGTCTTACCTTGAGACGTGCATCCTGCCGACCGTTTCCGACCGCGTCCTTGCGTCTAACCTGGGCAATGAAGATGTACCCCCGACCCGGGACATTTGCGATGAATTGCGGTTCCTTCTGGATGTCCCCCAGCGCTTTTCGAAGCGCGGAAACATGAACGCGGAGATTGGCCTCTTCGACGAACGTGTCCGGCCAGACGTGTTTCACGATTTCAGCGTTCGTCCGAAGTTCCCCTGCGTGCGTCACTAGATAGGCCAGGATGTCACCGCGCGGCTCCCCAGCGGCAGGGCGACACCGTCACGCGTCAGTGTGCGTCTCCTGGCGGCAATCGTGAACGGTCCAAATTCGAGCTCTTCCACGCGACGTTCCCTTGGGATGCGCCGCGGATTTTGCGTAGGACCGAGCCATCCTGTCAATCAATCAGTGCAAAAACAATCTGATGGAGCCTTCTGATGACCTACGAATACCTGGGAGCACGAGGGGTGCTAGTCGCCGCGTGGCGGGATCCTACCGGCAACAAAGAGGACGAGAGCTTCCTTGATCTTGATGTCAAGGAAAACCCCGCAATCGACGAGAATGAGATCTAGCGCGCGTGCCTCATCGTCTGTTTTGGTATCGACCCAGTGCAACGTAGCAGTCACAGAAGGGTCCCCTGAACGGGTTCTCCGTCCGTCGAGACGATGCTGGATCCGTAGGGCTCGCGCGATGTGATCATGATCGCATCATTCGGCGCCGGACGTGCGAGATGCTGCGCCTCCTCCCACGGCGCATTCATCCAGAGATCCGTCTCCTCCTTCGTCAGTAGCAGGACGGGCATTGCCTTCCAGTGAATGGGCTTCACGATGTCGTTCGGGTTCGTCGTCAGGAATCCGTATAGATCGTCTGTCGTCAGCCCGTCCTTCACCTTCCGTACGCTTGTCCACCTCGGGACGTGGATCCCGGCGAAGAACGTAAGCTCTTTGCTTTCGTTTCGCCCGAACCAGGCATTCGGGATTTTCCCTCCCGGCTCCTGACTGTCGGGATCGGGTTCAGCGAAAGTTGTCACCGGAACGATGCATCTATGCTCGACGCCAAACCATTGCCTCCAGTGCTTGAGATGGAGCTTCCGCACATTCGTCACGCCGCGGTCAGGCTCCATCCGCAGGAGTTCGTCCATATCGAAAGGCTTTCCCTTGGCCGCGAGTTTCGCGGCCCGGCCCTCGGCAGCTTCCTCCTGGACACGTGTCGGAGATGGCAGACCCCAGCGGGCATGGACGAGCTGCTTGCGACCGTCTGCGGTGTTGCGGATGATCGGCCCCATCTGGTCCGGGTTCATTTGATACGTGGGCATCAAGTTGATCATGCTCTCGGCATCGATTGCCCATTTCCGGACCCAATCTCTGTCGTCCATGCGGTATAGGTTGCACACGCCAGTCATCTCCCGTCAGTTGGGATGCGCAACGTAGCCGACCAACATAAAGCTGCCAACACCTGCGATCTGGAAAGCACCGGCGACCGCTCCTATCTCCAGCCCAATAGGAATTCAGGGAGGTTACCATGCCAGAACCTGCCAATCGTGCGGGCGAAAGGCCTCTTGTCGAGATCCTTCCGCCAGCGAGCTTCTCCTGCCGCGGAACCGTCGTCTGCGATTGCTGCCATCAGAGGAAAAGCAGGGACAACTTCGACGAAGATGCATTCGGAATCTGCACAGAATGTATCGGTTCCGACGAGGCTATCCTGGATATCGTACCTCGTTCTCCAGACGACTAGCGATCTGCCACTCCACTGGGCGGGGTCGGCTGCAGGGATGGGAGCCGAGTGCCGCACCGATCCCCATCCGCATCCACAAGGCGGTCGCATCCGAGCAAGCCGGGCGAACGTAACGCCGGCACCATGCTTCTTGACGAGTTCCGCGCGGACGTAGCTACCTGAGTGACAACAGGCCCGGCACTCGACCTCTATGATGGGATTCGCGCACCTGCCGCAGTGTCGAGGACAAGTCGAGTGGCTTTTTGGCCTTCCTGGGCAACGGCTCCATGACGAAATGTCCGGGTCATAGGCGTAATCCTTCACAATCTTTTTTCAATAAAGCCGGTGACTTACGAGATTCGGCTACGTGCCTGATTCAACGGCATATTCTTTCGCGTCACTAAACTTGTGAGACGACATTCATATTTTAGGGTGTCTTGACTCTGATTTCGGGAAGGAACATTACAGGAACATTCGCATTCAAGCGACATGATGTCGTCAGTTTCAACGCGATCTGAACAGGATTCGTGATCGATGTCCGCTGTCCCCGCGCACGTCATAGCCGATCTCCGGGAACGCATCAGCGCCATCGAGCGCCATGCGGTGAGGAAGGTCGGGTGTCTGCCGTTCGGCGTGCCGCAGATCGACTCGGTTCTTCCGGGAGGCGGACTGAGCAATGGCGCTCTGCATGAGTTCGCTGGGGGCGGCTCCGGCACGGTCGACGGAGCGGCTGCAGCCTTGTTCGCAGCAGGGATCGCCGCACGTACGAAGGGGCCGATTGTGTGGTGCCTGACGAGGCCGGATCTCTTCTTCCCGGCGCTGGCGCAGGTCGGCCTGCATTCCGACCGAGTGATCTTCGTCGAGTCGGACAAGGAAGAGGACGTGCTGGCGAATATGGAAGAGGGACTTTCCTTTGGCGGCCTCGGTGCCGTCGTCGGGGAGATCGTCCGGCTGCCGATGACCGCTTCCCGTCGCCTGCAGCTTTCCGCCGAGCGGACAGGCACGATGGCGCTCACGATCAGGCGGTGGCGGCGGCAGACCGAGGCAAACGACTTCGGGCAGCCGACGGCCTCGACCACGAGATGGCGAGTGAGCGTCCTGCCGTCCGAGGAGCTTCCGGTGCCGGGAGTCGGTCGGCCGAGGTGGCTTCTGGAGTTGATGAGATCGCGTGCGGGCGAGTGTGCTGAGTTTGAAATTGGAGCCTGCGATGACAAGGGTCGTATCCATCTATCTACCGGATCTGGCGACCGATCGAATACGTCGCGCCGATCCGTCTATCCCGGCTGATCAGGCAATAGCCGTGATCGCGAAGTCTGGTTCGAAGCGCTGGGTGTCCGCTGCCGATCCTGCCGCACGAAAGGCCGGCGTGCGCGTCGGGATGCAGGCCGCCAAGGCCCAGGCGCTATTCCGCGGCCTGATGATGGTGGATGCGGATCCTGCGGCTGATGCTGCCGCACTGGAAAGGATTACACTCTGGGCGCTGGCGCAGTATTCGCCCATCGTTGCCATGGACGCACCCGACGGCATCGTGCTCGACACCGAAGGCGCCGACCATCTTCAGGGTGGCGAACTGCCCATGGTCACGAAGATCTCGAACCAGTTCTTCGCGAAGAAGCTCACGGCGAGGGTGGCCGTGGCCGATACGTGGGGCGCTGCTCACGCCTGCGCGCGGGCGATCAGCCGCGAGACCCTCATCGTGCCCGCGGGCGAAATCGTCCGGGCGGTCGAGAAGCTTCCGATCTCCCTTCTAAGGGTGCCTGAAAAGATCATCGGCGACCTGCAGATGCTGGGCTTTAAATCCATTGGCGAACTGGCCAACACACCACGTGCGCCGCTGACCCTCCGCTTCGGACCCGAAGTGGGCCGCCGCCTCGATCAGATGTTCGGCCGCACGCCGGAGCCAATCGATCCAATCAGAACCCGCGAGTTGATCGAGGTCGCCCGGGCGTTCGCAGAGCCGATCGGTGCCGCCGAAACCATCAACAAGTACGTCGGCCGGCTGATAGCTCAGCTCATCGACAAGCTTCAGAAGGAAGGCCTCGGTGTCCGCAGAGCAGATCTCATTGTCGAGAAGGTCGATGGCACCCACCAGGCTGTCCGGGCAGGTACCGCAAAACCTGCCCGCGATGTCGTGTGGCTGACCAAGCTCTTCCGTGACCAGACCCAGAAGATCGAGCCGGGCTTTGGCATCGAAAAGCTGACGCTCGTTGCGGTCATGTCCGAGCCGCTTGAGGACGTCCAGAAGTCGTCGTCTCTGGTCGAGGACGAGGTAACCGACGTGACACCGCTGATCGACATCTACGGAAACCGCGGTCAGCGCGTCTATCGTGTCGCCCCGGTCGCCTCCGATGTTACCGAGCGTTCCGTAGGCCGTATTGATGCCGCCTCGGATCCTGTGGAGACAACCTGGATCCACCACTGGCGGCGGCCCGTCCGCCTGCTGGCGCAGCCGGAGCAGATTGATGTGATGGCTCTGATGCCGGACCATCCGCCCGTCTGGATCATGTGGCGTGGCAAGCGCCGAAAGGTGAAGTGTGCTGACGGTCCCGAGCGGATATTCGGGGAGTGGTGGCGGCGCAGCTCGGAATACGAAGCCGTTCGGGACTATTTCGTCATCGAGGATGATGCGGGCGAGCGGCTTTGGATATTCCGCTCTGGCAACGGTGTGGATCCGGAAACGGGATCGCATAGGTGGTTCATGCACGGGATCTTCGCATGAGGTACGCGGAACTCCAGGTCACCACCCACTTCAGCTTTCTCAGGGGCGCATCGTCTGCCGACGAGCTGTTCCAGACTGCCAAGGAGCTTGGCATAGATGCCGTCGGTGTCGTTGACAGGAATTCGCTAGCCGGGATCGTGCGTGCTCTCGAAGCGTCTCGGGCGACAGGAATCAGGCTCGTCGTCGGCTGTCGGCTGGACCTTCAGGATGGCATGTCGGTTCTCGTCTATCCGACAGATCGGGCCGCATATTCCCGGCTGACCCGGCTGATCACTCTGGGAAAGTCCCGGGGCGGCAAGAACAACTGCATCCTGCACTGGGACGATGTTGCCTCCTATTCCGAGGGAATGATTGGCATGCTCGTGCCCGACCTCCCTGACGATGTCTGCGCGACGCAGCTTCGGAAGATGGCAGGCCTCTTCGGCGACCGTGCCTACGTCTCGCTGTGCCTGCGACGGCGGCCGAATGATCAGCTCCGGCTGCACGAGCTCTCCAACATGGCCATCCGCTTCAAGGTCAGAACCGTCGTCACCAATGACGTGCTCTTTCACGAACCTGGCAGGCGGCAGCTCCAGGACATCGTCACGTGCATCCGCAACAATACGACGATCGATGAAGTCGGCTTTGAGCGCGAACGGCACGCGGATCGCTATCTCAAGCCGCCGCACGAGATGGAGCGCCTGTTCCCGCGACACCCAGAAGCGTTGGCCCGGACGATGGAGATCGTCCACCGCTGCAGGTTCTCCTTGGAGGAGTTGACCTACCAGTATCCGGAAGAGGCGATCGTCCCCGGCAAATCGGCACAGGTGTCGTTGGAGCACTACGTCTGGGAATGCGTACCGCAGCGATATCCTGAAGGTCTGCCGCCGGATGTGCTGAAGACGATCCGCCACGAGCTCGACCTCATCCAGAAGATGAGGTACGCGCCCTATTTCCTCACCGTCTTCAGCATCGTCAAATTCGCCCGCAGCCAGGGCATCCTGTGCCAGGGAAGAGGATCGGCGGCCAACAGCGCCGTCTGCTATGTCCTTGGCATCACGAGCATCGACCCATCCACCAACGACCTTCTGTTCGAACGCTTCGTCTCGCAGGAGCGGGACGAGCCGCCTGATATCGACGTGGACTTCGAGCACGAGCGCCGGGAGGAGGTGATCCAGTGGATCTACAAGACCTACACCCGGGAGAAGGCCGCCTTGTGTGCGACGGTCACGCGGTACCGTGCACCCGGTGCGATCCGTGATGTCGGCAAGGCGCTCGGCCTGCCCGAGGACGTGATCAAGGCGCTGTCGTCGGGCATGTGGTCGTGGTCGGAGGAGGTCACGGATAGGAACGTCCGCGAGCTTAACCTCAACCCTGAAGATCGCCGCCTTGTGCTGACGCTGAAGCTGGCGCAGCAGCTCATGGGCGCGCCGCGGCACCTCGGCCAGCATCCGGGCGGGTTCGTCCTGACCCACGACAGGCTGGACGATCTCGTGCCCATCGAACCTGCCAGCATGAAGGATCGGCAGATCATCGAATGGGACAAGGACGATATCGAAGCGCTGAAGTTCATGAAGGTCGATGTGTTGGCCTTGGGGATGCTCACCTGCATGTCGAAGGCTTTCGATCTGATCCGAGAGCACAAGGATGACGATCTCGACCTCGCCACGATAAGGCAGGAGGACAGCGCCACGTATGCGATGATCAGGAAAGCCGACACGCTCGGCACTTTCCAGATCGAGAGTCGCGCCCAGATGGCCATGCTGCCACGCCTGAAGCCACGGACGTTCTACGACCTGGTCGTTCAGGTGGCGATCGTTCGTCCGGGCCCGATCCAAGGCGACATGGTCCACCCCTACCTCAGGAGACGGGAAGGAAAGGAGCCTGTGGAATACCCGACACCGGAGTTGGAAGCCGTGCTCGGCAAGACCCTCGGCGTGCCGCTATTTCAAGAGTCGGCGATGAGGGTCGCCATGGTGTGCGCGGGCTTCACGGGCGGGGAGGCCGATCAGCTCCGGAAGTCGATGGCGACCTTCAAGTTCACGGGCGGGGTAAGCAGGTTCAAGGACAAGCTCGTATCCGGGATGGTGAAGAACGGTTACACGCCGGAATTCGCGGAGAAGACGTTCTCGCAGCTCGAGGGATTCGGTTCCTACGGTTTCCCGGAATCCCATGCAGCGTCGTTCGCCCTGATCGCCTACGCCTCCAACTTCGTGAAGTGCCACTACCCGGACGCGTTCTGTGCGGCGCTTCTGAATTCGCAGCCGATGGGGTTCTATGCCCCGGCCCAGATCGTGGGCGACGCGCGAAACCACGGCGTCGAGGTTCGGCCCGTCTGCATCAACCGATCCCGCTGGGACTGCACGCTCGAGCGCGTCGGCAACACCGACCGCCACGCAGTTCGGATGGGCATGCGGATGGTCAGGGGGCTGGCTGCCGCCGATGCGGCAAGGATCATTGCAGCGAGAATGAACAGCGATTTCGAAAGCGTCGATGACGCATGGCGGCGATCCGGCGTCCCGTCCGAGGCACTCGTGCAGCTCGCCGAGGCTGACGCATTCCGGCCGTCGATGAAGCTCGAGCGACGCGATGCACTATGGGCGATCAAGGCTCTTCGTGATGAACCGCTGCCGCTATTCGCCGCCGCCGCAGAACGCGAGGAGCGGGCTATCGCTGAGCAGCAGGAGCCGGAAGTCGAGCTCCGGCAGATGACCGAAGGCCACAACGTGGTTGAGGACTATTCGCACACGGGGCTGACACTCCGGGAGCATCCCGTCGCATTCCTCCGGCGGGATCTGCAGCGACGCAACATCGTCACCTGCGCGGATGCCATGAACGCCCGCGACGGGCGATGGGTCTGCGCGGCCGGCCTCGTTCTTGTTCGGCAGAAGCCAGGATCCGCAAAAGGTGTCATGTTCATCACCATCGAGGACGAGACCGGACCCGCGAACATCGTCGTGTGGCCTTCGCTCTTCGAGAAGCAGCGGCGCGTTGTCCTCGGATCATCGATGATGGCGATCCATGGAAAGATACAGCGCGAGGGCGAGGTTGTTCATCTCATCGCGCGGCATCTCATCGACCTCTCGCAAGACTTGTCAGGCCTCGCCGATCGCGATGTCGAGTTCAAGCTGCAGCCAGGCAGTGGTGATGAGTTTGCCAGAGGAGGTGGGCCGGATCACAAGTATACGCCGAAACCAACGGTCCAACCGCGGGATATCTTCGTGCCGGACCTGCGCATCGACACACTCAAGGTCAAGGCGAGAAATTTCCAATAGGCGGCGCAGATATCGAATCGGTTGCCACGCTTCCGCGTTTACGCAAAACTATTGCAGCCCCTCCCATGACAGGTCCCCTATGACAATCGTTGCCTCCTACGTCTACCGCGACGGAAAACGCGCCGACGCGATCCCCCTTGCCGCAGAACCTTTCGAAGCAGCAGACGGCGAATTCGTCTGGATCGGACTTGTCGATCCCACCCCGGATGAGATGGCTGACCTCCAGGCGATGTTCGGTCTCCATCAGTTGGCGGTCGAAGATGCACTTAACGGCCGGCAGATGCCCAAGGTCGATATCTATGGGGACCAGCTTTTCGTGGTCGTTAAGACGGCGCATCTGGATGGAGAGAAGATCGCCTATGGCGAGACCTGCATCTTCGTGGGCAAGCATCATCTGATTTCGGTCAGGCACGGCTCGGCCCGCGCCCACAGCGAACTGCGCGACCAGCTCGAGCGTTCGCCAAAACTCCTCGCCCACGGACCCGACTACGTCCTCCATGCGATCATCGATTTCGTCGTCGACGGCTACCTGCCAATGGTCGAGACGTTGGAAGACAAGGTTCTGGAGCTGGAGAAGCATGTCCTGGTGTCTTTCCTGCAACCGGAGCAGATCCGGCGCATTTTCCGCATGCGGCGCCAGGTGATCCGGTTTCAGCGCATTCTTGGTCCGATGGGCGAAGTCGTTGGAAAGCTCGTCCATCTGGAACTGCCCTGTGTCGATGACAACGCGAAGCCGTTCTTCAAGGACGTTCACGACCATGTGCGTCGGGTTGAAAGCACGGTCGGCGGCCTGAGAGAAATCATGACGTCGGTTTTTGAGGCATCCAATCTTCTCGAACAGCAACGCCAGGGGACGATCACGCGGCAGCTCGCCGCTTGGGCCGCCATCCTCGCCGTCCCGACTGCCATTGCAGGCATCTATGGAATGAATTTCCAGAATATGCCTGAGCTGAGTTCCCGCTACGGATACTTCGTCGTCCTAAGCGTGATCGTGACCCTCTGTGCGATCCTGTACGTGCGCTTTAGGAAGGCGGGCTGGTTGTAGCCGCAGAATACGAACGGCTGCGCAACACCTAAACTCAGCGGAGGAGCCCATCGCGCCCGAACTCTTCCCAGCCGAGCAGCTTCGGACGGGAGGCATCGTCAGGGTTGCCTTCCGGTTCTGAAGGGCTCTTTCTGCCACTCTTCAGCGACCGCGTCAGCTTTGCCTTCAATGCCGCGCGCCGCCTGTTCTCGGCCGAAGCTTCTGCATCCTCTTCGCGCCAGACGGTAACCAGGTCCCGGTCGAGGATGTCTTCAACGACACGAGGATCGAATACGTGGAAGGTGATCTGCCTCGCGCGTCCCCGCAGCTTCACGGTGCGAGTTCCCGCGCTGGGCAAGCGTCCGTCGTTGAGCCACCGATGCCTCTCGGTCGTGGAGATCGTCAGGATATCCTCTATTTCGCGCGGGATCACAGGCAGGCTCTCGATACCATCGAGTGCCTGTTTGACGATCGCAGAAGCAGAGCGGAACTCACCTCTGGAGACTTCAGGCATCGCCAGGGTCAGAACGCCTGCTTCGAGATCGATCGACTTGCGACCCGCCAAGGGAAGCCGCGCTCGAATTTCCAGCAGGATGCCTTTCGCACGGACGGATGACCCGAGCGTAGCTGAAGGCGGCAGCGACCAAGTCTTGATCAACTCCGCGCAATTGTTCTTTTTCTGCTTTGACATCGAACACGATAGATGGGTGTGCCGCGCCTTCCTCGTTGCATCATACTGGTTGAACGCTCCGGCCGTCGTCTCCGATGAAAATCGATTCGCCAGCCACGGGCGTCGTGCTTGATTGGCGTGGTCAAATGCATGGTCATCCCGCCTTCCGGTTTTTCAGATCTGCCTCCAGGGACTTGCGCAGAGCAGACATGATATCCACGACGTTGGAACCGGGTTTTTCCTCTTTCTTACCCTTTGTTGCCTTCTTCGGACGGAGGAGCTTCTTCTTCCCTTCAATGAGCTGCAGAAGGCTCTCCTGGATGGGGTCACTGACCATGTCGGGCGACCAGCGCTTCGTCTTTTGCTTGATGAGCTGCTGTACGAGCGGGACGAGATCTGGGTCGGCATTCTCGTCGATATCCTCGAAATAGGCTTCCTCCGGCCTTACCTCGTCTCCGAAGCGGAGCGACCAGAGGACGATCCCTTCATCGCGGGGTTCCAGGATGACGGCGCGTTCGCGACGGCCTATCACCAGCTTCGATACGCCAACGACGCCGTCCGCCTTCATGGCATCGCGTATGACTGCAAAGGCCTCGTTCCCGACGGCATCGTCGGGCATCAGGTAGTGGGGCTTCTCGAGGTAGATCCATTCGATGCTGTCGGCGGACACGAACTTCTCGATGTCGATCGTCTTCACCGTGTCGAGCGCGACAGCATCGAGATCCTCATCGGTCAGGATCACATAGTCGTTCTCGCCGCGGGCATATCCCTTGCCCTCATTCTCGTCCTTGACCGGCTTCCCCGTGACGGAGTCGATGTACTGCGAGACGACGCGATTGCCAGTATCCTTGTTGAGGGTGTGAAAGCGGACTTTTTCGCTCTCGCTGGTAGCAGGGGTCATTGCGACAGGGCAGGTGACCAAGGAAAGCTTGAGGTAGCCCTTCCAATAATAGCGCGGTGCCATAGCCCCACCTCCTTAGCTAGCTTTGCGGTGCGGAGCAGCCTTTGAACGGGCGGACTTCGCTGTCGGGCCGCGGGAGGCACGCACCCGTGCGGTGCCAGCGCTGGTATTTGCAGCCGTCCGTTTCGGCTTGTCGGCTGCAGCCCTCATCATGCCAGCACTCTCGCGGAGCGCGGCCAACAGATCGTTCGGCTTCGACACCTCCACCTTCTTTGGCTTCGGTAGGGCCTTGCCCTCGACCTTGGCCTTCACGAGCTCGGCGAGCGCAGCCTCATAGCGATCATCGAATGTCGCCGGATCGAACTCGCCCTTCTTCGTCGAAATGATGTGCTTGGCGAGGTCGAGCATCTCGCCTTCGATCTTGATCTTCGGCATCTCCTCGAACGCCTTCTTTGAAGACCTTACCTCGTAGTCGTAGTTGAGGGTCGTCGCTATAAAGCCTTTCCCGTGCGGCCGGATTAGCACTGTGCGCATGCGGCGGAAAAGAACCGTTCTGGCGATGGCGGCCACTTCTGACTGCGCCATGCCGTCCCGCAGTGCTACGAACGCGTCGCTGCCCATTTTGTCGGGTGTCAAATAATAGGGCTTGTCGAAGTAGACATCATCGACATCGGAGCAGGGGATGAAGGCCTCGATCTCCAGGGTCTTGTTGCTCTCAGGGATCGTCGCAGCGACCTCTTCCGGATCACTATGATGTACTGGCCGTTGTCTATCTCGAAGCCCTTGGTCTGCTTCTCCTTCGGTACCGGATCCTCGGTCTCGCTGTCGATGAATACGCGGTTAACCCTGTTTGCCTGTTGCCTTGTTGATCGTATTGAAGGTGATCCGTTCTGACGTGGATGCGGCGGTGTAGAGAGCAACGCCGCATCTCACTTCGCCGAACTTTATGAAACCCTTCCACTGGGCACGATGTCCTGTCGCCATAGCTCTGCACTCCGAATCACTACGGCGATTCAAAGCGTGTGCAGGTGATTCGTTCCAACTCGAAACGAATCATTTTTCAATGACTTATGGAGTGTTCTTCCGACTTTGAATCCGGTTCGTTCCCTGGTTGCAGCCTTTCACGCTCGGCCCACAGCGTCCGAGCGTGCCACTCACTGCGAGGTTGTCACGCAACTCGTTGGAATCTCACGCGTTCTTCCTGTTTCCAACAAGGAGGATCATCCCCATGTCTAAGCATGAATTGATCAATACCGGAACAGACAAGCACTACGTTCGCCGCGACAAGGAGGGGCAGTTCAAGGAAAGCGTCGATGTCGGCCGCTCGCTGTCCGCCGACAAGCGTCAAAAGGCGAAGACGGTGGCCAAGCCGGGCGAGGCGACCAGGGCGACCAGCTCGGCACTCATTGATTTTTGTCCGCTTATAGCTCGATGGCGTGGGTGGCCGACGGCATCCGGCTCAAAAAGGGATCTGTTCTCCTTCTCTGATGCACTCACCTACGCCCGCTCTGCCGAACCGAAGCTGAGAGCTTGGATCATTCCGCTGGGCAGTGATCGTTGATCGATGGGCCGACAGCCGACATCCGGTGTTCCTCGGTTCCGGAGACGTGGAGTTTCCGCCGCGGTGGCTTCCAGACACCGGCCTTCTATGGTGGCTACGTTATGTCCCCAAGATTGGAGCGGTCGCGACACCCGTGTTTCGACAAAGCGTCACTGACTGGCGCTTCCATCAAGGAGCTGGCGAGGATC
Organism: Ensifer adhaerens; assembly: GCF_001270265.1. Taxonomy (GTDB): domain Bacteria; phylum Pseudomonadota; class Alphaproteobacteria; order Rhizobiales; family Rhizobiaceae; genus Ensifer; species Ensifer adhaerens_B. The sequence goes on from NZ_LGAP01000001.1 coordinate 430,134, forward strand.
GAGCTGCGCCGGCCACCGAGGTCGCGGTCAGGAACGCCTGCCTTCGAAGCCTATCTGGCACGGGCGCGGAGGTTTTGAGAGACCGTCGGCGACACGAAGCCCGCTTTCCATTCGCCTAAATCTCCTCCTAGAGGTTCCACTGGGAAACTTCCAGGAGAGTTTGAGCCGGGTGGCCATGGCCGACCAGTCATATTAAGGCGCACCTCGCCTGGAATTCACCCCGGCTCAACAGGATTCGAAAGCGAATCCACAAGCAATCCATCCCTGCCAAATATCTTCTTGTTAAAACCGTCAATGAACGAATTTACCACCAAATGAGTAACGGCCGATCAATCGCTACTTCAAGGACTCAGTCCTTTTCATCGGAGCCGAAAGGTCGCTAGGGAAAGTTGGGCAGGATACGGCGCAAACGGAGGCCCAATCATGCCCCAGTTCGATTTCGCCAGGAACAACCTCACATCCGGACGCCGAACGCTACGGGCACCAAAACGGCTAGTTCATTGTTTTCATTCAGTATTCTGGAAGTCGGTGTACGCTGTTGGCGGGCAGGGTGCACGCTGTTGGCAAGCTGGTGCACGCTGATGCCAAGCGTTACAAATGTTGTAGCGCTCGTCATCAGCGTACACCGACAATCATAGAAATCATTCAGCTTTTGGGAACATGCGAGCGCTGTGGCGTGCACTGTGCTGGTCATCAGTGTAAACTGAAGCAGCCCTGCTCGGCATCAGCGTAAACTGCGCATTCGGTCGAGTTTTGTGAGCCCAATTACCTATGTTCCATGCTATCTCCAGAAGCTGGATCGAGCCTTTCGAACCAGCCGAGAATCGCGACGATACCAACCTGCATTGTCATCGTTGAATCCTCCACAGGGATCCTTGTCCATTGACATCCTCATCCCGCGCGGTGAGGTCTAATACGTCGGCCCAGAAGCTCTCACGATATCGAATGCTTCCTCGACGTGCTCGTGGAGGAGACGCAGTCGCAGTCTCTGAGGAGAGGTATTGTTTGCCGAGGGGAAAGGGGAAGCGAAGTAATCCGGGCGCGCGTCAACGAGTGTCGGATCTATGCGATGGCTGTTGTGCTTCAGCAGATTGTTGAGGCGGTTCAGGTTATCGAGCTGCGGACTGAGGGGGTATTTCTTGGCGCTCTCGGTACTCAGTATCCCGAAGTGATCGCGCCTGCCATGAAGCCCGGTCCATGCTCTCGCGGACCGCTCCCAATAGTGAAAGGCGCTGGTAACGAAGGCTTCACGTACGACACTAACCGCCAAGATAGCGTCCATCTCTGCCTGGGCGAGCGAATGCGCGGTGGAGCCAAGCAGGATGCCATCCTCGTCATATTCCGAGTCATCGACGCCGGCTTGGTCATACTGTGCATAGGCCTGTTTAGCTTGACTGAGCGCCTCGTTCATCTTATCCGCCGATGCCCTGTATGCATCGCAGACGCGATCAATTCCGGTCTGATATCGGAAGGCTTTAAAGCTGTCGGGTAAAATCGCCATAAACGTCTCGAATCCTTCGCTCGACATGATCGCCTTCTGGTCGCACACAAAATGAGCGAGCGTCGCCTCAAAAATAGGGACCGTCGCAAGCCGGCATTGAAGCGCTCAACGACCAGAACTCATCTCTGTCCGAGGTACTCGCTGGGTTGCAGGCCGCGTAGCAGTAGTGGTCTACGCCCGCGCCCCCAGTCGGAAAAACTGCGTATACGAGTCCTGAAAATCATCCTCGGCTTGATAGGCTGGCGCCTTGCCTTCAAAATGTAGAAGCGTCAACTCGAAGTCATATCGATCTGTCCTCATGCACATTTCGAAAGTCGGCTCCGGAAACCAAACGCCTGCCTTCTGCTGAATGCCCTCCAAGGATTCGTCTCGCGACAGCTTGCTGACAGCAAGCGAAGCGGCAGGCAGTTCAAACAGGTCGCTTTTAGTCCGGAGAAAGCGACCTGACTTGAGGGCCGCATCGCTAGATTTCGCCCAGAGCGCGAAGCCATCCACGGACGCGACGACCATGGCCCGCGATGTCGTATACTCGAGCCACCTCAGCGTCGCGGCCGTGAGCGATACACCATACCTTGCGGCCGCTTCGCCCAAACGAGAGAAGTCAGCGAGCTGATCGGAGGGGATGAACCGCCGATAGTCATCGAGGGGCATGAGGAGCGTGGCAGCGAACTCGTTCGCTTCCTTCTCGATGTTTCGTCCGGCGCCATGCTCGACGGCTTCCTTCGTGCAATGGAAGCCACCGTCAAAATCAGGATCCTTATCGACAAGATCCCGGTGAAGCATGAAATGTCCGAGTTCGTGCGCAACGGTGTAGGCCCGGCGCCCCGCGTTCTGCTTTTTGTCGTACATGATCGCCCAACGCCGGGGCGTGGTATCGCCTGGAACGAGGGCACCTTCGCATCCAGGCAGATCATCACCGACGATCTGCTCAATGTGACTGCTTGGCGAGATCTGCTTCGTGTATTCGAGTGCAACCTCGTCCACGTTAACAGGCCCGCGCTCGAACCTGTCATTGCCAAACATCGTGTTCAGCACCAGCGAGATGTTGTTAGCAACGGCTCTCGGCGACTTCGGTGTCAATCTTTCTTGCCTCCAAGAACCTTGGCCATCGCTCGAATCTTCTCGCGGGTGTCGGGGTCCATCTGACTGTATTCACGAAAGAAGGCCTTGTCCTCGGCATCAGCGAGCGTGACCTCCTCGCGCCCGATCAGGTAATCGGTCGTAACACCGAGAGCTACCGCGATTGTCGCCAGCTTTTCTGCGGAAGGACGCGGAGGATCCTTGTTCTCCAGTTCCCAGATGTAGCTTTTGGATGAACCCGTAGCCGTCGCGAGCTGGTCGAGCGTCAAGCCCTTCTGCGTGCGTAACTCTTTGATTCTTGTTCCAAATGTCGGCTTTGCCATGGCGGTACCGTTCTCGTTTTTGTTGTTCGGTGTAGCAGTACAATATGGCCCTTGACTCTGGAAGGCAACATCTCCATCTTGTTCGGAGTAGCGATATTTAACGAAGTATTACGGCGAACCCGCTCTGAGGTCGGGGCTGGCTAGTAGACATCAAGGCGCGGCGCAGCGTGCGGGTCAAGCGAGATCGGAAGCAGCATGAAACTTGTAAGTGATTTCAAGGATTTCCTGGAGGATACCGTCAACCTCAATCAGACGCGCATCGACTTGCTCTCAGCTCGTGTCGACGCCATCAAAGATTTTCTCAGGGCATCCGACTGGGACCCGCAGATCCTTCGTTTCATCGAGCAGGGGTCGTGGGCGCACGACACGATCATCCGTCCCGTCGACAAGGGGGAGTTCGACGCTGACCTGCTCGTGAAGGTCAAACCCGTCGACGGTTGGAGCGCCGCCCAGTACGTGAAAGAACTCGGTCGCGTCTTCCGCGATAGCAAGCGCTATGGCGAGATGACGGTCGTCTACGATTACTGCGTCACCATCACCTACGCCGATGATTGCAAGATCGACATCGCGCCGTTGGTGACGGATCGCGAATATCAGGGAACGCTTGAGGTCTGCAACAAGCGCGCCGACGAATTCGAAGAGTCTCAGCCGATCGAGTACACCCGCTGGATCAAGGAAAAGAACGGATACTCGGGCAACAACTCCTTCCGGAAGGCAACGCGGCTGATCAAGTACATCCGCGACATCAAGAAGCGGTTCAGTTGCCAGTCAGTTCTGCTGACGACCTTAATCGGCCATCGGATCGAGTGGTGGGACAAGGACACCACGGCCTTCGCCGACACGCCGAGCGCCCTCCAGACGATCATGGGAAGGCTCGACGACTGGCTGCAGGAACGCCCTGAAAAGCCGAAGGTGGAGAACCCATCCCTGAAATCGCAGGACTTCGCGGATCTTTGGAACGACACCCAGTACGCGAACTTTCGCAACTTCGTGCACAAGTACCGGACGTGGATCGATGACGCCATTGAGGCCCCGAACCGCGCCGAAAGCATCGAGAAATGGTGCAGGGTCTTCGGCGATGACTTCGCGAAGGGCGAGAACGTCAAGAAGGCCGAGGCTTCAGTGACCGATCGCGCACGGGTCCTTCTCATGGACACAGCCGCCCATCTTGACGGACTTGTCGACACCGTGATCGATTACGGGGTGGGAATCCTTCCGTCCATCTTCAACAAGCCGCCACATCAGCAGGCACCGCCCTGGCCGATGGCGGAAACCGTCTCGCGCAATGTTCAGGTCTTTGCGGAGCATAGCGGTACCAAGCTGAAGGGAAGGGGGCACCGGATCAGCTCGGGTGAGGCACTCGCTCCCAAGGGCGGGCTCTGGTTCGATGTGCGCATCAACAAGTTCCAGGCAGTTCCATCTGACTGCTACGTTCGGTGGCGCATCACGAACACGGGCGCAGCCGCGATGGCCCAGAAGTGCGGGAGAGGCGGCTTCGAAAAACCCACTGAAGGCGATCGCCGGTGGGAGGGGCTGCAGTACCGCGGTGTCCATATGGCCGAAGCCTTCATCATCAGGCGACGCGACGATCGTGTTGTTGGCCAGAGCGACCCGTTCTACGTCGTGATTAAGTAGGAGCAGAAACGAATGCCTAAGGTCGATACCGTCAGTAAGAACTATTACGCCCCACTCACGCTGATGGACACCATCGGAGGCTGGCTGTTCTGGGTGATCTCCATCCTGTCCATCGTCACTCTTTTTATCGACAAGGCCGCGTATCCGCAGGCGAACATCGCTCTCCAGATAGCGTTCCTGATCGGCGCTCTGCTCTTCTTCGTGCATGGACAGGTTCAGAACATCTACCTCTTCCCAAGGGCCGAGGATGCGAGGCGGCAAGAGGCGCTATCCAACAGCTTCAACGTCGCGCTCACGCATGAGGAGACTGTCGGCTATTACAATAACGACCAGACGAACCCGCTCAGGCGGTTGGCCGCGAACTCCATGGAGAGCGTATTCTTTACGCGCTCCATTGTTCGCAAGATGCTGCGGTCCCAGCGGATAACGACGCTTGGCTATCTCGTGGTCTGGATTGCGGCGATGGCATATCCCTCCACCGATCTCGAGGTCATCGGCGTTGCGGCGCAAGCAATCTTCAGCGGGGAAATCGTCGGACGACTGGTTCGCATGGAATGGCTCCGCATGCGCTGCGAACACCTCTTCAACGACTTCAACAGGCTCTTCAACGGCGGTCGGGGGGCATCCAAGTCCATCACTCAGGCCCAGATCATCGAATTCTTCGCCTATTACGAGACAACCAAATCGACCGCTGCGATCCTCCTATCCACGAAGATCTTCAATGAGCAGAACCCAACGCTGACCGCCGAATGGGAGCGCATACGCGCTCGCATCGGTATCTGAGGCTGCATCCATGGCCACGACAGTTGCCGGTGCCTTCCAACAGTTCAAGACCAATCTGGAGATTTCTAACCTGCAGGAGAGCACGACATCTACGCGCCAACAGAATGTGCGGGATGCGGTCTCCCAGGACTTCGTGGTCCTCGACACCTTCCTTACCGGATCCTATCGCCGCAGCACGATGATCGCGCCCCTTAAGAGCGCCGACATCGATGTGTTCGCCGTCCTTGATCCGAGGTACTACGCGGCCAAGAACCAGCACGCGCTGCTGACATCGGTAATGACCACGCTCAAGAAGAAATACCCCTCGACACCGAGGATAAAACCCGACGGACAGGCCGTGACCATCACGTTCACGGATTTCGAGGTCGACGTCGTGCCGGGCTTCTAGCGGACCGGCGGAGGCTTTCTTATTCCCGACGCGAATCTCAAGCGATGGATTCCTACGGATCCCAAAAAGCACGTGGAGCTCTGGTCCCAATCCAACAAGGCTCACAACGGCGCACTCGTTCCGCTTATAAAGATGCTCAAGTGCTGGAACCGGTCGAATGGAAACCTACTCCGCTCCTTCCATCTTGAAGTACTCGTCAGACATGTCCTGCAGGACGTCACCATCAGTGACTATGCAAGCGGCGCCCGCTGGGCGTTCGACAAGATGAGGGGGAAAGTCTGGGTCAAGATCGCCGACCCCGCCGGCTACAGCGACGATGTCGCCTCATATCTCGCCAAGTCGGAAGCAGACAAGATCATTGCCGCCCTGGATAAGGCGTATCGTCAATCGGTCGCCGCTGAAAGCAACGCTAGTTACGGCTTCGTGAGGTCAGCGATCGAGGACTGGCAGACTGTCTTCGGCGATTACTTCCCTGGATATGGATGAAAGGGGCATAGTGCGCAAGGCCACCTATTTGCGCCTGTATCTCGCCGCGGCCGCCTTCAGTATCTCGAAACCATCGGCGGCAACAATGGTCCTTGACGCCCTCCTACATGTTCTATATTCGTTCTCGCCCATGAACACCTTCGCGCGCCACTCGACACGAATACGCTGACGCACTCCGGCTTCGTCCGGTGTCGCCCTGTTCTGCGTTTTCGTTTCCGAGGGATGCCATGAAGGTAATCTCGAATGACCGGAGGGACGATGCTGTCCCGCACAAGGTCACGCTTTCACCGATTTATACCCCGATGGCGACCATCAAGTGCGATGGCCCCGCCAAGTTCCGGTCGCAGCAGGCGAGGGACTTCGCGTGCCTGCTTGATCTTGATCCCGATGTCGTTCGATGGAGCGCCGCGCCACCGCTGCTACGTGACGGGGACGACGAATACCAAGTCGATTTCTTCCTGCTGACCACGGAAGGCGGATCCTTCCTCATCGATGTCGGGCAGGAAGAGCCATCGCCACCACGCTGGCTCTCCAGCGCGATCGAATCCATGGGGCACCGATACCGCCCTGTGGCTATGATCGACTTCGCCGACAGCTTCCGCCTCCGGAATGCCAGGGATCTTCTCCGATACGGCTTCTACCGAGCGCCGCTCGGCGACAGGATTCGTCTCCTTGCCGGCCTCGAGGAAATGGGATCGCTCACTGTTGCAGAATGCCTGTCGGCGATCCGGGAAGGACGGCCGATGCCGACATTGGCATCGCTCATCCTCCAAGGATTCCTGGAGATCGATCTCGACGAAGCCCTGATCAGCCCGGAAACGCAGGTGCGCCGGATACGGGGATGACGTGACGTGCAATCGCGCGGCGGCAGTCACCTTCTTCGATCCGGGGTAAAACAATGAAAAACATCTCTCGCGACCAGGACGGCTTCTCGCTGCCTGAATTCCTGGCGTATGCATCCATCAGCGGGGCCATGCGTCCATTCACTCGGGCAAACCGCTATTCCATCGGTATCGTCGTTCCCGACTGGGATCGCAGGGTCACATACATCCGGGCTGCGCTCGTGGTTCTCGACCGGGAACTAGACTTCCGCTTCCGGGATCAGGTCAGGGCATTCGATGACGAGAAGTCCGAGCCTTCGCTCGAGGCCGTGATGGACATGATGCAGAACAAGAAGACTATCATCCTCTTCAAGTCGGAGGATGCCGTTCCGCCTGACCTCAGATATGCCCTCGACGCGGTTGTGCAGGTTCCACCTCCCAGCAGCCGCCTTGTTCGTGGCGTGGTCCAATGGGCGTACGGCATCAGCGTCAGCCAGCAGCAAGCGGCCACCCTTCTCGATCCTCGAGAAGATGGCGAAGACAGAGTCTGCGAAGCCACGGCCGAAGGACTCCAGGGCGGTGTCAGAAATCCGTCTTGAAGACCTCGCAGGATACGGAGAGGCGAAGGATTGGGGCCTCGATCTGGTGCGTGACTTGGCCGACTGGCGCGCCGGGACGATTTCATGGGAGGACGTCGACAAGGGAGTGCTTCTCTCCGGCCCGCCGGGAACGGGCAAGACCATGTTCGCCCGCGCGCTTGCCGCCTCATGCCAGGTCACGCTGATCGCCACCTCGTATGCCAAGTGGCAGGCGAAAGGGTATCTGAATGACTTCCTGAAGGCCATGCAGAAGTCGTTCAAGGAGGCGAAGGATGCCGCTCCGACCATCCTGTTCATCGATGAGCTGGATGCTTTCGGTTCACGCGACGGAGCAGCCGGGAGCAATGCGTCCTACGACATCAAGGCAATCAATGGCCTCTTGGAAGAGCTCGACGGCATCGAAGGGAGAGAGGGCGTAATCGTTGTCGGCGCTTGCAATCATCCCAACATGGTCGATGCCACAATCCTCAGAGCGGGACGGCTTGATCGGCACGTGATGATTTCCCTCCCTGACGAGCACACCCGCGAGGCCATCTTCAAAATGCACCTGAATGACTGCCTTTCCAGCGACAACCATCGAGAATTCGCCGAGGCGACAAAAGGGCTTTCCGGAGCCGAGATCGAGAAGATTGTCCGCAGCGCCCGTAGGTCGGCACGTCGTCGACGTGGACCGATCACGAAGGGGGACGTAGTTCTTCATCTTCCTTTGATGGCGGACATCCCGCCGAACATCATGAGGGCGAATGCCGTCCATGAGATCGGCCATTCCGTCGTCGGCGCAGTGCTCGGAATGGATCTCGTGAGAGTTGCTATCGTCGGCCGGATCAGGGTCGATGACAGCGTGCAGTCACTAGGTCAGGCGCGTTTCAGACGCGGCACCTGGGTTCGGAGAACGAAGGAGCACTATCTCGACCTGATCGCCATGACCATGGCCGGCATGGCTGCGGAGGAGGTGTTCCTGGGTGGCCACGATGACGGTGTCGCAGGCAACGATGGATCCGATCTCTTCGAGGCCACGAAGACAGCGATCGCCTTGGAGCGATCATATGGCATGGGCGAGAAGCTTGCCTCCTATGGCGATCTCAGTCGGCGCCGTATCGAGGAGGTCGGCCATCTCGATCCGATGCTGATCGAACGGGTCGACCGCACATTGCAGGAGCAGCTTGATCGCTCGAAAGGGATCCTCCAGCGGCACTGGAAGGCTTGCTTGATCCTCACCGATCAACTGGTCTCGCGTCTGGAGTTGCCGGGCAAAGAGGTCTTGGACGTGCTGGGCGAGCAAGGAAAGCCGTCTCAACGAGTGGCCATGTGACCCTTGTGCCACGGCTGTTGCGCTCAGTCCCCCTCAGCGAAGCAGCGAATCTTTCAGATATCGCCCACTGCTGCCGGTGTTATGAGGGGGACATAAGACGCTCTAACGTCTTCCGGTGGACGCGACGACTATTAGAGTGGTCGCTAAGGCCGCACCACCACCAATCAATAGAGCGCTAGCGACGCCAAAATGATCGACGGCGAGACCGCCAACCAAGGCGCCCGCTCCGATGGCTAGTTGCGCAGTCGAAACAAACAACGCCGCCACGCTTTCAAGCTTGTCAGGGGCCGAGGTGAACATAAAGGTCTGCATGGCGATCGGAAGCATTCCAAAGCCGAAGCCCCAAGCGAGCGTCCAGATCGTTGCGGCCACGGCGCTGTTCCCGGTTCCTGCAAGGCCGAATGCGGACAAGCTGATCAACGCAGCGGTTCCGGACAAGGCAAGATTTAATTGCTTGCCGACTGCCCAGCCGCCGAAGAGATTCCCGATAAACCCAGCAATCCCGTATCCAAGAAGGAGCGCGCTGAGCCCGGCGGCGTCGATGTGCGCGACCTGGTTGAGAAAAGGTGTGATGTAGGTGTAGGCGGCGAATTGCCCGATGAATATCAGGACAGAGGCAAGCAGGCCTACTTGCGTCTTTCGGTTTCGAAGGACCGCGGGGATTTGAGCCAACCCGGATGACTGCTGTGGCTTGATCGAGGGCAAGAGCAACAGGAGCGCAGCAACGACGAAAATGGCGACTCCAGTTGCCAATCCGAATGAAAGACGCCATCCGAGCAGATTCCCGACGAGCGCGCCCGCCGGCACCCCGGCGACCGTTCCCAGCGAAACACCGGAATAGATCAGAGATGTCGCGCGTCCGCCCTCCGCTCCGGGTCGAAGGCGCGGACCAAGCGATCCCCCGATCGTCCAGAAGCCACCGACCCCGATCCCCAGCAGAACGCGACCGAACATCAACGCCTGGAAACTGGCCGCCGTCGCAACAATCGCATTTGACAGCACGAGCAGACCCAAAAGAAGGACCAGCACGTGCTTGCGGTCGAACCGACCCGCAAGGCCTATGGTGAGAGGGGCGGCGATGGCGGCGAGGACGCCCGGCGTCGTGACCATCAGGCCAGCCTGCCCTTCGCTGATTCCAATCTCTGCGGCGATCTGCGGCAGCAGCCCCACGGGGAGGAATTCCGTAGTGACGAGAGCGAATGCGCCAACCCCGACGCTGGCGACGGCGGCCCAGGACGCAAGTGGCGCATGCGCGCGAGTCTGTGCATAGCTCGATGAAACGGGCATATCCATTTGAAGATTCCTCATTAGTGAGAGCCTTCGGCCGGAGGCATGAGCGTCCGGCCGAAGTTCGTCATCCAAATTTCACGAGGTTGAGTGCGGGGAGCGGACCGCCCGGGAACTGCACGAGCTTTCCACCGATCGAGATCGGACCGAGATCGATCCCCGCGAAACCCAGCTTGGCGATCAGTGTGCCAACTTCGGCCTTCGACCTCGCGTCGTCTCCCGAGTAAAAGAGGACGCGGCTTCCGCCCTCAGCACGCGGATCGCCAGAGAGCAGATGCGGAGGAAGATGGTTGAACCCCTTTACGACGCGAGCGCCTGGCACCAGGTCAGCGAACACTTCCGTCGACAGTCGGCCATTGAGTTCCGCCGGCTGAAAGAGCGGGCGCTCGATCGGGTTGTTGGCGTCGATGACGATGCGCCCGGCCCAATCAGGAAGACCCGCCAAGGCCTTTGGCAACTTCGACCACGGCACGGCGACTAGCACGAGATCGGCCTGGGCCGCGTCCTCGATAGTGCCTGCCGTGATGTGTGGTGTCAGTTCGCGTGCAAAGTCCCGAAGCGAGTCCGGACCGCGGCTGTTCGCGATCGTTGCGGCGATGCCGTTTCGAGCAAGCGCGCGGGCGAATGCGGAGCCGATCTCCCCGGCTCCAATGATGCCAATAGACATTGGTGGTCTCCAGGTTGGATCGGTGATCAGGCAGTGAAGCCGCCGTCGGCGACGATGTCAGCGCCGGTTACGAAGGCAGCCTCGGGGCTCGCCAGATAGGCCACAACACTGGCGACCTCATAGTCCTTGCCGTAGCGGCCGATTGCCATTCCGGGGCCGACGATCTTCGAGACGGGACCTCCATCCGGATTCATGTCGGTGTCGGTAGGGCCAGGGTGCACGGTGTTCACGGTGATGCCCTTGGGACCGAGGTCGCGAACGAGGCTGCGGTTGAAGCCCGCGACCGCTCCCTTCGTCAGCGTGTAGAGAGAGGCAGTCGGAAAGGCTGCGTAGCGGACCATGGAAGAGCCGATATGAATGATGCGGCCGCCCGATTTCATGCGGCGTGCAGCCTCCTGCGTGCCGACGAACACACCCGTCACGTTGACCGCGATCATGCGCTCGTAGTCTTCGAACTTGATGTCCTCGATCGGACCGCCGAGTGCGATACCTGCATTGTTGACGAGGATGTCGATCGAACCGAACGTCTCCTCTGTTTTAGCCACGGCGGCCCGCACCGATTCAGGATTTCCGGAGTCGGCATGGATGGCGATGGCACGACCGCCTGCGTCTTCGATTTCCTTCACGACTGCGGCTGCCTTTTCCGGCGCTGCGCTGTAGGTGATGGCGACTGCGGCTCCATCCGCCCCAAGGCGCTTTGCGATGGCTGCGCCGATAGAGCGCGAACCGCCCGTGACGAGAGCGGTCTTGCCGGACAGTTTCAGAGAGGTGTTGGTCATTGTGGTCACTCCATTGCTTGGTTTCGATGGAGTGAATATCGCCTCCTTATTCCCCTATGATTAGACGGTATTGGCTGTTATTAATTTCAAGCGATCATTGAAAGCTGCATCATGGAAACACTGGCTAATCTGGAATCCTTCGTCCGCAGTGCCGAGCTCGGCAGCTTCTCTTCCGCAGCCCGCAGGCTGGGACTGACGCCAGCGGCGGTCAGCAGGAACGTCGCCGCTCTGGAATCCAACCTGAAGCTTCGGCTCTTCCAGCGCAGCACACGGAGTCTGGCACTGACGGAGGCGGGCGAGCGCTTCCTCCATTCGGTCCGTGATCACCTGGAGAGCCTTCAAGGTGCGATTGCCGAGGCTTCCAATGAACAGACCGAACCTGCAGGCGTGCTGAGACTCAGCATGAGCCCTACATTTGGAATTGAGTACATTCTCCCCAAACTGCCCGAGTTCATGAGCCGATACCCGCTGATCAGGCCGGAATGGATGTTCGAGAATCGCCAGGTTGACCTGATCGCCGAGGGATACGACGCGGCGATCAGTGGCGGATTCGAGCTGACGCCGGGCATCATCGCAAAAACCCTTGCCTCGGCCCACATCATCGCGGTTGCCTCGCCATCGTACATGCGGACCCGCGTTCCGCCTCACGACCCAGAGGGCCTGACCGAGCTGGATGGGATCGTCATGCGTTCATTGCGGACAGGTCGAATTCGACAATGGCAGATGCGAAACGTCGCAGGTGAAGAGCAGTCGGCGGCGCTGAAGGAAAGGATCGTCGTCAACGACCCGGCCGCAATGCGATCTGCTGCGGTTCTGGGACTTGGTGTCGCCCTGATCGCAAAGCCTGACGCACTGCCTTATCTCGAGAACGGCGAGCTTATACGGCTGATTCCTGCATGGTACGCAGACGCTGGTCCGATTTCGATCTACTATGCTAACCGGACCTTGCTACCCGCAAAAACTCGCGTGTTTGTTGATTTCATAAGCGAGGCTTTTCAACGTGAAAGGTGGCCAGAACGGTTCGCAGGTACGTTGGGATAATGTCCGCTGTCGCTCTCGGCGATGAGGTTCGACGATTTGCCGCTAAGTCTTCGAACTCTGTGCACTGACCGCTTCGGTTCAGATCGGGCTGAACTCGACATACTCGCACTGCAGATAGTCCGATCTCGTCTTCTTCCAGTCGTAGACATATTCGCGCTGATCGACTGCCGAGCAACTCAACCCAGGCAACACTTTGCCCGACGGATTGGTGGCGGCTTTCCGGGCAATGTACCGCCAGAACAGGCCGGAGGTGTCGGACTGGTCCTTCTCGAAGCGCGAAAGCTGGACTACGCCACATGGACCTTCGGGGTGCGATGACACCACCCACGCACCGCCATTGCCGAAGTCGGAGACCCAGACGAATTCCTGCGCGAACGGATTCGAACTGACCTGGCAAGTTCGAAGATTCTTGTCGTGGTCGGCCTTTGTGATCTTCAGGAAATTCTCCTCAGTCGGATGATCGCACATGCCTGCGAGAGCGCGGAAGGTGTCGAGCACGCTGGGGTTCGCCTTGGCGTCCTCCTGCAGACGGATCATGCCTTCTTTGAACTTCGCAGCATCTGTGGCGATTCCGGGATTGCGGGCGAGGGCGGCATCAATGGAAATCTGACCGGTGGCCATACCAAGCCACGCCCCCACCATGTTGCATTCCCTGGGGTCGGAGAACTCCTTCACAGCCCCGGGGTAGTTCTTGCGGGCTTCAGCGAGCTTCTCTTCCAGATTGGCTGGCTTCGACTTCTTGCGAACGGCTGTCTGGATGAATTCGCACCGGAGCCGCTGCTGACCCTGCTGAAGCGTGCAAGTGTAGGTCAGCGAGGAATCTTCCTGCTGGTTATAGAGCATGCCAGTGGTGGGGTATTCGGCGGCGAGCACGGTGGACGCAGCTAGGCCGAACAGGCAGGCGAGCAGTGATCTCATGAGAAGTCCTCCGGGCGCATGTTTGCAGCGGCCCAGAGGAGATTGCAATGGTCATGCCTTCGGCAATTTCCGCGGATTCCTGAAATGAAGATACAGGCACCGCAAAGCCTCCGCAGCAACGGTGATATCCTCCATCGCACGGATCCTGAATTCAGCGGTCACGTCACCTCTCGCATTCTGTTTCGACTAGGTGAAGGCCTTCCACTCCCCCTCTATCTGCCGCTGATTGGCGGTGAACACTTTCCATTCGCGCGGGGCAGGGTGGCCCCGAAAGTCTTCCGGATCAGCAGTTCTGCGCCGTCGACGTGAAGCTCCACACACGTCCACCGCGTGGCCATGCCGAAATCGGGTAGTTTCCTCCTACGAAACAGAGAAATCCTTTAAGTCGAAGCCTGCAGGGATACAGCGATGTCGTTTCAGAATAATGCAAACATCATCAAGGTCACCGGCACGGTCCGGGAGATCAATGGCAGGACGTTCCTCGGCCGCAACGGCGTGGATGCCTCTCAGGCAACTTCTTAGCAAGATCGACACAGCGATGAAATCGCTCCAGGAATGGAAGCAATAATTCCCAGGATGGCAGGATTCTCTACCTATCAGAGATCCTGCCATCCTTTCGCGAGATCCAGCCTGTAGGACTTCAGCGAAGCATTGCGTGAGCGCATTCCTCGTTGTCTGACTGTAGAGCTATTTCTTGGCGCGACCGCTGCACAATGGCGCAATTTTCTCGCTATCCGAATACGGAATCCGACGGGTGGTGTCTGGGCGAATGTCTTGCTCTCTTTCCTTGCCGCCAATGCCGACCTGTGGCTTACCCGACGCTACGAGAGTCCGAAACGGCCACGCATGAATTTAAGCCGCCCTAAAACCCTCAACGAGTTCTCCTTTTCGGGCCGCCTTCCGGCGGAAAAATCTCCAGCGGCACGGGATATTCCGGTTTTCATGTCCTTCGTTCACAACGAACTCGACGCTGAAGGGGCCGCCAGACTGTCAGGAGGCGAGCACGCCGATGTTCGCCGAATCCTTATGATCGGGGCTGGTTCCGCGGGCTCGATGATCTCGGAGACCCTCGTCCGGCAGGGCCTCTTCAAGTGGACTGTCGTCGATGACGACACCCTGTTCCCCCACAACGTCGTACGCCATTCGTTGAGCAACCAGTTCGTGGGCCAGAAGAAGGCGGTCGCAAGGCGGCAACTGCCCCGGATCAGAGCCTGTCCGACCGTCAAGGATACGCAATCGAATCCTTTCGCACAATTGTTGACAAAGGCGTCGGCGGCTCTGCCAATATCGCATGGGCGGCGAGTGCCCCAGACCGCCGACCATTGGCAAAGATCATGAGGAACTCCCGACGTTTTACTGCGCGCCAAGAGTATCCAGTTCTCTGAGGTCCATCACCGCCGGTGTCGCAAGGATTTGCATCAGAGCGAAGCCGTTCGGGTGAAGCTTCAGGAGGTCACCATCGCGCTCTGTGCCCTCGCTGACGCATGGCATACCCGCGCCTTGTATGCGGACGCTGTTAGACTGCGGGGACAAATTGAAGACGCAGAGCATTTCGCCGCCGCGTGCGAATGCCAGAACTGGCTCGGAGGTATCAAAGAACTCCGTCTTGCCGGTCCGGAGCGCCTCGCTCTCGCGCCGCAGTTTCAGCATGCGACGATAGCTTTCCAGCACTGAATCCTGCCAGTCGATCTGGCCCGCGGCATTTCGCGAAGCCTGTGGTGCCTTGATCGGCAGCCATGGCTTGCCCGTCGAGAAGCCCCCATTTGGTGCATTCCCGTCCCAGACCATCGGTGTGCGGCAGCCGTCGCGCCCCTTGTTGTCGGGCCAGAATCTCAGGCCCTGCGGATCGATCAGCTCATGATACTCGAGATCGGTCTCGGTCTGGCCGAGTTCTTCGCCCTGATAAAGGCAGATCGATCCCTGAAGCGACAAAAGGAGGGCTGCCGCCTGCTTGGCCAGCGCATCCTGGCTGATGCCGTGTTTTGCCCAGCGGCTCACATGACGGACGACGTCGTGGTTGGAAAAGGCCCAAGTCGGCCACCCACCGGGCGCACCGGTAAAGAAATCCTCGATCTGCTTGCGGAAGTGCGCAGCATCGAAGGCGTCTCCGAGCATCTCGAAGGAATAGCATTTATGCAGCCGCTTGCCGGTGGTGTATTCACCCATCATGCGGATCGCGTGGTGGGCTTCGCCCATCTCGCCGACCATTGCGCGCGCGTCGTATTGATCGAGCAGAGCGCGCATGCGCTCCAGAAACACCAGGTTCTCCGGCTGGTTCTTCGAGAAAAGGTGGTATTTCATCCAGTAGGGATTCCATTCCGGAACTGCCTTGCGCCGGAAGTCCGCTGGATCGTCCCTCAAGAGCTTGTCGTGGAAGTAGAAGTTCACGGTGTCGAGCCGGAATCCATCGATGCCGCGGTCGAGCCAGAATTTCATCGTCGACAGCAACCAGTCCTGCACATCCGGGTTGTGGAAGTTGAAGTCGGGCTGTTCGACAAGGAAATTGTGGAAGTAATATTGCTTGCGCCGCGTTTCCCATTGCCAGGCCGGGCCGCCGAACACCGAAAGCCAGTTGTTCGGCGGCGAGCCGTCTGCCTTGGGATCTGCCCAGACGTACCAGTCCGATTTCGGACTGTCGCGGCTCGTGCGGCTTTCCTGGAAGAAGGGATGCTGCGAACTGGAGTGGGAGAGCACCTGATCGATAATCACCTTAAGACCAAGCTGATGGGCACGGGCGATCATTCGGTCGAAATCGGCAAGCGTGCCGAAGGTGGGATCGATGTCCGTATAGTTCGACACGTCATAGCCCATATCGGCCATCGGCGAGGTGAAAATAGGCGACAGCCAGATCGCATCGACACCGAGATCGGCGAGGTGGGGGAGCCGTTCCGTGATGCCGTTGAGGTCGCCGATGCCATCACCGTTGCTGTCCTGGAAGGACCGCGGGTAGATTTGATAGGTTACAGACCCGCGCCACCATTCATCTTGGCCGCTCATTTCCGCCTCCCGAGATTGAAAACGCCGAAAAGACCCTTTTTGGGGCACCCGAAACGCTTCGGATGGCAGATTGATATACCGAAACGATTTGGATTGGCAAGCGCGTTGCGCTAAGCTCGGCCGAACCCACCGGGTCAAGAGCGGAAAGAACATGGCGACTTTGAAGGACATCAGCCGCAAAATGGGCCTGTCGGTTACGCAGGTAAGTCGGGCCCTTAACGGCTACTCGGACGTTAACGAAGAGACGCGCCGGCGCGTCATGGAAGTAGCCAAATCTATGAAATACCAGCCAAATCTTACGGCACGGAAGCTTGTCTCCGGCCGCTCTGGGATGGTCGGTTTCGTGATGACGCGCTATCCGCGGCTCTCGTCTGATGGCTTCCTCCTCGAGATGGTAGCAGGGCTTTCATCGCAGTTTTCAAGCCGGGGCATGCAGTTTGTCCTGCACATTGCGCAGGAGGGTGACGAGGTCATCGACGTCTATCAGAAATTGATCGACGGCGGCGCGCTTGACGGGTTTGTCATCGTCGAACCCGCGGATGAGGACGTGCGGATCGGCTATCTCACTGAGCGGGACGTTCCTTTCGTGGTACACGGCCGAACGAGCGCAGCTCCAAATTATCCCTTTTTCGACATCGACAACCACGGTGTTGCCTACCGGGCCACTGCCCATCTCGTGAAGCAAGGACACACGCACATCGCCTTGATCAACGGCCTTGAGCACTACAGCTTCGCACGCGACCGATTGGCCGGGTACCGGGCGGCCTTGTCCGAGACGGGATTGCCATTTCAGCCGGATCTGGTCCGCCACGGCCGCATGGAGGAGGCGCTGGGCTTAGTATCGACTGTGCAATTGTTGAGCGAAGGCGGCCGTCGCCCGAGCGCATTCGTCTGCGGTAACGTGCTGATTGCAAAGGGGGTTTACAAAGCCGCCGAGGCGCTTGGGCTTTCCATTCCGCGCGATGTCTCGATAATCGCCCATGACGACGTGCTTCCGGACATCTCCCTGCCGGTGTTTCGTCCCGAACTCACGGTCACCCGCTCGGCGCTCAGTGAGAGCTGGTCTCCACTGGCGGACTTCCTCGCGGGAGCGATCGAGGGAAAGCCCCTGGAAGATTTGCAGCGCGTAGCGGAAGTCGAGTTTGTCGAAGGGGACTCGGTCGGCTCCGTGCCGGGTTGACGTCCCGTCTTGTTGAGCTAGGGCGAATATTTCGTCCTGCCGGATTGACAGGGCGAGAATCTTGGCGCTATTTATCCGAAACGTTTCGGATAGTGAAAAATCTAAACCGATACCGCCTGACTGGGAGCGGAGCCCGGAGGAGGGCATCTGCTGATCGCTTCGATGGGAGGAACCTCATGAAAGCTCACCTGACAAATCATGCAATTCGCTCGGCCGTGTTCGCGGCGCTCGCCACGGTTTCGTTTGGGGCGATGGCGGCGGCCGCCGAACTTCACTATGTGCTCGGGACGGTTGGAAACGACGTCGAAAATTTCAGGAAGCTGGTGAAACCCTGGGAAGCGACCACCGGCAACACGGTGAAGCTGGTGCCGATGCCCGCCTCCACTTCAGACCAGTTCGGGCAGTACCGCCTGTGGCTCGCCGCCGGCAACAAGGATATCGACCTTTACCAGACCGACGTGATCTGGGCACCGCAGCTCGCAGAGCAGCTCGTTGACCTGTCTGAAGCAGCGATAGATCTGGTGCCGCAGCATTTGCCGGCCGTTATTCAGTCGCAGACGGTCAACGGCAAGCTTGTTGCCCTGCCGCTCTTCACCGACGCGCCGGCACTCTATTACCGCAAGGATCTTTTGGACAAACATGGCGTCGCCGTCCCGAAGACCTGGGAGGAACTGACGCAAACCGCGCGGAAGATCCAGGATGCAGAGCGGGCCGACGGCAAAAAAGACTTCTGGGGTTTTGTCTGGCAAGGCAATGCCTATGAGGGGTTGACCTGCAATGCGCTGGAGTGGGTCAAGTCCTTCGGCGGCGGCCAGATCGTCGAGCCTGATGGCACCATATCGGTCAATAACGAGAAGGCTGCCGCAGCGCTCGATCTTGCGAAAAGCTGGATCGGCACGATCTCGCCGGAGGGGGTTCTGGCTTATCAGGAAGAGGAAGCCCGCGGCGTTTGGCAGACAGGCAATGCCGTCTTCATGCGCAATTGGCCCTATGCCTATAGTCTCGGCAACAGTGCTGACAGTGCCGTCGAGGGCCGTTTCGATGTAGCGCCGCTTCCGAGCGGCAGCGAAAATGGGAGCTCGGCGGCGACCCTCGGCGGCTGGAACGTCGGTGTCTCGAAATACTCCGAACACAGGGAGGAGGCGATTTCGCTGGCCCTCTTCCTGGCGGGACCCGAGGTGCAGAAGCAGCGCGCCATTCTGGCGTCGAGCCTGCCAACGATCATCTCGCTCTACGACGACCCCGACATCGCCGCCGCCCAGCCGATCATCCCGCGTTGGAAGGAAGTGCTCCTCAACGCCGTACCGCGCCCCTCGGCATCGGCCAAGGTCAAGTACAACGAGCTCTCGTCGAAATTCTGGTCCGCCGTGCACGAGACGCTGTCGGGCAACGGATCGGCCGCCGAAAACCTCGAGGTGCTCGAACTCGATCTCGAGGATCTGAAAGGCGGCGACTGGTAGCGCCAGCTTGAGTCGCAGGCCCAGATTGGAGGAGCCCATGACTAACGCAATCACAACGACGGCCAGGCCCGCGATCGAGCGCCGGCAGCTCAACCTTCAGCAGCAGAGGGTACGTGCTGCATTCTGGTTCCTGGCGCCGATGCTCGTCATGCTGTTCTTGGTGGCAGCCTGGCCGCTGTTTCGATCGATCTACTTTTCCTTCACCAACGTCACGCTCAACAATCTCTATGCGGGCGAGTGGATCGGTTTCGACAATTATCTGAGCTGGCGCACGCTATCCTCGGGCCGCACGATCTGGCGCGGAACATTGGTCGATCCGGCCTGGTGGAATGCAGTCTGGAACACCGTGCGGTTCTCCCTTGTCTCGGTAACGATCGAGACCATCCTGGGCCTGCTGGTCGCTCTGGTGCTTAACGCGGAATTCAAGGGACGGGGCCTGGTGCGCGCCGCCATCCTCATCCCTTGGGCGATCCCGACGATTGTTTCCGCCAAGATGTGGAGCTGGATGCTGAACGACCAGTTCGGGATCATCAACGACATGCTGCTCAACCTCGGTCTGATCGATCATAAGATCGCCTGGACTGCGAGTGTCGAGACGGCGATGGTCGCGGTGCTGATTGTCGATATCTGGAAGACCACGCCATTCATGGCCCTTCTCTGCCTTGCCGGACTGCAGATGATCCCGCGCGACATCTACGAAGCGGCAAAAGTGGATGGCGTTCATCCGCTGAGGGTGTTCTTCAACGTGACCTTGCCGCTGGTGCGGCCGGCGCTGATGGTCGCGGTTATCTTCCGCATGCTCGATGCGTTGCGGATCTTCGACCTCATCTATGTGCTCACCCCCAATTCGAAGGCAACCAAGACGATGTCGATCATCAGTCGGGAGAACCTGATCGAGTTCGACAAGTTCGCCTATGGATCGGCGCAGTCGACGCTTCTGTTCGCGATCATCGCGGTGTTCGTCGCCGCCTACATGTGGCTTGGCAAGTTGGACTTGAGCGGAGAAGGCCGATGACCATCATGGACACGATCAAAAGCGCCGGCTTCTATCTGGCCGTGGCCGTCATCGTTCTCGTTGCGGTGTTTCCTTTCTACTATGCGATCCTGACCAGCTTCGAAACGGGAACGGCGTTGTTCGAGGTCAACTACGTGCCCTCGAGCCTCGACTGGTCGAACTATGCGACAATTTTGAACAACGGGACGTTTCCGCGCAATGTGCTGAATTCCCTGTTCGTTGCCGCGACCACGGTCGCCTTCGCGCTGTTTCTGGCTGTCACTGCCTCCTACGCGCTCGCCCGCGTGCGGTTTCGTGGACGCGGGCTGCTGTTGATGACGATCCTGGCGGTTTCGATGTTCCCGCAGATCGCCGTTCTCGCCGGGCTGTTCGAGCTGATACGCTTTCTCAATATCTACAACACGCCTTGGGCGATGATCCTCAGCTACACGATCTTCACGCTTCCCTTCACGGTGTGGGTGCTGACCACCTTCATGCGTGACCTGCCACTGGAGATCGAGGAAGCCGCGATCGTCGACGGTGCCACGCCGTGGGTGATCATCACCAAAGTGTTTCTGCCGCTGCTCTGGCCTGCGCTGGTCACGACGGGCCTGCTCGCCTTCATCGGCGCCTGGAACGAGTTCCTGTTCGCGCTCACCTTCACGTCGTCCGAGACGACGCGCACCGTGCCGGTCGCCATCGCGCTTCTCTCCGGCGCGACGCAACACGAGACGCCATGGGGCACGATCATGGCAGCCTCGGTGCTGGTGACGGTACCGCTCATCGCGCTTGTTCTCATTTTCCAACGCAAGATCGTGGCCGGGCTGACGGCCGGTGGCGTCAAAGGCTAGTTTGGGAGGTTCGACACCATGGCAAATATTGAGCTCAGGAATGTCCGCAAGAGCTTCGGCGCCTTCGATGTCATCAAGGGCATCGACCTGGACATCCGCAAGGGCGAGTTCATGGTTTTCGTCGGCCCTTCCGGTTGCGGCAAGTCAACTCTGCTGCGCCTGATCGCCGGCCTCGAGACGATCACCTCGGGCGATCTGATCTTCGACGGCGAGCGGATGAACAACCTGGTTCCGTCGAAGCGCGGCATCGCCATGGTATTCCAGTCCTACGCGCTCTACCCGCACATGAACGTCTTTGACAACATGGCCTTCGGCCTGAAGCTTGCCAATTCCACTCCAACGGAAACCCGCAAGCGCGTCGAAAAGGCCGCCGACATGCTGCAGATCGGCCATTTGCTCGACCGCCTACCCAGGCAATTGTCGGGTGGGCAGCGCCAGCGGGTCGCGATCGGCCGGGCAATCGTCCGCGACCCGCGTGTGTTCCTGTTCGACGAGCCGCTGTCGAACCTCGATGCCGCCTTGCGGGTTGCCACTCGGCTGGAGATCGCCAAGCTGCATCACGACATGCGGGACGTCACGATGATTTACGTGACCCATGACCAGGTCGAGGCAATGACGCTCGCGGACCGGATTTGCGTGCTACGCGATGGCGTCGTCGAGCAGGTCGGAACGCCCTCTGAGCTTTACGAGCGACCGAATTCGCTGTTCGTCGCAGGATTCATCGGCAGCCCGAAGATGAACTTCCTGAATGGTCGCCTGGCCGGGGCGCACGGCTGCCACACGCTCGGCATTCGTTCGGAGCACATCGATATCGTCGACGAGAGCGCCATCTGGCGCGGCGGTGTCATTCATGCCGAAGAGCTTGGCTCCGACAACTACCTATTCGTTGACATCGGCGCGCAGGACCCAATCGTCGTTCGTCAGGCGGGAAAACGGCAGATCCCGTATGGCACTAAGATCGGCTTACGGCCGGTCGCAGATCATCTGCATCGATTTGACGAACGTGGCACGCCTATCCGCTAGTCATAGGTGATACAGGGCGCTCTTGCACCTTTAGGTCGGTTCACTCCTTCTGTCGTCTAAGGACCGACCATTTGGACCCCGACGCCACTCCTCCCGGGCTCGGGGTCCTCTTTTTCGCACCGTCGGCTGTGGAGCGCATTGTTCATCCCAAGGGCTGATCCCCAGCTTCCGCTTCCCACCCTGCTGCAACGAGACCTGAACGGGAAACGTCGACTCGAATATGTCGTTCCTGGGCATAACTGTTTCCACCCATCACGGCATTCGGCGCGCAACATAGGTCACTGGCTCGCGGACAATGATCTGACCGTCCGCAGGAACTCGACGACCGACCGACGGGCGCTGCGTGGCTTCCATACCATCGCGAGATCCCAGGCCAGGTCGTCGGGCAGGCCCACCAGCGGAACCATTGCGACGCCATCCACCCGCATCGAACGCGCTCCCTCGGGCACAAAGGTTACGCCCATACCGGCGGCCACCAAGCTCAGGATCGTGTGCATCTGCCGCGCTTCCTGACGCACGCGAGGCACGTAGCCGGCCTGCCGGCAGGCGCTCGTCAGCCGACCGTGGAGCGAAGGACCTTGCGCATATGGAAAGAGCACGAAGTATTCCTCTGAGAGTTCAGCCAGGCCGATCGAGCTTCGGTTTGCGAGGGGACTCGAGACTGGGACCGCGAGACAGAAGCGGTCACGATCGATCATCTCGACCTGGAGACCAGACACCGCCTTCAACGGCGGCGTGACGAAACCCACGTCGATCGACCCGTCCTGCAGTCCTTCGAGTTGCGCGTCGGTGGACCGTTCATCGAGGCGAACGTCGATCGTCGGGAAACGTTCGCGATAAGCTCGAAGCGTAGCGGGGAGGACGCGGTAGAGCGCGGCGCTCGTGAAGGTCACTGTGATCTCGGCCAGATCCTCCGAGGCGGCGCGGCGCGCCATCCGCACGCCTTCGTCCACCTGCTGCAGGGCGCGCCGAGCCTCCACCAGAAACACCTGGCCCGCAGTGGTTAGTTCGACCCGGCGTTGCGTGCGCACGAACAACGGAAAGCGGAGCGCTGCCTCAAGGCGTTTGATCGACTGTGAGAGCGGCGGCTGCGCCATGTGGAGACGGGCGGCCGCCCTCCCGAAATGCAGTTCCTCGGCGACGGCCACGAAGTGGCGCAGGTGGTGCAGATCAATACTCATATCGCCATCATCTCAATAAAGCGCCAATTGATATTGGAAGAGAGCAAAAATAGGTACCAAGTCAAGAGACGAGACCAGTAAAACAGGAGCCTCAAATGCGTTCGCAATCCATAATCCCGCGTCTAACCGGGCCGGTCCTCGTTGGGGCCACCCTTCTCGGTGGCGCCGCTCAAGCGGCGATCACTCGTCAAGATTTCACCGTCATCAGCGAACCGGGCGTCGAGCTGTCGGTCCGCGAGGTAAGCGACACCGAGGGTCAGTATGGAAAGCCTCCGGTTGTACTGCTTCACGGCGCGCGCGTTTCGGGCGTTGCCACCTTCGACCTCCCGGTGGAGGGCGGCTCTCTGGCGGCGGATCTGGTCCACGCCGGGCACCGGGTCTTCATCATGGATGCGCGCGGCTACGGTGGCTCAAGCCGGGATGGGCAGGACGGCAGACAGGATGGCCAGCCCCTCGTACGCTCCAACGAGGTGGTTCGTGACATTGGCGCCGTGGTCGACGCCGTCCAGGCAAGGACAGGCGTCTCGCAAGTTGCCCTGCTGGGCTGGGCCACCGGCGGCCACTGGGCGGGGATGTACGCCAGCGAGAACCCCTGGGAGGTGAGCCATCTCGTCGTCTACAATAGCCTCTACGGCGCACACGCCGGTCACAGGACCCTGGGGCCTGGTTCGGACACGGCCGACCCAAGCAACCCCGACCTGTTCAACATCCAGCGCTTTGGGGCCTATCGGTTGAACACCGCTGCCTCCCTGCTACCCTCGTGGGATCGGTCGATTCCGGTCGAGGACAAGGCCGCCTGGCGCGATCCGAGGGTGGCGAAAGCCTATCAAGGCGCCGCGCTTGCCTCTGATCCGACCTCGGGCAGTCGCAACCCGCCTTCGTTCCGAGCGCCATCGGGAGCGATAGCCGATTCCTTCGAGCTCGCTTCGGGACACAAGCTGTGGGATGCCGGTCCGATTACCGCGCATGTGCTGGTAATCCGGTCCGGGAATGATTTCTGGAGCCGGCCCGAGGACGTGACTTCGCTGGCCCAGGATCTGAGGAGGGCGGCGAGCGTGCGCAAGCTCACAATCCCCGAGGCGACGCACTATGTTCATCTCGACAGGCCGGAGCGGGGGCGCCGCAGCTTTCTCGCCGAGGTAATCCGCACGCTTGCGCAGCCCGCGAAAGTGCGAGCGGCTCGCTGAGGAAAAGCGCATCGTCGAGGCCGTGCTCGTCTGTCTGGGTCGGTTCCGGTAGAAGTCGAAATGACACCTTAGCAGGATTTCGTTTCGAATCTTCCGATCCGGCATCAGTGACGAGGCTTTTGCAGCCCGACGGAGTCCCTCAAGATCAGATCCACCTCTGCAATCTCCCTTATGGGTTCCTTGTTGCCGTTTGCCTCAACGAGGTTAATCAGGATGTCGGCGAGGTGTTCTCCCGCTTCGCGCACCGACCTGAAGGTAGAAGTCAATGGCGGATCAAAGTCTGCCGGCCTGATACCGCGAAGGCCGTCATCGTGGCAAACAACGGAAACGTCCTGCCCCACCCGAAGGCCGCGCTCTGTGACGGCCCGATATACGCCCTGAGCCAGGAATACCGATCCGCAGAGGAATGCGGTCGGCGGATTTTCTGACGAGAGGAGCGCGGTTGCAAGATCGTATCCCGCCTGCTCCGTCATCGGGGTTTCGAACATCATATCCGGATCGGGAACCCTTCCGCGCGCCTCAAGTGCCCGGCGGTAGCCTTCGCGTCGCGCGTTCGCATAGCGGAAACGCAGGAAGGAATTCAAAACGGCGATCCGCTCATGGCCGTAGTCGAGCAGCAGTCCTCCGAGCTTCTCGAACACGGCAGCATTGTCGATGTCGATGAAGGAATAGGGCAGATCCACGTCGCTGCGCCCATGCACGACGAAGGGGATGCCGAGGTCGTGCAATAGCGGGATGCGGGGGTCATCGACGAGCGGCCGCGTGATGATGATGCCGTCGACGGTCCTCGATGTTGCCAATTTGCGAAGAACGTCCTGCTCATTGTCCGAAAACGGCGTCAGGAGGAGGCTGTAGTTGCGGCGCGTGACGACATCGCTGATGCCGGTCAGCACGTCGACGAAGTTCGTCTGCGCCAGTTGCAGCCGTTCGAGCGGAAACACCAGACCGATCGCCTCCGTCCGGCCCGTCGCAAGGCCGCGGGCGCGGACATTAGGGCTGTAGCCCAGCTTTTCGGCGGCCGTGGTCACACGCCTGCGCGTGCTTTCGGGGATCGAGTGATGCGCGCGCAATGCGCGGCTGATGGTGGACTGGGACAGGCCCAATTCCTCCGCCAAGGTCTTGAGATCGACGCGCTGCGATTTACGCAAAGGCTTGCTTTGATCGATCATTGTCCCCTCCGTTGGCATCAATCGCTCCTTTCGATGGGCGTGCCTTTTGAAAGCAGACCTTAATGTTGTAACGGTTTATATTCAATAGCTTATTGCGAATTTACTCTGCGCTTCCGGTCTTTCTTGACAAATTTCTGCACCTCTGCAATTCTACGCAAGCGCTTGCGTAGCGCTGTGGAGAGGTCTCAAAGGGAGGAATGACGATGCTGCACGCGTCGACTCGTGGTCTGGTTTCATCGGTAAAAATGTTCTCGGCCGGTGCGCTCGCGCTTGGCCTTCTCGCCGCCCAGCCGGCCAGCGCCGTCGAAATCGAATATTGGCAATACGTCTTCGAAAGCCGCGTCCATGCGATGGACGAACTGATCAAGGAATTCGAGGCAGAGAACCCGGATATCACCGTCAAGCAGGTGACGTTCCCCTATGCCGACTACCAGACGCGCGTCGTCGCGGCGAAGGCTGCCGGTAACGGCCCGGACGTGGTGCAGCTCTTCTACGGCTGGCTCGACAATTTCGTGGCCGGCGGCCTTGTTCAGCCGCTCTCGAAGGAAAAATTCCCGGCCGCCGACATCGAGAAGGACTTCTTCCCGATCGTTTCGGCGATGAAGCGCGGCGAGGACTATTACGGCCTCCCGACGGCCGTGCGCTCCATGGCGCTGTTCTACAATAAGAACCTGTTCAAGGACGCTGGCCTCGATCCCAACAAGCCGCCGCAGACGCTGGACGAGATGGTCAAGGCCGCCAAGGCGACGACCAAGCAGGACAGCGCCGGCAACTTCCAGACCGTCGGCATGGCGCTCGACATCGCCCGGCAAGACCATAACTGGTGGCGGGAAATCCTCATCCGCCAGTTCGGCGGCGAACCCTATTCCGCCGACGGAACGAAGGTCACCTATAACAGCGACGGCGGGCGCAAGGCGCTGGAATTCTACACCGGCCTGCAGTCGGGCGAGAAGGTCGGTCAGGAAGGCTTCATGGACGAGGGCCAGGCGGCGTTCCGCGCCGGTCTTGCGGCCATGGTGATCGACGGAACCTTCCGCCTCGCGTCGTTCAACACGATCTCCGGCTTCGAATGGGGCGTGACGGAGCTGCCGGCAGCGCCAGACGGCACGCGCTCGAACTATGCCAGCTACTTCGCCAACGCCATCGGCGGCACGGCCGAGGGCGAGAAGCTGGAAGCGGCGGAAAAATTCCTAGCCTTCATCTCCTCGGAAAAGGCGATGAAGGTGTGGCTCGAAAAGGGCGGCGAACTGCCAGCGCGCAAGTCCATCGCGCTTTCGGAGGAGAACCTTGCCCATCCGGTCTACGGCCCGTTCATCCGCGGCCTCACCTATGCCCATACGACGCTGTTCGTCGACGAGGCCGCCCAGCGGCAGATCACCATCGACATGGTGAACTCGGTGCTGTTGCAGGGCCAACCGGTCACCGACGCGCTGAGCGCGGCGGCCGCCAAGGAACAGCAGCTTCTCGACAAGCGCAAGGCCAACTGAGGATCGAACCCATGTCGCTCAATCGAACGGCGGCCGGTGCGGGGCAAAAGCCCCGCGCCTGGGACCGCTTATCCATCTCGACCAAGCAGATCGTCTGGGCCTGGACCTTCCTTGCCGTGCCGATGCTGTTCTTCACCGTGGTCCGCTTCTATCCCACAGCGGAAGCCTTCTATCTCTCCTTGACGGATTGGGACTTTTTGCGTCCGGCGAGCTTCATCGGGCTTGAGAACTACAAGATGCTGCTGTCGGACCCGGTCTTCTGGCAGGTGTTCCGCAACACCTTCGCCTATCTCCTGATCGGCACGCCGATCAGCATCGTCCTCTCCTTCGTGATCGCCTACTATCTCGACCGCATCGAATTCGGCCATGGCTTCATTCGCGCGCTGTATTTCCTGCCATTCCTGACCACGGCCGCCGCCATGGCCTGGGTCTGGCGCTGGTTCTACCAGCCGCCGCCGATCGGCGTCATCAACAGCCTGCTCGGCGCTTTCGGCATTCCTGCGCAGCCCTTCCTGCGCTCCGTCGACCAGGGACTGCCGGCGATCATGGTTACAGCGATCTGGGCAGGCCTCGGCTTCCAGATCATCATCTTCCTGGCGGGGCTCCGGGCAATCCCGGCGACCTACCACGAGGCCGCGCGCGTCGACGGGCTCGGCGAATTCGCCATCCTGCGCAAGATCACCCTGCCGCTCCTGAAACCCACAACGGTCTTTCTCGTCGTCTTCTCGTCGATCGGTTTTCTGCGCATCTTCGATCAGGTCTACAACATGACGAGCAACGATCCCGGCGGGCCGTTGAACACCACCAAGCCGCTCGTGCTGATGATCTACCAGACGGCCTTCTCATCCTACCAGATGGGCTATGCCGCGGCACAAACCGTCGTCCTGTTCCTGATCCTGTTCGCCATTTCCATGGGACAGCTCTGGATCCTGAGGAGCCGCTGACATGACCACGAAAACCGCAACCAACAACGCCATCTTCCGCTTCCGGCCGGGCTTCATCATCTCCTGGACTCTGCTCTTCATCGGCGGCGTCATCATGATCACGCCGCTGCTCTTCATGTTCTCGACCTCGCTGAAATCGGCGGGTCAGGTCTACGATCTCCGGCTGATCCCTGCCGCGCCGACGCTCGACAACTATATCCGCGTGCTCTCGGACGGCCGTTTCGTCCGATGGTTCCTGAACTCCAGCCTCATCGCCGTCGTCGTCACCGCCTCGTGCCTGTTCTTCGACAGTCTGGTCGCCTATACGCTCGCGAAATTCAACTTCGCCGGCCGCAAGCTGGTCTTCCTCGCGATCCTCTCGACGCTGATGATCCCGACCGAAATGCTGGTCATCCCCTGGTATCTGATGTCCAGCAAGTTCGGCTGGCTCGACAGCTACTGGGGCATCATGTTCCCCGGCATGATGACGGCCTTCGGGGTCTTCCTGATGCGCCAGTTCTTCGAAACTGTGCCGAACGACTTTTTGGAAGCCGCGCGCATCGACGGGCTCAACGAGTTCGAGATCTGGTGGAAGATTGCCATGCCACTGGTGACGCCTGCGCTTTCGGCGCTCGCCATCTTCACCTTCCTCGGCAACTGGACGGCGTTCTTCTGGCCGCTGATCGTCACCACCGACAAGGACCTCTACACGCTGCCGGTCGGGCTTTCGAGCTTCGCCGTCGAGCAATCCATCCAATGGGAAATGATCATGACGGGGGCGGCGATCGCCACCATCCCGACGCTGCTCATCTTCCTCTTCTTCCAACGTTACATCGTTCGCGGCGTCATGCTCGGCGGCGTGAAGGGATAAGACCATGACCACACCCCAAACCAAAGACCGAACCAAGTTCCCCGATCCCGTCTATGCGAGCACAGTCCTCGAACCCCTGTTTGACGGTGCGAAGCGCCACCATGCGCGCGCCCTTCAGAAGATCGACCGCGCCCATCTGTTAATGCTGGTGGAAACCGGCATCGTTCCCACCGCGCAGGGCGGTCGCATCGCGGCCGCGCTCGAAGCCATCTCTTCCGAGATCGAGCCGGGAGAGCTGAGCTATACCGGCGAGGTGGAGGACTTCTTCTTCCTGATGGAGAAGGAACTGAAGACGCGCGTCGGCCCCGATCTCGGCGGCCGACTGCACACCGCCCGCTCGCGCAACGATATCGACCACACGCTTTTCAAGCTCGGCCTCAAGGAGCGCATCGACGCGCTGCTGACAAAGAGCCGGGCGCTGCTGGCCGCGCTGATTGAGACCGCCGAGCGCGACAAGGCCACGCTCATCGTCGCCTACACCCACGGCCAGCCGGCGCAGCCGAGCACCTACGGCCACTATCTCGGCGCGGTGATCGAGATCCTGATCCGCGATATCGAGCGCATCGAGGCGGCGCGGACCATCGTCGATCGCTCCTCGATGGGCGCGGCGGCGATCACCACCTCGGGTTTTCCGATCGATCGCCACCGGGTCGCCCATCTGCTGGGCTTCGCCGAGCCGTTGCAGAACTCCTATAGCTGCATCGCGGCGGTGGATTACGTGACCTCCGTCTACGGCGCGTTGGAACTGATGTTCCTGCATCTCGGCCGCCCGATCCAGGACTTCCAGTTCTGGTCGAGCTTCGAGGTCGGTCAGCTCTACCTGCCGAACGCCTTCGTGCAGATCTCCTCGATCATGCCGCAGAAGCGCAACCCCGTGCCTTTCGAGCATCTGCGCCATCTCGCCAGCCAGGCGGTCGGGCGGGCGCGGGCAGTGCTCGACGTCATGCACAACACGCCCTTCACCGACATGAACGACAGCGAGGGCGAGACGCAGGACATGGGCTACCAGGCCTTCGACGTCGCCGAGCGCGTGCTCGATCTTCTCGCCGCCGTGGTGCGCGCCGCCGAGATCGATCCGCGCCGGGTGGCGGTCAACCTGCGCCGCTCCTGCGTCACGATCACCGAGCTGGCCGATACGCTCGTTCGCCGGGAGGGACTTTCCTTCCGCCAGGCGCATGAGATCGCGGCGGTCGTCGCTCGCAGCGTCGTCGCCATGGACGGTGACCTGTCCGGCGACGGCTACGCGCCCTTCCTCGCGGCCTTTGAGGAAGCGACCGGACGAGCGCCGGGGATTGACGCCAATACATTCAAGACCATCGTCTCGGCCGAGAACTTCGTCGCCGTCCGCGAGCGGTTCGGCGGGCCGGGCACGACCGCGCTGGAGGCAGCGATTGCCGGCTACCGGCGCGACGAGGCCGCCTTGGCGGCTAGGGCGGAGGAGCGCGCAACGCGCGAGGCCGATGCGGCGAAGGAACTGGAACAGAAAATTGCCGAACTTGCGGGAGGTGCGTGATGGCAAGCATTGAATTGGACAAGATCGTCAAGTCATACGGGGCCGTCACAGCGGTCCACGGCATCGACCTGTCGATCAAGGATGGCGAGTTCGTCGTCTTCGTCGGCCCGTCCGGCTGCGGCAAGTCGACGACGCTTCGGATGATCGCCGGCCTCGAGGACATTTCCGGCGGCGAACTCAGAATCGGTGGAGAGGTCGTCAACCAGCGCGAGCCAAAGCAGCGTAACATCGCCATGGTCTTTCAGAACTATGCGATCTACCCGCATATGACCGTGGCACAGAACATCGGCTTCGGCCTCTACACCTCGAAGCTGAGCAAGGCCGAGAAGGACGCCCGCATCCGAGAAACCGCCCGTGTGCTTGGCCTCGAAAAGCTACTCGAACGGCGTCCGGCCGCCCTTTCCGGCGGCCAGCGTCAGCGCGTGGCCATCGGCCGCGCCATGGTGCGCGACCCGGCGGTGTTCCTGTTCGATGAACCGCTCTCCAACCTTGATGCGCAGTTGCGCGGCCAGATGCGGCTGGAGATCAAACAGCTTCACCAGCGCCTCGGCACGACGATCGTCTTCGTCACGCACGACCAAGTGGAGGCCATGTCGCTCGCCGACAAGATCGTTGTCATGCGCGACGGCCATATCCTACAGGTCGGCGCGCCGATGGAGCTCTACAACCGCCCTGGCGATATATTCACGGCCCGCTTCATCGGCAGCCCGGAGATGAACATCATCGGTGCGGATTTGCGCGACGGGCGCGCTGAATTCGGAGCCAACGCCACCGCCATCCGGTGGAATGCTGTCGAAGGCCTACCGCCCGGTGGTAGGCGCAAGGTCAGCATCGGGGTGCGTCCGCAGGAGCTGACGCTGGTGACGCCGAACGACAGCCTGGCCGCTTTCCTCATCGAGGGGACGGTACGGGTCGCTGAGCCACACGGTTCGGAAACGTTTGTCCATCTTGATTTGCCCGAAGGCTCGATCGTCGCTCGCGCACCCTCCGAGCGCTCCTACCGCCCTGGCGAGACGCTTAGCTTTACCGCCGAAGGCAAGAGTGTGCGAATCTTCGATGCGGAGACGGAGAAGCTGCTGCATTGAGGTTACGTTGGGCCTGCGGATGGAATTCGCAGGCCCTCGCCCGTCGATCGACGGCGCGTGCTGCTTAACCCAAATTCCTTTGACCTAAGACCGTCCCTGTTACCTCAGGTTCTCGGAGGTGCAGTAGATTGCCTTACAATCAACTCGACCGGCCATTTCACGCTCAACGAAGGAGCATCTTTCCCATCGAGAATGCTCACCAACATTTCCGCGATCTTCAACCCTGCGAGCCGAACCGATGATCGGGTCGTCGTTAGGACCGGCACCATGTCGGTTGCACTTAAGTAAGGAAAGACGTCGTCATGGGCAATCACGGAAACCTCTCGTCCCACTTCCCAGCCATTGGATCGAATTGCCTGGTAGACACCGACTGTAGACATCATCGAACCGACGATGAGAGCGGTGGGACGTGGCGACATAGACAATAAACGGCTTGTGGCGCGGAAGCCTGCTTCGGTAGTAAACCGATCATGGACAATAAAGTCGCTACGGGGTTCGAGTCCTCGCCCAGTGAGCGTCTCAACATATCCCCTCTGGCGGTCTTCCGTGAAGGTAAAACCAGCTAGACCTTCGATGATTGCAATCTCCTTATGACCAAGATCAAGAAGGTAGGACGTTGCCTGGCGGTATGCGTCCTCATTGTCAATATCCAGCCAAGCATACGGAAGATCAACGTCAGTGCTGCCGTGCAGTACGAAGGGAAACTTCTTCTCAACGAACAGCCTGATGCGCGGATCTGAATGCACGGGATCCGTCAAGATAACAGCATCGACACTTTTGCTTGAGATCCAACGACGATAGATCGCCATTTCGTCTCCGTTGAGCAGGGGGCTCATGAGAAGGTCGATTTTCGCCGCTGCAAGTCCCTCGGCCAATCCGGAAACATACTCCACGGTTTGCGCGCTATATCGATCGCTGAGGTGACCGGGTAAAACAATTCCAGCGGCCCCGACACGTCCGGTAGCCAGTCGGCGTGCACTGGTATTGGGGGCGTATCCAAATTTCCGCGCGGCCTGTTCCACGCGTACGCGAGTCTCCTCGTTCACCTCGGGAAACCCATTGAGCGCTCGGCTAATCGTCGTCTTGGAGAGACCAAGTTCTCGGGCAAGTTCTTTTAAATTCATGCGTCACCGTAATTTCTTTTGCAACTGGATATCACACCTCCCGCCAAAACAACAAACCCGAAATTTCAAACCGGTATGAATCTTTCCGGCACCAAGTTGTCGCGGAAAATAAAGCCGGGTTGACAAGCTCAGCCACGTATGGGTAGTTTGTCTCAAACCGGTTTGAAAGACTCGGTTAAAGCAAGGGAACATCAAATTCGTTTTTCATCATCTCTGGGAGAGTCCTGTGAAGAGCATCATATCAGCAATCGTCGCCACGACAGTCCTCGTGTCCACTGCGAGCGCGCAGGAAGACAAGGTCTTCCGCGTCTGGTGGTTCGAGGACCAAGGGAACGCCGCGGACTTGGCTTGGAGTAAGGCGCTTGATGAATTCAAGTCCAAACATCCCGATGTAGAAGTTCACTTTGAGCGCAAGAGCTGGGATCAGCTCGTGACGGCAGGCACAATGGTGCTCAATTCAGACTCGACTCCTGACCTTCTCGAATATCCCGGAGGCAATGCATCGACAGGCCTTGCCGCTTCCAGTGGCCTCCTTGAAGATCTTGACCCGGTTGCGGAAGAACGCGGTTGGACCAAGGCACTCAACCCCGCACAGTTGATGTTTGGACGCTACGACGAGCGCGGCCTTTTCGGTTCCGGCCCCTTGGTCGGCATTCCAAACGGCGCAGAATTCGTAACCGTTTTCTACAACAAAGATATGTTTGCTCAGAACGGCATCGAAGTTCCAAAGACGTTCGAGGACTTTGAAAAAGTTTTGGATGCGTTTGCTCAGAACGGCGTCACTCCTATTGCCACGGCGGCAAACGACTACCCGGCGCTTCATGTCTGGTATGAACTTGCGCTCGCCAAGAGCGACCGCAAATGGCTCGACCAATTCCATGGACTTAAAGCTCCGCTTGACTCCACGCCTTTCCTGGAAGCTTCGAAAAAGCTTCAGGACTGGGT
The DNA here is from genome assembly GCF_001270265.1 of Ensifer adhaerens. Taxonomy (GTDB): domain Bacteria; phylum Pseudomonadota; class Alphaproteobacteria; order Rhizobiales; family Rhizobiaceae; genus Ensifer; species Ensifer adhaerens_B. Next base: position 463,744 of record NZ_LGAP01000001.1, read on the forward strand.
GACGAAGGGCTATATCTCAAAGGACTCGACTGGGCTGACGGCTTCCGACATGGTGGGGCTTTTCGAGGCCGGCAAGTCGCCGATGGTCGTTACTGGCACCTGGTACGCCACTGAATTCAATACGAAAATCACGACCTTCAAATGGGGTCAATTCTTGTTCCCCGGAAACACAATCCATCCGGCCTCGACGGGCGGCCTCTGGGTGGTTCCCAAGACGGCAAAGAACAAGACCCTCGCTTATGATTTTATCGACATCACGCTCTCAAACGAGAATCAGAAGGCTCTTGCCGACGGAGGCGGCGTGGCCCTGATCGCCAAGGCAGAGGATATTTCCAACCCGACAGGAGCGGAGTTGACGAAGACCGCTTCGGACATCGTGGCGGCCAACGGACTTGGCTATTATCCCGACCAGCCGTTTCCCGGCTACTACGAAATCATCCGTACGAAGGTGCAAGCGCTGGTCGGAGGAACGATTTCGCCCGAAGATGCCGTCGATGAGATGAAGCAGGCGTATGACGACGCCCAATCCGACGCCCATTGAGCGCAAGCAGGTGCTCTTTCGCCCGCTTAAGACGGCGGAAGAGCATACTGGCGGGAGACAAAGAACCCATGTCAGCACCACGGACGCAGGCTATGGAGGCCGCCAAGCCTTCTAGCTATCTACTGTATATCCTTCCGAGCGCAATCGGTTTTGTCGGGATCATTATCATCCCGTTCATACTGAACATTGCAGCAAGCTTCACCCAATGGCGAGGCGTCGGCATTCCCAAGTTCATAGGCCTGGCAAACTATGCCAGGCTATTGAAGGACGAGCTGGTTTGGGAGGGATTCTACCACAGCTTGATCTTTATCCTTTCCATGGCGGTCATTCCCACAATTCTCGGCCTTATTCTTGCTGCGCTGCTGTTCGACTACGTCGCGGCGCGCTTCGGGAAAACCACGGCAAGCTTCTTTCGGGCCGGTTTCTATCTGCCGCAAATCTTGCCGCTCGCGGTGGCCGGTGTTCTCTGGGGCTGGATCTTCAGCCCGATTGGGGTGCTCAACACGACACTGAAAGCCTGGGGGCTCGATTTTCTCGCGCGGAATTGGCTTGGCGATCCAGGCACTGCGATGCTTTGCGTCATGTTTGTTATGGTCTGGCTACAGCTCGGATATTCGTTGGTGATTTTCATGTCCGGCCTGGCGCGGGTCGATCCCGCCCTCTACGAGGCGGCAGAGCTTGACGGAGCCACCTGGTTCGAGCGGTTTCGCTATATTACTGTGCACATGCTCAAGCCTGAACTGTTCGTGGTTGGTTTGACTACGACAATCGCTGCGCTCAACGTCTTTGCCCCGGTGTTCGTACTCACGAAGGGTGGACCGAATAACGCCACGACCGTTCCTTCGCTTCTCGCATACTACCATTTCTTCACCACCAACCGTGTCGGATACGGCGCGACCATTACGACGATGCAGACCGCCCTGACCATGCTGCTCGCCTACGTGTTCGTTCGTCTTCAGTCGCGGGATCAATGAGGACCGGAAACATGGGCAAAAAAAACCACAGCGATGCCGGTATGCATAGAATAAATCTCTCTGCTTGGCTGGTGGTCGGCCTTCTTGGGGCGAGCGTGCTCGTTACGCTATACCCATTCTGGCTTGCTGCAACGAATGCCGTCAAATCTCCGGCCGACTACGGTGCCAATGGTCCGATCGCGCTACCTCAGAGTTTTGATCTCTCCGGACTTTTGAGATTTTGGCACAACGTCGATTTCACGCTGAAACTCTTCAACAGCGCGTTGATCAGCGGCGCCGTTGCCGCCATCGCCGTCCTTTTAAGCTTGCTCAGCGCCTATGCGATAGGAATTGGACGGATTAAAGGTTCGAGAACAGTGCTGTTCATCGTCACAATGGGGATGATGGTCCCGCAGGAATCGCTCGTCTATCCTCTCTACTACATCATGAAGAGTGTTGGTCTGTTCGATACGCGAACGTCGGTGATCATCATCTTCGCTGTGTTGCAGAGCGCCTACGGCACCTATCTTCTGTCAGCAGTTCTCAGCACCTTCCCGCGCGAGCTTCTGGAGGCCGCGGAAATCGATGGAGCAAGCCGTTTCGAGGTTCTCGTTCATGTGGTGACGCCGCTGCTACGGCCTACGCTGATGGTGCTCGCCACATTCTTCTTCATCTGGACCTGGAATGAGTTCCTGCTTCCGCTCGTCCTGCTGATTTCCAATGACAACCAGACCGTCTCGGTCGCCATGGGAACGCTGAATACACAGTACACCTCCGATCCCACGACGACGGCTGCAGCGTCACTTCTGGGGCTTGCACCGACGGTTCTCTTTTTCCTCATTTTCCAGCGTACCCTCACGCGCGGCATCGCCGTCGGGGCTGTCAAATAGCGCGCAATGCACATCCGCCAACTGAACACCGGCGGTGAGGGGTAGTTGTTCGGGCAACAATGGGAGTCTGAATGACCTAGGAAAAGGCGGCAGCCAGCCGCCATCCGGACGTCTGGCCAGGAGTATTCGAACTCCAGCTATGTCCCGGAAAAATCTGACACAAAACAGCTCGTCCATCGGCGAGCCGGAGGCTTAAAGTGGCTAGTGTAAGCATCACATCATTGCGCAAGTTCTATGGCACGCATTCCGTCTTGCACGGCGTGGACGTGGAGATCGCCGATGGCGAGTTCGTCATCCTCGTGGGACCGTCCGGCTGCGGAAAGTCCACGCTTCTGCGTATGATCGCCGGTCTGGAAACGATCAGTGGCGGCACCCTCATGATCGACGATCGGATCGTCAATAACGTTGCCGCCAAGGAACGGGACATCGCCATGGTCTTCCAGACATATGCGCTGTACCCACATATGTCTGTGGCCGAGAACATGGGGTTCTCGCTTAAGCTAGCCAAATGTCCCAAGACAGAAATTGACGAGCGTGTGCGCCAGGCTGCTGACATCCTCGCACTCACGGCGCTTCTCGAGCGAAAGCCTGCACAGCTCTCCGGCGGCCAACGCCAACGCGTCGCGATGGGCCGAGCAATGGTGCGCAACCCCAAGGTATTTCTGTTCGACGAGCCGCTTTCCAATCTGGACGCCAAGTTACGGGTCCAGATGCGAACCGAGATCAAGGAACTTCATCGCAGGCTGGGATCCACGATCGTCTACGTGACGCACGATCAGATCGAAGCCATGACCATGGCGGATCGTATCGTGGTTATGCAGGGCGGCTACGCGCAGCAGATCGGCCGCCCGCTCGATATTTACGACGCGCCGGCCAATACGTTTGTTGCGACCTTCATCGGTTCGCCCGCGATGAACCTGATCACCGGAAAGATCGAATACACAGACGCCAGCGGACGGCTACTGTGCGCCGACGGAGCGTCGATTTCCCTGGATGATCCCGCCATCGCGGCTTTCGCAGGCGAAACGGTGACCTTGGGCGTTCGGCCGGAGCATCTTCAGCTTTGTGCGCCCGGAGACCTCAATGCGTTCACTGCGGAAGTCACCGCGGTCGAGCCGACCGGGGCGGAAACCTTCGTCGTGATGAAACACGGCGGACAGGAGGTCACGGCCGTCTTGCGCGACCGCCTGGCTGTCGAACCGGGTGCGCATCTCGAGCTGTCGATTGCCAAAGGCAAATTACATTTCTTCGACGCGAAAACGGGGCTGCGGCTCGCCCCGTAAACCGATCCGCAGAGGAACGAGACGGACGGGAGGAGCGCTCGTCTGGCCGCCTGTCTATCATGCAAAACCGAAAGGAAACTCAATGTCTATCCGCGTTCTCGTATGGGGTGAAAACGTCCACGAACGGACCAACAAGACGGTCGCAAAGCTCTATCCCGAAGGGATGCACACCCAGATCGCCAAGCTGATCGCCGCCGAAGGGCGCATCACGACATCAACTGCAACGCTTCAGGACCAGGAGCACGGCCTGACGGAAAAGGTTCTGGACAATACAGACGTCCTCGTTTGGTGGGGCCATGCCGCGCACGATGAAGTAAAGGATGAGATCGTCGAGCGGGTCGCCAAGCGCGTCTGGGAAGGCATGGGGCTGATCGTTCTTCACTCTGGACATTTCTCCAAGATCTTCACCCGGCTCATGGGTAGCCCATGCGCGCTGAACTGGCGCGAGGCTGGTGAACGTGAGCGTCTCTGGGTCGTTAATCCGGGCCACCCTATTGCCCGCGGCCTGCCCGCCTATTTCGAGCTTGAAAACGAGGAGATGTACGGCGAGCCCTTCTCTGTTCCCGAACCGATTGAGACGGTGTTCCTCTCATGGTTCCAGGGCGGAGAGGTCTTCCGATCAGGGCTCACCTACCGTAAGGGCGCGGGAAACATCTTCTATTTCCGGCCTGGCCACGAAACCTACCCGACCTACTACAACGAGACCGTAGGCCTCGTGCTGCGCAACGCCGTGAACTGGGCTTACAATCCTCAGCGCTTCCCCATGATTACCGATGCTCCGAACGTGCCGGTCGAGAGTGCCCTGGAATCCATCGTCGCCCGCGGCGAGTCTCTGCATGAAGCCGGTCAGGAAGGTTTCCGCTGAGCCACGGGCGGACGAACATCAACTAATCACTCAATGGGATCTAAACCTATGCGACTTCTTATTTTGGGCACCGGTTGGTTCGCTCAGACTCATGCGGAGAATTTCTCCAAGATCGAGGGTGTCATGATTGCTGCCGCCGTCGATCAGGACCCGGTGCGCCTCAAAGCCTTCTGCGAAAAATACGGAATCGCCAATGAATTCTCGTCTCTCGAAGAAGCGTTAGCCTGGAACGAATTCGATGCCGTCACCAATGTGACCCCTGACAGTGCCCACTACCCGACAACGCTCCAATGCATTGCAGCGGGAAAGCACGTCTTCTGCGAAAAGCCTCTTGCCACCAATCGTGAGCATGCGCACGAAATGGCGGACAAGATCGAAGGCGCAGGACTTGTCGGCATGGTAAACCTGACCTATCGCAATGTCCCTGAGCTTCAAGCCGCGCGCCAGATCGTTACTTCCGGTCAAATCGGCGCAGTCAAGCACGTCGAAGCGTCCTACCTTCAAAGTTGGCTTGTTTCAAAGGCCTGGGGAGACTGGCGCACCGAAAGCCAGTGGCTCTGGCGGCTTTCTAAGAAGCACGGCTCGCACGGGACGCTCGGCGATGTCGGGATCCATATCCTCGATTTCGCGTCCTACGGCTCCAACCTGGAAATCGAGGATGTCTATTGCCGCCTCCACACCTTCGAGAAGGCGGAGGGCAACAAGATCGGCGAATACGAACTGGATGCCAATGACAGCTTCGCGATGACGGTCAGTTTCAAGAACGGTGCGCTCGGCGTGGTGCATTCCAGCCGTTTTGCCACGGGTCACATGAATGATCTGAGGCTACGCGTGTACGGCGACCGCGGTGCCGTTGAGGTTCAGCATCGGGAAGATGGTTCGCATCTGCTCGTCTGCCTCGGCGACGACGTCGAAACCGGTACGTGGAATCAGGTCGCGGTTGAACCGGTAAGAACGAACTTCCAGCGTTTCGTCGAAGCGGTCAGCATGGGTATTACCTTCGAGCCGTCGTTCCGCCATGCCGCTCGAATACAGGATGTCCTCGATATTGCAAACTTGACTCATGCCGAGCGCCGGGCGTTCTCTCTGTCGAGAGACTACGACGGACTATCTCCGCAGGGAAATGCGCTGTCGGGAACGTAGTGCGTCTGGCGGAAGTTGCGGTTGTCTGCTCCCCCCGGGGAGCAGACAACCTTAAAGCCAAACCCGCACGGACCGTGAACCTTCGTCACGAACGCGCATGATCGTCTGCCGGCTAGTGGTGAATTTCCTGCCGATGGCCGAAACGCTCATTCCTGTCGCGAGATCGTCGCGCACATCCAGCTTCTGTTTTTCGCTGAGCGTGGGCGGCCGAGGGTCTTTCCTTCTGACTTGGCACGCTTGAGGCCAGACTTCCTCGCCGTCAGTGCAGGCATGAAGCCCGGCTTCGCCGCCTGCTCCCTGGTAGGGGCCGTTTCCGGCAGGCCTGCGATATCGATGCCCTTGGAGCCCCAGCGCGCTGCCTCCTTGGCGCGCGGCTTGCCGCGGCGAGTCACGATGGTGGATGCCTGACCTCGCACCAGCACGCGCTTTGTTCAGGCGTCGGGTTTTCGTCGCTTTGACCGACCAGATCGACATCTGGAAAACCGTCGATGTCGCTCCCATCTCCTTTGGATCACGAAATCAGGGAGGTTGCGATGTCCGGACCTGCCGCTGACGCCGTCGAGGATAGGTTGCTTGAAATACTCGCGCCCATGCGTGCCTGCCGTGGCACCATCGTCTGCGATTGCTGTCGACGGGCGAGAAGCACGGACGACTTCGACGAGGATTGCTTCGGCATCTGCTGCGACTGCCTGACTTCCGATGAGTTGTTCGTCGAATTGGATGCGAGCATGAAAGGTGATCCGTCTACGCGCTCCTGAGCAGGGAAGACATCAGGCCCGATAGGCAGATCCCATTACAGGGCCGTCTTGAGGATCTTCGTCGAACCTGATCGGCAGCCACATCCAGTTCCCTAGGTTTGGGGATACGGTTATGCAATCGAATCCTTGCGCACAATTGTTGACAAAGGCGTCCGGTTATCGCCTTGTCGAATCCATGGATTCGATCTCTGAAATCATGCGCACGCTGAGGGGCGGACGGGCGCTGCTGGGTCTCAGCCAGGAGGAACTCGCGGAGCTTGCGGGCGTCAGCCGCCAGATCGTCGTGAGGATCGAGAAGGGCGAGAGCAACGTCCTCGTGGAGGCCGTCGAGAAGGTGCGCGCGGCGCTCGAGTCCTCGGGCGTGGCGTTCATCGACGCCACGCGGGAGCATGGTCCGGGCGTCGCCATGACGCGACGACCGTCCGCCGCCGACACGGACGCCCAAGGATTCCGCGACGGCTAGCGGACGCTTCCGTTCCTCGATCGTTCCGGCGGATGCCCGCGGACGATGGCCTCCACGTCGTCCGGCTCGAGAATCTCCCTTTCCAGCAGTTGTCCCGCCAGGGCCCGGACGGCACCGAGACGGGTCCTGACGATCGCCTTCGCCCGCGACAACTGCTCTGCGAGAATGCCGTCGATCTCCCGTCTCGCCGCCGCGGGAATGCCGCCGCTCCAGCCGATGCCGGGATGGTCGTCCTCGAGCAGAAATGACAGGCCGCGGCCCATCCCATAGCTGCACACCATCCGCACGGCGATCGATGTCGCCTTGTGAAGGTCGCTGCCGCGGCCTCCTCCGGCGCCGACCGATCGGGCGCCGAGCAGGACCTCCTCCGCGGCGGCTCCGCCGAGTATCCTGCAAATGTGCGCTTCCATCGAATCCCGTGTCTCCATGTCTCCGGGCAGGTCGAGATACCGGGTCATCCCCTGGGCGGTTGCTTCGGACGAGAACGTCCTGAACTGCCGGCGCATGGAGACGCTCGCCCTGCAGCCAGGCTGGAGGGCGAGTGCGACGACGGCATGCCCGCTCTCGTGCGCCGCGACGCGCCGCGCGGTCTCCGTAGGAAGTGTCTGGAGCGGCGGCAGCGCAAGGCCGACGTGGGCCGGTCCTGCCGGCTGCCCGGCCGCCCTGGCCAGCCGCCTGGCCTCCCGCGACAGCTTCTCGAGATCGGAGCCGCTCCATCCCCCGAGGTCTGCCGCGAACCTCCCCAGCTCCCGGTCGTCGACAGTGGTTCCCAGGTGGAAGCGAAGTATCTCGCTGCGCTCCTCCGCGTCCGGAAGGTCCATTCTGACATGCCGTTCGATCCTGCCGCTTCGCAGCAGCGCCCGGTCGACCGCTTCCGGGAAGTTGGTGGCCCCGACCACCACGATCCCCTGCCTCCCGTCGACGCCGTCGATGCACTCGAGGAGGGAATTCACGACCTGCGTCTGATAGCCGACATGGTCGCCCGAGAATTTCGTTCGGTCGCCGATCGAATCCAGCTCGTCGAGGAAGACGATCGCGGGCTGAAGTTCGCCGGCCCTTTCGAAGGTCGATCGCATCGCGGCCAGAAGGTCACCGAGATGTCCCCTCGACTGCCACTTCGCGACCGACGCCGCAATCAGGGGAATGCCGCACATCTTCGCAAGAGCGCGCGCGAACAGGGTCTTGCCGGTCCCCGGAGGGCCGTGGAGAAGGATTCCGCGGTCGAGATCGGTCCACGCAATCTCGCCGCTGCGTGCACGCTCCAGATCCCTGGCGAACGACCGCGCCCAGGGCTTCAAGTCCCTGTAGCCGGGGAGGTCCTCGAGGCTGGGGTTGCCGTCCGCCGCCGCGCCCGGCACGGAGGTGCGCAGGATCCTCGCATGTTCGGATGTGAGGCTGAACTTCGTCAGGACTGGAGCAAGCATCACGACGTCGTTGCCCGAGAGCAGTTCGGCCGTCTCGGCCCGGATCGGATTTCGTCCGAGCAGCGACCGCGCCGCTGCAATGTGGGCCGCGGAAGGTTTCGGCAGATCGATCACCGCGTCGGCCGCCGCCGCCAGTTCCACAGGCAGATCCCTTCTGTGCCTCGCGAGCACGACGATCACGGGAACTCTCCCGTAGCAGCGGAGGAGGTCGCGGCCTCCCTGCGCGGGAATCCTTTGACGCGGTTCGGACTCGATGACGTGGATGAGCGCCTTTCCCTCCCTCGTGTTGTCCCAGTCCGGTGGGCGGCCGATGACAAGGAGCGCCGCGGCCTTCTCATAGATGCCGAGATTCAGCGCGGCTTCCGCGATCAGAACCACGATGGTCGGGCGGCCCCGCCTGAGGAGGTGCTGCGACCGCAGCGCCCTGCCCACGCAGCAGCAGGCAAGGAAGAGCGCCGGCGACTGCCGAATCTTTCGAAACTGGTCGGCGTCGAGCCTTCCGAGCGGCGGGTTCTTTTCCATTTTTCAGAACTCCCCGTCCACGCTCCATCGCCGAAGCGAGTCCTCGGCAACCGGCGAGGGGTGACCGACGCGGTACCAGCGCTGGGACGAGCGTGCGATTCCTTGCTGAAGCGAGAAGAGGTGGAGCGGGGCCGTGAAGCTCATCGAGCTGCGCTGTCCGTGATGCTCGCCGCTGTCGCCGGGATATGTGATGAATCCCACGAGCGTCGGCACGATGAACTTCTCGATGAACCACTGTTCGACGACCGGCGTGTGGTTGGTGTCGAGCTGGGGGAGGGATCTGCCGTCGATCACGCGGCGCAGGTCCTCCGCCAGATGCTCGACGGCATTGGCATGGCGGGCGACCGACGCCCATGAGGAATTCGCCCGGTTTTCGCCGATTCTAAGCATTGTGCGTCTCCCCATCAGCGTGTCGGATCGCGATTGGATTTCCAAGTTGTGAGTTTGGATGATTGAAAGCTTTTCGCCATCGAAGGCGCAAGAATGTTAGTTCGGCGGCTTCTATACTTTCCGGCGGGCCGAAGTTTTGGATACCCCTATAGCTAGGAACCCGGCCGCCTGAGGCGAGACATTCGGCGGCGACGCGACATTTATGGCGTGGAGTGACGAAGATGACCGGTCCTCTCCGGATCTGCTCTCCGAGCAGCAGGGATGGCGAGCGGCGGAGTGCGTTTCGCATTCCGCAATGCGCTAGGAGTATGTCGGGAGACCGGGAAGGCTTGCGGAGCTCCGGGTTGTGCAGCCGGGAACGCATGTCAGTTCCTTTCCGACCCGTGGGGTCGGCCCAGGCGATACCAGCGGTTCAGTGTGCGGGCCACGCCCTGCTCGGCATTGATATGGAACACCTGGGTCGAGAAGCAGCGACGCCCGTCAGCAATGCGCGGGTGTCCAGTGACGATACCCGTCAGCCCCACCGCGGGCTGCGGGACGAGAGCGTACTCGTCGAGGAATGGAGCACCGGCCAGCATTCCAGGACCGAATCCTTCGGAAGCAGCCTTGCGTATGTCATCTGTGAGGCGGGCCAGCGTATCGGCGTTGACGAATGTGTAATGCATAGGGTCTCTCCAGACTGGTTGGATTGCGGATGGTGTCTCTTGGCGGAATGCTTCAGCGGATCCGCTGTCAGCGGTACTTGCGCGGGTGAGCGGCGGCGGAGGATGGCCACATTGTGGGCGAATGATCTGGAAGCACGGGTTCGCAGGAGCGGACTGCATGGAGCTCGCCAAGTTGGCTGGCCGTCTTCGGACGCCGTGGCAGTCCGCCCGCCCTGCTGCGCTCGTTCGTGACCGCCTCGAAGGTAATATGTCCGGAAATGCGGGACGCAATGCGTGGCGACCTATTGCAGAAGGATGCCGATCAGCCGTCGTCGAGTTCTTGGATGGCCCTTGCTCCCGCCATGCGGGGCAGCCTCCCTGCGATGGTTGCGATTTCGCTGCGCCGGATATGCCGAATACAATCATGTCGTGGGCTCCTTGTGGTGCGACTCATGATCATTAAGATCACGAGGTGATCAAAATGATCACGAAGAGACGCATTGTCAACACAAGCTAACTATCCCCGTTCGCTGTCGGCAGTTCTCGCAACGAACAGCTCCGGCCGGAGCCCTCCCGGAGGGAGCTCCGCTGGATTGCCCTCGATGGGCGCTCGGGACTCCTCCCGAGACGTGTGGCCCGCCCTGCAGACCGAATGCTCAACCCCTGTCGAAGAATTCGGTCAGCCGAACGCAAGTGGTACGCGGCTTCGGCCGTTCGAAGTTCATCCAATCTTCGTCCTCCTTCCGGAGGAAACTCGGGCAGCCATGATCCTTGCCTCCCGGCGATATGCCATAGCAGGGAGAAAGCGTCACTCCCTGGGGTGTGCGAGTTTTGTCGTATCCAGTGAAAGACTTGACGATGAATCCTTCTTTCATAGTCACGTGAATAGGGGAAAAAGACAAGATTACGCCGTAGTTGTGTTGATATTAATTGTTGACAATTACTTCGCATCGCCTGATGCGTATCATCGTTAACACGACGAGATAGTATGTTAAGCGTGGCGGTGTCGCTTGATAAACATGAGGCCGTGTGACATTATATTAGGCGCGCGAATTGCCGGCGGCTCGCGCGCCCAATAGAAGTAGGACGTGTCTGCCGGCACCAGCGCCGCCGACGCCAGTGGTGTTCCAAGCGGGACGATCTCGGTCAATGCGCACCGCAGCAGCTCCCGCACATGCGTCGAGACCTTGGGGAGAGCCGGACATGGCAATCTACAAGACGCACGATGACCAAGGCCGTGAGCGAAGGAGCACTGCGGCGAGGAAGGGGCCCGGAGTGCGCGGGCGCCCATGCGATCACAGACCGCCAGGGCCGGAGCAGGTTCTCATCGCGGACCTCATCGCGTTTTGGCTGGCGTGGAACGCCGGTCACATCGATCGGATGCAGGAGGCGCCAAGGCGCGCGCTTCTAAAGCAGGCGGAGCGCCTCGGTTCGTTCTGGAGGGGCATGGCGGTCGCCGGAATCTGCGCGGACACGTCGCTCCGCTACCAGAGCAGCAGGAATGCGAACTCGGTCCGCGCCGAGCTCGCAAGGTTGCGCACGATCGTCGACTTCGGCGCCCGTTGTGGGCTGGTCCATCTGGGAGACCGCGCACTGGACTATGCTCTGCCACCGCGGCCGCCCAGGCGGCGGCAGTGGCACTGCTGCAGCCGCGCCGAGGTGGCGAGGCTGGTGCGCGCGGCCTATAAGGGAGATGGGGAGTGCGCCGCGACAATCCCTGTCGCAAGGCTGGTCCTGTCCGTATGCTATCTCGGCGTGCCGACTTGGGTTGCCGAGCGAGCGTCCTTCGAGGAGGAGGAGGGGTGTCCGTGGGCGGACCTCGAGGGCGGGGTGCTTTATCCCCGCCCCCTGGGGGCCCTCCCGAGGCGCGGCAACATGCACGCTGACCCCATACCCATCCCGACCCGGCTGTTGATGCACATGAGGCGGTGGCGTACTGAACGGCCAGGGGGGTCGGGAGGGCGCTACGTCGTCGAGCCCCGGGGCGCTGGATGGCGGAAGGAATTCCGGATGCTGAGTCGCAAGGTCTTCGACGAGGAGCGCAGCCGTGAGATCACCTGCCAAGCGCTGCGGAACACGTGCACGTGGTGGCTTTACGCGGGCTCGGCCCCGACCGAGATCATCTGCCGGTTCCGTTCCCTGGCGCCTGACCTTACGCGCAAGCAATTTTTCACCGGACACTTCCCGCCCTGGTGGCCGCAGGAGGTCGACAGGGCGTTCGCGAGAGCGCGGCTCCGTCTGTGCGGGGACGGCGGCCGCTGAGGTCCGCCGCTTCCACCGCTCCGCGGGGAACGCTGCGGCCGGGGGGACTGCAGAAATGGAAACAATGACACCCCTGGTGCCTTCCGAGGTGTCCGTCCGCGAGATGGAGAGGCTGCTCGACCGCCTGGCAGTTGAGATCGACGCGATGGGACGGGACGGCGGCGTCCTGGTAGGACTCTACGCGTGGCTCGAAGGCCAAGTCGAGCGCCGCCGCGCACACGCCGCCGTCCTCGCGTCGGTGCACGAGCGTGTCAGACGATTGCAGGATCGAATGGCAGCGCGATCCTGAGAAGCCGGTACCGCTGCCATTCGAGGGATAGTTCCAATCCGAGCGGCTGCCACGCGCACTCATGTCCCAGCAGAATCGCGACCAGTCCGCTCTCGAGACCGCCGTCCTTCAGGCGAGCCGCGAAGCATCTGCGCAGCGAATAGAGACCGTGTGTCCCCACCGGAAACAGCTTCCTCCTGACCTTGCTCTGTAGAGCCCTAAGAGCCGCGTCGTTGCCCCTGTAGCGGGGGAAGCCTTCAGGATGCTTGCGGAACACCCCCAGCGCGACGCCGACCAGCGGTATCCGTCGCCGTTTCCCAGGGGGATCGTATTTGTCCCTCACTTCGATGTACGGAACCGGAGCGTCCAGGACTATGTCTTCCGGCCAGAGGTTAGCCAGATCGCCGGGGCGGCCCCCCGTCTCGACCGCTGACAGCACGATTCCGCGCCCCTCGTCGTCAAGGAAACGAAGGGCGCCGGGCGCGAGGATCTGGGTGGTGACCCACTCGGCCGAGACCGCCGGCCTCCTGGGCCTCCGGGAACGAGAGCCTGACGATGCTGGCGGTCCTGAGTTGCTCCTTGTATCTCTGGTACGCATGGTTTGAAATCCTCCAGTTCACTGGCCTGCTTTGGCGGCGAGGAGCCCCGCGTGATCCACTCGGCGCAACGCGGCTTCCATCACGCCGCTCTTCCGGTCGGCGCTCCCGGTCCTGCGGCGCACGGGTGCCTCAGACGATCCCGGGATCGAATGGCAGCGCGATCCTGAGAAGCTGGTCCCGCTGCCATTCGAGGGATCCGCCTTGCCCGTACTCCGGTCTGTCGCTCGTATGTCCCATCAGTATCATGCGCAGTTCGGCGTCGACGCCCCCCACCTTCATGCGGTCCTCGAACGAATGCCGCAGGGAATAGATCTTGTGCCGTTCGGTCGGAAAGAGGTCATGGACCTTGAAGTGCTTGTTGAGAGTGGCGGAGAGATTGCTGCCGTGGTCCCGATAGCGCGGAAATCCGTTGGGATGCTTGCGGAAGACCGCCAGCGCGAGGCCGACGAGCGGTATTTGCCGGTACGACGACACCGTCTTGACCTCGCGCGGACCATCCTCGTCCTCGTCGAGACGCGTCTTGATGTCGATATACGGCACCGGCGCATTGAGGACGATCTTCTCTGGCGGCAAGTTCGCGAGCTCGCTTGGACGCGCGCCCGTATCGATCATCGCCAGTACGATTCCGCGGGCCTGGTCATTCAGGGACCCGAGCGCGTCCGCAGTCAGAATACGTTCGGTGATCCAATCGGTGGGGAACGGCGGCCGTTTTTTCGCCTTCTTGTGCTTGTCGCTGAAACCCAGCCTGTCGAACGGATTGTCGATGTTCTTGACGCCCAAGTGCTCGTGGTAGCTCTGGTAAAGGACGCGCATGTTGCCTATGTCGCGGTTTCCCGAAGAGGCACTGTGGGTCGGCTTTCGGCGTTTGCCCTCCTTGTCCGTGGGCGGGGCGATCCTGTCCGACCACAGGTCGTAGAGCCTGAGCGCGTCCTCCCGCGTCACCTCGCCGATCGGCTTGTCGCCCACTAGGTTGATGAAGTTCTTCAGCGCGCGCTTTTTGACCTTGAGCCACGCTCTTATCTGCTCGTCGCTCTTGCTGGTCAGCTCAGGTGCTGCGATCTTGTCGACGTAGACTGTGAACGCCTCCGACAGGCGCACGCCGGGCCGCTCGACCACCCCCAGGACGGCGTTGGTCTCGGGCGAGTTGGGCTTGTGCTCCAGCAGCACGCGCAATCGATCCAGAATCTGCGCGCCGGTCTCGCCCTGCATGATCTCCATCGTCGTCCGGTAGGTGAAGCCCAGGGCTGCGACACGCCGGACAGCGGCCTCGTAACGCCGCTTCGCCGCCTCGGCGGAGTCAGAACAGAGGAGGGCGCCCCAGAGCTCGTCGTCCGCACGCTCGTATCCGTCCCGCAGCGCCCGCGCCTTGGCGAGATCCCGCGTCCTGAGCGACGCCCGGATGATCGGTTGCCGTTCGTCGAGGGCGACGACCAGCGTGGGGACCCGGCGCTTGTAGAAGTATATGCCGTTTCGGGTGGTGAGGTACCTGTCGGGCTCCGTCCTCTCCATGGCGCCGCCTCCTGTGTCCCAGAAATGCCCCATAATGTGGCTCAAAAAGAAGGATGTCTCAATCCGCAGAAAATATAGAATATACTAAAACACATTATAAATCAATTATATAATCAGAAGCTTTGAGGTGATTCTTTGGTGCGGCCTAGATGCACCTTTGATGCGTCTCGACCGCACCAAAGAAAACCTGCTTCGGCAGGTTTTTTTGTTTTTATCCATATGCTTAGCTTTGTGAGCGATCCGTAGCGGAGTCCTGCACGGCATCCGATTTGTCGCGTTACAGCGTTGAACGCGAACCTACGACCGGCAACGCGACACATGAAAGCTGGGGTGCGGCCGACCGCGGCACGCGCGGTTGATCATGTCCGGCGTCATGGTGCATCTGCGTTTCGATCGGCCGTGGATCCTTGCGGCCATACCGAGCGCCCGGATGACGGTTGTCCGCCTGACTGCGACGAAACCGGCGCTGCTGGAGCGCCTGGCGCAACGTGAGACTGGCGCCGGCGCGCAAGAGCGGGCGGAACGCTTCGACAGGCCAGGCGTATCGCCGGCGAAGACGCCGAAAGCCTTATCGTCGTGCCCACGGACGGCAAGCGGCCGCAGGAGCTTGCGGAGGCGATTGGCTGGTTACGCGCCGGTCAGCCGTGTGGCCCACGGCCAAGGATCAGTTCGTCTTGATTACGTTCGCCTGCACCGGGTGCTCTATGCCCTTCAGCGAAAGCAGGCGTGTCTCCGTATAGTTCGTGAAGTCCGGCGCTTGCGCGGCCGTCTCGGCTGACATCAGGATTTCCCCGGCAGCAGCCTGGGATTCGAGCCTTGCAGCCAGATTGACGGTGCCGCCGATTGCAGTGAAATCACTACGGAAGCTTGAGAATTCGCCAATTTCGACATCACCGCTATGTATGCCGACACCAACGCCGAGCGTGGAACCAAGCGCACCCTCGAAAGCCAGCTTTGGGCCGTTCACCGCAGCAGAATGAGACCGCTGTATATCCATCGCCGCCCTGATCGCAGCACGTGCATGGTCTTTTATCGCGATCGGAAAATTGAAAATCGCCATCAGTCCGTCGCCCATCTGTTTGTTGACGATGCCGTCGTGTGCCCAAACAGCTTGTGCACAGCGATCCTGGAACAGGCTGACAATTTCGCTGAGTTCAAGCGCTTCGATCTGTTCCGACAGGAGAGTAAATCCCCGCATATCTGCGAACAGGATGGTGGCTCGGGCGGTTATGTGCTGTTGCTTTTTGACATAGCGAAAGGAGCGCTCGCAGATCGTGCAGATGTTCGGATTCATCTTGCTTCGGGTGATACCGAACGCTCGAAAGGGCAGAGCTAACGGGCCGCGGATCGGGATCGGAACGCGCATCTGATCCCAGCAACCGCGGCAGATACTGGCGCTGCTGTGATGGGTAGGCTCGAGGGAGGAGGCGGTCGTCATGCCTTGCAATCTCGTCAAGCCGGTGAGCCTTATGGCCGCACGCCGATAAACTTCTAACATTCGGCTGCTTTTGGCAATGTGTGGTTTGGAGCGGGCGGCAACAGAGAGGTGGTTTGTTCTCTGATTGGCTTGCAGAACTCAGCCTGATGATGCGCGCCGGCCATCCATTTTTGGTGACGAACCGAGCGGGATAGAAGTGGGAATGGAGGTTGCCCGCGAGGCGGCGCACTACGAACCGAGCGGCGAATGTCTCTGCTCGAGGAAAAGGATTGTCGCGACACCGACACAGGCCGGATCGTTCGATGTCCAACGTCGTGGTCCATCTCGCTCAGCCGCTTTCAGGCTTCCCCTACGTGAAAGCTTTGCAAGATCCTTTGTCAGCCAGCCAAAAAATTGCGGCCGCGAACCGGCTGCTATTTGACCGTTCCGTCGGGCGAGACCTTCTGTGCTTCACTGCCGGTGCCCGTGTCTGGCGTCGGGTCTGTACCAGTCGGCGTCAGTACCCGGCCCTGCTTGTTGTCGATGCTGCCGGTCTGTTCGGGCGAGGGTTGCGGTTGGACCTGATCGACTGCCGTTGTCCGGTCGTTGTCGTTGCTTTCGCCCCATATCTCGGCGCCACCCCAGACAAGCAGCGCTAGGAACAGGCCGGCTGCGAGGATGGCCAGAACACGCACGCCCAGCGGCCCCTGGCGGCTTTCGCCGGCCGTAAAGCTCTCCCGGTCGGCGTCATGTGTCGCCGAGATGGGATCGCCTCGTTCATCCAGATTTTTGCTCATTGGATGACCTCCGTTGTTGTGATCGTAAACAACGGGATTCGAACGACAATGTTCCGCCTTGAGGCAAAATCACCCCGGCATTTAGCCAGGAATGAGAGGAGCCGAAACGCCAACGAGTTGGCGATCCGACGTCATATGTCTTTCTATGAGAAAGCCAGGTTTTCAGTTCGACCAGGTATCGGCCACTGTGCGGCGCACGAGCTTATATGTGTGGTCTGGCTGAACTTCGTAGGTCTCGAAGACCATGGTGCCCTGATGCAAGAAGCGGTTTTGGATCATCGTGCCCGGTGCCGCTATCGTCTTTCGCATGGGGCCGGTCTCACCGTAGGTGAGGCTGCCCGGTAGCGGCTCGAGATTGGAGGATGCGCTGTTGCATCCCGCCAGCGCGAGAAGGGTGAGGATTGCGACATGCGTCGGTCTCATAGGCTGATCCTTGATTGAACCTGTGTTTGAATTTAGCCGTGCTGACTTGGGACGGAAAGTCCGGGCTTCGATCGATATTCTGGCGCCTGCTCGACTTGCTGAGCGTGAGAGCTTACCGGTCTAGTTTCGCGCCAATTCCCTTGCAGCTTTCTCGAATCG
Source organism: Ensifer adhaerens (assembly GCF_001270265.1). Lineage (GTDB taxonomy): Bacteria > Pseudomonadota > Alphaproteobacteria > Rhizobiales > Rhizobiaceae > Ensifer > Ensifer adhaerens_B. The sequence goes on from NZ_LGAP01000001.1 coordinate 481,054, forward strand.
CTTGACGGCGCGTTCCCGCTTCAGTCGCGACAGACGCTGCGTCCAGAAGATGCCGTCGAGTTGGTCGATTTCATGCTGGAGGCAGATCGCCATCAGGCCATCCGCGTCTTCCTCGACAATGGCACCATCGAGCGTCTGGTATCGAACGCGGACGGCTCCGGGACGCTCGACGTCTTCGGAAATTCCGGGCATCGAAACGCTGCCCTCGGCGTGTTTCACCATGTTTTTCGAGCGCGAGACGATCTCGGGATTGACGAAGATACGGACACCGCTTTCGCGGTCGAGCTCGATCACCGTCAATCGTTGCAATATGCCGACATGCGGCGCAGTGATGCCGATGCCCGGCGCAGCGCGCATCGTGTCGAGAAGGTCGTCGGCAAGCGCCCGCAGGGCATCATCGAAAAGATCGACGGTCTTCGCTTCCCGGCTCAGAAACGGATCTGGAAAGCGAAGAATGGGGCGGATCGCCATGGCATGCTCCTCGGCTGCGGCCGGATAGTGCTATCCGATCGCGCCGTCGATGTCGACTGCGGGCGCGCATGTGCGTTTCCCATGTATTTGCAACAGCTTGAATAAATCTGTTGCCATAGTGGCGACGCCTGCGCCTGCGATGTGGACCTCGGCAGGGCTTTGCGCTAGCAGGGCTGTAAGGCTCAGTTCCTAGAGGAGGATCTGGGCGGTAAAACCGGCAGTGATGTACCCTTTCCCAAATCCGCGCGTGGCGGCCGGAAAGTTGGCAATCGTTTCGAGGGCGCGCTCATGAGCAATACCGGCGACGACGACCGCGGTTCCGAAGAAATCCCCGCCTATGACGGGGCGGACATCTATGCCGACGATGGTTCGGTGCGCTCCGACTTCCTGATGCATGTCGGTGCGGCGATTGCCGACCGTGATACGATCTATCTGCGCCAGCATGTCGCTGGTCTGCATTCGTCCGAAATCGGCGACCTGCTCGAGGCGATCCAGCCGGAACAGCGCCTGGCGCTCGTCTCGCTGCTTGGCAAGGATTTCGATCTTTCGTCGCTGACCGAAGTCGATGAGGCCATCCGCCTCGACATCGTCGAGCACCTGCCCAATGAGCAGATCGCCGAGGCGCTCGGCGAGATGGATTCGGACGATGCCGTCTACATTCTCGAAGATCTCGACCAGGAGGACCAGGACGAGATCCTGGCGAAGCTGCCCTTTACCGAACGCGTTCGCTTGCGCCGTTCGCTGGACTATCCCGAGAGCACGGCTGGCCGGCGCATGCAGACGGAGTTTGTCGCGGTGCCACCGTTCTGGACCATTGGCCAGACGATCGACTACATGCGTGAGGACGCGGACCTTCCCGAGAGTTTTACGCAGATCTTCGTCATCGATCCAACCTTCAAACTTCTGGGCGCGGTCGATCTGGACAAAGTTCTGCGCTCCAAGCGGTCGATCAAGGTCGACGCCATCATGCGCGACACGAGCCATGCCATTCCGGCGGAGATGGACCAGGAGGAAGCGGCGCAGCTCTTCGAGCAATACGACCTTCTCTCCGCCGCCGTGGTGGACGACAATGGTAGGCTCGTCGGGGTTCTGACCATCGATGATGTCGTCGACGTCATCCAGGAGGAGGCGGAGGAAGACTTGCTGCGTCTGAGCGGCGTCGGCGATGAGGAATTGTCGGACTCGGTGGCCGAGGCTTCCCGTTCGCGCGTTCCGTGGCTGTTCGTCAATTCGATGACGGCCTGCATATCCGCCTCGGTCATCGGCCTTTTCGATGCGACCATCCAGCAGATCGTCGCGCTCGCCATTCTGATGCCGATTGTCGCCGGAATGGGCGGCAATGCCGGATCGCAGACGATGACCGTGACGGTGCGCGCGCTTGCGACCCGCGGCCTCGACATTCATAACGCTCCGCGAATCATCCGCCGCGAAGCGGGGGTGGGCCTCTTGAACGGCATGATCTTCGGCACTCTGATCGGCCTCCTGGCCGGCCTCTGGTTCCAGGACCCGAACATCGGCGGCATCATCGCCACGGCCATGCTCATCAACATGATGGCTGCAGCCCTCGCCGGTATCATGGTTCCGCTGCTTTTGGAGCGTTTTGGCGCCGACCCGGCGGTTTCTTCCGCGGTCTTCGTGACGGCGATCACCGACGTCACCGGCTTCTTCAGTTTTCTCGGCATCGCCACATGGTGGTTTAACGTCACGTGATATCGCGGTTGTTTGACTTTTACGTCAAGGTCAACGATAGTGACGGTTAAGAAATCATGGAATGGCAGCGTGAATAAGTACTATAGCATTACCGAATTGACGCGGGAATTCGGCATTTCGACCCGAACGCTGCGGTTCTATGAGGACGAGGGCCTCATCCATCCGGAGCGCCGCGGCCGAACCCGTATGTTTCGACCGGCAGACCGTCGGCTGATTCAAGAGATTCTGCGTGGCCGGCGCATCGGCTTCACGATTGCCGAGATTCGCGAAATCATCCAGGTCTACAAGGACCCGCCCGGTGAACTGGGTCAGCTGCAATTGCTGATGAGCCGCGTCGAGGTCAAGCGCGAAGAGCTGCGCCAGAAGCGCAAGGATATCGAAGACACGTTGACCGAACTCGACAATGTCGAGGAGGCATGTTTGACGCGTCTCGCCGAGATCGGCGTCGGCACCTGATTAAGCGCGTTTTCGGCACGCATAGGGATTGAGAAGGGCGGCTCTGGCCGCCTTTTTTGTGTCTATTTACGGCCTGATCAGATCCAGCGGCTCGTATGCCGGCAGTAGCGCTCGAACTCGAAGCCGAAGCGTGAGAGCAGATGCCGCTCTTCATTGCGAATGGCGAAGATCGTCGTCAACATCACTGCTGTAATCGCCATGATGAAGAACCACGGATTGAGCGTGATCAGGCCAAAGCCGATCATCATCAGCGTGTAGCCGAGGTAGATCGGATTGCGGGTGAAGCGGAATGGCCCGTAGGTGACGAGGCACGTGGCGCAGCGGTGCGGAAGCACGGCCGTATGGCGATCCAGCAGCGTCTTGACGGCCCAGAGGTCGAGCCAGATTGCTGTCGCGACAAGGATGCCGCCGGAAATCCACGGCACCCAGCCATGACCGTGGGCCACTGGGATCGGCGCGTATCGCGCAAGCAGCAAGGCTGCGAGGGTGGCGGTCCCGTAAAGCAGGGCCGGCCATGGGAAACTCAGCGGCTTGGCACGATAGGCATTCATGTCCTAGTCCCCTGATTGCACGTCCATTGTGCATTGACCGGCGATTCGCGCAATGCGTTCATCGGTGTTCACATTGATCTTTCCCCTGTTCAGTTCGTCGAACAGGTTCTGCTCCACCAGGCGATCGAGCGTGCATCCGCAGAAGGCGTCGCAAGGCACGGCCGGATTGCCGCGGCTGCAGGCCTCGACGCAGTTCGTGCGGTAGGCTTGCTTGGGATCCGGCAGTGTCGGCGGTGAGACCAGCGAGAAGAGGTAGACCAATCCGATGAGCAGCGGCTGGTGGAGGAGGTATATGGCCAGACTGTGACGCCCTCCGAAGATCAGCGCTTTCGTCCACAGGCGCGTTTTTCTGTCGTCGACCGGGCGCCTTGCAAGGGCTGCCACCAGGCGCGCATGCGCCAGCTTTGCGGTGCCGAGACCGAGGAGAAAAGGTGCGAGCCACGGCAGCAGCGGCACGTAGTCGTTCGAGCGCGGGATCGTTTCGGAGAGCCCGACCCACCAAAGATAGGGCGCGTCGAAGATCGCGGAGCGAAGATAGAGCGGGGCGGCGAAGGCGGCCGCCGCAGCTGCAAACGAAACGATAGCCGGAAGGGGCAGGAAGAGCAGCCCGACGAGGCTTGCCGCGGCAATCGAATGCAGGATGCCGAAGAAGATGAACGTGTCGGGGAAGGCAAACCAGGTCGCGATGCTGATCAGTGCGGCAGCGCCGGCAATCTTGGCGAAACGACGCATGAAGGCGTCGAAACGGATCTTCGGACGCTGCCCGAGCCCGGGGCTGTACCGGCCAGAAACGGGAGGCGGCGGGCGCCCGGCCGGGCAAACCCCCCCCCCCCGCCGGTGCCGGCGGTTCCGGCCGCGGTATAGCCGAAGAATTCCAGGTCCCCGACGAAATGGGAAAGCGCCATGGCCACCAGGGCCAGGCCGCGCAGCACATCGATGAAGACAAGCCGGCGACGAGTACTGCTCGTCGGTTGCGGTTCAGCGGTCGAGGTCATGTTGGTATCGGACATGGTGTTCGCCATCCTGTTGGCGCGAATGAGACTGGCAGGTCAGGCTTGCGCCAGACCGGTTTTGATCGCTGGGAAAGAGAAGATGCCGCTGGATCCCCGCCCGGACCATATCCGACGGGTCTCGCAACAGCGACTAGCGGGCGGCGTCCTGCAACAGGGCCGCCCGCGCCTCGGAGAAGAACTGCCGGCGCGTCAGGACGAAGATGACGAAGATTGTCAGGCCAACGAAGGCGTAGGGGCTTATGAACCAGCCGAGATAACCGATCGACAGGAAGATCGCCCTGAGGCCGGCATTGAAGTGCTTGGCGGCAAGGACGTTCATGCGCACCGCGCGTTCGGCCGCAATCTCGGCGCTGTGCCGGTCGCGTATCATGTCCGCCGTCATCGGTATGCCGCCCATGAGGATCGAGCAGTAGTTGAACAGGCGATAGGACCAGCCGAACTTGAAGAAGGAGTAGCCGAAGAGGCAGGTGAGCCCGGCGACCTTCAGCTCGAAGGCAGTCCGTCCGCCGTGGAAGACATAGGGCATGTCGGCGAAGATCATCTGTGCCTGCTCGGTCGCGCCCAACAGAGCGAAGCAACCGCCGAGCGCGAAGATCGTTGTCGAGGCGAAGAATGCGGTGCCGGCCTGCAGCCCGGCAATGATCTGCGTATCGATCATTTTCAGGTCGCGGTTGAGAGAGTTGCGAATCCACCGGCCGCGGTGCTCGTTCATCAGCCGGGTAAGACTGATGCGTTTGAAGCCGCGCGTGCCGTCTGTCGCCCAGCTGAAGCTCGCCCACAGTAGGATGAACACGACAAGTGCTATGTAATCTTCGAAGGTCATACACGTGTTTTTGGCATGGCTTTTGGAAATTGCAAGGTCGGCGCGCCTGTGGAGAATCTGCGGTGCATCAACTAGTGTGATGAAATTGCGGCGGAATTTCTTCCGGCAAAAATGCGTCGCCTCCAGCGTTTGGTGCTTTTACGGGAACCTTGATGTACCCCTGACACCTTTCCGCCATATTTCACCGTTGCGCCTTCACACTTTCTTCAGTATGCATTGCGCCATGCACGGGCCCTTGATGTGTGGCCCGCAGCCGTTGAGAGTTTTTCGGAGACATCATGGACAATACAATACAGAAGTCTTGCTGGGGCGTGACTGCTCGCGCCGTAGCCGGTTTCGCTGGCGTTCTTGTTCTTGCTTATCTTTTCGGCGGCCTTTGATACCCAAAAGTCCTCTGATTGACAGCGCGGCTTCGCAGAAGCCGCGCTGTTTCGATTCCGGGCGGTCGTAACGTCAGGCCTGGTGGCTGCTGCCCAGCTCGCCAGCGCAATGTCGCACCAACGGGATCGGATGTCGGTTGATCGCCTGATCGACAGGGATAGGATGGCTTAGGGTTTGATCCTATATCTAAGGGTGAGGGTACTGCTTCGGTCCTGAGGAGAGATCGAGGTTTGTATCGACTGTGCAATCATGCATATGACGGCATCCGGCGATCGGCCGGGCGGCATATGTTCAGGCTCCGGGCAGGCAATTCATGTTTCTTTCCGTTTTCGACGTCTTCAAGATCGGTATTGGTCCTTCGAGTTCGCATACGATGGGGCCGATGTCGGCTGCCAATCGCTTTCTCGAACTGATCCTGTCCGACGAATGGCCGCGGCCGTCGCACGCATCTGTCGCAGCCATCAAGGTCAGCCTGCACGGCTCGCTCGCCCACACGGGCATCGGCCATGGCTCGGGCAGGGCGGTTGTGCTCGGGCTTGTCGGTGAACGTCCCGATCGCGTCGATCCCGACCGCATGGATGCCTTGATCGACGAAGTTGAGCATACCGGGCGCATAACGCCGCCGGGACATCCACCTTACGAATTTCAGCCGAAGACCGATCTGATCTTCGACAAGAAGGTGCCTTTGCCGGGCCATGCCAACGGCATGTCTTTCTCGGCTTTCGACAAGGACGGCCGCCTTCTGCTCAAGCGCATCTACTATTCGATCGGTGGCGGTTTCGTCGTGACCGACACGGAACTCGACGCCATGCGCGCCTCCAAGAACAAGCCCGCTGGCGTCAAGGTGCCGTTCCCCTTCAGCACCGCCCAGGAAATGCTGGATATGGCAGCCCGGTCGGGCATGACGATCGCGCAGATGAAGCGGGCAAACGAAGAATGCACTATGTCGCCCCAGGAGCTGAACGAGGGGCTCGACCGTATCTGGGGCGCCATGAGCAGCTGCATCGATCGCGGCCTCAGCCAGGACGGCATCATGCCGGGCGGCCTCAAGGTGCGCCGGCGCGCCCGCTCCATTCACGACAAGCTGCAGGAAGAATGGCGCTCCAACAAGATCAACCCGCTGCTCGCCAACGACTGGCTGAGCGTCTACGCCATGGCGGTCAATGAAGAAAATGCGGCCGGCGGACGCGTGGTGACGTCGCCGACGAACGGTGCCGCTGGCGTGGTTCCCGCGACCATCCGCTATTACATGCACTTCCACGACGACGCCGATCAGGACGGCGTTCGCGACTATCTGCTGACGGCTGCTGCGATCGGCGGCATCATCAAGCACAATGCGTCGATTTCGGGTGCCGAAGTCGGCTGTCAGGGCGAGGTCGGTTCGGCCTCGGCAATGGCGGCGGCAGGCCTCGCGGCCGTTATGGGCGGTTCGCCAGAGCAGATCGAAAACGCTGCCGAGATTGCGCTCGAACATCATCTCGGCATGACCTGCGACCCGGTCGCCGGGCTGGTCCAGGTGCCCTGCATCGAACGCAATGCGCTTGGCGCCGTTAAGGCCGTTACCGCCGCGTCGCTGGCACTCAAGGGCGATGGCCAGCATTTCGTGCCGCTCGACGCCTGCATCGAAACCATGCGCCAGACCGGCGTCGACATGAACGAGAAATACAAGGAAACCTCGACAGGCGGCCTGGCGGTCAATGTCGTCGAATGTTGAGCAGCGCATGGACGATTGTGGATGACGCTGCGCAATTCGCTTGACCGAGACGGTAGGACGGGTGTTCAAAAACAGCCATGTCTCTGCATCTCATAAAGCTCTGCGTCGGGGCGGAATCGATCGAGGACCTGCGCGACTGGGTTTCGCGCAAGGCCCTGACTGCGATTGCCGCCGGCCTTGAACCGCATTCGTTCCACACGACCCGCATGGTCCCGAAACGCATGGACGAACTTCTGGACGGCGGCTCGCTCTATTGGGTGATCAAGGGGCAGGTGCAGGCGCGTCAACCGTTGATCAGCATCGAGACTTTTACCGACGGGGAAGGGATCGGCCGCTGCAACCTGATTCTCGGCCCTGAAGTTGTTGAAACCGAGCTGCAGCCGCGCCGGGCCTTCCAGGGCTGGCGCTATCTCAAGGCCAACGAGGCGCCGCGCGACCTGGCGTCGCTGTCCGGCGGTGGAGCCGACATGCCGCTCGAGCTCCGGCGCGAACTGGCCGAACTCGGTCTGCTCTAGCCAGACGAAGAAGGCGGCCGAAGCCGCCTTTCAAATTCAGAACAATCAGAGGATGCGCATCTTCAGCGGCCGGCGACGCCCGGGCGCCGTCACGTGAAGATGGATACCCGCGCGTGGCTGCGTCGAGCGCCAGGCTCTTGCCCCATGTGTCAGCAGCATGCCGACCAGATCCTTGGTCTTCGCCTTCGGGCGATTGAGACCGAGATCGGCAATGCGCATTGCTGCCTCATGGAGCGGATGCAGATTGATGCGCGACGGCTTAGCCCGTCGCCCCGGCAAGGGAGTGACACCCGGAACATTCTCGTTCATTGCCATAACTAACCTCGTACGCTTTACAAAACCGAGGAGGGTGGCCGAACTAACAAACCGGCCACCGAAACTGATGCCGTTTACTGCTGGCTGGCCCAGCAGGAGATGCCTTTCTTCTTCAACGCCTTGCAGGCATTGATCGCTGCATTCTGGTCGTCGAACCCGCCAAAGCGAGCGCGGTAGACCTGAGCGCCGCCATTGCTGAAGGCGACGGTGAACGGGGTCGCCTTGCTGAGTGCCTTGCCGCCCTTGTCCTTGGCGTTGCCGAGCAGCGTCATGGCTTGGTCCTTGTCCGGCGTCGCACCGATCTGGATGACCCAACCCTGAGGCTCTGGCACGGTTTGCGGCTCGGCTTCTGCCGCAACGGGCTCGCGCTTCGGAACGGAATTGGTGATCTGAGCGTCGACCATGGCTGCAGCAACCGGCTGGCGCGACAGCTTGATGCTCTGGGCGTCCAGCGTATTAGGAACGATCTTCGGCGAAAGGACCGGGTTGTCCGAAGCGCGTTTGGTTCCGGCATAGGCCATCTGCACGCTGTTGGTATTTTCGCCATCGTAACGCACGGCCGGTACGGGGCCGGTGTTCGGCAGATCGAGACCTGCAGCGGCGGCGACCGGGCTGGCGACCGGCGTTTCCGTAACCTGCGCCACAGCAATCGGCTCTTCGGCCGCGGGTGCGACCGGCGTCGGTGCGGTTTCAGCGATCAGGTTACCACCGCCGCGACGGGAGGCGGCCGGCATGTACTTTGCCACGAGACGGCGCATCTGGGCGTCGCGGCTGGCACCGGAGGTGCCGCCCATGACGACGGCAACGATGCTGCGACCGTCAAGCTGCGCGGAGGTCACAAGATTGAAGCCTGAGGCACGGGTGTAGCCGGTCTTGATGCCATCGACGCCACGCACATTGCCCAGCAGGCGATTGTGGTTGCCGATCGTCTGCTTGCCGAAACGGAAGCTGCGGGTGGAGAAGTAGTCGTAATACTGCGGAAAATGCTGGCGCAGGGCGAGGCCGAGGCGGGCCTGGTCGCGCGCCGTGGTGCGCTGCTCGGTGTTCGGCAATCCGTTGGCGTTGCGATAGGTGGTGCGGGTCATGCCCAGCGCGCGCGCCTTGTTGGTCATCATGCGGGCGAACCGCTGCTCCGAGCCACCCAGCAGTTCGCCGAGCGCCGTCGAGGCGTCGTTGGCGGAGCGGGTGACGAGCGACAGGATCGCCTGCTCGACGGTGATTGATTGTCCGGCGCGCACACCAAGCTTCGACGGCGGTTCGGCGGAAGCGTTCTTGGAGAATGGAACGGGGGTCGACTTGGTGATCCGACCGGCTTCGAGCGCCTCGAATGCCAGATAGAGCGTCATCATCTTGGTCAGCGATGCGGGGTAACGCAACTCGTCGGCATCTTCTCCGTAGAGAACCTTGCCGGTTTTCGCGTCAACGACGATGCCCGAATATTTCGGATTGGCCAAAGCGGGCGCTGCGAAGGCAACCGATGCGACGGCGCCCGCAAGGACGATCCGTCCTACCATCTTTGAAAAAGCGCCGAGCGGGCGTTTCGCGAGATCAAGAAAACCTGATTGGGACACTACGCTACTCTTCATTCTCATGTCATGGGTGTTGTCCGGACGCCGCCTCCGGGAACGACCGTTCCTGAGACAGTATCTGCATAGCGTTACCAATCGGTTTATGATGAATGATTGGTTTCCGGAATCGGACGCATATTTACAGAGGTGATACCGGTGTAGCGCAATGGTGCGGCGCACAAGCCAGCATCACATCACTTGGACGAAATCAGGGCACGAGATGGCTTTTCACAAAGCCACCCACAGCATTGTCGATCTCGCGCCATTGCGGCAGCAGATTGCGGGAGAAGCGGTAGAGGATAACCAGGTCCTTGCCGGCATGAATATCGCGCTGGCAGTCCGCACTCGTGGAGGCCTCGTTGGCGCCAGGCTCCAGGCAGCGCACGACATAGGTTGGCTCCCCTTCGCGCTCAGCGGTAAAGAAGGCTTCGCCTGCGTAGCTCGACGTGGCCTTGACGCCATGCCGCGTCAGCCCCTTGGGGCCGGGGCTGGCAGCGCCCTCGAAGACCTGGGTGTAGATGGGCTCGAGCCGACCGGACATGTCGCGCGACATGGTGCTCTGCGAGATCTGCAGGAAGATCAGGCTCTCGGGCCGGTTGACGTTATTGAAGAGGTGGCGGTTGTCATCGCTGTAGCCTCCGAGCGCCGGCCAGGTCAGGTAGATGTCGACGCGTTCGGCGATCGATGTTGCCCGCTGGCTTTCAAAGCGAATGACATTGGCGGGCAAACGAAGATGATCCTGGCCGATGAAGATATCGTAGGGCGTGAGGCTGGACGTGTGGCCGGCAAGGGCGAGGTTTTCCCCAAACCAGCGTCCCGATAGCGAGAGCGCCGTGGTGATTGCTGCGAGCAAGACAACGACCGCAGTAACTTTGTAGACGAAGCGTCCTGAAAGAAGCGGGCTCAGTTCCGGCTCGGAGTTCCCGTTTGAAGAGCTGCTCATCGATGGGGCGTCCCGTCGCGGTGGCCGCGCGATATGTGGCGGTTCAACTGCCGCCGGTCGGTTTGTAGCGTCAGGTGGACTCTGGCAAGGTTTGCTTGTCCGACGCTGGTCGAAGATGGTTAATTTTCGATGAAATCGACGCGCGTCTCTCGCCGGCACGCGCTTGATCGTGGTTCAGTGGGGCGATCAATAACGAAAAAGCCGGTTCCGAGGGGCAGCGGAACCGGCCAGGCCTGATCTTAGACGGGGATGGGGGCTGACCAAAGCCCGGTAGGCGGGAGCGTGGCGCGGGAAATCACCCAACCGCGCCACGGTTCCTACGATGACGGCTTACTGGGTGCGGACGCTGCCGACGGCGACCGTGCGGCCATCCTGCAGCTTGACCCAGCGACCGGCATGTTCTGTCGACTGCCGCTTGAGGTAGGTATATTCGGTGTCCGACCACAGCAGCACCTTGTTGCGCATGTTGTCGAGAATGAAGTCGCCGCGATCCGTGCGGACCGTGAGGACCGCGTGGCCATCGCCATTCGGCTGAAGGACGACGGTGATCAAAAGGTCGGAGGCGGAGAAGCCGCTTTCGATGAGTTTGCGGCGCTTCAGTAGAACGTAGTCTTCGCAATCGCCGACGCTGTCGGGATAGGACCACTTTTCTTCGACGCCATGGATTTCCATGTCGGTCATCGGCGTGATCGCCTGGTTGACGTCGTAGTTGACCTCGAGAATTTTCTGCCAGCCTTCGCGCGTCAGGACCGTCGGGCCGCGATCGGCGCCGTTCGACCGGCATTCGCCCGGGTTGATCTTGCAGAATTCATAATGGCCGATCGGCGGATTGGTCGCGCCGGTCACGGTCATGTTCGCCGGAAGGGCCAGCGCACCCTCGACCAGGCTGCCGGTAAAAAGTGCGGCGACAGCGATCATCTTGGTGATTGTCTTGAGCATGATTGTCTCCCCGTTATGGTTCGACAATGCCACGGACATTTTTATCGCTCGCGAAGATGCGAGGTAAAACAAAGTACAAATGAAAGACGTATCAGAATAAAATAAGAATAGAACTTGAGATATATTTTAGTTGAATTTGATTCAAATTTTAGCGGTTTTCAAAGGCGGCCAATCGCACAAGTGGAATCCATTAAGCATCTAAATGGTTGCAAGGGCGGTGTTTTACGAGCGCATATCGACGGCACGCGCGACGATGCTAGGCCGCATGGCGGTAATGGGATGTATCCGGAAGGGACAATTCCCCGGTTCACGCCCGGTCGCAATGCTTGATTTCAACGTGAAATCAACGCGAAGAGCGAAAATACGCGGAAAAAATATTTGAGAAAGTTGTGCCGGAAAATCAGCGCGGCGACGACGGGCTGTGCTGAAATGGAGCAAAAGGGCCGCGGGTAAGGCGCGAGCGCGGGTACTTCAGGTCGATTGCCCGGGTGGCAGACCGGAATAGGGCCTTCGCCCATAGTGGTTTACTGCGGCTGCGTCACCGAGCGCGTTCGGCCGCATGTCGATGCCGCCACTGACATGGCGTCACGATTGACGGCGGCTATGTCAGTGAGGGGGACGGCCGAAGTTGCTTAGAGGAATTCCGTTAGGGCTTCGCGGGACTGAACGCCCGAGAATTCGATGGCGACGCCTTCTTGGAAATGACGGACAATCTTGCCCTTCATGTTGCCGAGTCTGATCTGCGTGCCGATCGGCGGGCGGTTTTCGATATCCACGGCGGCGCCTGACAGCGAAAGGTCGATGATACGGCAGGGATATTTCGCGCCGGTATCGAGCGTCAGCTCGGTCAGTGTCTTGCGCGGCGCAAGACGATCGTGGCGGCGATCTTCCGGAAGACCGAGCTCGTGCTTGTTGGCAATCCATGTCAATTGCGCCGCGAGCTTTTCGCGCTTGCGGTCCGTGGCGTTGAGCTGGATGACGAAGGCGTTCTCGGCAAGCCGAGATACGGTGCCTTCGAGCCGCCCGACGTGGTCGATGTAAGCGATGATGCGTTCGCCGGCGCGCGGGCGGGCCGGCGATGAAAGAAGCACGTCGCCCGGCGACATGTCGACGGCGGTGCAGTCGTATTCATCGTGGTTGGCAAGCATCAGTCGCCCGGTGAGATTCACCGAGACGCGCTGGAACGCGCCTTCCTGGCGCGGCTTCGGACCGTTATTTTGAGCGTGCTGAAACGAGAACATGATCACTCTGCATCGACGTATCTTGGCACGCGAAAGCATAGTGCGATCCGGTTAATAGAATGTTCGCGCTGCGGTTGGTGTCTGCGCCGATCTTGGTACAGGCGCACCGTGTCAGCCGTCACGGCCGCCCTCGAAGACGCGCAAGTGTTGCACCCGGCGGATTCCCGGAGAAAACGTCTCGTCCAGGCCCGGTTCTTTGAGAAGGGCAGCGGTTCGATCCGGATCGAGTACCCTGAGGCCTGTAGCATCGAGACCGCTGACGGGCGTCGCGTGCAACCAGTACGGGCGTGACAATGGTGAAAGGGAACCGAGAATGCGGTCGCTATGGCCATCGTTGGAGGCGAGGGGAAGGAGCAGGGCCTCGGTCTCCAGTTCTCTGCGGTCTTCCGTTCGTGCCGTCGCCGACAGCATGACAGGCACGTGTCGCGCCATCACCTGCCGGCTGACCTGAAGCGTTCTGCCAGCCTGGGTCCCAAACCAAAGTGTGCCGAACTGCTGACCGCGCAACTCGTGGCCGAAGAGGGCGCAAACATGCGTTCCAGCGAGGCGGAATTTCATGCCGCCGAAGCGGTCCCGCTCGAGAATGAAGAGATCTGGTAGGAGCATGCGGATGGCCGACGGTTCGATTTCGTCGCGACGCGGTCGTTCGCGGTCGCCACGGATGAGGTTCCAGTACTGGAACAACTGCGTTGATGTCTTGCTGCGCATGATGTCGTTCATTCCATTTCACGCGATCTGTGTGCCGATCCGGCACAAATTCGACCGCTCATTCCGGTTCTGCCCATGACAGAGCGAATTCCGTGCCACCTGGAAATTAAGGTTAACAAACGGTTTCGATTGCTTCGGCCGCAGCGGGCTGGCACTTGAATGGACATCACTTCACGAAGGGTTGCCTTCGGCACAGAACTTGAGCTCGGCGTGTTATGGGCTTACCGACCGTTCAGTTTTTACTGGACGGTCTTTTTTTGTTTGCTTATGGCTGGGCACGCTGTCCGGCGATGCGCAATTGCCAGGCCGACTGGGTCGGAATGAAACGGATATGCGGACGGAAGAGAGCAGCAACCATGGAACGAGATCAGGCGACGACGCCACCGGAGGCGGATCGGGAAGGCGCTGTCAATCGCACGCGCGAGCCCGCATTCAACCTGCCGGCGGGGCTGACGTGCATCCTGTTGTTCCTCATCGCCGTTCATGCACTGCGCACCTATGTCTTCCCGGACAGTCTCGACCAGGAAATCATCCTGAACTTCGCCTTCCTCCCGGCGCGCTATGATCATCCGCTTGCCGAACAGAGCCTCGCCTGGCTCTGGAGCCCGGTGACCTATTCGTTCCTGCACGGAAGCTGGGAACACCTGATCTTCAATATCTTCTGGATGGTTGCCTTCGGTGCACCGGTGGTCCGGCGCATCGGTATGGCGCGGCTTGCGGTCTTCTGGGCTCTATCGGCCGCCGCCGCCGTAGCACTTCATACGGTTTTTCATTGGGGCGAGATGATCGTTGTCGTCGGCGCTTCGGGTGTCGTTTCGGGCTTCATGGGCAGTGCTGCGCGATTCGTGTTTTCGCCCAGCGGGCGCATCAGCCGCCAGTTCGCTCATCTTAATCGTCGGCTTTCCGTCAGCGAGGCGCTCTCAAATCGTTCCGTCGTCATATTCAGCGGAATCTGGTTCCTGACGAATTTCCTCGTCGGCTTTGGCATGTTCACGCCTGGTGGAGCCGACAGCGTGGCGTGGGAAGCGCATATCGGTGGCTTTCTCTTTGGCTTCCTTCTGTTCGCGCTGTTCGATCCGCGCGATTGATAACGCACCGATCCTGTTGCGATCATTGTCAGAACGCTTGATTTCCCGGTAACGCTGGCGCACCATTTGAATCGGCCGATATCGTCCGCGGACGGTGCGGCTCGTGAAGGCCGGGTGCTCATAGGTCGGCGCGTCTCTGAGGAGCGGCGCGCCAGCCATGCAGGCATCGGAGAGGGTATAGGTTCCGTTGCCCGACTGTGCCGCACACGACCGGCTGGAACCTTCCCCGCCGACCCGGCGTCGTCGCAACGGGGAGAAGTGCGCATGTCAGTAAAAGCGATACTCAATGAAAAGGGCCGAAACGTCGTGACCGTCGGCCCTCGCATGACGGTTCAACAGGCCGCGGTTCTTTTGCGTGACAATCATATCGGCGCGGTGATCATCATTGATGGGGATGACCAGATCGCCGGCATCCTGACCGAGCGCGATATCGTCGCCGCCATCGCCAAGCATGGCGCAGCCTGTCTGGAGAAGCCGGTTTCAGCCGTCATGTGGCAGAATGTCTATTGCTGCACCGAGGACATGACCGTCGATACGCTGATGGAGATGATGAGCAAGTTGCGAGCCCGTCACCTACCCGTTGAAACGAATGGACATCTGGCTGGCATCGTTTCGATCGGTGATGTGATCAAACATCACATTCGCGCCATGGAGCAAGAGGCCGAGCACATCAAGGCCTATATCGCCGGATAAGGGAAAGGGGCGGTTTCTGCCGCCCTTTTGTCGTCCGGCTGCGGCACAGACTCGAGCATCCGTCCTGAGCGCGCGGTGGCACTTTGCGCCATCGCGAAATATTCGGACAGATCAGCTATCCCGTGGGAGCAGGCGGATCCCGGCGTCGCGCCTGCTATCAGCGAACCAGGACTTCCTGCATCCGGCGGATCTCCGCGAGCTTCGCTTTCGCTTCCTGGTAGCCGCGGTCGATCGCCTCCCCGGCGCGATGGAATTCCGAGAGCCCGATATCGTTGAGCTTCGGATGCAAGGATAGATCCGGAGGGTCGCCGGCAAGGCGTGCCCGCGAGATGCGGTCCTGGATGATGTTGAAGGCCTGAACCATCACGCTGGTCATGCCCATGCGCGCGGAGTGGTGCGTCAGCTCCTTGGTGACCGGCATGTCCTGGGTCTCGGTGCCGGCGCTGTGCTTGACGACGGCCGAGCGGCCATAGAGGTCGTAGTTGAGGTTCACGGCGACGACGAGTTGCTGCTCGTGCGCGCGGCAGACGGAAACAGGCACCGGATTGACGAGCGCGCCATCCATCAATGTCCGGCCGTTGGCGTTGATCGGTTCGAAGATACCGGGAAGGGCGTAGGACGCACGGATGGCGGTGATCAGCGATCCCTTTTCCAGCCAGACCTCGTGGCCACTGTGGACTTCGGTTGCAACGGCGATGAAGGGGCGGTCGAGGTTCTCGATGCTCAGGCCCTGCAGGTGTTCCTGCATGCGCTTGGTCAGGCGCAGCCCGCCGAAAAGGCCGGCGCCACCGATGGCGAAATCGAGCAGGCCGGCAATACGACGTACCGTCAGCGAGCGGGCGAAGGTCTCAAGTTCGTCGAGCTTGCCGGCGAGATAGCAGCCGCCGACAAGGGCGCCGATGGAAGTGCCGGCGATCATGCCGACTTCGATGCCCTCTTCGTCAAGCGCTCTGAGCACGCCGATATGTGCCCAGCCGCGAGCGGCGCCGCCGCCAAGCGCGATCGCGATCTTGGGCGGCCTAGGCGGTACGGCGGGTTCTGATGGTGTTGTCGAGAGTGATGACCCGTCCGGGTCGGTCAGGTCGGCAATCTGGCTGCTACGCGTAAAAGTCCAGTTCAACATCCGGCACCTCCAACACCGCCGAACACTTGGCAGCGCAACACGTCCTTCAGAATGCGCGAAGGGCGTCGTGGCACTCCATGCATTGACTCAAACTTCCGAAGACCTGATTCGATCCTGGAACCACGCAATAGTTATGAGCGCTCTTGTCTGGAGGAAAACCTGCCAAGCCGGCGCTGGTGCCGGCCTTGTCCTTATTCATCGCTGAAAGACTGGCACCGTTACTCAGATTACCATCGATCCTGTCGCCGAGCGCGGCGGGGTCGATAAACATTCGCTACAGTCTGCAATACTGCCCGGCTTGCCGCCGTCCCCAGGGAAACGGCATCCTTGCCAAAGGATTAGGCGCAAGCTGGGTTACCAAAATATAAACGCAGTATGCACCCGCCCCAAAAAGGTGCGCAATGCTTAATTTTTGTCATAGACCTCGGTGGGGTCGAAATGACGGTGATCGTCGGTAATCGTAACGGTGGCCCGACCGTCATCCATGCCCACTGTTCGATAGAAGCAGGAGCGGCGGCCGGTGTGGCAGGTCGCGTCGTGCCCGGCGACCGAAACCTTGAGCCAGATGGCATCCTGGTCGCAATCGGTACGGATTTCCTTCACCGTCTGAAGATTGCCGGAGCTTTCGCCCTTCTTCCAAAGGCTTTTGCGGGAGCGGCTGTAATAGTGGGCGACACCCGTCTCGATCGTCAGAGCGAGCGCTTCGGCGTTCATGTGCGCGACCATCAGCAACTCACCGTCGCGCGCGTCGGTGACGACGGCGGTGATCAGTCCCTTTTCGTCGAAGCGGGGTGTGAAGGCCGGACCATTTTCCAGTTCGGCCTTGTTGGGAGAGGGGGTCTCGAAGGTGAGAGTCATGAAAGGCTCCGTTGGTTGGAGCCTTACTTGAAGCCCCGCAGCATGGTCATGAAACGGGCCTGCTCGGCCGGTTCGGTCTGGAAGGTACCCGTAAATGTGGTGGTCAGCGTTGTCGAGCCTTGCTTCTGAACGCCGCGCATCGCCATGCACATATGTTCCGCCTCGATCATCACCGCGACGCCGCGGGGCGCCAGCGACTCGTCGATCGCCCGGGCGATCTGGGCCGTCATCGATTCCTGCGTCTGCAGCCGGCGGCCGTAGATGTCGACCACGCGGGCGATCTTGGAAAGTCCGAGAACCCTTCCATTGGGCAGATAGGCGACGTGCGCCTTGCCGATGATCGGCACCATGTGGTGTTCGCAATGCGAGTAAAACGGAATGTCCTTCACCAGCACCATGTCGTCGTAGCCGGCAACCTCTTCGAAGGTTCGGCCGAGCACGTCTTCGGCTGCGAGATCGTAACCGCTGAAAAGCTCACGATAGGCCTTGGCCACGCGGGCCGGCGTATCCGCCAAGCCTTCCCGGCTTGGATCGTCACCTGCCCAGCGCAGCAGAACGCGCACGGCGTCCTCGGCCTCTTTTTGCGTCGGCCGGTCGCTCGCGTTGTCGAGCACGGGGAAATTCTTCACTATGGCATCCATAATGGCCTCTTTGCGCAATACGGGGATTGCTTGACGTTTTATCTTTCGGACAACTCGCCACTGGCCATTCGCCTAACCCTGCAGGCTTGGGTTCCGTCGGCGGGCTCCGGGGCTTTCTGGTCCTTGCTTAGCAGTGCAATGGACCGTCCGGCACGGTTTCCCAAACAACAGGCGACATTTGATCCTCTTGTGGAACTGTCGCCCCAACACGACATAGCATATAGTATGGTGCCATAGAGATGAAAGAGGCCGAGGGTACTGCGTCGTGCTTTTTTCCTGCCTACAGGAGAAAATCATGCGCCGATCACCCAAAACCGCGAAAAATCAGCCGGATCGCGTCAAATGATGGATGACATCTACAACAATCGTATTCTCGACTTTGCCGGCAACATCCCGCGCATCGGGGTTCTGGAAAATGCCGATGCCGAAGCGGTGGCGCATTCGAAACTCTGCGGCTCGAAGGTTCGGATCTGGCTGAAGATGGACGGTGACGTGGTCACGGATTTTGCCCATGACGTCAAGGCGTGCGCGCTCGGGCAGGCATCGTCATCGATCATGGCGCGCCATGTCGTCGGCGCGCAGGCGGGCGAAATCCGCCAGGCGCGCGACGAGATGCTGGCGATGCTGAAGGCGGACGGTGAGGGCCCGTCGGGCCGGTTCGAGGATATGCGCTTCCTGAGGCCGGTGAAGGATTACAGGGCGCGGCACGCTTCCACGATGCTGACCTTCGATGCCGTCGTCGACGCGATCGGCCAGATCGAGGCCAAACGAACGGTGGCGGCCGTCTGAGCCATGTGCCGGGATTCACATTGTGAACATGGATCTGACCCTGGACACAGACGACCGGCGCGTGGGCGCAATTGGTCCGGTCCCTTCCGCAAGACGCCGGGCCGTCTCCTGGGCATGGCGCTCGTTCGGGCCTACCAGTTGACGCTTTCCAGTTTCGTCGGCAATGCCTGCCGGCATCTGCCGACCTGTTCGGAGTATGGCTATGAGGCCATCGCCCGCCATGGCCTGTGGGCCGGCGGCTGGATGACGCTGTTCCGCGTCGCGCGTTGCGGCCCAGGCGGTACCCATGGCTTTGATCCGGTGCCGGAACGGCTGGAACGCAGGCATCTCTGGTATGCGCCGTGGCGCTACTGGCAGCCGCGGCCGAAGGGCGGATGAACACGATGACGATCCCCATGGAATACCAGCAGGCTTCGGTCGATTTCGACCGCTTCATCGTCGATGCCCGCGACATTTCGGGGCTTCAGACGACGAACCAGGCCTATACGATGGTTCAGGCCGTGCTGCGGGCCTTTCGCTGTCGTCTGGATGTCGAGGATGCGATCCTGTTTGCCGACGTGCTGCCGCCGGTTCTAAGAGCAATTTTCGTCGCCGAGTGGGATCTCGAAGAACCCAGGAGCCCCTTTTCGGGTCGGACGGCAATGACACGGGAAGTGCAAGAGTTTCGTGGCGATCACAATATTTCGCCGGATACCGCGATCGCAGATGTGGCAGCCGCCTTGCGACGCAATGTCGACGAAGCGAAGCTCGATCGCGTCCTGTCACGCCTGCCGCCAGGCGCTGGCGACTTCTGGCGTGAGTGAGAAGGAGCCCCTCGCGTGCAAAGCTACGTTGCGCTGCTCTATAGTATCGTGCTCGCTGAAGGACGCCGGGTCGTTATGGCTGATCTTAGAGCCATGGCCGAGCGACTTGGTCACGGGTCGCCGCGCACGCTCGTCGCGACGGGCAACCTGCTGTTCGAGGCGGACAGGACTGCGGTCCGCGATCTGGAGGCGACGCTCGAGGCGGCCTTCGCCGAGACGTTCGGTCGCCATGTCGACATCATTGTCCGCCCGGGCGACGATTGGTTGAAACTCGCCGCAGCAAATCCGTTTCGTGACGACGGCGAGGAGGCTGGCACCCGCGTCCATGTCCGCGTGATGCGCGATCCACTCACCGGCACCGTGCCTTCGGATTTCGAACGCTATTGCACCGCCGGCGAGCGCCTGGCGGTCGTCGATGGCCATCTCTGGGTTCACTTCACCGGTCGGGCGAGCGAATCGAAACTGCTCGGCGCCTTGACCAAAAAGCGCCTCGGCGTCGGCACGTTCCGCAACTGGAACACGGTGAAGGGCCTCGCCGCGATGCTTCGCGCCTAGGCCGCCCTTACCTTTACTCCGCCTCGAAAAACCTCTATCAGGCCTGCGTCAAATAACCGGCTGCGCCGGTCAATCATACCACACCATACCACCCGCATTCGTTGGCGGGACTGGATAGGAGATCAGATGTCGAATCCCGTTTCCCTTACATTTCCTGATGGCTCCGTCCGCGAATACGCCCCGGGCACGACCGGGCGTGATGTCGCCGAGTCGATTTCGAAGTCGCTGGCCAAGAAGGCTGTCGCCATTGCGCTCGATGGCGAGCTGCGCGATCTGTCGGATACCATCGCCGATGGCCGCATCGAAATCGTCACCCGCGACGACAAGCGCTCGCTGGAGCTGATCCGCCACGACGCTGCGCACGTGATGGCCGAAGCCGTGCAGGAGCTGTGGCCGGGGACGCAGGTGACCATCGGACCGGTGATCGACAACGGCTTCTATTACGACTTTGCCAAGAACGAGCCCTTCACGCCCGACGACCTGCCGGTCATCGAGAAGCGCATGAAGGAGATCATCGCTCGCAACAAGCCGTTCACCCGGGAAGTCTGGTCGCGCGACAAGGCACGCCAGGTCTTCGCGGACAAGGGCGAGGCCTACAAGGTGGAGCTCGTTGACGCGATCCCTGAAGGTCAGGATCTCAAGATCTACTACCAGGGTGACTGGTTCGACCTCTGCCGTGGTCCGCACATGGCCTCGACCGGCCAGATCGGCACGGCGTTCAAGCTGATGAAGGTTGCCGGAGCCTATTGGCGCGGCGACAGCAACAACCCGATGCTGACCCGCATCTATGGCACGGCCTGGCATACGCAGGAAGAACTCGACCAGTACCTGCACATCCTTGCCGAAGCGGAAAAGCGCGACCATCGCCGTCTC
The DNA here is from genome assembly GCF_001270265.1 of Ensifer adhaerens. Taxonomy (GTDB): domain Bacteria; phylum Pseudomonadota; class Alphaproteobacteria; order Rhizobiales; family Rhizobiaceae; genus Ensifer; species Ensifer adhaerens_B. The sequence continues at coordinate 501,825 of NZ_LGAP01000001.1, forward strand.
GGGCGCGAGATGGATCTCTTTCATTTCCAGGAAGAGGGTCCGGGCGTCGTCTTCTGGCACGGCAAGGGTTGGCGCCTGTTCCAGACGCTGACGGCCTATATGCGCCGCCGGCTCGCCAACACCTACCAGGAAGTCAACGCGCCGCAGGTGCTCGACAAGTCGCTGTGGGAAACTTCGGGTCACTGGGGATGGTACCGCGACAACATGTTCAAGGTGACGGTTGCCGGCGACGACACCGATGACGAGCGCGTCTTCGCGCTGAAGCCGATGAACTGCCCGGGCCATATCCAGATCTTCAAGCACGGCCTGAAGTCCTATCGCGAATTGCCGGTGCGACTGGCCGAGTTCGGCAACGTCCATCGTTATGAGCCGTCTGGCGCGCTGCACGGGCTGATGCGTGTACGCGGGTTCACCCAGGACGATGCCCACGTCTTCTGCACCGATGAGCAGATGGCGGCCGAGTGCCTGCGCATCAACGACCTGATCCTGTCGGTCTATGAGGACTTCGGCTTCAAGGAAGTCGTCGTCAAGCTCTCGACCCGTCCGGACAAGCGCGTCGGTTCCGACGAGCTCTGGGACCGCGCCGAAAGCGTCATGACCGACGTGCTGAAGACGATCGAGGCGCAGTCCGAGGGCCGCATCAAGACCGGCATCCTGCCGGGCGAGGGCGCCTTCTACGGTCCGAAGTTCGAATATACGCTGAAGGACGCGATCGGTCGCGAATGGCAGTGCGGCACGACGCAGGTCGACTTCAACCTGCCGGAACGCTTTGGCGCCTTCTATATCGACAAGGATTCCGAGAAGCGTCAGCCGGTGATGATCCACCGGGCGATCTGCGGTTCGATGGAACGCTTCCTCGGTATCCTGATCGAAAACTTCGCCGGCCACATGCCGCTTTGGATCTCACCGCTGCAGGTCGTCGTCGCGACGATCACGTCGGAGGCCGACGACTATGGCCGCGAGGTCGCCGAGCTTCTGCGTGACGCCGGCCTTACCGTCGAGACCGACTTCCGCAACGAGAAGATCAACTACAAGGTCCGTGAGCATTCGGTGACCAAGGTTCCGGTCATCGTCGTTTGCGGCAAGCGCGAGGCGGAGGAGCGTTCGGTCAACATCCGGCGCCTCGGCTCGCAGGCCCAGACGGCGATGTCGCTTGACGAGGCGATTGCTTCGCTCTCGGCCGAGGCCACGGCGCCGGATCTCAAGCGCAAGGCCGAAAAGAAAGCCCGGGGTTAACACCCCGGGACCTTCGCTCCGTCAGCAAACTGTCATATTAGCGGAATATCCGGATACTACAGCGACCTTGAGTTGCTGCATGTTTTTATCCTTAAATCGGGTACGATTTAAGGAAACATGCAGTAGGCCATCCATCGGAGACTTCCGTGCAGTTCAAAGAGCTGTCCTACGCAAACGAAAATGACCGGCGCCTGAAGCGCTGGTTCATCCGCTCCATGGAGGGCTTGGCGGGCCGTAACCGATACGCCAAGCTCTACGCGCGCTGGCGATCCGACATCGTCGGCAAGAGCGATCGGATCTTCGGTGAGATGCTGCAGCTGATCGATGTGCGCCTGCGGCTTCAAGGCGAATGGCCACCACGTCACCTGCCGGACACCCCGCTGGTCATCGTCGCAAATCACCCCTTCGGCATCGGTGACGGTATTGCCGTTCTGGCACTCGCCGAACAGCTGGGCAGGCCGTTTCGGGTGTTGATCAACAACGAGCTGTTGAAAGTGCCGGAGATGGCGCCCTATTCGTTGCCGGTGTCTTTCGAGGAAACGAAGGAAGCCTTGGCGCTGAACATGGCCACGCGGCATGAGGCGGTACGGCTACTGAAGGAAGGCGTGACGATCGTGATCTTTCCGGCCGGCGGCGTGGCAACAGCACGCTCGGGCTGGGGCAGGGCCGAGGATCTGCCATGGAAGATCTTTCCGGCCAAGCTGATCCAGGCCGCGCGCGCCAGCGTCATACCGATCTATTTCGAAGGGCAGAACGGCCGTATCTTCCATCTCGCCAGCAAAGTGTCGCTGACGCTCAGGATCTCGTTGCTGATCCGCGAATTCCGAAGGCTGTCGGGCACGACGATCGCGGCGCGGATCGGGCACGTTCTCACCTGGGAAGAGCTTTGTTTGCACGCTGACCGCAAGGATCTGCTCGGTCGGATCTACGACGCGGTCTTTTCGATGGCGCCGCCGCGTCGCCGTTTCCTCAAGCGTGCCGGCTGACGCAGCGTTAGGGATCTGCGGCAACGTCAAGCGTGCGATGTCAGGTCAATCCTGCGCTTCTGCGGCTGCGTCCGGGCTTGCGGCCGCGCCGCCATTGGTCAGGAGCACTTCGATATCGGTGTTGACGCCGGCCTTCACCGTGAAGTCGCGCTGGTAGATCTTGTTCTTGTTTCTCGCCACGGCCGTATAGTTGCCCTCGAGAAGAACGAGCGTCGGGAACGCCCCTTCCTCCTGGTCGACGATATCGCCGGCCGAAGTCAGGATCGACCAGCCGGTGTCGGCGATGGCTTCGCCGCCTGGTTCGGAGACCAGCTTCAGCGTCAGCTTCGCAGCCTTGTGCTGGATCGTCGCCTCGGTCAGCTTGCCCGCTTCCACCTGGATGTCGGCAGTGATCACCGCGTTTGTGGTGCCGTAGTTGGAACTGACATGGTAAGTGCCGGCGCCGAGGCGGATGACGGTGCTGGGTTTCACGTCGGCGGCAATCAGTGCCCGTTCGCCGTCACCCTGCGTCTCGGACGAATAGATGGAGAAGCTGAGTTCGCCTGGCGGAATGCGCACATCGCTGCCGGAGACCGCGTTCAGCGTCATGCCGCCCGCATCGAGCACCAGCACCTGCTTGTCGAGCACACCGTCTTCCGGGATGCGGATCTTGCGCGTCGCGGCAGCGCGGCCGAATGCGACGTTGACGAAGTACTCGCCTGGCACCAGGCTGAAGCCCGTGGATCCGCCTTCGGATGTGGCCAGCAGCGGCAGCTTGCCGTCGCTTCCCGGGATAGGGCTGAACACGCGCCAGGTCAGGCCGGCCTCGACGGGCTGCCCCTTGCCGGTCAGAAGCGCCTCGAGCTTAACGTCCTTCAGCGTGCCCTCCTGTGTCGGGTCGCTGGTCAGTGGGCTGAAGCCGGTCAGCTTCGGCATCTTGCGGGGTCCGGAGATCGACGGAAAGCTCTTGAAGGCCTCGGTGGCGTCCTGCGCCAGGACGCTTCCGGCGGTGATGCTTGCGAGCGCGACCGCCAAACCGGTTCTGATGAAAATACGAGGGCAGGTGCGCATGAGAGCAGTTGACTTCCTGACTGGGTGACTCCACTTGAGACGCCGGTATGGCATTTTCGTGGCTGCCGGTCGGCCGCAAAATAGTGGAATTCACCCAATATGAAAACCGAAATAAAGCTCGTTGACTATCTCGCGTCCCGCCGATCCATTCCGGCTTTTCAGATGGGCGGCCCGGGGCCCGGCAGGGCCGAAGTCGAGGAAATGCTGACGCTCGCATCACGCGTGCCGGACCACGGCAAACTGGCGCCCTGGCGGTTCATCGTTTACCGCGGCGAGGAGCGGGCGCGCATCAGTGCCGAGTTGAAGACGATGGCGCTCGCCAAGAAGCCCGATCTGTCGGAAGAAATGATCAAGGTCGAGGAGACGCGGTTGACGCGGGCCCCCGTGGTCGTCGCCGTCGTCAGCAAGGCCGCTCCGCATTTCAAGATCCCCGAATGGGAGCAGCAGATGTCGGCCGGAGCCGTCTGCCTCAACCTGTTGATGGCCGCCAACGCGCTCGGTTATGCCTCCAACTGGCTGACCGAGTGGTACGCCTTCGACGAAGCCGCCTACCCATTGCTCGGCGTCGAACCTGGTGAGAAGATTGCCGGTTTTATCCACATCGGCACCGCGATGGTCCCGCCGACGGAGCGTCCGCGCCCGGAATTGGCCGAGATCGTCACCTGGGTCGGAGAAGACGCCTGATGTTCTACGACACCGCAGCAAACAGGCATGGCCTGCCGCATGACCCGTTCAAGGCCATTGTCTCGCCGCGGCCGATCGGCTGGATCGGTACGCAAGCCACGGACGGCTCGTTGAACATCGCTCCCTATTCCTTCTTCAACGCGATCAGCGACCGGCCGAAACTCGTGATGTTTTCGTCGAGCGGCTACAAGGATTCGGTTCGCAACATCGAAGCGACGGGTGAATTCACCGCCAGCTTTGCCAGCCGAAATCTGAGCGAGGCCGTCAATAAGACCTCGATTGCAGCCCCCCATGGCGAGAGCGAGTTTGCGATCGCCGGATTGACGCCGATTGACGGGACGCTGGTCAAGGCGCCATTCGTCGGCGAGGCCTATGCTGCGCTTGAATGCCGGCTGACCGAGATGTTTCAGCCGAAGGGGCTCGATGGTGAACCCTCGGACAATTATGTCGTCATCGGCCAGGTCGTCGGCATTCACATTCGCGACGAAGCGATCCGCGACGGTCGCTTCGACATGGCGACGGTGCGGCCGCTCGCCCGCCTTGGCTACATGGATTACTGCGACGGCGGCGACGTCTTTCAGATGGTGCGACCGACGCGCTGAAGCGTGGCCTGTTCGGTCACGGACTGCCGGACCGATAGAGTCAGTCGTCTGTTCCCAGCCATGCCGCTTGTTCCGGCGAGCGGCATACCACGGACGAAAAGCCGTTGCTGCGGCTCGCGGTGAAAGCGCGCCGGACGGCCTTTTCAGTCACAGCCGTTTGCGGCAACCCTTCGTAACAGGCAAGACCCGCTTCATGGGCGCGAAGAATGGCAGCAGCGCGCCCAGCGGCGATCGGTGCGACCGTTTCTCCATCTTGTCGTTCTTCCGGTGGTTTGCAGCCCACCGCTGCGGCGAGTTCCGATCCGTCGAAAATAAGTCCTTCGAGACGCTGCGAGCTTCCGCCAAGGGAGTAGGGCGAAAGCGCGCTTTCGGGAACCGTGCCATATTCAGCAAGAATAACCATCTGTTGCGCGCGACGGCCTGCGCTCGTCTCTGCGACACGCAGCATGACGTCGAGCCTCTGTACGTCAGCGCGGCTCCGACATCCGGAGAGCACGACGCCGTCAATATCGTGGTGAAGAAGCCGGACCAGTTCGTCTTCTGCCAGGCAGTCGACCGGGGCAATCCGCGCGAAGACACGGCAGGCGCTCTTTGTTGCTTCCATAACTCGAGCGAACGCATCGTCACCATAGCCGAGATCGACAACGATGCCATCAACTGCCTTGAGGTCGGCCGGCGTCGGTAGCGGGGCGCCGATCCTCTGAAACAGCAGCGGCTTCATGGTTTTGAAGCGGTTAACGGACATGGTGAACCAATCTTAAACCTTTGCCAGCTAGGCTTCGAACATCAGGTGGCTTTGGGTGTCTAGTGGGGCGTAGGTGATCATACAAGCATTTCTTCGCTGGGTGGAAACGGCGAGAACGGGCGACCGTGCCCGCGCCGCTCGCGCCCTCGGTCGCGCCTATGTCGACGCGCAGATGAACGGTATCGATCGCCGTGCTGCCGAAATGGCGATGACCTTTCTGCTCGACGATCCTTCTCCCAAGGTACGTTCGGCTCTTGCCGAAGTGCTCGCCCCATCCTCCGACATTCCCCGCGCCATCATTCTCGGCCTTGCCGAAGACCAGCCCGAAATCGCCTATATCGTCATTTCCCGCTCGCCCGTTCTGACTGACGAGGATCTGGTCGATCTCGCGGCCCGGGGCTCCGTCGAGACGCGGGCGCTGATTGCGGCCCGCGCCTTCGTCTCGCGCTCGGTTTGCGCCGCCATTGCTGAAATCGGCAGCGAAGAAGAAATGCTGATCCTGCTGGAAAATGACGGTGCCCAGCTGTCGCGCCGGTCGTTGAAGCGGATTGCCAACCGTCTTGGCCATTCCGCCGCCATTCGCGATCTTCTGCTTGACCGTGCCGACTTGCCAAGCGACGCCCGGCACACGCTTGTCGAACAGGTGGGAGTGGCACTTGCCGCATTCGGTCTCGTCCAGATGGCGATTGGGGCGACACGGGTTGAGCGCATCACGCGCGAGGCTTGCGACGTCGCAGCGGTCGGCATGGCCGGCACCTTGGCCGTGGAGGAACTGCCGGGTCTGGTGGCTCATCTGCGCGAAAGCGGCCGTTTGACGCCGGCCTTCCTGTTGCATGCGCTTGTCACCGGCCGGGCAGAGTTTTTCTCGGCCGCGATCGTCGACCTTTCCGGCGTCACGGAAAAGCGGGTTCGCTCGATCCTTTCGGGCGGCCGTATCCATTCCATTCGCGCGCTGTTCGAGAGTGCCGGCCTTGGGCGCGACGTCAGCGAAGCTTTTGCCGAGGCGGCCCTGCTTTGGCGCAAGGACGGCGCGACGGGCACCGACGATTGCCGCGCCTCCGTCTGCACCGCACTGCTTGCAAGTCTGCGCGGCCAAAGGGCACCGTCGCCGGCATGCAACGCAATGGCGGAAATTCTTGAACGACTGGCCTTTGCCGAACAGCGGCAGTCTGCCCGCGACTATGCTCAATTGGCCGCGCGCCAGGCCGCCTGAGATCAACTCACCGAAGATTAGGTCCGGATCCTAGTCGGCCGAACCGGTCGCCGAGGCCACGATGCGGACCAGCGCATCGATGCGTTCCTCGATCTGATAGAGCCCATCGGATCCCTTCTTGATGCCGTCGATGGCGCAAAGAATGAGCTCGGCCAGTAAGGTCGGCGTAAGCGCCACCTTCCCAAGCGAAATCTCGCCAGCCTCGATTGCGTCTGCAATTGTCGCCTGCGTCAGCTGCTGTAATCTTGCTGCGGTTGCGACGTTGAGGTCTTCGGCAAGCGTGTTGTTCGCCTCGAACAGTTCCTGGCCGTAGGGGCTGGATTTCACCGGTGCCATCGCCGACAACACGAACGCTTTCAAACCCGCAGCGAGGCGGCGCTCGAATGGTGCCGTCTGCGCAAAGCCTGCTTCGGCTTCGGCAGTCGCGGTCGCATGGTGCCTCTCCATCAGCGCGCGAAACAGATCATCCTTGTTCTTGAAGTACAGGTAGAGCGCGGCGCGTGACATGCCGGCGGCATCGGCGACGTCCTGCATGGAGGTCTTGCGATAGCCAAATCGGCTGAAGACCTCGACGGCGGCATTGAGGATATGATGTCTCTTCGTGTCCATTTTGGATGGTTGACATTCTGGATCAATATTGTCAAACTGACATTATGGATATAAAATGTCAGTACGTCAGTTTGGCGAATTGACGAACGAGGACGCGAAAACATGAATGCCAAAACACCTGAGCTTGTCGTCGTGACCGGCATCGGAGGTTTCGTCGGACGGCACGTTGCCGTCACGCTGCTGAGACAGGGCTACGATGTGCGCGGGACGGTGCGCACGCTGGCGCGAGCGCAGGAGATCGAGCGAGCGATACGCGGTGCCGGCGGAACAGAGGCCGGGCGGCTGACATTTGCCGTTGCCGATCTGCTCGGCGATGAGGGCTGGGCAGACGCGCTTTCCGGCGCTGTCTATCTGATGCACACGGCGTCGCCCTTTCCGGCGAGCCTGCCCGGTGAGGAAGCCGAATTGATCGAGCCGGCGCGAAGCGGCACGCTGCGTGTGTTGAAGGCTGCCCGCGTTGCGGCCGTTCGTCGGGTCGTGCTGACGTCGTCGATCGCAGCAGCGATCTATGGCGATGGCAGCGCGCCGTTCACGGAGGAGAACTGGAGCGATCCGGAATCACCCTTCGCCACGCCCTATTACCGCTCCAAGACCTTAGCCGAACGCTCCGCCTGGGCCTATGCGCGGGAGAGCGGGCTCGAACTCGTGGTGATCAATCCTTCGATGATCCTTGGTCCGCTGCTCGGCGGTGAAGTCGGCACCTCCGTCGGCGTGGTCCGCAACCTGTTGCGAGGCAAATATCCGGCGATGCCGAAGTTCAGTGTTCCCGTCGTCGACGTGCGTGATGTCGCCGATGCCCACCTGCGCGCAATGACTGTCGCCGATGCGGCCGGCGAGCGGTTCCTCATTGGTGGCGCGGCGCTGTCGCTGGCCGATATTTCTGCTGTGCTGCGGCGGCATTTCCCGGCCTATGCCGGCAAGTTGCCGAAGATCATTCTGCCGAACTGGATGGCTGCGATCGCCGCACGCTTCGATCCCGGGCTTCGTCTCGTCGTTCGGGAGCTTGGCCGCGACTCGCGTATCTCCAATGACAAGGCGCGCCGCATTCTCGGCTGGACGCCAAGGACGGAGGAGGAGGCGATCAGGGCCAGCGCCGAAAGCCTGATTGCAGCCGGCCTCGTCTGATTGCGTCAGTCGGTAAACCGCCGCGCCACCCAGGAATAGCCGTCCTCGATATAGTGAACCGGCTTGCTGACGAGGTTTTTCAGCTTCTCGCGGTCGGGGACGGCGCCGGAGAGAAACGCAAGCGCGCGCTTCGGCAGGCCCGGCTGCGCCTCGGTCGCCTGAGGCGTCTCGGGCCGCGGGAGCGGGGCGGTCACCTCCGGCTGAAGGTCATCGGTTGCCAGGCCGGGACCGGAACTCTCGCAGACGGCAACCACCACCGGATAGTTGGCGTTGGAGAACCGCGGCAACTGCTTCTGCGAATCCGTATCGCACTGGGCGATCGATGGCCATGCCCCGTCGACCGTTGAGATATATTGGCACTGGTTGACGTCGTGGTCACAGCCAAGAATGGTCATGACGATTAAGGCGGCTTTCATGGTCCGGGTGTATCCATCTGGATTGAGGTTGTGCGCGTGCTTCGATCAACTTATGCCTGCATGATTCTTCCGGAAATAGGGCAAAGGCTTGAACGCGCAGAAACAATTTGTTTCGCTGCGTCATTCGGATTGATGGGGCAGGTCTGATCCCTGCGTCATTTGACGTATTGGTTGCCGCCGCATCCGACGTTAGCTTCGGCTAGGGACCAGAGTTGGCTCACACTATTGCCGAGGATTGAAAATTGCCTGAAGTCACGATCGCCGAAGAACCGCCGCGCCAGCCGGAAATCTTGCGCCTCTTGGAAATGTCGGACGCCTATGCCGCGTCACTTTATCCCGCCGAAAGCAATCATCTCGTCGATGTATCGACGCTCGAGCAGCCGGCCGTATCGTTCTTCGTCGCGCGTTTCGATGGAGCTGTCGTCGGCTGCTGCGCGCTGGTCGAGGCTGGCGACGGTACGGCCGAGATCAAGCGTATGTTCGTGGATCCAGAAGCGAGAGGGCTGAAGGTCGGAAAACGCCTACTGCAGGCGCTTGAGCGGCACGGCGAGGCCCTCGGGCTTGATATGATCCGGCTTGAGACCGGCATCCATCAGCCGGAAGCAATCGGGCTTTACAAGACAGCTGGGTATGTCGAACGCCCGCCTTTCGGCCACTACCAGCCGGATCCGCTGAGCCTGTTCATGGAGAAGGCCTTGCACGCGTCCGCTGATCTCGATCGATGATCCGAGCGGTGTCTCCGACCATCGATTGCAGATAACCGAGGCCCATCGCGTCAAACGCGACCATCGGCTTCACTCGCTGTGCCCGCCTGCAAACAGATGGGCACAGCAGCGTGTCAATCGGTCAGATGTCGAGATTATCGGCGAACACGGCCCGCTCCTGGATAAACCGGAAGCGTGCGTCGGCCTTGGTGCCCATCAGGCTGTCGACGGCTTCGCGCGTGCCCTCGAAATCGACGTCGTCGATCTCGACCTTGAGCAGCGTGCGGAACTTCGGGTCCATCGTCGTTTCCTTGAGCTGTGCCGGCAGCATTTCGCCGAGACCCTTGAACCGGCCGACTTCGACCTTGCTGCGGCCGTTGAACTCGGTACGCATCAGTTCTTCTCGATGGGCGTCGTCGCGCGCATAGAGCGTCTTCGAGCCCTGGCTCAGGCGGTAGAGCGGCGGTACAGCGAGATAGAGGTGACCGCCGCGGATGAGCTCCGGCATCTCCTGATAGAAGAACGTGATCAGCAGCGAGGCGATGTGCGCGCCGTCGACGTCGGCGTCGGTCATGACGACGATGCGCTCGTAGCGCAGATCCTCTTCCCGGTATTTGCTGCGGGTGCCGCAGCCGAGCGCCTGGATCAGGTCGGCGATCTGCTGGTTGGCGCCCAGCTTTTCCCGGCCGGCGCTGGCGACGTTCAGGATCTTGCCGCGGAGCGGCAGGATGGCCTGGTTCGCACGGTTACGCGCCTGCTTGGCGGAGCCGCCAGCCGAATCCCCTTCGACGATGAAAAGTTCGGCGCCTTCGGCAGTGTTCTGCGAGCAGTCGGCAAGCTTGCCGGGCAGGCGCAGCTTGCGCACGGCGGTCTTGCGGTTGACTTCCTTTTCCTTGCGGCGGCGGACACGCTCGTCGGCGCGTTCGATGACCCATTCGAGCAGCTTTGCCGCCTCGGCCGGGTTGTCGGCGAGATAGTGGTCGAAGGGATCGCGCAAGGCGTTTTCGACGATGCGTTGCGCCTCTACGGTCGCCAGCTTGTCCTTCGTCTGGCCGACAAACTCAGGCTCGCGGATGAAGACCGAGAGCATGCCGGCCGCGGAAATCATCACGTCATCGGTGGTGATGATGGCAGCGCGCTTGTTTTGCGTCAGCTCGGCATAGTTCTTCAGACCCTTGGTGAGCGCGATGCGGAAACCCGCCTCGTGCGTCCCGCCTTCGGGCGTCGGGATGGTGTTGCAATAGGAGTGGACCTGCTGGTCGCCGCCATACCAGGTGACCGCCCATTCGAGCGAGCCGTGGCCGTTCGATTTCTCGGACTTGCCGGAAAAGATCTCTCGGGTGACGGTGAATTCCTTGCCGAGCGTCGCGGCCAGATAGTCCTTCAGGCCGCCGGGGAAATGGAAGACCGCCCGATCGGGGATCTCGGAGCCTTCCAGCAGCAGCGACGGATCGCAGGACCAGCGGATTTCGACGCCGCCGAAGAGATAAGCCTTCGAGCGTGCCATCCGAAACAGCCGCGCCGGCTCGAAGCGAGCATGCGGTCCGAAGATCTGCGGATCGGGATGGAAACGAACTCGCGTTCCGCGCCGGTTATGGACGTCGCCCAGTTCTTCGAGCCCGCCCTGCGGCACGCCGCGCGAAAAGCGCTGGCGATAAAGCTTGCGGTTTCTGGCAACCTCGACTTCGAGATCGTCCGAAAGTGCGTTCACCACGGACACGCCGACGCCGTGCAGGCCGCCGGAGGTTTCATAGGCCTTGCCGTCGAACTTGCCCCCCGCATGCAGAACGGTCATCACGACTTCGAGCGTCGACTTTCCTGGGAATTTGGGGTGGTTTTCGACCGGAATGCCACGGCCGTTGTCGGTCACCGACAGGTAGCCATCGGCGTCGAGATGGACTTCGATGAAATTGGCGTGGCCGGCCACCGCTTCGTCCATCGAGTTGTCGATGACTTCGGCGAAGAGGTGGTGCAGCGCTTTTTCGTCGGTGCCGCCGATATACATCCCCGGACGCCGGCGTACCGGCTCCAGCCCTTCCAGCACCTCGATCGCAGAAGCATCGTAGTCGCCGCTGTCACTTCCCTTGGGCGCAGGGCGCGGTTCCTCGCGCGGAACCGGCGCCGCTCGCGCAACAGGTGCAGCATCTGGCACAACGGGCTTCGGTTGTTCGGGCATTGCGGAGAAGAGGTCGTTGCTGTCGTCCATGGGGCGTCTAGATCATTCCTGTCGTGCGGAGGTGTTCATGGCCATAGCAAGACCTCGGTCTTGTCGCCATCCCCAGTCATTCGAATCACCCGGATTCTGCCAGAGTCTTGCCGATTGTGCGAACAAAAGGAGAATGGCAGCGCCGGATGCCTGCAAAAATAAAGCCTCTGCGTCGGCTTCCATCACCAACTGTTGCTTTGGCGCCGGGCCGATGGCAAGGCTTTGCGGCGAACCAGGGAGCCCTTCGTTGTCCGTGTCCACAGCTCATTTTTGCTTTCGCCGGCTTGCTGCCATGGTCCTGTCCATCGGCCTTGTTGCAGGCTCGGCCGCTTGCGTCGAGGCGCAGGTATTGAAGCCCTATAAGGACGATTTGTTTTCCTACGGCAAGGTGCTGGAGCAGAGCGATGGCGGTGACTACCGCGTCGTCGACTATCAGGAACTGCGCGACATCAACGAACGCGACGAAATTCCGGAGCGTCGGGCCAAGCGCTCCTTCGTCTCGCTTGGCGTCAAGAGCGAGCAGGTCAACGAGACCCTTGATGTCGGCGGACGCTCGATCGATGTGACACGCGTCGGTCGGGATCGGGGCGCAGCATTCAGCGTGATCTTCATTCATGGACGAGGCGGGGACCGGCGCCTCGGCGCCAATGATTTTTCCTTCGGCGGCAATTTCAATCGCCTGAAAAACCTCGCGGTTGCCAATGGCGGTGTCTATTACGCACCGAGCGTGCGGTCGTTCGATGCGGCGGGGGCAGCGGATGTCGCAGGACTGGTCAAGCTTGCCGCCGAGCGCTCAGGCGGCCGGCCGGTGGTGCTTGCCTGTGCCTCCATGGGCAGCTTCATCTGCTGGGGCGTGACGCGTGACGCAGGCGCTGTTGCTGTCCTTGGCGGCATGATGGTCATGGGCGGCGCCGCCGACCCGGATTTTATCAAGAGTGCCGCCTATAAGGCGAAGTTACCGATGTTCTTCAGCCATGGCAGCCGCGACAGCGTCTATCCGGCCGAGAGCCAGAAGGCGCTCTACACCGCGTTGAAGGGGCAGGGCTACCCGACCCGCTTCGTGCTTTTTGAAACCGGCTCGCACGGAACGCCGGTTCGCATGACCGACTGGCGCGACGCCTTGAACTGGATCGGCAGCCGCTGACGCGCACCGTTCGATGCTCGGCATTTGTTAACCAGACCGGCAATTTCCGGGTGCAGACCATCCGCTTGTTTCCACCTTTGAAAGTGATCGGCGCGATGATCTCCGGCAGATATTGCTGGGGTAAGTTTCATGGATGCGCGCACCGAAACACGGCAGGTTCCGCTGTGTGTCGACCTGGATGGCACGTTGCTGGCCGCCGATACGCTGTGGGAAGGCGCTGCGATCATCCTGTTGCGCAATCCGCTCATGCTCGGACCGATGATGCTGTGGCTGCTGAAGGGGAAGGCGCGCCTGAAACATGAAGTCGCCTTGCGCTCCGGGCGAAAGGCGGCGGACTGGCCGTACCGCCAGACCGTCCTGGCCCGACTGGCCGCAGAGCAGGCGGACGGGCGCGATATCGTGCTCGTCACTGGTGCGGCACCTTCCGTCGCCCGGGAGGTCGCGGCACATGTCGGGCTCTTTTCCTCGGTCATGCATTCATCGGAGGCGCTCAATCTGACGAGCAGCCGAAAGCGTGACGCACTGGTGAAACAGTTCGGCGAGGGCGGTTTCGATTACATGGGCAACAGCCGCGACGACATCGCGGTGTTCGAGGTGTCACGCCGCGCGATTGTCGTGGCGCCGGATTCGGCGGCGGAGAAATGGCGCCGCAACCACGATGCCGAGAAGCTCGATACCGGCAAGGTGAGCATGCTTGCTCCTTTGAAATCGATCCGCGTCCATCAGTGGGCGAAGAATGTGCTGATCGGCGTGCCGATGATCCTCAATCATGAGGTGCTGCATCTCGATGCGCTGTTGAGTGTTATCATCGCATTCTTCGCCTTCAGCTTCCTGGCCTCCGCCGTCTACGTCATCAACGATCTCTCGGACCTTGCGAATGACCGGCGCCACGCAAAGAAGCGCAACCGGCCGCTCGCCAGCGGCCAGATGTCGGTGCCGACGGCGCTCGTCCTCGTCATCTGCCTGATCCTGGCCTCGCTTTCGCTGACCTTTGCCCTTCCCTGGAAATTTGCCGGCGTGCTTGCCTTCTATGCCTGTGCCACGACGGCCTACACTTTTGTGCTGAAGCGCAAGCTGCTTGTCGACGTCTTCACGCTTGCCGGGCTCTACACCACCCGTATCGTTGCCGGTGCGGCGGCGACCGGAACGGAACTTTCCTTCTGGCTGGTATCTTTCGCGATCTTCTTCTTCCTCAGCCTGGCGCTGGTGAAGCGCTATGTCGAACTGCATGAATTCGAGGACAAGGACGGTGGTGCCGTTCCTGGCCGTGGCTATCTCGCAGTCGATTTCGAAATGGTCGGCCAGGCAGGTGTGGCCTCCGCCTTCACCGCGGCACTGGTGCTTGCGCTCTATGTGCACAGCAAGGAACTGCAGGAAATGTACACGACGCCCTGGGCGTTGTGGCCACTTTGCCCGTTGGTGCTCTATATGCTGCTTCGGATCTGGATGCTGGCGCGCCGTGGTATGCTGCACGAGGATCCCGTCGTCTTCATCATGCGCGATTGGCGCAGCCAGCTGACCATGCTGATTGGGGCGTTACTTATCCTTTTCGGAGCCGTCGGGCCGCAATGAACACGCAAGACTACGAAAGCTGGGGCCGGCTCGACCGTCGGCCGCGGCAGGGCATTTCACCTGACGACTACGAGGATCGCCTCGGCTCGATAGAGCCCGATGCCTTCCTGCCTTTCGGCAATGGTCGCAGCTACGGCGACAGTTGCCACAACGATGGCGGCCTGTTGATCGACAATCGCCGTCACGCTCGCATCCTGGCGTTCGACCCGGGTACCGGCGTGATGACCTGCGAGGCAGGTGTCACGCTCCGCGACGTCCTGACCCGCGCCATTCCGCACCGTTTCTTTCTTCCGGTGACGCCAGGTACGGCCTTTGTCACCGTGGGTGGTGCGCTTGCCAACGATGTTCACGGCAAGAACCATCATGCCCGCGGCACCTTCGGCAATCATGTGTCCGGCTTTACGTTGCTGCGTTCCGACGGCGAGCACCTGACCTGCACCTCCGCCGAAAATCCGGAGCTGTTTTCAGCGACGATCGGTGGAATGGGGCTGACCGGCCTGATCCGGACCGTCAGTCTTCGGCTCCGCAAGGTGCCGTCGCCGCATGTTCAGCAGCATGCGATCCGGTTCGACAATCTCGACGAATATTTCGGGCTGGTCGATCGCGTCGATGAGGAACACGAATATTCCGTCGCCTGGATCGACCAGCTTGCGACGGGACGGCGTATGGGCCGCGGCGTTCTGCTGGCCGGCGATCATGCCGACGGCTCCTGCGAGTTTCCCGATATGCCGAAAGGCATGAAGCTCTCGGTGCCGTTCTCGCCGCCGTTCAACCTTCTCAATTCAGCGACGCTCAAGGTCTTCAACGAATACTATTTCCGCAAGGAGAAACCGGGGGAAACCGTTTCGACGGTGCCGTGGACTTCCTATTTCTACCCGCTCGACGCCATCGGCGCGTGGAACAGGCTTTACGGCCCCAAGGGGCTTTATCAGCACCAGAGCGTCTATCCCTCGGAGAATGCGCGGGAAATCACTGCGACGCTGATGGAGACCGCACGCCGGGCCGGGCATGCGTCCTTCCTGACCGTCTTGAAGCGCTTCGGGGACATCGCCTCGCGCGGTCTCCTGTCGTTTCCGCGGCCCGGTTTTACTTTGACGCTCGACTTCGCCAATCAGGGTGAACGGACGGTAAAGCTGCTGGACCGCCTCGACGCGATCGTTGTCGAGGCCGGAGGTGCGGTAAATCCTTACAAGGATGCACGCATGAGCCCGCAAGTCTTTGAAAAGTCTTTCGCATCCTGGCGGTCCCTTGAGGCGCTCCGTGATCCTGCGTTGACGTCGAACTTCTGGCGCCGCACGGCGCTGGCTTTGCCAAAATGAGAATGCAGACAATTTTATGAAATTAAATACGCGAACTTCACTGAATATGCGTCTCTCGCGTGTAAGTACATTCCCGGGACTGGGAGTAAAACTATGAAATATATTCCATTCATTCTCTTCACTGTGCTGACCAATGCGGCGGCACAGTTGATGCTGAAGCAGGGCATGATGTCGCTCGGGCCGATCTCGATGACGGCAGAGACCGCCATCGTTCGCCTGTTCCAGATCGTTTTCAATCCATGGGTTTTCGCGGGTCTGGTGACCTTTGTCATCTCCATGGCATCGCATCTCTACGTGCTGTCGAAGGTAGAGCTTTCCTTCGCCTATCCGTTTCTGAGCCTGGCTTATGTGGCGGTTGCGATCTTCGCCTACTTCGTCTTCCGCGAGGACCTCAATGCCTGGCGCATCGCCGGCATCGCGCTCATCTGCGTTGGAACGGTCCTGATCGCCCAGTCGGGCATGTCATCCCATAGCGACGAGACGCCGGTCGATGCGGCTGGTGCAAGAACAGCAGACTTCGGGAGCAAGTCATGAAGCACATTATCTTTGGTGGCGATGGTTTCGTCGGCAGGCATCTGGCGCAGCGCCTTGTCCAGGATGGCGAGGAGGTCGTGGTCGCCGATATCGTCAAATCCGACCTGCCGCACTACAACCGAGCCCGTTTCGTTCATTGCGACGTGACGCAGATGAGCGATGTGCTGAAGGTCGGTATCGGCCCGGACGACATGGTCTACAACATGGCGGCCAAGATGCTGTCGCCGTTGCAGATCCGTTCGAAGCGCTGGGACTTCTTCTGGCCGGTCAACTACTACGGTGCCGAGAACATCATGAAGGCCATGGGGGGAGCGAATGCCTCGCGCCTCGTTCAATTCACCACCGACATGATCTACGGTCACACGGTGCAGTCGCCGCAGACCGAGGACCATCCGGCAAAGCCGCTCGGCGAATACGGCAAATCGAAATGGGCCACCGAACAACTGGCCGTGCAATGGCGCAAGCAGGGCATGAACATCTCGATCTTCCGCCCGCGGCTGATTATCGGTCCGGGCCGTCTCGGCATTCTCGAAAAGCTGTTCAAGCTGATCGACATGAACCTGCCGGTGCCGATGATCGGTTCGGGCAAGGTGCCTTACCAGTTCATCTCGGTGTTCGATTGCGCCGAAGCGGCGCGGCTCGCATGGAAGGGTGGCGTGCCCAACGAGGCCTACAACCTCGGCTCAGACAGTCCTCCTTCGGTGCGTGAGCTTCTCGGCAACCTGATCAAGCACGCCGGTTCGAAGTCCTTCCTGCTGCCGACGCCTGCCTTCGCGGTGAAGCAGACGCTGGCGCTGTTCGACCTGATCAACAAGCCGATCATGGATCCGGAGCAGTACCTGATTGCCGACGAACTGTGCGTACGCGAGACGGGCAAGCTGAAGCATCAGCTCGGCTGGCGGTCGCAGTTCAACGATGGCGACATGCTGATTGCCGCCTATGACGAGTATCGGGCCAAGAAGTCGGGCGCCGCGATGCAAAACGCCGCCGCCGTACCGGCCGAGTGAGGGGAATGACAATGCTGGATAAACCGAACCGCACAGCCGTCTCGGCGCCGTCGCCGGACGGCGGCGTCGCACGGCCAAACCTGATCACGGTCGAGCAGGCGAAGGCCATGTCGATCGGCGACATCACCACTGCCTTCAAGGACCATCTCAATCCTGGCCAGCTCCACTTCATGAGGCTGCTCGGTTTTCACAAGGTGAAGATCGAAAGCGCCGAGGGCATGTACTATACCGACCAGAACGGCCGGAAGATTCTCGACTTTTTCGGCGGCTTCGGTTCGCTGGCCTTTGGCCACAACCACCCGCGTATTCTCCAGGCGCGCCAGAAGTTCCAGGACGAGAAACGCCACGAGATAGCGATTGCCTTCATGTCGCAATATGCGGCGGCGCTTGCCAAGAACATTGCCGCCTGCTCGCCGGGCGATCTCGACATGGTCTTCCTCGGTTCATCCGGTTCCGAGGCGATGGAGGCGGCGGTCAAGCTTGCCGAGCGCGCGGCCGGCCCGAAGCGCCCGAAGGTCGTCTATGCGGAAAATTCATTCCACGGCAAGACCAAGGGCGTGCTCGCCATTACCGACGGCCAGCTTTACCGCGCCGAGTTTAGGCTTGCCGACAACACGGTGCGCGTTCCCTTCGCCGATATCCAGGCCGTCGAGAATGCCTTCAAGTCCGATCCGGAGATCGGCGTCATCGTGCTCGAGACGATCCAGGGCGGCGGCGGCATCATCCAGGCTCCAGCCGAGTACTGGCAGCAGTTGCGGGCGCTCTGCGATCGCTATGGCGTCCTGTGGGTCGCTGACGAAGTGCAGTGCGGTTACGGCCGCTCGGGTCGCTTCTACGCCTTCGAACATTATGGCGTCGTCCCTGACGTCACCGCCCTTGCCAAGTCGCTCGGTGCCGGCAAGGCGGCGGTTGGCGCGATGATCGCTCGCCGCGAAGTCTATATGAAGGCCTATGGCACATCGAAGACGGCGATGATCCACGCTATGGCGACCTTTGGCGGCATGGGCGAAGCCTGCATCACCGCGATCGAGGGCATCAATGTGCTCTACGACGATCACTTGATCGATCGCGCGGCGGACAGCGGCGACTATCTGCTTGAACGCCTGCAGGCGCTGAAGGAGAAGTATCCGAAGATCATCAAGGACGTGCGCGGCAAGGGGCTGATGGTTGGCCTGGAGTTCCAGGACTTCAGCCAGACGTTGCCGATGGTCCTGCGTCCGGTCGTTTCCGTGCTTGACGACAAGCTGAAGGGGTCGCTCTCTGGCTTCATCGGTGCCTTGCTCCTGCGCGACTACGACGTGCTGGTCGCCTTTACCGAATACAATCGCAACGTCATCCGGCTCGAACCGCCGCTGATCTGCGAACGTTCTCACGTCGACCAGTTCATCGCTGCGCTCGACGAGCTCTTGGGCCGTGGCATTGTGCGTATCGTCAAGGACTTCGTCGGCAGCCAGATCGGCAGCTGACGGGCTTCGCAATAGATCTCGAAGGGCAGAAGCGTTAGCGCTTCTGCCCTTTTATGTTCATGTCGAATTCGACGACATTGGAATAGATCGGCGTGCCGACGTCCATGCCGTAGGGCGAGCGGAAGATGCTGCCGCGGATCTTGAATGAGATCGACCGATTGTTCCAATCCATCAGCTTTACCGAGAACCGCTCCTTGCGGGTTTTGCCGCGTGCTGTCAGCGTGCCTTCGACGGCGGCCGTGTCGGGGCCGGTCTGCGTGATGCTGGTCGAGCGGAAGGTGACGGTGCGGTAGGTCGCGCTGTCGAAGACGGCGCTCGACTTCAGGAAATCTTCGACGCGCCTTTCTCCCGTCTCGACACTTTCCGGATAGAGTGTGAAGTTGACCGACGAGCGGGCGATGTTATTGCCATCGATGCGGAAGTTGCCCGAGAACTTGCCAAAGTCGCCGGCAATGCCGCCGCCGCCGACCTGCGCGACGGAGAAATGGATGCGTGACGCGGCGGTGATGCCGTAGCTGCCGGCGGCGTCCGAGAGTTGCGGCGCGCTGGCCCTGGTCGCACTCGGCCCGAACGTCGTGGCAAGCATGACGCAAAATGCCAATGCCGCTGACGATGCCTTCGATTTCTGCTTCATCATGGTTCATTTCCTCTTGGCAATGACCTGACTGCTCTTGGTCTTTTCGAGCTCGCGGCGCCGCTGCGGTCGCGTAGACAGCATGCGAACCAGAACGTCATCGCGACGCACGACGTGGTGGTAGAGCGCGGCCATGGCATGGAACGCGACGAGACCCAGGGTCGCGTAGGCGAGGATCGAGTGTGCTGACGTCCAGAAGCTCTCGGCTGCTTCCGATTTCGCCATCGGCAGATGCGGGATGACGAACCAGTCGAAATAGAAGCTTGGAATGTTCAGCGTCGATGTCGAGGCGACTGCCCAGCCGGAGACGGGCACCGCTAAGGCCAGGACGATCAGGATTGCATGTGTTGTCCCGGCAGCGCGCCGTTCGAGTGCGGAAAGGCCGGCAGGCGCCTGCGGTTGCCTGTCAAGCACATGCCATGCGGCGCGCAGCGCGGCGAGAGCGAGCACCGTAAAGCCGAAGGATTTGTGCCATTGGTAGAGCGAGAATTGCAGGCTCGGATCCAGTGGGAGTCTGCGCATGACAAAGCCGAGCGCCAGGAGGGCAAGGATCAACACCGCGATCAGCCAATGAAGGATGATCGTCACCCAGCCGAATGCAGACTTGCTGTTTTGCAGCATGGCAAGCTCCTGCGGCGTTCGGACGAAATCCTCGGTTTCGCCCTTGTCGCCCGGATAAGACCCACTGGGCCCGCCTTTTATTCTCTGACGATACCGTAAATTTGCAGGCCGATCATGTTGATGCAGCCGAAAGATATCTCATTTGCTCGACACAGGGCAGTCAATTGGCTGGCTCGAGTGGTTGCACCAACTTAATGCGGAACATGAGTCATGACCGAGAATAGCTCGACAAACGAGTTGATCCCACTTGAAAACGTGGTGTTAAAGCATGCCAACGCCGGCATCGCGCTGGGGGCCGAGCAGAGGTTCGCGGAATCGCTCGAGCAATGGCGGCTGGCGGCGCAACTGGCGGACGCGAACCTCGAAGGCG
This sequence comes from Ensifer adhaerens, assembly GCF_001270265.1. Taxonomy (GTDB): domain Bacteria; phylum Pseudomonadota; class Alphaproteobacteria; order Rhizobiales; family Rhizobiaceae; genus Ensifer; species Ensifer adhaerens_B. The sequence continues at coordinate 522,068 of NZ_LGAP01000001.1, forward strand.
AAGACCTTTATTATTGGGTCAAGGGTGGTTACGGCGCCGCGCTCCACGATGTCGGTCGTCACCGTGAAAGCATCGCCGTTTCGAAACTCGTTCGCGAGTGGACGCTTTCGTTGCGTCAGCCGCTCGCGTCGATGACCATCGCCCGCGCCTATCTGGCGCTCGGCGAGGCCGAAAATGCCTATCCTCATATTCAGGACGTTCACCGATTGACGGGGGACGAGGTGTTCAACCTGTTCGAGCGACGGTACGAGGCCGATATTCGCGTAGCGCTGGCAGCAAAGGCGTAAGTCAGCACGCCTTCGTCATTTCCTGAAGCGAGATGCCGAGATCGTCCGCAACGCCCTGCATCATCAGGCTGCGGACGGCTGCCGGCGACAGCAAGGGCACAGGCAGGACTGCCATGCTGGAAAGGCCTATTCCGAGACCGAGGATCCGCCAGGCGATCGTTTCCGCGAACACGCCTGTGCGGAATTCCCCCGCCGCGATACCATCTGCAATGATGCCGCAAAGCAGGCGATGCCAGTCGGAAACGGCCTGCGCATAGGCGTCGGCCAATGCGGTGTCGGCCTGGGCTGCCCGCCAGGCCTCTGCCCAGAATCGCATGCCGTTCTCCCGTGCATCGTCCGTTTGGTCGCTGACGAAGAGCTTGAGCGCTGCCGTCGGACCGAGCGTAGGGCGCATCTCCACGAACTCGGTGCGGGCCGCAGCCTCGTAGTGCTGGAAGGCTGCGCATTTGAGTTCGCTTGCCGTCTTGAAGTGATGGTGGATGATGCCGTTTGCCGCTCCCATTTCGGCTGCGACGCGACGTGTGGTCATCCCGTCAAAGCCGTCCTTCAGCATCACGGCGATGGCCGCCGCAATGATCGCCTCGCGCCGGGCGAGGCGGGTCATGTACACCATATTCAGTCTCCGGTTGTATCCGATTGACATAGCGCAGATTTGATCATATGTCCAATTTGAGCGTTGGCTCAAATCGTTGGCGGACGATCGAAAACCGCGGCCGGCCGTTTTGGCTCGGTCCTCGTTTTCATCCATTTGATTTTCAGGAGTCGCCATGAGCGAACGTGTTTTGCCGTCTGATGCCGAGATTACCTTCCGCCGCATCTCCGCCCTGACCGTCTGCGAGGTCTGCGAACTCAGCGAAACGCTGAGCGAAGAGCAGCGCAATATGGTTGCCGACAACGGCACCTCGATTGCGGAGGCGCATTTCTCCGAGAATGCCTGGTTCCGGGCGATCTACGCCGACGAGACGCTCGTCGGGTTTATCATGCTGCATCAGGGATCGGATTGGGACGACGGGATCGATTGCCCTGGCGTCTACCTCTGGCGCCTCATGATCGCCCGCCCGTTTCAGGGCAAGGGCATCGGCAAGAAGGCGATCGAACTTGTGGTCCGCGACCTCAAGGCACGCGGCATCCGCGAGCTCTACACCAGCTACGGCTTGGGCGAGGCGAGCCCCGAAGGTTTCTACAAGGGGCTTGGCTTTGTTCCAACAGGGGACAGCTACGGCGAAGAGCTGGAAGCCGTGCTCAAATTTGCGGCCTAAAAGAGATATCATTGGTGGCGCTTGACCCGGCGTCGCTCAGAATATTTGACGAGAGAGACATGCTAAACGACCTACACGAGGCCAATCGGCTCTCATGGAACGCGGCGACCGTCGCGCACAACAGCCACAAGGGCGATCAAGTGGCGTTCTTCCGCAACGGCGGTTCCACGCTCTATCCCGAAGAGATCGAGTTGCTCGGCGATCTGGCGGGCCTTGATCTGCTGCATCTGCAATGCAACTCCGGCCAGGACAGTCTGAGCCTCGCCCGCCTGGGCGCGAACGTGACCGGCGTCGATATTTCCGATGAAGCGATCGCTTTCGCCAAGCGGCTTTCGGCCGAAAGCGGCATCGCCGCCACCTTCGAGCGTGCCGATCTTCTCCACTGGTTCGATGACGCAAGAACGCGCGGTCTGGCGTTCGACCGCGTCTTCGCATCCTATGGCACGATATGTTGGCTGTCCGACCTCGGCCTTTGGGCACGCGGCATCGCTTCCGTCCTGAAGCCCGGTGGGCGGTTTGCCTTCATCGAGTTTCACCCGTTTGCGATGGTTTTCGATGAAAAATGGGCGCCGCGCTACGACTACGCACCGAGAGAACCGGTCTCTGAAGCGGGTGTGGGCGACTATGTCGCGGCATCGGGGGCGGGGTTGGCGCCGGATGGCTATGAACAAGGTGTTGTCGATTTCCGCAATCCGCACCCCTCGTTCGAGTTCAACTGGGGCATCGCGGATGTGCTCCAGGCTTTGATCGATGCCGGTCTCGAGATCGAATGCTTGAAGGAATACCCTTACGCCAACGGCTGGGCCGGCTTTGACGGCATGCGCGATTCCGGCGGCGGACGCATGCTGCCACCCAAATCCATGCCCAGCATTCCCCTGATGTATGCGATCGCGGCGGCAAAGCCGAAGAAGATGGGGGCGATGTCGGCGCCGGCCAGTGCGAGGCCAGAAGCGGTGATCCGCCCCTACCGCACCGAGGATCGCGAGCGATTGGCGGCAATCTGGTTGTCCGCGTCGCGCATCGGGCACCCCTTCCTTGGCGAGGAGCGACTTCTCGCCCAACTGCAGATGGTCCGCGATACCTACCTGCCGATGGCCGACAACTGGGTCGCCGAGGTCGATGGACGCCCGGCAGGCTTCATTGGCCTGATCGGCAATTTTATCGGCGGCCTGTTCGTCAATCCCGAGATCCATGGCGCCGGCATCGGCCGCGGGCTGATCGAGCATGCGGCGGCGCGGCTCGGTCGTCTCGACGTTAGCGTCTATGCCGACAATCCGAGCGCCGTCGATTTCTATCGCCGTCGCGGTTTTGTCGAGACCGGTCGACAGGAGACGGATGATGAGGGGTTGCCCTTTGCGGTGATCCATATGGCGCGCACCCCGTAAGGCGCGAGACCACCGGCAGGGCCGATCGCCCTGGCCCTGCCGGAATATTCCGCGACGGATGCTTTCCTTTGCCGGCGGCATTTGCTAGGCCGCTTTCCGGAGAAAAGTACCTGACCCGGAGGAAATTTCATGACGCCTGACATCCGCCCGCTCGTCGCCGGAAACTGGAAGATGAACGGAACGCGCGCCTCGCTCGATCAGATCAAGGCGATGGCCGAAGGGGTCAAGGGCGATCTGTCGGGCAAGGTCGAGACGCTGATCTGCCCACCCTCAACGTTACTTTATGTCGCGACCGCGCTTTGCGACGACAGCCCTCTGATGATCGGCGCCCAGGATTGCCACCAGAAACAGTCCGGAGCACACACCGGCGAAGTTTCGGCCGAGATGATCGCCGATTGCTTCGGCACCCATGTGATCGTCGGCCATTCCGAGCGCCGCACGGACCACGCCGAGCATGACGGCGTGGTGCGCGCCAAGACGGATGCCGCCCATGCTGCCGATCTGATCGCCATTGTCTGCATCGGCGAAACCGGTGACGAGCGTAAGGCGGGCAAGACGCTCGACGTGCTCAAGCGTCAGCTCGCCGAAAGCCTACCCGACAGCGCCACGGCGGAAAACACGGTCATTGCCTACGAGCCGGTCTGGGCGATCGGTACGGGCCTGACGCCGACGGCGGCAGACGTCGAAGCGGCGCATGCCTTCATGCGCAAGGAACTGGTGTCCCGCTTCGCCGATGCCGGCGGCAAGATGCGTATTCTCTACGGTGGTTCGGTCAAGCCGTCCAATGCCCGCGAGCTCATGGGCGTTGCCAATGTCGATGGCGCGCTGATCGGTGGCGCGAGCTTGAAAGCCGAAGACTTCCTCGCCATCTACCGGGCTTATGAAGATTTGACGGCCTGATTGTCCGGCACGGGCCGGGCAGGGGGTTGGAATAGCGGACAGGTTGGTATAAAGAGGCGCGAAAATTGCGCCCGGAAAACTCCGTGTCCGCGCAAGATTTGATTCGTTTGCCCAAAGGGCAGGACTGGAAGCTGATGCAGACCGTACTACTCGTCATCTATCTCATGGTCGTCGTTGCCCTGATCGGCGTCGTTCTCATTCAGCGTTCCGAAGGTGGCGGCCTCGGCATCGGCGGCGGCTCGGGCTTCATGTCCGCGCGCGGCACTGCCAATGCGCTGACCCGCACGACGGCGATCCTCGCGGCACTCTTCTTCGTTCTGGCTCTGGCGATGGGCATTCTCGCTCGGTACGAGCCGCAGGCGACCGATATCCTCGACCGTATTCCGGGCACCAGCTCGGGCGGCGGCGTCCTCGATTCGCTTGGCGGCGGCAACACCACGGCTCCGGCCGGTGGCGTAACCCAGCAGCCGGCGACCGGCAATGGCGCCACGGCACCGGCGCCCGCCACCACAGGCGAGGCCCCGGCCAGCGGTGCCACGACGACGGAAACGCCCGCAGGCGGCGCCAACAGCAATACGGGATCGCAAGTTCCCAGCGGCCAATAAGGTCGCAATTCAGAAGAACCCGCCGGCGGATGGCACCATCCGCCGGTTTTGTTTTGTGTGAAATCTGATTCCCTTCGAAGACGGAAAAGTTCGGATAGACGAATTTTTCGGTGGCGGAATCGTTTGTTAAAAGGTATCCGGTGACTCCCATGGCGCGATATGTATTCATCACTGGCGGCGTGGTTTCCTCCCTCGGAAAAGGCATCGCTGCGGCCGCTCTAGGAGCGTTGCTGCAGGCGCGTGGCTACCGGGTGAGACTGCGCAAGCTCGACCCCTACCTCAACGTCGATCCGGGCACCATGAGCCCGACCCAGCACGGCGAGGTGTTCGTCACCGACGATGGCGCCGAGACCGATCTGGATCTCGGCCACTATGAACGCTTCACGGGGCGTTCGGCGACGAAGACCGACAACATCACCACTGGCCGGATCTACAAGAACATCATCGACAAGGAGCGCCGAGGCGACTATCTCGGCGCAACCGTTCAGGTGATCCCGCACGTTACCAACGAAATCAAGAACTTCGTCACCGAAGGCAACGACGACTATGATTTCGTGCTGTGCGAGATCGGCGGCACCGTCGGCGACATCGAAGCGATGCCGTTCATGGAAGCGATCCGCCAGCTCGGCAACGATCTGCCGCGCGGCACCGCCGTCTATGTCCATCTGACGCTGATGCCGTACATTCCGGCGGCAGGCGAACTGAAGACCAAGCCAACACAGCATTCGGTCAAGGAACTGCAGGCGCTGGGCATTCATCCCGACATCCTGCTCGTCCGCGCCGATCGCGAGATCCCCGAGGCCGAGCGTCGCAAGCTGTCGCTGTTCTGCAATGTCCGCCAGTCGGCGGTTATCCAGGCGCTCGATGTTGCCTCGATCTACGACGTGCCGATCGCCTACCACAAGGAAGGCCTCGACAACGAAGTGCTGGCCGCCTTCGGCATTGAGCCGGCACCGAAGCCGCGCATGGAAGCGTGGGAAGAAGTTGCCGATCGTATCCGTACGCCGGAAGGCGAAGTCACCATTGCGATCGTCGGCAAGTACACCGGCCTCAAGGATGCCTACAAGTCGCTGACTGAAGCGCTCTACCACGGCGGCATTGCCAACCGGGTCAAGGTCAAGCTCGAGTGGATCGAGTCGGAAGTCTTCGAAAAGGAAGACCCGGCGCCGTACCTCGAGAAGGTGCACGGCATTCTGGTTCCCGGCGGCTTCGGAGAGCGTGGCTCCGAGGGCAAGATCAACGCGGCGCGTTTCGCCCGTGAACGCAAGGTGCCGTATTTCGGCATCTGCTTCGGCATGCAGATGGCGGTCGTCGAAGCGGCGCGCAATCTCGCCGGCATCGACAAGGCATCCTCGACCGAGTTCGGCTCGACCAAGGAGCCGGTCGTCGGCCTCATGACCGAATGGGTGAAGGGCAACGAACTGCAGAAGCGTTCTGCGTCCGGCGATCTCGGCGGCACCATGCGCCTTGGCGCCTATCGCGCGTCGCTGAAGAGCGACACGAAGATTGCCGACATCTACGGCACGACCGATATTTCGGAGCGTCATCGCCACCGTTACGAGGTCAATGTCGACTACAAGCAGCGGCTCGAATCCTGCGGCCTGGTCTTCTCCGGCATGTCGCCGGACGGCATCCTGCCTGAGACCGTCGAGTACCCGGACCATCCGTGGTTCATCGGCGTGCAGTATCATCCGGAGCTGAAATCGCGTCCGCTTGATCCGCACCCGCTGTTTGCGAGCTTCGTCGAAGCGGCACTGGAACAGTCGCGCCTCGTTTGATGCATCAACGCGGTTCTGAAAATTACGGCCGGTCCCTCGTGACCGGCCGTTTTTTGTTTCAGCTTCCTATGCTGCGTCGTTATCGACGGAACGGCTGCCCTTTGCTGCGTGCGAAAATGTAGCTGTAGACACTGCCGATCAGGAACGGCAGCACGAACGCGACGATCGTCACTGCCGTCAGCAGCGGCCCGACGCTGAGGAACAATGCGGCAAGCATCAAGATGCTGCCGGACACGAGCATGAGGCGACCAGTGAGGCGATGCGTTGCCGCCCAGTTGGCCGGGTCGGCGAGTGTCCATGGCAGGCGGAGACCGGCAAAGCCGTTGGGTTGGGATTTCGGCATCACGTTGCCGATGACGACGGAAAGCAAACCCATGGCGAACGCGATGACGCGGACCATCGACACGTCGATACCGAGGCCGATGAGCACGATGACGGTCTGTATCGCTGTAAAGAGTGCAAGAATGCCCGTGGATGCAGCGGCTGCAACATGGCGGCCGGCCTGTCGTCTTGGAGCAAAACGGCCGACGAAAATCATCAGCGCCACGACAACGGCCGCGCCGATTGGCGCTACCAGCAACGCCCTGTCGCGCGGCCAGAACCGATCCGGATTGCCGTCGACGCCCCAGTGGATCGGAAGCTCGGTGCCGGTTGGAATGGTGAGGTAGCCAGTCAGCGTCGCGCCGACGAGCGCGACAGCCAAAGGCAGGACGAGGGGAGAACGCAATACAGATGTCATGGCGTTTGATCCTTCTTGCCGAGTAGTCCGCTCAAGGCTTCCTCCAGGATGGACATGTTGAGGTGGTAGATCAGGCTCGTGCCACGGCGTTCGACCGCGACCAGTTCGGCATCGCGCAGCTTGTTGAAATGCACCGAAAGCGTCGGTTTGGTCAGATCGAAATGGCCGGCAAGCTCGCCGGCACTCATCGGGCCGCTTTTCAGCAGCGTCAGAATTTGTCGCCGCACCGGGTGCGAAAGCGCTTCGAAGACGGTGTTGATTCGCATGGCCCACGATCCGTTGTTACCTCATAATTAGATAATCATCTAATTAGAGTCAACACGAAGAAATAAGCCTTTTGAACACCAAAGCACCCGGCGCGAAAGGCGCGCCGGGTGCTTTGAGATCCCGTCTGAAGTGAGAGCGCTATCGCTGATCGGCACTTGCAAGCTTGCGCCATTGCGGCACGCGCCAGATGGTGATGAAGCGCAGCAGCCATTCCAGCGGACCATAGGCGAAGTGTTGAATCCACCAGCAGCTGAGAATGAGTTGAGCAGCGTAGATGACAAGGGCGATCGATACGGTTTCGAGTGGCGGCACGCGGCCGACCAAGCCGAGACCGTAGTCATGGAAGATAAAGGCGCAGATGAGGGATTGCAGCAGGTAGTTGGAAAGCGCAGTCCGGCCGGCCGGTGCCAGCAGGTCGCGCAGCCATCGTCCAGCGGCAGTGTCGAGGAACAGCACCATGGCGCCCACATAGGCTCCCGTCAGCAACGGTGCGGTCAATAGCCCGATGGCAAGCCCGATGATCGCCAGCGGCGTTTCGCTCATCTCGACGCCGGTATAGGCGTAGACGACGGCGCCGGGCAGGCCGACCAAGACGCCGAGGCGAACAAGCCGCCGGAACAGGGCGCGGTTCTCCTGCGGCCGAGAGAGGATCTGCCGGCGCCCCGCAATCAGGCCGACGAGGAACATGGCGAGCGCCGATGGCGCCTGTAATAAGCCGAGGATCACCCAGATTGACGACAGTTCCGTCAGGTGCTGGCCTATGATGGATTGCCAATTGCCCCTGAAGGCCGCTTCCGTCGCGGCAGCTGTGGCGATAATGGCTTTCCGATCAAGAGGCGGAGGCTCCAGGACGGCGACGACGCCAAGTGCGAACCAGGAAAGCGCCGTACCCACGACCAGCAGGCGAGCGAGCCGCCAAAGGCTGGCATCGCTTCGCGTCCGCAACATCATCAGCGCGATGCCAAGAACGGCGTAGGTCGTCAGTATGTCGCCGTGAAACAGCAGAACCGCATGCGCCAGCCCGATCAGCCAGAGCCCCGCCTGCCGCCGCAACAGCCGTGGCACGAAGGCGTCGCCCGCCTTTTCGGCGGAGCGCATCTGCAGGGTGAAGCTGTAGCCGAAGAGGAAGGAGAAAAGCAGGTAGAACTTCATCTCGAAGAACAGCGCGACCGCGAAGTGTACGCCGCGGTCGAGACCGGAGCCGAACGACGGATCTGGCAATTCGAGGCCGTAAAACGCCGAGGCGAAAGCCATGGTGTTGACGAGCAGGATGCCGAGCAGGGCAAAGCCGCGCAACGCGTCGACCTCGTCTATGCGGTCTTGGGTGGTCATGATCACCTCCGTAACGGCAGGCGATGTAACTGCCTGCCGGATCCATCTGATTCAAAACGTCTATTGTCGAAGGGCCGGGTCGGGCGAAGGGTCCACGCCGTCCTCCAACGATCCAGTCGGCAATGTGCCGCGTAAGCCGTTCAAAGGCGGCCAAACCACATTTAATAAATCGAGTAATCTATCTAATAATAGACATCATTCACGTCAAGGCTCTCGCCGAGCCGATGCAGGCGACGGTGGTCAGCGGATTCGTTTTGGAGGATGCAGTCCGCGCGGGGCCGCTAATTGCTTGCGGCGTTGGCCCTCAGCCAGGCGGTCTGGCGCCGTGCGCGACGCAATGCCGTGAAGGCCGCGCCGATCGAGATGATGAGAAGTGCGACCAGGATCACCTCGCCATCGCCGAGCCACAGCCCTTCAAAAGCCGAGACGACTGCGGCGAACGTGATCGTCGCCATTCGGTGCTGCTTTGCCATAGGGCCGGAAAAGTCGCTCGGGGCGCCGTTGGCGCGGCCGAGTTCGCGAACATAGGCGGTGAGCACGGCGAACGCGCCGGCGGCAAAGCCGAGCGCCGGCACGCCGATGCCACAACCGGCGCCGACGAGAATGAAGAGGTCGGCGATCCGGTCGGGAAATTCGTTCCAGAACGGACCGTCCGGCGCGCCCTTGCCGCCCTCGACGGCGACCATGCCGTCAAAAAGATTGCAGAGCAGACGCATCTGGCAGAACAGGGCCGCGGCGATGAAAAGCAGGGCGCGAAGTCCGTCCTGGGTCTCGCTGGTCAGCCAGAGCGCAAGGCCCGCTAGCGCTGCGGCCGCCATGCTCGCCTGCGATATCTGATTGGGTGTGATCGCCATCGAAGCGAGGCGCCGGGCGATTGCCTGCGCCCAGCGGGTGTTGCGGCTGGCCAAAGGCCTGCGGTCGCTGGTTTCTTTCATTGTTCAAGCTCCCCGCGACTGATCGAATAGTTGTAAAGCACCGCATAGCTGGTCGATACCAGTAACGGCACGGCAATCGTCCTAAGAATTTCCGGTGTTCCGGTTGCCGCATGGACGGCGACGAGAATGGTCGTTGAGCCAAGGCAGGCGAGGAGCGGTGGCATCCAAAGCCGCAAGACCCCGCGGAAACGAAGAGACAGCGCCTCGATCGTCGATTTCAGGCATAGCGTCAGCGCGGCTGAAAGCGCGCCCTGCACCAAGCCGGCTATCAACAGTCGCGGCATTGCATGATGCCTGTTGGCAAACAGTGCCCATCCGCCCATGGCTAGGAAAGCAAAAAGCACGTGGACGATGCTGCTGCGGGCAAGGCTGCGCAGCTGGCTGCTCATGTTAGCGACCACCAGTATCGCGTCAGATGAAAGAAGATCGGTGCCGAGAACACGACCGAATCCAGTCGGTCGATCAAACCGCCATGTCCTTCGATCAGGTGACCCCAGTCCTTCACCCCGCGGTCCCGCTTGATCGCCGACATCACCAGCCCGCCGAAGAAGCCCATCATCGTGATGATGAACGACATCAGCCCGGCTTGAAGCGGCGTAAATGGCGTGATCCACCACAGCGAGGCGCCGAGCAGAGTTGCGCTGGCAACGCCGCCGGCAAACCCCTCCACCGTCTTCGATGGCGAGAGTTTCGGGGCGATCTTGGTGCGCCCGAAGAGCTTGCCCCAGACATATTGCAGCACGTCGCTCGATTGCACGACGATCACCAGGAAGGCGATCAGCAGCACATTGCGCCCCTCGTAGCCGGGAATCTGCAGCGTCAGCAGTGCCGGCACATGCGAAGCGCAAAACACGCAGATCATCAGCGCCCATTGGACTTCGGAGATCCGCAGCAGGAAGTTTTGCGTATCGCCGCGCAGGACAGCGATGATCGGCATGAGCAGGAAGGCGTAAACAGGAATGAAGATCGCATAGATGCCGTATTCTTCCGCCCAAAGCAGATAGTAGTTGATCGGCAATGCCAGGAAGAAGGCGGCGGCAATCGCCCAATGATCGGCCCGCCGTGTGTTGATGAGCGTGATGAATTCGCGAAGTGCTGCAAAAGAGCAGAAGGCGAAGAGCAACAGCACCCCGACACGTCCGGCAATGAAGGCGACGGCGATCAGGAAGACCATTGCCCACCAGGCCTTGATGCGGGCATTCAGGTTCTCGATTGCGCCATTGGAGCCGTCGGGCGAAAGCTTGCGCTGCAAGATGTAACCGACCGACGAGGCAAACAGCAGGATGCCGCCGACGCCGAGCAGCAGGGTGACCATGTCGGAAGTCGTCGTACTCATGCGTCGTTGTCCGTCTGTGCCGGGGCAAGGGAAAGCAATGCGCCTTGCGCCCTGGCGATGAAGTCTTCCTTGCTCTCGCCTGGTTCGACCTTGAGCGGTTCGCCGAAGTTGATCGTGCAGATCAGCGGTATCGGAACAAACTCGCCCTTCGGCATCACACGGTTGAGATTGTTGATCCACACCGGGACGAGAGCCACGTCCGGCCGCTTGCGCGCGAGGTGGTAGAGCCCGCTCTTGAACGGCAGCAACTTGGCCTCGGTCTGGTTGCGCGTGCCTTCGGGAAAGACGATCAGCGAGGCGCCGTCATCGAGCGCCGTCGCCATCTGCTCGACCGGGTCGCTGGTGCGTGCGGCGGGGTCGCGTTCGATCAGCACCGCATCGAAGACGTCGCGGCCGATGAAGGACGTCAGTTTCGACTTCAGCCAGTACTCGGCGCTGGCGACGGGGCGTGCACGTTCGCGCAGCCAGGGCGGCAGTACGGCCCAGATCAGGATGAAATCGCCATGGCTGGAGTGATTGGCGAAATAGATGCTTTGTCTCGGCGGCAGGCCGGTTTCGTGCCAGATTGCGCGGGCAGCTGTCAGCGCACGCGCAAACATCATGATGGCGACCGAAGCGAGCTTGGCAAGCAAATCGCGAATCATGCTGCCTCGATCCCATCTTGATGGTATCCCGGTGTCGAGGGATGCATTGCCCCTCGTGCCCGCATGCGTCCCACGCCCTGCAATGAAATGATCAAATGTCGCCCCTCAAACCTGCAACCGGTCGTAACCTCAGGCTGCATCGACCGACTTTACGCGATTGCGTCCGCTTCACAAGCGGCCGAAATCGCTCCTGGGATGATGACGTGCGAGCTGTCCAAATTCTTCGATCCCGGCAAGTTTTTTGGCTGACGCGCGGGAAACGATGCGACGTCACACTGCAGCCTTCGACCCACAGGCGGTTTCCGTGGAACGTTGACCACTTGCAACTCAGCCGCTAGTTTTCAGGTTCATCAAGAGGAGCGTCGTCCAATGCGCCAGTAATGCCCGGTGAAAACCGAATTCGCCTCAACTTCGCTCGCGAAGGGGATGGACGATGGCATTGCTCGATCCGCAACCACGGACAGACGCCGAGGCATTTTTTGCCTGCGATCTCTATTCTCCACGACGAGCGGTCATGTTTGGACATGTTTCCAAGGGACCGACTATGCAAGATTTATCCAACGCGCTCGATATCATCGATCACAACCGCCAAGCCTGGGACAGGCAGGCAAGCCAGCAGTGTGAGTGGTCACGACCGGTGACGCCGGAACTGATCGCTGCTGCCCGTAGCGGGCAATCGCAGGCGCGACTGACGCCCGGTGACCTGCCGAAGGAATGGCTCCCTGACATTCGCGGCAAGAAGATCCTGTGCCTGGCTTCGGCCGGCGGCCAGCAGGCGCCTATTCTGGCGGCGGCAGGTGGCGAGGTCACGGTCTTCGACATTTCGGAACGGCAACTTGATCAGGACCGACTGGTGGCGGAGCGCGAGGGCCTGCCGCTGACAATCGTTCAGGGCGACATGCGCGACCTCTCGGTCTTTCCGGATTGCAGCTTCGATATCATCTTCCACCCGATATCGAATCTCTACGTGCCCGACGTCCAGCCGGTCTGGCGCGAATGCCATCGGGTGCTGAAGATGGGCGGTCGCCTGCTGGCAAGCTTCTACAATCCGGTGGTGTTCGTCGGCGACCGCGACCCGAGCTATGCCGAACAGGGCCTCATTCGGCCGGCCTATACGCTTCCCTTTGTCGAGGCGGAACATCTCGCTGCCGACGCTGTGCGCGCCAAGATCGACAAGGGTGAAGCCTTGGTGTTCGGGCACAGCCTGGCAGCTCAAATCGACGGTCAATTGCGGGCCGGCTTCGTGCTGGCGGGCTTCCACGAGGACCGGCAGCCGGTGCCGCGTTTCCTGATCGACAGGTTTGTGCCGACCTTTATCGCGACCTGCGCCATCAAAAGCGACCTCGGCCAATGATGTGATGTCGGTGCGCACCTTTCTGAGCGCACCGGATGAAGCCGAACAACCGCAGCGCCCGTCGCGGTGCTGCGGTTGCCTTTCGCAATATCGCGAGCGTCGATCTCCGTGACTTGTTACGCGGCGTTACTGTTACGTACTCCCCAAGGCTGCGGTTTTCATTCTTTGCTGTTCACCAGGCAAACTGAAAAGGATCGGGAAATATGCGCTTCATAGCTTTGTTGTTTGTGCCCTTGACGATCGCTCTGCTGGGGCTTTCGGGCTGTGCCACGACTTCCTCGAGCAATACGACCTACGCGCAGCCCCAAACGTTCGCCCCCGGTCTCGGGGCCTCGAATACGGGCAACGCCACGGCGACTCCGGGCTTCTATTGACGCTCAGGCAGTTCGGCACCTGCTGGCAGCCATAAGACCGCGGCGGGCGGTGCCCGGCGCGGACGGCTCCTATTTGCGGCGGATCTTTGGGGCCAAGCGGCCGATCGGCGCCCTGGCCGCCAGCCGGCTTGCATTCGCCGGTCAAAAGTTGCAAACAGCGGCAAACCATCAGGGAAACCGCCATGAGCCTCTCCACGCGCACCACCCGCCCGCTCGATCATCTCGTGCTGCCGGTGGACGCACTCGAACAGGCACGGCGTCGCCTCAATGATCTCGGCTTCACGGTGGCCGAAGACGCCCGCCACCCTTTCGGCACCGAAAACGCCTGCGTCTTCTTCTCCGACAACACCTATCTCGAGCCGCTTGCCGTCGCTTCGCGCGAGGAATGCGAGGCGGCAGCCTTGGCCGGCAACGCCTTCGTTGCCCGCGATCAGGCATTCCGCTTCCGCCAGGGGCCGGAGGGCCTCTCGGCGATCGTGCTCGGTACAGAGGACGCCGCCGCCGACCACATGCGGTTTCGCGCCCGTGGCGTTTCCGGCGGCGACATGCTGGAGTTCTCCCGGCCGATGCGGCTACCCGATGGCCGCGAGGGGCTCGGATCCTTCCGACTGGCCTTTGCCGCTGACCTGCGCTCGCCGGATTTCTTCCTGTTCAGCTGTCAGCGCGTGCGCGCGCTTCCGACCGACCGGGGTACGCTGGAACGGCACGAAAACGGCGTGCTCGGCATTTCCGAGGTGGTGCTTTCGGAGACGAACCCGACCGATTTCCAATACCTGCTGCAGGAGGCGGTCGATGAGCGCGAAGTCGCGGCTCACTCCTTCGGCATGGACATCGAGACGACGAACGCCAGGATCTCGGTTCTGAGTGCTGCCGGTATGGAAGCCTTCTTCGGTCGCTCGGTTCGCAACGCCGAGCGCGGCTTGCGCGGCCGGGCCGTAATCTTCCGTGTCGCCGACCTCGAAGTGACGCGCGCGCTCTTTGCGCGCAACGATATCGAATTTTCAGAAATGGGCGGACGCCTCATTGTGCCCGAAATGGCGGGGCAAGGGGTGATCTTCGCGTTTGGAGCTTGATGATGGAAACGAATGCCAGAGTAGTCGTCGGTGAAGGTGCCAAGCAGGTCGCCTTCTCGCAGAAGGAGCGTCTGTCGCTGATCGCCGGCCCCTGTCAGATGGAAAGCCGCGAGCACGCCTTCATGATGGCGGGAAAGCTTGCCGAACTGTGCAAGTCGCTCGATATCGGCCTCGTCTACAAGTCGTCCTTCGACAAGGCCAACCGCACGTCGCTTTCGGGCAAGCGCGGCATTGGCCTCGACACGGCGATGGAGGTCTTTGCCGATCTCAAGAAGGAATTCGGCTTCCCGGTCCTGACCGATGTCCACACCGAGGAGCAATGCGCAGTCGTCGCCGAGACCGTCGACATCCTGCAGATCCCGGCCTTCCTGTCGCGCCAGACCGACCTTCTGGTGGCCGCTGCCAAGACCGGCCGCACCATCAACGTCAAGAAGGGCCAGTTCCTGGCGCCTTGGGACATGAAGAACGTGCTTGCCAAATTCACCGAGAGCGGCAACCCGAACGTGCTTCTGTGCGAGCGTGGCGCGTCCTTCGGCTACAACACGCTGGTTTCCGACATGCGCTCGTTGCCGATCATGGCCTCGCTCGGTGCGCCTGTCGTCTTCGACGCCACCCACTCGGTGCAGCAGCCGGGCGGGCAGGGCGGTTCCACCGGCGGTCAGCGCGAGTTCGTCGAAACGCTGTCGCGTGCGGCCGTCGCCGTCGGCATCGCCGGCCTGTTCGTCGAAACCCACGAGGATCCCGACAACGCGCCGTCGGACGGCCCGAACATGGTGCATCTGAAGGATATGCCGCGGCTGCTCGAAAAGCTGCTGGCCTTCGACGCGGTCGCCAAGGGCTGATACAGCCTCGTGAAATTTTCATGAACCCCGGTGGCGCGGCTGTTTTTACTTCTTGCGCGCCATTGAAAATCCCGGGCCTTCGCTTATGACAGGCCCGACCCACCACCGTCCTCAAGCAGGGAAGAGATCATGACTGCAATCATCGACATCATCGGCCGAGAAATTCTGGACAGCCGCGGTAACCCGACCGTCGAGGTCGACGTCCATCTGGAAGACGGAAGCTTCGGCCGCGCAGCCGTGCCGTCGGGTGCCTCGACCGGTGCGCATGAAGCAGTCGAACTGCGCGATGGTGGAACGCGCTACCTCGGTAAGGGCGTCGAGCGCGCTGTCGACGCCGTCAACGGCGAGATCTTCGAAGCGATCGGTGGCCTCGATGCTGAAAACCAGATCCAGATCGACAAGACGATGATCGAGCTTGACGGCACGGCCAACAAGTCGCGCCTCGGTGCCAACGCCATCCTCGGCGTGTCGCTTGCCGTCGCCAAGGCGGCGGCCGAAGCTGCCGGCCTGCCGCTCTACCGTTACGTCGGCGGCCCGAACGCCCACGTGCTTCCGGTTCCGATGATGAACATCATCAACGGTGGCGCCCATGCCGACAACCCGATCGACTTCCAGGAATTCATGATCGTTCCGGTCGGTGCCGATACGATGCGTGATGCGGTCCGCATGGGTTCGGAAGTGTTCCACACCCTGAAGAAGCAGCTTGCAGCCGACGGCCACAACACCAATGTCGGCGACGAAGGCGGCTTCGCGCCGGGGCTGGCATCTGCTCCGGCAGCACTCGACTTCATCATGAAGTCGATCGAAAAAGCCGGCTACAAGCCGGGCGAAGACATGTTCATCGCGCTCGATTGCGCTGCGACCGAATTCTTCAAGGACGGCAAGTACGTGCTCGAAGGCGAGGGCCGCACGCTGGAGCCGGGCGCAATGGCCGAATACCTGGCGGAACTCGCTGGCAACTATCCGATCTTCTCGATCGAAGACGGCATGGCGGAAGACGATTGGGACGGCTGGAAGGCCGTGACCGACCTCATCGGCAACAAGTGCCAGCTCGTCGGCGACGACCTGTTCGTCACCAACTCCGCACGCCTGCGCGACGGCATCAAGATGGGCGTTGCCAACTCGATCCTCGTCAAGGTCAACCAGATCGGCTCGCTGTCGGAAACGCTCGACGCCGTCGAGACCGCGCACAAGGCACGTTACACCGCCGTCATGTCCCACCGCTCCGGCGAGACCGAGGACGCGACCATCGCCGACCTCGCGGTTGCCACCAACTGCGGCCAGATCAAGACCGGCTCGCTGGCCCGTTCCGACCGGCTCGCGAAGTACAACCAGCTGATCCGCATCGAAGAGCAGCTCGGCCTGCAGGCCAAGTACGCCGGCCGCTCGATCCTGCGCGGCTGATAGCCTCGATCGATCGCTAAAAATTCGACCCGCTCACGGCTGCCGTGGGCGGGTTTTGCTTTATCCGGCCATTCATGGTCAACGGTCGGTTAATCAATGCCCGTTAGTCTCACTCTGTATTGCGTATCAGGGTGTGGACGGGATGTGGACACGGCATCATAAGAAACGGAAACTGGGTCGGCTGGTGCTGCCGCTGATCGCGGTCGCCTTTCTCTCCTATTTCGGCTATCATTCCATTCATGGCGGCTACGGCTTGAAGGCGACGGAACAATTCGATCGCCAGATCGTTGAGCGGCAGGCACGGCTGGACGAGCTCACCAAGCAGCGCACGACCCTCGAAAGAGAGGTTCAGCTGATGAGCGACGGTTCGCTGGAGCGTGACATGCTGGATGAGAAAGCTCGCCTCGCACTCAACATGTCGCGGAGCGACGAAATCGTTATTTTTCACCGCATGACGAATTAACTGAAATTCGGTTAATTTATAATTTCTGTGGAAATTCAATATCTTACGCGGAATGCGAGCCATGCAAATATGGCATTGCTGTGGCGCTTTTCTTTCCCTATGGTAACCGTCAAAGGCTAACCATTGGGAGGAATGAATGGCTCCGCGAAAAAACGCGTCCGTCTCCAGCCGTAAGACCGCAGCAAAGCCGGCCAAGAAGGACCTGAGCGGCGGCAATATCGCCGACTTCACCAAGGAAGACGAACTCAAGGCTTACCGCGAAATGCTGCTGATCCGGCGTTTCGAGGAAAAGGCCGGCCAGCTCTACGGCATGGGCTTCATCGGCGGCTTCTGTCACCTCTACATCGGCCAGGAAGCCGTCGTCGTCGGCATGCAGATGGCTCTGAAAGAGGGCGATCAGGTCATCACCGCCTACCGTGATCATGGCCACATGCTGGCCTGCGGCATGAGCGCCCGTGGCGTCATGGCTGAACTCACCGGTCGTCGCAGCGGTCTTTCCAAGGGGAAGGGCGGCTCGATGCACATGTTCTCCAAGGAAAAGCACTTTTACGGCGGTCACGGCATCGTCGGCGCCCAGGTGTCGCTCGGCACCGGACTTGCCTTTGCCAACCGCTATCGCGGCAATGACAATGTCAGCGTCGCCTATTTCGGTGACGGCGCGGCCAACCAGGGGCAGGTCTACGAAAGCTTCAACATGGCGCAGCTGTGGAAGCTTCCGGTGATCTACGTGATCGAGAACAACCGCTATGCCATGGGCACCTCGGTCACCCGCGCCTCGGCGCAGACCGATTTTTCGAAGCGCGGTGTTTCCTTCGGCATCCCCGGCTTCCAGGTTGACGCGATGGACGTTCGCGCGGTCAAGGCGGCCGGCGACGAGGCTGTCGAGTATTGCCGCTCCGGCAAGGGCCCGATCATTCTCGAAATGCAGACCTACCGTTATCGCGGTCACTCCATGTCCGACCCGGCGAAGTATCGCTCGAAGGACGAAGTGCAAAAGATGCGGTCGGAACACGATCCGATCGAGCAGGTGAAGGCGCGTCTGACTGAAAAGGGTTGGGCGAGCGAGGACGAGCTGAAGCAGATCGACAAGGACGTCCGCGACATCGTCGCTGACAGCGCCGATTTTGCCCAGGCCGATCCGGAGCCGGATGCATCCGAGCTCTACACCGATATCCTGCTTTGATCCGGGGAGGTTCAAACATGCCAGTAGAAATTCTCATGCCCGCCCTTTCCCCGACGATGGAGGAAGGCACGCTCTCGAAATGGCTGAAGAACGAAGGGGACAAGGTGTCCTCCGGTGACGTCATCGCCGAGATTGAGACTGACAAGGCCACCATGGAAGTGGAAGCCGTCGACGAAGGCACGATCGGCAAGCTGCTGATCGCCGCCGGCACCGAAGGCGTCAAGGTCAACACGCCGATCGCGGTCCTGCTGCAGGACGGCGAAGGCGCTGGCGACATCGCCGCACCGAAGGCCGAGGCGCCGAAGGCTGTTGCCGCAAGCGAAGCACCGGCCGCCGCGGCTTCCGCGCCGGCACCGGTTGCCGCCCAGCCGAAGGTCGAAGTTGCCGCCGATCCGGCGATCCCGGCCGGTACCGAAATGGTGACGATGACCGTGCGCGAAGCTCTGCGCGACGCCATGGCCGAAGAAATGCGCTTGAGCGACGACGTTTTCGTCATGGGTGAAGAAGTCGCTGAATACCAGGGCGCCTACAAGATCACGCAAGGCCTGCTGCAGGAATTCGGCGCCCGTCGCGTCATCGACACGCCGATCACCGAACACGGCTTTGCCGGCGTTGGCGTTGGCGCTGCCATGACCGGCCTGCGCCCGATCGTCGAGTTCATGACCTTCAACTTCGCCATGCAGGCGATCGACCAGATCATCAACTCCGCCGCCAAGACGCTCTATATGTCCGGTGGCCAGATGGGCGCGCCGATCGTGTTCCGTGGCCCGAGCGGTGCTGCGGCCCGCGTCGCAGCCCAGCACTCGCAGTGCTATGCCGCCTGGTACAGCCATATTCCGGGTCTGAAAGTCGTCATGCCCTATACGGCTGCCGACGCCAAGGGTCTGCTGAAAGCTGCGATTCGCGATCCGAACCCGGTGATCTTCCTCGAAAACGAAATCCTCTACGGTCACTCCTTCGAAGTGCCGAAGCTCGATGATTTCGTGCTGCCGATCGGCAAGGCGCGTATCCACAAGGTCGGCAAGGACGCGACCATCGTTTCCTTCGGCATCGGCATGACCTACGCGGTCAAGGCGGTTGCCGAGCTGGAAGCCCAGGGTATCGATGTCGAACTGATCGACCTTCGCACCATCCGTCCGATGGACCTGCCGACGGTGATCGAATCCGTCAAGAAGACCGGCCGTCTGGTCACCGTCGAAGAAGGCTATCCGCAGTCTTCCGTCGGCACCGAGATTGCCACCCGCGTCATGCAGCAGGCTTTCGACTATCTCGACGCCCCGATCCTGACGATCGCCGGCAAGGATGTGCCGATGCCTTACGCCGCGAACCTCGAGAAGCTCGCGCTTCCGAATGTCGCAGAGGTCGTCGATGCGGTGAAAGCCGTTTGCTACAAATAAGGGGAGGGCCCTTCGATGCCTATCAACATCACAATGCCTGCCCTCTCTCCGACGATGGAAGAAGGCAATCTGGCCAAGTGGCTGGTCAAGGAAGGCGATAAGGTCAAGTCCGGCGACGTGATTGCCGAGATCGAGACCGACAAGGCGACGATGGAAGTCGAGGCCGTCGATGAAGGCACCGTTGCCAAGATCGTCGTTCCAGCCGGAACCGAAGGCGTCAAGGTCAATGCGCTGATCGCGGTTCTTGCAGCCGACGGCGAAGATGTTGCCGCGGCCGCCAAGGGCGGCAACGGTGTAGCTGCGCCGGCCCCGGCCGAAAAGAAGGAAGAGCCGGCCCCCGCGCCGGCAGCAGCCAGTGCTCCGGCACCTGCTGCAGCTCAGCCGGTAGCGGCAGCGCCGCAGGCGGCCAAGGCGGAATCGGGCAGCCGCGTCTTCTCGTCGCCGCTTGCACGTCGTCTGGCCAAGGATGCCGGCATCGATCTTTCGGCAATCGCCGGCTCCGGCCCGCATGGTCGGGTGATCAAGAAGGATGTCGAATCAGCTGTTGCGGGTGGCGGTGCCAAGCCGGCCGCTGCGCCTGCAGCAGGTGCTGCAGCTCCGGCTGCCGCACCGCTTGCCAAGGGCATGTCGGAAGACGCCGTTCTCAAGCTGTTCGAGCCTGGTTCCTACGAGCTCGTGCCGCATGACGGCATGCGCAAGACGATCGCCAAGCGGCTCGTCGAATCCAAGCAGACGATCCCGCACTTCTACGTATCGGTCGATTGCGAACTCGACGCGCTCCTGGCGCTCAGGGCCCAGCTCAACGCCGCGTCTCCGGAAAAAGACGGCAAGCCGGTCTACAAGCTCTCGGTCAACGACATGGTGATCAAGGCGCTGGCGCTGGCATTGCGCGATGTTCCGGATGCAAACGTGTCCTGGACCGACAGCAACATGGTCAAGCACAAGCATGCTGACGTCGGCGTTGCCGTTTCCATCCCGGGCGGCCTGATCACGCCGATCGTTCGCCAGGCGGAGCTGAAGAGCCTGTCGGCAATCTCCAACGAGATGAAGGACCTCGGCAAGCGCGCCAAGGACCGCAAGCTGAAGCCTGAAGAATATCAGGGCGGCACCACGGCGGTCTCCAACATGGGCATGATGGGCGTCAAGGACTTCGCAGCCGTCGTCAACCCGCCACATGCCACGATCCTTGCGGTCGGTGCCGGCGAAGAACGCGTCGTCGTCAAGAACAAGCAGATGGTCATCGCCAATGTGATGACGGTCACGCTCTCGACCGACCACCGCTGCGTCGATGGCGCGCTCGGCGCCGAACTGCTCGGAGCCTTCAAGCGCTACATCGAAAACCCGATGGGCATGCTGGTCTGATGTGGACCAGGACCGGCCTTCGGGCCGGTCCTCTCCTTGGTCGCAATGCCGAAGGCGGGCCCGGACGATGAAAACAGTTCTCTGCTACGGTGACAGTCTGACATGGGGCTATGACGCGTCCGGCCTGGGCCGTCATGCGCTTGAAGACCGGTGGCCGAGCGTGCTCCAGAAGGCCCTGGGGGCAGACGTTCACGTTGTCGCCGAAGGGTTGAACGGACGCACGACCGCCTATGACGATCATCTCGCCGATTGCGACCGCAATGGCGCGCGCATGCTGCCGAGCGTCCTTCACAGTCATGCGCCTCTCGATCTGATGGTCATTCTGCTCGGCTCCAACGACATGAAGCCGATCATTCACGGCACGGCTTTCGGTGCGGTCAAGGGCATCGAGCGCCTGGTCAATCTCGTGCGCCGTCACGATTGGCCGGTTGAAACGGCGGAAGGTCCCGAAATCCTGATCGTTTCGCCACCGCAGCTTTGCGAGACGGCAAACAGTGCATTCGCGGCGATGTTCGCTGACGGCGTCGAGCAGTCGGCGATGCTGGCGCCGCTCTATCGCGACCTTGCGGACGAACTCGATTGCGGGTTCTTCGATGCCGGATCGGTAGCGAGGACCACGCCGCTCGATGGCGTGCATCTGGACGCGGAAAACACCCGCGCGATCGGCCGGGGCCTCGAGCCGGTCGTCCGGATGATGCTCGGTATCTGAGATGGCCGACGACGTCACCATCAGACCGGCGGAACGAAATGAAGCGGCGGAACTCGCCGTTCTCGTCGATATCGCCTCGCACGGCTTTGCCGCCTGGCTCTGGTATGGCGCCGTTCTCGGCGGGGTGACCGATACGGCTTTCGAGCGCGGGCGCAACAAGCTTCGCGAGGATGTCGGGCCAGGAAACTGGCGTGATGCGGTCGTTGCCGAACTCGAGGATGAAATCGCAGGCGTATCGATCGGCTACGGCATCGACGCTTCGGTGACCGAGATCGAAGCGAAACATGCCGTGCTCGAACCCTTGCTGGCACTGCAGCGGCAAGTGGTCGGTCACTGGTTCATCGATAGCCTCGGCGTCTATCGTCACCGGCGCGGCCGCGGCATCGGACGCAGACTGCTTGCACATGAAATTGCACGCGCCGGCACGGCGCCGGTGAGCCTGATCACCGAAAGCCACAATGACAGGGCGCAGGCACTCTACAGGGCAAACGGCTTCGAGGAGGCGGCTCGGGCCGAGGCCGTGCCGCTCTTCGAAGGCAGCAGAAAACACGACTGGGTGCTCTTCACCCGCAAGGTCGCTTGAGACAAAGGCAGGAAACACATGGCTGAGAATTACGACGTCATCGTCATCGGTTCGGGTCCGGGGGGCTACATCGCCGCCATTCGTGCGGCACAGTTGGGCCTCAAGACCGCGATCGTCGAGCGTGAGCATCTGGCTGGCATCTGCTCCAACTGGGGCTGCATTCCGACCAAGGCGCTGCTGCGCTCGGCCGAGGTGCTGCACTATGCCCAGCATCCGGGCAGCTACGGCATCAAGATCGAAGGCGCGGTAACGCCGGACCTGAAGGCGATTGTTGCCCGCTCGCGCGGCATTGCCGAGCGCATGAACGGTGGCGTCGGCTTCCTCATGAAGAAGAACAAGGTCGACGTCATCTGGGGCGAGGCCAAGCTGACCAAGCCCGGCGAAATCGTCGTCGGCAAGACGACGAAGGCGATCGTGCAGCCGCAGGCGCCGCTGCCGAAGAACACCAAGGGTGAGGGCACCTACACTGCCAAGCACATCATCATCGCCACCGGCGCCCGTCCGCGGGCACTGCCTGGCATCGAGCCGGACGGCAAGCTGATCTGGACCTATTTCGAGGCGATGAAGCCTGAGGAAATGCCGAAGTCGCTGCTGGTCATGGGCTCGGGCGCCATCGGCATCGAGTTTGCCTCGTTCTACCGCACCATGGGCGTTGACGTGACCGTGGTTGAGATCATGCCGACCGTGATGCCGGTCGAGGACGCCGAAATCTCCGGCGTTGCCAAGAAGCAGTTCGAAAAGCAGGGCATGAAGATCCATCTCGAAGCCAAGGTGACGAAGGTCGACAAGGGCGCGAATTCGATCACCGCCCATGTCGAGATGAAGGATGGCAAGGTCGAAAAGATCACCGCTGACCGGATGATCTCCGCCGTCGGCGTTCAGGGCAATATCGAGAACCTCGGCCTCGAAACGCTTGGTATCAAGACCGACCGCGGCTGCATCGTCATCGACGGCTACGGCAAGACCAACGTTCCCGGCGTCTATGCGATCGGCGACGTTGCCGGTCCGCCGATGCTTGCCCACAAGGCCGAGCACGAGGCCGTCATCTGCGTCGAGAAGATCGCCGGCCTGCCGAATGTCCACCCGATGGACAGCTTGAAGATCCCGGGCTGCACCTACTGCCACCCGCAGGTCGCCTCGGTCGGCCTCACCGAGGCCAAGGCAAAGGCCGAGGGCCGCGACATCCGCGTCGGCCGCTTCCCCTTCGTCGCCAACGGCAAGGCGATCGCGCTTGGCGAAGACCAGGGCCTGGTCAAGACGATCTTCGACAAGAAGACCGGCGAACTTTTGGGCGCACACATGGTCGGCGCTGAGGTGACCGAGCTCATCCAGGGTTTCGTCGTCGCGATGAACCTCGAGACGACCGAAGAAGACCTGATGCACACGATCTTCCCGCATCCGACGATCTCGGAGACGATGAAGGAAAGTGTGCTCGACGCCTATGGGCGTGCGCTGAACGCCTGATGGAACCGGCTGTCGCCGGAACTTTTGGCTCGATCCGGCATTGAGGACGCGACCTTGTCCTCAATGCACGGAGATCACCATGAGTTTGAACGGCGTCGGTATCCTGGCTGCGATCATCATCGGCGGTTTGGCCGGATGGCTCGCGGAGAAGTTCATGAACAGCGATATGGGTCTGTTCATGAACATAGCGCTCGGCATCATCGGAGCGGTGGTGCTGAACTTCATTCTGGCAGCCTTCGGCATGGCCTTTGCCGGCTGGCTTGCTTATCTGGTCATTGGCTTCATCGGCGCCTGCCTGCTGATAGCCATTGGCCGTGCTGTCAAACGATAGCCTGCGACACTTCGAACGCTAGCGGTCGGGCTGTCCAACAAAAGGTGGCCTGACATTTCCCGTCGAGCCATCTATATAGATCGAAAAAGGGTCTGCCGGCACGATGCCGCAGCCGCCGCGACGAGGAAGACAGTATGGTAACGGTGTTCGATGCCGCCTCTGACCGGGCGCAACGCGTCCGCCATCCGGAAAAGGCCCACAAGCCTGACACCGAAATGCTGCGCAAGCCGGAATGGATCCGCGTCAAGGCGCCGATGTCGAAGGGTTATCAGGAGACGCGCGAACTGGTGCGTTCGCATAAGCTCGTGACGGTCTGTGAAGAAGCCGGTTGCCCGAATATCGGCGAATGCTGGGACAAGAAGCACGCCACCTTCATGATCATGGGCGAGATCTGTACCCGCGCCTGCGCCTTCTGCAATGTCTCAACCGGCAAGCCGAATGCGCTCGACATGGCGGAACCCGAGAACGTCGCCAAGGCCGTAAAGCAGATGGGCCTCTCGCACGTCGTCATTACCTCCGTCGACCGTGACGACTTGGCCGATGGTGGCGCCGAACATTTCGAGAAGGTGATCTGGGCGATCCGCGCTGCTTCGCCGCTGACCACCATCGAAATCCTGACGCCCGATTTCCTGAAGAAGCCTGGCGCACTGGAGCGCGTCGTCGCCGCCAAGCCCGATGTGTTCAACCACAACATGGAAACCGTACCGGGCAACTATCTTACCGTCCGCCCAGGCGCGCGCTATTTCCACTCGATCCGCCTGCTTCAGCGGGTGAAGGAACTCGATCCAACGATGTTCACCAAGTCCGGCATCATGGTCGGCCTCGGCGAAGAGCGTAACGAAGTGCTGCAACTGATGGACGACCTGCGCACCGCCGACGTCGATTTCATCACCATCGGCCAATACCTGCAACCGACGCGCAAGCACCACAAGGTCGAGAAGTTCGTCACACCAGATGAATTCAAGTCCTACGAGACGGTCGCCTACACCAAGGGCTTCCTCATGGTCGCTTCGAGCCCGCTGACCCGCTCGTCGCATCACGCCGGCGACGATTTCGCCCGTCTGCGGGCGGCGCGCGAAAAGAAGCTGCTGGCTGCGGCCGAATAAGTCCGAGGCATTTCGAAACAACAAAAAACTCCGGCCCCAGCGCCGGAGTTTTTTGTTGTGCCCGATATTCAAGCGCATGCGCCGCCAGCGGTCGGCCTCTCGGCATGCTTGTGAAATTCTGCCGGATCGCGTATCGGCTGTTCCCTCATTTTCTGACAGGGACACGGCCGAGGCGAATTCAAGCGCATCTGGAATTCAGCCCGTATCGATGCGGTTGGAAATCAACGGGAGGCTTGCAACGCATTGCGGCCGGTTTCCGGCATCGGCGTTACCCCGGATCGCCCGACCGCCCTTCTAATAAGGACGGGGCCGGCAGCCAAAGCGGTTGAGCCGCCAGAAGCTTGTCGAGACACCTGAGTGCCAAGCGGTTTGTTTTAGTGGCTTTGCCTATGGACCAGCCATCAAAACCGGCAGCCGTGAACTATGTCGACGATACCGTTGCTGCCGATCATATCCGCAGTGCCGGGCGTATCCTCGTGGTCGGATGCTCCGGCGGCGGCAAGTCGACGCTTTCGCAAAAGCTCGCCCGGCATTTCGACCTGACTTACATTTCCATCGATCGCGACATTCTATGGTTGCCGGGCTGGGCAAAACGCGATCGGGTCGAGCAGCGTCGGCGCATCGTCGAGAGGATAGAAGCAGACCGTTGGATCATGGATGGCACCAACCCTTCGACCTTCGATGTCCGCGTGCCGAGAAGCGATATCGTCATCTGGGTGCGCATGCCGCGGCTTCTCTGCATCTGGGGTGTCGTCACCCGCTGGCTGAAATATCTCGGGCGCACCCGCCCGGAGATGGCGCCGGGCTGCATCGAGAAGGTCGACTGGGAATTTCTCGAATTCATCTGGACCTTCGAGGACAAGTTCTCGCCACGTATCGTCGCAGGTCTTGCCCAACACGGCCCGGATGTGCCGGTTCTGCAGTTGAAATCGCGGCGCCAGATGCAGAGGCTCCTTGATCTTCTTGGCTTGCCCGCTTAACTCCCTTCTATGCCGCACTTTGAAACGAACCATGTCGTCAAGCACACGGCCGACCAGATGTTCGATCTTGTCGCCGATGTCGAACACTATCCGGAGTTCCTGCCGCTCTGCGAGGCGCTAACCGTGCGCTCACGCAAGGAGAGGGATGGCAAGGTCCTGCTAATGGCCGATATGACCGTCGGCTACAAGGCGATCCGCGAGACCTTCACGACGCAGGTCCTGCTCAACAAGGCCGAGCGCGTGATCGAGGTCAAATACATCGACGGTCCGTTTAAATATCTCGACAATCGCTGGCGCTTCGAGCCTGCGGGCGAGGGGCAGTCGATCGTGCATTTCTACATCGACTACGAGTTCAAGAGCCGCATTCTCGGGGCCCTGATGGGCTCGATGTTCGACCGTGCCTTCCGCATGTTCTCCGATGCGTTCGAGAAGCGTGCCGACAGGATCTACGCCGTCTGAGCGACCTCTGTCAGCATCTCCAGCGCCGTTCGGATGGTTGCCAGCCGCACGGCGTCGCGGCCGATATCGCCATAGCGCATCTCGCGGTTAAGGGCGGTGCCGTTGCGCCCCGTTGCCGATAGATGCACCAGGCCGACAGGTTTTTCCGGCGACCCGCCGCCCGGGCCGGCAATGCCGGTCACGGCGACGGCGAAGTCAGCCTCGGAGCGCGCCACTGCGCCACGCGCCATTTCGACGGCCGTCTGTCTTGAAACAGCGCCGTGGGCGGCGAGCGTTGCCGGATCGACGCCGAGCATCTGGATCTTGGCGTCGTTGGAGTAGGTGACGAAACCGCGATCGACGACGGCGGATGATCCGGAAATTTCCGTCAGTGCACCGGCAATCAGTCCACCGGTGCAAGACTCTGCCGTTGCCACCTTGAGGCCGCGCGCGGTGAAATCGGCAATGATCTTGCTGGCCGTCGCTTGAATGTCATTCGGCCACATCGTGTGCGCCCCCTGAGGTGTAGACGACGGTTGCTGTCGCGATCGCGGCGATGCCCTCGTCGCGGCCGACGAAACCGAGCCGCTCGTTCGTCGTCGCCTTGACCGAGCAACGGTCGAGATCGATGCCGAGCATGTCGGCAAGGTTCTCGCGCATCGCCTGGCGATGCGGCCCGACCTTCGGGGCTTCGGCGATCAGCGAGATATCGGCATTGGTAATCGTGCCGCCGCGCTGGCGGACGATGCTTGCGGCATGCTCGAGGAAGATGCGCGAGGGAGCGCCCTTCCACTGCGGGTCGGATGGCGGGAAGTGGTCGCCGATATCGCCGGCGCCGCAGGTGGCAAGCAGCGCATCGGTGAGCGCGTGCAGGGCGACGTCGGCGTCGGAGTGGCCGGAGAGCTTCTTGGTATGCGGGATCAACACACCGCAAAGCGTCACGCCATCACCTTCGACCAGCTGGTGCACGTCATAGCCATTGCCGGTGCGAACATCGGGAATCAGATGTCGCTTGAGTTTTTCGTCGGCCATGGCGATGTCCCTTTTCAGTGTGAGCTTGACGTTGTCGACCGTACCTTCGACGAGCATCACCGGGATGCCTGCCCATTCGGCGATCGAGGCATCGTCGGTAAAATCCGTTCGTCCGCTTGTCGCTGCGGCTCTGTGGGCGTCGAGGATGGCCTTGAGATCGAAGGTCTGTGGTGTCTGCGCCGCATGGAGATGATTGCGCGAAACGGTTTCGGTCACCACGCCCGCGGCGTCCGCGCGCTTGAGCGTGTCGGATACGGCAATCGCCGGCAGCACGGCGCGTGCTCCCTTTGCCAAAGCGTCGGCGCAGCGCGACAACAGGGCATGATCGGCAAAGGGGCGCACGGCGTCGTGGATCATGACGTAACGTGAGCCGGTTGCCGCTACGGCTTCGAGGCCCGCGAGAACCGATTGCTGCCGCGTCGCGCCGCCGTGAACCACAAGCAGCTCGCGTGCCGGCGATCGTCTGCGCGCGGCCGCGAGCAGATCCTCGTCATCGGGATGGATGACAACCACGATCGGGCCGGTCTCCGGCCATGTCGCGAAAGTGTCAAGCGTATGGGCGATAACGGGCTTGTCGCCGATGGTGCGGTACTGCTTCGGACCTTCGGTCGACTGTCCGGCGCGTTCGCCGCGCCCTGCTGCAACGATTACGACGCCGCAGGAAAGCTGTTCTTCAGGCTGCATCTTCTGTATGTGGTCCCGGATTTCGCCAATCTTCGCCGTGATGTACCGCGAAGGTCCATGCTTTGCCAGCCGAACAGGGAAATTTGCCCGACGCTTCGAAATCGCTTGGCAAGCCAAAGAACAATGTCTAAAAATAGTGCAAGAACAACATGTGCCTGAAAGATATGCATTTGCCAACTCCGGCCCTGTCATCGCCGCTTCGGATCGGGAATATCGAAATCCGCAACCGGGTGGCGCTCGCCCCGATGTCTGGCGTCACGGACCTGCCGTTCCGCACCTTGGCCTGGCGCTTCGGCGCGGGGTTCGTCGTGACGGAGATGGTGGCGAGCCGCGAGCTGGTCGGCAACGCCTCGGAATCGTGGGCGAGGCTGAAGAACTCCGGCATCAAGCCGCACATCGTGCAGCTTGCCGGCCGCGAAGCGCACTGGATGGGCGAGGCGGCAAAAATCTCTGCTGCGAATGGTGCCGACATCATCGATATCAATATGGGCTGCCCGGCAAAGAAGGTGACGGGCGGCTATTCCGGCTCGGCGCTGATGCGCGATCCTGACCATGCTCTGTCTCTGGTCGAGGCGACGGTGAAGGCCGTGGATGTGCCGGTCACCCTGAAGATGCGGCTTGGCTGGGACGAAAACTCGATCAATGCCCCGCTGATCGCAAGAAGGGCGCAGGATGCCGGCGTCCAGGCGATCACCGTGCACGGCCGCACCCGTATGCAGTTCTACACCGGTCGAGCCGATTGGGACGCGATCCGCGCCGTGCGTGAGGTCATTTCCGTGCCGCTGGTTGCCAATGGCGACGTCGATACGGTGGCGGATGCCGAAGAGATCCTAAGGCGCTCCGGGGCCGACGCCGTCATGGCCGGCCGGTCTTCTCAAGGTCGCCCCTGGCATGTCGGTGTTCTCGCCGGCGCGGCGGCACATCCAGACCAGGCGGAGATCGCCGACATTTTCGCGGAGCACTATCAGATGATGCTCGAATTCTACGGTGCCGACACGGGCCTCAGGCATGCGCGCAAGCATGTCGGCTGGTATCTCGACCGTTTCGCCCCCGATCTTGCTGGCGCAGCGAAGGGAGCGATCCTGACATCGACCGATTCCAAATCCGTCGCCGCGCGCGCGTCCGACGCCATTCGCAGTTCGCATGTGACCTTCTCGAGCGAAGGGATCGCCGCATGACCGAGAAGCCCAATAGTCCGGAAGCCTCGGCTGCTACCGACGGCCTGTCGATGGCGGTGTTGAATGCCATCCAGAATCCGGTGATCCTTGTCGATGAGAATGGTCTCGTCGCCTTTGCGAATTGGGAAGCCGAATCCTTTTTCGGCGCCAGCGCCAACCATCTGGCCCGCCACGACATCAGCGCCTTCATTCCGTTCGGCAGTCCGCTTTTGACACTGATCGAGCAGGTGCGTGAGCGTAAAGCCCCGGTCAACGAATATCGCGTCGATCTCAGCTCGCCGCGCCTGGGCGCCGACAAGCTGGTCGATCTCTATGTGGCGCCGGTCATCTCGGAGCCCGGCTCCGTCGTGGTTGTCTTCCAGGAGCGATCGATGGCCGACAAGATCGACCGCCAGCTGACGCATCGGGCGGCGGCGCGTTCGGTCACAGGCCTTGCCTCGATGCTGGCGCATGAGATCAAGAACCCGCTTTCCGGCATTCGGGGTGCCGCGCAATTGCTGGAGACCTCCGTCAACGACGAGGATCGGGCCCTGACCCGGCTGATCTGCGACGAGACCGACCGGATCGTCTCGCTGGTCGATCGGATGGAAGTATTCTCCGACGAGAGACCGGTCGATCGCGTGCCGCTCAACATTCACTCCGTGCTCGATCATGTGAAGGCGATCGCCAAGGCGGGTTTTGCGCGCCGGATCAAGGTGACGGAAAACTACGACCCGTCGCTTCCCTCGGTCTTTGCCAACCGCGACCAGCTCGTGCAGGTGTTTCTCAATCTCATCAAGAATGCGGCGGAAGCGGTCGGTGACCGGTCGGAAGGCGAGATCATGTTGACGACCGCCTACAGACCCGGCATCCGCCTTTCGGTCGCCGGCACCCGCGAGAAGATCTCGCTGCCGCTCGAATTCTGCGTGCACGACAACGGCCCGGGCGTTCCCTCTGACCTGCTGCCGCACCTGTTCGATCCGTTCATTACGACCAAGACCAACGGTTCGGGCCTCGGGCTGGCGCTGGTCGCCAAGATCATCGGCGGGCATGGCGGCATCGTCGAATGCGACAGCCAGCAGAACCGCACGACTTTCCGCGTCCTGATGCCGGCCTCCAAGGGGCAGGCGGTGGACGAAGACGACATGCCTATGACAAAAGGAAACATTGCATGACGGGTGCCACGATCCTCGTCGCGGATGACGACGCAGCCATTCGCACCGTGCTCAATCAGGCGCTGAGCCGCGCCGGCTACGACGTTCGCATCACGTCGAACGCGGCGACGCTCTGGCGCTGGATCTCCGCCGGCGATGGTGACCTGGTTGTCACCGACGTGGTCATGCCCGACGAGAATGCCTTCGACCTGCTGCCGCGCATCAAGAAGGCGCGCCCCGATTTGCCGGTGCTTGTCATGAGCGCGCAGAACACTTTCATGACGGCAATCAAGGCGTCCGAAAAAGGCGCCTATGACTATCTGCCGAAGCCCTTCGATCTGACCGAGCTGATCGGCATTATCGGCCGGGCGCTTGCCGAACCGAAGCGCCGCCCGTCCAAGATCGACGACGATTCGCAGGATGGCATGCCGCTCGTCGGCCGCTCTGCAGCCATGCAGGAAATCTACCGGGTTCTCGCCCGCCTGATGCAGACCGATCTCACGCTGATGATCACCGGTGAATCCGGTACGGGCAAGGAGCTGGTCGCGCGCGCGCTGCACGACTACGGCAAGCGCCGCAACGGTCCCTTCGTCGCGATCAACATGGCGGCCATTCCGCGGGATCTGATCGAATCCGAACTGTTTGGCCACGAAAAGGGGGCCTTCACCGGCGCTCAGACCCGCTCGACCGGCCGTTTCGAACAGGCCGAAGGCGGCACGCTCTTCCTCGACGAAATCGGCGACATGCCGATGGATGCACAGACGCGGTTGCTGCGTGTACTGCAACAGGGCGAGTATACGACGGTCGGCGGCCGCACGCCGATCCGCTCCGACGTGCGCATCGTCGCGGCAACCAACAAGGACCTGAAGCAGTCGATCAACCAGGGTTTGTTCCGCGAAGATCTGTATTACCGGTTGAATGTGGTACCGCTGCGCCTGCCGCCGCTGCGTGATCGTGCCGAAGACATTCCCGATCTCGTTCGTCACTTCGTCCAGCAGGCCGAAAAAGAGGGGCTGGACGTCAAGCGGTTCGATCAGGAGGCGCTCGAACTGATGAAGGCGCATCCGTGGCCGGGAAACGTGCGCGAACTCGAAAACCTCGTGCGTCGACTGACCGCGCTATACCCGCAGGACGTCATCACGCGGGAAATCATCGAAAACGAGCTGCGCTCGGAGATCCCCGACAGCCCCATCGAAAAGACGCAAGCGCGCAGCGGTTCGCTGTCGATCTCGCAGGCGGTCGAGGAGAACATGCGGCAATATTTTGCCAGCTTCGGCGATGCGCTTCCCCCGACTGGTCTTTACGAGCGTGTGCTCGCCGAGATGGAATATCCCCTCATCCTTGCCGCGTTGACGGCGACCCGCGGAAACCAGATCAAGGCCGCCGATCTCCTCGGCCTCAACCGCAACACACTGCGCAAGAAGATCCGCGAACTGGGCGTGTCGGTCTATCGCAGCTCGCGCACGGCTTGACTTGGTCACACCCACCGTTGCATTTTCGCCACAATGCGTTGCTTGAACGTGTTATGACCGCCGAATCGAGCGGCGTTGCACTGCTTTGCCCGGCCCTAAGGCCTGTGGCCCATGCGCAACAGCTCCGACGGACGGTCCGGTCAACACCTTGACCCGGAATGTGAGTGAGAATTGCCGGTGTCGACAGGCGCCGGTTGGGGGAATGTTTTTACATGGTGGATGCAATGGCCTTGCCGCTGGGCACAGATGACGGAGTCGCGGTGCAGGACCGCCGCGCGTCCTTTGCCCTGCCGGGCCTCATGCTGGCGATCGGCGCGCTGGTCTGCGCCACCCTGTCTCTGCTCGTTCTGCTTGGGCTGACGCCGATCCGGCTGGAGCGCAACGTCTTCATCGCCTGCGCCGCGATCAACGGCCTGTTCGTCGTCGGGTTGATCTATCTCATCGTTCGCGAGATTCTCAGATTGCTGCGCGCGCGCCGCAAGGGCCGAGCTGCCGCGCGGCTTCATGTGCGCATCGTGGCTCTGTTTTCGATCGTCGCCATCACGCCCGCCATTCTGGTCGCGATCTTCGCCAGCATAACGTTGGATGTCGGCCTTGACCGCTGGTTCTCACTGCGAACCCAGGCGATCGTTAGATCGTCTATTAGTGTCGCCCAGGCCTATGTGCTCGAAAATGCCAGCTATCTCCAAGGCCAGACCGTGTCGATGGCCAATGACCTTGAGCGCAATCGGCAGCTCTACAGCCTCGACCGGACCGGCTTTACCGAACTGATGACGCGACAGGCGAGGGGTCGTGGCATGCTTGGCGCTTTCCTCGTCCGGGCGGATGGCAGTGCCATTCTCCAGGCCAACATCTCGACGGAAAAGCCCTTGCCGGCTATCCCGCCAGACGCGCTGAAAAGCTCGGTTTCCGGTCAGCCGACATTGATCCCGCCGGGCATTACCAACCTTGTGGGTGCCGTGATCCCACTTGACGATATTCCCGGTACCTATCTCTACACTGTCCGCAACGTCGATCCCGAAGTGATGCGTTCGTTGCGGCTGATGGAAGAAAACACCGCCGAGTACAAGACGCTGGAGGCTGGGCGTGCCTTCACGCAGATTGCCTTCGGCGTTCTCTATATCGGCTTTGCGCTGATCGTGCTGCTTGCGGCGATCTGGACGGCAATCGCGGTGGCCGACCGTATCGTTCGGCCAATCCGGCAGCTCATCGGTGCGGCCGACAGTGTTGCCTCCGGCAATCTCGACGTCGTGGTGCCGGTGCGTGCGGTCGATGGCGACGTCGGCAATCTATCGCGCACGTTCAACAAGATGGTCTCCGAGATCCGCACCCAGCAGGAACAGATCCTGGAGGCCAAGGACGAGGTCGATCATCGGCGGCGGTTCATCGAGGCGGTGCTTTCGGGCGTCACGGCAGCCGTCATCGGCGTCGGCCGCGATCGGCAGATCACCATTGCCAACTCTTCCTCGGAGGAGTTTCTGAAAAAGACCGCGCCGGATCTGCTCGGTGCCGATCTACGCGTGGTTGCACCTGAGATCGAGGAAGTTCTGGTTGAAGCGGAAAGCCGCTACCGCAACAACTTCCGCAAGCAGATCAACATCATGCGCGGCGGGACCGAACGCACGCTCAACGTCCAGGTGACGCGCGAAGAGGGCGGCGAGGCAAACGAGTCCTACGTCATCACCATCGACGATATTACCGACCTCGTGATCGCACAGCGTTCGACTGCCTGGGCCGATGTCGCGCGCCGTATCGCACACGAAATCAAGAACCCGCTGACGCCGATCCAGCTCTCTGCCGAACGTCTGAAACGTCGCTACGGCAAACAGATCGATCAGGAGGACAGGGTCGTCTTCGATCAATGCACCGATACGATCGTCCGCCAGGTCGAGGATATCGGTCGGATGGTCGACGAGTTCTCCGCCTTTGCCCGCATGCCGAAGCCGACCAAGGAAAAGGCGGATCTGCGCGCCATTTTGAAGGACGCCGTGTTCCTGCGCGAAATGGGCAACAACCACATCAGCTTCATTCGCGATTTCGGCGACGAGGCGCTCGAAGGCATGTTCGATGGCCGCATGCTCGGCCAGGCGTTCGGCAACATTGTCAAGAATGCGGTCGAGTCGATCGAAGCGGTGCCGACGGAGGCTGTCCGGGGCGAGCCGAAAGTGCTGGTGCGCGCACAGCGGGATGGAGTTGCCGGCCGGTTTGTCGTCGATGTCATCGACAATGGCAAAGGCCTTCCGACCGAGAACCGGCACAGAATTTTAGAACCGTATATGACGATGCGCGAGAAGGGCACGGGCCTTGGCCTCGCGATCGTCAAGAAAATCATTGAGGACCATGGCGGACAACTGGAATTGCACGACGCACCGGCCGATTTCGATGGCGGCGTCGGAGCAATGATCCGCGTGATCCTGCCGCCTGCCGGAGAAGCCGGGGGCGAAGACACTTTGAAGGGTAAGGGTACGAGCGATGGCCGCTGACATTCTGGTTGTGGACGATGAGGAAGACATCCGCGAGATCGTTTCCGGCATCCTGTCCGACGAAGGGCACGAGACGCGCACGGCATTCGATAGCGACAGTGCGCTTGCGGCGATCAGCGACCGCGTGCCGCGGCTCGTCTTTCTCGACATCTGGATGCAGGGCAGCCGCCTCGACGGCCTCGCTCTGCTCGACGAGATCAAGGGACGCCATCCCGATCTGCCTGTCGTGATGATTTCGGGTCACGGCAACATCGAAACGGCTGTCAACGCCATCAAGCGCGGCGCCTATGATTTCATCGAGAAGCCGTTCAAGGCCGACCGCCTGATCCTGATCGCCGAGCGTGCGCTCGAGAACTCGAAGTTGAAGCGCGAAGTCTCGGAGCTGAAAAAGAAGTCGGGCGATCCGGTCGAACTGATCGGGACCTCGGTTGCCGTTTCGCAGCTTCGGCAAACCGTCGAAAAGGTGGCGCCGACCAACAGCCGCATCATGATCCAGGGACCGTCCGGCTCCGGCAAGGAGCTGGTGGCGCGGATGATCCACCGCAAGTCGACCCGCTCGACCGGCCCGTTCGTGGCGCTGAACGCGGCTGCGATCACACCCGACCGCATGGAGATTGCGCTCTTCGGAACAGAGGGCACGCCGGGGCAACCGCGTCGTACGGGTGCACTCGAAGAGGCGCATGGCGGCATCCTCTATCTCGATGAAGTCGGCGAAATGCCGCGCGAAACGCAGAACAAGATCCTGCGTGTTCTCGTCGATCAGCAGTTCGAGCGGGTCGGTGGCACGAAACGCGTCAAGGTCGATGTCCGCATCATCTCCTCGACGGCCTACAACCTCGAAAACATGATCTCTGAAGGGCTCTTCCGCGAAGATCTCTTCCACCGGCTCGCGGTCATCCCCGTGCGGGTGCCGGCGCTGGCCGAGCGCCGCGAGGATATCCCGTTTCTCGTCGACATGTTCATGCGCCAGGTCAGCGAGCAGGCGGGCATCCGGCCGCGCAAGATCGGCGATGATGCGCTCGCCGTGCTGCAGGCCCACGACTGGCCGGGCAACATTCGCCAGCTCCGCAACAATATCGAGCGCCTGATGATCCTTGCCCGCAGTGACGGTCCGGATACCCCGATCTCCGCCGACATGCTGCCGACCGAAGTTGGCGATACCTTGCCGAAGATCTCCGCGCAGGGCGACCAGCACATCATGACGCTGCCGCTGCGCGAGGCTCGCGAAATGTTCGAGCGCGATTATCTGATCGCTCAGATCAACCGATTCGGCGGCAACATTTCCCGCACGGCCGAATTTGTTGGCATGGAGCGTTCAGCGCTTCACCGCAAGCTGAAGTCGCTGGGCGTTTGAGCGTTAAACCTCTTCCGGCTAGCGGCCGCCGCTTGTGCCTTGAGTGAAAGAACGACATGAAGGTGATCATTTGCGGTGCGGGGCAGGTCGGCTACGGCATCGCCGAACGGCTGGCTCAGGAAGACAATGACGTCTCGGTGATCGATACGTCGGCAGCCCTGATCGCCAACATCACCGAAAGCCTCGACGTGCGCGGTTATGTCGGCCATGGCGCACATCCCGATGTGCTGGCGAAGGCCGGTGCAGATCAGGCCGACATGCTGATCGCGGTCACGCTGTTCGACGAAGTCAACATCGTCGCCTGCGAGGTGGCGCACGCGATCTTCAATGTCCCGACCAAGGTCGCCCGTATCCGCGCGCAGAACTATCTGGCGCCGGAATACGCCAACCTGTTCTCGCGCGAGAATGTCCCGATCGATGTCACTATTTCGCCGGAGGTCGAAGTCGGCCGAATGGTTCTGCGGCGCATCTCGTTCCCCGGTGCGACGGACGTCGTGCGTTTTGCCGACGACCGTGTCGCCATGGTGGCGATTGAGTGCATGGAAGATTGCCCGGTTGTCGACACGCCGCTGCAGCAATTGAGCGAACTGTTTCCCGATTTGCAGGCAACCGTGACCGGCATCTTCCGCAACGGCAAGCTGATCGTGCCGCATTCGTCGGATCAATTGCAGACCGGCGACCTCGCCTATGTCGTCTGCGACCGGGATCATGCGCGCCGCACGCTGGCTCTGTTCGGGCACGAGGAGCAGGAAGCGCGCCGCATCGTCATTCTCGGCGGCGGCAATATCGGTTATTTCGTCGCCAAGGCGATCGAGGAAAACCAACCGAGAACCCGCGTCAAGCTGATTGAAAGCGACCGCGACCGCGCTGTGATGATGGCGGACAAGCTCAGCAACACTGTCGTCCTCAACGGTTCGGCGATGGATCAGCGCATCCTGATGCAGGCCGACGTGCAGGATGCCGACCTGGTGGTGGCGCTGACCAACAACGACCAGATCAATATCCTCGGCAGCATGATGGCAAAACGCCTCGGCGCAAAATCGACGCTCGTCTTGATCAACGAGCCGTCCTACCAGGATTTTGCGGGAACCGCCGGCGTGGATGCCTATATCAACCCGCGCGCGGTAACGATTTCACGCGTGCTCCAGCATGTGCGCAAGGGGCGCATCCGCTCGGTCTATGCCGTCCAGAAGGGGACGGCTGAAGTGATCGAAGCCGAAGCGCTGGAAACGTCGCCGCTGGTCGGCAAGGCGCTGCGCGAGCTGGATCTGCCCGACGGCATCCGCATCGGCGCACTCTACCGTGACCAGACATTCATTCGCCCGCACGGCGACACCAAGATCAAGGCCAGGGACCGCGTGGTGCTGTTTGCTGCCGCCGATGCGGTGCGCCATGTCGAGCAGCTTTTCCGCGTCAGCATTCAGTTCTTCTGAGGTCAAACAAACGCCATGCCGAGAATTGCCTATGTCAACGGCGCCTATGTGCCGCACGCCGATGCCGCCATCCATATCGAAGATCGCGGCTACCAGTTCGCCGACGGGGTCTACGAAGTCTGCGAGATCCGTCATGGCTTCATCGTAGATCTGACCCGACATCTCGACCGCCTCGGCCGATCCTTAAGCGAACTTCGCATCGATTGGCCGATGAGCCGTGCCGCGCTAATCCACGTCATTCGCGAGGTGCTGCGCCGCAACCGGGTGCGAAACGGCCTGTTCTACATGCAGGTGACGCGCGGTACCGCGCGGCGCGATCACGTGTTTCCGGCAAAGGGTACCGTGCCGACGATCGTGGTGACGGCGAAGCGCACCGATGCGGCAGTGATCGCCAGGAAGAATGCCGAAGGCATCTCGGCGATCACTGTTCCGGAGAACCGCTGGGACCGTGTTGACATCAAATCCGTCGGCCTGTTGCCGAACGTGCTTGCGCGCCAGAGGGCCAAGGAAGAGGGCGCCCATGAGGCGATCTTCGTCGACCTGGATGGCACGGTGAAGGAGGGAGCGGCGACCAATGTCTGGATCGTCGATCGGGAGGGCGTGCTGCGCACCCGGCCGGCCGATCACGGTATTCTCAGAGGCATCACCCGTACGACCCTGATGGACGTTGCGGCGCCTCTTGGAATCAGGATCGAAGAACGCGCATTCTCCGTTGACGACATGCTCGCGGCGCGCGAAGTTTTCATCACCGCGGCGACGAGCATCTGTTTTCCGGTGGTTTCCATCGACGGCAAACCGATCGGCAACGGTCATCCGGGAAGCATAGCGCAGAATATTCGCGAAGCTTTTTTCGGCGTTGCGGAAAAGACATTGATTTGATACCAAACTGACAGAGGTGTCGGGGGAAGGGTACTTGTGACGCCTCTGATTGAAAAAATAGACAAAATGCACCGGCGCGAGACGCCGGCAAATAAGAAAGAATCGGCGCGATGGCGGAACGTTCTCAGAACTTGCAGGATCTTTTTCTCAATACGGTCCGCAAACAGAAGATTTCTCTGACAATTTTTCTTATCAATGGCGTCAAATTGACGGGCGTCGTCACGTCTTTTGACAATTTCTGTGTCTTGTTGCGCCGCGACGGTCATTCGCAGCTCGTCTACAAGCACGCGATCTCGACCATCATGCCGGGCCAGCCGCTGCAGATGTTCGAGAACGAAGAAGCCGCATCCTGACGGGACGTTAGGCACATTACCAAACGGGATTCAAAGTCGTCGTCGATCATTCCGGAGCTTGAAACGCTCCGCGACGACATGCGCGCCGTCGTCATCGTGCCGGTTCTGAAGAAGACCGGCAGGCAGGCGGCTGAAACTCTCTCTGCTACCAGCACCCGCACCGATGAAAGTCGGCTGGAGGAGGCAACGGGCCTGGCGCGGGCGATCGACCTGAACGTCGTTCATGGCGCCATCGTTTCGGTGGCGCAGCCAAAGCCGGGAACGCTTCTGGGCACCGGCAAGATCGAAGAGATCGGTCACATCCTCGTCGAACAGGATGCTGGCCTTGTCATCGTCGATCATCCGCTGACGCCTGTGCAGCAGCGCAACCTGGAAAAGGAATGGAACGCCAAAGTCATCGACCGGACGGGCCTGATCCTTGAAATCTTCGGGCGCCGCGCTTCCACCAAGGAAGGCACGTTGCAGGTCGATCTCGCGCATCTCAACTATCAGAAGGGCCGGCTTGTCCGCAGCTGGACCCACCTTGAGCGCCAGCGCGGCGGTGGCGGCTTCATGGGCGGCCCGGGTGAAACCCAGATCGAAGCGGACCGGCGCTTGCTGCAGGATCGCATCGTCAAGCTCGAGCGCGAGCTGGAGCAGGTCCGCCGCACGCGGCAATTGCACCGCTCCAAGCGCAAGAAGGTTCCGCATCCGATCGTGGCACTTGTCGGCTACACCAATGCCGGCAAATCGACGCTGTTCAACAGAATGACCGGAGCCGGGGTGCTGGCGGAGGACATGTTGTTTGCGACGCTCGATCCGACGTTGCGGCGACTGAAACTGCCGCATGGCCGCATGGTGATTCTGTCCGACACGGTCGGCTTCATCTCAGACCTGCCGACGCACCTTGTTGCCGCCTTCCGCGCGACGCTGGAAGAGGTACTCGAAGCCGACCTGATCCTGCACGTGCGCGATCTCTCCGATCCGGACAACCAGGCGCAGGCAAGCGACGTTCTGCGCATTCTGGCCGATCTCGGCATCGACGAGAAGGAAGCGGCGGCGCGGCTAGTCGAAGTCTGGAACAAGATCGACCGGCTCGAGCCGGAAGCGCGCGAAGCTCTGACGAACAAGGCGGCAAGCACGGCTAACACCGTGGCGGTTTCGGCGATTACAGGCGAGGGCGTCGATGTGCTGCTGGCGGAGATCGGTCGTCGCCTGTCGGGCGTATTGACCGAATGCACTGTCGTTCTCGGCGTCGACCAGTTGCAGCTTCTGCCCTGGGTCTACGAGCACGCCATCGTCGATGGTCGCGAAGATCTCGAGGACGGCAAGGTCAGTCTTGATCTTCGCCTGACAGAAAACGAGGCCGTGGAACTGGAGCGGCGTCTCGGCAACGGGCCGAAACCCATCGCGGAAGACTGGTAAGCGTTTTTACCTGAGGCGCGGTTGGCGCCTCAGGCCAATTGCCGCTCGATCGCCTTGGCTGCCTGCCAGAGCTCTTCCATTCGTTCCAACGTTGCCGCATCCAATGTCTCGCCGCTGGCTTCGAGTTCGCGCTCGATATGTCCGAAACGGCGGCGGAACTTGGTGTTGGTGCCGCGCAGCGCCATTTCCGGATCCGTGCCGACGTGCCGGCCGATATTCACCACTGCAAAGATCAGGTCGCCGAGTTCATCGGCCACCTTCGCACGGTCCTTTTCGCGCAATGCCTGGCGCAGCTCACCGATTTCTTCCTCGATTTTGTCGAGAATAGGTTCCGGTTCAGACCAGTCGAAGCCGACCTTGGCGGCACGTTCCTGAAGTTTCAGCGCTTCGACGAGCGCCGGGAAGCTGCGCTGGATCGAACCGAGATGACTGGGAGCGCCGTCAGACGGCAAGCCATGCTTGGTGCGACGCGCCTGGCGCTCCGCCTTTTCAGCCTGTTTGATCTTGTCCCACTGGCTTTTGACCGCCTCCGGGGTGTCGGCGTCCGAACGAGCGAAGACATGTGGGTGGCGGCGGATCATCTTGCGGGTGACGGCCTCGACGACATCGCCAAAGGCGAACTCGCCGGCCTCTTCGGCCATGCGGGCGTGAAACACCACCTGCAGCAGCAGGTCGCCCAGCTCGTCGCAAAGGTCATGCATGTCGCCGCGCTCGATGGCGTCGGCAACTTCGTAGGCTTCTTCGATCGTATAGGGCTTGATCGTTTCGAACGTCTGGACGACGTCCCACGGGCAGCCGGTTTCCGGCTGCCGCAGCGCCTCCATGATGTCGAGAAGGCCCTTGATGTCGCGTGATGGTTCCATGGGATCAGTTCAACGGAATGGCGTTGTCGCTCTTGCCCGACTGGTAGCTGTCGGACAGGCGCTGATAGCGGTCGCGGATGCGCGCGTCCTGGGCTGCAAGCTTCTCCTGCGTTGGCTGGTCGGCATCCTTGGCGAGCGCCGCGATCGAGGACGACTTCCAGAACGCGTTGTTCTGCGCGTAGCCGCCGGGTTCAAGCAGGAACACTTCCTTCAGGATCTTCAGGTCGTGCGGAATGGAGAAGCTGTCGCGTGAATCTTCGTGGCTGAAGAAATAGTAGAAATTGTCGAAGCCCGCCCAGGTGATCGCCGACAGGCACATCGAGCAGGGCTCGTGCGTGGAAAGGAAGATCAGATCGCGCGTGTCTGGCTTTTCCGCCATCTCGTAGAAGCGCTTGAGCGTGTGCACTTCGCCATGCCAGAGCGGGTTTTCCGTCTCGTTGTTCGTCTCGGCGAGAACGAGAGAAAGGTCCGACTTGCGCAGGATCGCGGCGCCGAACACCTTGTTGCCCACGGCGACACCCTCTTCCGTCAACGGCAGGATATCCTGCTCGATCACGTTCAGCAGCCGTTCGGCCAGTTCGGATTGTGTCATGTCTTCAGTCTCCGGCAGATGTCTTGCGGCATTTAACGGAGGTTGCCCCTTGGGCGCAATGGCTGCGGACAGCGCCATCGGCAAGCCGTTCCGGAGATATTTGCTCAAAATGCCGTGCGGTCGAGCAAAACAATACGGGACCTGAAAGCCATTGAAATTTCTGTTTCTTCAATTGCTCTGGGCGATGCGGGATATTCAGCGCAGCCTGTAGAAGGAACAGATTGCAAGAATATGTCGCAGCAGCTCTCCGTCTTTCCCGCATTCTTTCGCGTCGCGCAAAAGCGCGTGGCGGTGTTCGGCAATGGCGACGAGGCCTTCGCAAAGGTGCGTTTGCTGCTCAACACTGAGGCGTCGATCGTCGTTTATACGGATGCGCCGGAGGCTGACTTCGAGACGTTCCTGAGCGAGCAGGCGATCGAAACTGTGCGCGGGGCCTTCAATCCGCAACAGCTCGAAGGCGCCATCCTGGTATTTGCCGCAACCGGCGATGCCGCCGAGGATCGGCAGATCGTCATTGCCGCGCGCGAGCAAAAGATTCCGGCAAACGCCGTCGATCAGCCTGATTACTGCGATTTCTTCACACCGGCGCTAGTCAATCGCGCACCGGTCGCCGTTGCGATTGGGACTGAAGGCGCCGGTCCGGTGCTTGCCCAGATGATCCGGGCGCAGATCGATCAACTGCTTTCGCCGTCGCTCGGTGTCGTTGCGTCGCTCGCCGCCGGTTATCGTGATGCCGTCGATCGGCTCGTGCCGCGTGGTGTCGCGCGCCGCCTGTTCTGGCGCCGGTTCTTCCAGGGGCCGGTGGCCGACAAGGTTGCGCTTGGCGATGTCGCCGCAGCGCGCCGCGAGGCCTCCCGTCTGCTCGACGCCGCGCATGCGACCTCGGGTCATGTCTGGCTGGTTGGTGCCGGTCCTGGCGCTGAGGATCTGCTGACGCTGCGCGCCCAGCGGGTGATGATGGAAGCCGACGCAATTGTCTATGATGCGCTGGTGCCGCAGGCGATCGTCGATATGGGCCGCCGCGATGCCGAGCGGCTTTCCGTCGGTAAGCGCAAGGGTTGCCATACGAAGTCGCAGGACGAGATCAACCAGCTTCTGGTAAAGCTCGCGGGTGAGGGCAAGCGCGTCGTTCGCCTGAAGTCCGGCGATCCGCTTGTCTACGGCCGTGCTGGCGAAGAGATGGCGGCGCTGCGCGAAGCTGATATCACCTATGAGATCGTGCCCGGCATTACTTCGGCTTTTGCCGCAGCCGCCGATTTCGAATTGCCGCTGACCTTGCGCGGTGTCGCATCGTCGCTGGTGTTCACCACCGGCCATGACCTGACCGGCGAAGTGCTGCCTGACTGGGCACGGCTTGCCGTTTCCGGCGCCACGATCGCCGTTTATATGGGTCGCACCGTCGCTGCTTCGGTTGCCGGCCGGTTGATGCAGGCAGGCTTGCCCGCGGAAACCACCGTGGCTGTGATCGAAAACGCCAGCCGCACCGACCGTCGACTGTTGCATGGCACGCTCAGGGACCTGCCGGACCTGGAGAGCCGCACCGAGCTTTCCGGACCGGTCATGGTGATCATCGGCGATGCCGTTGCCGGCGCGAATTTCGAGCGTTCTGAACCGCTGGTGGCAGGCAAACGCGCCGTCAAGCAAACGACGATCGAAGCTGCAGCACAGCGCGACGAACAGATTCTGAACTAAGGGAAACGTGATGGTGGACAAGGTTTTGACGGCAAATCGGCTCTCGGATGGCATATCCGTCTGGCTGGATGCCTCGGGCAACTGGGTCGAATCGCTCCAACAGGCCTTCATTGCCCGCCATGCCGAGGCGGTCACCGCGCTGGAAGCGACAGGCAAGCTTGCCTTCGACGACAACAAGGTCGTGGACGCCAATGTCGTCGACGTCGAGGAAGTCAACGGCACGCTGCGGCCGGTGCGCATGCGTGAGCGCATCCGCGCCGAAGGCCCTTCGATCCCCTATGCCGCCGGATACAATGGGCTCGCCGGCCCGAACTTTGCTGCCTGAGGAACCGATACAACATGTACCGTTACGATGAATTCGATCATGCCTTCGTTTCCTCGCGCGTCGAGCAGTTCCGCGACCAGGTCGAGCGCCGCCTGAGCGGCGAGTTGGCCGAGGACGCATTCAAGCCGCTGCGCCTGATGAACGGCGTCTATCTGCAGCTTCATGCCTACATGCTTCGCGTTGCGATCCCCTATGGCACGCTGTCGAGCCGCCAGATGCGCATGCTTGCGCACATCGCGCGCAAGTACGATCGCGGCTACGGCCATTTCACCACGCGCCAGAATATTCAGTACAACTGGCCGCGCCTTTCCGACACGCCGGATATCCTGGACGAACTGGCAAGCGTCGAAATGCACGCGCTGCAGACGTCGGGCAATTGCATTCGCAACGTGACGGCCGACCATT
This sequence comes from Ensifer adhaerens, assembly GCF_001270265.1. Classification (GTDB taxonomy): domain Bacteria; phylum Pseudomonadota; class Alphaproteobacteria; order Rhizobiales; family Rhizobiaceae; genus Ensifer; species Ensifer adhaerens_B. The sequence goes on from NZ_LGAP01000001.1 coordinate 565,880, forward strand.
TCGCAGGTGCTGCGGCCGATGAGGTCGCGGATCCAAGGCCTTATGCGGAAATCCTGAGACAATGGTCGAGCGTCCATCCGGAATTCTCGTTCCTGCCGCGCAAGTTCAAGATCGCCGTCACCGGCGCCGAGCGCGACCGCGCCGCGATCCAGGTGCACGACATCGGTCTACACCTGAAAAAGGATGACAACGGCCGCATCGGCTTTGCCGTTTATGTCGGTGGCGGACAGGGCCGCACGCCGATGATCGCCAAGAAGATTCGCGACTTCCTGCCGGAGGAGGATCTTCTGTCCTACACGACGGCGATCATGCGCGTGTACAATCTGCACGGCCGTCGCGACAACAAGTACAAGGCGCGCATCAAGATCCTCGTGCACGAAACCGGCGCCGAAGAGCTTTCCCGTCAAGTCGAGGTCGAGTTCGCGGCGCTGAAGGATACGGAGCTGAAGCTTCCGGAAGCGGACATCCAGGCCATCTCCACCTATTTCGCGCCGCCGGCGCTGGCGCCGCGCGCCGAAGGCTGGGAAAGCCTGGCGCGCTGGAAGAAGACCGATCCGGAATTCTCGCGCTGGGTTCACCAGAACGTCCAGCCGCACAAGCATCCGGACTACGGCATGGTCACCATCTCGCTGAAGCCGATCGGCGGCATTCCGGGTGACGCGACGGACGCGCAGATGGAAGCCGTTGCCGATATCGCCGAGGAATATGCCTTCGACGAGATCCGCGTCAGCCATGAGCAGAACCTGATCCTGCCGCATGTGGCGCTGGCCGATCTGGAGCCGATTTACCGGGCGCTGGTGGTTGCCGGTCTGGCGACCGCCAACGCCGGCCTGATCACCGACATCATTGCCTGTCCCGGGCTCGACTACTGCGCGCTTGCAAACGCGCGCTCCATTCCGGTGGCGCAGGAGATCTCGACCCGTTTCGGTGCGCCCGAGCGCCAGGCCGAGATCGGCGAGCTGAAGATCAAGATCTCCGGCTGCATCAATGCCTGCGGCCACCACCATGTTGGTCATATCGGCTTGCTCGGCGTCGAGAAGAAGGGTGCGGAGCTCTATCAGATCACGCTCGGCGGCTCCGGCGACGAGAACACGTCGATCGGTGAGATCATCGGCCGCGGTTTCGAACCCGAGAAGGTGACCGACGCGATCGAGACGATCGTCGATACCTATCTTGGGCTGCGTAACGACAAGTCGGAAACGTTCCTTGAGGCGTACCGTCGCGTCGGCCCGCAACCCTTCAAGGACGCGCTCTATGGCGGCAGCGCACAGGAAGCCGCTTGAGGCGCGAGGAACGGACATGACAAAAATCTGGAAAGAAACCGGCTTTGTGAGCGATGATCCCTGGATCATCGAAAACGAGGAAACCAAAGCGGGTTCGAATGAGAAGGCGATACTCGGTTTCGACGCGTTTCTCGCCAAGGTGGCTGAGACGGATGAGGTGGCCTTGGGTGTGGTCGTCGCTCCGGCGGATGACGTTACCAAGCTACAGCCCCATCTCGATCGCATTGCGCTCGTTGCAGTCGCGTTCCCGGCCTTCAATGACGGGCGGGCCTTCAGCCATGCGTCGCTGCTGCGCGCGCGGCTTGGTTTTGCCGGTGAGGTGAGGGCAGTCGGGGATGTGCTGATCGATCAGATCCCGCTGATGCTGCGTTGCGGCATCGACAGTTTCGCAGTAACCAATGCCACGGCCCTGAAGCGTCTGACGGAAGGCCGGTTGCCCGGTATCGCCAACCACTATCAGCCGACCGCGAGGCCCTCTGATGACGCCAGGTCCTATAGCTGGCGGCGTGTTTCCTAACCGGTGCTGACCGCGACAGTGTGAAGCACCACGAAATGCGCGAAAGCGACTATATTTAGAAGGGAATTCCTTCCCGTTGAGCGCGGCTTGGAATATTCGCGTATTGTTGATAGACAGGGTCATCATTTACAGGACTGTAGCCACGATGAATGCTCCGGCAAAAACGGAAGATTTCGCGATCCAGGCACCGGCAGGTGTCTTCGTCGAAACGGTGACGAGCGTCACCCACTATACGGATCGGCTCTTCCGCTTCCGCATGACCCGTCCTGCGGAGTTCCGCTTCCGCTCAGGCGAATTTGCGATGATTGGTCTGATGGTCGGCGACAAGCCGGTCTACCGCGCCTACTCGATCGCGAGCCCCGCCTGGGATGAGGAACTCGAATTCTTCTCGATCAAGGTTCCCGATGGCCCGCTCACGTCTCACCTCCAGGCGATCAAGCCTGGCGACAAGGTGCTGATGCGCAAGAAGCCGACTGGTACGCTGGTGCTGGATGCGCTGGTTCCCGGCCGCCGGTTGTATATGTTCTCGACCGGTACCGGCATTGCACCCTTTGCCAGCCTGATCCGCGACCCCGAGACCTATGAGAAATTCGAGGAAGTCATCCTCACACACACCTGCCGCGATGTGGCCGAGCTGAAATACGGCTTCGACCTCGTTGAGGAAATTCGCAATCACGAATTCCTGAACGAGATCGTCGGCGACAAGCTTCGCCACTATGCGACGGTGACGCGCGAGGACTTTCCGTTCAAGGGCCGTGTGACCGACCTGATGGTCAACGGCAAGTTCTTCGCCGATCTCGGGCTGCCGCCGCTCGACGCGGCCATCGATCGCGGTATGATCTGCGGCTCGACGGCGATGTTGAAGGACACCAAGGAAATTCTCGAGGCTGCGGGCCTGACTGAGGGCTCCAACAACAAGCCGGCCGAGTTTGTCATCGAGCGCGCTTTTGTCGGCTGAATGACGGCAAAAAGCTAACCTTCAGCACAAGTGTTTTTTCGAAAGGCGCATCATTGGATGCGCCTTTTTCGCATCTGTGAGACCGTCGCGGCCCATGGACGAGCTATGCGTCTGCGGAAGCCCGGACCTGTGCAATCAGCGTACCGCCAGCCCTTCGCAGACACTATCGTTCCCCAGCATTTTCACATGTCGATGAGCCTTGAAACCAGAATTCGCCGCAAATCGTTGCATGACCGGATCGTCACGCCGGAGGAGGCGGCAGCTTATCGGCAACTGTTGTCACCCGGCCTACCGTGAACCGCTTGCGGATTATTTCAAGCGCGCCGTGGCAACGCGAGCGGGGCAGACGCCGCATATTCTGGAAGAAGCTTTCGACTGGCACGTGCGGCGACTGAAGACCGGCAGCATGTTGCTCACCGTATGAGGTGTCAGTCCTGTACCAGGTAGTCCATCAGGTCCGTCATTGCCACTGACGCTTGCTCGGCGTCGGCGCGGACGATGGCGCCGATCACCTCGACATGACGGTCAACCGATCCGCGCATCCGCTCGATGGATGCACCGGCAAACCAGATGCGCCGCGCGTGCGTCTGGAGCGGGGCCAGGGCCGCTGTCAGGAACCTGTTCGGGCAGGCCTCCTCCATCAGTTCATCGAAAGCCTTGTCGGCCACCAGGAAGCCTTCCATGTCGCCGACATCCGCGCATTTGCTCATCTCGGCCGCGCAATCCTTCATTGCGCGGCGCGCCTGCGGGCTGGCGTGGTCTGCGACCAAGGCGGCCGCGAGAGGCTCGAGGTTCTTGCGGGTTTGCATCACATGGGCTCGGTCGTCGGGTCTGAGGGTCGCGATCTGCAGCCCGACGCGCGGACGCACCGCCACCAGTTCCTGCCACGCGAGCTTCTGTATCGCCTCGCGCACAGGTGTTCGTCCGTGGCCGGCGAGCTCGATTAGCTGTTTCTCGGTCAGCAGCATGCCGGGCTCAAGCTTGAGCGTCACGATGAGGCGCTCGAGTGCGAGGTAGGCGAGGTGGGCCTGGGAGTGAGCTGGCATGCGCGTCCTGTCGCTTCTGATATATCAGAAAATGCCATGGTTTGGTGCGGGCGGCAAGCAACCTGATATATCAATGACGCAAACGTGAGAGTGTGTTGCGGACACTGTCAATCAGCCGCAATGCCGCCGTCCGTTTTGTGGCGCCTTCGGATCTCAATGGATGTGATTGAAGTGACCTGCGGTTGCTACTTTGCATTGGCCTTGTGGTAGGCACCAATGCTTAGGCAAAAATAACAAACGTCAACGGCTAGAATAAAAACAGACGCTCGTCCGTTTCACTTTCAAATGATATTGACGAAGAGCCAACTGCTTGTCAGTCTTCTCTAAAATAAGCCGTTGGCAATCGGCGTTGAGGGGCGCGGACGTAAGGTGGGAGCGTTTCTAGTCTGGTCGCTGGTCGTGTTCGCAGGGTTGCTTGCCGTACCGGCCGTCAGCCACACGAATGCAACGACGACGTTCTCACTGATGGCCTCGTCCATGGCTTTTGTCTGCATGGCGATCGCACAGTTCATGGCGGCGCGACCGCCCTTTATCGAGCCCCTGTTTGGCGGGCTCGATCGTGTTTATCACTTTCATCGAAAGATCGGCATTTCGGTGCTGGGTCTGATCCTCGTGCATTATTTTCTGACGCCTGATTTCAAGGGGCTGTCGTTGACGAGTGGGCTGAACCAGCTTGCCGCTTCCGCCGGAAAGTACGCCTTCTATGGGCTGAGCGCGCTGCTTGTTCTCAGCATCGTCAAGATCATACCGAAGACGAAGATCGAGATTCCCTATCACCTGTGGCGCTATACCCATCGCTTCATCGGATTGCTGTTCGTACTCGTCGCGTTCCACCAGATGTTCATCAAGCGCCCTTATGACGGGACGGCCCTGCTTGCAGTCTACCTCAACGCTTTCGCCGCACTCGGCATTCTAAGCTACGCCTATACCCAGCTTCTGCCGTGGCTGAGGACGCGCAGCTATGAGGTATTCGAAGTCACCCGGCACGATGGCGCGACCATTATCTCGGCCCGACCGATCGGACGAGCGCTGAAGGTAAAGCCCGGCCAATTCGGTTTCCTGCGTGTCCTGAAAAACGGATTGCGCGAGCCGCACCCCTTCACCATCGCCGGCATCGAGGCCGATGGCGTTGTGCGCTTCGCCATCAAGCCGCTCGGCGACTACACGCGGGCCCTGCGAGAGAATATCGCCATAGGGGACCGATTGAAGCTCGAGGGCGGATATGGCCAGTTCAATCATCGCCGTGGCGCCAAGAAGCAGATTTGGCTTGCCGGTGGTATCGGGGTCACGCCTTTCCTGGCGATGGCGCGTCATTTGAGGGGGGACGAGGGGCAGGACATCCACATGGTGTACTGCGTGCGCGACCGAAATGAGGCGATTGGCCTGGAAACCTTCGAAGCGCAGGCAGCAAAACTCGGCAATTTCAGTTTTGTGTTGCACGATTCGGCTAAGGACGGGCGGTTGGACGCAGCGAAGCTTGCGGCCGGCAGCGCGATTGATCCAGGCGATGCGGATCTTTGGTTTTGCGGGCCGCCACCCTTGCGCGAGGCAATCGTCAAAGGCTTGAAAGAGCTGGGAAAGAAGCCGCGCCGGGTAGAATTCGAACAGTTTCAGTTTCGGTAAACAGACGTTTTAATGACGATTTTTTTGGTTGAGGGAGCAGGGCTCATGCGCAGCCAGCGTGATATGCGAGAGAATGTCTCGCGGAGTGCCGGTATCCATAGGAAATCTATCATAGCAGTGGCTGCGGCTTTTGCCGCCGCGATGCTCTGTCCCGGGACGGCTTCGGCGCGCGATGCTTTCGCCGACGATGCTTTCTCGACCTACAAGGCGAATGCCGAGAACGGCAAGTACATGTTCAACGCTGCCGGCTGTGGCGCGTGCCATGGATCCGGTGACAATACCGAACTGCTGTCCGGCGGCATGGAGATGAACACCGCCATCGGAACCTTTTACGCGCCGAACATCTCGCCCCACGCCAGCGGCATCGGTGGCTGGAGTAATGCGCAGTTCCTCAACGCGGTGATGGTTGGTCTCGATCGCGATGGCAACAACCTCTATCCGGTCATGCCCTATACATCCTATGGCGGCATGAAGCCGGAGGACGTGCTTGATATCAAAGCCTATGTCGAGACCTTGCCGCAGTCCGACGCCGCCTCGAAGGAACATGAGATCGCTTTCCCCTTTAGTCGTCGGACGACGATAACTCTATGGAAACGCACCCATTTCACCGTGCCGGCCTATCAGCCGCGCGAAGAGACCCAAATGGAGCGCGGCCGTTATCTGGTCGAAAATGTCGGCGGCTGCGGCGACTGTCACACACCACGCACGACGACCTACGGCCTCGACCTTGAAAGAGCCTATCAGGGCGAGAAGGGGCTGACTGGTGCGGTCGCACCCGATATCGGCAAGGCGAAGATGGCCGGGCTCGCCGCGCCGGAGGTGTTTACCACGGGCCTCATCGGCGAAGGCAAGAAGCTGTCCGGCGCGCCGATCAGCGACCCCGTTATGCGGCGGATTGCCAAGGGACTTTCGGCGCTCAGCGATGATGATCGCCGCGCGATCTATGCCTTCCTGTCCGATCGCGAGGTCAAGGCGCCGGCGCCGGTGGCGCAGTCTGTGACCGCCGTGTGCAAAGAGAATACCGCCTCTGCGGCATTGTCCGGCGACAATGCGGCGCTCGCCCAACAGGCGGATGCCTTCATCGGCAAGTATTGCCGCAATTGCCATGGCCCGGGTGAAAGCAATCAAGGCAGCTATCCCGCCGGCGAACTTGCTTCGATCGCAGCCGATGCCAACTTTGTCACGCCGGGCGATGCTGCCAAATCGCGCCTTTTCACCTCGGTTACCAGCGGCCGCATGCCGCTCGGCAAGCGCCCGACGGACGAAGAGGTCGAGGTGCTCGAAGGCTGGATCAATTCTCTCAGCGAAAAGAACCTGCCGCAGACGGCGGCCTCCAAGCCTGATCGATCCCGGCCGATGCTGTCTTACGATCAGTTTGTCGAAGCGGCGCTCAAGGACATCTCCAGGGTGAGCGCACTCGATCGCCCGCACATGCGGTATTTTTCCTATCGCGACCAATACAACGGCATGATGGGTTGCGAAGACGAGGCCACGTTCATGAAACGCATGGACGTTCTGGCGGGCGGCTTCAAGAAGCTGCTGAACTCGCTCTCCTCTGGACCGAAGCTGGTCTTGCCGGCGGAGGTGGACGGCACCAACGGTCTGCTCGTGCGTGTCGATCTGCGTGAGTTGCAATGGGAGAGCGCCGACTACGACTTCCTGATCAAGCGCTATTTCTATGGCGTCGATCCGAAGAGCGACGCGTCGCTTCAGGCGCTTTCCAACGAAACGAATACGCAGTTGCCGATCATGCGGATTGACTGGTTCATGAGCAATGGCGCCCGTCCGGAGATCTACAACAGGCTGATGAGGTTGCCGGCGCATATCCGCGAGCTGGAAACGCGCTTCAAGATCGATGTGGACGACAACATCAGGCGGCGCAAGGTTCTGCGTGCCGGCTTTGCGGACGGCTCGTCGGGCGTCTCTGATCACAATCGTATGCTCGAGCGGCACGACATGCCGTTTGGCGGTTACTACTGGAAGTCCTACGACTTCGGCGGCGACGTCGGCAAACAGGTGCTGAAGCGTTTCCCGCACGGACCCAAGGAGTTGGGCGCGCTCGATGCTGGCCTGGTACCGTTCGAGCATGATGGCGGCGAGATGATTTTCTCGCTGCCCAACGGCCTGCAGGGTTACTACCTGTCGACGGCGGCGGGCAAGCAGCTCGATATCGGGCCGACGACCATCGTTTCGTTCCGCGAACGGCCGATCGGCAAGGGGGTGGAAATCGTCAACGCCCGCTCCTGCTTCGACTGTCACGCAGACGGTATTCTTTCGAAACGCGACCAGTTGCGCGACCATATCGCCACCTCGACACTGTTCAGCAAGGACCAGCAGGATGTTCTGTTGGCCATGTATGTGAAACAGGAGGAGCTGGATGAGGCCTATAGCAAGGATCGCAAACGCTTCGTCGAGGCTCTGCACCAACTCGGCGTGACAGAGCCGACACCGGATGGCGGCCTCCAGAGCAAGCACGCACCCGGCGACGCCGAGATCGTCACCTATTTTGCCGATAAATACGAAGACGAGCTCGACTTCGATGCTCTTGCCGCCGAGTTCGACATGACGCCGCAAGAGTTTTCCGATGCGATCAAGCGGGTGACGGATACGAATGTCCTGCGTCTCGGGCTCGATTGGGTGACGACGCTGGAGGCCGGCAACACCGTGCCGCGCAATGAGGTCGAGCAGCAATATGCCTTGCTGCTGGAGCCGCTCGTCCAGCGCCGCCCGCTCGACACCAGCACGATCGTTGTTGCCGGAAGCGAGCAGCAGCCCGAGGCAAAGCCTCAATCCGTGGCCGCCGCCGTGCCCGATTATCGCAAGCAGGAGGTCGCTGGCGGCAACAAGCTTGCACTCGCATTGAAGGTGCCGACGACGACGGCCAAGGTCGGTGATGAGCTTTCGTTCGAGCTCAGCGTCAATCAGGCCTGCGAACTGCAGATCCTCTATGTCGAGGAGAACGGTAATGTCGAAGTTATCCCGGATGAGATGATCGGCAATACGACCTTACAGCCAGGAGAAAGCAGGGTGATCCCGCAACCTGGGACCGGCACGCTGACCTTCGATACGGCAGCGCCCGCCGAAACGATGCTGGCCTTCTGCCGCGTCGGGGGCCTTGCCGATCAGAGGCTGACAGTCGAAAAGGCACGGGAATATGTGGCTGCGTCGAAGCTGCCGCCGACGCGCGGGCTGGCGGTCAATCTCGCCAAAAAGGCGCAGGCCGACAACGGCGCCAGCAGCGTGCAGATGGTAACTTTCGAGATCAAGGACTAGCCGCCACAGATGAGGAATCGGGTGAAACGACTGATCTTTGCTTCCGCGACGCTGTTGCCGTTGGCGTATCCCGCTAGCGCCTGCGATGCGCTGACGAAAGCCTCGGAGGCCCTCAACCGCAGCGATGAGGCCGGTGCGCGGGCGGCTGCCATGGCGGAACGAACCATGGCGTGCTCGAGCACAGAGGCAGCGCTTACCCGGCGTGTCGCGGCGCTTGCGACCTTCAACCGTATCGCCAACGCTGTCGGTGGCGGCGCCAGGCTCGATACCTTTGACAGCGAGCTGAAAGCGGTGCGGGATGACGTCGGAGGACCATGGCAAATCCTCGACGCGCTCGGCGACATCGACCGGCAGCGAAAGGACTACGCAAGTGCGGCGACATATTACCAGCAGGCGCTGGAAGATGCCGCCAACGAGGAACTGACCCCCGCGTGGATGGCGCCGGACAAAGCCTACATTCTGCGCCTCGACCGGCTGGCCTCCGAGATGCGGCTTGCCGCAGCGAAGCCTGTAAAGCTTGCGATGCGCGGCGCCTGCAAATTCTCCTATCGTGGCGTATCGATCAGGAAGAAGGCGACACCCGTCCGCTATGTCTTCGGAACGGCGGAGTTCACGCCCGAAGGACTGCAGTCGGCAAAGGATCTTTTCGAGTGCCTGAAATCGGCAAAGCCGGAAGCGATCACCTTGATCGGACACACCGATCCGGTGGGCAGCGCTGAGGCGAACAAGAAACTCTCGTTGGCACGCGCCGAAGCACTCGCGAACTATCTCGTCGATGCCGGTTACAGCGGCACATGGACGACTGTTGGCAAAGGCGAGGAGGAGCCGTTCAAGCCGGATGATCCGAGCGCCTATGACGAAGCGATGCTGCATCAATTGGATCGTCGCGTCGAAGTTGATGTGGAGAAATAGGTGCTGCTGCGCAAGATCTTGATTTCGTGCGTTTTCTTGGGATTGCCGGTTCTGCCCGCGATGGCGACGACATCCGCGCTCGTGGTCGGCGTCGATATCTACCCGCATGAAGTGAGCCTTGATGGGGCGGTCAAGGATGCACGCGACGTTGCTCAGGCGTTGAAGAAGGCGGGTGTCGGTGCCATCCGCGAATTCATCAACGAGCAGGCGACGAAGGACGCGATCCGAGCCGCCTGGCTGGAGCTTGTCGGTGCCGCAACGAGCGGCGACACGATTATTCTCACCTATGCCGGTCACGGCGCCCAGATGCCGGAACTGGTCGCCGGCAGCGAACCGGATGGGCTTGACGAGTTTCTTGAGCTGCCGGGATTCGACCGTAGTCGCGCGGAAGAAACGGCAAAGGAGATCATCGTCGACAACGAGCTGAATGCCTGGTTCGCGGAGGCTGAGGCCAAGGGCGTCCAGGTGCTGTTTGTTTCCGACAGCTGCTATTCCGGTGGCATGAACCGGTCGATCTCGGGCAAGACGCGGCTCGCGCCGACCGTGCGGGCGCAATTGCCGCCGCCGTCGCAAGAGGCGGTTTCCGGTGCGGCGGTCAAGGATGCGGATCTGTCACAAGTGACCATCCTTGCTGCATCGCTTGAGAGCCAACCGACGCCTGAGGTTGTGATTGAGGGCGTGCCGCGGGGGGCACTCAGTTGGAGTTTTTCCCGCGCGCTCGAGGGGGCTGCCGATCGTGATGGCGACGGCCTGATTTCGCGCGTCGAGCTCGAAGACTATGTCTTTTCCAACGTCAAGCTCCAGTCCGAGGCGCTGCAGGTGCCGAACTTTACGCCGCAGGTGCCGCGGTCGGACAAGGAAATTGTCCTCTCGTTGCCCAGAAGCGCGACGCTGGCGGCAGACAATGGCACAGCAGCGTCCGGCCGGCCGTCAAAGCTGAAACCGGCCCGAGAAATGGGCTGGGCGGGCAAGCTGGCGCTGAGCGTCGAAGGCACCGCGCCAAAGCTCGAGAATGTCGGCGGCACTGGCGTTCCCTATCGATGGGATGCCACGAGCGGCACATTCTACACGCCGAACGGCGACGTCGCGGGTGAACATGTCGCCGCCGACATGGTGCAGGGTGTGGTCGACAAATTCATCCTTCTCGATTTCCTGAAGGTGCTTGCCGCACAGAACCCTGGCAAAGTCGCGCTGACGCCGGTCAAGGACATCTATTCATCAGGGGACCGCCTCAACTTCGACGCGCCTCAGTCCGGATACGCGAACATGCTGGTGTTCAATCTCGCCAATACCGGAGAAATCCAGCTTCTCGATGCCCAGATCGAGGGCTCGGGCAGCCATGTGTTCAAACTCAGGGACCTGGAGGTGGTCAAACCTTTCGGCGCAGATCATCTTGTCGTCGTCTCGACGAACGCCCCGATCGATGCGGTGGCTGCGGCCCTGTCCAGCCCGGGCGTCGACGCATTCAAGCTTCTGCGCCTCCTCGAAGAGCGGCTGGACGGCACCGACAGTGCTGTCGCCATCCAACCGCTCTATACGCGGGAGCGCGGGCAATGAGGGGTGACGTTATAGCGGCCTGGCGTTTCCTGCTGCCGCTTATGGCGCTGGGGCTCTGTTCTCCCGTCTTGGCCGCGGATCGAGCCTTGCTCATCGGGATAGGGAATTATCAGAACCTTCCGCCAAAGCTGTTTCTGCACGGACCGAAAAACGATCTTGTTGCCATGAAAGGGCTACTCACCGAGACACTCGGTTTCGATCGTTCAACAATCCGGGTCCTGGAGGACGGGCAGGCGACGCGCGCGGCCATCCTGGCTTCGATCGAGGAATGGCTGGTCGCCGGCACACAACCTGGCGACCGCGCCTATCTCTATTATTCCGGTCACGGCGTTCAGGTCACGGATGAGGATGGCGACGAGGACGACGGCATGGATGAGGCGCTGGCGCCCTTCGACCTTGTCGCCAAGGCCAAGGCCAAGGCCAAGGCCAAGGATTGGGAAGGTGCCGTCACCGATGACGAACTCGATGCCATCCTCGAGCGCTTGAAGGGCAGGGCGGTAACCCTGGTGATCGACGCCTGTCACTCCGGTCCGATCTCACGGTCGCTGTCGGACGAGGTATCCGCCGGCATCGACGGCGCGCGCTTCCTGCCGCGCCCGGAAGCGAAACCGGTGGAGCAGGCGCTGACGCGCGGCCTGCGGATCGATCTCGGTGTCGTCGATAAGCCCAGCCGCGCCAACGAGAGCGGCATCGTCGCCTGGAGTGCCAGCGCGCCCTATCAGGTCGCATGGGACGATTTACGACTGCCCATCGAAAGCCGTCACGGTGTCTTTACCGCGGCCTATGTCGCCGGGCAGACGGGGGCGGCGGCGGACGCCAACGCCAACGGCCTGACCAGCAACGCCGAACTTTTCGAATACGTGACGGCGCAATCTACCGCCTACTGCGCCTCGCAGGAGAAATGCGACACGCTCGACCCGCAACTGGAGACGAAGGCGCAGAACCTCGGTGCCAGTGCGGTCATTCCAGCACAGGCGGGTGCCGAGGCGAAGGCGCGGTACGAGCCCGCTATAGGCGATAATATCGGGCAGGCAAGCTATCAGGATGCGAATGCGGTCGATGCAGTCGGCGATATCGTCGGCAAAATGGACGCTGGTGACGTAACCATTGGCATCGACCGGCCAACGTCGATGAAGACCGGTGACGTGTTCAAGCTGACGGTCGCGAGCAAGGTTGCCGGTAGCCTCATCCTGCTGGACGTCAACACGGCAGGCGCTGCGACCCAGATCTTCCCCAACGAGTTCGCACAGAAGATTACGCCGCTCAGCGCCAATGTACCGTTGACGTTGCCGGATGAGTATTACGGCTTCGACTTTGAAGCCTCAGGCAAAGGCGAGAGTGCGTTCGTTGCCCTGGTGGTCAGCGACGCCGTCGATCTGGCTGACGTCGCGCCGAAGACACGGGGCCTCAAGCTTGAACTCAGCGCGCGTGAGACTTTGAGCGAAATAGTCTCGCGGTTGCAGAAAACCTGGACTGATGAGCTGGACAAACGCGGCATCCGGTGGTCGGTCGGCACCCTGCGCTACCACGTCGAATGATCGTTTCCGGGGGGGACCGGACATCAAAAAGCCCGCCTGAAAAAGCGGGCTTTCTTTTTTGAGTTCTCGAGGGGATGCCTAGTGCAGAATCTGGCTGAGGAAGAGCCTGGTGCGCTCATGTTGCGGATTGTCGAAGAACTCGGCCGGTGAATTCTGTTCGACGATCTGGCCCTGGTCCATGAAGATCACGCGGTTGGCGACCTGGCGGGCAAAGCCCATTTCGTGGGTCACGCACAGCATGGTCATGCCTTCTTCGGCAAGCCCGACCATCGTGTCGAGCACTTCCTTGACCATTTCCGGATCGAGCGCCGAGGTCGGCTCATCGAACAGCAGGATCTTCGGCTTCATGCACAGCGAGCGGGCGATCGCCACGCGCTGCTGCTGACCGCCCGAAAGCTGGCCCGGATACTTGTTGGCCTGCTCGGGGATCTTGACGCGCTTCAGGAAGTGCATCGCGATTTCTTCGGCCTGCTTCTTCGGCATCTTGCGGACCCAGATCGGTGCAAGCGTGCAGTTTTCCAGGATCGTCAGATGCGGAAACAGGTTGAAGTGCTGGAACACCATGCCGACTTCGCGGCGCACTTCATCGATTTTCTTCAGGTCGTTGGTGAGCTCGATGCCGTCGACGACGATCTTGCCCTTCTGATGCTCTTCCAGCCGGTTGATGCAGCGGATCATCGTCGATTTGCCGGAGCCCGACGGGCCGGCAATGACGATGCGCTCGCCTTTCATGACCTTCAGGTTGATGTCACGGAGAACGTGGAAGTCTCCGTACCATTTGTTCATTCCGCTGATTTCGACCGCAACGTCAGTTGCGGATACGGTCATCTTGGAAGCAGTGGCAGCATTGGCCATGCGATCTCCCCCTCTTATCATTTATGGCTCGTGTCCAGCACGCGTTCCATGAAGCCTGAATAGCGCGACATACCAAAGCAGAAAAGCCAGAATATGAAGCCCGCGAAAATTAGCCCGGAAATCGGCGTGACGGCCGAGGCCCAGTTGGAATCCGAGAAGTTCAGTCGGACGATGCCGAGCAGGTCGAACATGCCGATGATCGAGACCAGCGACGTATCCTTGAACAGTCCGATGAAGGTGTTGACGATGCCGGGGATCACCAGCTTCAGCGCCTGCGGCAGCACGATGAGGTTCATCTTCTGCCAATAGCTGAGGCCGAGCGAATCGGCGCCTTCATACTGCCCCTTGCCGATCGCCTGCAGACCGCCGCGCACCACCTCTGCCATATAGGCGGAGGCGAAGAACGACACGCCGATCAGCGCCCGCAGGAACTTGTCGAAAGTCACGCCCTGCGGCAGGAACAGCGGCAGCATCACGCTGGCCATGAACAGAACGGTGATGAGCGGGATGCCGCGCACCACTTCGATGAAGAACGTGCACAGCATCTTGATAACCGGCATGGTCGATTTTCGGCCAAGCGCAAGCAGGATGCCGAGGGGCAGCGATACCGCGATGCCGACGAACGACAGCACCAGCGTCACCATCAGGCCGCCCCAGAGCGGCGTTTCGACGAAGGGCAGCCCGAACCATCCGCCTGGCAGCAGGATAAGCGACAGGATCGGCAGCACGACGAGAAGCAGGATCGCATTGATGTTCTTGTAGGGAACCTTCGGGATCAGCATCGGCGTCAGGAACAGGATGAACAGGATGCCGATAAGTGCAGGCCGCCAGCGCTCCTCGATCGGGTAACGCCCGAAGAGGAATTGGTCGAACTTGGCATTGACGAAGGCCCAGCAGGCGCCGCTCCAGCCGTCCGGCTGCGAGCCGCCCTGTGCGACGGTTGCGCAGACCCCACGTCCGCCACCCGTCCAGGCGGCGTCGATGAAGAGCCACTGTATTGCTGGCGGTACGAGCCAGGCGAGCACAAGCAAGCTTATGATCGTCAGAGCCGTATCTTTCGGCGTCGCAAAGAGGTTCTTGCGAAGCCAGTAGGCAAGGCCACCCGTCTGGATGGGCGCCGGTGAGGCCTCGATCATCGAGGCGCGGACGAAAGTTGCCTGGTGTGTGTTCATGATCTTACCTCTCCACCAGGGCCATGCGGGCATTGAACCAGTTCATCAGCAAGGACGTCGTCAGGCTCAGCGTCAGGTAGACGATGATCCAGATCGATACGACCTCGATTGCTTGACCGGTCTGGTTGAGAATCGTTCCGCCGACGGCAACCAGGTCGGCGTAGCCGATGGCGATCGCCAGCGACGAGTTCTTGGTCAGGTTGAGATACTGGCTGGTGAGCGGCGGAATGATGATCCGCATTGCCTGCGGGACGACGACGAGGCGGGTTGTCAGACCGGGCCGGACGCCGAGCGCATGGGCTGCTTCGGTCTGTCCCTTGGAGACGCCGCGGATACCGGCACGAACGATCTCGGCAATGAAGGCGGCGGTATAGAACGAGAGGGCGAGGAACAGCGACAGGAACTCCGGTCCGATGACCGAACCACCGGTGAGGTTGAACTTGCCGGCGACCGGCACGTCGAAAGTGATCGGCGAACCGGTTGCCAGGAAGGTGAGGAGCGGCAGGCCGATGACGAGGCCGAGCACGGTCCACAGCACCGGGAAGCGCTGCCCGGTTGCTTCCTGCTTAATGCGCGCATAGCGGGCAACGAAGAAGCTGGCGATGACGGCGATCACGAACGCGTAGAAGACGTATTGCGAGCCGTCGCCGAATACCGGTTTCGGGAAGGCAATGCCGCGGTTGTTGAGGAAGATGTTGAGCGGCAGCGCGGCCGATTCGCGCGGCTGTGGAAGAACGGCCAGAACGCCACTGTACCAGAAGAAAATGACCAAAAGCGGCGGAATGTTGCGGAACACTTCGACATAGGCGAGCGACAGTTTCGCGATCAGCCAATTGTGCGAGAGCCGTCCGATGCCGACGAGGAAGCCGATGATCGTTGCCGTGATGATGCCGGTCACCGCCACAAGCAGCGTATTGACGAAACCGACGACGAGGGCGCGCCCGTAGGTAGAATCGCTGGTATAGCCGATCAAAGACTGTCCCACGTCGAAACCGGCGCGCCCATTGAGGAAGCCGTAGCCGGAAGCGATGTTCGCGCGCTTGAGGTTTTCGATCGTGTTGTCCGCTATCCAATAGATAATGGCAGCGAGAATAACGACTGTTATGACCTGGTAAAATATCCCGCGCACTTGCGGGTCGTTGATGATCGAGCCCGAAGGTTTGCTCTTCTCAGGCGTAGTTGTGACGCCAATCGCCATGCAATGCCTCTTTCCCCTTGTCACCCTTTTGGGTGTTTTTATCGTTGGGATGGGGAAGCGGCGAGCCGCTTCCCCCTGTCGTGTCGGGCCGTATTAGCGGACCGGAGGAGCGTACTGAATGCCGCCCTTGTTCCACAGTGCGTTGAGGCCGCGTTCGATCTTCAGCGGGCTGCCTGCGCCAATGTTACGGTCGAAGACTTCGCCGTAGTTGCCGACTGCCTTGATGACGTTGACGGCCCATTCGTTGGTGAGGCCGAGGTCGGTGCCGATCTTGCTGTCAGCTTCTACGCCGAGGAAGCGCTGAACGTCCGGGTTGGTGGACTTCTTCATTTCTTCGACATTTGCCTGTGTGACGCCGAACTCTTCGGCCTGGATCAGCGAGTAGTGGACCCAGGTGACGATATCGTACCACTGGTCATCACCCTGGCGGACGGCCGGACCAAGCGGCTCCTTCGAGATGATCTCCGGCAGGATCATGTGATCGTCGGGCTTGGAGAGCGTCAGACGCAGAGAGTAGAGGCCCGACTGGTCGGTGGTGTAGACGTCGCAACGACCGGCGTCATAGGCCGCGTTCACTTCTTCGAGCTTTTCGAAGACGACCGGGTTGTACTGCAGGTTGTTGGACTTGAAGTAGTCGGCGAGGTTGAGCTCGGTGGTGGTGCCGGTCTGTACGCAGACGGCAGCGCCGGAGAGTTCGAGGGCCGACTTTACGTTCAGGCCCTTGCGGACCATGAAGCCCTGGCCGTCGTAATAGTTGACCGGGCGGAAGTTGAAGCCGAGAGCGGTGTCGCGGTTGATCGTCCAGGTGGTGTTACGGGCGAGGACGTCGACTTCACCGGACTGCAGGGCCGGGAAACGTTCCTTGGCCGAAGTGGGCGTGTATTTTACCTTGGTGCCATCCGCGAAGATCGCGGCGGCGATCGCCTTGCAATAATCGACGTCGAAGCCGCTCCAGTTGCCCGAAGCATCCGGTGCGGCGAAGCCGGCAAGACCGGTGTTCACGCCGCATTGGACAAAGCCCTTGGCCTTCACGTCATCGAGTGTCGCGGCCGAAGCCGCATGTGCGCCAATCCCCATGACAGCAGCGCCAACAAGAGCTGTCAGAATTCTTCTTGCCATTTTTAGAACCTTTTTCTGTTGTCGTTAGTTCCCGTCTGCACCGGCGCGTCTCCCAGCGCGTGCAGCCTCCGCCACCCTCCTGGAGCGAGTGCAACCTATCTCATGCTCAAAATCCATGAGGGTCAAGTGATGTTGCCGATTTTCTGATTTTGCGTGTGAAAAACCTGAAACAAGCCAGAAGTTTAGGCAGGTTTTGCAGAAAGCGGGCAATTGCTGAGCGAAAATTCGCCAATGGCCGCTGCTTTCGGTCGCAAAGCGCCTTTGTCGGATTTTGCCACTTGACCCCGGTTGTAGGGCGTTCGAAGAGTTCCGGATCGGTTTTTCAACATCGGAATATTCAATGGCAGACAGCGGCAATGTGAAT
Source organism: Ensifer adhaerens (assembly GCF_001270265.1). GTDB lineage: Bacteria > Pseudomonadota > Alphaproteobacteria > Rhizobiales > Rhizobiaceae > Ensifer > Ensifer adhaerens_B. The sequence continues at coordinate 583,295 of NZ_LGAP01000001.1, forward strand.
GGCAAGATGGGCATCAACACCCGACTGGCCCATACCGGAAACAAACCCTCCGACTATTTCGGTTTCATCAATCCACCGGTCGTGCACGCGTCCACGGTGCTGTTCCCGAACGCCAGGGCGATGGAGACCCGCGAGCAGAAATACACCTATGGCACCCGTGGCACGCCGACGACGGATGCGCTCTGCGACGCGATCAACGAGCTTGAAGGCTCCGCCGGCACGATCCTCGTTCCCTCGGGGCTTGCCGCCGTCACCGTGCCGTTCCTTGCCTATCTGTCCTCTGGCGATCACGCGCTCATCGTCGATTCGGTCTATTTCCCGACCCGGCATTTCTGCGACACGATGCTGAAGCGTCTCGGCGTTACCGTAGAGTATTACGACCCGATGATCGGCGCGGCGATCGAAAGCCTGATTCGCCCGAACACGCGACTGGTGCATACGGAAGCGCCGGGCTCCAATACGTTCGAGATGCAGGATATCCGGGCGATTGCCGACGTCGCACATCGCCACGGCTGCGTCGTGACCATGGACAATACCTGGGCGACGCCGGTCTATTTCAAACCGCTCGACCATGGCGTCGACGTGTCGATCCATGCTTCCACCAAATATCCCTCAGGCCATTCCGACGTGCTGCTCGGCACCGTCTCGGCCAACGCCGCCCATTGGCCGGCGCTGACGGAAGCCATGGTCACGCTCGGCGTCTGCGTTTCTCCGGATGACAGCTACCAGATCCTGCGCGGGCTGCGCACCATGGGCATTCGCCTCGAGCGGCACCAGGAAAGCGCGCTGTCGCTCGCCACGTGGCTGGAAGGGCGCGACGAGGTTGCACGCGTTCTGCATCCAGCGCTTCCGAGTTTCCCCGGCCACGACCTTTGGAAGCGCGATTTTACTGGTGCGAGCGGCATTTTCTCCTTCGTGCTCAAGGCGGAAAGCCCCGACCGCTTCAAAGCCAAGGCGCACGCTTTCCTTGACGCGCTGTCGCTGTTCGGCCTTGGATATTCCTGGGGCGGGTTCGAAAGCCTAGCGCTTCACGTCGGCCTGTCGGATCGCACCGTGGCTGTGGCGCCGACCGAGGGACCGGTTCTTCGCCTGCAGATTGGTCTTGAGGATGTTGCCGATATTCGCCGGGATATCGAGGCGGGGCTTGCGGCGGCAAGGGCCGTCTGACCGTTTCAGCGTTCGGGAGCGCCGTAGCCGTAGAGCCAATCGAAATCGGCTGCGAGCGCTTCCGGACCCTTCATCGACAATACGACATCCCGCCCGAGCCGGAATGGGCCGCGGGCGTGATAGGCAAAACGGTTGAAGGCAGCACGGCGGCGCACCTGGGCGATGCGCGGCCGGCGTATGGCCTCGAAGGCTCTGAGAGCTTCGGCGATGTCACTCGATCCGACGAGGCAGCCCGCGAGCTCAGATGCATCCTCGATCGCCATGGCAGCGCCTTGCGCGGCAAACGGCGTCATTGCATGGGCGGCATCGCCGATCAGAACATTCTTTCGCCCATCCTGCCAGGCGCCGTCGGTCACCGTGCAAAGCGGCCAATAGGTCGGGGCATCGGCTTTTTTCAGCAGCGCCAGCACGTCGCCGTTCCAGCCGGAAAAGGCTTCGAGATAGTCGCGACGCCGGCCTTCGGAATCCTTGCCGACCCAGACGCTGTCGGTTTCCTTGCCCTCGATAATAGCAACCAGGTTGAAGCCGTCGATCTCCCGTAAGGGGTAGGCTACCAGATGCGCCCGTGCGCCAAGAAAGGCGGTCACGCAATCCGGTTGAAGAAGGCCGGCGGCGGCATCGCGCGTGACCGTCATGCGCCAGGCGACGTTGCCAGAAAACCGGACGGTGCCGGCACCCGCAACGGCGGTGCGCAGGCGCGACCAGATGCCATCGGCGCCGATGACCAGCGCCGGCATCCGGCCGGTGATGGCGGCGATTGCCTGTTGGGCGTCCCCATCGATGCGGTGTCCGAGATGAAGGCGGCAGCGCGGCTCGGCTGTTACGGCGGTAATCAGGATTCTTTGAAGGCTTGCCCGGTGCAACACGCCATAGGGCGCGCGCCAGCGGTCACGGGCAAAACGTCCTGAGGGAACGCGCGCAAGAGAGCGAAGGGACTTTCCGTCGACAAGCGTGATGGCGTCAGGCTCGGTCCAGACGGCTTCAAGCGCGTCCAGAAGGCCGAGTTCGCTGAGGATGCGCGATGCATTCGGAGACAGCTGAAGCCCGGCCCCGACCTCGGTCAGAACGGCCGCCTGTTCGACGATGTCCACGTCGAAGCCGCGATGCGCGAGGCACAGCGCCGTCGTGAGCCCGCCGACGCCGGCACCGACGATCGCGACCGCTTTCGACATCCGCGTGGGGATCAGGCTGCCTGAAAGGTGAAGAGACAGCCCGGCGGGTTGGTTTCGGTTGCCTTCAGCTTCGGATTGTAGCGATAGAGCGTCGAGCAGTAGGAGCAGACTTTTTCGTTGTCGTCGCCCATGTCGATGAAGATGTGCGGATGGTCGTAGGGAACGGACGCGCCGGTGCACATGAATTCCTTGACGCCGATTTCGATTGCCTGATGTCCGCCGTCATTCTGGAAATGGGGGATGCTGTGGCCGGCCATGTCATGCTCCGATGTATGCAAGTCTTTGAGAGTGGAATTTGCCGGCACCATAGTGAGCTTTGTTGCAAAAGTGTAGCGGCAAACACGCCGCACCTGTGGTTTTTGCCGGCTCGGGGTTTCCCTGATCGGGACGACAAATTAGGTTGCGCCAAACCGATACCGCCTCAAGGACTAGAATGATGGATCTCAATCCGCCGCCGTTTTCGCACTTCACGCATGAAGGGCTGGATATCGCCTTCTTCGACGAGGGCGATCCTTCCGGTGCGCCGATCCTGCTCATTCATGGCTTTGCTTCGAGCGCCAACGTCAATTGGGTTTTTCCCGGTTGGCTGAAGACGCTTGGCGATGCCGGATACCGGGTGATCGCATTCGACAACCGCGGCCATGGGAAAAGCAGCAAGCCTTATGATCCCGCCCTCTACCATCCCCAGCAGATGGCCGGTGACGCGGTTGCGTTGCTCGGGCATCTCCGCATCGCCGAGGCGCATGTGATGGGCTATTCGATGGGCGCACGCATCTCCGCATTCCTGGCGTTGGCCCATCCCGACCGCGTGCGCTCTCTGGTGTTCGGCGGCCTCGGTATCGGCATGGTAACCGGGGTCGGGGATTGGGACCCGATCGCCGACGCGCTGGTGGCGCCGTCGCTCGACGTGGTGACGCATGCGCGCGGCCGCATGTTCCGCGCCTTTGCCGACCAGACCAAGAGCGATCGCCAGGCGCTGGCCGCCTGCATTTCGACGTCCCGCGACCTTTTGACCGCCGAGGACATGGGCCGCATCGACATTCCAACATTGATCGGCGTCGGCACCAAGGACGATATCGCCGGCTCGCCGCAAGAGCTTGCGGACCTGATGCCGGACGCCCGCGCGCTTGATATTCCGGGCAGGGACCATATGCTTGCTGTCGGTGACCGGGTGTTCAAGAAGGCCGCACTGGAGTTCCTCGAAGAGGTGGGGCGAGCGTAGGTGTGTCTGCGACCTTTGGTCGAACTTGGGCCGGGCCATTTATGTCTCGCCGGATTTCCCCTATATTGATGGCATAGACCGATAGAGAAGGAGTGCGACGATGGTCGCGACGACCGAACTTCGTCAGACGGAATCCCTCAAGTTGATGGACCCGATCTGGAGCAGCCTGCGCGAGGAGGCCCGTCTTGCCGCCGAGCAGGATCCGATGCTTGCCGCCTTCCTTTACTCTACGGTCGTCAACCAGCACTCGCTGGAAGAAAGCGTCGTCTACCGCATCTGCGAGCGCCTCGATCATCCTGATCTGCAGGCGAACCTGCTGCGGCAGACATTTGCCGAAATGCTGGAGGATTGGCCGGAATGGGGCACGATCCTGCGTGTCGACATCCAGGCGGTCTACGATCGTGATCCGGCCTGCACCCGATTCCTCGAGCCCGTGCTTTACTTCAAGGGCTTCCACGCGATCCAGACGCATCGTCTCGCCCATTGGCTGTTGAAGCGCGGACGCCGGGATTTCGCGTTTTATCTGCAGAGCAGGGCATCCAGCGTCTACCAGACCGACATCAACCCGGCGGCTCGGATCGGCCGCGGCATCTTCCTCGATCATGCCACCGGTCTCGTCGTCGGCGAGACCGCTGTCATCGGCGACAACGTTTCGATCCTGCATGGCGTAACGCTTGGCGGCACCGGCAAGGAAGGCAGCGACCGTCATCCGAAGATCGCCGACGGCGTGCTGATCGGCGCGGGCGCCAAGATTCTCGGCAATATTCACATCGGCCACTGCTCGCGCATCGCCGCCGGCTCGGTTGTCCTGAAGCCAGTGCCGCCGAAAACGACGGTTGCCGGCGTTCCGGCCAAGGTCGTCGGCGAAGCCGGGTGTTCCGAACCGTCGCGCCAGATGGACCAGATCCTGACCAGCTTCGAAATCTGAACCATCGGGAACCGGTGCGTAGCCGCTTTCGAGGGGTTTACACCCGCCAATGCAGCGTGCGAGAAGCGCCGCACATCAAAAACGGCTACGGAGAAGACATTTGAAGCCCGAAGAAATCCGCAAGCTTGAAGCCTACCTCAAGCGCACGTTCAACCAGTCGATGGTCGTCAAGGCTCGCCCGAAGAAGGACGAGTCGGCTGAAGTCTATCTCGGTGACGAATTCCTCGGCGTCGTCTTCCGCGACGAAGAAGATGGCGAACTGTCCTACAACTTCTCCATGGCGATCCTCGACATCGACCTCTAAGTCGCTGATCGACCGATTTCGGATGACCCGGTGGCGAGTGCTCGCGCCGGGTTTTTCTATGCTTTCACGTTTTTCAGAGCGCAAAGCCGAAGAAATTTGAGCGTCAGCGGCGTTTTTTCATCAAGCTGTTGCAAGTACTGTGTTTTATTGCGCTGCACGCTCGACTTGACTTTTTGTGCAGTGCACATAAACTGAAGCCTGCAGATTAGGCCGTCACTAAGGAGACACCCGATGTTCAACTTCGATGATGCAAACAAGAAAAGCAAAGAAGCCATTGACGTGGCTGTGAAAAGCTATTCCGCCTGGACCAAGGGCCTTCAGGCCATTGCGACCGAGGCTGCCGATTTTTCCAAGAAGTCCTTCGAAGACAGCGTTGCCCACGTGGAGAAGCTCTCCAGCGTCAAGAGCATCGAGACGGCTTTCGAACTGCAGACCAACTTCCTGAAGTCGAGCTACGAGGGCTTCTTCGCCGAGGCGACCAAGATCGGCGAGATGTATGCCGACCTCGCCAAGGACGCCTACAAGCCGTACGAGGCGCCGGTTGCCAAGGCAACCGCAGCGGTCAAGGCCGCCGCTGCCGCCTAAAGCCACGGATCACTGCCGTCATTGAAAGGCCGGTCGCCGATACTGCGACCGGCCTTTTTGCTGTTTTGGACACTTCGCGGTGGATCGAAGAAAGTTGATCAATCTTATGCCTCTCCGTGCGATTATGATTGCAGTGCGTTGGTTCGGTCTTAAAATCTAGAAACGAACCATTAGATAAAGGGCAAGCACGCTGCGGCCACATCAGATGGATCCGCGGCTTGTACTAAGGAAAAGACACGAATGATCGCCACGCCGGTCCGGATGCAGCAAGGAAGCGACGACGAAGGAGGCGGCAGCAATCGCAGCACCTCCGTCATCACGCGCACCAAGCCGAAGACCAAGAAGCCGAGTTTGTATCGCGTTCTGCTTTTGAATGACGATTACACGCCAATGGAGTTTGTCATCCACATTCTGGAGCGTTTTTTTCAGAAGAATCCGGAAGAGGCGACTCGCATCATGCTCCACGTCCACAATCACGGTGTGGGGGAGTGCGGCGTCTTTACGTACGAAGTCGCCGAAACGAAGGTGACGCAGGTGATGGATTTCGCCCGCCAGCATCAGCATCCGTTGCAATGCGTCATGGAAAAGAAATGAGGAACTAACGTGCCAACATTTTCGCCCAGCCTCGAAAAGGCGCTGCACCAGGCACTGACTTTTGCCAACGAGCGCCACCACGAATATGCGACGCTTGAGCATCTGCTTTTGGCATTGATCGACGATGCCGATGCAGCGGCCGTGATGGGCGCGTGCAACGTCAATCTCGAGACGCTGCGCAAGACCGTGACAGACTATGTCGACAACGAACTGTCGAACCTGATCACCGGCTATGACGAGGATTCCAAGCCGACCGCCGGTTTCCAGCGTGTCATCCAGCGGGCCGTCATTCACGTTCAATCGTCTGGACGCGAGGAAGTGACGGGGGCAAACGTGCTCGTTGCGATCTTCGCCGAGCGCGAGAGCCATGCCGCCTATTTCCTGCAAGAGCAGGAGATGACACGCTACGACGCGGTCAACTTCATCTCGCATGGCATCGGCAAACGTCCGGGAACCTCCGAGGCACGTCCGGTGCGCGGGGCCGAGGAACACGAATCCGAGCAGAAACCTGCGCGCGAAAACGAAGAGGCGAGCGCCAAGAAGCAGCAGGATGCCCTGACGGCCTATTGCGTCAACCTCAACGAAAAGGCGAAATCCGGCAAGATCGACCCGCTGATCGGCCGCCACGCCGAGGTCAATCGAACGATCCAGATTCTCTGCCGTCGCTCGAAGAACAATCCACTCTATGTTGGCGACCCCGGCGTTGGTAAGACGGCGATCGCCGAGGGCCTTGCCAAGCGTATCATCGAAAAGAAGGTGCCGGAGGCGCTCCAGGACGCGACGATCTTCTCGCTCGACATGGGCACGCTCTTGGCCGGAACGCGTTATCGCGGCGATTTCGAAGAGCGCCTGAAGCAGGTCGTCAAGGAACTTGAGGATTACCCGGGTGCGGTGCTGTTCATCGATGAAATCCATACGGTCATCGGTGCCGGCGCCACCTCAGGCGGCGCGATGGATGCGTCGAACCTGTTGAAACCTGCGCTTTCGTCCGGTGCGATCCGCTGCATCGGGTCGACCACCTACAAGGAATACCGGCAGTTCTTCGAGAAGGACCGCGCGCTGGTGCGTCGCTTCCAGAAGATCGACGTCAACGAGCCGACGATCGCCGATACCATCGAGATCATGAAAGGCCTGAAGCCGTACTTCGAGGACTATCATCATCTGAAATACTCGAACGAGGCGATCAAGGCAGCGGTCGAGCTTTCGGCTCGCTACATCAACGACCGCAAGCTGCCGGACAAGGCGATCGACGTGATCGACGAATCCGGTGCAGCCCAGATGCTGCTCCCGGTCGGCAAGCGTCGCAAGCTGATCACCGAGCGAGAAATCGAAGCCACCATCGCGACGATGGCCCGCATTCCGCCGAAGACCGTCTCCAAGGACGACGAAGCGGTGCTGGCCAACCTCGAGAAGGAACTGCGTTCCGTCGTCTACGGCCAGGATCTGGCGATTGAGGCGCTTGCCTCGTCGATCAAGCTTGCCCGTGCGGGCTTGCGCGAACCGAACAAGCCGATCGGCTGCTACGTCTTCTCGGGCCCGACGGGCGTCGGCAAGACCGAAGTCGCCAAGCAGCTTGCAACGTCGCTCGGCGTTGAGCTTCTGCGTTTCGACATGTCGGAATACATGGAGCGGCACACCGTATCGCGGCTGCTCGGTGCACCTCCCGGCTATGTCGGCTTCGACCAGGGCGGTCTTCTGACCGATGGCGTCGACCAGCATCCGCATTGCGTGCTGTTGCTCGACGAAATCGAGAAGGCGCATCCGGACCTGTTCAACATTCTGCTGCAGGTCATGGATCATGGGTCGCTCACGGACCACAACGGCAAGAAGATCGACTTCCGCAACGTCATCCTGATCATGACGACCAATGCGGGCGCTTCGGAAATGGCAAGGGCTGCGATCGGCTTCGGCTCGTCCAAGCGCACCGGCGAGGACGAGGAAGCGCTGAACCGCCTGTTCACGCCCGAGTTCCGCAATCGTCTCGATGCGGTCATCCCGTTTGCATCGCTACCGACGCCGGTCATCCATCAGGTCGTGCAGAAGTTCGTCATGCAGCTGGAGACTCAGCTCGCCGAACGCAACGTCACGTTCGACCTGGCGCCTGACGCCATCGCCTGGCTTGCCGAGAAAGGCTACGACGAGAAGATGGGTGCGCGGCCGCTCGCCCGCGTCATCCAGGAGCACATCAAGAAGCCGCTTGCCGACGAAATTCTGTTCGGCAAGTTGAAGAAGGGTGGCGTACTGCGCGTGACGATCGGCACGAAGGCCGACGGAACCAAGGGGCTGCTGCTTGATGCCGTGCCGGAAACGGCGCCGATCAAGCCGAAGGCGGAAGTGACCCGCCCGGCGATGAAGAGTGCCAAGCCGAAGAAGGCCGAGGAAAAGGAAGCCGTCGGGGCTGAACCTGCGCCGAGGGCCAAGCCGAAGAAGGCCGCAACCAAGTCGTCTTTGGACGCCGAAGGCAAGGTTGCCAGCGAGGCGAGCCCGCGAAAAGGTAAGACGGTGCCGAAGGTGCCACGCAAGAAATAGTCCGCTCGGACATGATGTTTGGCGCTGCCGGATGGACCCATCCGGCAGCGTTTCTCTGAATGAAAACAATCCCGGAACGGCTGATGAACAGTGAAGAAAACGACCAGTCGTCGGTCGTCTGGTTTCTGACCGGCATGCGTGGCCTGTTCAGCCTTCCGGCCTTTATCCTGATGCTGTCCTTCGTTGGCTTCTGCTCCCTGACCGCCCAGGCTGGAATTCCACCGCAGCAGGTCGTCTTCATGACCGGCATGGTTTGGGCGCTGCCGGCAAAGGTCATTCTCGTCAGCTCGATGATGAGCGGCGCAAGCCTGGCGGCGGCCTTCCTGGCTGTGTCGCTCTCGTCCGTCCGCCTTATGCCGATGGTTGCGGCGCTCATTCCCGAATTGCGCACGTCGAAGACGCCGACATGGCTCCTGTTGTTTCTGTCGCATTTCGTTGCGATCACGGCCTGGGTTTTTGCGATGGAGAAGGTGCAGGCGGTGCCGCGTGACAAGCGTGTTGCCTTCTTCGCCGGCTTCGGCATCACGCTTGTGGTGGCCAATATGGTGCTGGTCGCCATCGTCTATCACTTCGTCGCCGATTTTCCGCCTGTTGTCGCTGGCTGTCTGTTCTTCCTGACGCCGATCTATTTCCTGGCCTCGATCTGGCACTCGGCGCGCCATCCGGTCGTCTATATTGCACTGCTGTTCGGTCTCTTGGCCGGCCCGTTGTTCTATTGGCTCGCCCCTGAATTCGACATTCTGCTGGCGGGTGTTGGTGGTGGCACGCTGGCCTGGGCGGTCGAACGGCTGTGGCGCGGCCGCCGGGAGATCGGCGCATGACTTGGCATGACGGCTGGTGGGCCTATGCGTTCATTGCGATCGCCGGCTGGCTTGCGACCGACATCTGGCGCTGGTTGGGTGTGATCGCCGGGAACCGGTTGCGCGACGATTCCGAGGCGCTGAACTGGGTCAGGGCAGTGGCGACTGCGCTCGTCGCAGCCGTCATCGCCAAGCTCATTCTCTACCCTACAGGCGTTCTCGAGCATTCGCCGCTGTGGCTGCGCCTGGGAGCCGTCGCGATTGGGGCGGCGGCATTCTTCCTGCTCGGTCGCAAACCGGCAATCGGGATAGTTACAACGATCGCAACGTTGGCCGCCGGGCTATGGTGGTTGGGTTTTTAGAGACTCAATGCGCAGCCGGTGACAGCTGCTAACGCGGCCGTCAGATTTGCATCTAAAGCGCCTGGCGCACTTTTTCGGCGTTGGCGGCCAGCACCGCGCCATCTTCCATCGTGCCGGAATGCGGTTTCAGCGGAACGCCGTCGCGCCGCGGGATGACGTGGAAGTGCAGGTGGAAGACGGACTGGCCGGCGGGTGCCTCGTTGAACTGCATGATCGTTACCCCGTCGGCGTCGAAGGCCTCTTTGGCGGCAACGGCAATTTTCTGAACGACGGTGATCAGTGCCGGCAGGCTTGCTGTGTCGGCGTCCAGCAGGTTGCGGGAGGGGGTCTTGGGGACAACGAGAATGTGACCTTCGGCCTGCGGCATCACGTCCATGAAGGCGATGGTTGCATTGTCCTCGTAGACCCGGTGCGACGGGATCTCGCCCCGCAGGATTTTCGCGAAGATATTGTTGGTGTCGTAAACGCTCATTGTTTTTCCTCGTAGATTGGATCCGGCCAACGCCGGAGAGCGGTTCAATCGTCCTGGCGCTCACCTTTGCGGAAAGGACCGTGCTCTGCAAGAAACTCGGCGGTTTCCTCCACATCCCTGCGCTCGCGAACGAGATAGTCCGAGACCGCGCGGGCGAGACCGGGATGGCTGATGTAGTGGGCCGAATGAGTCGTTACCGGCATGTAGCCGCGGGCGAGCTTGTGCTCGCCCTGCGCACCGGCCTCCACGCGCTTGAGGCCCTTGGCGATGGCGAAATCGATGGCCTGGTGATAGCAGACTTCGAAATGCAGGAAGGGGTGGTCCTCGATGCAGCCCCAGTGGCGGCCATAAAGCGCGTCGCCGCCGATGAAGTTGATCGCGCCGGCGATATAGCGGCCGTTGCGTCGTGCCATCACCAGCACGATGTCGTCAGCCATGCGCTCGCCGATCAGCGAATAGAAGGCGCGAGTGAGATAGGGGCGCCCCCACTTGCGGCTGCCGGTGTCCATGTAGAACCCGAAGAATTGATCCCAGATCGCTTCCGTCAGATCGCTGCCGGTCAACCAGTCGATCGTGATGTCGTTTTCGAGTGCAGCGCGGCGCTCTTTCTTCAGAGCCTTGCGTTTTCTCGATGCCAGCGTTTCCAGGAAGTTGTCATGCGACCCATAACCTTCATTGAGGAAATGAAACTGCTGGTCGGTGCGATGCAGAAAGCCGGCCCGTTCGAAAACCGGCATTTCCGATTCCCGCACGAAGGTCACATGCGCCGACGAGGCGTCGTGTCGCCGCGTTAGCTCCTTCAGGCCTGCTGCAAGCCCGTCCTGTATCGGCGCGTCGTCTTGATCCGAAACCGTCAGAAGCCGTGGCCCGGTTGCGGGCGTGAAGGGAATGGAGCCTTGAAGTTTGGGATAATAGCGGCCGCCGGCACGCTCGAACGCATCCGCCCAGCCGTGATCGAAGACATATTCGCCCTGGCTGTGGTTCTTCAGGTAGCAGACGAGCGCCCCGAGTAGCTGGCCATCGGCGCCTTCCATCAGCAGGTGTTGGCCGAGCCAACCGGTTTTGGCGGTGGCTGAGCCTGATTCCTCCAGCGCCGAGAGATAGGCATGCGAGACGAACGGGTTATAGGCGGAGCCCTGTTGCCCCTTCGCCGCGCCGGAAAGCATGTTCCAGCGCGCCGCCGGTATCTCGGAGAAGGATTGCGCTATGCGGATGGTAACGGCGTCGGACATGAGCTCAGGAAATCAATGCCTCCCGCGGGTCGAAACCCTCGAAGGTCATCTGATCGGCATGGGCGTAGGTGTATTCTTCGGCCTGCCTGTCGCGAACGGTCCAGGTGATGATCGTTCGGCCGAGCGTCCGTTCCTTGGTAATGAACGAGTTCGGCAGATGGCCGTAGTGGTAGGAGATGAAGTCGAGGCCGAATTGCATGGCCTCCTCGTGCACGAAGAAAGTCTCCGGCCTTGCACCCTCGGCGGTCAGCCCGAGCGGGTAGGGCGCATCGAGCGCTTTCAGGTCCTTGAGCAGCCAATGGTCGAAGCTCATCAGGGCGACATGGCCCTTGTAGTCTTCGAGCGTTTCCAGGACGGCTGCGGCAAATCCCTCGTCGTCGTCCTTGCGTCCCTTGAGCTCGATGATGATCGGCACGCGCCCTTTGACAAGGCGCAGCATCTGCGACAGCGTCGGAACCTTGTCCTTCGTCCCGCCGATGGACATCAGGCCGAGCTCGCCTGCGGTTCTCGATCGCACGTCACCCTTGATGCCGCACAGCCGTTCTGTATCGTCGTCGTGGAAGACCACCGGCACGCTGTCGGCTGTGTATTGCAGATCGCATTCGATCGCAAAGCCGGCATCGACCGCGCGGGAAAACGCCGAAAGCGTATTTTCCCACACCTGCTTGTTCATGTCGTGATAGCCGCGATGGGCGATCGGCTGAGCCTTCAGCCAGGAAATATCCGTCATGCCCGGCACCCGATCAAGCGATCTCGATGACCGCGTCGATCTCGACGGCGGCGTTGAAGGGCAGGGCGGCCATGCCGACGGCAGCGCGCGCGTGCTTGCCGGCGTCGCCAAGGACGTTGGCCAGCAGGTTGGAGGCACCATTGAGCACGAGGTGCTGTTCAATGAATTCGGGCGTGGAGGCGACGAATCCGTTGATCTTGACCAGCCGGCGAATACGGCCGAGGTCGCCGCCAAGCGCGGATTTGGCCTGTGCGAGAATATTGATGGCGCAGAGTTCGGCAGCACGCTGGGCACCCGCGACGTCAACGTCCTTGCCCACATGGCCGGTGACGGCGATCTTTCCGCCTTCCATCGGCAGCTGTCCGGAGATGTAGAGCATCGAGCCGCTGATGACGTAGGGCACGTAGTTCGCCGCCGGGGCTGCTGCCTGGGGAAGGGTGACGCCGAGGTCCTTGAGGCGCGTTTCGATCTCTGCGGACATGGAAAGCTCCGTTGTTGTCTTTTGTGTTAAAATCCGGCATTCAGACCGGATCGCGGCGGGCGACGGCATTTAAATGTGGTGACGCCTCGCTTCTGCCGAAAGCTTGTTTATAGCATTGCCGGCGAGTCCAACAGGAGGAAACGGATGTTTCGTAAAGGCTTCGGTCTCGCAAGTTTGGGCAGCGCCTGCTTCGCTGTTATGACGGTTTCGGGCATCGATGCGGCAAGCGCAAGTGTCCTCGTGCCGCATCGAGCCGTCTACGATCTCGAGCTCAAGGATGCCTCCGACCGCTCGGGCATTTCCGGCATGTACGGCCGCATGGTCTACGAGTTCAACGGATCGGCTTGTGAGGGATATACGGTCAGCTTCCGCTTCGTGACGCAGGTGAATACCGGCGAAGAGACGCGCATGACCGACCAGCAGACAACCACCTACGAGGATCTGAAGACGGGCAACTTCCGTTTTCTGACCCGCTCCTTCACCGACGAAAAGCTCGACAAGGAAGTGCGCGGCACGGCCCATGACGACAAGACCGGCGTCAAGGTCGAGCTGACTGCGCCGGACAAGCGCGAGGTCGAATTGGCGGCAAGCCGGTTTCCGACCGAGCACATGGTCGAAGTCATCGATCGCGCCAAGAAGGGTGAGAGCTTCTTCGAGGCACGGATCTTCGATGGTTCCGATTCGGGTGACAAGACGCTGATCACCTCGACCTTCGTCGGCAAGTCGCGCAAGCCGACGGCCGATGAGCCGGATGCGGGCAAGGCCGGCAAGCTCGGGACTGAGAATTATTGGCCGGTTACCATCTCCTACTTCAACGACGACAAGGGTGGCGACGCGCTGCCGATCTATCGCATGTCGTTCAAACTCTACGAAAACGGCATCACCCGCGACCTGACGATGGACTACGGCGACTTCGTGCTGAGCGGCAAGCTCGCGGATCTCGAAGTCTTCAAATCGGAAGAATGCAAGTAATCGATATGACAAAAACAGACTTCAAGTCTTGATTTGTCGGGCAGTTGCCGGTAAGGGGCTGCCCATTCCACACGTGAGGCATGGGATGTTCCGGGAGAAATCCGGTTCGTTCCGCCGGTGGGCTTTTCGAAAGATGAGCTCGACGTCTCGCGGAGGTTCAACCGGAAAAGGAGAAAAGGCATGGCATTGCCTGATTTTAGCATGCGTCAGCTGCTTGAAGCTGGTGTTCACTTCGGCCACCAGACACATCGCTGGAACCCGAAGATGAAGCCCTACATCTTCGGCGATCGTAACAACGTTCACATCATCGACCTCGCACAGACCGTTCCGATGCTGTCGCGCGCCCTGCAGATCGTTAGCGACACTGTCGCCAACGGCGGCCGCGTCCTGTTCGTCGGCACCAAGCGCCAGGCTTCGGAAATCATCGCTGACGCTGCCAAGCGTTCGGCCCAGTACTACGTCAATGCTCGCTGGCTCGGCGGCATGATGACCAACTGGAAGACGATTTCGAACTCGATCCAGCGCCTGCGCAAGCTCGACGAAATCCTCGCTTCGGAAGCTTCGGGCTTCACGAAGAAGGAACGTCTGAACCTCGAGCGCGAACGCGAAAAGCTGAACCGCGCTCTCGGCGGTATCCGCGACATGGGCGGCACACCGGACCTGATGTTCATCATCGACACCAACAAGGAATCGATCGCAATCGACGAAGCCAAGCGTCTTGGCATCCCGGTTGTTGCGGTTATCGACTCCAACTGCGACCCGGACCAGATCGACTACCCGATCCCGGGCAACGACGACGCTTCGCGTGCGATCGCTCTTTACTGCGATCTCATCGCTCGTGCCGCCATCGACGGCATTGCCCGTCAGCAGGGCGCATCGGGCCGCGATCTCGGCGCATCGGCTGAAGCTATGGTCGAGCCGGCGCTCGACGAAGCCTCCGAAGCCTGATCGGACGGCGTGGCGGGCCAGCACCGCCGCACCAATCTAATATCGGGGCGAGGCCGTTTGGGATGAAAAGTCTGAACGGCCTTGTTCTTTTCAGCGAGGGATGAAGCGGCTTGAGCCGGCGATCTGCGCCCCGGACACGACAGCGGTGGGCGCGTTCATCACGGTGTCACATACGCAAGCCATTCCCCTGCCACACCTCCTGGTGCCGCGCCACTTGCGGGCAGCGCGCCAGCCAAACAGACAAAGAGGCAATAAGATGAGTGTAACTGCAGCAATGGTGAAGGAACTGCGCGAAAAGACCGGCGCAGGCATGATGGATTGCAAGAAGGCGCTCGCCGAAACCAACGGCGACATGGAAGCTGCGATCGACTGGCTGCGTGCCAAGGGCATCGCCAAGGCCGACAAGAAGTCGGGCCGCACGGCTGCTGAAGGCCTCATCGGTATTGTCAGCGGCGGCGTCAAGGCCGTTGTTGTCGAAGTCAATTCCGAGACCGATTTCGTTGCCCGCAACGAAGCCTTCCAGGAGCTCGTTCGTGGCGTAGCCAACGTCGCGCTCGGCACCGACGGTTCCGTCGAAGCCATTGCCAATGCCAACTACCCAGCAACCGGCAAGTCGGTCGACGACACGATCAAGGACGCGATCGCCACGATCGGCGAGAACATGACGCTTCGCCGCGCAGCTCTGCTCAAGGTCGAAGATGGCGTCGTTGCCACCTACATCCACAACGCTGCCGGCGACGGCATCGGCAAGCTCGGCGTTCTCGTCGCGCTGAAGTCGGTTGGCGACAAGGAAGTTCTGTTCTCGGTCGGTCGCCAGGTCGCCATGCACATTGCTGCCACCAACCCGCTGGCAATCCGCGCCGACGAAGTTGACGCCGCTGTCGCCGAGCGCGAGCGCAATGTGTTCATCGAACAGTCGCGCGCTTCGGGCAAACCGGACAACATCATCGAAAAGATGGTCGAAGGCCGTATGCGCAAGTTCTTCGAAGAAGTCGCCCTGCTGTCGCAGGCCTTCGTCATGAACCCGGAAATCACTGTCGGCCAGGCCGTCAAGGATGCTGAAAAGCTCGCTGGCGCACCGATCGAAGTGACCGGCATGGCCCGTCTTCTGCTCGGCGAAGGCGTCGAGAAGGAAGAATCGGACTTCGCAGCCGAAGTTGCGGCTGTCGCCAAGGGCTGATTTCTTCACCCTTGTTTGGAAAACCTTGGGGCATCGCGTGACAACGCGGTGCCCTTCGTGTATCCGGCTTCGTCAATGCGCCGGACCCGCCGGAAAATGCTCCGCAGCGGTTGAAACCGGGTAGCGCAATATGTCCTTATACGCAGCGCGCCTTTTCGCGTGCACGCGTACCGATCTGTTCAGGAGCGATGATGCCGGCCGAGCCAATCTACAAGCGTGTTCTACTCAAAGCCTCCGGTGAAGCCCTGATGGGAAGCCAGGGCTTCGGCATCGATGTGGCTGTTGCTGATCGCATCGCCGCCGATATTGCCGAGGCGCGCGCCATGGGCGTCGAAGTGGGCGTCGTCGTCGGCGGCGGCAATATCTTCCGCGGCGTCGCCGTTGCCTCCAAGGGCGGCGACCGGGTGACCGGCGACCACATGGGCATGCTGGCAACCGTCATCAACGCGCTGGCGTTGGCGACGTCTCTGCGCAAGCTCGACATCGACACGGTAGTACTCTCGGCAATCGCGATGCCGGAAATCTGCGAAAGCTTCTCGCAGCGCGCAACGCTCTACCATCTGTCGCTCGGACGCGTGGTGATCTTTGCAGGCGGTACGGGCAATCCGTTCTTCACGACCGATTCTGCAGCCGCCCTGCGCGCAGCCGAAATGGGCGCCCAGGCGATCTTCAAGGGCACACAGGTCGACGGCATCTATTCCGCCGATCCGAAGAAGGATCCGACGGCCACGCGCTTCGACCGCCTGACCCACAGTGCCGTCCTGGAAAAGGGGCTGGCGGTCATGGACGTGGCGGCAGTGGCGCTCGCGCGCGAGAACGCCATTCCGATCGTGGTATTCTCGATCCACGAAAAGGGCGGCTTCGCGGAAATATTGACCGGTGGCGGCCGCGCCACCATCGTTACCGACAATTAAGAGCTGCAACGGCTATCTGCCGATGAAAGACAGAACGGGAGTTTCCAGCCATGAGTGAAGGTGTAGACCTGAAGGAACTGAAGCGTCGCATGGACGGCGCTATCTCCGCATTCAAGAGCGATATTGCATCGCTGCGCACCGGCCGCGCGTCGGCAAATGTTCTCGACCCGGTGACCGTTGAAGCCTACGGCTCGCGCGTTCCGCTCAATCAGGTGGCAAACATCACCGTGCCGGAACCGCGCATGCTGTCCGTTTCGGTCTGGGACAAGCAGATGGTCGGCGCCGTCGATCGCGGCATCCGCGAATCGAACCTCGGCCTGAACCCGATCATCGATGGCCAGAATTTGCGCATCCCGCTGCCGGAACTCAACGAAGAGCGCCGCAAGTCGCTGGTCAAGGTTGCTCACGATTATGCCGAAAAGGCCAAGGTCGCCGTCCGGCATGTTCGTCGTGATGGCATGGACGACCTGAAAAAAGCCGAAAAGGATGGCGACATCGGGCAGGATATCAGCCGTTCTCAGTCCGAGCGGGTGCAAAAGATGACCGATGAAACGATTTCCGATATCGACCGCTTGCTCGCCGATAAGGAAAAGGAAATCATGCAGGTCTGATCTGCTCTTGATCTGAGTCTCCTTTCGCGGACGCCTTATGCAAAAACTCATCCCGATCACCGTTCCGCAACACGTTGCCATCATCATGGATGGCAACGGGCGCTGGGCGAATGCGCGCGGACTGCCGCGCACGATGGGACACCGCAAAGGTGTTGAAGCGGTGCGTGATGCGGTGAAGACGGCAGCCGAAGCGGGTGTCCGTTACCTCACGCTTTTTGCGTTCTCGTCCGAAAACTGGAACAGGCCGCAGGCCGAGGTGACGGATCTGATGGGCTTGCTCAAAGCCTTCATTCGCCGTGATCTTGCCGACCTGCACCGCGAGAATGTTCGCATCCGGATTATCGGAGAGCGATCGAATCTGCGCGGCGATATCCTGCCGCTGCTGATCGAGGCCGAGGAGACGACGAGTGCGAACACCGGCATCACTCTGGTGATCGCCTTCAACTACGGTGCGCGTGACGAGCTGACACGCGCCATGCGGCGCCTGGCAACCGATGTCGCCGAGGGTCGTCTGCGGCCAGAGGACATTACGCCGGAACGCATCGCCGCATCGCTCGATACGGCGGGTATTCCCGATCCGGATCTCATTCTTCGCACCAGCGGCGAGGAACGGCTTTCAAACTTTCTTCTTTGGCAGGGCGCCTATTCGGAACTGCTGTTCGTTCCGGAGCTTTGGCCAGACTTCACGCGTGAGACGTTTCTGTCGGCGCTCGAGAAATTCGCGTGCCGCGAGCGTCGCTTCGGCGGTCTGGCGCAGCCGACGTTAGCGGTTGGTTCGTAATGCAAACAGAACTCAAGCTTCGCATCGCTTCGGGAGTGGTGCTCGCGGCGGTAGCCCTCGGTGCGACCTGGTTCGGCGGCTTGGCCTTCCAGCTGCTTTCGGTGCTGATCGCGCTGCTTGTCTATTACGAATGGTCGACGATTACCGGTCTTCCGGAACGCGATTTTCAGGGCAACGCTTTCGGTTGGCTGTCGCTGGCGATAATCGCGGCGCTCATTCTTCTCGGATATATTGGCTACAGTCTGCCGGCCCTGCTCATTACCGTCGTTATCGCAGTGGTTTGGGTATCGCTCAAGAAGGGCAGCTGGTGGTTGCCCGGCGGCATCGTCTACGCAGGATTGACGGGCATCTCGCTGGCGGCCCTGCGCGGGATTGATCAGGCAGGCCTGATTGCGACCTTGTTCGTCTTCGCGGTCGTTTGGGGAACCGATATTCTTGCCTACTTCGTTGGCCGGGCGATCGGGGGACCCAAGCTCGCGCCGCGCATTTCGCCCGGCAAGACCTGGTCGGGCGCCATTGGCGGGACGATTTCCGGCGTTTTGGCCGGCACTGCCGTTTTTATGGTATATTTTCCGCTGCAAGATCTGCGTGTTCCAGCGGTGGCGCTGGTTCTCTCCGTCGCGAGCCAGATCGGGGACCTCTTCGAATCCTTCATAAAGCGCCGATTCGGCGTCAAGGATTCGAGCCATCTCATTCCTGGGCATGGCGGGGTCATGGATCGGGTCGATGGTCTGATATTCGCCTGCATCGCCACGCTGGTCCTGGTCCTGGTACAGTATGTCCTCAGCGAGGGGCGTCAGATCGCCTTTGGGTCGGTCCTCCTCGGCCTGTAATGCTGCCGGCAGGCACTTAAGGAAAGTTCATGACATATCTGCTTGATGCCCTGCAATTCGTGACCGGTTACATCGTTCCCTTCCTGTTGGTGCTGACCCTTTTGGTCTTCGTGCACGAAATGGGACACTACCTCGTTGGCCGCTGGTCGGGCATTCGGATCCTTGCATTCTCGGTCGGTTTCGGACCGGAACTGCTCGGATGGACCGATAAGCATGGCACCCGGTGGAAGTTCTGCGCAGTACCGCTTGGTGGCTACGTCAAGTTCTATGGCGATGAAGACGCGGCCAGCACGCCGGATTACAAGCGGCTGGAGGCGATCTCGCCCGAAGAACGATCCCGGACCTTCCTGGGCGCGAAGCTGTGGAAGCGTGCGGCGACAGTTGCCGCGGGCCCGATCGCCAACTTCATCCTTGCGATTGCCATTTTTGCCGTTCTATTCGCCGTTTACGGACGTTCGGTGGCGGACCCGGTCGTTGCTCAGGTGAAGGAGAACAGTGCTGCCGCCAAGGCTGGCATCCTTCCGCGTGATCGGCTGATCGCCATTGACGGAACGCCGGTCGCAACCTTCGACGATGTGCGCCGCTATGTGAGCGTTCGGCCTGAGCTGGAGATCAAGATCCGGATCGAGCGTGACGGTGCACTTCTGGATCTTCCCATGGTACCCGAACGGACCGAAATATCGGATCAGTTCGGCAACAAGATGGAGATTGGCATCATCGGTATCGTCACCGATCAGGATGCCGGCAATTTCCGACTTGTTACCTACGGGCCGATCGAAGCCATCGGGCAGGGTGCGCTGCAAAGCTGGCACATCGTCACCGGCACATTCGACTATCTGGCGAATCTCGTAACGGGTCGTATGAAGGCGGATCAGCTGGGCGGTCCCATTCGTGTCGCCCAGGCTTCGGGCCAAATGGCGACGCTGGGTGTGGCTGCCGTGCTGCAGCTTGCAGCTGTCCTGTCAGTTTCCATAGGATTGCTTAACCTCATGCCCGTTCCGGTGCTTGATGGCGGCCACCTGATGTTCTATGCGGTTGAGGCCCTGCGCGGAAAGCCGGTTGGAGCTGCCGCGCAGGATGTCGCTTATCGGATCGGCTTTGCCATGGTGCTCATGCTCATGATTTTTGCGACGTGGAACGACATTTCGATGTTCTTCGGCTAGCGTTCGGCCGGGGACCGTTTGAGGGGAACGACGACCGATACTGTGAACGATTGGATTTCAACGGCTTGTCCAGCAAGGATTTGTTTACGATAACTCGAATCTGTAGTGGCCGTTAAGCCACGGTTCGAATTGAAGTAAACAGAAATTAACGAGCTGGCTTGCTTGTATGGGAAAAGCGGGTAAAACGGCAACCGTGACCGGAGTCGGCACGAAATTGCCGCGCGACGTTGGGAAAAGGTAAGATTTGAACATGAAAGCTGGTTCAAGGTTTTTGAACGCGGTGTCGGCGTTTGCGCTGTCCACGAGTATGGTGGTTTCTGGCGCTGGTGTTGGATTGCTCGCAGGCGCTTCCGTCGCAGAGGCCGCGACCATCAGCCGTGTTGAAGTCCGCGGTGCCACGCGCGTCAGCGCCGAGACGGTACGTGCGAACATCACGATTGTGCCGGGTAAGAGCTTCAGCAATGCCGATATCGATGCTTCGGTGAAGCGTCTGTACGCGACCGGCTACTTCTCCGACGTCAGCATCAATGTTGCGGGCGGTACGCTTGTCGTTAGCGTCAGCGAGAATCAGTTGGTCAACCAGGTTGTCTTCAACGGCAACCGCAAGATCAAGGACGACAAGCTTCAGGGCATCGTCCGCACACAGCCGCTCGGCCCCTATAGTGAGGCGACCGTCGAAACTGATATCCAGTCGATCAAGGACGCTTATGCAGCGATCGGGCGCAGCGATATCACTGTGACGACCCAGGTCGTTCCGATCGCTGAGGGTCGCGTCAATCTTGCTTTCGTCATCAATGAAGGCGAGCGCACCAAGATTTCGCAGATCAATTTTGTCGGCAACGAAGCCTATAGCGATGGTCGTCTGCAATCGATCATCGCGACCAAGGAATCGGGCATCTTCTCGTTCCTGACCCGCAAGGACGTCTACAATCCGGACAAGCTGCGCGCAGACGAAGAGCTGCTGCGTCAGTTCTACTACAACCGTGGTTATGCCGACTTCCAGGTCATCTCTTCCGAGGCCTCTCTCAACGAGGCGACCAACGAGTACGCGGTGACGATCACCGTCGAAGAAGGTCCGCGCTACGACTTTGGTGCAGTGACTGTCGAATCGACGGTTGAAGGTGTGGATGCCGAATCGCTGAAGGGCGTCGTTCTTAGCCGCGAAGGGTCGGTCTATAAGGCCAAGGACATTCAGGAAACGATGAGCGAGATTTCGAAGCGCGTCGCTTCGGCTGGCTACCCGTTTGCTCGCGTGACGCCGCGCGGTAACCGCGACCTCAGCAACCATACGATTGCCGTCGACTATCTCGTCGACCAGGGTGAGCGGGCCTACGTCGAGCGCATCGAAATTCGCGGTAACACCCGCACCCGCGACTACGTCATTCGCCGCGAGTTCGATATGGGCGAAGGCGATGCCTTCAATCAGGAAATGGTCGCGCGCGCCAAGCGTCGTCTTGAGGCTCTGGGCTATTTCTCGACCGTCAATATCTCGACGGCTCCGGGCAGCGCGGCTGACCGCGTCGTGGTTATCGTTGACGTACAGGATCAGTCGACCGGTTCGTTCGGTATCGGTGCCGGCTATTCTGCTGGCAGCGGCGGCGGCTTCCTTGTCGAAGCCTCGATTGAGGAAAAGAACTTCCTGGGTCGCGGTCAGTACATTCGCGTGGCAGCGGGTCGCGGCGATGAGAGCCGTACCTACAACGTTTCGTTCACCGAGCCGTATTTCCTTGGCTATCGGCTGGCTGCAGGCTTTGACGTCTTCAAGAACGAAAACGACTTTGATGACGAAGACTACAGCTATGAAGACCAGGGCTTCAGCCTGCGCATAGCGGCGCCGATCACCGAAAACCTGTCGACGACGCTGCGGTACAACTTCACGACGTTTGACTATAGCGGTAATGTTGCAAAGCTGTCGTCGCCTTACGTTCGCGCGGTTGAGGGTGGAAACTGGGTCCGTTCGTCGGTATCGCAGTCGATCACCTACAACACGCTGGATGATGCGCAGCTGCCGCATGATGGCATTCTGGCGACGTTTACGCATGAATTCGCCGGTCTCGGTGGCGATTCCGATTTCTACAAGGTCACCGGAAAGGCCAAGTGGTATTATACGGTGCACGACGAGGCGGATATTATTGCTTCGCTTGCCGGTGGTGCCGGCCATATCTTCGGAACCGGCAGCGATCTGCAGGTCTTCGACCAGTTCCAACTCGGCAGCAACGATATTCGCGGCTTCGAGCGTAACGGTGTCGGTCCGCGCGACCAGGCAACGGGCGATGCGCTTGGTGGCACCACGTACTTCACTGCTTCGGCCGAAGCGACGTTCCCACTTCCGGGTATTCCGCGTGACAGCGGTTTCCGCGGTGCGGTCTTCGCCGATGCGGGTACGCTCTACAGCAACAAGGTCGCCACGTTGCCCTCGGAAACGGTCCTGGGTAACGACTCCTCGCTGCGCGCATCGGTCGGTATCGGCTTGATCTGGGCGTCGCCGTTCGGTCCTCTGCGTGTCGACTACGCTTGGCCGGTCGCGAAGGAAGATTTCGACAGGGTTCAGAACCTGAAGTTCGGTATTTCCTCGTCGTTCTGATAAAGAAGCAGTCCAGAACTGCCGAAAGTAGATTGTTCTGGAGTGTCCATGGAACAGAACTGGTTTTTTCCGCCCCATCAAGGGATTCGTCTGGGTGACCTGGCAAATCAGATTGGGGCGGAGTTGGCGGATAGCGCGGCCGCCGATCGCGCTATTCATTCCGTAGCACCTGTCAACCGGGCTAAGCCCGGCGACGTCTGCTACATGCTTTCGCGCAAATATCGCGCCGAACTGGAAACCTGCCAGGCGTCGGCCATCATCTGCGACAAGACGATCGCTCCACTCGTCCCGTCTCATATCCCCATTCTTTTGACTGCAAGGCCGCATACGGCCTTTGCGCTGGCAGGTACGTTGTTGCACGAGGTGGCGATGCGCCCGTCGCGTAACACCAGCCTCGATGGTGTCTCGCCGGCTGCCTTCGTCGATCCGACGGCCCGCCTTGAAGAGGGGGTTGAAGTCGAGCCGATGGCAGTGATTGGGGCCGGCGCCGAAATAGGTAGCGGAACGAGAATTGCCGCAGGTGTCGTTATCGGGCCAGGTGTTCGCATTGGCCGAGACTGCACGATCGCGGCGGGCGCAAGCGTTCTTTGTGCCCTTGTCGGCAATAGCGTCATCATTCACCCGGGTGCCCGGATCGGCCAGGATGGGTTCGGCTACGCGCCAGGCCCCAAGGGCGGAATGATCAAGATCGTTCAGGTCGGACGCGTGATCATCCAGGACCATGTCGAGATCGGTGCAAACACGACGATCGACCGTGGCACGATGGATGATACGGTCATCGGCGAAGGCACGAAGATCGACAACCTTGTACAGATCGGCCACAACGTCCGCATCGGCCGTTATTGCGGCATCGTCAGCCAGGTCGGCATCGCCGGCAGCACCAGGATTGGTGACGGCGTGATGATCGGCGGTGGTAGCGGCGTCAACGGCCACATCACTGTGGGCGACGGTGTTCAGATTGCCGCGATGAGCGGCGTTGCAAGCGACGTCCCAGCGGGCGAACGCTATGGCGGTATTCCAGCGCGCCCCATGCGCGATTTCCTGCGCGATGTCGCCGAAATGGCCCTGCGCGCAAGTGACAGACAGAAAAAGAAGGGTGGCACGAATGAGTGAGGCGGCAACGGTTCTCGGCACGGCGGATATTCAGGAGATCCTGAAGCTTCTCCCGCATCGCTACCCCTTCCTGCTCGTCGACCGGATCATCGAGATCGACGGTGACAATTCGGCGATCGGCATCAAGAACGTCTCGGCGAATGAGCCGCACTTTACCGGCCATTTCCCGGAAAAGCCGATCATGCCGGGCGTCCTTTTGATTGAAGGCATGGCGCAGACGGCGGGCGCGATCTGCGCGCGCAAGACCGCTTCGGGCACCAACCTCGTCTACTTCATGACCATCGACAATGCGCGTTTCCGCAAGCCGGTTGTGCCGGGCGACCGTGTCGAGTTCCATGTCGTGAAGCAGAAACAGCGCGGCAATATCTGGAAGTTTCACTGTGACGCAAAAGTTGACGGGCAACTTGTCGCCGAAGCTGATATCGGCGCGATGATAGTCAGCACGGAAGACGCTTGAACATGATTGCAGCAACAGCGAAGATCCACCCGTCCTCGATCATCGAAGATGGGGCGGTCATCGGCGAAAACGTCAAAATCGGCCCGTTTTGCTACATCGGGCCGAAAGTCGTTCTTGGCGACGATATGGAACTTATGAGCCACGTCGTCGTCGCCGGCCGCACGACGGTCGGCAAAGGCTCCAAGATTTTCCCGAATGCCGTCATTGGCGGAGATTCGCAAAGCGTGCATCACAGCACGGTCGACACCACGCTGCAGATTGGCGAGAACTGCACCATCCGCGAAGGTGTCACGATGAATGCGGGGACCGTCGAATATGGCGGCGCCACGATCGTCGGCAACAACAATCTGTTCCTCGCCTATTCGCATGTGGCGCATGATTGCCGCCTCGGCAACAACATCATCATGTCGAACAACGTGCTGCTGGCCGGCCATGTGACGATCGAGGACCGCGCGATCCTCGGCGGCGGCTGTGCCGTGCACCAGTTCACGCGCATCGGTCGGCAGGCGTTCATCGGCGGTCTCTCGGCCGTAAGCTACGACGTCATCCCCTACGGCATGCTCAACGGCAATCCCGGCGTTCTGAGCGGGCTTAACGTGGTCGGCATGACCCGCGCCGGCATGGAGCGTGCGACGATCCATATGGTTCGTCGTGCCTACAAGCAGATCTTCGAAGGGCCGGAATCGGTTCGCGCCAACGCTGCCGCCATTCGCGCGGACTATGCCGACTGCGCGCCGGTTATCGAGATCCTCGACTTTATCGCTGCAGAAAGCGACAGAGCACTGTCGTCACCAAGTCGCGGCAAGGCCTGATCGTGATGTCGGCTACGGCGAGCCGCGCGGCAAATGGCGGCCGGCTCGCGATCATCGCCGGCGGCGGAGCGCTGCCCCATCATGTAGCCGAGGCCGTTCGCGCCCGTGGAGAAGACCCTTTTGTCATTGCGCTTTCGCGCGAAGCGGAAGAGAGCGATTGGATCGGATTCGACCACACCGTACTTGCCATTGGCGATTTCTCCGGCATTAGCCGCACATTCAAAGAAGAAGGCATCGATCGCGTCGTGCTTTCGGGCTGGGTGCGTCGCCGGCCGGAATGGCGCGATATCCGCCCGACACTGAAAACGCTTGCCAGGGTGCCGAGCGTTTTGAAGACGCTGGTGTCCGGTGGCGACGACGCTGTTCTGCGTATGGCCATGCAACTCATCGAAGCAAGCGGCGCCCATGTGATCGGCGTGCATGAGGTCGTTCCGAACCTTCTGGCAGATCCAGGGCCGATTGGCGCTCTTGCGCCATCGGTCGACGACAGGCGGGACGTAGAGGCCGGTATCGCTGCTGCCAACGCGCTTGGCGAGCTCGATGTGGGGCAGGGCGCGGTCGCCATCGGCGGTCGTGTGGTGGCGCTGGAGGGCGCCGAGGGCACTGATGCCATGCTGCAGCGCGTGGCAACGCTGAAGATGGAAGGACGCGTTTCTGCGCGTCGCCGTGGCGTCCTGGTCAAGCTCTGCAAGCCGGGGCAGGATTTGCGCGCGGACCTGCCATCGATCGGTCCGTCCACGGTTGCGGGCGCGGCGGCAGCCGGGCTGGCTGGGATTGCCGTCGAAGCCGGACGTGCCCTGGTGCTCGAACGCTCGGAGGTGATTGAGGCTGCCGACCGGGCAGGGCTGTTCGTCATGGGTGTCGAGCGCAGCGATTACCGGGGAAGGGCATGAGCGGACAGGGCTACAAGCTGGCAGTGATTGCCGGCGAGGTATCGGGTGACTTGCTTGGAGCAGATCTGGTGCGGGCACTGCGTGTCCAATGCGGCCGCGATGTCGAGCTTGTCGGCGTCGGCGGCGATGGTCTGGGGGCCGAAGGTCTGAGGTCGCTGTTCGATTATTCCGAACTGTCGATCATGGGCTTTTCACAGGTGCTGGCACGCCTGCCAAAGTTGATTCTGCGCATCCGCCAGACGGCGAATGCCATTATCGCTGCGCGCCCTGATGCCCTGCTGATCATTGATAGTCCGGATTTCACCCATCGTGTCGCGCGTCGCGTTCGCGCCGCCCTGCCGGATCTGCCGGTTATCAACTATGTCTGCCCGAGCGTATGGGCCTGGAAACCGGAACGGGCGCCGCGCATGCGCAGTTACGTCGACCATGTTCTGGCGGTGTTGCCGTTCGAGCCCGAGATCATGCGCAAGCTCGAGGGGCCGCCGACGACCTACATTGGTCATCGGCTTGCCTCGGATGCCAATGTGCTTGCCGTTCGCGCCAGTCGGAACGAAAGACTGGGCGACGTCAGCGGTAATGTGGTTTCCACCTGCCTGCTGCTGCCGGGATCGCGTTCCAGCGAAGTCGGGCGGCTTCTGCCGATCTTTGGCCAGATGGTTGAGGAGCTTGCCAGCCGGCATCCCGGCGTGCGCTTCCTGTTGCCGACGGTTCCACGCCAGGAAAAACTGGTACGCGAGATCACGGCCGGCTGGACCGTTCAGCCGGAAATATCGGTTGGAGCCGCCGAAAAGTGGGCGGCCTTCGACAAGGCGGATGCCGCGATTGCGGCGTCGGGAACGGTCATTCTCGAGCTCGCGCTGGCCGGCGTTCCCGTCGTTTCCACCTATGATGCCGACTGGCTTGTGCGGTTGCTGCACAACCGCATCCGCATCTGGAGCGGGGCGCTCCCCAATCTGATCGCCGACTTCCCGATCGTGCCGGAGTATTTCAACCAGAGCATCCGCCCGGGTGCCTTGACCCGCTGGGTCGAGCGGCTGTCGAGCCAAACGGCCCAGCGCGCGTCGATGCTCGACGGCTACGCGCTGGTGCAGCAGCGCATGGCAACCGATCGACCGCCCGGCGAACTAGGCGCCGAGATCGTCTTCTCTTACCTGCAAAACAAAAAGCCCGGTCATTTCTGACCGGGCTTTTCTCATTCCATGATTGCCGTTTAGCGCTTGGAGACCGGCACGTAGTCGCGCTGCGGAGCGCCGACATAGAGCTGGCGCGGGCGGCCGATGCGCTGTTCCGGATCTTCGATCATTTCGTTCCACTGGGCAATCCAGCCGACGGTACGCGCAAGCGCGAACAGCACGGTGAACATGGTGGTGGGGAAGCCCAGCGCCTTCAGCGTGATACCGGAGTAGAAGTCGATGTTCGGGTAGAGCTTCTTCTCGACGAAGTATTCGTCGGTCAGGGCGATACGCTCGAGTTCCATCGCCACTTCGAGAAGCGGGTCGTCCTTGTGGCCGAGCTCTGCGAGCACTTCATGCGTGGTCTTCTGCATGATCTTGGCGCGCGGGTCGTAATTCTTGTAGACGCGGTGACCGAAGCCCATCAGGCGGAACGGATCGTTCTTGTCCTTGGCCTTGGCGATATATTCCGGAATGCGGTCGGCCGTGCCGATTTCGGCCAGCATGTTGAGCGCAGCTTCGTTGGCGCCGCCGTGAGCCGGCCCCCAGAGGCAGGCAATGCCAGCCGCGATGCAGGCGAACGGATTGGCGCCCGACGAACCGGCGAGGCGCACGGTCGAGGTCGAGGCGTTCTGCTCGTGGTCGGCGTGCAGGATGAAGATGCGATCCATGGCGCGCGACAGAACCGGGTTCACCACATACTCCTCGCAAGGCACAGCAAAGCACATGCGCAAGAAGTTCGAGGCATAGTCGAGATCGTTCTTCGGATAAACGAAGGGCTGGCCGATATGGTACTTGTAGGCCATCGCGGCAATCGTCGGCATCTTGGCGATCATGCGCAGCGAGGCAACCATGCGCTGGTGCGGATCGGTGATGTCGGTGGAGTCGTGATAGAAGGCCGACAGTGCGCCGACGCAGCCGCACATGACGGCCATCGGGTGAGCGTCGCGGCGGAAGCCGGTGAAGAAGCGCGACATCTGCTCATGCACCATGGTGTGGTGCGTAACGCGGTAGTCGAAATCAGCCTTCTGTGCCTTCGTCGGCAGTTCGCCGTAAAGCAGGAGATAGCAGACTTCCAGGAAGTCGCCATGTTCCGCGAGCTGCTCGATCGGGTAGCCGCGGTGCAGGAGGACGCCTTCGTCACCGTCGATATAGGTGATCTTGGATTCGCACGACGCCGTCGACGTGAAACCCGGGTCGTAGGTGAACATCTTGGTCTGCTTGTAGAGCGAACCGATATCGACCACATCAGGACCGATGGACCCCGATCGCACTGGTAGTTCCGCCGACTTTCCATCGAGTGTTACGACCGCGCTTTTTTCTGTCATGGGGACCCTCCGTCTTATGGCAACGTGGCATAGAGACATGCCACGAAAATGAACGTTGCGAATTTGCTATATGATTTATTTTCGGCTGCCAAGCTGTACGAAAGGCAAATTGTGCGATGCGAAAATGTGCATATGGCGACGCAATAATCGCATGTTAAGGCAATATGTCCAACGGGATCAATGACCGCCAACGGAATGATGCGGTACCATTCCATATAGGTTTGCCGCTTTTTTCGGCAGATAGCGCTCAGGTTGCGGTTTGTCGCTATTGGTTGCATGATCGGCCTCGACCGCCTTGGGGGAGAAGTGCCGTACAATGAGCGAGATCGAAGTCCGCTCCGGCACCACCCGCCTCGGTTTCGGTTGGCGGTATGTCTGCAACGCCTGCGAATGCGCGCCGCAACCTCGCTTTTCGCCTTTTGAGATCGTTTGGCACGGTAGCGTCGACGCGCCTCCGACCCGAGGCTATTGTCGCACCCTGGCGCGACGCCGTCGAGGAAGAAACGGCATTCGGCCACGGATTGGTGTTTGTTCCGGTTCTTCTGGCTGCCGGAGCGCTGACGTGGCTCTCGCTGCCCTATGACGTCGGAATCGTCAAACTTGCACTGCTGCTTTGCGTTTTCGGAATGGCCGCCTTGCTGTTCAGCGTCCGCATGCGAGCCCTGCGTGCGCCGATGATCGCGGCGGGTCTGTTCATCGCAGGAATGATGCTTGCGGCAATCGAGACATCGCACATCGACACGATCGTGCTCGATGGACCGGTAACGACGAACCTGCGGGGCAAGGTGTTTTCGCGCGAGAAGAATGATCGCGACCATTGGCGTTACGGCGTTCTCATCGAGCAAACGACAAAACCGATGCTCCGTCGGGCACCCCTCAAGGCCATGGTGCTGTCGCGCAGCCCGCACGCTCCGTTGGCGATCGGGGCAACGATCGAGGGCAGGGCGCGTCTTTCGCCGCCTTCCGGCCCTGCGTTGCCGGGTCTCAACGACTTCGCATTCGATTCTTACTTTCGGCAGATCGGCGCCGTCGGCTATTTCTACGGTGCGCCGCGTAGCCCGCCGGCCGATAGTGCCGCAGCGGTGTCGGACCGCTCGCTTTGGATGCGAATGGCGGAGCATCTGGCCGCAATGCGCGAGACAGTGGGCGAACGGATCCGCACGGTGATCGGTGGCGATACCGGCGCGCTCGCCGCAGCCTTGGTGACGGCGGAAGAAAGAGCGATCGGTCGCGACACCGTCGAGATGCTGCAACAGGCCGGCCTGGCGCATGTGCTGGCAATTTCCGGCCTCAACATGGTGCTTGCCGCGGGAACATTTCTGATTGGAGCGCGAACCGTCCTGAGCGCTGTTCCTGGATTGGCGCAGCGCGTGGCGATCAAGAAGGTTGCCGCTGCGGGTGCGCTGACCATGGTCTTCCTTTACATCCTGATTTCGGGTGGTGCCGTATCCGCGGTGCGTGCCTGGATCATGATTTCGATCATGCTGGTCGCGGTCTTCTTCGATCGCATGTCGATCAGCCTGCGAAACATCGCGCTGGCCGCAATTGTCATCATCGTGATTACGCCATCGGCGGTCGCGGGGCCGGGGTTCCAGATGTCTTTCGCCGCCACATTGGCGCTGGTTGCCGGCTATGCACGCTGGCGCGAACGGGAGGGAGGGGGTGAACAGCCGACGCCCGACCGATGGTGGGGCAGGCGGCTCGTTACGGGCTTTGTCATCGGCGTGGTTGTAACCTCACTGATTGGTGGCCTGGCGACCGCGGTCTATTCCGCCGCCTATTTTCAGCGCCTGCCGGCCTATGGCCTGCTCGCCAATATCCTCGCAGCGCCACTGATCAGCATTGTCATCATGCCATTTGGCCTGTTCGCCATGTTGCTGATGCCCTTCGGCCTCGAGCAGTATCCGCTCACTGTCATGGCATGGGGCCTTGATGGCATGCTGGTGATCGCCCGCTTCGTCACCTCGCTCGACGGCGAGTTTCTGACCGGCCGCATCGGGCCGCTGGCATTCCTCCTCATTGCCTTTGGCGGGATCATGCTATGTGTGCTGCGGACCTGGCTGGCAGGGATCGGAGCCCTGCTATTGTTTTCCGGGCTGGTTTGCCTTGTGCTCGAAGACAGGCAATTGCCGGCGGTTCTGGTGTCGGAAGATGGGCGCCTCGTGGGGTTGGTCACCGACGTGGCCATTGCGACGAACCGGGATCGCCCCTCCGACTTCCTCTTTTCTCAATGGCAACGCGCACTGGCAGTCGAGAATCACGTCGCTCCAATGCCCGTGCAAGCGGCGGCGGCTGACGGTCTTTATCCCGAGATGAAGGCTCCGTCTGGCAAGGCGGCAGCGAGGACCGTCGATGCAGCGATGGCCTCCGCCATCCGCCAGGATCTCACTTCCACGCTCAGCCATGCTTCGCTCGATGTCTTTTCGTGCCGAGACAAAGCATGGTGTGGCGCCCGGACCCGTTCTGGCTGGACGGTTGTCATCGTCGACGATCTAAGCCTGTTTGAGGTGCTGTGCGATCAAGCCGATCTGCTGATCGCGCCGGGAAGTTTCAACGAGCGGGCCTGTCCATCCGGCCAGGCGCGGATCCTGAGTGGGCGCCTGCTGCGGTTGGCAGGGGCGGTCGAGATTTTCGCCGAGCCGGTCTCCGGCGACCAGCGCTCGAAGATGCGGTTCAAGACGTCGTTCACATCGTTGCAGCGTCCCTGGGAGCGGCACCGCGCCTATGATTGGCGAAGCGGCGGCTTCGTCGACGGTTCTCCGTCTCTCTAGATTTTGCCGTTGGGGTAATCGGAACGCAGGCGCGAAATTATTCTTGATCTTTATACTCCACAAATCCTTGTGCTTCAGTCATGGTTTGTCGTAAAGAGCGACCAACGCACGTTGAGGTAGCTGAAATTCCGGCTGTCTTTGAATTTTTGTGATGGCGAAACGGACCAGTACGCGAGGAACAAGATGCCCAACCGAACCCGATCGAAGCTGAATTTGTTGGCGGCAGCGACATTGGCGCTGGCTTGTGGTGTTTCCTCGACGCTCGTATGGGCTCAGACGACAACCTCAACCGAGACGACTGCTCCTGTGGTCAACCAGGTTCAGAGCGCGGAACCGGCGGTAACGGCACCGGCCAACGCCAGTGATGCCCCTCAGGGCGGGCAGCCCGCGATCGCTCAACCGGTCGCCGACGGTCTCCCGGCGACCGCGTCTGAAGTCGGTGCACAAACACCGCCGGCATCAACCGAGACTTCGGTGGCAGAAGCTGCAGAAGCGCCCTTGGAGGTTGCCGCCAACCCGGTCCTGCCGCACGACCTTTCACCGGTGGGCATGTTCCTTGCCGCCGACATGGTGGTGAAGGCGGTGATGATCGGGCTGGCGCTTGCCTCGGTCATCACCTGGGCGATTTTTGTGGTCAAGACGCTCGAACTTTTTGCCGCAAAGGCGCGCCTTAGCCGCGCCGTCCGTCAACTCTCCGCCGCAAATGGACTGACCGAGCTCAAATCCACATTCGACGGTAAGTCGGGTCCTGCCACGGAAATGGTTGCTGCTGCGATCGATGAGATGGTGCGTTCGGAGGCTGTGCTCGATCACGCGCCGGCCGCAGGCCTCAAGGAACGCGTCGCATCGCTGCTGACACGCATCGAGGTTCGCGCCGGCAAGCGCATGACAAGCGGAACGGGCATCCTTGCCTCGATCGGTTCGGTTGGCCCGTTCGTCGGCCTGTTCGGAACCGTCTGGGGGATCATGAACTCCTTCATCGGTATCAGCAAAGCGCAGACAACCAATCTTGCCATCGTCGCTCCCGGTATTGCCGAAGCGCTGCTGGCGACCGCAATCGGTCTCGTTGCCGCTATCCCGGCAGTTATCATCTATAACTACTTTGTCCGCTCTGTGGGCGGCTACAAGGTGATTCTCGCCGACGCGGCAGCGGCCGTCGAACGGCTTGTCAGCCGCGACCTCGATCACCGCCTGGTCCGCAAGGCGCAACCTCGTCGCCAGGATGGCTTTGCCCACCCGGCGGAAGCGTCCATCGCAAGGATCGGGTGAGGCATGGCCGGCAAGGTTAGCGACAGCGGCGGCGATCTCGACGAAAACAGCGAGATCAACGTCACCCCTTTCATCGATGTCATGCTCGTATTGCTGATCATCTTCATGGTCGCTGCTCCGCTTGCGACAGTGGACATGAAGGTCGATCTGCCGCAATCGGTGTCCAAGCCGGCACCGCGGGACGACAAGCCGGTCTTCGTGACGCTCAACGCTGATCTCGGTCTTGCGATTGGCAACGAGGAAACGGCCCGCGAAGAATTTGCGGCCGAGCTGCAGCGCCTGACAGAGGGCAACACCGAGACGCGTGTTCTGCTGCGTGCGGACAAGGCCGTCGACTACGGCGAGCTTATGACGGTCATGAACCTCATTCAGAACGCCGGTTACACCAAGATCGCCCTCGTCGGGTTGGAAGGGGCGCCTGGCCGCTGACGCCAGCCGTTCTTTGTTCTTGCGGCAGGCGCCAGCGTCTGCCGCCCATGCCGGCGCGCAATCGCCGGTTCCGCCGTTTCTCGTTTCCTTTTTCCGCTGCAAGATGTCGCTGTCGCTTGAAACCGGCGGGAGGGCGATTTATGAGCTTATATAAAGGCGCCATATTTGGCAGCCAGAAGACGACTGCGCGGTCATCCGGGATACCGGTGCCGCGCTCATCCGGACACGAGGGCAGTATGATGAATTTCGAAGCGGCGCGCATCAAGATGGTGGACAACCAGATCCGGACGACGGATGTCACGTCCCACGCCATCCTGTCCGCTTTCCTCTCCGTACCGCGCGAAGAGTTCGTGCCTTCGCGCATGAAGGAACTTGCCTATATCGATACCGACATCGAGCTCGACGGTGCCAAGGACGCGGGCCCGCGGTACCTGATGGAGCCGTCGCCGCTCGCCAAGCTGCTGCAGCTCGCCGAAATTTCGAAGTCGGACGTCGTGCTGGAGATCGGCTGCGGCACCGGCTATGCCTCGGCGCTGCTTTCGCTGATTGCCGGCTCGGTCGTCGCGCTCGAATGCGATGAGGCGCTCGCCGCAACCGCGACGGAAACCTTGGCGCGGCTGGGGTATGACAACGCCGCTGTGGTCACGGGCGATCTTGGCAAGGGATATGCCGCCGAAGCGCCCTTTGACGTCATCTTCGTTCATGGTTCCGTGGAGGTGCTTCCTGCCGCTTTGTTCGAGCAGTTGCGCGATGGCGGCAGGCTGATTGCCGTGGAAGGCTTCGGTAATGCTTCGCGTGCTAAGCTGTATGTCCATGAGCATGGGAAGACGTCCGAAAGGGCGGACTTCAACACTGCGGTCAAGCCGCTTCCCGGCTTCCGCCGCGAGCAGACTTTTGTTTTTTGAGGTGCCACTTATTGAGGTATCTCAACATTTGATTGTGCTGCTAAAATAGCAATGTTGCCAATTGGCAACGAAACGCCTGTTTCTTTTTGAAATGACCGTGCGCAGTATCGGTGTACAGTTGTGATCATGCCGAATCCGGGTTTCAAAGAGTGCTGAGGTAGTGATTTGCTCACCGGTGGGCGGTGTGAGCGCTTCATCGCCGTGTTTAGGGCGGCCCGGTTTCGACGTCGGAATGGTGCCGCAGGAAATAGTGGGCTGGCTTTGCCGCCCTGATCGGAGAGGGAAGTATGGTGTCGATTGTCCGCAAAGCAGCCTTTTGGGCTGCCGTCTCGACGAGTGTACTGCTTGCACCGCAGGCCGTGCTAGCGGAGACGATCTTCGGCGCAATGGCCAAAGCCTATGGGAATAACCCGGATCTGAACGCCGCGCGGGCTGGCCTTCGGGCAACCGACGAAGGGGTGCCGATCGCAAAGTCCGGGTTTCGCCCACAGGTTTCGGCATTCGCAAACGGAACAATTTCAAACGTCGACAACGAGCTCACCGGGAGCCGGGACTTTCATCAGGGGCAGATCGGTATCACCGTAACCCAGATGATTTTTGACGGCTTTCAGACGTTGAACAATGTTCGCGCGGCCGAATCGAATGTCTTCGCCAACCGCGAATCGCTTCGGGCAAACGAGATCCAGATCCTGCTGGCGGCAGCGACGTCCTATGCCAACATCGCGCGTGACCAGCAGATCGTTTCCATCCGCCGGCAGAACATCGCCTTCCTCAAGGAACAGCTGAATGCGTCTCAGGCCCGCCTTGACGTGGGTGAAGGCACCCGCACGGACGTCAGCCTTTCCGAGGCATCGCTTGCCGACGCCCAGTCGCTGCTGATCAGCGCCATCGCACAGTTAAAGCAGAGCGAAGCAGTTTACGTACAGATCGTCGGCGTTGCGCCGACGGGTATCAGGCAGCCGGGGCCGGCTACCAAAGGGCTTCCGCGTTCGCTCGATCAGGCTGTTGCCTTGGGATTGCGTCAGCATCCGACCATTCTCGCCGCCCAGTACAACGTCGATACCGCCGGCTTCCAGGTGAAGTCCGCCGAAGGCACGATGCTGCCCGGCGTGACTATTCAGGGACAGGTCGGGCGCACGACCGGTAACGCCGGCGACGGTATCGACAGCACCGCGTCGAGCCTCACGGCTCGCCTGACGGTGCCGATCTACCAGGGTGGCGCGGAATACGGCCAGATTCGTCGGGCGAAGGAGACTCTGGGTCAGCAACGTATTTTGGTCGATTCGCAGCGTGCCGCCGTTCAGCAGAACGTCGTGACCGCACATGCCCAGCTTGAGGCGGCAGTTGCGCGCATCGGCGCCAACAAGACCCAGATCTCGGCCGCCAACATGGCGCTCGCCGGTGTCATCGAAGAACGCAAGGTCGGTCAGCGCACCACGCTCGACGTGCTCGATTCGCAGCAGACCGTCCTGAATGCGCAGGAGCAGTTGGCCATCGCCCAGCGCGACGCCGTCGTCGCAAGCTACGGCCTGCTCGCGGCCACCGCGGTACTGAGCGTCCAGAGCCAGGGTCTGCAGGTCGCCGAATATCGTGCCGAAGAGCACTACGAGGCGGTCAAAGACAAGTGGTTCGGTCTTCGAACCGTAGACGGCCGCTGATCAAACAAAACGCCTCGGGAAACCGGGGCGTTTCTGCTTCTGCCGATCAAAACAAATCTGTGCAACAATCCAAGTGTCTGATTCGCGGCGTATGTTTCGTCCGTGAACTCACTTAAGGTTTGTTTGCAATCGGCACATGCGTCGTTTCGGGACACATGTTCGGCCGCGTCAAACGGGGATAGAAATGGCACAGCTCAATGTCGCGCGTGAACCTTCGATGGATGAGATCCTCGCATCCATTCGCAAGATCATCGAGAGCAATGAGCCGGGGCAGACCGATTTCTCCTCACAGGATCACTACGAGGACGACGGGTCGGATGAGATCGAACTGACGATCGACGGCGAAATCGAAGCAGCCGCCTTCGGCCGGCGGGAAGAGCAGGCCGAGGCGCGCAAGCCCGCCATGCCTTCGCCGGAGATCGAGGTGGCCGTCATCCCTTCGGAGCCGCATTCAAGTATCGCGCAGCCCCCGCTTTCGCTGGCGGACGTTGCTGCTCGCGTAAGGGCAGCCTCCGAGCGCCACACCATGAGCTATGCTGCCAAAGAGCCGGTCAACGATGTGCCTTTGCGCAGCGTTCAGGATAGCCCGGTGATCACGTCGCGCATGGCGGCCGTTTCCGCACCACAGGCGCCGGCTGAGCGTCTATCGGCGGGTGCAGTACAAGAGCTCGCCAATCAGAGTGTGGCGGTCAAAGCCGCCGCAGCAGCGCTTGAGGTAGCAGAGCCGGCGCCCGTGGTCGTTTCCGCCGGACCCGTGGCTGTCATTGCCGACGAGCCGGCAGCCGAAAGACCCGCACCTGCGATTGTTTCGCCCGAGGTCAGCCGGCAGGTTGCGCAGTCCTTTGACAATCTTGCCCAGGCTGTCGACCTGAGCACGCGGCGGTCGTTCGACGAAATTGCCGAAGAGATGCTGCGTCCGATGCTTCAGGAATGGCTGGACGACAACCTGCCGACGTTGGTTGAACGGCTCGTTCGCGAAGAGATCGAGCGCGTCGCGCGCGGTCCCCGGCGCTAGGATCTGAACCTTTCCGATACAGGGGCCGCGGAACTGTCGCGGCCTTTTTGCGTTCGTGTTGACTTGCACCGGCCGTTCCGGTTTACAAGACACAGATATCAATCTCCAAAATTGGCTTCAAAATGCTTGATAAGACCTACGATTCTGCATCCGTCGACCCACGTATCGCCAAGAAGTGGGACGAAGAAAACGCGTTTCGTGCAGGTGCGGGAGCAAAGCCCGGCGCCGACAGCTTTTGTATCGTGATCCCGCCGCCGAACGTGACGGGCTCGCTGCACATGGGCCATGCGCTGAACAACACGCTACAGGACGTGCTGGTGCGGTTCGAGCGCATGCGCGGCAAAGACGTGCTGTGGCAGCCGGGCATGGACCATGCCGGCATCGCCACGCAGATGGTCGTCGAGCGCAAGCTGATGGAGCAACAGCAGCATCGCCGCCAGATGGGCCGTGAGGCCTTCATCGAGAAGGTTTGGGAGTGGAAGGCTGAATCCGGCGGATTGATCTTCAATCAGCTGAAGCGGCTCGGCGCATCCTGCGACTGGTCGCGCGAGCGCTTCACCATGGACGATGGTCTGTCGGAGGCCGTCCTTGAAGTGTTCGTCTCGCTCTACAAAGAGGGGCTGATCTACAAGGACAAGCGTCTGGTCAACTGGGACCCGAAGTTGCTGACGGCGATTTCCGATCTGGAGGTCGAGCAGCACGAAATCAACGGAAACCTGTGGTACCTGCGCTATCCGCTTGAGCCAGGCGTCACTTATCAGCATCCGGTCGCCTTCGACGAAGGCGGCAAGGCAACGGAATGGGAAGCGCGCAACTATCTGGTCGTTGCTACCACGCGACCGGAGACGATGCTTGGCGACAGCGGCATTGCCGTCAATCCGGAAGACGAGCGTTACAAGCCGCTCATCGGCAAACACGTCATTCTGCCGATCGTCGGCCGACGCATCCCTGTCGTCGGTGACGACTATGCCGATCCAACGGCGGGAACGGGTGCCGTCAAGATCACGCCGGCGCACGACTTCAACGATTTCGACGTCGGCAAACGTGCCGGTCTCGCAGCCATCAACATCCTGACCACAGAAGGTCGGATCAGCATCAAGGACAATGAGGAGTTCCTCGAGGGCCTCAGCGAACCCGCGGCCCTGCATGGCGCGTGGGACGAGCTTGAGGGCAAGGACCGCTTCGAGGCGCGCAAGATTATCGTTCGGATCTTCGAGGAAGCCGGCCTGCTCGACAAGATCGAACCGCACAAGCACATGGTTCCGCACGGCGACCGTGGCGGCGTGCCGATCGAGCCGCGCCTGACAGAGCAATGGTATGTCGATGCCAAGACACTGGCGAAGCCGGCGATCGCATCGGTTAGGGAAGGCCGCACCAACTTCGTCCCGAAGAATTGGGAAAAGACCTATTACGAATGGATGGAGAACATCCAGCCCTGGTGCGTCTCGCGTCAACTCTGGTGGGGACACCAGATTCCGGCCTGGTATGGCCCGGACGGACAGGTCTTTGTCGAGAAGACCGAGGAGGAGGCGCTGCACGCCGCGATCCAGCACTATCTGGCGCACGAAGGCCCGATGAAGGCCTATGTCGAGGACTTGCTTGAAAACTTCAAGCCGGGTGAAATCCTGACCCGTGACGAGGACGTGCTCGACACCTGGTTCTCGTCGGCACTCTGGCCGTTCTCGACGCTCGGCTGGCCGAACGAGACACCGGAACTCGAAAAGTACTATCAGACCGATGTCCTGGTCACCGGTTTCGACATCATCTTCTTCTGGGTTGCCAGGATGATGATGATGGGCCTGCATTTCATGAAGGATGACGACGGCACCCCGGTCGAACCGTTCCACACCGTTTATGTCCATGCGCTCGTTCGCGACAAGAACGGGCAGAAGATGTCGAAGTCGAAGGGCAACGTCATCGATCCGCTGGAACTGATGGACGAATACGGCGCCGACGCGCTGCGTTTCACGCTGGCGATCATGGCCGCCCAGGGGCGCGACGTGAAGCTCGACACGGCGCGCATCGCCGGCTACCGCAATTTTGGAACGAAGCTTTGGAACGCGACGCGTTTCGCGCAGATGAACGGCGTCACCAACAGCGACGGCTTCATTCCGGAGGCGTCGTCGCTGACGATCAATCGCTGGATCCTGACCGAGCTCTCGCGGACCATCCGCGACGTTACCGAAGCGCTCGAAGGTTTTCGCTTCAACGAAGCTGCCGGCAGCCTCTACCGCTTCGTCTGGAACCAGTTCTGCGACTGGTATCTGGAACTGCTGAAGCCGGTGTTCAGCGGCGAGGACGAGGCGGCCAAGCGCGAGTCCCAGGCCTGCGTTGCCTATGTTCTCGACGAAATCTACAAGCTGCTGCATCCGTTTATGCCCTTCATGACCGAAGAGCTATGGGATCAGACGGCAGGTGAGGGACGTGAGCGCCCCGGCCTGCTCTGCCACGCGGAATGGCCGTCCGCTTCTTACGCCGATGACGCTGCCGCCGACGAGATCAACTGGCTGATCGATCTGGTTTCAGGCATCCGTTCGGTCCGTTCGGAGATGAACGTCCCGCCGGCAGCCACCGCACCGCTCATCGTCGTTGCCGCCAACGCGCTCACGCGCGAACGCCTCGAGCGGCATGCCTCGGCCATCGGCCGCCTGGCACGCGTCGAGCATATCGACCATGCGGCCGTGGCGCCGCGCGGCAGCGCCCAGATCGTTGTTGGCGAAGCGACAGCTTGCCTGCCGCTTGGCAACCTGATCGATCTCTCGGCCGAAAAGTCGCGTTTGGAAAAGGCGATCTCCAAGGTCGAAGTCGAGCGGGAGCGTATCCTCGGCAAGCTGGCCAACGAGAAGTTCGTCGCCAATGCGAAGCCGGAACTGGTCGACGCCGAACGCGAACGTCTTGTCGAACTGGATCTGCAAAAGGACTCACTCGGCGTCGCTTTGGCCCGGGTTGCAGAAGCCGGTTGATCGCACCGAAAGGCCTGATTTTATGTCATCCGCGGCGGAAGCGCCGCGGATTTCGCATTTTCTGACGAGGTTGCCGCGTTTGTCGCCAAACCGATTCGTCATGCCAAGGCGGTGGCTTTCTGTCGCATCGACTGGGGAGTTCGAGCCTCGCTTTCAAACCCGAACCCGCCCTTTTTGGTGCAAAAACCGATGTTGTTGTTGTTGAGTAACACTTTCGGATTATATTGGAACATCATCCTAATATTGGCCTCATAATCGGCATTTCGCGCAAAATGCGTTCGATTTGCGTGGATTGTGTTCAAATGATGAGAATCTTACGTAAATTTTATGGCGCACATGAGCGCCGCACCCCTAGAAAGCGGCATTTGCGATTTCACGCGATCGTGAGATTACTTTTCGCACAGGCGACGTGAGGTGGATTGTCGCAGATTGAAATGCAGGGGGAGGAGCTTGATGGCTCATAAGAATTTGAAGCGGGGCGTCCTGACATTGGCGGCCGGAATTCTGGTCGCATCGTCGGCGCACGCTGGCGGTCTCGAGCGCGGCGGTTACAATATCGACCTGCTGTTTGATCCGTCCGACTATGCAGCGGAAGCGACGGCAACCTATGTCAACCCGCAGCGCGAACTGGACAATGTCAGGGATCCTATCGCGGCAGATGGCAACTTGAATAGTCGCCCGAATTCGGGGATTCTGGATACCGAGGGATACTGGGTGCCTCGCGTTGGGATCAAGGCCGGTCTTGGCGACAGTGTCGATTGTATGGCGGACTATTCGCAGCCATGGGGCGCGCACACCAATCCAGGCGCCAACTGGGCAGGTGCGAATGATAACATCGAAACGAAGATCGACAGCGACAACTACGCAGCGACCTGCTCCTACAAGTGGGATGTGGGGCAGGGCCAATTTCGCGTCATCGGAGGTGCTTTCTACCAAGAGGTGAGCGGCTTCAAGGAGCGCCTAGTTCAACAATTGCCGGGCGCGCTGGGTCTTTCCGGGGTCGGTCGACTTGATCTCGCTGGAAACGGATACGGCTGGCGCGCTGGCGTTGGCTATGAAATACCCGAGTATGCGGTTCGCGCGAGCTTGGTATACAATAGCTCCGTCGACCTCGGTGATGTAACGGGTACTCTTGACCTGCGCCAGCTCCCGCCAGTTGGCAGCCCGTTAGCGGGTCGAATTACCGACGTTTACGGCACGGCCGACATGCCCGACTCGCTGGAACTTAAGGTCCAGAGTGGCATTGCGCCGGGATGGGTCGCTTTCGGTTCGATCAAGTGGGTTGATTGGAGTCAGCTTCAGATTTTGCCATTTTGCCCGACGTCAACACGTGGGCTTGCTGCATGTACGCCGAACAGCCCTGTTGTCGCTACAACACTCGACCTCCTTTATCGTGATGGCTGGACCGTCTCCGGCGGTATCGGCCACAAGTTCAACGATCAGTGGAACGGTGCTGTCAGTCTGACCTGGGACCGTGGAACAAGCACGGGCTTGGGCACTTTGACCGACACGTGGACGCTCGGGGCCGGCGTGTCCTATGCTGCAAATGAGAACGTCGAATTTCGCCTCAGTGGTGCGCTTGGCATCTTGACCAGTGGCTCGTCCGGGGTCGTTAGAAAAGACGGAAGAGACTACGGAACACGCGCTCAGTACGATTTCGGCAATGATCTGGTCAGTGCCATCTCTACATCCATCAAAGTAAAATTCTGATCCTCCATCGATCAGGACACTCAAGGCCCGGTTCATCACCGGGCCTTTCTTTTGAGTTGCGCGACATCTGTTGGTGATTGTTCCGCGCCACGCCAATGTGACGATTCAGCAACACATTTAATGCTAGAGTTTGCTAGGGTCGGGCTCAAGGTGAGTAT
Source organism: Ensifer adhaerens (assembly GCF_001270265.1). Lineage (GTDB taxonomy): Bacteria > Pseudomonadota > Alphaproteobacteria > Rhizobiales > Rhizobiaceae > Ensifer > Ensifer adhaerens_B. The sequence goes on from NZ_LGAP01000001.1 coordinate 624,512, forward strand.
GTCCATTTCCCGCCACAAACAGGGAGCAGCGATGTTAGGGACAAACGTGCAACTTGAAGATCGAGCCTGCAAAGTTTGTAACGAAGTGAAGTCATGTGTCGTCTTGAACACGCTGCCGTACTTCTGCGGAAATCGTTAGGTAAGGCTACGCATAATGGAGTTTCATCCTGGACTGGGTGCGTCGATGTTGTCGGCGGTTTCGGTGAACAATTGAATGGCAAAGGGCTATTCAGGCGTTTGTGTTTGCAGCGGTGATGAGTTCGGCGTGGCCGGCTGGAACGGAAGAATTAGACTGTGATGCTTGCGGGTGAACTGAAGTCTTTGAAGGTTGCGATGCTCGGCGTGTCGCTGATGGTCGGCGGTGCGACGGCCGGTCCGGCACGTGCCTTTGATCCAGGCGCCGGTGTCAGCAAGGAATCCGGTCCGTTTGCCTTGTTCAAGTTCGGCTTTTCCGCCTACAAGAGCGGCCGCAAGGACGAAGCGGTCGAAGCATACCGCTATGCCGCCGAGAAGGGGCATACCGGCTCCCGTTGGGCTCTTGCCAACATGTATGCCTACGGCGACGGTGTCGCCGAAAATGACCTCGAAGCCTTCAAGATCTACAGCGAGATTGCCCAGCAGGGTGTCGAACCCGGTTCCGAGGATACGGGCTACTTCGTCAACGCGCTGATCTCGCTTGCCGGTTATTACCGTCGCGGCATTCCCGACAGCCCGATCAAGTCCGACATGTCTCAGGCCCGCCAGCTCTACTTCCAGGCAGCATCGACCTTCGGCGTATCTGAAGCGCAGTTCCAGTTGGCGCGCATGTTGCTTTCCGGCGAAGGCGGCAACGTCAATGTTCAGCAGGCCAAGAAATGGCTGAACCGCGCACGCAAGAATGGTCATGCCGGCGCCATGGGTGTCTTCGGCAACGTCATTTTCCAGGAGGGCCAGACCATCCGTGGCCTTGCCTATATGACCGCCGCCCTCGATCAATGTTTGCCGAAGGATCGGCCATGGCTGCAGTCGATGCAGGAACAGGCATTTTCTCTGGCGACCGAAGACGATCGCCGCAAGGCGATCACGCTGTCGCAGAATATGCACACACAGGGCGACGAAGACTAAGCGTCGCCCCCAGCGGTCGCCCTTCGCTTCAAAGCGGACGTTCGAACGCGAAGTAGCCCGCGACCGGCACGTGGTCGGAAGGTTTCTCCCAAGCCCGCACATGTTTTTCGATCGACGTTGAAACCAGTCTGTCTGCCGCTTCCGGCGACAGCATCAGGTGATCGATCCGTATCCCGAAATTCTTCGGCCAGCAGCCTGCCTGATAGTCCCAGAATGAGTAGAGCGGCACGTCATCGGTCGTCGAGCGAACGGCATCGGTGAGGCCGAGGTTGCGCAGATGGCGGAAAGCCTTCCGCGTCTCGGGCAGGAACAGCGCATCGTTCTGCCAGACCTTGATGTCCCAGCAGTCGTGCTCTTCGGGGATGACATTGTAGTCGCCGGCAAGAATGAGCGGTTCTTCAAGTTCCAGCCGCCGTTGCGCATAGGCGGAAAGGCGCTCCATCCAGCGCAGTTTGTAGGGGTACTTCTCGCTGTCGACTGGGTTGCCGTTGGGCAGGTAAAGCGAGCAGACGCGGATCACGCCGCCGGAGACGGAAAACACGCCTTCGATAAAGCGGGCCTGCTCATCCACATCGTCGCCCGGCAGCCCACGATTGACTTCGTCCGGTTTCAACTTGGAAAGCAGCGCAACGCCGTTGAAGCCCTTCTGGCCGTGCGTTTCGACGTGATAGCCGAGCGCTTCGATTTCCAGGCGCGGGAAGTTTTCGTCGACAGACTTGATCTCCTGCAGGCAGACGATGTCCGGGTTCGATTCTTTCAGCCACGCCAGCAGGCTGTCGATTCGCGCCTTGACGCCATTGATGTTCCAGGTGGCAATCTTCATGGCTCGAAACGCCCTTCCATGTCAGTGAATCCTCTCGGACTGCTTCTTGTAACGGCTCCGGATTCTTTTGACAAATCCGATACCTGCGGTCTTTCCGCCGGGAAAGGCGTCATACATCAATAACGCGCGGCGCTTTTCATCCACTTGCCGTATGCGGGCATGTCCATCAATTGATTCCCACCCACTGAAGGCTATAGTCCCGCACATGATCGACCTCATCCAGAACTATTGGCCGCATTTTCTCGTCTTCCTGTCTTTCGTTTTGGGCGTGCCCGCAGTCATCCATGCTGCCATGACCAAGGACGATGTTCGGGCAGCGGCCGGCTGGGTCGGGGTCGTGCTGCTGTCACCGATTGTTGGAGCGCTCGTCTATGGCGTTGCCGGCATCAACCGCATCCGTCGCTCCTCAATCGGCATGCAGCGTTCGCTGTTGCTCGGAAGCGGGCCGGATCAGTTCGGGCGTTTCGATGTGTCCGATGCCGAGATTGGCACACGCTTCGGCCAACGTTTCGCGGCTATGAAGATCCTCGGTGACCGCGTGTCACGACATGCAATGTCCACAGGCAACCGTATAACCATGCTCGAGGGCGGGGATGCGGCCTATGCCGCCATGCTGCACGAGATTGCCAATGCGCGCCGCAGCATCCTGCTTGAAAGTTATATCTTCGATCGAGACGCACTCGGCTTGCGCTTCGCGGACGCATTGATTGCGGCGCGTGGGCGAGGGGTCGAGGTACGGGTGCTGATCGATGCCGTGGGCGCACGTTACTCCGTGCCGAGCATCGTCGGCTATCTCAAGGCCGCCAGCGTGCCCACGGCTGTGTTCAACGGCAACATCATCATGGGCCTGAGATTGCCCTATGCCAATCTGCGTACGCACAGGAAGATCCTGGTCGTCGATGGCACAACCGCCTTTGCCGGCGGCATGAACATCCGCGCCGGCTTCACCACCGAAATCGCCGGCCCCGAAGCAGCCTACGACACTCATTTTCGCATCACCGGCCCCGTCGTTGCCGATGTCTTCCAGGTTTCGGCCGAGGATTGGCAGTTTTCAACCGGCGAACTTCTGGCAAGTGACACCTGGACGATCGAGCCGACTTCGCCGCCGGCAAAGGCGCCGGGCATTTTGATGCGTGCGGTGCCATCGGGGCCCGATAAAACGAATGAGACCAATCACAAGATTCTGATGGGTGCGTTCTCCGTGGCACGGAAGAACATCCGGCTGATGTCGCCCTACTTCCTTCCCGACCGGGAGTTGATCAGCGCGCTCGTGACGGCCGCCCGCCGCGGCGTCGAGGTGGATATCGTCGTGCCTGCGGTCAACAATCTGCTGCTGGTCGACCGTGCCATGACGGCGCAGTTTGATCAGGTGCTCAAGGGGCACTGTCGCGTGTGGCGTGCAAAGGGTGCCTTCAATCACTCGAAGCTGCTCGCCGTTGACGAGCGCTGGGCCTATGTCGGCTCGACGAACCTCGATCCGCGGTCGCTGCGTCTCAACTTCGAGTTCGATCTCGAAGTGCTCGATGACGTCTTTGCGCGCAACGTCAGCGGCCGCATCGCTGCGATCATGGAGACGGCTGATGAGGTGACCCTGAAGGATTTGAATGCCCAGCCTTTGGCTGCGCGCCTGGCGAACCGCCTGTTCTGGCTGGGATCACCATATCTGTAGCAATGAGCGGCGCATGGAAATGCGCGCGCGCAGTCAGATGGAAAAACTCGTTCCGCATCCGCAGCTTGCGACAGCATTCGGATTCTTTATCTGAAATGACTGGCCGAGCAGGTTGTCGATGAAGTCGATCTCCGAGCCACCCATATAGACGAGCGACAGGCTGTCGATCAGGACTTTGGCGTTGTCCTTTTCGAGCACGAAGTCGTCGTCGTTCGCGTCGTCGACCAGATCGAACTTATAGGAGAAGCCCGAACAACCGCCGCCTTCTACGGAAACCCGCATGGCATTCTTATGCCCGTCCGAGCGCAGAATGGTGGCGATCCGCTTTGCCGCCGCGTCGGAAAGTGTCACTGTTTCCTGTGTCATATTTGCCTCCTGCCGGGGTCAAGAACCGGAGAGATTCGTCTTCATTGCGCGATTTACAATCGGTCGGTGCTGGCATGTCTTTCAATGTCGAGCGCCAAACCATTGCTTTGGCTTAAGGAATCGGTCGATGTTTGGTCGCCGCTTTCCCGTAGCTTTCACTATAGGTATGAAGGCTTGAATGTCCCGTCAATGGGACGACACAGGCAGGTGTGAAATGACATTCGACAAAAATGCGCTCGGCTTCGGTTACGGCGAACATGCGCCATTCGCGTCGAATCCGTGGGCGACGCGCGGCAGGCTATATCCGGAAGCGACAAGCCCGACACGATCCGACTTTCAGCGTGACCGCGACCGCATCGTCCACACGACCGCTTTCCGCCGGCTGAAACACAAGACGCAGGTCTTCATCGCTGCCGACGGCGACCACTATCGCACCCGCCTGACCCACACGATCGAAGTGGCGCAGATTGCGCGGGCATTGGCGCGGGCGCTGAAGCTTGACGAGGATCTCGCTGAAGGCGTCGCGCTCGTCCATGATTTCGGTCACACGCCATTTGGCCATACGGGCGAGGACGCTCTGCATGACATGCTCAAGCCCTATGGCGGCTTCGATCACAACGCGCAGTCGCTGCGGATCGTCACCAAGCTCGAGCGACGCTACGCCGAATTCGACGGGCTGAACCTCACTTGGGAAAGCCTGGAGGGGTTGGTCAAGCACAACGGGCCGCTCCTGACAGTTGACGGGCAGGGCACGCACGGTCCGGTGCCGCAGCCGATCCTGGATTATTGCGCCATTCATGACCTCGAGCTTGCGAGTTTCGCGAGCCTGGAGGCGCAGGTGGCGGCGATCGCCGATGACATCGCCTATAATACCCATGATATCGATGACGGCCTGAGGTCCGGCTACCTGACGTTCGAGATGCTCGAAGACGTACCGTTCCTCGCCCGTCTGATGCGAGAGGTCAGCGATCGTTACCCCGGTCTGGAGGCGAGCCGCTTCACCCATGAAATCATGCGGCGTCAGATTACGGCGATGGTCGAGGACGTGATTTCGGTCGCACAAACGCGCCTCAAGAAGGCTCGGCCCAAAAGTGCCATGGATGTCAGGCAGGCGGGGAAGGTCATGGCGACATTCTCGCAAGAGATGGGCGAGACCGACAAGCAGATCAAAAGACTGCTGATGACGCGGATCTATCGTCATCCCGAGGTGATGCGCGTGCGTGAAGGCGCTGCATCGATCGTCTGCGATCTCTATCGCGCCTTCATGGCCGACCCCTTGCTGATGCGCGAACACTACTGGATCGACCAGATCCCCGGTATGGCCGAGCCGGCGCGGGCGCGCCATGTCGGGGACTACCTGGCCGGGATGACGGATACCTTCGCCATCAGTGTCCACCGCCGTTTGTTTGACCATACGCCCGATTTGCGGTAGGGACGCCCCGCCCGGAGGCTTTTGGTTCACGCGAACCGAGCCTCCTTTTGAGTTTTGCACCGACCATATTCTGTCGGGAAAAGCGGACGGATCAGATGAATCTCTTCACGGACTTCGAATCAAGAATTAAGGACATTCTCGAAACGCTTGATGTTGTTCGAGAAAAGCGATCCGAGCTTGACTTCGGCCGTATCAATGTCGAGCCGCCGCGCGACGCCAGCCATGGCGATGTCGCAACCAATGCCGCGATGGTGCTTGCCAAGCCGTTGGGGATGAATCCGCGCGCGCTTGCCGATCTGATCGTCGAAAAGCTCAGACAAGACCCTGAGGTCACGGATGTTTCCGTTGCCGGTCCCGGCTTCATCAATGTGCGCCTTTCGGTTTCCTACTGGCAGAAGCTGTTGACCGCGATGCTTCGCTCCGGAGCGGACTATGGCCGCAGCACGACCGGTGCCGGCCGCAAGGTCAACGTCGAATATGTGTCGGCCAACCCGACTGGGCCGATGCATGTCGGCCATTGCCGCGGTGCTGTCGTCGGCGACGCGCTTGCGAACCTGTTGGCCTTTGCCGGCTATGAGGTGACCAAGGAGTATTACATCAACGACGCCGGTTCGCAGATCGATGTGCTCGCACGTTCGGCCTTTCTTCGTTATCGGCAGGCGCTTGGCGAAGAGATCGGCGAGATTCCGTCGGGCCTCTATCCTGGCGACTATCTCGTACCCGTCGGCGAGGCGCTGGCCGACGAATTTGGCACGAGCCTGCGGTTGATGCCGGAGGACAAGTGGATGCCGCTCGTCAAGGAACGCACCATCGACGCGATGATGGCCATGATCCGCGAGGATCTTGCGGCGCTCAACGTCACCCATGATGTCTTCTTCTCGGAGCGGACCCTGCATGCCAATGGCGCTGCCAAGATCCGCACCGCGATCAACGACCTGACTTTCAAGGGCCACGTCTACAAGGGCACGTTGCCGCCGCCGAAGGGGCAACTGCCGGAGGACTGGGAAGATCGGGAGCAAACGCTGTTCCGCTCGACCGAGGTCGGCGACGACATCGATCGACCGCTGATCAAGTCGGATGGAAGTTATACCTACTTCGCCGCCGACGTTGCTTACTTCAAGGACAAGTTCGACCGCGGCTTCGACGAGATGATCTATGTGCTTGGCGCCGACCACGGCGGTTATGTCAAGCGGCTCGAGGCGCTGGCGCGCGCGGTGTCCGGCGGCGCGTCGAAGCTGACGGTGCTGCTTTGCCAGCTGGTCAAGCTCTACCGTGAGGGTGAGCCGGTCAAGATGTCCAAGCGTTCCGGCGATTTCGTGACTCTGCGCGATGTCGTCGACGAAGTCGGACGCGATCCGGTCCGGTTCATGATGATCTACCGGAAGAACTCCGAGCCGTTGGATTTCGATTTTGCCAAGGTGACAGAACAGTCCAAGGATAACCCGGTCTTCTACGTCCAGTACGCGCATGCGCGTTGCCGGTCTGTCTTCCGTCAGGCGGCGGACGCTTTCCCCGGCCTCGACCTGGCTTCAGTCGATCTTGCCGGCGCAATCAACGGCGCGATCGTCGATCCGGCGGAGCTGCAGCTGGTCGCCAAGCTCGCAGAATATCCGCGCGTCGTCGAGGCTGCGGCACTGGCGCAGGAGCCCCATCGCATCGCGTTTTACCTGTACGACCTTGCCGCTGCCTTCCATGGACATTGGAACAAAGGTAAAGAGAATCCGGAATTACGTTTTGTTAACGATAAAAATAGAGAATTAAGTACTGCCAGACTCGGGCTGGTGCATGCTGTCGCTTCCGTACTGAAGTCGGGCCTGTCCATTACAGGCACCTCCGCACCGGAAGAAATGCGATAAGTATTGTCACCATTTTCCCACAATGCACTGGCAAGTGAATGCAGGCAATTGTGAGTGGAGAGCATGGCAGACAAACAATTCGCACGAAGCGGGCCGGCTGAATTCGATGTATTGGCAGACGATGATCCGTTGGCCGAACTCGCCCGGATCGTCGGCTACGATGCCCGGCCGGCTGTCCAGCAGTTGCAGGAATTGCAACGCCACCAGGAAACTGTCCGGCAAGATCCGGCATTCGATCTCGAGGACGAGCTTCTTCGAGAGTTCGATACCTATGACGCGCCGCGTGCAGCAAATGTTCAGCCGGACAGCGATCTGGTTGAGCATGCTGCCGTGCCTGCAGAAGAGGTGCAGCAAGTCGAGCCCGTGCTCGAATTTGCGCCAGCCGAATTCGCTGTCGCCGAATCGGCGCCGGTCGAGGACGCACCGGTAGTCGAGCCGGCATACCAGCCTTCCGCGTTCGCGGAGCCATGGGCAGACGCCGCTATTGCCGCGGAACAGGTCGAATACGACCCGACCGAAGTTGTCGCGTTGCCTGAAGTGGCTCCGGTTACTGACCCTGCCGGATATGAGGTGGCTTCCGATGCCGGCGAGCCGGCCTTCGATCTGGAGCGCGAACTCGAGCTGTCGCTTGGCGACGCCGAGCTTTCTCCGACGGCAGAGATTGCGATGGTCGAACCGAACGCTGCGGCGCACGAAGAGTGGCATGCGCCGGTCGAGGACGTTTCATTCGCCGTTTCCGATTTCGCCGATGAGCTGATGGCTGAGCCGGCTTCGCTGTCTGTCGAGCCGGCCTTCGAAGTGGCTCCGGCTGCCGAGGGCAGCAACGCCTACGCGTCGGACAACTCTTATTCGTATGAACCGGCCGTGATCGAAGAGGCTGCTCCAGTTGCGGCAGACCCGGCAACCGATGATGCCGTCGATCAGCTTCTTGCCGATATCGAGCGGTTTCCGGTGCCGGCTGCGACGGGATTGGTCGCCGCCGCAGTTCACGCTCATCCCGCCGTTCACGCGCGAGCTGAGCCGGTCGTGACCGGAGCCGCTCCGGTCAAGAAGAGCCCGTATCCCTTCACTCCGACGTTCAGCCGCGCCACACCGGTTGCTTCGCCTTCGGGTGTCGGCCAGCAGCGCGCCTTTGCCGGTCCGATCGTCTCGTCGATCCCTGCCGCTGCGGCACCTGCAGTCGCTGTACCAGTGGCCGCAGTGGTTGCTCCGCAGGCTGCCGTTGAGCCTGTCCGCCCGACCGTTGAACCTGAGAACGAGCCGAGCTTCGACATCGAGAACTTCGAAATGGAGCTCTCGGATGTGGCGATGGAGCTGGAGCTTCCGGAGTTCGACGCTTCTGAGGATGTCGTGGCTGCCGTGCAGCAGCCGACGTTCGCTGTTGTTGAACAGGCGCCGATCCAACGCGAAGAACCCTTCGCAGCGCCGTCGGTCGCAGCAGGGCCCATGGAGATCGAAGAGCCGCCGGTTGAAAGCGCTCTGCCTTTCGATCCGTCGATGATCGCCGAAGCCGATACCGGCGTTGCACCGATCGCCGATATGGATGTGCCGCAACTGCCGGTCATCGAGACAGAAAAGCCGGTCGCTTATCCTGCCGACTACGATCTCGATATCGACGCGGAAATGGCCCAGCTCTTCGGCACGCCCGCACCCTCCGTGCGGGAGGCACAGGCTCGGCCCGTCGAGACTCGCGAACCTGCGCGCTCCGCGCCGGCCGCCAAGCCGACCGCATCGTTCGGCGCAGCCCCGATGGATGATTTCGACGAGTTCGAGAAGGCGATGGAAGAAGACTTCCGCCGCTCGATGGTTGAACGCCAGAACACGCCACGCGAATCCGAGCGCGTGCAGCCCATGTCCGGCCAGGCCGACGCGGGTGTTTATAACGAATACGGCTCCGGCCGCCGCTCGCAGCGCATGATGCTACTGGCTGCAAGCGTCGCGGGCGTCATCATTCTTGGCGGTGCAGGCGTCTATGCGTGGATGGGTGGCAGCGATGCCGTCTCGTCCGGAGAGGGCCCGAAGATCATTCTCGCCGACAAGTCCCCGGTAAAGGTCGTGCCTGAGGAAAAGGGCGGCAAGACCGTGCCGAACCAGGACAAGGCCGTCTATGACCGCGTCGCCGGCGCACAGGGCACCGGCCCTCGCCAGGAGGCTCTGGTCTCCTCGACAGAAGAACCGATGGACGTTGTCCAGCGGACGTTGACACCGGAAAACCTGCCTGATGACGGCAGCGATGAAGCGGATTCTCTCGGTGCTGCGTCGCCGAGTGCGGACGAAGAGTCTGCCCGTCTTTTGCCTGATGACGGCACTGCTGCGCCGGCTGATCAGGAAGAGGACAAGGCTCCCGCTGTCGCACCGCGAAAAGTACGCACCATGATCGTCAAGCCGGACGGCACGCTCGTCGCTCGCGAAGAGCCGGTTGCGGCACCTGCGACGGAAGTCGCTGGTAATGTTCAGCCGGTTCCTGCAACGGCTTCGGGTCAGGCGGCTGCGTCGGGCATCGAGGGTCAGGCTACAGCCACGGGCGCCGGTTCCGAACTTCGCGCAGCCGACCAGGCACCGGCCGAAACCGATCAGGTCGCACTTGCCGCTCCAAGCAACGCCACCGCCGATGCTGCTGGCGATCAGGCCCCGCTGCCGCAGACCCGTCCGGCCGAACAGGCGGGCAACGTGGCCGGAGCCGCAACTGAACGCGGAAACGCACGCCCGACGGAAACACAGGCGGCCGCGAACACTGCAGCGGATACCCAACAGGTTTCGACGGCATCCGTGCCGGCTGGCACCTACTTCATCCAGGTGGCGTCGCTGCCCTCCGAGGCCGAAGCGCAGAAGTCCTACAACAGCCTTTCGAACAAGTTCGCGAACGTTATCGGCGGGCGCGGCGTGGATATCCGCAAGGCGGAGATCGCCGGCAAGGGCACGTACTATCGTGTCCGCATCCCGGCCGGATCGCGCGAAGATGCCAATGCACTTTGCTCGCGCTACAAGGGTGCCGGCGGCAGCTGCCTCGTGACCAAGTAGTCACCACGACGAATATTATCCTCGGAAGGGCGCGGCAGAGATGCCGCGCCCTTTCATGTTTCAGTGTCAGTAGTCTGTGCATGACGCGCATGGACAACTATTCTCGCTTCGCTGCGGGCAAGCCGCGCACTATGCTTTTGGGATGAGCGAATCAAAAGCATTTATCTCCGGCTGCAAGGGTCTTTCTCTTTCGAGCGAAGAGCGCAGCTTCTTTGATGGCGAGCGACCCTGGGGCTTCATCCTCTTTGGCCGCAACATTGGCGAGGAACAGCAGATTTGCGATCTGGTCGCGGCCCTGCGTGACAGCATCGGCAATCCTGCTGCACCCGTGCTGATCGACCAGGAGGGCGGGCGCGTTCAGCGCATCCGGCCGCCGCTTGTTCAGCAATATCCGAATGGCGCGGCGATCGGCGAGATCTACCGCCGCGATGCCGAGGGCGGTCTGCGTGCGGCCTGGTTGATGGGGCGGCTGCACGCCTTCGATCTGATGCGCTTCGGTATCACGGTCGATTGCCTGCCGGTGCTCGACGTTCCGGTGCCCGGCAGTCACGATGTCATAGGCAATCGCGCCTACGGGCACGACCCGCACAGCGTCACGGCGATCGGCCGCGCGATGGCGGAGGGCCTGAAGTCCGGTGGCATGCTGCCGGTGATGAAACATATGCCCGGTCATGGGCGCACCTTCGTCGATTCTCACCATAGCCTGCCTGTGGTCAGCGAAACGTTCGACGAGCTTGCCAAGAGCGACTTCCTGCCCTTCATCGCGATGAAGGACGAGGCCATGGCCATGTCGGCGCATATGGTCTTTACGGCGATCGATCCGGACAATCCGGCAACGACTTCCGCCAAGGTGGTGCGCGAGATCATCCGCGGCCATATCGGCTTCGACGGATTGCTGATGTCCGACGACGTCTCGATGAATGCGCTGGCCGGCGACATGACGACCCGCGCTCGCAACATCATCGACGCCGGACTTGATCTCGTCTTGCATTGTCATGGCATAATGGACGAGATGAAGGCTGTAGCGAATGTCGTGCCGGTATTGGCCGGAGAGACGTTGCGCAGGGCAAAGGCCGCCGAGGCCGCCTTCCGCAAGCCCGACAATGCGAACGAGCAGGAACTGCGGGCCGAGTTCAACGGCCTGTTCGCGACGGTTTGAGAGCGGGTACGGCCGGCGGGAAAGGATCGGGCTGTCGTGAGCAATGCGGGTGAAAAGCAGGGCAGGTCCGGTTCGAAAGCGCCGATGGATCCCTTGTGGCAGGACGAGACCGCGGAGCGGGGGCTGCACGAAGAGGCGCTTGTCATCGACATCGCCGGCTTCGAAGGCCCGCTCGATCTGCTCCTCCATCTTGCTCGCAGCCAGCGGGTCGATCTTGCCCGCATCTCTGTGCTGGCACTGGCGGAGCAATACATCGCCTTCGTCGAGCGCGCGCGCAGCATCCGCATCGAACTGGCTGCCGACTACCTCGTCATGGCGGCTTGGCTTGCCTATCTCAAATCGCGGCTGTTGATCCCGCAACAGGCGAAAGATGACGGCCCCTCGGGTGAGGAGATGGCATCGGCGCTGGCGTTCCGGCTGAAGCGCCTCGAAGCCATGCGCGAGGCCGCGACCCGGCTGATCAATCGAAACCGCCTCGGCCGCGATGTTTTTGTGCGGGGCGCGCCGGAGCACATCGTCACAGAGCGGAAGTCGGACTACGACGCTTCGCTTTATGATCTGCTGACCGCCTATGCGAGCTTGCGCCAACGCACGGCGATTACACAGGTAACGATCGAAAAGCGTCATGTCTGGTCGCTTGCCGATGCGCGATTGATCCTGGCCCGCATGATCGGTCACCTCGACGATTGGACCGCGCTCGACCACTTCCTTCTGCGTTACATGACGACGCCGAAGGAGCGGGCGACGGCCATCGCCAGTTCCTTTGCCGCCTCGCTGGAGATGGTGCGCGAGGGACGCCTGGAAATCCGCCAGGAAGAAGCGTTCGCGCCGATCTATCTGCGGCGCGGGCCAAACCCGATCGATGCGGCGACGCTCGCCGATATGGAGGCAGCCCGTGGCTGAGCCGCAGAAGTACTTGCCGGGCGTGGCAGATGAAGACAACGAGAATGACGGCCCGTTGCTCGATCCGCGCGTGGAACAGGAAGCCGAGCGGATTGCTGAAGCGCTGGTGTTTGCCTCTGCTCAGCCGGTCTCCGAGGCCTATATCGCCAGCCGTCTGCAACGTGATGCCGATGTCCCGCGCATCATGGCGCGGTTGAAGGCGCTTTATGCCAGCCGTGGCGTCAATCTGGTGCAGGTGGCAGATCACTGGGCGTTCCGCACCGCCGCCGACCTTTCCTTCGTCGTTCAGGCGGACGAGCAGGAGGTGCGCAAGCTGTCGCGCGCCGCGCTCGAGGTTCTGGCGATCATCGCCTACCACCAGCCGGTAACCCGCGCCGAAATCGAAGACATTCGCGGCGTGCAGACATCGAAGGGCACGCTCGATGTGCTGATGGAAGCAGGCTGGGTCCGTTTCCGCGGTCGCCGCCGCACGCCCGGGCGTCCGGTCACCTTCGGAACGACACGTGATTTTCTCGACCACTTCGGCCTGGAGGAACTGCGCGATCTGCCTGGTATCGAGGAGTTGAAGGGAGCGGGGCTCCTCTCCGGCCGCGTTCCGTCCAACCTGCATATTCCCGTGCCCATCGGCGAGGACGACCTGGCGGAAAATGAGGATCCGATCACCCAGCTCGATCTCGAGGAACTGGGGCTCTTGACTCCGAAGGGCGAAGAGGCCGATTAAAAACCTGATTGGAGATATCGGCTTTCTCCATCGAGCCTGCACCCGGCATGGTCGCCACGGTGCCACCGGTGTCAAGGAATACGCAGCATGGTTTCAGATACGCAGGACGGGCCCGTCATGGCAACGCGACGGACGGCGGGCGTATCTTTCGCTGCGAGCCTGACATTCGAGGATATTCACCACAACTACCATTCCAAGGAGACGATCAAGGGTGTCAGCCTGGCGGCCAAGGCTGGCGAAGTTCTTTGCCTGCTCGGTCCCTCCGGCTCAGGCAAGACGACACTGCTGCGGATCGCCGCCGGCATCGAGATCCAAAGCGCCGGTCGTCTCCTGCTCAACGGCCAAGAGATTTCCGGCCCGTCGATCTTCCTGCCGCCGGAAAAGCGCGGTGTCGGGCTGATGTTCCAGGACTTTGCGCTGTTTCCGCACATGACCATCCGCGACAACGTTCGTTTCGGTTTGACCGCGCTTCCCAAGAAGGAAGCGTTGATCCAGGCTGATGCAGCGCTGGACCGGGTCGGTCTGTCCCATTATGCCGACCGTTATCCCCATGTGCTTTCAGGTGGGGAGCAGCAGCGCGTAGCGCTCGCCCGTGCGCTCGCCCCGAGGCCGGCCGTGCTGTTGATGGACGAACCTTTCTCGGGGCTCGACTCGCGGCTTAAGGATTCGATCCGCGCCGATACGCTCGCCATCCTGCGGGAGACGCGAGCCACCGCGATCGTCGTTACCCATGATGCCGAAGAAGCTATGCGCATGGCTGACCGGATCGCTCTGCTCAAGGACGGACGCCTGGTCCAGGTCGGCACCGCGGACGAGCTTTATCGCAAGCCACGGGACCTGTTCGCCGCCGGTTTCTTCTCGGAAATCAATGTGTTCGATGCCCAGGTGCTCAACGGTCGTGTCGACACGCCGCTCGGCGGCGTGGATGCACGCAAGTATCGCGATGGGCAGCGTCTTTCCGTGGCCGTCCGGCTTTCGGGCCTGCATGTCGGCAAGGACGAGGGCGATATACCGGCGCGTATCGTCTCGCGTCGTTTCATCGGCGTTGTCGAATTGCTCGAACTGGCTGTGCCAGGCTGCGACGGGACTGTGCGCGCCCGCATCCGGGCGGACCAATTGCCGCAAGGATTGCGCGATGTAATGCTTTCAGTTAACGAGCGGGATATATTGCTGTTTGAAAAAGATGTTCCGACATCTTAGGGTCTGTGGCGAAAAGAGGCGACGCTGGTGGCGCGCCTGAAAATTGACACGCGAATAGGGCCTAAATCGGGGAAGGCTCAGAGGGAGTAAGCGCATGGGTTCCTTTAGTATCTGGCACTGGCTGATCGTCTTGGTCGTGGTGCTGTTGTTGTTCGGTCGGGGTAAAATTCCGGAACTGATGGGCGACGTTGCCAAGGGCATCAAGAGTTTCAAGAAGGGCATGACCGACGACGATGCCGATTCCGCCGACAAGCCGCTCGACAGCAAGACTGTCGATCACAAGTCTGACGAAGTTCGCTAACGATCGAGCACCGATAGGGCCGGGCTGGGATTATCTCCCGGCCGGCCGCACCACGGGTTTGCAGGACATATCGAATGCTTGATATCGGCTGGACCGAGCTAGTCGTCATTGCCATCGTACTGATCGTTGTTGTCGGACCGAAGGATTTACCGCCGATGTTGCGGGCCTTTGGCCGGATGACGTCGAAGCTGCGCGGCATGGCATCGGATTTCCGCCAGCAGTTCGACGAAGCGCTGCGCGAGGCCGATCTCGAAGATGTCCGCAAGACGATCAGCGACGCACAAAGCCTCAACCCGGCAAATGCGCTGCGCGATGCAATGACCCCGCTGCGCCAGACCGGCAACGAGATCAAATCCGATCTGCAGAAGGCGGCATCGCCGGACAAGGCCCCCGCAGTTGCGGCGGCAGAACCACCGGCATCCTCCTTAGAACCGGTTACCGCCGTGCCTACGGTCGACGCAAAGCCGGCCGACAGCGTTGCGGCCGCGGCGATCGGTTCCGCGAGCCGGCAGATGCAGCGAGCCGAAGCGCCTGAGCCTGCCGCAAAGCCGAAGCGGGCGACGAAGGCCAAGACCGACGCCACCGCCACGGCCAAGAAAGCCACAGCGCCTAAGGCAGCGGCCGGGACCACCGTGGCTGAGCCTGCAGTGGCCAAGCCTGCCGTGAAGAAGCCGGCGAAGGCGGCGGCCGAGCAGCCGAAAGAAAAGACCCAAAAGACACGCGCGGCGACGCGCCAGAAAGGTGACGCATGAGCGGCGATATCGAGGACCGGCCGCAGCCGCTGATCGAACATCTGATCGAGCTCAGGAAACGGCTGATGTGGGCCGTTGGCGCGTTCTTCATCGCCTTTCTCGTGTGTTTCTACTTTGCCAAGGGTCTCTTCAACCTGCTGGTGCTGCCCTTCAAGTGGGCGGTTAGCTGGGCCGGGATGGATCACCGCACTGTCGAGCTCATTTACACCGCGCCGCAGGAGTTCTTCTTCACCCAGATCAAGGTAGCGATGTTCGGTGCCCTGGTGATCGCCTTTCCGGTGATCGCATCGCAGGTCTACAAGTTCGTCGCTCCCGGCCTTTACAAGAACGAGCGTGCTGCATTCCTGCCGTTCCTGATTGCATCGCCGCTTTTGTTCCTGCTCGGTGGCGCGTTGGTCTATTTCTTCTTCACGCCGATGGTCATGTGGTTCTTCCTGGCAATGGAGCAGGGCGGTGGCGAAGGTCAGGTGGCGATCCAGCTTCTGCCCAAGGTGTCGGAATACCTAAGCCTGATCATGTCGCTGGTCTTTGCCTTCGGCCTCGTATTCCAGCTGCCGGTGATCACCACGCTTCTGGCGCGCGTCGGCTTCGTGAGCTCGCAGGGGCTGAAAGAGAAGCGCAAATACGCGATCGTGATCGCCTTCGTCGTCGCGGCTGTTTTGACGCCGCCGGACCCGGTCTCCCAGATCGGCCTTGCACTGCCAGCCATCCTTCTCTACGAAATTTCGATCTATACGGCGCGACTCGTCGAAAGACAGCGGGCAGCGGATGCACTCAAGCGTGAGGCCGCCCAGTCGCAGGAAGAAACTTCCGAAGAGGTTGGCCCCGCAAAGGGCTGAGCATTCGACGGTTCCGCGCCGTGACCTGAAAAACGCGTGGAACGACAATGCTTGATATCAAATGGATCCGTGACAATGCCGATGTGCTGGACGCCGCCCTGGCGAAGCGGGGCGCGGAACCATCGTCCGCGTCGCTGATCGCCATCGACGAACGTCGCCGTGCAATCCTTCAATCGCTGCAGGACATGCAGTCGCGCCGCAATACGGCGTCGAAGGATATCGGCGCGGCCATGGCCCAGAAGAACAACGAGCTTGCCGAAAAGCTGAAGGCCGAAGTTGCCGAGCTGAAGAACTCCATGCCGGCGCTCGAGGAAGAGAGCCGCCAGGTCGAGGTCGAACTGAACGACGCCCTGTCGCGCCTACCGAACATCCCGCTCGAAGATGTCCCGGTCGGTTCGGACGAGGCAGGCAACGTCGTCACGCGGGTGATCGGTGCCAAGCCAACCTGGAACCACCAGCCGCGCGAGCATTTCGAAATCGGCGAGGCGCTGGGCCTGATGGATTTCGAAGGCGCCGCACGTATTGCCGGATCCCGCTTCACCATCCTGAAGGGTCAACTGGCCCGGCTCGAACGGGCGCTCGGCCAGTTCATGCTCGACCTCCACACCCAGGAACACGGCTATACCGAAGTCCAGCCGCCACTGCTGGTGCGTGACGATGCGATGTATGGCACCGGGCAGCTGCCGAAATTTGCCGAAGACCTGTTTCGCACCACTGATGATCGCTGGCTGATTCCGACGGCCGAAGTTCCCCTGACCAATATCGTGCGCGAGCAGATCCTCGACGGCGAGAAGCTGCCGCTGCGCTTTACCGCGCTGACGCCGTCCTTCCGTTCGGAGGCTGGTTCTTCCGGGCGCGACACGCGCGGCATGCTGCGCCAGCACCAGTTCAACAAGGTCGAACTCGTTTCGATCACCGACGCCGAGACGTCCGTTGCCGAGCACGAGCGCATGACTGCCTGCGCCGAAGAGGTGCTGAAGCGTCTGGGCCTGCACTACCGCGTGATGACGCTCTGCACCGGCGACATGGGCTTCGGTGCCCGCAAGACCTACGATCTCGAGGTCTGGCTGCCGGGACAGGATACGTATCGCGAGATTTCGTCCTGCTCGGTCTGCGGCGATTTCCAGGCGCGGCGCATGAATGCGCGTTACCGCAACAAGGAAGACAAGGGGACAAGGTTCGTTCATTCGCTGAACGGTTCCGGCGTTGCCGTCGGCCGCGCCCTGATTGCCGTTATCGAAAACTATCTGAACGCCGACGGCTCGGTTTCGGTGCCGGACGTCCTGGTTCCCTACATGGGCGGCCAGAAGCGTATCGAAAAAGCTGCCTGACGGGAAAGAAGTCGCGATGCGGATCCTGCTGACAAACGACGATGGCATCCACGCCGAGGGCCTTGCAGTCCTTGAGCGGATCGCCAGGACGATTTCCGATGATGTCTGGGTGGTCGCGCCCGAGGCGGATCAGAGTGGTCTCGCCCATTCGCTGACGTTGTCGGAACCGCTGCGCCTGCGCCAGATCTCCGAGAAGCGTTTTGCGCTTAGGGGCACGCCGACGGATTGCGTCATCATGGCCGTCCGGAAGGTGATGGACCGCAAGCCGGATCTGGTCCTGTCGGGCGTCAATATCGGCGCGAACATGGCGGACGACGTCACCTATTCCGGCACTGTCGCCGGTGCGATGGAGGGAACGCTGCAGGGCATTCGCTCCATGGCCCTGAGCCAGGCCTACAGCCATGTCGTCGGTGAGGCCGTTGCCTGGGACGTGGTAGAGCGGCATGCGCCTGCGTTGATCCGCAGCTTGCTGGCGGTTGACCTGCCTGATGGTACGTTGCTCAACCTCAACTTCCCGAAATGTTCGGCCGACGCCGTCGCCGGCACCGAAGTGACCTCGCAAGGCAAGCTCGATTTCGGTCTGACGATCGACGAGCGTTCCGACGGTCGCGGGTTTCCCTACTTCTGGCTGCGCTTTGGCGAGCGGTTCGGTGATTTCCGCGCCGGTACCGATATCCACGCGCTGCGCGAAAACCGGATCTCGGTGACCCCGCTCAAGCTCGACCTGACCGACTACACCGTGCAGGACCGTCTGGCACAGGCCTTGAGCGAAGGGACCGTCGTTTGAGCGGACGTGTTTCGGAACAGGAAGGCTTCGCGGCGATGGTCCTTAGGCTTCGCGCCGAGGGCATCAGCAACCAGAGCCTGCTGAACGCGGTCGAGCAGACGCAACGCGGCCATTTCGCGCCGCCGCAGTTCCAGGCGGAAGCCTACTCGCAAAGGACGATCCCGCTCGAGTGCGGTTCGTTCATGGAAGGCTATGACTTTGCCGTGCGGCTGCTGCACTGCCTCAATCTCAAGTCCGGCCAGCGTATCCTCGAGGTGGGCACCGGCAGCGGCTTTACCGCCGCCGTCATGGGCCGCATCGCCGAGCGCGTGCTGACGATAGACCGCTACCAGACGCTCGTCGCTACCGCGCAGAAGAATCTGGAAAAATCAGGCGTTCGCAACGTCATTGTTCGGCACGCCGATGGCAGCGCCGGCGTGCCGGGCGAGGGCACGTTCGACCGCATTCTGATTACGGCTGCTTTCAACAGCCTGCCGCGCATGTTCTCCGACCACCTTGTCTCCGGCGGAACGCTGGTCGTTCCGATCATGATGAGCGAAACGCATTGTCGGGTGGTCCGTGTCAGCCGCACCGGTAGCCGCTTCGACCGCGAGGATCTGTTCGACGCGCCTTACCTTCCGATCGTTCCGCAATTGGCGTCTTACCTCTAAGCTTGCCATTCCAGTCTCCCTGGGACGGCACGTTGCGAAAGCTGGCCCATCCAGCCGCGCCACGCATCCAGCCTTTCACCCTGAACGCGGGCGTGGCCGAGACGCGTGCTGCAATGCCCGCGTTTCGACCGCGCAACCAGCCTGAGTGGCATGCAGCCCCTTTAACAGCGCAGCCCGAGATCATCTTCGTGGCCGAGTGAAGCTGGTGGGCGATTGCGCGCCAGGGTCAGTCATTGGTTAACAAAATCCTAACGCCTCCAGTTTCGCGCAAGCTTCGCGCCATACGCCTTCGGCTGCACGAAAGGTCTGGCCTTGCGAGTCGCTGAATTTCTATGCGGTTCGGAAAGGCAATCTGTTCGTACGGGCGACGGAGACGGCACATGCAGATCGCGAACAGGCTGACGACCGCGACATCAGGCGACGGACTAGGCAACCTTGCCGGTCGTGCGGCGGGGCAATCCGGCGCAAGCGGCAAGGATGAAAGTGCAGTGCAGGCGCTGCAGGCCACCTTTTTCGATCCGACGCCGCGGATTTCGCTTTCCGCCGATGCGCTGCTTTACCTCAGCCAGAACAGAAGATCTTCTGACGGACAGCCCGCTCTGACGCGCGACGAATGGAACAACCGCTTGTCGCCGCAGTTGGCGTTGCGGGAATACCAGGCTTTTGGAAAGTTCCTCGAGACCGGCGATCACGGCGCGTACTACAAGGGCTTCATCGAGTACTACGATGGCCTGCGATCGGAAGATCAGGATAGCCTGCGCTATTTCGGGACACGGGAAGCGGCTGTCGCCGGACTACGCTCGCTCGAATACGATCAGGCAAGCGGCCTGGAGGGCGAGGCGGCCTTCCAGACCCTGGTGAGCGTGCTCCTCGAGGAGGACAAGACCGCGCAATCGGAGGCGCCTGCAGCACCGGCGGGACGCCAGATCTTTGCCTGGGACCTGACGAGCATCAGCTATGAGGACGAACCGACCGAGCGGCGCGCCGTCTCGGAAATCGAACGCCTCTATTCCGAACTGATCTAGGTCCAGTCCCGGCTGACTACCGCGCCACGCGTCGCTCTATGGTTAGCATTCTGTCAAACTAGGCCTTTGGTGGTGCCGACCTTAACCGTGCGGTAACTCTAATACGCTTTAATCATCCCACATCGAGTTGCGTTCGGAGTGGGTAAGCGTCATGCGTCAGTTTGTATCTCCCAAGGTTGGAAAGTCCACGATCCGCCTGTGTGCAGCAGTTTTGTTGGCAGGTGTCGCCACAGGCTGCAGCTCCGACGCCAGCCGTTTCGACGGCTTGTTCTCGCGGTCGGACACGCTGACGACCAGCTCAATTCAAAGAAATACGACACCGGTGCCGCGCGGCGACGTCGCCAACGGCCAGATGGCTGTGGTTTCGCCGGCCGACACGCGCAACTCGGCGCTCGGTCAGCCCTATCCCACGGCAAACGGTGGCTACGACCCGGTCAATACGGCGTCTACACCGATGTCCAGCGCGCGCGCCGCCTCGACGCCGATGAACGTGCAGCGTTCAACGCTTGCAGATCCGACTGCCGTCTCCAGCCGCCCTGTTGATCCGCAGCCGTTCCCGGCGGCACGCCAGGTCGAGCAGGCCTCCGCTGCCACGCGCCAGGCCTTACCGGCGGCCGTCAACGAGACAGCGAGCAAGAGTGGCTGGACGACGCAGAACGCGCCTTCGATCATGGTTCGCCAGGGCGACAGCGTTGCCGTTCTCTCCAAGCGCTTCGGTGTTCCTGAAAAGGAAATCCTGAAGGCCAACGGATTGAAGACTGCCGGACAGGTCGAGCCCGGCCAGCGCCTCGTCATCCCGACCTTCGGTGTTGCGAGCAGCGCCGCGAAGGCTGCCGCCTCCAACACGATCACCGACCTGGATGGCAGCAAGCGTCAGCCGTCGCCCTTGCCGACCGATCAGCGCGATGTCGCGATCCTGCCGGGCCAGTCGCAGTCTCGCGAAAAGAGCGAAGGCAAAACGGATGTCGCCGCTGGCAAACTGGCCTCGACGGGCGAGGGCAGCGGTGGCGGTTCGTACACCGTCAAGCCGGGCGATTCCCTCAACCGTATCGCCAAGGCAACAGGTGTCTCGGTCGGCGCGCTCAAGCAGGCCAACGGCCTGACGGCAGAATCGATCCGCGTCGGCCAGACGCTGAAGCTGCCGGGCGCCGCAGGCGCCGCGACCGATCAGGTCAAGACCGCATCCGTTCCGAACAAGAAGGCCGAAGGTCAGGTGGCCTCGCTCGACAAGAACAAGCCCGCCGAGTACCAGCCTCCAGTCGCAAAGCAGAGCGTTACCGAGGTCGCCAGCAAGACGGCTGACGTTGACGAGGAATCGCCGAAGTCGACGGGCATCAGCAAGTATCGCTGGCCGGTTCGCGGTGCAGTCGTCGCCGGCTATGGCGCCAATGTCGATGGCAACCGCAACGACGGCATCAACATCTCCGTGCCCGAGGGTACGCCGATCAAGGCCGCCGAAAACGGTGTAGTCATCTATTCCGGCAGCAGCCTGAAGGAACTGGGCAACGCCGTCCTCATTCGTCACGACGACGGCACCGTCACGGTCTACGGCAATGCTTCCGAACTGAAGGTCCAGCGCGGCCAGAAGGTGCAGCGCGGCCAGACGCTCGCTGCATCCGGCATGACCGGCCGCGCAAGCCAGCCGCAGGTCCACTTCGAAGTGCGCAAGAACGCCAGCGCCGTGAACCCGGCAACCTTCCTGGAATAGGTTGGTATTAGTCGTCCAGCCGGTGGCGCAGGCGGCCGGCCAGATCCTGAATGAACTGCCAGGCGACGCGGCCGGACCTTGCTCCCCGCGTCGTCGACCATTCCAGCCCATCGGCGTGCAAGGCCTCCTTGTCGACAGCCAAGCCGTAATGAGCCGCATAGCCGTCGATCATCGCCAGATAGTCTTCCTGGCTGCATTTGTGGAAGCCGAGCCACAATCCGAAGCGATCCGAAAGCGACACTTTCTCCTCGACCGCCTCCGATGGATTGATGGCCGTCGACTGCTCGTTTTCCATCATGTGCCGCGGCAGGAGATGGCGTCGGTTCGATGTGGCATAGAGCAGCACGTTGGCCGGCCGCCCCTCGACGCCGCCGTCGAGCACGGCCTTGAGCGACTTATAGGACGTGTCATCGTGGTCAAAGGACAGGTCGTCACAAAAGACGATCACCGGCACGGGGGCCGATTTGAGTATTTCCATCAGCGCAGGCAGCGTCGCGATATCTTCGCGGTGAACCTCGACCAGCTTCATCGCGACACCCGTATCCCGTGCGATCTGCGCGTGAACGGATTTGACCAGCGAGGATTTTCCCATGCCGCGCGCGCCCCACAGAAGCACGTTGTTCGCCGGATAACCTTCGGCAAAGCGCAGCGTGTTGTCGACCAGGATGTCGCGCACGTGGTCGACGCCGGTGATCAGCGACAGTTCGATGCGGTTCGGCCTTTTGACCGGCTGCAGATGATGGCTTGCCGGCGCCCAGACGAAGCACTCTGCAGCGTCCCAATCGTTGGCGGCAGCAGCGGGGCCGGCGATGCGTTCGATCGCCGCGGAAAGCTTCTGCATTTCCTTGATGAGAACGTCGATCTTTTTTTCACCCATGTCCATCTCCGCTTGCTGAATCAGTCACTTGGCTCCGGTTTAACCGGGTAGCACGCAGGTTTGCGCTGGAAAAGGCCGAACCGGGCGGGACAGGGGGTTCTCCTCTTGCGCAATTTATGTCAGAGGCACTGGAACGGATACGGGTGCCGTCGCTTTGCATTGCGGCTGCGCGCCCTTATATTCCGGCCGATTTGGCGCGGAGGAACCGCCGCATATTTTGAACTCAAGGAGTGATCGATGTTCATTACCGAAGCTTTTGCGCAGACAGCCGGCGCCTCGTCGACCGGTGGCGCGGACATCCTTATGTCCATTCTGCCCTTCCTGCTGATCTTTGTTGTCATGTATTTCCTCATCATTCGCCCGCAGCGTGCGCAGATGAAGCGCCGCGAAGAGCTCTTGAAGAACATCCGTCGTGGTGACCAGGTCGTGACCGGCGGCGGCATCGTCGGCAAGGTGACGAAGGTCGTCGACGACAGCGAGCTGGAAGTCGAGATTGCGGAAGGCATCAAGATCCGCGTCATTCGCAGTGGCGTATCGGAAGTTCGCGTCAAGGGCGAACCCGTAAAGGAATAATCCAAGTCCAGCCACAACCGGGGCATCCGGGTCACGGAGCGTTTGAGGCATGTCCAATCTGAAGCCGTTGAAAAGCGCTCTTGTTTGGCTGGCAGTGCTTTTGGGTGTCGCGTTTGCGATGCCGAACTTCCTGACGAAGGAACGGGCGGATGCGCTGCCTTCGTGGTTGCCGCACCGTCAGGTGGCGTTAGGGCTCGACCTCCAGGGTGGCTCGCACTTCATGTTGCAGGCCTCGCGTGAGGATATCCTCGCCGAGCGGCTTGAGGCAGTGACAAATGATGTCGGCAAAGCGCTGCGCGATGCCGACATTGCCTATATCGGCCTGTCGGGCGAGGGGCAGCTGATCTCGCTGCGGGTTCGTGACCGGGCCAAGTTGCCGACCGCGCGCGCAGCGCTCGCGCCGCTGACGACGCCGGTTGAAACCGGTGGACTGGTCAACGACGAAGTGACCGAACTGGCCTTCGACAGCGCTGAGGAGGACGAACTTGTTCGTCTGCGCCTGAGCGACGACGGTATCGACTACCGGATGTCGCAGGCTCTGGGACAGGCGATGGACGTCGTTCGGGGCCGGATCGCCGAAGTTGGCGTGGCAGAGCCACTGATCCAGCGCCGTGGCGGTGATCGACTTATCGTTCAGGTGCCGGGTCTGGCGGATCCGCAGCGCCTGAAGGACCTGCTCAGCCAGCGTGCCCGCGTTTCCTTCCAGATGCTGAACACTGCCGTACCGGTGGAGCAGGCCATCAATGCGCAGCCGCCCGCCGGCAGCGAAGTGCTTTACTCCTTCGACGATCCGCCGGTCCCCTATCTCGTCGAGAAGACGCCGTTGCTGTCGGGGGAGGATTTCACTGGCGCGCAGCCGGAGATCGACGCGGCAAGCGCCGAGGCATCGGTCGCCATCAAGCTGACACCAGCGGCAACCGGCCGCGTCGCCGCGCTTCAGGCCAAGGGCGCCGACCAGAAAGTCGCGATCATTCTCGACGACCAGGTCGTTGCTACTCCGACGCTTGGCGCGGCTGTGAAGGGCGATACGGCTATCATCGCCGCCGATCTGCCCGAGGAGGGTGCCGGCGATCTCGCCGCTCTCGTCAGGACGGGACCGCTGCCGGCAACGTTGACAGTCGTTGAAGAGCGGACCGTGGGACCGGGCGTTGGCGATGATGCGATCGGTGACGGTCTCAAGGCCGGCTTCATCGCTGCCATTGCTGTCGCTGCATCAATGATCTTCTTCTACGGTGTCTTCGGTATCTTCGCCGTTGCCGCCCTGGCCGTGAATCTCATTTTGATCATTGCCGTGCTTTCGCTCACCGGCGCAACGCTGACATTGCCGGGCATTGCCGCAATCATTCTGACCATTGGCGTCGCCGTCGACTCCAATGTGTTGATCTACGAGCGCATCCGCGAGGAAGCGCGAGGCGGTCAACCACTGGTCCAGTCGGTCAACAAAGGCTTCGCACGCGCCTTCAGCAGCCTTTTTGATGCCAATCTGACGATGCTGATTGCCGGTGCGATCCTCTTCTACCTTGGCTCGGGTCCCGTGCGCGGCTTCGCGGTCACGCTTGCGATTGGCAGTGTCACGACCTTGTTCACCGCCTATACGGTCACCCGCAGGATCGCCAAGGCCTGGCTGCGTGGCTGGAAGGCTCAGCATCTGCCGAAGGGCATCCGCACGGGCCGCTTCAGCGATCTCGACATCCGCTTCATGGCGATCCGAAATCCGGTCTTCATCGTCATGGCGGCGCTGTCGGTCGCCTCCGTCGTGCTCCTGGCCAGTCTCGGTCTCAATTTGGGGGTCGACTTCAAGGGCGGCTCGATCATCGAACTCGAAGGCAAGGCCGGCAACGTCGATATCGCCGATCTGCGCGTGCGGCTCGATGAGTTGAACCTCGGCGAGGTTCAGGTACAGCATCTGGGTTCCGGCAACGATGTCCTCGTGCGCGTCCCGTCGCAGGAGGCAGGCGACAATGCCGAGCAGACCGCGATCGGCGTCATCCGCGCGGAACTCAGTGATGAATATGCGTTCAAGCGCGTCGAGGTCGTCGGTCCGGTGGTCTCGGGCGAATTGACGCGTGCGGGCACCATTGGCCTTGCCGTCTCCTTTGCTGCGATCCTGCTTTATGTGTGGCTGCGGTTCGAATGGCGCTTTGCACTCGGCGCCATTATCGCGACGCTGCACGATGTGCTGCTGACAATCGGCTTCCTTGTTGTAACCGGCATCGAGTTCAATCTCGGCAGCATCGCCGCCGTCCTGACCATTGTCGGTTATTCTCTCAACGATACCGTCGTGATCTATGACCGCATCCGCGAGAACCTCAGCCGCTACAAGAAGATGCCGCTGTCGGTATTGATCGACGCCTCCATCAACCAGACGCTGTCGCGCACGATCCTGACGGCGCTGACGACGGTGCTGGCGCTGGCGGCGCTCTACCTTTTCGGTGGCGGTCTTATCCGTTCTTTCAGCGTTACCCTCTTGTTTGGCGTCATCGTCGGTACGATCTCTTCGATCTATATCGCTGGTCCGATCCTCATTCTATTCCGCAAACGGACGGACCATTTCCAGGGCGGGGAGAATGCCTCCGGCCCAGGCGCCGGAGCGGCGCAAACGGCAAAGGGTTAAGTCTGAAATGGCCAGGGGTATCGAGATCCGCGAAGCGCATTTTCCGGGGCGTGCCCCGATCGACGCCTATGGCAATGGCGGCTTTCGGTTTGCCGACATGTCGCATCGCGGCTCCGTGCTGATGCTGCCCTCGGGCGTCTATGCATGGGACGTGGTCGAAGGGGATACGCTTGCGGTCGAAAAGTTCCAGCGGGTGCTGGACGAGGCGCGTGACATCGAGGTGCTGCTGGTCGGTACTGGCCGTGATAGCCGCCCCCTGCCGGCTGAGCTGAAGTCGGCCCTGCGTGCATTGAATATCTCGTCGGATCCGATGAGCACGGGGGCAGCCGTCAGAACCTACAACGTGATGCTGGCCGAATCGCGGGCCGTCGCGGTCGCGCTGATTGCCGTCTGATCGCGACCAGGGAAAGACTTGCGTGCAAGACCTCAACATCCAGATCCTGACAGACCTCAGG
This sequence comes from Ensifer adhaerens, assembly GCF_001270265.1. Classification (GTDB taxonomy): domain Bacteria; phylum Pseudomonadota; class Alphaproteobacteria; order Rhizobiales; family Rhizobiaceae; genus Ensifer; species Ensifer adhaerens_B. Next base: position 650,678 of record NZ_LGAP01000001.1, read on the forward strand.
GACACTGACCGCGACCGTTATCTCGCCTGCCTGCTGGCGCCTGTAGCCAGCCAGCCGTCGCTCGCGCCACTCTATGCGTTCAACGCCGAACTCGCTCGCATTCGCGAACTCGTGCACGAGCCGATTCCGGGCGAAATCCGCATGCAATGGTGGCGCGAATTGCTGGAAAATGAAGAGGCGACCGGCGAGGGGCATCCGCTCGCGCGCACACTGCTCGAATGTATTCGTAAGCATCGGCTGCCCATCGCCGTGTTTCAGAACATGATCGATGCGCGGATCTTCGATCTCTACGATGATCCGATGGAAGATAGGGCGGCGTTCGAAGGTTACGCCGGAGAGACGGCATCGGCGCTGATCCAGCTGTCATCGCTCGTCCTCGATCCGCAGAACGCCGCAAAATCTGCCGAGGCTGCCGGTCACGCCGGCGTCGCCCAGACGGTGGCGGGCCTTCTCCTGCTCCTGCCGCAGCATTGCCGCCGCGGCCAGGTCTATCTTCCGGCCGATCTGCTGCGGGCAACCGGCCTCGACCGGGAAACGCTGCTCGCTGGAGAGGACCTGGAAGCGATCGGGCGGGCGATCCGGGCCTTTACCGGCTTCGGCCGCGACCATCTGGCCAAGGCACGCGCCCGGCTCGGCACGATCTCGTCCGACAATTTCGCAGCCTTCGTTCCGCTGGCACTCGTCGAGCCCATCTTCAATCGTGCGGATGCCGTCGGTGCGGAGCTGTTGCGCAATCCGATCAGGCCGGCGCAATGGCGGCGACAGTGGTGGATGTGGTGGGCGAGCAGGCGCAAGCGGTTCTAGTGCTTGGCGGTCGAACCTGCTTAGCATTTCGGACAACGGTCCCTATGAAAAGCTGAGGCGCTTCACTTGAACCCCTGCGCGGCGTCTTTTGGGGCCGCGGGTCTCGGCGGCCGGCTGGTCAAATTGGCGCAAGGCTCGCATCGTATACACACAGTCTATCGACTCAATGCCCACTGAGGGGGTGCCTGTCTGATGCTCTGGCTGCTTTTCATCATCGTCGTCATTCTCGCCGGCGCCTTCTATATGTGGATGAACGCACGGGCCGAGCGGGATTGGGATGATCCGGATGCCGGTTCGGCGATGGTCGAGTTTGGGCGTGCCTTTCCGGACGAAGCGATCCGTGCACTTCATTCGACCGCAGATCGGAAAGCGATTTTCCTGCGGCTGCATGACGGCAAGGCCGGTTTCATTCAATCGCACGGCACGCACTATGTCTGCCACGTCATTCAGCCGGGCAAGGTCCGGGTCAACAGTTCCGACAGCGGCCGTGGCCTGATCGTCCATTTCCCAGATTTTGCCTATCTCGACAACACCTTCGAGTTTCAGAACGCCAGCGAGGCGGCCGAGGTGTCTCTGTGGCTGCTGGGCAGTTTCAGCCCGAAGTCCGAATTCACTGCAGAGGAGACGGGCGCGCCGTCTTCAGCGCAGGCGAGCGAATAGGTCGCCCTTAGAGCATTTCCAGGAAAAGTGCGAAGCGGTTTTCCGTCAGGAAATGCGTGAAAACAAGAAGATTGAGCGTTTCCGCGACTCCGTCTAAACCGGAAACGCTCTAGTCGAGCCGATCGCGGCCGACCGTCATCTGATCAGCATAGGCTGCAAAGGCAGGGTCGCCGGCAAACCGGTGTGATTCCGGCTGGCCTGGCGCGTGTTTGGTTCTCAGGCCGTGCCGTTCAGCCAGGCGGCGCAATCGCCGAGCGCGCGGGCGGCCGTGGCCTGCTTCTTCGCTGCGGCCTTTTCCTTGCCGCGGAAGCGCTTTGCCCCTTCGGGCTTGGTGACGGCGCCCGGTTCCAGCGGCGGGAACAGGCCGAAGTTGACGTTCATCGGCTGGAACGAACGCTTGCCCGGCTCGTCGTCGGAAACGATGTGGCCGCCGGTGATGTGATTGAGCAGCGCGCCGAAGGCTGTCGTTGCCGGCGGCGCGACCAAAGGTTGACCTTTGCGCTCCGCTGCGGCGAACCTGCCGGCCAGCAAACCGATGCTTGCGCTCTCCACATAGCCCTCGCAACCGGTGATCTGGCCGGCAAAACGCAGGCCCGGCCTCGACTTGAGCGTCAGCGTTCCGTCGAGCAGGGTGGGAGAGTTGATATAGGTGTTGCGGTGCAGGCCGCCGAGGCGCGCGAATTCCGCATTCTCGAGGCCCGGTATCATCCGGAAGACTTCCGCCTGCGCGCCGTATTTCAGTTTCGTCTGGAAGCCGACCATGTTGTAGAGCGTGCCGAGCGCGTTGTCCTGGCGAAGCTGGACGACGGCATAGGCTTTCACGGTCGGATTGTGGGCGTTAGTCAGGCCCATCGGCTTCATGGGGCCGTAGCGAAGCGTCTCGCGTCCGCGCTCGGCCATCACCTCGATCGGCAGGCAGCCATCGAAATAGGGCGTGCCTTCCCACTCCTTGAAGCCGGTCTTGTCGCCGGCCACAAGCGCGTCGATGAAGGCGTTGTACTGCTCCTCGTTCATCGGGCAGTTGATATAGTCCTTGCCGGTGCCGCCGGGGCCGACCTTGTCGTAGCGCGACTGGTACCAGCAGATGTCCATGTCGATCGTCTCGGTGTAGACGATCGGCGCGATGGCGTCGAAGAAGGCAAGCGCGTCGGCGCCCGTTTCCTGGCGGATCGATTCGGCGAGGTCCGGCGCGGTCAGCGGGCCGGTTGCAATCACTGCAAGGTCCCATTCTTTCGGCGGCAGGCCGCGGATTTCTTCGCGAACCACGGATATTAGGGGATGGCCGGCGATCGCCGCGGTGACGGCGTCGGAGAAGCCGTCGCGGTCGACGGCAAGCGCGCCGCCGGCCGGAACCTGATTGGCATCGGCCGCCTTCATGATCAGCGAGCCCGCAAGACGCATTTCGGCGTGCTGCACGCCGACGGCGTTGCTTGTCGCGTCATCGGAGCGGAAGGAATTGGAACAGACGAGTTCGGCAAGGCCGTCCGTCTTGTGTGCATCGGTGCCGCGGACGCCGCGCATCTCGTGCAGCACGACCGGAACGCCGGCCTCGGCGATCTGCCAGGCAGCTTCCGAACCGGCAAGGCCGCCGCCGATGACATGAATGGGAGAGTGGGAAGAGGTGTCTTTGCTCATGGGCGGTTTCCTACCATGCTCGCCCCTTCGTTCCAACCGTCGTTGCTATCGGAACAAACGAAAACGGCGCCCGAAGGCGCCGTCTTGGAAGTCTGGCCGTTCGTTCCGATTAACGGAAGGAACGCGATGCAATGTTGCGGATATCGTAGCGGGTGATGCCGATATCATTCAGAGCGTGGTTCGACAGGTTGCCGAGCTCGCTGACGGTGCGGCGGTAGTTGATCCAGCTTTTTGCGATACGAATCGGGTTCATGACTTTTTCCTCAAGAGCGGTCTGTCGCGACAGCCATCTGTCTGCGTCGTTGAGGTTCTTATACGCTTGTCTAATTAGAAGGTGGAGTGCAAAGAAAATGCATCTGCTATGCATTTGTGCAGTGCATCGCCAAATTGCTGGGCAGCATTTGCGCCCGCTCGAAAATGCGCCATCACTTAAAGATTGATTAAAGTGCGGATGTGTCGCGTTAAGGATTTGTAATCGCGTCATTTTCCGCGTGGAAAACCGAAAGCGTTACCGGTGATTCCCGCTTAAATCCGAGCAAGATTGTTTGGCCGTGCACGGTTCCGGATCGGCGGCGCGCTTTCGCAGTTGCGAAAGCTTGTTGGCACGGTGTTTCGACAACGAAAAACGCCCCCCGGAATGAACCGGAGGGCGTTGGTAATGTCCGGCGCGCTGCGCGAAGCAGCGCTCCTGGAATTACTTGATGGCCTGACGCGCAACGTAGGAGATGTCGCCGCGGCCGATGCCGAGGTCGCTCAGCTCACGGTCGCTCATGCGGCCGAGTTCGTTGCAGGTCTGACGATACTTGCGCCAATTGTTGAAAGAGCGTGCGAGGTTCATGATCCTATCCTTTCTAGGGTCGTTTGCCAGCGCTTATCTCTCTGCTGGCCGTCATCTGATGTCCCGAAATATAATCGATTTGGGCGGAATTTACAGAGATAATGCTGCATCGCACCCATGCAACTCTTGCAAGCCTCATTGTGGCGGCACTCCGGCGGCAGGTGCTGTTTGCGCCGTCGGATGGTGAAAGCGCTGTCGGAGACTGCGGAGCGGAATGGTTGGCTTGAATCAAACAACGCCCGCTGGGGGAGGAGATCCAGCGAGCGTCGTTTTGTTCTGATCGGCAACTGGGAGGAGGAGTGCTGCCGATCCAAATCGAGGGGCGCTGGGAGGAGGAGTGCGCCGCCCCGATCGATGAGTTGAAGGTAGTCCAAGCTGCCGGGTTTGGGTAGATCGAATGCTTCATGGCACCTATGCGCGTGCCGCATGGCTCCGCACAATGGCGGCCAAAATCTGCACAAACATTGTGCAAGCGCTTCGATCAAGCAGAATAAATGAAATGGGGAGGCTGAAAAGAATAACGCCCGCTGGGGGAGGAGGTCCAGCGAGCGCCATTGAAGGTGATTGGCAACTGGGAGGAGGAGTGTTGCCAATCGTATCGGAGGGGCGCTGGGAGGAGGAGTGCGCCGCTCCGAATTCCATCGAGCTTTCGCCCGGGTCTTTCCCGCACTTCGGGGCGGCTGACCATCGCCGCTGACGTCCGCTTGGCTGTTTGCCTTCGTTCGCCTTTGATGACTTGAATATAGGGTCTTTAAATCGATTTGTGCAGTGCAATATCCGCATGGAAGATATGCGCATTGCGCAAGCCGGCAGATCCTGGCGAACTCACCCGTGATGCGAGCGATCGAATGGTTGTGTTCGCCCGCCATTGCATGATTAGGTGGATATCTCGGGTTTTGCCTTCAAGGGGCAGCCCGTCGCAGGAGTGGAGCAACATGTATCGCGGGCGTCTCGAAAGGGATTTCAAGCATTGGGTTGGCATGGGGCTTTTGCCGGAGGCGTCCGCGCGACAGATGCTTGCGGAGTATGATGGTCGCGAGTCCACCTTTCGGGCCGGCCGTGTTCTGCTGGTGCTTGCTGCCCTGCTGCTGTCGGCCTCAATCCTGCTGCTCGTGGCGGCCAACTGGGAAGCACTGCCACGTCTTGCACGCCTGATCGGCATTGTCGGCTTGATCTGGGGCTTTCATCTTGCCGGTGCGTTACTTCTGCGGCGGGGCAATGGTGGCTTGGCCGCGGCGGCGCTGGTGCTGGCGACGATGTCGTTCGGTGCAGGCATCGCGCTTGTCGGGCAGATGTACCATCTCTCAGGGGAGGCCGCCGATGCGATCCTGCTCTGGATTGCCGGAGCCTGCGTGACGGCGCTTGCATTCCGATCAGCCGCCGCCACGACGGTTTGTGGCGGGTTGGCCTGGGCCTATTTCCTGACGTTGCTTTCCGAGGGCGACCTTGGCGATATCGTCCAGTGGCAGACCTGGCTTGTCCCGGCGCTCGCCGTCGTCGTCGTCGTCTTGGTGCGCGTGACCGATGCAGGGCGCGCACGCCACCTGGCCTATCTCCTGGTTATGGCGTGGCTGGTGTGGCTCTATATCGAGAACCCGTCCTTGGCTTTTGCCGGCGCGCTGGCAGGCGGCGGCATTATCGCATTCCTCGCGGCAGCCGTGCCGGGTTCGCCGCTTCGCCCCATGGCGCTTGAGGCGGGCTCCGCGCCTGCATTTTATTCCTTCGCTTTGGCGCTCATCGGTTTCGCGGTGTTGCAGTTCGAAGCAGACGGTTTGACCGGTCAAGTGGCGGCCGGTGCGGCTGTGCTCATCGTCGCCCTACTCGGGATCGCGCTTGCCGGCGCGCAGAACGGCGCAGTGCGCTACCTCGGTTATGCGGCCTTTGCCGGCGAACTTCTTTATCTCGCGTTCGAGACGCTTGGCTCCATGCTCGGAACGTCGGGCTTCTTCCTGATTTCCGGGTTGCTCGTTGCGGCGATCGCCTGGTTGGTCATCCGGATAGAAGGGCGCTTGATGCGGACGCGACGCAAGGAGGTTTCGCCATGACCGGTATCGCACCAAAGAGAGGCTGGTTGCCGCCGCTCGTCGCTGCGCTGATTGCGGCCGTCCTCCAGACTGCAGCACTTGGTTATATGGTCGAAAGCCGGGCATCGATCCTGCGCAATGGCAAGGAAGTCCTGCTGAAGACCGTGCCGGTCGACCCGAGAGATCTGCTGCGCGGCGACTATGTCATCCTGAGCTATGACATTTCCTGGCTGCCGCCGGCGCTTTTCAAGGGCGGATTGCCGACGGCGCCGGCAGAGACGGCGGTCTTCGTGCGTCTCGCCAAACAGCCCGACGGTTTCTGGGCGGCGGCGGAAGCATCCTTCAAGCCGCTTGCGCCGGTCGACGACAGCGTCGTTCTTCAATCGCAACCGTTCACCTACTACCCTTCGTCGAGCGAAAACCCGTCGTCGATCAATGTCGACTACGGCATCGAGCGATTCTATGTTCCGGAGGGCGAAGGCCGGGTGCTGGAGCAAGCGCGCAATGCCGAGGCGCTTTCGGTCAGCGTTCGCATCAATGATGCCGGGCGGGCGCAGATCAGGCAGATCGCCGTCGAGGGCACGCCGGTCTACGAGGAGCCGCTTTATTGACCGCATGCTGCGGGATCAAATCGATCTGTCGTGGGTAACCGCATTTTCCCTTTGATCCCGCGAAAACGAGTGATATAGAGACGCCGCGCTCGGGAAAGCCCTGAACCTCAGCATGCCCATTCTATCTGCGGTATTTCCGTTGGTTGGTCTTGCGGGAATACGATCAGGCGGTGCGATTGTCTGAACGCGGGTATGGTGAAATTGGTAGACACGCCAGATTTAGGTTCTGGTGCCGCAAGGCGTGGGAGTTCAAGTCTCTCTACCCGCACCAAGATAAGCATCGCGCCAAAAGTCCGGATTCTGCTATGATGAAGGGGGCTGGAGTGCCATTTTGCTTGCAAAACGGTTACGGAACTGCGTAAAGCCACTCCCGGCAAATGGATCGGCTCACGTGCTCGCCAGACCTTTTCAAGGGGAAGAGCACAGTCAACGTGAAATGAAGGTTTGAACATGCAGGTTATCGAAACGCTCGCTCAAGGGCTGAAGCGCGAACTCAAGGTCGTTATCCCGGCCAAGGACATGGAAGCTCGTATGAACGAGCGTCTGGCCGAAGTGAAAGACCGTGTGAAAATCAACGGCTTCCGGCCGGGCAAGGTGCCGTTCGCGCATCTGAAGAAGGTCTACGGCAAGTCGATCATGGCAGATCTCGTCAACGAGATCGTCCGTGAAAAGCCGACCGAGATCCTGTCGGGCCGCGGCGAGAAGTCGGCGACCCAGCCGGAAATCGCGATGACCGAGGACGAGTCCGAAGCCGACAAGATCCTCAACGCTCAGGCTGACCTCGAATTCACCGTCGCTTACGAAATCATCCCGGCGATCGAACTCAAGGACGTCAGCGGCATCAAGGTGACGCGCGAAGTCGTCGAGATCGCTGAAGACGAAGTCAACGAGCAGATCCTGCGTATCGCTGAAAGCGCACGCACCTACGAATCGAAGAAGGGCAAGGCCGCCAACGGCGACCGCGTCACTATCGACTACCTCGGCAAGGTTGACGGCGAAGCCTTCGACGGCGGCAAGGACGAAGACGCAGAACTCGTTCTCGGCTCCAACCGCTTCATCCCGGGCTTCGAAGAGCAACTCGTCGGCGTCAAGGCTGGCGACGAGAAGACCATCACCGTGACGTTCCCGGCCGATTACCCGGCAGCGAACCTCGCTGGCAAGGAAGCCACCTTCGACATCACCGTCAAGGACGTTGCTTCGGCCCAGGACATCGAAATCAACGACGAACTGGCCACCAAGCTCGGTCTCGAATCGGCTGACAAGCTGAAGGAAATCGTTCGCGGCCAAATCGAGAGCCAGTATGGTTCGCTGACCCGCCAGAAGGTGAAGCGTCAGATCCTCGACCAGCTCGACGAACTCTACCAGTTCGACACGCCGGAGCGCCTCGTCGAAGCCGAATTCGAAAACATCTGGCGCCAGATCAACACCGACCTGCAGCAGGCTGGCAAGACCTTCGCAGACGAAGAAACCACCGAAGAAGAAGCCCGCGCCGAATACCGCAAGCTCGCTGAGCGCCGCGTTCGTCTCGGCCTCGTTCTCTCGGAAATCGGCGAAAAGGCCGGCGTTCAAGTCAGCGACGACGAACTGCAGCGTTCGCTCTTCGAACAGCTCCGCCAGTTCCCGGGCCAGGAAAAGCAGATCCTCGACTACTTCAAGAACACCCCCGGTGCCGCCGCTTCGCTGCGTGCTCCGCTGTTCGAAGAAAAGGTCGTCGATCACCTGCTCTCCGAAATCTCGGTAACCGACAAGACGGTTTCCAAGGAAGAGCTGACGGCTGACGACGAAGAAACCGAAGGCAAGGCTGCCAAGAAGGCTCCGGCCAAGAAGAAGGCCGCTGCCAAGGCTGACGCCGCTGAAGGCGAAGAAGCTGCTGCTCCGAAGAAGAAGGCTCCGGCCAAGAAGAAGGCTGCTGACGACAGCGCCGAGTAATCACTTCTTCGATTGCTTAGAGATTGAGGCCCTGCCGTTTACGGCAGGGCCTTTTCCGTTGTGCAGATGTTTGGGTGCAGCGGGTGCGAAGAGGTGGAGCTTGGCCTATCGCAGATCCAGCAGCAACGCACGATGATCCGAGACTTCCGGCTGTTCGACGACGTCAAAGCGAACGACGTCGACATCCGGCGTGGCGAGCATGTAGTCGGCGAAACGCCCTGATTTGCCGTAGTGCGACGTGCGGGTATCGGTGTGGCCGCGGCCGGTGACGAGATCGGACAGGCCGAGATTGCCGAGTGCTGCAAAGGTTGCGCTCTCCGGCAGGACATTGAAATCGCCGCAGACGATCAGCCGTTCGTTTCCGGGCCAAACGCGGCCGACAAGTTGCATGAAAGCATCCGCCTGCGCCTGCCGTTCCGGCGTGTCGCCCTTGCCATTGGTATCCCGTAAGCCGTGCATCTGCGCGATGGTTATTGAAAAGCCGTCCTCATAGCTGAAGAGGCGGATGCAATGAGCATTTCGAGCGCGCGGGTGCTCGCCCCAACCGTCAGGCGAAAACCGTCCATGGACGAAATCCAGCGCCTGGCCGATGACGGGAAGGGATTTGCGCACGAATGTCGCCAATCCGAATTCGGAGTGGACCATGCGATCACCATCGGAAAGCTCGCCTCTCGCCGTCGGGCAGAAATAGCCGTCGTGTTCCGGCAGGGCTGCGCGGATTTCGTCGAAAAGATTGGCACGCTGCGGCAGCTCGACATCGCGATCGCGGTAGACCAGCCAGTCGGACGTCGTCTCCGGAGAACGCACGACCTCCTGCAGACACAGGACGTCTGCGTCGACTTCAATGAGATACCGCATCAGCGGTGCGTGCAGCTTGCCGCCCCAGGCATTCAGGGAGAGGATGCGTAATGCCATGTTCAAACGCTCGCCAAAGCATGCCGCCCGAAAATGCGCTGCGCATTCGGCCGACATGCGTGAACAACAGGACCCCGAGCCCATCGTTTCAAGGGATGGGTTCAGGATGTCAGGGCGTTGAGGCTATCTGATTCGAGGCGGTTTGTTCGAGGCCCGCTTGACCGCCCCGCGGCGTCTCTACGCTGTCGGCTTGATCTCGCCCATGCGGTTCCAGGCGTCGAGACCGGCGATCTTGTAGGCTTCGGCAAGCGTCGGATAATTGAAGGTGTTTTCGACGAAGTACTCGACGGTGCCTTTGAGATTGAGCACGGCCTGGCCGATGTGAACCAGCTCCGTTGCGCCTTCGCCGATGATGTGCACGCCAAGCAGGCGGCGCGTCTTCAACGAGAAGATCATCTTCAACAGCCCGGAATCGAGGCCCATGATGTGGCCGCGCGAGGTCTCGCGGAAGCGTGCCATGCCGCATTCATAGGGAATGCCGCGATCCTTGACCTCTTCTTCCGAAAGCCCGCAGGTAGAGATTTCCGGCACCGCGTAGATGCCGTAGGGGAAATACTTCTGTGGTTCCATGGCGATCGCACCAACGGCAACACGAGCCGCGATGCGACCCTGTTCCATCGACGTCGAGGCAAGGCTCGGAAAACCAACCACGTCACCAGCGGCATAGATGTTTGGCACGGAAGTCTGGAAGGTTTCGGGATTTACCTTGAGGCGGCCGCGGCTGTCGGCTTCGAGCCCGGCAGCGGGCAGGTTGAGCGTATCGGTTGCGCCCATGCGGCCCGCGGCAAAGAGCACCATGTCGGTTGTGATCTTGCGACCGTTGTCGAGTGTCAGCAGCACCTTACCATCATCGAGCCGCTCGACCTTTTCAGCCTTCTGCCCGAGATGAAGCTTCATGTTGCGGTCGCGCAATTGGTAGGTGAAGTCCTCGATGATCTCCTTGTCGATGAAGTCGAGCATCGTCGTCTTCGGATCGATCACCGTCACATGCGTGTCGAGCGCGCTGAAGATCGTCGCATATTCGATGCCGACGACGCCGGCGCCGATCACCACGAGCGAGCGCGGCAGCTCCGCGATATCGAGCAATTCGTCGCTGTCGAGTACGGTCTTGCCGTCGAACGGCATGTAGTCCGGGCGGAAGGGCTTGGTGCCGACGGCAAGCATGATGCTGGTGCCTGAAACCAGCAAGGTCTCGCCGTCGTCTTTGACGACTTCGAGCGTGATCGGATCGACGAAGCTCGCCTTACCGCGCATTTGCTGCACGCGGTTGCGGGCGAACTGGTGTTCGAGAACTTCAACCTCGTGATTGAGGGTGATGATCAGTCGCTGCCGCAGATCGTCGGCGCTGATCTCCTGCTTGACGCGATAGGCCCGGCCGTAAAAGCCGCGCTCGCGCCAGCCGGAAAGATTGAGTGCCGTTTCCCTCAGCGTTTTTGAAGGAATGGTGCCGGTGTGCACGGAAACGCCGCCGACGCGTTTGCCCTGTTCGATGACGAGAACCCTCTTGCCGAGCTTGGCGGCCTGGATGGCGCCCCGGCGGCCGGCGGGTCCGCTTCCGACGACGATGAGATCGAACTGGTTCATGGGCATTTCCGTAAAAAAGAAGAATCGTTGTGCGCTGCGAAAAGTCTCGCTCGCATGCGTCTATATCGTCAATCGCACAGTTTGATGAAGTGGTTTTCGTGTTTGAAACCTGTTGGATGCGAATATGAGGAAATACGCGTATGCTCGATAGCCCAATGGCATGCCGGTCCATCGAATTCATGCGGGCATGGGAGGTGTTCTATGGCGCTGGACCTGACGAATGAAGCATCCTCGGGCAAGTCGCACGCGACGGAAGCGCCGCATGCGGAAGACCGCCAGGGCGTGATCGCCGCTGCGGTCTACGAAAACGGCGTGCGTATCCAGGACATTCACGTGGAAGATGCGGGCAAATGGCGAAGCCGCCCGAACGCCGTCATCTGGATCGGTCTCCATGAACCGGATGCTGCGCTCCTTCGGCAAGTGCAGCGCGAGTTCGATCTGCATGATCTGGCGATCGAGGACGCCTGCAAGGCGCATCAACGCCCAAAACTGGAGATTTACGGCGATTCGATCTTCGTCGTCGCCCGCACCGCCCACATGGTTGGTGAAGAAATCGCCTTCGGTGAGACGCATCTCTTCGTCGGCCGCGGCTATGTCGTCTCCGTCCGCCATGGCGCCTCGACGTCCTACATGGCCGTGCGGCAGCGATGCGAGGCGTCGCCGGCGGCCCTTGCCCATGGCGAGAACTACATTCTCTATTCGATCCTCGATTTCATCGTCGACAACTACATGCCGGTGATCGAGGCGATTCACGAGGAGGTCGAACGGCTTGAGGATCGCCTGCTTCGCCAGCGCCTGGAGAAGGCCGATATCGAACGGCTCTATCTGCTCCGGCGCAACCTGCTCCGGCTTCGCAATGCGGCGGTGCCGCTGGTCGACGTGTGCAGGCGGCACGAACATATCGATTTGCCCGGCATGGAAGCGGCATTGCAGCCGCTGTTTCGTGATGTGACCGACCATGTCCGCCGCGTGCAGGAAGATATCGATGCACTGAGGGAGGTTTTGGCTTTCACCTTCGAGGCGAGCTTGATGATCGGCCAGTCGGAGCAGACCGAGATTTCGCGCAAACTTGCCTCCTGGGCGGCCATTCTTGCCGTGCCGACGGCAATTGCGGGTATCTACGGGATGAACTTCGACGAGATGCCGGAGCTCAAGTTCCGCTACGGCTATTTTGTCGTGCTCGCCTTCATCATCGGACTCTGCCTGACACTGTACCGCTTCTTCCGCCGCGCCAGATGGCTTTGAGCGCCGGTGCCGCCGCTAGAACAGGCGCAGCCCTTTCAGGCTCACATGGCCGTCCTTGCCGATGATGATGTGATCGTGCACGGCGATGCCGAGCGGCTTTGCCGTTTCGACGATCAGCTTGGTCATATCGATATCCGCCCGCGATGGCGTTGGGTCGCCGGAGGGATGGTTATGCGCAAGGATGATCGCGGTCGCCGACAGTTCGAGCGCGCGCTTGACGACCTCGCGCGGATAGACCGGCGTATGATCGATCGTGCCTGTCTGCTGAACCTCGTCCGCAATCAGTGCATTCCGCTTGTCGAGGAACAGGATGCGGAATTGCTCCTTGGTCTCGTAAGCCATCGCCGCGTGACAATATTCGATCACCGCCGACCAGGACGAGAGGATGTGCTTCTTGCGCAGGTCGCTCTTCAGCGTCCGGTGGCCGATGGTGGCGACGAGCTTCAGATCGAGCGCGACCGATTCGCCGACACCCTTGACCTCCTGCAGCAGTGCGAGCGGTGCCCCGAACACGCCGGCAAGCGTCCCGAAGCGCGTTAGCAGTGCCTTTGCGATCGGCTTGGTATCTCTGCGCGGGATGAGCCGAAACAGCAGCATTTCGAGGATTTCGTAGTCGGCAAGCGCGGCATCGCCATGCTCGCGGTATCGGGTGCGAAGCCGATCGCGGTGACCGAGGTAATGCGCCTCGGTGGCAGCGGCAGCCGTGTCTGGACCATGCGTGTCCTGCGGCAGCAGATCTGCGAAAAACGACCGCTCGTCCGCCGGCTGCGTCGCATCGCCCGCGGATGAACGGGAGTTTTTCTTCATGCGGCGCCCATGGCGGTCATGTCAGGCTTGAAGAGACCGGCCGGCGAGAGCGTGAAGATCTCGCAGCCGTCGGCGGTGACGCCGACCGTATGTTCGTACTGCGCCGACAAAGAGCGGTCGCGGGTGACCGCCGTCCAGCCATCCGCCAGCACCTTCACGTGCGGGCGGCCGAGATTGATCATCGGCTCGATCGTGAAGATCATCCCTTCGCGCAACTCCGGCCCCTCGTTGGCGCGGCCGTAATGCAGGATGTTGGGAGCGTCGTGGAAAAGCCGGCCGACGCCGTGTCCGCAGAAGTCGCGCACGACCGAGCACCGTTCGGCTTCGGCATAGGCCTGGATCGCCTCGCCGATTGCGCCTGTGCGGGCGCCGGGGCGGACGGCGGCAATGCCGCGCATCAGGCATTCATGCGTCACATCGAGAAGCCGCTCGGCGGCGCGCTTGATCTCGCCGACCGGATACATGCGGCTGGAATCGCCGTGCCAGCCATCGATGACGTAGGTGACATCGATGTTGACGATATCGCCGTCGCGAAGCGGCTTGTCGTTCGGAATGCCATGACAGACCACATGGTTGATCGAGGTGCAGGATGACTTGGTATAGCCGCGGTAATTCAGCGTCGCCGGCAAGGCGCCGTTGTCCATGCCGAATTCGAAGACGAAACGATCGATCTCCTCGGTCGTCACCCCCGGTCGGACCCGCGACACCAACTCGTCGAGGCAGCGCGCCGTCACCTGACAGGCCTTGCGCATGCCTTCGAACCCTTCCGGTCCGTAGAGGCGGATGACGCCGGTGTTCTTGTAGGGCGCAGACCCTGCCTCGATGTAAGTCACCATTCCAGAACTTTCAGTTGTTTCCTGTCGAATTTCATAATGCAGCAGGGGCGGCCTCGTCCACTGCCGCGCGCCACGAGGCACTGATATAGGTCGCAGCGCACAGCATTTCGCCGCCTCGCTGTCCGCTGAACAGATCGGCAAGCCTAACGCGGATCAATGCCTGCGCCTATCCGTAGAATGTTGCAGGTCGCGGCGGATCGGCGGTGCAGCGTGGGCAAACGCGATGGCTCAGGCCAAGGTCCGAAGAGGGCTGCCAGCAGCCTCAGCGACGGAGATCAATCCGATGGGTGCGATCTCGGTCGGTGATACCAGGCATTTCACCGCATAGGCTTCGACACCGCGGGCCATGGCGCGATCGAAGGCAGCGGCATAAATAGGGTCGTAGTCGCGGCAGATCTTCAATTGATCACAATCGCTGCGCTGCACGAGGTAGACCATGATCGCTCGATGACCGGCTTCGACCATGTCGCCCAGTTCTTCGAGGTGTTTGGCGCCGCGTGCGGTCGGGCTGTCGGGAAACTCGGCAACGGCGCGGGCTCGGCTGAAATGCACGTTCTTCACTTCGACGTAGGCAAGCCCGCGGGCCGGGTCGCTGAGCAGGATATCAATGCGCGAATTGCGCCCGTATTTCTGTTCGCGCGAAAGCGTCTCATAGCTATGGAGATCGGAAACCAGCCCAAGACGAATGGCTTCTTCCGCCAGGCGGTTGGGCAGGCCGGTGTTGATACCGACGAGTGTGTTGTCCGCCTCAACGATCTCAAGCATCTGTCGGTACTTGCGTGTCGGGCTGTCATGTTCCGACATCCAGATACGCGAGCCAGGAGTCGTCAGTCCTCGCATCGACCCGGTGTTGGGGCAGGAGCCGGTCAACGCCCTGCCGTCCGTAAGGGTGGCATCGAAGAGAAAGCGCTTGTAGCGCTGGACGAGCGTGGCGGGCACGAGGGGCCGGTCGAAGATCACGGTAAATTCTATGCTTTCGTCAGGCGCGGGCGCGCACATAGGAGCCGGGCGCCTCTTCCAGCGTGTTGAGCGTGCCGCCGGGCTTGCGCGCGGGCACGCGCTTCTTGTCCAGTTTTTCGATCCACTGATGCCAGTGCGGCCACCAGGATCCGGGCGTTTCCTTCGCTGTCCTGACCCAGTCGTCGAAGTCGCCCTTGGGCGCACCGCCGGTCCAGAACTGGTATTTGCCCTTGTCCGGCGGATTGACGACACCGGCGATGTGGCCGGAGCCGGAAAGTACGTAAGTGACCTTGCCGCCGAATGACGAGCTGCCGAGGAAAACGGAGCGCGGTGGGGCGATATGGTCCTCCTTCGTCGCCAGATTGTAGATCGGGATCTTGACGTCGCCGAGCGATACCTGCTTGCCGGCCAGCATCATCTCGCCCTTCGATAGGCGGTTTTCCAGGTAGCAGTTGCGCAGGTAGAAGGAGTGGTTGGCCGCCGGCATCCGGGTCGAATCGGAATTCCAATAGAGCAGGTCGAAGGGCAGGGGCTCCTGACCCTTGAGGTAGTTGTTTACGAAGTAGGGCCAGATCAGCTCGGAGGCGCGCAGCATATTGAACGCCGTCGCCATCTTCGAGCCGTCGAGATAGCCGGCAACCCGCATGTTGGCTTCCATCTGGCTGATCTGGTCTTCATCGACGAAGACCTTGAGATCCCCCGCGTGGGTGAAATCGACCTGTGTCGTGAAAAGCGTTGCCGAGTGGATGCGCTCGTCGCCCTCTGCGGCATGAAGCGCAAGCGTTGCGGCCAAAAGCGTTCCGCCGACGCAATAGCCGATGGCATTGACGTCCCGTTCACCCGTCGCCTGCTCGACGGTGTCGAGCGCAAAGCCGATGCCCTCGCGTGCGTACGCTTCCCAATCCTTGGTCGCATGCCGCTCGTCCGGGTTGACCCAGGAGATGACGAAGACCGTGTGACCCTGGTCGACCGCCCACTTGATGAAGGATTTTTGTGGGTTGAGGTCGAGCACATAGAACTTGTTGATCCACGGCGGGCAGATCAACAGCGGACGCTTGAGCACGGTTTCCGTCGAGGCTTCGTACTGAATCACCTGGCAGACGTCGCTCTGCGCAATCACCTTGCCGGGGGTGATCGCGATGTTCTCGCCGATCGCGAATTTGCTGGTATCGGTCTGCCTCAACCGCAAATCGCCGCGACCTGCAGCGACGTCCTCGGCAAACATCTGCATGCCCTTGACGAGGTTGGCGCCGTTGGTCGCCACCGTTTCCCGGTAGAGCTGCGGATTGGTGGTAACGAAATTGGTCGGCGAGAGCGCGCTCGAAATCTGCCGGACATAGAAGGCAGCCTTGTGCTTGGTGTGATCGTCGAGGCCCTCGGCGTCGCGCACCATCTTGTCGGCCCAATCCGACGTGATGAAATAGGCCTGCCGGACAAAATCGAAGAAGGGGTTTTTTACCCAATCCTCGTCCGTGAAGCGTTTGTCCATCCGCTGTAGGCTGGCAGGATCCGCGGCGGCAACATCACCGGACATGCGATGCAGGGTTCGAGACCACATCTCGAAGAAGCTGCCCATGAGATGGGTCTGTGCTTCAAGCGTCCGGCGCGGATCGGAAAGCCAATACTCAGAAACCCTGGAGAGGGTCTTGACCATATCGGTGACGGGTTCTGAGAACACGTCGGATTTTTCGCCGGTCTCGCGCGGCGCAAGCCAGGCGGAGGCTGCCTTGCCGAGCTGTTCCATCGCGCGGGCAAGGTTGACCGCAAGGCTTTCAGGATCCTTGACAATGTAGGGTTCAACGGACTTCGGGTCGAAGCCAGCAAAGCCGTCCTTGCCGGCGTGGCCTTCGGCATTCCTGTCTGCTGTCACCCGGTTTCCTCCACAGCATCTTGTTTGTTTTGTATTTTTACATTCTGCCCGAAAATGATTACAAGGGCTAGCGCATCGTCGCGCCACGAAAACAGAGGTCTTTGCCAGTATGCTCGCCGTCGGAAAACAGCGCTCCATCACCTGGGTTGCCGGGGTCATTCTCCTTGGCACGCTTGCGGGCTGCAACAGCCAGAAGACCCCGTTTGAAAACTATCCTTCCGTCTATGGTCAGAAGCCGGCGGCGACGCAGCAGATGACCAACGAGGAAGCCGCCGACATGCAAGCACGGCTGACCGCTCTCGGTGCTGCGCGCAAATCCGGTTCCATTTCCGAAGCTGAGTATCAGCGTCGTATGAAGGAAATGCGTACGCTCGCCGAAGACCACGGGTCCGACACGCTGAAACAGATCGAGAATTAGCACTTGCGTTTCAGGTGATTTGGACGCAAAGCGTTCAATGGCCGCAGTGACGGCCGTTCACCAAAGCGCATGTTTTCGCGACGGCCAACCGCTGGCGGAGACGTGCGCCAAACGAGGTTTGGAGATGGAAGAGTTTCACAAAGTCCGGCGTTTGCCGCCTTATGTTTTCGAACAGGTCAACCGTTTGAAAGCAAGCGCGCGAGCGGCCGGTGCTGACATCATCGACCTCGGCATGGGCAATCCGGATCTTCCCACTCCACAGTCGATTGTCGACAAGCTCTGCGAGGCCGTTCAGGACCCGCGCACGCATCGTTATTCGTCGTCGAAGGGCATTCCCGGGCTGCGTCGTGCCCAGGCCGCCTATTACGCCCGCCGCTTCGGCGTCAAGCTGAACCCGGACACGCAGGTCGTCGCCACCCTTGGCTCCAAGGAAGGCTTCGCCAACATGGCCCAGGCGATCACCGCGCCGGGCGACGTGATCCTGTGCCCCAATCCGACCTATCCGATCCATGCCTTCGGCTTCCTGATGGCCGGTGGTGTCATCCGCTCGATTTCGGTCGAGCCCGACGACACGTTCTTCGGACCGCTGGAGCGCGCCGTTCGCCATTCGATTCCGAAGCCGCTGGCGCTGATCCTCAACTACCCGTCGAACCCGACGGCTCAGGTCGCCACGCTCGATTTCTACAAGGAAGTCGTGGCGTTTGCGAAGAAGCACGACATCATCGTGCTGTCGGATCTGGCCTATTCGGAGATCTACTTCAACGACGCACCGCCGCCATCCGTGCTTGAAGTGCCGGGTGCGATCGACTGCACGGTCGAGTTCACCTCGATGTCGAAGACCTTCTCCATGCCCGGCTGGCGCATGGGTTTTGCCGTCGGCAACGAGCGGCTGATCGCGGCGCTGACGCGCGTGAAGTCCTACCTCGACTATGGCGCGTTCACGCCGATCCAGGTGGCGGCCACCCAGGCGCTCAACGGTGACGGCAGCGACATCGCCGAAGTCCGCAACATCTACAAGCGTCGCCGCGACGTGATGGTCGAAAGCTTCGGCAAGGCCGGCTTCGACGTGCCGCCGCCGGCAGCGACGATGTTTGCCTGGGCCAAGATCCCGGAGAAGTTCCGTCACCTCGGATCCCTCGAATTCTCCAAGCTGCTCGTCGAAAAGGCCGATGTGGCCGTAGCACCTGGTATCGGCTTCGGTGAGCAGGGTGACGACTACGTGCGTCTCGCCCTCGTCGAGAACGAGCACCGGATTCGCCAGGCGGCCCGCAATATCAAGAAGTTCCTGTCCACGGCTGACGAGACGATGCACAACGTCATCTCGCTCAACGCGCATCGGTAAAAGACGGGGGCGTGCCAGGCGCGCGCCCCTACCGCAACGGCCCCGCCGTTCTGGCGGGGCGCCCTCACATGTTAGGAAATGGCTATGGCAGATGCCCTCAAAATCGGCATTGCGGGCTTGGGTACCGTCGGTGCCTCGCTCGTGCGAATCCTCCAGGATCGTCACGAGATGCTGGCAACGACATGTGGCAGGGCGATCGAAATTACAGCCGTAACGGCGCGCGATCGCTCTAGGGATCGCGGCGTTGACCTGTCGATGACGACCTGGTTCGACGATGCCGTTTCGCTTGCTGCCAAGGCCGATATCGATGTCTTCATCGAACTGATGGGCGGTTCCGGCGACCCGGCTTATGCAGCGGTCAAGACGGCGCTTAGCCGTGGGATCCATGTCGTCACCGCCAACAAGGCGTTGCTGGCGGCGCACGGCATCGAGCTTGCAACCATTGCCGAGAAGAACGGCGCGCTGCTCAACTATGAAGCGGCCGTTGCCGGTGGCATTCCCGTCATCAAGGCGCTGCGCGAATCCATGACCGGCAATACGATCTCGCGCGTCTACGGGATCATGAACGGCACCTGTAACTACATCCTGACAAAGATGGAAAAGGAAGAGCTTTCCTTCGAGGCCTGCCTGAAGGAAGCGCAGAGGCTCGGTTATGCCGAGGCAGACCCGGCCTTCGACATCGAAGGCAACGATACCGCACACAAGCTGTCGATCCTGACGAGCCTGGCCTTCGGCACGGCGATCGCTGCTGACGACATCTATCTCGAAGGCATCACCAACATCTCCATCGATGATATTCATGCTGCGGCCGATCTCGGGTACCGGATCAAGCTTCTCGGCGTTGCCCAGCGCACCGAAAGCGGCATCGAGCAACGGGTGCACCCGACAATGGTTCCCTATGATTCGGTGATCGCCCAGGTCGACGGCGTCACCAATGCGGTCGCGATCGAATCCGATATTCTCGGCGAGCTGCTGATGGTCGGGCCCGGTGCCGGCGGCAACGCCACGGCGTCCGCCGTTCTTGGCGACGTTGCCGATATCGCCAAGAGCCGCCCTGGCGCGCAGCATGTACCGGCCTTCGGCCGCCCGACCAATGCGTTGCTGCCCTACAAGCGCGCGCAGATCCAGAGCCACGAAGGCGGTTACTTCATCCGCCTGAAGGTCGTCGATCGCACCGGTGTCTTTGCAAGCATTGCTTCGCGCATGGCCGAGAACGGTATCTCGCTGGAATCGATCATGCAGCATTCCAAGCACCCGAAGGAATCATTCGAGCCGCAGACCATCATCCTGGTGACGCACGCGACCGCCGAGCATTCGGTGCGCGATGCGATCGTCGCGATCAAGGGCGAGGGCTATCTGGTCGGCGAGCCGCAGGTGATCCGCATCGAGCGACCGAAGGCAGCCTAGTTCCAGGCGCAAATCTGTTGAGAAAGGGCCCCATCGACCATTGGCGTCGGTGGGGCCCTTTTCATGCCGGGTTTTGCGTGCGCGCATTGTTCGCTACAGCGCCGCGCGTCAGACATGACGCGCAAAGGACGCTGTAGCACTTGAAACTTGCTGCATGATTTTATCCTTAAATCGGATCCGATTTAAGGGATCATGCAGTAAGAACGAAGAGATTGAGGCAGGTGGACAGCATGGAAGAACCGGTAGATCCGATACAGCGAGCTTTCCTTGGCGTGGAACGGTCGATCAGCGGTCAACGCTGGGTGTCGCGTCTCGATCAGGCCGGCCAGAACCGGGCACTGGCGATCAGTCAGGTCCATGGCTATTCCGATCTGATCGGCCGCGTGCTTGCCGGGCGTGGAGTAACGCTCGACGATGCGGCGGTCTTCCTCGACCCGACGCTTCGTTCGCTGATGCCGGATCCCGATACCATGACCGACTGCCGTAAGGCGGCTGAGCGCCTCGCGGTTGCGATTTCCAGGCGCGAGAAGGTCGTGATCTTCGGCGACTACGACGTAGACGGAGCCGCATCGTCGGCGCTGATGGCGCGCTTCCTCAAACATTTCGGGCTCGAGGCCGAGATCTATATCCCCGATCGTATCTTCGAGGGTTATGGCCCCAACCCACAGGCGATCGAACAGTTGATCGACAACGGCGCCAGGCTCATCGTCACCGTCGATTGCGGCTCGACCAGCCACGAGGCGCTTACGGTGGCAGCGCAGCGCAACGTCGATGTGGTCGTCATCGACCATCACCAGGTCGGCTCGTCGCTGCCGCCATGCCATGCGCTCGTCAACCCCAACCGCGAGGACGATCTCTCCGGTCAAGGACACCTTTGCGCGGCCGGCGTCGTTTATCTCGTTCTCGTCAATACGATGCGTGTGCTGCGTGCCGCCGGTGACGCCCGCGTCGGGTCTTTCGATCTGCTGGCGCAACTCGACCTTGTGGCGCTCGCAACCGTTTGTGACGTGGTGCCGCTCAAGGGGCTCAATCGCGCCTACGTCGTCAAGGGGCTGATTGCAGCCCGGCACATGGGCAATGTCGGGCTGGCGGCTCTGTTGCGCAAGGCGGCGATCGGCGGTCCGGTGACGCCGTATCATCTCGGGTTTCTGGTCGGGCCGCGCATCAATGCCGGCGGCCGCATTGGCGACGCGGCGCTTGGCAGCCGCCTGTTGACGATGGGCGATAGTGCCGCCGCTGAAACGATCGCGGCACGGCTCGACGAACTCAACCGCGAACGGCAGGCAATGGAGGCCGCGATGCTGGCTGAAGCCGAAGCCGAGGTTCTGGCCGAGTACGGCACGGGTGAGGGGGCCTCCGTGATCGTGACGGCACGGGAGAACTGGCACCCGGGAATAGTCGGGCTGATTGCAGCGAGAATAAAGGAGAAGTTCCGCCGTCCGACCTTCGCCATTGCCTTCGATCCGAATGGTCGAGGCACGGGATCCGGCCGGTCGATCGCTGGTTTCGACATGGGAAAGATGGTTCGTGCGGCCGTCGACGGCGGATTGTTGGTGAAGGGCGGCGGCCACGCCATGGCGGCAGGCCTGACGGTCGAGCGGGCGAAGCTCGGCCGGCTGCGGCAATTCTTCGAGGAGAAGGCAGAAGCGGCCGTGCGCGACCTCGTTGCCGTCCAGACGCTAAAGGTCGATGGTGCGCTCGGTGCGTCTGGCGCAACACTAGAGCTGATCGATTTGCTGGAGCAGGCCGGGCCCTACGGCTCCGCCCACCCGCAGCCAGTTTTTGCCTTCCCGCAGCATCGGTTGCGCGATTGCCGTCAGGTTGGAGCAAACCATATCAAGATCACGATCGAGGGGCAGGACGGCAGCCGCCTCGACGGTATCGCGTTTCGAGCCGTGGAGACGCCGCTCGGGGACCTTCTGTTCGCAAGCCGTGGCGCGTCGATTCATGTGGCGGGATCGGTCTCCGCAGATCTCTGGCAAGGCCAGCGCCGCGTGCAACTCCGCGTTGCCGACGCGGCGAAGGCTGTTTGACAGGGATACATGGCGAAGCGCAGTGCGCACCAAAGCGTAGCCAAATCAAAGGTTTGGTATAATAGGCTAAACTCTTTAATGGTGCGCCCAACGGGACTCGAACCCGTGTTGCCGCCGTGAGAGGGCGGCGTCCTAGACCGCTAGACGATGGGCGCACTCGCTGTGTGGGCGCCTTGCAGCCAGTGGGTTTGAAGGCGGCAAGTGCACATCTGCGGATTCTTGTGCTTTTCTGTTAAAAAGCAACAGCAAAAATGCGCTGCCGACCGCTCGATCCTCGGCGTACCAGAAACGCCTCTCGCCGCGTAAGCGACATGGGAGCTTGCGATACTGACGGGATTGTCACAGTGGCACGCCCTAGGGGAGTCGAACCCCTCTTCCCAGAATGAAAATCTGGTGTCCTAACCGATAGACGAAGGGCGCACTTGCTGTGTGGGCGTCTTATAGTCAGCGCTTTTGCCGGCTGCAAGCGCTAATGTCAGGATTTTCGAAGTTTTTCTGTGAAAAATGCTGGAAAAATCACGGGTTAAAAACACCGCGCCCGTGGCAGACACAGAGGGGAGCATGGACCACGCAATCGGCGTTAAATCAGTGGCGAATGTGCTGGGGAGAGGATCACAGTGGCACGCCCTAGGGGAGTCGAACCCCTCTTCCCAGAATGAAAATCTGGTGTCCTAACCGATAGACGAAGGGCGCACTTGCTGTGTGGGCGCCTTATAGTCAGCGCCTTTGCAGACTGCAAGCGCTAATCTGAGAATTCGAGCGCTTTTCCTGTGAAAAGAACCGGAAAAATCTGCGGCCACTCGGTCGTCCCGGAGAGCGGCACATGGTCGAGCGCGCGTCGGATTCTCGACGCAAAACTGCCGATCACGAACAGGGAAATCACGTGTGAGGGGAGGGTCACAGTGGCACGCCCTAGGGGAGTCGAACCCCTCTTCCCAGAATGAAAATCTGGTGTCCTAACCGATAGACGAAGGGCGCACTTGCTGTGTGGGCGTCTTATAGTCAGGCGATTTGATTACCGCAAGCGTCAATTTTCATTTTTCTGTAAAAAATGCACAGGCAGGGGGAAGGGGGCGGATTCTGTGGATTAACCCGTGGAAACAAGGGCTTGCGTTCAGCCCTTGCTGCGGCGGCAACGCCAGTTCCAGTCGCGCTGGGCGCCGATGTCGATATGAACCGATTCCGTGTGGCAGTAGGTGCCGACGCCGCCGCGCCCGGGAATGCTGCGCAGGAAATCCGCCAATTCCCACTTGCTGACGCCCTGGACCTGGATGTCGGCCGCTTCGCAGCGCGTATGGAGGGATTGCTTCGCGCGGTTGACCTTGATCGGGCGCAGGCCTGAAGTCACCATGACTTGGCGGCCGTAATGCGTCTCCACCTGCTTCAGCATCTGCATCAGTTCCGGCTTGAAGCAGCCGGCCTCGACCTTTTCGGTCTGCAGGATGAGGCCGCTTGGCGCCAGCCGGGCAAGGCCGGAAAGTGAGGCGAGCTGAACGGGCGCGTCCTCTTCATCTGCTGCATGGTCTTCATGTGCGACGCTGAACAGCGGGCTCATCTTGACGCCGGGCAGGCCATTGTAGGCGAGCGAAGCCATTTGCGGCTGGCTGGCATTGCTGGTGGTGATGGTCTTTTTTTCAGCGGGCTGCGCTGTGCGCGCCGTTACCTGCTTCTCCTTGCGCTTGCCGGCAAAAAGGCTTGCAAGGGTCCAGGTCTTGGGCTCTTCCTTGGAATCGTTCTCGCTGGTCTTGCCGTCCGGCGCGACCGTCATCGTCTGGGCAACTTCTGTCGTTGGCTGCGCCTGCTCGGCGGCCTGCACGGGTTGCAGCACACGCGACGTCTTTCCGCCGAGGGCAGCCTGCGCACTCAAGGGCAGCGGCACAGAGGCGGGAAGGGTGGTTCCGTCCGGAGAGGCATAGGCCATCACAGCCGTATCCGACGGCGCGCCGGAGGTGTCGTTCGAGGCACCCTGCCGCGGCTGGATGATCGGTTGGGGTTGAGGCTGAGTTTGCCCCTGGCCTTGGGCACCGCTGAAAAGACTGTTCGTCGTTGCGTTCATGCTCGGCTGGGCAGCGCCCGTGGCGGGGATGGAGCCCGTCGTCTGCGGCTGTGCGCCCGTCGCTGCCGCCTGGCCGCCCGCCGGAGCCTGGCCATAGATGCTGGAGGAGGCTGCACGCAGGCCGGTGCTCTGCATCGTCAGCGATCCACCCTGTTGCGCTGGGTCTTGCCCCGGCACGAGGGCGCCATTGCCCTGGGCTGCCTGCGGGTTGCTGCCGACCGCCGACACCTGGGCGTCGCGAACAGTCGCGCCGGCCTGGGTCGAATCGGCGACCTGTAGCGATTCCTGCGTTTCCTCGACTTTCAGCGCGGTCGCCGCCTCGTTGTCGGCGACCGCAGACATGCAGCCGCTCAAGGCGAGCAGTGAAACGGATATCGCGGCTGCGCGGCTGATGGTTCCCAGCAGCGCGCCCTTTGTTTCCCGATGTTGCAACGTCCTATCCCCGCTCTCCGTGCATGATTGGCGAGATCGTCGCCTTTCCATGCATTAAGTCTCAGTTCCGAAACATCGCTCAGAACAAACAAACACGAAATTCGCGCGACGGGCCAAACGGATCGCCGCGGGAAGGATTAGGCCAAATACAGTTAGGGGGCGTCGCCACGAGCGGATAGGACCCCGTATCAACGTTTCGCGCGGAAGTTACTGAACGATACGTGATTTGTAAACTGGCGCTAACCTTGAGCCCACATACAACCAGCATGCGAAGGCCCGGTGTCGGTGCCGGGCCCCGGATCATTCATTATTTCAACGGATCCGCGACTCGACTTTGCCAAGCCGGGATAACCGGCTGTAGACGTCGATCATCGGCCGTCAGAATTGCGCGAGGCTTACCAGGCGCCGGTGTTGCCCATGGAGGCCCAGGGCTCTTGCGCAGGTCGATTTTCGCCCTTCTGCAGGATCTCGATCGAAATGCCGTCGGGCGAGCGCACGAAGGCCATGTGCCCATCGCGCGGCGGACGGTTGATGGTCACGCCATTGTCCATCAGATGCTGGCAGAAGCCATAAATGTCGTCCACCTCATAGGCCAGGTGACCAAAGTTCCGGCCGCCTGTATAATCTTCGCTGTCCCAATTGTAGGTGAGTTCGAGGCACGGCGAGAGTTCGCCCTTTGCCCGGTCAAGATCGCCGGGGGCGGCCAGGAAGACAAGTGTGAAACGGCCCTTTTCGTTCTCGTAGCGACGGATCTCGCTAAGGCCGAAAATCGTGCAGTAGAACTTCAAGGCCACGTCCAGATTTTTGACGCGAACCATCGTGTGCAGATAACGCATTGCAATGTCCCTGTTTCGAAGAAGATGGCGTATACTTATCTGCCAGCAAGCCAGAGGCAAGGCTGCGTCCCTACATTCGACCCGGGCCAAAATACGCCGAGGGTCTTGCGCATCAGCGGCGGGACGATGTTATTCTAGTCAATAAGAATCAGTTAACCGTAGTCGGTAGTCGCGCGTAAACGAGGGGCTGGGAGAGAATGGCGGATAGGACATCTTCAAAAGACGTCATGCATGATGACGACTTTGGCAGCGACGCCCTCGACCTCGTCGAAATCACCGGCGTGATCAAGTGGTTCGATGTCGCCAAGGGATTTGGCTTCATCGTGCCCGATAACGGCATGCAGGACGTACTGGTGCACGTGACCTGCCTACGGCGCGACGGTTATCAGACGGTGCTCGAAGGGGCCCGGGTCGTCGCTCTCATCCAGAAACGCGATCGTGGCTACCAGGCCTTCCGCATTCTCTCGATGGATCAGTCGACAGCTATCCATCCCTCGCAACTGCCGCCGATCAGAACCCATGTGCAGGTCACGCCGACGAGCGGTCTCGAGCGTGTTCTCGTCAAGTGGTTCAACCGGACCAAGGGCTTCGGTTTCCTGACGCGCGGCGAGGGCACGGAAGATATTTTCGTGCACATGGAAACGCTGCGCCGTTTCGGACTGACCGAACTTCGCCCCGGCCAGGTAGTTCTCGTGCGCTTCGGCGATGGTGAAAAGGGCCTGATGGCGGCCGAGATCCATCCCGACGGCCCAACGCCGACGAGCCGTTCGCACTGATGTCGATGGCTCGATCCCTTTCTGCAAGAAGCGCCGCCATGGCGCTTTTTTTGTCGCTGCTGTTGTTTGCAGTCGTCGCCTTTGCGGACGTAGAGTTCACGACTGACCGGATGCGGCTGGTGACAGCCGACAATAAGATCCTCGAGCTGACGGTCGAGCTCGCCATCGATGCCGATCAGCGCGAGCAGGGGCTGATGTTTCGCCGCTCAATGGCGCCTGACCACGGGATGCTGTTCGATTTCGGCGAAACGCGCCGGGTCATGATGTGGATGAAGAACACCCATCTGGCGCTCGATATGCTGTTCGTCGACAAACGCGGCATCGTTCGCACCATCCATCAGGATGCAGTTCCGTTCTCGGAGGCGATCATCGATTCGGGCGAACCGGTGGCCTTTGTGCTGGAGCTCAATGCCGGCACCGTCAAGCGCCTGGGCATCAAGCCCGGCGACCGGCTGGAAGGCGCTCGTATCGGCGGCAATTGATCCAGCAGCGCACAGCTTTAGAATTGGCCAATTGGAAATATCTAACCATATGATTTAAAAGAGAAGTTTATTGTTCTCGCCCCGAAGCGAGCCTTTTCGGCAGACGCGCCCTACATAAGTTGGTAATCTTGCTGTCGGACCAACAGGAGGCATCTGTGATGATCAGGCATGTGCTTGTTGCAATTTTTGCTACAGCGGCCTTGGCGCCTGTGGCATGGGCCGCCGATCTGACCGAAAATCTCGAGCCTGCGCCCCTGGTGGAAGCCGCACCCACCTTTGTCTGGACGGGCGGCTATGTCGGTCTGCAAGGCGGTGGTGGCTGGCTCAACGGTGATTTCAGTACGCCGGGTGCAAATGCTTCTGAGGACTTCAATGGTGGCCTTCTCGGTGCCTTTGCCGGCTTCAACTATCAGCAGGGCGATTGGGTCTACGGCATCGAAGGCGATGTGACTTATAACTGGAACGACAAGACCTTCGATATCTTCGGCGCTTCTCCGGAAGTCGGAACCGATGTGTCCGGTTCCGTCCGCGGTCGTCTCGGCCATGTCGTCAATGACAAGGCACTTATCTATGCGACCGGCGGTTGGGCAATTACACGCGGATTCGTCGACGTGCCGGGGGCTTCCAAGGAAAAGGAAACCTTCAATGGCTGGACGATCGGTGCCGGCGTCGACTACGCCTTCACCGACAGCCTGTTTGGCCGAGCCGAATACCGCTACAACGACTATGGCGACAAGGACATTGGCGGCATCAACGTCGATGTCGACCAGCATCAATTCACCGTCGGTATCGGCGTGAAGTTCTGAAGACCATCTGTTTCAGGAGGGCTCCGATGGCATCGGAGCCCTCTTTCGCTGTCATTGTCCGCGTTATTCACGCTTGGATCGAGGCCGGGCTCCGGCCAGTCTTCGGCTAAGGCCCGGCGCGGCTGAGGATCGCATTGCGATCGGCTTCGCCTGCAAGATCGATGGTGATACGCATCTGATCCTTCACTGACCGTCGCAGCGTATTCTTGCCCAACGGGGTCGTGGTGATGCGGCCTTCTTCTTCAAGCATGGCGATACGCCTGCGTGACAGGCCGAGTTCCATGGATAGCAGCCTTTCCGCTCTCAGCGATGTTTTCATCGCCAGGCCGAGAACGATCTCCACGCGTAGGGATGACTCGGCGGCAGGGTTCAGTATCGTTTTCTCTACATGAACCTCGGCAAATTCTTCGATTCGCCCTGCATTCTGGCGCAGTCCGTCGAGATCGAAAGAAACCTTTTCGATCCAGGCTCCGTCGTTGTTCTGCAATGCGTGCAGCGTGGCCGGATCGATATCGCGGATGTGGCGGCGCTCGAAGATGGGGCGATTCCAGGTGCTGTCGCAGTCGCTGCAGCGATAGATCAACCAGGCATCCAGCCGCCGACCATTGGCATTGAGCCGCGTTTTGCCGCTCGGCTCAAACGGACGCACTGTTCGGCAGCGGTTGCAGGCGAGCCACGGGCGCGGCGCGATCCTGGGTTTGATGGTCCACTGGACCAGGAATGTGTGAGACATGTCGTCTGGTTCTTCCGATGGGAAGTCCATCAAGACGACGGTTTGAGCACCCGTTCAGGGGACGCGGTCTGGCAGCGTTTTTGGTGATGGTTCGACCCGCATAAAGAATCATGCGGCGACAGGTCGGCAATGCCATTCCGGTCTCGAACCGTCACCTCGACGAACGCATTGAGTTGCGATCCGACAGCGGCGATCGCTATCGGGCGTACGTGGTGAAACAAGCGAGACCGGGGATTACAAAGGCAAAGCAGAACTCCAGGAAAAGACAGCGCAATTTGCTGCGCAACCCTCCTAGCCGAATTTTATTGCCACGGGAAGTAGCAGTTTCGTAAGTCGTCGCGCAGTCGGAACGCGCGCGGCGCGACGCGCTCCACCAAGGCAGTGCGGACTTGGGAAAATGATCAGCGAGCCAGCGCGGCTCTTGCCAATCCATGCTCGATCAACAGGCCGACAAGCTCAGTGTAGCGCACGCCGCTCGCGGCCATGGCCTTCGGGTACATGCTGATATCGGTAAAGCCGGGCATGGTGTTGACCTCGTTGATCACAACGCTCAAGTCCGGCCGGACGAAAAAGTCGACGCGTGCCAAGCCTTCGCAGCCGAGCGCGATGAACGCTTGTCCGGCCATGTCCTGCAAGCGTTGCGTTACCTCGTCTGGCAGAACTGCCGGAATGCTGATGGCGGCGCCATCTTCATCAAGGTACTTAGCCTCATAGGTATAAAAACCGTGGCTGGCACTGGTCGCGATCTCGCCCGGGACGGAAACCATCAGGCTTCCGTCTGATCTTTCGAGCACGGCGCACTCAATTTCCCGTGCCTGGACGAATTCCTCGATGAGAACCTTCGTGTCGAACTTGAAGCCTTCGTCGAGCGCTGCGTTGAACTCTTCGGCAGTTCGCGCCTTGCTGACGCCGACCGACGAACCCTGTCGTGCAGGTTTGACGAAGACCGGCTGCCCCAATGCGGCCCTTACACTCTCGAAGTCCGGACGCTGATCGGGCCTTGCGGTGACGGAGCGGGCAACCGGCAAACCTGCCTCGCGCAACAGGCGTTTGGCCATTTCCTTGTCGATGGCCGTGGCGGAGCCGAGGATGCCGCAGCCGACCAGCGGGATATTGCAGACCTGAGCGAGCCCCTGGATCGATCCGTCCTCGCCATGCAACCCATGCAGAACGGGAAACAGAATGTCGATCGCCGGTGGGTGCATCATCGCGCCGGCAGCTTCGTCGAAGGCGATCAGGCGACCGCGGCCGCCGGGCACCAGGCAGACTTTCGTGCCGGCATAGGTGATGTCAGCAGGCAGGCTGCCAGCCGTCATCTCGATCAACAACCATTGTCCGGTACGATCGATGAGGATCGGCACGATCTCGTATTTGGCCGAATCGATCGCTTTCAGGACATTGCGTGCGGAAAGAATGGAAACGTCATGCTCGGCGGATTGCCCGCCAAAGAGCACGCCCACGCGCAATCTCGAGGTCATGAAAGTTCCTTTCCGGGAGAGCGGTTCAATGGATACGCCCCCCGATGTATGCGACCAATTGCAACAGAATTGAGGTGTTCGACGTCAGCGTCGTTTCCCGGCGTTAGGCGCTCTCCGGCTACGCGAACATGGGTGCCGAACCGCTTACAAGACTGAATTCACCGTCGCAAAGGCGATAGAACGCGTCCTGAGGAACGGGCAGCTCCAACATTTCCCGCTTCGAAAGGCCGGAATACACGCCGCGTACCAATCTACCAAACAGCCCGTGAGAAATCGCAATGCTTGGTGAAAGCGTATCTGCGAGCCAGTCCTTTGCACGGCCACAGGCAGCATCAAAACTCTCTCCGTCCGGAGACTTAAAATACCAATCAAAAGCGTCCGAGCCATCCAGCATTGTCGGAAACTCATTGTCGATCTCGAACTTCGTCATACCATCCCAAGAACCGACAGAAACCTCCATCAATCGGGCGTCGTCACGAGCGACCAAGGGCAACACTCGCATCAGGCGATCAGCTGTCTGTCGAGTTCGGCCCAAGGGGCTGACGTCCATTTGGAATGATTGCTGGCTGCCTGAAATCTCTTTCTGAAGGAGTTCAGCGGCGCAATCCGCCTGTTCAATACCGCGCGCCGTAAGCGGGGAATCCAATTGACCTTGGAATCGACCCAAGGTGTTCCACATCGTCTCGCCATGGCGAAGCAGATAAATCAATTGTGTCGCCATATAAGCAGATACCCGCCGCAGTTCACTTCAGAGGTTCGATATCCAGTAGAGCCCGGGATCTATCGAGGATAGGTTCGTCAGCCCCGTAGAACCCGAACAAGGAGAAGTGATGGCGAGCCCTGCAGGATTCGAACCTGCGACAACCCGCTTAGAAGGTATGGATGCGTTTTCCGATTTCATGATTATTTTGTAAGCCGTTAAGCGACATCCGTACCGGTGGTACGGGACTTTTTCCGGGACTTTGCGACCTTTTCCAATGCGTCCGCCACTTCCTCATCGAGTACATGGGCATAGCTTGCGAGTGCGATGCGAGGTGGACCGCAATCCGAGTGCCTCTCTACGGCTGTTGAGAATAGTCAGGAAGCTCCGGCTTCTAGGTCCGATTGCGGTTCTAAATGTAAAGCCGACAGAAGGAACGACCCATATTGCGAGTGCGAGGATGCGCGCGAGGCCGACCCAGACGAACAGTAGCCAATGTAGTGCAGTCAGATCGGTTTGCCGCCATATCCGTTCGTAATACATGAGGCAGCCATGCATCACAGGTACAAGACAAAAGAACATCAAATTTGCCACATTGAAACCGACTGATTGGTGGAACGGTTGCAGCGATCAAGCGTTATTCTTGCCAGGCAGCGTAAGCCCGCAGGCAGAGGCTGCCGGGTATCTCGTTAGGCGGGGCTGAATCCCGACCGGAGATAGGAGCAACGCCATGAGAATTTCCACGAAGATGTCATGGGTCGCATTTGTCGTCACCGTTGCCGGGACCACGGCACCGGCTTTTGCCGATAACTACTATTACGAGCCGGCACCCGGCGGCGTCTATGTCGATCCCATGCCGACGGGCAGTGTGTACCTGGAGCCGGTGCCGATGTACGGTGCTTACGGTTTCTATCGTCCGCCGGCGCGGACTTTGGGTGACGAACGCGAACGCTACACCAACGAGTACATGGGTGGCGGTGAAGGTGATTACTACCAGGGGATCACGCACCCGGCACCAGTTCCCTGAGCGCCCGATCGTTCAGTATGAGGGTACGAGCAGTTGCGGCTCAGCGCCAGCCGAGAGCCGGTGCGAGGTGATGTAGGGTCGCCTCGTTCACATGTGCATTGTGGTCGACGCCCAGCTGGTTTGGGACCGCCTCTATGCCGACAGCATGCGCCGAGGTGACTAAGCGCTCTTGACCTGATTGCGTTTCGGCAACTGGCATCCGCAAAACATAATGGGAACACTCTACGGGATTTTTCCGGGATTCGGGGTGCCAAAACGTTCCGGTTTTGGGTACTTCGCTCGCCGCGCCGATTCTGGAAAATAGGTGTGATTTCCAGAAGGTAGATGGCGACCCCTGCAGGATTCGAACCTGCGACAACCTGCTTAGAAGGCAGGTGCTCTATCCAACTGAGCTAAGGGGCCGTTCCGGGCAGGGCCCGTCGAAAACGGCTCGAGGACCTCAATGGGTCCAGGGCTGCATCCGGCTAAAACGGAAGTTGTCCGGGTAGGACACAGCCTTGCGCGTCGCCTCTTTCGGAGCGATCACACGGTATTCGATGCCGTTGCGCTCGGCATAGGCGATCGCCTGTTCGGCGCTTTCGAAAGTCAATCGCAGCTGCTGCAGCGTATCGCCGGAGCTGGTGTAGCCCATGATCGGATCGATGGTGCGCGGCTTTTCCTGATCGAACTCCAGCAGCCACAGATTCGTCTTGGCTTTGCCAGACTGCATGGCGGTCTTTGCTGGACGATAGATCTTTGCGGACATGGTCTCGAACGGCTCCGTGATTTTCCTGGTGGAGCACTTTTCGGCCCCAGCATGCGTCTTCCCATAGCGCAGAATGATTTAAAACGGAATGACTTTCAGATGGATAAATCTGGCTTTCGTCCGCATTTTGTCGGCAATGGTCGAGCGATCGCTTTGCCATGAGGGGCCGACGGCACCGGCGTGTCGCATGACCTTCGTCTCGACGGGCATAATAGGCTCGCACTGCTCCCACAGATTCGTGGTCAGCAACATTGTGCGCAGCTAATAATCTAATACTTTTGGGGATTTCGTTGGTCGGAGTGGAGAGATTCGAACTCCCGACCCTCTGGTCCCAAACCAGATGCGCTACCAGACTGCGCTACACTCCGTGCCAACGGCGCCGGAGATACACGCTTCACCCACGCCCTGCAACATGAAATTTCGCCTCGACCGAAACGAGGGGCCAAAAGTCATGCGATGGCAGGGTGCAGGGATGATCGACATGCCGGAATTTCGGGCTTTGCAGCCGGTTTCTCATTTCCATTTAGTAATCGCTAAACTCCATGCGATAGAGGCGCGGCGACAAACAACCACGCCGAGCCGGACCGATGACTGCCCAACTTGACCTCGCAACTGTACTGCTGCTTCACAAGTCGTCGTTTCTGGTCGGCGCCCTGTGCTTTCTTTACCTCCGGTGGCAATCGCCCCGGAACGAGGGGCTTGGCATCCTGGCGATTGGTTTTCTCTTTCTTGCTCTGGCTTCAACGCTGGCAGGTTATGGCGAACAGAAGCTGCTGCCGGCTTTTTTATGGACGCTCTCGAGCTTCACGCTCGGCCTTAGCGGCTACGCCCTGTTCTGGATCGGTTTGCGCCGGCTCAGCGGTCAAAGGCTCCGTCGGGCCGATTGGCTGGCGCTCGCCATTCCCTTGATCGGTGCGATCGCCGGCCTGATCACGCATTTCCACGTCGTCAACTACGTGCGCGCAAGCGTATTCAATACCGGCGCCTTCCTGTACCTCGCCGCTTCCGCCTTGGCAGTCGTCTCGGATCGGAAAGACGAGCCGCTGCCGGTGCGGGCAATCTTCGCGGCTTCGCTGGCAGTTGGCGCCGGTCTGTGCCTTGCAGTGGTGGTTGGACTGCTCAAGCCGGACGCACTGCCGATCACGACGACCTACGCCTTCTTCCTCCTGATCATCAGTCACTTCGCGATTGCGCTGTTCGCGCTCGTGTTGGTCAAGGAGCGAGCAGAGGCCGCATTGCGTCGGACCGCCGACACCGACATGCTGACGGGGATCGGTAATCGCCGCTGGTTCCTGTCGCAACTACCGCGTTTCGATTGGAAGGGCGACGCCCTTGCGGTCATGGATTTGGATTTCTTCAAGCGCGTCAATGACCGTTTTGGCCACCAGGCGGGTGACCAGGTGCTGATCGCTTTTGCCGAACTGGTGCGCGCGAACCTGCGCGCGACCGATTGCTTCGCCAGGCTCGGCGGCGAGGAGTTCGGGCTCTATCTTCCGAAAACGAACGAGGCGCAGGCGCGGGCGATTGTCGAACGGCTCCGCCTTGCCACCGAACAATTGGATGTCCGTTTCGACGGCCAGCGCGTTGCCCTCAGCGTCAGCATCGGGGTTGTCGTCGGTCGGGGAGCGGAACACAGCTGGGAGGAGCTCTTCAGCATGGCAGATGCCGCGCTCTACCAGGCCAAGGATGCCGGCCGTAACCGCGTGATCACCTATGCCCCGCCACCGGCTTCGTTCGCCATTGATATCTCGATTGCACGGACAGGTTGAGAGTTGCGTCAAACGGGCGGCGATTTGCCTGTCCGTGCTTCTCTGCCATCTTTATCGGCATCGGCGCATCACTGTTCGTTCGGTGGGCATGGGCGGTGGGATAAAAAAACGGGCCGGCGGAACTGGATCCGGCCGGCCCGTTCCGGCAATCTCGCGGAAAGGGGAACGTCTCTGCGCGGGGCTGCAGCGCCGCGCGAAGGGAGATCGATTGCCACCTGATAATGCCTGAATGCGGCCTAACCAATTGACATTTCACGCCGGAAATTTGACATTTCTCGCATGTCCGCCGCTGAGAAAATACAATCTGTGATCGATGTCGTGGTCGTCGTCCTGCCAGAGTCGTCGATCATGTCGCTCGCATCGGTGCTCGATCCGATGCGCGCTGCCAATCGCGTCTCGGGCCGCGAGGTCTTTCGCTGGCAGCTGCTGTCGGCGGACGGTGAGCCAATCACCCTGACATGCGGCATTCCGATCGCGGTCGACGGCATGTTCACACTGCCACTTGAAGGCGATGTCCTGCTGGCGATCGGCGGCTTCAATCTCGACAGGCATGTCGGACGCAAGTTCATTGCCACGCTTCAAGAAAGCGCCCGCCATTTTGACGTCGTTGCTGGCATCGAATCGGGTTGCTGGCTGCTCGGTCGCAGCGGTCTGCTCAACGGCCGCAAGGCCACCGCCCATTGGGAAGAGCTGGAGGATTTCAGTCAGGCGTTCCCGGCACTCACCGTGCTGGGAGACCGTTTCGTCACCGATGGAAAGTTCTGGACCTCGGGCGGCGCATCGCCGACCTTCGACATGATGCTGCACCTGATTACCCAACGCCTTGGCTCGGCGCTGGCGCTCGATGTGGCCAGCATCTTCGTCTATGACCAGACCCACAGCGCAACGGACGTCCAGCCCGTCGTGTCCCTCGGGAGGATCGAGACCCGTGATCCCGGCCTGGCTGAGGCAATCCGCCTGATGGAGCGAACGCTCGAACGGCCACTGACGGTGTCTGCGCTTGCGCGCCGGCTGTCTGTGTCGCAGCGCAAGCTGGAGGTTCTATTCGCGAAAGGCCTGTCGACCAGCCCCGGCGCCTATTACCTTCGCCTGCGCCTCCAAGCCGCCCATCGGCTGGTGCGCGATTCGGGCAGCCCGATCCGCGAGATTGCCCTTCGCTGCGGCTTCGACAGCTTGTCGGCTTTTTCCCGCGCCTATAACCGCGAATATGGAACGAGTCCGCTGAAGATGCGAAGCAGGCACCGCGGAGCGGTTGCCATGTCGGATGGCGGTGAGGGGATCTGAAGGTGAGCGGCGCGATGCGTTTGGGTTGCCGTATCGGCCCGCTCGCGGGACTGAGGCGCTGAGGCGTTTGAATCGCCGTGCCTGCTGGGTGGATGCGTTCACAGGCGCCGCTGCACGTTGCTACCCGCCACCGCAGGGAGCGGTCTCACCAACTGGCGGCCCTTTATTTCCAGGATGTCGTCAAGCCGTCGCAAAGTAAACTGCCGGAGTCCATTGGCCATTCAATATTGAGTGGGCGCCGCCAACTCTCGCTCATCGCGCGCGAGGGGTTTTCGACACGTGCAGCCTTACAAGCGGCGCGCTTCCGTTCATCGGCGGTTCAGGCTGACAGGCTCAATGTGATAGCTAGTTAGGAGGAGTTTGCGATGAAAAAGCTCTTATCCGCCCTCGCAGCGATTGGCTTAGCTGCGTCTTTCGCCTTGCCGCTAAGCGCCGCTCCGATTTTCGTGCCAAAACCCGAACAAGTGCAGACCGGCACTGTCGAACAGGTCAACCACTGGCGTCATCGCCAATGGCGCGCGGATCGCAGGTGGGATCGCCGCTGGGATAGGCGACACGCCTGGCGTTCATGCGGCTACTACGGCAGGTGCTATCCGCGCCATTACGGCTACTATAATGGATACCGTGACCGTGGGTACTATGGCTACCGTGACCAGTACCGTTACCACCGTCGATCTGGCGTCACAGTCTACTTCGATTTCTAGCGGGAAGCGCGCGCAGCACGCTAGTGCACCGACCCAGACCGCCGCCTGATGTACAGGAGGTTCAGAAGGTCGACGAGATCATCTGCTTGCTCGAGCTCCAGGCCCACCTGCTCGACTTCATTCACGAGCGCGGGCATGCCGGTGAAGATGTCGAACACCGTCCACGTGCCGTCTGATTCTTGGCGAAGGTCGTAGCGATTCTCAGGCATGGCCGCCTCACTGATGGTGGAAACATTTTAGCACGGGAAGCGGCGGATCACGATTTCCAGTTGGTTGAGTGTCGGATCGCCACCATCAGCGTGTCGAGCTTCGAACGTGTTGGGCCGAATCGCTCGTATAGCTCCTCGGCGCGCTGGGTGCCCAGATCATAAACCGCAGCGAGTTCCTTGAGGCTGTAGATCTTGCGGGTTTGCGGGGAGGGTGCGCGATACCTTTGATGTGTGGTCTCCATACGTGAGCAACGTCGAATACACAGGCTGGTTCCACTAGCGGATGTCTGCGGCCGTCATCGCCGCGGCCGAATGACATCGGTATTCTTGCCAAAAAACGGCGCCAGCGAATTAATCAACGCCTCTGATCGCCCTGCAATCTGAGAGCTTTGCTCAAAAATGCCAAGTTCATAAGCCGTACTTGGTCGTCTGTAAGGTCAATGATATGCGTGCCGGCGCCGTAATATCCTGGGCTCACGGCCAGGCTCGGTGTGATTGCGAGCCAGGCATGGACGCGTTCATCAGATAACAGCTTAGCGGTACTAGAGGTGACTTTGACGACCGGGCGGCTGGCGAGGATCAACGACTTTCGAGGATTCACCACGCGGGCGAAAATCAGTCCTCTGCCCGCGAGCGCATTCCGAATTACGGGGCTCTGAGACTTCAAAGTGTTGACGTGGAGGTTATTGCGCGCCGATTTCATTTTGTCAGCGGCGAGATACTTTTCTCGCTCGTCATCACTTACTGGACGAACGTTCTTGCTGAACTCATCAATCGCCTCTTCGATCGCGCGGCGATAGGCTTCTACTGACATCAGGTCGTTGCGAATGTCAGGCACTCGGCGCCACTGCTGCAGGAAAAATTGGTCCCAGATCACGCGCTCGTCTGCCGTAAGTAGCGGGTGGCGATTCTTGGCCGTTGCATCAATCATTTTAGATATGAGGGGATCCGCCAAGCCTTCGAGCCGGCTGAAATCCTGCTCAAGACTCACGTCCTTTACACCGTCCTTCCCCACGTGCATGTAAAGATGCCCCTCGAGAAACAGGTTTCCCGGCATGTCAGCACGGACGCCGTTTTCCGTACGACGCGAGTCGTAAGTCCACAGACCTCCTTGCTCATTTACAAATCGCTTCTGCAGCATCTCCGGCACGAAATGATGCCGCTTGGGAATCGAACGATTCATTTCTCACCCGAATTGAACGTATAATGCCATCCGCCAATTCAGGTGCCATGTGCCAATCATGTGCCGCAAAAGCCGGAAATGTGCCGTAAATATCGTAATTACCGCATACATTGTAGTGGCGGAAAATCCAGAAAAATCAACAAAAACAAGGAATTGAGTGGTGAGCGCGCAGGGATTCGAACCCTGGACCTACTGATTAAAAGTCAGTTGCTCTACCGGCTGAGCTACGCGCTCCCTGGCCGCGACCGTGAGGCCCGGCGGAAGTGGGCGGACATATGCACTTGAGCTTCCCGCCGGTCAACCCAAAAATTACGGCTTTCGTGAAGAAATGGTGCATGGCGCAATGATCGCCAAAAGGTGATTGGTATCATCGCGACCATGCGGCTAAGGAATGGCCCAAATACCGCATGCCGGAGTTCTTGCCGTTGTCGATTGCCGATATTTCGATCTGGACCGCCATTCTCGCTGGCGCGCTGTCCTTCCTTTCGCCTTGTGTCCTGCCGCTTGTGCCGCCCTATCTCTGCTATATGGCCGGGGTGTCGGTCGACCAGTTCCGAAGCGGCGAGGCGGTTTCAGCCCGCAGCACCCGGCGCGCCGTTCTTCCGGCAGCCCTTCTGTTTACGCTCGGTTTTGCAACCGTGTTCGTGTCGCTTGGTGCCGGCGCATCCTCGATCGGCCTGCTTTTGCGCCAGCACATGGATCTTCTGTCGCGCATCGGCGGCGTGGTGATCATCATCATGGGCCTGCATTTCCTTGGCGTGTTCAAGATCGGCCTGCTTGCGCGCGAGGCACGGTTTCAAGGCGGCGGTAAGCCGGCGACGCTGTCCGGCGCCTATATCATGGGCCTTGCCTTCGCCTTCGGCTGGACGCCGTGCATCGGTCCGGTACTTGGCACTATCCTCGGCGTTGCGGCTGCGCGCGATACGGTCACGGACGGCGCCATGCTTCTGGCCGTCTATTCGCTCGGGCTTGCCATACCGTTCTGGATCGCGGCCGGTTTTTCCGGTGCGTTCATGCGCTTTCTCCTGCGATTCCGTCGCCACCTTGGCCTCGTCGAAAAGCTGATGGGCGCGCTTCTGGTGCTCGCCGGTCTTGCCTTCCTCTTCGGCTTCATCAGTTCCGTCGCCATCTGGTTCCAGCAGACGTTCCCGATTCTGATGAAAATCGGCTGAGCGCTTAGCTGATCAATGGATGCGATTGGCCTTGCCGATTGCGCCGCAACCTATTGGAATCGAT
Source organism: Ensifer adhaerens (assembly GCF_001270265.1). Lineage (GTDB taxonomy): Bacteria > Pseudomonadota > Alphaproteobacteria > Rhizobiales > Rhizobiaceae > Ensifer > Ensifer adhaerens_B. Next base: position 689,052 of record NZ_LGAP01000001.1, read on the forward strand.
CGGGTTGATGCTATTGGGGTGAACGGACCCAATCGTGCATCGGCGTGAACGTCGTGCCTAAGACGCAATGCCACGGCAGCGATTGGGCTATGCGCGGGGGACATATTCCCGCTCAGCGTGTCGCATGAGCACGGTCGGGGAGAGGCATGACGGAAATTGCTGGCCTGGTGTTGCCGTTCTTCGGGCTGATCTTCCTCGGCTATCTCACGGCCCGCTTCGTCGAACATCCGGGCGAGGCAATGGGGTGGCTGAACACCTTCATCATCTATCTCGCCTTGCCGGCGCTGTTCTTCAAGCTGGTGTCACGAACGCCGATCGAGCAACTGACCCGCGCCGATTTCATCCTGACGAGCGTCGGTGCGACCTATCTCGTCTTTTCGCTGATCTTCATCGTCGGTCTTTTCGTGCGGCGCAATTCCATCGGCGAGGCGACAATACAGGGGTTTGCCGCAGCCTATGGCAATATCGGTTATATGGGGCCGGGCCTGGCGTTGCTGGCGCTGGGCGACGCGGCGGCGGTGCCGGTCGCACTGATCTTCTGCTTCGAGAATGCAGCGCACTTTACCGTGGCGCCGGCGATGATGGCGCTTTCAGGCGGGCGGAAGGAAAAACCTGCGGCTCTCGCCCTTGGCATCGCCCGCAAGATCATCCTGCACCCATTCATCCTGTCTACCTTTGCCGGGGTCGCAGCTGCATTCTTCGCCGTCCAGCCACCGCTGCCTGTGCAGCGGCTGATCGACTATCTGGCGCAGGCGGCCGCCCCTTGCGCGCTTTTTGCCATGGGCGTGACGCTTGCGCTGCGCCCGATCAAGCGCATCCCGGTCGAGATCGGCTACATCGTGCCGGCCAAGCTGATCCTGCATCCGGTGCTGGTGTTCACGGCGCTCAGCCTGACGGGAAACTATGATCCGGTCTGGGTGCAGACAGCCGTGCTGCTGGCGGCGCTGCCGACTGCGACCAACGTCTTTGTCATCGGTCATCAATATGGTGTCTGGCAGGAGCGCGCCTCGGCAACGATCCTGATCACGACTTTGCTTTCGGTGGCGACGGTGACCGGGCTGCTCTATCTGATCCGCTCAGGCGCTCTTCCGGCCGATCTTTTCCCGTAAGCTGTCCTTCAGCGCGTGAAACGCACTGCCGGGGTGCACGCCTTCGCGCATCACCAGGCTGCGCAGCGGTCCCGCAGCAGACAGGATGTGCAGGCCGACTGCGCGCAGCGCCTGTACCGGCAGGAAACTCGACAGCAACGATCGGTTCAAGAGATCGACGCTCGCCGTGCGGCTGACGATATCGAGGCGGCGGCGGCCGTCGAACCGGTCGCCGATATCGCCCGAAAGACTGTCGCCCGTCGATGCGCCGATCAGATCGACCAGCGTCATCGCGTCGCGAAGGCTCAAGTTGAGGCCCTGGGCGCCAATCGGCGGGAAGGCGTGCGCCGCTTCGCCAACAAGCGCGACCCGGCCCTTGCCAAAGCGATGCGCGCTCATGCCAGACAGTGGGAAGGATTGCGGGGCTCCCTCGACCGTTACCTTGCCAAGGATCGACTGCATCCGGTCCTCCACGGCGCGCGAGAGTGCGGCCAGGTCGAGCGCCAGCGTGGTGGCGGCATCTTCGGGTTTGCGCACCCAGACGAGGCTCGAGCGGTTGCCGGGCAGGGGCACCTGGGTGAATGGTCCGCTCTCCGTGTGAAACTCCGTCGAGGTGTCCTGGTGGGGAAGCTCGTGCGAGAAGTTGAGGACGACGGCGGTCTGCGGATAGGACCAGGTGCTGACGGAAATCTTGGCTGCTTCGCGCACCGGCGAACGACGACCGTCGGCGCCGACAACCAGATCGGCCGTGATATCGCATCCGTCATCGAGCGAGATCCGCGCCTTGTCGCCGGAGAGGTCGAAATCGACCGCCGACACGGTCATGCGATCGAGCGTTGCGATCTCGGACGCCCGCTCGCGCAGAATGTCGAGGAAGGGGGCGTTCGGAATGTTGTAGCCGAAGGCCGGCAGGCCGACTTCCGATGCCCGAAAGTTCACTGTCGGCGCACGCAGCAGGCGGTTGGTTCCATCCAGAATGCGCATCGTCGAGAGCGGCGCCGTCAGCGGCTGCACCTTTTCCCAGAGGTTCAATTTCCTGAGGTATTCGATCGACTGGTCCATCAGCGCGGTCGTCCGGCCGTCGGACAATGCCGGTTCCGGTCCGATCAGCGCAACGCGGTAGCCGCTCTCAGCAAGCGCGATCGCTGCCAGAGAGCCCGCAAGGCCGGCGCCGACGACGGCGATGTCGTAATGATCCATGATGGAAAGAACCCTTTCGCTCGCGCCATCAAGCGCCTGCTGCTTTCATCTCGATCTTACTTCTAGTCCTCGGCAAAGGCGAAATAAATGGGTTGAATCAGCGCAGAAGCAATTTGAAAGTGTCCACAGAACAATCTCCACCGGACAAAGTCGTGCTTGAATTTTGCTGGCGATGCGTTGCAAAGGGTGCATATTACGCGCAATGCGCCGCCAAAGCGGTTGGGGCGGGGGTTACAACCCTGTCTGGGGAAATGCAGAAGGGGATAGGCGGCGTCCGCAGATGAAGTTTTTCAACTACAAAAGAGTCCCCTACGCCGAGATTCGCGCCTTCTCCGTGCACATATTGACCGCTTCCGGGTCATTCCTCGCTTTTCTTGGTGTCGTCGCCGCGGCAGAACATCGCTTCGTCGATATGTTCTGGTGGCTCGGCCTGGCCTTGCTGGTGGACGGCATCGATGGTCCGATCGCCCGCAAGGTGCGGGTCAAGGAAGTGCTTCCCAATTGGTCGGGCGACACGCTCGACAACGTCATCGACTATGTCACCTACGTGCTTCTGCCGGCCTTTGCGCTCTACCAGAGCGGCATGATCGGCGAACCGTGGTCCTTCCTGGCGGCCGGCGCGATCGTCGTCTCGAGCGCGATCTACTATGCCGACATGGGCATGAAGACGGACGAATATTTCTTCTCGGGCTTTCCCGTGGTCTGGAACATGGTCGTCTTTACGCTCTTCGTCATTCAGGCAAGTGAACTGACCGCCTCGATCGTCGTCCTCGTGTCGGTGGTGCTTACCTTCCTGCCGATCAACTTCCTGCATCCGGTGCGCGTCCAGCGGCTTCGTCCGCTCAACCTGGGTGTCTTTTTTCTCTGGTCGGCGCTCAGCATGTACGCCCTGCTTCTGCATTTCGTGACGCCGGCCTGGGTGGTGACCGGTGTTCTTGCAACAGGCATCTATCTCTACGTGATCGGTTTCGTCCTGCAGATCTTCCCCAAGCTCGGCCGGACCTAGGAGCTCTTCGATGGCACAGGCAATTGTCGTACGCGAACTCGGTGGACCCGAGGTCCTGAAGCTGGAGGGCGTTACGCTCTCGCCGCCGGGACCGGGTGAGGTGCAGATCCGCCAGGTGGCTGTCGGGTTGAATTTCATCGACGTCTATTTCCGCACCGGGCTCTACAAGTCCGCCTCGGGCCTGCCCTTTGTCCCGGGCAAGGAAGGCGCCGGGATCGTGACGGCCGTCGGCGATGGCGTCAGCCTCTTTGGCGTTGGCGACCGGGTGGCCTATGCATCGTCGGATGGTGCCTACGCCAGCGAGCGCAACGTCGAAGCTTCGCAACTGGTCAAGGTTCCGGACGGCATCTCGCTTGAGACGGCGGCGGCGATGATGCTGAAAGGCATGACGGCGCAATATCTGCTCAACCAGACATTCCAGGTCGGGCCGGAAACGACGCTGCTCTTCCATGCCGCCGCCGGTGGCGTCGGCTTGATTGCCGGCCAATGGGCAAAGGCTCTGGGTGCAACCGTCATCGGTACGGCCGGATCGCAGGACAAGATCGACCTGGCACTCGCCCATGGATACGACCACGTCATCAACTATCGCACGGACAATTTCGTTGCGCGGGTCAAGGAACTGACAGACGGCAAGGGTGTCGATGTCGTTTACGATTCGGTCGGGAAGGACACCTATCCGGCCTCGCTCGATTGCCTGAAATCGCGCGGTCTTTGGGTGAGCTTCGGCAACTCGTCGGGCCCGGTCGACGCCTTCAGCATCGGTATTCTGGCACAGAAGGGTTCGCTGTTTGCAACGCGCCCGACACTCTTCGGTTATGTGTCGACGCGGCCTGCGCTTGAAGCGTGTGCAAACTCGCTCTTTGATATTGTGCAAAGCAACAAAGTGCGTATCAATATCAATCAGACTTATCCGCTTGCCGACGCCGGTCGCGCGCATACGGATCTTGAGACAAGAAAAACGAGTGGAACAACACTGCTGATTCCGTGATCGAAGCCTTAAGGCGGACGGGGATCGACAGAGGGGAAAAGAGGGCAGCGTGCCTGTTGAGGGAGCAACCGCGAACGGTCCGTTGTTGGCTGTGAGCAACCTGACGAAATTGTTCGGCTCGTTTGCGGCCTGCAATGAGATCAACCTGCAGATAGACCAGGGCGAAATCCACGCCCTTCTCGGCGAAAACGGTGCCGGAAAATCGACGCTGGTGAAGATGTTGTTCGGCGTTCTCGCGCCGACGGGCGGCGAGATCGTGTGGCAGGGGCGCAGCGTGCGCATCGCCAGCCCCGCGGCCGCTCGCAAGCTCGGCATCGGCATGGTTTTTCAGCATTTTTCGCTGTTTGAGGCGTTGACCGTCGCCGAAAACATCGCGCTGTCGATGGACGGCAACATCTCGCTCGCCAAGGTCGCGGAAGAAGCCTCGCGCCTGTCGCACGCCTATGGCCTGCCGCTCGATCCCAAGGCGCACGTGGCTGATCTTTCCGTCGGCGAGCGCCAGCGCATCGAGATCGTCCGTGCATTGCTGCAGAACCCGCGTCTGATCATTCTCGATGAGCCGACGTCGGTCCTGACGCCGCAGGAGGCCGATCGACTGTTCGAGACCCTCAACAAGCTCAAGGCGGAAGGGCGTTCGGTCCTCTACATCAGCCACCGGCTCGAGGAGGTGCAGCGCATCTGCGACCGCGCGACCGTGCTTCGCCACGGCAAGGTCACCGGCGCCTGCGACCCCAAGGTCGAAACACCAGCGTCTTTGGCACGCATGATGGTGGGAAGCGACGTAGCAGCAGTGACCGCCGAGGGCACCAGCACCAAGGGCGACGTGCAACTGGAAGCGCGCCACCTTTCCGTTTCCGCGCGCACGCCGTTTGCCGTTTCGCTGAAAAACATCTGTCTCAAGGTGCGTGCCGGCGAAGTGCTGGCGATCGCCGGTGTGGCCGGCAACGGCCAGGGCGAGCTTTTCGACGCGCTTTCCGGCGAGTATCCGGTTGCGGACGACGCTGCGGTGCAGATCAGGCAAAAGCCGGTCGGCAACAGGAACATCAACGCGCGACGGCTGATGGGCGCCGGTTTCGTTCCCGAAGAGCGCCACGGCCATGCTGCGGTTTCAGCCATGCCGCTCTCCGACAATCTGGTGCTTGCCAGAAGCCGGTCCGATGCCAAGGCCTTCCTCGGTGGCTGCTTCCTCAACATCATCCGCCGAGATGCGGTGACGACGGCAACCAAACGCATCTCCGAAGCAATGGACGTGCGCAAAAGCGGCGAAGACCCGCCGGCCGGATCGCTCTCGGGCGGCAACCTGCAGAAATTCATCGTCGGTCGCGAGCTCGACCGCCAACCGGCCGTCTTGATCGTCAATCAGCCGACTTGGGGGGTGGATGCAGGTGCTGCAAGCCGGATCCGGCAAGCGCTCGTCGATCTCGCCAAGGCTGGGTCCGCCGTGCTGGTGATCAGCCAGGACCTTGACGAAATCTTCGAGGTGGCGACCGAAATCGCGGTGATCAGCGAAGGGCGGCTCTCCGATCCCTATCCGGCGCGCGAGCTTTCTCGTGAGAAGATCGGCCTCCTGATGGGCGGCATGTACGGCAAGACGGAAGGCACGGGGGCTGTGCATGCGCATTGAACTGGAAAAGCGCGCCAAGATATCGGCGCTGTTCTCGATCCTGTCTCCGTTCATCGCCTTCCTGCTGACGATCATCTTCGGCGGCATCATGTTCGCGCTTCTCGGCAAGAACCCGGTCACGGCGCTTTACAGCTTCTTCGTCGAGCCTCTGAGCGAGGTCTGGTCGCTGCACGAACTCGCGATCAAGGCCGCGCCGCTGATCCTGATTGCTGTCGGCCTTTCCGTCTGTTTCCGCTCGAACAACTGGAACATCGGCGCCGAGGGGCAATTCATCATGGGCGCAATCGCCGGCTCGACCCTGCCGGTCGTGTTTTACGAGTGGCAGTCGCCGCTGGTGCTGCCGCTGATGATGCTGATGGGCATGCTCGGCGGCGCGCTGTTCGCCGCCATTCCCGCCTTCCTCAAGGCGCACATGAACACCAACGAGATCCTGACGAGCCTGATGCTGGTCTATGTCGCCCAGCTGTTTCTCGACTGGCTCGTGCGCGGCCCCTGGCGCAACCCGGGGGGCATGAACTTTCCGGAGACGCGCACCTTTGCGCCTGACGCAATCCTGCCGGAACTGATCGCATCGGGGCGCACCCATTGGGGCTTTGCCTTCGCCATCATCGCGGCGATCCTCGTCTGGTTCATGATGCGCTACACGCTGAAGGGTTTCGAGATTTCGGTTCTCGGCCAGTCCGAGCGGGCAGGGCGTTTTGCCGGCTTCTCGTCCCGGCGGATGATCTGGTTTTCGATGCTTTTGTCAGGTGCGCTTGCCGGTCTTGCTGGCATTTCCGAAGTCAGCGGCGCGATCCAGCAACTGCGCCCGGTGATCTCGCCCGGCTACGGCTTCACCGCGATCATCGTGGCGTTTCTCGGTCGGCTCAATCCGCTTGGCATCATTGCGGCCGGTCTCGTGCTGGCGCTGACCTATCTCGGCGGCGAAGCCGCACAGCTATCGCTCGGGGTGTCGGACAAAGTCACCCGCGTCTTCCAGGGTCTTTTGCTGTTCTTCGTGCTCTCCTGCGACACACTCATTCATTATCGCATCCGGCTGGTTTGGTACCGGTTTACTGCGTCAGATCTGGACCGGAGCCGCTGATGGGGATCGTCGAAGCCATATTGCTGAGCGTCATCACTGCCGCAACACCGCTCGTCATTGCTGCGCTGGGCGAATTGGTAACGGAACGCTCCGGCGTGCTCAACCTCGGCGTCGAAGGCATGATGGTGATGGGCGCCGTTTGCGCCTTCGTCGCGACCCAGATCACCGGGTCGCCCTATCTCGGGATTCTTGCTGGGATCGTTTGCGGTGCGGTATTCTCCCAGCTCTTCGCGTTCCTGACCCTGACGCTGGTTGCCAACCAGGTGGCGACCGGCTTGGCGCTGACGTTGCTCGGCCTCGGCGTTTCCGGCATGCTCGGCGAGAGCTTTCTCGGCATGCAGGGTATCAAGCTGCAGCCGATCGTCATTCCGGTGCTGGCCGATATCCCGTTCATCGGACCGCTCCTGTTCCGTCAGGACATCATCTTCTATCTTTCGATCGCGCTGGTCGCAGGCGTTCACTGGTTCCTGTTCAGGAGCCGCGTGGGCCTGAAGCTGCGCGCCGTCGGCGACAGTCATGCGTCTGCCCATGCCCTTGGCGTCAACGTCATCAGGACGCGCTATCTTGCGGTGATGTTCGGCGGCGCCTGCGCGGGTCTTGCAGGCGCGCAATTGTCGCTCGTCTACACCCCGCAATGGGTCGAGAACATGTCGGCCGGGCGTGGCTGGATCGCGCTGGCGTTGGTGGTCTTCTCGTCCTGGCGCCCGTGGCGGCTCATTGCCGGCGGCTATCTGTTCGGCGCCGTTTCCATCAGCCAGCTTCACGCACAGGCCTTCGGTATCGGTATCCCGTCGCAATTCCTTTCGTCGCTTCCCTATCTCGCGACGATTGTCGTGCTCATACTCATTTCACATAACCGGCGCACGACCCTGATCAATACGCCGGCATCGCTCGGTAAGCCGTTTGTGCCAGATCGGTGACAATAACAATCCAGACGGACGTTTCTCAAACCGACAGAGGTCAAGAAAATGAAAAAACTACTGCTCGCTCTCGCAAGTACCGCGGCCGTCATCGGCTTTGCCAGTGCTGCCGCCGCCCAGGAAAAGGCCAAGGTCTGCTTCGTCTATGTCGGTTCCAAGACCGACGGCGGCTGGACGCAGGCACACGATATCGGTCGTCTGGAGCTGGAAAAACAGCTCGGTGACAAGATCGAGACGCAGTTCCTCGAAAACGTACCGGAGGGTCCTGACGCCGAGCGTGCGATCGAACGCATGGCCCGCTCCGGCTGCGGCCTGATCTACACGACGTCGTTCGGCTTCATGGACGCGACGATCAAGATCGCGCAGAAGTTCCCGGACGTGAAGTTCGAGCACGCGACCGGCTACAAGAGCGCGCCGAATGTGGCGACTTACAACAGCCGCTTCTATGAAGGCCGCTACATCCAGGGCGTGATCGCCGCCAAGATGTCCGAGAAGGGCGTCGCCGGCTACATCGCCTCGTTCCCGATCCCCGAAGTGGTGATGGGCATCAATGCCTTCGTCATCGGCGCGCGCTCGGTCAACCCCGACTTCAAGATCAAGGTCGTATGGGCCAACACCTGGTTTGACCCGGGCAAGGAAGCCGATGCTGCCAAGGCGCTGGTCGACCAGGGCGTCGATATCCTGACACAGCACACCGACACGACGGCGCCGATGCAGGTTGCCGCCGAGCGCGGCATCAAGGCCTTCGGCCAGGCATCCGACATGATCGCCGCAGGCCCGAAGACACAGTTGACGGCAATCGTCGATACCTGGGGCGCCTACTACGTCAAGCGGACGCAGGCTTTCCTCGACGGCAAGTGGGAAACCACATCGAGCTGGGACGGCCTGAAGGATGGCATCCTGACCATGGCGCCCTACACCAACATGCCTGACGACGTGAAGAAGCTGGCCGAAGACGCGGAAGCGAAAATCAAGTCGGGTGAGCTGAAGCCGTTCACCGGTCCGCTGAAGAAGCAGGACGGCAGCGAGTGGCTGGCGGCAGGCGCGTCGTCGGATGACGGCACGCTGCTCGGCATGAACTTCTACGTCGAAGGCGTCGACGACCAGCTGCCGAAGTAAAAACGGCGAAAGAACGCAGCAAATGTGCAACCCCCGCCGCGACGGCGGGGTTTGTCGTTTTTATCGGCTGGTCGAGACACGAAGCCGCGGCTTGTTGACACCGGGATCCCGGCATTGGTTGGCTTGCTGAGAACGGCGCAATCAACGGTCGTGCGGGCCGGATTCGGCCATAGTGCAGCTTCGCTGCATTTCGTGTAATGCTTGAGGAATCGGGTGGCTGTTCCCAGGCCAACTCTTCCTGTTCGTCGGGATGGGTGGATCGACGGGGTATGGCATGTTGAGGCGCCGCATCTGGCGCTGTCAGGCAAGGGAGTGCCTGGAGGAGGTGGGTTGAACAGGAGCTTGCTGGAGACTGTCCTTTCCGGGACGCGGAAGCGCACCAGTCATGCGCATGTGGTCGACCAGCTTGGCAAGGCGATCGTTTCAGGCGAGTTCCCGATCGGGTCGATCCTGCCCGGCGATCCGGAGCTTGCGGCGCGGTTCAAAGTGTCGCGCACGGTTCTTCGCGAAGCGATGAAGACGCTTGCCGCCAAGGGTCTGGTCGTTCCACGCGCCCGTATCGGCACGCGCGTCACGCCCAGAAACGATTGGAACCTCTTCGACAACGATATCCTGACCTGGCATTTCGAATGCGGTGTGGACGAGGAATTCCTCTATCACTTGAGCGAAGTCCGCCTGGCCTTCGAACCGCATGCGGCTGCCCTTGCCGCAAGGAATGCGTCTGACGCAGAGATCAGCCGCATGATGCGCCTGGCCGTCGCCATGGGTGAAGCCGGCCATACGGCCGAGAGCCTCGCCTATGCCGACCTGAAATTCCATCTGTCGATTGCCGAAGCCTCGGGCAATCCGTTCATGCGGACGGTCGGGGGTCTGATCGAGGCGGCGCTGGTCGGCATCTTCAAGCTCAGCTCACCGGTCGCTGAAAAAGGCGGCGTTGATGAAGTCGCCCGCAACCACATCCGGATCGTCGAGGAAATCGGCCGGCGTGACGAGGCGGGCGCACGGGCCGCGATGGAAAATGTCATCAAGATCGGGCGCGAGCGCGTGCGTGGCGCCCTGCGATCGGGCGAAAACTGAACCGATACTGGCAGGCTCGCTCGAATTTCGGGCCGCGTCTCCTCGCGAAATACGGGTGAAGCGCATTTGGTGACACGGATTTCGAGACTTGACCTTGCTCGGATCGCCCACTGGCCTTATTTGGTGAACGGTCGCTCTCGATTGGGCGACTTTTCGTCAACGGTGACTTGGAGACCATGTCCGAATTTTTTGTCATTTTCGTCCTGCTTTTGATCAACGCATTTTTTGCTCTCTCGGAAATGGCAATCGTCTCGGCAAGCAAGCCATTGCTTCGCCAGATGGCAAGACAGGGAAATCTCCGCGCCGAAGCGGCACTGAAGCTTGCGGAAGATCCCGGCAAGTTTCTCTCCACCGTTCAGGTGGGCATCACGCTGGTCGGCACGCTTGCCGGCGCCTATGGTGGCGCGACGATCGCGGCCAAGTTCGCCCCCTTCTTCGACAGCATCGCCTGGATCAACCCCTACGGTCATCCCGTGGCCGTGGCGATCGTGGTAACGCTCATCACCTTCCTCTCCGTCGTCATCGGCGAGTTGATCCCCAAGCAACTGGCGTTGAAGAACTCGGAAGGCTTCGCGATGTTCGTGGCGCGGCCGATGACGCTTCTGTCGCGTATTGTGGCGCCGGTCGTCTATCTCTTCGAAACCTCGGCGGCATTGATGATGCGCCTGCTCGGCATACGCCCGGATGATCCGGACCATGTGACGGAAGAGGAAGTCCACGCCATCATGGCGGAAGGTGTCGAGAGCGGCGCGATCGAAAAGTCGGAGCACGAGATGCTTCGTCGCATCATCCGTCTCGGCGACCGCAACGTGAAGTCGATCATGACGCACCGCACCGAGATGAGCTTCATCGATATCAATGACAGCCTGGATGTCATTGGGGAGAAGATCCGGCAATACGGCCATTCCCGTTATCCCGTCGTTGACGGACCGAGCGGTGATGTCCTTGGTGCGGTTCTGGCGAAGGAAATCCTCAACGCGCCGACTTCGGTTCCGCTCGACGTCCGCAAATACGTGCGCGAGATCCATACCCTGCCGGAAACCGCGTCGTGCCTGAAGGCGCTCGATGCTTTCAAATCGTCGAGCATCAACATGGCGATGATCGTCGACGAATACGGTAGCACCGAAGGCATTATCACCATTGCCGATATTCTGGAGGCGATCGTCGGCGTGCTGCCGTCGAACTATGACGACCTCGAGCACGCCCTGATCCGCCAGCGCGAGGATGGAACCTACCTCGTCGATGGACGCACGCCGATCGATGAGATCCATCTGACCATCGGCATCGATGGCATCGATGCAGACGGAAATTTTGAAACGATCGCAGGCTTTCTGGTCCAGCAGCTGCGCAAGACACCGGAAGAGGGCGATATCGCCATTGCCCATGGCTATCGCTTCGAAGTCATAGATATGGATTCCCGCCGTATCGACAAGATCCTCGTCAGCCGCTGCGAAAACACCGCCGCTTAGTGCGGGGAGGACGACGCGACGCCGCCTGGGCGTCGCTACAAAAGCAAAAGGTCGGGCAATACCCGACCTTTCCCTCAAATCATCACGACGCCTGCTAGTACATCCGTAGTCATTCGCCTTGAGCGATGATTGAATGACTGTGTTATTAAAGGGCTACCGTGTCGGGCATATGACAATGGGCAGAAAATATACTTTGTTTCTGCTGGGGTGGACCAAAGGCGGGACCTGCATATCCCGATGCTTTCCCCGAAAGTTATCTGAGCCGGACGATTTGGCAGGACGTACCAGAGGGGGCCTCTTCGGCGTTCGGCACGCGAACGATCAGGCAATCGGACTGGGCAAAGACCTTCATCATTGACGAGTCCTGGCGCGGGAAAGGATGGGCGACAAGCGAGCCGTCCGCATCGCTCGAAAGTCGCGCCCGCACATAGTCCTGGCGCTTGTCGTTGGCGGGTAGCGGCGCGGCGAGGCGGGCGGTCGTCAGGCGATCGCGCCCCGGCAGTCTTGCCAGTTTGCGGGTCAAGGGTTCAAGGAACAAGAGAGCGCAAACGAGGCTCGAGACAGGATTGCCGGGCAGGCCGAGCACCGCCATGTCACCGAGTTGCCCGACCATCAGAGGCTTTCCAGGCCTCATGGCGATCCGCCAGAAGTCGAGCGTCATGCCACTCGCAACCAATGTCGACTGCACGAGATCATGATCGCCGACCGAGGCGCCACCAAGTGTGACGAGCACATTGGCTCCCTTTGCCTTTGCCCGCTCGACGGCCGCTGAAATCGCCTGGCTGTTGTCCGGGACGATGCCGAGGTCGATGATCTCGGCGCCGTTTTCACGTGCAATGGCGGCAACACCGAATGTGTTGGAGGCGATGATCTGATCGGCGCCGGGTACGCTACCGGGCGTCAACAACTCGTCGCCGGTGGCAAGGATTGCGACCGTTGGTTTTTTGAATACCGGCAGGGTCGGATGGTTCATGCCGGCGGCGAGCGTCAGGCGACCGGCGTCCAGAACGTCGCCCGCGTGCAGCACCGTCTCGCCGGTTGTAAAATCCTGGCCGGACAGCCGGATATGTCGCCCTTTGCCGGGCGCAAACAAGGTGCGGATCTTGCCATCGGCAAGCTGTTCGGTGTCTTCCTGGATGATGACTGTGTCGGCGCCGGCGGGAAGCGGTGCTCCGGTGAAAATGCGAACCGCCTCTCCGGACTTCACCTCGCCACCGAAGCCATGGCCGGCGGCGGATTGGCCGATGACCGTAAGCTCGGCGCCGGCAGTATGGATATCCTCATGACGAACCGCATAGCCATCCATCGCGGAATTGTCGAAGGCGGGATGGGTGACGCGCGCGGCGATATCTTGCGCGAGCACACGACCGAGCCCCTCATGCAGATCGACATGTTCGATTGCCTGCCGGGGCCTGGCGCTGTCGAGGATCCTGTTAAGCGCTTCTTCGACGGAAAGCAGCGACATCGGCGGTCAGTCTCCCTGGCGTCGGTAATCGCCGGAGCGTCCGCCGGGTTTACTGACGAGCTGGATGCCGCCGATTTCCATTTCACGATCCGCAGCTTTCGCCATGTCGTAGATCGTCAGGCAGGCGATGCTGACGGCGGTCAACGCCTCCATCTCGACTCCGGTCTTGCCGGTCAACTTGGCAAGCGCTTCGACACGCAGGCCGGGCAGAGCCGGATCAGGCGTGATGTCGACCGACACTTTCGTCAACATAAGCGGATGGCAAAGCGGGATGAGATTTGACGTCTGCTTGGCGGCCATGATGCCGGCGAGCCGCGCGGTGCCGATCACGTCGCCCTTCTTGGCGTTGCCCTCGAGGATCAGCGCCAGCGTCTCCGGGCGCATGCGGACATGGCCCTCCGCCGTGGCACTGCGGACGGTTTCGGCCTTGTCGCCGACGTCGACCATGTTCGCTTCGCCGCCGCTGTCGAGATGCGTAAGTGTGGTCTTGCTCATCACTCGGCCGCCAGCACGCTTTCGGAGCCGGTCAGGAGTGCGCGCGTTGCCGCCTCAACATCGCTCTTGCGCATCAGGCTTTCGCCGACCAGGAAGGTGGTGATGCCGCTCTTTTCCAGACGCTTGCAATCGTCGTGGGTAAAGATACCGCTCTCGCCGACGAGCAACCGATCGGACGGAACCATCGACGCCAGTTGCTCGGATACGGCTAGATCGACGTCGAATGTTCTCAGATTGCGATTGTTGATGCCGACCAGCGGCGAGGTAAGCTTGAGCGCACGTTCCATCTCTTCGCCGTCGTGGACTTCGATGAGCACATCCATTCCAAGCGTAAGCGCGGTCTCTTCGAGGCGTCGAGCGTCATCGTCGCTGAGCGAAGCCATGATCAGCAGGATGCAGTCAGCACCCCAGGCACGAGCCTCGAACACCTGGTAGGTGTCGAACATGAAGTCCTTGCGCAATGCCGGAAGCGCGCAGGCCGCGCGGGCGGCTTCAAGAAACGCCGGTGCACCCTGGAAGCTCGGTCCGTCCGTCAGCACCGAAAGACAGGCAGCGCCACCGGCCTCGTAGGCCCTGGCCAGAGCCGGCGGGTCGAAATCAGGACGGATCAGGCCTTTTGACGGGCTCGCCTTCTTTATTTCCGCGATCAGGCCGAAACGGCCCTGTCGTTGGCGCACGGCCAATGCCGCATGGAAGCCGCGCGGAGCGGACTGATCGGCGATGCGGGCCTTCAGGTCCTCGATCGACGTTTGCGATTTGGCCGCTGCGATCTCGTCGCGCTTATAGGCTTCGATCTTGCGCAGGATATCGGTCATGGCGCGGTTCCTTGTTTAAAGCTGCGTTGTCTCAGGCAGCGTTCGAAACGCTGATCAGGCGCTGCAGCGCCGCCTTGGCGCCGCCGCTCGAGAGCGACTGGCGAGCGAGCGTCATGCCTTCACCAAGATCTGCGGCCTTGCCGGCAATCATCAGCGATGCAGCCGCATTGGCAAGCGAAATGTCCCTGTAGGCGTTTTCCGCGCCGTCGAGAACAGCCTGGAGTGCGACGGCATTGTAGGCGCCATCGCCGCCCTTCAAGGCGTCGAGAGACACTGTCGGCAGGCCGAAGTCCGCCGGCGTCAGCGTGAAGGCGGTGATCTTGCCGTTTTCGAGAGCCGCCACCTGCGTCGTGCCGGTGGTGGTGATCTCGTCGAGACCTTCGCCGTGCACGACCCAGACATTCTCCGAGCCGAGGTCGCGCAGGACTTCCGCCAGCGGCTGCACCCATTGCGGCGCGTAGACGCCGACCAGTTGCCGCTTGACGCCGGCGGGATTGGAGAGCGGGCCGAGCAGGTTGAAGATCGTGCGGGTGCCGAGCTCGACCCGTGTCGGCCCGACATGACGCATGGCGGAATGATGCTGCTGGGCAAACATGAAGCCGACGCCGGCTTCGCGGATGCAGCGCGAAATCGCCTCAGGGCCGATATCGAGCTTGACGCCGAGGCATGACAGGGCGTCGGCCGTGCCCGACTTCGAACTCAGCGCGCGGTTGCCATGCTTGGCGACCGGTACGCCCGCACCCGCAACGATCAGCGAGGCGAGGGTCGAGATGTTGTAGGTACCGGCGCCGTCGCCGCCGGTACCGACGATATCGACGGCATTGGCCGGAGCGTCGACCGGCAGCATGCGGGCGCGCATGGCGGCAACCGCGCCGACGATTTCATCGACGGTCTCGCCGCGGACACGGAGCGCCATCAGGAAGCCGCCGATCTGCGATGGCGTGGCCGCACCCGACATGATGATCTCGAAAGCCGCTCGTGCGTCTTCGCGGTTGAGGGCCTCGCCGGCGGCGACTTTGGCGACGAACGGTTTCAGATCACTCATCGGTTGCTTTCCTTGCCGCTTATCTCTGTGCCAAAGCCGTTTCGGCAAGCGTCTGATTGATCGAAACACCGTAGGCCGACTGGAGCGTCGATACCATCTGGTCGAGAATATCGTCGCCGCTGGCACGGGCCATGGCCTGGATCTGCCGGCTGTCGTCCTCCAGGGCGTCGGTCGGGCCGTTGTTCTCGATCGAGGTGACCCGCAGCAGGATCTGACCATCGCCACCGATGCCGGCGGCATTGGCGACGTGGCCGTCCGGACCACTGAAGGCAACTGCAACAGCAGCCGGGCTCAGCGCCGCATCCGACGTCGACCGGGTCAATCCGGTCTTCGTTTCGACGGCAAGGCCAAGTTCCGCGGCGATATCGGCGAGCGTCGCACCCTTTTCGATCCGCTGCTTCAGCTCGGCAGCCTTTGTGGCAAGCGCCGTGCGCTGCTGCTCTGCGGTCCAGTCTGCTGCGACTTCGTCGCGTGCTTCGTCAAGCGTGCGATCGCGGGCCGGAACCACTTCGTCGAGGTCGAACCAGACATAGCCGTCGCGCCCGATGTTCACCGGCAGGGTTTCGCCGCCCACTTCAGCCTTGAAGGCCTCCTGCAGCAGAGCAGCCGGCTCCGGCAGGCCCGGGACTTCATCGCCATTCATGTCCTTGCCGGTTGCGTCGATGCCATCGACGGTCGCAACCTTCAACTTGAGTGTCTCGGCGAGGTCTTTGAGCGAGGCGCCGGCAGCGCGCTCGTCCTCGATCTTGTCGTGAAGGCCGATGATTTCGTTCTGCGCATTGGCAAGGGCAATCTCCTTGCGCAGTTCTTCCTTCACTTCATCGAAGCTGCGAACCGTTTCCGGGCGAATGTTCGTTGCGCGGAGGATCACCGGTCCGAAGGCGCCATCGATGACGGGCGACGTGCCGCCATTGGCGGCGATCGCGAAAGCGGCTTCACCGATCTTGGCGTCCGGGACGCTGGCCGAAGTGAAATCGCCAAGCAGGACGTCGGCAGACGTCTTGCCTTCTGCTTTCACGAGGTCGTCATAGGATGTGCCGGCTGCGAGCTTGGCTGCCGCGGCGTCGGCTGCCTCCCGCGACGGGAAGGCGAGCTGTTCGATCGTGCGTGTCGCTTCAGTGCGGAAGTTGTCCTTGCGCTTGTCGTAGTCGGCACGAACGTCGGCATCGACCACCGTCGTCGCATCGGCGAGATCCTCGGGCGCGAGCTTCAGATAGGTGATCTTGCGGTATTCCGGCGCGCGGTAGTTTGCCTTGCGGCTGTCGTACCAGGGGGCGAGAACGTCGTCGCCCGGTGCCTTCACCGGATCGATGTTGGCGTTCGACAGCAGGACGTAGTCAATCGTGCGCTTTTCGTGGCGATAAGAGCCGATCGCGTCGCTGAGCACCTTTGGTGCGACATAACCGTCGGACAGCGCGTCGACGATCTGCGAGCGCACGGCGACCTGGCTGCGGTTGTTGATGTAGTCCTGTTCGCGAAGGCCGGCATTGCGCAGCACGCTCGAGAACGTCAGGCGATCGAACTGGCCGTTGACGCTGTGGAAGGCCGGGTCTTCGGCGATGAGCTTGGCCAGCCGGTCTTCCGAAAGGCCGAGGTTCATGTCGCCGGCCAACTGATCGAGGGCCGCACCCGCGACGAGCTGGGAATAGACCTGCTGCTCGATGCCGAATGCCTTTGCCTGCTGCGGCGTCAGGCGGGTGCCGAGCTGGCGCGAAACGAGCGCGAGCTGACGCTCGTAAGCGAGCCGGAAGTCCGGAGCCTTGACCTTGACGTCACCGACGACGACCACAGCATCCGACTGGTTCGCGATCATCGATGTCGATGCGCCCCATACCATGAAAGACAGCACGAGAATGACGAGCAGGCCTTTGACGACCCAGGTCTGGGCGGCTTTTCTCAGGAATTCGAGCATGGGGGCAGAAACCTCGTTGCAGTGCGGTGGCTGTTGGCCAAACGAGTTCGTTCCTTAGAACAAACGAAACAGGAAATGAAGGGCGCAATGGCGCAAATTGCGCGCCAGCAGAAGATCACGGCGGATGGTGCGAACAGGGGGAGCTTCGGACCTGAGGCTTGGTCGGGCTGCTTGCAATGCCGACGGTCGTCCGTGGAGGGGCGCTGCTGGCAAAATCGATGTCGGATTTATTAGCCGGCAACAGAAATTTATCTGTCAAAGTGACGAAATCGCCGTCGTCGGATTGAGGTCGAAAACACTTCGGAACTATGGTTGTGTGTATCGGGCGGGGCGATTCATGCGGCCCTGCGGAAAGACATGCCATGCAATCGACAATCGTGATGGTAAACCTGTTCGGAGCGGTGGCGCTGCTGCTGTTCGGCCTTTCGCTGGTCAAGGATGGGGTCACCCGCGCCTTCGGGGCGAAGCTGCGGGCCGGCCTGGCCCAGGGGACGAGCGAGCCGACGCGATCGTTCCTAACGGGCCTTGTTGCCACACTCGCTCTGCAAAGCTCGACTGCGACGGCATTGATGACGGCCTCTTTCGTGGAGAAGGGGCTTATTCGCTCACGCATGGCGCAGATCGTCTTGCTCGGCGCCAATCTCGGCACGGCGGTCACCGCCTGGATCGTCGCGACCGGCATCGAATGGCTGTCGCCGATGATCATTCTGGTCGGCGTGGTGCTGCACCGCGTCAGCCGCTCGAACGCCCGCCAGGGCCTTGGCGCGGCCTTCGTCGGGATCGGTCTGATGCTGCTGTCGTTGCATTTGCTTGGCCTGGCCACCGAGCCGATGCGGGAATCGGCGGCGCTGGCAGCGTTTCTCGGCATGCTCGACAGCGCCTGGCCAGTCGCTTTGATCATTTCCGCGGGCCTTGCCTTCGCCTCTTCCTCCAGCCTCGCGGTGGTGATGCTGGTGCTTTCCCTTTCCGCCGCCGGCGTTCTCTCCGTCGGGTTGACGGTTGCGCTTGTGCTGGGCGCCAATCTCGGCGGGGCGATCCCGCCTGTCATGGCGACGCTATCTTCGGCGCCGCCGGCGCGGCGCGTCACTCTTGGCAATCTCGTCGTCCGTGCCATCGGATGTCTGATCGCGCTGCCGTTGACCGGTGTCAGCGTCGAGCTCCTGCAAAGTCTGCCGTTGCCGAAGCAGAACCTGCCGGTCGATATCCATCTGGCGTTCAATCTTGCCGTGGCGATCCTCGCCTGGCCGTTTGCCGGCCTGCTGTCCCGCCTGATGATCCGCTTCATCCCCGACAACGAGACGGACGAAACCGGGCCGCGCTATCTCGACGAGAACGTGCTGCACACGCCGGTCATGGCCCTTTCGGGTGCGACGCGGGAAGTGCTGCGGGTGGGCGACCTGATCGAGATGATGCTGATCCGCGCCCAGACCGCCTTCAACAACAACGATCTGTCGGAGATCCGCGATATCGGCAAGCTCGAGAAGCAGGTCGATCTGCTGCAGCAGGAAGTGAAGATTTTCCTGTCACGCCTGGGTCGCGACGGCCTGAGCCCGGAGGATGGGCGCCGCTCGATTGTGATCATCGACTACGCAATCAATCTCGAGCACATGGGCGATATCATCGAGAAGGGCCTCTGCGAGCAGATCGGCAAGAAGGTCAACAATGGCCTGAAATTCTCCGAGGACGGCTATCAGGAACTGAAGAGCCTCTTCAACCTGACGATCGACAATCTGCGGGTCGCCCAGACCATTTTCGTCACCCGCAACGCCGATCTCGCTCGGCAATTGATCGAGGTGAAGGTCAATGTCCGCCACATGGAGAAGCGGTCGGCCGAACGGCATATCGAGCGGCTACGCGATGGACTTCTGGAAAGCCTGCAGACCAGTTCGCTGCATCTCGACATGTTACGCGATTTGAAGCGCGTCAACGCGCATATTGCGTCGGTCGCCTATCCGATCCTCGAGGAAAGCGGGCTTTTGACCGAGAGCCGGTTGCGACCGCAGGCGTGATCTCTACGAACCGGCGGCCGTTTCACCGGGACGCAAGCCGTTCCGGACAAACGCGTCGTAGCACGGCGTCAGCGTGATGCGCGTGTGGCCTGCCTCGAGGCTCGGCAGGTAGAGCGCCAGCAGTGTCCTGTTGACATTTGTCGGTGGGCAAGTCGGCACGAGCGCGATGTCGACGGCAGCCACTGCCGCGCGCACCTTAGCGTCCGGCGGCGGGATCGCCCGGAAGGGGTCTGCTCCGATGGCGACGCGTTTCGGCGCGTGGCGATCCATCAGCCAGGGAAACGGATTGGCGAAATCGATATTGAAGATGGTTTCAAAGCGGACGCCGTTGGCGGCCTCGTAGGCGCGCAGGGCATCGACGGCGCCGTCGACATTCGTCAGCCAGGCGGTCTGGAAGTCGAAATCGCTGTAGAGCAGGAATGACGGCAACTCGCCTGCGTCCGCGAGCGTATCGAAGGCGCCGCGCTGCGTGATATAGGCATCGCGCATGTGCTCGGCCCGCAGTGCCAGGATCGGGCGGACATTCACCGCACCCATCGTTTTCAGGTTGCGGCTCTCGATCCGGACATTGTTGACGGCGCCGATCCAGGCGCGTGCGCTCTTCTGGGCGACGACGGTCATCGGTGGCAGCGCCGCCGCGGTGGCAAGGAGCGAAACCGTTATTGTCAGCCGCTTGGACGTGCTCTTGGCGGCGAAGTCGAGGACGATCCTGAGAAGCAACGGATAGAGGAAGATGAAGGCCTGGCTGCCGGTGTTCTGGCTTTCGAACAGGATGCCGGCCACCAGGAAAGCGGCGAGCCAGACGAAGTTCTGGTCGAGGACCTGGTTGATGCCGACGACCGAAGGTCTGCGGCAGGCGGCCCGCAACGACGCGGCGAAAGCTGGCAGGTTCGCAAAAAAGAGGGTCAGGCACAGAATGCCCGCAGGCAGAAGAAGGCCCGCGTTCAGCGACGCTGCCTGAAAAAGGCGCGGCAGCAGGCTGCCGTCATTGACGTCGAGCAGCGCCAGGATATCGGCGACATAGGCCGATGCCGCACCAAGCGAGAACTCGATAGCGGCAAGGACGCTGAAGAAGATCAGAGCCGACGTGACTGCCGAGCGCAGACTGATCCGCCCGGCCGCGAATGCCGTCAGGCACAAGATCACGCCTGCGACTGCCCCAGTAATCTTCACGAAGAAGAGCGCGATCATCGCTCCGGCGACGACAGTCGCCAGAATGCGCGGATTGCTGACATAGATGAGTGCCGCGGCGAGCACGTAGAGTAACTGGCAGACCTGGCGGTTGTAGATGCCGAAGCCGTCGGATCCCGGGTAGGGATAAAAGTCGCCGGTGTTGAACGGAAGCACGGAAAAGAGAAGGAACGGCAGCAGGATGGCGTAGGCCAGTGCCCGTGAACGCTTCTGAATGTCGAGCATTATCAGGCCGATCAACGGGCCAGTGACGATGAGAAGGCACCAACTCGCCAGCAGCAGGGGATGGCCGCTCGGGAACGCCGCTTGCAGCGCTGCGAACAGGTAGTACCCGAGCCCGCCGACGGGCGCGAAGAAATCGACGGACGGGATCTGTCCGTCAGCAAGCCGGTTGGCGGCATCAAGATAGAGATAATGATCCCAGAACATCGGCCCTATCGGCTGTGGGATCGTGACAGTCAGCAGCAGCGAGAGCAGGGCAAGCGCCAGAGCGAGTGCTGCAAGCGGCGAGCGGATGGCAGCCAGAGCGATATTGTCCGGCTTTGCCGCTGCGTCGAGATCGGTGCTGGCATGCATTGCTGCTTCTCTCCCCGAGGGAGCGATGCACGCGCATGGGTTGCCGAGGCAGGCTCCGCTTCCCCTTATGCCATCATCGGGTTTTAAGCCGGTTAACGCGACGTGATTGTGCGAATTATGCTTCCCGCAATATGTTGCTGATATGAAGGGGCCGAATCGGGCAGCCGGATATCGGCCCTCAAAAAAAAGACCAAGGAGTTCATTGGATGGAACGGAGTTGCCTGGCGATTGTACTGGCTGCGGGTGAAAGCACGCGGATGAAATCGTCCATGTCGAAGGTGCTGCATCCGGTGGCCGGCCGGCCGATGATTGCCCATGTGGTGGCCGCGCTCTCGCGCGCATCGATTTCCGACGTCGCTCTCGTTGTCGGACGCGACGCCGAGGCTGTTTCAGGTGCTGCCGGCATCGACGGCGTATCGATCGCTTCGTTCCTGCAGAAGGAGCGTCTTGGCACCGGACATGCGGTGCTGGCGGCGCGCGAAGCGATATCCAGGGGTTTTGACGACATTCTGGTTGTCTTCGGCGATACGCCGCTGATCACGCCTGAGCCGCTCAAGGCAGCGCGCGATGGCCTGGCCGCCGGCAACGATGTGGTCGTCATCGGCTTCGAGGCTGCCGATCCCTCGGGTTATGGCCGGCTGATCGTCGACGACGGCGCGCTGATCGCGATCCGCGAGCACAAGGATGCAACCGAGGAAGAACGCCGCATCACCTATTGCAATGGCGGGCTGATGGCGATCAATGGCCGCAAGGCGCTTGATCTGCTCGACCGCATCGGCAATGCCAATGTCAAGGGCGAATACTACCTGACAGACCTGGTCGAGATCGTGCGGGCGATCGGCGGTCGCGCCATCGCCGTCGAGGCGCCTGAGGAGGAGCTGACCGGCTGCAACACCCGCGCCGAACTCGCCTATATCGAGCGGCTCTGGCAGCAGCGCCGCCGTCACGAGCTGATGTTGTCCGGCGTGTCTATGATCGCGCCGGAAACTGTTTTCCTCGCCTGGGACACGGAATTGCAGCAGGATGTGCTGATCGAACCGAATGTCGTGTTCGGCCCGGGCGTCCGCGTCGAGAGCGGCGCGATCATCCATGCCTTCTCGCATGTCGAGGGAGCGACGGTGCGTGCCGGCGCAACCGTCGGCCCCTATGCCCGTCTGCGGCCCGGTGCCGATCTCGGCGAAAAGTCGAAGGTCGGTAATTTCTGCGAGGTCAAGAAGGCGGAAATCGGCGCTGGCGCCAAGGTCAACCATCTGACCTATATCGGCGATGCCTTCGTCGGCGCCGGCTCGAACATCGGTGCCGGCACGATCACCTGCAATTATGATGGCGTGAACAAGCACGAAACCCGCATTGGTGAGAATGCCTTCGTCGGCTCGAATTCCTCGCTGGTCGCACCGGTGACGATCGGTGACGGCGCCCTGGTCGCCTCCGGCAGCGTCATCACCGAGGACGTGCCGGCCGACGCCGTTGCCTTCGGCCGCGCGCGCCAGGAGATCAAGCCGGGCAGGGCGCGTGTCCTGCGTGAACGCTACGAGGCACTGAAGGCTGCGAAAAAGGCGGCCAAGGCGGCCAAATAGGTTCGCGTTAAATACTGAAACCGAAAGTGAAATCGGGGCGGATTGCCTCGTCCGGCAAATGCGTTACCAAGGCAACGCGCCGGGCGGGACTTCCGCCCTGTCGATTGGGGCGTCGAAACGGCGCGGGACGAATTCGGAGACGACTATGTGCGGAATTGTTGGCATTGTTGGAAACCAGCCGGTCTCGGAGCGACTGGTCGATGCGTTGAAGCGCCTGGAATACCGCGGCTATGATTCGGCCGGGGTCGCGACCGTCAATGCCGGCGCGCTTGAGCGCCGCCGGGCCGAAGGCAAGCTGGTCAATCTGGAAGCCCGCCTGCGCGAAGAGCCGCTGGCCGGCACGATCGGCATCGCCCACACCCGCTGGGCGACGCACGGCGCCCCGACCGAACGCAATGCACATCCGCATTTCACCGATGGCGTTGCTGTGGTTCACAACGGCATCATCGAGAACTTCTCTGCGCTGAAGGACGAACTGATTGCCGCCGGTGCGACGTTCCAGACCGAGACCGACACGGAAGTGGTGGCGCATCTCCTGGCAAAGTTCCGTCGTGACGGTCTTGGCCGGCGCGAGGCCATGCATGCGATGCTGAAGCGGGTGACCGGCGCCTATGCCTTGGCCGTGCTCTACCAGGACGACCCATCGACGATCATGGCCGCCCGCAACGGTCCGCCGCTGGCGATCGGCCACGGCAAGGGCGAGATGTTTCTGGGCTCCGATGCGATCGCACTGGCGCCGTTTACCAACGAGATCACCTATCTGATCGACGGCGACTGGGCGGTGATCGGCGCCAATGGCGCCCATATCTTCGATCTCGCCGGCAATGCCGTCGATCGCCCGCGACAGATCTCATTGGCAGCCGCCTACATGATCGACAAGGGCAATCACCGGCACTTCATGGAAAAGGAAATCTACGAGCAGCCGGAGGTGATCTCCCATGCGCTCGGCCATTACATCGACTTTGCCGAAAACCGGGTGAAGGCCCTCACGGGCTCGATCGATTTTGCCGGTGTGCCGAGTCTGGCGATCTCTGCCTGCGGCACCGCCTATCTTGCCGGTCTCGTCGGCAAATACTGGTTCGAGCGCTATGCCCGCCTTCCGGTCGAAATCGACGTCGCCTCCGAGTTCCGCTACCGGGAAATCCCGCTGTCGTCGCAGTCGGCAGCCCTGTTCATCTCGCAGTCGGGCGAGACCGCCGATACGCTGGCGTCGCTCAGGTATTGCAAGGACCATGGCCTGAAGATCGGCGCGGTCGTCAACACCCGTGAATCGACCATCGCGCGTGAATCCGACGCCGTGTTCCCGATCCTCGCCGGCCCCGAGATCGGCGTTGCCTCGACCAAGGCGTTTACCTGCCAGCTGGCGGTGCTTGCCGCGTTGTCGATCGGCGCCGGCCGAGCCCGTGGCACGGTCTCCGCCGACGAGGAACAGGCGCTCGTTCGCCACCTCGCGGAAATGCCGCGGATCATGGGCCAGGTGCTGAATACCATCCAGCCGAAGATCGAGATGCTGTCGCGCGAACTCTCGAAGTGCCGCGACGTGCTCTACCTCGGCCGCGGCACCAGCTTCCCGCTGGCGATGGAAGGCGCGCTGAAGCTCAAGGAAATTTCCTATATCCACGCCGAGGGCTATGCCGCCGGCGAACTGAAGCACGGCCCGATCGCGCTGATCGACGAAAACATGCCGGTTATCGTCATCGCCCCACATGACCGCTTCTATGAGAAGACCGTGTCGAACATGCAGGAGGTGGCAGCCCGCGGCGGACGGATTATTCTGATCACCGACGAAAAGGGCGCAGCCGCCTCGAAGCTCGAGACGATGGCGACGATCGTTCTGCCGAACGTCGACGAAATCATCGCGCCGATAATCTTCTCGCTGCCGATTCAGCTGCTTGCCTACCACACGGCCGTGTTCATGGGTACCGACGTCGATCAGCCCCGCAACCTCGCAAAATCGGTAACGGTCGAATGATCGTCATCCGACCGGAAAGAAAGGGCGACGAGCGGGCGATCCACGACGTAACTGCCGCTGCTTTCGAAGGGCATCCGCACAGCGACCAGAGCGAGCCCTTCATCATCGAGCGCCTTCGGGACCAGGGCGCACTGACGCTCTCGCTCGTTGCCGAGGATGAAGGCCAGATTGTCGGTCACGTCGCCTTCTCGCCGGTAGCACTCACGCCGCCGTCATCGGGCTGGTTCGGGCTTGGCCCCGTGGCGGTTTTGGCGGGGCGACAAGCGCAGGGCGTGGGCAGCCGACTCATCCGCGAGGGGCTTGCGATGCTTACCGCCGCCGGGGCGTCGGGTTGCGTGGTCGTCGGTGATCCCGACTATTACCAAAAGTTCAGATTCCGTAACGAATCTTCTCTTGTATTCCCGGGTTGTGCGCCGCAATACTTCATGGCGCTGGCCTTCTCCGGCGCGGTGCCGGCAGGCACGGTTGCCTATCATCCGGCTTTCGGTTCGGAGTGAGGTTTAAACGGAAGAGGCATGACGGAAAATTCGAAGAGCAGCTTCATTGCGACCCGGTTGCGGAACTATTTCCTGACGGGGCTGATCATCTGTGCGCCGCTGGCCATTACCGTCTGGTTGGTCCGCACCTTCATCGAATGGGCCGACGGATGGGTGAAGCCTTATCTGCCGAATTTCTATAATCCTGACACCTATTCGCCAGTGGCTATTCCCGGCTTCGGGCTTTTGGTCGCGCTCATCGTGATCACATTGGTCGGCTTCCTCACCGCCAACCTGGTGGGGCGGTCGATCGTTGCCTTCGGCGAGTCCCTTGTCAGCCGGACGCCGCTCGTTCGCACCATCTACAAATCGCTGAAGCAGATCTTCCAGACGGTGCTTCAAGAGCAATCTTCGTCGTTCAAGAAGGCGGGCTTGATCGAGTATCCGAGCCCTGGCCTCTGGTCGCTCGTCTTCATCGCAACGGATGTGAAAGGCGAGGTCGCCGCCAAATTCGCCGAGCGTGGCATGGATATGGTGACCGTGTTCTTGCCGCCGACGCCGATCCCGACGGCCGGCTTCCTGTTGTTCGTGCCCCGCGACAAGATCATCCCGCTTGAAATGAGCGCCGAGGATGCGGCCAAGCTGCTGATCTCCGGCGGCCTCGTCGCTCCCGACTACAGGCCACTTGCCAACGCTCCACCGCGCAAGATCGCCCAGCAGAAAACCGCCTGACGATTCAGCCGGCGCGCAGGAAGCGGATCGCTTCGTCGCGGCGATGAAGATAAAGCAAGGTTCGGAGCGCTTCGCCACGCGGCGAGGTGAGATCCGGATCGCGCTCGATCATATAGGCGGCGTCCTTGCGGGCGATCTCGAGCAGGTCACCATGTGCTTCGAGGCTGGCGATACGAAAGCCGGGCGTGCCGGATTGGCGCGTTCCCAGCAACTCACCTTCGCCGCGCAGCTTCAGATCTTCCTCGGCGATCAGAAAGCCGTCCTCGCTGTCGCGCAGGATCGAGAGCCTTGCACGGCCGGTTTCGCCAAGTGGGCTCTTGTAGAGCAGGATGCAGGTCGAGGCCTCGTCACCACGACCGACGCGGCCACGCAACTGGTGCAATTGCGCCAGGCCGAAGCGTTCCGCATGCTCGATGACCATGATGGTGGCATCCGGTACGTCGACGCCGACTTCGACGACGGTCGTCGCGACGAGCAGGCGGATTTCACCGTTCTTGAAGGCGAGCATGACGGCGTCTTTTTCCGCGCCGTTCATGCGGCCGTGCACAAGGCCGACATCCCGACCGAAGCGTCTGGAGAGCCCCTGGTATCTTTCATCGGCGGACATGACGTCGATGGCTTCGGATTCTTCCACGAGCGGGCAGATCCAGTAGGCTTTCTTGCCTTCCTTGAGGGCTGCAGAGAGGCGGTCGACGACCTCGTCGGTCCGCTCGGTCGGAATGGTGACCGTCTGGATGGGTTTTCGCCCGGCCGGCTTTTCCGTCAGCTTGGAAACATCCATGTCGCCAAAGGCGGCAAGCACCAGCGTGCGCGGGATCGGCGTTGCCGTCATGACGAGCATATGCGGGGAAATGCCCTTGGCGGTCAGGCGCAGACGCTGGTGGACACCGAAGCGATGCTGTTCGTCGACGACCGCAAGCGTCAGCCTGTCGTAATTGACGGTGTCCTGGAAGAGGGCATGCGTGCCGACCACGATCCGCGTCTCGCCGGAGGCGATGCGCTCCAGGATCGCATCGCGTTCCTTGCCCTTGGTGCGCCCGGTCAGAACGTCCATGGTGATGCCTGCAGGAGCCGCCATTTTCGACAGCGTCGCGAAATGCTGTCGAGCGAGGATTTCCGTTGGGGCCATCAACACCGCCTGGCCGCCTGATTCGACCGCCGCCAGCATCGCCATCAGCGCGACCATGGTCTTGCCGGAGCCGACGTCGCCCTGCAACAGCCGCAGCATCCGGTCGCTTCCGGACATGTCCTTGAGGATGTCGGCAATCGCGGTCGACTGGCTCGCCGTGAGCGAGAAGGGGAGAGCGGCGATAACGGGGCCGGAGAGTTTGCCCGTTGCATGCACCGGTGTGCCGGCGACCTTGCGAAGACGCTGGCGAACGAGGGCAAGGGACAGTTGGCCGGCCAGGAACTCGTCATAGGCGAGTCGCCTGCGCGCCGGCGCCTGCGGGTCGATATCAGTCGCGTCGCGAGGTTCATGCAGCGCACGGAAGCTGTCGGCTGCACTTTGAAAACTCTGCTTCGAAGCGAGTGTCTCGTCGATCCACTCCGGCATCTCTGGCACGCGGGCAACGGCCGCCTCGATCGATTTGCGCAATATGCGGGCGGAGAGGCCGGCTGTCAGGCCGTATACGGGCTCGACGAGCGGCAGGTTATCCGCCTCGCTCGCCTTGACCATATAGTCCGGATGAACCATCGACGGCCGGCCGTTGAACCAGTCGACCTTGCCGCTGACGATCACGGTATCGTCGAGCGGCAGCGATTTTTCCAGCCAATTGCCTTTGACGCGGAAGAAGGTGAGCGCCAGTTCTCCGGTGTCGTCATGCAGGAAGATGCGGTAGGGCAGGTTCTGCTTTCCCGGCGGCGGCGGCTGATGGCGATCGACCCGACCGGTGATCGTGACTACGACGCCTTGCGGTGCATTCGCGATTCCCGGCTGCTGCCGTCGATCGATCAACGAATGCGGTGCATGGAATACCAAGTCGACGACGCGGCAGTCTTCGATGTTTTCACGGCCGAGAAGGCGGGCATACAGCTCGCCGATCTTCGGGCCGATGCCGGGCAAAGTATTGAGCGGTGAAAAGAGCGGGTCGAGCAGGGCAGGGCGCATGGTGGTGAAATTGCGACGACAATTCGAGGTTTGGCAAGGCTGACAATCATCTATTCAGCGTTTATAGAGCCCATTGACGACAAACCGTACCTCCTCGGGCGGCAGGAAGGAATCCCCCATGACTGGCATTTCACGCACCAGCGCCGATCTCGATCCGCGTCGCCGCCGGATTCTGTTTCGCGCCTGGCATCGCGGCATCCGCGAAATGGACCTGATCCTCGGACAGTTCGCTGAAGCCGAGCTTTCCGGCTTGTCTGAGGTTGAGTTGGACGAGCTCGAAACCATCATGGCCGAGGAAGACAACGATCTCGTCAAGTGGATCATCGGCGAAAAGCCGGTGCCTGAGCGCTACCAGACGGCGATGTTCGAGCGCATCGCTGCCTACCGCCCCGATTTCGAGCGGCTCCCCGAAGAGATGAAATAGATCGATGCTGGCTGGCCTTGACCCGAAGAAGATTGTCGCTGCGACGCGTGAAGTCACGATTGGCCCGGTTCCATCCGGCGCCGAAGCGCTGGTGCTTGCCGATCTGGCGCGTGCCGGTACGCCGGTCGCCTACATCCTCTCGGATGGGCAGCGCATAGCCGATCTGGAGCAGGTCCTCGGTTTCGTCGCCCCCGATATTCCGGTCCTGACTTTGCCGGGTTGGGATTGCCTTCCCTACGACCGTGTATCGCCGAGTGCTGATACGTCAGCGCGCAGGCTCGCGGCCCTGAGCGCCTTGATTGCTCACCGCAAGAAGCCGCATGCCGCCATCGTGCTGGTGACGGTCAATGCGGCGCTGCAGAAGATTTCACCGCAGGATGTGATCGAAAGCCTCGCCTTCTCCGCGCGCCCGGGCAACCAGGTGCGCATGGACGATGTCGCAGCGCGTCTGGAACGCAACGGCTTCGAGCGGGTGGCCACCGTTCGCGAAGTCGGCGAGTACGCCGTGCGCGGCGGCATCCTCGACGTCTTCGTCCCCGGCAGCGCCGATCCGCTCCGGCTTGATTTCTTCGGCGACACGCTTGAGACGATCCGGTCCTTCGATCCGGCCAGCCAGCGCACGACCGGCCAGGTTCGTTCGCTCGACCTCAATCCGATGAGCGAGGTGTCGCTGACGCCGGATACCATCAGCCACTTCCGCAAGCAGTATCTGTCGCTCTTCGGCGCCACGACCCGCGATGATGCGCTCTACCAGGCCGTCTCCGAGGGGCGTCGTTATGCCGGCATGGAACATTGGCTGCCACTCTTCTACGATCGCCTCGAAACCGTGTTCGATTATCTCGACGGCTTCCGCATCGTCACCGATCATCTGGCGCGGGAAGCCGCCGCCGAACGCTCGAAGCTCATTCTCGATTATTATGACGCACGCCATACGGCGGCATCGCCGGGCAAGTCGCTCGCGACACAGGGCACGCCCTATAAGCCCGTGCCGCCGGAGTTCCTGTATCTGAACTCTGAAGGATTTTCCGCCGCGCTCGCTGAGCGCAACGCCGTCCGGCTCACGCCCTTCAACGAGCAGGAAGGCGAGGCCCGCCAGGTCGTTACCGTCGATGCGCGGCAAGGCGTGCGCTGGGCAAAGACGGCTGGCGAAGGCGAGGCCGAGAGCGATCGCGTCAACGTCTTCGACCAGGCGGTCAAATACATCGCCGAGAAGCGCTCCAAAGGTCTTAAGGTCGTTATATCAGGCTGGAGCGAGGGGTCTCTCGATCGTCTGCTGCAGGTGCTGGTGGAACATGGTCTCGGCAACATTCGCCAGATCAAGGCTCTGGCCGACGTCAAGACGTTGAAGCCGGGCGAAGCTGCATCGGCGGTTCTCAGCCTTGAATCAGGCTTTGAAACGGGCGATCTCGTCGTTATCGGCGAACAGGATATTCTCGGCGACCGCATGGTCCGCCGCTCCAAGCGGCGCAAGCGTGGTGCCGACTTCATTGCCGAGGTCGCGGGCCTTGATGAAGGCAGCTACGTCGTGCACGCCGAACACGGTATCGGCCGTTTCGTCGGACTCCGCACGATCGAAGCTGTCGGCGCGCCGCACGACTGCCTTGAGCTCGTTTATGCCGACAACGCCAAGCTCTTCCTCCCGGTCGAAAACATCGAGCTCCTGTCCCGCTACGGTTCAGAGGGTACGGACGCGATCCTCGACAAGCTTGGCGGCGTCGCCTGGCAGGCCCGCAAGGCGAAGCTCAAGAAGCGTCTGCTCGATATGGCGGGTGGCCTCATCCGCATCGCAGCCGAGCGCCATACCCGGCATGCACATGTGCTGGTGGCCCAGGATGGCGTCTATGACGAGTTCGTCGCGCGCTTCCCCTATGACGAGACCGAAGATCAGCTGAACTCGATCGACGCCGTGCGCGAGGATCTCGGCAGCGGCCGGCCGATGGACCGCCTTGTCTGCGGCGACGTCGGCTTCGGCAAGACGGAGGTTGCGTTGCGGGCAGCCTTCATTGCGGCAATGAACGGGGTTCAGGTCGCCGTCGTCGTGCCGACGACGTTGCTTGCACGACAGCATTTCAAGACATTCACCGAACGTTTTCGTGGCCTGCCGATCCGCATCCAGCAGGCCTCGCGCCTTGTCGGCTCCAAGGAACTGGCGTTGACAAAGAAGGAAGTGGCAGACGGCAAGACCGACGTCGTGGTCGGCACCCATGCCCTGCTCGGAACGACGGTCAATTTCGCCAATCTCGGGCTGCTCATCATCGACGAGGAGCAGCATTTCGGCGTCAAGCACAAGGAACGGCTGAAGGACTTGAAGTCGGACGTGCATGTGCTGACGCTGTCGGCGACACCGATCCCGCGCACGCTGCAACTGGCGTTGACCGGAGTGCGCGAACTGTCGCTCATCACGACGCCGCCTGTCGACCGCATGGCGGTCCGCACCTTCATCTCGCCGTTCGACGCGCTGGTGATCCGCGAGACCTTGATGCGGGAGCATTATCGTGGCGGCCAGAGCTTCTATGTCTGCCCGCGCCTCAGCGACCTCTCGGAGATCCATGATTTCCTGAAATCCGACCTGCCGGAGCTGAAAGTTGCCGTCGCCCATGGCCAGATGCCGGCAACGGAGCTCGAAGACATCATGAACGCCTTTTATGAGGGGCGCTATGACGTGCTGCTGTCGACGACCATCGTCGAATCCGGTCTCGATGTGCCGACGGCCAATACCTTGATCGTGCATCGCGCCGACATGTTCGGTCTGGCGCAGCTTTATCAGCTTCGCGGCCGCGTCGGTCGTTCGAAGGTGCGCGCCTTTGCGCTGTTCACACTGCCGGTCAACAAGACGCTGACGGCGACAGCCGAGCGACGGTTGAAGGTGTTGCAGTCACTCGATACGCTCGGCGCCGGCTTCCAGCTGGCAAGCCACGACCTCGACATCCGCGGCGCCGGCAACCTGCTTGGCGAAGAACAGTCCGGTCATATCAAGGAAGTCGGATTTGAGCTCTATCAGCAGATGCTCGAGGAAGCGGTCGCAGAACTCAAGGGCGAGGAAGAGGTTCACGATACCGGCTGGTCGCCGCAGATCTCTGTCGGCACGCCGGTGATGATCCCGGAGCACTATGTGCCGGATCTGCATCTGCGGCTCGGTCTTTACCGCCGCCTGGGCGAGTTGACGGACCTCAAGGAGATCGACGGTTTCGGCGCGGAGATGATCGACCGCTTCGGCCCGCTGCCGATCGAGGTGCAGCACCTCCTGAAGATCGTCTATATCAAGTCGCTCTGCCGGACGGCCAATGTCGAAAAGCTCGATGCCGGTCCGAAGGGCGTGGTCGTGCAGCTCCGCAACAAGGAATTCCCGAACCCTGCAGCGCTGGTTGGCTACATCGCCAAGCAGGGCACACTGGCGAAGATCAGGCCGGATCATAGCATCTTCTTCCAGCGCGAGCTGGTTACGCCTGAAAAGCGCCTGTCGGGCGCGGCGATGGTGATGACGCAGCTCGCAGGATTGGCGAAACAGGCATAATCACGTTCACGCCGCCGCCCAGTGGCGGCGTGAAAGAACTTCAGCCATGCTAATTCGGCGCGCCGCTCGCTTTCATCTGAGCGATTTCGCGCAAGGCGTTGCTGAGCACGTCGACCGATTGCGCACCCATCACGGCATATTGCCCGTCGAGGATGAAGCAGGGGACGCCGGTCACGCCCATTTCGCGCGCCATGCCGATCTCTTCCCTGACGGCATCCTTGTCGGCATCCGAGTTGAGGAGCGCCGCGATCACTGGTCGGTCGAGGCCGGCCTCGGCGGCGATATCGAGCAGAACCGACTGATCGCCGACATTGCGGCCCTCCTCGAAATTCGCCTTGAAGAGCAGGCCGACGACGGCCGACTGCGCCACTTCGCCATTGGTCGCTGCCCATCGAATGAGCCGGTGCGCGTCGAGCGTGTTCGGGCTGATCTTCACGGCATCAAAATCGAAGGCGATGCCATCGGCATTGCCGAGTGCGTTCAGCGTTTCATGTGCTCGGTCGACCGCTGCCTGACCGCCGAGCTTGGCGGCGAGATGTTGCTTGTGATCCACGCCTTCCGGCGGAAGGTCGGGGTTGAGCTGGTAGGGGCGCCACTGTATGGCGACCTGTACTTCCGAGCGGACATTGGCGATCGCCTGATCGAGTCTGGCCTTGCCGAGATAGCACCAGGGGCAGACGACGTCGGAGACGATATCGATGCTGACGGTTTGCATGATGTAGGTGCCTTTCCTCTTGGACAAAGCTGCGAGATAAGCCGGTTCCAACAGGCTTTCAGTGCGTTACCTTCTGCATGTTTTATCCCTAAATCGCATTCGATTTAAGGATAAAACATGCAGCAATTCAAAGTGCTACAGCGACCTTGGCGCGTCTGATAAAACGCGCGGCTCTGTAGAGGGAGCCGACCCTTTATTGGACGTTCTCGTCCCACCATGCGGGCAACTGGTAGCCGTAGAGAGGTACGGCGGCCGGCCGGCCGATATGCTTGCGCCGCGCGACCCACTGGGCATCCAGATGGTAGAGCGGCACAAGATAGGAATTGTTGATCAGCAACCGGTCATGGGCACGAACGGCCGCAGTGAAATCCTCTGTCGTTCTGGCCTGCAGGATATTTTCGACCATCCGGTCGACGTCCTTGTCGGCAACGCCGGCAAAGTTGTCGCTGCCCTGACGATCGCGCGACTGCGAGGTCCAGCGCCCGACCTGCTCGATGCCCGGCGAGAGCGTGGAGGGGAACGACTTGATGATGACGTCGTAGTCGAACGACTGGCTGCGCTGCTGATACTGCGAATCGTCGACCGTGCGCACGGAGGCCTTGATGCCGAGCGGCGCCAGGAAGCGCTGGTAAGCAAGGGCGATCTTCTCCTGGCCGGCATTCTGGCTCATGATCTCGAAGGCGAGCGGCGCCCCCTTGGCATCGACCATCTTGCCGTCCTTGATCTGATAACCGGCCTCGCGCAGGAGCGAGACGGCGACGCGCAGCACATTGCGGTCGCGGCCCGATGCATCCGTCACCGGCAACCGATATGTACCGTCGAGGATCGCCGGGTTGATGTGTTCGCGCACGTCACCGATCAGCCCGAGTTCGCGGTCGTCCGCCGCGGCGCCCAGGAACGAAAGTGCCGAGTTCTGCCAATAGCTTTGGGTCCGCGTATAGGCGCTGTCGAACAGGTTCTTGTTGACCCACTCGAAGTCGAACACCAGCGCCAACCCCTGGCGGAGCTTGAGGTTGTCAAACATCGGCTTGCGCGTGTTGAAGACGATGCCGAGCATGCCCGACGGCGTTTTCGGCGTGAAAGTCTCCTTGACGACGTCACCGGAGCGAACAGCGGGAAAATCGTAGCCGCGCGCCCATTTCGTGGCGCTGCCCTCCGGGTAGATGTCGATTTCGCCCTTCTTGAAGGCTTCGAAGAGGGAGTTCTCCTGGAGGAAGTACTCGACGGAGATCTCGTCGTAGTTGTCGAACCCGACTTTCGAAGGCAGGTTCTTTGCCCAATAGTCCGGGTTGCGGCGATAGACGATGCGTTCGCCCGGTTTTACCTCGGCAACGCGATAGGGGCCTGAACCAAGCGGGGCTTTAAGCGTCGTCTGGTCGAAGGTCGCCACGTCGGTTGCATGTTTCGGCAGGACTGGAGAAAGTCCAAGCAACAGCGGCAGTTCGCGGTCAGCATCTTCGTTGAAGGTGAAGCGGACGCTGAGGTCGCCGACCTTTTCGAGTTTGGCCACCTTCGCCATGCGGTTGGCGAAGGGAACCCGACCCTTGTCGCGCATCAGCTCGAAGGTGAAGATGACATCGTCCGCTGTTACCGGTTGCCCATCGGCCCAGCGCGCATCGGGATTGATGTTGAACTGAATGAACGTCCGGTCGTCGTCCCATTCCACCGTCTGGGCGAGCAGGCCGTACATCGTGAACGGTTCGTCGCGGGAGCGCTGCATCAGCGATTCGTAGACGAGATTGCCGTATTCCGGATCCCACATGCCGCGCGCCGTCGTGCGCATGCTCTTCAGGATGAAAGGGTTGAGGCTATCGAAGGTCCCGACCACGCCGTAGGAAATCTTGCCGCCCTTCTTTACATCGGGATTGACGTAGGGGAAGCTCTTGAAATCCGCGGGCAGGGCGGGCTCCCCGTGCATCGAAATGGCGTGCACGGGAGCGGCCGTCGCGGCGCCACCGAATGCGGTTGCGGCCAACAGGATGGCCAGACCGGAAAGAATTGTGCGCAACGTTATCTCCAGTGAAGTGGCATTTGGCCGATTCCCGGCACGTTACCAATGCCGGTCGACAATTCCAACCGACGCTATACCCAAATTCCGGCAGGCAAGAGGTCAAAAAAAAGCAAGAAACACTGGATAAACCGTACGAGCCAATGTAACAGGTGTTTCCGGAAACGGGGTCATGCATTTGCCTTATTTGGCCAACAGGACAACGGCGGCTGACGATACTCACCTGCGGAACGAATTGTTCCGTTACCGGATTTCAGGAGACGGAATCACAATGATCTTCAAGTCGAACTTCACCAAACGTGCGGGACTGGCAACGCTGGCGCTCTCTGTAGCAGCTGCGGGTGTTCCGGGCGTTGCATCTGCCCAGCAGGCAGGTGGCAAGCCCCCGCAGGGTTGGTTCAAGGTCTGCACCAAGCAGGAAGACAACGATGTCTGCATCGTTCAGAACCTGCTGACGGCAAACAACGGTCAGCTCATTACCGCAGTGGGCCTCATCACCGTCACGGGCAAGGTCAATCGCAAGGTTCTGCAGATCTCGGTTCCGTCCGCGCGGCTGATCCCGACCGGCGTTCAGATGCAGATCGACGGCGGCAAGCCGGTGAAGCTCGACTACGCCATCTGCATGCCTGACAAGTGCGTGGCTGAGGCTCCGCTGTCCGACCAGCTGATCGCAAGCCTGAAGAAGGGTAACGAGGTGGTCTTCACCTCCGTCAACTTCCAGCGCGCTCCGAACCCGATCAAGATGGGCCTCGAAGGCTTTACCGGCATTTTCGACGGCGAGCCGATCGAACAGTCGCAGCTCGAAGAGCGTCAGCGCCTGCTGCAGGAAGAAATGCAGAAGAAGGCTGAAGATGCGCGCAAGAAGCTTGAAGAAGCCCAGAAGGCCGCAAAGCAGAACTAAGCCCTTCGGCTCACGTCAAGAATAAAGAAACGCCCGGACGAAGTCCGGGCGTTTTTCATTTGAGCGAGTGCAACAGGCCAAGCCACTAGTGGCGGAACGTCACCTTGGGCTTGTAGTGCCCGATGTCGTCCTTCTCGAACAGGGCGTCGACTTGGGCGTGGCGTATCGGCCGATCGCTTTCGTCGGATACCAGGTTCTGTTCGGACACATAGGCGACATACTCGCTGTCGTCGTTCTCGGCGAACAGGTGGTAGAAGGGCTGATCCTTGCTTGGGCGGATCTCCTGGGGGATGGCATTCCACCATTCCTCGGTGTTTGCGTATTCCGGATCAACGTCGAAGACGACGCCGCGGAACGGGAAAACCCGATGGCGAACCACCTGTCCGATCTCGAATTTCGCGTTTCTCTGTTTCATGACGCAACACATCCTTTCAAGGGATTATCTGGGTTGCCAAACCCAAAACATCAATAGGGTGCCATGCACGGCTTCGTGTACGCCTGCCTCGTCCTCTTCCGCTTCGCGGCAGCATGCCCCCCAAAAAACAAGCCGGCGGGGCTCCTTGAACCCCGCCGGCTTGCCGCGTCTCGCTTTCAGACCGGGCGCGGCATCCGCCGCCCGGCCCGTCGGTCTTAGACCGAGTAGTACATGTCGTACTCGACCGGGTGCGGGGTCATATCGTAACGCATGACTTCCTGCATCTTCAGTTCGATGAAGGAATCGATCTGATCGTCGTCGAAGACGCCGCCGGCGGTCAGGTATTTGCGATCCTTGTCGAGGCTTTCGAGCGCTTCGCGCAGCGAGCCGCAAACGGTCGGGATCTTCTTCAGTTCCTTCGGCGGCAGGTCATAGAGGTCCTTGTCCATGGCCTTGCCGGGATGCAACTTGTTCTTGATGCCGTCGAGGCCGGCCATCAGCATCGCTGCGAAGGCGAGGTAGGGGTTGGCGGTCGGATCCGGGAAGCGGACTTCGACGCGCTTGGCCTTCGGGTTGGTGCCGAACGGAATGCGGCACGAAGCCGAACGGTTGCGGGCGGAGTAGGCGAGCAGGACCGGGGCTTCGTAGCCCGGGACGAGACGCTTGTAGGAGTTCGTCGACGGGTTGGTGAAGGCGTTCAACGACTTCGCATGCTTGATGATGCCGCCGATGAAGTAGAGGCAGCTTTCCGACAGGCCGGCATATTCGTCGCCTGCGAAGGTCGGTTTGCCGTCCTTCCAGATCGACAGGTGCACGTGCATGCCCGAGCCGTTGTCGCCGAAGATCGGCTTCGGCATGAAGGTTGCGGTCTTGCCGTAGGCATTGGCAACCTGGTGCACGACGTACTTGTAGATCTGCATCTTGTCGGCGTTGCGAACCAGCGCGTCGAACTTGACGCCGAGTTCGTGCTGGGCAGCCGCCACTTCATGGTGATGCTTTTCGACCGTCACGCCCATTTCGGAGAGAACCGTCAGCATTTCGGAGCGCATGTCCTGGCAGCTGTCGATCGGCGGGACCGGGAAATAGCCGCCCTTGACGCGCGGGCGGTGACCAAGGTTGCCGGTCTCATAGTCGGTGTCGTCGTTGGACGGCAGTTCCGAGGAGTCGAGCTTGAAGCCGGTGTTATACGGATCGGCCTTGTACTTGACGTCGTCGAAGACGAAGAATTCGGCTTCCGGGCCGACAAAGACGGTGTCGCCGATCCCGGAGGCCTTGAGGTAGGCTTCGGCCTTCTTCGCCGTGCCGCGCGGGTCGCGGTTGTAGGATTCGCCCGAAACCGGATCGAGAATGTCGCAGATGATGACCATCGTCGACTGCGCGAAGAACGGGTCCATATGCGCTGTTTCCGGATCGGGCATCAGCACCATGTCAGACTCGTTGATCGCCTTCCAGCCGCCAATCGAGGAGCCGTCGAACATGACGCCGTCGGCGAACATGTCTTCGTCGACACAGACGACGTCCATCGTTACGTGCTGCAGCTTGCCCTTGGGGTCGGTAAAGCGCAGGTCGACGAACTTGACGTCGTTGTCCTTGATTTGCTTCAGAATATCGCTTGCAGTCGTCATTTTCCGTAATTCCCTGTGTGAGATGACGAGGTTTGAAAAGTGGCAGGGCCGAGCGGCCCTTGAGGATTAGATGGCGTCGAGGCCGGTTTCGCCGGTACGAATTCGGATGACTTCCTCGATGTTGGAAACGAAAATCTTTCCGTCGCCAATTCGGCCGGTTTGTGCGGCATTGCGGATCGCCTCGATGACAGCCTCCGCGTTTTCGTCAGCCAGCACCACTTCGACCTTTACCTTCGGCAGGAAGTCCACGACGTATTCGGCGCCGCGATACAGCTCCGTGTGACCCTTCTGTCGACCGAAGCCCTTTGCTTCCGTGACGGTAATGCCCTGCAGGCCGACTTCCTGAAGGGCTTCCTTCACTTCGTCGAGCTTGAAGGGTTTTATGATCGCTTCGATCTTTTTCATGAGAAAATGTCTCTCCGCTTCTCCCTTTAAAGCAGGATCATGCCCGCTCGCCGCTCAATATGCACGTTGCATGCCAGTTTTTCTGCAAAATGATTGCCAAGCGGCAAAATTTCTTGCCGTCGCGGGGTGGGGGCTGCTTTGCATACCTTTGCCACCAGGCAATCTGCCTATTTTTTATGAGTTTTCCGCCGGTGTCGCCGGGTTTGAGATGATAGTCGCGCCATTGGGGGCGATGCAGCACGTTATTTGAGCAATATTTATGTGCAAATGCACGAATTATGAGCATGTGGCATTTCGTGTGTGCCACTTGCCGAAGACCGGTGCAGAGGGATAAGTCTGAGATATGCACTCTTCGCTTTGTGATCTGTTGGTTACCCCGGCCGAAATGGCGGCAATAGACTTGGCGGCCGCGCAATCGGGGATCGACAGCTTCCTGCTCATGCGCAGTGCCGGGTTGGCGGTGGCTGCGGCGGCACTCAGGCTGTTTCCGCAGGCGCAACGCTATGTCGTGCTGTGCGGACCCGGCAACAATGGTGGCGACGGCTATGTCGCGGCATCAGCCCTGTCGGAGAACGGCGCCAACGTTGCCGTGTTCGCCTTCGGCGATCCGGCCGCGCTTGCCGGCGACGCCGCCCGTGCGCGGCTGCTGTGGACTGGTCCGATAGATCCGCTTGATTCCTTCTTGCCGCAGGGCGGAGATGTCATCGTCGATGCGCTCTTCGGCGCAGGCCTCGCGCGGGATCTGCCCGAGCCGGTGAGGGAAACGATCGAAAGCATCAACGAGCAGGGCTTGCCCATCATTGCTGTCGACTTGCCGACCGGCGTTGATGGGCGAACGGGACAAATTCGCGGCGCGGCATTGGCCGCCAGCCACACAGTCACCTTCATGGCGAAGAAGCCGGGCCATCTGCTGTTTCCGGGCCGTTCCTTGTGCGGCACGCTCGACGTCTTTGATATCGGTATTCCGGCACGAATCGTGCGGGCCGGAGGGCGTGGTTTACGCATCAACACGCCGGCGCTCTGGTTGGATCAGGCGGCGTGCCTCGACGCGTCGACACACAAATTCCGCCGCGGCCATCTCGTCGTCTTCTCGGGCGGGGCGCGGGCGACCGGTGCTGCGCGGCTGTCGGCTACGGCCGGCCTCGCTGCCGGGGCCGGTCTGGTGACGGTAGCGTCACCGAAATCGGCTCTCGACATCAACGCCGCGCACCTGACCGCCGTGATGCTGAAGGCGGTTGACGACCGGAAGGAGCTCAAGCGCTGGTTGGAGGACAACCGGCTCGGCGCTTTTGTCCTTGGTCCAGGGTTCGGAGTTGGTGATCGAGCGCGCGACTTTGCGCTTGAGCTATGCGGCCGCGCGCTCGTTCTCGATGCCGACGGCATCACCTCTTTCCAGGAGCACAGGTCAGAATTGTTCGGGCGGCTCGCCGCGGCTGCGGGCAGGGTGGTGATGACGCCCCACGAGGGCGAATTTTCCCGGCTCTTTCCCGAGATCGCCCGCGACGAGAAACTGTCGAAGATCGAAAGGGCGCAGGCGGCGGCTCGGATGAGCCACGCCACGATCGTCTACAAGGGAGCCGATACGGTTATCGCCGGCGCGGATGGGACGGTTGCTGTCAATGCCAATGCTCCACCGTCGCTGGCGACGGCGGGATCCGGAGACGTTCTTGCAGGCATTATCGGCGCGCACCTGGCGCAGGGCATGCCGGCGTTCGAGGCGGCAGCGGCCGGTGTCTGGCGCCATGGCGCTGCCGGCACGAAGGCCGGGACAGGGTTGACTGCCGAGACGCTGGTTGCGTCGATCCCGTCGCTTGGCTGAAGCGTTTGACCCCAGTCGTCACTGAGCGACAAATAAAGCGCCCTCGGCTCGCCAGCGCGAGCCGAGGGCGGGTGCCGGTGTTAACCGCGCGTTCCCTTGGCGATCGGCTCCTGATAGGTGAAGCCCAGATCCCAAGGGAAGTAGATCCAGGTGTCCTGGCTCACTTCGGTGACGAAAGTGTCGACCATTGGCCGGCCCTTGGGCTTGGCATAAACGGCGGCAAAATGCGCCTT
This sequence comes from Ensifer adhaerens, assembly GCF_001270265.1. Taxonomy (GTDB): domain Bacteria; phylum Pseudomonadota; class Alphaproteobacteria; order Rhizobiales; family Rhizobiaceae; genus Ensifer; species Ensifer adhaerens_B. Next base: position 729,061 of record NZ_LGAP01000001.1, read on the forward strand.
CGGCAGCATGGCGCGAACTTCGGCTGCCGTCTTGCCGGTATCGGTCAGATCGTCGATGATCAGCACGCCTTCGCCGCCGTCCTTCGCGATCTCAGGCGCGATGCCTTTCAGCACCTTCATCTGCCCCTGTGTGTCATAATCGTGGTAGGAGGCGATGCAGACCGTCTCGATCATGCGGATATTGAGCTCACGGCAGATGATGGCCGCCGGCACCAGGCCGCCGCGCGTGATGCAGACCATAGCGCGCCATTCCTGCCCTTGATCGGCCAGCCGCCAGGCAAGCGCACGCGCATCGCGGTGGAACTGATCCCAGGAAACGGGGAAGGCTTTATCGGGCAGGGACATTTCTGGGCTCCGGCTTGTCTGGACGAGGTAAGGGCGAAGCATCCGGCAGATCGGGCAGGCGCAGACGCTTCATCCTGATTTGCCGACATGCAATAGCGGCAATGACGGCCGATGCGCAAGAGCTTCGCGCCCAACCCCTATCTGCCGCTGCTTCCGTCAGATTGTCAGCCTTTGGCGCGGGATGTGGTAATCGCCTCGATCATTGCCTGTACCTCTGCGGCCGCCGCCGACAGAGCCTGCGGGTCGCGGGCCCGCACGACGATATCGGTGGAGAAGACCTTGCCGTCGAACTTGGGGTAGGATCCGATGCTGGTCTCCGGATGGTTCTTCTGCACTTCGGTCAGTGGCGTGCCGATATCGCCTTCGCCATAGGGCGAACGAACCGATTGCGAGAGCAGCGGCGTACCGGCCTGCAGGTGTGGCATGATCGCGTCGAGCATCGCCTGGAACACCTGCGGCACGCCGGCCATCACGTGCACATTGCCGATAGCAAAGCCAGGCGCGGTGGAGACCGGGTTGGGGATCAACCGCGACCCTTCCGGCATGCGCGCCATGCGCTTGCGGGCGTCGGAGAATTCCATGCCGCTGCGTTCGTACATGGCGCTGAGCAGCGCCATCGCCCGCTCGTCATAGATACAACTGACGCCGAAGGCCTTCGACACCGCGTCGGCCGTGATGTCGTCATGCGTCGGGCCGATCCCGCCTGAGGTAAAGATGTAATCGTAGCGCGTGCGCAGGGCGTTGATGGCTTCGACTATTGACGCTTCCTCATCGGGGACGATGCGGACTTCGCGCAGATCGATCCCGACCATCGTCATCATGTCGGCGAGATGGCCGATGTTCTTGTCCTTTGTTCTGCCGGACAAGAGTTCGTCGCCGATAGCGACCATGGCGGCAGTAACGATCTTGGGGCTGCTCATTGGCGATCCTGCTTATGTGAGACGATTGTTCAGTAGTTTCTCGTGATTGTTCGAGAATTGAGAACGCTCTGTTGACCGTACGGCTGCTGGCAGCCGGACACATTCTGATAAGTCTTGGCGGCGACGGTGATCAAGCGGAATTGCACAACTTCATCGACCAGACCGGCGCGCTCTGGGCCCAGGGCAAGTGGGTCGGCAAGGTCGGCTCGTTTTCACATCGTCGGCAACGCAGCATGGCGGCCAGGATTCTCGGCTTCATTCCGACCCTGATGCACCACGGCATGATCGTTGCCTATGCCTTCCAGGGGCAGATGGGTCTTGAGGAGATCAAGGGCGGTTCGCCCTACGGGGCTTCGACCATCACCGGCGGCGACGGTGCGTGCCAGCCTTCGGCGGTCGAGCTCGATTCCGCCCGCTATCAGGGTGCGCATGTCGCCAAGATTGCGGCGAAGCTGCCGGCATAAGCCGCGGAAAAGACTTGAAAAACTGCAAAGAAAGCGCTCCCTGCAAAGTGCCGCTTTCTCGTCTTGACACGCCCTGTCACATAATGATTCGTGAAAGTGGCCTATCGGCCTATTCCTGTGTTAATATCCGCCCCGTTCGGCATGAGAGTGCCATTGACGAGGAGGAATATTGGGCCGGGCGGAACGGCCCGCGAAAGGCGGGATTGCCTTTCGGAGTGCAGGGAGAGAAGCATGGCGCGCATTACGTACTCCATCGTTCCCCACGACGGCGGTTGGGCCTACAAGGCAGCCGACGCCTTTTCGGAACCCTTTCCCAGCCGAGAAATGGCGCTGGCGGCCGCCAAGGCCGCGGCAGCCGAGCAGCAGGTCGGCGGCGACGACGAGGATATCAGTTTCCAGGACGAAAAAGGAAACTGGCACTTCGAGCATACCGATGGCGGCGACCGCCCCGAGGCAACCGTCGAGGACGGTTGATAGACTTTCCGGACGGGCCTTCATCCGTCCGATCTATATCTGAGTTCAGCGAGAGTATTGCGTCCACGCGTCTGCATAGCGGAGGATTTTCAATGCAACACTACAGCGTTCAGATCTTCACCTGGACCGCCCGCAACGGCGTGCAGCAGGTAGGGTCGGCAATTGAAGTCGATGCACTCAACCCGAAGGCCGCAGCGGTTTCGCTGCTTGGTCTGCGGCTAGAGGACAAGGGAGCCTGCTCGAAACTGGCGGTCAGGGTCTGGCACGACGATGTCCAGCGAGCCGAATGCGACTGCTTCTACTATCACTGAGCGGCAAATCGATTTAAGGCGGGTATGCGAAACCGTCCGTTGAGCGGGCGGGGGTGAAGCATTGCGTGTGAAGAATTTTCCATAGCGGCCATCTGGTGCGGGCGGCGGGGATCGAACCCGCACAGCCGAAGCCGAGAGATTTTAAGTCTCTTGCGTCTACCAGTTTCGCCACGCCCGCACTGAGTGTTTTCAGTACCTTGGGCTCTTCGGTTTTGGAAGGCCTGTACAGCGGATTTTTCGCTGTTCAGTTCTTGTGGCTGTGTGCCCAACGCACTATCCTGCCCCCTCGCAACCAAGCTACGTGCCGTTCTCCTGGAGTTTTTGAGGGATAAGCCTTGGTGCAATCAGCGCCTCGAATCCATTTCGGATAGGGGGCCGAAAGTGGTGTACTCCACACCCTCTGCTGTGGTGTCGGTAGCATCGAGGACGAATGTATCCCCCTGCATATCAACGATTCTTCTTGCATCAAGAAGTTGAGGGAGCCGACGGAAATGGGGGGCCGGCAATCGTACCCGCCGACTGTCGACTACCGCCAGCCTGGTCGCCTGAGTCAGGCTTAGTAACCCGCGCCCATGCTTTCGTTGCCGGTGCCCGTGGGATCGATATCGGGGTCGACCCCTTGGGCTTGTGAGTAGGTCGTATTGCCGGCGCCACTGGTCGCACATCCTGAAATCGCCAAGAGTGCTGTTACTGCCATTGCCGTGAGAAGTCTGATGGCCATGATGTTCTCCAGTTTGGGGGCTGTTGTGCGGCCCGGTTGCCCGGCAGCGGCTTCAACCTGTGCTGGTCGACAGGTTCACCCACACGGCCGGAAAACGCAAGCGAGCGTACTATTGCCCGGCCGCCGCAGTCTCTGTGGTGGATGCCGATCTTCACCACTTGTTCTTCCCTCAAATGGGTTACTTGGAGGAGAGCAGGCCGGGTTCGTACTGGGGATGTTCGCCCCTCGTTCGACGTGTTTTAGGTGTCGCTTTAAAGTGGGCGCGACCAATTTCAGTTTAGCCGGCAACAGAGATTTGACGCCATCGGTGGAGGAAACCGTTGCTTCCGCCAGAGCGGCACCTGAAGTCGGCGGCGCGTCGTCTGCCATGTCACAGACCGGAAGATGCACAGACGCGACCAACCAGGCCGTGCTGCCAGGTTATTCCTTAATGAGAATCCCGGCCTCACGCGCAGCATCGATGAAGGCCTGGCGGGCGGCCTCTGCCGATTGCTTCCCCTCGATCACCGCCGCGCATGTATCGAGCGCTCGCGTCAACAGCGCGCTGTCTTCGAGCGGCCAGTCTTCGATCATTGCCCAGGACGCTTCGGTCGTGTTCGAGATGGTCGTGTATTTTTCCGGCCCCTCCAGGGCCAGGGTCACGGGCTTTTCCCAATTTTCGGCCATGTCGGTCACCTCGATTTCGATTGGTGGCGGCACATAGCATAGATCAGGCCGATTCCGCGAGCCGCGAGAACGGCCGCCTGTGCCGTTGCTGTGTCGAGCCATGTCGGCGCCGAAGGCGGCGGGCCACTTCGTCAGCCGCGCAGCCGCACGGGCGAATGTTTGGAAAGGAGCAAAGCGGGCGGTGCTGTGAATCGAGAGGGCCTTACGTATCCTGTTCCGTGGGCCGCAAGATATAGAAGAGCGTACCGGCGATGAGTGCTCCGAGCCCACAGGCAAAGAATGCCTCGAAATAGGGCGCGCGTGACGCGAGAATGTAAATCGGCGGTGCCACAAACAGCAACATTGCCAAGCCAACAAGGCGGGAGGAAAGAACGCTCATCCGGGAGAGTTTCCTGACGATCCATCCGAGCAGCATCCCCGCGAGCGCCATCGCAACTACGGCTCCGAACACTTGCGCCATGGTCTCCTCCTTCGATGTGTCGTCCGGCCCGGCACATTTCTCCGGTTCGTTAGAACGTCATGGCGCCGGTCGCCATCTGGCGTCTTTTGGGGCAGGACCGCTCGCTGCCGGTGATCAATGATGATACCCCTCGATATCCAGCGTTTGCAGCACACCGGACAGACCACCGAGATCGGCGACCTCGCGGAAGCGTGGATGGCTGACGGGTTTGTCGTGATGCTCGAATGCCCAGGTGAGGGCATGCGGCACGTAGATGCCCCAGCTGCCCGCATCGAGTGCAGGGACAATGTCGGATTTCAACGAGTTGCCGACCATCAGGCTTTTCGATGGGCCGTCGCCGTGGCGTGTGAAGATGCGGTCATAGGTGGCGACCGTTTTGTCGCTGACGATCTCGACCGCGTTGAAGTAGTCTCCCAATCCCGATGCGGCAAGCTTGCGCTCCTGGTCGAAGAGGTCGCCCTTGGTAATCATCACCAACCGGAAGGCGCCATGAAGCGCCTCGAGCGTTTCCTTGACATGCGGAAGCGGCTCTACCGGGTGGACCAGCATCTCGCGCCCGGCTGCAAGAATTTCGGCAATCACCGATGACGGTACGCGGCCGTCCGTCACATCGACGGCGGTCTCGACCATCGACAGCACGAAACCCTTGATGCCAAAACCGTAGAGGCCGAGGTTGCGCCTTTCAGCGGCCAGCAACCGTGCGGGGAGATCATCGATGTCGGCGTGGTCCTTGAGCAGTTCGGCGAAGCGCACCTCGGTGAGGCGATAGAATTGTTCGTTCTGCCAAAGCGTATCATCGGCATCGAAGCCGATCGTCGTAATCATGTCGGGCATCGTCTCACGGTCCGGCGATCTTGAACGGCTGGTCAATCGTCGCCGTCTTGCCGCTGTTGATATCGTTGAAATGGAAGCGCAGCACGTAGTCGCCGGCCGGGGCTCCGGATACATCGATCGTCAGGGTCGAATAGATCTCCTGGTTCTTGAGATAGCCGGTGAAGGTGAAGTCGCCGAATGCTTTTTGGCCGGCGAGGATCTCGCCCTTGGGATTGAGGATGTCGAAATCGACGGTAAAATGCGTTTCCAACTTGCCCTTGGCGGTCGCACCCTTCCAGGTCAGGCCGACCGGTTCGACATAGGATACGAGCGCTTCCCCGGTCTTGAAGACGGTCCCCTCCTTCGGCTCGTACATGGCATAGCCGGCGGGCTCCTTGGTGATGAAGACGGCCTTGCCGATCGAGAACGGCAGGGTTTGCGAAAAGTCGCCGACGGCCTGCCGTAGGAGTTCCCGCGCTTTGGCTGCGTCGCCGGAGGTTGCCAGTTGTTCCGCCTTGGTGGCGGCGTCCACAAGCGGTCCAGCCTTTGCCTCAATACTTATACAGAGCATGCTTGCTGCGGCCAGCACCGCCAGCAGTGACCGATGTTTCGCCATGACGCTCCCCTTTGTCCGGTTGATTCGACTTTCGGCATTTGCCGCATCGAGTCAAGACGATAGGGCCGGCGTGGCAATGGTCAATGTTTCCAGAAGATTGGCGTCAGAATCACGAGCACCGTCAGCACTTCCAGGCGCCCGAGCAGCATCATCAGGGAAAGAAGATAGAGCTCTGGATCCTGCAGTGTCGAAAAGTTGCCCGCTGGACCTATGAGACTGCCGAGACCGGGGCCGACATTGGAAAGGCAGGTAATCACCGCCGAAGTCGCGGTGATGAAATCGTAGCCGAGCGCGCCCATGCCGAGGCTGCCCAGCACCCACAGCAGGATATAGGTCGTGAAGAACAGGAAGATGGCACGCTGTGTATCGGCATCGACCGTGTTGTTGCCGTAGCGCACCGCATAGATCGCATTCGGATAGATGAGCTTGCTGAGGCCGGAGCGGATGGCGTTGAAGAGCACGACGAAGCGATAGGCCTTGATGCCGCCGGCAGTCGATCCGGAACAGCCGCCCATGAAGGTGGCGATGAACGCGACCATCACCACGAACGGCCCCCACAGGCTGTAGTCCTCGCTCGCATAGCCGCTGGTCGAGAGGATCGAGGTGATGTTGAAGAACGAATGGGCGAGCGCCAGGTGAAATTCGACGCCATTGGCAAGGCGATGATAGATCGCCACCGCGATCGAGAAGGCCGAGAGATATCCGAGGAAGACGATGATCTGCGGGTCGCGCAGCGCATCGAGGCGGCCGCGCACGGCAAGCACGATCAGGATCGAGAACGGCAGGCTGCAAAGCGCCATGAAGAAGGTCGCCGTCCAAAGCAGCGGGATACTGCCGAAATAGGCAAAGGATGCGTCATGCGTGGAAAAGCCGCCGGTCGCCACCGTCGACATTGCATGATTGATCGCGTCGAACCGGTTCATCCCCGTCATGTTGTACCCGATCGTGCAGAGAACCGTGATCGAGACATAGATGAGAAGGAAGGCGCGGCTGAAGCTTGCCACGCGCGCGAACGGCTTGTCGCTGGTATCGGAGGACTCCATCTTGAAGAACGACATGCCGCCGACCCTGAGGTAAGGGATGATGAACAGGCCCAGCACGACGATGCCGATGCCGCCGAGCCAGCAGAGCAGCGAGCGCCAGACGAGCAACCCCGGCGGCGCATCGTCGAGCCCGACGATAACGGTCGATCCGGTGGTGGTGATGGCGGAGACGGATTCGAACAGGGCTTGCGCGAAATCGAGCTTCAGCGAAGACAGCCAAAATGGGATGGCACCGACGATCGAAAAGACCGCCCAGAGCAGATTGACGAGCAGAAAGCCGAACTTCTTCGAGAACGGCGGCGGCCCCATGCGCGTCGCCATGAACGTCGCAGCCAACAGGCCGCCGACCAAGAAGGCGGATACGGCAAAGATTTGCCAGTCCGGATGGCCATAATAAAGATCGACCACCGCCGGAACCAGCATCGCCAGCGACAGGTAGAGACCAAGGATCGCCGCGATATGCACAGCATGCCGGATCAGGGTTGCGTTCAAGCGTTTGATTTCCTGGCAATGAAACTACGTGATCTGGCGAGGAGTGGAGCGGCGACATTGTCCATTGGCGGCCGATCCGCGTCAAAGCGATGGCCTCGGGCGCTGCAATGTGCAATAGCGGCTGCCATCGGCAAACTCAATGGATGACCTCACGTGACGAAGCAGGATGTTGACAACGCGACCACGGCGATGCGCGATATTTTTCCGGCCACGCCGCTGCAATTGAACGAACATCTGAGCGCCCGCTACGGCGCCAACATCTTCCTCAAGCGCGAAGACCTTTCGCCGGTCCGCTCCTACAAGATCAGGGGCGCGTTCAATTTCTTCCGCAAGGTGCTTGGTGCCGGCGCGACGGGCAAGACGTTCGTTTGTGCCTCGGCCGGCAACCACGCCCAGGGCTTTGCCTTCGTCTGCCGACACTTCGGTGTTCCTGGTGTCGTCTTCATGCCGGTGACCACACCGCAGCAGAAGATCGACAAGACCCGCATGTTCGGCGGCGAGTTCATCACGATCCGCCTCGTCGGTGACATCTTCGACCAATGCTACAAGGCTGCGCGCGAGCACGTGGAAACGATCGACGGCGTCATGGTGCCGCCGTTCGATCATCTCGACATCATTGAGGGGCAGGCGACCGTTGCTGCTGAAATCGCCGAGCAATTGCCCGAGGGCGTCAGGCCCGATCTCGTCGTGCTACCGGTCGGCGGCGGCGGCTTGTCGGCCGGTGTGACCGCCTATCTGAAGGACGACGTTGCCGCCGACCATTTTGTCTTTTGCGAACCCTCCGGTGCGCCGAGCCTCAGGCAAAGCCTCGAAACCGGCAGTCTCGTTACGCTCGATCAGGTCGACAACTTCGTCGATGGCGCAGCTGTCGGGCGGATCGGCGATCTGAATTTTGCGGCCCTTCGGCGCTTCTCCGCCGATCAGGTCATGCTGCTGCCCGAAAACGCGATCTGCATGACGATCATCGACATGCTGAATGTCGAGGGCGTCGTGCTCGAGCCCGCAGGCGCTCTGTCGATCACGGCGCTGGACGCAATCGGGCGCGAGAAGCTCGAAGGCAAGACCGTCGTTGCTGTCGTCTCCGGCGGAAATTTCGACTTCGAGCGTCTGCCCGACGTCAAGGAAAGGGCGATGCGGCACGCCGGGCTCAAGAAGTACTTCATCCTGCGCATGGCGCAGCGCCCCGGTGCCTTGCGCGACTTCCTCAACCTGCTCGGCGACGAGGACGATATCTCGCGCTTCGAATATTTGAAGAAATCCGCCCGCAACTTCGGCTCGATCCTTATCGGCATCGAGACAAAGCATGCGGAGAATTTCCCGATCCTCAAATCGCGGTTCGACGCTGCAGGCCTGCGCTATCAGGACATCACCGAGAACGAGATCCTGTCCAATCTGATCATCTGACAGCGGCGAGGTGTGAGAGCTCGGTGCCGTGACGACACTTTGGCTTTGACAGCTTTCGCCGTCGCGTCTAAGTCTTGCTCATGGCATCATTTTTCTCAAAATTGTTCGGCCGTTCCGGCTCCACCGAAAACGAAGCCCAAGGCGCATCGGGGAAAACCGAAGCCTATGCCGAGTGCACGATCCGCGCCACGCCGATGCGCGAAGGCTCGCAGTTTCGCCTGGCCGGCAGCATCGAGAAGACGATACCGGATGGCGGCGTGCGGGTGCGCAGCTTTATCCGCGCCGATCTGTTCACGTCCGAGCAGGACGCGATCGACGCTGCCGTCCGCAAAGGGCGCCAGATCATCGACCAGACCGGACCGTCGCTGTTTGCCGACGATGCACAGTCCCGGCAGGTCTGATTCTCCGCGGCAGACCGCTGGAGCCTATCCGCAAAAATAAAGACACTACAGTCGCTTGGCGCTGAAAGCTCGCGTTGATCGCAAGCGCGGTGGGGACACGAATGCCGGGGCGGATGACTGCTTCAGCATCCGCGCTGCTGCTTTTCGCCAGTTGCCGGCAGCGGCACTTCCGCTCTCCATGCCGGGGAGAGCGTACCCCCGCTGGCGGGGGTACGAAGCATCACAGCTTGATGCGGAAACGGGCAAATCCTTCGGCGGCTTCCCCGGCATCCTCGATCGTCACGCCCTTGACCTGCGACAGGAACTGCCTTGCCTTCGGGCCACTGTCGAAAGTGACGCTGGTGTTTGCGAGCGGCGCGAAGGTCCAGTTGGCATCCGCCGCCGGGTTTATGGTTCCCTGGTCGATGATGTAGCGAACCACGACGTCGCGGTTGGTGTCGGGCGCCACGAAGACTACCTTGTCGGCAGCGATGTCAGGAAAATGGCCGCCGCCGCCGGCGCGATAGTTGTTTGTCGCCACGACAAATTTCTTCTCTGGGTCAATCGGTTGCCCATTGAAGTTCAAGCTCTTGATGCGGTTGGCTGACGGGTTGACGGCATTGCCGTCCTTGTCGAACTTGGGCGGCTCGGAAAGATCGATCTGGTAGGTGACGCCGTCGATGACATCGAAGTTGTAGGACGGGAAGTCTCCATTGATCAGGGCAGCGTCCGATGAACCAGCCTTGACCTGGTTGAAGATGCCCGCGGACATTTCGAGCCAGTTGCGCACCTGCTCGCCGGTAATGACCACGGCCTGGACCGTGTTGGGATAGAGATAGAGATCGGCGACGTTCTTGATGGCGATGTCGCCGGCGGGCACGTCGGTGTAATAGTCCGCACCGCCGCGGCCACCTGCCTTGAACGGAGCCGCTGCCGAAAGCACGGGCAGGTCCTTGTGCTCCGTGTCCTTCAGCATGTCCTTGATGTACCAGGTCTGTGCCTGGCTGACGATCTGGACAGATGGGTCATCGGCGACCAGCGCGAAATAGGAGTAGAGCGGCACCGCGCTCTTGCCGACCGGGGTGCGAACATACGCAAGCGTCGCCTCGTGTTCTTTCTGGGCTGCGGCCAGAACCTCCGGTTTGTCGGCGACCTCGGCGATCACCTTCTTTTCCTCGCGCCGGTAGATCGGGCGCGCTTCGCTGGTCGAGCTCACCACACGCCAGGCGCCGCCTTCGCGTTCGATGAGCAGATCGATCAGGCCGAGATGCGATCCCCAGAACCCGCCCATGACGCCGGGTTTGCCCGAGATCAGCCCCTTGGTGTTGTCGACGCCGGCGATTTTGTCGAACTTGGGGCCGGGGAAATCGAGATGGCTATGGCCGGTCACAATGGCGTCGATGCCTTCGACCGCGGCCAGCGGCACGGAGGCATTTTCGAGATTTTCGGCGTAGTCCTGCTGACCGATGCCGGAATGGGAAAGCGCGATGACGATATCGGCACCTTCCTCGCGCATTTGCGGAACCCAGGATTCTGCCGCCTTGACGATATCGCGGGTACTGGCCTTGCCCTCAAGGTTCTTCGCGTCCCAGGTCATGATCTGCGGCGGCACGAAACCGATGAGGCCGACCCGGATCGCATGTTCGGCGCCTGTGCCGTCCTTCACCTTGCGATCGAGAATGACATAGGGCTTGAGGAACAATTGATCCTGGCGGGCATCGGCGGCAAGCGTGCCCTTGGTCAGGTTGGCGCAGACGAGCGGGAAGTTGGCGCCGTTCAGCACCTTGAACATGAAATCAAGGCCATAGTTGAATTCGTGGTTGCCGAGCGTGCCGCAGTCGTAGCCGAGCACGTTCATCGCCGCGATAACAGGATGGATGTCGCCATCCTTCATGCCGCGCTGATAGGCGATGTAGTCGCCCATCGGGTTTCCCTGCAGGAAGTCGCCATTGTCGACAAGGATCGAATTCGTCGCCTCTGCACGGATGGCATCGACGATCGAGGCTGTGCGCGCCAGACCCAGCGTATCGTTCGGCTTGTCGCCGTAATAGTCGTAGGGAAAGACGTGAACGTGCAGGTCAGTCGTTTCCATGATGCGCAGGTGTGCCTGGTTGGCCGCCGCGCGCGCGGAAAAGGGGTGAAGCATCACGAGTGCCGAGGAGGCGACGACGCCGGCCAGAAGCGAGCGGCGCGAGAGGTGGAGCGGGGATGTCGTCGATTGCATGCTTGCCCTCCATTGATGATGCCATTGCGGTCGATGCGGGTGCAATCCGCGGTTTCTTCGTTGATATGCGAACCACGGTGGGTTGGTCGCGACTATGCCGGAAAGGCAACACTTCGCAAAGCAGTTGATTCTCGCATTGCAATTCCGGGCCGCCTGCAACCAGGGTAAAGTTTTCTTTAAGCTTTCCACCTAACGGTTTGCCTGGCGAAACCGGAATCTTTTCAACAGCATGCCCAACGCCAATCTCATTCTTTTCGTCGGCGAAGCACTGGTCTACGTCACGGCGATGATCTGGCTGTTGCAGCTTCGTGCCCGGCTCGGTCTCGGCGTTTTCGTCGCTGCCTTGGGTGTGATGCATTTCATCGAGACCTATCTGGCGGCGGTCTTTTACGTACAACTGCCGTTCGGGATCGTCTCGCCGGGATCGGTCGTGCTCTTTTCCGGCAAGCTGATGATCATCCTGCTGCTTTACGTGAAGGAGGACGCAGCGACCGTCCGCCAGCCGATCTATGGTCTGCTCGCCGGCAATTTGCTCACGGTCGTTCTCAGCTTTCTGTTGCGCCAGCACGAGACCGTCTCGATCGTCCCCGGTCGTTCGGCCGACATCGCCTTCATCGATGAGATGGGTGGGCTGATGGTGTGGGGGACGTTGATTCTCTACTTCGATACACTTCTGATCATCTTGCTCTACGAGCGTCTCGGCAGATGGTTGCGCCGTTTTGTAACTGTCCGCTTTCTCGTCTGCGGCGTCGTGATTCTGAGCTTCGATCAATTGGCCTTCTATGCGGCGCTGCACTGGCTGAACGATGCGCCGCTGGAGGTGCTCTGGGGCGGATGGATCGCGAAGATGCTGGCGGCAGCTTTCTACGCCATCGCTATCGGCCTTTACCTCAACGTTTCGCGCCATCCGTTCCTCGCTATGTCGGGCCGGCCACTCGGCGACGTCTTCAACGACCTGACCTTCCGCGAACGCTATGAGGACCTGCTGTCGCGGTCCGGCCAGGACACGCTGACCGGATGTCTCGATCGCAGCCGCTTCGATATCGAGGGGCCGCAGATGCTGCGCGCGAGCGCAGCCACGAATGCCGCTGTCAGCCTGCTGATCATCGATGTCGATCATTTCAAGGGCGTCAATGATCGCTTCGGCCACCAGCAGGGCGACCGTATCCTCCAGACGCTGGTTGAAGCGGTGAAGGCGAGCTTGCGCGCGGGCGACCGGCTCTTTCGCTATGGGGGCGAGGAGTTCGTCGTGCTGTGTCCGGGACTGTCGCATGCCGATGCGCTCAAACATGCAGAGGATATCCGGCATGCGGTGTCGACCCGCATTTCCACGCCCGATGGCAAGCCTGTGACAGCCAGCATCGGATTGTCGTCGACACCAGGTGATGGTGTCGCGATCGAGCACCTGCTTTCCCAGGCTGATCTCAGGCTCTATGCGGCGAAAGGGCGTGGCCGCGATTGCGTCGTCGGCCGCTAACGCAGTCCCAGGCGATCAGATCCCGACGTTCGGCCTGTCGATGACTTCGCGCAGGGAAAAGCTCGAGTTGATCTTGACCACATGGGGCAGGGCGGAGAGCCAGTCGCGATGGATGCGCTCGTAGTCCTGCAGATCCTTGGCCGCCACCCTCAGGATGTAATCGTACTCGCCCGACATCAGGTAGCAGACGAGAACATTGGGGCAGAGTTTTACCGCCGCCTCGAACTCTGCCAGCGTCTTCGCAAACTGCCCGGACAGGGAAATATGCACGATCACCATGATCTGGTAGTCGAGCGCCTTGTGGGCAAGGCGGGCATGGTAGCCGCTGATCGTGCCGGATTTCTCCAGGATATCGACCCGGCGCGAGCAGGCCGATGGTGACAGCCCCACCTTGGCTGCCAGATCGGCATTCGAAATCCTGCCATTCTGCTGAAGAATGCGCAGAATCGCATGATCGATGGCATCAAGTTCACTCATTCGCGATTTCCATCAATAGATCGGCCAATGGCGCAATACTCTTCGAAATTGATGCCTTTGCGGAGACATCTTTGCAAGGACATTCGTTTCGTCGCGTGTTTTGCTGAGTGGGTGCCAATGAGGCGAAACTGCCCACAACAGGAGAGGAACGCTCGATGCGTGTCGGTTGCCCGAAGGAAATCAAAAACCATGAATACCGAGTCGGCCTGACCCCCGGGTCGGTACGTGAATATGTCGCTCACGGCCACGAGGTTATCGTTGAAACCAAGGCAGGAGCGGGGATCGGCGCGGATGACGATACCTACCGTGCCGCTGGCGCGAAGATCGTCGCAACGGCAAAGGACGTGTTCGAAAAGTCGGACATGATCGTCAAGGTCAAGGAGCCGCAGCCTTCCGAATGGGCACAGCTGCGCGAGGGCCAAATTCTCTATACCTACCTGCATCTCGCTCCAGATCCGGAACAGACCAAGGGTCTTTTGAGTTCCGGCGTCACCGCCATCGCCTATGAAACCGTCACGGACGAGCGTGGTGGTTTGCCACTTCTGGCGCCGATGTCCGAGGTGGCAGGGCGCCTGGCGATACAGGCCGGTGCCGCGTCGCTGCAAAAGGCGAACGGCGGCCGTGGTATTCTGCTCGGCGGCGTGCCCGGCGTCCTTCCCGCCAAGGTCGCGATCATCGGTGGTGGCGTCGTCGGCCTTCACGCGGCTAGAATGGCCGCCGGTCTTGGGGCCGATGTCAGCATCCTCGATCGCTCGATCCCGCGCCTGCGCCAACTCGACGATATCTTCGGCGGCCGGGTCCACACCCGCTACTCCACCATCGACGCCCTCGAGGATGAGGTCTTTTCTGCCGATCTGGTCATCGGAGCCGTTCTCATTCCGGGCGCTGCGGCGCCGAAGCTTGTAACGCGGGAAATGCTGACCGGGATGAAGAAGGGTGCGGTCATCGTCGACGTCGCCATCGACCAAGGCGGCTGCTTCGAGACATCGCGCGCGACCACCCATTCCGACCCGACCTACGAGGTCGACGGCATCGTGCATTATTGCGTTGCGAACATGCCTGGCGCCGTCCCCGTGACATCAGCCCATGCGCTCAACAACGCGACGCTGCACTACGGCCTGCAACTGGCTGATCGCGGCCTGAAGGCCGTTGCGGAGGATCGCCACCTGCGCGCCGGACTCAACGTTCACCGCGGACGTGTGACCAACGCCCCCGTGGCCGAAGCGCTGGGTTATGACGCCTATGCGCCGGAGGCGATACTCAACGTCGCCTGAAACCTGTCATGGCACCGGTCCGGCCAAAGCCGGGCCGGCGCTTCAGGCGCGCTCAATTCTGCACTGATAACAATTGTTCTTGGCCGATCGTACATGCACGCTTGCCACCTCGGGCATGGCGAGCAGGGCCTGAGCGCGGGCTTCGAGCTGCTCGGTCGGAACCACGCCACCGGTCCCGTAGATGATGCGTTCGTTGCTGCCATAGCCGCGCAACAGATAGTCCTTGCTCGAATTCAGGATGGGCGGCCGTGCCGTGTCGCTATAGGCGGGGCAGGCGTCGGCATGCATGAAAACCGGGCCGGTCTCGGCGTAGGGCTGCAGCGACGCAAAAGGCCGTAGCGCGAAGACCAGATAGGCGTCGCCCGCCTCGACATTACGAAGGCAATGCCGGCAGGGCACGCCATCGCCGTCGGATATGTGCCGTTCCGGCGGGTTGCCATAGGCATCTTTTCCACCTTGTCTGAGGCGCTCGGCCTGATCGGTGGACATCGGGATATAGCGCAAGGCCATGGTGCATCTCCAGATCGTTTGGGATCATTCGACACACACTGTGCTCCGACCGATGCCGTGGCGACACCCGGAACTTGCCAATGCACTGAGGTCAGAGATTTTTCGCGAAGGCCAGCAGCTCTTCGTCCGTCAGTGGCTCGATGGTCGCTTCGCGGGTAGCGACAGGCGAGAATCCGAATTGCTGATAGAGCTGGAGCGCACGCGGGTGATCGAGATTGTTCGTCGTCACCGTTACCTTGCTCGGATTTAGCGTCCAGGCGGCAAACAGCGTTTGCAGCAGGAACCATTTTCCAAGGCCAAGCCCCAGGGCATGCTCCATCAAGCCGAAATGGGTGAGCTCGACGACGTCGTCCGCGGCCTGGTGGAGCTCGAAAAAGCCGGCAGGTGCGCCGTTGACGTAGAGCACGGTGACGCTTGTGCGTTTGTCGGCAAGCAGTGCAGCCAATTTTTCGTCGCTCATGCGGATGCGATCGGCCCAGTGCCAGCGTTTGCCGACGCGCAGATAGAGGAACCTGTAGTAGTTGAGCGGGATGTCGGACACACGCAGGATTGCGGTATGGATGTTGACGGGCATCGGCAAGCTCTGCTTGGGCGGTGCCGTCATTTCCAGTTCGGTGACATGCGCGGTCACGGAGGCGAGCTTGGGAGGGCGCATGATATCACTCGCTGCCGGTCACAACGGCGGTATCCGCGCGGCCACCCCATTCGGACCAGGAGCCGTCGTAGAGCGTATTGTCGGTATGGCCGAGGGATTGTAGCGCAAGCGTGATGATCGCCGCCGTGACGCCTGAGCCGCAGGTCGTCACCACGGGCTTGGAAAGATCGATGCCGGCATCGGCAAACGTCTTGCGCAGCGTATCGAGATCTTTGAACTTGCCGTTCTCGGAGAAAATGCCGGAAGGCAGGCTGTGTGCGCCCGGCATGTGGCCCGAGCGCATTCCTGCACGCGGCTCCGGTTCTTCACCGAGGAAGCGCCCGGCGCCCCGCGCATCGGCAATCTGGATCGTGCCGGACTGGACGATGTCCTTCATGCGCTCGAATGACGTTACCGCCGAGGGCGTGAACGTGACGTTGAACGTGACGGGCCTGGGCGAGGGCACTTTTGACGTCACCGGGCGTCCATCCTTCTTCCAACCGTCCATGCCGCCATCGAGCACATAGACGTTCTTGGCGCCCATGATGCGCAACATCCACCAGACGCGCGGCGCCGTCATGATGCCCGGGCCGTCATAAACGACGATCGTATCGCTCTCGCTGACACCGAGCGCACCGACGGCCTTGGCGAAGGCCTCCGGCGTGGGCAGCGTATGCGGCAGGCCGCTGGTGTGATCGGCGATCGTATCCTGGTCGAAGAACACGGCACCGGGAATGTGGCCGGCGTCGTATTCCGCTTTCGGGTTCCTGTTCTGCGCCGGCAAATACCAGGCGGCATCGAGGATGCGAATGGAGGGATCGTCGAGCCGCTGCAACAACCAGTCCGGAGAAACGACGAAGGCGCTTTTGCTGTTGGTCATGGTCGTATCTCCTGTTCAGATTGCCTGGCGGTCGTCTTGCGCGCCGAAGCGGATGCGGAAGCGGCGGTTTTCCTTACCCTTCTTCTCGATCTTGGCGATGTGGATCGCACCGACTTCCTGCGTTTCGGACACATGGGTGCCGCCGCAGGGTTGGCTGTCAATGGCTGAATTTTCGCCGATGCAGACAAGGCTGACGCGACCAAGGCCGACGGGCGGGCGGACGTTCTTCGATTTGACGATTCCGGGGTTGGCTGCAAGCTCCTCGTCGGTGATCCACTGCAGATAGACCGGGTGGTTCTCGTCGATAAGCTTCTTTAGCGCCGCCGTCACTTCGTCCTTGTCGATCGTTTCGCTCATGTCGAAGTCGACGCGGCTTTCGTCTTCGCCGACGGCTGCGCCGGTGATCGGGAAGGAACAGACCACGGAGAGCAGATGGCAGGCCGTGTGCATGCGCATCAGCCGGTAGCGGCGCGGCCAGTCGATATGCAGGACCAGCTTTTCGCCGACGGCTGGAGCGGACTGTCCCTCCGCCGGCACATGGATGATGATGTCCTTCGTGGCGCCGTGGCGTGCAACCGCAATGTCGATGCGGCTGCCATCGCTGCGCTCCAGGAAACCGCTATCGCCCGGCTGCCCACCCGACGTGGCGTAGAAGCAGGTCTGATCAAGCTCGATCCCGCCATCCTCCAGAATTCCGGTTACGCTTGCTTCGCAAGTCGAGAGGTAGAAATCTTCGCGGAAGAGGGCAGTCACGGTCTTGGTCATCGCAAATCTTATCCGACTGATTCGTATGGAACGGTGATGCTTGAAGACCCCTTCAACCAGGCCGGTACAGGCAGGCCCTTCGAGGCCAGGAAGTCCGGGTTGAAGAGTTTCGATTGATAGCGGTTACCATAGTCGCAAAGGATCGTCACGATCGTATGTCCCGGACCGAGCTCCTTGGCGAGCCGAACGGCGCCGGCAATGTTGATACCCGTCGACCCGCCGACGCAAATGCCTTCGCGTTCGATCAGGTCGAAGACCAGCGGCACAGCCTCGGCATCGGAGATCTGGTAGGAAAAGTCCGGCGTGAAACCTTCGAGATTGGCGGTGATGCGGCCCTGGCCAATGCCCTCGGTGATGGAGCTTCCACTCGCCTTCAACTCTCCGTGCGCGTAGTAATTGTAGAGTGCCGCACCGTCCGGATCGGCAAGACCGATCTTGATCGCAGGGTTTTTCGCCCGCAGGCCTTGTGCCACGCCGGCAAGCGTACCGCCAGAACCGACCGCGCAGATGAAGCCGTCTACCTTGCCGTCCGTATCACGCCAGATTTCGGGGGCCGTGGTCGCGACGTGGGCGTCACGGTTGGCGACATTGTCGAACTGGTTTGCCCAGATGGCGCCATTCGGCTCTGTCTTTGCGAGTTCAGCAGCCAGGCGCCCGGAGATCTTCACGTAGTTGTTCGGGTTCTTGTAGGGCACAGCCGGTACTTCGACGAGCTCTGCTCCAAGAAGACGCAGCGCATCCTTCTTTTCCTGGCTCTGGGTTTCCGGAATGACGATCACGGTCCGATACCCTAGCGCCTGGCCGACGAGGGCAAGGCCGATGCCGGTGTTGCCCGCCGTGCCTTCGACGATGACGCCGCCTGGTTTCAGCTGTCCGGCCTTCTCCGCCTCTCGGATGATCCAGAGTGCGGCACGATCCTTCACCGATTGTCCTGGGTTGAGGAATTCCGCCTTGCCGAGGATCGTGCAGCCGGTTGCCTCGGATACGGTCTTCAGCCGGATCAGGGGCGTATTGCCGATTGCTTCAAGAACGGACGGAAGAATGGCCATTTGCAGAACCTCGTGCTTGAGAACGGCCGCCGAAGCTGGCCGCGTTACCGAAGAAAAACGCCGAGTGGCCGGCGAACGTTGAGAACGATGCCGGATCGCCGAAATATTGGCGTGTTTTCGGCTCAGCCTGTTTCCCAGGCAAGAAATAGCGTTTCACCGCTGCCCTGTCCCGAACAAAAAACGTCTTCAAGGGGAAAGCTTAGGGTTGAGGCCGCTCTGGGTGTGCGCTGGTTATTGGAGGGGATTGGTCTGGGCCGGGCATGTCGTTGTCTGGCCCCTTGAGTGGAGCGTTCACACGGGTGCGCGCCGAGGTGTAGGCAATGAGTATGCACAGGACGAATTCCGGACATGGGTTGGCATGGGTAACGGGCGCGAGTTCGGGAATAGGTCGAGCGCTGGCACGGAGGTTGGTGCGAGATGGCTATTCGGTGGTCGTCACTTCCAGAAATCACGCCAAATTGGTGGCCTTGCAACAGGAGGCTGCCGCCGACGGTCGTATCATCGTTCTCGATGGTGATGTCACCGATCCGCAGGACATGGAGCGTGTGCTCGCATCGATCGAATACGACCATGGTGATTTGTCGCTGGCCGTGTTTACTGCGGATGTAACGATCCCGGTGCGAGGTGATGATCTGCATCGCGAGGCATTTGAGCGCAGCTTTGCGGTCAATGTGAACGGTGTCGTCAACTGTCTGCTGCCGGCTGTGGCCCACATGAAGGCCAGGGGGCATGGCCATATCGCCATCGTGTCGGGGGCTGCCGGTTATGGCGGATTGCCTGGCAACGCTGCCTATGGCGCCACGAAGGCGGCTCTCATCAACATGGCAGAGAGCCTGAAGTTCGATCTGGACCGGATCGGCATTCGCCTGCAAGTGATCAGCCCGGGGCTCGTCGACGCGACCGGCTCGGCTCGCCTCGGATTTCCAGGACCCGACGCGATCAGCGCTGATGAGGCTGCCGGACACATCGTTGCTGGCCTGAAGACGAAGCATTTCGAAATCAGCTTGTCGAAACGATCGAACGCCGTGGCAAAGCTATCACGATGGCTGCCCTACGGTGCCTACTTCGCGCTGGTAGACCGACTAACCCGGCAAAGGGTGGAGGGGCCATTATCGCCAGCCAAGCCCGCGAGCACCACAGAGCGGCCACATCAGGCCGTGTGAAGCACCAGGACTGCGCCGAAGATCAAGGCGAGGCCGACCCAGCCGATCGGCTTGAGCTTTTGACCGAAAAGCAGGCGGCCGCAGATGGCCGTGCCGAAAATCCCGGTCGCGCCGAGAACGGCATAGGCAATCGCAAGTTCCATGCCCTTAACCGCTTCTGCGAGGAAGGCGAAAGCGGCAAGCACCAGAACGATCGAAAGCGCCCCCCAGCCGCGGCGTGCAAAGCCATTCGATTTCGTTGAGGCGAGATTGGCCGCGACGTCGAGGACGCCGGCAATGACGGCAAAGATGAAGTAAAGGCTAGGCGCACTCATCGACGATGCCCTCTGCGGCGGAAGCTTCCTCGTCACGGTGCTCGCCCGCATTGACGAGCAGGATGCCGGCGACCGCCATCGACAGGCCCAGCATTTCCCGGCTGGTCAGCACATGGCCAAACACGAACACCGAAACAAGCGTGATGATCGCGACCCCGGACCCTTCCCAGATGGCATAGGCAACGCCGACGGAAATGGTCTTCACGGCCTTTGCGAGGAAAACGTAGGAGAGCGCGATGGAGACGTACATCACCACGTGACCGATATAGGAGCCATTGGCGGATGCGACCTTCATTGCCGTCAGGCCCGCCACTTCAGTCGCGATGGCAAGCGCCAGGAAAAACCATGCGAGGCGCATGAGGAACCTTCAAGAAGAAATCTGGATCGGTTGCCTAATAGGCGTTGTCGGGCGATCGGTAAAGCCTGCCGCGGCGGCGGCTTACTCGAAGACGATCTGGCGGACATCGATATTTCGTGCACGGAAGCCGGCTTCGCAGTAGTAGAAGTAGAATTCCCACAGGCGCTTGAAACGCAGATCGAAACCCAGTGGCTCGAGCTTGCTCCACACCGACCAGAAGCGCTGCCGCCATTCGCCGAGCGTGCGGGCGTAGTCGCCACCGAAGCCGAAATCATTGATCATGCGCAGACCGACGTTGCGCCCGAGATCGACCAGGTGCTCGCGCGTCGGCAGCATGCCGCCGGGGAAAACGTACTTCTGGATGAAGTCCGGATTGGACCGGTATTCCTCATAGGCTTCCGGCTTGATCGTGATGATCTGCAGGCCGGCCTTGCCGCCCTGCTTCAGGCAGCGCTTCAATTGCGAGAAATAGGTCGACCAGAATTTTTCGCCAACCGCTTCGAACATCTCAATCGAGACGATTCGGTCGTAAAGACCTTTCTCCTCGCGATAGTCCTGGAACTTCAGCTCGACGCGGTCGGCGATGCCGGCCTTGCGCATGCGTTCGCGGGCAAAGGCGAGTTGCTCGCGACTGATGGTCAGGCCGGTGACCTTGCAGCCGATCTCGATCGCGGCAAATTCTGCAAAACCGCCCCAGCCGCAGCCGATTTCAAGCACGTGGTCGCCCGGCCGCAGATTCGTTGCCTCGGCCAGTGCTCGATACTTGGCGGTCTGGGCCGACTGTAGATCGTTGGCGCCGCTTGCATAAAGCGCTGACGAATAGGTCATGCTCGGGTCGAGCCACTCACGGTAGAAGGCGTTGCCCAGGTCATAATGGGCGGAGATGTTGCGCTGGGCACCCGTCCTGGTGTTGGCATTGCGCCAGTGGAGGAATTTTTCCACCAGCCGCATCAGACCGCGCGCCCGGTTCGGGAATCTGTTGCCGATGTCTGCGTTGACAAGGAAAAGTTCGAGGAACGCGCCGACGTCGGGGCTGTCCCAATCGCCATCGATATAGCTTTCCGCAGCGCCGATGGTGCCGCCGGTGATTGCCCGGTGCGGAAGATTCCAGTTGTTCAGCGTCACGGCGGCGCACGGCCCCGGCACCTTTCCCTTGACCAGCAGTCGGCGGCCATTGGGCAGCACAAGCGCCAGCGCGCCGGCCTCGAGGTGAACGAGGCCGCGCAGCACCATCTGGGCCTTGAGCGGAAAGTCCTTCAGCACCTGTGAGAGATTTTCAGTCGAAAGGAGCTCGGCGTTGTCGAAATCGGCAAAGCAGGCTTCTGTGTCATGCATAAACCACCCTCCGGCAATCGTTGCATCCGTAACGTGAGCCTAGCGATAATCCGGCAAGAGGCCAACCACGGATTTGTACCGGCGGCGGTGCGATTGTAGCGATTTTTAGGTGGCGTTTCTGATTTCTTGAAACGCGGCCAGCGCGCAAAGGCGTGGTCGACGATGGGGGTAGGGTAGGTCACCCCAAGCGCGATGCCGGCCGCAGAAAGTGCGGCAGAGGGGGCAGAGAACGGCCGGTGGATATAGGGGCTTCAAGCTCGGCCAATTCCGGAACGAAGCGCTTCACGTACAGCCCCTCCGGATCGAACTTCTCGCCCTGAAGCACGGGATTGAAGATGCGGAAGAAAGGTGAGGCGTCGGCGCCGGACCCTGCCACCCACTGCGAGCTGGCGGCGTTCGAGGCCGGGTCTGCGTCCACCAGCGTGTCGCGGAACCATAGCCGCAAAATGAAAAAGAGCCATTCGGGCGTTACCGCGAATGGCTCTTTTAGAAACTGGCTCCCCGGGCCGGATTCGAACCGGCGACCTGTCGATTAACAGTCGAATGCTCTACCGCTGAGCTACCAGGGATCATCTGCGCGGTTTGTGTCCTGCAGAAGTGAGGCTGCTAATACAAATGCTTTTCCGATTTGCCAAGCGGTTTTTTCAAAAAAAGTGACAAGTTTTGTTGCGAGCCTGTGGAGAAGCCCCCAATTGTGGGAAACGCAGCCGGATAGGGAATGATGAATAAAAACAGAAAACAGACGCATTTCGGCATAGATCCGCATACCCGGCAGATCGTGCTGGGCAAATGGCGCCTTACCCTGCCGGAATCACCCCTGCTGCGCATGCTGGTCGGTGGGCTGTTGGTATTCGGCGGCTTTCTCGGTTTCCTACCGGTGCTCGGCTTCTGGATGGTGCCTTTGGGACTACTTGTCCTCTCGCATGATATTCCGGCGGTTCGCCGCCTCCGGCGCAGGTTCGCCGTGTGGTGGGCGCGCCGGCGCAACGGCACGGACGCCTCGAAGAAGTGATGATTCTCTTGTGATGGCGGCCCACGTCGATGTGGCGTCGCACTACATGGATGCAGACCTGTCCGGGCGAGGGAGGGCGAGTCTGGCCTATCGGCTCGTCCACACCGTTTCATGGTGGTGGAGTTTGCTTGGAGGGCAGTTTGCCTTGCCGCCGATAGAGCTCGTGAACATTGCCGCTGCTTTGCGGTGACGATCTGAGCGTCGCGCCTACGGAGTGAAAAGGCCGTGGATCGTTATGTTCCGTTGCGCCATCCCAAAAGTCGTGCACTCGAACTCCCGCTTTTGGGCTGTCGTTGAAAACCATTCGGCAACGGATCGGCAGCATAATGCCGGCCGGATCAAGGATGGGACAGAATGGGTAAGGCCACGACAAGCCGCGGGCGTCGCCGCGGCAGCCGGACAAAGAAGCAGGGCGGCATGCTGCCCTGGTATCTCGCTGCTGTGCTGACAGTCGGTGGCGTCGTTGCCTATGACCACCGCGGACAATTGCCGGATCTGCCGGGCGTTTCGGATGTGTTCGCATCGGCACCCAAGTCTGCATCGACATCCAGAGCGGAAAATCGGCCGAAAGCACAGGTTCGTGCCGCCGTTCCGCCGGCCGCACACAAGACGAAGCCTGTCGACGGACCGATACCCGCAGTCAATGTCGGGTTGGCCGCGCCAACACCGATTGAGCGCCCCGTCGCGCAGCCAGCTGCTCTCCGGGCCAAGGCGAATCAGTTCTATTTCTGCGGTATCCGCAACGACAACTGCGTCATCGACGGTGCCACGTTCCGCTATCAAGGTGAAGCGATCCGCGTCGCCGATATCGACGCCCCGCGAATCAAGCAGGCAAGTTGCGATGGCGAGCGCACACGCGGCTTTTACGCCAAGCAGCGATTGCGTGAACTGTTGAATTCTGGAGATTTCAGGCTGATCGAAGCGATCGGCAGGGACGACGACAAGACCAGCGAGAAGCTGCGCGTGGTGATGCGCGACGGCCGTTCGCTCGGTAACATTCTCGTCTCGGAAGGCCTGGTTCGCCCTTGGAAGGGACGGTCAACGCCGTGGTGCTAGATCCTGGCGAAAGCGCCTCAGCGGCTGTGTAGGCGCGATCCGGCGCTGCGGCGGCCGCCTGTCTTGTCGTTCCACTCGGTGTTTGCGTGGCAATACTCTGGCCATATGCGTTTCTCCTGAAAAAGAGGATAGGGCAGGGTATGCAACCGCAATCCACAGAACGGAATGGAAACGCTTGTTCGGAATGAAAAAAGGATCGCATTCAGAATGAACCCCCTTGCACTCCGTCTATATTCATTCTAAACGCTCGCCACGACTTGATAATCTCAGTCGGTGAGGCCTCGTGGCGGAGTGGTGACGCAGAGGACTGCAAATCCTTGTACCCCGGTTCAATTCCGGGCGAGGCCTCCAAAGATTTTCACCAATGATTTTAATGTGTTGATCTTGGCAACGGTGCAACAAATGCACCTTTCCATGTTGCAACTGATTTCCGTTGATTTTCAATGGCTACCGCGAAGACACGGCGACTCCACGCGACATGAAACGTGACATGGCTCATAGAGAGTCGACAACCTTGGCCTTTCGCGGCTTCCTCTTGACCGGCTTGCGTTTTGGCGCCGTCTTTGTTCGAGTTGCCCTTGTCTCCGCTTCTCGCTTCTTTCGCAGTTCTTGATAGAGCTGTTCCAACTCCCGATACGCTTCGAACATATCGGCCTCGCCCCTACGCTCTTGCGTCAGTTGGTTGAGAAGGCGAGACGTCGCAACTTGCAGCGATCCATCCATCATCTGGCGCATTACAAGCCGCCTCTGACCCTCGAAGGAATCGTAATCATCGATTCGCTCGTGATCGAGGCGCAGCGCCGCCGCCACAGAGTGAGATGAGGCGAATCGCCCGGCCTTCTCATCGAACTCGATCGCCGCCTTCAGGACGTCATTGCATTGATCGATTATGTCGTCAGGTCGTCCGGCACCTCTGACGACGCGGATGATATTCGCGGCCAGGGCGCGCAGCCTAGAATCCACTGTCTCCTGGAGCCAATTCGCATCGATTTGCTGCTGCGTGTTTTCGGCGACAACTGTAAACTTCGGCCGATCACTCTCGTCGCTCATGAAAAATCCCGCCCCTTCAACCAGCAAAAGGGCAGGATGATTCCGTTATCGCGGTCTGGCAACGCCTTCTAAAGGAGGCCTGCGGCCCTGTGGGCGTCTATAAGGACTTCGTCCATCTCCCGTTCCCCCATCATGCCCCGTGGACGGTAGCGTAATCGTCGTCCTTGCTGATGATCCCGATCGCCCGCGGCTTCAGCCGCTTCGTGTATTCCAAGCGACCATTCCACCGGCTTTCAGCGCGGTAGCAGAAGCCTGGAACCGTCTTGTCGTCTACGCGCTCCAGCCAGAGGATAATAAGAGCATTGAAGAGACGACGGCGCAACAAGCAGGCCGCACTAGGATCGCGACAGCCAAGGCAGCCCGTACCTGCAAAAACGGAACGAATGTCCGAAGCCGACCGTATTCGAGAGAGGCTCTATCTGGAGAGTCTCCGCACGCGGAAGTCACCAAGCCCGCCGAAGCGTGGACAGTGAGTTACCGTGCTGCGGCGCTCGCTTTGATTTACGGTTTGATTAAAATTCAATCAGCGCGTACATTGGCGCTATACGGTCCCTCTCGCCATTGACCACGGATGTACTGGCGGCGGCGGGAGGCGACCACGGAAGGTCGGGTTCGCCCCGGCCTTTTTTGTTGCCCACTGCTGATCCGTGATGCCGCCTCCAATTTAGGCCAAGCTAAATAAGGCTTGACTGTAACGTGCGTTGTGAGAGCATGCACCCTCATGGTTGTACGGCGTTGGGGGCAAGCATGGATCTTTCTACTGCAGAGCAGCTATTGATCGAGCAGAGGGTGACCAACGATGCGAAGTCAATCGTCGTTGCTTACCTGCTTTGGTTTGTCGGTGGCGGCATCGGCGCGCACCGTTTCTATATGGGGTGTGTTGGAAGCGGCGCCGGCATGCTTGCCCTGCTCGTATTAGGCGCCGTTACCGCCGGCATCGGAATCGGGGCTCTGTTCATTGTCGCTTTGGGTGTATGGCTGCTAGTCGACCTGTTCCTCATCCCCGGTATGATTCGGCAGCACAAGGACGAGGTTCGGAACAGCTTCGGCAAGCAGGTGTTTGCCGATCGCCCCCTGGCACAGGAGAGGGCTGGACGATGAAGCGGTTTGTGAAATACGCAAAATCAGTTTGTCTTTCGGCCTCTTTGACATTGTTTTGGGCCAACCAAGCATTCGCGTTCACTCTTACCCGCCGTATAAGAGTTCCGGACTGGATGGACATTTATCTGGTCGAGCTTCTGGTTGCTGTCCTATTCAGCTACCTGGCACTGATGGTGACGAAACCGCGCGGCGTGCCTGTTAATCAGCTTTATCGAGTGCATCTTCCTCCCCTCGCAAACTTCTTTCGCGTCCTCTTAATCACCATGTACATGATGATGATGGGTATGTTCTTTGCTGGGATGTTCTTAAGTCGGTACGCAGAAGCCACTATGCAGTAGCAAATATCGGCTACATTGCCGCTGTCCAGTCACGCCGCCGATCGCTCCTGCTGGTCTGCCTCTTTCGCAGCCCTCATGAACCGCTGAGCGGCGCCGTAGGAGATCCCGCTCTTCCCTCGATCCCATAGCAGCGAGGCAGCGACCCACGCCGCAGAGCAGTCGCGGTCGGTTACTGTTTTCAAAGCGCAATTCATTTGAACTCGGTTTGCTCGCCGCCTGTGGGCAGCGGACAGCCGTCAGTTCACACGGCCTGCCAAGGACACACCCCGAAATGGTGAATCGGCTGGTATTGTCAGTGCAAGGAATATTGTCTCTAGACGGGTTCGGGAATGAATATTCCGGCGGCGCGACCCGTACAGGTAGCGTCAAACAAAACCGAAAATGGAGGAGATGATATAAAATGAAATGTAAGATCGCCCTGACTGCTCTTGCCGTTCTTGCCGCGTCGACAGCCACCGCAAGCGCTGAGGATCTCGTCTTTCAGCTGAAGAACAAGACGGAAGCGGTTCTGACGAACTTCTACACGTCGCCGGTCGGTGTTGATCAGTGGGAAGACGACGTCTTCGGGCGGCAGGTGCTCAATCCGGGCGAAAGCATGGAAATCACCATCGCCGACGGACGCGATGTCTGCAAATACGATATGCGCTTTGAATTCGAGGAAGGTTCCGGTCTCGACACGACCGAAGACACGCAGGATCTCTGCGAACTGGGCGAGTACTCGATTCACCAGTAATATTTTTCGAGCGTGCAAACCGCTCGATTTGACGATGCCCGTCTCGCTACCTCCAAGGTGGCGAGACGTTCAAGGAAGAGGAGGGCTGGCCAGCACGAAGGCGGCTGGCCTGAGAAAGGCTTAGTGGTAGCGGCGGATCAATCCAACGAGCTTGCCCTGAATCTTGACGCGGTCGGGGCCGAAAATACGCGTCTCGTAGGCCGGATTGGCCGCCTCGAGGGCAATCGACGCGCCCTTGCGCCGGAAGCGCTTCAGCGTTGCTTCCTCATCATCGACGAGCGCGACGATGATGTCGCCGGGATTGGCCGAGGTGGCATTGCGGATGATCACCGTGTCGCCATCGAAGATGCCGGCCTCGATCATTGAATCGCCCTTCACTTCAAGGGCATAGTGCTCGCCGCTGCCGATCATATCGAGCGGAACGGAGATGTCGTGAGTGTTGTTCTGTATCGCTGAGATCGGAACGCCGGCGGCAATGCGTCCCATAACCGGAACCGAGACGGAACTGTTGTCAGCAACCGGCGGCGCTTTCGCAGCGGCGGGGGCAGGGGCCGGCGGTTTGCCGAGGCTGCCCTCGATGACGCTGGGGGAAAACCCGCGACGGGGTTGGGTGCTTGCCGCATAGGCTTCCGGCAGCTTGATGACCTCGAGCGCTCTGGCGCGGTTGGGAAGACGGCGTATGAAACCGCGTTCCTCCAGTGCCGTAATCAGCCGGTGAATGCCCGACTTTGAGGCCAGGTCGAGTGCATCCTTCATCTCGTCGAAGGAGGGCGGTACACCCGATTCCTTCATTCGTTCGTGGATGAAAAGAAGCAATTCTTGTTGCTTGCGGGTCAGCATGGCAAGTCGCTCCAGAAGCGTGAAACAAATCAAGAACAGACACTATCTGTTCCATATGTGTTCCGCAAGTGCCTAAAATTCCGTGAATGTAGGATCAAACGTGCCCGCATCGGCCAACTAGACGCTGCACGTGCCGCAAGGCGCTGATATGCCTCGTTCCGTTTACGCAATGAGGGTGCAATGAAGAAGCTGATTCGAATCCTGCTGACGATCGTTGTCGCCGCGACCGCGGTCCTTGGGTTTCGCTGGTATCAATATGTGGACAACAAGGAGAGCCCGTTCGACGAAGTCGGCATCGCGTTGAATGCAGCAATGCCGGGGCCGATCAATCATTGGGGTTGTGACCGGCTAAAGCTTACCTTTGGCAACGGACTGCCGCCGCACGGTTGCGCCACCGTCGATGGAGCGAAGTGGAAATAGTCTGGCGTTGAGCGATTGCTGGGCGGGCGTCGCGACGGAGAGGGTGGTTCAAGCCGGCTGCGTGGCGGAACAGGCGTCCTCGAACTCCTTGACGGTTTCAGCCGAGTTGTCCTCCGGTAGGACGGCGTCCGCCGCGTCAGTCGCTACGGGCGTGTCGCCTTGATAGACGAAGGACTGGATATAGTAGGCGATCGTCCCCTTCCAAACATTCCGGCCATCGATCTGCTGGCAGGGGACGGCCGATTCGAAGTCGGCTTGCAGGTCGTCGACCGTGGCAGCGCTGAGGGCGATGTTAGGCGATGCGATAATCGAGGCGATAAGCAAGGCTGCAAGCACGGTGAACGTCCGCTAGATCAGAGTGGTGCCGATAGTTTGGTTAACGATGTGAACCGCGCTTTCGTTCCGAAGTCCAGCAAGCATGCCGGGCACTGTGCCGTGTTCAACAGTTCTTTATGCAAGGCGGCGATGGTTGCTCAGGCTGTGGCGGCGAAAGCACAAAGATTCGCGTGAACAGGCTGTGTTTCGGCGTTCTCGATCTTCCGGCGTCTACCACATGCGGCGTATCGACGGCCGATCAGACTTTGCAGCAGAGATGGGAAACGACTGGCCAGTGCCGCCGCCCGCAACGATCTCTGCATCTCCGGGGGCACGCGACTTTCAAGCGTGCTGGGGTTCTCATCTATTCTTGGTCGGGGGACCAGCCGCCCAGGGTGTGCGGAGACGTGCGCACCCCAGTCCGACTGGCCACTGCCAAAACTCTCCAGACTATTTGGTTCGAGAGGCTAGAGGTGATCGTCCTACTTCTTGTCTTTCTTGCCGAGCGAAAAGCTGCTGCCTGCCAGCTTCACCTGTGAGCCTTCTGTCGCCACGGCGGCTTTGACGGCCTTGTCCTTCTTGGGTTTTCTAACCTCGCGGTTACTTCGCACTTGACCCTTTGCCATGATCGTCTCCTTGAAAAGGTGTGCCGGGGAACCCTCATGGGCGCCGATGACCGGCGGACTAGCCTGCATTGGTACCGCCGGAAGTCAATGACGGCGCTTGGGGAGCATTGGCCCGGGCGGGCGGTTCGGGCTTGCAATGAAGCCGATGTTCCGCCCATGGTGATTATAACACCGCTTCGGCTATTTGCCGCGCCCTTGAGATGCTGTCGAAGGCCCAATCACGGCGGCGACTTCCGTTATCCTGTTGGCCGGAAACCCGCTTCGTTCGGCGTGTTCGCGAATGACGTCGGCGCTCGGCGCTTCGTGGACGCAATAGATCTTGTCGCCGGCGACATAGCTCGTGATCCATGTGTATGGCACGCCGAGATCGGCGACGACAGCATTGGATTTCGCCGACAGTGCACAGAGGTCGTCCTGACTGAGCTTGTCAGCTCCTTGCACGTCGCGTTCGATGATGAAAGTGGGCATCGCTCAGTTCCTTGACTGTTGGATGACCGATACATCAAGCCTCGCTAATAAAATGGGAGTCAATGCTTGCGATTGGACGCAAGGTGATTTGCATGCAGCATCGCGTCGGACAGCGGCAGTCCTTGCCTCGTTTCGGCTAGCGGACCAGAAGGTGCGCTTCGGAGGTTTGAAGCCAGCGAAAGCAAATGTCTGAAGGGTCTTGCGCGAACCACGACTTTCCGCACGCATTATGGTCTGCAGATCGAGGTGCACAGATGCCTGTCCGGAGCCGGGTCTACAGGGGGAATCACGCAGCAGGTCCGAAGCGCTACCGCGCCCTTGGTGCGTCATATTTGATCCGCGCTGCTGTCATGAAACTCAGTAGCTGAGACGGAAACCGCCGGGACTTGCCGCAGACGGATCGGGTACCGGCAACGGGCCCTGCCATTGGGCGTAGGTCGTGTTGGCGCCGCCGGTGCTTGCGCATCCGGAAAGTGTCAGAAGAGCGAGAAAAGCGGCTGTCGTCAGACATTTAAGAGGCATGGTTTTCTCCAGTTGTGGGAGATTGCCCAGGCCTCGATGGGCCAGAATCAGACTTTCCCTCAAAACATCTGGGATGGCAAGCGAACCCCGCTCCAGCCTTGCCAATGCACGCGCTAATGCTTGGTGCGATGATGGTGCGTTGCACGCAAGACTAGCAATCATGCGCCATTGGAATATTCACCTGGCAGTCCAACCCAATAGCGGATGGCGAAAAATGAAACAGCTGATGGCGGAGGAGGTGGGATTCGAACCCACGGTACGCTTTCACGCACGCCGGTTTTCAAGACCGGTGCCTTAAACCGCTCGGCCACTCCTCCGGGCAGGGCGTTATTGCGCGAAGCCTTGCCGCTTTGCAAGATTTAACATGCGCGGGCGGCAAGATTTTCGCGGCGTATCCGCTGCCCACCCCGTCGCGATAACCATTCGTAAACCATAGTTGGAGATTTCGGGCGGGCGGCCGTTCGCCGGTTCGCAATTTTGCCTTGTTGCTGTCATGATTAATCGACTGTTCCGTTTCGGGACGCCGAGATTTCCGCTGGGGGCAAGAGTGGAAGGTTTCGAGTACGGCTTATTCGAATGATGTTGTGGGACAGATGTCATCCAGTAAAAATGCGGCATATCTGATCAAGGGACTGCGCCTTGCGGCGGTTCCCGTGCTTTGCGCAACGCTCACGGCTTGCGGATCCACGTCCAGTATCAAGAAGAGCAAGCCGAGAAGCAAAGAATACTTTGCCGAGTCGGTTTATGGTGTGAAGGCGAGCCCCCGTGTCGCCACCGGCAAGAATATCCCGAAGGGCGGCGGCCGATTCCAGGTCGGTAAAGCCTATCAGGTCAAGGGCAAGTGGTATCAGCCGAAGGAAGATTTCGGCTACAACAAGACCGGTGTCGCGTCCTGGTATGGTTCGGCTTTCCATGGTCGCCTGACCGCCAATGGCGAAGTCTATGATAAGCTCCATCTTTCGGCTGCCCATCCGACATTCCCGTTGCCGAGCTATGCGCGCGTAACGAACACCGAAAACGGCACCTCCGTCATCGTGCGGGTGAACGATCGCGGTCCTTACGAATATGGCCGCATCATCGATGTGTCGTCGAAGACGGCGGATCTGCTCGATATCAAGCAGAAGGGCAGTGCCAAGGTTCGGGTGCAATATGTCGGCCGCGCACCGCTCGAAGGCAACGACATGCCGTATCTCATGGCGTCCTATGTCACGAAGGGCGATCGCAGCCCGGGCGTTATGCCGGAAGGCCAGATCGCGACCGGCGTGATGGTTGCCTCGAATGAGCCGATGCGCAACCAGCTGGGAACGCTGACCATTCCGCCGAAATCGTCGCTCGATACCGGTGGCCCGGTGACGGCGCTTGCAGCGCCTGTCCCGCAGTTCGCTGCACCACAGTCGCTGAACGAGTTCGTCATGCTGCCGGAGATCGGGCCGATACCGCGCGAGCGGCCCGAGTATATCCCGATGCCTGACGGCAATATGGCCTATGCGGCCGCCTATGTGGAAGTACGGGTGAGCGATGCCGAATCGCCGTTTGAAGCGATCATGGTTGAGACCAATCCGCTTACGCCTGAATCCATCGTTGCCCATGCGAAGCGTCAAGGCAGAACCGGTTCGATCAGGTAGATCGGGACGTTGTGCCATTCTGACGACGCTGCTATGCCCAATGGGAAACCGGAGTTTCCCATGCGCTTGAAGATGCTTTCGGTCGCGTTCGGATGTGCGGCTTTGCTCGCGGGTGCCGCGGCGGCCCAGACGCAGCCGACGGCGTTCGACACCAAGGCGAAGCAGATTCTGCTGGTGGATGCCGAAACCGGCTCCGTCTTGTTTTCCCGCGCCGAGAACGAGCCGATTCCGCCCGCCTCGCTTGCCAAGTTGATGACGATGGAGGTGGTCGCGGAGGCGATCGCAAAAGGCGAGATTTCGGCCGATACTGTCTACGACGTTTCCGAGCACGCATGGCGCACCGGCGGCGCGCCGTCTGGGACCTCGACGATGTTTGCTGCGTTGAAGTCACGCATCCGCGTGGCCGATTTACTCCAGGGGGTGGCCGTTCAGCTCGCCAATGATGCCTGCATTATCCTCGGCGAGGGGATGGCTGGCAGTGAAACAGCCTTTGCCGAAAAGATGACGGCCCGCGCCCGCGAGCTCGGCATGCCCATTGCTACTTTCCGCAATGCCACCGGTCTGCCTGATCCGCAAAACCGGATCACCATGAGTGAACTGGTGACGCTGACCCGCCATCTGCACGAGGCGCATCCCGATCTCTATCGGCTCTACTCTCAGCCCGAATTCGAGTGGAACAAGATCCTTCAGCGCAACAAGAACCCGTTGATCGCGGCCAAAGTCGGCGTCGACGGCCTCGCCACGGGGTTTGCTGAGGGCTACGGCTTTTCGCTGGCGGCATCGATGCAGCGTGGCGATCGCCGCGTCTATCTCGCAATGGGCGGGCTGGAGACGGATAAGGAGCGCACCGAGGAGAGCCGCAAGGTGTTCGACTGGGCGATGACGGCGTTCGAAAAGCGGCGGATCTTTGCCGACGGCGAAGCGATCGGCGAGGCCAGCGTTTATGGCGGCGCAACCTCCCATGTGGCGCTCGTGGCCGGCGGCCCAGTCGATGTGCTGTTGCCGGTCAACAACCCGGAGCGCCTGACGGCCCGTGTCGTCTACAAATGGCCGCTGCGCGCACCGGTAGAGGCTGGTGCCGAGGTTGGCGTGGTGCGGCTTTGGAACGGCGAGCGGTTGCTGCGCGAGGTTCCGGTCAAGACAGCCGGGGCGGTGGGCCAAGGCACTCTGGCGAGCCGCGCGCTCGACGCCCTGCAGGAACTGCTCTTCTTCTGGCTGTAACAAAACCGGTGCTGACGGTTTCATCGGCTGGACCAATCGGCTAAACAGAGCCAAATCGCATGCCGATATAGGAAAGCACTGTGCCGCTGGCAAAAGGTCTGTTTGTAACATTCGAGGGCGGGGAAGGGGCCGGCAAGTCGACTCAGTTGCGCCTGCTCGCCGATTCTCTGCGCGCGCTCGGCCGTGAGGTGCTGACGACGCGTGAGCCGGGTGGATCGGTCGGGGCCGAAGCGGTGCGCCATGTGCTGCTTTCGGGAGCGGCCGAAGCGTTCGGTGTACGAATGGAGGCCATCCTGTTTGCTGCGGCGCGCAGCGACCATGTCGAGGAGGTCATTCGGCCGGCGCTGGCTAAGGGAACCATCGTGCTCTGCGACCGGTTCATGGACTCGTCGCGCGTATATCAGGGTATTACCGGCAATCTGGAGCCGGCCTTCGTCGAGACGCTGGAGCGGGTTGCCATCAACGGCGTCGTTCCGGACCGAACGGTGATTTTCGATCTGCCGGCGACTATCGGTCTTGAGCGCGCCCAACGCCGTGCGGGAGACGACAGTCCGGATCGTTTCGAGAAGGAAGAGCTGGAGACGCATGAAAAGCGCCGCGAGGCCTTCCTCGATATCGCAAACGCTGATCCGGACAGGTGCCGTGTCATCGACGCGACGCAGTCTGCCGAGGCGATTGCTGCGGAGGTGCTCGGGCTTGTCGAAAGCTTGCTTGCCAATGCCGAAGTGTCCGCGCCTTCGAACGCGGGATCCACACCATGACGACAGAAGCGCCAGGGGTGCTTGAAGGGGCAATCGCGCCGGTGCAGAACAGCCGGCTGTTTGGCCACGAGCAGGCGGAAGCATTTCTGGCGCAGAGCTACCGATCGGGCAAGGGGCACCACGCCATTCTCATCGAAGGGCCGGAGGGCATCGGTAAGGCTACGCTTGCGTTTCGCTTCGCCAGCCACATCCTCAATCACCCGGATCCAGCGAACGCGCCCGAAAGGCTTGAGGATCCCGACCCCGCATCGAACGTCGGGCGGCAGTTGGCCTCCGGCGCATCGCACAACCTTTTGCATCTGTCACGACCGGTCGACGAGAAGACGGGCAGGGTGAAGGGCGCGATCACCGTGGACGAGGTGCGGAGAGCCGGCAAATTCTTTGCGCAGACATCAGGGACCGGCAACTGGCGCATCGTTATCATCGACCCGGCCGACGATCTCAACCGCAACGCGGCCAATGCCATCCTGAAAATTCTCGAGGAACCGCCGCGTCGATCGCTGTTCCTGGTACTGACACACGCGCCGGGTAAGTTGCTGCCGACGATCCGTTCGCGCTGCCTGCCGCTGCGGCTGAAGCCGTTGGAGCCGCCAGCGCTGCGCCAGGCGCTCGATCATCTCGGCTTCGATCTTGAGAGCGAAAATGCGACACGCGTTCTGGCCGCTGCCAATGGCAGCGTCGCGGAGGCCCTGAAGCTCATCAATTACGGCGGTCTCGAGATTGCCGCGACGTTCGAGGCGATCCTCGCAGGGCAAGGGCCGGCGATCCGCAAAGACATGCACAAGCTTGCGGACGTTCTTTCTGCAAAGGACAGCGAAACGATCTTCGATTTCTTCACGTCACTGCTGACAGGCCGGCTCATGCGCGAAGCCCGCGATGCGGCCGTTGCCGGAGATATCATGCGCGCCGAGCGTTTCGCCCGGCTTTCAACCACGACCGGGGAGCGTCTCACGGTCAGCGACGCCTATAATCTCGATCGCAAGCAAACCATTCTTTCGCTGCTGGACGATGTCAAGGCAGCGCTATAGCTCGACCTGAAACTTCCATTTGCGCTTGATTGCCGCGACGAGATCCAGATCGTGATGGTGGGCGAAAAGCAGCACGTGACCCAGCAGGTCCGCAGCTTCGTCCGCCATATCGGTCTGCAATTCGTCTTCTGATTTTCCATGCCGCCTGCCGCGGCCGGTGCGTTTGTTCCAGGCCTGGGTTAGCTCGCCGATTTCCTCCTGCATCTTGAGCATGAACCAGTCCGCATCCCGCTCGATGCCGTTGTCTTCGGCGTAGCGGGCCGATGCCGCTTCAAATTGACGTTCAAGCTGGCGCAACATGGCGATTCCCTTGCGTTTGTTTCCTGTTTGTTCTAATGCTGCATTCGCTCCGGCACAAGCGGGGATGGATGTCGACCAGCGCTTTCTGTGCGGGCTTTTCTCCCATCTCCCGGTTCCTTCCTTGCGGCGTATGCGCTAAGAGCGTCGGTAGCTTCATCCGAGATAGATTGAATCCGCCTATGAGAGACACGTCCCCCTTTTACATCACCACCGCGATTTCCTACCCGAACGGCAAGCCGCACATCGGCCACGCCTATGAACTGATCGCAACGGATGCAATGGCGCGCTACCAGCGCCTGGACGGACGTGACGTATTCTTCCTGACGGGCACGGACGAACACGGCCAGAAGATGCAGCAGACGGCTCGCCGCGAAGGCGTGACGCCGCAGGAACTTGCCGACCGGAACTCCTCGGAGTTCCAGAAGATGGCCGTGCTTCTGAACGCATCGAATGACGACTTCATCCGCACCACCGAGAAGCGCCACCACAAGGCGTCGCAGGACATCTGGATCCGCATGGGCGAGGCGGGTGACCTCTACAAGGATTCCTATGCCGGCTGGTATTCCGTGCGCGACGAAGCCTACTACCAGGAGAACGAGACCGAGTTGCGCGCCGACGGCGTGCGCTACGGGCCGCAGGGTACGCCCGTCGAATGGGTGGAGGAGCAGAGCTACTTCTTCAAGCTGTCGGAGTATCAGGACAGGCTGCTGAAGCACTACGAGGAGAACCCTGATTTCATCGGCCCGGCCGAGCGCCGCAATGAGGTGATCTCCTTCGTGAAGTCGGGCCTCAAGGACCTGTCGGTTTCGCGCACGACCTTCGATTGGGGTATCAAGGTGCCGAACGATCCTGGCCACGTCATGTATGTCTGGGTAGACGCGCTCACCAACTACCTCACCGCAACTGGCTATCTCGACAATCCGCAGGGCCCGCGCGCGAAATTCTGGCCGGCGAACATCCACATCATTGGCAAGGACATCATCCGTTTCCACGCGGTCTATTGGCCCGCCTTCCTGATGTCGGCCGGCCTGCTTTTGCCCAAGCGCGTCTTCGCCCACGGCTTCCTGCTCAACAAGGGCGAGAAAATGTCGAAGTCGCTCGGCAACGTCGTCGATCCGTTCAATCTTGTCGAGCATTTCGGTCTCGACCAGATTCGCTACTTCTTCCTGCGCGAGGTTTCCTTCGGCCAGGACGGAAGCTACAGCGAGGAGGGGATCGCAACCCGCATCAACTCCGATCTTGCCAACGGTATCGGCAATCTGGCGAGCCGTTCTCTGTCGATGATCGTCAAGAACTGTGACGGCCAGATTCCGGTCTGCGGCGCGTTGAGTGATGAAGACAAGGCGATGCTGGCCGCTGCCGACGCGCTGCATGAGATCACGCGCGACGAAATGGGCAAGCAGATGATCCACCGCGCTCTTGCCGCGATCATCGCGGTCGTTTCGGAGACGGATCGTTATTTCGCCGGTCAGGAGCCCTGGGCGCTGAAAAAGACCGATCCGGCGCGCATGGCAACCGTTCTTTATGTTACTGCAGAAGTCGTGCGCCAGATCGCCATCCTGCTGCAGCCCTTCATGCCGGAATCGTCAGGAAAGCTGCTCGACCTGGTGGCTGCACCGGCCGACAAGCGCGACTTTGCCGCACTCGGCGAGGCGGGCCGCCTCGTCTCTGGAACGCCGCTGGAAGCCCCGAAGCCGGTCTTCCCGCGTTACGTCGCGCCGGAAGCGCAATAGGGCACGATCAGCATGCTTATCGATACGCATTGCCATCTGGATTTCCCCGACTTCGAGGCCGAGCGCGACGCCATCATCGAGCGTGCGCGTGCGGCCGGCGTCGGCCAGATGATCACGATCTCCACCCGCGTGAAGCGGTTCGACACGATCCTTGCGATCGCCGAGGCGTATCCGAACGTCTTCTGTTCCGTCGGTACGCATCCGCACAATGCTGATGAAGAGCTGGATATCACCGTAGACGATCTCATCCGGCTTTCGGCGCACCCGAAGGTGGTGGCGATCGGCGAGGCGGGTCTCGACTACTTCTACGACAACGCACCGCGCGACGCTCAGGCTGAAGGCCTGCGCCGGCACATCGCCGCAGCGCGCCAAACCGGTTTGCCGCTTGTCATTCACAGCCGCTCGGCCGATGACGACATGGCTGCGATCCTGACCGAGGAGACGGGGAAAGGGGTCTTCCCCTTCCTACTGCATTGCTTTTCGTCGGGTCCGGAACTGGCACGCGTCGGCGTCGAGCTCGGTGGCTACGTTTCCTTCTCCGGCATTCTGACGTTTCCGAAATCGGAGGAACTGCGCGAGATCGCCAAGACGGTTCCGCATGATCGGATGATCGTCGAGACGGACGCGCCCTATCTTGCGCCCAAGCCATTCCGCGGCAAGCGCAACGAGCCCGCCTATGTGGCGCACACGGCGCAAGTTCTAGCCGACACGATCGGGGTGACAAAGGACGAGATCGCATCGCTCACCACCGAAAATGCCTTCCGTATCTTCTCGAAGATGCCGAGGCTCTGACGTGGCACTCAGGCGCGCCTTCACCATTCTCGGCTGCGGTTCGTCGCCTGGCGTGCCGCGTATTACCGGTGATTGGGGCGCCTGTGATCCCACAAATCCGAAGAACCGCCGCATGCGCGCCGCCTTGCTGGTGGAACAGATTGCTCCAGACGGCGGCAAGACGACTGTGGTCATCGATACCGGCCCAGACTTTCGTGCGCAGATGGTGGCGGCAAATGTCCACCACATCGACGCTGTGCTTTACACGCATGCGCATGCGGATCATCTGCATGGCATAGATGACCTGCGCGGTTTCGTCATTGAAAACAGGAAGCGCGTACCGATCTGGGCCGATGCCTTCACGATGGGCCGGATTCGCGAAGGGTTTCATTACTGCCTGGAATCGCCACCCGGAAGCGGCTATCCGCCGATCGTCGATGGACACATAATCGCTGAAGATCTATCGCCGGTGGTCATTACAGGGGCAGGCGGTCCGATCACATTCGAGCCCTTGATGCAGTTTCACGGCAATATTCATTCACTCGGATTTCGCGTTGGCGATTTCGCCTATTGCAGCGATGTCAGCGACTTTCCGCCGGAAACGATCGGCAAACTTGATGGTCTCGATCTTCTGGTGCTCGATACGCTGCAGTACAAGTTTCACCCGAGCCATCTGTCGCTGGTGCAATCTCTCAGCTGGATCGAACGGCTGCGTCCGAAAAGAGCCGTGCTCACACACATGCATGTGCCGCTCGACTACGACACCGTCCAGGGCGAAACACCCGACCATGTCGAACCGGCTTACGACCTGATGCGGCTCGAGTTCGAGGTCGACGTCCCCGTGCTCGGCGACGCCTGAATTTCACAGGGTTCGAAATATCTAATATACGGCACTATTTCGAGAAATAAGGCGCCAGGTTCTTACGGATGCGCTCCAGAACGGTGCCACCTGAAAGGTTCGGAACGAACGTCCGCCCGGTGATCTTCTCATAGGCTTCGATGTAGACGGCCGAGGTCTGCTCGACGAGCTCTCTCGGGATTTCCGGGACCGGGTCCTTATAGGGGTCGCAACGTTCGGTGACCCAGGCGCGCACGAAATCCTTGTCGAAACTTTTCGGCCGTTCGCCGTTTTCGAAGCTCTGCTGGTAGCTGTCGGCGATCCAGTAGCGGCTGCTGTCGGGCGTGTGGATCTCGTCGGCAAGGATGATGGTTCCATCCTTGTCGGTGCCGAACTCGTACTTCGTATCGACGAGGATAAGGCCGCGTTCGGCGGCACGCGCCTGGCCGCGCGCAAATAGCGCCAGCGCATAGCTCCAAACGGTATCGAGCTGCTCTCTCGTCAGGAGGCCTTGCTCGAGAATTTCGTCGGCCGAAAGCGGCTCGTCGTGGCCGCCGTCGAAAGCCTTGCTAGTTGGCGTGATGATCGCTTGGGGAAGCCTTTGATTGTCGCGCAGACCGTCGGGCAAACGGATGCCGTACATGTCGCGCTCGCCATTGCGATATTTCGTCAGGATCGAGGTGCTGGTAGTACCGGCGAGATAGCCGCGCACGACGATTTCGACCGGCAGGATATCGAGCCGCTTGCCAATGACTACATTCGGGTCGGGATAGCCGATCACATGGTTCGGGCAGATGTCGGCGGTTTCTTCGAACCAGTAGCGCGCCGTCTGCGTCAGCACATGACCCTTGTGCGGAATGGAGGTCAGAATGATGTCGAAGGCGCTCAATCGGTCGGTCGCGATGATGATGCGTTCGCCGCCGGGCAGATCATAGTTTTCGCGCACTTTGCCATTGTAGCGGTTTGGCAGTTCTGGAATGAAAGCATCTGAAAGAACGCGCAATTCGCTCATCGCATCGGGCCTTGAAAAACGAGGTTTCGTCGCGAATGACTAAGCAGCCGGGGCCGGCTCGGTCAAGCTAAGAGTAGGCACAACACGCCCGAAACCG
Source organism: Ensifer adhaerens (assembly GCF_001270265.1). Classification (GTDB taxonomy): domain Bacteria; phylum Pseudomonadota; class Alphaproteobacteria; order Rhizobiales; family Rhizobiaceae; genus Ensifer; species Ensifer adhaerens_B. The sequence goes on from NZ_LGAP01000001.1 coordinate 768,497, forward strand.
GTATTTGGGCCTATCGTATAGTTCCATAATCTATCTTATCTGATCAATTGATGTAGCCGGGTGGGTTCAAGGATGAAGTGCGACTTGCGATAGATACCAATGGGTTGTCACTCGCAAGGAATGGCTCATGAGACGTACCTACTCCCAAATCGATATGGATGAACGTCGTAGGATCGCCCGGTGGCGAGCGGCCGGCCTTAGTGCCACTGTTATCGCCGAGAAGCTTGGGCGGCATCGCTCGACGATTTTCCGGGAGCTCAGCCGCAATGCGTTCGACGATGCGCAAATGCCAGAGCTCAGTGGCTACTACTGTGTCACGGCCAACGAGATGGCGCGTGAGCGCAGAGCCAAGCTGCGCAAACTTGCTCGGTTTGCGCATGTGCGCCGATCGGTGATCGAGCGGATCATGCATGGCTGGTCGCCGCAGCAGATCGCCGGCCGCATGCGGCTGGAGCGTCATCCGATTTCCGTCAGCTACGAGACGATCTACAAATTTGCCTATTCTGCAGACGGCCAGGCCATCAAGCTATGGCGGCATCTTCCGGAACGGCGTGCGAGACGTCGGCCGCGACATGCCCGGCGACGCTACGGCCGCCGTTTCAGCCCGGAACTCAACATTCTCCACCGTCCGGACACCGTCGCCGAGCGCAAGCAGTTCGGTCATTGGGAGTGCGATCTCATTCAGTTTCGCAAGAAGTTCGGCAAGGCCAATGTGACGTCGCTGGTCGAGCGAGTCAGTCGCTTTGCCGTCTTCCTGCGCAACAACGACCGCCAGTCGCGACCGATCATGGACGGGGTGAGCAGGCGCTGCAGTCCCTGCCCCATCTCGCCCGTTGGTCGATTACCTTTGATCGTGGCACCGAATTCAGCGAATGGCCGTATCTCCAGGCTGGCATCGGAACGCAGACATGGTTCTGTGACCCGCAGTCGCCGTGGCAGAAAGGCACCGTTGAGAACACCAATCGCCGTGCTCGCAAATGGCTTTCGAGAGAAGTGGATCCTCTATCGATCACCGACGGTGACCTGAAGGACATTTGCGATCGGCTCAACTCGACGCCCCGAAAGTGCCTCGGCTATCGAACGCCCGCGGAAGTCTTCCGCAAGAAACTGCTCGCGCAAATGCGGCGTGTCGGTTAGCGTTGCACGCGCAAGTCGCAGTTCGGCGTGAACTCACACCGCAAAGTTAAAGTGTCCTGATCCTGCAAAGTTGGAATGTCACTCTCCCCGGGTTTTGATGACCTGGGAGATTGCGGATGGGATTGATTGCGATGAGCGAGCGTGATCTGCAGCGGATTGAGATTTTGTCGAAGGTAATCGCCGGGCGCATGACGTTGGTGTCGGCGGCGCATGTGCTTGAACTGAGCACCCGTCAGGTGCGTCGACTGCTGGATCGGATCAGCGCTGGCGGTGCGGCGTCGATCCGGCACAAGGCGATCGGCCGCCCATCGAACAATCGGATTTGTGACGGCGTGCGCGATTATGCGATGGCGATCGTGCGCGAGCGCTATGCGGACTTTGGTCCGACTCTGGCGGCCGAGAAGCTGGCGGAGCGCGATGGTCTGACGGTGTCGCGCGAGACCTTGCGCCAATGGATGGCGGAGGCCGGCCTGTGGTTGTCGCGCAAGCAGCGGCGGACGTTTCATCAGCCGCGGCTGCGGCGCGAGGCCTGTGGCGAGTTGGTACAGATTGACGGGTCAGAGCACCGCTGGTTTGAGGATCGCGGGCCACCGTGCTCGCTGCTGGTGTTCGTCGATGACGCTACCGGCAAGTTGATGCAGTTGCGGTTCGTGCGCTCGGAAAGTGCGTTCAGCTATTTTGAGGCGCTGGCGCTGTATCTCAAGGATCACGGGGCACCGGTCGCCTTTTATTCCGATAAGCATTCGGTGTTCCGGGTGGCGAAGAAGGATGCCAAGGGCGGTCAGGGCATGACGCAGTTCGGGCGTGCGCTTTGCGAGCTAAACATCGAGATTCTTTGTGCAAACTCCAGCCAGGCCAAAGGTCGCGTCGAGCGGATGAACCGGACGCTGCAAGATCGCCTGGTCAAGGAGTTAAGGCTGGCGGGCATCTGCGGTATGGATGACGGCAACGCTTTCCTGCCTGGCTTCATGCAGCGCTACAACGCGCGGTTTGCGATTGTCCCTGCCCGACCCGATGACCTGCACCGGCCGCTGAACCTTGCCCCGGATCGGCTGCGCGACGTCCTGTGCAAACGCGAGCAGCGCTATGTCGGATCGCAACTGACGTTTTCGTTCGAGCGCCAGCGCATCATGCTCGAAGAGACCGAGGTGACGCGCGGTTTGGCTGGTCGCTATGTCGAGACCTATGCCTATGCGGATGGTCGATTGAATGTGCGGTGGAAAGGCCATTCCCTGCCCTACCGGGCGTTTGACAAGGACCAGCGGGTGACGCATGCGGCGATCACCGAGAACAAGCGGCTCTCCGATGTGCTGGCCTATATCAAAGAATGTCAGAAGCAGCCGTCGAAGCCGGACGTGAAGACCAACAGCGAGAAGAATGGCTACAGGTCAAATGGCCGCAAGCCGGGTCGAAAGACGGATTTCCTCGCCGATCCAGCGGTAATTGCGCGGCGCGAGAAAGCACTTTCGCGGCTTGATGCTGCGGAATGAACTGTCGATCGCATCGTCCAAAGCTAAAGCCGAAAGGTGCGTCCCACCCGCCCCGATCTGCCCTTGCAACCCGGACCAACCGGTCAGATCGGGGCTGGTCGTCGTGCCGTAGGGCAGCTCAAATTGACATTTTAACTTTGCGCCAAAGCGGACAGTTCAACTCGGCTGCCACATTTGATGTAGCCGCAAAGTTAAAGTGTCCTGATCCTGCAAAGTTGGAATGTCACTCTCCCCGGGTTTTGATGACCTGGGAGATTCCAGTATGTCCCCTTGCTGTTCCCAGCGCCCGCTTGCCGAACGGCAACTCGATCGGCACCGCTCGACGATCTACCTTCAAGCGCAGCATTTTCCATGACCGGAGTTTCCCGAGGGCGCGGTTCGCTGCGGGACAATTGCCGATGACATCAGCAAGGGTCGGCGGCGATGGTTGCGCATGCTCAGATGTCATCCGCTGGTGGCGGCTGTGGAATAATTGCGTAGCAATCAACTAGGGTTCTGGCGCATCAGAAACGCTCAGGTCGCTATGCGGCTTCGAAGTCGACCCGAGCGTCCATGTAGGCTGACGGGCTGGGCTCGCGTTTCATCATCGTTTTTCGCCAAGCCTCTTGCTCGGCGTTTATCAGAGCTAATTCCCAAACACAGGCAATAACCGGTCTCTTTACAGTATCCATAGGTTCGGTGGCAGAATATAGCTTCCGATAGATATGCTGACAAAGCACCGAACCTTGAATCCACCAGTGAGCCGAGATGGAAACACCGAGCTCGCCAGGATGAATGATCACAAAGCCCAGGCCATTGTCATGCCCCTCGTCCGTCACACGTGGCAGGACGTCCTGTCGCACGAATGACTGCGCTAGGGTCACCATGGCGCTCTCGACTTCTTTGTCCTCGGCAACCAGGCCATAGGCTTTAAGCTTGAGGTCGCCAATGTCCCATTGGCCCAAATTTGAAACACGACGCGGATGATAGATCTCGATTGGTTCAGATTTCATAGGGCTCACTCCAATCGGTCATTCAAAGTTAAAGCCGGGAGGCTCGACTTAGCCGCCTTCGGGGCGGGCGGCGCAACCCAACCGGCTGAAACGCCCGATCAGGTGCGCCCTTAGTTGGGACAAGAGACGTCTCGACCCGATGCTTCTTCGAGATTGGATCGCACGGTTGCGGTAAGAGCGGGCGGCCCTGCCCGCTCGGCTCAACGTACTTCGATGGCCGGTCGGTCAGCATTAAGAAGGCATGCTCGCATGCGTTCTGCGTTCGCACGCCTGCCATTCCCTCATCGCCAGTGAAGACTTGTCGTACCGGCGTTGCGCCTGCAGAAGTGCAAGTGAGGTCGGGCCTAAGCTTGTTTCGGTCGCGTCGTCGTGTGCCTTTTTGGCTTCGTCATAAGCGATGCGTGCGGCTTCGTGGCTGTCCGCCAGCATTTGCGCGCCGCTCTTGCCCTCGATGTCGGCGATGTAATGCAGCATCTTGCCGTCAAGCTTGGTGTCATAGCCGACGACGAATTCGCCCTGTCCGAATTGCTTGCGGTTCTCGCGGATGGTTGCCGTCAAGGCAGTCGTCATTCGCTGTTTCTCCGCACAGCCGCGCCGCTCTATCCGGACGTATGTGCTTCATTGCGAATGGCGTCATGCCTTCACGGGAATCGGGAGTGAAGGCAACTATTAATTGCATTCGTTAACGAATGGCGAATGCGTCCGTTTCCGATCGTATGGTGGTAGGCAACATTGATCGGGATCCCACAGGGTGTTCTCAAGCCATAGTTGCGAATATCACTAAGTTATGATTTTTAAAGTCGTTTGTTCAAATGCGGCAGCTAGCACATTGAATAGACGCGATATTGGTGATCGGAGATCAAACGCGAATGTGGCCGACAGCGATCAAACCCATTTCCAGAACGCGCAAACGTCCTATGCTTTTCTGAGGTCGGCGAAAGCGTCTGGATGGAGATCGCTGATGATCAGGACATTTGCCATTGCCCTTGGTGTCGCAACGCAACTCGCAGCTGCCGGCTCCTGTTGGGCGGACGAACCCGTCGACACCGCGCGCTCGATCATCCAGGACCAGATCACGGCCTTCCTGAATGACGATGCTGACGCCGCCTACTCCTTCGCTTCGCCGGCGATACGCGGCAAGTTTCCTGATAAGACGGCCTTCTTCGACATGGTCAGGCGCGGCTACCAGCCGGTTTATCGGCCGGGCAATTTTGCCTTCGGCCGCTCCAAGGTGGTGGGCGACCAGGTCATTCAGGAGGTGCTGATCTCGGCGCCCGACGGCAAGGACTGGACGGCGGTCTACCAGTTGATGAAGCAGCCCGATGGCAGCTACAAGATCAATGGCGTCATGATGCTCCAGTCGGCGCCAGGGCCGGAGATCTGAACCGGCCCTGCCCTCAGAGCGGAGCCAGGTCCCCTCGCCGCCAGGTTTCCTGGGTCTCTGTTATGAAGTCGGTGAAGCGGCCCTCTTCGATCGCCAGGCGAATGTCGGACATCAGCTCCTGATAATAGGCGAGGTTGTTCCAGCTGAGCAGCATGCCGCCGAGCGATTCGTTCGAGCGGATCAGGTGGTGCAGATAGGCGCGCGAATAGTCGCGCGTCGCCGGGCATGAGGATTGTTCGTCGAGCGGCCGCATGTCTTCGGCATGGCGTGCATTGCGCAGGTTGATGCGGCCGTAGCGAGTGAACGCCAAGCCATGCCGTCCGGATCGGGTCGGCATGACGCAGTCGAACATATCGATGCCATGCGCGACTGACCTGAGGATATCGTCCGGCGTGCCGACGCCCATGAGATAGCGCGGCTTTTCCGCAGGCAGCACCGGGCACGTGATGTCGAGCATTCTGAGCATCACTTCCTGCGGCTCGCCGACGGCAAGCCCACCGACGGCATAGCCCTTGAGATCCAGTCCCTTAAGGGCTTCGGCCGAGCGCACGCGCAATTCTGGAATGTCGCCACCCTGAACGATGCCGAACATCGCCTTGCCCGGCTGGTCGCCGAAGGCCACCTTGCAGCGTTCCGCCCAGCGCAGCGACATTTCCATCGCGCGCTCGATCTCCTTGGGCTCGGCCGGCAAGGCCACACACTCGTCGAGCTGCATCTGGATATCGCTGTCGAGCAGACCCTGGATCTCGATCGACCGTTCCGGCGACATGTGGAAGAGAGCGCCGTCGACATGGCTCTTGAAGGTCACGCCCTGCTCGTCGAGCTTGCGGAGCCCGGCAAGCGACATCACCTGAAAACCGCCGCTGTCGGTGAGGATGGGCCCCTGCCAGCGGATGAGGTTGTGCAGGCCGCCAAGCCGCGCCACACGTTCGGCACCCGGGCGCAGCATCAAATGGTAGGTGTTGCCGAGGATGATATCGGCGCCAAGATCCTTGACCTGATCGAGATACATCGCCTTGACCGTGCCGACGGTACCGACCGGCATGAAGGCAGGCGTGCGAATGGTGCCGCGTGGCATGGAAACCTCGCCGCGGCGCGCCTTGCCGTCGGTTGCGTGCAGCTTGAACTGGAAGCTTTCGGTCATCTAGTCTTTCCGGAAAAGCAGGCTGGAATCGCCATAGGAGTAGAAGCGGTAGCCGGTCTCGATCGCATGCGCATAGGCCGCGCGCATCGTCTCCAACCCGCAGAAGGCCGAAACCAGCATGAACAGCGTCGATTTCGGCAGGTGAAAATTGGTCATCAGCATGTCGACGGCGCGGAAGCGGTAGCCAGGCGTGATGAAGATACCGGTCGGGCCGGACCAGGGATGAATGGCGCCGTTTTCGTCGGCAGCACTCTCGATCAGCCGCAGCGACGTGGTGCCGACGCAGACGATTCGGCCGCCTCTCGCCTTGACGGTGTTGAGGCGCTCAGCGGTCCTTGCGTCGACGTGACCGATCTCCTGATGCATCACGTGATCGTCGGTATCGTCGGCCTTGACGGGCAGGAATGTGCCTGCTCCGACATGCAGGGTCACGAAATGGCGCTCGATCCCCAGTTCGTTCAATTTGGAAAACAGCCGCTCGGTGAAATGCAGGCCGGCGGTCGGGGCGGCAACGGCGCCCTCTTCCCGGGCATAGACCGTCTGGTAGTCGGTGCGATCCTGCGCATCTTCAGCGCGCTTGGATGCGATGTACGGGGGCAAAGGAATATGACCGACGGCCATGATCGCTTCGTCGAGCAGCGGCCCGGCGAGATCGAAGCGCAGCATCACCTCGCCGGCGTCGCCCTTTTCCTCGACGGTCGCGTCGAGCGTGCCGAGCATGCAGCTATTGCCGCCATGGCCAAAGGCGATGCGGTCGCCGACCTTGAGGCGACGCGCCGGTCTGGCAAAGGCCTTCCAGCGATCGGGAGCGACCCGCATATGCAGGGTCAGCGAAACCGGGGTGGTGATTTCTTCGCCGCGTCGGCGAATGCCTTCGAGCTGCGCCGGAATGACCTTGGTGTCGTTGAACACCAGCGCGTCGCCCGGGCGCAGGAAGGACGGCAGGTCGAGCACGCCGTGATCCGTCAGGAGTTCCGGCGCCTGCGGATCGACGACGAGCATGCGGGCGCTGTCGCGCGGGTTTACGGGCCGCAACGCAATCGAGGTTTCCGGAAGGTCGAAGTCGAACAGGTCTACGCGCATGGATCGTTTCTGAAAAAAGCAAACCCGCCCCGGGGCCTTTCGGCGCGACCGGAGCGGGTTTGTGCATTAGCGCAAATCAGGCGTCGGCGGCAACCCGCATGGACACGATGGTGTCGGGATCACGCACCGGCTCGCCGCGCTTGATCTTGTCGATATTGTCCATGCCTTCGATGACCTGGCCCCAGACCGAGTATTGCTTGTTCAGCCACGGAGCATCGGTGAAGCAGATGAAGAACTGCGAATTGGCCGAGTTCGGCATCTGGCTGCGGGCCATCGAGCACGTGCCGCGAATGTGGCTGACGTTCGAGAATTCAGCGTTCAGGTCCGGCTTGGACGAGCCGCCCATGCCGGCACGCGACGGGTTGAAGTGCTCGCCGCCGGTCTTGCCGTATTGGACGTCGCCGGTCTGTGCCATGAAGTCCTCGATCACGCGGTGAAACACCACGCCGTCATAGGCGCCTTCGCGTGCCAGTTCCTTGATTCGGGCGACATGACCCGGAGCCACGTTCGGCATAAGCTCGATGACGACCTTGCCCTTGGTGGTCTCCATGATGATCGTGTTTTCCGGATCTTTGATCTCGGCCATGGGTTTTCTCCTTCTGTTGACTTTACTTGCCGACCTTGACGCTGATCATGCGGTCGGGATCGGCGACGGAGCCGTTGTTGGCGTCATCGCCGAGTTTGATCTTGTCGACGTTCTCCATGCCGGAGACGACCTTGCCGACGACCGTGTACTGGCCGTTGAGGAAGTCGCCCGGGGCAAACATGATGAAGAACTGCGAGTTGGCGCTGTTGGGATCCTGCGAACGGGCCATGCCGACCGTGCCGCGTTCGAACGGAACGTCGGAGAACTCGGCCGGCAGGTCCGGCTTGGAAGAGCCGCCCGTGCCCGCAGCCTGAGGCTGGAAGCCGTCTTCCATGTCGCCGTACTGCACGTCGCCGGTCTGCGCCATGAAGCCCTTGATGACGCGGTGGAAAGCGACGTTGTTGTATTCGCCGGCCGTTGCCAGCGCCTTGATCTGCTCGACGTGCTTCGGCGCAATGTCAGGGCGAAGCTCGACGACAACAGGGCCATCCTTCAGCGTGATCGTGAGCAAGTTGTCAGCCGACTGCGCAAGCGCGGTTCCCGTCCAGGAGGCAAGCGTGAGGGCACCGGCGAAAGCGAGGTGGAGGATTTTCATGGTTTCTCCCTGAGTGGTGAATGGAGTGTGGCGACTCAGGCCTTGCGTTTGGCCTGCAGCGCCGCGTGAACCGCCTTGGGCACGAAGGCACTGACGTCGCCGCCCATGGCCGCGATCTGGCGGACCAATGTGGCCGTAATGGGCCGCGATGCCGTGCCCGCCGGCAAAAACAAGGTCTGAACATCCGGCGCCATCTGCCGGTTCATGCCGGCCATCTGCATCTCGTAATCGAGGTCCGTGCCGTCGCGCAGGCCACGCACAAGCAGCTTTGCGCCGCTTTGCCGTGCAGCGTCGACCACGAGGTTGTCGAAGGCGACGACATCGATGTCGGAGGCGCGCTCGGGCAGAAACTCGAGCAGCGACTGGCGAATGAGGTCCGAGCGTTCGTCGAACGAAAAGAGTGGCGCCTTGCCCGGATGGATGCCGATCGCCACGATGACTTTGCGCGCTACGTTCAGCGCCTGAACAAGTACGTCGAGATGCCCGTTCGTCATCGGATCGAAGGAGCCGGGGTAGAATGCCGTCGTCATCGCACCTGTTTCCGTTTGGTGAAGCCTTTTGTCACGGACGGCGACGGATCGCAAGAGTTGTGCAGGAGGCCAAGCCTGTTCCCTGGGAAACAGCAGCGCCAAAGAAATGAATGCTAGATGAATTCCATGTTCAAGAGCGTTTCACATCGCAGACGGTAATGTGAAGCGAGAAAGAACGGAACCTTTTTGAAGATACTGCCGTTTAGGACCTGAAAGGATGACGGCTATGGGACTTGCTCTGTTTTCGATGACGATGTTTTTCGCAATGATATTTGCGACGATACATGCACTCCGCGACGAGTCCCGTGAACAACGTGACCGTTCAAGCAACCGCAAGATCTTCGGCTAAAGGGTACATGTCATGGCGACAGTCTTCATGGCCGCCGCGGCGGTAATCAGTTTTGTCTTTCTCGTGGATTTTGCCCGCACGATACGTGACCTCCAGCGCGATCGACTGGGCTCCAATGAGACTGGCGGGTTCAACGTTTAGAGACCTCCAGAAACCTCCCAGGAGTTTCGAGAAACTTCCTCCAGGAGTTTCGAAATAAGCGACCGCCCTTCTTCCCCTGAAGCGGTCGCCTTTGTAAGCCGGACGGCATCCCCTGCCCGTCCGGCTTTTTCTTTGGCTGAAACCTGGTTCTGGTTAGGCCGCGGTCACCTTGTGTGCGCGGATCATGCGGAAGAACCGCCAGTTCAGGAACAAGGCTGCAGCGGCAAGGCCGAGCACGAAGCCGAACCAGACGCCGATGCCGCCGAAGTTGAGCGGGAACGCGAAGGCCCAGGCGCACAGGAAGCCGATCGGCCAATAGGAGATCATTGCCAGAATCATCGGTACCTTGGTGTCCTTGAGGCCGCGAAGCATGCCGGCGGCAATCGCCTGCAACCCGTCCACCAGCTGGAATGCGCCGGCGATCACGATGAGCGGGGCGGCAAAGGCAAGCACCTGCGTCGCATCCGGCCGGTTGGTGTCGAGGTAAAGGGCGGCGAGCTGGCTCGGGAAAAGAGCGAAGATGGCGCTGCCGATAATCGCAAAGACGGATCCCAGCACCAGCGCCGAAATTGCCGCGCGCCGGACGCCGAGCATGTCGCCGCGGCCGTAGGCGAGACCGACGCGCACCGTTGCCGCCTGGGCAAGGCCCAGCGGGATCATGAAAGCGAGCGACGCGAACTGCAGAGCGATGCCGTGTGCCGCAAGCTCGATCGTGCCGATCGTTCCCATCAGCAGCGAGGCGACGGTGAACAGGCTGACTTCGGCAAGAATGGTCAACGAGATCGGGATGCCGAGATAAACGACTTCCCTGAATGCCGGCCAGTCCGGACGCCAGAAACGCACGAACAGCTCGTACTGGTTCAGTTCCGGTTTGCTCTTGATATAGGCGACGGTCAGCACGGTGCCGAGTACGGCCACGCCAAGGGCAGCGACGGCCGCGCCGAAGATGCCCAGCTGCGGGAAACCGAAGTGGCCATAGATCAGCACATAGCAAAGTGCCGCATTGAGGACCAGCGTGGCCAGGGTGACATAGAGAATGATGCCTGCCCGCTCCAGACCGCTGAGGAACGCGCGCAGCACCATGAAGATGAGGCCGGGGAAGATCGCCCATTGCGCGATGTGCAGATACTCGGCTGCGAGTGCCGCGACCTCCGGCTGCTGGCCGGCAAGCAGCAGGATCGGCTCCGCCAGCCAGAGTACGGGCGCCGTCAGCACGCCGTAGCAGAGCACGACCCAGAGACCCATGCGCACGGAGCGACGGACCGAGACCTTGTCGCCCCTGCCCTGGGCTTGCGCTGCCATCGGCACGACGGCGTTGGCGAAGCCGCTGCCGAAGATGTAAATGGTGAAGTACATCTGCGTCGCCAGGATGATCGCCGCCAACTGCGTGGCGCCAAGCTTGCCCACCATCAGGACGTCGGTCGTGTTGATCGCAAGTTGTGCCAGCTGCGCACCGATGAAGGGCACGCCCAGATAGAGGCTTGCACGATAGTGGGTGCGCCATGAATTGTCGGTTTGCACCGGGGTCGGGCTCGCATTGGCGGTCAGCATGACGGATTCCTGGATGTCGACGCAGCCGAAATGCCGCAGGGCAAAACGAAGGGAAGGATGACGGAAATAGAACACAGCCGGCCAAAGAGCCAGTGACAAAGCTCTGACTGCTCAATTTTTCATCCAAGGATCAAGAATATTGATGAATTTCAGTGCATCGCGCTGCGGTCGGAGTAGCGGGGTTCGACCATTGGCTCCGCGGGCTCGATATCTTCGGCCGCGACCGCGAGCCGCTTCGGCACTTTGAACCAGAACACCAGGAGCGCACCCACGACGAAGCAACTGGCGAGTGCATAGGGCGCGCCGGAAAAGGAGACGGTGGTGGTAGGCGCCGTGAAGTAGCCGAAGATCTGGGTGAAGATCAGCGGACCGATGATCGTCGTGATGCTGCCGATGCTGGTGAGCGCCCCCTGCAACTCGCCCTGGGCCGAGGGAGGCACATGGCCGGCGGCGATGCTGCGCAACGGCGGATCGGCGAGGCTTTCGAGCGCGGTGGCGATGATCACGGCATAGATCATCCAACCCTGCCATGCGGCGGCATAGCCGGCGGCACCGAGTGCCGTGAAGGTCAGGCCCAGGACGGCCGTCCGCCACTCGCCAAGCCGCGGCACCACGCGCGGCAGAACGAACGCCATCACAAGGGCGCCGCCGATGCCGAAGATGCCGAGCGACAGGCCGATCTCCCCTTCGCTCCAGCCGTAGCGGTAGGACGATACGAACGACCAGACCGACGGATAGACCGCGTGCGCCATCCAGAACAGGAAGAAGACCAGCCCGACCCAACCGATGCCGGGATAGTTGCGCATCTGCTTGAGCGCGCCGAGCGGATTGGCGCGCTGCCACTCGAAGCGGCGACGATGCGCCTTATCAAGCGTTTCCGGCAGCAGAAAAACACCGAGCACGAAGTTGATGAAGGAAAGGGCCGCCGCACCATAAAACGGCACGCGCGGCCCCAGTTCACCGAGCAGTCCGCCGATAACCGGACCCAGCGCAAAGCCGGATCCGAAGGCGATGCCGATCAGGCCGAAATTCTTGGCGCGGTTCCCGTCATGGCTGATGTCGGCAATGTAGGCGGAGGCGGTGCCGAAGCTCGCGCCGCTGATGCCGGCGAGCACCCGGCCGACGAACAACATCCAGTAGCTGGTCGCAAGGGCGCAGATCAGGTTGTCGATCGCGAAGGTGAGCACCGAGGCAAGCAGGATCGGCCGGCGCCCGAAACGGTCGCTGAGATTGCCGATGAAGGGCGCAAACAGGAACTGCATCGCGGCATAGACAAGCAGCAGCCAGCCACCGTCGATGGCCGCATCGCTGACATTGGCGCCGGTCAGTTCCTCGAGATAGGTGGGTAACACCGGAACGATGATAGCGATGCCGATGATGTCGAGAAACAGGATGAGAAAGACGAGGAACAGGCCGCGCCGCACGAACTTCTCGTCGAGCATGAAACTCTCCCTGGCGCCCTCCGTCGCCAGCGCGGAGACAGAACGTGAACGACGATACCAATTTAGGTGTAACGCATGATTTCAGTCGAAACAATACGTGAACATCTCAAAGTTTTTTATGAGAATGATCGCGTTCGTTGATCCATCGTTCTCTCGCGTGGCGGTCGGTCAGCGGACTCTCGAGCGTTGCTCGGCCTTGAGAAAGTCGACGAAGGCTCTAAGCGGCGCGGGCATGTGACGACGGCTGGCGTAGTAGAGAAACGGCCCCGGAAAGGTCGTCACCCATGGGTCGAGGATCGTCACCAGAGCGCCGGATTTCAGTTGCGGCGCGAGGAGCTCCTCGAACGTCCTGATGACACCGAGGCCGTCGACTGCAGCGGCAATTTCGAGATCAACGGCATTCGCGGTGACGACGGCCGGCGGGGCGATCGAGATTGCCCCTTCGCCGTCGCCGAACTCCCAAAGCAGGCTGACACCGCTCGCGAAGCGATGCCGGATGCAGTCATGCTCCAGAAGATCATGCGGATGGTGCGGCACCCCACGCCGCGCGAGATAGTCCGGCGACGCTGCCGTCACATAGCGTTGCAGCCGCGGTCCGACCGGGATGGCGATCATGTCGCGCTCGACCCGCTCCTCGTAGCGGATACCGGCGTCGAAGCCCGCTGCCAGGACGTCGATGAAGCCATCCTCCGCCGTCACCTCAAGCGAGATGGCCGGGTTCGCCTTCAGGAAGCGCCCGACGATCAAGGGAAGGATCTCGCGTGCGACGATCGAAGGCACGTTCAGCTTCAAGGTCCCTGCCGGGCTGTCGCGCAGTTCGTTCACCTGGTCGAGCGCACCGGCAATTTCCCCGAGCGCTGGCTGAAGACGCTCGAGCAGCCGTATGCCTGCTTCGGTCGGTGTTACACTGCGCGTCGTGCGGTTGAGCAGGCGCACATCGAGTTTGGCTTCGAGGCGCCTCAGCGCTTCGCTGAGCGAGGAGGCGGAAACACCCCTCTTCTTGGCGGCAGCGCGAAAGCTGCGCTCCCGCGCGACGGCGGTGAAGGCATCGAGGTCGGCCAGCGGAAGATCGTTCATTGTGCGAAATCACGTACAGCTTGTTCTGAGTGCGCAGGATTATCGCACGACGGTGACGGGCGTATCAATGGGGCGGACCAAAGGCCGCCGGTGCGCGCCCGTCGAAGGAGAACGAGAATGGATCAGGTTTTACTCGGAAAAACCGGCCCGATGGTTTCGACCATCGGCCTTGGCTGCATGGGCATGTCGGGCATGTATGGCCCGTCGGATCGAACGGAAAGCATCGCCACGATCCATGCGTCGCTTGATGCCGGAATTACGCTTATCGATACCGGCGACTTCTACGGCATGGGCCACAACGAGATGCTGATCGGTGAAGCGCTCAAGGGTCAGGACCGCGATCGGGTCGTTCTCAGCGTGAAGTTTGGTGCCCTGCGAGACGCCGCGGGCAACTGGGCAGGGTATGATTGCCGACCGAAGGCGGTGCGTAACTTCCTCGCCTATACCTTGCAGCGGCTGGGCGTCGACCATATCGACGTCTACCGCCCTGCCCGTCTCGATCCGGATGTGCCTGTTGAAGAGACGGTGGGTGCGATCGCTGACCTGGTAAAGGCCGGTTATGTCAGACATATCGGGCTCTCGGAAGTGGGGTCCGAGACCATCCGGAAGGCCGCGGCCGTCCACCCTATCTCGGATCTGCAGATCGAGTATTCGCTGATATCACGCGGCATTGAGGACGATATCCTGCCGACATGCCGGACGCTCGGTATCGGCATCACCGCCTATGGCGTGCTGTCGCGTGGCCTGATCAGCGGCCATTGGCAGAAGGATGCTGTCAGGAACGGCGACTTCCGCGCGGCCAGCCCACGCTTTCAGGAGGGCAACGTCGACAGAAACCTTGCCCTTGTCGACGCCCTGAAGCGCGTGGCCGATGCCAAAGGCGCGTCTGTCGCGCAGATTGCGATCGCCTGGGTCGCCGCCCAGGGCAAGGACATCGTGCCGCTGGTCGGTGCACGTCGACGCGACCGGCTGGCCGAAGCGCTTGCCTCGCAAGCCGTGCATCTCACGCCGGAAGACCTGGCCGTCATCGAGCGGGCGGTGCCGAGGGACGCGGCCGCGGGAGCGCGCTACCCCGAGGCGCAACTCGCCCATATGGATAGCGAGCGCCATTAGTACCGAATAACGAAAGGGGCCGGCAATCCTTGCCGGCCCCTTGGTTTCTTGCCGCAGCAGTCTGGAGTTCAGACTTGACCGGAGAAGGTGTCGCAGGCCGACATCTTGCCGCTGTCGAAGCCGCGCTTGAACCAGCGCATGCGCTGCTCTGATGTGCCGTGGTTGAAGCTTTCCGGCACGACATAGCCCTGCATGCGCTTCTGCAGAGTATCGTCGCCGATCTGGGTGGCGGCATTCAGCGCCTCTTCCAGATCGCCCTGCTCCAAGATGCCCTTCTGCTGGGTATACTTGCCCCAGACACCGGCGAAGCAATCGGCCTGCAGTTCAACACGAACCGACATCTGGTTGGCTTCGGTCTCGCTCATCGATTGGCGCATCTGGTTGAATTTCGGCAGCACGCCGATCAGGTTCTGGACGTGGTGGCCGACTTCGTGCGCAACGACATAGGCCTGCGCGAAGTCGCCCGAAGCGCCGAACTTCTGTTCAAGCTCGTCGAAGAAGCCCATGTCGAGATAGACCTTGCGGTCGCCAGGGCAGTAGAACGGACCCGATGCCGCCGAGGCAAAGCCGCAGGCGGAGCGCACGGAGCCACTGAACAGCACCATCTTCGGCTCCTGGTATTGCTCGCCGCTCGCCTGGAAGATGCCGTTCCATGTGTCTTCGGTTTCGGCAAGCACCGTCGCCATGAAGGCTTTCATCTCTTCTTCCTGCGCCGATCCACGGGGCGCCGGCGAGCCATCGCTCTGCTCGAAGCCCGGTTGAGCCACCGGGCCACCGCCGCCGTTCAGAACCTGCAGCATGTCGATGCCCATGGCCCTCAGGATGAAATAGAGCACGACGAGGAAGATGATGGTGCCAAAACTCATCCCGCCGCCGGCGCCACGCATCCCTCCTCCGCCACCGGGCATGCGGAAACCGCCGCCACGGCCGAACGGATTGCCACGCATACCGCCACCGGGGCTCGCCCCGCGCTGGTCCTCGACGTTTCCGGATTGGCGGCGGCCTTTCCATTCCATGAATCTGTCCTCCCGGCATGGGGCGATACGCAATATCGGTCAGACCTTTTATATGCCGGGCCGAATGCAGTTGTAAAACGCAATCGGGCCCGCAAGGTTGCGATCATGCCAATCTTTTCGAGGACTTGCCGCGACCGAAGAGACGACCCTGTCGGATCGAGAGGACGGCCGCGGAAATGAGTAGCACCGCCAGCGGAGCCGCCCTCACCGCTGCCTGCCAGATCGAAAGCTCGGAGAACAGGCTGACCTGCATCAGCCTTCCGGGCAGCAGTGTGAAGAGGCCGGCAACGACGATGCCGCCGAGATACATGCCGGCCACATGACCGCGATGCGCGGGGATGTCGTGGCGCCGCGCGGCCGCAATCGCCTGCCAGCTGCCGAACAGCACATAGATCGACAGCAGGTGGATGGGGCTGAAGTCGCCGATCAGTTTGATTTCATGAATGAAGAACGTGGAAGATGCGGTCACCACCATGAGCGCGAGCCAGATTTTGCCGAGCAGTCGATGCGGGCGCGTACCCTTCGGTCGAGCCAGCAGAAAAGCGCCAAGGATTGCTGCCGGAATAACGGTGGCGACATGCAACTGGACTGCGTACGGTGCATGGAGAAGAGGTTCGAGTGTCATGGCCAATATCTATGTTGTTGATTTGCCCGAACTTGCGGCAATCTCTTGGCTGCGCTCAAATGCTTTGACTGGAACAGACGGAAAACTTCGTGAAACGCCCATTTCTACAATCCACGCTTCGTGAACTGCATCTTGTCGTCAATGCGCCGCGCCTCTGGGCAACCTTTGCAGCAGTCGCGTTGATCTTTTGGGTCACGGGGCCTTATGGCACTGCCGAACGCCTGGCTGTCGTGCCCCGGCTCGGGTTCTGGCTCGTGCTGCACGCCGTCACCTGGACGATTGCAATCGTTTCGGCCGTGCTTGCCAATGGCCTGCTGCGCGCGAGGGTTGCCTCCGGTTTCGTTCGCATGATGCTCGGCGCGGCAGTTGCCAGCATACCGATCGGTCTCGTGACCACCGCGATCGGGGCCGCAACCTTTTCTGTAACGCCAACGGTGGCAAGCATCATGACCGACATCGCCACCGGCCTGTTCCTGTCGCTGCTGTTTTGCGCCCTGACCTGGATGACGATGAACACTGAAGCCGCTTTGGAGTTGAGCGACACCGGTACCGCCGCAATGGCGTCCGGCGACCCGGTTCCCCAGACGGATGCGGGCCGGGTACCGCTGCTGCTGCGCCTGAAACCCGCCAATCGCGGCTTGCCGCTGCACCTGACCGTCAGCGATCACTATACGGAAGTCACGACCACCCTCGGGCGCGAGCTTATCCTGTTGCGCTTCGCAGACGCGCTCGGTGAACTTGGCGCGGTGCCGGGCCTGCAAGTGCATCGCTCCCATTGGGTATCGGACGCGCATTTCGAGCGCCTCGTCCGCGACAACGGCCGCATCGCCATCCTGCTCAGGGATGGAACCGAAGTGCCGGTGAGCCGCACCTATGCCGCGGCCGTGCGGCAGCGCTGGGGTTGACCGCATCCTTGATCGCGCAGTTGACGATGTTCCGCTTTGACGATCCTATTCGCCTGGGGAAATACACAGGGAGGCATGGTCATGAAGGCGTTGCGGCTCGAGGCGATTGGCAACCTGTTTGTGCGCGAGGTGGACAAGCCCGCTCCCGGTCCCGGTGATCTGCTGGTTCGGGTCGAGGCCTGCGGCATCTGCGGCACGGACCGGCATCTCCTGCACGGAGATTTTCCGTCGACACCGCCCGTCACGCTCGGCCACGAATTCTGCGGCATCGTGGAAGCCGTCGGCGATGATGTCAGCGATATCGCCATCGGTGCTCGCATCACCGGCGATCCGAACATTTCCTGCGGCCGCTGCCCGCAATGCCGCGCCGGGCGGGTCAACCTTTGCCACGCGTTGCGCGCGATCGGCATCCACCGCGATGGCGGCTTTGCCGATTATGCCATCGTTCCGCGAAAGCAGGCGCATGAAATCCCCCTTAGTCTCGATCCGGTGCATGGCGCCTTCTGCGAACCCCTCGCCTGCTGCCTGCATGGCATCGATCTCTCCGGCATTCGTGCCGGATCGTCCGTCGTCGTTCTCGGCGGTGGAGTGATCGGGCTCTTGACTGTGCAGCTTGCACGGCTGGCGGGGGCGACGACCGTCATTCTTTCGACGCGGCAGGCGGCAAAGCGCAGGCTCGCCGAGGAAATCGGGGCAACGGCAACCGTCGATCCCTCGGCGAGCGATATCATCGAAGCCATTGCTGGTCCTGCAGGGCTCGTTCCGGGCGGCGTCGATGTCGTGATCGAATGTGCGGGTGTCGCCGAGACGGTGCGACAATCGACGCGGCTCGCCAAAGCGGGCGGCACCGTCGTCATTCTCGGCGTGATGCCGCAGGGTGAAAAGGTCGAGATCGAACCGTTCGACATTCTCTTTCGCGAACTGCGCGTGCTTGGATCCTTCATCAATCCGTTCGTTCATCGCCGCGCCGCGGACCTCGTTGCCTCTGGCGCGATCGAGATCGACAAGCTGATCTCACGGCGCGTTTCGCTCGATGAAACGGCCGCCGTCATCGCCCGTCCGCCTGCTGCCGGCGAGGTCAAGGTTCTGGTGGTGCCGAGCCGTGTTTGACGCCCTGCGTGCGGCTTTCGTTCGGCGGGCTGAACCCGTGGCAAAGCGGATGCCGAAATATGTCGGCTTTCCTGTCGATTCCGGAATTTTCGGGGTTTCGCTTGCAGATACATTTGCCTATAAGCCGCTTCTAGCCTGAAAAGACCATCAATGCGTGCCCGGCCGGTGACCTCCCACTTTGGCCGGTTTTTCGCGCAGCTAGAAACGGATGACCGACCATGCCGAAACGCCAAGATATCAAATCGATCCTCATCATCGGCGCGGGGCCGATCGTCATCGGTCAGGCATGCGAATTCGACTATTCCGGCACCCAGGCCTGTAAGGCGCTGAAGGAGGAAGGCTACCGCGTCATCCTCGTCAACTCCAACCCGGCAACGATCATGACCGACCCGGGCCTGGCGGACGCGACCTACGTCGAGCCGATCACACCGGAAGTCGTCGCCAAGATTATTGCCAAGGAGCGCCCCGACGCGCTGCTGCCGACCATGGGCGGCCAGACCGCGCTCAACACCGCGCTGTCGCTGCGCCGCATGGGCGTTCTCGACCGCTACAATGTCGAGATGATCGGCGCCAAGCCGGAAGCGATCGACAAGGCCGAAGACCGCGCGCTCTTCCGCGAGGCGATGGCGAAGATCGGTCTCGAGACGCCGAAGTCGCGCCTGGCGAACGCCACGGATATCAAGGACCACGACCGCAAGGTTCATGAAGCCGAGCGCGCCGAACTGAAGGGCCGCCTTTCCGGGCCGGAACTCGACAAGGCGCTCGACGAACTGGAAAACCAGTGGAATCTCGGTGAAGGCGATCGCAAGCAGCGCTACATGAACCATGCGATGGCAATTGCCGCGCAGGCGCTCGATGATGTCGGCCTGCCGGCGATTATCCGCCCGTCGTTTACGCTCGGTGGGACCGGCGGTGGCATTGCCTACAACCGCACCGAATTCTTCGACATCGTCGGCAGCGGCCTCGACGCCTCTCCCACTACCGAAGTGCTGATCGAAGAATCGGTTCTCGGCTGGAAGGAGTACGAGATGGAGGTCGTCCGCGACACAGCGGACAACTGCATCATCATCTGCTCGATTGAAAACATCGACCCGATGGGTGTGCACACCGGCGATTCGATCACCGTTGCTCCGGCGCTGACGCTGACGGACAAGGAATACCAGATCATGCGCAACGCCTCGATCGCGGTGCTGCGCGAGATCGGCGTTGAGACCGGCGGCTCGAACGTGCAGTTCGCCGTCAACCCGAAGGACGGTCGTCTCGTCGTCATCGAGATGAACCCGCGCGTTTCGCGTTCTTCGGCTCTCGCTTCCAAAGCAACCGGCTTCCCGATCGCCAAGATCGCGGCGAAGCTTGCGATCGGCTACACGCTCGACGAACTTGAAAACGACATCACTGGCGGCGCGACGCCGGCGTCGTTCGAACCGTCGATCGACTATGTCGTCACCAAGATCCCGCGCTTCGCCTTCGAGAAATTCCCGGGCGCCTCGCCGGTCCTGACTACCGCGATGAAGTCGGTCGGCGAAGTCATGGCGATCGGCCGCACCTTTGCCGAATCGCTGCAGAAGGCCCTGCGTGGCCTTGAGACCGGCCTCACCGGTCTCGATGAGATCGAAATCCCGGACATGGACGAGAACGGCGATGGCCGCAACGCCATCCGGGCCGCGATCGGCACACCGACGCCGGACCGTTTGCGCATGGTTGCCCAGGCCCTGCGTCTCGGCATGAGCGAGGCCGAGGTTCACGAGGCGAGCAAGATCGACCCGTGGTTCATCGCCCAGTTCAAGGCGATCGTCGACATGGAAGCGCGCATCCGCGAGCACGGCCTGCCTCAGGACGCCGAGAACCTGCGCATGCTGAAGGCCATGGGCTTCTCCGATGCCCGGCTGGCAACGCTCGGCGGCAAGCGCCCGAAGGAAGTAGCGGAGCTGCGCAACGCGCTCAATGTCCGCCCGGTCTACAAGCGCATCGACACCTGCGCGGCCGAATTCGCCTCGCCGACCGCCTACATGTATTCGACCTACGAGACGCCCTTCGTCGGTGCCGCTCGTTCTGAAGCCGAGGTCTCCGACCGCAAGAAGGTCGTCATCCTCGGCGGCGGTCCGAACCGTATCGGACAGGGCATCGAGTTCGACTATTGCTGCTGCCATGCGGCCTTCGCTCTGAAGGATGCCGGGTATGAAGCGATCATGATCAACTGCAACCCCGAGACCGTTTCGACCGACTACGACACGTCGGACCGTCTCTACTTCGAACCGCTGACGGCCGAAGACGTGATCGAGATCATGCGCGCCGAACAGGAAAAGGGCGAGCTGGTCGGCGTCATCGTGCAGTTCGGTGGCCAGACGCCGCTGAAGCTGGCCGAAGCGCTGGAAAAGAACGGCATCCCGATCCTCGGCACCGCGCCCGACATGATCGACCTTGCCGAGGATCGCGACCGCTTCCAGAAACTGCTGATAAAGCTCGACCTCAACCAGCCGAACAACGGCATTGCCTACTCGGTCGAGCAGGCGCGCCTCGTTGCCGCCGAAATCGGCTTCCCGCTGGTCGTGCGTCCGTCCTACGTTCTCGGCGGCCGGGCGATGCAGATCATCCATTCGGAAAGCATGCTGCAGACCTATCTGCTCGATACGGTTCCGGGCCTCGTTCCGGAAGATATCAAGCAACGTTACCCGAACGACAAGACCGGCCAGATCAACACGCTGCTCGGCAAGAACCCGCTGCTGTTCGACAGCTACCTGACCAATGCCACGGAAGTGGACGTCGACTGCCTCTGCGACGGCAAGGACGTGTTCGTCTCGGGCATCATGGAGCACATCGAGGAAGCCGGCATTCACTCCGGCGACAGCGCCTGCTCGCTGCCGGTTCACACGCTCGACACCGCAGTGGTCGACGAACTGGAGCGCCAGACGACGGCACTTGCCAAGGCGCTCAATGTCGGCGGCCTGATGAACGTCCAGTTCGCGATCAAGGACGGCACCATCTACGTGCTTGAAGTCAATCCGCGCGCCTCGCGCACCGTGCCCTTCGTCGCCAAGACCATCGGCGCGCCGATCGCCAAGATCGCTGCCCGCGTCATGGCCGGTGAAGCGCTCGACGTGGCGATTGCCGCTTACGGCGAGAAGCCCGACCCGCGCAACCTGAAGCACATCGCCGTCAAGGAAGCTGTGTTCCCGTTCGCCCGCTTCCCCGGTGTCGATACGCTGCTCGGTCCGGAAATGCGCTCGACCGGCGAAGTCATCGGCCTCGACACCGACTATGCGCTTGCCTTCGCCAAGTCGCAGCTCGGCGCTGGCGTCGACCTGCCGCGCGACGGAACGGTGTTCGTATCGGTCCGCGACGAGGACAAGACCCGCGTCCTGCCGGCCATCCGCATTCTCGTCGACATCGGCTTCAAGGTGATGGCCACCGGCGGTACCGCCCGCTTCCTCGGCGAAAACGGCATTGCCGCGATCAAGGTCAACAAGGTCCAGGAAGGCCGTCCGCACGTCGAGGACGCGATCCGCAACCGCCAGGTCCAGCTTGTCATCAACACGACCGACGGCAACAAGGCGATCTCCGACTCCAAATCCCTTCGCCGTGCAACGCTGATGCAGAAGGTGCCCTACTACACCACGATGGCCGGTGCAGAGGCGGCGGCGCGCGCGATCAAGGCGCTCAAGGCCGGTAACCTCGAAGTCCGCCCGCTTCAGAGCTACTTCAAGGCCTGATTCAAAAAAAGGTGCGCGTATCCCCGGATGCGCGCAGCCGTCTGCTGACGAACGCTGCTTCGACGCAATGGATCGCCAACGGTTCCACTCTCTCCGTCATGCTCGGGCTTGACCCGAGCATCCAGTGCCTTGAGCCGCGGAAGCAGGACTAGATCCTCGGGTCAAGCCCGAGGATGACGGCGAGCGGGGCGGCCGCGAAATCAGCTTTGTCAGCATCCCCGGGTGCCCGCAGTCTCAGGCTTTTGCCCGGGAACGACTAACGCTGGCATCGACCTGCATATGCACAAACACCGCATTCAGGCAGGCGCCCCCAGCTGACGCGGTGCGTCGAGCGCGCGCAATCTCCCTTCATGGTTGTGAACGCCACCTGAACGCCGGGTTCAGCCTGCGTTCGGCAGCCGGATGCTTATATGTCCGCATGCGCTCCCAAGACCGGAAAGACCCGGCCATGCGCATGGGATGGGGCAACATCGTGCAGGTCTATTTCTTCGATTTGTATTGGGGCGACGAGCGTTTTGTCGACGAGGATGGCATCAGCCACTTCGACGAAGGTTCCGCCTTGTATTACGGCCAGCGAATTGCTGACAGGATCGGCCGCGATGCCGACTACGGATCTCTGAAGGTCCATATCCGGTCCGGCAACGGCGAGCTTCTGGCGATGATCGCACCATCCAATGGCCGTGGTCGCGAACAGGACGCTTTGATCGGTCGTCGCAGCCTGGGTGTTTTCCACCGGCCCGTCGACGTCCACCCCGCCCTATCCGCGCTCATCTGATCAATCGATCGGCACGGGGTACCGCGATCTGATTCGGGCCTCGGTCGATCGCTTTCCGTGCGCAAGCCGGACGGTTCTGATGCCGAAGACCAACGACGCGATCGAGATCACGCAAGCGATGGCGAAGACTGCCAGCAGAGCGTCGCGAATGACCACCACGCGCGCACCTTCATCGAAGCCGCGCATGTTGGCCGTCAGTCCGAAGGCAGCGGCGCCGATCGCATAGCCTGCCGATTGCAGCGTCGGCAGTAGCGCAGATGTCTTGTCCCGCTCGGCGGTTGGCGACACGTCCATCAGCAATTGGCTGAGCGTGCCCCAGCAGACGCCGAATCCGGCCCCGATGGCAACCTGGCCCGCAAAAACCAGCCGAAACTCCCCTGTTGCGATCGCCAGTGTCAAGCCGACGAGACCGAGGCATAGAAGCAGTGGCCCCACCCAAATCAACCGCACACGCAGATCGTGCGAGCGAAGGCTTGCAACCAGGATGGCCGTCAGGCTCCACGACATCGCCATCAAGGCGCTGGAGAAGCCAGCGGCCGTCGGACCGAAATTCCACAGATGCTGCAGGCCATAGACCAGGTAGACGGAGCCGGAGGCCTGAGCCAGTGGCATCAATAGAATGATCCAGAGGCCAGTGCCGAGCGGCCGCCGGACTGCGAACGCGCCGAGTGGCAGGATCGAATGTCTGGATCGGCGGTCGATGTGGATGGTGTTGACGAGAATGGCGATCGCCGTCACCAGCAAGGCTGCCATGGCAAAGCCGTTCTGCACCATGTTCGAAACCGAGATCAGCAATATGCCGAGGCCGAATGCGGACAGGCGAAGGAGCGGAATGGGTTGCACGACTTGAGACGACCTCGTCTGTCGGGGAACGATGGCGACAACAAGCGCGATGAAGATCGCGGCAGCGGGAATATTGACGAAGAATGCCGCACGCCATGACCAGTATTCGGTCAGAAATCCTGATATGAGTGGGCCAGCAAAGGCCGCGGTCGCCCAGACGATGGCCTCGGCGCCGAAAACTTTCGGCACGAGCCGTGGCGGGAAAAGTTCGGGGATCAGCGCGTAGCAGACGGCGGCAATGACGCCCTCGCCCAAACCTTGAAACAGTCTTCCGACCAGGACCTGCGGCATGCTCGTCGCCAGCGTTGCGATCGCGGTACCGGCAACGAAAACAAGTGCCGCTGCAATCAACGTGTTGCGGGCGCCGAAGCGAGCCTTCACGTTCGCCGCGAGCGCCCCGCCGACGATGGCAAAGACGAGATAGAGCGTGAAAGCCCAGGAGAGCAGTGCCGCGCCGCCAAAGTCCTCGACAGCCGTCGGCAGTGCCGTCGAGATGAAGAACTCGTTGAAGGCGAAGAGCGCGACACCGAGGCAAAGCGTCACGGTGGCCGCTAGGTGGTTGGGCTGCAGCAACTCGCTCCAACGCCCCTCCGCTTCTGAATGCGGGCCGGATTTTCCAGCGTCGCGGCCGTCTTTTGTCATGCTCATCCTGTCATTTCCGCCTGTTGGTCATTTCGGAAACAGAACTGTTACGACCTCAACCGCGGTTGAGGTAAAGCCCATTTCGTGAGGATGTCGATTTTCGAAGAGCGCCTACAGGTTGCGTCCTGCGTGAAGGGTGCCGTGGATCGTGGCGAAAAATCTGGCATTGGCGCTTTCCTTTCTGCTATAAGAACGGTTCGGATATTTCGGACGGTTCCGGTGTTTACGCGCCGGAGACCGTTTTCTTTTGCGTTGGCGCCGCCCCCAAGCGGCGCCTCGTTCTTGATGAAGGACATTGAAATGGTCGACAAAGTGCCGATGACACAGGGTGGATTCGTCAACCTGCAGGAGGAGCTGCGCTGGCGCCAGCAGGAAGAGCGACCACGAATCATCGAGGCCATCGCTGAGGCACGCGCGCATGGCGACTTGTCGGAAAATGCCGAGTATCATGCGGCCAAGGAAGCCCAGAGCCACAACGAGGGCCGCGTCGGCGAACTCGAAGATCTGATCGCACGCGCTGAAGTCATCGATCTGTCGAAGATGTCCGGTTCAAAGATCAAGTTCGGCGCCAAGGTGAAGCTCGTCGACGAGGACACTGACGAAGAAAAGACCTATCAGATCGTCGGCGACCAGGAAGCCGACGTGAAGGCTGGCCGCATCTCGATCTCGTCGCCGATCGCCCGCGCGCTGATCGGCAAGGAAGTCGGTGATTCCATCGAAGTGAACGCTCCCGGCGGTTCCAAGGCTTACGAAATCCTCGCGGTAAACTGGGGCTGATAGCCCCTTTGGGGCGGCGGTTCCGCTTCGCCCCGATCCCCCTGCCTTCCAAGACATTGATTGTCGCATGCCCAAGGAGAGCGCTTCCGTGGCTGATATCCGGGACGTCGAGGTCATCGCTCCCAATTTCAAGCGACGCCTCTCGGGCGTTACCTCGACGATCATCCAACTGATCCCGATCCAGCGCGCGCTGGGTCAGAAGATCGCGGTGCTTGGCCCCGGCCTTCCCGACAGCCTGCCTTCGATCCGGTTTCTCGATCTCTTGCATCTCTGGAAAGCACCGGCGGGCCGGCGCTGCCGCGTCTGGCACGCACGCCGCAATGTCGAGATGTTGCCGGCGATAATCCTGCGCGATCTCTTGCGCATGAAGTTGAAGATCGCCTTCACCTCGGCATCGCAGCGCCGCCATACGGGTTGGAGCAAATTTCTGATCGGGCGGATGGACGCGGTGATCGCGACAAGCGGCAAAACCGCCGCCTATCTCGAAGTGCCGAACGACGTCATCCTGCACGGTATCGACACCAGACGATTCGAGCCTCCGGCCGATCGGCACCAGGCGAAAGCCGCGCTCGACGTCGACCCGGCCCAGAAGTTCGTCGGCTGCTTCGGACGGGTCCGCCGTCAGAAGGGCACCGATCTTTTCGTCGACAGCATGATCGCCCTCCTGCCCTGCCGTCCGGGCTGGAGCGCGATCGTCGCTGGCCGGGCCACGGGGCCGCATGTGGCGTTTGAAAACGAGCTCAAGGAGCGCGTCGCGAAAGCCGGACTTGCCGAGCGCATTCTATTTGTCGGCGAACACACCAACATCCCCGACTGGTACCGGGCACTCGATCTTTTCGTCGCGCCGCAGCGCTGGGAAGGGTTCGGCCTGACGCCGCTCGAAGCCATGGCATCGGGTATTCCGGTCGTGGCGACGGATGTCGGTGCATTTTCAGAGCTCGTTGTGAGCGGAACCGACGAAACCGGCACGGTCGTTCCGGCCGACAATCTTCAAGCCATGGTGGAGGCGACGGCCGCCTTCATGGATGATGACCGGCGGCGCACGGCGGCCGGCGCGAGCGGCCTGGCGCGGACCGCCACCTCGTTTGCGATCGAAGGTGAAGCGGCCGCCATCAATGCGGTGTACGAGCGGCTGATGCGCTGACTGGCCGAATGGCCAGTTGCCTATTTCTTCGAGGTGAAGAGTTTCAGATAGGCATCGGTGATGGCCTGCTTGGAAAACTGGTTCATCAGCGTCTCGTGTCCGCGTTCCGCCAAGCGCAAGCCAAGTTGCTGGTCGTTGGCGATGCGCTCTATGGCACGGCCGAAACCGTCGGCATCGCCGATATCGACCATCAGGCCGTTTTCGCCGTCACGCATGAACCATTGCGGACCTTCAGAGCGGCTGGAAACGACCGGTGTCCCTTGCGCCCAGGATTCGAGAACGACGTTGCCAAGCGGCTCGTGGCTTGACGCCATCACGAAGATGTCGGCGGCGGCGAGGAACGGGCGGACGTCCTTCTGCCATCCGGCGAAGCGAACGCGGTTTGCAACACCCAGGTCGGCGGCGAGCTTTTCCAGGTTTTCGCGCTGTTCGCCGTCGCCGATCAGCCAGAGGTGTACGTCCGGCACCTTGGCGATCGCTTCGATCAGCGTATGGAAACCCTTGCGCGGAACGAAGCGGCCCATCGACATCACCACCGGCGCGTTGTCTGGCGTATCGAGCGTCGCGCGGCTGACGGGCGGGACCCGTTCGGTACCGGTGAAATTGGAGATGACCTCGACATCGCGCTTCCAACCGATGTTGCGCACATGTTCGGCGATACCAGGTGTGTTGCAGACGAGGCAGTCGGTGTTGCGGAAATAGTCGAGACGCAGCGGATAGTCGCCGAGCCGCGAGATCTTGATGCAACCCTTGTAGTTCGGCATCAGCCGGCTGGCGCGCGGCATCCAGGCAAACAGTGCGTCCGGCTTTTCCCGCCGCGCCATGCTGCTGACCTTCATTGGCAGCAGGATGCGGTCGAGCGAGAGATTGCGGAAATTGCTCTCGACGATCCGCGTCGCGCCTTCGATGTCCTTGCGCCAGATGCGCCCGGGACGAATGACCGCCGTCTGGTCGACGCCGCGCTCGGCCAAGGAGTTGACGAGATGGACGAAGAAGCGCTCCGCGCCGCCGTCCTTGCCGAAGTGGTAGTGCATGACTTTCATGGGAACCTCACGGCTGCCGGCGCGGCCGATCCATGTCGTCATGGTTCGGATGGCGCTTCAGCGCGTGCCTCTGATAGATCTTGGCGGCAGTCAAAAATGCGTAGACGGCCCCGGTCATGGCTTCGATGAACCCGGGGAAGCCGCAGCGCCAAAGCCCGTTGCGGAAATAGAGACGATAGAAATAGAGCGGTGGGCTAACGAGCATCTTGTAGGGGCGCGGCGGTTTACCCGCAGCAAACTGCTGGTCTGCCTTCAGCGTCGAATACTTGTTTTCCTTCAGGATCTGCTCGTCGATAACAAGTGGACGATAGTGAAGCAGGCTGCCCTTGCGGGCCACGCCGACCTGACCGTCCGGGACGATCCCTTCGTGTACCTTCTGATTGAGGTCGTAGCGTCCCCTGCCCTTGCGGATCAGGCGCAGGTTGCGGCGCTCGTGCACGCGCTCCGGCGTGTAGCCGTAACCGATCAGATAGGGGCGGCGCGCCACGCGCCAACCAACGGTCTCGGCCGGTCCGTCGAGGAGCGATGGTAAAAGCGCCTTGAGCGGTTCATCGAGACGCTCATCGGAGTCGATGTTGAAGCACCAGGGCTGTGTGCACTGATCGAGTGCGAACTGCTTCTGGCCCGCATAGCCCCGCCACGGCTCGTGCATGAAGCGGATCGGCCACCCCTTGTCGACGAAGGATTGCACAAGTGCGGCGGTTCCATCCGTCGATCCTGAATCGACGATGACGATTTCGGCGCATTGCGTTAGGCTCTCGATGCAGTTGCCGAGATAGGCCTCTTCGTTCTGGCAGATGATGAAGGCGGAAAGCGGAAGTTTGCTCATGGATGACGCCACTCAACTCCGGTCGTGTCTGCGTTCTCCAAGGGAGCCTCGCTGCCGTTGCGGATCCTCAAGTCTTCGGGATCCTAGATCTGGACCAGCCCGATATCCTTGACCTGGCGAATGGTCAACATCGTGCGCACCGTATCGACCCGCTCGTTGGCCGTCAAAACTTCGATGACGAAATCCTGAAACGCGGTCAGGTTTTCGGCAACGCAGTGAAGCAGGAAGTCGCTTTCGCCCGAGACCGTCCACGCCTGGCGCACGATCTGCCATTCGGCCGTTGCCGCTGCGAACGCCTTGAGATCCGCCTCCGACTGCCGCTTGAGGCCCACCATGCAGAACGCAACCAGGTCGAAGCCGAGCGCCGGCGCGTTCAGCAGCGCGTGGTAGCCCTTGATGACGCCGGTTTCCTCGAGTTTGCGAACGCGTCGCAGACACGGTGGCGCCGAGATGCCGACACGCTGGGCGAGGTCCACATTGGTCATCCTGCCGTCACGCTGGAGCTCGCGAAGGATCTTGAGATCGATTGCGTCGAGCTCGACTTGTTTCGTCATGAAGGTTCGTCCTTTTCACACGGCGACTTTGGCGCACAAGGCTAAGTCGAAACAGGAGTATTCTTGTTGGTTGCCCGGCGTGTTGTCGTCGCCGAGCCGATTATATCAGGATGGCCATAAGGTCGGCCGACTGCGGCCCGTCCGTTCGACCTGCATGTGGCGATAGATGCTGCGCCTGCATTCCTGTTCGGCAAGCGCGAGCTTTGCGCGTTCGCCGTGCGATCGTGTAGACGTGACGGCGTATGTTTGCGATCCGGGGGCCATATCGAGGGCGAGACAATTCTCCGGTGGTGAATTGCCAAACGCGATGAGTTCGCGGTCGAGCCAAACGCGGCTTGCATTCAACCCCATATGCCTCTCCAGCAAAGTGAATCCGCGTGAAATATCGCCAAACTGATCCGACAACAAGCATCTGCGCCCACTATTCGCGGGAAAACCGGCGCTACGGTGCGGCCGGGGCGGCTAAAGTCGATTCATTCGGGGCGATACATCGAAAAATCTGTGGCAACCCGGACTTTACCCTCCGCCCTGGTCCGTCCGTACGGCACGCAGGGGGCTAATGTCATGCCGCTGGCGATGCTATATCTCATGCCTCTGTTGCTGCCCCGCTTCCCATGCCGTGTGATCACGGGCTTGTGACGTGAATGCGCGCGACGCAAGCGGTGCAAAAATGCCTGATCTGGTGTCAAATCGGCGCCTTGGGCTCAAGCACTTGTGTGTATCACCGCTGCCGCCCTTGAAAGTCCCCTGGGGGAATACCTAAAGTATGGCACTATTTGCCTGTGATGTAACGGAAGCGGACATGCCCTTCGGCTGTTCGGTGAGCGAAGGACAAGACCATGACTGCCCGCCATGTAAAAGTGCTGATCATCGGCTCCGGCCCGGCCGGCTACACTGCCGCCATCTACACGGCGCGCGCAATGCTGGAACCCGTTCTGATCGCCGGTATGGAACAGGGCGGCCAGTTGATGATCACCACCGATGTGGAGAACTATCCGGGCTATGCCGACCCGGTCCAGGGGCCCTGGATGATGGAACAGATGCTGAAGCAGGCGACGCATGTCGGTGCTGAGATCGTTAACGATCTGGTGACGGATGTCGACCTTTCCGTTCGTCCCTTCCGGGTCAAGACCGATAGTGGCAATGACTGGACGGCCGACGCCTTGATCATCGCCACCGGCGCCAAGGCCAAGTGGCTCGGCATCGAAACCGAGCCGACCTTCATGGGCTTCGGCGTATCGGCCTGCGCCACTTGCGACGGGTTCTTCTATCGCAACAAGGACGTGATCGTCGTCGGCGGCGGCAACTCGGCCGTTGAAGAGGCTCTTTATCTCTCCAATCTGGCAAAGACGGTCACTGTCGTTCACCGGCGCGATTCGTTCCGCGCGGAAAAGATCCTGCAGGAGCGGCTGTTCGCCAAGTCCAACATCAAGATCATCTGGGACCACGAGGTCGTCGAATACCTCGGCGCTGCCCCCAAGCCGCCGATGCCGGCGTCGGTCAATGGCGTCAAGCTGCGCAACACCAGGACCGGCGAAACCAGCGACATGGTCACGGATGGCGTCTTCGTCGCAATCGGCCATGCGCCCGCCGTCGAACTGTTCAAGGGCAAGCTTCGGCAGAAATCGAACGGCTATCTCTGGACAGCCGCTGATTCGACGGCGACGGATGTATCAGGCGTTTTTGCCGCAGGTGACGTCACCGACGACATCTACCGCCAGGCCGTGACCGCTGCAGGCATGGGGTGCATGGCGGCGCTTGAGGCCGAGAAATACCTGGCGGGTCATATGCCCGTCGCAATTGCAGCCGAATAGAAGCTGCGAATCGGGAGGCTCCCCGCAAGGAGCCTTTCCGTTGGGAACAGATGCATCAGCCGCACCCGGAGGACATGATCCCGTCCCCCGGGGTGATTTCATATGGGGGACTTCATGTCGCTGGATTGGGACAAACTGCGCATTTTTCACGCGGCGGCCGAGGCTGGGTCGTTCACGCATGCGGCAGACAAGCTCCATCTCTCTCAGTCGGCGATCAGCCGTCAGGTGAGCTCGCTTGAGCAGGACGTCGGCATCAAGCTGTTTCATCGCCACGCGCGCGGCCTGATCCTGACCGAGCAGGGCGAGATCCTCTACCGGACCGCGCACGAAGTGCTGATGAAGCTCGAAAGCGTCAAGGTGCAACTGAGCGAGACGACGGACAAGCCGAGCGGCAAGCTGCGCATCACGACGACCGTTGGCCTTGGCCAGGGCTGGCTGACCGACAAGATTCAGGAATTCATGTCTCTGCACCCGGACGTCCAGGTACAGCTGATCCTCGACAACGAGGAGCTTGATGTGAACATGCGGCATGCCGACTGCGCCATTCGCCTGCGCCAGCCGCAGCAGTCCGACCTGATCCAGCGCAAGCTCTTCACCGTGCATATGCACGTCTACGCGGCGCCCTCCTACATCAACAAGCACGGCGAACCGCAGTCGCTTGACGATCTCGACAATCACCGCATCATCACCTTCGGTGAACCGGCGCCGAACTACCTGCTTGATGTCAATTGGCTCGAAATCGCCGGTCGCGATTCCGACAATCCGCGGACCTCGCACTTACAGATCAACAGCCAGACCTCGATCAAGCGCGCCTGCCTGCTCGGCATCGGCATCGCGATGCTGCCCGACTATATCGTCGGCCGCGACCCGGGCCTCATACAACTTCCGATCAGCGCCGACATCCCGTCGTTCGACACCTATTTCTGCTATCCGGACGAGATGAAGAATGCCGCCAAGCTCAAAGTCTTCCGCGACTACATTGTCGCCAAGGCGAGGAACTGGAGCTTCTGACGTCGTAGCCGCCATTGCTTGATTTGTGAGCATTTGCCGGATGGTCGCTTAGTTCGTTGTTTTCTAATTGTAATTTCTATGGTGCGGCGCATTTTGTGCGCCGCATTTTGTTTGTGCGATGCAAAAATGGGCAGTGATGCGCGCATCACATGGCTGACATGCATATTAAATGATTGCTGCCCGCTCAAAAAAGCAGCATACCACCCTCAGCTGATGCATCTTTGGTGGCTTCTCCTCCCAGTGCCACCGCAGCAGCTGTTCCCCTCTGGAGGTTTAATTACCTTCACAACTATAAGGGCCCAAGTCATCTTGCGGCCCTCTTTTTTTGTCTACTGTTAGGACACGGGCGAGCCGTGACGAAATTCACAGCCGGCTATTGAAAGCCGGTACTTCGCTTCCCATATCAAAATGCAGCTGATGCATTCTTGGTGGCTTTCTCCTCCCCGCCACCGCAGCAGCTGTTCCCCTCTGGAGGTTTTAATTACCTTCACAACTACAAGGGCCCAAGTTTTCTTGTGGCCCTCTTTTTTTGCCCATTTTCTCCTCACGTTCTTGTGATTTGTATATCGCTCATCGGCGATACATTTATCGATAAAACGCGATATGGCGATAGACGATGGATCGAGACGAAATCTTAAAGGCCCTGGCGCACCCGGCAAGAGTGAACATTCTTGCTTGGCTGAAGGAGCCCGAGGCGCACTTTCCGACGCAGGAGCATCCGTTCGAAATGGGTGTTTGTGCGGGCCAGTTCGAGCGCTGCGGCCTGTCGCAGTCCACCGTGTCTTCCCATCTCGCCATTCTCCAGCGCGCTGGCCTGGTGTCGACCCGGCGCCTCGGCCAATGGGTTTTCTACAGGCGCAACGAGGAGACGATTGCTGCGTTCCTGAAGGACATCGGCAGTCTCTGACACCCACCCCCCAAGATTCAAACTGAAACCGAAAGGACCTGCAATGGCCACCCTCTTCGACCCCATCACTGTCGGCGACATCGCTCTGAAGAACCGTATCGTCATGGCACCACTGACGCGCAATCGTTCGCCAAAGGCCGTACCGAACACCCTCAACGCCACCTACTACGAACAGCGCGCATCGGCCGGCCTGTTGATCACCGAGGCGACCGCGATCACCCAGCAGGGCCAGGGCTATGCCGATGTGCCCGGCCTCTATTTACCCGAAGCCCTCGATGGCTGGCGCAAGGTTACCGATGCCGTGCATGCCAAGGGCGGTCGTATCGTCGTGCAGATGTGGCATGTCGGCCGGATTTCGCATGATTCGCTGCAGCCGGGCGGTGGCAAGCCGGTAGCGCCGTCGGCGATAAGGGCAAAGTCCAAGACCTACCTGATCAATCCGGATGGCACGGGCTCGTTCGCCGAAACCTCGGAGCCGCGTGCGCTCGACATCTCCGAGCTCGATGGGATCGTCGAGGACTATCGCAAGGCCGCTCGTGCCGCGATCGATGCTGGCTTTGATGGCGTCGAGATCCACGCAGCCAATGGCTATCTCATCGACCAGTTCCTGCGTTCCGGCTCGAACGAGCGCACCGACGCCTATGGCGGTTCGATCGAGAACCGCGCCCGCTTTCTGTTCCAGGTGGTCGATGCCATCACATCGGAGATCGGGGCTGGCCGTGTCGGTATTCGCCTTTCGCCGGTGACGCCCGCCAACGATGCCTTCGATCCGGAGCCGCAGCCGCTCTTCGGCTATGTCGTCAAGAACCTGGCTCGCTATCCCTTCGCCTACATCCACATTATCGAGGGTGCGACCGGCGGTCCGCGTGACCATCAACAGGGCGAACGTCCGTTCGATTACCATGCACTGCGTGCTGCCTATGTTGCAGCGGGCGGCAAGGCGGCCTGGATGACGAACAACGGCTATGATCGCGATCTCGCAGCAAAGACCGTCGAAAGCGGCGAGGCCGATCTGGTTGCCTTTGGTAAGCCGTTCATTGCCAATCCGGACCTTGTCGAGCGGTTGAAGGAAAACGCTCCGCTGAATGCGCCGGATCAGGCGACGTTCTATGGCGGGGGAGCAAAGGGTTATACCGACTCCCCCGCCCTGGAACGGGGCGCCTGATCCCACCCCACCCCTCAAGCCCCGCCGATCGGCGGGGGTTGGTCGTTTTTTTGGGTGTCCCCCCCCCCCTGTTTTCTTTCTTCCTCGAAAAATGGTCGCTGCAGCCGGGCGGCGGAAGGGTCGCCACGCGATCGAGCCAACTGCTGCCGGTGCGCTGGCGCGGTCTGCCGGCAATGCTGAAGGTCGCGGAGGATGACGAAGAGCAGCGCGGCCGGTTGTCGATGCGCTGGTGGGCCGGTCAGGGTGCAGCCGAAGTCTATGCCGCAGACGACGACGCGCTTGTGATGGAGCGTACCGACAGCCGGCGATCGCTGTTTCATATGGCGATGACGGGAAGCGACGAGGCTGCGACCCGAATCATCTGCAACACCGTGGCCGCGCTCCATGCTCCCCGCGAAACGCCTGTTCCGGATCTCATCCCGCTTGAACGGTGGTTTGCAGCGCTGGCACCGGCGGCGCGTACCCATGGCGGCGTTCTGGCGCGTTCGCTGGCGGCAGCGGAGGCCTTGTTTGCCGATCCTCATCCGCCGGTCGTGCTGCACGCGGATATTCATCACGGCAACATTCTCGACTTCGGCGCCCGTGGCTGGTTGGCGATCGATTCGAAGCCGGTCTATGGCGATCCGGGTTACGATTACGCCAATCTCTTCTGCAATCCGGAACTGGCTGTGGTGACCGAACCCGGTCGCCTGCAACGCCACCTGCCTGTTGTCGCCGAGGCGGCGGGGCTGGCGCCGCGCCGTATCCTTTCCTGGATTCTGGCCTATTCCGGACTCTCTGCCGCCTGGTTCTTGGAGGATGACGACGACTTCAATGTCGAAGGCGAAATGCTGATCGCACGGATCGCTGCAGCCGAACTCGACAAATAGCGTCAGCGGCTTTTCAAGAGGATCACTGCATAGACACATGACGTGTCGCCGCCGTTGCGGAAGATGCAGTCTTTGGGTGGGCCAAGCTCCAAGCAATCGCCCTCTGCCAGCACATGCGTTTCTTCGCCTTCCGTGAAGGTCAAAGTGCCCTGTTTCACCCAGATCAACTGGCGAAACATCGCGTAGGCGGCCGCCGGCATGGGCACTTCCGCGCCCGCCGGCAGTTCGACCTCGACCAGTTCCAGCGGCAGGTCGGAGTTCGGCGAGACATGCCGCCTGAGATATCCGCTTTGCGGATCCCGCCAGATCGGCTGGTTATCACGGCGCGACAGGCGACCTTCGTGGATTTCAGCTCGGGCGATCAGTGTCGACATGGTCAGGCCGAATGCGCCTGAAAGCCGTGCAAGCAAGGTCGCCGTCGGGCTACTGTCCGCGCGCTCGATCTTGTGGATCATCGTGCGGGAGACGCCGGAGCGCTCGGCAAGCTCGCTCAGCGACCAGCCACGGATTTCCCGTTCAAGGCGGATGCGATCGCTGATGCGTTGATCGAGGCTGTACACTTTAGTATCCATGTCGTAGTCATATAGTGTACGAACATGCGAGGCAACATGCTGATCAGGCAAGCAAGGGAAGATGACCTGCCGGTCATCTGCGACATCTACAACGACGCGGTGGCCAATACGACCGCCATCTGGAACGAGACGATCGTCGATGTCGCCAATCGATCTGCCTGGCTCAAGGCGCGAAGCGATGTCGGATACCCGGTCCTCGTCGCCGTATCTGATCACGGCGATGTTGCCGGCTACGCCTCTTTTGGAGACTGGCGGCCGTTCGACGGCTATCGGCACACGGTCGAGCATTCCGTATATGTCCACCGCAGCTGCCGTGGTGGCGGCATCGGCCGCCAGCTGATGGTTGCCTTGATCGCCGCGGCCGAGCGTCTCGACAAGCACGTGATGGTGGCGGGGATAGAATCGGAGAATGCCGCCTCGATCCGGCTTCACCAGCAGTTGGGTTTCACCGAAACCGGCCGAATGCGCGAAGTCGGGACGAAGTTCGGCCGTTGGCTGGATCTGACCTTCATGCAATTGGTGCTCTCCACCGGCTCACCCGCCTGACGGGTGGGTTTTTCCGAGCCCCGCGAGATGCTATGTATGAAGCCGGTCTGTTCGATGAGGCATTGCGGGCACTGCATGGGGAACGGCGGCTCAAAGAGTTTTGCGTGTGCTGCCAGGGGGCTGCTCGCGTTGTTGATCGCCCTGAGTTTGGGAATGCCGGAAATTGCCCATGCCCGCATCGACGAACTGCCGGTGCGTGCAAAATGCATCTATGTCGGCCGGTCAGCCATGGACCCCGCCAAATCCCTGTGTGTCAGCAAGGAAAGCTTCGAGCGCGACGTTTGCGGCGTCATCGATCACTATGCCGCGGCGAATGATCTGCCTTCAGCCTTCTTTGCGCGCCTGATCTGGCGCGAAAGCCTGTTCCGGCCGAATGCGGTCAGCCCGAAAGGGGCCGAAGGGATCGCGCAGTTCATGCCAGGCACGGCGAAAATGCGCGGCCTTTCCAACAGCTTCGACGTCGTTGCCGCCCTGGGGAAATCGGCCGAGTATCTCGGTGAACTCAAGACGCGCTACGGCAATCTCGGTTTTGCCGCCGCCGCCTACAATGCCGGTGAAAATGGGCTTGAGCGTTTTCTCGAAGTCGATTGGCTGCCTGCGGAGACGCGCAACTATGTGCTGGCGATCACCGCCTACAGCGTCGAGGACTGGCGGGACAATCCCCCCAAGACACTCGATCTGACACTCGACAAGAACAAGAATTTCCTCGACGGCTGTGTGGCGCTCGCAAGCACGCGGCAACTGCGCGAGATCGACGTGATCGACGAGGCCGAGTGGGCGCCCTGGGGCGTACAGCTTGCCGCACATTTTCAGAAGTCGATAGCGCAGCGGCTGTTCGTCAACGCGGTCAAACGGTTGCCGGCATCGATCCGTAGCGAGAAGGCGTTGCTGCTGCGTGAGCGCAATGCCAGCTTTGGTCGCCGCATTCGGTATGCCGCCCGCATCGGTCGCGACAGCCAGGCGGAAGCCAATGCGCTTTGCGCCACCATACGGAAAAATGGTGGTGCCTGCCTGGTTTTCAGGAACTGACCGGCAGCTTTGCGGGCGTGAGTCCCTCGCCGACCCCGATTTGTCCGGCACTCTGCGGCAGGCAGCCGAGCGAATTGAGCGTTGTGGCCATGGCTTCATCGATGGGCGTATGCGGCTCCTCGCCGAGAAATGCTACCAGGCGATCGTTCGGCATCTGCAGCGGTTGGCGCCAGACGTAGCGCATCTTGCGCAGCTCCCGAAAGAGAGGAACGAAAGGCGATGCCAGCGTCATCAGCCACCATGGAAAGGCACGTGCCGGAAGCGCCTGACGTCCTGCCGCACGCCTGATGGCAGCAATCATCTTCGTGCCGTTGTCATCGATGAAGCCGCGCATATGGTAGACCGCAAAGGCCGGCAGGTCCTCGGCGCGCTCGACCAGACCGATCATCGTCTCGGCCACATCGGGCAGATACGCCCATTGGTGCGCGATGCCCTTCCTGCCGGGATAGCTGATGGCGCTCAGCGGCTTGCCCGGCTTTACCAGCCCTTGCGAAAACCAGTTGTTGGCGGCGTCAGGACCAAAGAAATCCCCTGCCCGCAGGATGATCACGCCGACACCGGCGTCTGACGCAGCCTTAAGCCGAAGTTCCATTTCCTTGCGGATCATGCCCTTGTCCGTATGCGGGTTCTGCGGGCTGTCCTCGGTCAGGACGGGGAAAGAATCCGGACCGAAATTGTAGATCGTGCCTGGCAAGAGAATGCGTGCGCCTTCCGCTTTCGCGGCAGCAATCGTGTTGTCGAGCATCGGCAACACCAGCGTCCCCCAGTTTCGATAGCCGGGCGGATTGACGGCATGCACGATCAGCTCGACGCCTTCTGCGGCGGCGCGAACGTCGAG
This sequence comes from Ensifer adhaerens, assembly GCF_001270265.1. Classification (GTDB taxonomy): domain Bacteria; phylum Pseudomonadota; class Alphaproteobacteria; order Rhizobiales; family Rhizobiaceae; genus Ensifer; species Ensifer adhaerens_B. The sequence continues at coordinate 805,835 of NZ_LGAP01000001.1, forward strand.
CCGCTTCATTGCATCGCCCTCCACCCATTCGAACGCAGCTGCCGTCTTCGCTGCCTTTGTGATATTGCGGTTGAGTGCGCGCACTCTCCATCCCCGTCGGCTGAGGCCGCGGGCAACAGCACCACCGATGCCGCCGGTTGCGCCCAACACCAGGACTGTTCTTGCCTTTTCCAGTTTGTCGGCCATCACATCTGCTCCATCTGTTCTGATGGAAACACTGTCCTGCAAGTCCGGGATAAACGGAATTGCCGTTTTCTGTTTCATCGCTATACTTTTATGTATGAGTAAGATTGAACCGAGCTGGGACTACTACCGGACTTTCCTGATGGTGCTGAAGGAAGGCTCGCTGTCGGCGGCCGCGCGCGAGCTCGGACTGACGCAGCCGACCGTCGGGCGCCATGTCGATGCGATGGAGGAGATGCTCGGGTTTCCACTGTTCACACGTTCGCCGCAGGGGCTGCTGCCGACCGATGCCGCCCGGGCGCTGCAGCCCTATGCCGAAACGCTGGCAGCAACGTCAGCAGCGCTGCTTCGTGCCGCCTCCGGTCAGCAGAACACGGTGAGCGGTACGGTGCGCATCAGTGCCAGCGAAGTGATCGGTATCGAGGTATTGCCGCCGATCCTCGCCGAACTGCATGCGCAATATCCGGATCTGACCATCGAGCTCTCGGCTTCCGATGCGATCGAGGACATTCTGCGGCGGGAGGCGGACATTGCGGTGCGGATGGCCGTTCCCGGCCAGGATGCGCTGGTGGCGCTTCACATTGGTGCGGTATCTCTCGGCTTTCACGCCCATCGCCGCTACCTTGACCGGCGCGGCATACCGGAGACGCTTGCCGATCTCAGCCGGCACAGCCTGATCGGCTACGATCGCGAGACGGCGGCAATCCGGGCAATCATCGGCCGCTCGCCGGACCTGCCGGAGGTGCGCTTTGCGTTGAAGGCAGACAGCAACCTCGCGCAGCTTGCCGCCATTCGAGCCGGTTTCGGCATCGGCATCTGCCAGAACGCACTTGCTGCCCGGGATCCCGACATTCTTCCCGTGCTGGCGGACGACTTCGCAATGAAGCTCGAGACTTGGCTCGTCATGCATGAAAACCTGAAGACGGCGCCGCGTTGCCGCGTGGTTTTCGACGCGCTAGCTAAGGGATTGAGGGCTTATATTCGCAAGCCTCAGGAGATGTCCGCCTCATAAGAAAAGCCCGCCATTTGGCGGGCTTTTCAGTCGGTTGAAGCTGTCTATCAGGCTTCGGCTTCAGGCGTTTCCGGTGCGCCGTTTTCCGCCGCCACCAGTTCCTCGCCCTCTTCGTCGCCTTCCGGTTCGCTGATGCGCTCGACCGAGACGACCTTTTCGTCCTTGGCCGTCGAGAAGATCGTCACGCCCTTGGTGGCGCGGCTCGCAAGCCGGACGCCATTGATCGGCACGCGGATCAGCTGACCGCCGTCGGAGACGAGCATGATCTGGTCGTTGTCTTCGATCGGGAAGGCCGCGACGAGCACGCCGATTTCAGCCGTCTTCGAGGTATCGGTGGCGCGGATGCCCTTGCCGCCGCGACCCGAAGTGCGGAAATCGTAGGACGACGAACGCTTGCCGAAGCCCTTCTCCGAAACCGTCAGCACGAACTGTTCGCGCGCCTTCAGCTCTTCGTAACGCTCGTTGCTGAGTTCGCCGCCTTCGGTGACTTCCTCGCCGACCAGAGCGATTTCTTCCTCTTCGCCGTTGGTCGTACGCCGCTCGGCGGCTGCACGCTTCAGGTAGGCCGCCCGTTCCCATGGCTCGGCGTCGACATGGCCAAGAATCGCCATCGAGATGATGCGGTCGCCATCGCCAAGGTTGATGCCGCGCACGCCGATCGAGTTGCGGCCGGCAAAGACGCGCACGTCGTCGACGGGGAAGCGGATGCACTGGCCGAGCGCCGTCGTCAGCATGACGTCGTCATGCTCGGTGCAGGTGTCGACCGAGAGAATCTCATCGCCATCCTCCTCCAGCTTCATCGCGATCTTGCCGTTGCGGTTGACCTGGACGAAGTCGGAAAGTTTGTTGCGGCGAACCGTGCCGCGGGTCGTCGAGAACATGACGTCGAGGTTTTCCCACGTCGTTTCGTCCTCGGGCAACGGCATGATCGTCGTGATGCGTTCGCCGGGTTCCAGCGGCAGCATGTTGATCAGCGCCTTGCCGCGCGACTGCGGCGTGCCGATCGGCAGACGCCAGACCTTCTCCTTGTAGACGATGCCGCGAGAAGAGAAGAAAAGAACCGGCGTATGGGTATTGGCAACGAATAGCCGGGTAACGAAATCCTCGTCCCTGGTCGCCATGCCGGAGCGGCCCTTGCCGCCGCGGCGCTGCGCACGATAGGTCGTCAGCGGCACGCGCTTGATGTAGCCGAGATGCGAGACGGTCACGACCATGTCTTCGCGGGCGATCAGGTCCTCGTCGTCCATATCAGGGCCGCCTTCGGCGATCTCGCTGCGACGCGGCGTGCCGAACTCCTGGCTAATGGCGGTCAGCTCGTCCTTGACGATCGTCATGATACGAAGGCGCGACGACAGAATGTCGAGGTAATCCTTGATTTCCTCGCCGATCTTGTTGAGTTCGTCGCCGATTTCGTCGCGACCGAGCGCGGTCAGGCGCTGCAGACGCAGGTCGAGAATGGCGCGCGCCTGCTCTTCCGACAGGTTGTAGGTGTTGTCTTCGTTGATCCGGTGACGCGGATCGTCGATCAGCCGGATGAGGCTGTCGACGTCATGCGCCGGCCAGCGGCGTTCCATCAACTGTTCGCGCGCGGTCTGCGGATCGGGCGCCTGCCGGATCAGCTTGATCACTTCGTCGATGTTGGCAACGGCAATGGCGAGACCGACCAGGACGTGGGCGCGGTCGCGCGCCTTGCGCAGCAGGTATTTCGTTCTCCGGCTAACGACTTCTTCGCGGAAGGCGACGAAGGCGCGCAGCATGTCGAGCAGCGTCATCTGTTCCGGCTTGCCGCCGTTGAGCGCCACCATGTTGCAGCCGAAGGACGACTGCAGCGGCGTGTAACGGTAAAGCTGGTTCAGGATGACGTCGGCATTGGCGTCGCGCTTGAGTTCGACGACGACGCGGTAGCCCTGACGGTCCGATTCGTCGCGCAGATCCGAGATGCCTTCGATGCGCTTGTCGCGCACCAGTTCGGCCATCTTCTCGATCATCGTCGCCTTGTTCACCTGGAAGGGGATCTCGGTGATGATGATCTGCTCGCGATCGCCGCGCATCGGTTCGATATGGGCACGGCCGCGCATGATGACCGAGCCGCGGCCGGTCTCGTAGGCCGAGCGGATGCCCGAACGGCCCAAGATCAGCGCGCCGGTCGGGAAGTCCGGCCCGGGGATGATTTCCATCAGCTCCGGCAGTTCGATCGCCGGATTGTCGATCAGCGCCATGCAGCCGTTGATGACTTCGACGAGATTGTGCGGCGGAATGTTGGTCGCCATGCCGACCGCGATGCCGCCGGCGCCGTTGACGAGCAGGTTCGGGAACTTCGCGGGCACTACCACAGGCTCGCTCAGCGTGCCGTCATAGTTGTCGCGGAAATCGACCGTTTCCTTGTCGAGGTCGTCGAGCAGCGAGTGCGCGGCCTTCTGCAGACGGCACTCGGTGTAGCGCTCTGCCGCCGGCGGGTCGCCGTCGACGGAGCCGAAGTTGCCTTGGCCGTCGATCAGCGGCAACCGCAGCGACCAGTCCTGGGCCATGCGCGCCAGCGCGTCGTAGATCGCCGAGTTGCCGTGCGGGTGGTACTTACCCATCACGTCCCCGGTGACGCGGGCGCATTTGACGTACTTCTTGTTCCAGTCGATGCCGAGCTCGCTCATCCCGTAGAGGATGCGGCGATGAACGGGTTTCAGACCGTCACGCACGTCTGGAAGCGCGCGGCTGACGATGACGCTCATGGCGTAATCGAGATAGGACCGCTGCATTTCCTCGATGATGGAAATCGGCTCGATGCCTGGCGGAGTCTTTCCGCCGCCGGGAGTGCTTTGCTCAGTCAATTGTGATCACGATCTTTGTTCAGAATCAGTCGGATATTTATAGCCGAATGCGCCTGGAAGCGCCAATTTTGGCCCGTGGTTGTGAACAGTCTTTTGCCGTCGGAGCAGGCTTTTCTAGGGCATTGCAGCGGAAATCGGAAGTGCTGGCGACAAAGTCGGCCCCCGGCCTGAACGGCTATGAGAAGGTTCCGTCACATCCTCATTAAGCTATTGCTCAAGCTTTGGCCACCGGCCCCTTCCCAAGCCCCCGATGCTTGCCTAACAATGCCCCTCTGCCACCGGGAAAACCCGGGGTAACAATCCGGAAGGGGAAACGGATGTTCAATGTCGACCTCCTGGTCAACGCACTCACCACGCTGCTCGTCACGCTCGATCCGCCGGGGCTCGCTCCGATCTTTCTGAGCCTTACCGTCGGCCTCAGCCGGCAGGAGCGCTTTCAGGTGGCGACGCGCGGCTCGCTGATCGCCTTCTTCATCCTGGCCGCCTTTGCCGTCTTCGGCAACGGTATTCTCGGTCTGCTCGGCATCTCCATCGGCGCCTTCCGCATCGCCGGCGGCCTGCTGTTGTTCTGGATCTCCTTTGAGATGATCTTCGAGAAGCGTCAGGAACGGAAGGAAAAGACCGGCGAAAATGCCACCGTCAAGGACCACATCCACAATATCGCCGTGTTCCCGCTGGCCCTGCCGCTGATTGCCGGACCGGGCGCGATTTCTGCGACGATCCTGCTCGCCGGCTCGTTCCCGACCGCGGTCGAGCGCACGCAGTTGCTGATCGTCATCGCGCTGTCGATGGTCAGCCTCTTCCTGGCCCTCGTGATCGCCGAACGCATCGACCGTTTTCTCGGCGTCACCGGCCGGGCGATCCTCACCCGCCTGCTCGGCGTTATCCTGGCGGCACTGGCGGTTCAGTTCGTCGTTGATGGCGTCAAATCGGCAATGGCGATCTGATGTCATTATACCAACCTGCGCCGATATTGACCTCTTGCGCCGGAGCGATTTTGGTTTCCGGCAAGGAGAGAACCGGAAGCGGACCCAAGCGGTCCGGTGAGGATTGTCGACGCCGTCCGCAGGCCAAAAGCGCCCGGCCCTTCGGGTGGGCCGTCTGTCGGCCACCGGCAGTGTCGCAATCCTCGACCGATGCTACTGCATAATTCCTTAAACCGGATCCGATTTAAGGATAAAATTATGCAGCAAGTTTAAAGCGTTACAGCGTCCTTTGCGCGTCAGATTTGACGCGCGGCGCTGTAAGGCATCGCTCTGCGGTATGCTCCTCGCCGGATGACCGCAGACGGTCCCACGCAATAGGTCAATATCAACGCAGGTTGGTATTACGACGTTGGCTGGCCGAGGCTTTCGTTTGAACGCAAGAAGGGCCGGTTTCCCGGCCCATCTTCAATGTCACGATATTGCCAAACGGAGCCCGACACCGTCTGAGCCTGGTCGTCAGAGGGCGACCGCAGATCGCTGTGCTTAAGCCGTGGCTCAGAACGGGATGTCGTCGTCCAGGTCGCGCGAGAAGTTGCCGCCGGCCTGGCTGCCCTGACCACCCTGGCCGCCGCCGGAGCGTCCGCCACCGGAGGACTGGCGTGGCTGCTGGTCGTAGTCGTCGTAACCACCACTGCCGCCACCGAAGTCGCTCGAACCGCCGCGGCTGACGCCGGAGCCACCGCCCTCGCCGCGACCGTCAAGCATCGTCAGCGTCGAGTTGAAGCCCTGCAGCACGACTTCCGTCGAGTAACGGTCATTGCCGGTCTGGTCCTGCCATTTGCGGGTCTGCAGCGCGCCTTCGATATAGAGCTTGGCGCCCTTCTTGACGTATTGCTCGACGACCTTGCACAGGCCTTCGTTGAAGACGACGACAGTGTGCCATTCGGTCTTCTCGCGACGTTCGCCGCTGTTGCGGTCGCGCCAGGTCTCCGATGTTGCAATGCGCAGGTTGGCGATCGGCCGGCCGTCCTGCGTGCGCCGGATTTCCGGGTCTGCCCCGACGTTTCCGACCAAGATTACCTTGTTGACGCTACCAGCCATATTGCTTTTCCCGTGGTTTTGCCGCGCCACCGGCACGGCTTTCGAATTTCAAGAACGCGCATCTTAGCGGTCCGCCGCTGCGGATACGCCCCGCATCATACATAATCCACAACAGATTTGGTCGATCTGCGCGTTGTTTGTTCTTTCTTTGTTCTAATATTTCACTATGATCCTGTCAACCGAATCGAAATGGCCACCAGTTTTGCCGATTGCGCCTCGACATGGGCGTTAGCGTCATTACATAGGGGGCTTTCAACCGACATGCAAAAGCTGGCTTCCGATGAGCGAACTCAAGACCATCTCCATTCGTGGCGCGCGCGAGCACAATCTCAAGGGCATCGACCTCGATCTGCCGCGCAACAAGCTGATCGTGATGACGGGGCTTTCAGGCTCCGGCAAGTCGTCGCTCGCCTTTGATACGATCTATGCCGAAGGCCAGCGCCGCTACGTCGAGAGCCTGTCGGCCTATGCGCGCCAGTTCCTCGAGATGATGCAGAAACCGGATGTCGACCAGATCGACGGTCTGTCGCCGGCGATTTCGATCGAGCAGAAGACGACCTCGCGCAACCCGCGCTCGACCGTCGGCACGGTGACCGAGATCTACGACTACATGCGTCTGCTTTTCGCGCGTGTCGGTGTGCCCTATTCGCCGGCGACCGGGTTGCCGATCGAGAGCCAGACGGTCAGCCAGATGGTCGACCGCGTTCTCGCCTTCGGCGAAGGCACACGCCTTTATATCCTTGCGCCGCTCGTGCGCGGCCGCAAGGGCGAGTACAAGAAGGAACTCGCCGAGCTGATGAAGAAGGGTTTTCAGCGCGTCAAAGTCGACGGCACCTTCTACGAAATCGCCGAGGTTCCGGCGCTCGATAAGAAGTACAAGCATGACATCGACGTCGTCGTCGACCGTGTCGTCGTGCGGCCCGATCTTGCCTCCCGCCTTGCCGACAGCCTGGAAACCTGCCTGACGCTGGCCGATGGTCTTGCCGTCGCCGAATTTGCCGACAAGCCGCTGCCGCCGGAAGAGACGGCTGCCGGCGGCTCGGCCAACAAGTCGCTCAACGAAACCCATGAACGCGTGCTGTTTTCGGAAAAATTCGCCTGCCCGGTCTCCGGCTTCACGATTTCCGAGATCGAGCCACGCCTGTTCTCGTTCAACAATCCCTTCGGCGCCTGCCCGACCTGCGATGGTCTCGGCAGCCAGCAGAAGATCGACGAAGCGTTGATCGTGCCCGAAGACAACAGGACGCTGCGCGACGGCGCGATCGCGCCCTGGGCCAAATCATCGTCACCCTATTACAACCAGACGCTGGAAGCGCTCGGCAAGGTTTTCGGCTTCAAGCTCGGCAATCGCTGGAGCGAATTGTCTGCCGACGCGCAGAAAGCCATCTTGCATGGCACGGAGGAGAAGATCGTCTTCCATTATGAAGACGGTGCCCGCTCCTACAACACCACCAAGAATTTCGAGGGCATTGTGCCCAATCTCGAGCGCCGCTGGAAGGAAACCGACAGCGCCTGGGCGCGCGAGGAGATCGAGCGCTATATGTCGGCGGCGCCCTGCCCGGCCTGTGCCGGCTTCCGCCTGAAACCCGAGGCGCTCGCCGTCAAGATCGACAAGCTGCATATCGGTCAGGTCACCGAGATGTCGATCCGCATCGCCCGTGACTGGTTCGAGGCGCTGCCAGCTCATCTCAACACCAAGCAGAACGAGATTGCGGTTCGTATCCTCAAGGAGATCCGTGACCGCCTGCGCTTCCTCAACGACGTCGGCCTCGAATATCTCAGCCTGTCGCGCAACTCCGGCACGCTGTCGGGTGGTGAGAGCCAGCGCATCCGGCTTGCGTCGCAGATCGGCTCCGGCCTGACAGGCGTGCTCTACGTGCTCGATGAGCCGTCGATCGGCCTGCACCAGCGCGACAACGCCCGCCTGCTCGAGACGCTGCGCCACCTGCGCGACATCGGCAATACCGTCATCGTCGTCGAACATGACGAAGACGCGATCCTGACGGCGGACTATGTCGTCGATATCGGCCCGGCGGCCGGCATCCACGGCGGCGAGGTGATTGCGCAAGGGTCGCCCGCGGACGTCATGTCGAATCCGAAGTCGCTAACCGGAAAATATCTCTCCGGCGAGTTGTCGGTTGCCGTGCCGAGCGAGCGCCGCAAGCCGAAGAAGAAAAAGGAAATCGCCGTCGTCGGTGCGCGGGCCAACAACCTGAAGAATGTCACGGCGTCCATTCCGCTTGGCATTTTCACGGCCGTTACCGGCGTGTCGGGTGGCGGCAAGTCCACCTTCCTGATCGAGACGCTCTACAAGGCAGCCGCCCGTCGTATCATGGGTGCCCGCGAAAACCCGGCCGAGCATGACCGTATCGACGGCTTCGAGCACATCGACAAGGTGATCGACATCGACCAGTCGCCGATCGGCCGCACGCCGCGCTCCAACCCGGCGACCTATACCGGTGCCTTCACCCCGATCCGCGACTGGTTCGCCGGGCTGCCGGAAGCGAAAGCCCGCGGCTACCAGCCCGGCCGCTTCTCCTTCAACGTCAAGGGCGGACGCTGCGAAGCCTGCCAGGGCGACGGCGTCATCAAGATCGAGATGCACTTCCTGCCGGATGTCTACGTCACCTGCGATGTCTGCCACGGCAAGCGCTATAACCGCGAAACGCTCGACGTGCACTTCAAGGGCAAGTCGATCGCCGACGTGCTCGACATGACGGTCGAGGAAGGCGTCGAGTTCTTCGCTGCCGTCCCGGCAGTGCGCGACAAGCTGGTAACGCTGAACCAGGTGGGCCTCGGCTATATCAAGGTCGGCCAGCAGGCAAACACGCTTTCGGGCGGCGAAGCCCAGCGCGTCAAGCTCGCCAAGGAACTGTCGAAGCGCTCGACCGGCCGCACGCTTTATATCCTCGACGAACCGACAACTGGCTTGCATTTCCATGACGTGGCGAAGCTTCTTGAAGTTCTGCATGAACTCGTCAACCAGGGCAATTCGGTCGTCGTCATCGAGCACAATCTTGAGGTCATCAAGACCGCAGACTGGGTCATCGACTTCGGCCCCGAAGGCGGCGACGGCGGCGGCGAAGTCATCGCCAAGGGAACGCCCGAGGACGTGGTCAAGGAGCCGCGCTCCTATACCGGCCAGTTCCTGAAGGAGCTGCTGGAGCGTCGTCCGATGAAAAAGGTCGAGGCGGCCGAGTGAGCGTCTCGGGCAACGGGCGGAGCAGCGCTGTCGCCGGTCTCGCGATGATGCGACCGGCGACGATGAACGACTTGCCCGCCGTGCAGGATATCACCGTTGCAGCCTACGCGCCCTACACGGTCCTGCTCGGTGGACCGCCCTTGCCTGTAACCGAGGATTATGGGCCTCGCATCGCGCGCGAAGAGGTCTGGATCCGTGACGATGGCGACGCGGTTTCCGCGCTTGCCGTTTTCGAACGGCATACGGATCACCTTTTGATCTTCAGTATCGCGGTTGCACCCGCCTTCCAACGCCAGGGAATTGGGACCGAACTGTTGCGATTCCTTGATGCGCAGGCGGTCGAACGGGGCGTGACGGAAGTGCGGCTCTATACCAATGCGCGGATGGAGCGAAACATCGCACTTTACCGTGCCTATGGTTTTCAAGAAACGGGTCGCCGCCCGAACCCTTATCGGCCAGGGTGGACACTGGTGGATATGGCCAAGCCGGTAGGGCAGATGGCGTCCGAATAAATCGAGATGCGGCTTGACTGTGCCGCCATGAGGAGGATGGGATGACGAAATCCGGAAAGATCCGCGTTGGTATCGGCGGTTGGACGTTTGAGCCCTGGGAAGGAACGTTTTATCCCGACAGTCTGTCGAAGAAGCGCCAGCTTGAATTTGCTGGCAAGGAATTGCGGGCGATCGAGGTCAACGGCACCTATTATTCGTCGCAGAAGCCGGAGACCTTCGCGAAATGGGGCTCCGAGGTGCCGGAGGATTTCATCTTCTCGCTGAAGGCCAGCCGCTTCGTCACCAACCGCAAGGTTCTGGCCGAAGCCGGTGAATCCATGCAGAGATTCCTGACGCAGGGGCTGACGGAACTCGGACCCCATCTCGGGCCGATCCTGTGGCAGTTCGCGCCGACGAAGAAGTTCGAGCCGGAGGATTTCGAAGGCTTCCTCAAACTACTACCGGAGAAGCAGGACGGCCTGCCGCTGCGCCACGTCGTCGAGGTGCGCAATCCGACGTTTCAGGTACCCGAGTTCGTCGACCTGCTAGAGAAATACAAGGCGGCCGTCGTTCTGGCAGAACATGCGGACTATCCGATGATCGCCGATGTCACCGCCGATTTCGTCTATCTGCGCCTGCAGAAGGGCAGCGACGACATCAAGACCTGCTATGCCGCCGACCAGCTCGATCTCTGGGCGGATCGCGCCAAGACCTTTGCTGCCGGCGGAGAGCCGGGTGATCTCACCAGGAGCGCCCCCGATCGCAAGGCCAAGAAGGAGCCGCGCGACGTCTTTGCCTTCTTCATCACTGAGGGCAAGGTGAATGCGCCCAACGGTGCACGCGAGCTGCAAAAGCGCGTCAACTGACGGTAACGCGAGGCGCGGGAGACCCACCCGCGCCATCTTTTGTATGGTTGTCTGGGGCGGCTTCAGGAACCTTGAAACGAATCAGGTTGGCTGCCGCCCACATCGGTCGCCGCGGCGCAATCGCGGTTGCCCCTGGGGATTGCATTTATGTGCTTTTTTACCCTTCAAAAATTTGATTTTTTGCCTGCCGCTGCGGCAGTGTCACAGACAACCTGCGGAAGTACCTGATTTTCAAGGCATTGGCCACTTTCCCCGTTTTCCACAGTCTATCCACACAACATCTAGCGCTCAAACTTCCGTCACAAACCACCCCTTGACGCCCTGGGACGATTCACGGTTAATGGATTTTACGTTGCGACGGCGGCGGACCGGATTGTTTTGAGCCCGGTTCATTTCACGAAATCGTCGGTTCTGGCAGGCGGCAAATGCGGGTTCCCCCGCTTGAGCCGCAGTGAGAAATTCTGTGCGCATTTTCGGGCCCGCTTGAGCAACTTTTGGCTGGCATAAAGAAGTTGTTAATACTATATTTAGTGTTTGCAGCCAGCCTACCTCACAAGATACAGGGTCACCCAGATATGGGTTTCCTTTCAAGGACGGAAGCTGAGACTGGCTGCGGAATGCCTCCGCGGCCAGGCGGGGACAATTGCGCCTGTGGCGGGCGCATGGCAACACGAAGGACACGGGACAATGCTGATCGAACGTCGTTTCACCAAGGCCGGGCAATCCGCCTATGCGGAGATAGAGTTCCGCAAGGCTACGAGTGAAATCAAGAATCCGGACGGCTCGATTGTCTTCCGTCTGGCCGATATCGACGTGCCGGCGCAGTTCAGCCAGGTTGCCGCCGATATTCTCGCCCAAAAGTATTTCCGCAAGGCCGGCGTGCCTGCAAAGCTGAAGCGCGTCGAAGAGAACGATGTCCCCTCCTTCCTCTGGCGCTCGGTTCCCGACACGGAGGCGCTGAAGGCGCTGCCGAAGGACGAACAGTACGGTTCCGAAACCGATGCCCGTCAGGTTTTCGATCGCCTGGCTGGCACCTGGGCCTATTGGGGCTGGAAGGGCGGCTACTTCGATAGCGAAGAAGACGCCTCCGCCTTCCGCGACGAACTTGCCTATATGCTCGCCACCCAGCGCGTTGCGCCAAACTCCCCGCAATGGTTCAACACCGGCCTGCATTGGGCCTATGGCATCGACGGCCCCGGCCAGGGCCACTTCTATGTCGATCCCTTCACCGGCAAGCTGACGAAGTCCAAGTCGGCCTACGAACACCCGCAGCCGCACGCCTGCTTCATCCAGTCGGTAGCCGACGACCTCGTCAACGAGGGCGGCATCATGGACCTTTGGGTGCGTGAAGCGCGCCTGTTCAAGTACGGCTCCGGCACCGGCTCCAACTTCTCGCATCTGCGCAGCGAAGGCGAAAAGCTCTCGGGCGGCGGCAAGTCGTCGGGTCTGATGTCCTCCCTGAAGATCGGCGACCGCGCAGCCGGCGCCATCAAGTCCGGCGGCCCCCCCCGCCGTGCCGCCAAGATGGTCGTCGTCGATATCGACCACCCGGATATCGAGGAATACATCAACTGGAAGGTCAAGGAAGAGCAGAAGGTCGCAGCGCTCGTCACCGGCTCGAAGGTCGTCGCCAAGCATTTGAAGGCGATCATGAAAGCCTGCGTCAACTGCGACGGCACCGACGACGCCTGCTACGACCCCAAGCAGAACCCGGCGCTCAAGCGCGAGATCCGCGCTGCCAAGCAGGCGCTGGTTCCTGAAAACTACGTCCAGCGCGTCATCCAGTTCGCCAAGCAGGGCTACAAGGACCTCGAGTTCAAGACCTACGACACCGACTGGGATTCGGAAGCCTATCTCACGGTTTCGGGCCAGAACTCCAACAACTCCGTCTCGATCAAGGACGACTTCCTGCGCGCCGTTGAAGCCGATGGCGACTGGCACCTGACCGCCCGCAAGGACGGCCGCGTGATGAAGACGCTGAAGGCGCGTGACCTCTGGGAGTCGATCTCCTACGCTGCCTGGGCATCGGCCGATCCGGGCCTGCACTTCAACACGACGATGAACGACTGGCACACCAGCCCCGCCGCCGGCCCGATCCGCGCGTCGAACCCGTGCTCGGAATACATGTTCCTCGACGACACCGCCTGCAACCTCGCCTCTCTGAACCTGATGATGTTCAAGGACGCGGCGACGAAGCGCATCAATATCGCCGACTACGAACACGCGGTGCGTCTGTGGACTGTCGTTCTCGAAGTCTCGGTGATGATGGCGCAGTTCCCGTCCCGCGAGATTGCCGAACTGTCTTACGAATACCGCACGCTCGGCCTTGGCTATGCCAATATCGGCGGCCTCTTGATGTCCTCGGGCATTCCCTATGACTCGACCGAAGGCCGCGCCATTGCCGGCGCGCTGACGGCGATCATGACCGGCGTTTCCTATGCCACTTCGGCGGAAATGGCGGCCAAGCTTGGCCCGTTCCCGGGCTTTGCGCCGAACCGCGACAACATGCTGCGTGTCATCCGCAACCATCGCCGCGCCGCCTATGGCGAGACGACGGGCTATGAAGGCCTCTCGGTCAACCCGGTCGCCCTCATCCATAGCGAAAATCCGGACCAGGACCTCGTCATCCACGCCATGAGCGCCTGGGACAAGGCGCTGGAACTTGGCGAGAAGCACGGCTACCGCAACGCCCAGGCAACCGTCATCGCCCCGACCGGCACGATCGGCCTTGTCATGGACTGCGACACGACCGGCATCGAGCCTGATTTCGCGCTGGTCAAGTTCAAGAAGCTCGCCGGTGGCGGCTACTTCAAGATCATCAACCGCGCCGTTCCCGAGGCGCTGCGTTCGCTCGGCTACTCCGAGAGCCAGCTTGCCGAGATGGAAGCCTATGCGGTCGGTCACGGCAACCTCAACCAGGCGCCCGCCATCAACCCCTCGACGCTGAAGGCCAAGGGCTTCACCGACGAGAAGGTCGAGGCCGTCAACGCGGCCCTGAAGTCGGCCTTCGACATCAAGTTCGTCTTCAACCAGTGGACGCTCGGTGCGGACTTCCTGAAGGGCGCTCTGAAGGTTACCGACGAGCAGCTTGCGCAGATGGACTTCAACCTCTTGGAGCACATGGGCTTCTCCAGGAAGGACATCGAAGCGGCCAACATCCACGTCTGCGGCGCGATGACGCTTGAGGGCGCACCGTTCCTCAAGAACGAACACCTGCCCGTCTTCGATTGCGCCAACCCGTGCGGCAAGATCGGCAAGCGCTACCTCTCGGTCGAAAGCCACATCCGCATGATGGCTGCCGCCCAGCCGTTCATCTCGGGCGCCATTTCCAAGACGATCAACATGCCGAACGAGGCGACCGTCGAGGACTGCAAGAACGCCTACATGCTTTCCTGGAAGCTGGCGCTGAAGGCCAACGCGCTTTATCGCGATGGTTCCAAGCTGTCGCAGCCGCTGAATGCCTCGCTGATCGAAGACGAGAACGATGAGGATGCGCTGGAGGATCTGATCCAGGCGCCGGCCGCAGCCCAGGCGGTCACCATCACGGAAAAGATCGTCGAGCGCGTCATCGAGAAGGTGATCCGCGCCCGCGAAAAGCTGCCGAACCGCCGCCAGGGTTACACTCAGAAGGCTGTCGTTGGTGGCCACAAGGTCTACCTGCGCACCGGCGAGTTCGGCGATGGCCGCCTCGGCGAGATCTTCATCGACATGCACAAGGAAGGAGCTGCCTTCCGTGCGATGATGAACAACTTCGCCATCGCCATCTCGCTCGGCCTGCAATACGGCGTGCCGCTCGAAGAATATGTGGAGGCGTTCACCTTCACCAAATTCGAGCCGGCCGGCATGGTGCAGGGCAACGACGCGATCAAGAACGCGACGTCGATCCTCGACTACGTCTTCCGCGAACTGGCCGTGTCCTACCTCGGCCGTCACGATCTGGCCCATGTCGACACGTCCGACTTCAGCAACACGGCGCTCGGCAAAGGGATCCAGGAAGGCAAGACCAACCTGATCTCCACCGGCTGGACCCGCGGTTACAAGCCCACCATCGTCGGCGGCACGGCTGATCGTGCCGGCGAGCCGAAGGGTTCGGCGACGGCTGCCCCTGCCCGCGCCTCCTCGAGTGCAACGGTGACCTCGATTGCCGGCAACACGGTCCGCAAGATCGAGCAGGCGACGGCGATCGCAACCTCTGAAATCGTCGCGTTCAAGCGCGACTACGAAGAGCGCGCGGCGGAACTTGCCGAAGAGATCGCTGAGGAAACGGTCGAAACGGTCACGGAAGTGACGGCTCTCTTCTCCGACAAGGCGGCTGCCGAAGCGGCATCGGCCAAGTCGGACGCCAAGAAGCTCGAAGCCGAACGCCGCGCCCGCTCGATCATGCAGGGCTATACCGGCAACATGTGCTCCGAGTGCCAGAACTTCACCATGGTGCGCAACGGCACCTGCGAGAAGTGCGACACCTGCGGCGCCACCAGCGGCTGCAGCTAACTTTAGCAACGGCGGCGAACCTATATCCAACCCGAAGGTTTCTTCGGGTTGGATAACTAAGCAGACTCAGAGTCGAGGTAGCTTCGGTGGCCATTTACAAGGAGTTCCCCAATGGCTCGCAATGAACGCACCTCTAAATCGGTGGCTTCGACGGCCGGAAAGCTGCTCGGCAATCCGAAAACACCAGCTTCTGTCAAGAAAGTCGCAGCGTCCGCGCTAACTCAAGCGCCAAATAAGAAGAAATAGACGCGTACGAACGTCCTTCGCGGCGTGAGCCGCGAAGGGTCGAATTCGGAATCTACATTTTGACCTGCCAATTGGCGCTTAACAGCATTCCAACAATGCCTCCTGTCCTCGTCGACATCATCCTCGAAGATCCAAACAAGGACGACCTGCGCGCGATCGTCGCGACGCTTGACGCCTATAACGAGGCGCACAGCGGTATGGTCGACCAGCCTGGTTTCGCCGTCCTCATTCGTGATCCTGAAACGAAGGCGGCAATCGGCGGGCTTTATGCGACGGATGGTTATGGCTGGGCTTTCATCCGCTATCTCGCGATACCGGAAAGTCTGCGCGGCCAAGGTCTGGGGCAACGACTGATCGCCGAGGCGGAGAAGATCGCACTGGATCGCGGTTACATCGGCCTATGGCTCGATACGTTCGAATTCCAGGCCCGCCCTTTTTACGAGAAACTCGGCTTCGAAGTTTTCGGCCAGCTGGAGGGCGGGTCGGGGGCAATACCGCGCTATTTCCTGAAGAAGCGGTTTGAAACCTAGCTGACTTCAAGGGCGGATGGTGCGCGTCGCTGCCGGGGATAGGGGCATTCCGCCCGACGGGCAGTGTTGATTTGGGCACGAGTGCCACCGGCTTCGGCGCGAGCATTGCTTCGGTTGATCGGGGCGTGGGAGGCCGCACTCGCGCAACCGAAGCTCTTTTGGCGAAATGCCCATTTCCATGGGATTTCGGGCTGCCTTCACCGGATTATTTCGGTGAGACGATACCCTGGTAATAGTCGCCGTCGCCGCTGACATAATTCACACCACCGGCGCCACCCGTAGTTTGCGCACAAGCTGCCAAGGTGGAGAGAACGAGTAGCAACATCGCGGTTTTCATAGGCTTTTGCTCCTTCAGCGTCGTTTGATCTTCGGCCGTGCGCTACCGCCGAAGCGACGCATGACGATTTGACCCGGCAATTCTATGATACTCAACGCAGCGTCTATCAAGGACATTGATTGTTTAAAGCTAATTTGTGCTTGCCTGTGATGTGTTCAACGTCTGCGCGTATCTTGGGCGTGGCAAAGCGCCAGCGCTTTTGCTGTCAAAAGGGCATACCAGCCAAGCAATGGCGCGCCGCTTTCGGCTTCGTGGGCGAAGTCGCCTGTCCCAGGGAAAGCCGAAACGAAATCTCACGGCGACAGATGCTTTGCCGAATGCTCGCGCTCCCGCCAGTAACGCAGCCTGAGGCGTGGAGCCATCACCCACGCGATGAAGGGCGTGAGGATGAAACATGTGACCACCACAACAGGCAGGAAGTACTTGGCGTTGTCGGCCAGCACCGGGATGGAGAGAACGATGACTGCACCGATGCCGAAGAGCACGGCGTTGATCATCAGTCCAACCATGATGGCAAGCTGCAGGCGTACGGACATGTTGGCCTCCGTTGAAAAACCACCCAATGGCAACGCCGAACCTCGATTGTAGCAGAAACGGCTTACTCGCGAAATGAGAGCAAAAACCGGCACGCCGCTCGTTTTCTCCCTGTCGTTTCCGCGCGGCTGCCCTATGCTTGTCGTCAAGCGACCGATCACCCAATTGGATTGAGACATGTGAGCCGTACCGCACAATCTGATTCATTGTCGATCGCTTCAGTCTGAGGGAGACCGCATGCCGACCAGTCCTTACGAAACCCTGGGCGTCAGCCGGGACGCCACGCAAAAAGACATTCAAAGCGCCTATCGCAAGCTCGCCAAGAAACTTCATCCCGATCTCAATCCCGGAGACAAGGGAGCCGAGGACCGTTTCAAGGCGGTGTCGGCCGCCTATGCGCTCTTGAGCGACGAGGAGAAGCGCGGCAAATACGATCGCGGCGAAATCGACGAAACCGGCGCGGAAACGGCGCCTCGGAACTTCTACCGCGATTACGCCGGCGCCAACGACACCGCCGGTCGCTACGAAAGCGCTCACGGCTTTTCCGATTTCGGCGATGCGGACGATATCTTCTCCAGCTTCTTTTCTCGTCGTGGTCGGGGCCAACAATCCATGCGCGGGCGCGATGCACATTTCTCCATGGAGATCAGTCTGCTCGAGGCAGTCAATGGCGCCAAGAAGCAGATCAGCCTGCCGGGCGGCGGACCGGCGCTTGATCTGACGATCCCGCCCGGCACGCGCGACGGTCAGACCCTGCGTCTGCGCGGCAAGGGCGAGCCCGGCCATAACGGCGCGGCCGCCGGTGACGCGCTGATCGATATACGCGTGCGGCCGCATTCGCTGTTCCAGCTGGATGGCGAGGATGTGCGCTATGACATTCCGATTTCGCTGAGCGAAGCGGTGCTTGGTGGCAAGATCCGGGTTCCGACCATGGACGGCGCCGTCAATGTCACGATCCCGCCGAACTCCAACACCGGCAAGGTCTTGCGGCTGAAGGGCAAAGGCCTGCGCAAGCCGGGCGGTGGCCATGGCGATGCCTATGTGACGTTGAAGATCACGCTTGCGCAGCAGGCTGATCCGGCACTCGCCGCCTTCGTCGAGGGCTGGGCAGCCGGAAAAGCGGAGGATCCGCGCAAGAACCTGGGAGGCAACGCATGAACGACAGCGAGTTTTGCGAACACCTCGAAATAGAGATCACGGTGCTCAAGGTCTGGGTCGAGCAGCGCTGGCTCGTGCCACGCCGGGCCGAGAGCGGCTGGATCTTCAAAGACGATGATCTCGCCCGCGCCCGGTTGATCCAGGACCTGACTGGCCCCATGGGCGTTAACGACGACGGCGTCGACGTCGCCATGCAGTTGCTCGATCAAATCCATGGCCTTCGCGGCCGGTTGGGCGCGTTGATGACGGCAATCCGCAGCCAGGATCCAGACATTCAGAGGCTGATACTGTCTCGGGTCGAAGACGAATAATCAACCGCGATCGCCGGCATCGCGACAAGACCAACGGTTTCGGCAACGAGCAAGGTGTCGACGAATTCCGTCAGGTCCGCCATCCGGCCGTCGCTGAAACTGAACCTGTCCAGGATTTCCGTATCGAACCATGTGTCGGAAGGAACGAAGCGGATGGGGCCAACCCGATGGGCGTAGACCGTGCTGCCATCGACGTCGAGCTGAACCGTCTTCATCTGGCTCAAGTCCCAGGCGTCGACCAAGCCGCGAAAAGCGGAGCGCACTGATTCCGGATCACTGACCCTCTGGGTCATAGCCCCAAGACGACCACTGCCGACAATCCGGAAACTGAAGGCCGGGTGCAAGCAGGCCAGCATGCCCTCAAGGTCGTTGGCATCGCGCGCTGCATAGAGTGAGTGCACGGTTTGCTCGAGCGCGGTGCGATCGGCCATCACATTGCTCCTTTGTGATATCTGGCAGCGCCTTTGGTATCTGGGGCGAGTGTGCGCGTATTTAAGGGATGCTGCAAGTATATGCGAAGGCGGCAGCACAACCTCGGCCTGGCGTCGGCCTTTGCTGGCATGCGGCGGCCGCGCCTGCCGTCGGCAGGACGAGTGACCCAAGCGTCGAGGCAAAGAGAGCAATCGGGGTGGTCTTCAACATGTGCGTTCCTCCGTCGAGGGGTGATGCCGGAAATGTCCGGCCCTCATGCCCAAGGATGGGTCGCGTAAGCGGATCGCGACAAAGACACTTCGAAAACCGGACGGCGCCGCCCCATAAAAGCAATTGTTGGGATTCGACTAAAAGGCGACTGCCAATTTTCACCCAGCTTCAAGCGAAACGGAGCAAAAAGGAAAGGATTGATAACAAGTAAGGCGGGGGAAGAAGGTGGTACAGGTCGTCACGATATCCGCGACCACAGCGGCTTATGCGGCGGAAGCCGTCAAGCCGAAGGCGCGCGTGTCCGGCGATGGCCCGGCCGACGAGGCGATCACCCTGCTTTCGACCCGTCGTTCCAGCGAGCCGACGATCACCCCCGCATCTATTCCCAAGACGAAGGGCGCCCTGCCCTTGTCTTTGATGCTGATGAGCGCCGACGGCCGCCTGCCCCAGCAAACCGAGGCGGAAACCTTGCGCCGCTATCTCGAATGCATGCGCGACGACGAGGACATGCCGGAAGAGCGCGAACACGAAGGCCGGCAGGAAGATCCCGCCGGCCAGGAAGATGAGAGCGGCGCCGCCTGAGGCAGGGCCGCGCGTCACATCCGATTCGTCAGTGGTGCTTTTGGCCGCCCGCGGCCGCAGCGCCACCACTCGCCGTTCCCACCGCAAGCACGGCATCGACCTTGCCGCCCTTTTCGAAGACCAGCGTTACCGGCACTGTTTCGCCCTCGGCAAACGGCTTCGACACCTGCATGAACATCAGATGCAGGCCGCCGGCCTTGAGCTCGACGGTCTCCCCGGCCGGGATGGCAACGCCGTCATCGAGCTTGCGCATCTTCATGACGTCGTTTTCCATCGCCATTTCGTGGATTTCGACCCGACCTGCGACCGCGCTCTCGACTGCCACGAGCCGATCGTCAACGCTGCCGCCGTTCTTGATCGTCAGGAAGCCGCCGCCAACTTTGGCGCCCGGTAGCATCGCCTTGGCCGCACCGCCGGAAATTTCCAGGTCGCCCAGCTTGACCGGCCCGCCCGCGGCCATGTGCCCGCCGTGGCCCGCATGCTCGTCGCCACCGGCCGCCAGCGTTACCGTCACGGTGGGCGCCGGGCTCTTCAGGTCGTGTGCATTCTGACCCTCGGCGGCCACCTCGTTCCAAGCCACCTTACCCTTCGTGCCGCACAGTTGCACCGTCGGGAAGGCAAGCACGGTTTCCTTGTCGAAGCCCGAGATCTTACCCTTGACGACAAAGGTGTCGTAGAACTCGTCGGGTAGATTTCCGCCCTTCCAGCGGATCTCAACTGGGCCGGAAGAGACCTTCTTGCCATGATTGTCGTAGGTCTTCTGGTAGTCGCCCTTGATGATCTCCAGCTCCCAGCCGGGCTTCGGTTGCGGTTTGGCGAAGACGAATCCTTCGGGCAGTTTCATCTGCACTTCAGTCGTTGCCTTGCCGTCGCAACCGTGCGGTACCTGCAGCACCGCCTTGAAGCTCTTTTCAGATTGGATGCGGTCGGTTTCGAACGTCGCATGGGCATGGGCGATGCCTGCGGTCGCAAGCGTCAGGCCGAGGGAAAGCACAGTCAGTCTGGTCGTGTTCATGTCGTAATCTCCTGACCACGGGCCGGGGAGAGCCCGGTCCTGCCGTGGTCGATGCCGCGATCGCGGCGCATTGAAATCTTGAATGCGTGTGGAAGCGTTACGACTGGTGAGGAGGTCCGCGCGGCGGCGGCAGAAGGCGCAGGTGCCGGACGGTGATTTCGTCTTGCGCGCGGTGCAGATCGGCGAGCCAGTTGCCGGTCTCGGCGCGTTCGCTTTGCTGCGGCGGTGCCGGGAGCAGGGCAGCGCCCGCGAGCCGGCAGGCCTCGCAGACCGGCGCCATCGATTGCGACTTGCTGCTATCGTGGTCGATGCCGTCCATGCCGAAGCAGATATCGGCGATGGTGCCATCGGGGAGCTGGTAGGCTGCGATCTCCGCGGGCGTCAGACTTTTCGCCATTGCCGGCTTGTGAGCGAAGGACAGGAAGACGAGCGCGAAGGCGGCGACGATCCGCACAGCGATCCGCAAATGTCCTTCACACCTAGTCATTGTCGTCCCCGGTATCGATCCTGAGTTATCCTCAAGCGGAGGAGAATGCAAAGGCAGAATTGACGCACCCGTTTCCCGCGACGGAAAACCGCTGCGACAAAAATGTGTTTGACCGCGACACCGCCCTCTTGCCAAGTTGACGGGTTCGCCGTTATTTGGAGACGATCTTGTTGGGAGAAACCGGTTCGCTCCGGTGCCGAAGGAGCAACCGCCCCCGGAAACTCTCAGGCCAAAGGACCAGCAAGGTGCCGGTAGGACTCTGGAGAGAAGCGTTCTTGCGCTCGCCGAAGGGATAACAATCTCAGGCAAAGGGACAGAGGGGGCTCGAATTTGACGGCGTCTGACGCCGGAAGTGTGAGCCGGCGCGCGTGCGCCAGACCTGGAGGCCGGAGTTGGAAGAGATTTCCCATTTGAAACATACGCCGCTGCATGCGCTGCATCTGTCGCTGGGTGCCCGCATGGTGCCCTTTGCCGGCTACAACATGCCGGTCCAGTACCCCGACGGCGTGATGAAGGAGCATCTGCATACGCGCACCGCGGCAGGCCTCTTCGACGTCTCGCACATGGGTCAGGTCATCGTCCGGCCGAAGTCCGGCAAGATCGAGGACGCAGCCCTGGCGCTGGAAAAGCTGGTGCCGGTCGATGTGCTCGGCCTTGCCGAGGGCCGGCAGCGTTATGCAATCTTCACCAATGCCGAAGGCGGCATTCTCGACGACCTGATGATCGCCAACCGCGGCGACCACCTCTTCCTCGTCGTCAACGCCGCCTGCAAGGATGCCGATTTCGAGCACCTGAAGAATGGCCTTGCCGACACCTGCGAAGTCACGATGCTCGACGATCGCGCGCTGATCGCGTTGCAGGGACCGCACGCCGAAGCAGTACTTGGCGAATTGTGGGCTGACGTCTCGGCCATGCGCTTCATGGATGTTGCCGAAGCCGATCTGCACGATGTTAGCTGCATCATCGCCCGCTCCGGCTACACCGGCGAAGACGGTTTCGAGATTTCCATTCCCTCGGCATCGGCCACCGACGTCACCCAGCGATTGCTCGAACACCCGGATGTCAAGCCGATCGGCCTTGGCGCGCGCGATTCGCTGCGCCTCGAAGCGGGCCTTTGTCTCTACGGCAACGATATCGATACCACGACCACGCCGGTCGAAGGCGCCATCGAATGGGCGATGCAGAAGAGCCGGCGTGCCGGTGGCGCCCGCGAGGGCGGCTTTCCCGGTGCGGATCGCATTCTTGGCCAGTTCGCAGAAGGCGCATCTCGCCGCCGCGTCGGCCTAAAGCCCGAAGGCCGCGCCCCCGTGCGTGGCGGCGCCAATCTTTTTGCCGACACCGAGGGCAAGACGCTCGTCGGCAAGGTTACATCAGGCGGCTTCGGCCCCACCGTCGATGGCCCGGTTGCCATGGGCTACGTCGACGCCACCCATACCGACAACGGCACGACGGTTTATGCGGAGGTGCGCGGCAAATATCTGCCGGTCGTCGTCGCCGCCCTGCCCTTTGTCAAACAAACCTACAAACGCTGATCAGGAGAGAGCGCAAATGTTGAAGTTCACCGACGAACACGAGTGGCTGAAGGTCGAAGCTGGCGTAGCAACGGTCGGCATTACCGAACACGCGGCCGGCCAGCTCGGCGACCTCGTCTTTGTGGAACTGCCGGAAACCGGCTCCACCTTTGCCAAGGGTGACACGGCGGCAACCGTTGAATCCGTCAAGGCAGCATCCGACGTCTATTGTCCACTTGATGGCGAAATCGTCGAAGTCAACCAGGCGATCGTCGACGACCCGTCGCTGGTCAACAGCGACCCGCAGGGCGCTGCCTGGTTCTTCAAGCTGAAACTCGCCGATCCGAACGCAGCTGACGCCCTTCTCGACGAAGCGGCCTACAAGGAGCTCGTCGCCTGATGAGCATGCCCAAGGACTTCACCTTTACCGACTACAAGCCGTATGACTTCGCCAACCGGCGTCATATCGGCCCGTCGCCGGCCGAAATGGATGAGATGCTGAAGGTCGTCGGTTATCCGTCGCTCGACGCGCTCATTGATGACACCGTTCCGCCGTCGATCCGTCAGAAGACGCCGCTCGCCTGGGGCGCGCCGATGACCGAGCGCGAAGCGCTCGACAAGATGCGCGAAACCGCCAACCGTAATCAGAAGCTCGTGTCGCTGATCGGCCAGGGCTATTACGGCACGATCACGCCGCCGGTCATCCAGCGCAACATCCTGGAAAACCCGGCCTGGTACACGGCCTACACGCCGTATCAGCCGGAAATCAGCCAGGGTCGCCTGGAAGCGCTGCTCAACTACCAGACCATGGTCTGCGACCTGACGGGCCTCGACGTTGCCAATGCCTCGCTGCTCGACGAGGCGACGGCCGCTGCCGAAGCGATGGCGATGGCCGAACGTGTCTCGAAGTCCAAGGCGAAAGCCTTCTTCGTCGATGAGAACTGCCACCCGCAGACGATTGCGCTGCTGAAGACCCGTGCCGAGCCGCTCGGCTGGCAGATCGTCATTGGCAACCCGTTCACCGATCTCGATCCGGTCGACGTCTTCGGTGCCATCTTCCAGTATCCGGGCACTTACGGCCATGTGCATGACTTCACCGGCCTGATCGCCCGCCTGCACCAAACCGGCGCGATCGCAACGGTCGCGGCCGATCCGCTGGCGCTTGCTCTCTTGAAGTCGCCCGGCGAAATGGGTGCTGACATTGCCATCGGCTGCACCCAGCGCTTCGGTGTTCCGGTCGGCTATGGCGGCCCGCATGCCGCTTACATGGCCGTCAAGGACGCGCACAAGCGCTCGATGCCCGGCCGTCTCGTCGGCGTCTCGGTCGATGCGCGCGGCAACCGCGCCTATCGCCTGTCGCTGCAGACCCGCGAACAGCACATCCGCCGCGAAAAGGCGACGTCGAACATCTGCACCGCCCAGGTGCTGCTGGCCGTCATGGCCTCGATGTATGCCGTCTTCCATGGACCGAAAGGCATCAAGGCGATCGCCCAGAGCGTTCACCAGAAGACTGTTCGGCTGGCCATGGGCCTCGAAAAGCTCGGCTACACCGTCGAGCCGGACGTATTCTTCGATACGATCACTGTCGATGTCGGCAAGCTGCAGGGCATCATCCTCAAGACCGCCGTCGCCGAGGAAGTCAACCTGCGCAAGATCGGCGAAACCAAGATCGGCATCAGCCTCGACGAGCGCTCGCGCCCCGTCACGCTCGAAGCCGTCTGGCGCGCCTTCGGTGGCGACTTCAAGGTGGAAGAGTTCGAGCCGGGCTATCGCCTGCCGCAGCCGCTGCTGCGCACGAGCGAGTACCTGACGCATCCGATCTTCCACATGAACCGCGCCGAAAGCGAAATGACGCGCTATATCCGCCGTCTTTCGGACCGCGACCTTGCGCTCGACCGGGCGATGATCCCGCTCGGCTCCTGCACGATGAAACTCAACGCCACGGCGGAGATGCTTCCGATCACCTGGCCGGAATTCGCCGAGATCCATCCTTTCGTTCCGAAGGATCAGGCGGCCGGTTACCAGCACATGATCGAGGACCTGTCGGAGAAGCTCTGCGCCGTCACCGGCTATGACGCGATCTCCATGCAGCCGAACTCCGGCGCCCAGGGCGAGTATGCCGGTTTGCTGACGATCCGCGCCTATCACCTGGCGCAGGGCAACGGCCATCGCGACGTCTGCCTGATCCCGACCTCGGCGCACGGCACGAATCCGGCCTCTGCCCAGATGGCCGGAATGAAGGTCGTTGTTATCAAGGTCAGTGACAACGGCGACATCGACATGGACGATTTCCGTGCGAAAGCAGAGCAGTACGCGGAAAACCTCTCGTGCTGCATGATCACCTACCCCTCGACGCACGGTGTGTTCGAGGAGAACGTGCGTGAGGTCTGCGAGATCGTGCACAAGCACGGCGGCCAGGTCTACTTGGACGGTGCCAACATGAACGCCATGGTCGGCCTTGCCCGCCCCGGCGACATCGGCTCCGACGTCAGCCACCTGAACCTGCACAAGACCTTCTGCATTCCGCATGGCGGCGGCGGTCCCGGCATGGGCCCGATCGGCGTCAAGGCGCATCTGGCACCCTACCTGCCGGGTCACCCGGAAACGGATGGCAATGACGGTGCGGTTTCGGCAGCTCCGTTCGGCTCGGCCTCGATCCTGCCGATCTCCTGGAGCTACTGCCTGATGATGGGCGGCGAAGGCCTGACCCAGGCGACGAAGGTGGCGATCCTCAACGCCAACTACATCGCTGCAAGGCTGAAAGGCGCCTACGAGGTGCTCTACAAGTCGTCCAAGGGCCGTGTCGCGCATGAGTGCATCATCGACACCCGTCCGCTGGTCGAAAGCGCAGGCGTCACCGTCGACGACGTTGCCAAGCGCCTGATCGACTGCGGTTTCCACGCTCCGACCATGAGCTGGCCGGTCGCCGGCACGCTGATGATCGAGCCGACGGAATCGGAAACCAAGGCCGAGATCGACCGCTTCTGCGAAGCGATGCTGGCAATCCGCGAGGAAGCCCGCGCGATCGAAGAAGGCCGGATGGACAAGGTCAACAACCCGCTGAAGAACGCTCCGCACACGGTCGAAGACCTGGTCGGCGATTGGGATCGTCCCTATTCGCGCGAACAGGCCTGCTATCCGCCGGGCGCCTTCCGGGTCGACAAATACTGGTCGCCGGTCAACCGCGTCGACAACGTCTTCGGTGACCGCAACCTCGTCTGCACCTGCCCGCCGCTGGAAAGCTACGCGGAAGCAGCGGAATAAGCTGATGATAAGCGGGGTGCGCCGCAATGGCGCGCCCCGTACCCTACCTCAATTGGTGAAGCACCACACCGCGCGGCGGCAAGGTGTTGTCTATCCAGAAGCGGACGAAGGCCTCGGCGAATTGCCGGTAGCCCGAGAGCGACGACGGTTTGGCCGCATAGGCGTTCGCGCCGGCCTTGTAGGACCGGAAGACGTCGCTCGGATTGGTGGATGACGTCAGCACGA
Source organism: Ensifer adhaerens (assembly GCF_001270265.1). Taxonomy (GTDB): domain Bacteria; phylum Pseudomonadota; class Alphaproteobacteria; order Rhizobiales; family Rhizobiaceae; genus Ensifer; species Ensifer adhaerens_B. The sequence continues at coordinate 831,774 of NZ_LGAP01000001.1, forward strand.
TGACCGGCACCACCGACGTGCCCTCATTTGTGCGAATGCGCTCCAGCAATTCCATCCCGTCGACGCCGGGCATTTTGATGTCGAGCAGCACATAATCGAAGTGGTCGTGCTCAAGGCGCACCACGGCCTCGTCTGCGTGGATGACATGGACGATATCGAGCGTGTCGTCGGTCTGCGAAAGGGCGCGCGTGACGAAACGCGCGTCGTGCACGTTGTCGTCCACCACAAGCAATCGCTTCGGTGACTTGGCCAACCCGGTCGCCTTATCTGGTCTTCCGCATCCGTTTCGGAAGGGTCACCACAAATCGTGCGCCTTCGGTGAAGTCCGTGTCAAGATGGATCGATCCGTTGTGGCTTTCGGCGATCCGCTTGGCGAGCGCAAGGCCAATGCCCGTGCCGCCATAGGTGTTTTCGTCGTGATGCAGGCGCTGGAACACCTCAAAAATGCGCGTTGCGAACCGTGGGTCGATGCCGATGCCGTTGTCGTGGACGACAAGTTCGACTTGCTGGCCGACGGCGCCGCCGTTGATGCGGACGACCGGTTTGCGTTCGGGGTGGCGATACTTGATGGCATTGCCGATCAGGTTCTGAACGAGCCGGCGCAAAAGCTCCGGATCACCCTGCACCTTAGGCAGCGTGCCGACCTCGAAGACCACATTAGCCTCGCGAGCGTGGCCGCCCAGAACGCCCAGCGTATCGGCGACGATGTCCCCGAGGTCGACATCGGACCAGGTGCTGATCTGATAGGCGATCTGCGAATAATCGAGCAGGCTGTCGATCACCCGGTTCATCCGCCTTGCGCTGTCGCGCAGATGGCGGGCACTGGCTGTAACTTCGTCCTGATTGCCGGCGGCCAGCTCGTCCTCGATCATCTCGGAGAACATCGAGATGTGCCGCAACGGCGCCTTCAGGTCATGGGAGACGGTCGCCGTGAACTGATCGAGTGCCTCGTTCTTGTGCTCAAGCTCCTGTCGCTGGCGCTCGAGCGCCAGTTCGGCGCGCTTCAATTCAGTCACGTCGACGCGTAGGACGACGGTGTTTCCGTCCTTGGTCTTGATATTTTCCACCCTCAGCCACCGGTCGCCGGCGTAACGGTAGATCTTTGCCCTGCTGTCCGGTTCGCGAAAATCCTGCAGTCGGTGTGCCACCCAGGCCTGCCAGTCCGGGCTGTCGGGCAAGGCCTCGGGATAGTGGCCCTCCTTCTGCGCAAGCAGAAGGATCTCTTCGGCGGTGATGCCAGGGCGAAGCAAGGGGCCGGCCGGGCCGCAGATCGTCACATAGGCGCGATTGTAGACCAGCAGCCTTTCCTCGGGATCGAAGATCGCGAAACCTTCGGGCATGACGTCGAGTGCTGCGTCAAGCATGTCCGACGCCTGCTGCCTCTCAAGCACCGCCTTGGCGAGATCCGAGACATCGCGAATGATACCGATCAGAGCCAGTTCCTGCCCGTGCGCGTCGACGAGCGGTGTGGTGCGCAGGTGGCCTGAGAATGTCGAGCCGTCACGCCTGACATAGGTGTAGGTCGAAGTGCGCGCGATCCTCTCGTCGACCCTTGCGGCGCGATTGCGCAGCCGCCTGTTGTATTCGTCGTCGTCAGCATAGATAAGTCGCGCCGGCTGACCGATGAAGGCACCCGCTGCATAGCCGAATTGCGCAAGTGCGGCCGGGTTGGCCGAGCGAATGATGCGCTCCGCGTCGAGGATGATCACCGGATCGGGAAAGGTCTCATAGAGCACCTTGAAGACAAGCTCCTCGTCGAACGCCGTCACGCCCATCTCCCCCAGTCACGCGCCCTTATATCAGCAGAAAAAAGGCCCGGCGAAAACCCGGGCCTGATGGTCTGTTCGAAAAGGTTGGGACGCTCAGTTTGCGCGCACGACGGCATCGCCCTTGGCGGCGAGAGCGGCCAGATCGGCCGGCTTCAGTTCGACTGATTCACCACAGCCGCAGGCGGACGTCTGGTTTGGGTTGTTGAAGGTGAAGCCGGAGCGCAAGGCCGTCACCTCGAAATCCATCTGCGTGCCGAGCAGATAGAGCACGGCCTCGGGAGCGACCCAGACCTTTGCACCCTGGTGTTCGATCAAGTCGTCCTTCAAATTGGGTTCGGTTACCAGATCGACGGCATATTCCATGCCGGCGCAGCCGCCCTTTTTGATGCCGACGCGGATTCCCAGAGCATCGCCACCTGCATTTTCAACGATCGCCCGAACGCGGCCGGCAGCAGCATCGGTCAAGCTCATCACGGCAAAGCCCATCGGCTCTTTCTCCTTGTCGTCACCGGGGTAAAGGCCCGGCGCTTTCCAGAATCAAATGTAGTGTCCGCAGCTTAACGGATCAATACGGAGCCCTCAGTACCAGCCGATGGCGACCTGGGCCTCTTCCGACATGCGGTCAGGCGTCCACGGCGGATCGAAGGTCATCGAAACCTCGACACCTGACACGCCTTCGACGGCGCCCACGGCATTTTCGACCCAGCCGGGCATCTCGCCGGCAACGGGGCAGCCAGGCGCCGTCAGCGTCATGTCGATCTTGACCATGCGGTCATCCTCGATATCGATCTTGTAGATCAGGCCGAGTTCGAAAATATCCGCCGGGATTTCCGGGTCGTAAACCGTCTTCAGTGCGCCAATGATATCGTCGCTCAGACGTGCCAGTTCTTCGGCCGGGATTGCCGAATGCACGATGCCCTCGCGGACGTCGATCTTGTCTTCCGTTGCATCCAGGCTCATGTCGGCCTCCTAGACTTTCTCTTTTAGTTCAGATGCTTGAGTGGAAGTTCTGAACCATTTTTCAAACTCGATCAGGCGAAGAACTTGCGCGCATGCTCCAGCGCGTCAGCCAACGCGTCCACTTCGGCACGCGTATTGTAGAGGCCGAAGGATGCCCGGCATGTGGATGTGACGCCGAAGCGTTTCAAGAGCGGCTGAGCACAATGCGTGCCAGCGCGAACGGCAACGCCGGCGCGGTCGATCACCATTGACACATCGTGCGAGTGGATGCCGGCGATCTCGAAGGCAAAGATGCTGCCCTTATCAGGCGCATCGCCGAAAATCCTCAGCGAGTTGACCGACGACAGGCGTTCGCGGGCGTAGGCCGTGAGGTCCGCCTCGTGCGCGCGGATCGCGTCGCGGCCGATCTTTTCCATGTAATCGAGCGCGTAGCCAAGCCCGATCGCCTGAACGATCGGGGGGGTTCCGGCTTCGAAGCGGTGCGGCGGATCGTTGTAGGTGACGTAATCCTCGGTCACCACCTCGATCATCTCGCCGCCGCCCAGGAACGGCCGCATCTCTTTCAGGCGGTCCATCTTGCCGTAGAGCACGCCAACGCCGGAGGGGCCATAGAGCTTGTGGCCGGTCATCACATACCAGTCGCAATCGATGTCCTGCACGTCGACCGGCATATGGACGGCCCCCTGACTGCCATCGACCAGCACCGGAATGCCGCGCTCGCGGGCGATGCGGCAGATCTCCTTGACCGGAACCACGGTGCCCAGAGCGTTCGACATATGGGTAATGGCGATGAGCTTTGTCCGCTCCGTCAGGCACTTGACGAAATCTTCGATGTGGAACGCGCCGTTCTCATCCACCGGAGCCCAGACGAGCTTGGCACCCTGGCGTTCGCGGATGAAATGCCATGGCACGATGTTGGAGTGGTGCTCCATGATCGACAGCACGATCTCGTCGCCCTCGCTGAGCTTCGGCATGCCGTAGCCATAGGCGACCGTGTTGATCGCCTCGGTCGAGGATTTGGTGAAGATGATGTTGTCGGCCGATGGCGCATTCAGGAAGCGGCGCACTTTTTCACGCGCCGCCTCATAGGCTTCGGTGGCTGCATTCGACAGGAAATGCAGTCCGCGATGTACATTGGCGTATTCATTGGCGTAGGCATGGCTCACCGCGTCGATGACGACTTGCGGCTTCTGCGCCGATGCGCCGTTGTCGAGATAGACAAGCGGCTTGCCATAGACGGTCCGAGACAGGATCGGGAAATCCTTGCGGATCGCTTCGACGTCGTAGGCGGGCACCGGTACAGTGTGTTCCATGTCTTTCAATCCAATCAGTGTGCCTGTCAGGCGTGCTTGTCGAGCCAGGTCGAGATCACGCCTTCCAGAGCTTCAACGAGCGGCTCGTCTTCCAGTTCTTCGACGATTTCGGCGACGAAGGCATTGACGAGCATCGCCCGCGCCTTGTTTTCCGGAATGCCGCGCGCCAGCATGTAGAAGAGTTGCGTGTGGTCGATGTCGGTAACCGTCGCGCCGTGACCGCACTGCACGTCGTCGGCAAAGATCTCCAGCTCGGGCTTGGACGAAAGGTCGGCATCGTCCGAAAGAAGCAGCGTGTTGCACGCCATCCGCGCGTCGGTCTTCTGCGCGTCCTTGGCCACCAGGATCTTGCCCTGGAACACGCCCTTGGCGCGATCGAACACGACGTTGCGGATGATTTCCGTCGATGTGGTGTGCGGCACGTTGTGGCCAAGCGTGAAGGTTACGTCCGTGTGGCTTTCGCCGCCGAGCAGGTTGATGCCGCGCAGTTTGAAGTCGGCGCCTTCGCCGCTCGTCTTGCCGTGGATCTCCTGGCGCACCAGCTTGCCGCCGGCATTGATGACGAAAAGATACAGCTTGGCGTCCTTGGCGAGATCGAAGCGGATCTGGCCGAGATGCGTGTCGGCGACCCCCTGCTGCTGCAGAATGATCCAGATGATATCGGCGCCTTCGCCAACCGTCACGTCGTTGACCGTTGAGACCAGGCTCTCGCCGGCATCGGTCGACAGATGGCGCTCGATCACGGTCGCCTTGGTGCCGGCACCGAAGGAAACCGGGAAGCGCGTATGCGCCTGGCCCATGCTCTGCACCAGCTGGATTTCAAGCGGATCTTCCAACTCGGTACCGTCTGCGATCGTAAGTTCCAGACCGCCGCGCACAAGGCCGCCATTGATGCGGCCGATCGCGTCGTCCGAGCCGAGCACGGCAAGGCCGGCGGCGGCAGAACCGTCGAGCAGGCTGTCAGTATAGGAACGGATCGTCACGCCCTCAGGCGCGTTACCCTTGAGGTCGGCATGGCCGTTGCGCACCGAAAGCACGGTCGAGCCGGCGACAAGTGCCTCGACGCGATCGGCGAACGCCGTCGGATCGGCGGCAGGCACCGCCCGCAGCAGTGTGCGAAGGTCCGTATAGTGCCAGGATTCGACGCGGCGCGTCGGCAGGCCGGCCGTCCGCAGTTCGTGCACCAAGGTGTCACGAACCGACAGCACCGAGCCGTCGCCCGGCAGATCGCCGATCTGCGCAGTATAGGCATCGACGAGCGCCGTTTCGGCTGCCGTCATCTTGATTGCCTGTTGCATATTCATTCGAACACTCCTTCAACAGGCTCTAGGCCGCGGCCTCGATGAGGTCCGCATAGCCGTTGGCTTCGAGTTCGTGTGCAAGCGTCTTGTCGCCCGACTTGATGACCTGTCCCTTGTAGAGCACGTGCACGGTGTCCGGAATGATGTAGTCGAGCAGGCGCTGGTAGTGGGTGATGACGATCACGGCGCGGTCGGGCGAACGCAGCGCGTTGACGCCGTCGGCAACGATCTTCAACGCATCGATGTCAAGACCGGAGTCGGTTTCGTCGAGTACGCACAGCTTCGGCTCGAGCAGAGCCATCTGCAGGATCTCGGCGCGCTTCTTTTCACCGCCGGAGAAGCCGACATTCACCGGACGGCGCAGCATTTCCGGCGCGATCTTCAGCTCGGCGGCGGCCGCCTTGACGCGACGCATGAATTCCGGCGTCGTCAGCTCGTCTTCGCCGCGATACTTGCGCTGCTCATTCATCGCCACCTTCAGGAACTGCATCGTGGCAACACCAGGGATTTCGACGGGATACTGGAAGGCAAGGAAGATGCCCATGGCTGCGCGCTCCGAAGCATCGAGCTCCAGAATGCTCTCGCCGTTATAGAGGATGTCGCCTTCGGTGACTTCGTAGTCTTCGCGACCCGAGAGGATATAGGACAGCGTCGATTTGCCGGAGCCGTTCGGGCCCATGATGGCGGCAACTTCGCCGGCCTTCACGGTCAGGTCCAGGCCACGGATGATTTCGGTGCCGTCTTCGGCGATGCGTGCGTGCAGGTTCTTGATTTCAAGCATTTCTATCGTCCTCTTGGGAAACGAACGTTTGTTCGCGCGCAAAAAGCTGATGCGCGCCATTCAATATTCAGTTCAGGGCGCCTCAGCCGACTGAGCCTTCCAGCGAGATGCCGATCAGCTTCTGCGCTTCGACCGCGAATTCCATCGGCAGTTCCTGGATGACTTCCTTGACGAAGCCGCTGACGATCAGGGCGATCGCCGCTTCTTGCGGAATGCCGCGCTGCAAGCAGTAGAACAGCTGGTCCTCGGAGATCTTCGAGGTCGTCGCTTCGTGCTCGAACTGCGCCGTCGAGTTCTTCGCCTCGATATAGGGCACGGTATGAGCGCCGCACTTGTCGCCGATCAAAAGCGAGTCGCACTGGGTGAAGTTGCGGGCATTCTCCGCCTTGCGGTGGGCCGAAACCTGGCCGCGATAGGTGTTTTCCGAAACGCCGGCAGCAATGCCCTTGGAGATGATGCGGCTCGACGTGTTCTTGCCGAGGTGGATCATCTTGGTGCCGCTGTCGATCTGCTGGTGACCGTTCGATACGGCGATCGAGTAGAACTCGCCGCGCGAACCGTCGCCGCGCAGGATGCAGGACGGGTACTTCCAGGTGATCGCCGAACCGGTTTCCACCTGGGTCCAGGAGATCTTGGAGTTCTTGCCGCGGCAATCGCCACGCTTGGTGACGAAGTTGTAGATGCCGCCCTTGCCCTGCTTGTCGCCGGGGTACCAGTTCTGGACCGTCGAATACTTGATCTCGGCTTCATCGAGCGCGACGAGTTCGACCACAGCCGCATGCAACTGGTTTTCGTCGCGCTGCGGCGCCGTGCAGCCTTCGAGGTAGGAAACGTAGGCGCTCTCTTCGGCGATGATCAGGGTGCGTTCGAACTGACCGGTGTTCTTCTCGTTGATACGGAAGTAGGTCGACAGTTCCATCGGGCAGCGAACGCCCTTCGGCACGTAGACGAACGACCCATCGGTGAAGACGGCGGAGTTGAGCGTCGCATAGTAGTTGTCGGTCGGCGGAACGACGGAGCCGAGATACTTCTTGACGAGATCGGGATGCTCGCGGATCGCCTCGGAGATCGACATGAAGATCACGCCGGCCTTCTTCAGCTCTTCCTTGAAGGTCGTCACAACCGAAACGCTGTCGAACACGGCGTCGACTGCGATCCTCGACTTCTGCACGCCGGCAAGGATTTCCTGTTCCTTCAGCGGAATGCCGAGTTTTTCGTAGACCTTCAGGATCTCCGGATCAACTTCGTCGAGCGACTTCGGCCCCGTCGTGCCCTTCGGCGCGGCGTAGTAATAGATGTCGTTGAAGTCGATCTTCGGATAGCTGACGCGCGCCCAGCTCGGCTCGTCCATCGTCAGCCAACGGCGATAGGCCGCCAGGCGCCACTCGAGCATCCATTCCGGTTCGCTCTTCTTGGCCGAGATGAAACGAATGATGTCTTCGGAAAGACCCTTCGGCGCCTTCTCGACTTCGATGGTCGTTTCAAATCCGTATTTGTACTGGTCCACGTCGATCTGACGGACCCGATCAATGGTCTCCTGCACGGCAGGCATGTCGTTCTCCAATCTTTCCGGATCCAAGGTCCGGTAGCTTGTCAACACGATGCGAACTTGTCGCACCGCTTATGTAATGGCTAAAAGGCGCTTTTCACCCCGTTTGCCAAGCGGAAAATTGCTTTTCCGCAATTTCGTTCAATCGCACGTCCTCATGCGGCCTGTCCCGTTGCGCGGCGCCTTGCGGCAACCTTGGCGAACACCGCCGCGCAACGCTCGATCTCCGCTTCCGTGGTGGCCGGGCCGATCGAGATGCGGAGTGCCCCCTGGCGCGGGTCATAGCCCATGGCCGTCAGCACGTGGCTCTGGCCGACCTTGCCGGACGAGCAGGCCGAGCCTGCCGAAAGTGCCACGCCTTCAAGATCGAAGGCGATCTGTCCCGTTTCCGCCTTCATGCCAGGAAGCGTGAAGAAGCTGGTGTTGCCAACGCGCGAAACGTCGCGGCCGTGGATGACCACATCCGGCGCCGAGACCTGCATCTCCTGTTCCAGCCGGTCGCGAAGTGCCGCCACCGATGTCATTCGCTCCGTGAGATTATCGGCAGCCTTACGTGCCGCCGCGGCAAAGCCTGCAAGTGCGACCGCATTCTCCGTACCGGACCGATGGCCTTTTTCCTGGCCGCCGCCCCTGATCAATGGTGTCGGCATCATGATCTCTCCACGGGCGACAAGCGCGCCAGCCCCCTTTGGGCCGCCGATCTTGTGCGAGGAGATGATCAGAAAATCCGCTCCCAACGCTTCGATTGAAAGCGGCAGCCGTCCGGCGGCCTGCACCGCGTCGACGACGAGAATGCCGCCATGGCCTCGAACGATCTCCGCAATCTCGGCAACAGGTTGAACGATGCCGGTTTCGTTGTTGACCAGCATCACCGCCACCATCGGCAACCCGCTTTCGCGGTCATGTGCATCCAGGAGTTCGCGCAGCGCCTCCAGATCGACGATGCCGGCGGCGGTCACCGGGACTTCCGAAACGTTCTCGCGCGCAAACCGCCCACCTTCGCGCACCGCCGGATGCTCGATAGCAGACGCATAGAGCCGGCCGATCTTAAGCGGTGTCCGGCCCATGCGGAAATCGGGCGTCAGCACCATGTTGGCGGCTTCGGTCGCACCGCTCGTAAAGATCACGCTTGCCGCCTTGGCGCCGCAAAGGGCGGCCACGTCGCGGCGGGCATTTTCGATCAGTGTGCGGATCGTCCGGCCCTCGCCGTGGACCGAGGAAGGGTTGCCGACCAGGTCGAGCGCAGACAGGCACGCGTCGCGCGCTTCGGCAAGAAGCGGCGCCGTGGCGTTCCAGTCCATATAGATGCGCGAACTCGACATAATTTCCTTCGCTAGAACAAGTGGCTCATCGCCGACAACCACCGACGGTGCATTTTCCTTGAATTTTCCGCACCGCTTGCCTTATGAGACGAAGCACACGGCGGAATGCCCGCACAGAAGTTTTGAACGGTTCTAAACTAGGTTTTAGAAAAGCTGAGTGCTTTCGTCAAGACTCATCGCGATCCGAAACCAAGATTCGAACCAGGAACACCCCCGGAGAGCCAATGCCCGAAATTATCTTCAACGGACCTGCCGGCCGCCTCGAAGGCCGCTATCAGCCTTCGAAGCAGAAGAGCGCCCCGATCGCCATCATCCTACACCCGCACCCGCAGTTCGGTGGCACGATGAACAACCAGATCGTCTACCAGCTCTTCTACATGTTCCAGAAGCGCGGCTTTACGACACTGCGTTTCAACTTCCGGGGTATCGGCCGCAGTCAGGGCGAGTTCGATCACGGCGCCGGCGAACTGTCGGATGCCGCATCGGCGCTCGACTGGGTGCAGAGCCTGCATCCCGATTCGAAGAGCTGCTGGGTTGCCGGTTATTCCTTCGGCGCCTGGATCGGCATGCAGCTCCTGATGCGCCGTCCGGAAATCGAAGGCTTCATGGCCGTCGCTCCGCAGCCGAACACCTACGACTTCTCGTTCCTGGCGCCCTGCCCGTCTTCCGGCCTGATCATCAATGGTGATTCGGACAAGGTGGCGCCCGAGAAGGACGTGAACGGACTTGTCGAAAAGCTGAAGGCACAGAAGGGTATTCTCATCACCCACAAGATCGTGCCGGGAGCCAACCACTTCTTCAACGGCCAGGTCGAAGGCTTGATGGCGGAATGCGAGGATTATCTCGACCGTCGCCTCAACGGCGAACTGACGCCGGAGCCAGCTGCCAAGCGCATCCGCTGATGCCGATGAGGGCGGCTCTCAAGGCCGCCCGATCCATTGTGGGACCGTTGGGTTGACCACATTCTGCGGCACCTCGGCGCATTCCACGCGGTTGCGCCCGTTTTCCTTTGCTGCATAGAGAGCCTTGTCCGCCCGCTGCATCGCCTGCTCGAGCGGTTCGCCCTTGGCAATGGCCGCCACACCGAAGCTTGCCGTCACCCTCGCCTGCTCCGCAAGGCCGTCGATCCTCTGCGACATCATCGCAGCGCGCATTCCGTGCGCCACCACCCGCGCCTCCTCCAGGTCGGTGGACGGCAGGAACACCGCAAATTCTTCGCCGCCAAGACGACCGGCAACCGCGCGGTTGGGCATGACATCCTTCAGGACCCGGGCAAACCGACGGATCACCTCGTCACCGGTGTGATGACCGTAGCTGTCGTTCACCAGTTTGAAACGGTCGAGGTCGGCCAGAATCAAGGTGCCCGGCAGGCGACCTTCGCGCAGTTGGAACATGGGGATGACGCGTTCGGTGAAGCCGCGCCTGTTGTAGAGCCCGGAAAGCAGGTCGATTTCCGAGCGTGCATGCGCGTCGTCGACGATCTCCTTAACCATGACGCCGAGCATGGCCAGGCCGGTGCTGACGATCAGCATCGCGCCAAGCGCCTGGGAAATCAGGGCGAACGGGCTCGATACATAATCCTGAGCTGTTGCCCCGGAGCCGGCTGCGACAGCGGCATAGACTTTCAGGAGATAGTAGCCAGAGGTCAGTACCAGCAGCCAGAGCAGGATCCAATCTGCCGCCGAGCGCCGCTCGGAGCGCATGACGACTGATGCCGACCACGCCTGAATGACGAAGAACGGCAACTGGTAGAGGGCCGCGTGCTGCAGCGTTCCTCTAGGCAGGTCGTAGATGGCCAGGTCGAGCGCCACTGAAGCCAGGAAGAACGCGACAAGCATCTGCCAGTTGGCCGGCACGCGATAGAACAGACCGAGGCCGAAGCGCAACAAACAGAAACCGGCGAGCACGCTCGCAAATGCACTGATGGCAAAAAGGCGCGGAAAGGATGTAAACGGCACGATCGTTTCGAACACCGCGGCGAGCGACGCAACGGCAAACCCGCCCGCGCAATAGAGCGCTGCGCGTCTGGACCTGCTCTTCGCGGCTATCACAAGAAATGCTGCAGTGAATATCTGGGCGATGATGAAGTTCACTGCCAGCAGAGAAATCGCACCACCCATCGACTGAACCCGAATTGTCTATTGCTACGGCGAGGCCGCTTGGTGCCGCCTCATGTGACAGCGCCGGACGATACTATCGGCGGCGGGCGAAAATTTGATTAATCGGTCAAAGGGAATCGCGGCCGCCGGTGCCGGTCGTCATCTCGCGGTACCCGATGCGTATTTTCCACCGGTCAGCGGTTGGCGCACGCCGGTTGTGCCTGGATAGGTCAGGGGTAGCCCTCGGTGCGACCGTACCGCAAGATAGGCCCAGGCCTCGGCTTCCATCGAATCGCCGTTGAAGCCGATCGCCTCGGCCGCAAGCACGTCTGCACCATAGGCCTTCGCATGGGATGCCAGATCCCGCATGATCACCGGATTGAGCCTACCGCCGCCGCAAACGATGTAGGTCCGGGGTGTTGTTGGCAGGTGACCTGCCGATTTGACGATCGCGGCCGCCGTCACATAGGCGAGCGTGCGCGCACCGTCTTCGAGATTGGCGTCTTTTCCCTGTGGCGGCGCGAAATCGTTACGATCGAGCGAACGGCGCTTTTCGGTCGAGAAGAAGGGATTGAGCAGATAGCGTTCGGCAAGATCCGGCAGCACACTGCCTTCGCTGGCGATCATGCCGCCCTGGTCAAAGGGAATGCCGGCATGTGCCTCCACCCACTGATCGATCAGCGTGTTGCCGGGCCCACTGTCATAGGCAACCAGTCCGTCGTCCGATCCGATGAACGTCAGATTTGAGATGCCGCCGATGTTGACGAAGACGACCGGCGCAACCAGTTCGCCATTCGCCGCGGCGCTACGGGCGAGCGCTGCATGATAGGCTGGAATGAGCGGTGCGCCCTGGCCGCCGTGCTCCATGTCGTTGGCGCGCATGTCATAGACGACATCGATGCCCGTTTCACGGGCGAGCAGCGCCCCGTCGCCGATCTGCACGGTCAAGCCGTCGTCAGGCCGGTGAAGCACCGTCTGTCCGTGAAAGCCAAGGAGATCAACACTTTCGCGCAAGATATTGTTATACTGGAGAAAGGTTCGGACCGCCTCGGAATGCCTGAGCGTCAGTTCCCGTTCGAGATCGGCCAGGATGCCTGGCCGTTGCTCGCGGCTTGCGATCGACTTTGCGTCTTCCAGACCCTGCTTCAGCCGGTCGCGGAAGCAGGCCCCGTAGGCATAGCCGGCCGAAGGCCCCCGCTCGACAATCGCGTCGCCGTCGGTGCGCAGCAGCGCCACGTCGATCCCGTCCATGCTCGTCCCGCTCATCAAGCCGATCGCGGTCATGATCTTGCCCATGCATTCCTCCAAGGCGTTGCCTGTCTACATAGCAAAAACATCGGCCAAGCAAAGACGTGCACTTTTGCCCAAACAGTGCTAAACGCCGCGCGCAGACGTTCTACCCAGCCGAAAGACACAGGTCATGTCCGAGTTCAAGTCCGATTTCCTCCACACCCTCAGCGAGCGCGGTTTCATTCATCAGAGTTCGGATGACGCCGGCCTCGACCAGTTGTTCCGGACGGAGACCGTGACTGCCTATATCGGCTTTGACCCGACGGCGCCGAGCCTTCACGCCGGCGGCCTCATTCAGATCATGATGCTGCACTGGCTGCAGGCGACCGGTCACCGGCCGATCTCGCTGATGGGCGGCGGCACCGGCATGGTTGGCGACCCCTCCTTCAAGGACGAGGCGCGCCAGCTGATGACGCCGGCGACGATCGACGCCAACATTGCCAGCATCAAGACGGTGTTTTCGAACTACCTCACCTACGGCGACGGCCCCAAGGACGCGCTGATGATCAACAACGCCGACTGGCTGCTTGGCATCAACTACCTTGAATTCCTGCGCGACGTCGGCCGCCACTTCTCGGTCAACCGCATGCTGTCGTTCGACAGTGTCAAGACGCGGCTTGACCGCGAGCAATCGCTGTCGTTCCTCGAATTCAACTACATGATCCTCCAGGCCTACGATTTCGTCGAACTGCACAAGCGCACCGGCTGCCGGCTGCAGATGGGCGGCTCCGACCAGTGGGGCAATATCGTCAACGGTATCGACCTTGGCCACCGCATGGGAACGACACAGCTCTACGCCCTCACCTCACCGCTCTTGACGACGTCGTCGGGCGCGAAGATGGGCAAGTCGGTCAACGGCGCCATCTGGCTGAACCCGGACATGCTGTCGGCCTACGACTTCTGGCAGTACTGGCGCAACACCGAGGATGCCGACGTTTCGCGGTTCCTCAAGCTCTACACGACTCTGCCGATGGCGGAGATCGCGCGGCTTTCGCAGCTCGGCGGCTCGGAGATCAACGAGGTCAAGAAGATCCTTGCAACCGAGATCACCGCCATGCTGCACGGCCGCGCCGCTGCCGAGCAGGCGGCAGAGACGGCCCGCAAGACCTTCGAGGAAGGTGCTGTCTCGGAAAACCTGCCGTCGGTCGATGTGCCAGCATCGGAGCTCGAGGCCGGCATCGGCCTGCTGACGCTTATCGTGCGCGCAGGACTTGCCTCATCGAACGGCGAAGCCCGCCGTCACGTTCAGGGCGGTGCCGTGCGCATCAATGACGAGGCCGTCAGCGACGAACGCCGCCTGATCGGTAGTGGCGATGTGACTTCGGATGGCATCGTCAAGCTGTCGCTCGGCAAGAAGAAGCACATTCTGGTTCGCCCGGCCTAAAGCATGTCGCGCAAAAGTGTGCAGCGGTTTTGCGATAACGACATGCGAAAAACAGGAGCGTAAAGCGCAATAAGCGAATCCTAGAGATCGCGACGCGCTTTAAGCCGAGCGTCAATCAGACCATGTCGAAGGCCGGCCATTGCGCCGGCCTTTTTATTGAAACTCGAAAATGCTGCGGAAGACGCCGGGCGCGATGATCGAAAGCGGATTGATCGTCAGCTTCGGCTGGTTGAACGGGCCATTGAGCTTGAAGGTGATGCCGAGCAGGCCGCGGTCACGGCCATTGCCAAGCAGGACGCCGATCAACGGCAGCTCCCCAAAAATCCGGTTCAAGCCGTAGGCGGGCATGAAGGTGCCCGTCATGTCCATGATGCCGTTGCCGTCGCGCACGGTTCCCTGGAAGGTCGCGCCGACATCGGTCCCCCTGAGGACGCCGCCGTCGACCCGAATGGCGCTGCGATCAAGCGCAAGCTGGGCAAAGCCGCGTTCGAAGCGTGCCGTGCTGACGTCGATATCACGGCGGACCGCCTGATTGAGGCTTCGTCCGTCCTGTCCCGCCGGCGTCGACACCATCGACTGCAGGCGTTGTTCGCCGACGAGCGAGAACTTGCGGATGTCGATCGAGCCGCGCCAGGACCGGCCGCCGCGATCACGCAGCTTCAGGTTCATGAGACCGCCGCGCATGTTGCTGTAGATATCTGCAAAGCGGGCAAGCGAACCGGCGTCGCCAGTGGTCAGTTCAAGCGTGTTGTCGGCGCCCGATTTGGCCAGCCGCGCCACCACCGCCTGGCCGCTGCCGGTCACCGCCGACAGATTGATGTCTTCGATCTGTCGGCCCCGTTCTGAATACACCAGGTTCACATTCGACAGCACTTCGCCGTTGAAGCCGGCGACGCGACCGAGTTGGCCCTGGATGGTAATGTCGTCACCGCTGCCGCCGTTACCGTTCGCGCCGCTCTTCATCTGAGCAAGGATCGGACGGATGTCGGCGGCAGCGCCACTCAGCGTCACGACATGGACGCCCTTGCGGCGAGCGATGGCGACGTTGAAATCGTCACCCTGCGCCAGACGGACATTGGTGAGCTTTGCGCCGACCACGCCGGCGCCATCGACCTGCAGGCTGCCCCGTGCGCCGAAACCATCGCCGGCGATCGCAAAGTCCTTGATGGTTGTCACGCTGTCGCTGATGTCGGATGTGAAGCGCACCTCGGCGGGTATGCCTGCGCCTTTGTTCCAGCCGATCCAGGGCAGCGAGAGTTTGGCCCTGGTCAAATCGACGGTCACGTGCTGAACATCAGCCTCGTCGATCACCAGGTCTACGTCCATCGGGCCAAAGATGATCTTCGACAGGCCGGGTGTCAGCTTCTCCCGAGCTGCTTCATCGAGCGTCCCGCTGATTTCGCGTTTGCGCTTGACCTTCGATTTGCTGTCGACCGGTTCCGTGAGCGCGATCTTGACCTTTGCGCCTTCAACAACCGCATCGGCATCGAGAACCGCTTGCTCGTTGTCGATACGGAATGTGCCAGAAAGATTGGAGACGTCACGACCGGCGATCGGGCGCGTGACAGTGACGTCATCGAGCTGCATTTCCACCTGCCAGAGCGGCGGTGGCGGGTGCTGGTCGGTGACAAGGCCGAATCGGGCGCCGACCTGTGCCGTCAGTGGACCGGTAAAGTCGCCCGGCACGAACGGTGTCTTTTGCAGTGCCTGGATCGGCTTGTAGGTGACGAGTTCGGCGATCGCGTCTGCCTCACCGCCAACTTCGATCTTCATCTCGGCGATCAGCGGCTTGGTGTAGACGTCAGGAATGATGAAGTCGCCACCGTTGAGTGCGACGGATCGACCGGAGGGGAAATAGGCCGCCCCCTGCTTTACGCCCACTTCCATGCGCTGGCCGCTCAGCTTGAACGTGCCCGACGTGTCGCGCAGCGGTGGTATCTCGCCGGCAATGTTGATCCGCGTGTCGTCGATGTTGAACGTGATGTTCAATTCTTTCTCGCCGAGCTTCAACTCGCCTTCGTTCTCGGCTATCCGCCCCTCCGCCACCGAAACCTCAATGCGCGCATCGGTGACCGCGCCGCCGAAGAGATTGCCGATCGCCCAGCGGCGGGCGCCCTTGGCGAGCCACCAGGGCCAAAGCTGCTTGACGGCTGTCGGCTCCATGCGATCGCTGATCGCGGCAAAGCTCACCTGCGGCGAAGTCTTGCCGAAGGCGACCGAAAGCGAGCCGAACATCGAACCGAGCGGGCTCGAAACGGCAAGCTGATCGAAGATCAGGCGGTGGCGCGCGTCGGAGGTGAAGCGGCCGGTCGCCTTCGCGTCGAAGATCAAAGGGCGCTCCGCAATGTCCTCCGGCGCGGAGCTGGCATTCTTGAACAGGAGATCGATGGCAAAACCCTGATCGGTTGCGCCGGCTGTTCTGTCGAGATCCTTCACCGCGCCGGTAAACGGGAAGATCGAGCGACCGATGTTGACGGTCGACGGCAGGATCTCGACGGAAGCACGCTCGAAGTCATAGGCGATATCCATCTGGGACGGATTGATCGTCGAAATCAATCCGCCGGCATGGAACGCGCCTTCCGATGTCTTGACCGCGACGCGAAGGTCAGGCTTGGCACCTTCAGCGGCGCGCGTTGCCGTGAGCGTCAATCCCGCCGTGGCGTCGATGCCGAAGGCGGCCTCCTTGCCGAAGGGGCCGTGGTAGAAGAAGGGTTTCAACGGAACGTTCGAGATTGCCGCTTCGAAGCCGGACATATGACCCTTTGCACCAAGAGCGTTGGCGCTCAGATCGACATCGACTCCATCGACCGTGACGCTGCCTTTGACGTGCATGGAGCCATCGGCATCACGATTGAACTCTAGTTCCTTTGCATCGACCGGCACGACGCTGTCACGCGCACCAGCGACAGTGAAGGAGAAATTGGAAAGCAAGACCGTCTGGTCGCCACGCCCTGCCGCCATCTGCGACATGCGATCGACATGGGCAAAAAGCTGCTCCAGCGCGTCGCCCACATCAGCGATCTTGATCTTCGTCAGGTCGATCGGCTCGCCGCGCGGCAGGAGGCCGGTGTCGAAATCGCCGCCTTCGGCTTCAAGGCGTGAAACCGCAATCCGGCCCGTCAGCAGCGCGAGAGGGTCGAGGGCAATGGATATCGAACTCAACTTTGCGACGGGCTGGCCGGATGCGGTTTCGCTCAGCGCCACTTCCCGCGCCTTCAGCGCCAAGGCACCGTTTGAGGTCATTCGGACGACGGTGCTGCCGACCTCGGCGCGATAGGCGCCGCCGAGTGCCGCGTTCAGCGCCGTGCGCGCTCGCGCGTTGAGTGTGCTATCGATAGCCCCGCTCTCGACGCCGGCGATCAGGCTGGCTGCAATGATGAAGGCAAGCAGAGAGCCGCAAACCGCAATCTTGCTGAGAAAACGCAGGATCCCGCGTTTGTGTGGCGCATGCACGATGACGGGTTCGTGTGCCTGCGCTGAGGGCAACGCATGCAACGCGACGATGTCTTTCTTGCGAAAGCCGACTTTTTCGCCGCGGATCTCACTCATCGGCGCGGACGCCCTCCGGTTCAGTACGGGAAAGCCCGCCTCTCCCGTCGATGCATCATGCGGCAACGGGTCGACGGATCATTTTCACCGTCACGTAGACCACATCTGGCCGGACGGTGTCATCACGTCTTACCGACCATGCTGTGGAAAGCATTCACACATCCGCGGGTTTCGCGTGTGTGAATGCTGGGCAAAGGGTCCTATCGACGTTACCCGTCCGGAACCTGTCAAATCTAGCACAAATCCGCTGGACGGAGGTCGCCGATTCTCGGTATGCCCTAGCCGGCGATTGTCCGCAAAACTTGGCGCAAGGAAGGTTTATTCATGGCAGGCCTTACTCCCGGAGAACTCGCTCCCGACTTCACGCTTCCCCGTGACGGCGGCGGCACGATCTCACTTTCGGCCCTGCGCGGGCGCCCGGTCGTGTTGTTCTTCTACCCGAAGGACGACACCAAAAGTTGCACGCTGGAGGCGATCTCCTTCACCGAGCTTGCCCCGGAATTTGCCGTAGCCGGCGTCGAGCTGATCGGGCTCTCGCCCGATTCGGTGAAACGTCACGACCGCTTCGCCAAGAAGTACGACCTCGCGGTGACCCTTGCTGCCGATGAGGAGAAATCCGTGGTCAACGCCTACGGCCTCTGGGTGGAAAAGAGCCTTTATGGCCGCAAGTATATGGGCGTTGAACGCACCACCTTCCTCATTGCCGCCGACGGCCGGATCGCGCGCGTCTGGGAAAAGGTCAAGGTCAACGGCCACGCCAATGAAGTGCTCGAGGCCGCCAGGGCGCTCTGAGTGAAAAACGAAGAGACCGAGATGACGACGCTTCCCACGTTCCACAGCCTGCGCGGCGCTGCCGTCGAGGCGATCAGCGCTGCGGATCTCGCCGCCAAGACCGAACTGGCGCAGGAAGCCGCCCGGCGCTGGCAGCGCCGCACCCTGTCGCTGCGTTCGCCGCTCGACCGACCCGTTCCGCTTCGGCCGGGACGGCCGGAAAAACCTGTTCTGACGCCGCCCACCCAGGCAAAGAAACGCTCGCTCGGCTCGCTCAAGGGCCGGATCGCGCTGCTGCATTCGATCGCCCATATCGAACTCAATGCCGTCGACCTCGCGCTCGATATCGTCGCGCGCTTCGCGTCCGAATCAGTACCGAACTCGTTTTTCGATGGATGGATGAAGGTTGCATTCGAGGAGGCCAAGCACTTCCGCATGGTTCGCCAGCGCCTGAACGACCTTGGCGCCGACTATGGCGACCTGCCTGCCCATGACGGACTTTGGCAGGCCGCCCACGATACCCGTAACGACCTGACCGCCAGGCTTGCCGTCGTCCCGCTGATCCTGGAGGCGCGCGGGCTCGACGTGACACCGGCCCTGCAGGCGCGCATGCGCGAGACTGGAGACTTCGAGACCGCCGCGGTGCTCGACGTCATCTACGAGGACGAGAAAGGCCATGTGGCGGTCGGTGCCAAATGGTTCCGCTTCCTCTGCGCGCGGGAAAGGAAGGATCCGGCGGCGACCTTCCAGCAGCTTGTCCGCGCCAACTTTCGCGGTCCGCTCAAGGCACCGTTCAACGACATTGCCCGGGCGGAAGCCGGACTAACTCCTTCCTTCTACCGCTCGATGACCGCGTCGACCAACCTCTCGTAGCGCGAGCACTCAACCAAATATTAACCCTAACGAAGTGTAATGCCCGTCAAGCAATGCGAGACAATTCGCAGATGGCGGGAGTGGTGGAGTGTCTGAACGTTCGGCAAATCGCACCTTCGGAAAGCGCGCGCAGAATCACGTCCTGATCCTGGCGAGCGGCGACAAGGTTCGCCATATGACCGTGCGTCCATGGATGGCGGCCCTTGCCGTTTCCGCAGCCGGCGTCTTCAGCATCGGTTATCTCGCCGCCACATCCTACCTCGTTCTTCGCGACGACCTGATCGGGGGAACGATCGCCCGTCAGGCACGCATGCAGCACGAATACGAAGACCGAATCACCGCGTTGCGGGCCCAGGTCGATCGCGTGACGAGCCGGCAGTTGCTTGATCAGCAGGTGGTCGAAGAGAAGGTCGAAAAACTGCTTCAGCAACAGCAGGCGCTTTCCTCTCGCAACGGCAAACTTGGTGCGCTGATCGAACGGGCGGAAAATTCGGGCCTGTCGACCGATTTCACTCCGCCGGCAGAGGCTGAACCCCTCGCCTACGAAAAACGTGCCGACGCCACCGGCGGCGTGCGGGCGATCGAAAAGCTGATGGGGCTGAGCCGCGCGCAGGGTGCCGCACCCGCCCGGGTTGCGGCGCTTGCCTATGCCCGGCCCGCGGCCGGCGAAAGCACCTCAGACCGCGCCGATAGGCTCTTTTCGAAAGTGACGCTCTCGCTGAAGGACGTAGAGCGCGATCAGATGGAACGGCTTGAGCAGCTGATGGATGGGGCAGCAAAGACGTCTGAGGCGATCCGCAAGATCGTCGGTCGCACAGGCGTTGTCCTTCCGGAAAATGACGTCGCCGATCTGGCGCCCTCCGATGAAACCACCGGTTCCACCGATACGGCAATCGGCGGCCCGTTTGTCGAGCCCGTGAATGACGACGGCTTCGGCCGGTCGCTTGCCGCGCTCGACTCGGCCCTTGTCGAGCTTGAGCAGACCCGGGCTCAGGTCCGCGAACTGCCATTCGGAAACCCGTCGCCGGCAAGCGATATCACCAGCGACTTCGGCAACAGGCTCGATCCCTTTCTCGGACGGTTGGCGCTGCACGCCGGCATCGACTTTCGTGCCACGGTCGGCACCCGCATCCGTGCAGCGGCTCCGGGCACCGTCACCAATGCCGGCCTGACGGGTGGCTATGGAAACATGGTCGAGATCGATCATGGCAACGGCGTTGCCAGCCGCTACGCCCATCTCTCGACGGTTTTGGTCAAGGTCGGTGACAGGATCAAGGCCGGTGACGTCGTTGCCAAGTCCGGCAACACTGGTCGTTCGACAGGTCCTCATTTGCACTATGAGATCCGGCTGAACGGTCAGGCGGTCGATCCCATGCGGTTTCTCAACGCCGGCAGCAAGCTCGCCAGCTATATGAAATGAGCGTCCCGTCGGTGCGTTCGGTCGGCGCTACTTGACAAGAAACACAACAGATTCGTTGCCGTTCACCTTTTCCTGCTTCAACGTGCTGGATTTCTTGACTTTCGACGGCATTCGGCTTAAGAGCCCGGCCACGCGGTGGTGTGTTTTCCACCGATCGAGCAGTGTTCTTATCGAACCGGAACGGAAACAGATTTCCCTTTGACCAATTTTGCTGACCTTGGCCTTAGCCAAAAAGTTCTCTCCGCAGTTACCGATGCGGGCTACACAATCCCGACCCCGATCCAGGCTGGTGCCATTCCCCCGGCACTCCAGCGCCGCGATATTCTCGGCATCGCGCAGACGGGAACAGGCAAGACGGCCTCTTTCGTGTTGCCGATGCTGACCCTGCTCGAAAAGGGTCGTGCACGTGCGCGCATGCCGCGCACGCTGATTCTGGAGCCGACGCGTGAACTGGCTGCCCAGGTCGCTGAGAACTTCGACAAGTACGGCAAGAACCACAAGCTCAACATCGCGCTTCTGATCGGCGGCGTCTCGTTCGACGAACAGGATCGCAAGCTGGAGCGCGGCGCCGATGTGCTGATCTGCACGCCCGGCCGCCTGCTCGACCATTTCGAGCGCGGCAAGCTCTTGATGAGCGGCGTCGAGATCCTGGTCATCGACGAAGCTGACCGCATGCTCGACATGGGCTTCATTCCTGATATCGAGCGCATCGCCAAGATGATCCCGTTCACGCGCCAGACGCTGTTCTTCTCGGCAACCATGCCGCCGGAGATCCAGAAGCTTGCCGACCGCTTCCTGCAGAACCCGGAACGGGTCGAAGTTGCCCGCCCGGCGTCCACGGCCCAGACTGTGACGCAGCGCTTCGTTGCGACGCACGCGAAGGATTATGAAAAGCGTGCTGTGCTGCGTGACCTGATCCGCGCCCAGGACGAGCTGAAGAACGCCATCATCTTCTGCAATCGCAAGAAGGATGTCGCCGACCTCTTCCGGTCGCTCGAGCGTCATGGCTTCTCGGTCGGCGCTTTGCATGGCGACATGGATCAGCGCTCGCGCATGGCCATGCTTGCCGGCTTCAAGGATAACAATATCACACTGCTCGTTGCATCCGATGTTGCTGCCCGCGGCCTCGACATTCCCGATGTCAGTCATGTCTTTAACTTCGACGTACCGATCCACGCGGAGGACTATGTTCACCGCATCGGCCGCACCGGCCGTGCCGGCCGCTCCGGCGCGTCGTTCACGCTGGTGACCAAGCGCGACACGAAGTTCTCCGACGCCATCGAGAAGCTGATCGGCCAGAAGGTCGAATGGCTGAACGGCGATCTCTCGAACCTTCCCGAGCCGATGGAAAGCCACGACACCGGTCGCCGTGACCGCGGTCGCGACGGTCGCAAGGACCGTAAAAAAGATGGGGACCGTGCACCGCGAGGCCGTTCCGATCACAAAACAGATACGGTTCGTGCCGATAGTGAGGCCGAAATCGAAGCAGTCGTCGAAAGGGTAGAATCGGTGAAACCGGCACGCAACGCAGAGACAAAGCAGAGCAACGGCCACCGTCCGGAACGCCCGGTCCGCGCGGCAAACCCTGCGAATGACGACAACCGCGACCGCCGCAATCGCCACCGTCGCGACCACGACGACGGCCCGACGCCCGTCGGTTTCGGTGACGAAATCCCCGCATTCATGCTGATCGCCGGCAAGGCCTGATCCAACCCATGGGTCGGCCAGGCATCGACTTTCCGGGCTTCGGCTGCGGACTAGCGATCATGCGCGACGGCAAGCTGTTGTTGTGCAAGCGTCTGAAGGCGCCTGAGGCCGGCCACTGGAACATTGTGGGCGGCAAGGTCGACCACATGGAGCGCAGCGAACTTGCTGCGCGCCGTGAGGCGGAAGAGGAAAGCGGTCTGTCGATCCGTTCGATCCGCTTTCTCTGCCTCAGCGAACAACTGATCGAAGCGGATCGTCAGCACTGGATCTCGATGATCTACGTCACCGACGAGTTTTCGGGCGAACCGCAACTGACCGAACCGGACAAGCTGTCCGACATCGGCTGGTACGATCTCGATGCCCTGCCCCAGCCGCTTTCGCGCTTTGCCGCCGATGCCGTCCGTGCCATCCGGGCGCAGACAAGGTCGCTGGTCAGCGCCAACTAAACCTCGTTTGTCGATTGAGCCAGATATCCTTAAGCCAGTCTATTTCTTGGCCCGCAACGCGGCCTCATAGGCAAGCCTGACCCATCGCGCCATTTCATCCGGATCATCGTACGCCTCTTCCGGGATGCTCCAGTAGGGCATCCTCACCGGTTTTCCCTTGCCGTCATAGGCCCATTGCCGGGATCCGGCCGCCTCGAAGGCTGGGCCCGTCTTGTCGTCGCCCTTCAGTAGAATTTCGCCGTCGACTTCAAGCGCGAAGATAATGCCTTCGAAATAGATGCCCTTGCCGCCGAACATGCGTTTGATGGTCACCGGCCCGAGCGTTTCGAACATCTCTTCGATTGCGGCATTGTCCACGCGTTCACTCCTCCAGAATTCCGCCGGCAGCGATGATCTGCTCCGGCGTGTCGAGGTCAAGGCGCGCAGCAGCGCCCAGCTCGACGTCGATCACCGGCAATCCACATCTCTCGACGATGTGCCTTGCCCCAACATCGCCAAGCAACTGGCCGACGGCGGCAAATGTCTGTCGCGGCAGGATAACCGGGTTGCCGCGCTGTCCGCCGGCCGTGGCTCGGATCACTGCACCCCCGCCTTCCGCAGTAAATGTATCGACGAGCCGGCGCAGGTCGGCCGCCGTTACATCAGGCATGTCGGCCAGCATCACCAGCATGCCGCCGGCCCGCGGATCGAGTGCCGAAAGCCCGGATGTCAACGACGATGCCATGCCGGACAGATAATCGGGGTTGGAGACGAGCGTCACCGGCAGGCCGCCGAGTGCCGCGCGGATCTCCGCCTCCCGGTGACCGGTGACGACGATCACCCGGCCGATATCGGCTGCAAGCGCGCTGACGACGGTGCGGCGGATGAGCGGCACGCCATCGAAGGTCGCCAGTAGCTTGTGTCCGCCTTCCGGGCCCATCCGACTGGCACGGCCAGCGGCCAGCACAACGGTTTCAACCGGCCGCAAGGCCATCGGCGCAGCAGGTTCGCGCGGCTGCGGACGGGTTGGTATCTCTTTCAAGAGGCCGCCGACGCCGAGCCCCGTAATGTCATGCGGGCTGGGCCATTCGCCGGCGAGAATGCGGTCGAGCACCCAGTCGAAGCCGTTTTCGCGCGGGCTGCGCGCGCAGCCCGGTGCTCCGATTACCGGCACCTTACCGACGCGGCCGAGCACGATGAGATTGCCGGGATCGACCGGCATGCCGACATGATCGACAACGCCGCCCGCACGGCGGATGGCGGCCGGAATGACATCGTCCGAATCGGCAACCGCCGAGGCACCAAAGACGATGATGAGGTCGTGGTCGGCCTTCAAATCGCCGATTGCCGCAGCCACGGCGTCTTCCATATGGGCGACGCGCCGCTCGGTCGTCAGCTGGCTTGCGGATTGCCGCAGGCGCGCGGCCAGCACCGCATGGGTCTTGTCCATGACCTGGCGCTTCAATGATGGCAACTCGGTTGCTATCAGCGCGGCATTGCGTGCGGCGAAGGGTTTGACCTCGAAGGCAGTATGAGTACGCAACAGCGTTTCGGCCTGCTCTACCAGTGAACCTGCCAATGCAAGAGGTATGATCTTGATGGTTGCCACCATGTCGCCGGGCCGGACCGACACATGGTCTGCAAGGCAGGCGAGCGTGATGGCTGGGTCGATGCGGTTCAGGCGGTCGATGGTTTCGCGGCTGGCGACGAACAGCCCGTGTACCCGGGAATAGATGTTCACGCGGCCGGTTGCCGCTGCCGAGAACCGCAGATGGTCAGGCGCGATCGCCGCGGCGATCCGCGCCGCCGCTTCATCCTCGAGCAGATCGCCCCGATCCGGTTGGGCGACGATCATCTCGGCGATCCCTGCCTGCGCAAGTGCCGCAATATCGGCTGAGGTCAGGAGGTGCCCCTTTGGCAATCGCAGATCGCCGGCCTTGACCGCATGCGCAAGCACAGCGCCTTCGGCTTCTGAGAGCTTGAGGGCACCAAATCTCATCGACGCTCCTCGCTGCCGTACATGATGTCCCGACGCCGCAGCGCTTCGATGATTTCGGCGAGGATCGCAACGGCGATCTCCGCCGGGCTCGCCGCGCCGATGTCTAGCCCGATAGGCGCCTTGATCCGCGCGATCGCGTCATCGGCAAGCCCGAGGCGCCGCAGTCGTTCGACGCGGCTTGCATGGGTCTTTCTGCTGCCAAGCGCACCGACATAGAAACAGCCGGCGGCAAGGGCCGCCCGGATCGGTTCGTCATCGATCTTTGGATCGTGTGTGACGGCGACCAGGGCCGTGAACCGATCGAGCGGCCTGACCTTCAGAGCGTCCTCCGGCCATTCCGCTATCAGCTCGACGCCGGCAAAGCGTTCGGCCGTCGCGAAGGCGGTGCGCGGATCGACGACGGTGAGGTCGAAGCCTGTGCTGGGCGCCATACGCGCAAGCGCCTGGGAGATATGGACGGCGCCGACAACGAGGATACGCGGCGGTGGCAGGTAGACATTGAGAAAGAAGGACCGCCCAGCCGCCACGATTATTCCGGCCTTGCCGGAGCGAAGTGCTGCTGCCATCGCGTCAACCCATTCGTCCGGACAGCGTTCGCCTTCGACGCAAAGATGGCCCTGGCCGGTCTCAAGATCGGTGAAGACGACAGCCGCTCGTCTCCCAGCTCGCGCCGCATTTAATGCCTGAAGGGTTGCGATATCCATGGTTCAGCCGCCAATCCGCTCGACAAGCACCCGGATCCGGCCACCACAGGAAAGTCCGACGCGCCATGCCGTCTCGTCGGCAACGCCGAATTCAAGAATCCTCGGCTTTCCCGTATCAAGGATATCGGCCGCTTCGCTGATGACTGCACCCTCGACACATCCGCCGGAAACGGAACCTTCGAAATTGCCGGCACCGTCGATCACCAAGTGGCTGCCGACCGGCCGCGGCGCAGATCCCCAGGTTTCGATCACCGTTGCAATCGCAACCCGGCGCCCTTCGCCGACCCAGGCTTCGGCGACGGCGAGCGGATCGAGGATGTCGATTGATGCCTGCATGTTACCACCTCCCAGCGCGGCCTCCCAGCATTGCTCGATGCTCGTTCATGAACCGTCGAGGGTCGGCCTCCCCCGACCGTTGACCCGACAGCGATTTGACCAGCGCGCCCACGGACTCAAGATTGTGCACGGCCCGGAATTCGTCAACATGCGGAAGCATCGCTTTGACGCCGCGGGCCCGCGCCTCGAAGCCGTCGAACCGCAACAGCGGATTGAGCCAGATCAGCCGGCGGCACGAGCGGTGCAGGCGATCGATCTCCTGCTCCAGTTCTACCGTATCGTCGCGCTCGAGCCCATCGGTGATCAGAAGGACGATGGCACCCTGCCCCAGCACGCGCCGCGACCAGCGTCGGTTGAACTCATGCAGGGTTTCGCCGATGCGTGTGCCGCCGGACCAGTCCTTGACCGCGGAGATGCATTCGTCGAGCGCGACATCAGGGTCGCGGTTTCGCATCGGCCGCGAAACATTCGTCAGCCGCGTGCCGAAGAGGAAGGTGTGAACGCGCTGGCGCTTTTCGCTCAGGGCATGGAGAAAATGCAGGAAGATGCGGGTGTACTGGCTCATCGACCCGGAAATATCCGCAAGCACGACCAGCGGCGGATGAACGAGGCGCCGTTCGCGAAAGCGCGGCAAGATCAGTTCGCCGCCGAACCGCATGGCGTCGCGCATCGTTGCGCGCGGATCGATCCGGATCTGGCGCGCAGAAGCGCGGTAGCGGCGGGGCCCCCCCCCGCCGCGCGGCCGCACCAACGACGACAGCGCCCCCCTCGCCTCAGTGATTTCAGCGGCCGTCATCTGGGCGAAATCGGCCTTGCGGAAAAGCTCCCTGCCCGAGACGGTATAACGTGCGTCGACCTCGATCTCGGGTTCGTCTCGCGGCGGGCGGGCATCGTCGTGGCCAGACATCAGCGCATCGCTGACCCGCGTCTCGCCGGCTCGACGGCGCTGGCGCTCGCTCTCGCGTTCCGGTGCGAGCGGAGACATCATCGCGATCATCTTCTCGACGAGGCCGCGTGAACGCCAGAACAGACGAAAGGCCTCGTCAAAGACTGCCTGGTCCCCGTGGCGCTTGACGAAGACGCACTGAAGTGCCGCGTAGAACTCGTCGCGCCTGCCGATGCCGATCAGGGTGACTGCGCCGATGGCGTCGGCTATCGCTCCAGGGCCGACCTTCATCCCGGCGCGTCGCAAGGCACGGGCAAAGAAAACGATGTTGTCGGCCAGCTTTCCGTCGCCGGGCGGCATCGGCGGGAGAAGCGCACCATCAGGCGGATGTTCTCCCGGTTCCATCGTCAGCCCGCCGCCAGCAATTCGGCCTTGACCTCGGCGAGCAGCTTGCGCCCCTCGGCTCCGTCGATCCGGGCGATGTCGTCCTGGTATTTTAGGAGAGTGCCCAGCGTATCGGCGATCGTCTCGGGGTCGAGAGCAAGCCGGTCGAGCTCTGTCAGGGCCGTCGCCCAGTCGATCGTCTCGGCAACGCCCGGGTTCTTGAAAAGATCGATCGTGCGGAGCCGCTGCACATAGGCGATGATTTCGCGCGACAAGGCTGCGTTGCAGCCCGGAACTTTTCGACGGATGATCTCGAGCTCCTGCGCTGCCCGGGGATAATCGACCCAATGATAGAGGCAACGCCGCTTCAGCGCGTCATGGATCTCCCGTGTCCGGTTGGTGGTGATGATGACGATAGGCGGCTCAGTGGCCCGGATGGTGCCGAGTTCCGGAATGGTGACCTGGAAATCCGACAGGACCTCGAGCAGAAACGCTTCGAAGGCTTCGTCGGTGCGGTCGAGTTCGTCGATCAGGAACACCGGTGCCCGTCCGCTCTCAGCGGAAATCGCCTGAAGCACCGGGCGTCGAATGAGAAATCGTTCGGAGAAGATGTCGCTTTCGACCTTGCGTCGGTCGACCGTGCCGGCCGCTTCCGACAATCGGATCTCCAGCATCTGAGCAGGGTAGTTCCACTCATAGACGGCAGAGGCGACGTCGAGCCCCTCGTAGCACTGCAGGCGGATCAAAGGCCGATCGAGCGCACGGGCCAGCACCTTGGCGATCTCGGTCTTGCCGACACCGGCCTCGCCTTCGAGAAAGAGCGGGCGTTTCATCCGGAGCGCGAGAAACAGCACCGTCGCAAGCGCGGTGCCGGCGAGATAATCCTGTGCCTCCAGCATCGCCATCGTTTCATCGATGGATTGGGGCAATGTGCCTGTCGCCGGCGCCATGCATCCTCCGCCACGGCCAGTTTCAGTCATTCGTCACTATGGCTAATATAAACGCTTTATATCAGCTACTTGCAGGCTCTTTCTCACGTTCTCAGAGAGAACAGATCGCCCCTCCTGAAAACCTACAGCGAGTGATATCCGCGGTCTACATAAATGAGCGGCGGGCGCGACGGACCAAGCGCAACGTCCACGACCTCGCCGAACAGCACGATATGGGTTGCTATGGTCTTGACCTCGATCAGCCGGCAATCGAAAGCGGCGGTTGCATCAACGAGGATCGGCGAACCAGTTGCCAGCTGCGTCCATTGGCCGAGCGCAAAGCGGCGATCCATGTCGAGTTGGTCCCGGCCGGAAAAGGCGTGGGCAAGCGCACGGTGTTCGTCGCCGAGCAGGTTCAGCGCAAAGCTGTCTCCCCGCACGAAAATGTCATTGCGCGGGTTTGCTCCGTTCAGGCAGACGAGAACGGTGGGGGGACTGTCGGAAACCGAGCAGGAGGCGGTAACCGTGACTCCACGTCGCTCGCCGCCATTGGCGGCCGTGATGATCTGCACATGGCCAGCCAGACGGCTCATCGCGTCGCGATAACTTATCGGGTCCAGTCGGGTTCTCTCCAACACATCTCTCTCCGGGCGATGTCAGGCACATATAGCCGCTGGCGGAAAATATGAAACCCGCCTGCCGGAGAATCTTGCAGATCCGCGACATGGCCATGGCGCGGATCGGATGCCCATTGTTTCCACGTGCATCTTTTCCTTTGACGCCGGTTGCCACATCCTTAAAACATGCGGCCACTACAGCGCCGCGGATGATGAAGGTCATGCCAAGGAATGCTGTAGCATTTTTAGACTCGCTGCATAATCTCTCCTTGAAACCATTCCGACCTTGGGAATTATGCAGTAGCGGGGAATTGCATGCTTCGTTCGATCGTTTTGAGCCTCATCGTAGCGGGAATGGCGCAAGCTGCACCTGCCGCCGCTGCCGGCGTCAAGGTCGCTGTCGTTGCCCCCGTTGAAGGACCGTTCGCCCTGCTCGGCAAACAGATCATCGATGGCGCCACCTTCCAGGCGGGCGATCGCGGCAGCGAAATCGTCGTCATCCCCGAAACATGCGAATCGGCCGGCGCCGAAGCCTTGACCAAGGCGCTTCTGGCGGCCGGCGCCGAAGCGGCCATCGGCTTCCTCTGCACCGAGAGCCTCGACGCGACGCTGCCGGCGCTCGCCGAGGCCAACATACCGGCGGTAACGCTGAGCGTGCGTTCCGACATCCTGATGGAAGACGTGCTCAAGAAGAACTGGCCGCTGTTTCGCCTCGCCCCGAGCGGCAAGGCCGAATCGGCCGGCATCGTTGCCGCCATTACCGCGCGTTGGAAGGGTAAGCCGATCGCCTTGATCGACGACGGCACGATCCATAGCCGCGAGCTGGTCGAGAGCGTGCGCGCAGCGCTCGGCGAAATCGGGCTGACACCGGTCTTTACAGACACCTATCGCCCCGCCCAGGAGCAGCAGATCAGCCTCGTGCGGCGCCTCGTGAAGAGCGGCGCCACGAACGTCTTCACCGGTGGCGACCGGCAGGATACCGCCGTGATCGCGCGCGATGTGCAGGAGGAAGGCGCAAGCCTGACCTTGCTCGGCGGCGACACGTTGAATGCAGCCGACGTGACTGTGCCGCTGGCCGACGGTGTTCTGGCGCTGACATTGCCCGATGCGGCGCGGTCGCCTGAGGGCAAGCCGGTCGCCGACGCCATGCGGTCAGCCGGCATCGAGCCGGAAGGTTATGTGCTTCAGGCATTCGGCGCCATGTCTGTTCTGGAGCAGGCCAAGGATCAGGCTGATAAGGACGAAAAGCCGTTAGCGGAGGCGCTGCTCAAGGGGCCCTACCAGACGATCCTCGGCCCGATCGCTTTCAACACGGGGCACGAGCGCGCCGACAATCCCTATCGATTGATGCAATGGCAGGCGGGCCGCTTCGTCCCCGTTGCCGACGCCGCCGGAGCGCAATGATGCTAGCTGGGCCACGTAACCTGATCACGGATGTCGCCGGCCTTTCCGTCGGCAATGCCGAAGACCATCGCTTGAAATCGGGTGTCACCGCAATCGTCTGCGATCCGCCGGCAACGGCCGCCGTCCAGGTGCTCGGCGGTGCTCCCGGCGCGCGCGAAACGGATTTGCTCGAACCGCACAACACCGTGCAGACCGTCGATGCCATCATCCTGTCCGGTGGTTCGGCCTTTGGGCTGGACGCTGCATCCGGTGCGCAGGCAGCACTGAAGGAGATGGGACGCGGCTTTGCCATCGGGCCACACCGTGTGCCGATCGTGCCGGCTGCGATCCTGTTCGACCTGATCAACGGCGGCGACAAGGACTGGGGGCAGTTCCCCCCCTACCGCGAACTTGGCTACGAGGCTGTGCGCAAAGCGGATCTGAGCTTTTCGACGGGCTCGGCAGGCGCCGGCACCGGCGCCTTGACTGCCACCTTCAAGGGCGGCCTTGGCTCCGCCTCGGTCGTGCTGCCGAACGGGATCACCGTCGGCGCGCTCGTAGCCGTCAACGCACTCGGCTCAGCGACCGTCGGCGGCACCCGGCATTTCTGGGCTGCTCCCTTCGAGAAGCAGCAAGAGTTCGGTGGGCTCGGCCTGCCCCATCCCCTGCCGGCGGATGCATCCGATGTCCGCACGAAACTGGGCGCCAACCAGTCGGCAGCCGCCAACACCACGATCGCGGTGATCGCGACGGATGCGGTGTTGACCAAGGCCGAGGCCAAGCGCCTCGCGATCGCTGCGCATGATGGTTTCTCGCGGGCCCTGTGGCCGGCGCACACGCCGCTTGACGGTGACCTCATCTTCGCGCTTGCCACCGGCGCAAGCGGCAGGACGTTGGAGCTCCCGGATTTCCTCGATCTCGGCGCGGCTGCCGCGGCGACGATGGCGCGCGCGATCGCCCGCGGCGTCCACGACGCCACACCCGCCGAAAACGACCCATTGCCGTGCTGGTCCAGCCGCGGTTGAACCACGATTAGCACCGCGCATGTTGTTTGCGCGGCTGCGGAGTGCTATTGCGCGGGAAACAGCCGGAGCCTCTCATGACCCATCCCATTCGCATTGCACCGTCGATCCTGGCGGCCGATTTTTCGAAGCTCGGACAGGAAGTCCGTGACGTCGTGGATGCCGGCGCGGATTGGATCCATCTCGATGTCATGGACGGGCATTTCGTCCCCAACATCACGTTTGGCCCCGACGTGATCAAGTCGCTGCGCCGCTATACCGAGGCGACCTTCGATTGCCACCTGATGATCTCGCCCGCCGACGGGTTCCTTGAAGCTTTTGCCAAGGCCGGCTGCGATATCCTGACGGTTCACGCCGAAGCCGGGCCGCACCTTCACCGTTCGCTGCAGACCGTCAGGTCGCTCGGCAAGAAGGCCGGCGTCTCGCTCAATCCGGCAACACCGGAAAGCGCCATCGAATACGTGCTCGACACCGTGGATCTGGTACTGGTGATGACGGTCAACCCGGGCTTCGGCGGCCAGAAATTCATCGACGCGACGGCGGAAAAGATCCGCCGGATCAAGGCGATGATCGGCGATCGGCCGATCGAGATCGAAGTCGACGGCGGCATCGCGCCTGAAACGGCTGCAATTGCGGCCGGCGCCGGCGCAAACGTGCTCGTCGCCGGTTCGGCGATCTTCAAGGGCGGCTCGGTCGATGCCTATCGCTCCGCCATCCAGGCGATCCGCGCCCCGGCCGAAAAGGCCCGCTGATGATGGCGCGCCTGGCGACGTCTGGGCTGCTTCTCGGGGTGGCTGCGCTGATGGCGTCACAGGCATCGGCCGGTGACTATGCCGCATTCCAGCCGATCGGTTTTTCCTCCGACGGCAATGTCTTTGCCTTCGAGGAATACGGCGTCCAAGACGGTTCGGGTTTCCCTTATTCTACGATCTACGTCGTCGATACACGCAACGACAAGTTTCTGCCGGGCGCGCCGGTGCGCGCAGTCGGTCGCGAGGATGGCGCTCCTCTGCACCGGA
Organism: Ensifer adhaerens; assembly: GCF_001270265.1. GTDB lineage: Bacteria > Pseudomonadota > Alphaproteobacteria > Rhizobiales > Rhizobiaceae > Ensifer > Ensifer adhaerens_B. The sequence goes on from NZ_LGAP01000001.1 coordinate 863,566, forward strand.
CGAGACACGAGGCGCATCGCCGCGCCGCGCCCTTGATCGATGCCTACAGGCTTGCCGATGCGCCGGGACTGCTTGCTGCCTACAATCCGATTACCGAAGCCAATGCGGCGCCCCTGGCTCTGACTTACGATTCCTTTGCTGCCAACGAAGCGTTCCGCGAGACCTACAGCCTGACGCTCGAGGAGAAGAACTTCGGACCGGGCGGGCTGTGCAAGGACTTCCTGAAGGAGGTCAAAGGCTTCCGCCTGTCGATGACGATGAAGGCCGGCAGGCCGGTAAGTGACGTGCTGCAGGACGACGCTCGTGTACCGGAAAGCCGCCGTTGCCCGACGGGTTATCGCATCGGCGGCGCGGTGACGCACATGAACGACGACGGCACGCAAACCCATGTCGTGATGGTGCTGGTCAAATCGCTCGGCTTCGAGGGCACGACCGACGGACGATGGATTGCGGTCCCGACCCGGATCGCAAAATGAACAACACGGGCGCCGGGGCAAAATCAGCTCATGCTTCTGCGCCGGCCCTGAAGCGCTCGCGATTCGTACGGGCGTTCCCGTCCGCGCCCGAACTTGTGTTGGGCGCGCCGGCCTGGGGACTGGTGACGGTCGCTTCCGCCTGGTTCGCGCTCTGGCTTCGCGAAGGCGCCTTAACCTTCAACCTGGCGGAATTGCTTGTGATGTATGGCCTGGGTGGCATGCTGGGCTGGCCGCCTGCTCTGTTCCTTGCGCGCTTCGCCACGCTTGGCCGTCCTGCCGAAACCCGGTTTGCGGCCTATCTCCTGTGCCTGTCGCTCGGCACGATTGCCGTGACCGCCATGCTGTTTGCGCTCGACTATCGGGTGTTTTACGCCCGCTGGCACGCCGATACCGGCACCCGGACCTGGCTCTACCAGTTCGCGTTTACCTCGCTTGTCGCCTTCTACCAGTTCCTCGTGCTGGGCATTCGGCTCTATCTTCCGGTCGGCGGTGCGGCACTTCTGGCCGTCAGCCTGTGGCTTGCGGGGGCTGAACGCCGTCAACAACGTTGAGCTTGCCGGGCATCTTTGCTAGAGGCACAGCCATCCTCCACTGATGACGAAAGCTGAGAGCCCATGATCCCCCGTTATTCCCGACCGGAAATGGTGGCCATCTGGTCGCCGGAAACCAAGTTCCGCATCTGGTTCGAGATCGAGGCCCATGCCTGCGATGCGCTGGCCGAAATCGGCGTGATCCCGAAAGATGCTGCAAAGACGATCTGGGAAAAGGGTGGCGCCGCCACGTTCGACGTCGATCGTATCGACGAAATCGAAGCCGTCACCAAGCACGATGTCATCGCGTTCCTGACGCATCTGGCAGAGTTCGTCGGCCCTGACAGCCGCTTCATCCACCAGGGCATGACGTCCTCCGACGTGCTCGACACCTGCTTCAACGTGCAGCTGGTACGCGCGACCGACCTTCTGCTGGCCGACATGGACAAGCTGCTGGAAGCGCTGAAGCGTCGCGCCTTCGAGCACAAGGATACGGTGACGATCGGCCGTTCGCACGGTATCCACGCAGAACCGACCACCTTCGGTGTCAAGCTGGCGCTGGCCTATGCCGAGTTCGATCGCTGCAAGCAGCGTCTTATCGCAGCCCGTGAGGAAGTTGCCACCTGCGCCATCTCCGGCGCCGTCGGCACCTTCGCCAATATCGACCCGCGCGTCGAGGAACACGTCGCCAAGGCGCTTGGGCTGAAGCCGGAGCCGGTCTCCACCCAGGTGATCCCGCGTGACCGCCACGCGATGTATTTCGCCACCCTTGGCGTCGTCGCCTCGTCGATCGAGCGCCTGGCCACCGAAATCCGCCACCTGCAGCGCACCGAAGTCCTCGAAGCGGAAGAATATTTCTCGCCGGGACAGAAGGGCTCGTCGGCCATGCCGCACAAGCGCAATCCGGTGCTGACCGAAAACCTCACGGGTCTTGCCCGCATGGTCCGCGCCTTTGCTATTCCGGCAATGGAAAACGTGGCGCTCTGGCACGAGCGCGATATCTCGCATTCCTCGGTCGAGCGCATGATCGGCCCGGATGCGACGGTGACGCTCGACTTCGCGCTTGCCCGCTTGACCGGCGTGATCGACAAGCTGCTCGTCTATCCCGACAACATGACCAAGAACATGAACAAGTTCCGCGGTCTCGTTCACTCGCAGCGCGTCCTGCTCGCCCTGACGCAGGCCGGCGTGTCGCGTGAGGATGCCTATCGCCTCGTCCAGCGCAACGCGATGAAGGTCTGGGAACAGGGCAAGGACTTCCTGGAGGAGTTGCTTGCCGATGCCGAGGTTCGTGCGGCCCTGTCGGAAGCTGACATCCGCGAAAAGTTCGATCTGGGTTACCACACCAAGCACGTCGACACGATCTTCAGCCGTGTCTTTGGCTAAGCATGTCGCGCAAAAGTGTGCGGCCGCTTTGCGGTAACGACATGCGCAAGAAATAAAGGCCGGGCGCGATAGCCGCCCGGTTCGTGCCAGAACGAAGCACGTTTCTGTTGTAACGCTCGATGATGCCCGCATTTGACGCAGTCTGGTCAAATGCGGGCATTTTTGTTAGCAAGGAATTCAATCATTGCGTGAGATGATCGAGCCTGATCAATTCAGATCGAGGGTTCACATGGCCTACAAGGACAGTGTTCAGCGTACGGCTGCGCGCACGCAGACGAAGATTACCGGGACGGTCACCTGCAAGACGGGCGCGAGCAACGGCATCGTCACGGATCTTTCCGCTGAAGGCATCTGCTTTCAGCTTTATTTCGACATCAACGCCCGCACCGGACAGGAAGTAACGATCCGCAGCGAAGAACTCGGATTTCTGACCGGAATGGTGCGCTGGTATCGCGGTGACAAGATCGGCATCAAGCTCAATCTGTCGTCCAACACCGCTGCCCAGATTTCGTCCTACTACAAGTATTTCAAGTAGTTCGAGCGATCATCGCAAGAAGAAACGGCCAGCCTGGCGAAGGCTGGCCGTTTTTGTCGTCATCGCCTGCGGCGGGGTGGACCCGGCTCAATCATCTTGCGATACATGTGCCACGTCGCGTGACCGAGGATAGGCATGATCACGGCGAGACCGACGAAGACCGGGATAGAGCCGATCAGCAGGCCAGCGGCAATGATAAATCCCCAGAAGGCGACCGGTATGGGATTGACGAGTGTTGCGCGGATCGACGTTTCGACCGCGGTCACGGCGCCGACGTCACGATCGATCAGCAACGGGAACGACACCACGCTGATCGACAGCACGATGACGGCGAAAACGAACCCCACGGCATTGCCGACCAAGATCAGGTTCCAGCCCTGTTCCGTGCCGACGATGCCATTCCAGAAGGCGGCAATCGATGCCGGCGGTTCGGCGCCGAACATCCTGACATAGAGAGCCTGTGCCACCAGCAGCCAGGCGATGAATATGAAGAACAGCATCGCCCCGACGGCCAGGATGGAGGGCAGCGCCGGAGAACGATGCAGGCGGAAGGCGTGAGGCCAGGACGTATCCATGCCGAGTTCGCGACGCCTGCTGATTTCATAAAGACCGATGGCCGCAACCGGTCCGACAAGGGCAAAGCCTGATGCTAGCGGGTAAAGCAGCGGTAGCATGTTGGCGCCTGCACTCCAGGTCATCAGCACGGCGCCGGCGATGGGATAAATCAAGCAGAGAAAAACATAGTGAGACGGCTTTTCGCGAAAGTCGCTGAACCCGAGGCGCAACGCATCCATCACGTCAGCTAGGCCGATCTTTCGTATGCCGGGATGGGCGACACTCGCGTCCGATCCCGACAGAACATGAAATGTTGTCATGGCTCACACTCCTCAACCACCACAGAGCGGCCCCGGACCAGCGACAACGGCAAAACTCGAGCCGCATCGACCGCGACCTGCATTGGCGAGTATACATAAAATGCAGGCTCTGTCGCCTACGCCTTGACTTCGACGAGTTTCGACGCCACATCGCGGCCATTATGAAACTTTCCGACGCCCATATCCTGATCGTTCCCGGCTACACCAATTCTGGTCCCGACCATTGGCAGTCCCGTTGGGAGAGAAAAATGTCCACGGCTCGCCGCGTGGAGCAGGCCGAATGGGCCAAGCCCGTGCGCGAGGATTGGGTGGCGCGCATGATCGAGGAGGTCAATGCCGCCGAAAAGCCGGTCGTAATCGTCGCTCACTCGCTCGGCGTTGCGACCGCGGTCCATGCCTTGCCTCACATCGAAAAGAAGATCGCCGGCGCCTTCCTGGTCGCCCCGCCGGATGTGGCCAATGCCGCGATCCGGCCGAAGCACCTGATGACTTTCGGGCCATATCCGCGCGATCCGCTGCCGTTCCCATCGCTCATGGTCGCAAGCCGCAACGATCCGTTCGGCTCCTATGAGCATGCCGACGAGATCGCCAAATCCTGGGGGTCCCTGCTGGTGGACGCCGGGGAATCCGGCCATCTCAACACCGAGTCCGGGCACGGCCCGTGGCCGGAAGGCACGATGGTCTTCGCGCAGTTTCTCAGCCGCCTGCAGCCCTGATCGCACTGCTAATAAGACGACTCGGCATTAATCCGAAGTTCATGGTCCGCGATCATCATCTGCCGGCAACAAATGCTGGATCGTGGGATACGTGACCGGACCGAAAGATCCCATCAACAACAAACGCCGTGCATCGGCGAAGCTAGACATTGTGATGCAATCGGCGCTGGACCAGCTGCCGGTCGGGGCGATCGTTGTCGACGAAACAGGGACGATCGTTTCGGCAAGCCCTTATGTCTGCGATCTTTTGCGCCTTCGGTCGTCTGAGTTGCTCAATCGGTTTCTCCATGACCTTGTTCATGCCGACGACCACCACCTGCTGTCGCCCAATGAGATGTCGCAACCTTCCGCATCCGCCCAAACGATCCGCTTGCATGGCGCTGCCGACACTGTTTCTCTGGTTTGTACCTCTTCTGCAATGGCGGACAACCGCTTGTTGCTGATGCTTCCGGTCGACCACCTCATCTGCGAGATTGCCGGACTTCGCAACGATGAAACGCGGTGGAAATATGCGCTTGAAAGTGCGCTCGAAGGCGTCTGGGATCACGATTTTTCGACCGGAAACCTCTTCTATTCCACCACGTGGAAGCGTCTGCGCGGCCTTCCTGACGACGCCGAGGTCGACGGCTCGCTCGATGCCTGGATCGAGAATGTGCATCCGGACGATCGTGCCCATGTGTTGGCTTCGATCGGCCGCCAGGATTCGGGCGAGGTCACCTACAACACGTTCCAGTATCGCGAACGCCATGCGGACGGACATTGGGTCTGGATCGAAAGCCGCGGCGCATCCGTCGCCTATGGAGAGGACGGCAAGCCCAGTCGCATCATCGGCACCGACACGGATATTACGCCGCGAAAGGAGGCCGAGACGCGGCTTGAGGAAATCTCGAGGCGTCTGCGGCTGGCGCTCGACGTCTCGAAGATCGGCGTGTTCGACCACAATCTCGAAACCCAGGAGACCCTTTGGGACGGACGCATTTTGAGCATCTATGGCCTTGATCCTGAGGCCGGCGCGCCGAGTGGCCGCAACTGGGAAGACATGCTGCATCCCGACGACCGGGAAATCGCTGTCGGGCGCGTCAACGATGGCGTCGCGGCGGGAGCCCCCTTCACCAATGCTTTTCGGATCATCCGCGCCGATGGAGAGATCAGGCACATTCGCGCCAACACGGCGTTCTATGTCGATCGCGATGGCACGCGTAAACTGATCGGTGCGAACTGGGACGTCACGGAAGACGTGGCGCTGCAGGAGGAATTGCGCAAGGCCAAGGCTTCAGCCGAGGCCCGCAACCGTGAACTTGAAGAAGCGCGCATCCGCATCGAATATAACGCGTTGCACGACTATCTGACGGACCTGCCGAATCGGCGCTACCTTGATCAGATCCTCGCCGATGATCCGACGCTCAATGCCATCCTCCACCTCGATCTCGATCGCTTCAAGCAGATCAACGACACGCTCGGGCATCAGGCCGGCGATGCGATGCTGACGCGTGCGGCCGCGATCCTGCAGTCTCATGCCGATCAGGACGACTTCATCGCCCGCATCGGCGGCGACGAATTCGTCATCCTTTGCCGTCGTGGCCGCAGCCTTGGCGAGCTGGGAGACCTCGCAGCGCGCATCGTCCATGCCTTCCGCCGCCCTATTCCCTATGACGGTCAGCTTTGCCGGCTGGGCGCCAGCATCGGCATCGCCTGGAGGGGCGAGAGCGACACCGATCCGAAGCAATTGCTAATGAACGCCGATATCGCACTCTATCGTGCCAAAAGTCTCGGCCGCGACCGCTTCGAGGTGTTTTCCGAGCAGATCCAGAACCAGATCCTCAGCGCCAAGCGCACCGGCGACGATATCCGGCAGGCGATCGAGGAAGGCCAGTTCGTGCCCTACTACCAGCCTCAGTTCGACGCCCGCTCGCTCGATCTCATCGGTGTAGAAACCCTGGTGCGATGGGACCATCCCGAACGCGGCATCCTCGCTCCGACACATTTCCTGAAGGTGGCCGAGGAGATCAACGCCCTGCCCGCGATCGACAGGAACATCGTCGAGATGGCCTATGCCGATTTTACCGCCTGGCGTCGTGCCGGTCTCACAGTCCCCAAGATCTCGGTCAACGTCTCTTCACGCAGACTGCGTGATCCGAGCCTGATCTCCGACCTTCGCGCGATGCGCATTCCGCCGGGGGTACTGTCTTTCGAGCTGCTGGAATCCATATTCCTCGACGATCTCGAAGATGAGATTGCCGAGACGATCGCGGCGCTCAACGGACTCGGCATCGAGATTGAAATCGACGACTTCGGCACTGGACACGCCTCGATCATCGGCCTGCTCAACCTCAATCCAGCTCGCCTGAAAATTGACCGGGCGCTGGTGGGGCCCATAACCGAAAGCGCCAAACAGGCAAAGCTCGTTCGCGCCATCATCGACATCGGCCACTCGCTCAACATCAAGGTGGTGGCAGAAGGGGTGGAGACGTGGGAGCACGCGGCGATGCTGAGAGATCTCGGTTGCGACATCCTGCAAGGCTACGCGCTGGCAAAGCCGATGAGCCGCCTCGATTTCGAACAGCGCATCAGAAGCGGCTGGAAACCGTCTCCGGGCGCCGAAACGGCGCCGGAAAAAGGACGTCGCTACAAGGCGGCCAAATAAAAACCGCCCGGCTTTTCAGCCGAGCGGCGATGTCATGGGGGCCGTATGGCTACCCGAAATTACTTGCTCTGGATCTGCTCGATCGCTTCGCCGAGAAGCTCAAGCATGCGCACACGGATCTGCTCTTCGCTCTGGGCAACGCCGGCAGCGTCGAAGTCTGCCTTGATCTTGCGCACGACGTCCTCGTGGCCGACCTCTTCGAAATCGGCTGCAACGACTTCCTTGGCATAGGCTTCGGCATCGGACTTGCCGAGCAAGCCGGCAGCCCAAAGGCCGAGCAGCTTGTTGCGGCGCGCCTCAGACTTGAACCTCAGTTCCTCGTCCAGCGCAAACTTCGCTTCGAAGGCCTTTTCGCGATCCTGCATCGTCGTCATCAATTGATCTCCCTTGAGAATTCCATGCCGGAAATAGTTATCGCCATAAACCAAACCAGTGGTCAAAGTGCAATGCGAAGTTTTCTTGTTTCGTGACTTTCATGGTACCTTAAACATGTCGCGCAAAAGTGCGCAGCGGTTTCGCGATAACGGCATGCGAAAAATCAAAGATCTGAAGCGCAAGGAGCGAATCCTGGAGATCGCAACGCGCTTTAGGTAAATCAGGGGAAGGGAAGATACGCCGATTGTGAAATGCGTTCTTTTCAGCTATGGACCCCGTGAGAAGACTCCACTAGCGCAACCCAAGAGCGCCAACAACCACAGAGACAATATCCATGAATCGTCGCCGCCGTATCTACGAGGGCAAGGCAAAGATCCTTTATGAGGGTCCCGAGCCGGGCACGCTGATCCAGTTTTTCAAGGACGACGCGACCGCCTTCAACAAGAAAAAGCATGACGTCATCGACGGCAAGGGTGTGCTGAACAACCGGATTTCCGAGTATATCTTCACGCATCTGAACCGCATCGGCATTCCGACGCACTTCATCCGCCGTCTCAACATGCGCGAGCAGTTGATCAAGGAAGTCGAAATCATTCCGCTCGAGATCGTCGTGCGCAACGTTGCCGCTGGCTCGCTGGCAAAGCGCCTCGGCATCGAAGAAGGCACTGTCCTTCCCCGCTCGATCATCGAATTCTACTACAAGGCCGATGCTTTGGACGACCCGATGGTCTCCGAAGAGCACATCACCGCCTTCGGCTGGGCAAGCCCGCAGGAACTCGATGACGTCATGGCGCTTGCCATCCGCATCAACGACTTCCTCACCGGTCTGTTCCTCGGCGTCGGCATCCAGCTCGTCGATTTCAAGATCGAGTGCGGCCGCCTGTTCGAAGGCGACATGATGCGCATCATCCTGGCGGACGAGATTTCGCCGGACAGCTGCCGTCTGTGGGACATCGAGACCAAGGAGAAGCTCGACAAAGACCGCTTCCGCCGTGATTTGGGCGGCCTGGTCGAGGCCTACCAGGAAGTGGCTCGCCGTCTCGGCATCATGAACGAGAACGAGCCCGTGCGCGGCACCGGCCCGGTTCTGGTCAAGTAGTTTCTGGTCAAGTTAGTTCGGGGAAAGTGAAAGTGATCAAGGCACGTGTAACCGTGACGCTGAAGAATGGCGTTCTCGATCCGCAGGGTAAGGCAATCGAAGGCGCGCTCGGCGCGCTCGGCTTCGACGGCATCGGTCAGGTCCGCCAGGGCAAGGTATTCGATCTTCAGATCGAGACCGGCGATAAGGCCAAGGCCGAGGCCGACCTCAAGGCGATGTGCGAAAAGCTGCTCGCCAACACGGTGATCGAAAACTACACCATCTCCCTCGCCTAACGGCGGCGGAGCGCCGCGGATGGCCGGATGTGACGGCTCGGGTGAACTGGAAATGACGATGAGGCCCATCTAGTACGGGCCCCTCTCATGCAGATCAGCCAAGCGACATCGAAGGGGCATTCTGTCCGCGGCTCGATGGTCTTAAAGTCGAGGGATGCGCAGTGCATCCAACATCGGCCCCGAGCGCACGGAACTGCGCTTCGGCCGCATCGGAAACCGCCTCGAATTGCATGAGCTTCAAGAGGCGCAGGCAGGGTTTGAACCGCACCATGAAGTCAGCCGTCGTCCAGCTTCCAGGCCTCAACCGCGATCGCGACATGATCGCTGCCCTTACAAAAATCTCCGGCAAGGCGCCCGTGACCGTCTGGCAGACGGAAACGGAGATCCCGGATGTCGACCTGATCGTCATCCCCGGCGGCTTCTCCTACGGCGACTATCTGCGCTGTGGCGCAATTGCGGCCCGCATGCCGGTCATGCAGGCGATCAAGGCGAAGGCCGAAAAGGGCGTCAAGGTTCTTGGCGTCTGCAACGGCTTCCAGATCCTGGTCGAGGCCGGTCTTCTGCCGGGCGCCTTGATGCGCAACGCTTCGCTGAAATTTGTCTGCCGTGAAGTCAAGCTGGAGGTCGTCAACGCCGACACCGACTTTACCCGCGCCTATTCCAAGGGGCAGATCATCCGCAGCCCGGTTGCACACCATGACGGCAACTATTTCGCTGACGCGGAGACCCTGAAGTCGATCGAAGGCAATGGCCAGGTCGTGTTCCGTTATGCCGAAGGCACCAATCCGAACGGCTCGATGGGCGATATTGCCGGCGTGATGAACGAGGCTGGCAACGTCCTCGGCATGATGCCGCATCCGGAAAACCTGATCGAAGCGGCTCACGGCGGCGCCGATGGTCGCGGCATCTTCGCTTCGGCTCTCGAAGTAATCGCTGCTTAACCGTCTCGCTGATAGAAGGCATTCGACCATCCCCTTAACGCAAGCGAGACCGTCGATGCCTTCAATTTTCACTGGACGCCTGACCGGCCCTGCTTGCGCGGCATTCGCCCTGACATTTCTGGCGTCCTGCCAATCGCCGCGCCCACCGGCGCCGACTGCAAATTCGGCTGCCCTGCCGACGATGGAGCGCGTTGCGCTTGGCGCCAACAGCTGCTGGTTCAAATCGGGCGATCCGGCCTTCAAGAACTACCGGCTCGCGCCCGAACTCAACTCTTTTTCCGGCCGCCCTCGCATCCTGATCGTGCCGCGCAAGTCGCCCGAAGCACGGCCGCTGGCCGTCGTTCAGGCGGAAGGCCAGCCGGCACGACTTCAGGCGTTCGGGCCGTTGTTGAGCGAACCGGTCGGCACCCGCATGAGCGCAGATATCCGCCGTTGGGCCGCAGGCGGCCAGGGCTGCAACTGATCAAGGCCGCGGTCGAGCGTTCAGACGCTGCGGGACTACCGCTCAGCGTTCGCTAAAGACGTCCGATCTCTAGGATCCACTTGCTGCGCGTGCGTTCCGGCGCATGTCGTTATCGCGAACCGTGGCACACGTTTACGCGATGCGCTTTAACGCCAGAACGGCACCGACGATTCACGCCGGGCATCCTTTTCGCAGACACCGATATCGCTCAGTTGCCAGTCGCTCATCTCTTCGAGAGCGATGCGACTGCGCCTTCTGGCGGCCAGGAAGCAATAGAGCCTCCAGAGGCGCTGCATTGCATTCTTGGCGCTCCCCGAGAATTCGACGTCAAACCCGACTTTGCGCCGCGCCCGAGGCGTCTTTTCCGGGGCAGTCGAGCAAATTGTATCAATTGTACTCATTGTGCGTTCCAATGCATCGATTGACATCATTGCATTGGTGATAATTGACATATTTCGCCCTGTAATCTAGATAATTGTCACTATGACAAGTTGGCTCCCAGACATTCAGCAGGGTCACGGTCCGCTTTATGCGCGGATTGCAGACCAGATCGAACAGGCAATCGGCGAAGGCGCCCTGCCCGTCGGCGCCAAATTGCCGCCGCAACGCAACCTCGCCTATGACATTGGTGTCACCATTGGCACCATTGGGCGCGCCTACAATATCGTGCGCGAACGCGGTCTTGTCAGCGGCGAGGTCGGGCGCGGAACCTATGTGCTCGATCACCAGGAAAGCCGCCCGCCGGAGCAGGCCGACCCGCTGACCACGTCCTTGGCCGGCACCCGGCCGCTGATTGCGCCCGCCGGAAAATTGCGCTTCGACAGCACCGCGGCACCGGATATCGGCCAGGGTCATGTCTTGAGCGAACTGCTGAGCGAGATCAGCCACGATCACCACGCAGACATTGCCAGCTACGCGCGCAATTTCCCGGATCATTGGTTCGAGGCCGGATGCCAATGGCTGGCACGCGGTGGCTTTCGTCCCTCGCCGGAAACGATCGTGCCGACGCTGGGTGCGCATGCTGCGGTTATCGCCGTAATCGCCGCCGTGACCTCGCCCGGCGATCGTATCGCCTTCGAGACGCTGACCTACTCCCAGGTCAGCCGCAGCGCCGGCCTGATCGGACGTCGCACGACGCTGATGGAATCGGATGAATTCGGACTGATCCCCGAGGACTTCGAGCGGGTTTGCGCGCAGCAGCATCCCAAGCTCGCCTTCCTGATGCCGAGCGCGCAAAACCCGACCGTTGCCGTCATGCCGCTTGCCCGGCGCCAGGCGATTGCCGATATCGCCCGCAAATACGGCGTCTGGCTGGTCGAAGACGATCTTTATGGTGCCATGACCGGCGATCCGACGCCGCCTTTGGCGGAGCTTGCGCCCGAGCGAACCTTTCTTGTCGGCGGCCTTTCAAAGTCCGTCGCCGCTGGCGTGCGCGGCGGCTGGGTTGCCTGCCCTCCCCATTTCAGCCAGCGCATCCGCATTGCCCACAAGATGGTCAGCGGCGGCCTGCCGTTCATCCTGGCGGAGCTTTGCGCGCGGCTTGTTCTCTCCGGTTCGGCCACCATTCTGCGAAGCAAGGGTATCGAAGAGATCCGGGCGCGCGTGGCGATGGCGCGCGAAGTGTTCGACGGTATCGAGTTCAGCTCGCATCCGAGCGTTCCTTTCCTCTGGATGAAGCTGCCGGAGCCTTGGCTTTCCGGAACGTTCAAGCAGGCCGCACTGCAGGAAGGCGTGCTCGTCGACGACGAGGACGAATTCAAGGCCGGCCGGGCGGACCGCGTCTTCCACCGCATCCGCATCGGCTTCTCCTCACCGGCCGACCGCGCCGAGGTGCGGCATGGTTTTCAGACGCTGAGGCGGCTGCTCGACAGCGGGCGAGCCGGCTACGATAGTTTCGACTGATAACCCGGATCCACGGGTGACTTTCGCGCAAGGCTGAGCATCATATGTTTTAGCAGTCTTGCGTAGATCGATTCGCTTCTGGGATTCGGCATGCCATCATTGCTTCTTCTTCGTCCGTCGCACTGCCTCGCAACATTGTCGCTTGTTCTCACTGGTGTGTTGCCGGCTGTTCCCGCTTTTGCCGGAAGCGGCATATTCGATGAGATGCGGTTCGGCGCGACCGCCTCGATCAACAACGGCGATAACCGCGAACACGGCGTTTTTCCCTCCGTTACCGTCTTCTTCGACCCGCTTGACGCAGACAGCGCCAAGGATCTTGGCGAGAAGCTGCTGCGGCCGCGCATTCATGCAGGCGCTGCCATCGCGACCTCGTCCGACGGTGCCAACGAAGTCTATGGCGGCTTGAGCTGGACCTTCGATGTGACGAAGCGGTTCTTCATCGTGCTTGGCGCCGGCGGAACGGTGCATGACGGCGAATTGCACGCTGACGGCACATCCGGGCCGAAGCGCGGCTGCCGCCTGCTCTTCCGCGAATATGCCGCGGCCGGCTTCAGATTCGACGAGCATTGGAACCTGTCGGCGACGGTGGAGCATGCCTCTCATGCCTAACTTTGCGATGGTCCCAACGATGGCTTGACCCGCGCCGGCCTCGCGCTCGGCTACAAGTTCTGATGCAATAGCTTTGCCGGGGCGCTCGGGCGCCTCGCAAAAGCGCTGTAACCGTTGTTGATCGCCCGTATTTTTCTGTCGCGCCGCGCCGCAGCATACGCTAAAGAAGCCGCAAAGCGCCCCCTGTGTCTGTTGCGGTTCGCACGCGCCATATCCCGTGGAAGGATTGCGCGCCGCCCGAAGGATTTGACGGTCGACGATGACGATTTCCAACACCCGCCCCATCACCCCGGAACTCATCGCCTCGCACGGGCTCAAGCCCGACGAATACGAGCGCATTCTCGGCCTGATCGGACGCGAGCCGACCTTTACCGAGCTCGGCATCTTTTCGGCGATGTGGAACGAGCACTGCTCCTACAAGTCTTCGAAGAAGTGGCTGCGCACGCTGCCGACCAAGGGCCCGCGCGTCATCCAGGGGCCAGGCGAAAATGCCGGCGTGGTCGACATCGATGACGGCGACTGCGTCGTCTTCAAGATGGAGAGCCACAACCACCCGTCCTATATCGAGCCCTACCAGGGTGCGGCGACCGGCGTCGGCGGCATTTTGCGCGACGTCTTCACCATGGGCGCTCGCCCGATTGCTGCGATGAACGCCCTGCGCTTCGGTTCGCCCGATCATCCGAAGACCCGCCACCTCGTGTCCGGCGTCGTTGCCGGCGTCGGCGGCTACGGCAATTCCTTCGGCGTTCCGACCGTCGGTGGCGAAGTCGAGTTCGATGCGCGCTACAACGGTAACATCCTCGTCAACGCCTTTGCCGCCGGTCTCGCCAAGAGCGATGCGATCTTCTATTCCAAGGCTGAAGGCGTCGGTCTCCCGGTCGTTTACCTCGGCGCCAAGACGGGCCGTGACGGTGTCGGCGGCGCGACCATGGCTTCGGCGGAGTTCGACGAATCGATCGAGGAAAAGCGCCCGACCGTGCAGGTCGGCGACCCCTTCACCGAAAAGTGCCTGCTCGAAGCCTGCCTCGAACTGATGCAGACGGGCGCCGTCATCGCCATCCAGGACATGGGTGCCGCCGGCCTCACCTGCTCGGCGGTCGAAATGGGCGCCAAGGGCGACCTCGGCATCGAACTCAACCTCGACACCGTGCCGGTGCGCGAAGAGCGCATGACGGCTTACGAAATGATGCTGTCGGAAAGCCAGGAGCGCATGCTCATGGTGCTGGAGCCGGCCAAGGAGGAAGTCGCCAAGGCGATCTTCGTCAAGTGGGGCCTCGACTTTGCCATCGTCGGCAAGACCACCGACGACCTGCGCTTCCGCATCCTGCATCAGGGCGAAGAAGTCGCAAACCTGCCGATCAAGGAACTGGGCGACGAAGCGCCGGAATATGACCGTCCCTGGACGCCGGCGAAGGTTCCGACCGTACTTGCGACCAACGACATTCCGCAGACGGATGTTGCCGACGCGCTCGTGCAACTGGTCGGTTCGGCCAACAATTCGTCGCGCCGCTGGGTTTACGAACAGTATGACACGCTGATCCAGGGCAACTCGCTGCAGCTGCCGGGCGGCGACGCCGGCGTCGTGCGCGTCGAGGGGCACCAGACCAAGGCGCTGGCCTTCTCCTCCGACGTGACGCCGCGTTATGTCGAGGCGGATCCGTTCGAAGGCGGCAAGCAGGCGGTTGCCGAATGCTGGCGCAACCTGACGGCGACAGGCGCGCTGCCGCTTGCGGCGACCGACAATCTCAACTTCGGCAACCCGGAGCGCCCTGAAATCATGAGTCAGCTGGTTCATGCCATCAAGGGCATCGGCGAAGCCTGCACGGCACTCGACTTCCCGATCGTTTCCGGCAACGTGTCGCTCTACAACGAGACCAACGGCCAGGGAATCCTGCCGACCCCGACCATTGGCGGCGTCGGCCTGATCAAGGACTGGTCGAAAATGGCGCGCATCCGTTTTGCCGCTGCCGGCGAGACAATCCTGCTTGCGGGCGCACCGGAAGGCCTCGGTTCTCACATCGCCCAGTCGGTGTACATGCGTGACGTTCACGGCCGCACCGACGGTCCGGCACCGCATGTCGATCTCGCGCATGAGCGCAAGGTCGGCGACTTCGTCCGCGGCCTGATCGTCGACGGACTTGTGACCGCCGTTCATGACTGCTCTTCCGGCGGTCTGGCTCTCGCCGTTGCCGAAATGGCGATGGCATCTGATATCGGCGCCACGGTCGACGCGGTCACGGGTCATGATCCGATCGCGAGCTTCTACGGTGAAGATCAGGGCCGCTACGTCGTAACGGTTGCTGCCGGCGCGCTCGATACCGTCCGCGCACAAGCGAAAACCGCTGGCGTTTCCTTGCCGGCGATCGGCAAGACCGGCGGCGATGCGGTCAAGCTTGGCGACGCCAAGGCGGTCTCGATCGCGCAGTTGCGCTCCGCCCACGAAGCGTGGTTCCCGGAATTCATGCAGGGCGACCTGGCACCGGAAAACTGAGACTGCGCGACAGGAGCCGGGTGCGGCGGCAGTTCGAAATTGCCGCACGCTCAGGGCTGCGTGAATTTCCGTTGCGATCAATTCAGCAATTGCGTTCCGCCCATGAATCGTGGTTCCCTGATTTCATGGACGGTGCCAGCAACGCTGCTGCCGCAGCAGAATAATAAAGGGAGTTGGCGTATCATGCCCATGGCACCAGGCGACATCGAAGACATGATCAAGGCAGGAATTCCCGGCGCCAAGGTCACGATCCGCGATCTGGCCGGTGACGGCGACCACTATGCCGCCGAAGTCGTGGCCGAAGCGTTTCGCGGCAAGACCCGGGTGCAGCAGCACCAAATGGTCTATAACGCGCTGAAGGGTAATATGGGGGGTGTCCTGCACGCCCTCGCCCTTCAGACCAGCGCGCCGGAGTAAGCGAGCAATGGCCGATCTGATCAAGGAACTGGTCAGCGGCGTTGTCGACAGCGCGCTTAAGGAAATCCTGAAGAAGACCGGCGTCAAGCGGACCGCGACAAAGCGGACCAAGCGCCGGACGCGCAAGGCGGCAACGGGCGGCATTCTGGGCGATATCCTGGAAGCCGCCATCGGCAAGCCGGCCAAGAAACAGGTGAGCCGGCGGCGAACCGCCAGCGCACGCAGCAAGGCCCGCCGCCGTTCGGCCTGAGCAGTTGTATTAAAACCACATCTTGAGGCCCATCAATATTTGTTGCACTTGGGTGATGAAAATCACCGATATGCATGCTATCTAAAGCCCAATCGATATCCGGTCCTTGAAACCGGCGCAGGAAGGATGAAAAGATGAGCGGAATTCACGAATTCATCGCGAACGAAGTCAAGACCAACGACGTGGTACTCTTCATGAAGGGTACGCCGCAGTTCCCACAGTGTGGTTTCTCCGGCCAGGTGGTCCAGATTCTCGATTACATCGGCGTCGACTACAAGGGCGTCAACGTTCTTGCCGACGCGGACCTGCGCCAAGGCATCAAGGACTATTCGAACTGGCCGACCATTCCCCAGCTTTATGTAAAGGGCGAATTCGTCGGCGGTTGCGACATTGTCCGCGAAATGTTCCAGGCTGGCGAACTCCAGTCGCACCTGCAGGAACAGGGAATCTCGGTCAAGGGCGCTGCTGCCTAAGTCAGGCCGCCAACTCCGATCTGGTCGGAAAAGGCGGGCGACCGCCTTTTTTGATTCCGGGAATTGATCCGGATCATCTAATTTTCGTTGTTCTTTTCTAGGCGGAACACACTCTCGTTCTGTCATGAAGCGGTCGCGATAAATCGGCATAAGCAGCCTGAAAGGGCGTTCGCCCGTCCCCACGCTCCGGCTTGGCTGCCCACCGCCGAAAGTCCCTTTCGCTTCACATTGGATGCCGCCTGCACCGCTTTGCCGGACCAGGCCCGTCCCCTCAACTGTTCTCGACATGCCGACCGGCATTTTGCCAGCCGACGTCGCCTCTTTCCGGAACGAACTCCGGTCTTGACCTATTTCGGTTGCGCCCGGCGCGCCGCAAGGATTTTGCCTATGACGAGCACGACAGACGAAGCGGCCGCTCCCGGTCTCAGCAAATTTCAGTTCATCGCGCTGATGGCCATGCTGATGGCGGTCAATGCCGTGTCGATCGACATCATGTTGCCGGGGCTGCAGCAGATCGGCGCCAGCCTCGGCGTCACCGATGAAAATCATCGGCAGTATGTTATCACTGCCTATCTCATCGGCATGGGCGTGGCGCAGCTGTTCTTTGGACCGCTGTCGGATCGTTTTGGCCGCAAGGCGCCGCTGCTCGCAGGTCTCGGTATCTATGGTGTCTGCGCGGTCGCAATCACCATTGTACCGACCTTCAGCGCCCTGCTCGCGCTTCGCTTTGTCCAGGGCATCGGCGCCGCCGCCACGCGCGTCATCACCGTGTCGATCGTTCGCGACGTCTATGGTGGTCGCCGCATGGCGGAAGTGATGTCGCTGATCATGATGGTGTTCATGATCGTACCGGTCATCGCGCCAAGCGTCGGGCAGCTGATCATGATCTTTGCCGAATGGCACATGATCTTCGTCGTCATTGCGCTCTTTGCCTTCACGATAGCAACGCTCGTGGTGTTCCGGCTCCAGGAAACGTTGAACCCGGATCACCGACGTGCCTTCACGCCGTCAGTCATCTTGAGCGGCTTCAAGATCGTTCTGACGAACCGGCTGTCGCTGTTCTATACACTGGCGACATCCGTCATCCTCGGCGCGCTCTTCGGCTTCATCAACTCGGCGCAACAGATCCTCGTCGGGGTCTACGGGCTGGGTCTGTGGTTCCCGGTCGTGTTTGCAGCATTTGCAGGGATGATGGCGGTCGCGTCCTTCACCAATTCGCAGCTCGTTCGGCGTTTCGGCATGCGGGCGCTATCGCATGCTGCACTGCTCGGCTTCATGCTGGCGAGCTTCCTCTGGATGACGGTGTCAATCTATGGCCCGGTGCCCTTCCCGCTCTTCGTGGTCCTCTATGGCGCTGCCATGTTCCAGTTCGGGCTGATCGCGTCGAACTTCAACGCGATGGCGATGGAACCGCTCGGCCACGTCGCCGGTACGGCCTCCTCGGTGCTCGGCTTCACCCAGACCATCGGCGGCGGCGTCATCGGAGCCTTTATCGGCCAGGCCTTCGACGGCACAGCGACGCCGCTTGCGATCGGTTATTTCACCGTCGCGGCGATCGGCGTCGTTTTCGTTCTCATCGCTGAACGCGGAAAGCTGTTCAAAGCACACAACCCGGCGGGCTGATCGCAGCCTGCCAACCGGATTTCTCCTCCCAGATCTGCTCTCACGGGTACGCACAATGACCACGATCACCACACAATCCGACCATGTCGACGGGGTTTCGGGCGCCGCGCGCCTCAACATGGGCCTCCTCGAATTCATCATCACCATTGCCGTCATGACGGCGAGCGTGGCGATTGCCATCGATAGCATGCTGCCGGCTTTGCCGAGCATCGGCCAGTCGCTCAATGTCGCCAACTCCAACGACACCCAGCTCGTCATCGGCGTGTTCTTCCTCGGTTTCGGCCTTTCGCAGATCTTCTTCGGCAGCCTTTCCGATACGTTCGGACGGCGCACCGTGCTGCTCGGCGGCCTTGCCTTCTTCACGGTGTCGATGTTTGCGGCCGCCCTCACTCAGAGCTTCGAAATGCTGCTCGTGCTGCGCTTCGTTCAGGGCATCGGTGCAGCCGCCGTGCGCATCACCACCATGGCGATCGTGCGCGACTGCTTCGGCGGTCGCGAGATGGCGCGGGTGATGTCCTACGTCATGATCGTCTTCATGATCGTTCCGATCGTCGCCCCCTCCATCGGCCAGCTCGTCATCCTCTATGCCAACTGGCACTGGATCTTCATCCTGATTGGCATCATCGGCGCCATCCTCTTCGTCTGGGCGCTGGCCCGCATGAAGGAATCGCTGCCGAAGGAAGAGCGCCTGCCGCTTTCCGTCGCGTCGGTCGCTTCCGGCTTCAAGACGGTGCTGACCAACCGCATCACCTGCGGCTACATGATCGGCATGACGCTGTTCACCGCGGTCATCTGCGCCTACATCGTCACCGTCCAGCAGATCTTCGGCGAAGTCTACGGCCTCGGCGACTGGCTGCCGATCGCCTTTGCCGGTACCGCCGGCGGCATCGCCGTTGCCAACTTCGCCAACGGCTTCTTCGTCCGCAGCTTCGGCATGCGCCGCATCTCGCACGTTTCGATGATCCTGTTCACCCTGCTTTCGGTGATCGGCTTTGCCATGTCGCTCTGGGGCACGCCGGCCTTCGTCATCAGCTACCTCATGTTCTCGGTTCTCTTGATGTTCTTCGCGGTGATCGCAACCAACTTCACCGCGATCAGCCTGGAGCCCATGGGTCATCTTGCCGGCACGGCGACCGCGATCACCGGCTTCGTCTCGACTACCGGCGGTGCGCTGCTCGGCGGCGCCGTCGGCCAGTTGTTCAACGGCACGCTGCAGCCACTGCTCGGGGGCTTTGCCCTCTTCGGTATCGTAACGATCCTGGCGACACTCTGGGCCGAGAAGGGAAAGCTATTCACCCATCCCGGCGACAAGGACGTCTCGCTCGACCACGGCGGCGGCCACATGTAATACCGTCCAGACCAACAAAAAGCCCGCCTGGATCGCTCCCGGCGGGCTTTTTTGTTTCGGTGATTTCGTCTGCTCAGACGGTAAAGACTTCGCGGCGCAACGTCTCCCAGCTGTCCTTGTCGGTGGCGAGCAGCAGGCCGCCATTGAGATGGGCAGGCAGATAGGGCGAACCGTCGAAGCGCGCGGCATAGGCGCCTGCCTCCTGCGCGATCAGCGTGCCGGCCAGGTGGTCCCAGGGCATCAGCTTCTGGTACATCAGGAAGTGGATGTAGCCGCCGGCGAGAATCCGGTATTCGTGCGCGGCACAACGGTAGCTGGTCGCAATGCGGACCTTGGCCATGTTGGCCATGACTTCGCGCCGTGCCTCTTGCTGGTAGAAGCCCGTCGAGGCGCCGCCGACCATGCTATCAAGCGGAACGCCCGCGGTCACCGACATGCGCTCCTGCGAACCGTCAGGCCGGCACATCCATGCGCCCGAGCCCTTCTCCGCGATCACCCAATCGTTGCCGAGCGGATCGTAGATGATTCCGGCAACCGTTTCGCCCTTGGAAACGACGCTCGCCATGACGCCGAACAGCGGCAGGCCGGCCGCGAAGTTGAAGGTGCCGTCGATCGGATCGACGACGACGGCGAGATCGGCATCAGCCAGCTTGTCGAGCAGTGCCGGATCGGCAGCGACCGATTCTTCGCCGATGAAGACCGCCCCTGGAGCAATTTCGTCCATCCGCGCCTTGATAAGACGCTCGGCCGCCTCGTCGCCCTCGGTGACGAGATCGATCGCTTCCGACTTCATCCGGACATCGCCCGCGCCGAGATTGCGAAACCGCGGCAGGATTTCTTTGACCGCGGCCTCCTGCAGAAGATTGGCAAGGGCGGCGATGTCGACGGAATGGCTCATTCTTTGGGCTCCGGTGTGAGGGACTGGAAGTCAAAAAGCTTGGGGTCGAGCAGATGCGATGGGTTCACATGGCCAAGCGCGCGCAGCATCGTATCCTTGCGGCCGGGCATGCGCCGTTCGAGATCGGCAAGCATCGCCTTCATCGCGTTGCGTTCCAGCCCGTCCTGCGAGCCGCAGAGGTCGCAGGGAATGATCGGGAACTCCATCGCGGTGGCAAATTTCGCCAGATCGTCCTCGGCCGCATAGGCGAGCGGCCGCAGCAGCATCAGGTCGCCCTCGTCGTTCAGAAGCTTCGCCGGCATCGAGGCGAGCCTGCCGCCATGGAAGAAGTTCATGAAAAAGGTTTCGAGAATGTCTTCCCGATGGTGGCCGAGAACCAGCGCATCGCAGCCTTCCTCGCGCGCGATCCGGTAGAGATTGCCGCGGCGCAGACGCGAACAGAGCGAACAGTAGGTCGCTCCGGTCGGCACCTTTTCCTTCACGATCGAATAGGTGTCGCGATATTCGATCCGATGCTTCACGCCGATCGAGGCGAGATATTCCGGCAGGATATGCTTCGGAAAGTTCGGCTGGCCCTGATCTAGATTGCAGGCGATGAGCTCGACCGGCAGCAGCCCACGCCATTGCAGGTCCATCAGCAGTGCCAGCAGACTGTAGCTGTCCTTGCCGCCGGAGATCCCGACCAGCCAGCGCTTGGCGCCCTTCAACATGCCGAAATCGTCAAGTGCCTGTCGCGTCTGCCGCAAGAGCCGCTTGCGCAGCTTGTTGAAGGAGACGGACGACGGCATGCGTTCGAAGATCGGATGAAGGCCTGTCTCGATGTCGCCGTCTTCAACGGCATTATCGATTGCGTCAGGCGGAATGGCTGGCGAATGATCCATGGCAACGATCCTGGAATGGCCGGCTCGGGAAAAGAGCGCGCGGCGCGTCACGGCCAGCACTTGCCCCGTTCCCACAGCAAGATCAAGGGAAAACGGCCCTTTGGCCGAAATCAGGAGCCAAACACCGACCAGCCGGTGCGCGCGGCCAACATCTCCAGCGCCAGGGATCCGAGCAGCGAGTTACCGTTCTCGTTCAGTCCCGGCGACCAGACAGCGACGGAGGCTTTGCCGGGCGCAACGGCAAGAATGCCGCCGCCGACGCCGCTCTTGCCGGGCAGGCCGACGCGATAGGCGAAATCGCCCGAGCCGTCATAATGACCGCAGGTCAGCATCAGCGCATTGATGCGTCGGGCCCGTTGCCGCGACACGACCGAGTGGCCGGTCAGCGGGTTGGTGCCGGCGGCTGCCAGAAACAGGCCGGCCTTGGCGAGCTGGCTGCAGGTCATCGCGAGCGCGCAATGGTGGAAATAGACGCCGAGCACATGCTCGACCGGATGATCGAGCCGCCCGAAGGAGCGCATGAAGTTGGCAAGCGCGAAGTTGCGGAAACCGGTCGCCGTCTCTGAGCGGGCGACCTCATGGTCGATGACGATGGCATCGTCGTCTGCGAGATAGCGGACGAACTGCACGATCTCGCCGATCAGCTCCCGCGGCGTGTGGCCGGCAAGGATCAGGTCGCTGATGGTGATGGCGCCGGCATTGATGAAGGGATTGCGCGGCTTGCCGCCTTCATGCTCGAGCTGGACGATGGAGTTGAAGGCGGAACCCGAAGGTTCGCGGCCGACCCTGTGCCAGATGTTTTCGCCGTGTTTGCCGAGCGCTAGCGTCAGCGTGAACACCTTGGAAACGCTCTGGATCGAAAACGGCACCTCGGCATCGCCGACCCGGTGCACCTGCCCGTCGGTGGTGACGATCGCCATGCCGAAATGTTTGGGATCGACGCGCGCGAGCTGCGGGATGTAATCCGCGACCTTGCCCTCGCCGAGCCGTGGCGTCAGTTCACGGTGGATGTCCTCGATGATCGCCTGCAGATCCTGCGGCGTCTTCTGCTCCGGCATGCGATTTCCCCTTCGCCGCGCACATCATCGGCCTGCCCGTGCCTCACAGGGCCGTACTGTCGCGCGGCAGATCAAAAGAGCCACGATATCTGAAGAGACAAAAAAACCGCCCGTTTCCGGGCGGTTTCGATCGTTCACAAGGCCAGGGCCCCGGATTAACGCGAATAGAATTCGACGACCAGGTGCGGTTCCATGACGACGGCGTAAGGCACGTCGGAGAGAACCGGAACGCGGACGAAGGTTGCAACCATCTTGTTGTGGTCGACTTCAACGTAGTCAGGAACGTCACGCTCAGCGAGCTGAACCGATTCGAGAACGGTTACGAGCTGCTTGGACTTTTCCTTGACTTCGATGACGTCGCCCGGCTTGCAACGGTAGGAACCGATGTTGACGCGAACGCCGTTAACCTTGACGTGGCCATGGTTGACGAACTGGCGTGCAGCGAAAACGGTCGGAACGAACTTTGCGCGGTAGACGATCGCGTCGAGGCGCGATTCGAGCAGGCCGATCAGGTTCTCCGGGGTGTCGCCCTTGCGGCGGTCAGCTTCGGCGAAGATCGCACGGAACTGCTTTTCGCGGATGTCGCCGTAGTAGCCCTTCAGCTTCTGCTTGGCGCGCAGCTGCACACCGAAGTCCGAAAGCTTGGACTTGCGGCGCTGGCCGTGCTGGCCCGGGCCGTATTCGCGGCGGTTAACCGGCGACTTCGGACGGCCCCAGATGTTTTCGCCCATACGGCGGTCAATTTTGTACTTGGACGATTCGCGCTTGCTCATCGCATTTCCTTTCAGTCGGTTACACCGGTCTGTTGCCAAACCGGATCAAGGAAACACGCCCTCCTCTGAACCCATTTTGAGAGTTCTGACAGGATTCTCACGATCACGCTGCCGGAGAAACCACGGGACATGTCTAATGAAACACCGGACATTTCTGCCCGGCGTTGGGCGGGTCTTTACTGAGAGAATGCCGGATTGTCAACGGAATATGACAGGAAATGCAGGGATTTGCCTGTATATCGTTCCGGCTACATCCTCTACTCTGCCGCAGCGCGGCCGGTTTCGGTAATGTCGGGGCCGTTGGCGTCGCCCGGCGCAGTCTCGTGGCCGAGGTCAGGAAAGGCGACGATTCGCTTGCCGGAGAAGTCTGCATGGACGACGACGAGCCCATTCTCCTCGAAATAGCCGAGCAGACGTCTGGCGCGACGCGCGGAATGCGTACCATAGGCGCGCGCGATCATCGCGTCCGACGGACAGGCAAGGCCGCGCACCGCCGCCTGTGCCATCATCAGGAACACGCCCTGCAAATCCTCAGTGACGCGATCGGCAAGCCGCAGCGCCGACGCCCAGGCGTCTGTTGCCGCAGTGTCCGCATCGACGCCTGAGCGGGCGATTGCCATCTTGCGACGGAATGCGCTCAGCGACAGTGCAGCGCCCGGCACGCGGCGAATGCGGCAACGCACGAGGAAATCCTGGAACAACTCGGCATCGGGCCGGAATGCTGCATCGGGATTGGCGAGAATTTCGGTAAACAGACTGTCGAGCAAGGCGCCGCGCTCTTCCGCCGACATTTCCGGCTGGGCCGGCTTTGCCTCGATCGGGGCTATTGGTTCAGGGCGCGGTCGCGACAGTTCGGCGAGAATGTCGGTTGCTGGACGCGGCGGTGGCGCTGCGCGACGCATGATCGGCCGCGTCAGCTCGTCTGCGTCTGGTGTGAAGATCAGGTCTTCCACATCCTGCGGCGCTTCCGGCAACGGCATCAGCTTCGGGCTGGTCGAGCGCGCCGAGGTCTCGACGGCGCCGATCGTCACTTTCAACGGACGGCGCGACAGCGCCGGGCCAAGGGCAACGAAGGAGCCGCGCTTCAGATCGCGGAACATTTCCGCCGTGCGGCGATCCATGCCGAGCAGGTCGGCGGCGCGCAGCATATCGATATCGAGAAACGTGCGGCCCATCAGGAAGTTGGACGCTTCCGCCGCCACGTTCTTGGCAAGCTTTGCCAGACGCTGGGTGGCGATCACGCCGGCAAGTCCACGCTTTCGGCCGCGACACATGAGGTTCGTCATGGCGCCAAGCGAAATCTTGCGGACTTCTTCAGTGACGTCGCCCGCAACGGAAGGCGCAAACATCTGCGCCTCGTCGACCACCACGAGAACCGGATACCAGTATTCCCGATCCGCATCGAACATGGCGTTGAGGAACACGCCGGCACTGCGCATCTGCTGTTCGATATCGAGCCCTTCGAGCGACAGCACGCAGGAAACCCGGTGCTGGCGAATGCGCGTGGCAATGCCGATCAGCTCGGCGTCGGTGCGTTCGCCTTCGACGACCACATGGCCGAATTTGTCGGCAAGCGTGACGAAATCGCCCTCGGGGTCGATGATGCATTGCTGCACCCAAGGTGCCGATTGCTCGAGCAGCCTTCTCAGAAGGTGCGATTTTCCGGAGCCGGAGTTGCCCTGCACCAGCAGACGGGTTGCCAGAAGCTCCTCGATATCGAGAGAGGCCGAAGTCCCTTCGGACGTCGCTCCCATGTCGATGCCGACTTTCATCCGTACCTCATCCTGCCTTTAGAGCGTTTCTGGTTTAGACAGAGTCGCAGAAACGCTCCATCTCTTTAGTTTTTACGCATTTCCTGACGGAAAACCGCTTCGCACTTTTCCTGGACATGCTCTGGCTGGTTTCGGGCGAGCGCCCGCAAGCCCCGAGGTCTAGCACCCTTCCCCGAAGTTTTCTCGACGCAAAGCGCGAAACCCACAGATAAGACGATGTCGTTTACCTCACCGTCAGACCGAAGCCTTGCATCAGCCGACGGGTGGAGAAATCCGGTTTTCCGGAGGTGAAGATCGCCGGGTCCTCGCCGTTCAAAGGCTCGAAGCCGTTGGGCAGCGGCACCAGCGAACGGGCGCGCCGGGCGATGGCTTCGGCGGGATCCAGCCAGTCGACCGGCCATGGCGCCAGCTTGCGAAAGAGATTGGCCATGAAGGGATAGTGGGTGCAGGCAAGAACGACGATGTCGGTCTTGTGCCCGTCCTTCTCGACAAAGCAGGGCGTAATCTCGGCGAGAACGTCAGCGTCGTCGAGCTTCTCGCCGCGAATATAGGCCTCGGCCATCTTGGCGAGATTTTCCGAGCCGACCAGCCGGACATGGCATTGGCTGGCGAAGGACTGGATGAGGTCGCGCGTATAGGCACGCTTGACGGTGCCCGGCGTTGCCAGCACCGAAACGAGTCCTGAGCGCGTGCGCTCGGCTGCCGGCTTGATTGCCGGCACCGTGCCGACAAAGGTCATCTGAGGATAGGCCGCCCGCAGATCGGCGCCGACCAGCGTGAAGGCGGTGTTGCAGGCAATCACGCAGATTTCCGGATCGTGCTCGACGAGCAGTCGGCCAAAGAGCGCGATGATGTGATTGCGCAGCGCCTCTTCCTCCCAGCCACCATAGGGGAAGCCGGCATCGTCGGCGATATAGATGAAATGCCGCTCCGGCATCAGTACCCTCGCCTCACGCAGAACCGTGAGCCCGCCGATACCGCTGTCGAAGACGAGAATGGGTTTCAGGTCAGTCGCTGTCACCGCTGTCTGATACTTTCTTGTTGTGCTCGGCCCTGCTGTGATCAGCGGGAGCGCCGGAACCCCGAGGATGTTCGCGCGAAAACCGATCGAGCGACGAGATCACGCCGCGCAGCACCCGGATTTCTGTTTCGGTAAAGGCTGGTCTGGTCAGAACGGTGCGCAGATTTTCGACCAATTTCGGCTTTTTGTCGGCGGAACGGAAATAGTTGCGCGCTTCCAGCGCATCTTCGAGATGATCGAACAGGCCCTGCAGATCGTCCTTTTTCGCCGGGCGCTGCTCCAGAGCCTGGAAAGACGTTTCGTCTTCGCTTTCCATGCCGGTCTTCATCCACTCATAGGACATCAGCAGCACGGCCTGGGCGAGGTTGAGTGAGGCAAAAGCGGGGTTCACAGGAAAGGTCACGATCTCGTCGGCAAGCGCAACTTCCTCGTTCGTGAGGCCCGTGCGTTCACGGCCGAAGATGATGCCGGTCGCCTCGCCGGTACGGAAGCGCTGCCTCAGCGTGCGCGCCGCAACGATCGGCGAGCGCACCGGCTTGTAGCCATAGCGATCACGTGCCGTCGTCGCATAGACGAAGTTGAGATCGGCAATCGCCTCTTCCAGCGTGCCGTAGAGTTTGGCGCCGTTGATGACATGGTCGGCACGGCTGGCGGCAGACTGCGCCTTTTCGTTCGGCCAGCCGTCACGCGGGTTGACGAGGCGCAGTTCCGACAGGCCGAAATTGGCCATGGCGCGGGCAACCATGCCGATATTCTCGCCGAGCTGCGGATAGGCGAGGATGATCGCTGGTCCTTCGGTCAGGAGTTCTCGTTCGCTGTTGGTGCCTGCCATGTCTTTCGCCTTCGCCTTCTGTTCGGCGCTTCCCTCGCACAAAAGCCCGGAAAATTAAAGTCCGGGCGACGTGCCGACGACTGTGGACGTCAGGGTGCCGCCGGGTGCAGGCGGTTGAGGGAGATGCCGATCATCTCCAGGCCCAGTTCCGCATCGTCCTTCGATATAGGCAGGTGCCGATCGACGGGGCCAGCGACCCGCCCGACATCGTAGAAATAGCCCGCCCCCTTCTCCTCGATCGAACGAACCAGCGCCAGATTGTCTTCGATGTCGTGATGGAAGGTCGAGCCGACGGCTTCGGCCTCGTCGGCGACGCGACGGGCAAAGACGCGCGCCCAATAGGTGCAGCCCATGAAGATCGCCAGCGTTTGCCGGACATGGCCCGGGCGCGTGACCAGTTGCCAGGAAACGCCGAGCGGCTTGGCCGCCGCGGCAAGATCGCGGTAGGTCCGGTCGAGCGCCTGCGACCGCACGATGAGCGCCATGCCCGATGCGCCGTCCCTCGCCGCTTGCAGCAGCCCGGCAAGTTCGCCGCACAGGTTTTCATGGCCGAATCGAGCGATGTTCGCGTCCGCGTCGGAAAGACAATGAAGGCAACGCTGGCGCCGGCGATGGAGCCGATCAGGGTTTCCTCGAGACGGAGCTGCAGCAACTCCGGCGTCAGCACGCCCATGAGGCTGTAGAGCAGCGACAGCACAACCGAGACGAAGAAGGTCATAGTCGCATAGGAAACGGCGAGGAAATAGAAGGCGAGAAAGATGCAGAGAGCGCTGAGCGGCAGCACCAGATAGATGTTTCCGGCCACCAGCGTGCCGGCGACGATGCCGACCACGATGCCGAACAGTGTTCCGGCCGAGCGCTGCAGCGCCTTGACCGCCGTATCGCCGCGTGAGCGGGTGTTGGTGAAGACGAGGAAGGCAGCCAGCACCGCCCAGAACCAACGGTCGCGCGACAGCATCAGCCCGAAGAACATCGCGATGCCTGCGGCGAGCGTGATCTGGATTGCGGTCTTTAGCGCCGGATTGTTGAAGGACAGGTTCAGACTGGTCGCCGCCTGGCCGGTTTCGGGGGCGGCCGGATCGTCAAGGTCGTGCTCGTCCAGCTTCGCGAGGCTCCGCGCCAGCCGTTGCCGGACATTGCGCAGCCACAGCAGCGCCTTGGCACTCTCCATCAGGCGCTGGTTGCCGCTGTCGATCAGCGCGATCTCCTCGTCGATGCGGGCGGAGTTGCGCGCCAGCGTCGCCTCGACGAGCGCCGCCGGCGGCATCGCCTGGAAGCTCAGCACGATCACGCTTTCCGCAGCAAGATGAAGATCGAACAGGCTGATGACGACATCGGAAGAGGCAACGCCCGGGTCCGGCACGGGCCTTCTGTTTTCCGTCGGGATAAAGCTCTCGGCCATCAGCACGGCTTCCTTCAGCCGCTCTTCGGCCCGGTGCAACCGGCGCCGGTCCGCATCCAGCAGCACCGGTTTGCGTGCGATATCGACGAGTTCCGACAGGATCTGATTCACCCGTCGCTGAACACTGGCCGCCGCGCGTAGCAGGTCGCGGTAACGGTTGTCGGGTAGAAGGATCGTCCGGACAAGATGAGCGACCGTCGCGGAAACGGCCGCACCGAGGAAGAGTGCTGGCAGTTGGTCGGCGGTCGGCCTCAGATAGGCACCGATGAAGTAGGACATGAAGGCGAACATGCCGACGGCAAACCAGCGCGGCCCGAATGACCTGCCATAGACGGCAAGGAAGATGATCAGCAGGAAGACGACATCGGAGACATAGCGGTGCTTCTCCAGGATCGAGGCGAGCGCCACCATCAAGACGCCAACCAGCACTGCGATGATCCTGGTTACCAGTTGCTCGCCTGCGGTGCTATCCCTGACGGCCAATCCCCCTTCGATCGACAGCGAGACGGCAAGGCCATAGGCCGCCGGCGGCAAAGGCGCCACCAGAAAATGGAACGCCATCAGCAGGCAGACGGAGACGACGATTGTTGTTGTGATGCGCGACGCCTGGCGCAATCTGGAAAAGGCCGGATCGTTGGCGAGAAGCCAATCGCGTACGCGGGACCGAAATGCCATTGGGTGCCTTCTGCCTGTTGCGGCGCCGTTGCTCGCCGCCGCGCCGCCAGTCCCTTCCTGCATAGCGCCGACAGCGATCTTTTCAAGGCGACAGGTGGTTGAAAGGCGCTCAAAAATCGATCCCGCGCCCCTCTCCACCGGTCGATCCAGCCTCCACCCAAAGTTTCAGCCAAGCATGCTTTGCCTTGCCGTTTCACAATGCTATAGGGCTCTGGATTTTTCTAAAGAGGAAGGGACATCGCTCCCGCTGTCCCGCTAAGCTACGAGGCATATTCATGGCAAAGATCAAGGTCGCCAATCCTGTC
Source organism: Ensifer adhaerens (assembly GCF_001270265.1). Classification (GTDB taxonomy): domain Bacteria; phylum Pseudomonadota; class Alphaproteobacteria; order Rhizobiales; family Rhizobiaceae; genus Ensifer; species Ensifer adhaerens_B. The sequence continues at coordinate 892,611 of NZ_LGAP01000001.1, forward strand.
GTCGAACTCGACGGCGATGAGATGACCCGCATCATCTGGCAGTTCATCAAGGACAAGCTGATCCATCCCTACCTCGACATCGATCTCGAGTATTATGACCTCGGCATGGAAAACCGCGACGCCACCGACGACCAGGTGACGATCGATGCCGCCAACGCCATCAAGAAGCACGGCGTCGGCGTCAAGTGCGCCACGATCACGCCGGATGAAGCCCGCGTCGAAGAGTTCAAGCTCAAGAAGATGTGGAAGTCGCCGAACGGCACCATCCGCAACATCCTCGGCGGCGTCATCTTCCGCGAGCCGATCATCTGCAAGAACGTTCCGCGCCTGGTTCCGGGCTGGACCAAGCCGATCATCGTCGGCCGTCACGCTTTTGGCGACCAGTATCGCGCCACCGACTTCAAGTTCCCCGGCAAGGGCAAGCTGACGATGAAGTTCGTCGGCGAAGACGGCAAGGAAATCGAATACGACGTCTTCGACGCGCCGTCGGCCGGCGTTGCCATGGGCATGTACAACCTCGACGATTCGATCACCGAATTCGCCCGCGCCTCGTTCAACTACGGCATCCAGCGCAAGGTTCCGGTCTACCTCTCGACCAAGAACACCATCCTCAAGGTCTATGACGGCCGCTTCAAGGATATCTTCCAGAAGGTGTTCGAGGAAGAATTCGCCGAGAAGTTCAAGGAACTGAAGATCTGGTACGAACACCGCCTGATCGACGACATGGTCGCTTCGGCGCTGAAATGGTCCGGCGGCTACGTCTGGGCGTGCAAGAACTACGACGGCGACGTCCAGTCGGACATCGTGGCCCAGGGCTTCGGCTCGCTCGGCCTGATGACCTCGGTTCTGATGACACCGGATGGCAAGACGGTTGAAGCCGAAGCTGCGCACGGCACGGTGACCCGTCACTACCGCCAGCACGAGAAGGGCGAGGAAACCTCGACCAACTCGATCGCTTCGATCTTCGCCTGGACCCGTGGCCTTGCCCACCGCGCCAAGCTCGACAGCAACGCCGAGCTCGCCCGCTTCTCCGAAACGCTCGAAAAGGTCTGCGTCGATACCGTCGAAGCCGGCTTCATGACCAAGGACCTGGCGCTCTTGATCGGTCCGGACCAGCCGTGGCTCTCGACCACCGGCTTCCTCGACAAGATCGACGAGAACCTGAAGAAGGCAATGGCTGCCTGATCGGCGCTAGAGCGCAATGGTTGCGCGCCTTTCTCCGCGCAATGCCCTGGCGATCGCTCGCATCGTCAGGGTCAACCACGCCGGTGAATTTGGCGCGATCCGCATCTACTCCGCGCAGATTGCAGTTGCGCGGAGGCTTTATCCGGACTGCGTCCCCATGCTCTCTGAGATGTTGGGCGACGAAATCGAGCACTGCTCGCTTTTTCGAGACGCCATGCCGGCGCGAAACTCGCGCCCTTGCCGCGTTATGCGGCTTTGGAGCCTGGGCGGCTGGCTCCTCGGTTTCTTGACGGCACTTATGGGCCGACGCGGTATATGGGCATGCACGGCAGCCGTCGAAGCCGCCGTGCATCGCCATCTCGACGACCAGTTACACTTTCTCTCGGGCAAGGATGACGAACTTCACGCCGTCATCTTGTCGATTCGCGAGGAGGAACTGGCGCATCTGCACCATGCCGAAGCTCAGCTGACCAACGAAGAGATGCTCGTGAGGGCCCTTCGTGCCCTCATCTCGCTTTGCACCCATATCCTGATCTGGCTTTCGACCTGGGGCGACTCCGCACGTATGGCCACGGCGTTGCGCCAGGAAAGCGTTACTTGAGCGGCAGATAGATCTCACTCAGGAGCTCGGTCGGCGGCACGTCGCGCGGGTTGTTGAGGTATTTCTCGAACATCAGGCTGTCGCGCACCTCGCGCCCCGATTGCGGCAGCCATGTGCCGTAGAGCCATTGATAGGCCAAGGGCATGTCCGCATAGGGACCCTTGTGGCGCAGAACGGCATAGCGACCGCCGTCGAGCGTCTGCGGTGTCAACGGCGCATCGGCAGGCAGGGTCTGCTTGGCCGTGACGCAGGCAAAGGAACGCAGCTTGTCCACCGGCACCAGCTCCGGATCATCCAGATAGATGCCGATCATCTCCATGTCGGGTCGAAAAAGGTTGCGCGAAAACAGCGTGCCGTAGAGCGTTTCGAATGCCTTGCCGATGCCCATATAGGAACCAGTGTGGGCAACGCCGACGAGATCGAAGCCGTCGATCTCCTTGAGGGTGACTTCATACATGTCCGCAATTCCTTCCGATGAAGCGGTTTCGAAGGTTTTGTGGCTGCCCTCCTTGCGATACCGCGCCGGCGGCAGTCCATAGACGGCCTTGAAGGTGCGGTTGAAGGATTGAACATTGGGGTAGCCAGAGCGCTGCGCGATCGCTTCGACAGGAAGATCGGTTTGCACGAGATCGGCGGCGGCCTTCTGCAGCCGAAGCCGCTTGACCGTTGCCGCCAACGTCTCGCCGTGGACGGCCCGGTAGATCCGGTGCCAGTGGTGCGGCGACAGGCAGGCTATTTCAGCGAGCCGATCGAGATCGAGCTCCTCGTTGAGATGGCCGTAGATGTAGTCGCTGACCCTGTGCAGGCGTCTTTCGTACGCTGCCCAGGTTGCCCGCTCGTCCATGTCGAACCTTTCGCGTTTTGCTCACGGATCGGTAGACCATAGACGAGTTTGACAAATCCTGCGGAGTTTTGCGGCGAGCAGACAGAGGGCCGGGCAGCGCGCCCCTTGCAGACAAAAAAAGGGCGCCCGAAACGGACGCCCTTCAATTTCGTGTTTCTGTGCCTGGCCTCAGCCGGCCAAGGCTACGGCAACGGCCTCGATAGCTTCGGCTGCCTTCTCGCCGTCGGGGCCACCGGCCTGAGCCATGTCGGCGCGACCGCCGCCGCCCTTGCCACCGAGGGCGGCCGAGGCGATGCGCACCAGATCAACGGCGCTGACCTTGGAGGTCAGGTCGTCGGTAACGGCCACGACAGCACTTGCCTTGCCGTCACCGGAAACGCCGACGAAGGCAACGACACCGGAGCCGAGGCTCTTCTTGCCGTCGTCCGCCAGGCTCTTCAGGTCCTTCGGTTCGACACCGGAAACCACCTTGCCGAGGAAGCGCATGCCGGCGATGTCGCGGGCGGCATCGCTCGATCCAGCCTGACCACCGCCACCGAGCGCCAACTTCTTCTTGGCTTCGGTCAGTTCGCGCTCCAGCTTGCGGCGCTCGTCGAGAAGCGCCTCGACGCGACCAAGCACATCGCCCGGCTGAACCTTGAGCGTGTTGGCAAGCGTCTTTACCCGCTCGTCCTGCTCGTTGAGATAGGCGCGGGCTGCCTCGCCCGTCAGCGCCTCGACGCGGCGAACGCCGGCGCCGACGGCGCTTTCAGAAACGACGCGGACGAGGCCAATGTCGCCGGTCGCCGAAACGTGGGTGCCGCCGCAGAGCTCGACGGAATAGGCTCGGTTGGCCTTGGAGCCGTGGATGCCCTGCCCCATAGACACGACGCGCACTTCGTCGCCGTATTTTTCGCCGAACAGCGCCATCGCACCTTCGGCGATCGCATCGTCGACGCTCATCAGGCGGGTGGTGACCGGCGTGTTCTGAACGATGATCTCGTTTGCCATCTCCTCGACGATCTTCAGTTCCTCAGCCGACATCGGCTTCGGGTGCGAGACGTCGAAGCGCAGGCGCTCAGGAGCGACCAGCGAGCCCTTCTGTGCCACATGGGTGCCGAGCACTTCGCGAAGCGCCTCATGCAGCAGGTGGGTGGCGGAATGGTTGGCGCGCAGGCGCGAGCGGCGGGCATGATCGACTTCGAGCTGAGCCGCATCACCGGTCTTGATCGTGCCTTCGGCAACGACGCCGAAATGGACGAACAGCCCCTCGCCGCGCTTCTGCGTGTCGGTCACAACAAGCTTGCCGCCGTCGGTGATGATCGTGCCCGTGTCGCCCATCTGGCCACCTGATTCGCCATAGAACGGCGTCTGGTTGAGGACGATCTGGACGGTTTCACCCTTGGCAGCCGCTTGAGCCACAGCGCCATCGCGCACGATCGCCTGGATCACGCCTTCGGCGACTTCCGTGTCGTAGCCGAGGAACTCGGTCGAACCATGCTTTTCGCGCAGCTCGAACCAGATGGTTTCCGTTGCCGCTTCGCCGGAACCGGACCAGCTCGCACGTGCCTCGGCCTTCTGCCGCTGCATGGCCGTCGTGAAGGCGTCGGTATCGACGGAAATGCCCTTGGCGCGCAAAGCGTCCTGGGTCAGGTCGAGCGGGAAGCCGTAGGTGTCATAAAGCTTGAAGGCGGTCTCGCCGTTGAACTGGTCGCCTTCGGAAAGGTCGGCCGAGGCTTCGGAGAGCAGGTTCAGGCCGCGCTCCAGCGTCTTGCGGAAGCGGGTTTCCTCGAGCTTCAGCGTTTCCGAGATCAGCGCTTCGGCGCGCATCAGTTCCGGATAGGCGCGGCCCATCTGGCCGACCAGTGCCGGCAGCAGCTTCCACATCAGCGGATCGCGGGCGCCGAGCAGTTGGGCGTGGCGCATGGCGCGGCGCATGATCCGGCGCAGGACATAACCGCGGCCTTCGTTCGACGGCAGCACGCCGTCAGCGATGAGGAAGGCGGACGAGCGCAGATGGTCGGCAATGACCCGGTGGCTGGCACGCTGGTCGCCCTCGGCCTTGACGCCGGTTGCTTCCTCGGACGCAGCGATCAGCGCGCGGAAGAGATCGATATCGTAGTTGTCGTGCTGGCCCTGCAGCACGGCTGCCAGACGCTCAAGGCCCATGCCGGTGTCGATCGACGGACGCGGCAGGTCGACACGCTCTTCCTTGGTGATCTGCTCGTACTGCATGAAGACGAGGTTCCAGATCTCGATAAAGCGGTCGCCGTCCTCATCGGCGGAACCCGGAGGTCCGCCCCAGATCTTGTCGCCGTGATCGTAGAAGATTTCCGAGCAAGGGCCGCATGGGCCGGTATCGCCCATAGCCCAGAAGTTGTCGCTGGTCGGGATGCGGATGATGCGGTCGTCGGAGAGGCCGGCGATCTTCTTCCACAGGCCGAAAGCCTCGTCATCGGTGTGATAGACCGTGACCAGCAGGCGCTTGGCGTCGAGGCCATATTCCTTGGTGATCAGGTTCCAGGCGAGCTCGATGGCGTTCTCTTTGAAGTAGTCGCCAAAGGAGAAGTTGCCGAGCATCTCGAAGAAAGTGTGGTGGCGTGCGGTATAGCCGACATTGTCGAGGTCGTTGTGCTTGCCGCCGGCGCGCACGCATTTCTGCGCGGTCACAGCCGTCGAATAGGGACGCTGCTCTAGGCCGGTGAAGACGTTCTTGAACTGCACCATGCCGGCATTGGTGAACATCAGCGTCGGGTCGTTGCGCGGCACCAACGGGCTCGACGACACCACCTCGTGACCATTCCTGCGGAAATAGTCGAGAAACGTCGACCGGATTTCATTCACGCCGCTCATCTTGCGTCCTATCTGTGCACCAATTCAGGCCCAAGCCCCGGCATTCGCCGCGCCACTCGCCGTTGTCCTTCAACCCCGCAGCCATCGCCGACGGCTGCGCCCTCCAACGCCCTCGGTCGCCGGAACCACAGGCTTTTATCGTTCGCGTCTCATGCTGTCCAGACGGCAGCAAAAAACCGGCCGCCGACGAGGGCGACCGGTTCTGAAAACTCAAGCTTGGCTTGCTACTTATGCTTCGGCAGCGTCGTCGCCGTCGTCCGGTTCCGGTCCACCATTCTCGAGGAATCGGTCGGCGATCAGGCCGGCGTTCTGGCGCAGAGCGGTCTCGATTTCGCGCGACAGGTCTGGATTGTCCCTGAGGAACGTCTTTGCGTTCTCGCGGCCCTGGCCGAGGCGTTGGCTGTTATAGGAGAACCAGGCACCGGATTTCTCGACGATGCCGGCTTTGACGCCGAGATCGACGAGTTCGCCGGTCTTGGAGACGCCTTCGCCGTACATGATGTCGAATTCGACCTGCTTGAAGGGAGGTGCCATCTTGTTCTTGACGACCTTGACGCGCGTCTGGTTGCCGACGACCTCTTCGCGTTCCTTGACGGAACCGATACGGCGGATGTCGAGGCGAACCGAGGCATAGAACTTCAGCGCGTTACCGCCGGTCGTCGTTTCCGGTGAACCGAACATGACGCCGATCTTCATGCGGATCTGGTTGATGAAGACCACCATGCAGTTCGACTTCGAGATCGAGGCGGTCAACTTGCGCAGCGCTTGGCTCATCAGGCGGGCCTGCATGCCCGGCAGACTGTCGCCCATCTCGCCTTCGATTTCGGCGCGCGGCACGAGCGCTGCGACGGAGTCGATGACGAGAACGTCGATCGCCCCGGAGCGAACCAGCGTGTCGGTGATCTCAAGTGCCTGCTCGCCGGTATCCGGCTGCGAGATCAGCAGGTTTTCCAGATCGACACCCAGCTTGCGCGCATAAACCGGGTCGAGTGCATGTTCTGCGTCGACGAAGGCGCAGATGCCGCCCTTCTTCTGCGCCTCGGCGATCGTCTGCAATGCCAGGGTGGTTTTACCCGAGCTTTCCGGACCGTAGATTTCGATGATGCGGCCCTTCGGCAGGCCGCCGATGCCGAGCGCGATGTCCAGGCTGAGAGAGCCGGTCGAAACCGTCTCGATCTCGATGATGCTGTCCTTCCCACCGAGCTTCATGATCGATCCCTTGCCGAACGACCGTTCGATCTGGGAAAGTGCCGCTTCAAGTGCCTTGCTTTTGTCCACCGATTTGTCCTCTACGAGCCGCAAAGAGTTTTGTGCCATTTGGTCCACCTTTAGGTTATTGAAGCTACCGAGGCAATGAAGCCGCCGCACGAGTTTTTGTACATGTTTTGTTCCAGTTTTGCAAGGGCAGCGCAAGGCATTGAAAAATAGGCATTATTCGGATTGTGTTCGATTCATGTTCACGCTTTGCGGCGTAAGTTTTTCGACAGCGCCCAGCGCGCCTTGAGACGATGAACGGTCCCGATCCGATTCGCCTGAGAGACAGCAGAGGAACATTCATGACAGAAGGCGAAATCGCCGTCTTTGGCGGCGCCCATATCGATCGGCGCGGCAGAATCACCGGCACGACTGCACCCGGTTCGAGCAATCCCGGTACCTGGTTCGAGGAAGCGGGCGGCGGCGGCTTCAACGCTGCGCGCAATCTGGCCCGACTGGGTCACAGCGTCCGGATGATCAGCACGCGCGGCGGCGACGCGGCCGGTGAGATGGTGACGGCCGCAGCCGCAGCCGCTGGCGTGATCGACAATCCCCTCACCTTCCTTGACCGCCAGACGCCGAGTTACACCGCGATCATCGAGAATGACGGCAATCTGGTCATCGCGCTTGCCGACATGGATCTTTACCGGATGTTCTCGCCGCGCCAGTTGCAGCGGCGCGCACTGCGCGACGCCATCGCCGACAGCCGGTTGGTGCTGACCGATGCCAATCTGCCGGAAGAGACAATTGCCGCCCTTGTCGACACGGCCTCGACCGATGGGCGCATTGTCGCCGGCATCGCCGTTTCGCCGGCAAAGGTGATCCGCTTCCAGCCGAGCCTGGCCAAACTCAGCTTCCTGTTCATGAACGAGGCCGAGGCCCGCGCACTGACGGGCAAGGATGCTGCGGATGCCGAGGGCTGGCCGCCGCTCCTGCGCGCGGCGGGTCTCAAGGGCGGCGTCGTCACCCGCGGCGGCCGAGCGGTGGTCGCCTTCGATCGCGAATCCGTCTGCGTCGCGACGCCACCGGCTTTGCCGGAGCTCGCCGATGTCACCGGTGCCGGCGATGCCTTGGCGTCCGGATTCCTCGCCGCCCGGCTTGCCGGTCACGATCTTTCGGAATGCCTGCGGCACGGCATTGCCTCCGCCGGCATAACGCTGCGCTCTCCCCTGGCCGCCTCGGAACAAATGTCGCAGGCCAATCTCGAACAGGCGCTGGCCCTTGTGCCGGCGCCGCAAATGCTGGCATGAACGCCGCCAGACGAACTCCCAAGGAAAAACCATGACCAAACCCGCTTCCCCCTTCCTGCCGATGGAATATTCCGACGAGGTTGCAGCCGCCAAGGCGCGTGGCGCGCCGATCGTGGCATTGGAATCGACCATCATCACCCATGGCATGCCCTATCCGGGCAACCTCAACATGGCCCGTAGCGTCGAAGCGATCATTCGCGACCAAGGCGCCGTCCCGGCGACCATCGCCGTCATCCACGGCGTGCTGCATATCGGCCTTGATGACGCCAAGCTCGAAGAGTTGGCAAAGACGGAAGGCGCGATGAAGGTCTCGCGTGCCGATCTCGCCTTTGCGATCGCCGAGCGCCGCACCGGTGCAACGACCGTTGCCGCCACGATGATCGCCGCTGCCCGCGCCGGCATCCGCGTCTTTGCGACCGGCGGCATCGGCGGCGTGCACCGGGGCGCGGAACTGAGCTTCGACATTTCGGCCGACCTCGACGAACTGGCACGCACGGCCGTCATCGTTGTTTGCGCCGGCGCCAAGGCCATTCTCGACATTCCGAAGACGCTCGAAGTGCTGGAAACCCGCGGTGTGCCCGTTGTCACGTACGACAGCGATGTATTCCCGGCCTTCTGGTCGCGCGATTCGGGCCTTAAGAGCCCCTTGATGCTCAACAGCCCGGCGGCAATCGCCAACTTCCAGAACATGCGCGAACTGCTCGGCGTCGATGGCGGCATGCTGATCGCCAACCCGGTTCCAGCCGAAAGCGAGATCCCGCGCGAGGAGATGGAAATCTACATTACCCGCGCGCTCGACAACGCCGAACGTGACGAGATCTCCGGCAAGGAGGTCACGCCCTACCTGCTCGACAACCTCTTCCATCTGACCGAAGGCCGCAGCCTCGAAACCAACATCGCGCTGGTCGAGAACAATGCCCGCCTCGCCGGTGAAATCGCTGTGGCGCTCACCGCAAAGTAAATTTGACGGACGTCAAAAGCGCAAAAAGAAAAGCCCGGCGCACAAACGTCGGGTTTTTTGTTGAGCTTCGCTTTTAGCTAACGCCGAAATGCGCGTCGCCATCCGTCAGATCGGCTCAATGCACCACGCGCTCTTGCGCGGCGTGCCTCAGGAATCCAGCATTTCGCGCACGGCCACTGCCAGTTGCTTCAGCGAGAACGGCTTCGGCAGGAAACCGAATTTTGCGTCGGCCGGCAGATTGCGGGCGAAGGCGTCTTCCGCGTAACCCGAAACGAAGATGAATTTCAGGTCCGGGTATTTCTTGCGCAGCTCCGTCAAGAGCGTCGGCCCGTCCATTTCCGGCATCACCACGTCCGAAACGACGATATCGACGGCGCCATCAAGCTCGTCCATGATCTCGAGCGCTTCGACGCCGGAACCGGCCTCATGGACGGTATAGCCGCGGGTCTCGAGCATGCGCTTGCCGCCGCGGCGGACGGCCTCCTCATCCTCGACGAGAAGGACGACGGCCGAATCGCCGGTGAGATCCGTCGGTTCTTCGGCCTTGGCGACCGGCTTGACGACGGCTTCGACCGGCGGCCGCGCCACCGTTTCGCCCGAGGTGCCCGCCGCCGGCTCGCCGGCGACTTCCGGAATGTCGATATGGCGCGGCAGCAGGATGCGGAATGTCGTTCCCTTGCCGACTTCGGATTCCGGATAGATGTAGCCGCCGGATTGCTTGACGATGCCATAGACCATCGAAAGACCAAGGCCCGTGCCCTTGCCGACTTCCTTGGTGGTGAAGAACGGCTCGAAGATTTTGTCGAGAATTTCTGGAGGAATGCCGGTGCCCTGGTCGGAAACTTCCACCATGACGAAATCTTCTTCCGGCAGCTCGCGCCGGCCAAGAGCCGCGATTTCGCTTGACGGCAGATTGCGCGTGCGAAGCGTGATGATGCCGCCTGTCGGCATCGCGTCGCGCGCGTTGACGGCAAGGTTGAGCAGCACCTGCTCGAATTGGCCGAGATCCGTGCGCACCGGCCAGAGATCGCGCCCGTAGTCGACTTCGACCTTGACGTTGGTTCCAGTCATGCGATCGACGAGCATGCGCAAATCGCCGATCACGTCGGTCATGCTCAGCACCGTCGGCCGCATGGTCTGCTTGCGCGAGAAGGCGAGCAATTGCCGCACCAGAACGGCCGCCCGATTGGCGTTGCGCTTGATTTCCATCAGATCGGCGAAACTCGCATCCGCGGGGCGCGCCGACAAAAGCAGATGATCGGAGGAAAGCAGAATGGCCGTCAGCACGTTGTTGAAGTCGTGCGCGATACCACCTGCAAGCGTGCCGACCGCATTCATCTTCTGCGTCTGCGCCATCTGGTTTTCGAGCGCCTTCTGCTCGGTAATTTCAAGCGCATAGATGATCGCCGCTTCTTCCGGTGCCTGATCGCTTTGGTCGATGACGGCATTGATATAGAAGCGGAAATGGCGTTCGCCATCGGCCGGATGCAGTGCGTCGATCGGGGCGATGTCGCCCTGGCGGTCCTTGGCGGCGGCAAGTGCCTCGTGCAGGCGCCCCTTCTCTGTCGCGTGCACGACCGTTTCGATCAGCGCGCCGCGCTCGACATCGTCCTGGGAGACGAGGCCCGAGAACAGCTTGAGGAACGGCGCATTGGTGCGAAGAATTCGGCCTTTGCCGTCGACCGAGGCGATTGCCATCGGCGTATTGTTGAAGAAGCGGGTAAAGCGCATCGCAGCACTCGACGCCGACTGATCCTCGTCCTCGCCGCCGTCGCGCGACATGACGATCGTCCGGCTTTCGCCGGGCGCGCCGTCGCGTGCCGACGACACCCGGTGCACCATGCGCACCGGCAGGCTCTGGCCGTTGGTCTTGCGCAGATCGAGGTCCAGCACCTTGGTCTTCTTCAGGCCCGGCTCCGCCTGCACCGATTGCACCAGCGTCAACCCCTCGCCGGCGACGAGGTCGCCGATGCTCATGGAGCCCGGCTGGAACTTCGTCAGGTCAATGCCCAGCCAGTCCGCAAGGGTGGCGTTGATGTAGAAGATCTCACCCTTGCGCCCCGCCGAGAAGAAGCCGGCCGGGGCATGGTCGAGATAGTCGATGGCGTTCTGCAGCTCCTTGAAGAACCGCTCCTGGTCATCGCGTTCGGCGGTGATGTCGGCGATCTGCCAGAGGTAGAGCGGATTGCGGTCGCTGTCTTCGAGCGGCAGCACGCGGGCTTTCAAGCGAAACCAGTGGGCGCCGGAGCCGCTGGAGGCAGCGGCGGTGGCAAGCGGCTTCAACAGCCGAAACTCCTCGTGCCCCTGCTTGCCTTCGTGCAGGCCGTTGGTCAGGCGGTAGATCGCTTCGGTCGCCTCGCGGTTCCGCGACAGGATCGTTTCGAGTGACTGGATGCCGCCGGCGTTCTTGGCGCCAGTCAGGGCGCCGTAGGCGGCATTGGCATAAATGATGCGCCCCTTGCGGTCCGTGACGATTGTGCCGTCCTCATGGGCGTCGAGAAAGGCGCGCGCCAACTCGTCCGGCCGCGATTGCGGCATCACCTCGATGAAGCCGATGACCGAGGAGACGAGGAAGAAGATCCCGACCATGGCAAGAACGCCAAGGATGCCGAGCACGATCTCGTTGTCCAGTTCGTTCTTGAAAATCACGAAAGCGATTGCAGAGGCGGTAAGAACGATCGCAAGCAGGACGATCCGCATGACGGTTCCCGGCCTGACGCCACGGTCAACAACCGGCATCTGGTAGTCACCTGACTGCCGCAATTTCGTCATCGGGTCCTCATCTGCCGCCAATACCGCCCGGCCCAAGGCCGGTACGGTCCGGCGCTCCGGCCGGCATCCGCGCAATCCGCCAGGCAAAATCGGCCAATACCGACACGCCCTCGATCATTCGGATAGGAATCATCTTTAACGATCAGAGATAACAGCAAAAAGCACCTCTGCGGAAGCGCAGCGGTCAATTCACAGGGAATGTCGGCGAAGTGCTTGTCCAAGCCCGAAAAAAGCCGTCAAATACTGCCACTCGAAAGGCTAAAGGAGTTCAGCCTATGATGGAAACGATCGTCGGAGACAACGGTAGCCGATTCATTATCGCCGCCGGCGCCGTTGCGATCGGGCTTCTGTGCCTCGTGGTCGTGCTCTGGATCATGCGCAACAGGCCGTCGTCGCCCTTCATTCGCGGCGGCAAGAACAGGCAGCCTCGCCTTGCCGTGCTCGATGCCGCCGCAGTCGACACGCGCCGCCGCCTGGTGCTCGTGCGTCGGGACGACGTCGAACATCTGATCATGATCGGTGGGCCGACGGATATTGTCATCGAGAGCCGAATTGCGCAGATTAACGAGAGCGCATCCACAAACGACGGTCCGGCTGTCATCGAGCCCAAACCGATCGAAACGCCGGCCAACGGCAACGGAACACAGACGTTGGCAGCAGCGCCGGCGCTGTTGCGTCCTGTCGCTCAGCCGGAGGTGGCCGTCGCAACGCCGGCGCGCCCGGTGGCGACGCCACAGGAACTGCCGGTTGCGCGCGTCGAGCCAGCCCCGGCGGTTCGCCCGGCCGTGGAACAGCGTCCGGCTCCCGTGATGGCCGTCGAGCCGCGCCCGGTCGCCGGGATTGCGCCACAGACGCCCGAGATCGTGCCCCCGGTTAGCGCAGCCGACAAAGTGGAGGGCATTTTTGATGCCGCCCGCAGCCGGGTCCTGCCGACCCAGCCGCCGGTGCAGGAACAGCGCCCCGCACCTGTCGCACAACAGCAGCCCGTTGCGCAAAGTGCGCTGTCGGATTTCGAACGCATCCTCGACGCCGAAATCAGCGGAGACCTGCAGCGGCTGACACCGGCTGCAGCCGCTGCACGTCCGGAAAACCGTGTGCCGGTGGCCGCCACAGCCCGCCAGGAGCCGTTGCTCGGCGCACCGCTTGACGATGCCCGCAATGAGCCGACGATCGAGGAAGAGATGAACCGCATGCTCGCCGACATCTCCGCAGGCCGGAAACCCTGACGCATTCTGCGTCACGGCTCCATGAAACAAACACGTGAGCACAAAGAAAAAGGCGCGGTCAAACCGCGCCTTTTTCCAAAGCCTGATCCGGAAATCGGACCGTTATTCGTCCCTATAGACCTTTTCCCGACGCTCGTGGCGCTCCTGCGCCTCGATCGAGAGAGTTGCAATCGGCCGGGCGTCCAGACGCTTCAAGCCGATCGGTTCTCCGGTTTCCTCGCAATAGCCGTAGGTCCCTTCATCTAGCCGCTGTAGCGCCGCATCGATTTTCGAGATCAACTTCCGCTGACGGTCGCGGGCTCTCAGTTCAATCGCCCGGTCTGTTTCGGAAGAGGCTCTGTCGGCGAGATCAGGATGATTGGCGCTCTCCTCGGCCAAGTGATCCAGTGTCTCGCGTGCCTCGCGAAGGATATCGTTTCTCCAAGCATTCAGCTTGGCCCGGAAATAGGCCCGGTGGGTGGCATTCATGAATTCCTCGTCCTCGGAGAGAACAAAGGTACTAAGATCGATCTTCTCACTCAACGCGATTCTCCTGAAGAACATCTCATTGCGGCGGTGTATAGCCCCATGGAAGCCGCGATTCAAGCCTCGGATTAGACACTCAACCGTATTTTAACAATGCTTGCAATTCAGGCTAACTGGCGAATATTTCATCAAAATTACAGATGAGATCTTAGTCGTAAAGATGATCACCTACCCTTCGTCAAGAAGACCGGTCGTAACTTGGATGTCCTGCCGCCAGCGCGGCGCCGCCCTTTGCCGGGATTGCCGCGTCTGGCAGCAAGCGGGCAATCCCCTGAAAAAAGCGGCTCGCAGCTTGATCTTTGCATCGTCGACGGGAAAAGGTGGTGATCCGCCGCGAGACGCGCAAGACCCCGATCCGGCGATATTCGATCCCGTCGCGACCCGCGGCCGGCAGATACCGGAACTCATATATGCAAGACAGTGCCGCCAGGCCCTTCCGTCTCTTCCTCCTGCGTCATGCCCGCTCCGGTTGGGCCCTGCCCGGACAACGTGATTTTGATCGCGCGCTCGACGACACCGGATATGCCGAGGCGGAGCTGATCGCGCAGATGGCGGCCGATCGCGGGATCCGACCGGAGCTGATCTTGTGCTCGACGGCGGTGCGTTGTCGCCAGACCGCGGAACCCTTCTTCCGCACCGTCGGCGAAGACCTCGAGATCCGCTATGTCGACGCGCTCTATACCGGCCCGGCAAGTATCTACACCGACATCATCGATGCCCACCGGCATCTGAGTTCGCTGATGATCGTCGGACACAATCCGATGATCGACGAACTGTTCCACCGCTTTGCCGGAAACGAGGCGGCAGCAGACGCGCTTTCGCATGGGTATCCGCCCGCAGCCCTTGCTATCCTCGACGTCCCGGCAGGCTCTGGCAGCGTTGCTACAGCAACGCTGGTGTCGCTGATGCTGCCAACCAAGGAACCGAAATGACATGCCGTTGTTGCGGTGCGGGAAATGTTTCCTATATCGCCATGGCAAAGACCGCCCGCCACACCTCTCGGCGGCAGGCAATCGCATGAACGAAAGCGGCAAGGTCCGCGAGGGATAGCACGACTTGGCGCCAAATCTGACCAGCCTCAAAGACGACGCCCTGATCGCGCTCGACAATCTTACCGATCGTGCATCGGGCCTCGTCAATCCCTCCATCCGGTTGGGTGTCACCGGCCTTTCGAGAGCCGGAAAGACCGTTTTCATCTCGTCGCTGGTGCACAATCTCCTGAACGGTGGACGGCTGCCGGTGTTTGAACCGGTGCGCTCCGGCCGGGTCTCGAAGGTAAGGCTTGAGCCACAGCCGGACGACGCCGTGCCGCGCTTTCAGTATGAGGATCACATTGCCGCTCTGGTGCGCGATCGTATCTGGCCGGATTCGACGCGCGCGATCTCGCAGCTTCGCATTACCCTCGACTTCGAGAGCGCCAGTGGCTGGAACAGGCTGTTTTCGGCCGGCCGGCTGTCGCTCGATATCGTCGATTATCCCGGCGAATGGCTGCTGGACCTGCCGCTACTCGCGCAGGATTTCAAAGAATTCAGCGACAAGTCGGTGGCTCGCGCCCGTGCCCGCGGCCGCGCCAACCTGTCGGCGGATTGGCTGACGCTTGCCTCGTCTGCGGGACCGACTGCGACCGCCGACGAAAGCAGCGCGCGCCGGCTTGCCGAAAGTTTCACCGCCTATCTCAAGGCCTGCAAGGCGGACGCCCGTTCACCCTCGACCCTGCCGCCCGGTCGCTTCCTGATGCCGGGCGATCTCGAGGGGTCGCCGGCCCTGACCTTCTCGCCGCTGCCCGACCTGCCGGATGGCCGCGCACCCAAAGGCTCGCTCTGGGCGATGATGGAGCGTCGCTACGAGGCCTACAAGAAGCACGTCGTCAGCCCGTTTTTTCGCGAACATTTTGCCCGGCTCGACCGGCAGATCGTCCTCGTCGACGCGCTGCAGGCGATCAATGGCGGCCCGGACGCCCTACTCGATCTGGAGCAGGCGCTGGCCGATGTGCTGGCCTGCTTCCGTCCGGGCACAAACAGCTGGCTCTCGTCGTTCCTGACCCGAAGGATCGACAAGGTGCTGATCGCAGCGACCAAGGCAGATCATCTGCACCATGAAAGCCACGATCGTCTGGAGCGTATCACAGCGCGCCTGGTCAACCGGGCGGCCGCCAGCATCGACATGAGCGGCGCGGGGCTGGAAGTCATGGCGATCGCCTCGGTCCGGGCGACGCGCGAGGCAACGGTCGACCACGGCGGACATACGCTTCCGGTTATCGTCGGCACACCGATCGACGGCGAGAAGATCAACGGCGACACTTTTGACGGCGAACGGAAAACAGCCATATTTCCCGGTGACTTGCCGGATGATCCTGAAGTTCTTTTTAGGGCGATTGACGCCGATATGTCGGCTAAAACATTCGGCGACGTGCACCCGATGCCCGAGCTGAGTTTCGTGCGTTTCCGACCTCCGCATCTCGAAGAGACCGGTGGCGGCTTGAAGTTGTCGGTACCACATATACGGCTCGATCGGGCGATGCAGTTCCTGTTTGGAGACCGGCTGGCATGAGCGACGATTTCAACAGTCGGGGCCGCAAGCCCGGCGCCTTTTCCGTGAGCCCGGATCCGGAGCCGAAGCCGGCGGAAAGCGCTCGCCCCCGCCGCGCGCCGGCGAGCTTTGACGACAAGGTGGTGATGACGCCGGACGCGGAGGATCCCTTCCGGGAAACCACACTCGCGGTCGAGAGCCTCGCTCTGCCGGAGGCAAGTCCCCGCAGGCGTCGCCTGTCCGTCGGCAAGATCGCCATGGCGGCCTTCGGCATTCTCCTGTCGCTCGCGGCTGGCCTTTGGGTCGACCGCCTGATCCGCGACCTGTTCTCCCGCGCCGATTGGCTCGGCTATGCCGCTATGGGGGTCGTTGCCATCGGGCTCCTGGCGCTGCTGGTGGTCATTGTGCGCGAGCTTTCAGGCATGATGCAACTAACGGCCGTCCAGACCTTGAAATCGGAAACCGAGAGTGCGGCCGCTTCCGGCAACACCAAACTGGCGCGGTCTGCCTCGGAAAAGCTCGTCCATCTTCTCGCCGCCAATCCGCGCACGGCACGCGGCCGTACGCGGCTTAAGGAAACCGAAGGCGAGATCATCGACGGTCCGCATCTGCTCGACCTGACGGAGCGCGAATTGCTGACGCCGCTCGATCGCGAGGCGCGGCGTATCATCCTTGCCGCTTCCAAGCGCGTGTCGATCGTCACCGCCGTCAGCCCACGCGCGCTCGTCGATCTCGGCTATGTGCTTTACGAATCCGCACGCATGATCCGTGCCATGGCCGAGCTTTATGGCGGCCGCCCCGGCACGCTCGGCATGATCAGGCTGATGCGCGACGTCATCGCCCACCTCGCCGTCACCGGCTCGATCGCCGCCGGCGACAGCCTCATCCAGCAGGTGCTCGGCCACGGCCTTGCGTCAAAGCTCTCGGCGCGGCTCGGCGAAGGCGTGATCAATGGGCTGATGACGGCGCGCATCGGCATCGCCGCCATGGACCTTTGCCGGCCCATGCCTTTCCGAGCGCTGAAACGTCCCGGGATCGGTGATTTTCTCTCCGACCTCGCGCCCGGTGCCAGTCGCGCGACCGGCCAGGACGGCGACGTCTAGGCGGCAGTGCTAGATGCCCGCATACCAGTCGTAGCCGAGGTCTTCCCAGAAGCCGCCGCGTCCGCGTCCGAATGGCGACAGATCCGAGACGACCTCGATGGCGCTGATATACTTCGCCATCTTGTAGCCGAGTTGCCGCTCGATGCGGACCCGAAGCGGCGCGCCATTGGCAATCGGAAGCGGCCTTCCGTTCAATCCATAGGCAAGGATCGTCTGCGGATGGCGCGCATCGATAAGGTCGATCGATTCGTAGTAGGCCGCCGGTCCGGAAAGCCCGAGGTCCATGCGGTCGAAACAATGGAAGACGACATAACGCGCTTCCGGCTTGGCCCTGGCTTCATCAAGCACCCTGGCAAGCGGAACGCCGGTCCATTTGGCGATGCAGCTCCAGCCCTCGACGCAGTCGTGGCGCGTGATCTGGGTCCGCGACGGCATGTTGCGCAACTCGGTCAATGTCAGGCTGAGTGGCTTTTCGACCAACCCGGTGATACCGAGGCGGTATCCGGAGAAATCCTGCTGCCGGAGTGCGATGTACTCCGGATCGGTCGGCTCGGTCGAACCGTTCGGCCTTTGCCCCTGCCGGATTTCACTTTCGCCAAACTCAGGCGCCAACCGGTCGGCGTCCATTAGTAGCCGCTGCACTCGGTAAGTCAGATCGTTCGCCGATGCCAGGACGTCGCGGACTGGCGCTCTGTTTTTCAGCATGCCGTCAAATGCATCACAGCCGGCAAGCGGCAATGTCGAGGCGGCGATACCGGCGGCCGTCAGAAAGCGCCTGCGGTTGATCAGAAGTCGGCTCACTGTCCTGCCTCCTTGTGCGGCATCTCGCCATCGATGCGGTATCGTCCTGTTATCATCGAGCGCAATTCGTTGATCGGCCCGGCGGCAATCACCATGAAGATGTGTACGACGAAGAAGATGACGAGCAGAATCATGATGACGAAGTGGATCGTTCGTGCCGTCTGCCGGCCGGCGAAGAGATCGACCAGCCATGGCCAAGCCGCGTCCATGCCCGGCGACATCGTCAGCCCCGTCAGGATCATCAACGGAAAAAAGATCAGCAAAACAGCGGCATAAGAGAGTTTCTGCAAGCCGTTGTAACTGCGGCCATGATCGAACCGGAACCGCAGGTGGTTGATGAAGCTCTTTGGCAGGCTGCGGATGTCGGCGCCCGATGGCAGGATGTCACGGCGCAGGTGCCCGTTGATCAGGCTCGCAACCAACCAAACAAGAAAGACCGTCGCGAAAAGCCACGCGAAGAAGAAATGCACGACGCGGCCCGTCGCCAGGTCCTGATAGGACGGGACCGTCAACCAGGCCGGAAAGGCTCTGTAGACGCGGCGATCGTCGGGTCCGCTGACCCCAAGAACGCCCGTCGTGTCGAACTCGTGACCGAACAGCGTCGTCGTACCCTTGACCACCCCATCTTTGGTCCGCACGGCGCCGATGGAAAGAACACTGTTGTCGAAGGCAAATCCCGATTGCTGCCCGAGATAGAGCGTCGGATGGGCATTGAAGATCTGCAAGCCACTCAAGAGCAGGAAGAACAATGCCAGTGCCCACAGCCAATGGGTCAGCCGAGTGGCAAGTCCGTGGCGGCGGATTGTGAGCGTCCGCGAGACGTCCATTTCCGGGGTGTCGTTAATCGCCGCTGCCATCGTGAAACCTCCGCGTTTCAAGTGGATACGTACGCCGTTGCGATAGAGTTTCATAAACACGTCTGCGCGCATCGGTGCACATGACGGTGAGGCTGCTGTGACCGTCTCGCGGCCATCCGATCTGCTGCCCGCAAAGCGCTATCATCGACACAAAGAAGCCTTGGTATCCACCCGAAAGAAACCGTCCATTAACCATTTGAGCGCAAATGTGACTCCCAGTTTCGGACGTTGACCCATCAAGGATCGTTTATGTTCTCGCGCCCTTCTTTGATCGCTCGCGGCACTGCCGCCTTCGCGCTTGCAGCAACTGTCGGCGTTGCGACGCCAGCCATTTCCGGCGGCAAGGACAAGGCTTTCTTCGAGAAAGTCTCCGGCCAGTGGAAGGGTCCCGGCGAAATTGTCGCCGGAAAATACAAGGGTACCAAGTTCACCTGCGATCTCGCTGGCGAACCGGTTGCCGGCAATGATGCCGGCATCAAGCTCGACGGCTTCTGCCGGGTTGGCGTGTTTAAGCAGCCGATGTCGGCGCTGATCACCCAGAAGGGCGGCAGCTACACCGGCAAGTTCCTCGATGGCGCCGACGGCAAGGGCCTCGACGTGGTGTCAGGCAACGTCGCCAAGGACAAGGTCGTCGTCGGCATCAACCGCAAGAAGCTGAATGGCGCGATGATCGCCCGGCTTCAGAACGACTCGACGATGAACATCACGATCTCGGTCAAGGTCGAGGATACGATGGTGCCGGTGATCGGCGTCAGCCTCAACCGTCAGGTCGACAACATCGCCGTTGGCTCGATCAAGTAAGCGGCAGGACCGATCAAGAGAAAAGAGCCGGCCGAACGCAGGGACTTTTCTCTTGTACCCTACTCGATCTCAGGTCCCTGCCCGCCACCAGCCGCTGTCTTCGTCGGCCACCTCTATCCCGGTGACGTCGGCATCCGCCAGCCACTCTTCGACCCGCCGTCCGTTCACGCTCATGGCAGCAGCGAAGTCCGCAAGCGGCATCAGGACGAAACCGCGTGCGGTCATGCGTGGGTGCGGCAGTTCCAGCTTGGTCTCGGTCTGTGAGATGTCGCCGAAGGTCAGGACATCGATGTCGATCGTCCGCGGGCCCCAGCGCTCGTCGCGCACCCGCTTCATCTGCCGCTCGATGTCGAGGCAGGCATCCAGCAATGCTTCCGGGCCGAGCGTCGTTTCGACTTCGGCGCAGGCATTGAAGAACCAGGCCTGGTCGGTCTTGCCCCAGGGGGGCGTTCGGAACAGACGTGAAACGGCTCGAACCGTGCAATCCGGCCGGGCGTCGAGCATCTGCAGGGCTTCAGCCATGGCCTTTGGCGGCTCACCCAGATTTCCGCCAAGCCCCAGTGTCGCGATCGATCCGCTCATGTCAGGCGACATGCTCGACGGTCACTTCGACATAGTCGAGCACGCCGGGCACAGGTGCGTTCGGCTTGCGGACGGAAACCTTCGCGCGGCGGATCTGCGGGAAGCGCACACAGAGCGTCTTGGCGACCTCGAGGGCCAGCGCCTCGATCAGGTAGCGCCGACGTCCCGTGACGATTCGCTCGATCTCGGTAAAGGCGATGCCATAGTGCACGGTGTCGTCGATCGAATCATCGACCAGCGCCGTGCCCTGCTCTACTTCGAGCTCCGCATCGACGAAGAACCGCTGGCCGAGGAATTCTTCTTCGTCGAGAACGCCATGGCGCGCAAAGAAGGCACAGTTTTTCAGGGTGATCGTGTAGGTCGCGCTCATAGTTGTCCGTCCCGTCAGCTCTTCTTTGCACCCAGCATAGCATCCGCCATCATCAGCGCATCCCTGCTGTTTGCGACATCATGTACGCGGAAAATGGCAGCACCCGCCATGCGTAGCAGTGCCGTCGTCGCCGCGGTCGCGGCGTCGCGGTCGGCCGGCTCACGTCCTGTGACGGCGCCGAGGAAACGCTTGCGTGACGTGCCGACCAGAAACGGCAGCTCGAAACGGTGCAATTCCGCAAAACGCGCCATCAGTTCCAGGTTCTCATCCGTGTCCTTGGCAAAGCCGAAGCCTGGGTCAAGCACGATCCGTTGGTGTTCGATGCCGGCTTCTGCTGCGATCTGCAGCGAGCGCGTGAGAAAGTCGAATTGGTCATCGACCACATCGGCAAGCTTCTGGCGGTCGCGACCGGTGTGCATGACGCAGAGCCCCGCGCCCGTCTGCGCAGCAACCCGCGCAATATCCGGTTCGCGCTGAAGCCCGTGCACGTCGTTGACGATGTGGGCGCCGGCTTCGACGGCAAGCCGTGCCGTCTCCGCCCTGTAGGTATCCACCGATATGAGCGCATCGGTGTCGCGCGCCAATGCCGCGATGACCGGAAGTATCCGGCTCTGCTCCTCTTCGGCACTCACCGGCGCTGCATCGGGTCTGGTTGATTCACCGCCGACATCGAGGATCAAGGCACCCTCTTCGAGGCAACGCTTGCCCCGAGCGACGGCGGCTAACGTATCAGTGAAACGACCTCCGTCAGAAAAAGAGTCGGGGGTAACATTGATGATCGCCATCAAAACGCCACGCGACCCCAGTTCGAGGTTACGCCCATGGGCCAGTTTCCAGTAAAAATTTTGAAATGGATTGTAAGTCATTTCCCCTCACGATGCGCAGCCGACAACCATTTCGATTTGCTGTTGCACCCGCGCTGGCTATGCCCCAAGCTTGATTGAAGTTCAACTAAAGAGAACTACGCATTGATGTCTCTAGTACGCGTTCCGTTCAAAGCCGCCCTTCTTGCCCTTCTGGTAACGGTGCCCGTGGGCTCTGCATCCGGCGAAACGGTGATGAGCAAGAGCTTTTCTTATTTCTCGATCGGCGGTCGCACGGCCGCGGATCTCGACAAGGCTCTGTCCAAAGCCGGGCCGATGATGAAATCGACGGGCGCGCGCCATCCGGGCGCCACGCGCATCAAGTTTGGCGGAACCATCACCTACGTCAATCGCGGCGGACGCTGCGCGGTCGGCGTCGCCCGCGTCACGCTCAGCACGCGCATCATCCTGCCGCGCTGGAAATATCGCAAGCAAGCAAGCCGCGACCTCGCTTTGGTCTGGGATACGCTGTCGAGCGATATCAAGCGGCACGAGGAACGCCACGCAGAGATCGCGCGCAACCACGCCCGCAAGATGGAAAAGACGTTTCTGGCGCTGAAGCCGCAGGCGGACTGTGAAAAAATGCAGGAAAACGTCACGCGTGCCAGTGTCGAGGCGATCGCCAGCCATGACAAGGACCAGGCCCGGTTCGACCGGACCGAGGCGGCTAATTTCGACAAGCGTATGATCCGTCTGCTGCAATACCGGCTGGAAACGCTGAAAAAAACGCAGCGGTAGACAGGTCGACGCTCCACCATCACGACCGGCATAAGCATAGCGGCAATATACTTCGCCCTACCTGTTTAGCGCGCGGGCACCCACAGTATTTTATTGGTGAAATCTAGCGATAGCTGCAAATGAGCGACTCACCTACATTCGAAACATGAGACGTGAGGGGGAAATGAAACCCAACCCTCCGTTATCGAAAGCGATTTGGCGGGCCATGATGGGCCTTGCGGGACGTATAAATATTGCCGTTACTTGAAGTCAGCAGCGTCGGTTCGTTTCTTTAAGCGTAAAGCTCGACGACGCAGCAATACAGGTTCTCCTGGCGTGTCTTGATGCAGCAGATGTTCCCTCCCTCATCTGCGTGCGATACGCCCTCCTAGCCTCGCTCGTCACCCGACCAGCGAGGCGCTTTTTTGGCACAGATGGGCATCACAGACGGAGAGCGAGAGACGCGCAGGTGCATCGTCGCGACAGGCGCGCGGGTAGCCGCGGTCAGCGATCACGCCTGGCGTTCGGGCACGTGCACGACGAGCCCGTCCAGCGCGTCGCTGACCTTTATCTGACAGGAAAGCCGCGAAGTCGGACGTACGTCATAGGCAAAATCCAGCATGTCCTCTTCCATAGCTTCCGGAGCGCCGACGGCAGCCGTCCAGGCATCGTCGACATAGACGTGACAGGTGGCACAGGCGCAGGCCCCGCCACACTCAGCTTCAACACCCGGAACCGAATTGCGAACGGCGTTCTCCATGACGGTCGAGCCGTTCTCGACATCGAGTTCGTGGCGCGTGCCATCAAAGGCAACGATCGTAAGTTTTGTCATGTCACTTTCCGGAATAAGCTGATGGGACTGGCCGATAGCGCAAAGCCGCATGGTGCAGCGGGCGCGAATTCAGGGAAAGTTCTTCCAACAATTCGGCCATTCAGTCAACAAGAGCCGGCGGTGGCATCGCGGACGCGGCGTTTCAGCGCGGGCCGCGATGCACCTTTCTACAGCGCCGCGTGTCAAAAATGACGCGCAAAGGACGCTGTAACGCTTTAAACTTGCTGCATAATTTCTCCTTAAATCGGATCCGATTTAAGGATTTATGCAGTAGCAAGCTGCAATCAGCGGCAGAGCTTCAGGATGAACAGCTCCGCCTCAAGCACGCTTGCCGCAAGAACATCGGGCAAAGCGGGATCGGCCGGGCGCTGCTCGATCGCGCCCGCTGCAGCCGCAACGTCGACGGCGCCGACGGCGAGTGCTGCCCCCTTCAATTGATGGGCCGCCTGGGCACGTCCATTCACTTCGCCTTCGGTGATGTCCTTCATCACCTTGCGCGCTTGGCGGGCGAACAGTTGCAGCACTTCGATTTCAAGTGCCTTGTCGCCCATCGTTTGCGCGGCAAGATGGGCGAAATCGATGGGCTTCCTGCCGGAAGGAGAGGAGCTGCCCGGAGTATCGGGAGCTTCGAAGGCAATTCTGAGGGCCGCCATGAGCCAATTTCCCTATTGTTTGTATAGTGTTGGTCATTGTCCGATGCCGTCCCGCGTCATTCGCGGTCCGATTGCCATGGGCGGCACGGACGCCGTGACTGACGACGCCTGTTCACCAAGCACCGTCTCCGGACGATCGCTACGGTGTGCGCAGCTATCATCCTCCACGGGCGGGCGCTGCTATCGGCTTAAAACGGGGCGCAATATAGGCAGGAATCTGGGAAAATGGTTAACGACCGTTAAACCTCCTGATTTCCTTGTCTTTTTCGCCCTAAACCCCTCTACGGCATTAAGAATTCATTAGGATTTTAATGAAGCCGGAGTGCTGTTAATTGTAAGAACCTGGCTAATGTGTCACTACGATACGGTTAGGAACGGGCTTGCGTACGAAAATGGCAACCGTTCCGGTGGATAAGCTGTGCGAGTGGTGCCCTCGAGGGTCAATTCCGACTATCCATCGAGGAAATGCAGTGGGTGTTCAGTAGGGTATTGCGTAGATGTGATGCGCGTATCTTGCCGTCACCGCCCCGGTGAAGACAGTCCTGGCCGCCGTTGCGGACTAAAAGGACACGTTTCATCAGAGGCAAAAGGTAATGAGGCGTATCCCTATGGCGACGAAGAAGAGCAACGAGTCGATTGACGAAAAGGCCTTCCAGGCTCTGGAAGCGGCCCTTAAGATCGATTTTGACGAGCTTAAGGCGAGCCCTAACGACAAGACTTCCTTGGATGATCCGGAGGAAAATGTGTCTGACTCCACCAATCAGGCGGCTCAGCCCGATCACAGTCGAAATACAAAGCCTCAGCAGGAAGCCCCCCGCGCCGCGCGAGCAAATGACGCTGCACGCGGGCTCGCTCCGGAACCCGCACCGAAGTCGCCTCCCCTTTCTCCGGCAAACGACGATGGCCGCCGCTCTCCGGCGGCAATGTTGCGCGCCCTTGACGTTCGCTCGAACCGCGCCGCCATTCGTGTCGCCGCCCTCGTCTCGGTGGTCTGGGCCGTGGCCGGCCTCGGCGTTGCGAACCTGCTCTATGGCCCGCAGATCTGGCAGATCCGCACGCTGAGCGATCTCGCCGCCACCCCTGGTGCCGTCGGCGTCGCCATCGGCATCGCGCTGCCCATCATGCTCTTCTTCTCCTTCGCCATCATGATCGCCCGTGCGCAGGAACTGCGCAACGCCGCGCGCTCCATGGCCGAAGTGGCATTGCGGCTGGCCGAACCGGAAACCGCGGCGGCCGACCGGGTTATGACCGTCGGTCAGGCGGTTCGCCGCGAAGTCTCCGCGATGAACGAAGGCATCGAGCGCACGATTGCCCGCGCCACCGAGCTCGAAACGCTCGTTCACTCCGAAGTCAACGCACTTGAACGCAGCTACAGCGAAAACGAATTGCGGGTACGCACGCTGGTTCAGGAGCTGGGCCTCGAGCGCGAAGCCATCATCGGCCACTCCGAGCGCATCCGCTCGACCATCGCCGGTGCGCATGGCAAGCTGAAGGACGATCTCGACCAGGCTGGCGAAGACATCGCTTCGCGCATCGCGATCTCCGGCGAGGCTTTCGCCTCGTTGATCGACACGCGTGCAGCAGCTCTGAGCGAAAAGTCCGACACGGCGCTGCAGAACATCAGCACCATGCTGTCGAACCGCACGGACTCGCTCCTTTCCGGCCTGACAGCCGCCGGCCTCGGACTGAGCAGCGAGTTCGACACCCGCCTCGACCAGCTGAGCGACACGCTGACCAAGCGTGGCGAGCAGCTGCTCGGCCAGTTCGAGACCCGCGCCTCCTCGCTCGACGCCAACACTGAAAAGCTGAATGCCGCTCTGAATGAGCGCGCCCGCCAGCTCAATGAAACGCTCATTGCCCGCACCCGCGACCTCAACGAGAGCCTGAGCGTCGGCCAGCAGGCGATTGCCGGCGGCCTTGAAGACGTGCTTGCCACGCTCAACGCCACCCTCGACGAAAAGGGTGCGCATTTCCGCCAGAGCCTGCGCTCCAGCGCCGACGACGCCATTATGGATCTCGATCTGCGTGGCGGCTTCTTCGAAGAGAAGCTGCAGACGACCGTCGGCCAGCTTGCCACCGCCTTCGACGAACGCTTCCACGAGTTCGCCTCGGCCTTCGACAAGCGCGCAAGCATGCTCGACACCAAGCTGATGGAGAGCCTGCACCGCATCAACGAGACCGTATCCGGCGGTTCGGATGCCATCGGCGGTGCGCTCGACAGCAGCATAGAGAAGATCGGCTCGGCCCTCTCGGATCAGTCGCTGACGCTTGCGACCGCGCTCGGCGCGACGCACGACTTCATCGAGGAAACGATCGGCAGCCGCACGTCTGATCTCAGCAACCTGATCGGCGATGCCCACAGCCGTATCGACAGCGTGCTTTCCGAAAAGACCAGCAGCCTGATGGGTGCCCTTTCCGAGGCCCAGGATCGCATCGAGAGCGGCTTCGGCCAGCGCGCCGATGCACTGGCAACGGCACTGACGACCAGCGAGCAGCGGCTGACCGAGGGCCTCGACACCCGCACCGCGCAGTTCGTCGACGGCCTGCAGGCGGCCCATGCCCGCATCGAGCAGACGCTGACCGGTTCGACCGACGAAATCACCAGCGCCATCGCCGCAAGCCAGCACCGCCTCGACAACACCCTGTCTGAGCGCACCCTTGCTCTCTCTACCGTGCTTTCGACCGGAACGGACGCGATCGAAGGCGCTGTCGGCGAAACGGCCGACCGGCTGGAGCGCGTTCTGTCGGAACGCAGCCAGGCGATTGCAGAGACCCTGTCGAGCCAGACATCGGCACTCGACGGCGTTCTTGCCGAGCGTTCCGCCCACATCACTTCGACGATGACGGCCCGCGCCAACGAAATGGCGGACTCCTTGAGCCGTCATGCGGAAGACGTTGCCGACAACCTCACCTTCCGCGCCACGGCCGTTGCCGAGACGATGACGGACCGCGTCGGTGAGATCGAACAAAAGCTTTCGGACAGCGTGTCCCTCGTTGCCGAGAACCTCGGCGGCCGGGTCAGCCAGATTTCCGACACCCTCACCAACACCAGCGCCCGCATCGCAGAAGACCTCAGCGGCCGCGTCGGCAAGATCTCGGACGTCCTGACGGCCACGAGTGCCCATATCGCCGAAGCGCTGACGGCCCGCACCACCGAGGCGACCGCCTCGCTCGCCGGCAAGGCGACGGAAATCGAACAGACGCTCACCGGTCGCGCCGAGCACCTGCGCGAAACGCTGTCCTCGACGCACGAGCAGATCCGCGCCACGCTCGACGACCGGATCAATGCCATCAACCTCGCCGTCGACCAGGGCCGCGATCAGCTGGAAGGCATGCTGTCCGACCAGTCCATGTCGATTGCCACGAGCCTCGCCACCAGCGCCAGCATGCTCGAAATGTCGCTCGAAGAGCGCCAGGCGGCACTTGCCGGCATCATCGATCGCAGCGGCGAAACGCTTGAAGCCCGTATGCGCTCGACCACCGGCAACATCGCCGAGCGTCTGGCGGAAACGGCAGGCCAGATCAGCCTGGCTGCCGACACGCTGACCAATCGCGTCGACATGTCGATCAACGGCCTCAATGACCGTCTCGACGACACCGGCCTGCGCATCGAGACGAGCCTTGGCGCACTTGAAGAGCGCATGCGCGACAGCGCCGAAAATGTCGGTTCGATTGCCGATGCGGCCGGTGCTCGTGTCGAGACCCGTCTTGGCTCGCTTGAAGAACGTATGCGCGGCAGCGTCGATAATGTCAGCGCCATCGTCGATGACACGACCGCCCGTATTGAGACCCGTCTGGGTTCGCTCGAGGGGCGGATGCACGGGAGTGTCGATAAGGTCGGCGTCATCGTCGATGAAACCAGCAGCCGTATCGAATCCCGCCTCGGGACGCTGGAAGACCGCATCCGCGACAGCGTCGGCAATGTCAACGCGATCGTCGACGACACCGGCTTCCGCATCGAGGCCAGCATCGGCACTCTGGAGGATCGCATCCGCGACAGCGTCGGAAGCGTCAACGCCATTGTCGACGATACCGGCGCCAAGATCGAGACCAGTATCGGTTCCCTGGAAGGCCGTATTCGGGGCAGTGTCGGCAGCGTCAATGCACTTGTCGATGACACCGGCCTGCGCCTCGAAACGAGCCTCGGCTCGCTTGAAGAGCGCATCCGCGACAGCGTCGGCGGCGTCAACGCTATCGTTGACAACGCGGGCCAGCGCATTGCCGACAGCCTCGGTGAGCGCGCCGGCGATATCGACCGCGTCAGCGAGGAAGCGGCAAGCCGCATTTCCAGTGCCATCAATGCCGGTACGGACCGCATCGAGGAGCGTCTCGGCACCATGGACCGCGCCCTCAACATCGGCCTCGAAAACGTCAACCGGACGATCGAAGGCAAGGCCGCGGTGCTTGTCACCAGCCTGCGCGGCGCCGTCAGTGAAGTAACCCAGGAGATCGACGCCGAAGCCGGCCGCATCGAGGGCAAGACTGCGGACCTCGTCACCAGCCTGCGCGGCGCCGTCAGTGAAGTAACCCAGGAGATCGACGCCGAAGCCGGCCGCATCGAGGGTAAGACTGCGGACCTCGTCACCAGCCTGCGCGGCGCCGTCAGCGAAGTAGCGCAGGGGATCGACGCCGAAGCTGGCCGTATCAAGGGCAAGACCGCCGACCTCGTCAGCAACCTGCGCGGTGCCGTCGGCGATGTTGCCCAGGAACTCGACGCCGAAGCCACCCGCATCGAGGGCAAGGCCGCCGGTCTCGTCACCACCCTTCGCAGCGCGGTCAGCGAGGCAGCGCAGGAACTCGACGCGGAAGCGGCCCGTTCCGCCGGTCTTCTTTCCAAGGCCGGTCAGGATTTCGCCAATGTACTGGCGGCCCGCAACTCCGATTTCGCAAATGCCATCGAGCAGACCGCCTCGGCAACAGCCGCACGCCACGCCGAACTCGCACGCTCGGTCGCCGACGCATCCGACACCGCCACTGCACGCCTTGCCGCTACGCACGGCCAGGTCGCCAGCCACGCCCAGAACATCCAGCAGGGCCTTGCCGATGCCGAGAAGGCTCTGGAAGCGCGAAGCGAGGCGATCCGCAGCACGCTCGACGACCGGACCCGCGAACTCAACTCGATGCTCGCCGGCCGCTCGATGGAGCTGTCGCGCATCATCGACGAGCAGGCACGCCCGGTCATCGATCAATATGCCGCAACCGGGCGCGAGACTGCTGAGCGCATCGCCAGCCTGACGCAGGACAGCACCGATCGCCTGCGTGCGGAAAATGCCGCATTGGTCAATGCCATTACCGAACGCACCGGCGAGACGCTCAACGCCATCTCGCTGCGGGCCGAGGAAACGGCAAAGGCGATGAAGATGGTCGAGAACCGTCTGCAGTCGACAGCCCTTGGCCTGATTGACCAGCTCGCCGCCAACAACACGGCGATCGCAACCGTCATCGACCATGCAAGCAACAACCTTGGCGACATGGACCAGCGGCTCGAGGCTACGGCCGCCCGCTTCTCCGAAACCACGCGCCAGGCCTCCGACATGTTGTCGACCTCCACGCGCCTCATCGAAGGCAAGGTCGACAAGCTCTCGGAAATCTCCGCCTCCACACTGTCGCAGATCGGCGGCATCGTCGGGCGCTTCGAGGATCACTCCAAGGTGCTCGGCCAGGCCTCGGACCTGCTGGGGGCCGCCCAGTCGAACCTCGTCAGCACGCTCGAGGAACGCCAGGATGCCTTGCGCACCCTGTCCGTCGGCCTCGTCCAGCGCTCGGAAGAAATCGAACGCACCATGCGTGCACTCGAAGGCTTCGTCGATGGCGCCTTCCAGCGTGCCGAAGAGCGCTCCGGCCTCGTTGCCGGCAACCTGCGCAGCGGCATCCAGCAATCCTTCTCGGATGTCGGCCGCCTGCTGTCGAGCACCGAACAGCGCGCAGCCGAAGCGGCCGAATCCATGCGCAATGCGCTGGCACAGGCCGGTGACGAGGCTGGTGCCTCGGTTGAAGCGGTCTTCTCGCGTGCCGAAGAGCGGTCGCGCCAGATTGCCGACACGCTGCGCTCCGGCGTCGAGACCTCGTTTGCCGACGTCAACAAGACGCTCTCGGCGGTCGAAGGCCGTGCGCTCGGCGCCTCCGAAGCGCTCCGCCAGGCGATTGCCAAGGTGGGCGAAGATGCCGGCTCGGCGATCGAGGGTGCCTTCGCAAGCGCAGAAGAACGCTCCAAGGAAGTGACGTCCCGCCTGCGCGGCAGCGTCGCCTCGTCGGTCTCTGATGTCGAGCGCATGCTCAACGAGAGCGGCAAGAAGTCCGACGGCGTAGCAGCCCAGCTGCGCGACGCCGTTCGCGTGGCGATCGACGAAGCCATCGGGCGCTTCAGCGGCGCGACCGACGATATCCGCCGCTCGGCAGGCGAGATCCGCAAGGAACTCGACATGACCCGCGAAGAGCTGAAGCGCAGCGCCTTCGACCTGCCGGAAGAAGCCAAGGAAAACGCCGCCGTCATGCGTCGTGCCGTGGCCGAGCAGATCAAGGCCCTGCAGGAGCTGTCGGAAATCATCGGCAAGTCGTCGACGCAGCTCGAAGTCGCCCAGCCGCTGCGCCAGCAGCCGGTCGCAGAACCGCGTCGCCAGGATCCGGCGCCGGCACTGCGCGGCAGCCTCGGCATCGAGCAGGCGACCGTTCAGCAGCCTGCCCCGACCCAGCCGGCAACGCAGGCCGTCACCAGCGAGGTCGCAGAAGGCGGCGGCTGGATGCGCGACCTGCTCCGTGCCGCCTCGCGCGAGGAAGCTCCGGCTGCTGCGCCGCAGCGCCCTGCTGAAAGCCAGCCGGTCGCCCGCAGCGCAGACAACCGCAATCCGCGCCACGTGGTCGAGTCTTTGAACTCATTGTCGGTTGATATCGCCCGCGCCATTGACCATGACGCATCCGTCGATCTTTGGCGCCGCTACCAGCGCGGCGAGCGCGACGTCTTCACCCGTCGGCTCTACACGCTGAAGGGCCAGCAGACCTTCGACGAGATCAAGCGCAAGTACGACCGCGAGCCGGAGTTCCGCACCGCCGTGGACCGTTACATCGCCGATTTCGAGAAGCTGCTCGCCGACGTCGCGCGCAACGATCCGGACAAGCGCATCACCCAGACCTACCTCACGTCCGACACGGGCAAGGTCTACACGATGCTCGCCCACGCCGCCGGCCGCTTCAACTGAGGCAGCCCTAATCGATCAGATCTGACGGCCCCACCGCACGGTGGGGCCGTTTTCGTATGTGCCGGTCGCAACGCAAGCAAACGCCGAACCGGCGTCCTTTTGGGCGCAGCGAAACGTTTGGCATCGGCAGCACGATGTTGCGAATTCTAGAGCGTTTCCGGTTCAGACGGAGTCGCAGAAACCCTCTATCTCTTTGTTTTTACGCATTTCCTGACGGAAAACCGCTTCGCACTTTTCTTGGAAATGCTCTATTGCGGGCGCCATATCTTATCCAGTTACCACAGTTTATCTGGATACCACACGACGGAACCGATTGCCCTCCGCGGCCTTACCGGCTGCTGTCACCAACCAACAGCCCAACCAATGGGTTGCGGCGGCGCCACTGAGGCCTGTGTGCGAGAATAACGCAATCCTGTGCGGTGCCGCCGTGGTGCCGGGGCGCAGCCTGCGGGTCGCTCAATGCCTCCGTGCTTCTCTATGAGGCGTTGCCAATGACTGCTACCGGCCCAAACCGGTCATTTCGCAAAAATGAGAAGCGCGTCGTTGTGATTCCACACACAAGGCTCTAAAGGTGCCCGCGAACTTAAATCTCTGTTCCCGAAGGCTCCTTGAAACAGGATCGCGCTAATGAAGCTGGTGACCGGTAACTCCAACCGCGCCCTTGCCGAAGCCATTGCCAACTACCTAAATCTTCCCCTCACAGACTGTACGGTCAAACGCTTCGCCGACCAAGAAATCCACGTTCAACTCCATGAGAATGTGCGCGGCGAGGACGTTTATATTCTCCAGTCAACAAGCGCCCCCGCCGATGGCAATCTCATGGAGTTGCTTATCCTGACCGATGCGCTGCGCCGCTCATCTGCCCGCCGTATCACGGCCGTGATCCCTTACTTCGGCTATGCCCGTCAGGATCGTCGTGACATTGGCCGCACTCCGATCTCGGCGAAGTTGGTAGCCAATATGATTGCTGGTGCAGGTGTCCATCGCGTCATAACGGTAGATCTCCATACCGATCAGATTCAGGGCTTTTTCGATATTCCGACTGATAATCTTTACTCAGCGCCGGTCATGACCCGCGACATTGAGGAGAACTACGACTCCAAGAACTTGATGATCGTTTCGCCCGACGTGGGCGGCGTGGCACGAGCTCGCGCCATCGCCAAGCGCATTGGTGCCGATCTTGCGATCGTCGATAAACGGCGACCCCGCGCAGGAGTGTCGGAAGTTATGAACATCATTGGTGATGTGTCCGGGAAAAGCTGCCTTCTGATCGACGACATCGTAGATAGTGGCGGGACGTTGATCAACGCGGCTGAAGCCTTGTTGGAAGCTGGTGCCAAGGAGGTTTCGGCTTATATCACTCATGGTGTGCTTTCCGAAGGTGCCTGCGAACGCATCGGTGCCAGCAACCTCAAGGAATTGGTCGTGACCGATTCCATTAACGAGACCGAAGCTCAACGTCAGACCCCCAATATCCGACGCATCATTATCGCGCCGTTGATTGGCGAAGCCCTCGCACGCACGGCCAAGGAGCAAAGCGTTTCAAGCCTTTTTAACTGATTTGACGCATGGCGCGATACCAACTGCAATGGCCGCAGTTGGCGCATAGCTGCGATGGCGCTCCACTGCTGGTGGCACATTTGATACCGAATGCCGGAATTCTCCCGCCCGTGTGTGAGCGGCACACCGCTTACGCTTCTTGTGCCGTGTCGCCATGCGACACCAAGCCCCCGACAGGCCACACTGTGCCATTGACACGGCAACCGGCATGTCCTTACCCGTGCGGATTGACCTCGCACGCGTTTCGCGTCTCCGAACGAAAACAGCACCGCGCAAACAAAAATGGCCCCGGACGAACCGGGGCCTTTTCTCAGGTTTCGATCAAGCTGGCCGAGCCAGATTGCGATCAATGTTCCTTGTTGGCGTAAACCGACTTCTTGGTCAGATAGATGAGACCGGTAAAGATCAGCAGGAACACCATGACCATGAAGCCGGTGCGCTTGCGATCTTCCAGGTGCGGCTCGGCAGCCCACATCAGGAAGGCCGAGACGTCCTTGGCATACTGGTCCACCGTCTGCGGCGCACCGTCGTCGTAGGTAACCTGATCGTTGGAGATCGGCTGAGCCATCGCCAGTGCTGAAGCGCTGGCGAAGTAAGGGTTGTAGTGCGTGCCTTCGGCGACCTGAACGCCTTCCGGCGGCTCGTGATAGCCGGTCAGCAGCGCGTGGATATAGTCCGGGCCACCTTCCTGGTAGGGCCAGAACATATCGAAGACGAACTGCGGGAAGCCGCGTTCGATGCCGCGCGCCTTGGCGATCAGCGAGAAGTCCGGCGGTGCAGCCCCGTTGTTCGAAGCAGCAGCAGCTTCCTTGTTCGGGTACGGCGACGGGAAGTGGTCCGAAGGCACGGCCTTGCGGGTGAACATTTCGCCGTCGGCGTTCGGGCCGTCCTGAACTTCGTAGTTCGCCGCAAAGGCCTTCACCTGAGCGTCGGAATAGCCAAGGCCATCAAGTGTACGGAATGCCACCAGATTCATCGAGTGGCAGGCCGAACAGACTTCGGTGTAGACCTTCAGGCCGCGCTGCAGCTGGCCCTTGTCGTAGGTCCCGAACGGGCCGGCAAACGACCAGTCCTGCTGTTCCGGCTTGTGGATCGGATAGTGGGGCGTGCCGCCGCCATGCTCCTCGCCACCTGCCGCCTCTTCAGCGACAGCAGCTCCGAGACCGAGGCCAGCGACGACAGCAAGTGACAGAATGCCTGTTACAAGCTTTTTCATTGTTGTGGGTTCCTTATCAATCGCTGTTCTGATCAGACGCGTGCGGCGGCCGGCTGAGCCTTCGCATTCTTCTTCTCCAGCACCGCTTCGGTGATGGAGTTCGGAATGCGCTTGGGCGTCTCGATCAGGCCGAGAACCGGCATGATGACGAGGAAGAAGCCGAAGTAGTACAGCGTGCCGAGCTGGGAGTAACCCACATAGTTACCCGCGAGGTCGCCGCCAAAGATCAGGCCAAACAGACCACTGCCTTCCGCCGGGCGCGAGCCGAGCCAGCCGAGCATGATGGCGTTGACGACGAAGATCCAGAAGAACAGCTTGTACCAGGGACGGTAAACAGCCGAGCGAACCTTGGACGTATCAAGCCAGGGCAGGAAGAACAGGATGATGATCGAACCGAACATCACCAGAACGCCGCCGAGCTTGGAGTCGATCGGGCCGACATTGAAGGTGATGGCGCGCAGCATCGCGTAGAACGGCAGGTAGTACCATTCCGGAACGATGTGAGCAGGCGTCTTCAGCGCGTCAGCCGGAATGTAGTTGTCCGGGTGGCCAAGGAAGTTCGGCATGTAGAAGACGAACCAGGCGTAAACGAGCAGGAAGACGGAGACGCCGAGTGCATCCTTCAGCGTTGCGTAGGGCGTGAAGGGAACGGTATCGGTCTTCGACTTCACTTCGACGCCCGTCGGGTTCGTCTGGCCGGTCACGTGCAGAGCCCACACGTGAAGCACGACGACGCCGGCGATCATGAAGGGCAGCAGGTAGTGCAGCGAGAAGAAGCGGTTCAGCGTCGGCTGGTCGACGGCAAAGCCGCCAAGCAGGAACTGTTGGATCCACTCGCCTACCAACGGAAAGGCCGTGAAGAAGCCGGTGATAACGGTCGCACCCCAGAAAGACATCTGACCCCAGGGCAGAACGTAGCCCATGAAACCGGTCGCCATCATCAGGAGGTAGATGACCACGCCGAGGATCCAGAGGATTTCGCGCGGTGCCTTGTACGAGCCGTAGTAGAGGCCGCGGGCAATGTGCAGGTAAACGGCGATGAAGAAGAACGATGCGCCGTTGGCGTGCATGTAGCGCAGAAGCCAGCCGTGGTTGACGTCGCGCATGATCTTTTCGACCGAGTTGAACGCAACGGTCGCTTCAGCCGCATAATGCATCGCAAGCACGACGCCGGTCAGGATCTGGACGACCAGCATCACTGAAAGCATGGCACCAAAGGTGTAGGCATAGTTCAGGTTCCGGGGAACCGGATAGCTGATGAAGCTGTCGTGAATCATGCGCGGCAGCGGAAGACGGGAATCAACCCATTTCTCAATGCCAGTCGTTGGCGTGTAGGTTGAATGTTCAGCACTCATTATCAGTAGTCCCCTCAACCGATCTTGATAACTGTGTCGGAAACGAACGCGAAGGTCGGCACGGGGAGGTTTTCCGGCGCCGGACCTTTACGGATTCGGCCTGCCGTATCGTAGTGCGAACCGTGGCAGGGACAGAACCAGCCACCGAAATCACCGGCCTGACCAAGCGGCACGCAGCCGAGATGGGTACAGGAGCCGATCATCACGATCCAGTTTTCCTTGCCTTCGCCGGCGGAGCGATCGAGATCGTTCGCCTCGGCGTCAGTCGGAAGGTTGGCGTTACGCGCAACCGGATCCTTAAGGTCGGCAAGAGTGACCGCTTTGGCCTCTTCCACTTCCTTCTCGGTGCGGTTGCGGATGAAGATCGGCTTGCCGCGCCATTTGGCCGTCAGCGACATGCCGGGCTGCAGGCTCGATACGTCGACCTCGATCGAGGCGAGCGCGAGCGTCGATGAATCCGGACGCATCTGGTCGATGAAAGGCCAGGCCACCGCGCCGGCGCCAACGACGCCCGCCATGCCCGTAGCCAGATAAAGGAAATCGCGGCGAGTGGGCTCGCCCAAGGTCTCGCTTGAAGTGTCGTGTTCGCTCACGGCTAAACCATCCTCTCACGCAATGTTGCGGAAACCGCATCCGCCCAGCGAGATCCCTGCCCTTGCGGTTTGACCTAGGTCAAGGAAACACGCCCAATCAATGTGCTGGCACCTTAGCCGGCTTGCTGTTGCAAACACGTTATTCGGTGTCAGAATCCGTTAAGTTCTGCGCGCACACGGCTCGCAGATTCCCCGTCAATCCGGCGCGTTCTATGCTTGATCGCAAATTATGTCCAGCCTTGACAAGGGCGGGTGGGCAGATTGTCGCGGGGAAAAGCGCGGCCAATTGGCACAAGCACTTGACGGTTGGCATCCCCACTGGCCGACAGTCGTCGGAGGGGCGTGAAAATGGGCGCTGGACTGCCCTACTCCGCGGCTTCCTCGCGGGCCAGAAAGCCGCCGGATTGCCGCGACCAGAGGTCGGCATAAAGACCGCCCCGGGCGATCAGTTCGGTGTGGGTTCCGTCCTCGATGATCCGGCCCTTGTCCATGACGACGAGCCGGTCGAGGGCGGCGATCGTCGACAGTCGATGAGCGATAGCCAGCACCGTCTTTCCCTGCATCAGCCGGTCGAGATTAGACTGGATCGCCGCCTCGACCTCGGAATCGAGCGCCGACGTCGCCTCGTCAAGAACGAGGATCGGCGCATCCTTGAGCATGACGCGTGCGATGGCGATCCGCTGCCTCTGCCCGCCCGAAAGCTTGACACCGCGTTCGCCGACATGGGCATCGAAGCTCCTGCGGCCGCGCTGGTCCTGGAGATCGAGGATGAACTCGTAGGCCTCGGCCTTCTCGGCCGCCATCACCAATTGCTCCTCGCTTGCGTCCGGGTGGCCGAAGAGGATGTTGTCACGAATGGAGCGGTGCAGCAGCGAGGTATCCTGGCTCACCATGCCGACCTGCGCGCGCAGCGATTCCTGCTTGACTGCCGAAATATCCTGCCCGTCGATCAGGATGCGCCCGCCTTCAAGGTCGTAGAAGCGCAGGAGCAGATTGACGAGCGTCGACTTGCCGGCGCCCGAACGGCCGACGATGCCGACTTTCTCTCCGGGACGAATGACCAGGGAGAAGTCGTCGATGACGCCAGCGCCCTTGCCGTAGTGGAACTTCACATGCTCGAAGCGGATTTCCGGCTCGCTGACCGAAAGCTCCTTGGCGCCCGGCCTGTCGACAAGGCCGATCGGTTGGGAGACGAGCTCGGCCGAATTCTGGATCGTGCCGATGTTGCGCATGATCGAGTTGAACTGCGTCATCATGCGCCCGAGCAGCATGTTGAGCCGCAATATAAGCGCCAGCGTGAAGGCGACCGCACCCGAACTGATCACGCCGCCAAGCCAGAGGTGAATGGCATAGACCGCAATAGCCGCGATCATCATGCCCGACAGGAGCGCAAGTGATGCGCGAACGGCAGTCAGAAGCCGGGTAAAGGGAATAACTGCGCGCTGGAAACGATCGAAGCCGGCGCGGATATAGCGATCGTTCTCGTCGTCACGGCCGAAGAGCTTCAGCGTCTGGATGTTCGAATAGGCATCCACCATCCGGCCGTTCAGCATCGAGGCCATTTCGGCGGTGTCGCGGGCATGCTTGCGGATGCGCGGGACGAAAAAGCGCGCCAACGCCAGGAAGATGACGATCCAGAATGCCACCATCGCCGCAAGGCGCCAGTCGAGCTGGGCAACCAGCGCCATGGTCGAGGCGGTATAAATGACGATGAACCAGACGACCTGCAGCAGCGACACGATCAGGTCGCTGGTCGCCTGTGCGCCCGACCAGACCTTCGTCACGATCCGTCCGGAAAAGTCATTCTGGAAGAAGGAAAGCGATTGCCGCGCGACGTGTGTATAGGACTGCCAGCGCACCAGATTGAGAAAGCCGGTGATGATCGACTGTTCCTCGACGAGCGCCGCCAGCGACACCGCGACGAAGCGGAACACCAGCACCGTCAGCAGCATGAACAGCAGTTCGGGGCCGTTGGCGGAAATCAACCCGCTCCAGCCCGCTTCCGGCTTCACCGTGTCGAGCAGATCGACAAGCCGGCCGACGAAATAGAAAAGCCCTGCCTCCAGCATGGCGACAAGGCCGCCAAGGATGGCCATCGCCAGAAACGGCCCCTTGGCCTGACGGGCATAGAACCAGGCGAAACCCCACAGTGATTTCGGCGGCTGCAATCGCTCCCGCGGCGCAAACGGCTTGATCGAGTTCTCAAAGATGCTGACGATGGCGCTGAGCATGGTTCCGATATAGGCGGTTCGGCGGCAACAGCAATCGCTTTCCGCCATCGAGCGCATTACAATTGCTTAACGTCAAGTGGCAAACCCCGCCGCCTGCATGCGCGGCGGGGCCGCAGCGGATCACTCCGCCGCTTCTTCCTTCTCGGCGTCGTCGGCGATGAAGCCGCCCGACTGGCGCGACCAGAGGTCGGCATAAAGGCCGCCCTTGGCCACGAGTTCGGCATGCGAACCCGTTTCAACGATCCGGCCGGCCTCGAGGATGACGAGGCGATCCATTTCCGTCAGCGTCGACAGCCGGTGGGCGATGGCGATCACCGTCTTGCCGGCCATCAGCGCGAACAGGTTCTCCTGGATCGCCTGCTCGACCTCGGAATCGAGCGCGGACGTCGCTTCATCGAGAACGAGGATCGGCGCGTCCTTGAGGAAGACGCGGGCGATGGCGATGCGCTGGCGCTGGCCGCCGGAGAGCTTGACGCCTCGTTCGCCGACCTGGGCATCGAGCGCCCTGCGTCCCCGGTTGTCCTCGAGACCCTGGATGAACTCCCAGGCATTTGCTCGCTTCGCCGCGGCAATGATCGCCTCGTCGTCCGCTTCCGGATGCCCATAGGCGATGTTGTCGCGGATGGAGCGATGCAGCAGCGAGGTGTCCTGCGTGACGACGCCGATCTGGGCGCGCAGGCTATCCTGGGTGACAGTCGAGATATCCTTGCCGTCGATCCGGATTGCGCCCGATTCCACGTCGTAGAACCGCAGCAGCAGGTTCATCAGCGTCGTCTTGCCGGCGCCCGAGCGTCCGACCAGACCGATCTTCTCGCCCGGCTTGATGTCGAGCGACAGGTGATCGATGACGCCCTTCGCCTTGCCGTAGTGGAAGCGAACGTTGTCGTAGGTGATCGCGCCCTTCTCCGCCGTCAGCGGCTTGGCGTCCGGCTCGTCGACGATGTCGTGCGCCTTGGTCATCATGCCGATGCCGTCATAGACCGTGCCGATGTTCTCGAACAGCGCCGAGACTTCCCACATGATCCACTGCGACATGCCGTTGATGCGCATGGCAAGACCGACGGCAATCGCAATGGCGCCGACCGAGATGGCACTTGTCAGCCACAAATGGATGCCAAGCGCGCTGATGGCAAAGAGCGCAATGCTGTTGTTGGCGTATACGAGCACATGGAACAGCGTCACCTTGCGCATCTGGCGATGCACGGTGTCGAGGAAGCCGTCCATGCCGGCGCGCGCATAGGTTTCCTCGCGACCCGCATGCGAGAACAGCTTGACGGTACCGATGTTGGTGTAGCTGTCGACGATACGGCCGGTCATCATCGAACGTGCGTCCGCCTGCTCCTTGGAGATCTTCTGCAGGCGCGGCACGAAATAGCCGACGATGCAGATGTAGATCACCAGCCAGACGGCGAGCGGCGTCACCAGCCGCCAGTCGGCAGCAGCAACGACGATCAGCATCGTGACGAAATAGCTGACGACATAGACGAAGACGTCGAGGATCTTCATCACCGTTTCGCGGACAGCAAGCGAGGTCTGCATGACCTTGGTCGCCACGCGGCCGGCGAATTCGTTGGCGAAGAACGTCATGCTCTGACGCAGCAGATAGCGGTGCATCTGCCAGCGGGCGATCATCGGGTAATTTCCGAGCAGCACCTGGTGCATGACCAGCGAATCGATCGCCACCAGCGCCGGCAGGCCGATCAGGACCAGACCGCCCATCCAGATGAGCCGGTGGCCTTCCGCTTCCAGGAAGCTCTCGCGATTGGCGTTCGACAGCCAGTCGACCATGTTTCCGAGAAACTGGAACAGAGCCACTTCGCCGATCGCGATCAGCATTGTGCAGACAGACATGATGAGCAGCCACGGAACCGCAGGCTTGGAATAGTGCCAGCAGAAGCCGAAAAGGCTTTTCGGCGGAAGCACAGGCTCTTCCGTCGGATAGGGATTGAGGCGGGATTCAAACCAGCCAAACATTGTCTTGCTCCTTCAGAGTATTTTGAAGGAAGGCGGGTATCTCTCCCCGCATTCTTTATCGTGAAAATTTCAGTCCGGAAATGCTGCCCCGCCATAGCGGGTTTGTCTTCCGGAGTTCCGGAAGCGCGCATAAATCTCTTGAAAGATAGGTCGCGGAACCGGTCAGGCCAAACGGTGGCCCATCACTCCTGGAAGGCGTGTCAACATCAATATAGTCATCATTGCCTCCGTCGGTTCGCGTTGAAGAGGTCTTCTGTCTACCTCTATTCGCCTCGATATGCCAGATTGTCGCAGGCACTTTCTTGCCTGTTTTTTCATCGTTCGGCTGGATGTTGCCCATTCGGCACAGATTAGGGACCACAAAATCAGCACGAGCGCGGACGGCATCGGTAGGAAACGCATATGAACGCTTCATCGACCACCCCTCCCGAACTGAAAGGGCATGGTTTCCTGCTGAGGCGCCCAATCGGTGGCGACGTCGACGCACGGCTCGCCCTTGGGCGTGACCCGGAGATCTACCGCATGTTCGGAGGCAGCGCCTCTCCTGCCCGCTACGGGCGAGCGGACGCAGAGATGTGGCTGCAACGCACCATCGAACATCCGGCCGCCTGGATCATTGATCGCAACGGGCTCATCGGCGAAGTCAGGCTCGACAATATCAACCGGCACGACCGGCGCGCCTCCTTCGCCATCGGCATCCTCGATCCGAAACTGCTGGGCCAAGGGCTTGGCACCGCGGTCACGAAGCTTGTATTGGGCCATGCGTTCGGCGAACTCGC
Organism: Ensifer adhaerens; assembly: GCF_001270265.1. Classification (GTDB taxonomy): domain Bacteria; phylum Pseudomonadota; class Alphaproteobacteria; order Rhizobiales; family Rhizobiaceae; genus Ensifer; species Ensifer adhaerens_B. Next base: position 933,073 of record NZ_LGAP01000001.1, read on the forward strand.
CCTGCATCGCATTTCGCTGCGCGTGCTTGCCTTCAACGAACGTGCGATTGCCAGCTACCGCAAATGCGGCTTCTCGATCGAGGGGCGCGAACGGGAGGCGGCACTGATCGATGGCGAATGGCACGACGACATCATGATGGGGATTCTTGCGCACGAATTCTCCGCCGCACCAGACATGCCGCAAGGAAAGTAAACAGACGTGAGTGACCTTCGCATCGCCCTCTACCAGCCCGACATTCCCGGCAACACCGGCACGATCCTGCGCCTTGCGGCCTGCCTTGGCCTTGCCGTCGACGTCATCGACCCGGCGGCCTTCGCCTTTCCGCCCGCAATCAGAACCGCCCCGACATGGACTTTACCGCCTCGGCCCCCCCCCCCCGCCACATCAATTGGGAACGGTTCGAGGCGTGGCGTGTGCCGACGGGACGCAGGCTTGTGCTTGCCTCGACCAAGGCCGCCGTGCCCTACACCCGTTTCGAATTCCGCCCGGACGATATTCTGCTGTTCGGCCGGGAAAGCGCCGGTGTGCCAGACCATGTGCATGATCGCGCGGAAGGCCGCATCCTCATCCCGATGGCCGAGGGGCAACGGTCGCTGAATGTCGCCATGTCCGCCGCCATGATCGCCGGCGAGGCGATCCGCCAAGTCCAGTCGTTCTGACAAGCGTCGCATCATACCGTCCCTGCCCTTCCTGATGGGGGTTACGATGGCGCCACCAACGGCAGCGCCCTTCAAATTCAGGCGGCCACTTCGTTATAGGGCGTCAGCTTGCGCGCCTGCTTCAATGTCCGCGCCCACCAGATGAGCCGATCCATCATCAAGAACAGTGGCGCGCGCATCTCCTCTGGCTTGTAGAGGTTGCCGGCCGCATCGAATTTCGACCAGGCCTTGGCAAACTGGACGCCGTCGCGCAGCGTTACCGCATGCAGCTCGCCAAAGACCTGCCGCAGTTGCTCGACGGCGCGGATGCCGCCCGAAGCGCCGCCATAGGAGACGAAGGCGACGGGTTTGGCATGCCAGGGCTCGTAGACTGAATCGATCAGCTCCTTCAGCGCGGCCGGGTAGCCGTGATTGTATTCCGGCGTCACCACCAGGAAGGCATCCGCCTCGGCCACCTTGCGCTCCAGCCACTCGCCGGGATTGACCGCAGCACCTACGCCACGGGACGCTCTCAGCCGCGCTGGGTCGATAACCGTGAGATTGAACACGTTCGAATCCGAAATCTCGCGGATCAGCCAATTGGCGACCGTATCGCAGAAGCGCCCCTGTCGGGCGCTGCCGTAGATCACCGCAAGCGTCATTTTCTCTGTCATGGGGGTCGGCTCCTTGTTGTGAATTCCATGGAGCTCATGCTATAAAACCTCAACATTAGTTGAGGTCAATAGCTGTCATGACGATTGTAAGAAACAGCGAAATGCGGCGCGAGCTGACTGTCGGCGAAGTCGCAGAACGCAGCGGTGTCGCGGTTTCTACCCTCCATTTCTATGAGGCCAAGGGACTGATCCGCAGCAATCGCAGCCGCGGCAACCAGCGTCGCTATCCCCGCAGCGTGCTGAGGCGCGTGGCAGTGATCAAGGTCGCCCAGCGGACCGGAATTCCGCTTTCGGAAATCCAGGAGGCGCTGACGGTGCTGCCGGACGACCGGCCGCTGACGGTACAGGATTGGGCACGGCTGTCGGAGAGCTGGCGGGAGCAGCTGAACACGCGCATAGCCAGCCTGATGGCGCTGCGCGACCATCTGACGAGCTGCATCGGTTGCGGATGCCTGTCGCTCAGGGAGTGTCCGCTGCGAAATCCGCACGATGTGCTCTCGATGGAAGGCGCCGGGCCGCGGCTGATGGATGCGACGGAAGAGGACGGTCAGCCCTAGGACGCATTGCGGCCGCGTGGCGGCAATTGGGCAAGCGCCACCATGCTTGCTAACGTGCCGAAGGAAAACAAAATGGCGATCGTCATAGCCCAGCGATTGCCGGCCGAGCCGGGGCGTCAGTCGGCGGTCGGCAATCGGCGCATGGTGAATTCGATCTCGTCGCCGTCGAGCTGGCGCCAGCTTTCCACCTCGGTCCAATAGGCGGCTTTCGGCCAGGTATCGAACCATTCGCGGGCCTTGGCGCGGGCAGCACTTCGATCGAGCCGAAAGGTTTCACGCACGAAAAGGCCATCGCCTCGTGTCGGATTGTCCCGGCGATGCCGGGCGATCTGGCGCCGCAAACCATCAAGCGGCGGACCTGCGGGTATTCTTGCCATGGGCCATACCTCTGGAGGTAAAGATAGTGTGAGTATCGGGCCATTGCGAGTCCGTTTTACACTGCCCAGCCGATGCGGCACACTGGCCCGATGACCCGACCGCCGTTGCCAATCTGGCGGAAATATGAACTGTGGCGCACATCAACGAATCGGCGGCTTTCCGGCGCGCAAAGCCGCGAACAGGACAAATTTTCATGGAACGACCGCAACTACCCCAGGGGCTGCCTGCCGATATCGAAGACAAGAAGGCTGCAGCCAGGGCCTGGTTCGAAAGCCTGCGCGATACGATCTGCGCCGCGTTCGAGGCTGTCGAAGATGATCTGACCGGCCCCTTGTCGGACCGTGAACCGGGCCGCTTCGTCGGCAAGGAGTGGAGCCGAGACGGCGGCGAAGGCGGCGGCGGCCGCATGTCGATGATGGAAGGCCGTGTCTTCGAGAAGGTCGGCGTTCACACCTCGACCGTGTTCGGCGAATTCTCGCCCGAATTCCGCGAGCAGATCCCGGGCGCCAGCGAAGACCCACGTTTCTGGGCGTCGGGCATCTCGCTGATCGCGCATCCCGTGAACCCCAACGTTCCGGCCGTGCACATGAACACCCGCATGGTCGTCACCACCAGCAACTGGTTCGGCGGCGGCGCCGACCTGACGCCGGTGCTCGACCGCCGCCGCGTCATGACCGACCCGGACACCCAGCTGTTCCACCGCGCCATGGAGATCACCTGCAACCGACACGCGGTCGCGGATCACGCCAGGTTCAAGCAATGGTGCGACGACTACTTCTTCCTGAAGCACCGCAACGAGCCGCGCGGTACCGGCGGCATTTTCTACGATTGGCTTCAGTCTCCGGCCGAGCAAGGCGGCTGGGAAGCGGACTTCGCCTTCACCCGTGACCTCGGCAAGGCGTTCGCGCTCGTCTACCCCAAGATCGTGCGCACCAATTTCAACACGCCATGGACCGAGGAGGATCGCGACGAGCAACTCGTTCGTCGCGGCCGCTATGTCGAGTTCAACCTGCTCTACGATCGCGGCACCATCTTCGGCCTCAAGACCGGCGGCAACGTCGAGTCGATTCTTTCGTCCCTGCCCCCGGTCGTACGCTGGCCCTAGAGTATTTCCAGGAAAAGTGCGAAGTGGTTTTCCTACAGGAAATGCTTAAGAACAAGGAGATAGAGCGTTTCTGCTGCGAGCCGGAAACGCTCTAGCGAGCCTGAAGGTGCGCAGGCGTCATTTGCAGATGCGCACCTTCTTGATCACCACCCTGCCATAGGCGCCGTAGGTCTTCACCGTCTTGACGACGCAGGTCTGTCGCTGGCCATAGCTGTAGTTGCCGGCTTTTGCCGGCATGGCGATAGCAAGGACGGTCGTCATCGCAAGTGCGACGGCGAGGAAAGAATGACGCATGGATGGTTCCCCGTTCGAATTCTGCGGCCAGGAATGACGTGCGATCCGCATGTGCGACCGATCGCATGAAAGCCAGGTTCGCGCTGTTTCGATTGGAACACCTGAACAAATGGCCGAGCGCAGCGTTGTCTTTCCACCAAGGAAAGAGGCCGGACGATGATCTTCAAGAAGCGCACATTCCACGGCATTGAGCCGGAACGCAGCACGGGGGACCACCCCGCCGAACTCGAACGCCGCGTCGCGCACGGACTGGCCGTGACGCCGGGACTCGATGCAGCCGACGTCACCGTCGTCTGCAAGGGAAATACGATCGTGTTGGCCGGCCATGTCGCCACGACAGCTGAAATCGCCCGCGCGGAAGAAGCCGCAAGGCTGACGGAAGGGGTGGCGGAGGTGGTCAACCGCATCGAGGCGGCAGAGATCAGATAGATCTGACGCGTTTCCAGAAAAAGTGCGAAGCGTTTTCCGTCAGGAAATACGTAAAAACAAAGAGATAGAGCGTTTCCGCGGCTCCGTCTGAACCGGAAAACGCTCTACAGCGCCGCGCGTCTTATCAGACGCGCAAAGGACGCTGTAGCACTTTGAACTGCTGCATGTTTTGTCCTGAAATCGGCTACGATTTAAGGAAACATGCAGTAGGTCAAATAGAGCTGAGTGTCCAGCCGACGATCTCAGCTACAACAGTCGCGAAGGCCTGGTCGAGTGCCCTCACGAAGGCCGGGTTGTCAGTGCCCTTCACGCCTGCAGTCGCGCGGAACGCCTTCTGTACGCGCACCGTGCCGTTCCGGTCATTGACGATCTTCGCAAAGATCTCGACCACCGCCGTGTCGGCGCCTTGCGTCGATATCTCGAAGGACCGGATATCACTGATCACCTGATAATCGATCGCCAGCCCCTGGCCTGGCTTGCCGACGCCGCCGACCTTGCCTGAGTTTTCGAACGCCTGAACCAGCTTCGCCTGCACGATGCGCGGCAGACGGTCGCTCCATTGCGCCTTGGAGAGATACTGCAACTCCGAGCCGGAAAGGCGGATGACGACCTGGTCGCCGTCGAGCGCCTTCAGAGCCGTCGGTTCCGGCACGAGGATCTGCTTGTTGGTCGCTGCACGTCCTTCGACGACGGGCGAAGCGGAAAGGCTGAACGTGTCGTTGACGGCGGCACGGGTCCCGCATCCCGCCAACAAGACAGCCAGCGTGAAGACCAGGGCAGAGCGCATCGCTCCCATCTCACGCACACACACCAGCCCCGAAAAATTCATACTGCCCAAACCCTTGTCCAATACGCAGCACCTTAGAGCGCTCTCTTTAATGAAAGCAACCCGCCCGGCCCCACGCCGGCTTTGTCTACCCGACTCAGCGTCGGGTGCGACCATCGTATTGTTTGACAGTTTCGCCGCCGAACAAGAGGCGCTGCGGATTTTTGTCGAATGTCGAGATCGTATTCTCGAGGCTCTGTACGGTGCGGCGCGTATCGGTCACCAGCGCCTCGACATCGCGAAGACCGGAGCCCGAGAAGCGCTTCAGATTGTCGGCGATCGGGCCGATCTGGGCGTTGAGGTTGTCGGCCATCTTGCGGAACGATTCGAGCGTCGTGCGCGCCTCGGCCGAAAGCGACGGCGCATCGGCATCACCGAGGAAGCCGTCCACCTTGACGAGAATGCTGTCGACCCGGTTCGAGGCAGCATTCAGCTTGCTCGCCATCTGCGTAACGTCAGTGATCGTGCGATCGATGTCCTGCTGGCGCGCGGTGATCTTTTCGGCAAATTGCGTGATGTTGGCGACCGCCTTGCGGGCGTCGGCGCTGGCCGCCGAAATGTCGTTGACGACCAACTCGACCTTCTGCTTGTCGACGGCAGCCACCAGCGTATCGACGCGCTCGAGCGTCTTTTGCGCATTCTTGCCGAACTGGTCATAGGTCTCGACCGTGCGCTTGAACGCCGCGATGGTTTCGGAAACTCCGCCCGAGGCGGCCTTCAGGTCGTTGCTCAACTGCTCGACGTTGCTGACGATATGATCGATCTTCTTCGGATCCACCGACTTCACCAGCACATCGGCCGAGGCCAGCGTCGAATCGAGCTTCTTCGACGCGGCATTGATTGATGCCGAAAGCTCGGTCACGCTTTTCAGGAAGTCGTCAATCGCGCCGGAATTGTCGGCAAGCGCCTTGGAGAATTTCTCGGCATTGCCGATCGTGCCCGTCAGCGGCCCGCGCACATCCTTGACGAAACCCTGGATGTCGGCGATTGCATCGTTGGCGCGGTCCATGATCGCGTCCGCCGTCGCGAGCAGGCTCGTGACGCTCGACTGGTCCGCGAGGATACGGGCCTGCGTGCCCTTCTCAAGCGCGCTGCGCAGAATGTTCTCGTCGCCCTTGTTACCGCCGCTGAGCTCGATATAGGCGGCACCCGTCAGTCCCTGCACTTCCAGCGTCGCCTTGGTCGATCTCAGCACCGGCGCATCGATCGAGACTTCGGTCACCGCGATAGAGTAGCGCGGATCGTTGGCGTCGATCGCCAGATTGCGCACCGAACCGACGGGAATGCCGTTGAAGCGGACCGGAGAACCGACGGAGAGCCCGTTGGCGGAGCCGGGAATATTGACGACCAGCTCGACCATTTCGCCGCTGCGGCCATATTGCGACATCCAGTAGACGAAGCCGAAGGCCGCCGCGATCACGAACACCGTGAAGAAGCCGACAATGGCGTAATTCGCTTTAGTTTCCATTCGTTCCGACTACCTCAGTGGCCGTCCTACCGGCCGTTCTTCTGCTCAGGACACCCATGGGACAGTCCGACGGGCACCCTGCCGCTATTCGTCGTGCCGCACGATCGACCGCGCGCGCTTGCCCCGGAAATAGGACTGCACCCAGGGATCGTCGCAGGCCAGCATGTCCTCGACGGTCCCCTCGACCAAAACCTTCTTGTTTCCAAGCACCGCGATGCGATCGCAGACCGAAAACAGGCTGTCGAGGTCGTGAGTCACCATATACACGGTCAATCCGAGCGTGTCGCGCAGCTTGGCAATCAACTCGTCGAACTCGGCCGCACCGATCGGATCGAGGCCCGACGTCGGCTCGTCGAGAAAGACGAGATCGGGGTCGAGAGCCAGCGCCCGGGCGAGTGCCGCCCGCTTGATCATGCCGCCCGAAAGCTCGGAAGGATATTTGTCGGCCGCCTCCGGCGCCAGTCCCACCAGCTCGATCTTCAGGCGCGCCAGCTCGTCCATCAGGCTCTGCGGCAGATCGAGATATTCACGCATCGGCACCTGGATGTTTTCGCGCACCGTCAGTGCCGAGAACAGCGCGCCGTGCTGGAAAAGCACGCCGAGGCGCATGTCGAGCGCAATCCTGTCGGCCTCCGACATCTTGTCGTATTCCGCGCCGAGGATCTCGATCGTGCCGGAGCGCTTGGCCAAAAGCCGGAGAACCGTGCGCATCAATACAGATTTGCCGGTGCCGGAGGCACCGACGAAGCCGAGGATTTCGCCGCGGTAGATCTCGAGGTTGAGCTTGTCGAGAACGATGTGGGAACCGAAGCCGACCGTCAGGTCGCGCACGGACAGAACCGCTTCGTGCCCATTGGCGGCTTCCGGCTGTCTATCTGTGGCTGCTTTGCTCATCGTTCCATTCGCCTCAGAAGTCGATTGCCGCATAGAACATGGCAAACAGGCCGTCGATCAGGATCACCACGAAGATCGATTTGACCACCGAAGACGTCACGTGGCGGCCGAGCGATTCGGCGCTGCCGCCCACCTTCAGCCCTTCGACCGCCGCCACCACGCCGATGATCAACGCCATGAACGGCGCTTTGATCATGCCGGCTGCAACCGACGAAAAATCGACGGCTTCCTGCAGGCGCGACAGGAAGGTCGCAACCGTGATGCCCGAATAGGTCCAGGCGACCAGAGCCGCACCGGTCAGTGCTGCGAAGTTGGCAATGATGGTCAGGAGCGGCAAGGCGATCGTCAGCGCCACAAGGCGCGGAAACACGAGGACGCCGACCGGACTGAGGCCCATCACCTTCAGCGCGTCTACCTCTTCGCGCATCTTCATCGAGCCGATCTCGGCGGTGATCGCGCTGCCCGAACGACCGGCAATCATGATTGCCGTCAGGAGAACGCCGATTTCGCGCAGCTGCAGGATGCCGACGAGATCGACGACGAAGACTTCGGCGCCGAAATAGCGCAGCTGGAATGCGCCCTGCTGCGCAATGATCGCCCCGATCAGGAAGGACATCAGCATGATGATCGGCACGGCCTTGACGCCCATGCGGTCAATCTGGTGAACGATGGCGGCCGGCGAGACGCCGCTGTGTCGTCCAAGCTTGAGCTGGGCGCCGCGAACCGCCGAGCCGAGAATGTACATGGCCGCGACGATATCGTTCCAGGTCGCGAGCATCACCTCGCCGACCGGCGCGAATATCTGCTGGAACAGCGGAATATGCTCGCCTTCGTCTTCCGGTGTCGGCAGTTCCGCCGGCAATGCGCCGATCAGCTCGACATAGCGCTGTCCGCCATCGACGAGCTGGATCTCGTCCTTTTCAGGACCGGCAATCTGCGTCATGAAACGCCGGATGATCCAGGCCCCCGCCGTGTCCATGGCCGTCACACCCGATAGATCGAACTGCCTGACGCTGCCGCCCTTGCGCGCAAGCTGATCGAGCTTAGCGCCCATGGCTTCGGCTGTCTCGTGCCGCCAGACGCCTGAAAAGACGTAAGTGCCACCAGAGCCTCCGGCGTCTCCGCCGAGCGCGACATCCGCAACGATCTTGGTCTGGGAACGCGTCACCTGGTCTCTGTCATCCCGATTTGCTAACCGCTCGTAAAAGCTTGCTCCGTCATAACGGCTCACATCCTTGATGTCATCCGGACGAAGCCGGTAACATCGCGACCAATGTGCCAGATAGCCCCCGCCGGAGAAGATTTCATGTCAACTGTGCTCGAAGCGACAACCGAAGACTTCCCGATTGCGGGCACATTCACGATTTCGCGTGGTTCGAAGACCACGGCAAGCGTGGTGACCTGCCGAATCACCAACAACGGCACCAGCGGTTGGGGCGAATGCGTGCCCTATGGCCGCTACAGCGAAACCATTGCCTCGGTGCTCGCCGAGATCGAAGCCATTCGCCCGGAGATCGAGGCGGGGCTGACGCGCGTGGAGCTACAGTCGGCGATGAAGCCGGGTGCTGCCCGCAACGCCGTCGACTGCGCGCTCTGGGATCTGGAAGCAAAGCAGAAAGGCAAATCTGTCCATGAGCTTGCCGGCCTTTCCTCACCCGAAACCTTGACAACAGCCTATACACTATCGCTTGCCGAACCCGAAGCGATGCGTGCACAGGCAGCGCAATATGCCCACCGCGCTCTGCTCAAGATCAAGGTCGGCACGTCGGACGATGCCTCGCGCATCCGCGCCGTGCGCGAAGGTGCGCCGGAGAGCCGCATCATTCTCGATGCCAATGAGGGTTGGACGCCCGACAGCCTCGCCTATCACTTCGCCATCTGCGCCGAACAGCGCATCGACCTGATCGAGCAGCCGCTGCCGGCGGGCAATGATCAGGCCTTGGCCACGATCGCCCGCCCCGTTCCGGTCTGCGCCGACGAGAGCGTGCATGCGACCGGTGACCTCCCGGCCCTCGTCGACCGCTATGATGCCGTCAACATCAAGCTCGACAAGACCGGTGGGCTGACGGAAGCGCTTCGCATGCGCGAGGCCGCGACGTCGCTCGGCCTCAAGGTGATGGTCGGCTGCATGGTCGGCACCTCGCTCGGCATGGCACCGGCAATCCTGGCGGCGCAGGGTGCGGATTTCGTCGACCTCGACGGCCCGCTGCTCCTGGCGCGCGATCGCACGCCCGGCCTGCGCTACGACGCTTCGCTGGTCTTCCCGCCGGAGCCGCGCCTCTGGGGCTGAAGGTACCAGGCGGCGACGGCAAAGCAGCAGCCGGCAAAAGCGACGACCGACATCGAATAGAACCCGTTCACCCCGTACCAGGCATAGAGATAGCCGGACAGGAAGGTGAAGATCGCCGTGAAGATGCCGGTGTAGAAGAAGTAAAGCCCCTGGGCCGATGCCTCCTGCTCCTCGACGACGCGCTCCACCAGCTTGTTCTGCATGCCGGTGTGCATGATCGCGTAGGTGAAGGCGTGAAAGCACTGCAGCACGAAGTAGCCGGAAAAGCCGAGATCCATCGGGAAGATGATCCAGCGCACCACCGCCAGCGAGCAACCCGACAGGATCATCGTCCAGACGCTGAAGCGCCGGATGATCGCCTTGGCGAAGATGAACATCGTCACCTCGGCGGCAACACCGGCGCTCCAGAGAATGCCGATTTCCGTGCCGCTATAGCCGATATGCTGCCAGTAGATCGCCGAGAAGGCGAACAGCATCGCATGGCTGGCGTTCACCAGCGTCACGCCGACCAGCAGCAGCTGCAGATCAAGCTGGCGCAACGACTTCGGCGGGGGCTCGGTCAGCGCCGTGATCGGTGACGGCCGCCGCGGCCGGCCGACACGCGGCGCCGCGAAGGCCATCAGGATCGTCAGGCCGAAGCCGATCGCCATCGCCGGCAGCACCATGTCTCCACCGAAGATGCCGATCATCCAGCCGCCGAGCATGGTGGCCCCGATAAAAGCGACGGAACCCCAAAGCCGCATCTGGGCATAGTCGAAGCCCCAGCGCCGGACACCGGAAAGCGCGATCGCCTCAACGATCGGCACATAGGGCGAATAGACCGCCGACTGCAGCGTATAGATGATCAGAACCGGCCAGAACTCGCGGGCGTAAAACAGCACGAAGGCCGTCGCCAACGACAGGAATCCGGACCAGATCAAGACGATCGTGCGCTCTCCGAGCCGGTCGGCGATCACACCCGCTATCGGCGCTGTAAACACGCGTACGAACATCGGCAATGCCAGCACGACGCCGATCTCGAAATCGCTCATGGAAAGCGTCGTCAGCCAGACCGGAAAATACGGCATGGCGAAACCGTTGACGATCAACGGAGCGCAGAAGAGCAAGGCGGTGCGAAGCGTAAAATAACGCGGCGGAGGGCCCACGGCAGCGGGCGCTTGGGAGGGAATCATGGGCGAACCTGATGGCTATGGGCCAGCAATAGCATAGCCCACCGCGGGATCGCCATAACCTAGATTTCGCTACAGGCGACGTTTGCGTCTCGCCACCGTGCTAGTCAGGCCGCCCGTTGCGTCAGCAACTGGGCCAGCAAGCGTTCCGCCTCGGCAGTCCCCTCAGCCTCGACGGCGCCGCCGCGCATCTGGTGCCAGGTGATCAGCTCCATGGTACCGTCGTGATGTTCAGCGATCGCCGTGCAGCTTTCGACCCAGTCGCCGGTATTGATGTAGCGCACGTCGCCGATGTCGTCGATCACCGCATGGTGGATATGGCCGCAGATAACCCCTTGCGCGTCATGGCGCCGCGCCTCGTCGGCAACCACCTTCTGGAACTCGCCGATGAAATTGACGGCGTGTTTGACCTGCAGTTTCGCCCAGGACGAGAACGACCAATAGGGCATGCCCAGCCGGCGACGAATGGCGGCAAGGCCGATGTTGATGGCGATCGCCGTATCGTAGGCCCAGTCGCCGAGATAGGCGAGGATGCGGGCATTGCGCACAACCACGTCGAATTCGTCGCCATGCAGCACCAGATAGTTGCGGCCGTCAGCACCCTTGTGCATGTGGCGCTGCGCCACCTCGATGCCGCCGAAGTGAACGCCCGGGAAATCGCGCATGAACTCATCATGATTGCCGGGGATATAGATGATGCGTGTGCCCTTGCGCGCCTTGCGCAGCAGCTTCTGGACGACGTCGTTGCAGTTCTGCGGCCAGTACCAGCTGCGCTTCAGCCGCCAGCCGTCGACGATGTCGCCGACGAGAACGATGGTCTCCGCCTCGTGATGGCGCAGAAAATCAATGAGAAAGTCGGTCTTGGCGGCCTTGGAGCCGAGGTGGACGTCGGAGATGAACAACGTCCTGAGATGTCGTACGGAGTTGTTTTGCGGTGCCGCCATCATACCAGCCTCGTCTTGATTGCGCCTTCTCAGGCCCGTCAAAACCAGACTCGTGTTTCAGGAAGATGACACGGACGCCGGCCGGTTCGTCGCACCGGCCGAAAAGAACCGCGCAAAAACTGTACGCGCTTCGCAATTCATGCAACAAGGCCACGTCCAAAAAAGAGGAATGCAGACTATGAGCACGGGCGACAAAACCAAATCCCAAACAGGTCCAGCCAGCGGCGACATCGACCAGCAGGCCCTTTTCTTCCATCGTTACCCTCGCCCTGGGAAGCTCGAAATCCAGCCCACCAAGCCGCTCGGCAACCAGCGCGACCTCGCGCTCGCCTATTCGCCCGGCGTGGCTGCCCCCTGCATCGCCATCCGCGACAATCCGGAAATGGCTGCCGACTACACCGCACGCGCCAATCTTGTCGCGGTCATTTCCAATGGCACGGCCGTTCTCGGCCTCGGCAATATCGGCCCACTCGCCTCCAAGCCGGTGATGGAAGGCAAGGCCGTCCTGTTCAAGAAATTTGCCGGCATCGACGTCTTCGATATCGAGATCGACGCTTCGAGCATAGAGCGCATGGTCGACGTCATCTCCGCGCTGGAGCCCACCTTCGGCGGCATCAACCTGGAAGACATCAAGGCGCCGGAATGCTTCGAGGTCGAGCGCCAGCTGCGCGAAAAGATGCAGATCCCGGTCTTTCATGACGACCAGCATGGCACCGCGATCATCGTTGCGGCCGCCATCCTCAACGGTCTGGAGCTGGCCGGCAAGGACATCGCCAAGGCCAAGATCGTCACCTCGGGAGCGGGTGCTGCAGCGCTCGCCTGTCTCAACCTGCTGGTCACGCTTGGCGCCAAGCGCGAGAACATCTGGGTGCACGACCTCGAGGGCCTCGTCTACAAGGGCCGCGAAGTGCTGATGGACGAATGGAAGTCGGTCTACGCCCAGGAAAGCGACAACCGGGTGCTGGCCGACAGCATCGGTGGCGCCGACGTCTTCCTCGGTCTCTCCGCCGCAGGCGTGCTGAAGCCTGAATTGCTCGTGCAGATGGCCGAAAAGCCGCTGATCATGGCACTTGCCAACCCGACGCCGGAAATCATGCCGGAGGCTGCCCGTGCGGCGCGCCCGGACGCAATGATCTGCACCGGCCGTTCGGATTTCCCCAACCAGGTCAACAACGTGCTTTGCTTCCCGCATATCTTCCGCGGTGCGCTCGACTGCGGCGCAAGCACGATCAACGAAGAAATGAAGATGGCTGCGGTCCGTGCCATCGCCGGCCTTGCTCGCGAGGAGCCGTCCGATGTGGCCGCCCGCGCCTATTCCGGCGAGACGCCGGTCTTCGGTCCCGATTACCTGATCCCGTCGCCCTTCGACCAGCGCCTGATCCTCAGGATCGCGCCGGCCGTCGCCAAGGCTGCCGAGGAAAGCGGCGTCTCCACCCGTCCGATCCAGGACTACGACGCCTATCTCGACAAGCTGAACCGCTTCGTCTTCCGTTCGGGCTTCATCATGAAGCCGGTCTTTGCCGCCGCCAAGAATGCACAGAAGAACCGCGTGATCTTCGCTGAAGGCGAAGACGAGCGCGTGCTGCGCGCAGCACAGGTCCTGCTGGAAGAAGGCACGGCCCGCCCGATCCTCATCGGCCGTCCGCAGATCATCGAGACGCGCCTGCGTCGCTACGGCCTGCGCGTTCGTCCGGACGTCGATTTCGAAGTGGTCAACCCCGAGGGCGACCCGCGCTACCGTGACTATGTCGAGGATTATTTCGCCCTCGTCGGCCGTCTCGGCGTCATTCCGGAAGCAGCCCGTACGATCGTGCGCACCAACACCACCGTCATCGGTGCGCTTGCCGTCAAGCGCGGCGAAGCCGATGCGCTGATCTGCGGCGTCGAAGGACGCTATAGCAAGCACCTTCGCGACGTCTCGCAGATCATCGGCAAGCGCGAAGGCGTTCTCGACTTCTCCGCCCTCAGCCTGCTGATCTCGCAGCGCGGCGCCACGTTCTTCACCGACACCTATGTCAGCTACTGCCCGAGCGCCGAAGAAATCGCCCAGACAACCGTCATGGCGGCACAGGAGATCCGGCGCTTCGGCATCACGCCGCACGCGGCCCTGGTTTCGCACTCGAACTTCGGCTCGCGCGATTCGGAAAGTGCGAGCAAGATGCGCCAGGCGCTGCAGCTTGTGCGCGAACTCGCGCCCGACCTAGAAGTCGATGGCGAAATGCATGGTGATTCCGCCATCTCCGAAGTGCTGCGTCAGCGTGTCATGCCCAACAGCACGCTGTCGGGCGAAGCCAACCTGCTGGTCTTCCCGAATCTGGATGCCGCCAACATCACGCTTGGCGTCGTCAAGACGATGACGGACAGCCTGCATGTCGGCCCGATCCTGCTTGGATCGGCGCTGCCGGCGCACATCCTGTCGCCGTCCGTTACCTCGCGCGGCGTCGTCAACATGGCGGCACTCGCCGTCGTCGAAGCCAGCCATCCGGGCTAACGGCGCCCTCGTTTACAGGGCCGCTGAACCTGGCGGCCCTGTGTTACTCCCGCGATCCCGGGCAACAACCATTGTTTGCAAGGATCGACAATCCACAGCAAATACGGCTGTCGCTTCTGGACAAAAGGTGAACCCCCAACCATTGTTGGGTTTCAGGGCAAGAATTGGTGTTGTGGCATGACTGAACAACAGGCTGTCCTCGACATGCTGGAAATCCTGGAATGCGGAGGCTGTATCGAGCCGGCCCATTTCTTTACGTTGATGCGCCGTACCTTTCGCATCGCTCATCTCCTTTATCTTGAAGCCGAGCCCCACCCCGACGAGCTCAAGATCTGCCGGTTGCACCACACCTTCGGTGCCTACGCGGCCGAGCTTTATCTGACGCGGGGGCTCTATCGCATCGACCCGATCCTCAAGCTGGCGCTCGGCGGCGTCAGGCCCGTGGAATGGACAACGGCGCGCCATCGCTTTCCCGAATGCGAGCCATTGTTCAAGACGGCCGAAGAGATCGGACTTTCCAGCGAAGGTGTCGCCCTGCCGCTGCCCTCGCCGGCCGGCCGCATGGCGTTGCTTGCCATCAACGTCAACATGTCGGCCGCAGAGTGGTCGATCTATCGACGCAACCACCTGCGCGACTTCCAGCTCGCCGCCAACCTGTTTCATGCCGGCATGCTTGAGAACGCAGCCATGACGGGGGGGCTGAACACGCGCGACATGCGCCTGACGGGCCGTGAAACCGAGGTTCTGACCTGGTCGGCGGCGGGTAAAAGCTACTGGGAGATTGCCACCATTCTCGGCATTTCCGAGCGCACCGTGCGTTTCTTCATGACCAACGCCCGCCGAAAGCTCAACGTCGTCTCCAACACGCAAGCGGTGGCGCAGGCCGTTCGCCATGCGCTGATCCCGACGGTTTGATCCGGCTCCAAGACACTCCTCCCTCGCCCATCTGAAAACCCGTCGAAATTTAGAGGGAAAAAACCGTTTCCGGAACTGTCACTACCGACAGTTTCGTCACTTCCGCAGGACTGACAGCATCGCGCCATCCCCCAAAACAAGGATGGAGAGAACGATGATCAGGATCCTCAACGGCAGGACACGCGGACAGCACCCGCAGGCCATCGACGAGATGTTCAAGCTGCGTAAGCGCGTCTTCCACGATTTCCTGAAATGGGACGTGCAGACCGATGGGGAATGGGAGATCGACAATTATGACAAGTCGAATCCGCTCTATGTGCTGTCCTATTCGCCGGAGACGGGAAAGCTGCGCGGGTCGCTGAGATTGCTGCCGACGCTCGGCCCCAACATGCTGGACGATACGTTCCCGATCCTGCTTGGCGACAACCCGCAGGTCCGTAGTGCCTCGATCTGGGAATCGAGCCGCTTCTGCATCGACCCGGAGATCTCCCAGGATCGCGCCTCGAACCAGGTGACCGTGGCCGCCGCAGAACTGATGTGTGGTGTCGGTGAACTCGGACTTGCGTCCGGTATCAGCCATATCGTGACGGTGACCGACGTCTTCCTCGAGCGGATGTTCCGCCGCATGGGTTGCCCCGGCGAGCGCATCGGCGAGCCACACCGGATCGGCTCGGTCTATGCCGTGGCCGTCGCCTGGGAGGTGACGCCATCGCTGCTGAGCGCCATGAAGGCAGTGGCCGCGATCGAAGGCACGGTTCTCGAACGGCCGATGTCGCTGGAAACGGCCCGCGCCGCCTGACATCGGATCGGCACCTTCCATTCCTGCGATCGGACGGAGCTGTTAACGCAATGCGAGGCTTGTCGTTGCACCGGCGGCGACAAGCCTTATGATAGGGCGGAAACAGGAATTGCCGACGGCGACCGATCCCGCACAACAAGGGTGGCGCCGCGCGGTTGCAGGAAGAGACGTTCGCCTTGTTCCGGAACATCAAAACCCTTGCGGCGGCGAGCCTGCCGTTGCTTCTGGTTCTGGCCGATCAGGCGCTGGCCTCCAGCGTCTGCGACCGCCTGAACACCCGGCTTGCCGAACTCCCCGCCGCCATCGCAACAACGGCCGATACGCGCGACTATGCGAGCGCGATTTCGAGGCAGAACATCGAGTTGCGCCGGGCGCGCAACGACCGCCGGCGCGCCGGCTGCGGCACGGGCAGCGTCGTCGTCTTCAACGGCGGCGACCCGGATATCTGCTCCGACATCAACAGCCTGATCGCCGAGATGGAAGACAATCTGCGCATCCTCAAGTCGGAGCGCCAGCAACTCGTGTCAGGCGATGGCGACGACACGCGCCGGCGAATCCTGGCCGCGCTCGAGATCAACGGTTGCTATGGCGACCGCGAGGAATTCGCCAGCGCCGACCCGGATGAGCCGGAAACGCATCGCAACATCCTGCGCGACCTGCCGCCGGACGAAAGCTACGGACCGATGCTGCGTGACGGTGAGATGGGCGTTTACCCACCGGAAAGCGGCGTCTATTCCGGCACGCTTCGCACCATGTGCGTGCGCACCTGTGACGGCGCCTTCTTCCCGATCTCGTCCGAGGCAAGCCCGGCGGATTTCGCCCGCGACGAGCAGGCCTGCCGCGCCCGTTGCCCGGGTGCGGAAACGGAACTCTTCTTCCACGAGCTTGCGACCGAAGAGAGCGACCAGATGGTCTCCGCCTCGACGGGGCGTCCCTATACGGAACTGCCGAACGCTTTTGCCTATCGCACGCGTGGCGCCGGCAAGCCCGGAGTTTGCGGCTGCCAGATTCCAAAGACCGCGACCACGACGCCCAAGGCTGGTGGCGGCAATACCGGCAGCAGCGAATCGTCGATCATCGTCATCGAAGGCAAGAAGGATGCAGCGGCCCCTGCCGCCAAGGCGGCGGCGGAAGAGCGCCCCTATGATCCCGCCAAGAGCAAGGTGCGGGTCATCGGGCCGACGTTCCTGCCTCAGGAGGAGACGTCGATCGATCTTCGCCATCCGAAGGGGCCGGCCTATCAGCCGGTTCAGAGCAACTGATCGCAGTGTCCGTCTTTCGACGGGTTCCCCAACCCTCCTCGAACACCAGTTCCTCCAGCGGCAACCGCTGGCGCCAACCCTTCACCGCAAGTTCCGGCTCCTGGTAGAGGCGATCGACGTACCCGAGGCAAAGCCAGGCGACGATCACGACATGATCGGGAATGCCGAGGATCGCCTTGATCTCGCTTTCGTGAAAGATGCTGACCCAGCCGACGCCGACGCCTTCGGCGCGCGCGGCGAGCCACAGATTCTGCACGGCACACACCGTGGAATAGACATCCATGTCAGGATTGTGGGTGCGGCCGAGAACGACCGCCCCGCCGCGCGTGCGGTCGCAGGTGACGCAGATGCTCAAGGGGGCCTTGCGGATCCCCTCCAGTTTCAGCGAGCGGTATTTTGCTTGGCGATCGCCATCGAACATCAATGCAGCTTCATCGTTGGCGCGGGAAAAGGCCTGCCATACCCGCTCGCGGGTCTCCGTCTGGCGCACGAGCACGAAATTCCACGGCTGCATGAAACCCACTGAGGGCGCGCGGTGGGCGGCATTGAGCAGGCGCATCACCGCATCGTCGGGCAAGGGGTCAGCCAGGAATTGGTCCCGCACGTCCCGGCGTGTCTCGATGGCTCTGTATACGGCTTCGCGCTCGTCGGGTGAAAAGGCCTCGGCGGCGGCAAGGCCGCCATTCGCGTCAGTCAGCATCGTTCGATCCCCAACAATGCACAACCTTCCGCCGTCCGCGCGGATATCGGTCCATCTTGCCAGGCCGGTCTTCTGACTTCGGATCAACCGGTCGCCTCACCTTCCCAGATCACATGAGGATCCAGTGGCAAGACCTTGAGCAAGCTCAAAATCCCTCGAGGCAGCCGTCCCCGTCACAGCGTTGGGCACGTTCCGGAGTGACACCGGATTCCCGATTCTCCCGCCTGCGCGGGCACCTGACGGCGCCATATGGGCACAGGCGGAATGGAAAGACAAGCAAGCCCGAGATGGCGGCGCCGGCAGTCCCTAGGTCGATCGGCAGCGACCGATGTTTACGATCCGCCGCGTGCCGCCCGCGCGGCTCGCTGTCAGAGCGGCGCGACCGGGTGCGGCGAGCCGTCATAGCCGCCCCAGACCGACTGGTCGAAGCAGATGACCGAACCCGTCATCAGGCCGGATTCGTCAGACGACAGGTACGCACAGGCGCGCGCGACCTCCTTGGGGTCGACAAGCCGGCCGAAGGGTTGTCCGGCGGCGGCCTTTTCCAGCCAGTCGGCAGCCGCCCCGTGAAACTCGCGCTGGATGCGGTCTTCGCCTTCGGATGCCATCCAGCCGATGTTGAGGCCGTTGACGCGAATGCGGTTGCGCAGCAGCGCATAGGCGGTGTTCTTGGTCAGCGTCTCCAAAGCCCCCTTGGACGAGCAGTAGGCAGCGATGAACGGCTGGCCGGCCATCGCCGACATCGAACCGATATTGACGATCGTGCCCTGCGTGCCCTCGCGGCGCATAACCTTGATCGCCTCCTGCATCAGGAAGAACGGCGCACGCACATTAATGGCGAACATCCGGTCGAACAGCTCGGGGCTGGTGTCGAGAATCGTACCGCGATCGGTAATCGCCGCCGCGTTGACCAGCGCGTCGACGCGCCCGAATGTCGCGTCGCAGGCGTTGACGACCTTGCGGGCATCCTCGACCTTTTCGAGGTCTGCCTCAACATAAAGCACCTGCGCGCCGCTTGCCTTGCGGATCTGCTCGGCCTTCGCTTCGCCCTTGGCAGCGTTGCGCCCGCAGATGACGACGCCTCGCGCGCCACGTTCCGCAAACAGGCTGGCGATCGTTGCACCCAGCCCCTGCGTACCACCGGTGACGATGGCGATCTTGCCGTCGAGACGGCCATATTGCTCAGTCATGAAAATCCTCCCAGGAGTGAATGTCTCATCGAAACGGGAAAACGGCCCCCGCCGCAGAGCGCCGGGGACCTGAGATATCTATGTCTGTTCTTCAGCTCAGCTTGCGCTGTGCCTGCTCGTCAAGCGCGTTGCGGAAATCCGCCTCGCTCCACTTGCTCGCAAGCGCCTCATGCATCAGTTGCGACTGGGTTTTCGGCGCGAGACCGCCCAGCGGCGGATCGCGATCGAGATTGGTCGGGAAGGAATAGCCCTCGGCACAAGAGGCAATCGCATTGGCCGCCTCGCTGGCCGAGAGCGTGCCGGATGCCGTCAAGGCCATCAGGGCCGGATGGAGCGCCGCACTCATCTTCACGCGATCGACGGTCTCCATCGCCCGTCCGAAGGCCGACGAGACCTGAAGCAGGTTGGCAACGCGCTTGATATCGGCCGAATGGTTGCTGCCGGCCGCATGGAACAGCGCCGGATTGAAGAAGACGACATCACCCTTTTCCAGCGGCAACTGCACGTGATGCTGGTCGAAATAGGCCCGGAACTCCGGGCGCTTCAACGCGAGATAGCCGGGCAGATACGTCTGGCTATAGGGCAGGAAGAGCGTCGGGCCGCTCTGAAGCGGCATGTCGCAATGGGCGACGGCCCCTTGCAACGTCAGCACCGGCGATAGCCGGTGCACATGTGCCGGATACTGCTCGATGATATCAGAGGTCTGGAAGCCCAGATGGTAGTCGCGATGGGCCGACTGCGACGCGCCGCCCGGATTGACGCGATTGACCTGCGCCGTCATCTGGTAGTTCGGACCAAGCCAGGCTTCGCTGACGAGCGCTACAATGGCGTTGGCGTAATATGCGGCGAAGTTCTCAGGGCTTTTCAGGCAGTGCTTTTCGAGCGAGTTCCAGATCCGGTCGTTGGCGCCGGGCTTGGCAAAGTGGTCGCCACCACCGCTGTTGGTGCGGTGCTGTTCCTCGATGATGGCGTCGAAAATACCGCTGGCGGCATCGATGACGGCCGTGTCGGCATAAGCGCGCTTGAACACCGCGACGCCGGGCCCGGTCGCAAGCGCCTCGCAGATCTCGGCCAGGGCGGCGCGGCGTCCCTCGGAAGTGGCACAGGCGGAAACCAGGCTGGCGCTGTCATAGATCAGCACATTCTTCTCGCAGGCGAGCGCATGCGGGTAATCCGCAAGGTTCGTCTGGCGCTCCACTTCGGCCCTGAACGCTTCGATGTCGCAGGCATCCTCACTCAGCCACACGCGGTCGAGCCGCTGGCGCGCATTGTTGTCGGTCTTCATCCCGTTTCCTCCTCAGAAACTTTCGATGTCCCGACTATAGGCGCCGCCAGATCGTGATATAGAGCAGGAATCCATCAAAAAACCATCAGGAGAGATGGCGTTGGCTCATCCGTTTCTGGTCAAGGATATCGCCTTTCAGGCAGGGCTCAGCACCGCGACCGTCGATCGTGTCCTGAACGGGCGACCTGGCGTGCGCCAGCAGACCGAAGCGCGGGTGAAAGCCGCCATCCGGGAGCTGGAGAAGCAGCAATCCGGACTCGAAGTTCAAGGCCAGAAGCGCGCGATTGATGTCGTGATGGAGGCGCCGGAGCGCTTCACCGAGGCGGTCAGGCAGGCATTCGAAATCGAAGCCCCGACTTTCATGCCGACGACATTCCGTTGCCGTTTCCACTTCGCCGAGACCATGCGCCCGCACGACATCGCACAGCTGCTCGATCGCATCCGTCTGCGCGGCACCGACGGCGTCGTGCTGAAGGCGCCGGATGTGCCCGAAATCATCGACGCTGTCGCCCGCCTGGAGCAGGCGGGAATTGCGGTCATCACGCTCGTCACCGATCTGCCGAACTCGGCACGCACCGCCTATGCCGGCGCCGACAACCGCGCGGCCGGCGAGACGGCTGCCTATCTCATCGGCGAACGTTTTGCCGAAAGCTCCGCGACCGTACTGGTGACGATTTCAAGCAGCCGCTTCCGTGGCGAGGAGGAGCGCGAGATCGGTTTTCGCCGGGTGCTGCGTGAACATTATCCGGCGATCCGCATCGTCGAGATCAGCGAAGGCTATGGCAAGGACGCC
This sequence comes from Ensifer adhaerens, assembly GCF_001270265.1. Classification (GTDB taxonomy): domain Bacteria; phylum Pseudomonadota; class Alphaproteobacteria; order Rhizobiales; family Rhizobiaceae; genus Ensifer; species Ensifer adhaerens_B. The sequence goes on from NZ_LGAP01000001.1 coordinate 954,175, forward strand.
GAGACGGGTGTGCTTGCTGCAAAGGCGCTTGCAGCGCACGCCGATATCAACGCCGCCTATTCGATCGGCGGTGGCAACCGCGCCGTGCTGGCCGCCTTCGAGCGCCATGGCCGCGACTGCGCGCTGTTCATCGCCCATGACCTCGATCAGGACAATCTGGCGCTGTTGCGCCAGCGCCGGATCCATTTCGTCCTGCACCATGATCTGCGCAGCGATGCCCGCATGACCTTCCGCGCCATTCTCGCCAGCAGAAGCGGCGCCGGCCAAAAGCTCAGCAGCAGCCGGCTCTCCGCCGTCGAGGTGATCACCCCTTACAACGTGCCCATCGCTTGAGAACGAGCCGGTGAGAAAGGCAGGCCCTACGACTTACGCGGGGCCTGCTTCAGCACCTCTGGCCCGCCGAACGTGTCGAACTATGCATGCATGCTTGCTTTCCCCCTATCGGATCAGTGTGCGGACGAACTCTTCGCCAAGACCGACCGATTTACAGTGTGCCGCATAATGGTCGCGCGCCTCAGCCACGCCTGCATTTCGACCGGCGACAACGACGCCCGACTTTTGTTGGGTGATCGCCCCGCTCGGTGGACGATTCAGCCGGCGTGACGCCTGGCCGCCTGTTCGACAGACACAGCCTCACCTTGCGCCGCGAGGTCGTCTGCGGTTTGGACGCGGTTGCGTCCACGTCGCTTGGCGAGATAGAGCGCCTCGTCGGCAGCTGCCAACAGCGCGCGGGCCGTGCGGCCATGCCGAGGCGCAAAGGCAATGCCGACACTGCCGCCGACGCGCAGCATCTGTCCCTCGAAGTCGATCGGCGTCTGCGCATCGATGACAAGACCGGCTGCGAGATCGGATACATCCGTGCCCTTGCTGACCGAACGCAGGATGACGGCAAATTCGTCGCCGCCAAGGCGGGCAACGGTTCCGCGCACGCCAACCCGCAGGCGGTATCGGTCGGCGATCGCCATCAACACCGCATCGCCCGCCGCGTGTCCTTGCCGGTCGTTGACGGCCTTGAACTCGTCGAGGTCAGCGTAGACCAGCGCGAACGGCCGGTTCTTGACGTCAAGCAGAGCCGCAGCGAGCGCATCGTCAAAACCACTGCGATTGAGCAGCCCGGTGAGGCGATCGTGTTTCGCCATGTGGCGGTTTCGCGCCTCGCTCTGCTGAAGGGCGGCAAAGACCGACGAGAATCGGAGAGCTACGAAGGCCATCAGCAAAGCCGCCACGATGGCGATAACGATGACGCTCGGCAGGATCTCCGCACGCACGAAGCCGCCGGGGGATTTGGGCGTCCAGGCTATGACAAGGCAGGAGGCGTCCGCGCAACGGCCCTCGGAGACATGCACGCTGTCGGCCGGCCGCTGCGATAGCGGCACGAAGGTCAGGCCGGTCACGCCGAGCCTTGCCTCGATTTCCCGCATCAACTTCGCCGTCAGCGGACGAACCGAGACCATGAACACAGGCTCGCGACGCGCGGCAGGAACCTGCAGCGTTTCGGGGATCACCGCCTGAACCACGGCGATACTCATCTGTCCCTGGATTTCACGCAGATCGACGGCATGGATACCGGGCACGACCGGCGCCAGCGATTGCCGGTCGGGCCTGGTGATGTCAAGCGTATAGCTTCCGTCGTTGTTTCTCAGCGCGTTGTCGTAACGGCGTCGGGCCTCGTCAAGCAGATCGTCGACCTCGCGAAGCGGGACCCCGGCCGCTCCTGTCGACACGACCAGACCGTCCCTCAGAGCGGTCGAAACATGTCCGTCAGCATCGCTGAAGATCAGCCAGGAGAAGCCATAATCCTCCCACAGCCAGCCGGCCAGCTGTTCTGAGACGAAGGTATCGCTTATCCGCCCGGGTGCCAGTTCGGCATAGGTGTCGTTCCAGAAAGAAATTTGCGCCTGGAATTGCACGGCGGCGTCCATCTGGTGGCGCAATTCGTTCGCCACCAGCCGGCGCTCTGCCGAAAGCCCGAAGCGGTCGGCCTCGACGACGGAGCGGTTGAGAACGAAGACGAGGCTGGCGATCGTCAGGACCGCGACCAAGGTGCAGGCCGCGTGGATCGCCCAGACCGCCTTGTTGCGCTTCGATTGCCGAAACTTATTCCCGATCACGCCAACGCCCCCTCACCGGGCCAGCCGTCAAAGGCGAAGGGTGGCACCAGTCAGACGCCACCCTAAAGATCAAAGCAGAAATTTAGTTTAAGCAATCTGGTATTGAAAGCCTTAAAGACTTCAACCGCCTAGTATAACCAGCAATCTGTAGTCGTGCGACCGCTAGTTGGACGGCAACGTCCGGCGCAACAAAAAGATTATTTCCTCGTCACCTTCGTCGCGCGCCATATCGCGGATCGAGCGCGCACCAGTGCCATCGCGCAGGTTGGCATTCGCGCCTTTTTCGAGCAGCACCTTCACCACCGTTGGTCTCCTGTTGACGACCGCAATGGCAAGCGGCGTCATCCAGTCGGTCTGCGGATTAGGTCGCCCGCGCCCACGGAATTGTCCGAAGGGGATGTCGAGCAGCTCCGGCTTTTCATCGACGATCTCCAGCACTCGTTCGCCCTTGCCGAAGGCGGCAGCGGCAAACAGGTCGAGCGGCTGGTTTTCGAGGAAGCGCACCATATCAGCCTTGCCGTTATATTCCGCCCAGCCGATCGGTGGCGCGTGGTGATACGGGTCGCGCGCCATGGCGTTGGCGCCATGATCGAGCAGCAGCTTCGCCATTTCGATATGCCCGTGTAGCGCCGCCTCGTGCAGCGGCGTGCGCGACGTCATGCGGTTGACGTCGAAGCCGAGCGACAGCATCAGCACCACCTGGGTCTGCTGGTTTTCGCCCGCAGCCTCATGCAGGATTGCGGGATGGGCCGCCTGTGTGCGCGAAACCAGCGTCGGATCCCCGGCTGCCAGTGCCTTCGCCTGCTCTTCCTTGCCCTCACCAATGGCCCGCGCCAGGCGATCGACATCGGTGAGTTCCGTAACCGTGGCGCCATGTGCCACCAGATAGCCGGCGAGCGCCGCGTCGCCGCCGAGTTCAGCCCATTGGTAGGGCGTGCGGCCTTTCATGGTGCGGTTGACGTCGGCCCCATGTTGGACCAGCAGCCGCACCCGGTCCGCCATCTTCTTTTCCAGCGCCCAGACCAGCTGATAGTCAAAGACCCGCTCGCTGTTTTCAATCAACTGGCCATTTTCGCGGACAAGCCAGTTGTTCCTGTCCTTCGCACTCAGTCCGTGCCGCAACAGAAGGGTGATGCAGGTGTTGTCGGGCTCGAACATTCGGTTGTAGAGCGCCTGGCTGTCATTGGCCTTGGCGCCGGCCTTGAGCAGAAGTTCGGCAAAGGCGATGCAATCCGGGTGTTCCGGCTGCCGCTCCTTGCCCGCCTCGCCCTGGCCGAAGACGCCGGTGAGCGCGGTAAAGCGATATTGCCCGTCATCCATCCAGAAGGCATTGGCATCGGCGCCGCGTGCCACCAGCCGCTCTCCGGCCGCAAGAGACGATCGGCCGGGAACGCGAGCATAGGTGGCATAAAGCAGAGGCTCCCAATCGTAGGGCCCACCACGCCTGCCGGTGAGTTTCGGATCCTTGTCGAGCCAACGGTCGATGGCTTCGCCATCGCCGAGTGCTGCGGCAACGTGGATGCTTTCGCCGGCAATTTCCGGATGTTCGTCAAGCAAGGCTTTCGCCTGCGCATATCGCTCCGGGTCGGCCGCGATATCAGCGAAGTAGGACACGGTCGCCAAGGCCAGGAAACGGTTGGCAAGCTGTTCGGTGGCCGGTTTTCCCGGTTGAGCGCGTTCGAGATGCGTTTTCAATCGCGTCCAGCTGGAAAACCCGAACTCGCGGGCAATGACCAGCTGGGCATCCTGCAGGCCCATGGCGGCGGGCTCGGAGAAATATGGCAGCGCCCGCTGGCGTGCTGCGGCATCACCAGCCTTCAGGGCCTTGTGAAAAGCCTTGGCCTGTTTGCGGATGGAATCGAGGGTAGCGTTCGCGGGAAGATCGCGCGTGATCATGAAAGACCTCCTTTCATTCACGTCCGGTATCCGCGCCCACAGACTGAAAAGAGGTGTGGCAACCAAGTTCAGTGAAACAGGTGGGTCTGGCCCTTCCCGCGGATCGGGTGCGCCCTGCGAACGACAAGATCGCTAGCATGCAGCCCATATTCTTGTCTAGTCTGCTCAGCTTTCCGGTTCGTAGCGAACAAAGGCAAAGCGGTCGCCCTTGGGCGACCAGTTGGGCACATTCATCGTGCCCTGCCCGCCGAAGAGTACGAACAGCTCCCGTGCATTGCCACCGTCCATGTCCATCAGTCGCAAGCGAACATCGAGGTCTCGCGGATGGTCAAAGACATCGCCGTCGTAGGAGAGAACCAGGAGGTGTCGCCCGTCCGGCGAGGGATGCGGGAACCAGTCGCCATAGGGGCTGTCGGTAATTCGCTCAGCGTCGGTACCATCAGGCCGAACGCGCCAGATCTGCATGCGGCCGGTGCGGCTGGAGTTGAAGTAGATCCACGCCCCGTCCGGCGACCAGTCCGGCCCGTCGTTGCGGCCCTCGCCCTGCGTCAGCCGCCGCTCCTCGCCGCCGTTGACCGAGATCGTATAGATATCGAAGACCTGATCGCGAATGCCGCAATAGGTCAGCGCCCTGCCATCCGGCGACCAGCCGTGCCAGTAGGACGGCAGGTTCGATGTGATAAGGCGCGGGCTGCCGCCAGCAGCCGGCAGCAGATAAATCGCTGACTTGCCGAACTCGGTCTTGTCGCTGATCGCGATCGTGCCGCCATCCGGCGAAATGCCGTGGTCGTTGTTGCAGAGATGGGCAAAACCGGTGTCGATCTCGGCAGGCTCCGAGCCGTCAAAGGCAAGCCGGTAAAGCCGCCCGTCGCCATTGATGACGAGAGACCGCCCGTCCGGCGACCAGTTCGGCGCCTCGACCAGCCTGTCCGTCTGCCAGACGACGCGAGTCTCGCCGGTCACGATGTCATAGGTTTCGACGGAACTGCGCATGCTCTTCTCCTGCCGCAATCGCAGCTATTTGCGTTCTTCGCCCGCCGACTGCATTGCCAGTACCTTGGCGCAGATCGACTGCATCAGGCCGAATTTGCGCTGGTCCCGCCAGGTCGAGACGAAACCCCAGGCCAGCAGCAGCAGGATGCAGACGAAGGCCACGCCGACGACGGCGAGGCTGCCGGTCGCAAGACCATAGATCCCGAACACCGCCGGTGTTGCGAAATAGGCGACCTGGGCCGAAACCTGCCCACCGGCAGAACCATCACTCAACGACCAAAGCCGGATCAGCCGGATTTCCTCGTCCGTAAACTCCGGACGGCTCTCCCTGCCGTCCTGCCCTTCGGAGAAGATGCTCACCGCTAACCCCGGTCGCGGAACCGGTTGGTGATCGGATAGCGCCGATCGCGACCAAAATTCTTCTTGGTGATCTTCACGCCGGGTGCCGACTGCCGGCGCTTGTATTCAGCGATGTAGAGCAGATGCTCGATGCGGTGCACCGTCGCCTCGTCGTGACCGCGCGCCACGATCTCTTCCGTACTCATCTCCTTTTCGACGAGGCATTCGAGAACATCGTCGAGCACCGGATAGGGCGGCAGGGAGTCCTGGTCCGTCTGGTGGGGACGAAGCTCGGCCGAAGGCGCTTTGTCTATGATGTTTTGCGGGATCACCACACCGGACGGACCGAGCGCGCCCGGCGGCACCGTGCTGTTGCGCCAGCGCGAAATCCCATAGACCTCCATCTTGTAGAGATCCTTGATCGGATTGAAACCACCGTTCATGTCGCCATAGAGCGTGGCATAGCCGACCGACATTTCCGACTTGTTGCCGGTGGTGACCACCATAGAGCCGAACTTGTTGGAGACAGCCATCAGGATCGTGCCGCGCGTGCGGCTCTGCAGGTTTTCTTCGGTAATGCCCGTTTCCGTGCCTTCGAACATATCGGCGAGCGCACCGAGGAAGCCCTGCACCGGCTCTTCGATCGGCACGATATCGTAGCGGCATCCAAGCGCTTCGGCGCAATCCTTGGCGTCCTTCAGCGAATCCTTCGAGGTATAGCGGTAAGGCAGCATGATCGTGCGCACGCGCTCCTCACCGAGCGCATCGACGGCTAGTGCTGCGCAGATCGCCGAGTCGATGCCGCCGGACAGGCCGAGCACGACATTCTTGAAACCGTTCTTGTTGACGTAATCGCGGAAGCCAAGCATGCAGGCGCGATAGTCGGCCTCCTCCCGCTCCGGCAGGCGCGATTGCAGACCGCCGGCACAGTGCCAGCCATTGTCGCCCTTTTTCCATTCGACGATCGACAGTGCTTCCTCGAACTGGCTCATCTGGAAGGCGAGCGACTTGTCGGTGTTGAAGGCGAAGCTTGCACCGTCGAAGACCAACTCATCCTGGCCGCCGAGCTGGTTGGCGTAGATCATCGGCAAGCCGGTCTCGATCACCTGCTTCAGCACGACCTGATGGCGCACGTCCACCTTGCCGCGATAATAGGGAGAGCCGTTCGGCGACAGCAGGATTTCGGCGCCGCTTTCCGCCAGCGTCTCGCACACACCGAGGTCGCCCCAGATGTCCTCGCAGATCGGAATGCCGATGCGGATGCCGCGGAAATTGACCGGCCCGGGCATCTCGCCCTGATCGAACACGCGCTTCTCGTCGAACTCGCCATAATTCGGCAGATCGACCTTGTCACGCACCGCGATGACCTTGCCGCCGTCGAGAACGGCCACCGCATTGTGCCGGCCGGTTTTGGCTTGGCGTGGGAATCCGATGACGACGCCGGGGCCGCCGTCTGCGGTCTCCGCCGCCAGCTTTTCCACCGCCTGCAGGCAGGCCTTGAGGAAGGCCGGCTTGAGGACCAGATCCTCCGGCGGATAGCCGGAAATGAAAAGCTCGGTGAGAAGCAGGAGATCGGCGCCCTGGCGCGCCGCATCGGCGCGCGCCTCACGCGCCTTTGCCAGATTTCCGGCGATATCGCCGACCGTCGGATTGAGCTGGGCGACTGCGATGCGAAGCAGGGTGGGAGCGGCTTTGTGAGCGGTCATGAGCGGGCCTGTCGGTCTGTTCTCGAACGAATGCGTCTGACTTTCGCCCCGATCTTTAGCGCAATCCGCGCCAAAATGCCCACAGCCAATCGCCGTGAAGCAAAAAATTCCAAATAATTCTGCTTTTCCGGCTTGTTATCGGCGCGGGCTCGCGCGCCCTGACGTCACGAAAACCTGTTTCCAAACACCCTGAACAAGCCATTCATCCCCTGTTCAAAATGACAGTCGTATGACAGTTACACGACACATTGATGAAATTGGAGAAGATGTTGGCTAATATCGATTCAGCCGTAGCGAGGAGATCACGAGTCTACGTCGGTAGACCCGGATTTGCCGCACGGCACGCCAAGACGCTGACCTCCGCACGCAGTGCATTGTTCTCGCTGGCGATCGCGGCTGCGCTCGTTTTTGCAGTCGAGTTGATCGTGCGCCAGTCGATGGCCGACACAGTTGCCTACTTCCTCGATCCGATGCGCCCTGCCTGGACCACCGTCGGCGCATTCTTCCTCATCCTGCTCGCCATCGATGGCGTTTTCGGCCGCGAACACAAGTCCGCCGTGCTCCTTGCGCCCCTGGCGATCATCCCGGCCGTCATCTGCCAGCAGAAGCAGGTCTTCCTGTCCGACCCGCTCTATCCCACCGATTTCCTGTTCGGCCGCCAGATCCTCGAACTGATGCCGGTTCTGGTCAAGGACCGCCCTTGGACCGCCGTCGGCATCGTTGTCGGCCTCATCGCAGCCGTTGCCGCCATCGGCCTCTTGCTGCGCTACGCCTGGCGCAATTTCCCCAAGCTGACGCGCCGCGAGCGCATCGCGCGTGCGGCCTTTGCGTTGCCGCTGCTCTTCGCCTTCTGGAACGTCATGGACTACAACCAGTTTTCCTGGATCCGTGACCGCCTGAAGGTCATCCCGATCATGTGGGATCAGACCGAAAACTACCGCCACAATGGATTTGCGCTCGCCTTTGCGATCAACCTGCCGATGGCCAATGTCAGCGCGCCGGGCGGCTACATGGCCGATGCGATCGACCGCATCCCGGTCAAGCCGCTGCCGGCCGGTACCTCCCACCGCAGCAAGCCTGATGTCATCGTGCTGATGAGCGAATCTTTCTGGGATCCGACGCGTCTGCCGAACGTCAAGCTGACGCCCGACCCGATGCCGACGATCCGCGAGATGCAGTCCGGCAACGTGTTCTCGCCCGAGTTCGGCGGCATGACGGCCAATGTCGAATTCGAAGCGCTGACCGGCTTCTCGAACGCCTTCCTGCCCTATGGCAGCATTCCGTACCAGCAGTATATCCGCAATCCGATCCCGTCGCTTGCCACCTTCTTCCGTGGCGAGGGTTACGTTTCGCGCGCCATCCATCCGTTCCAGAGTTGGTTCTGGAACCGCACGGCCGTCTACAAGGCTTTCGGCTTCGACACGTTCAAGTCGGAGGAAAACATGCCGCCGATGAAGAAGCGCGGCATCTTCGCCTCGGACGAATCGCTGACCAAGGAGATCATCCGCCAGGCGGATGCGATGGACGACCCGTTCTTCTTCTTCGCGGTGACGCTGCAGGGCCACGGCCCCTATGAGCCCAACCGCTATGCCAAGAACACCATCAAGGTCGAAGGCAACCTGCCCGAGAGCGACCGTCAGGTGCTTGCCACCTATGCGCAGGGCGTCAAGGAAGCCGACGAAAGCCTGAAGAAGCTCATGGATTGGGCCAAGGAACGCGACCGCGAAACCATCATCGTGCTCTTCGGCGACCACCTGCCGCCGCTGAACACCGTCTATACCAACACCGGTTTCATGAAGGGCGTGACCGCCGAGCGCAAGGGTCCGAAGGACCAGATGAAGGCCCAGCACGAGACGCCGCTCGTCGTCTGGTCGAACAAGACGGGTCCGAAGAAGAATGTCGGTACGATCAGCCCGGCTTTCCTCTCCTACCAGATCTTGAAGCAGTCCGGTTACGAGCATCCCTATTACACCGGCTTCCTCGGCAAGGTGCATGACCAGTACCGCGTCCTCGACCGCTACATGCTGATCCGCAAGAACGGCAAGGATGTCGCCGAGTGGTCGCGCCAACCGAAGGTGCCGGCGCTGCTGCGCGACTACCGCTTCCTGCAGCACGACATGATGTTCGGCAAACGCTACTCGACCGACCGCTTCTTCAAGTCGCACGCGGATCTCTACGCCGCAGGTTTCTAAAGCATGTCGCGCAAAAGTGTGCTGCGGTTTTGCGATGACGACATGCGCAAGAACAAGAGCTCAAAGCGCAACAGCGAATCCTAGAGATCGCGACGCGCTTTAGTGCAACGTGTTTGAGAACCGGACAGAGCCGGACGGGCGACCGTCCGGCTCTTCTCATTTTCACCTATCCCGTTGATTTCCTCGCCGAAGTGGTGCGCTAGATATCCTCCGGTCCATTTCCGGAGACAATCATGCCGCACTTCAACGACCTTTCTCAGCACCTCTTCGGCAAACCGATCGCCGAACTCGGCGAGATTGAGCGCCGTATCCTGACCCGTGCGAAGGAAAGACGCACAGTTGCGACGGACACCAATGCCGAGTTCAGCGCCGAGCTTACCGTCGGCGATCGGCTCGCCGACGCCATTGCCAGGGTTGGCGGCTCCTGGGGCTTCATTCTCGGCTTTTGCGGCTTTCTCGTCGCCTGGGTGATCATCAACACTGTGTTGCTGGTGACCGGAGCCTTCGACCCCTACCCCTTCATTTTCCTGAACCTGCTGCTCTCAATGCTGGCTGCCTTGCAGGCGCCCGTCATCATGATGTCCCAGAACCGGCAGGCCGAGCGTGATCGCTTCGCTGCGGCAAAGGACTATGAGGTCAATCTGAAATCGGAAGTCGAACTGATCGCCCTGCATCACAAGGTCGACGACGTGCTGCTGCGCGAGATCGCCGAGCTACGCTCCGACATCGCCAATCTCAATCGCCAGCTTGCCCAATATCGGCACGCGCCCGACAACGAATAGCCGCTGCGAAAGCAGCTGACGCACGCCAGAATCTGCAGAATTCCTAATTCAATCATAAATTTGCATTTTGCAACAATAGGCGATTTCTAGCCATTGAAACAACCTATTCGCGTATCGAAAAATTAATACTTGGGGCGCAGCGTTAAAAGCGCAGGGACAAAGAAAAAGCAGTCACGGTTCGGTCGGAGTTGCTCGAATGTCCAGATTAACGCGCCTGTTCCGCGGCCGCGATGGCGCTGCCGCAATTGAATTTGCAATCATCGCCCCACTCTTCTTTCTATGCGTGCTGACGTTGATCGCCTATGGCATCTACCTCAGTGCCGCCCACTCCATTCAGCAGATTGCCGCCGATGCTGCGCGCACCGCCATTGCCGGGCTTTCCGAGAGCGAGCGTGAACGTCTTGCCACGGACTACATCCAGCGCACGACGATGGATCAGTCCTTCATCAAGTCCTCCCGCATGACGGTGACCGTCAAGGACGACGCCGGCAACACCAACCAGTTCACCGTCAGGATCATGTACGACGCCGGCGATCTTCCGATCTTCAACATGTTCACCTTTGCGATGCCGAGCGAGAAGATCGAACGCTTCGCGACGATACGCGTGGGAGGCATCTGACATGATCCTGAAGGCGCCAGGAATACGATCCCTCGCCCGGTCCAGGGATGGCAATATCGGCATATCCGCCGCTCTGATCATGCCGCTCGTGATCATGTCCATGGGGCTCGGCATCGACTACGGTTACCTCACCGTCCAGAGGCAAGAGATGCAGTCGACGGTCGATCTTGCCGCCATTGCCGCTGCATCGAACGTCTCTTCCGCCGAGCAGGCGGTCCTCAAGTACTTCTCCAACAACGGCCTTAATTTCGCGGTTGCGACGCCCGCTGGTCTGCTGACGGTCGACGGCAAGGTTCTGCCGCCAGGCGACATCGGCACCGCGAAGGTCGACGGGGTGGCAACGGTCACGCGTGGGCGCTATGTGCCCGATCCGAACATCGCCGCGGGCCAGCGCTTCATCAAGGACGCGACCCCTTCAGATGCGGTCCAGATGCATCTGGAAAAGAAGGGCCTGATCTATCTTGCCTCCGTCTTCAGCGAGCCACCGGACCTGAGCGTCGTCGGCACAGCGGCTAGTTCGAAGGTTGCGGCCTTTTCTGTCGGATCACGCCTTGCCAGCCTGAACGACGGTCTGCTCAACGCCATTCTCGGCCAGATGCTCGGCACGAACATCTCGTTGAAAGTGATGGACTACAACGCCCTGATCGACGCTGATATCGACATCCAGCCCTTCCTGAAGATCATTGCGACCAAGCTCAGCCTGACTGCCGCCTCCTATGAGGACGTACTCGACGCCAATCTGACGATGCCGCAATTGTTGTCGTCGATGCGGCTGTTCCAGGGGCTGTCCGGCACGGTAACCTCCGCCCTCAAAAGCATCGAACTGGCGACGGCCAACAACAAGAAAACCTTCACGTTGGCGCAGATCCTCAATCTCGATCCCAAGAAGGACCTGAGCGTCGACGCCGGGTCGGATTGGACGATGAAGGTCAGCGCACTGCAGATCGTATCTGCCGCCGCCGCCATTGCCAACGGCGAGAACCAGATTGCACTTAACGCCGTCGCGGGCCTGCCGGGAATAGCCTCGACTACAGTGAAACTTGCGATCGGCGAACCGCCGGTCGAGACGCCGAGCCACCGGCTTGGCACCCCGGGCGCGGCGGTGCGCACGGCACAGACCCGGCTCGCGGTCGAGGTGGGCATAGACGGGCTGGCTGCGCTTGCAGGCATTCGCATCCGTCTGCCGATCTATGTCGAGCTGGCCCACGCCGAAGCCAAGCTTTCCGACATCCGCTGCTACGGCGGCAAGCCGGAGAACGCGGCAGTCGTCGTCGATGCGGTGCCGGGCGTCGCCGAAATCGCCATCGGCGACGTCAACCCGAAGGTGCTTTCGAGTTTCTCCTCCGACGCTCGGGTCGAACGCGCCCGCATCGTCGATGCGCTGGTGGTCAAAATTGACGCTATCGCTCACGTCGAGGCGCAGAACCTTCAGGCTTCCCGGCTCACCTTCAGCCCCGCCGAAGTGGCCGCACGCTCGATCAAGAGCGTATCGACCAAGGACATCCTGTCATCGACGACGAAGACCCTGCTCAACAATCTGGATCTCAACATTCAGGTGTTGTTCCTCACGCTCGGCAGCCCCACGGTCCTGCAGCAGGCGCTGGCCCAGACCCTCGGCGCTGTCACGAAACCGGTGGATGATCTGCTCTACAACCTGTTGCTCCTGGTAGGGGTACGGGTGGGCGAAGCGGATATCCGTGTCACCGGCGTCAAATGCCAACCGCCGGTGCTCGTGCAGTAACAGCATCCCGACCAACACAAGGGGGTTGGCAACGGAAAAATCCGCTGCCAGCCCTTTCGAACAAAAACGCGGGTTCGCACGTTATGAGCAAGGTAAAGCTGCTACAAGCAGTAGAGTTGAGTAGTATCGAAGCAAGCGTGGCGAGGGATCGGCCCCCGAGACGTACGCGAGAGATGGTCGGGAGATGTGCACAGCAGATGCATTTGGTGGCAAAACAGGGGGATGTTACACCGGCAAAACCGCTCGCCTTCACAGCGGACGGAATCTTGCGCAACCCGCTGCTGCGCGAGACGCTGCAGATCAGCGCCCGCGATCTGATGGCGGTTTACGATATCTTTCCGCGCGTGGCCCGTCTCGTCGCCTCCCACCAGAAATGGATCTTAACGCAGGCCGCCTATGCGCTTCATCTTGAGCGCGACCCGTCTCACCCTGATTCTGGTGTTACCGCTGCACGGCTGTTGAAGTTCATGCACGAAACCGGTGGTGCCAGCAGAAACACGGCGGCCGCATTCCTGGCTGAACTACTCGCCTACAAACTGCTGCGCGATGCCAGCGGCGAGCGGAAGAACAAGAAGGTTCGCCCTCTGGAGCCGACGGAAGTCAGCGAGAACGCGATGATGCGTTGGTTCATGAGCCAGATGGGCACGCTCGACCGCCTTGATGGCGGGCGTCGGCTGGAGCATGTGGAGGCTGACACGTCGGTACTCGGACGAACGCAGCCGATCGCGGCAAGAATGCTCCTTTCCGACAAGAACTGGAGCGAGCCCCCCGCAGGCGTTGCCATCTTCGTCTGGACCGAATGCGGTGGCTTGTTACTCGACGATCTGATGGCGCGTCCCAAAAGTCTGACGCCTGTGGACGGGAAGGTCTGGCTCGAACTCAATCTGGCTGAACTTGCCACGCATTACACGATCTCCAATACCCATGTCCGCAGACTGTTCACCAAGGCTCAGGACTCCGGCTACATCGGTCGATCGAACGACGGTTCGCGCGGCCGCTTCTGGATGAGCGCCCGGCTGGTCGACGAATATTGCCGCTGGCAGGCCGTCAAGCTCGCCGCATTGGCCAATGCCTATGAAAGAGCCACGGCTGGTGCCGTCCGCTTGGCGGAGTAGCATAGCCTCCTTCCAACCGCAGAACCGTCCCGATCCTTCATCAAAAGCTTTGCTCGGTGCTGCAAGCGCACGAAATTGGCATTACAGCGCCGCGCGTCTGTCCAGGCGTGCAAAGGTCGCTGTAACACGTTGAGCTGCTGCATAATTTTATCCTTAAACCGATTCCGATCTAAGGAATTATGCAGTAGCCGGTTGACCCGTCCCCAGGGGCAGGACCGATAAGGACTGCGGCCAACTGGACGAGGTGATTCGTGAGTTCTTCCGCACAATTCTTGAATGCGACCGAGGCCGCCAAACGCCTCGGCGTCTCGGTCAAGGCACTTCGCCTCTACGAAGAGCGGGGCCTGATCGCCCCGGTGCGCACTTCGGTGGGCTGGCGGACCTACGGTCCGGCGGAAATGCAGCGCGCAAGCGAGATAGCCGCCCTGCGGTCGCTTGGCCTCAGCCTGGCACAAATCGGCCGGGTGCTTGACGGCGGCACGCAGCAGCTTGGCCCCGCATTGGCAGAGCAGCAGGCGTTGCTCGAAGCGCGGACGCAAGACCTGCATGATACCGTCGAAAAAGTCCGGCGCCTCAGGCAAGACCTGGCCGCCGATAAGGCATCCACCTTGCGGGAGTGGACACAGAAGACGCCGCCAGCCGGCGGCAATCCCAAGATTGTCCTCGATCTTCCGTGGCCATGGGGCGGCGAAGAATTCACGCTCGACGCCATTCGCCGGCTGACCTATATCACCGGACCGCTCGGCAGCGGCAAGACCCGCTTGGCCCGTGCCATCGCCACTGCCCTGCCCGGCACAGCTTTCATCGGCCTCACACGGCTGGACGCCGAAAACATCCAGACCATGCAACACCTGATCGAGGCCGAACCTGAACTGAAATCGCGCATAGCGACCGTACTCGCACGACTGGTGGAAGATGGTGCCACCGCATCCTCCGCTTTAACGGCGCTGCTGGTCGCGCTGGAGTCGGACGCCAAGGCGTTCGTGGTCGACATGATCGAACAGGGTCTCGACGCCGCATCGCAGGCCGCTCTGATGGCCCACTTGCGCCACGGCCGCACCGACAGGAGGCCGATCTTCATGCTCACTCGGTCCAACGCGATCCTGAATCTGGCTGACGTTGGGGCCGACGAAACCATCATTCTCTGCCCTGCCAACCATAACCCGCCGAGCGAGGTCCCGCCTTACCCGGGAGCCCCGGATTATGAAACCATCGCCAACTGCCTGGCGTCGCCACAGGTCCGGGCGCGGACCGAAGGCGTCATCGCGTGGAGGCCGGAAGTGGCCTGAGCACTTACGACCGCCCGGCTTCAAACTTGGGCAGCTCGTCGTCGATCTCGTAGAAGTCGCCCTTGTCTGCGCAATAGATGTGGTAGCCGGGTTTCAGGTCCGTCGGCTTATCGAAGGCGCCGGCCATGATCGAGGTGTAGTCGAGGCCATCCGATTTCCAGAACAGAGCTGAGCCGCAATGGCGGCAAAACCCGCGCTGGGCGCCGTCGCTCGAGCGATACCAGGTCACGTCCCCGGCGCCCTCAAGTTCCATGTCGCGATCCAGGACATTGGTCGCGGCGTAGTAGAGACCGGTCTGCTTGCGGCATTGGGTGCAATGGCAAAAGATCAGCTTGCGCAGTTCGCCCCGCGTCTTGAAGCGCACTGCAGCGCAAAGGCAGCTGCCGCTGTGGATATCCGACATGGTCCCCCGACCTCCTGAAACGAGAAATGCCGGGCCAGCTTCGTGAGCTGGCCCGGCATTGTCAATTTCATAGTGCCGGCCCGAGGTTCAGAAAAACTGAACCGTCGGTCATACGAGATGATCAGCCGTTGACGACCAGTCTCTTCTCGTCGCGGCCACCCTTCATGCGTTCGGCAAGCAGGAACGCCAGTTCCAGTGCCTGGTCCGCATTGAGGCGCGGATCGCAATGGGTGTGGTAGCGATCGGCCAGATCGTCGCCCGAAAGCGCGCGGGCGCCGCCCGTGCATTCGGTGACGTCGTTGCCTGTCATCTCGATATGGATGCCGCCCGGATGCGAACCTTCCGCACGGTGGATCTGGAAGAAGCTTTCGACTTCCGACAGGATCCGTTCGAACGGCCGGGTCTTGTAGTTGTTGAGCGTGATCGTGTTGCCGTGCATCGGATCACAGGACCAGACGACCTTCTTGCCTTCGCGCTCGACCGCGCGGATGAGGCGCGGCAGGTGCTCTGCAACCTTGTCGTGGCCAAAGCGGCAGATCAGCGTCAGGCGGCCGGCTTCGTTGGCCGGGTTGAGCAGATCGATCAGTTCCAGCAGGCCGTCGGCCGTCAGCGACGGGCCGCACTTGAGGCCGAGCGGGTTCTTGATACCACGGCAATACTCGATATGGGCGTGGTCGGGCTGGCGCGTACGGTCGCCGATCCAGATCATGTGGCCCGAGGTTGCATACCAATCGCCCGAGGTCGAATCGACACGGGTCAGCGCCTGTTCGTAGCCGAGCAGCAGCGCCTCGTGGCTGGTGAAGAAATCGGTCTCGCGCAGGCTCGGATGGTTTTCTGAGGTGATGCCGATCGCCTTCATGAAATCCATCGTCTCGGAGATCCGGTCGGCGAGCTTGCGGTAGCGTTCCGCCTGCGGGCTATCCTTGACGAAGCCGAGCATCCACTGGTGAACGTTGTCCAGGTTGGCATAGCCGCCCATCGCAAAAGCACGCAGCAGGTTGAGCGTCGCGGCGGACTGGCGGTAGGCCATGATCTGCCGTTCCGGGTTCGGCACGCGGTCTTCTTCGGTGAACTCGATGCCGTTGATGATGTCGCCGCGGTAGCTCGGCAGCTCGACGTCGCCCTGCTTCTCAATGTTGGACGAGCGCGGCTTGGCAAACTGGCCGGCGATGCGGCCGACCTTGACCACCGGCTGCTGGGCGCCGAACGTCAGAACGACGGCCATCTGCAGGAAGGCGCGGAAGAAGTCGCGGATCGTGTCTGCACCGTGCTCGGCAAAGCTCTCGGCGCAATCGCCGCCCTGCAGCAGAAAGCCGCGGCCTTCGGCAACATTGGCAAGAGCACTTTTCAGACGCCGCGCCTCACCGGCAAACACCAGCGGCGGATACTTCGCGAGCTTCGCTTCCGTCGCCGCAAGAGCTGCAAGGTCCGGATAGTCCGGAACCTGCTGGATGGGTTTCTGCCGCCAGCTATTCGGAGTCCAAGTCTGTGCCATTTCGATCACCTGTTGTCTGCCGCGGACTTCGGTCCGCGCGGGTCGCATCCTGACGGTTTTGACACCGCCCGGTATTCGGAAATTTCACTGCGTCCGCGTGCCCTGCTCCAGCGCATGGCCAAGCCCTCGCGCCCGCCCGAAGCCGGTGACTTCGCGGATGCGGGCTTATAGACGTTAAGCGATGGCTTGGAAAGACATCCTACCAGAATTCATGGATTCCGGCGCCAGCAAAGCGACCGCCCTGCTCAGCCGACGCGCTCGCCCTTGCGCAGGCGATAGGTTGGCGCATACATCGTCACGAGCTCCTCCGATGCCGTCGGGTGAACGGCCATCGTTCGGTCGAAGTCGTCCTTGGTGCACCCGGCCTTCAGCGAAATGCCGAGCAACTGCGCCATCTCGCCGGCATCGTGGCCGAGAATGTGGGCGCCCAGCACCTTGCGGTCGGCAGCGTTGACGATCAGCTTCATGATCATCTTTTCCTTGCGGCCGGAAAGCGTCGCCTTCATCGGTCGGAACTCGGCGCGATAGACTTCCAGCTCTTCGAACTGGCGTGCCGCCTGCTCCTCGCTGAGGCCGACGGTGCCGATCTCCGGCTGAGAGAAGACCGCAGTCGCGATCAGATCGTGGTCGGGCGATACCGGGTTGTTCTTGTATTCGGTCTCGATGAAGCACATCGCCTCGTGGATCGCGACCGGTGTCAGCTGGACGCGGTCGGTTACGTCGCCGAGCGCATAAATGCCGGGCGCACTCGTGCGCGAGAAGGCGTCGACGACGATCGCGCCGCGCTCGTCCGTGTTCACGCCGGCGCTCTCCAGCCCCAGCCCCTTGATGTTCGGCACGCGACCGAGCGCCAGCATGATCTGATCGACGGCAATTTCGCCGTGTTTCATCGTCTGCGCCACGCGCTTGCCGTCTGCGCCCGTGGCCACCGACTGAATGATGTCCTCGCAAAGGATGCGGATGCCCTTTTCCTCCATTGCCTTGTGCAGACCACGGCGAAGATCCTGATCGAAGCGCGAGAGGATTTCCTTGCCGCGATAGATCAGCGTCGTCTCGACACCGAGACCATGGAACACATTGGCGAACTCGACCGCGATGTAGCCGCCGCCGGCAATCAGGATCGACTTCGGAAGTTCGGCGAGGTCGAAAGCTTCATTTGAAGAGATGCAGAGTTCATGACCCGGCAAAGCGTCATGCGGCGTCGGATGCCCACCTACGGCGATGACGATACGCTCGGCGGTCACGGTCTTGCCGGTATCGAGCAGGCGAACCGTATTCGGGCCAACAAGCTCCGCCCGCGTGCGCAGGATCTCCGCGCCGGCATTGGCGAGCCCCTTCTCGTAGAGGCCTTCAAGCCGCGTGATCTCCTGTTCCTTGGCAACAACGAGCTTTTGCCAATCGAACCGGCTTTCACCGACGGTCCAGCCGAAGCCGGCCGCATCCTCGAAATGTTCGGAATATTGCGACGCGTAGACATAGAGCTTCTTCGGCACGCAGCCACGGATGACGCAGGTGCCGCCGTAGCGGAACTCCTCGGCGATCGCGACCTTCTTGCCCATGTTCGCCGCGAGTCGACCGCTTCTGACGCCACCGGAGCCGCCACCGATTACGAAGAGGTCATAGTCGAAAGCGGGCATGGCGAACTCCTGAAGGTCGTGCAGACTGCAATTGGTGTGATGAGGGACACCGTCCGGTCGACATCTCGCCGACAGCATGCCCTGCCCGGGGTGGGAGCCCCGTCGCAGGCACATATAGTGTTGCACTGCGGAAAAAGAAAAGCCCGGATCGCTCCGGGCTCGTCAAAACGTGATGTGATTGCTCGACTGGCCCGAGGTCAGTCCAACTGGCCCAGGATTATTGGGCAGGCGTCGCAGGCGTGCCTTCAACAAGCGCCGGAGCCGACGTGCCGACCTTGGCGTCGAGCGACTTCGTCGCCTCAGTGTTGAGGTCACGCGAAACGCCAGCCGCCCAGATGTCAGCCGCCTTCAGCAGTTCGCGCGAAGCGATCGGGCCGTCGTTCAGGAGCTTCTTGCCGGCGGTCGAGTTGTAGAACTCGGTGATGGCGTTCAGCTCTTCGAGCGTAAAGGTCTTGGCGTAGATCGTCGCCGCTTCGTTTTCGAGATCGGCGCGGCGCGCTGCCAAGGACAAAGCCTTTTCGTCGACGGTCGCGGTGATCAGTTCCTGGAAGTTCGGCGAAGCCTGGATCAGGGTGTTCTTCAGACGCTCGGCGAGGTTCGGCAGGATGTTGTCGAAGTTGTTGGTGACGCCGAGTGCGGCGATGGTCGCACGAGCGGCCTTGATCTGGGCGTCGGAGACGTCCTGAGCCTGGACCGCCGGAATGGATGCAGAAAGGAGAACCGCGGTGGCTGCGAATGTGCGGACAAGACCTGCGAGTTTGTTCATTTTTATCCATGCTCCTGTGTTTGTCGCATGCTGCCCGGGCGATTGCCGCCGCCAGGCCCGCATGTGTGGTAACCTGTTTTCTTCACCGTTCCCTGCTCCTGGCGGAGCAGCGGGAACCGGCTCAAGACGCGGTCAGAATGCGTGCCTCTTCCGGTCCGGCAATAATTGCCAGCGACGCGATGCCGATGAAAAGTCCATGCTCGACGACACCGGGAATGGCATTCAGCTCTCCCGCGAGCGCATCTGCATCAGGAATACGGCCAAAAGATGCATCAAGAATGAGGTGTCCACCGTCCGTCTTGAATGGCCCGTCACCTGAGTTGCGCACGGAGATATCGCCGGAAAGGCCGAGGCGCGAAGCCACCTTTTCGATGGCGATACGCGTTGCCACCTGGCCAAACAAATTGACCTCTATCGGCAGCTTGAATGCGCCGAGCACATCGACGACTTTGCTTTCGTCGGCGATGACGATCATGCGCTTGGAAGCAGCCGCGACGATCTTCTCGCGCAACAACGCGCCGCCGCCGCCCTTGATCAGCCGCAACTGGCCGTCGACCTCGTCGGCGCCGTCGATCGTCAGGTCCAGTTCCGGCAGTTCGTCCAGCGATTTCAGCTGCACGCCGAGCTCCAGGCAAAGACGCGCCGTACGCTCGGAGGTCGGAACGCCTTCGATGCGAAAACCTGCGGCGACCTTCTCGGCCAAGAGCCGAACGAACTCCTCCGCAGTCGATCCCGTCCCGATGCCGAGCCGCATGCCGTCTTCGACATATTCGAGCGCCGCTGCCGCGGCTTTGATTTTCATTTGGCGGGCGTCCATACGCCAGTCGCTCCCTTTTGTTCACCGGATGTAGATATGGTGACCCATCTTCTCCATCCGTTTTCCGCACAGACACTTACACGCCCGAAGCGGCAAACAAAAGCCAAAATCAGGGGCCCAGCCCGGAATCCTGGACCCTTCCCACACACACTTGCCATTGCATTCTGCTGCAACTTCGCCTACCCGAACGGCAACTCTTTCCGGCTATGCGAGGTTCACCTCTTGTCTTCCCCTATTGTCGTCTTTGATCTCGACGGAACCCTTGTCGATACGGCGCCGGACCTAGTCGCGAGCCTCAACCATGCGGTGACCCAGGCAGGCGTCGAGCCGGTCACATACCGCGACCTCACCCACCTTGTCGGCCACGGTGCCCGCGCAATGATCGAGCGCACCTTCGCGCTTCGCAACAAGCCGCTCGATGAGGATGCGCTTGCCTGGCAGATGAAGGAGTTCGTCGACTTCTATCATGGCTCCATGCCCGGTGATTCCCTGCCCTATCCGGGCATGCTCGACGCGCTCGACCGCCTGTCGGCGGCGGGCTTCAAGCTTGCGGTCTGCACCAACAAGCCGGAGATGCTGGCAAACCGGCTGCTCGAACGCCTCGGCCTCATCGAGCGCTTCGCGGCGGTTTCCGGCGGCGACACGTTCGAAATCCGCAAGCCGAATGCCGACCACCTGCTGCGCACGATCGCCAATGCCGGCGGCAGTGCTGCGCACTCGGTGATGATCGGCGACAGCCTCAATGACATTCTGGTGGCCCGCAACGCCGCGATCCCGTCGATCGCCGTGCCGTTCGGCTATTCCGACGTTCCGATCGAAAGCCTGGAGCCGACGGTGATCATCCGTCACTTCGACGAATTGACGCCGGCGCTGGTCACTGGACTTTTCAACGGCACGTGAGGCACAGCGCCCCGGCGCAGGATCTGAGGATTTGATCCGCTTCCGATCGAAGACGACCTCCACGACGATCAATGGTCACGGCAGCGCGGATGACGCAAGAATCGGCGCCGCGTTTCTTGAGTCGTAGCGGCACGCCGGTTTCCCTTCGCGCCACCTCAGCCAAATGAAAAGACCCCCGAGGAGATGCTCCACAGGGGTCTTGAATCTTGTGCCGAACGCAGCGCCGATCGTTGGCGGCGACATACTCGGATTGTGACTTAGCCCTCGGCCCTGCGGGCGTTGCGGGTCGCGTCGAAGGCGCGGTTCACATACATGTCGCGCTCATACACGTCGTCGAAATACTCGATGACACCGTCCTTGTTTGGCCAGGCGGTGAAATAGGCGACGTAGACCGGAACCTTCTGCGGCACCTGCAGCGCCTTGTTGTGACCGCCGCCGATTTCGTTGCCGACATCCTCGACGCTGGTGCCGAGCACCGCCGCTGCCATCCGGCGCGGATCGGCAAGCCGCACGCAACCATGGCTCAGGGCACGCTGGTCACGCTTGAAGAAGCTTTTCGACGGCGTGTCGTGCATGTAGATCGCGTGCGCATTCGGGAACAGGATCTTCAGTTCCCCGAGTGCGTTGTCGCTGCTCGGCGGCTGGCGCACGGCGACCGAGGCTGTCGATCCATTCCAGTTGACCGAAGATGACGGCACCGGGCGTCCACCGATTTCCACCTGATAGCCCATCCGGTCGAGATAGCCGGGGTCGTTGCGAAGCTTCGGCAACATCTCGTTGACGATGATCGACTGCGGCACGCCCCAATATGGATTGACCTCGACGGTCTGGATCTCGTCCTGGAAGAAATAGGTCTGGTTCGCCTTGGAGCCGACGACGACGCGCATGGAAAACTGTTCAGTGCCGTTGTCGGTATAGGACGCGGTGAAGGCCGGCTGGTTGATGAAGACGTAGCGGTTGCCGAGACCATCGGGAAGCCAGCGCGCCTGTTCCATGGCGACTTCGAGCTTGTCGATCTTGCTTGCCACGGTATCGCCGCCCGTCAGAATGCGCAGCGAAGCCTGACCGATGACGCCATCGGCTTTCAGGCCATTTTCCTTCTGGAACGCTTCGACCAGCAGAACCAGCTCAGGCGTGTATTCGGGAGTTCCCTGATAGGCGGCGAGCACCGTCGCATGATCCGCCTTCAGTGTATCGGAGCCTTTGATGCGGATCCCGGCGACAATGTTGGCAAGTTCAGGATTGCTCTGGCCCGGCTTCAGCAGCGTGCCCGGCGCGATTTCGACGCGCTGCTCCACGCTCTTTTCGGCACGAAGGCGCTCGAGTTCCACCGACAACGCCGCGAACTGCTCGCTCTTCGGATTCTGGTCGTTGATCAGCGTGGCAACATCGGAGCTTGCCGACATCTTGTCGAGGAAGGCGCCGAGATCGACGGTCTTGCGCTTGAAATCGTGATAGCCGGAGATCTTGTTGGGATCGATGCGGCCGCGCACCGTATCCTCGACATAGGAAAGCGTTGCCGCCGACAGCGCGATTTCGAACTGAACAAGTTCCTTTTCACGCGCGATCATGTCGCCGCGGTCGAATTCTTCTGCCGGTATCTGGACGGCATAATCCTGCGGCTCGAGGCCGACCTTTGCCGCATCGGCAAGAACGGCAATTGCCGCCTTCGCGCGCGCGTTGACGCCAGTGCCCTCGATCCAGACGAAATCCTCACGTGACCCGTAGTGGGTCTCGATGGCCTTTGCCACGTTCGAGGTCGCGCGAACCTCGATTTCAGGCATGAATTGACGGGCATCGGCGAGCGGCGCACGCAGCATCGGCGGCAGCGCGCCGTTGCGCACGGAACCCGTAACGACCGGATCGAGCAGCTTGCCTGTATCGATCCGGCGCAGAGGCTCAGCCTTATAGGCGTAGTAGCGCGGGCCGGTCACCTTCGGCAGTGGCTTGGAAACCGTGTTCTGCTGCGGCTGAACCATGGAACCGACGCCGGGCAACGGCTGAGCGGGCTGCATTTCCTGCTTCGGCGTCTTCTGCCTGCCGCCGCGGATAAGGTCCATCAACGTGATGGCCGCAGCCGGCCGCACATCGAAGGTTGCAATCGCACAGCTGCTCATGAGCGCTACGATCGCTGCCGTCTTGAAAATTCTCATGTGAAACTACGTCCCCGTATCGCGTTGTCGCCGAACTCGGCTTTAGCCAGATTCTCGCCACGCCCTCGTGCTCCAAAACTTATAGAAAAGGATGGTGAATGAAAAGGAAACGCGCCTGCCCGAACCTGCATGAAACCACCTCTGCGTGGTAAAAAAACCGCTTCATTTTCAGGACGTTCAAGAGCCCATAAAAATTTGATTTGCATCGACATTAATGCGGCGGCGACGCCCTCAGCTCGACTGAACGATCGCTGCGAGCCTTCAAGGAAGGTAACGAATGTGACTGAAACGCAACAACGAATCCGGCTCGCCTCACGCGGTGCGAATCGGCCGCTGCACGGTTGCAAAAGCAGCTCTTTGTCGCATGCCTGCGTTTCAAACGATTGTAGCATTGCCACCGCCAGTGCCGCCTCTTTACAAGCCTTGCCAGCCGGGGCAGAGAGAGGCCCGGCACCTTGGGGAAGGGACAGCCGGTTGCGACCGGGTCCCCTCGCCCAGACTTCATGAACCGCATGACGAAGGCAGGGATCACGATGACATCGACGCGCACGGAAACAGATACGTTCGGCCCCATCGAAGTGGCAAACGACCGCTACTGGGGCGCTCAGGCCCAGCGATCGCTCGGCAACTTCAAGATCGGTTGGGAAAAGCAGCCGGCTTCGATCGTCCGCGCGCTCGGCATCGTCAAACAGGCAGCGGCTCGCACCAACATGGCGCTCGGCCGCCTGGATGCGACCGTCGCCGATGCCATCGTGAGGGCCTCGCAGGAAGTCATCGACGGCAAGCTCAACGACCATTTCCCGCTCGTCGTCTGGCAGACCGGCTCGGGCACCCAGTCGAACATGAACGCCAACGAGGTCATCTCGAACCGCGCAATCGAACTGCTCGGCGGCGTCATGGGCTCGAAGAAACCGGTGCACCCGAACGACCACGTCAACATGAGCCAGTCGTCGAACGACACCTACCCGACCGCCATGCACATCGCCTGCGCCGAGCGGGTGATCCACGACCTGCTGCCGGCGCTGAAGCATCTGCACAAGGCGCTCGAAGCCAAGGTCAAGGCATTCGACCACATCATCAAGATCGGCCGCACCCACACCCAGGATGCAACCCCGCTGACGCTCGGCCAGGAATTCTCCGGCTATGCGGCGCAGGTCGCCTCCTCGATCAAGCGCATCGAAATGACCCTGCCCGGTCTTTGTGAACTGGCGCAAGGCGGCACGGCTGTCGGTACCGGCCTCAACGCACCCGTTGGCTTTGCCGAACAGGTCGCCGAAGAGATTGCCAAGATCACCGGCATCGCCTTCACCACGGCGCCGAACAAGTTCGAGGCGCTTGCCGCCCACGATTCGATGGTGTTCAGCCACGGTGCGATCAACGCCTCTGCCGCCGCCCTCTTCAAGATCGCCAACGATATCCGCTTCCTCGGCTCCGGTCCTCGCTCGGGCCTCGGCGAACTCTCGCTTCCGGAAAACGAGCCGGGCTCATCGATCATGCCGGGCAAGGTCAACCCGACCCAGTGCGAAGCCCTGACCCAGGTCTGCGTCCAGGTCTTCGGCAACAACGCCGCGCTGACCTTCGCCGGCAGCCAGGGCCATTTCGAACTGAACGTCTTCAACCCGCTGATGGCCTACAACTTCCTGCAGTCGGTGCAGCTCCTCGCCGATGCCGCGGTCTCCTTCACCGACAACTGCGTTGTCGGCATCGAAGCGCGCGAAGACAACATCAAGGCAGCGCTCGACCGCTCGCTGATGCTGGTGACGGCATTGGCGCCGAAGATCGGCTACGACAACGCGGCAAAGATCGCCAAGACGGCGCACAAGAACGGTACGACACTGCGCGAAGAGGCCGTCGGCGGCGGCTACGTGACCAATGAAGAGTTCGATGCGGTCGTGCGCCCGGAAACGATGATCAGCCCGGCCTGATCCGTTTATCCCTGCCGCGGCGCCTTAACCGGCGTCGCGGCGCGGCTCTCGCCCCGGATAGACCGGACAGCGCCTTGTCTGCCTTAACTCGAATTGTCCTCTTTCGCGGAAGCAATCATTAAGACTTCGCAAATCATTTGCCCCTAAAAATCAGTACCCGTAAGCAATGAGTAATATTGGGGGTTTGCGGATGCAAACGGCCACCTCTGGAAAAACACAAGCTCCTGATATCGCAGCGCAAGTGACCCATGCGATGCGGATGATGGGCGTATCGCCGATACCGCGCAATTACGAGCTCTATTACGAAGCCTATCTCGGTTCCAACCCGCAACTGTCCAAGGAGCTTGCGGCCCTCGGCAGCCGCGCGACCCAGGAAGAACTCGACGCGATCGGCGCGCAATATTTCAGCCATATCCACCGCTCGACCGGCATCGAGCGGGCACACACCAGCCTTGCCGCCAAGCTGGCCGAACTGGTCAACCTGTTGAAGGACGAGCAATATGCGCTCGAGACCTACAACAAGGTTCTCGACGAAGCCTACGTCAACATAACCAGCAAAAGCGCCTCCAGCGCTGACATCCTGCGCCATGCCATCGGCATCCTCACCGAAGCGACCGCCGACACGATGAGCCAGGGCAAGGAGCGCGTGCAGACCGTGGTGCAGAAGTCCTTCGAGATGGAGGTCATCCGCCAGGAACTCGACGAATACAAGCGGATTGCCAACACGGATTCGCTGACGCGGCTCGCCAACCGCCGCGCCTTCGACGACAATCTCGCGGCCGTCTACAACAACGATCACGAGAAGAACTTCACCGGCTTGCTGGTCGCCGATATCGACCACTTCAAGAAGGTGAACGATACCTTCGGCCATCCGGTCGGCGACAAGATCCTGGCGACGGTCGGCAGCGTCATCCGCGCCAATGTCCGGCGCGATGCCTTTGTTGCGCGCACCGGCGGCGAGGAATTCGCCATCATCCTCAACGACAGCAGCCAGGAAGAATGCCTGCAGGTCGCCGATCGCATCCGCACGGTTCTGGCGGGCACGCCGTTCAGAAACTCCAAGACCGGTGTGAATTACGGCCCGATCACCCTGTCGGTCGGCGTCTGCATGGCGACAGCCGCGGAAGATGCGGTCGACCTCTACAACAAGGCAGACATCGCGCTCTACTCCGCCAAGAATGCCGGCCGCAACAAGACGATGCTGTTCGAAGACGGCATGCGCAAGGAGTCCGGCCGCAACTGGCTGATCTACCGGCGCTAGCAAGCAACGGCAATCCCATGAGATGGCGCCCACTGGGCGCCATTTTCGATTCAGCACCTCCGGTTCCCTTGGAAACAGCCAGATCAAATTGCAACCGGTAGAACCCTTTGCAACAGGGAACAACCGCAACCGAAAGCGCGATGGGTTCCCACAAGCTGAGGGGGAACTCACATGAAGCGCATCTTAGCAACCGTTATAGCAACCGCCCTGATGACGGGATCGGCGGCAATCGCCCATGCCACCGAAAGCGGGCAGGATCCGATCACTGTCGCCTCGCTCGACAGCAGCATCGCCAAGACCGGATGGCTTCAAGTTCTGTCGCAAGGCGACGCGCGGAAGGCGAAACGCGGCGATATCAACCAGTCGCCGATCGCGCGAGAGCTCGTCGCCTTCTCCGAGACCGCAGCTCCCGGCACCATCATCGTCGACAACTCCGAGCGCCGGCTCTACCATGTCATCGGTCGCGGTATCGCGGTCAAATATGCCGTCAGCGTCGGGCGAAAAGGGTTTCTGTGGACCGGCACCAACACGGTCAGCCGCAAGGCCGAATGGCCGACCTGGGTGCCGCCCGAAGACATGCGCGTCCGTGAAGCGAAAAAGGGCAAGGTGCTGCCGGCCAGCATGAAGGGCGGCATCGAAAACCCGCTCGGCGCCCGCGCCATGTATCTCGGCTCCACCATCTACCGGATTCACGGAACGAACCAGCCGCTGTCGATTGGCAAGGCGATGTCATCCGGCTGCATCCGCATGGCCAACGAGGATGTCGAGCACCTCTATGCCAATGTCCAGATCGGCGCGACGGTTGTCGTTCGCGACTGATCGATCAGTCATGGTACGGCACGTCCACGGTCAGCGTTATCTATCGACAGGCGGAAGAACCCGCCTGCCTGGCAATGGCAATCAGTTCCGGCCGGTACTCGAAATGCATGGTGTCGAAATGATACCAGCGCCCACCCCAGATGAAACCGTGCTTCTCGAAGATCTCGACGATCTCGAGCGGATAACGGTTGCGGTAGGGCGCGGTACCACTCTTGCCCCTGCCCGCCCAACGCCAGTAGTCGGCAACACCGGTATTGAGGTCGATCGCCGCACCGAAGCTGTGCATCGACAGCGTGCGCGCGCCGGCGATATTGCGCCAGTTGAAGGTGCCGGCACTTGGTACGAGGTACCGCTTCAGCTTCGGGTGTGAGGCGAGTTCGGTTTCGACCGCCTGCAGTGCCTTCGCCACGCCGTGTCTGCTGGTCACCCTCAGGCGCTCGCCGAACCAGTCGACTGTGACGAGATCGCGCCTGACGTGCGCAGCGCTGTCGCCATAGAGCCGTTTCATGAAGGCTTCGCTGCGGATACGCCCCGGATCGAAATCGACGGCCGGCGGCTTGGCGCAGAGGCCAAGCGGATAGATCTGGGAAAGACTGTCCTCGATATCGCCCGCTTCGAGCTTTTCCACATGGCTCTTCTGCCGGCCGTCATCGATCGGCAGCGCTGCACCGCCGTCGCGCAGGATCAACGTGTCTTTGCCGACCTCGGCGATCGCCTCCGGATAGGCCTTGGCGAGCAGCGCAAGTTTCTCGCTCAGCGTCGGGTCAGCAGCAAGGGCCCTGCTAATGCACGCCGAAAGAAGCAACGCGGCCGCACCAAGATATGCGCTCACAGATCCACGTCGCATCACGTTTCCATCTCTTGGCTCGCTCCTGCGCGGCCGGCATCGCGGGGCCGGCTCGGCGTTCCAGCCTACCACATGGTCTTGGCGGCGCGCTCGGGCCATTCGCGATCATAAGTATCCCGGTCGAAATCGACCTTGGCCGCCTTCAACAACATGCCGGGTGTGGGAAGCGTCGCGGGATCGATGAAACGCTCAGGGTTCCAGATCTGCGATCGCATTAAAGCGCGCGCGCACTGGAAGTAGACCTCGCCGATGGTCACGACGATGACGCTGCGCGGGTTCTTGCCGTCGACCTCGAAGGAGCCGGTCAGCGCCGGATCGATGTTGACGACGGCGGTGCCGTTGATGCGCATGGTGGTGTTCGATCCCGGCACCAGGAACATCAGCGCGACGCGCGGATCGCGCACGATATTGGCAAGCGAATCGACGCGATTGTTGCCGCGCCAGTCGGGCATCAGAACGGTCTTGTCGTCGGCAATACGGACGACGCAATCGTCGTCGCCGCGCGGAGAACAGTCGAGCCCTTCCGGACCGACGGTGGCAAGTGCTGCAAAGGGCGAAGCCTCGATCATCTGCCGGTATTCCGTGGTCAGCGCCTGGGTGACCTTTGCCACCGACGCCTCGCTGACGCCGCCGTAAAGTGCGTTCAATTGCTCGATCGAAGTGATGACCGACATGCCGTCCTCCCGCAAATGCACGATAGCCGCATGTCGAAATCGTTATCCGGATTCATGCAGCCAATCCAATGTCAGCAGCGACACTCGCGCCTCTGGAAAGGCGGGCAGCACCGCAGATCGAAGCGATCCTTTCGACGGATAGCATGACAGGCCTATGACGGCATCTGCGAAATTGGCTGAAATCGTATCAGGTGCGAGAACCCAGATGCACTGCAGCCTTTTAGAGCCGCATTGCCTCAGGCGGCAGCCTTTCGATCCTCGCCATGGACGAAGGCGTTGATCCTGTCGATCACCGGCGCTGCCGATACGATGCGGCGATGGCCGTAGCCGTTCGCCCAGTGAAGTTCGACATTGGGTCCGGCAGCCGCATAGCGGCGCGCATGTTCGGCCGAAACCTCCTTGTCGTCTTCCGCATGGATGATCAGTGTCGGCACGGCCCGCACCTCAAGGATCTTGGCCGCATCGAAATCTTCCAGCCGGCGGCCGGACAGCCGTTCGACGACGGCTTCGAAAGCCCGCTGCGTCTTGGAAGAAAGTCGAAGAACTTTACCGAAACCCTTGAAAAGCCAGGTCATCTCGCTCGGGGCACCGATCAGGACGAGTTTCTTCGCCACATGGCTCGGCACGTCGCAAACGACGCCACCAGCCGCACAGGCAAGGCTTGCGCCGCCAAAGGAATGGCCGACGCTGACGTCGAACCCGCCGAAATGTCGCCAGGCGGCATCAATCGCCCTGACGGCGGCAGGCATGGTCAGCGTCCGCCCCGGCGAGGCGCCGTGCCCCGGCCAGTCGAGCGTCACCACTTCGGCGCCGCCGGCAACGAGGCCCTCGATCATCGGCGCGAGATAGTCGCTGCGCGATCCCCAACCGTGGACAAGCAGCACGCGCTTGGCATTGGCCGCATTGCGGGGGCCGACGAAATGCCGGGCCATGACCCACCCGCCGGCATAGGAAAGCGTCACCGGCTTGCCCTTGGCGATGACCGGGACCGCTGCGGCCAGTGCGGCGCGCTCCTTGGCACTCTTCGGCTTGCGGCCGGGCGTCACGCTGAACAGCTTGAAGGCAAGCCTACCGGCTGCCTCGGGAGAAATGACCGACACGCCGGCAAGCGCATGGCGGATGACCTTGATCGCAAAGGATGCCATAGTGAGAATCTCTTAGTATGTTCAATGCTGAACATTATTGTACAACGATGAACAAAAATCAAGTGACGAACGAACAGCATCATTTCCCCTGGGACCACCCGCGTTTTCGCAGCTGGAT
This sequence comes from Ensifer adhaerens, assembly GCF_001270265.1. Taxonomy (GTDB): domain Bacteria; phylum Pseudomonadota; class Alphaproteobacteria; order Rhizobiales; family Rhizobiaceae; genus Ensifer; species Ensifer adhaerens_B. Next base: position 983,918 of record NZ_LGAP01000001.1, read on the forward strand.
TGCCGTTGCGCGCGCCTGTCAGCTGATGCAGCAGACGATGACGCGCTCGCTCGCGCATCTCGACATCAAGACGCCACATCTCGACATCCTGATCAATCTGTACCGCTTCGACGGGATCTCGCAGCAGGAGCTTGCCCGCAAGCTGCTGGTGGGACGGTCGAACATGAGCATGTTGCTGCCGCAGCTGGAAAAGCGCGGACTGATCGAGCGTCGCGGCGACGACAAGGACAAGCGCATCCTGCGACTGTCACTGACGCCGACGGGGCGCACCTTGACCGAAGAGGCGATGGAGGTTCAGACGGGCCTCATCGCAAAATTGATGGAGGATGCGCCGCTCGAGGAATGCATGGTCGTGGCGCAATCGATGGAGCGGCTGATCGCGGTCCTCCTGAAGGATGAGAACGACCTTGCCTGACGCCACGCCGGCTGGTCAGCCGGCTGAGCCTTCCTGCGCCTCGCGGGCTTCCGCCTCCGCCCGCTCGCGCGCCGTTCTCGAGGCGATGATGTCGGACGGCTGCGCGTTGCCGCGGATCAGTTGCCGCCCGGCATAGATGCCGCCGATGGTTTCGAGCGCAAAGCGCTCCTTGTCGAGGTCGCGGAACTCTTCGATCACATCCGCCGCCGTTTCCGCATCCTCGCCCAGGACGTTCAGCACCTGCGTGCCGAAGACGAGCGCCGATTCGAATGTTTCGCGGATCTCGAAGTCCACCCCGGCGTGCAACAGGTCGATGGCATGGCCGCGGTCGAATGCACGCGCCAGCACCGGCACCAGCGGAAACTCCTCCTTGGCGGTGTGGGCGATCTTGATCGCCGCCGCCTTGTCGTCGACGCAGATCAGGATTGCCCTTGCCGTGGCCGCCCCTGCCGCATGCAGGATATCGCTGCGGGATCCATCGCCGTAAAAGACGCGGAATCCGAAGTTCGAGGCGTCGCGCACAAAGTCCGCATCCTTGTCGATCAGCGACAGCTTGTAACCGCGCGCCAACAACGGCTGGCTGACGATCTGCCCGAAACGGCCGAAGCCGATCATCAGCACCGTGCCCTCGACATTCTCAGGCACTTCCAGGTCGTCAGTCCTCGGCGGCTCCGGTCTGGCAAGGCGGCCATGAAGGAAGATCGCAATCGGGGTCAGCATCATCGAGAGGATGATCGTCGCCGTCAGCGTCGCATTGGCTTCGGCATCGATGATTCCGGCCGAGACGGCGGCTGCATAGAGCACGAAGGCGAACTCGCCGCCCTGCGCCATCAGCACCGCCCGCTCAAGGCTTTCGCTGTGGCAGGCACGCAGCAACCGGGCGACCGCATAGATCAGCACGCCCTTCAGCGCCATATAGGCGAGCACGGAGATCACCACCACCTGCCAGTTGGCGGCAATCACCGAAAGGTCGATCGCCATCCCAGCACCAAGGAAGAACAGGCCGAGCAGGATACCGCGAAACGGCTCGATATCGGCTTCGAGCTGATGGCGGAAAGCCGATTCCGACAGAAGCACACCTGCAAGGAAGGCACCCATCGCCATGGAAAGACCGCTCTGCTGCATCGCCAATGCCGAACCGAGCACGACAAGCAGGGCCGCCGCCGTCATCACCTCGCGCGCGCCGGCCGCGGCCAGAAGCCGGAACAGCGGGTTCAGGAGGTAACGACCCGCGACCACCAATGCGACGAGCGCCGCAAAGGCAATGCCGATTGCCATCCAGCGCTCCGCCGGATCGCTGGCAGCCCCACTGCTGCCAAGCAGTGTGACGATCACCAGAAGCGGCACGATCGCCAGATCCTCGAACAAGAGGATCGCGATCATGCGTTGGCCCTTCAGCGTCGAGATCTCGTTTCGCTCCTGCAGCATCTGCATCACGATCGCCGTCGAGGTCAGCACGAAGCCGGTGCCGGCAATGAAGGAGGGAATGGGCTGAAACCCAAGTGCCAGGCCGACGGTCGTCAAACCGGCGATGCAGGCGAGCACCTGGGCAGCCCCAAGGCCGAAGATGTCCTTGCGCATGCTCCAGAGCTTCGACGGCTGCATTTCCAGCCCGATGATGAACAGGAACATCACCACGCCGAGTTCGGCCACATGCAGGATCGCCTTCGGCTCGGTGAAGAAGCGCAGGCCGAACGGCCCGATCACCAATCCGGCAAAGAGATAGCCGAGCACCGACCCGAGGCCGATGCGCTTGAACAGCGGCACGGCAACGACACCGGCAGTCAACAGCACGACCACCTGCGTCAGGTCGTTCGCGTTCGATGCATCGGCCAATAGACCGTCTCCTTTTCAAATGGTTCAGCGTGGCTTTTCAGTCTTGTCGCGCGACATGCCCTTGTCGGCGAGTTCCTGCTCATAGGCGGCAAAAAGCTCTCCGCCCTTCTCGCCGAGTTCGCGCAGATAGGTCCAGGTGAAGATGCCGGTGTCGTGAAAGTCGTCGAAGCCGATGCGCACGGCGTAGTTTCCGGTCGGCTGAACGGAGATGATCTGGACGTTGCGCTTGCCCGGTACCGTCACCCGCTGGCCCGGCCCGTGGCCCTGTACTTCGGCGGACGGCGACAGCACGCGCAGCATCTCCGCCGAAAGATCGAAGGATGCGCCGTCGTTGAAGGCAACGACGAGGCGGTGGCGGTCTTTCGAGACGCGCAGTTCCGTCGGCCAGATTTCGCTCATGATGTCTGCTCCTGTTTTCAAGCCCACGCTTAGCTGAAGAATCGCTCCCCGAGAATTACCCGGCTTTTCTGATCAACACTTTGCGACAGTATGCACCTTGACGCGACCACGTTTGCTGACGACATTGAAGGCGCTGGGAGAAAGACATTTGAACACAGCAGCAATAATGAGAACCGGCGCAACGCCGCTTGAAGATAGCACCGCCCCGATGATCGATCCGTTCGGCCGGGCGATCACCTATCTGCGCGTGTCCGTCACCGATCGCTGCGATTTCCGCTGCACCTACTGTATGGCGGAACACATGACCTTTCTGCCGAAGAAGGATCTTCTGACGCTGGAAGAGCTCCACCGTCTCTGTTCCGCCTTCATCGCCAAGGGTGTGCGCAAGCTGCGGCTGACCGGTGGCGAGCCGCTGGTGCGCAAGAACATCATGTTTCTGGTGCGCGAACTCGGCCGCGAGATCGAGGCAGGCCGCCTCGATGAGTTGACGCTGACGACCAATGGTTCTCAGCTTGCGAAACATGCCGCGGAACTGGCCGATTGCGGCGTACGCCGCATCAACGTTTCGCTCGACACGCTCGACCCCGCCAAATTCCACCAGATCACCCGCTGGGGCGATCTCGGCAAGGTCATCGAAGGCATCGGCGCCGCCCAGGCCGCCGGCATCAAGGTCAAGATCAATGCCGTTGCGCTCAAGGGCTTCAACGATGTCGAGATCCCCGACCTGATGCGCTGGGCGCACGGCCGTGGCATGGACCTGACCTTGATCGAAACCATGCCGATGGGCGAGATCGAGGAAGACCGCACCGACCACTACATGCCGTTGTCGGAGATGCGCCGGCAGCTCGAGCAACAATTCACGCTGTCCGACATCGCCTACAAGACCGGCGGGCCCGCCCGTTATGTCGAAGTCGCCGAGACCGGCGGCCGGCTCGGCCTCATCACGCCGATGACCCACAATTTTTGCGAAAGCTGCAATCGTGTCCGGCTGACCTGCACCGGCACGCTTTACATGTGCCTCGGCCAGAACGACGCCGCCGACCTGCGCACCGCACTGCGGGCCTCCGACGACGACGCCTATCTCGGCCAGGTGATCGACGAAGCGATCGGCCGCAAGCCCAAGGGTCACGACTTCATCATCGACCGCGAGCACAACCGCCCCGCCGTTGCCCGCCACATGAGCGTCACCGGCGGCTGAGTCGGCACCTGCATCCATTTTTGTTCTTGGCTGTCTAGACTTGCCGTACCGGCGCAGCGGTCGACGGCTGCGGCGCGCCCGCCCCTCATCCGCCTGCCGGCACCTTTGTAACTTCCCTATCACCGCATTCGCAGGTGTAATGGACAATGCGGTAGCGGGCGAAAGACCGAAGCACCTTTGGGACAGCAAGCCCGTGGGAGAGCTTGGCCGAAACCTGCTACGGTCGATGGTGGGGAATGACGGCGAGGATGGGCGGCGCGAACCGAGTCCTATCGCGGGGCACGTCCCCTCTCCCCGCCTGCGGGGAGAGGGTTAGGGTGAGGGGCAATCGGCGCGCGCTGCCGCCGCCCGCTCACGCTGCGTAATGCGCTCCATAGCCGCGGCCATAGGCCTGGCTCGCGACCGTCGACGTACCGGTCTTGAAGCGCTCGATCTTTTCGTTGAGCGCCTCGACCTGGCGGCGCAGACCGTGGATCTCGGCGGTGTTCTCCTCCACCATCGCCGCGTTCTGCTGGGTGATCAGCTCGACCTCGTGCACCGCCGAGTTGACCTCGTTGAGGCCGGTATACTGGTCTGCGGCCGCAGCCTCGATGTTGCTGACGAGCTGGTGGATGGTGCCGATGTGGTTGTTGATGACGGTAAGCGCATCACCGGTTTCCTGCACCAGCGCCACGCCACTTCTAACCTGAGCCGAGCTTTCGGAAATCAGGCCCTTGATCTCGCGCGCCGCACCGGCGCAACGCTGGGCGAGTTCCCTCACCTCCTGTGCAACGACGGCAAAGCCGCGGCCCGCCTCGCCTGCCCGCGCCGCCTCGACGCCGGCGTTGAGTGCCAGGAGGTTCGTCTGGAAGGCGATCTCGTCGATGACGCTGATGATCGTGCTGATCTTTTCGGATGAGCGGTTGATCTCCGCCATGGCGTCGATCGCCTTCGCGACCACCTGGCCGGAATGCTTGGCGTAGGAATTGGTCTCGTCGACGGAGACGGTGGTCTTGCGGGCGCTCTCTGCCGTCGAGCGGACGATCTCGGTCAGCTGGCGCAGGGCGCGCGAGCTTTCCTCAAGTGCGGCCGCCTGCTGTTCCGTCCGCCGCGCCAGATCGTCGGCGGAAGCCGACAGGTTGCTGGTGCCGCCGGTGATCTCGCCGGTCACCATGCGCACGTCGCTGAGCGTAGCGCGCAGCGCCTCGACCGCGTTGTTGTAGGTGCGCGCCATGATCACGTAGTCGGCCGGCAGGTCTTCCGCCATGCCTTCTTCCAGGTTGCCGGCGGCAAGCTCCGCCAGCACATCCGAAAGCGCGTTCAGCGCCTGCATTTGTTCGGCCTCGATCCGGGCGCGTTCTTCGGACCGGCGGCCTTCTTCTTCCGCCGAGAGCGTGCGAGCGGCTTCCGCCTCGCGTCCCAACCGGACGTTTTCGACGGCGTTGTCGCGGAACACGGCCACCGAGCGCACCATGTCGCCGATCTCGTCGCCGCGGTTGCGGCCTTCGATCGCCACGTCGAGATCGCCATTGGCAAGCCGGGTCATCGTCTCCGTCACCCGCTTCAGCGGACCACGCAGGGTTTCGACCAGCATCAGGCCACCGATGATTGCAAGCAGTGTACCGGCTACCATCGCCACGATCGACATGTCAGCCGAACGTTGGCTGTCGAGCTTGCCCGCTTCCTGGGCGCTGCTGACGAAGCTTTCGAGCGTTGCGCTCGCGCCGGCAACCAGTGTAGAGGCCGCAGCCTTGGCTTCCTGCCAGCGCCCGCCGACGTCGATCAATGCGGCCGTACCCTTGTCGATGTTGTCGAGCGAGGGCTTGAGCTTGGCCGGCAGGTCGCGCAGAGCGGCATTCTTGCCGCCAAGTTCAGAAAGCTTCGCCGCGCTGTCACGAACGGCCTGAATATCAGCCACCACCAGATCGCGGCTTTCCGCGTCGAGCTTGCGATGAAGCTCGCTGATATGCAGGCGGGTGCTGTCGAGCCCCTTAAAGGTGTCGCCCATCAGCGCGATCAGCGTCTTCAGCTGCGAGATCTCGCTGTCCATTCCGACAAAGCGCTTGGCGGCGGTGTCGGAATTCTTGGCCGCTTCCTTGGCAAAATCCGCCTCATATTTCGAGAACTTGCTGAGGATCGGCACCAGCGCATTCTTCTTGGCCTCGCTGTCTTCAGCGCCGGCAAGAATCGCCTGGACCTTCAGCGCCAGATCCTTCAGCTCGGCAATCGGCTTCTGAACCTTTTCCGACGCGATCTTCTCGGCTTCCTCGATCTGCTTGATGAGGTGTGGTAGCAGCTTGCCAGCCTGATCGATCTTGGCGTCGGCGTTGACAGCCATCGTCACCGGCAGGCGGAATTTCTTGATCCGCTCGGCGACACCCTGGTAGGCGGCAGCATCGAAGAGCAGCGCCTTGGCAAAAGATTCCTTCTCACCCGACTCGTTGCGGATGATGTCGATCTGCTTGTAGGCACTGTTGCCCTGCGCCGTCATGTCGGTCAGCGCCGCCTCGAGCGAAGCTGTCACCTGGTCCTGCTCGACCTTGATCGACCAGAGTTTTTCCGTCTGGCCCCGCATCGCTTCACCCAGCGACAGCACGGAGGCGATCTCTGATTTGTCGGCCTCGCGCGTCAGCAAGCCGTCAAGCGAACGGACGCCAGCTTCCTGTTCGTCGATCTGGGCACTCAGCGCCCCTCTCATTTCCTCGCTCGGCGCATCGGCAAAACTCTGGAGCGCGCTGCGCAGCGCCTGGAAATCCGAGAGATTGTTGATGGTTTCCCGCGTCACGGTCATGTGGCCGTTGAGCGTTCGTGCGGTGAAGAAGCCGACGAGGCCGATACCCGCGATCAGAACCACCAGCGGGACCACGAAAAGCAGAACCTTGGTGACGATGCGCAGGCGCTGTAATAGACGATCGATGAAAGACATTGCGGACCCCAGATTATTCTTATGAGAGACATGTCCGCGCGGTGGCTTCTTCTTGCTGGAAGCACGGGGAAATATCGGCGGAAGCACCTCCCAGGCCCCGACCGACACCTCTGGAATGGCGCGTCACCAATGTTCCGGCGCACACCATCCACCGATCGCGTCATGCGATTGGAAGCGGAGTCATCGCAACGATAGGCAGCGAAACTTAAGATTCCGCGAATAGAAACCGCTCCGGGAGATCACGCCTTCTGGATGATCGACAGTCTTCGTCCCGATTGACCTCGCTGACGTCGGACGTCTCTACTTGCGAGGGAAGAAAAATCGCCAGCTGGCGGGTTGGTGTTTGCACAAAATGGCGGCCGATGCTTAAACGGTATGCGACATCCCGCAACGGATTCGCCTTTCCCACCCGCCGTCAGGTTCCCGACCCGATCCGGCGCCGCAGGACAGCCAGCATGCAATCCTCCAGCAATTTCCGCGGTATCGTCTTCATGTGTCTGGCGATGGTCGCCTTCTCCTGCAACGACGCATTGGTGAAATCGGTGACCGGGGCGATGAATGTCGGCCAGATCATGTTCGTGCGCGGGCTGTTGACGACCTTGATGGTGATCGTCATCGCTCGGCATTTTCGGGCGTTTCGCCCGCTTCGCACCATCATGAAGCCGGTCATCATCCTGCGCATCGTCATGGAGGCGCTGGCTTCCATTACCTACATCTCGGCGCTCGGCCAGATTCCCCTCGCGAATGCATCGGCGATCATGCAGGCGCTGCCGCTGGCCGTCACGCTCGGCGCCGCCGTGTTCCTCGGCGAACCGGTCGGATGGCGGCGCTGGACCGCCATCTTCGTCGGCTTCATCGGCGTGCTGATCGTGCTTCGCCCGGGTCCCGAAGGCTTTACATCAGCCGCGCTCACCGTCGTTGCCTGCGTCTTCTGCACCGCCACGCGCGATCTCTGCACCCGTCGCATCGACCACGACATCCCCTCGCTCTACATAACGGTGACAACGGCGCTTGTGACGACATTGGTCGGCGCCGCATTGATCGTACCGCTTGGCGGCTGGCAACCGATGTCCTCGACCACGCTGACCCACGTCGCCGGCGCGAGCCTGCTGCTGATGGTCGGATACCAGACGATCGTGCTCGCCATGCGCGGCGGCGACATCTCCGTCATTGCGCCCTTCCGCTACACCAGCCTGCTGTTTGCGATCGCGATCGGCATCTTCTTCTTCTCGGAAAAGCCGGATGCCTGGATGTTGCTCGGTGTTGCCGTCATCATCGGTTCCGGCCTCTACACCTTCTATCGCGAGAGCCGGCGCGGCAAGAATCCCGTCGCCCAAAGCTCCGTGACCGGACCGCTCGAATAGGAATAGTGAAATCCCGATGCCAGCCGCAACGAAAACAGATGCGAGACAGACACAGTGGCCGGCCGTGGTGCTGGCCGGCGGTCTTTCGCGCCGCATGGGCCGGCCGAAGTCCGGCTTGCTTCTGGGTGGAAAGACCATGCTGTCGCGGATCGTCGAGAGGCTCCAGCCTCAGGTCGCCAGCGTCGCCATCAATCTCAACGGCGCCGCCGAGCGGGCGGCGATCGAGGGGCATCCGGTGATTGGCGATACCGTGCCCGGCTTTCTCGGTCCGCTTGCGGGTGTGTTGACGGCGATGCGCCACGCGGCCGCCACCACGCCGGCAGCAACGCATGTCCTCGTCGTGCCGACGGACACGCCCTTCTTCCCGCAGGACCTCGCTCAACGCCTGACCGATGCGATGACGGAACGTGAGCAGATTGCCGTCGCGTTATCCGATGATGCATTGCATCCGCTCTTTGCGCTCTGGCCGGTCACGCTCGCCGACGATCTCGAACACTGGCTGACGACGGATCCAAAACGCCGCGTGCGCGCCTTCATCGAGCGGCACCCGAACGTTACTGTCGATTTCCCGATGAAAGATACGGCCAACGGATCATTCGACCCCTTCTTCAACATCAACACGCCGGATGATCTGCTGCAGGCAGAGGAATGGCTGGGCATTCTCGGGGAGAACAGCGCATGACTGCGACTAAGATTTTCGGCATCGCGGGCTGGAAGAATTCCGGCAAGACCGGACTGATGGTTCGCCTCGTCACCGAACTGACGCAGCGTGGATATGTCGTATCGACCGTCAAGCACGCCCATCATGACTTCGACATCGACAAGGTCGGGGCCGACAGTTTCCGCCACAGGGAAGCAGGCGCCCACGAAGTCACCATCGTTTCCGGCACACGCTTTGCGATCATGCATGAGTTACACGGCGCGCCAGAACCCAGTTTTGAGGAAATCCTCGCCCGGCTCGCCCCGTGCGATCTCATTCTGGTCGAAGGCTACAAGCGCGAACCGATCCCGAAGGTCGAGGCGCGACGCCTGGAATCGGCCAACCGCGAGCCTCTGGCACCGACCGATCCGCATATCTGCGCCATTGCCGCCGACCACCCGATTGCCGACACGGAATTGCCTGTGTTCGATCTCGACGACACGAATGCCATTGCCGATTTCGTTGAGCGCGTGACGGGCCTTCGATAACGCAACGACACCGTGCGGTATGGGCAACGGCAGGCTTCGACCAATCTTCAACCTCACGCGCCCTACGGCGCGGTGGAGCGGTGTCAGTTGGTGGCGCCAACCGTCATTTCATCGGGAATATCGTTGAGGCGGACGAAGCTGTAGCCCTTGGCCTTCAGGTCGAGTATGCCGCGGGCGACGCCGGCGCCGGCGGCGTGCGTCTGAGCGATGATGACGTCACCGTCCCGCGCGTTGCGGATGCGCTTCTCGGCCATCGCCGCGGCCAGCAGCGAGCCGCCGTCGCCATTCACGGAATAGCCGGCGATGCGGTAGCCCATCTCGCGAATCTGGCTCATCGAGGAATGGGTGTACTTCGCCGTTGCGCCGCGGAACCAGCGTGGTGTCGCAATGCCATGCGCCTTGATTGCCGCCGCCCCGCCTTCGACTTCGGCCGCAACGGCCGCGCTCGAGCCGGCGGCCGCCAGCCCATAGACGGAAATCTTGATATCGATCGGCGGCACATGCATGGCGCCAGGATCTTCGATTTCGAAGAGGTCCGGGTGCGCCTTCATCACCTCGACCGCCAGCCCATTGCGCTTCGGCCAGCGCGCCGTCACGAAGATCGTCGCAGGGATGCGGTTCTCGATCAGCGTGCCGAGGATGCGCATGTCGGTTGCCCCGCCGCAGGCATCGAGCGTCAACGCCACGCGCGGCCGCTGGTCCTTGCCGACAGGATTGCTCGGAAGCCGCAGGTCCGGCTCGACCAGCGCCGGTGCCGCAATGGCGGAGTGAGCGGACATCGCAAGGGCGGCAAGCAGAAGAGAAGCGGTTTTCATGACAATCCAGAAAGAAATAGAAGAATGAAACGGAAACGGCAGAAACCCGCCCTGTGACAGGCGGGTTTCGCAAGATTTACGCGGGCACTCGCGCCCGAGACTTGGTCAGCGCTGGGCGACCGGGCGAACCAGCGGCGTGACGCGGCGAATGGTAACGCGGCGGTTTTGCTGCTCGGCTTCCTCGGTGCGAACCTTGAGGAAGCGCTCGCCATAACCCTGCGTCACCAGGTTTTCGGCAGGAATGCCGTAGACCTCGGTGAGCAGCGAGGCAACCGATTCGGCACGCTGGTCCGAAAGCACCAGGTTCGAGCGGTCCGAGCCGACGGCGTCCGTATGGCCTTCGATGAAGAAGGTTTCACCCGGATCCTTGGCAAGCACCTTCTCCATCGCCGCTGCGACATTGCGCATGGTCTTTGCCTGCGACATCGACACTTCGGCACTGCCCGTCGGGAAGGTGATGGTGTCGAGGTCGATGCGGCGGACCTTGTCACGCACACGCGCCGAGTGACGGACCTCGTCGATCGTATAGACGCGCTCTACGCGCTCCACCGGCGGCTCAGCCAGGAAGTCGTAATAGTCGCGGTCCGGATCGTCCGAAACATCGGCAATATATTCGCGAACCGGGATGCGCAGTCGCATCGGCGGCAGCTCGTAACCGACGTCGATGATCGCCGGACGCGGGCCTTCGTCACGCTCGGGTGCGTAGATCATCAGGTACTCGTTGCCGTCACGATCAACACGCGAACGCTGCAGGATGTCGCCGTAGCGGTTATAGATCGTGACGATCCGGTAGCCACCCGGACGAACAATGGTCTCGCGGGTCCGGCCGCGCGGCAGCTCGTCGTAGAAGGTTTCCTCCGAATCGCGGCGGAGGCGCGGTCGGTCGTCGCCACGAACGAAGATCTGGTCGCCGACGCCAAGAATGACGCGGTTGTCGATCTCCTGGATCACTTCCACATTGGTGACATTGTTGGTGACGTTGTTGACCGTCGTGTTGTTGTTGATCACCGTGTTGTTGACGACGGTGTTGTTGACGATGTTGGTCGTCTCCGGCACCACGAATACGGGGGCCTCCTCGATGCGCGTGCCCTTCTCGGCCAGGTTCGCCTCGATCGTTTGCGGCATGTCGGCCTGGATTTCAGCCGGCATCTGCGCCTGGGCCGCGGCGTCGTCGGTCGGCGGCGGAGCGCTTTCCTCCTGCGCACGCAGTTCTTGGCGCAGCTTCTGGCGGTCTTCGCGGGCCTGGTTGCCGCCGGCATTGTCGGCGTCCTTGTCGCTATCGAGAACGGCCGCACCGTTTTCGACCGGAAGCACGATGGTCTCGTCGCTCGCGGCCGGATCTTCGGCGATCTTCAGCTTTTCTTCCTCGGTGCGGGTATCGACCACTTCCGGTACCGGCTGGACCTGCGGTTGCTGCTCGGCCGTCGCCGGCTGCTCGGCGCCCGGAACCGGCTGACCCTCGCCCGTCTGCGGTTCGGTCGGCTGCGGTTCGGTCTGCGGCTCGACGGCGGGTGCGACGGCTTCGCCGGCATTCTGCCCATCGGTTACAGGCGGCTGTTCGCCCGCCTTCTGTTCTTCGGTCACCGGCGGTTGTTCACCGGCATTCTGGCCTTCCGTTGCCGGCTGCTGGCCGGTCGCTTCACCGCCAGCCGGCGGGCAAGCGGTGGAGGCGTCCTGACCTTCCGGAACGACGCACTCGCCTGGCTGGGCCTTCTGGGCTTCTTCGGCCTGACGCTTGGCTTCTTCCTCAGCTGCCTTCTGCTGTTCGGCGGCTTGGCGGGCGGCTTCGTCTTCCGCAGCCTTCTGCTCATCGGCGGCCTTCTGCTGGGCTTCGCTTTCAGCGGCCTTCTGGGCTTCTGCAGCTTTCTCCTGCTCGGCGGCCTGGCGCGCAGCCTCGTCTTCAGCGGCCTTCTGCTGCTCGGCGGCCTGGCGGGCGGCCTCCTCTTCGGCAGCCTTCTGCGCCGCGGCGGCCTTTTCCTGTTCGGCGGCCTGGCGTGCGGCCTCTTCTTCGGCAGCCTTCTGCTGTTCGGCCGCTTGCTGCTCCTGTTGCTGGCGTGCGGCTTCCTCTTCTGCAGCCCGCTGGGCTTCTGCGGCCTTCTCCTGTTCGGCAGCCTGACGTGCGGCCTCTTCCTCGGCAGCCTTCTGCTGCTCGGCGGCCTGGCGGGCAGCCTCTTCTTCGGCAGCCTTCTGCTGTTCGGCGGCCTGCTGCTCCTGCTGCTGGCGCTGCTGTTCTTCGGCGGCCCTCTGCTGCTCTTCGGCTGCGCGCTGCTGTTCTTCGGCCTGGCGCTGCTGCTGCAGCAGTAGCTCTTCGTCCGACGGCTGACCGCTCCCTTCCTGCGCCACCTCAAAAGGCTTCATCAGGCTGTCGGCAAGGGCTGGTTGCACCGCAAGCGACACCGAGAGCACCGGCAGCGCTACGGTTGCGAATAGTCTGGATCGAATCGACATTGTCTTCCTTCCTCGTCCTGGGAGGTCCCTGGCCTGCCACTGTTACCCACCGGACAGCCGGTTCGGCAACAGGAGACAGGCGAATTCTCAAGGGCCTTGATCCAAGGTTCCGGCTTTTTTGTGTTGCCCGTCAAACGAGCCGCAAACGCAACGCCCGAACCTCCAATCGGTTCCCGCAATAGGCGTAGCCAAAGCAAGATTAACCGGCGCTGAACGCGCCGTTCATGTTTGCGCCGATCACGGTCGCTGCAATCTCCGGTCGAAATTCTTTTCCCGGTGGGCGTTTTCGCTTTCCTGTTGATTTTTGCCGGAAAACAGTACGAATATCGCTCCAACCGGCGGCAAGCGCCCCGGTCAAGATAGGCATCCGTGAAGAACAAAAAACCGGATGTCGGCCAACAGAGAGGACTATCATGCGTATTTCCAGACGGCTGGCAGCCGCCGCATCGGTTGCCGTTTTCGTGCTCATGGCTGGCTCGGCCATGGCAGATGGCGAAAAGGTCGTTATCGGCACGGAAGGCGCCTACCCGCCCTTCAACAACCTCGAATCCGACGGCACGCTGACCGGCTTCGACGTCGACATCGCAAAGGCTCTTTGCGTCGAGATGAAGGCCGAATGCACGTTCGTGACGCAGGACTGGGACGGCATCATTCCGGCGCTGATCGCCAAGAAGTTCGACGCCATCATCGCGTCCATGTCGATCACTGCCGAGCGCAAGGAAAAGGTCGACTTCACCAACAAGTACTACAACACGCCTCCGGCGATCGTAGTTCCGAAGGATTCACCGATCACCGAAGCAACCGAAGCAGCCCTTGCCGGCAAGTCGCTCGGCGCGCAGGGCTCGACCACCCACTCCAACTATGCCGAAGCGCATATGAAGGGTGCGGACATCAAGCTCTATCCCACCTCTGAAGAGTACAAGCTCGACATCGTCAACGGCCGCATCGACGCCGTGATCGACGACGTCGTCGTGCTTTCGGAGTGGCTGAAGTCGGCTGACGGCGCATGCTGCAAGCTGCTCGGCACGCTGCCGGTTGACCCCGTCATCAACGGCGAAGGCGCCGGCATTGCGGTGCGCAAGGGCGACGACGCGCTGCGCGAGAAGTTCAACAAGGCGATCGAAGCCATCCGCGCCAACGGCAAGTACAAGGAAATCAACGAAAAGTACTTCCCGTTCGACGTTTATGGCAGCTGATCAACGGCTTCCGGCCTGTTTTCCTAGTGAATCATGCCGGAAAAACGTTAGTTGATGAAAAAAATGCAACGGCGGACGGCTTGCCCTTCCGCCGTTTTTGTTTGACAAGAACCTAAAACACAAGCGCGATCCATATGCATAAGAACAGCGCAAAGGGGAATTCTCTGACATGAGCGGGTTATTTGCCGGCTTCTATTCGATCCTAGCCTGGATCGGCTCCATAGTGGATCCATTCTGCGGCCCGGTCGGCGTATTCCGCTGGCTGGCACCCGGTACGCTTCTGGCCTGCGGCGACGCAGGCTGGGGCGACGAGATCGCCTACGGCTTCGTCGTCACCGCAAGCCTTGCCATCGCGACCTTGCCCGTCGGCTTGCTGATCGGCTTCTTCGTCGCGCTCGGCAAGCAGTCCGAAGAGCGCACTGTTCGTCTCGCCTCGAACATCTACACCACCATCTTCCGCGGCCTGCCGGAACTCTTGACGCTGTTCATCGTCTATTACGGCCTGCAGATCCTGGTGCAGCAGCTCCTGGCATCGTTCGGCTACGAGGGACCCGTCGAGATCAACGCCTTCTTTGCCGGCATGATCGCCCTTGGCGTGGTCTTCTCGGCCTATTGCTCCGAGGTTCTGCTGTCAGCCTTCAAGGCGATCCCGCATGGCCAGTACGAGGCCGGCGCGGCGCTGGGGCTTCATCGCGGCCGCACCATGCGGTTGATCATCCTGCCGCAGCTCGTGCGCATCGCCTTGCCCGGCCTCGGCAATCTCTGGATGGCGCTGCTGAAGGACACGGCGCTCGTCTCGGTCGTCGGCCTGCCCGACATCCTGCGCCAGACCGGCATTGCCGCCCGCGTCACCAAGCAGGCGTTCGAGTTCTTCGGCATGGCCTGCATCCTCTTCCTGGTGCTGGCCATGGTTTCGTCGATCATATTCTCGAACCTTGAACGCTGGACCAAACGCGCGGAGATGGGCCGATGAGCTTCGTCGAGACGATGATCCCTCCGCAGGCACCGCCACCGGCGCCGCCCAAGCCTTATACCCTGGCCCGCTTTGTCGGCAGCGTAACACTCGGCATCTGGCTTGCGCTTGGCGTTGGCATATTCCTGACCGTCGTCAACGGCTGGGACCCGGCGAAATTCACCAAATACGGTCCGAGCTTCCTGTCCGGCCTTGGCGTCACCCTGATGCTGGTCGCCTGCTCCGTCGTGCTCGGCGCCATCCTTTCGCTGCCGGTTGCGCTCGGCCGCATGTCCAAGAACAAGATCTGGTCTTGGCTCGCCTATGCCTATGTCTACTTCTTCCGCGGTACGCCGCTGATCGCCCAGCTCTTTCTGATCTACTACGGCCTCGGCAGCTTCCGCCCGCAACTGGAATCGGTCGGCCTCTGGTGGTTCTTCCGCGAGGCCTGGAACTGCGCGCTCTTTGCCTTCACGCTGAACACCGCCGCCTACCAGGCGGAAATCCTGCGCGGCTCGATCGAGAGCGTGCCGCGCGGCCAGCGCGAAGGTGCAGCCGCCCTTGGCTTGCCGGAGCGCATTGCGTTCTACAAGATCATCCTGCCGCAGGCGATGATCGTGGCGCTGCGCCCCTACGGCAACGAGATCATCCTGATGATCAAGGGCTCGGCGATCGTCGCGATCGTCACCGTGTTCGACTTGATGGGCGAAACGCGCCGTGCCTTCTCGCGTACCTTCGACTACCAGATGTATGTTTGGGCGGCGATCCTCTATCTGCTGATGGTGGAACTGCTTCGCAATATCTGGGCCTGGCTGGAAAATCGCCTGACGCGGCATCTGAAGCGTTGAGGTCCCGGGGCCAGCGAAGGCTGAGCTAAGGTGAAATGGCTTGGCAGCACTCCTCAAAGAGCGCTGCCAAGCCATTGTTATTACGCCAAAAGTTTCATATTGGAGCGAATATTAGAACTTGATTAATAAATCAAGCGTTTCATCATAGAGACCAACCTTTGCGAAAAGTGAGGTTTATATGACGAACGAAATGGAACTGCAGCTGAAGGGCTACGGCGTGACCACGGCCCAGATCCTCTACCGCATGCCGGACCATCCGACGTTTCTGCAGACCTATATCTGGCAGCACTACGACATCGCCCCGGATTTCCCGGAGATGCGCGGCTTCCTGAAGTTCTGGCAGGAAAAGCTGGACGGCCCGCTGCATTCGGTACGCTACGTGCATCGCAAGCTGATATCGGCCACCGAATGGCGGGCACTCAAGGGCGAGTTCATTCTGCACTGAACCCGCCCCGACTGCATGATGCCTTAAACCGGATTCGATCCGGCAGGGAAATCATGCAGCCAGGTTAAAGTGCTACAGCGTCCTTAGCCTGTCACACGCGACGCACGGCGCTGCGTGGACCGACGCAATCAGACCGACCGGGTAATGCCGCCGTCAATGCGGATGTTCTGGCCGGTGATGTAGGCACCGCGGTCGGTCGCCAGAAGCGCGATCAGTTCCGCCACCTCCTCCGACGTGCCGTAGCGCTTCATCGGAATGCGATTGCGCCGCTCTTCCGTCTCCGGCAGGCTGTCGATGAAACCGGGAAGCACGTTGTTCATGCGGATGTTCTCGGCGGCGTACTGATCCGAGAACAGCTTGGTGAAAGCGGCAAGCCCCGAACGGAAGACGCCCGATGTCGGAAACAGCGGATCGGGCTCGAAGGCCGCATAGGTCGAGATATTGACGATACTGCCCGACTTCTGCTCGCGCATGATCGGCGTCACCAATCGTGCCGGACGAACTGCGTTGAGGAAATAGACCTCCATGCCCTTGTGCCAATCCTCGTCGGTCAGCTCCAGCACCGGCGCGCGCGGGCCGTGGCCGGCCGAATTGATCAGCGCGTCGACACGCCCCCAGGTGTCATAGGCCTTGTCCACCAGACGCTTCAGGTCGTCGTTGGACTGGTTCGAGCCGGTGACGCCGAGACCGCCGAGTTCCTTGGCCAGCGCCTCGCCCTTGCCCGACGATGACAGGATCGCCACGCGATACCCTTCGGCCGCCATGCGCCGCGCCGCGACCGCCCCCATGCCGGAACCGCCCGCCGTGATCACCGCTACTTTTTCGCCAGCCATAGTGCTGCTCCTGTTCGGTTTTTCTTTGCCGGGATAGAAGCAGTCGGCCGCGGCAATCTCAAATGACAAATTCTGAACACAGCCACAAATGCACACATCCTTGCGGGGTATGCGTGTCAGACGTGGACCTCGCCATGAGCCAGTTCGCCCTCACCCGGTTCCTTGTGCAGCGAGCCGTAGAGCACGACGGCGTAGAACAGCACGACCACCAGGATGACAGGCCAGCCCGGCAACGGGCCGAGCGCAGCATTCTCCGCGACATCGGTCCAGGAGCGCACGTGCCCGAAGGGCTCGCCATTGGTCGACATCTTCGGCGACGAGATCTTGAGCGCCCAGGCGAGCAGCAGGATCAGGTACATCCAGCAATAATTGCGCTGCAGCCGGCGGCACAAGGCTTCACGGTAGCTCATCAGGAATGCCGGCTTGCGCAGGCTCTTGGCGATCGCCACCGCCCAGTTGAGGTTCGGCGCCCCGTCCGGTGCCAGGATCTGTGCGAAATAACCCCGCTCAAGTTGGCGCACCCGGGCGCGATAGACATCTAAGAAGCGGTAGCGCCGCGCCTCGATCAGGAGAAGCAGCGTGATCAGCAAAATGGCAAACAGCAACACGCCGTGATGGGAGGAAGGCGTCGACAATGACACCGACAAGAGCGCCGCAACCACGGTGATCGCCCAGTTGGACGTGCGGTCGATGCGGTCCCGCCAGCCCGCCATCCGCCCCATTTCGCCGCGATAATAGTGTACGACTGCGTTGATCTGCTCCTGCGAGGTCTGTGGCAGCGGCGGGCCCTTCGGCTCCTTGATTTCCGTGCCCGCCAGCAGCGGACTGAGTTCGGCGGCCATCGGCATTTCCTCCGTCTTTTCTTGTTGTTGCGATCATGAACCCTTTCCTTGCCCGGATAAATCCCGTGCTCGCCGGCTCACGTCGCTTTTTCCGCTCCGCACCCTGATAACGCGAGGATCCCGGTCGGCTGCGGCTCGCGGCGCATTGCCAAAAGCGGCCTTCGGACGTAAGAAGCGCGCATGACCCAGAACACCACGAAAATCGACGAGGAAGCGCTGGCGGAAGCCTACAACCGCGCCCTTTCCCTGGAAAAATCCGGCAACTTCGATGCCGCGGCCGATGCCTATGCCGAAGTGCTGGCGCTCGATCCCGAGGATCACGGCGGCGCCGCGGTGCGGCTCGCCTCGATGGGACGCGGCGAAACGCCTGTGAAGGCGCCGGACGCCTATGTCGCCACCCTTTTCGACCAGCACGCAGACGTGTTCGACAACGTGCTCGTCGAGCAGCTTGGTTACTGCGTTCCTCTGCTCGTGCGCCAGCGTCTGCAGGCGCTTGAGCTCGGTCCGTTCAACCGCGTGCTCGACCTTGGCTGCGGCACGGGTCTGACCGGCGGTGCGCTGCGCGACATGGCGGACGACATCACCGGCATCGACCTCTCCGAAAACATGGTCGAAATCGCCCATGAGAAGGATCTCTACGAGACCCTCTATGTCGCCGAAGCGGTGGACTTTCTCGACGACAACGACGACGAGCCCTTCGACCTGATCGTCGCAACCGACGTGCTGCCTTACATGGGCGCGCTCGAGGCACTGTTCTTCGGCGCCGTCGACAATCTCGTGCCCGGCGGCCTTTTCATCTTTTCCAGCGAAACGCTGCCGGCCGAGACCTTTGCCGGTCGCCCCTTCATGGTCGGCCCGCACCAGCGCTTTGCCCATGCAGAGGCCTACCTGCGCGAACGTCTGGCGGCGACCGGCTTCGAAGTGATCGAAGTCGGCGACATCACCGTCCGGATGGAAGAAGGCGAACCGATCGCCGGCCACCTCTTGATCGCCCGCTTCAAGCCTTAATCAGACAAGACAGGCGACGGAGCAGGCTTCACCTGGTCCGTCGCCCCTTTCGCGCACCGGCGCCATCGGCTAAACCTCACCAAAAGCAATTGGGAGTGTTTCGGAAATGGCAAAGGTCGCATTCATCGGTCTCGGCGTCATGGGTTACCCTATGGCCGGGCACCTTAGGGTACGTGGCGGACACGAGCTGACGGTCTATAACCGCACCTTCGCCAAGGCCGAAAAATGGGCTGCCGAGTTCGGTGGACGGGCGGTTAAGACGCCGGCCGAAGCCGCCGATGGCGCCGAATTCGTCTTCGCCTGCGTCGGCAATGACGACGACCTGCGCTCGGTCACGACAGGCAAGGACGGCGCCTTCGAAAAGCTGAAGGCCGATGCCATCTTCATCGACAACACCACGGCCTCTGCCGAAGTCGCACGCGAGCTTTATGAGGCGGCCCGCGCCCGCGGTGCCCATTTCGTCGACGCGCCCGTGTCCGGCGGCCAGGCTGGCGCCGATAACGGCGTGCTGACGGTGATGTGCGGCGGCGACGAGCCCGCCTTCGAGCGCGCCAAGCCGGTGATCGAGGCCTTTGCCCGCATGGTGGGGCTGATGGGTCCGGCGGGTGCCGGCCAGATCACCAAGATGATCAACCAGATCTGCATCGCGGGTCTCGTCCAGGGCCTCGCCGAAGGCATTCACTTCGGCAAGAAGGCCGGCCTCGACATCGAGAAGGTCGTCGACGTCATCTCCAAGGGTGCCGCCGGCTCCTGGCAGATGGAGAACCGCCACAAGACGATGAATGCCGGCAAGTATGATTTCGGCTTTGCCGTCGACTGGATGCGCAAGGATCTCGACATCGTACTGGCGGAAGCCCGCCGCAACGGCGCCAAGCTGCCGGTGACCGCGCTCGTCGACCAGTTCTATGGCGATGTCCAGGCCATGGGTGGAAACCGCTGGGATACGTCTTCCCTGCTCGCCCGGCTGGAGAAATGACGCTCTCGCCGACCTCGAGTCCCAGTGACATCATCGCGCACCTGCGGGCGCAGCGCTCGCAGGAGAACCTTGCCGGCATGGCGCGTTTCGGTATCGTCACCGAGACGGCCGTTGGGCTCTCGAATGTCGAGCTCCACCGGATCGCGCGGTTGGTAAAGATCGACCATGCCCGTGCGCTTGAGCTCTGGCGGTCCGATATCCGCGAGGCACGCATTCTCGCTGCCTTCACCGCAGACCCGAAGGCATTGACGCTCGACGAGGCAAGACGCTGGGCTGCGGATTGCAATTCCTGGGAGGTGGTCGACACCGTCGCCGACCTCTTCGTGACCGCCCGGTTCGAACAGATCCTGATCCCGGAATTTGCGGCAGACCCGCGTGAATTCGTTCGCCGCATCGCCTTTGCGATGATCGCGACCGCCGCCGTGCATCTGAAGAAGGAGCCGGACGCAAGCCTGCTTGCCTGGCTTCTGCTGATCGAGCGCCACGCCGGAGACGAGCGCAACTTCGTCAAGAAGGCGGTTAACTGGGCGCTGCGCCAGATCGGCAAACGTAGCGCTGCCTGTCACGGCCCGGCGCTGGCGCTTGCCGAAAAGCTCGCCGGAAGTTTCGATCGCACAGCAAGATGGATCGGCAAGGACGCCCTGCGGGAACTGACGAGCGACAAGGTCTTGGCAAAACTCGGTCTCACCGACGCCGGCACGGATCGCGCGCAATCCTGAAGCGGATCGGCGCTTTCGACACGTTGACGAATCATAATGGCGGCGCCATCCTTTCCGTGGCGTGACCTGCGCCTAACCTCCCAGGACCGTCCCCAGCATGGTCTTAATCGGAGGCAAAGGGACTTCCGTCTCGGGTTTCTTGTCTTGGTCCGACCGTCTCGGGCGTGGTTGCTGGGGAACTGAGCCTGCGACGTGAAAGGCCCCGACAATGACCAAAAATGCCAATCTCAAGCGTCGTGTCCGCGCTCGCGCAGCCAAAACAGGCGAGTCCTATACATCAGCTCTAAGACACATCAGGCAAACACCCCCTGACCATCCCGCTGCCAAATCGGTTCGGTTGGCAGTCGCGCAGACGTCGCTTTTCAACGATCCTCGCGATATTTCCGGACTTCAAGCCAGTGGAATGGAGATGCGCCGCCTGATGCGTGACGCACACGGAGCAGGAGCGCAGCTTATCCATTTCCCGGAGGGAGCGACGTGCTCGCCCAACAAGCGCATCATGTCTGAAACCGGCCCCAGAGAAATCGGGCTTGCCGATTGGAACCGGTTCGAATGGACAGTTCTGCGCGAGGAGCTGGACGCAACCAGCAAGCTGGCTCGAGAGCTTGAGATATGGACGGTGTTCGGCTCGGTCCATCAACTTAGCTCACCGCACCGCCCGCATAATTGCCTCTATGTCGTCTCCGATCGCGGAGAACTGGTGACGCGCTACGATGAGCGGATGCTATCGAACACGAAGATCTCCTTCATGTACTCGCCGGGGAATATCCCGGTGACATTTGAGGTTGGTGGCATCCGTTTCGGCTGCGCGCTGGGGATGGAAACGCACTATCCTGAAATATTCACCGAATATGAAGGACTGGATGTCGATTGCGTTCTGTTCTCGACAACAGGCGAGACCCCTTCCGCCGCACCATCTTTCGCGGCCGAAGCGCTGGGGCATGCTGCGAGCAACACCTATTGGATCAGCTATTCCGCCCATGCGCCGCAAAGCGTCACCGTTCCCTCGGGAATAGCCGCGCCGCATGGTCAATGGGTCGTACAATGCCCGTCCGACGGCGCTCCCGCTATTGCTGTCGCCAACATTGAGATTGATCCAGAGCGTCCAGCGCGACTGTGGAGACGAACGGCTCGCGCCGATCTTTACATGCCGCATCGGGTGCACAATGATCCAAGAAGCGACGGTCGCAACACATTCTGAGAAGAATCAGGTCAATGGGGCGGCGTTTACTGCCGCCCATCTGTCAGGCTCAATCCTCGCTGGATTTCGCCTGGTCGATCATCATGTAGTCGAGCGGAAGCTCGGTCGTGTACTTGATCTGCTCCATGGCGAAGGCGGAGGAGACGTCGCGGATCTCGATCTTGGCGATCAGTCGCTTGTAGAACGCGTCATAGGCAGCAATGTCAGGAACGACGACCCGCAGCAGATAGTCGACGTCGCCGCTCATGCGATAGAACTCGACGACTTCTGGGAACTCGCCGACCACTTCCGAGAAGCGCCGCAGCCATTCGATCGAGTGCGTGTTGGTGCGGATCGACACGAACACGGTCACCTTGGTGTTGATCTTGACCGGGTCGAGCAACGCCACCCGGCGGCGGATGACACCATCCTCTTCCATCTTCTGGATGCGCCGCCAGCAAGGCGTGGTCGACAGGCCCACCTTCTTGGCGAGGTCGGCAACGGCCAAGGTGGAATCCTCCTGCAAGAGGCGCAGGATTTTGCGGTCTAGACGATCCATAAATGTCCCTCTCGAATTATTTTTCTTTCTATAGCGCGAAATCGGCAAAGATAAAGAATAATTTTTCAGGAAATCAACAGGCTGAGCCGCTCACGCAAAAACGGTAAAACATCGGCCTCGAACCAGGGATTGCGCTTCAGCCAGCCGGTATTACGCCAGCTCGGATGCGGCAACGGCAGGATCGCAGGCACGGCATTGCGCAACGCGTAGCGCCGCCAACCGGCAACCGTTTCGGTCATCGATTTCGGACAGTCCGGCCCGATATGCCAGCGCTGCGCATAGTGGCCGATCGCCAGCACCAGCTCGACCTGCGGCATCGCCTCCATTACCCTCATCCGCCAGAAAGGCGCGCATTCGCGGCGCGGCGGCAGGTCGCTGCCATGGGCGTCGTAACCGGGAAAGCAGAACCCCATCGGCACGATCGCCAACTTGTCCCTGTTGTAGAAGGTTTCCCGATCGATCGCGAGCCACTGCCGCAGCCGGTCGCCGGAAGCGTCGTTGAACGGCAATCCGCTTTCGTGCACCCGCAGGCCCGGCGCCTGTCCGGCAATCAGCACCCGCGCGGATGTGGAAATGACCGCCACCGGCCGCGGCTCGTGCGGCAGCCGGTCTTCCGGCCCGCGCGCCGGCTGATCGCGACAGATGCGACAGGCCGCGATAGCGGCACGAAGCTCTCCGAGATCATCCCGCTCCTCATGCATCGCCAATCCTCGCAAACAGCGCCGAGATCTGCTCGAACAGCCAAAGGCGGATGGCATTGAGCCAACTGTCGACGACATGCGGCGCCTCGTCGGCATGGCCGTTGGTGCGACGCCAGGCTTGTGGCCGGGTAAAATCGCCGCCCCAGAGCCCGACGTTCTGCCTTTCCGCCGATGCTTCCTCTTTCTGATAGCGGCCGTAGCTGACGGCATAGCCGGTCGCGACCATTTCCCGTCCGATGTCTCGCCCATTGGTTTCGCACGTACCGAGATCACGGCCATATTTATCGCGCCCGTGCAGCCGACAACGCGTCGCGGCGCCCGAAACCATCGCCCTCAACCGCTGGCGAGCGTCGGCCCCGCAATCCCACTGCGCGCCATCGCGCTCGCAGGTCTGGCCGATCTCGGGCGCGTCGATGCCTTCGAGGCGTATGCGCCGACCATCAAGGCGCAGGCTGTCGCCGTCGCTCGCGATCGCCATCCCGGAGAGCTCGCCCGTCACGGTCCGCTCCGGCGGCGGTAGCTGCGAGGCGACATAGGCGCCGGCGCAGAGGATCAGAAAGAAGATCCAGCCACCGATGGTTCCCATGCGCCCGGCAGGGGCGCCACCCTCAGCACCCCTTCTGCCGCCCGTGAACCGATATCTGGATCTGCCCGATCTCAATTTGCTGCGCCCCGTCCGCTTTGCAACGCCCATTGAAACCGCAAATCACGATCGCGCCACAATGGTTGTCGAATCCTTCATGTCAGGCAGCAACTTCTTAAGGATTGCTCACTAGACTGCAACCAGCTGTAACCTTTGCATATAAGAGCATGAGTATCGCCGTCAGCACATCGACAGATAAGATCATTGTCGACAAGTCGCGAAGCCATCGAAACAAGGCTGTTTCGAAGACAGTGCGCGCGACGCGCGAACGGCTGCAAACCGGTTCGTCAGCCCCCTCCGGCTTCGAACGCGAAATGCTCAATCTCTATATCGGTTCCGCATTGCATGGCGCCATCGCCATGCCGCTGCTGGTTGCATTCATCACCGCCGTCGGCATCTACCTCTCCGGCAATTTGAGCATCGTCGTCTGGGCTGTCATGACGCTTTCGGCCCACGCCGTCACCGTCTTCCTGGCGCGAAAGGCGCGCAAAGAAGACATGGCTGCGGACAAGGTGCCGGTGTGGCGCCGCCGCTTCCTGATCGGCCAGTTGCTGATGGGCCTTTGCTGGGCGACGTTCGTGACGCAGGACTGCGCCACCTGCGGCGAGATCCGCTATGGCCTATTTGAAGGTGCTGGCCTGCTGATCGCACTGGCCGCCACCGCCATGGGCACCTTCCTGCTGCGCAACGCCCTGCTCTACACCTTCTTGCCCGTCGTCGCCGCCCTCGCCTTTTCCTCCCTGACCACGGGCGATCCGGTTCATGTCGGCCTGACCGGCGTAATCTCGCTGTCTCTGCTGTTCCTCGTCTTCATGACCGACCGCATGAACCGCGCTAATGTGCATATTCTTTCGATGCAATCGGAGAAGGACGATCTGATCGCCGAGCTCGAAGTGGCAAAATCCATGTCGGACGAAGCCCGCAGGCGCGCGGAGGAAGCAAACCTTGCCAAGTCGCGGTTCCTCGCCTCGATGTCACACGAGCTGCGCACGCCGCTCAACGCCATTCTCGGCTTCTCCGAGGTCATGTCGACCGAGGTTCTCGGGCCGCTCAACAATCCGACCTACAAGGAATATACCAGCGATATCCACCGCTCGGGCGAACATCTCCTCAACCTGATCAACGAGATCCTCGACCTCTCGCGCATTGAGGCAGGCCGCTACGACCTCAACGAAGAATCCGTCAACCTCGTCGATATCGCCGACGATTGCATCGGCATGGTCCAGCTTCGTGCCCGTGCCAAGTCGATTAGCATCCATGCGCAATTCGAGCAGGGCATGCCCGCCGTCTGGGTCGATGAAAAGGCCATGCGCCAGGTCATCCTCAACCTGTTGTCGAATGCGGTGAAGTTCACCAGTTCCAGCGGCGAAATCACGGTCAAGGTGGGCTGGACGGCCGGCGGCGGCCAATATCTCTCGATCAAGGACAATGGCCCGGGCATTCCCGAGGAGGAAATCCCGATCGTGCTTTCCGCCTTCGGTCAGGGCTCCATTGCCATCAAGAGCGCCGAACAGGGCACCGGCCTCGGCCTGCCGATCGTGCAGGCGATCCTTGCCAAGCACAATGGCGAGTTCATCCTGCGCTCAAAGCTGCGCGAAGGCACCGAAGCCATCGCCATCCTGCCGGCCCGTCGGGTGCTTGAAAGCCTGCCCGCCGTCGAGGACCTGCCCCCCCCCGCCCGCCGCCGCCCGTGCCTCGCCCGCTCCGCACTCGCTGAAACAGCTCGCTCCACCCA
>NZ_LGAP01000010.1 GCF_001270265.1 Ensifer adhaerens
CACTTTGTGACCGGCCTTGTACAACCGGACCACCTGCCGGCGAAGCTCATAAAGCGCTGATTTGCTCAGTTTCCGTGCGTCTGTCTCCATGCCCAAATTATACTATTTCGCGCTCGCTAACTCAATATATATTCGTGCCTGGTCTATAGTGAAGTGATGCATGGCTGATCTCCTCTCCCAGGGGTAAATCTGCCGGTCGAGACAGTCTACGCGCTTTTGAAGAGCGCGCGAGCGGCAATCATTCACGGGCCCGTTTGGATCGAGAATGTGATCGGGTCGTTCTCGGCAAACCTACCTTGCTGCCGATGGATGCCCTCGTCGCGCGGCTCGAGATCGCGGCGTGCAGACCCCAGATGGCTTCGATCTCTATGTTGGTGATTGGTCTTTCGTCGATCGACGGTCGGTCGGCGTTACGCCGATCCCCTTTAGGATCGACGTCAAGCGTTCGCAGGTCACCTGTCTCTGTGCGTAATCTTGCGAACCGACAACGCTACTGGCAACTTCATCAAGATACCGCAGCGGATTTCAGTCCGTTCAAAATCGATCCGGGTCAGCCCAATCAGGCAAGCTTGAGTCCTGGCATGTCAGTCATCGCGTACGTTGAAACTTCGGGCACCTAGGGTGATAGGCGATCGTTATCGTCTTGCTCAAGTAGGTCGGCGACTTTGCCGAGCCTGTCTCGAAGAGCCGTGATGAATGTCCGAACCTTGGGACGAACTAGCCGTGTCGTGGGGTAAACAGCCCAGATTCCGATCGTTTCCGGCCTGGCTCCGCCAAGTGGCAGGGGGACGAGACAGCCCTGTCGGATGTCGTCTGCGACATTCCATAAGGAGAGGAGTGCTATTCCCCCACCGGCAAGGCAGGTGGCATGGCAGCCTTCGATATTGCTGGACGTGAACCTAAAACTCAGGCGCACGTGACGCTCAACGCCGTCAACCTGAAAGGTCCAATGAGTTGCTCCACGAAGTGGGAGGCAATCGTGATTGACCAACTCGTCGGGAGTTGCCGGTGTGCCGCGTTCCTCAAGGTAATTCGGGGCGGCCACGACGACACGTGGGTTGTCCGCAAGCTTCTGCGCGATAAGGCTGCTATCGCGGAGGCGTGCAATCCTGATCGCCAGATCGGTTCCGGTCGCGACCAGATCAGGCAAGGCATCCGTAAGCTCCAGGGCGATACGCAAATCGGGATTGGCGCTTAGAAGCCCCGGGACCAGCGGTGTGACGAACTTTGTGCCGAACGCCACCGGAACCGATACGCGTAGAAGACCAGCGGCGCCGCGGGTTTCCGATCGGAGGCGGGCCATTGCCTCCGCCTGGTTCTCGACGAGGGCGTGCGCGAAGGGAAGAAAAGTCTCGCCTTCCGGAGTGAGGGACAGGGACCGCGTGGTCCGATGGAGAAGGCGCACGCCGAGCGTGGCTTCCAGCGAAGACAAACGTCGGCTTGTAAGCATCGGTGCCAGGCCGAGCCGCCTTCCGGCCTCTGCCAAGCTTCCAGCGCTCACTGCGGTCGTGAAGACAAGCACGTCATCGGTGTTCATTATATCGGTTTCCGTTATAGAGGCGGAACGTCAAGGACCACTAAATCTATCCAAGATAAAAAGCTAGATACGTGCCGACATTCTCTAGCAACCTTGGTGAGCATCATGGATATCCCTGAAAGTCATAGGACAACGTCCCATACCAACCTTGGAAAGACAGCGCTTTTCGCCATGGCCGCCGCGAGCGGCATCGCGGTGGCGAACATCTACTACAATCAGCCGATGCTCGGCATCATCGAGAGCGAGTTTGGTGACCAGTCCATAACCGGCTTCATTCCCACCGCAACGCAGCTTGGTTACGCGTTGGGCCTGTTTTTCCTTCTTCCGCTCGGTGACATCGTGCATCGACGCAAACTTATCATCGTCCAGTTCATCATTCTCGCCGCTGCGCTGGTGCTGGCCGCGACGGCACCGTCGGCCTGGCTACTCGTGGCGGCCTCGCTGATCGTTGGCGCGAGCTCGACCGTTGCGCAGCAAATCGTTCCTTTCGCGGCATCGTTGGCTCCGCCAGAGAAACGGGGGTCAACGATCGGCACGGTAATGGCGGGCGTGCTGTCGGGTATCCTGTTTAGCCGAACCTTGTCCGGGTTTGTCGGCGAGCATTTCGGATGGCGCGAAATGTTCTGGCTCGGCGTGCCGATGGCGCTGCTTGCCTCGGCGCTGATGTTCGTCACTCTCCCGTCACATGCACCCACCTCCCGCATGCCTTATGGCACCGCGTTGCGGTCGTTGGCCCATCTTTGGAAGAGGCAGCCCGCTCTTAGGTCGGCGGCCTTGATGCAGGCGGCGCTGTTCGGTTCGTTCACGGCGTTTTGGACGGTGCTCGCCTTTTATCTCGCGACACCGCGGTTTAACCTTGGCGCAGATGTCGCGGGCTTGTTCGGCATCGTGGGCGCGGTGGGCGTATTCGCGGCGCCACTCGCTGGCAAGGTGGCCGACCGAAAGGGCCCGCACTTCGTTGTCTGGCTTGGAACGCTGCTAACGCTGGTGGCATGGGGTGTTTTCGGAGTGTGGAGTTCGTTGATCGCCCTGATCATCGGCGTGATCGTTCTTGATTTCGGCATTCAGAGCGCCCTGGTTTCGAACCAGCACATCGTCTACGCTCTTGACCACGAGGCTCGTAGCCGCCTCAACACCATCTTCATGACCGCCATGTTCCTTGGCGGCGCGGCGGGCGCGGCTCTCGCAACCTATGTCTGGTCGCATGTGGGATGGTTCGGCGTCAGCGTCCTTGGTGGAACCCTGGGCCTGGTCGCCTCAGTGATACGCGCTGTCGATCGTGTCCGGTCCGCTCGGTGAGTCCTAGCCATGAAACCTCTTCGCATCCGAATTGTGGGTGGCTCGTTAGCCGGGCATTCGCGGCGATCCTTCTCGGTCGTGATGGCCACGACGTGAAGATATACGAACGCTCCTCGTCCTGTTTCGCCAGGCGAGGAGCAGGCCTCGTTCCCCAGCCTATTTTTAGTCGGGAAATTTGTGCGATCTCGGACGCCGGCCCAATATCGTGGCCTACATCCAGCGGATCGCAGCGGCCCCTCCGTGGCCGCAGTTCACGCGCGTGAGGCAGAAATCCCGACCGTGACTTGAGCGTTGCTGCATGACGGAGGCATGCAACGCCCGTGTCGCGAAATCCTGCTTTCTCACGTTGCAAAATTCTGCAATTCAATTGGTGCAGAAATCGGCAAGTTTGCGACGAAGTGAACCTTGGGATCAACAATGTCATTGAGCTTTCAGAAGATGCACGCGAACGGGGACGACTTCGTTATTGTCGATCTACGTGGGCAAGCAAACATCATCAATCGGGATATCGCCAAACGGCTTGGAGATCGGAACCGGGGAATAGGCTTCAATCAGCTCGCGGTGCTGACGGATTGCGAGGACGCGGCGGCTCGGCTTACGTTCTGGAATCCGGACGGTTCGACGCTCAATGCTTGTGGTAGCGCCACACGAGGCGTTGCCTGGAAGCTACTGCGAGAAACCAGATCCTCATCCGTAGTAGTCCGAACCAATCGTGGGCTTCTTACTTGCTCTCACGAAACGGATGGCCTGATATCGGTTGATATGGGCGAGCCGCTTGTAGATTGGCGGGATGTGCCGATCGCCCAACAGACAGACACTCTGCAGCTACCACTACCCGGCGCTCCATCTGCTTGCAGCATGGGAAATCCGCATTGCACTTTCTTTGTCGAAGACGCCGAGACTCTGGACGTGGGGACGCTTGGACCGGAGTTCGAATCCCACCCGTTGTTTCCGCTGAAAACCAATGTCCATTTTGTTCAGGTAATAAGCCCGATGCGGATTCGTTTGCGTATTTGGGAACGCGGTGGCGGTATCCCACTTGGCTCGGGGTCATGTTCCTGCGGCGCAGTCGTAAATGGAATCCGGCGCGGTTTGTTGAACAGCTCTGTAGAAGTTGAATGCGATGGTGGAACGGTTACGGTCCGGTGGGACGGTGCCGGGAGTGTATTCCTTACCGGCCCCGTTGAACCGAATTTTAGCGGTGTCTGGTTCGACGATCTGTCGCATATCTCCTGACTTTTCAGCCCGTATTGTGGCGGGCTGAAATCGACGCAAAAGTTCGGATGTTGAAGGCGAATTTTACGAAGGTCATAGCGGGCGGGCGAGTGTTGCCGGGAGGCCGCCGCGCGCCGGCGAGCCGAGTTGCGGCTCGACGCGGGCGGCATTGAGCAGCAGCGGGCGCTGCTTTCCCTCCGCAATCAGGCGCTTATAGAGATCTTCCGGCCAATGGTTGAAGATCGTCATGGCGCTGATCAGCGCGACAGATGGATCGCCCCGCCCCAGTCTCCCTATGCGGTCATTTTTACTCAATCCTGATCCTCATCAAGGATAGGCTGCCGCGCTCCCCCAGACCACCGAAGCGCAAGGTGACCGGCAGCGGCGCCATTCCAGGGCCGATCTTTGATGCGGTGCAGCAACGAACCTGTCTTGACTAGTCATACTTTTCGCGGCTCCATAGAAACTGATCTGCTGGACCAACCAGTGGGTCAGTTGGAGGTGATGTTGGCGATGGACGGCAGCCCGATACTCACGCAAATGCCAAAGGTCGGGCAGAGTCTCGACCGGCGCACGGCTCGTGACCTCATCGCCGACAAGCTGATGGTGCTAATCGCCACCAACATGCTGCGCCCCGGCGACGTCTTGCCGGGTGAACGGGAACTCGCCAATGTGCTTCATGTCAGCCGCGAGACTGTGCGCGGTGCCATCCAGACGCTCGCCGCGCGCGGAATCGTCGAGGTGTCTCAGGGCAGCCGCACACGGATCTGCAATGTCGATCTCAGCCATCTCACCGTTACCATCGCTTCGCCCAACGCCATCGACAGCTACGATCTCGACGATGTTCATGCGGCCCGGCTGCATATCGAGCTGAAGGTCGTCGGCGATGCTGCCGATCGGCTTGATGAAGAGACGCTGGGCAAGCTCAAAAGCCTGCTCGAAGCGCAGAAGCTGTGTGGCGATGACGCCATGCGCTTCCTGATCTGCGACCGCGAATTCCACATGGGAATCTATCGGGCTTGCGGAAACCCGCTGCTGTCCGATTTCGTCACCGATCTCTACACCTACATGATGGACTACCGGCGCAGCGCGATGTCACGGCCGGGCGCTATCGATGCCAGCTATGACGATCACACCGAGATCGTGGAGGCACTGGAGCGGCGCGACCGGGACGCGGTGATCGCTGCATTTCGTCAGCATCTCACCCGGATCTACGACACGACGAAGGAACTGCTTGCGGGAAGCGGGCAGAAAAAACGGGAAAAGAACAAGAGCGGGAAAGCAGGCTGATCCGGCTGAGCCGGACGGCAGACGGGGAGGTTCGCCGGAAATGCATGTCATGGTGATTGGAGCGGCCGGGATGGTCGGCCGCAAGCTGGTGGAGAAGCTCGCCTCAGAGGAAGGCGCGCTTGGCTACGATATTTCCAGGCTGACGCTGGTGGATGTGATCGAGCCGCCTGTGCCTCAAGGGCTGTCGCCGGTCGCGAAGGCACTCGCGCTTGATCTTTCAACCGAAGACGCCGCCGGGAAACTGGTCGCTTTGCGCCCCGACGTGATCTTCCATCTCGCGGCGATCGTTTCCGGTGAGGCCGAGGCTGATTTCGACAAGGGCTACAAGGTCAATCTTGACGGAACGCGGGCGCTCTTCGAGGCGATCCGCCATGAGGGTTTGCGGGAGCGCTACGTTCCGCGGGTCATCTTCGCCTCGTCGATCGCCGTTTTCGGAAAGCCTTTCCCGGAAAAGATCGGCGACGAGTTCTTTACCACGCCACTGACGAGCTACGGTACGCAGAAGGCAATCTGCGAACTGCTTCTCGCCGACTATTCGAGGCGCGGCATTTTCGATGGCGTCGGCATCCGCCTGCCGACGATCTGCATCCGCCCCGGCAAACCCAATAAGGCGGCGTCCGGCTTCTTTTCCAATATTCTCCGCGAGCCGCTGGCAGGTCAGGAGGCGGTGTTGCCGGTGGACGAGAACTTGCGCCACTGGTTTGCAAGCCCGCGTTCGGCGGTCGGTTTCTTCATTCATGCCGCGCGGATGGATACGTCCGCGATCGGCCCGAGACGCAACCTGACCATGCCTGGCCTTTCCGCCCTCGTTGGTGAAGAGATCGAGGCGCTTCGGCGTGTGGCCGGTGAGAATGCCGTCAAGCTCATCCGCCGTGAGCCCGACCCGGTTATCCAGTCGATTGTTTCAGGCTGGGCGACCGATTTCGACGCGCGGCGTGCTTCCCAACTGGGTTTCAAAGCCGAAACCAACTTCGACGAGATCATCAGGATCCATATCGAAGACGAACTCGGAGGACATATCTGAGATGGTCCGCGCTTTGAAATCCGGCGAAGGCAAGATCGCATTGGTGACGGGCGGCGGCACGGGCGTCGGACGCGGCATCGCCGGGGCCTTGAGCGCGGAGGGTTATACCGTCGTCATCACCGGCCGGCGCGCCGACGTGCTAGATAAAGCCGCTGGCGACATAGCGGTGCAAACGGGAGGAACCGTGCGGGCGATCGTTGCAGATATCGGCGACCCGGCTGCGGTCGCTCGCCTTTTCGAGGCGATCCGCACGGAGTTCGGCCGGCTCGACTTGCTGGTCAACAATGCTGGTTCCACCGTGCCGCCAGTGTCGCTGGAAGATGTGACCTTCGAGCAATGGAGCGGTATTCTCGCCGCAAACCTCACGGGTGCCTTTCTCTGCACACAGCAGGCGTTCCGGCTGATGAAGGCGCAGGCGCCGCGCGGCGGGAGGATCATCAACAACGGCTCGATTTCGGCCCAGACGCCGCGGCCGAACTCCGCGCCTTATACGGCAACCAAGCATGCGATCACGGGGTTGACCAAGTCGACCGCGCTCGACGGGCGCAAATATGACATCGCCTGCGGCCAGATCGATATCGGCAATGCCGCGACCGACATGACGTCGAAGATGAATGCCGGGGTGTTGCAAGCGAATGGCGAGACCGCCAGTGAGCCGACGATCCCGGTCGCGCATATCGCGGAGGCCGTTGTCTACATGGCAAGCCTGCCGCTGGAGGCGAATGTGCTGACGATGACGGTCATGGCGACGAAGATGCCGCTGGTGGGCCGAGGGTAAGGGCAGTCGAGAGGGAACCGGACGGGGTCCGAGAACGGCATGAGGAGGCCGCCGGACAATCCGCCGATGTCAGATGAAATTCACAGGGAGGAAAGCATATGGCAGGCGTTGACTTCGTCGATGTCAGAAAATCATTCGGAGCCTTTCCCGTCATCAAGGGCGTGAACATCGAAATCGAGGATGGCGAATTCGTCATCCTTGTCGGCCCGTCGGGCTGCGGGAAATCGACGCTTCTGCGAATGCTGGCCGGGCTTGAAAACATTTCAGCGGGCGAGATCCGCATCGGCGACAAGGTGGTCAACGCCCTGCCGCCCAAGGATCGGGATATCGCCATGGTGTTCCAGAACTATGCGCTCTACCCGCATATGACGGTCGCCGACAATATGGCTTTCTCCCTTATGCTGAACGGCTCGCCGAAATCCGAGATCGAGAAGCGCGTCGGCACCGCGGCCGGAATTTTGGGACTTACCAAGCTGCTCGACCGCTATCCGCGCCAGCTCTCCGGCGGCCAGCGCCAGCGCGTGGCCATGGGCAGGGCGATCGTGCGCGATCCGCAGGTGTTTCTCTTCGACGAACCGCTGTCCAACCTCGATGCGAAACTGCGGGTAGCAATGCGCGCCGAGATCAAGGAACTGCACCAGCGGCTGAAGACGACCACCGTCTATGTCACGCATGACCAGATCGAGGCGATGACCATGGCCGACAAAATCGTCGTCATGCATGACGGCATTGTCGAACAGATCGGCGCGCCGCTTGACCTCTACGACAGTCCCGCCAATCTTTTCGTCGCGGGTTTTATCGGTTCGCCGGCGATGAACATGATCAAGGGCAGGCTCGACCCGCAAAATCCGAATAGCTTTATCGCAACCGATGGCATGGCGCTGCCCGTCGCGCGGCCGCCATCGGCGGCCAGAGGGCGTGATCTGATCTACGGCTTGCGGCCGGAATATATGTCGCTCGACCCGAACGGGTTTCCCGTGACCGTCGCGGTTATCGAGCCCACCGGCTACGAGACGCAGTTGATCGTGCGCTTCGGGGGCACGGACGTCACCTGCGTTTTCCGTGAGCGCGTGACCGCCCGGCCGGGCGAGGCAATCCACCTATCGATCGATGCCGATCATGTGCACCTGTTCGACGCCGAAACCGGCGTGCGGCTGACCGACTGATACCGTCCCGTTTTGCGTTGCGTGAGGGAAGAGGAGCCCTGACGCATCGGCCGGCATTCCGGCATTTCCGGAAGCCATTAACTCAGCATTCGCCAAACGGGACGGCGGGTGCCGGAAAGGATGATGTCCCGTGTCACCAGGAGGAGCACTATGACTTTCAAGAGACGTGATTTTCTTGCCGCATCCGCCGCGGTCGCGGGCATGGCCGGCCTTTCGCCTTTCGGCATCCGCTCGTCTTTCGCCCAAGGGGCGGAGCCGGCCTACAAGCCGGAGGACGGTGCAAACCTGAGGCTGTTGCGCTGGACACCCTTCGTCAAGGGTGACGAGGATGCATGGCTTGCCAACACCGCGAAGTTCACCCAAGCGACCGGTGTCGAGGTCCGCATCGACAAGGAAAGCTGGGAAGACATCCGCCCGAAAGCGGCCGTCGCTGCCAATGTCGGCTCCGGGCCGGATATGGTGATGTGCTGGTTCGACGATGCCCATCAATATCCGGACAAGCTCGTCGATCTGACCGAACTCGCCAACTACCTCGGCGGCAAATACGGCGGCTGGTACGATGGCGTTAAGGGTTATGCTTCGCGCGGCGACAAGTTCATCGCCATGCCGCTGGCGGCCATCGGCAATGCGATCTGCTACCGGGATAGTCACATGAAGGCGGCCGGCTTCAGCGAATTTCCGAAGGAAACCGACGGATTCCTCGAACTCTGCAAAGCCATGAAGGCCAAGGGCACGCCAGCCGGCTTCCCGCACGGCAAGGCCGTCGGCGACGGCAACAACTATGCCCATTGGCTGCTCTGGAGCCATGGCGGCAAGATGGTCGATGAAGGTGGCAAGGTCGTCATCAACAGCCCCGAGACGCTCAAAGCGGTCAACTATGCCAAGGCGCTTTACGAGACCTTCATTCCGGGCACCGAGAGCTGGCTCGACATCAACAACAACCGGGCTTTCCTGGCGGGCCAGGTGTCGCTGACGGCGAACGGCGTCTCGCTCTATTATGCGTCGAAGAAGGACCCGGCGATGGCGGAACTTTCAGCCGACATCCGCACCACGAACTTCCCTGTCGGTCCGGTCGGCCAGAGCGTCGAGCTGCATCAGACGAGTTCGCTGCTGCTCTTCAGCCATACGAAATATCCGGAAGCGGCCAAGGCCTATATCAAGTTCATGATGGAGGCCGACCAGATGAATGCCTGGATCACGGGCTCCAGCGCGTATTGCTGCCAGCCGCTCAAGGCTTTCGCCGACAATCCCGTCTGGACGTCCGATCCGATCCACGCGCCTTATGCGCGCGCCTCCGAAACGCTGCGCCCGAACGGTTATGCCGGCCCGCTCGGCTATGCGTCCGCCGGCGTCATGGCCGACTACGTGCTGGTCGACATGTTCGCCACCGCGGTTACGGGGCAGATGACGCCGGAAGAGGCAATTGTAGAGGCTGAGCGCCGGGCAAACCGCTACTACCGGGTCTAAATCCCAACGTGGCCTGCATAGGCCGCTGAGACAAGGTATCGGCGGAAATGCCCCGCCGATACCCGTTCCCCAATCCGCTATACGGGAGATGTCCGATGTCCACAGCGTCATCCAGGAAGCCGCCATCCGCGATGGCCTCGCTCATGCAGAACAGGAACATGATTGGTTTCCTCTTCATGCTTCCGGCCGCCGTCTTCCTTGTCTGCTTCCTCACCTATCCACTCGGTCTCGGCGTCTGGCTTGGCTTTACCGACACGCGCATCGGTCGTGACGGGGTGTTCATCGGGCTCGAAAACTACATCTTCCTTGCCGAGGACTCGGTCTTCTGGCTCTCGGTCTTCAACACGCTGCTCTACACGATTGTGGCGTCGATCCTGAAATTCGTCTTCGGGCTCTGGCTGGCGCTGCTGCTGAATGAAAATTTGCCATTCAAGTCCTTCTTCCGGGCAATCGTACTCTTGCCCTGGGTCGTTCCCACCGTGCTCTCGGCGCTGGCCTTCTGGTGGATCTACGATGCGCAGTTCTCGATCATTTCATGGTCGCTGATGCAGCTCGGCGTGATCGACAGTCCGATTAACTTCCTGGGCGATCCGGAAAATGCCCGAGCCTCGGTGATCGCAGCCAATGTCTGGCGCGGCATTCCTTTTGTCGCCATTTCGTTGCTGGCTGGCCTGCAGACCATTCCGGCTTCGCTGCAGGAGGCGGCGTCGCTGGACGGTGCAACGAGCTGGCAACGCTTCCGCTATGTGACGTTGCCGATGCTGACGCCGATCATTGCCGTCGTCATGACCTTCTCGGTGCTGTTCACCTTCACCGATTTCCAGCTCATCTATGTGCTCACCAAGGGTGGGCCGGTGAATGCGACGCATCTGATGGCGACGCTGTCTTTCCAGCGCGGCATTCCCGGCGGACAGTTGGGCGAGGGGGCGGCGATCGCTGTGGCGATGATCCCCTTCCTGCTTGCCGCCATCATGTTCAGCTTCTTCGGTCTGCAACGCCGTAAATGGCAGCAGGGCGGCCAGGATTGATTGGGGGAGAATGACGATGACAACGACCGTGAAATCCGAAGATGCCGTTCTGACAGATGATGTACAGGGAATGAGCTATCTCAACCGCCTGCCACGCAGGATCGTGATGGTTTATCTTCCGATGGCGGTGTTCGTCTTCGTGCTGCTCTTTCCGTTCTACTGGATGGCGATCACTGCAGTGAAGCCGAATTCGCAGCTGACGGATTACAACAATTACAGCCCCTTCTGGGTGGTCGGGCCGACGCTTGACCATATCAAGTACCTGCTGCTCGAAACCTCCTATCCAGGCTGGCTGTGGAACACGATGCTGGTGGCGACCTGCGCGACGTTTCTGTCGCTTGCGGCTTCGGTCTTTGCGGCCTACGCGATCGAGCGGGTGCGGTTCTCGGGCTCGCGGCCGGTGGGCCTGATGATCTTTCTCGCCTATCTCGTGCCGCCCTCGATCCTGTTCATTCCGCTGGCATTCATCGTCTTCAAGTTCGGCATCTACGATTCCAGGCTGGCGCTGATCTTTACCTATCCGACCTTCCTCATTCCCTTCTGCACCTGGCTGTTGATGGGCTATTTCAGGTCGATCCCGTTCGAGCTCGAGGAGAGCGCGCTGGTGGATGGTGCGACGCGCTGGCAGATCCTGATCAAGATTATCCTGCCGCTTGCCGTCCCCGGCCTTATCTCGGCTGGTATCTTTGCCTTCACGCTTTCCTGGAACGAGTTCATCTATGCGCTCACTTTCATCCAGTCTTCGGAGAACAAGACCGTGCCCGTGGGCGTGCTGACGGAGCTGGTCCGCGGCGACGTGTTCGAATGGGGAGCGCTGATGGCGGGCGCGCTGTTCGGCTCGCTGCCGGTGGTGATCCTCTATTCCTTCTTCGTCGATTATTACGTGTCGTCCATGACCGGGGCGGTGAAGGAATGAGTGCCTGCTTCAGGCGATAGCGCATCAATCGTGGTCGTGGTCGTGATGCGACGGCAGGTCGAGGCCGAAGGTCTCGGTGAGATCTGCCACCTGCGCCGGGC
The DNA here is from genome assembly GCF_001270265.1 of Ensifer adhaerens. GTDB lineage: Bacteria > Pseudomonadota > Alphaproteobacteria > Rhizobiales > Rhizobiaceae > Ensifer > Ensifer adhaerens_B. Next base: position 11,822 of record NZ_LGAP01000010.1, read on the forward strand.
TGAGGTAACGGGGGTTGAGGTTGCGCAGCAGCAGATAGAGCTTCGCCGTCTCCTCCAATTCCTCGGTGGCGAAAACGGCCGCCTCCAGGCTGTCGCCGGCGACGACTGGTCCGTGATTGGCCAGAAGGACCGACGAATATTTGCCCGCCAGCCCGCGGATCGCGTCGGCCACCGCCGGATCGCCGGGACGGTAATAGGGGACCAGTGCGGTCTCGCCGGCGCGCATGAGATAATAGGGCGTCATCGGCGGCAGGGCGGCGCGCGGATCGATCTCCGGCAGCATGGTCAGCGCAACCGCGTGGGTGGAATGAAGATGGACGATGGCGCGGGCGCTGCCGCGCGTTTCGTAGAGGGCCGTGTGAAGCGGAATTTCCTTGGTCGGCTTGTCGCCGGACACGAGACGCCCGGCGGCATCGAGCCTTGAGATACGGGCCGGGTCGAGGAAACCGAGCGAGGCGTTGGTCGGCGTGACCAGCCAGCCGCCATCCTCCAGCCGCAGCGATATATTGCCCGACGACCCGGGCGTCAGCCCGCGTTCGAACAGCGAGCGGCCGTAGCGGCAGATTTCCTCACGCAGGCGCGCCTCGGACATGATTGTTCCTCCAGTATTAGGCGGTTGCCCCTTCGATCAGCTCGAAACCGAGATCGACGACCTGGGGTGGCGAATTGGTGACGACAAGTTGTGCAGCCACCTGTCCGGTCGCAACGCGGGGCGTGCGGATGGTCGAGAGCGGCTGCGGCGTTGCCCGGCCGATATCGAGGCCGTTATAGCCGAAAATGGCAAGCTGCGAGGGGATCGCAATCCCCCGCGCCAGACAGTGAAAATAGCCGCCCAGCGCCATGTCGTCGTTGGAGAAATAGACCGCGTCGAGATCGGGCATCCGGGCGAGCAGCCGCTCCAGTCCCAGCCTGCCGTTTTCCACCGACGATGCCCCGGCGAGAATTTCGCGATCGGCGAGGGGGGCGTCATGCGCGCCCAGCGTTTCGCAAAAAGCGGAAAACCGCTTGCCGGCGCGGGTATCGCGGTCGAGGTCGTGGCCGACATACCCGATCCGGCGATAGCCTCGCTTGAGCAGGAAAGCCGCGCTTTCGCGCCCGGCTGTGCGGTTGGAGAAACCGACCGCCAGATCAAGCGCATCGCCGTCCAGATCGAGCAGCTCGACGATCCGGCAGCCGCTTGCGCGCAGCATCTTCACCGTGCCCTCCGTGTGCTCGTACCCCGCCAGCATCACCGCCGCGGGCCGCCAGGCGAGCATCGCGGCGGCAAGCGCTTCTTCCTTCCCCGGGTCATAGTCGGTGACGGAGAAGACCGCCTGATACCGGTTTTCCTCCAGAACGGCGCTGGCGCCGCGCAGTACATCGGGAAAGACGATGTTGGATAGCGAGGGAATGACGAAGGCGACAAGGCGCGAAGCGGTGGAGGCGAGCGTTCCTGCGATCCGGTTCGGCACATAGCCGAGCCGCTCGACCGCAGCCATCACCCGGTCCCGCGTCTTGCCGGAAAACGAGCCGTGGTTGCGCAGCACCCGCGAGACCGTGCTCTCGCCGACGCCGGCCGCTTCCGCGACCTCGGCAAGCGTCACTGTCGCCTGGTGTTTGAACTCCATAGTCACTTTCGAACCCGGCCTTGGGTGGGCGCTTCAGCCGCTAAGGCGTCATCCCTCCGGTGTCGCCCACCATGCAGTCCTCATTTTTCACCACTCTCTTCAAGAAGCAAGATTTTTTTGGCAGCGCTACCAATTTTGCGTTGGCAGCGCTGCCAAAATGGATTAAAGAAAATGGCAGCGCTGCCATTATTGGCTCGGCGTGCCGCGGAAGGAGACCGCGGCAACAATTGGAGGAGAAAATCATGACGCTGCAAACGCAGGCGCAAGTCGATGGCGCGTACGCCGCACAGACGGTGGAAGACCGGGCCTATGGCAAGGTATTCTGGAGAATCGTTCCCTTTTTGATGCTGTGCTACGTGGTCGCCTATCTCGACCGCGTCAATGTCGGCTTCGCGAAGCTGCAGATGTCGAGTGAGCTCGGCCTCTCGGAAGCGGCCTATGGCATCGGCGCAGGTATTTTCTTCATCGGCTATTTTCTGTTTGAAGTGCCGAGCAACATTATCATGAACAAGGTCGGCGCGCGGGTGTGGATTGCCCGCATCATGGTCACCTGGGGCGTCATTTCCGCCGCCTTCATGTTCACCTCGTCGGAAGCCGTCTTCTATGTCCTACGTTTCCTGCTGGGCGTTGCCGAAGCGGGATTTTTCCCCGGCATCATTCTCTATCTGACCGCTTGGTATCCGGCCCATCGCCGCGGCAGAATCATCACCACCTTCATGTCCGCAATCCCGATATCCGCCATTTTCGGTAATCCGCTTTCGGGTCTCTTGATGGACAGCTTCCACGGCACGCATGGCCTTTCCGGCTGGCAGTGGATGTTCCTGATCGAAGCCATCCCGGCCATCCTTTTCGGCGTCGCCACGTTCTTCTACCTTGATGATACGATCCGTGACGCGAAATGGCTGAACGAAGACGAAAAGCGTGTGCTGGCGGCCAATATCGAGGCGGAGAACCGGGCCAAGGCCTCGAGCCCGCACAGCATTACCGGAACGCTGACGGACCGCCGCGTCTGGCTGATGTGCCTCATCTATTTCTGCTTCGTGCTTGGGCAATACGGCCTGAATTTCTGGATGCCCTCCATAGTCAAGGCCTCCGGCGTCAGCGGGAACCTGAATATCGGCCTGATTTCCGCTATCCCCTATATCTGCACGTTCGTTGCCATGCTGGTGCTCGGACGCTCCGCCGACAGGCTGCGTGAACGCCGGTGGCACCTGGTCATTCCCGCCCTCATCGCCGCCGGTGGTTTTGTCGCGGCAACGACGGCAACAAGCACGACGGTCTCAATCGTCTGCCTCTCGCTGGCCGCTGCGGGCGCCATCAGTTGCGCGCCGCTCTTCTGGTCGCTTCCGACCGCTTTTCTCGCCGGCACGGGCGCGGCCGCCGGCATCGCCTGGATCAATTCGGTCGGCAATCTCGCCGGGTTCCTCGGGCCGTTTCTGGTGGGCTATCTGAAGGATCTTACGGGCAGCAATAGCGCGGGCATGTATCTTCTCGCCGCAGCCCTGGTCATCGGTTCGCTGGCGGTGTTGACGGTTCCGGCGAAAACCGTCAACCGGTAAACACCGGCCCCTCCGGGTGGCAGCATCCGGAGGGGCAGCTCTTCCTTTACAAGACTGGAGAACTCGTGATGTCACCGCTTGCTGAAAACTCAGGCCCCGCAGTTGTCGCGGCCGTCATCGGCCTTGGCTCCATGGGGCTCGGAATGGCCCGGTCGATGAAGCGCGCAGGCCTCGACGTCGTTGGGTATGACATCACTCCTGCGGCGGTGGACCGCTTCACCACCGAGGGCGGACGCGGCGCGGCCACGCCCGCCGGTGCGGCAAAGGATGCCGACATTGTCGTCTCCGTCGTCGTCAACGGTGCGCAGACCGAGGCTGTGCTGTTCGGCGTCGAGGGTGTCGCGAGGACGATGAAGCCCGGAGCAGTCTTCATTTCGTCGGCGACCATGGATCCCGCCGTCGCGCGCGATCTGGCACAACGGGTGGAGGCTCTTGGTCTGCATTATCTCGACGCACCGATTTCGGGTGGCGCCGCCAAGGCGGCAAACGGCGAACTGACGATCATGGCATCCGGCTCCAGGCAGGCGTTCGACACGGCCCGCCCGGGTCTCGACGCCATGGCGGGCAAGGTCTACGAGCTCGGCGACGCGGCCGGAACCGGTGCTGCCTTCAAGATGATCAACCAGCTTCTCGCCGGCGTGCACATCGCGGCGGCCTGCGAGGCCATAGCCTTCGCCGCCAAGCAGGGCCTCGACCTCGACAAGGTCTATGAGGTGATCACGGCCTCGGCTGGCAATTCGTGGATGTTCGAAAACCGCGTGCCGCATGTGCTGGCCGGAGACTATACTCCGCTGAGCAGCATCGAGATTTTCGTCAAGGACCTCGGCATCGTCCAGGATATGGCTCGCTGCGAGCGCTATCCGGTACCGCTCGCAGCTGCGGCCCTGCAGATGTATTTGGGTGCGTCCGGAGCCGGCATGGGCCGCGACGACGATTCCTCGCTCGCGCGGCTCTACGCCCAGCTGTCGGGTGCAACATTGCCCGGTGCGACCAAAGAGCCTCAGAAGCCGTAAGGAACGCCACCATGCCGGTTTTCGCCGCCAACCTGACGATGATGTTCAACGAATGGCCGTTCCTCGACCGCTTCGACGCCGCGGCCGATGCCGGGTTTGCCGCCGTCGAATATCTCTTTCCCTATGAAGCCGCACCGGAGGCAATCGCCGAACGGCTCGCCCGCAACAATCTGCAGCAGGCCTTGTTCAACCTGCCGCCGGGCGATTGGGCCGCCGGCGAGAGGGGTATCGCGGCGCTTCCCGGACGGTTCGATGCGCTGAAAGCGGGCGTCGAGCGGGCGCTGGACTATGCGGCGGCGACGGGTGTCGGGCGGCTGCACCTGATGGCCGGCCTTGCTGATCCCCACGACGAAGACGCAGCCTCATCTTACCGGCGCTCCGTCGCCTACGTTGCGGGGCGGCTTTCAGAGGAGGGCATCGACCTGTTGCTCGAGCCGATCAACGGGCGAAACATGCCGGGCTACTTCCTCAATGACTTCGGCGCGGCCGAAAAGCTGATCGCGGAACTCGGTATGCCGAACCTGAAACTGCAGTTCGACATCTATCACCGCCAGATCCTGCATGGCGACGTGGTCATGGCCTTGCGCCGCCTGCTGCCGATCACCGGCCATATCCAGATCGCCAGCGTGCCGTCGCGCAACGAGCCGGACGGGGAGGAGTTGAACTATCCCTATCTGTTCGTGGAAATCGACCGACTCGGTTACGGCGGCTTTGTCGGCTGCGAATACATCCCCCGTGGTCGTACGCTGGACGGCCTCGACTGGTTCAGACCTTTTGCACGGAGCTAGCTGATGACCATCCTGCTTGGATCGATCGCCGACGATTACACCGGCGCGTCAGACCTTGCCAACACACTGACGAAAAACGGCCTGCGCACCGTGCAGACGGTCGGTATTCCCGATCCGTCCCTGGCGCTGCCGGATGTCGACGCGGTCGTCGTATCGCTGAAAATCCGCTCGGTCGCGGCCGCTAACGCCGTGGCTGCAGCGACGCAAGCCGAACGATGGCTGCGCGAGCGCGGAGCGGCCCATGTGCTTTACAAGATCTGCTCGACCTTCGATTCCACCGACGCCGGCAATATCGGTCCGGTGACGGAGGCCCTGAGCGCCGCTGCCGGCGGCGGGTTGGTGCTGGTTACGCCCGCCTTTCCGGAAACGGGACGCACCGTCTATTTCGGCCACCTCTTCGTTAACGGAGAGCCGTTGAATGAAAGCCCGCTCAAGGATCATCCCCTCAACCCGATGCACGACGCCAATCTTGTGCGCGTCATGACCAGACAGTCGCGTGGCGCCGTCGGCCTCATCGATCTGCCGGCAATCGCTGCGGGACCTGATACGGTAAGAGCCCGGCTCGAGGCTCTGCAGGTCACCGGCGTCAAGACGGCGATAGCGGACGCGGTCTTCGAACGCGATCTTGAAACGCTCGGCGAGATCGCCCTCGAAACGCCGGTGTCCACCGGCGCGTCGGGGCTCGGCCTCGGCCTTGCCCGCGCACTCGTCCGCTCCGGCCGGGTATCGTCCGGGGGGACGACGACAGCGGATGCCATTCGCCCGGTGGGCGGGCCTGCCGTGGTCGTTGCCGGCAGTTGCTCCAAGGCGACGCTGCGGCAACTCGATGTCGCCGAACGGTCGATGCCCGTCCTGCGGCTCGACCCGGAGCGGCTGCTTGCCGGCCCGGACGAGATTGCCGCTGCGATTTCCTGGGCTGGAGACCGCATTGCCGCCGGTCCGGTCGTCATCGCGGCGAGCGCATCGCCTGAAACCGTTTTGCAGCTGCAGTCGCAATACGGACGGGAGGCCTCCGGCCACGCGATCGAAACCGCGACTTCGATCATCGCCGCCGAGCTGGTAGCAAGAGGCGTGCGGCGCTTGGTCGTCGCAGGCGGAGAAACCTCGGGTGCCGCGGTCGACAGGCTGGCCATTCCAGCCTTCCTGATCGGCCCGGAGATCGCGCCCGGCGTGCCGGTGCTGCGAACGGTCGGCAATGCGCAGGGCGATATGCTACTGGCGCTGAAATCGGGAAACTTCGGAGGCGAGGATTTCTTCACGGCCGCGCTGGCGATGATGCGCTGAGGGCGGATTCCATTTTCAAATGCAACAGAGACAAATTGGCCATGGTTTCAGGAGGATGGCTGTTCGAAGCACTCCAGCAGACACGAAGGGTCTCTGACTTGGCTCTCGTCTACAACGAGGCATGGGCACGCGGCCAGGCTTGGCAGGAGGGCCTCCGCGCCGGCCGCCCGCATCACATTAAAGGTCAAGGCCGCCGATGGCGGCGCGGCCGTTCTGTTCTCGATCTCGTTGCAAGGCGTTGCGACGGCACTCGATCGAGCCGGGGTGCGCGCGCATTGAGGTTTTGAAGCTTGTTCTCGTCCAGTTCGTTCAACGCGCTTGCGGTGGCACGACGTGGCGGCGGTTGATGGTCGCCGGACGGCCCTTGATGGACAGGGCCGTATCGCGCTTCTCGCGTTCAGCCACGACCTTGCCCTTCGCGACGACACAAAGCCGCTCGGCGCGCAGGCGCACCGCCTCGATGGGGTTGCCCGCATCGAGCACGACGAGGCTTGCCGATTTGCCGATGGCTAGGCCGAGATGATCGAGTCCCATGATCTCGGCATTGACCTTGGTGACCATGTCGAAGCAGGTGCGCATGTCCGCGGGCGAGGACATCTGGGCGACGTGCAGTCCCATGAAGGCGACGTCGAGCATATCGGCTGTGCCGAGGGAGTACCAGGGATCGAGCACGCAATCCTGACCCCAGCCGGTGCGGATGCCGGCCTTCAGCATCTCGGGCACTCGCGTCAGGCCACGGCGCTTGGGATAGGTGTCGTGCCGCCCCTGCAGCATGATGTTGATGAGCGGATTGGGGATCGCCGAGACACCAGCTTCCGCAATCAGCGGCAGCAGCTTCGAGACGTAGTAGTTGTCCATCGAATGCATCGAGGTGAGGTGCGAGCCAGTCACCCGGCCTTGCAGGCCGAGCCTCTGGGTCTCATAGGCAAGCTGCTCGATATGTCGCGACAGCGGGTCGTCGGTCTCGTCGCAATGCAGGTCGACCATCAGCCCGCGCTTGGCCGCGATCTCGCAAAGTTCGGTAACGGAACGCGTGCCGTCGGACATGGTCCGCTCGAAATGCGGGATGCCGCCGACGATGTCGACGCCCATGTCGAGGGCGCGGATGGTGTTCTCGCGCGCATTCGGCGAGCGATAGAGCCCGTCCTGCGGGAAGGCGACGAGCTGGAGATCGATATAGGGCGCGATCTCCTTCTTCACTTCGAGCAGCGCTTCCACCGCAAGAAGGCGGTCGTCGCAGGTATCGACATGGGTGCGGATGGCGAGGAGGCCCATCGAGACCGCCCAGTCGCAATAGGCCAGCGCGCGTTCCTTGACGGCCTCGTGGGTCAGGAGCGGCTTGAGTTCGCCCCACAGCGCGATGCCTTCGAGCAGCGTGCCCGAGGCATTGATACGCGGCAGGCCGTAGGACAGCGTTGCGTCCATATGGAAATGCGGATCGACAAAGGGCTGGCTGACGAGGTTGCCCGAGGAATCGACGACACGACCGGCCTCGGCATCGATGCTTGGCTCGATCGCAGCGATCCTGTCGCCCTTGATGCCGATATCGGCGACGGTTCCATCGGGCAGCGTGCCGCCCTTTACGATCAGGTCGAAACTCATCTTTCGCCTTTCTGGTACGGGATCATCAAAGCTTTGGGATAGGTGGCGCGGCGTGCGACCAGGATCAGCGCCAGGATCGAGAGCGCATAGGGCATCATCAGGAAGACCTGATAGGGCACGATGCCGCCCGATATCTGCTGCAGGCGAACCTGATAGGCATCGAAGGCGGCAAACAGGATTGCGCCGATCAGCGCCTTACCCGGCCGCCAGGAACCGAAGACGACCAGCGCGATGCAGATCCAGCCGCGGCCATTGATCATCTGGAAGAAGAAGGAATTGAAGGCCGAGATGGTGAGGAAGGCGCCACCGACCGCCATCAGCGCGCTGCCGACGGCCACGGCGCCCATGCGGATCCCGGTGACCGAAATGCCCTGCGCCTCGACCGCCGACGGGTTTTCGCCGGCGGCGCGAACGGCGAGGCCGACGGGCGTGCGATAGAGGATCCAGGCGACGGCTGCGACCGATACGAATGCGAGATAGGTGAGCGGCGTCTGGGTAAACAGCGCCTCACCAACGACGGGAATGCTGGACAGGCCCGGGATCGGCAGGGGCTGGAACGGCTCGATCTTTGGCGGCGAGGTCACCTCGGGCAGTGCAAGCCGATAGGTGAAATAGGTAAGGCTCGTGGCAAGCAGCGTAACGCCGATACCGACGACGTGCTGTGACAGGCCGAGCGGTACCGTGAGCGTGGCGTGCAAAAGCCCGAACATGGCGCCGACAAGGGCGGCTACCAGCACGCCGGCCCAAAGATCGCCACCAGAATATACGGTGAACCAGCCCGCGAACGCGCCTGCCGTCATGATCCCCTCGATGCCGAGGTTGAGAACGCCCGCGCGCTCGCAGATCAACTCGCCCATGGTCGCGAAGATCAGCGGCGATGCTATTCGGATTGCGGCAACCCAGAAGGAGGCGGTGAAGAGGATATCGAGAGCGTCCATGTCACCTCCACCTGATCCGGAATCGCGTCAGAAGGATCGCGACAACCATCGTCAGAAGCGAGGTGGCGACCATGACGTCCGCTATGTAACTCGGCACCTTGGCTGCACGGCTCATGGCATCGGCGCCGACGAAGATGCCGGCGACGAAGACGGCCGATGCGATGACGCCGAGCGGATTGAGCATGGCGAGCATCGCGACGACGATGCCGGTGTAGCCGTAACCCGGCGACAGGTCGAGCGTCAGGTTGCCCTTGAGCCCCGAGACTTCGGAAAAGCCAGCAAGCGCGGCTAAACCGCCCGAAAGCAACGCCGTCTTCATCAGCGTCCGGTTGACCAGAATGCCGACAAACCGTGCGCCCTCAGAATTGTGGCCGACAGCGCGCATTTCGTAGCCGAGAACCGTCTTTTTCATGACGACCCAGACGAGAACGGCCGAAGCAAGGGCGATGACGAAGCCGTAGTGCAGGCGCTTGCCCTGGATGAGGCGCGGCAGTTGCGCTTCGGCGATGACCTTCTGCGATTGTGGCCAGCCGAGCCCCATCGGATCCTTGAGCACACCTTGAAGCAGCATCGACACGAACAGCAGGACGATGAAATTGAGCAGCAGCGTGGTGACCACCTCGTCGACGCCGAAGCGGGTCTTCAGCACGGCCGGGCCGAGCAGAAGCAGCGCGCCTGCGGCCATGACGGCGACCATGATCACCGGGATCAGAATGACGGAAGGTAGCGGCAGTGCGCCGGTTCCCAGCAGCACGGTGACGACGCCACCGATGTAGAGTTGGGCTTCTGCGCCGATGTTCCAGAGTTTGGCCCGAAAGGCGACGGCGATCGCCAAGCCCGTGAAGATCAGCGGCGTCGCGCGGGTCAAGGTTTCCAGCAGCGCGAACTGTGAGCCGGCCGCGCCCTTGGCCACGAGATAGAAGACGGACAGTGGCGAAGCACCAGCGGCGAGAACCAGTAACGACGTCAGCATCAGCGTTGTGGCGATGGCTGCCAGCGGAAACAGCAAGGTGACCGCCAAGGACGGTGCGGGCTTCGGCTCAAGCCGCATGATCGCTGCGCTCCGCGCTGTGGCCTGCCATCAGCTCCCCCAGTTCCCGAATGCTGCGCTCGCCGCGCGAAGACGGCGTCGAAAAGCGTCCCTTGGACATGACGATGATACGGTCGGACAATGCCAGGACTTCCTCGAGGTCTTCCGAAATCAGCAATATCGCCGCGCCCCTGTCTCGCGCTTCAAGCAGCATGCGATGAACATAGGCGACGGCGCCGACATCGAGGCCGCGGGTCGGCTGGCTTGCAAGGATGACCGCCGGGTCGGGATCGAGGGCCCGGCCGAGGATGAGCTTCTGCATGTTGCCGCCCGAGAGCAGGCGTATGCGGGCCTCGGGCGAGGGGCATTTGACGTCGTAGTCGGCAATGAGTTTCTCGGCGAAGCGGCCGGCGGCCTTCCAGTTCAGGAAGCCCATGCGGCTGAACCGCGGGCTCCGGTAGCGTTCGGCGATGACATTCTCCGTCACGCTCATGTCGCCGATGCTGCCGATAGCGTGGCGGTCTTCCGGAATGCGGGCCACGCCATGGGCGAGCGCGGCGCGCGGCGACCAGTCGGCGACTTCCCGCCCGGCGATGGAAATGCTGCCGCCGGTTGGACGCCGGATGCCGGCGATGAGGGCAGCAAGGACAGCCTGGCCATTGCCGGCAACGCCGGCAAGCCCGGTGATTTCACCGGCTGTGAGCGTGAGCGACACTTTATCGAGACCGGCCCCGTTATACGGTGTCGTGGAGACGCGTTCGAGCGCCAGCAACGGTGCGCCCAGTTTCACCGGGCTGACCTCCGCCGGCTTGACCTCCTGGCCAACCATGAGGGCCGCGAGTTCTTTGCGATCGGTCGAGCCTGTTTCGCGCTCGCCGACGAGCTGGCCGGAGCGCAGAACCAGCACACGATCGCTGACAGCCATCACTTCGTGCAATTTGTGGGAGATGAAGATGATCGACAGGCCTTTGGCGACGAGCAGCTTCAGCGTCCGGAACAGCGCATCGGTCTCGGCGGGTGTCAGAACGGCCGTCGGCTCGTCCAGGATCAGGATGCGGGCTTCGCGATAAAGGGCCTTCAGGATCTCGACGCGCTGGCGTTCGCCGACCGAAAGGGTGGAGACGGTGGCCGCGGGATCGACGGCGAGGCCGAAATCGGCGGACAGTTGCTCGATGCGCCGCCGCGCTGCGGCCCGGTCGAGCCGCATGCGCCAGAGGCTCTGCGTGCCAAGTGCGATGTTTTCCTGCACCGTCATGTTGTCGGCAAGGGTGAAGTGCTGGTGGACCATGCCGATGCCGGCATCAAGGGCCGCGCGTGGATCTCCCGGCGGAAGCGGCTTGCCAAAGGCCTCGACGGTTCCCTCGTCGGCGACGTAGTGGCCGAAGAGAATGTTCATCAGCGTCGTCTTGCCGGCACCGTTCTCCCCGAGAAGCGCGACGACTTCGCCCCGCTTCAGGTCGAAGGAAATGGCGTCGTTGGCCCTGAGCGGGCCGAAACGCTTGCTGATGCGGGAAAGACGAAGGGCGGGATTGCTTGACACGTCGGTGACCGGAAGTGGCGTTACGGGGGAGGCTTCCTTTCCCGTCCAGGGAGAGAATGGTCGCTGCAGGCGAAGGGCAATCCTTCGTCCGGCACTGCCAACCACCTTTCCCATGAACGGGAGGAAGGGAGGGCTAGCTCGACTTCGGCTCGGCGTCGTTGATCTCGACGGTGAACGAGCCGTCCTTGATCATCTTTTCCTTCTCCGCGACCTTGGCCTTGATGTCGTCCGGAACCTTGCTGTCGAAGGTGCCGAGAGGCGCGAGCGAACAGCCGCCGTTCTTCATGAAGGAATAGACGCCGTAGTCGTCGGCCTTGAAAGTGCCGGCCTTCACTTCGGCGATCGCCTTGTCGAGCGTCGGTTCGAAATGCCACAGCGCGGAGGCGACAACGGTGTCCGGATAGTCCGCCTGGGTATCGATAACATTGCCGATGGCCAGGATCTTCTTCTCCTTGGCGGCGTCGGACACGCCGAACCGCTCGGCATACAGAAGGTCCGCACCGCCATCGATCTGGGCGAATGCGGTCTCCTTGGCCTTGGGCGGATCGAACCACGAGCCGATGAAGGCGACTTGGAACTTGGTGTCCGGGGCCACTTCCTTTACGCCGGTCATGAATGCGTTCATCAGCCGGTTGACCTCCGGGATCGGATAGCCTCCCACCATGCCGATGTTCTTGGACTTGGTCATCGCGCCGGCGACGAGGCCGGACAGATAGGATGCGTCCTGGATATAGTTGTCGAAAACCGAGAAGTTCGGTACGGCGGCATCTGGCTTGAAGCTCGAGCCCATCAGGAAGGCGACGTCCGGATAGTCCTTGGCGACGGCGCGGGCGGCATCCTCGACGCCGAAGACCTCGCCCAGGATCAGCTTGTGGCCGGCCTCGCAATATTCGCGCATGACGCGCTCGTAATCGTTGTTCGCGGTGTTTTCCGAATAGACATATTCGATGTCGCCGCGCTCCTTGGCGGCATTAGCCGCCTTGTGGATACGGCTGACCCACTGCTGCTCGACCGGGACGGTATAGATGGCCGCCACCTTTATCGGGTCCGCAGCGAACAGACGACCCGGCAGACCCGCCGCGGCCACCACGGCGGAGGCGCCGGCAGCTTTGATCAGGGTTCTTCTGGAAATGGCCAAATTGAAGGAATTGCTATGCATTAAATTCCCCTCTGATTGATTGCGCGTTTTGGAACGCGTCTTTTTTACCACTTGGTCAATGTAGGTGAAGTTGGGGGTTGCAGCAATTGGGTGCGGTGGGAAGTTCACCGCGCTTTCAGGCAATGGAAGCAAAACGCGGGACCACAAAGGCCGCTCGATCGTGAATGCCGGGCGTGAGCCCACCGTAAGCGCGGTGTGATGGCCGTCATTGGACGCGACTGTCGGGGTGCCAACACTCCGGCCGCAGGTTTTGTGGTTGTCATGCAGAGCCGCGATCTTGAGATAGGGCAAATCGAAACCCTCTCCCAACATATCGACGCACACAACCATCCGCGATCCCTTCGATCCCCGGTCGAACAGCTTGGCCATCGCCTCTCTGTTCGCCGTCACATGTCCGGGCCCGGAATGAACAACCACGGGCTTTAGGTCTGATGCGAGCATAGCGTAGAGGACGCCAAGTCGCATATTCTACCTTGCCTTGCAGGACTACCCGCATGGTGAGAAGCTCCCGTCGGCATTATTCCCCGGAGGAGGTAACGATGAGGAAGAAGGGCAGTCGCAACGGTCTCACGGCACTCGCGGTGGCGGGCACCAATGTCGTTGTTCTCGGTTGGGACATGAGCGAGAACGATATCCGCACGCGCGGTATCCTTGGTTTTGCCATCCAACGCACCCGACATGAGGATGACGAGAAAATATGGCTGCCAGGTCTGAAAACGTTTGAGAGCGTTGACCCGCATCCGGATCCGGGCGTTCCGGTGTCGTCGTTCCGGCATCCGTTGCAAACGTTTCAGTGGTCCGACTACACCCCGTCACCTGGGAGGAAATACACGTATAGAATCGTAGCAATGGCTGGGCAGCCTGGTGTCCTGGTCGAGGACGTGGATGTGTCCCTCACGGTGACGACGGAGCGCATTGATCAAGGCAAGCATGCGATCTTCTTTAACCGCGGGGCAATCGCTTCGCAGGAATATGCCCGGCGCTTTCAAAACCTCCCGCCAGATGAGGTGGGGCAGGCAGCCTACGATTGGTTGTCGCGTGGCCTAGTCGAGGGCCTCGAGACCTTCCTGAGCCGGGCAGGTCAGGGAGATGAACTGTATGGCGCCATCTTTGAATTCGAGAACAAGCGAATTCATGCAGCGATCAGGGCAGCGCATGATCGTGGCGCCAAGATCAAAGTCCTTTACGACGGCGATAGCCAGCGTGAGGGCAACGAAAATGCACTGAAAGGCTCCGGGATCGCGGGTCTCACCAAAGCTCGCACTCGGTCCGGGCAATTCGCGCACAATAAGTTCTTCGTCCTCCGGCGAGCGGGAACATTCTCCGAAGTGTGGACCGGCTCGACCAACCTCAGCGACAATGGAATTTTTGGTCATTCGAACAATGCACACATCGTTCGAGACCGAAAGATTGCAGAAGCCTATTTTGCCTACTGGGAAGTCCTAAATAAGGACCAGACGGTTCGGCCGACAGCTATAGCCGCCACGGCGATTTCGCCAACCCCACCGCAGCAGATAAACACGTCAGGCGATACCGTCGCCGTCTTCTCCCCACGGACAGACCTCACCGCTCTCGACTGGTATGCGCAGCTTGCAGGAAATGCGGAGCGGGCTATCTTCACCACCTTCGCATTCGGCATGAACAGTCGGTTCGTGACCGTCTATGACCAGACAGACGACGTATTACGCTTCGCCCTCATGGAGAAGAAAGGCAATGGCAGGAGCTATAAGGTGCAAGCGGCCGAGGTCGATCGGATCCGGAAGCGACCGAACACAACCGTTGCCGTCGGCAACTACATCACAATCAACGCATTCGATCGCTGGTTAAAAGAAATCGACCGAATCCAGGAGGATGTAAACGTTCGGTTCGTTCATACGAAATACATGCTGATCGACCCGCTTGGATCCAAGCCGATTGTCATTGTTGGATCCGCGAACTTTTCGCAGGCATCGACCGACACAAATGATGAGAACATGCTGGTCATTGAAAACAACGACGCGGTCTCCGACATCTACCTCGGTGAGTTCATGCGACTGTTTTCACACTACGCGTTCCGCGAGTCTCTTACGTTCAAGAAATCGAACAAGCCGGCCGACATACTGCGGCGAAAACATCTGAAGGAAGACCCCTCCTGGATTGACGGAGATGGAGGCAATTCAGGCTATTTCGTTCAGGGCTTCGATCGTGCCCTTCGACGCCTCTATTTTTCAGGCCAGTGAAGCGGAAGGAATGCGAGGCTATCGACAAAGTGGGGCGCAGTCCTGGTCGCGCTCCTTTGGACAGGTATCTAAGCGCGGTCGCTTGGAAATGCGGCGGTTTGAAGCGCACTCTGCCGGACCTTCGTATCCTTCTGGCCCCTGAGAGCAACCAGCTTCCAAGCTAGATTGGGAAGCTGTCAGGCCAACTCAAGATGAGAGTCTTCCGCCCCTTGCGCGATCAACGGCGCGGGAGACTTCCATTGCAGGTGGGAAGCGTTAAGTCGGCGCGCCACGATATCGTGGTTGAGCCACTGGATAGGACCGGAGGGATCTGAGGACTCGCCAAAAATTAGCTGCCCGGTCGCCTCCACCACGAGAGCACTCAGGAGGTCGCTGATCATCGCCTTGCTGTCCCGATGCATCTGCGTGATCTCATTGGACGTGCCGATGGTCAGATCGGACTGTGCTTGGCTGTTTGCCATGGGCCACGCCGAGAAGTCGTAAAACGGACGCATGACCTCGTTGGCCTGCATATCGGTAATTTTTTGGAACACATCCTTCATCGTGAAGCCGTCTGCCAGAAGCTGCTGGCATGCCTGCCATTGGTCCTCTGCCCATTGGCCACCGTTCTCTTTCTTCAAGGCGAGTAGCAGCGGTATCAGGGGAAGCTCGATACCCGTAAATACGTCGGAAGAATTGGTCCGGATTTCGGGACAGTTATAGACGGTTGCCTTGACACCCGCTGCCCAGGCTTCCTGCGCGATGCATTCGAGCCGCATCTTGGCGTAACCTTGGGTGTAATTGGTGTAGGTCTGCCAACGATAACTCCCGTCAATCAGGACTGCCGTTCCATGGTAACCGTAGGCCGTATACCGGACCTGACCACCCGATGCCTCTACGCGCTCACGGATCGCCGCGCTGGAGTCGATAAGATGTCGAAAGGTGATTGCGGAGACTTCGTCGAAATTCTGCAGGATGAGCTTGCCCATATCGCTGTCGACCAGGGCTTGCGACGACATGTGGCGGGGACCACGCCCCTTGTAGATTCGATTGGCGACGACCAGGAATACCTTCGCTTTTGGGATGCCTCCGGCCATTGTATGGGCGAAGAAGACATTGCGGCCGTCGGCAATCATACCGTCGAGAACGGTCATGACCTGTGAAAGTGAATTCGTGAACCGCGAGGTGGCGATGTCCCGGCACTGCTCAACGTAGTCCCAGTCGAGCGTGTCATGTTCCCAGCTCTCCAGCGTCATACTCGCGAGGAGATCAGTCGGAGTCGGGCCTCCTGCCGGAGCGTCGAGATCGAAGCCAGCCATAACAGGTATGTTGATAATCCTGCCGCCCAATCGCCCCTCGGCGGCAGAGAGTTCCTCGGCGTCCAGAGGCCGCAGTGCGTTGTTCTCGTCGCGCCGCCCGACCGTGATGCCCACGATCTCCATTCCAGCCCGCCGGGCTTCATCGAGCAAGCCAGTCGCATATCCGCGACCGAATAGTTCGCCGAAGAGGACGAAAACATCACCTTTACGAAAGACGGTGTTTTCGGCGATGCGATTCAATGCGACCGGGTTTTCCATGTAGTCAGCTCTTTGGTCCGTTAGTCGTCGAGCAGTGGCTCAGACGAGTTTCAATACTCACATGACCGCACTGACCCGGAATAGGAAGTCATTTTAAGTGACCGTTCATTTCAAAGCGTGAACTCCCGGGGGGATTTCCTGCTATCCAAGCCGCACAAAACAGGCAGGCGGGCGTGCGAAGATTCGGGAAAATTCGGCCTAGCGTTCGCAAGCCGATTTCGGACTCTAAGTCTTCGCCGACATGCGGCCTGGCGCTGTAGCAGCCCGCATCGGTCGCCTTGCGCTCCTTGGCCGCTCGCAGGTTTGCGTCAACCTCCTTGAGCCGAAGGGTCGTTGGATGCGCGCACGATCCACCCGGTTGCCAAAAAACCATAATTGCGTCACCTAGATCGCGGATCGACACTCGGCACTAAGAATTGGATCAACGCTGAATGCGCATATCACACGTTTTCCTTGGTGCATTTCTTGCAATCGTACAGCCCGCCTATGCGGAAGTCGCTTCACCGCCTGTTTTGGAGCCGGTTAAGCAACAGGCACAGGCCGCTCAGTTGAGTGCAAAATTTCTGACGCGTTTCAGTTACAAGCCCGTTCCACTCGACGACGCCTTGTCGGCCAGGATCATGGATCGGTTCATCAAATCACTTGATCCGGACCGCGTGCTCTTCCTGCAAGCGGACATCGACGGCTTCATGTCGGACCGCAGCGAGATCGACGACGCCATCGAACGGAAGGACTTGAAGATCCCGTTTGCAATCTTCAACGTCTATGGGAAGCGCGTTGTCGACCGCATGAACTACGCGCGCAACCTGCTTAAGCAGGACTTCGATTTCGGCGCGCAGGAAAACTTTTCCGTGCTGCGCGATAAGGCGCCTTGGCCGCAGTCGGAAGCCGAGAGCAATGAGTTGTGGCGCAAGCGCGTGAAAAGCGACTGGTTGCGGTTGAAGCTGGGCGGCAAGACCGACGTGGCTATTCGAGAAACGCTCGACAAGCGATATGCAAATGCTCTCGAGCGAGCTTACAAGTATAAAAGCGATGACGTTTTCCAGTCGTTCATGAACGCCTACACAACGTCGACCGACCCGCACACGGACTACTTCGGCGCGAACGCTTCGGCCGATTTCAATATCGCGATGAAGCTTTCGCTGGTTGGTATCGGTGCGGTACTGCAGGAACGCGACGACTACACGACGATCCGTGAGCTCGTGCCCGGTGGGCCGGCGCAATTGTCCGGCAAGCTCTCGGTCGGAGACCGCATTACCGGCGTTGGCCAAGGCAAGGACGGCGCGATAATAGAAGTGGTTGGCACGCGCCTTGATGAAGTCGTGCAAATGATACGAGGGAAAAAAGGGTCCGTCGTGCGCCTGGACATCCTGCCGGCGGATGCCGGAGCAGATGCCACCCATCGGGTTGTCAGCCTGGTGCGCGATAAAATCAGCCTCGAAAAGCAGGCTGCCCGGAAGGCTGTGCTGTCCGTGAAAGTGGGCGAAGCCACGCGTAAAATCGGGGTGATTACTCTGCCGGCATTCTACGAGGATTTTGAAGCCCGACGCAAAGGAGACAAGGACTATAGAAGTGCTAGCCGGGATGTCGGAAAGCTTCTCGGCGAACTGAAGCAAGAGAAAGTCGACAGCGTTCTCATCGACGTGCGCAACAATGGCGGCGGTTCACTGGACGAGGCGATTGATTTGACCGGCCTGTTCATCGGCAATGGCCCGGTTGTTCAGCAACGCGATAGTGACGGTAAGGTCGCGATAAGAAGCGCTGATTTTCCAGCGCCTGTCTGGACAGGCCCTGTGGGTGTCCTGATCAATCGCGGCTCGGCGTCGGCTTCGGAGATTTTTGCCGCGGCAATTCAGGATTACGGTCGAGGCGTGATCGTCGGCGAACCCAGTTTCGGCAAGGGCACCGTTCAAACGGTCGTCAGTCTTGACCAGATGGTTCGCAACAGCAAACCCGAATTCGGTGAGCTGAAAGTGACGATTGCGCAGTTTTTCCGGATCAACGGCGGGACGACGCAGCTGCGCGGCGTGACGCCTGATATCAACTTGCCGGGACTTTATGACCCGACAAGCTTTGGCGAGACCAGTTATGACAATGCCCTGCCGTGGGCGCAGATCAAGCCCGCGAACTACGCACCCGCCGACACTGTTAGGACGTTGCTGCCGACACTGCAAAGCCGCCATAATGCGCGGGTTGAGAACAATCCGGATTTCCAAAGCCTGTTAAAAGACATTGCGGACCTGAAAGCGCAGCGAGAGAAAGGGGTTGTCTCCCTCAATGAAGCCGAACGTCGCAAAGAATTGACTGATCGAGAAAAACGGCTCAAGTCTCGAGCGCAAGCAAGCGACGGCGAAAATGCCGGTGAGGATGATGGCCTGCGTCCAAACGAGCGTAGCCTGAGTGCTGATATTGCCATTGAGAATGCCCGCAAGAATGCAAAAGACGTCTTGCTGGACGAGGCAGCCGCCATTCTTGCCGATGAGGCGGACCTGCAGGAAGGCGTGCTAAAGGCGGCCACAAAATAAACGGGAAACACGGGCGGAAAATAATTATACTTGGCCGGCGCTACAGTCTGCGCAGCGTGCGATCATGTCTTTGCTCTTCGTAGCGGCATGATTACAGGGAAAGTGCAGCGTGCCACGCCATGGTCCAGCCACAAACTCGGCATGACGAGGCTGGGGTTCAGATCCCTTCAAGAGCGTCAGTTGGCACCCACTGTTTACGCCGTCGTTGGGTCGCGCGTCGGCGCCTTTGAGGTACAGCCAACGCCCACGAACGGCATTACAATGGCTACCTGTGTGCATTGCTGCTCGAACGGGGCGGCGCCGGACCGGTCAGAACGCGCGAAGCTTGCCCACGCGAACCAGTCTTTGGCCTCCTCGCCCTCGGCAGGGACCTTTGCCCGGCAGCGAACTGCTGGGACGGTTCCACCAGCGTCTGATCGATCCTGATCGCGGCAAGCGCCACTTTCGCCTTGAAAGCCGGGCGTGGTCGTCTCGTCACGCCATCTCGATCGAGGTTACGCCCGACGAGACAGCCCAAGCGGATGTGCTCGTTTGGTGTCAAACGATCACATAATGTATCGAGCGGAACCCGTATCAGAATCACGCCACAGCTAGGCATTGCCGCGTCCGGTGCGCGTTGCTAGAAGCGGCCATTCTTGCCAATTTTTGCCAAGCGGCGTATGTTCGTTCACATGAGCACAATGAACATTTCCCTACCGGACTATTTGAAGAGCTTCGTCGATGAGCAAGTGGCCGGGCGGGGCTATGGGACAAGCAGCGAATATATCCGGGAGTTGATCCGCCGAGATCAGGACCGGCTCACATTACGCAGGCTGTTGCTTGACGGTGCCTCCTCTGCGCAGACTGAACCGGCCGACGCTGATTATTTCACCACGTTGCGTGATCGAGTTCGTGGTCGGTAGAGCAAGTGAGCAAGAAGCCGATTATTCCACGTGAATTGGCGCGCAGTGATGCCGAAGCGGCCGTCGACCATTACGTGCGCGAGGCGGGAACGGAAGTCGCTCTCGGCTTTATCGACGCCCTTCAAGCGGCTTATGATTTGATCGCGAGCCATCCGCAATCCGGCTCGTTGAGGTATTCATACGAATTGGGATTACCTGACTTGCGGAGCGTCTATTTGAAGAGATACCCCTATCTCGTCTTCTATCGCGAGCAGGCCGACTATATCGACCTTTGGCGCGTGCTTCATGCCAAGCGGGATATCCCGCAATGGATGCAAGGGCCGGATAGTCACTGATTGCTCGGAGATTTCCATCGTTGTAGATTATTGGTGGCCTTAGGTTCGCCCCCCATCAAGAGCTGTATTCCCGGCCGCTCGAAAGCAGGTGCCAACGGTTCAAATCCTATCAAGGCGAAGGGAGCGGCACCATAGTGCCGTGCGATGTGTCATGATCGGGGCCGGAAGGCTACAGCCCATGGCTCACCTGCTGCCCCGTGACTCAATTGCCATTTTGCACTCTGAGCCACGCCACCCTGGCAGGCTCAGTGGTCGCGAAAAGTCCTACTCGGCATGGTACGGTTCTGTTGCAAAGCCGTCGATCTAATCCCTACTACAGAGGCGGCAAGCGCCTTTTGACCGATATCCCCTTGATGACGGCCGTACTGGTGACGGCATGTCAGTAAGCCGAGATCATCAGGACAAATGTCGCAAAAATCAGTCGCATAAATCAAGCTTTTGCGACACGTCACGACTTGGTAACGCCAGTGAAAAAGCCTTCGATCTCGGCAAACCCCATGGCCTGCTGCGCGAACTCAAACGTCCCGCTTACGACCATTTCCCGTGCAGCGTTTGCAACCGCCCCGTAGGCGAGACGCGCCAGCGCTGAACCGACGCTGATCCTTTTGACTCCGACAGACGCCAGTTCTGCAACGCTGAATGTCGTTCCCGGTAGGCCCATGACAACGTTGACCGGTTTCGATACGGATTCGCAAACAAGGCGGATCGTATCCAAGTCCTTGAGACCTGGTGCGTAAAGCACGTCAGCGCCAGCCGCCTCGAACGCCTGAAGTCGCTCTATCGTATCGTCCAGGTTGGGCCGCCCCCACATGAAATTCTCACATCGCGCCGTCAGAACAAAATCATGGGAGAGGGCTGACCTAGCCTCCGCGGCCGCCTGGATGCGCTCGACGGCAAGGGAGAAATCGTAGATCGGTTCATTGGGGTTGCCCGTATGGTCTTCAAGTGAGCAGCCGGCAAGACCTATATCAGCGGCGGCGCGAATGGTTTGGGCTGAACTCTCCGGGCTATCCCCGAATCCTTTTTCGAGATCGGCCGAAACTGGAAGGGGAGTTGCCGATACAAGAGCACGGCAATGGTTCAAAGTATCCTCGCTAGACGTTTGTCCCTCGGCAACACCATATGAAAATGCCATGCCGGCGCTCGTTGTCGCCAAGGCCCGAAAGCCCAGCGCTGCAAGTATCCGCGCCGTTCCGATGTCCCAAGGGTTCGGAATGATGAATGCCCCCGGCTCCTCATGCAACTGACGAAACGTTGTTCTTTTATCCCCCATGAGGCATCCCTTCCTATGGCCGGTCGTCGTCGTAGCCTGCCATGAAGACTGGAACAAATAAAGAACAATGTGGCGGATCGGATTATCGCGACAACTGAGATGCGAGGAAATCCGCTGCGCTCTGGTGAGCCGCCCTTGCATACCGTGTTCCCGACTTCAAAAAGAAGTCGTGTGCGCCGCCCTCATAGACATCGAGGGAGGCGGGCCGCCCAAGCCTCTCAGCCATTCGCTGCAAGTCCTGGCCGACCGACAACGGAAAGGTTCGGTCGGCACTACCCCAGATCAGACGCAGGGGCGGTAGTGCGCGAACAGGCTGCGCGTAGCCGTTCGGGAAACCACCATCGACAAGCACCAGTGCATCAATATCGCTTTTCCCGACCGAAGCAGCCAAGGCGATCTGCGCGCCAAGGGAAATACCGAGGATCCCGACTTTGCCCCCGTGGTGCGGCTGCGCATCGAGGTGGGAAACAACGCCTTGAACAGCCGTGGTCCAGCCACTCAAACCTTTGAATGGTAGGTGCGCAATAAGCGGCCGACTTCCTCCGGCGCTAAACCACGGTTTGATTTCGCGCGGTGACAGGGATAGAGGCACATATGGGTCTAGCAGCTGATGCCGAGAGCATCACGGCGATCCGATAAAGACAAGCAGGTACTACAGCGGAGCGAACATGAGTGACCAGAGCGATGACTACGTTTACGACGAGACGACCGGCGAATGGCGGCCGGCTTCGGAAATCGCCGCGGAGGCCGCGAAAGCTGCGGAGGTTCGCGATGCGTCCGGTAATCTTCTTACCGACGGAGACTCCGTGGTCCTGATCAAAGACCTCAAGGTGAAGGGTGCCGGCCAGACCCTCAAGCAGGGCACAGTCATCAGGTCGATCCGGCTCACCAACAACCCGGAAGAGATCGACTGCCGGCACGACGCGATCAAGGGACTGGTCCTGCGCACCGAGTTCGTCCGCAAGCGGTGACCGAGAACATCAGTTGGCCGCACTTGCAGTCCGTGCGCTGTGTCCGAATTACCTCAGTCTCCGGCGTTGGTTGCGCGGGCACGCCGATGGGCCGGCATCTAGATGGGCGTCTGCCCATCTAGATGCAGCTCAGAACGCTCTTCCACAGCCACCCGTGGCTGGCAGTGTATCCCTGGAGTACTTGCTGCTGCTTGGGGGGGGCGCAGTCGCCCCGTTTCGGTGGGGTGCGGCGGTCTTCATTACGACGATCACCACCGCCTCCCTTTGGCAATAAGGCGTTTGAGACGGCGGAGTGTCGATGTATGATTTGGCATCCGGTTCTCGACGCGGTGCAGTGCTACTGCTCCAGCTTCTTCATGACGCCGTTTCAAAACAGGGACATCGTGAGCCGGCGGTGCGTGTAGCAATACTTTCTCCGACCTGTGAAACTCCGATGGCTTCCAACCAGGTTCGCAGTAAAATGCATTGTGAATGGAGGGTATCGTTATGCGGCGTGCTGACAAATTTAAGCGCCCGCACTATTGGCAAAATGTTGGAGTCGAAATGCTCCTCACCCTGTTGGTCGCGCTACCCATCGCGGCCTTGGTCTTTCTGATTCTGAGCGTGTAGCGCGCCAGGCGTGATATCGCTTCAGCAGAAAATGAGGCGACGGCTGCAATTGAGCCTGCCACCGGATCGCATAATGTATCGTCGGGAACGTGCTCAATCCGGCCCCTTTGGATCGCTGGCGGCGCCAGCGCAAGGACTTGGTTCGAGTGATCTCTTTAGGTTCATCGCAGGCGGCAACAAACTTGCTGCCAGAGCGTTCCCGCCGCATCCTGGCGCGCGCGCACTTTGCGCGCCCGAAGAAGCGGTCCCCTTCGAGGGGACGACGTCAGCTCTTCGATTGGGCGCGGAGTGCGGATGCGGGATAACGCAGGGTCGGATCGAACGGATTGAGCTTGTTGCTGATCGCCCGCGCCTCCGACTTGAGCAGATCGGTGATCGTGCTGCTGCGCATTTCAGTCAGCCGTGACGCCAGGGTACCGATGCTGAGCGAAGCGACGGCGATACCGTTTCGGTCCAGCACCGGCACGCCCAAGCCGGCCATTCCCTCGATCATCTCGAAATTCATCTGCGCGGCGCCGATGCGGCGCACTTCCTCGATCTTGATGCGCAGATCCACCTCATCGATCGCCGCACGATCCATGATGCGCGGCATGTTGAACTTGATGATGGCCTCGCGTTCCTCCTCTGGCAGGTAGGAGAGGATGGCGATGCTGCCCTGACCGATGCCCAGCGGCACCTTGCCCCCGATGTCACCGGTAAACGAGCGGATGGGGAATGGCCCCTCGACGCGATCGAGGCAGATCGCATCGAAGTTGCTGCGCACCAGCAGGAACACCGTGTCGTTGAATGTGGCTGATAGCCTTAGCAGCGATGGGCGGGCGATCTCGAGGATGCCTTCGCGCCGGCTCGCCTGCGAGGCGATCGAAAAGAATTCCAGGGACAGACGGTAGGATTTGCTGTCCGACATCTGCTCGACCATGCCCTCGGCGATCAGGGTCTTCAGCAGTCGATGCGCCGATGGCTGACTGAGATTCAACCTGCGCGCAAGATCGATCAACCGCACACCCTCGACCGAATGGGCCGCCAGATCTTTCAGGATGTGGACTGCCTTCGAAAGGCTCGAGCTTCCGCCTGCATCTGATTCCGAAATTTGCGCCATATCGATATAATTTCCTATCTAGTATTCCGAATTATGGACTTTTTTTATAAAAAATTTCAACATAGAAAATTTGGTTTGTGTTTTTTGTCAAATTCCGGAACTTAACCCTCAAGCCTTTCTCAGGTGATGGTTTGAATGCGTGCACGGACTTTCGTTCGTCCACGCCGGGAAAACTGTGTGCGCAAAACTAGCGATCACAGTTGCCGGCTTCGAGATCCGTCTGAGCAGGCCCGATGGATTTTGACGACGTTTCGTTGCCGCATGGGTCGCTGACAAGAAAATCAGGGCAGGCGATTTCTCCAGGCAATGAGTGACGGGAGAGCGAGCATGAGTTTCCTCAGCCTAGAGCAGGTTTCCAGATTCTACGGACAAGTTGCTGCTGTTCACAATTTCAAGCTTGGTGTGGAGAAGGGCGAGTTCATCTCGCTTCTGGGGCCATCCGGGTGCGGCAAGACCACGACGCTGCAGATGATCGCGGGCCTCGTGCGTCCCTCCTCCGGCACGATCATGATGGGCGGCCGCGATATTACCCACATGCCGCCGCCGCAACGGCAGCTCGGTGTGGTCTTCCAGAGCTACGCGCTGTTCCCGCATATGACGGTGGCGCAGAATGTCAGTTTCGGCCTAGAGATGCGCAAAATCGCGAAGGCCGAGCGCGAAACGCGGATCAAGGACATACTCGCCCTCGTCCATCTCTCGGCGCTTGCCGATCGATATCCGCGCGAGATGTCCGGCGGTCAGCGCCAGCGCGTGGCGATTGCCCGGGCGCTGGTCATCAATCCGCCGGTTCTCTTGCTGGATGAGCCGCTCTCCAACCTCGATGCCCAGCTTCGCGAAGAGATGCAGTTCGAGCTGCGTCGGATCCAGCAGGCCGTCGGCATCACCACGATCATGGTCACGCACGACCAGGCCGAAGCGCTCTCGATCAGCGATCGCGTGGTGGTCATGGAGAAAGGCAAGATCACTCAGGTCGACACGCCCTACGAACTCTACGAACATCCGCGCAACGATTTTATCTCCTCCTTTGTCGGAAAGTCGAACTTCATGCCGGCGACCGCGGTCGCAAACGGCGCGGGCGCGACCGTTTCCATCGGCAATACCGACATCGTGTTCGAGACGGGCAGCAAGCCGGCAAGCAAGGATGTTTCCGTGTTCATTCGCCCGGAAAAGCTGCGGCTGACGACGCCGTCCGACGGACAGCTTCAGGGAACCGTCACGACCCGCTACTTCATGGGCAGTCAGTGGCTGGTGAGCGCAACGACGCCGGCTGGCGTTCTGGCGGTTGCTGTTCCCAATCTGGGAGCACCACCACCGCTTGAAGGCGAAAATGTGGGGTTGTCCTGGCAGCATGGCGACTGTCGCGTTCTTGCTGCGGGAGCGGCCCAGTGACGGGCGCGGCGACCCCTGCGGCGACGCCGCGCGCCTTTGCCCCTTTGTTCCTTTCGGGCCCGGCGACACTGTTTTTCATCGGGTTGGTGCTGCTGCCGCTGGCGCTGACGATCATCCTGTCGTTCAACAGCTACGACTATACTGCCGGCATTCAGAACGACTTCTCGCTCGCCAACTATCTCACCGTGCTGCAGGACGAGTATTATCTCTCGACCTTCTGGCGCACGCTGCGCCTGGCGCTGCTGACCACCGTGCTCACCGTGCTGATCGGCGTTCCGGAAGCCTACATCCTCTCCAACATGCGCAAGCCCTGGCGGTCGATTTTCCTGCTCGTCATCATCGGCCCGTTGCTGGTCTCCGTGGTCGTGCGCACCTTCGGCTGGAGCATGCTGTTGGGCAAGAACGGGCTGGTGAACGGCGCGCTTGCCGCCGTCGGCCTTGAGCCGGTGCAACTGCTCTATACGGAAGCGGCGATCGTCATCGGCCTCGTTCACATCATGCTGCCGTTCATGGTCATCCCGGTCTGGACGGTGTTGCAGAAGCTGGATCCGACCGTCGAAGCGGCAGCACTCACGCTCGGCGCATCCCGCTTCACCGCCCTGCGCCGGATCGTCTTTCCGCAGGCCGCCCTTGGCATTCTCTCCGGCAGCCTGATCGTCTTTGCACTGTCGGCAAGCTCCTTCGCGATCCCCGGCCTTCTCGGCGGGCGACGGCTGAAGATGGCGGCGACGCTGGTCTACGACGAGTTCCTGATCGAGCTCAATTGGCCGCTCGGCGCCACTATCGCCATCATCGTCCTCGTCGCCAACCTCGTGATCATGCTCGCCTACAACAGGCTTATCGAGCAGCAGGCAAAACGGAAGTTGGGTTGAATTCATGCAGAGAAACGGTCCTGTCGCGCTGGGCTTTCACAGCCTCATTGTCGTGTTCATGCTGGCCCCCATGGTCGTGGTGTGCCTCGTGGCCTTCACTCCGGAGAACACGTTGGCGATGCCGTGGAACGGTCTGTCGCTGAGATGG
This sequence comes from Ensifer adhaerens, assembly GCF_001270265.1. GTDB lineage: Bacteria > Pseudomonadota > Alphaproteobacteria > Rhizobiales > Rhizobiaceae > Ensifer > Ensifer adhaerens_B. The sequence goes on from NZ_LGAP01000010.1 coordinate 38,240, forward strand.
TTCGAGGCGGTATTCCACCACAACGACTTCATGTCCTCGTTCGGCAACAGCATTCGATTGGCGCTTCTCGCGGCAACGATCTCAACGCTGCTGGCCGTGCCGGCTGCGCTTGCCATCACGCGCCACGAGTTTCGTGGTCGCGATGTGCTGAACGCGTTGTTCCTGTCGCCATTGATCATTCCGCATCTCGTTCTCGGCGTTGCCTTTCTCCGGCTGTTTTCGCTGATGGGCATGACCGGTTCCTTCACCTGGCTGGTGGCCACGCATGCCATCATCGTCACGCCCTATACGCTGCGGCTTGTCCTGGCGTCGTTGACGAGCATGGATCGCAATGCCGAGAACGCTGCCCGAACTCTCGGGGCGGCGGAATGGACAGTGTTCAAGCGCATCACCTTGCCCTTGCTGCTGCCGGGGATCAGCGGCGGCTGGCTGCTCGCTTTCATCAACAGTTTCGATGAACTGACGATGTCGATCTTCGTCACGTCGCCTTCGACCGTGACCTTGCCCGTTCGCATGTACATGTATGCGAGCGAATCCATCGACCCGATGATGGCTGCGGTTTCCACGCTGACGATTGCGCTTGCGACCGTGACCATGATCGTTCTCGACCGGATGTTTGGGCTCGATCGTCTTCTTGTCGGTAAAGGCTGAGGGCGGCGATGTCGAGACAAGCCCTGTTCAAGCGCCGGTACCGCCGGGATGAGGAGGCAATCCCGTTCCTGCTCAACGGCCTGCCGGAAGCCGGACGGCGCGGCGATACCGTCATGACGGCCATCCTTTCGCTGGAAACCAGCCTGCGCCGCACGGAATTTACCGGTGAGAGCCGCGCCGGCTTCTGCCTGATCGGAGCCTGCCAGGATTGCTTCGTGATGATGGCGGATGGCAGCCGCGTGCGTGCCTGCAGCACGGCGCTTGAGCCGGGCATGGCATTTCTCACGGATGCTGTGGAAGGTGTCGAGCATGACTGAAGCCTTGCCGATCGTCATCGTCGGCGCCGCCCCCGCCGGTATCCGCGCCGCGGAACGACTGGTCGAGGCGGGTGTTCGGCCGATCGTTCTCGACGAAGGGCTTCGCGCCGGCGGGCAGATCTACCGGCGGCCGCTGGTCGACGACGGACGCTCTTATCGCAACCGGTATGGCTCGGAGGCGAAAAAGGCCGAGCGGCTGCACGCGGTTTTCGAGCGGCTGCGGCCATCGATCGATTATCGTCCGGAAACGCTTGTCTGGAATGTCAGCGGCTTGGAGCGCAGTGGGCATCTCGATGTGCTGCGCGAGGGCGTGCATCGGCAGATCGCCTTTTCCAAGCTGCTCCTGTGCACCGGCGCTACCGATCGCGTGCTGCCGTTTCCAGATTGGACGAAGCCGGGCGTCTATACGCTCGGCGCTGCCCAGACGGCTTTGAAGGCGCAGGGTTGCACGGTCGGCGATCGGCTGGTCTTCATGGGGTCCGGCCCGCTGCTCTATCTCGTCGCCTGGCAATACATGAAGGCAGGCGCCAGGGTCGAAGCGGTGCTCGATACGGCGCCGTTCCGCTCGAAATTCCATCTGGTTTCGCTCTTTGTCCGGGCGCCACGCATCGTCGCGCTTGGCTTGTTCTACGGGGCTCAACTCCAGCTGTCGGGCGTCAAGGTTCGCTATGGCGTGCGGCCGCAGACCGTTCTCGGCGAAGAGCGGGTCGAGGGCATCCGATTTCGCGCAGGCGGCCGCACGGAAGCGCTCGCATGCGATGCAATCGGTTACGGGTTTGCGTTGCGTCCGGAAACGCAGCTCGCCGATCTCGCGGGCTGTCGTTTCCGCTTTGAGGATCGCGACCGGGCGTGGTTGCCGGAACGCGATGCTCAGGGCCGCACGAGCCGGAAGGACATCTACGTCTCCGGCGACGGCAGCGGCATTGCCGGTGCCGATGCGGCCGAAATCGACGGCGAGCTGGCGGCATTGGCGATCCTTCAGGATATCGGCAACACGGTCGCTGGCGATCGTCCCCGGCAATTGACAGCTGCCCGGGCACGGATCCTGCGCCAGCGCGAAATCCTTGAAAGTGCGTTTCCCTTCCCGCGCGACTGGTTCGAGACGGTACCGCCAGAGACGACGCTATGCCGGTGCGAGGAGATCCGCATCGGCGAGATCCACTGCGCAGTCGGTGCCGGGAGCATCGGTGAAATCAACCGGATGAAGGCCTTGAGCCGTGTCGGCATGGGGCGTTGCCAGGGGCGGATGTGTTCTGCCGCGGCCGTTGAGGTGCTGAGCAGTATCCGAAAGGTCGAACCGAAAGAGACCGGTCGTCTGCGGGCACAGGCGCCGGTGAAGCCCATTCCGCTCGGCTTTGGCGGTCCGCTCGATACGGAGGAAAGCCGATGATCCAGCGCATTTCAACAGATGTTACCATCATCGGCGGCGGGCTGGTCGGCAGTTCCGCAGCGCTGGCGATGCGCCAGGCGGGGCTTGACGTCGTGCTGCTCGACAAGGGCTTTTGCGGTGCGCAGGCAAGCGGCGTCAACTATGGCGGCGTGCGGCGGCAAGGCAGGCCTGCCGAGCAATTGCCGCTTTCCCAGCGGGCACACGGTATCTGGCCGCGGCTGAAGGCGCTGGTCGGCATCGACGGAGAATACGTGCCGTCCGGTCATCTCAAGCTTGCGCGCACAGAAAGGGATTTTGCCAAGCTTGAAGCCTATGCCGAGATGGCCAGGCCCTACGGGCTCGATCTGGAACTGGTCGGGGCGGAGGCTCTGAAGACAAGGTTCCCCTGGCTGTCGGCGGCAGGTGCGGGCGCATCGCTTTGCCCAGGAGACGGCCACGCCAATCCCAGACTGGTCTCGCCCGCCTTTGCCCGCGCAGCGGAACGGGCGGGTGTGAAGGTCTTCGAGCAGATGCCGGTCCGCGACGTGCGGGCGACCGGCAACGGATTCGCGGTGCTGGCTGGCGAAAATCTCGAAATCCGCAGCCGCCAGCTCGTCAACAGCGCCGGCGCCTGGTCCGATACGTTTGCCGCACAGTTCGGCGAAACCGTTCCACTGAAACGCATCTATCCCTCGATGGTGGTCACCGAACCACTGCCGTTGCGCTTGCCGGTCAGTATGGGCGAGCAGGGCGGCAGCTTTTATGGGCGCCAAGTGGCGCGCGGCAACTACGTGATGGGCGGCGGGCGCGGGGCAGCGCTTGCCGATCCGGATTTCTCGCGGCCGTCGGTCACTGCAGCATCATCGGTTATGCAGCGCGCAATCGCGCTCTTTCCGCATCTGGCGAATGCCCAAGTGATCCGGTTCTGGTCCGGCACGGAAGCGGACATGCCGGACGGTAACCCGGTGATCGGCCCAAGCCGGACAACGCCCGGCCTTTTCCACGCCTTCGGCTTTTGCGGCGCCGGTTTCCAGATCGCGCCTGCCGTCGGCGAAGTGCTTTCGGAACTCGTCACCAGCGGGCGCAGCACCACGCCCATCGACGCCTTTTCCATCGGTCGCTTCGCTCACGCAGCGGCTCAAACTGCAGACTCGTTGTAAACAGAAAGGGGAATACCATGATTGACCAACGCCTTATGAGAACTTCGGCCCTCGCGCTGCTTGCGCTCGCATTTCAGCAAACCACCGCCCAGGCGGAAACCAAGACGCTTTACATCGGCATGAACGGCGGCAACTTCGAGCGCGCCTATACCGAGCATGTGCTGCCGCCTTTCGAGAAGGCCAATGACGTCAAGGTCGTGATCGTTCCCGGTACCTCTGCCGACATTCTTGCCAAGGCGACCGCTGCCAAGGACAATCCGCAGATGCACGTAATGCTCCTCGACGACGGCGTCATGGTGCGCGCGATCGGCGCCGGGCTTTGCCAGAAGATCGGCGACGATCCGGTGCTCGCCGATATCCAGCCGGCCGCCCGCCTCAAGGACGACATGGCCATCGGCGTCGACATGGGCATGACGGGCCTTGCCTACAACAAGAAGCTCTTCGACGAAAAGGGTTGGCCGGCACCGAGCTCCTGGATGGACATGGCCGACCCGAAGTTCGAAAATGCCGTGGTGTTCCAGTCCGCTTCGGCCTCGAGTTTCGGCCTGCATGCCTTCCTGATGTTCAACCGCATCCAGGGCGGCGACGAGACCAATGTCGAGCCCGGTTTCGAGAAGTTCTCCGATACGGTCGGCAAGAACGTCATCGAGTTTATTCCGAGCTCCGCCAAGATCTCGGAGATGGTCCAGACCGGCGAAGCCGCGATCTTCCCGCTGACACCGACGGCGGTCAACAACCTGAAAGACAAGGGCATTCCGGTTGAATACGCGCAGCCAAAGGAAGGCTCTGTCGTTCTCGCCGTAACCGAATGCGTGATCGCCAACAACAGCGAACCGGAGCTGAGCCAGAAGCTTGCGCATTATCTCCTGTCGGCAGAAGCGCAGAGCCTTGCGCTCGACCACGGCAACATCATCCCGTCCAACAAGAACGCCAAGGCCGGCACGGCCGAGGCCACCGAAAAGCTCGCCACCTTCAAGACGAACATGGAAACGGCGAAGGTTCTCGATTGGGATGCGATCAACAAGAACCGCCAGGAGTGGAACAAGCGCTGGAACCGCATGATCGAGCGGTAAGCCTCTCCACCAGTCTTTTGTGCCTTGGCCCTCCGCACCCTATTGGCGGAGGGCTGATTGAATCGGACGCGCGGGCACGGAGGGCAGCGCTGCGCATACGATCAACGCAAAGAGGTTGGCCGCGATGCCGATCATTGTCTGCAGGTCGAACCACTCGGCCAGCAAACCGATCACGAAAGCGCCGAACGCCCGGCCGACGTGGTGCGGTCGATCGCGGCTTCATCATCTGCGGATCAATCCAGCTTGATTGGCCATTGCTGGGCACCGTGGATGACGGTGACGATCTCGATCGCCCCAGATTTCACCCGGTAGGCGACGAAGTTGGTCTGGGGACGGGAGCATATTGCTACTCCTTTGTCGTTGCGCTGCGATTGTCGGCGCCCGGCCAGTCGTTTACAGGCTCGCTCACATCTTTTTCCGCCGGATCGGGATCGCGCTTGTAGGCGTCCTGCCGCTTTGCCAGAACGTCCTGCAGGGTTTCGATAACGACTGCAGTTCCATGTCCCTGGCTCGCGAACTGGTCGATGATGTCAGCAACAACGGCATCGAGCTGCTGAAACAGTCGTTCGGTGCTTTCAGATCTCTCGGTCATAATACGGGCTCCTGCTCAAATATCGGTCCGATGCTGTTGCCAATCTTTGTAGGGCGCCAGAAGCTGGCCCGGGAACCGATCCTCGATGGCCGTCTCCACCAAGGCGATTTTCGCGAACACATCGCTCGCGTCGCGTTTCTCGGAAGGAATATCTGCGCTTTCCTCTTCAAGCTTTTGCATGATCGCAAACAGTTCGTCGTTACTCATCGCTGCGAGACGGTCGGAGAAGTCCTCGGAATCAAAGTCTTGCTCAGCAGGCATTGCGTCACTCCTTTGAAGTCTTGAAAACCTTAGCGCGGCGCATGCTGGTTCATGATTTCGAGTTTGTTGATTGGCGAATAACCTGCATCAACGTATCGGGTTTCGATCGCACCCGCCCGAACCGCTTATAAAGCTCCAGAGCACGGTTGGCGCTCAGGTCATAATCCGTCGCGAATTCCTCGAGGCAATAGATCTCGCGCTTCGGGGAGGATGGTCGTGTAGTGTGACGCTGGGTCTCCATGCATGGGCAACGCCGGAGCTGCTTGACTGTTCCAGCAGGGTTGCGGATGTACCGTCGCGTTCGGTCGCTTTGAAAATCGCATAACGCCGAAAGGGCAACGTCTTCCGTCCGCAGAGGTTAGCCTCGCGCCTTTGCTGCAATGACCACTTCTGCTTGAATTACGCACATCGCGATCTCGTGCTTAGTCATGCCGTTGGACGCGTTTGCGAAACGCACGATGTAGGCCGCTAGCCGTGGGTCTATCACCGCAGGGCCGGCGGTCGGTCGCAGTTCTCGGCGCTGCTTGAACTCGACCCGAAATCGTACTGCATCCAGAAATCGGTCAACTACGCCAAGGCGAACCTGCGAAGCGTGCTGTCTGTAGTGGAACTGGCGGATGCGACGGGTCTGAGCACACGCCAATTCAGCCGGGCCTTCCGGGCGGTGTTCGAGCCGATCGAGAATGCTGTCCTCCGGCGATCGCGCCCGACGTTGAACTTGAATACTTCCACGAGGCGGACGTCACGGCCGCGTCAGAAGCATCGAGATGCCCTGTCCGACGCCGATACACATGGTCGCAACCGCGCGCTTCGCGCCCTGAGCCTCAAGCTCCAATGCAGCCGTAAGCGCCAGGCGCGCGCCCGACATGCCAAGCGGATGGCCGAGTGCGATGGCGCCGCCATTGGGGTTGACGTGGGGCGCATCGTCGGCAAGCCCCAGTTGCCGCATGCAGGCGAGGGCCTGTGCTGCAAAAGCCTCGTTGAGTTCGACGATGTCGATGTCGCCGATGCCAAGGCCTAGGCGTTCCAGGAGCTTTCGGGTGGAAAAGACAGGACCCATGCCCATGATCCGCGGAGGAACGCCTGCCGTCGCCATCCCGTCGACCCGAGCAAGCGGCTTGAGGTCATAGCGCTCAACCGCGCGGCCAGAGGCAAGAATGAGCGCGGCCGCGCCATCGTTGACGCCGGATGCATTGCCGGCCGTCACCGTCCCATCGGCGCGGAACGGCGTCGGCAGGCTGGCAAGTTTTTCGATGGTCGTCTCACGCGGGTGTTCGTCCTGCTCGATGCGTGTCGTCTCGCCCTTGCGCCCCTTGATCGCATAGGGGGCGATTTCACGGGCGAAACGCTTGCTCTTTTGCGCAGCCGCTGCACGGGCCTGGCTGCGGAACGCAAAATCGTCTTGGTCTGCGCGCGAAACAGCAAACTCGGCCGCAACATTTTCGGCGGTCTCCGGCATCGACTCGATGCCATATCGCGCTTCCATAACGGGATTGACGAACCGCCAGCCGATCGTCGTGTCGTGGATATCAGTGTTGCGCTGGAAGGGGCTCTCGGCCTTTGGCATGACGAAGGGAGCGCGCGACATGCTTTCGACGCCGCCGGCAATCACGATTTCAGCCTCGCCCAGGCGGATCGCGCGCGCGGCGTAACCGACGGCATCCAGGCCTGAGCCGCAAAGCCTGTTGATCGTCGTTCCGGGTACCGTGTCCGGCAGTCCCGCAAGCAGAGAGGCCATGCGGGCAACATTGCGATTGTCCTCGCCTGCCTGATTGGCGCAGCCGAGGACGACCTCATCGATCCCCTCGGCAGGCACGCGGGGAAAGCGTGCCAGCGCCTCGCGGATTGCGTGAGCAGCAAGATCGTCGGGCCGCACCGCCGACAAGGCGCCGCCGTAGCGACCGATTGGCGTGCGAACGCCGCCGATGACATAGGCCTCGCTCATGATACCGGGTCCTTGCTTTGCTGGGCGGCGAACATTGGCCCACCCTTGTGTGGCGGAAAGCCGTAGCCGTTGATCATCACCAGATCGATGTCGCCGGGACGCGCGGCGATTTCCTCGGCAATCAGTGCCGTTCCTTCATCGACCATTGCCTTCAAAAGCCGGCTCATGATCTCCGAGGGGGTGAAACTGCGCGGCGTGATGTTCTTGGCTGCCCGCGCCGCCTCGATCGCTGCTGTCACTTCCGGATCAATGGTCCGCTCGCCATGGGGATAGGCATACCAGCCGCGACCGCTCTTGCGACCGAGGCGGCCCGCCTCGCAAAGCCTGTCGGCGATTTCGACATAACGTGCGGCAGGATCCCGCGTCGCGGCCTGGCGCTTCCGGCGTGCCCAGGCGATCTCCAGCCCGGCCATGTCGTTGACGGCGAAGATACCCATCGGAAAGCCATAGGCCTCGAGCGCGGCATCGATCTCCTGAGGGAGCGCCCCATCCTCCAGCATGAATTCCGCCTCGCGGCGATAGGCGGAGAAGATACGGTTGCCGATGAAACCTTCGGTGACGCCGCAGACGACGGGCAGCTTGCCGAGGCGTTTCACAAAAGCGAGGACACTGGCCAGGGCGTCTGGCGAGGTCTTGGTGCAATCGACGACTTCGACAAGCCGCATGACATTGGCGGGCGAGAAGAAGTGTAACCCAACCACGCGCGACGGATCGGCCGTGGCCGCGGCAATCGCATCGGGATCGAGGTAACTCGTATTGGTCGCAAGGATGGCGCCGGGTGTGACGATGCCGTCGAGCCTGCGAAACAAATCTGTCTTGACCTCAAGGTCGTCGAAAACCGCTTCGATGACGAGGTCGGCTTTAGCGAGGTCCGCGGCTTGCGCGGTTGTCTGCAATCGAGCGAGGCAGTCGTCGCGTCCATCCGCGGTCAGCCGTCCGGAGCGCACGGTCCTGTCGAGGGTCTCGGCGATGCGGGCCCTCCCGCTGGCGGCTGCTTCCTGCGTCTGCTCCAGCGCGATCACGCGGTGGCCAGAGGTCAAGGCGGCGACTGCGATGCCGGATCCCATTAGCCCGGTGCCGACCACTGCGACGGTCACGATCTTGCGCGGCGAGACTTTGTCGAGGCCCTCGACCTTTCCCGCGGCGCGCTCGGCGAAGAATACGTGCCGCAGGGCAGCGGACTCACCGGAATCGCGCAAACGCAGGAAGGTGGCGCGCTCTTCGGCCAATCCTTGTCTCAGGTTGAGCTCACCTGCTGCCTTGACGAGGCGAACGGCCTCCGCGGGAGCGGACTGGCCGCGCGCTCTTGCCAGCACTTTCGCTTCCGCCGCACTGACCGCTGCCGGGTCCGTGGGTGGAACGCGAATCATACCGGTCCGACGCAGCGGCTTTTCGGCACATTCGTGCACCAGCGCGATGGCCGCGACAACGGGATGGGTGGCGATGCCATCGGCAAGCCCAAGCGTCACAGCTTCGCCCGCCTTGACGGCACGCCCCGTGCCGATGAGGTCGATGGCCGCAACCTGGCCGATCAACCGTGGCAGACGCTGTGTCCCGCCGGCACCCGGAACGATCCCGAGTTTCACTTCGGGCAGCCCGAACGATGCTTTTTCGCCAGCGATGCGGCCATGGCAGCCCAGCACGATCTCGCAGCCACCGCCAAGGGCTGCGCCGTTGACGGCAGAGACGACCGGCTTGTCGAAGCTCTCGATGCGGTCGATCACTTCCGGAAGCATCGGTTCGACCGGCGGCTTCCCGAATTCCTTGATATCAGCTCCGCCGATGAATGTGCTGCCTGCACCGGTGAGGATAACGCCTGCAATCGCCGGGAGACTGGCAGCATGATCGAGCGCCGCCACCAGGCCGGACCGAACATGCGCAGAGAGTGCGTTGACGGGCGGGTTGTCGATGGTGACGACGAGAACGCCGTCTTCAAGTCGGGCGGAAACGCTCTGCGAAAATCTGATCTCGGGCATGCTCGCAAGCCTCAATCGGGGATGACGGCGGTGGCCTGGATCTCGATTTTGGCGCGGTCCTCGACCAGTGCGACCACCTGCATCGCCGCCATTGCGGGGAAATGCTTGCCGATAATGTCGCGGTAGGCCTGGCCAATGCCGCGGAGGTTGCCGACATATTCGTGCTTGTCGGTGAAGTACCACGTCATCGAGGTGATGTGGTGAGGCTCGGCTCCCCCCGTGGCGAGAACGGCAACCACATTCTTCAGCGTCTGGCGCACTTGCTCGACGAAATCGTCGGTTTCGAACTCGGAACGTTCGTTCCAGCCGATCTGGCCGCCGACGAAAACAGTGCGACCGTTGGCAGCGACGCCGTTGGCGTAACCGATGGGCTTTGCCCAACCTTCAGGTTGCAGGATGGTGTGCATTGGTCGTCTCCAGATGTTGTGACAGCGCGGCGCGGATGTCATCCGGCCAGGCTAGTGAAGCGTGATTGTCGAGCGAGGTGGCAACGACGCGCTGTTTCGCGGTCCAGAGCACGGTGTCCCTTGCAGACACCGTATGCTCCATGTCGAGCGACGACCGGCCGATGCCATTGACCGCCAGCGCGAAGTCAAGCTCGTCGCCTTGAAAGCCCGGACAAACGAAGGTGAGATCGAGGCGCACCGTCGGTACGCCGATCCGCCGCTCGTCGACCATCGCCTTCCAGGGAAAGCCGAGCGACGCGAAGAAGTCTTCCGTCACCCCGACGAGGATGTTGAGGTAGGACGGGAAGTAGGCGATCCCTGAGGGGTCGCAGTCTCCGAACCGCAGCGGCCTCTTGGTCCTGTACATGCGTGTCGGACCTCAGTTCGCGAAAGCGGCGATGCCGGTAATGGCACGGCCGAGGATGAGCGCATGGATGTCGTGCGTGCCCTCATAGGTGTTGACCACCTCGAGGTTTACGAGGTGTCGGGCCACCGGAAACTCGTCCGAGATCCCGTTTCCGCCGAGCATGTCGCGGGCGGTTCTGGCGATATCCAGCGCCTTGCCGCAGGAATTGCGCTTGACGATCGAGGTCAGTTCGACCGGCGGGTTGCCTTCGTCCTTCATCCGTCCGAGGCGCAGGCAGCCCTGCAGGCCAAGGGCGATTTCCGTCGCCATGTCCGCCAGTTTCTTCTGGATCAGTTGGTTGGCGGCAAGCGGCCGGCCGAACTGCTTGCGGTCGATCACATATTGGCGCGCCGTCCCGTAGCAGGATTCCGCCGCACCGAGCGCGCCCCAGGCGATACCGAAGCGCGCGGAGTTGAGGCAGGTGAAGGGGCCTTTCAGCCCCGTCACGTCAGGCAGCATGTTTTCTTCCGGCACGAAGACCTCGTCCATGACGATCTGGCCGGTGATCGACGCCCGCAGACCCACCTTGCCGTGGATCGCCGGCGCGCTCAGGCCCTTCCATCCCTTTTCAAGGATGAAGCCACGGATGACGCCATCGGAAGTCTTTGCCCAGACGACGAAGACATCAGCGATCGGCGCATTGGAGATCCAGGTCTTGGAGCCGGAGAGCAGATAGCCGCCGTCGACCTTGGCGGCGCGGGTGATCATTGAACCGGGGTCGGAGCCGTGATCGGGTTCCGTCAGGCCGAAGCAGCCGATCTTCGTTCCGGCAATCAGCCCCGGCAGGTACTTGCGTTTCTGCGCTTCGCTGCCGAAGGCATAGATTGGTACGATCACCAGGGAAGATTGCACGCTCATCATCGAGCGGTAGCCGCTGTCGATGCGTTCGATCTCGCGAGCGATCAGGCCGTAGGACACGTAGTTCAGTCCCGCGCCGCCATAGTCCTCGGAGACCATGGGGCCGAGCAGGCCGAGCTCGCCCATCTCGGCGAAGATCGAGGGATCGGTCTTTTCGTGACGAAATGCTTCCTGCACGCGAGGAGCAAGCCGGGCCTCGGCGTAGCCCTCGGCGGTGTGGCGCACCATGCGTTCTTCTTCCGTCAACTGTGCATCCAGGTTGAATGGATCCTGCCAGTCGAACGACGCCTTTGAGCCATGCATGCTCGACACCTCCCCTTATCGTCCCGTGCTTTTCATCAGCTCGCGGCCGATGATGAGCTTTTGAACCTCGGTCGCGCCCTCGTAGATGCGCAGCGCACGGATTTCGCGATAGAGCCGCTCGGTGATCTCGCCGACGCGCACCCCCCGACCGCCGAAGAGCTGCAGCGCCTGGTCGATGACCCATTGCGCATTCTCGGTCGCCGTCATCTTGGCCATTGCCGCCTCGCGGGTCGTCGGCCGCTTCTGCACGTCGCGCTGCCATGCCGTGCGGCAGGTCAAGAGTGCAGCAGCGTCGATTGCGGTCGCCATCTCGCCGAGCGTGCTTTGTGCGGTCGGCAGATCGGCAAGCGTCGCGCCGAACATCTTGCGGTTTTTCGCGTGCCCCACCGCCTCGTCGAGTGCTCGTCGGGCAAAGCCGATGGCAGCCGCAGCGACGGACGGACGGAAGATGTCGAGCGTGCGCATGGCAATCTTGAAGCCTTCGCCCGGACTGCCGAGCAGCTGTGACGCCGGGATACGGCAATTGTCGAAACGAAGCCGGGCGAGCGGATGCGGCGCAATCGTCTCGATGCGCTCAGCGATCGTGAAGCCCGGTGTGTCGGCGAAGACCACGAAGGCGGAGATGCCGCGCGTGCCGGGCGCTTCACCGGTGCGGGCGAAGATGGTGTAGACATCGGCGATACCGCCGTTCGAGATCCAGGTCTTTTCGCCATCGAGCACGAAGTGCTCTCCGTCGCGCCGGGCAGCGCAGGCCATTGCCGCGACATCCGATCCCGCATCGGGCTCGGAAAGCGCAAAGGCGGAGATCCAATCGCCGCGGGCGACCTTGGGCAGAACGGCCTGCTTCAGCGCCTGCGAACCGGAAAGGCTGATCGCTCCGGTGCCGAGCCCCTGCATGGCGAAGGCAAAGTCTGCAAGGCCTTCGGTGTAGGCCAGTGTCTCGCGGATAAGGCAGAGCGACCGGCTGTCGATCTCTTCGCTCGCGCCGCCGAACGCCTTCGGCACGCAATGGCGAAGCACGCCCGCAGCGCCGAGAGCGCTGACCAAATGCCGGCAGGCGGCATCGACATTTGCGCGATCGATTTCACCGAGACCGCCACGGGCTATGAGCGTGTCCAACTCCGTGGCAAGGGCGCGGTGGCTCTCCTCGAAGAACGGCCAGTCGAGATGATCGCGGGTCGGCTGCCCGGGGGTCGTCTTGAGGGAACTCATACTCAGTTTCCCCTGAACTCGGGCTTGGCCCTGGCGGCAAAAGCCTCGAAGGCGCGGCGGAAGTCGCCGGTCGCCATGCAGATCGCCTGGGCTTGTGCTTCCGACTCGATCAGCTGGTCGATGCCCATCGCCCATTCCTGATCGAGCATCTTCTTTGTCATCGCATGGGCGAACCATGGGCCATCGGCAATGGTGCGTGCGAATTTCTGCGCCTCGGAAAGCAGCGACGGACGCTCGTGCAGTGCATTGTAGAAGCCCCAGGCATGCCCTTCCGTTGCGGTCATCACCCGACCGGTGAAGAGCAGTTCTGCGGCGCGTCCCTGGCCGATGATGCGGGGAAGAATGCCGCAGGCGCCCATGTCTGCTCCCGCCAGTCCGACGCGGGTAAAAAGAAACGCGGTCTTCGCTTCCGGTGTCGCCACGCGGAAATCGGAGGCCATCGCCAGGATTGCCCCGGCGCCGGCGCAGATGCCGTCGACGGCGGCGATGACGGGCTGGGGGCACGCGCGGATCTGGCGCACCAGTTCGCCGGTCATCCGGGTGAAATCGATGAGGTCGGGCATCGACATGTGTGTCAGAGGCTCGATGATCTCGAAGACGTCGCCGCCGGAGGAGAAGTTGTCACTGGCGCCGGTCAGCACCACGGTGCGCACGTCGCTGGCGCGGCCGAGTGCCCGGAAGAGATCGACAAGCTCTTCGTAGCTCTCGAAGGTCAGCGGATTTTTCTTTTCCGGACGGTTGAGGGTGATCGTGGCGACCCGGCCTTCGGCATCCGTTTCGAACAGGAAGTGCTTGGCCTTGTGGTCCTTGAACGGGCGCTTCTTGGCCTGCATCGGGTTTGTCATCTCTATCCTCCGAGAACTTCGCCACCGGCGACTGCGATGGCTTGGCCAGTGATCGCGGTCGCCTTCTCCGACACGAGCCAGGAGACGGTGTCGGCCACCTCGTCAGGCGTCACCAGGCGCCCTTGCGGATTGGCCCGCGCGAGGCTTGCACGTGCTTCCTCGCGCGAGCGGCCGGTCTTCTCACTGATCGTATCGAGCGCGCCGTCAATCAACGGTGTGTCCGTGAAACCAGGGCAGACGGCATTGATCGTGACGTCGGTTCGCGCAAGCTCGAGTGCCAGCGCCCGCGTCAGGCCGATGACGCCGTGCTTCGATGCACAATAGGCCGAAACATAGGAATAGCCGGTGAGGCCCGCCGTGCTCGCGACGTTGACGATCCGGCCGTTTCCGGCACGGCGCACGGAGGCAAGTGCTGCCTGTGTCACCAGAAAGACCCCGGTCAGGTTGATCGTGAGCACGCGTTGCCAGAGTGAGAGATCGGTTTTCTCGAACGGCGCCGAAGGGGCCTCGCCGGCGCAGTTGACGAGAACGGCAATCTCTCCGCTCGTCGCAATCGCAGCCGAAATGCCTTGTCCGACCGCTGCCGGGTCGGTCACATCGAACCCATGGTGGACATGGGCCTGGCCGCCTGATGACAGAATTTCCTCTCGCACGGCTTCGAGCGGCGCTGCGCGGCGCCCGGCAAGGCTGACGATATGGCCATCGGCTGCGAGCGCGATCGCGATCGCCTTGCCGATACCGCTTCCGGCACCTGTGACGAGAGCGTGCCTGCGGTTCATGGCTTGCCTGCCGTCGTTGCTGCGCGCGCCAGATTGTTCACATATTGCGCGCGGGCGGAGTGATACTGCTTCGGCCAGGGCTGGCCGTCATAACCGATTTTCGCTGCCTCGTGCATGACGAAGGACGGATCCGCCAGATGCGGGCGGGCAATCGCGCAGAGATCGGCACGGCCGGCAGCGATGATCGAATTTGCGTGATCCGCTTCGGAAATCGCCCCGACGGCGATGGTCGGAACCTGGATTTCGTTGCGGATCTTGTCAGAAAAGGGTGTCTGGAACAGCCGGCCGTAGACCGGCTGTTCTTCCTTGACCACCTGGCCGGAGGAGCAGTCGATCATGTCGGCGCCAGCTTCCTTGAACAGGCGGGCGAAGACTGCTGCGTCTTCCGGCGTGTTGCCGCCCTCGTGCCAGTCGTGCGTCGACAGACGCACCGACATCGGCCTGTCTTCGGGCCAAACCTTGCGAACAGCGTGGAACACTTCGAGCGGGAAGCGGGCGCGGGCCGCGTGGTCGCCGCCATATTCGTCCGTGCGAAGGTTGGTGAGCGGTGACAGGAAGCTCGACAGCAGGTAGCCGTGCGCCACGTGCAGTTCGAGGATGTCGAAGCCGAGGTCGCGGGCCCGCTCGGCGGCCTGCACGAAGTCGGCAACGACGCGGTCCATATCCGCGCGGGTCATTTCGCGCGGCGTGTCCGAATGCTTGAGGTAGGGCAGGGCCGACGCCGAAATGAGCGGCCAGGCGCCTTCGCTCAAGGGCTGGTCGATCCCCTCCCAGGCCAGTTTGGTCGCTCCCTTGCGTCCGGCGTGGCCGAGCTGGATACCGATCTTGGCGGGGGTCTGCTGGTGCACAAAGTCGACGATGCGCCTGAAAGCCTGCGTCTGTTCGTCGTTCCACAGACCCAGGCATCCCGGCGTGATGCGGGCGTCGGCCGATACACAGGTCATTTCCGGGAAGACGAGTGCAGCGCCTCCCATGGCGCGCGCGCCCAGATGCACCAGATGAAAGTCGTTCGGTACGCCATCCGTCGCCGAATACATCGCCATCGGCGAAACCACGATACGGTTCCTGAGCGTCAGGCCGCGGAGCTTGAACGGCGTGAACATCGGCGGCGGGACGGCCCCGTTTGCCGCCGGCTCGACACCGGCGCGTTCGGCGAACCAGCGTTCGAAGCCTTCGAGCCAGTCCTTGTCGCGCAGGCGAAGGGTTTCGTGGCTGATGCGCTGCGAGCGGGTCAGCATCGAATACATGAACTGCTCGGGCTCCAGCGTATCGGCATAGCGCGTGCCGACGACCTCGAACCACTCCATGGCATTGCGAGCCGCATTCTGGATGCGGGCGACATCGACCCGACGGACCTCTTCGTAAGCCGCCAGCACGTCGGGGATGTTGGCCTTGTCGTGGCCGAGCGTATCGAACTGGCGGGTAAGCTCGATGGCGTCGTCGATCGCAAGCTTGGTGCCCGAACCGATGGCGAAATGCGCGGTGTGGGCGCTGTCGCCCATCAGCACGACGTGGCTATTGCCGTTGAAATGGCTCCAATTCTCGCAGATTAGCCGGCCGAAGTTCAGCCAGGCTGAGCCGCGCATATGGCGCGCATTGGTCATCAGCTTGTGACCGTCGAGCGTCTCGGCAAATAGCTTTTCGCAGAACGCGATCGACTGCTGCTGGTCCATCTGGTCGAGGCCATGGGCTTGGAAAACATCATCCGTGGTCTCGACGATGAAGGTCGAGGTGTCTTCGTCGAAACGATAGATATGCGCCTGGAACCAGCCGTGTTCGGTGCGCTGGAAGTCGAAGGTGAAGGCATCGAAGCGCTTGTCCGTGCCGAGCCAGACATAGCGGTTCGGACGTACGACCATGTCCGGCTGGAAGATATCGGCGTATCTGTTTCGGATTCTGGAGTTGACGCCGTCGGAGGCGATGATGAGGTCAGCATCGGCAAATTGCTCGTCGCTTTCCACGTCCTGCTCGAAAACGAGTTCGACACCGAGCTCGAGGCAACGATCCTGGAGGATGTTGAGCATCTTCTTGCGACCGATGCCGACGAAGCCGTGACCCGTCGTCCTGATCTTGCGGCCCTTGAAGACCAGCTCGATATCGTCCCAATGATTGAAGGAGACCTCGATCGCCTCAGCTGTCTCCGGATCCCACTGGCGCATCGACTGCATCGTCGCGTCCGAGAAGACCACCCCCCAGCCGAACGTGTCGAAGGCGCGGTTCCGCTCGACGACCGTTACGTGGTGTTGCGGGTGTTGGCGCTTCATGAGCAGCGCAAAATAAAGGCCGGCTGGCCCGCCACCGATACAGACGATCCGCATGTCGTTCTCCTCCCGAGCTCCGGCCGCGCGCGTCGCCGTCGAGATGTCGTTGGCCGTCATCCCGAACTGCTGGAGGCAGGGTGGACTCGTTCAGAAGAAATTTCAAGCTTAAAATTGTTTTGCGTGAATGCGCCTTCCGCAAGCGCGGATGTGCCGCACGGACCGCTGGCGGCGGGCCGTTTCTCAGACGTCAAGAAAAGTGGTGGGCGAAGCCGGAAGCGTCTTAGGTGTTTCTTGCCAGCGCGGAGATAACGGAGCGCTTGAGCTTGGCGAGTTCATCCATCAGCACGCCGCCTTCCTTGGGCGAAACGCCCGCGAATAGCTCGGAGATCCAGTCCGCATGCGTTGCCGCCATCTTCTCGAACTCGGCGCGGCCGAAGGGTGTCAGCGCGATGACTTGCACGCGCCGATCCGTCGGCAGGGTGGTGCGGCTGATGTGGCCGCTCTCGGTGAGGCGCTCCACCAGAACCGTTATGTTGCCTGGCGAGACCATCATGCGTTTGGAAACTTCACCAAGCACCATACCATCAGGGGCGCGCTCGAGTTGGGCCATCAGGTCGAAACGCGGCAGCGTCGAATCGAATTCCTCCCGGAGCCGCCGACGGATCTCGCTCTCGACCAGCGTCGAACAGGTCAGCAAGCGCAGCCATAGCCTGAGCTCGGCGCGGTGATCGCCCGGAGCCTCGAGCGCCTTGGTCTCGCCATCCACCCATTCCGGCGAAGTGTCGAACTTGTCTTCACCCATCATAGCAAACGTCCGCTTCTTATCCTGCCGCACACATCGGCAGGCACTTCCCTGTCCTTTTGCTTTTAGAGACGTTTCCGGCTCTTGGACAGGCTGTCACGCGCCGTCATTTGGACGCATGCCGCGGCAACGATTGGCGCCCGGCCGGAGAGGAGCGGCCGCCATCCTCGGATTGGACATAGACATTGACCGTAAAGCCGATGTGGTCGGTCATCAGCCTGCGGGCGCGTTCGACGTTGCGGTCGAGTGCTGCCTCCATCAGTTCGGTATGATGTTCGATCGCCATGGCGTCCTGCAAGGCGGCAACCGCTTCTTCGTAGCCCTCGCTCATCCCTGCCGCCGCCCTTAATGTCGGGGCGAGACTGAGGAAGCGATGGTGGCGGCGAAGCTGGTCGGAAATCGTCGCCTGAAAACGGGAAAGCCAGCTCGAGCTTGCCGCGCCGATCAAGGCAGCGTGGAAAGCGGCGTGCTTCTCGTCCCACTCGTCGATCTCGCTTTCGGAGACGTTTTCGACGGCAATCTTGCAGCGGGACAGCCGGTAGTGCGCAGTGACGACGGCAGACTCCCATGCGCTGTCGCCCTTTTCGATCGACTCGATGAGCAGCGGTATTTCGACGACCGAGCGTGCTCGGGTGAGGTCGTCGAGCTCCTCGCGTGAAACCGGTGCAACGGCGAAGCCGCGGTTGCTGATCGCCGTGACCAGCCCTTCGGCTTCCAGTCGCGACAAGGCCTCCCTAAGAGGCGTCCAGCCGATACCGTAGCTTTCGCGCAACGCACTCAGCTTCATCGGCGCACCCGGCCTGAGCCGTGTCGCCAGGATGTCGCGGCGTAGCAACCGGTAGGCCGATTCTGTTTTGGTCGACTGTTCGTGGTCTTGCATCAAGTTCCCTTAACGCCCGCATCGCATCGACACAAATATATATAGTTTTGGGGGCATTGTTGAAAATATATATATTTATTTGACAAGAAGTCAGACCGTCTCCATCATCCACGCACGCCGCCGAGGAGGGCGGTAACGCTCGTCAGATTCTGGGAGGGATGTATGAGCAAGAGGACTTGGCTTTCGGGATTGGTTGTCGCCGGCGCGCTGGCATGGGGAGCGGGAACGGCCGCTGCTGATCCGATCCGTATTGGCATCGCCAATTTCGGCGAACATCCGCAATTGAGCGCATCGATTGCCGGCTTCAAGAAGGCGCTGGCTGAAAACGGCTTCGTGGAAGGCACCGATGTCGTCTACACCGAAAGCCACACAAACTTCGACGCCTCGCTCGTGCCGCAGATGATTGCCAAGCTGCAGGCAGAACAGCCGAAACTGATCTATACGATCACCACGCCCGTCTCGCAGATCGCCAAGAAGGCGCTCGCCGGATCCGGGATCCCGGTCATCTTTTCCGCCGTCACCGATCCGGTGGCCGCGAAGCTGGTTCCCTCCTGGGAGGCGGGCGATGACGGCATGACCGGCGCGACTGACCTTCAGGATGTGGCTGCCGTGATGGCCTTCACCCGCAAGCTCCTGCCGGAAGCCAAGCGTTTTGGCGTGCCCTACAATCCGGGCGAGGCGAATGACACGGCGCTGCTCGACAAGATCAAGGAGGCCGCACCTGCCGCTGGCTTCGAGGTCGTGGCTGTTGGCGTCGACAACGTCAACGACATCCAGCAGCGTATCGCCTCCTTCGCCGGCAAGGCCGACGTGATCTACACCCCCGCATCCAATCTGCTCCAGCCGGCTATCGGCGCCGTCTCGGCGGCTGCGCGCCAGGCGCAGATCCCAATCGTCAATTCCGACGACGGTGCCGTCCGCAACGGCGTCGTGCCGGCGAGCTTTGCCGTGAACTACGAGCAGGTCGGCGTCAATGCCGGCAAGATTGCCGCGGAGATCCTCAAGGGCAAGGATCCGAAGACGATCGCGCCGTCGCGCCCGAGCTATGAAGATCATGCGCCTTTGGTCTCAAAGAAGGCAATGGCCGCCTTTGGCATCGAGGCGCCCGCATCGCTCGCCGACTGCGGTTGCGTGGTCGACTGACCTTCGACCGAACTGACTCCTGCATGTTTCCCTAAATCGTCTCCGATTTAAGGATAAAAACATGCAGCATTCAAAGTGTTACAGCGACCTTTGCGCGCCTTAAAAGACGCGCGGCGCTGTAGGTGACAGCGCAGGGAGCGCTGTCACTTCATGGGTTAAGGGGGGAGCCAATGCTGGAAATCAGATCGGCCCGCAAGGTATTCTACAAGGGGCAGGCAGACGAAAAGGTCGCGCTCGACGGCCTCAACCTGCGCCTTGCAACAGGCGAGTTCGGCGTGGTCATCGGTTCGAACGGCGCCGGCAAGAGCAGCATGCTCAACGCCATCTCCGGTGCACTCGTGCTCGATACGGGACACGTCGTCATCAATGGCGATGACGTGACGGCGATGCCCGTCCACAAACGCGCCATGCGGCTGGCGCGCGTATTCCAGGACCCGATGCGCGGTACCGCCGCAAGCATGACGGTGGCGGAAAACATGTTGCTCGCCGACCTGCGCAGCAACAGGCGCACCCTGCGCCGCGGCCTGAACGCGACGCGGCTCGCGTCCTACAAAGAGCGGCTGTCTCTGCTTGGGCTCGGCCTGGAAAACCGTCTCGACACCCGGGTGGAATTGCTGTCAGGGGGCCAGCGGCAATCCCTGTCGTTGATCATGGCGGTCGGCGGTTCGCCGGAACTGCTGCTACTTGACGAACACACCGCGGCCCTCGACCCGCGCACTGCCGATATCGTCATGCAGGCGACGATCCGAGCGGTCGAAGCCTTGAAGCTGACCACGCTCATGGTGACGCACAACATGCAGCACGCCGTGGATTTCGGCCACAAGGTCGTCATGCTCGATGCCGGCCGCGTTCGCCTGGAAATCGACGGCAAGGACAAGGCCCAGACGACGGTGCCGGACCTGATCGGCCACTTCTCCGTCAAAACCGACCGCATGTTCCTGGCGAGCTGACGATCATGGATATCATTCAAAACATCATCTCGAGCTTCGTCTCGCTCGTTCCCGTCACCCTGGCGCAAAGCCTGATCCTCGCCTTTGTGGTGCTGGGGATCATGATCCCGTTCCGCATGCTGAGTTTCCCGGATCTGACAAGCGAAGGCGCGTTCCCCCTCGGCGGCTGCGTCTGCGGCGTTCTGATGGCGGCCGGCATGTCGCCATTGGCTGCAATCGCCATTGCCTTGGTGGCCGGCTTCGTCGCCGGTTGCTGCACGGCGTTCATTCACCTGCGCTTCCGGATCCACACTCTGCTCGCCGGCATCCTGATGATGACGATGCTCTATTCGATCAATCTGCGCATCATGGGTCGCTCGAACCTCTCGGTCTTCGGAGCGCCGACGGTCTTCGACTGGGTGCCAGGGCTGCAACCGGGTTTCCCGCCAAGCAAGATCGTTGTGGCAGGCCTCATCGCGCTCGTCGTCTTCTTCCTGCTCTATCATTTCTTCAGGACGGAGAAGGGAACAGCGGTCCGCGCCGTCGGCGCCAATCCCGACATGGCGGAGGCCCAGGGCATCAATGTGTGGATGGCGACAATTGGCGGCGTGGGGCTCGCGGGCGCGTTTTCGGCGGGCGGCGGCGCGCTCATGGTGCAGTCGCAAGGGTTTGCCGACGTCAACATGGGGCTCGGCATCCTGATCAACGGCCTCGCGGCGCTGATGATCGGCGAAGCGATCGTCGGCAAGCAAAGCGTGCTGCGCCAACTCGCCGCCCCATTCGTCGGTGCGGTCGTCTACTATCAGCTCGTCTCCCTCTGCCTGGCGGCCGGCATGCCGCCGCCGGATCTGAAACTTGCGACCGGCCTGTTCGTTCTGGCCATGCTGGCTCTTCCGAGCCTCAAGCGAAGTCGCGGGCCGGCGCCCGCCCGCGAAACCGTTCGCGAATAAATGAGGACCAAATTTATGAGTGCAGTTCCTGATTTTGCAGCGATCGAGGCCATGGATGCGGCCGACGTGCTGCGCCCGATGCGCGAACGTTTTATCCTGCCGCCGGGCCTCATCTATCTCGACGGCAACTCGCTCGGAGTTGCTTCGACCGCTGCCTTCGACGAGCTCCGCAAGGCCGCAACCGAGGAATGGGGTCAGGATCTCATTCGCAGCTGGAACACCGCCGGCTGGTTCGACATGCCGCTTGCGCTCGGTGACCGGGTCGGGCGGCTGATCGGGGCGGCTGCCGGCCAGACCGCCGTTTGCGACACCACGTCGATTAACATCTACAAGGCCCTGCATGCGGCCATGGCCTTGAGACCGGATCGTTCGGTGATCGTTAGCGAAGGCGGAAGTTTCCCTACCGATCTCTACATGGCCGAAGGCGTGGTTTCGACGCGCCCTGGCGCCTCGCTGCGTCTCGAAGGGGTCGATGCGCCCGATATCGAGGACCTGATCGACGGCGACGTTGCCGTGGTTCTGGTCAACCATGTCAACTACAAGTCCGGCGAACTGCGCGATATGGCGGCGCTGACGCGCAAGGCGCACGAGCACGGCGCGCTGGTCATCTGGGATCTCTGCCATACGGCCGGCGCCCTGCCGGTCGATCTTGACGGCGCTGATGCCGATTTTGCCGTCGGCTGCACCTACAAGTACCTGAACGGCGGCCCCGGAGCCCCTGCCTTCATCTACGCCGCCACGCGTCACCACGGCGATATCCGCCAGCCGCTCAGCGGCTGGTGGGGGCATGCTCGCCCCTTTGCCTTCGAGAAGCACTATGCCGCCGGCGAGGGGATCCGCCGCTTCCTCTGCGGAACGCAGCCGATCCTGTCGCTCCGTGCGCTCAAGGGCGCGCTCGACATCTGGGACGTGGTCGACATGACCCAGCTGCGCGAGAAGAGCATCCGGCTCACGAACCTCTTCATCACGCTCGTCGAAGCGAAATGCGGCGCCTACGGCCTCGAGCTCGAAAGTCCGCGCGACGGGACCAAGCGCGGAAGCCAGGTTTCGTTCAGCCATCCGAACAGCTACGAGATCATGCAGGCGCTCATTGCCCGCGGCGTCATCGGCGATTTCCGTGCACCCACGACGATGCGGTTCGGCTTCACGCCGCTCTATGTGAGCTACGCCGACGTATGGCAGGCGGTTGCCGTCCTCGAAGAGATCTTGCGCACCGGGGCATGGCAGGACGCGCGCTTTGCCGTCCGGGCGGCCGTGACCTGATCTCGATGTTCTCAAAGACTGCGGGCGGCCTGCCGCCTGCAGTCTTTAACCGGTTCATACGTCGCAATCGGCGTGCCTGAACGTGGGAGAGCCGTAACAGGGGACTTTCACAATGATCGCGCCACACCGCCCGACACTGGACGAAATCGCGGAAGCTCGTAAGCGTATCGCACCCTATTTTGCGCGCACGCCGCTGGTCAGGCTCGACCTTGGGTTTACGGACCGGCAGATATTCCTGAAACTGGAGACCCTTTCTCCGATCGGCGCTTTCAAGCTTCGCCCGGCACTGAACGCCGTGCTTTCGCGTGATCCCACGGCTTTGCGGAATGGCGTAGCGGTTACAAGCTCCGGCAACATGGCCTACGGCATGGCCTGGGCCGCGCGCTTGGCCGGCGTGCCGATGGTTGCCTACATGTATCGGGGAGCGCCGCAGAGGAAGATCGACGGAGTGCGTGACCTTGGCGGCGAGGTGCGTTTGGTGAGCGCGGAGACCTGGTGGGACTACATTGTCGGCGCGGACCGGCCGGATGCGCCGGAATTGCTGATCAATCCGGTGACCGATCAGGCGGTGCTGGCCGGCAACGGCTCCATCGGCCTGGAAATCATCGAGGATCTGCCGGAAGTCGATCTGGTGCTCACCCCGTATGGTGGCGGCAGCATGACCACCGGGGTCGCCTGCGCCGTCAAGGCCGGCCCGCGACAATTGCGCGTCTTTGCGGTCGAGGATAATAGCGCCGCCCCGGTTTGCGCGGCCCTTGAGGCAGGGCGGATCGTGACGGTGGAAACCCGCCCGTCGTTTATCAAGAGCATCGGCGCTCCATCGCTGGTGCCGCAGCTTTGGCCGGTCGCACGGGAGCTGATTGACGGGGCCGTCGCCGTCAGCCCTGCCCAGGTGGCCGATGCGATGCGGCTGCTGTTCAGGAAGGCCAAGATCGTCGCCGAGGGAGCGGGCGCCGCCTCGCTCGCAGCCGCGATCTCGCGGCCCGACCTTAAAGGAAACATCGTCTGCGTGATCTCGGGCGGCAACATCGACGCTGCGGCCTATTCCGTGGTGCTTGGCGGTGGTGTTCCCGCCGCCTGAACGACCGGTTAGACGCCGAGATAGCGGTCCTGAAGCGCCGGCGTCAGCGCTGCCGGCGGCCCCTTGAACACCGTCGCGCCCTTCTCAAGCACGAAGCAGCGGTCGGCGACGGGCAGCAATTCCGAAAGCGTCTTGTCGACGACGAGGATCGATTGGCCCGCCGCCTTCAACGTGCGGATCGCCGACCAGATGTCCTGCCGGATGACCGGCGCCAGCCCCTCGGTTGCCTCGTCGAGAATGAGCAGGCTGGGATTGGTCATCAGCGCGCGGCCGATGGCAAGCATCTGCTGCTCGCCGCCTGAGAGCGTGTTGGCGTATTGGTCGCGACGCTCTCCGAGGCGGGGGAAAAGCGCGACGACCTTCTCCAAGGTCCACTCGTTGCCGCGGGCGGTGGCAACGAGGTTCTCCAAGACCGTGAGGTTCGGGAAGCAGCGCCGTCCCTCGGGAACGAGGCCCAGGCCGAGCCTGGCGATCCGGTGCGGCCGCATGCCGAAGATTGCCTTGCCCGCGAAACTGATCGCGCCGGCGCGCGGGCGCACGAGGCCGAGGATCGAGTTGATGGTCGTCGTCTTGCCCATGCCGTTGCGGCCCATGAGGGCGACCACCTCGCCCTCCCGCACATCGAGGTTGACGCCGAAGAGCGCCTGGGAAGCGCCATAGAAGGTTTCGAGGTTTTTCAATTCGAGGAGGCTCACGCGGCTTCTCCGAGATAGGCCCGGCGAACGTCGGGATCGCTGCGTATTTCGTCGACCGTGCCGGTTGCGATGATGCGGCCGTAGACGAGCACGGATATGCGGTCCGCGAGCGCAAAGACCGCGTCCATGTCGTGCTCCACGAGCAGCATCGGCGCTTCGTGGCGCAAGCCGTCGAGGAACGACGTCAGCCGCTTGGAGCCCTCCGGTCCCATGCCGGCCATCGGTTCGTCGAACAGGAAAGCCTTTGGCGAAAGCGCCAGCGCGATAGCGATTTCGAGCTGCCGGCGTTCGCCATGGGACAGTTCCGCCGCCGGTATATGGGCGCGCGCGGCGAGGCCCACACGCTCCAGCATCGCCATCGCCGGTTCGGTCAGCTCCTTGTCATCAACCACCTGGCGGAAGAAGCGAAAGCTGCTGCCGTGGCTTGCCTGCACCGCCAGCATGACGTTGCGAAGGGCTGAGAACTCCTGCGCGAGCGAGGAGATCTGGAAGCTGCGTGCGAGACCGAGCCTGGCGCGGGCCGCCATGTCGAGCCCACCGATGTCCTGGCCGAGAAACCGGATCGTGCCGCTGTCGGCTTTGAGCGAACCGGCGATCTGGTGGATAAGGGTGCTCTTCCCGGCGCCATTCGGGCCGATCAGCGCATGGATTTGTCCCGGCCGAAGCTCGAGGCTGACCCCGTCCGTAGCCTTGAGTGCGCCGAAGGATTTTCTGAGATCGCGGATTTCGAGGACTGGCTCAGACATGGCGCGGCTTTCCTGACAGGAGGCCCAGCAGCCCGCCGCGTGCAAAGAGCACGATGCCGAGCAGGATAAGGCCGAGGAAGAATTGCCAGCGCTCGGTGATGCCGCCGAGCACGTATTCGAAGAAGACGAAGATCATCGCGCCGGCGACGGGCCCGAAGAGCCGTCCCTTTCCGCCGAGGATGATGAGCACGATCAGTTCGCCTGACATGTGCCAGGACAGCATCGAGGGGCCGACGAAGCGATTGAGATCGGCATAGAGGGCTCCGGCAAATCCGGTGATCATCGCCGAGACGGCGAAGGCGACGAGCCGGATGTTGAACGGCTCGATGCCGACTGCGGCAAGGCGCGTTCCGTTCTGTCTCGCCGCCTGCAGGGCGCTGCCGAAGCGCGAGCCCTCGACGACGCGGAACAGGAGAAGCGTTGCCATGAGCGCGGCATAGCAGATCAGGAAATAGGGCAGGGGCTTGGCGGTGTTGACGCCGGGGAAGGCGTTGCGCATCGACATCGACAGGCCGTCTTCGCCGCCATAGGCCGGCCAGGAGATCGCGAAATAGTAGATCATCTGCGCGAAGGCGAGCGTGATCATGATGAAATAGACGCCGGTCGTGCGCAGGCTGATCGCGCCGATCGGCAGCGCAACGAACCCGGCGACCACTACGGCCGTTATCCAGATGAGCGGCATCGACGTCGTGGCCGGAATACCGGCAACGAGCGGCTCGGCATTGAAGGCGTGGGTCGCGAGGATGCCTGCGACATAGCCGCCGAGACCGAAGAACGCCGCATGTCCGAAGGAAAGCAGTCCACCAAGCCCAAGCGCGAGATTGAGGCCGACGGCGGCAAGCGCCAGGACGACGACGCGGGTTGCAAGCGTCACGTAGAAGGGTTCGCCCATGCCGGCGGCGACAAGCGGTGCGCCGAGAAGGAGGAGGGCCAGCAGCAGATTGACTGTCGTTTCGCGGTTCATCGGGACCTCACGACTGCGCGGCGAACAGGCCGCTCGGCCTGAAGGCGAGGATGAGGGCCATGACGACATAGATCAGCATGGAAGCCAGCGCCGCCCCGATCGTGGTCGCCTGCGATGCAGGCATCGTCAGGGCCAGCATCGAGGGCAGCAGGAAGCGGCCCATGGTGTCGACGACCCCGACGATTACCGCGCCGACGAGGGCGCCCTTGATGGAGCCGATGCCGCCGATGACGATGACGACGAAGGCGAGGATGAGGACCGGTTCGCCCATTCCGACCTGCACCGACTGCAGCGCGCCGACCAATGCGCCGGCAAGGCCCGCAAGCGCCGCGCCGAGCGCGAAGACGACCGTGTAAAGCGTGCCGATATCGACGCCGAGCGCAGCAATCATCTCGCGGTCCGACTCGCCCGCACGGATGCGCATGCCGAGGCGGGTCCGGGAGATCAGCAGATAGAGGCCGACAGCCACGGCGACACCGACGCCAATGATTGCCAGACGATAGAGCTGATACTGGCCACCGCCCGGCAGGGGCACCGCACCCTGAAGCAGGGGCGGTATGTCGAGATAGAGCGGGAATGAGCCGAAGAGCCAGCGAGCGCCTTCAGAGAGTATCAGGATCAGCGCGAAGGTGGCGAGCACCTGATCGAGATGATCACGGTCGTAGAGCCTGCGGATGACGGCGACCTCGATGATCGCGCCGACGCCAGCGGCCGCCGCGAGGCTGGCGATCAGCCCGATCCAGAAGGAGCCGGTGGCGGCGGCGACCGTGGCGCAGGCGAAGGCGCCGATCATGTAGAGTGAGCCGTGGGCAAGATTGATCAGGCCCATGACGCCGAAAATCAGCGTCAGGCCGGCGGCCATCAGAAACAGCATCACGCCGAGCTGGAGCCCGTTGAGCAGTTGTTCGATCAGGAGTGCGGTGAACAAGAGACCGGTCCAAGCTTGGTGGCAGGGTTGCATGGATCATCGACCGGATGTCGGCATCGAAGCCGAACACCCGGGCGACAACAGGTGCAAGCGTTACATCCCGCACTTCTCGGCGTAGGCATCCTTGTGATCTTCGAAGGCAGTCGCGATGATCTTGTTGGTCAGGACGCCGTCGTCTTCTTTCACCACCTCGCGCACATAGATGTTCTGGATCGGGTGGTTGTTGTTGTTGAAGGCGAACTCGCCGCGCACGGACTTGAAATCCGCCGCCTTGAGCGCCGTGCGGAAGGCGTCCTTGTCCTTGACGCTCGCCTTTGAAAGCGCAGCGAGGATCAGGTTCGCCGTATCCCAGCTCTGGGCCGCATAGATCGACGGCAGGCGCTTGTACTCGGCCTTGAAGGCTTCGACGAATTTCTTGTTGGCCTCGTTGTCGAGATCCTTGGACCAGGTCGCCGAGTTCTTGACGCCGAGAGCGGCGTCGCCGATCGCCGGCAGAACGTCCTGGCTAAAGGAGAAGCCGGGGCCCGTGACCGGGATACCGACGCCCGATTGGGCATATTGCTTCATGAAGGCGATGCCCATGCCGCCGGGCAGAAAGAAATAGACGGAGTCGGCGCCCGAGGCGCGGATCTGGGCGATTTCTGCGGCATAGTCGGTCTGGCCGACCTGCGTGTAGATCTCGCCGGCTAGCGCCCCTTTGTAGTAGCGCTTGAAACCGGTCAGCGCATCCTTTCCGGCCGGATAGTTCGGCGCCAGGATAAAGGCGTTCTTGTAGTCCTTGTTGGCGTATTGCCCCATCGCCTCATGGAAATTGTCGTTCTGATAGGCGACGTTGAAATAGTTCGGATTGCAGTTCGCACCGGCAAGCGCCGAGGGACCGGCATTGGGCGAAAGATAGATCACATCCTGCGCGACGGCGTTCGGTACGACGGCCATGGCAAGGTTCGACCAGATGATCCCGGTCATGAGGTCGACCTTGTCGCCCTGGATCATCTTCTCGGCGATCTGTACCGCAAGTTCCGGCTTCTGGGCATCGTCCTCGATCACCAGCTCCAAGTCCTTGTTGCCCGATTGCTTGATCGCAAGTGTGAATGCGTCGCGCATGTCGATGCCGAGACCGGCGCCGCCGCCCGAAAGCGTGGTGATGACGCCGATCTTCACCGGCTCGGCGTTAGCGAGGCTTGACGTCGCAAGCGAGAGGCCAAGAAGGCTCGCTGCCAGAATGCGGTTCATGCTGTTCTCCTCCTAATAGGTTCCCTTTTGAGTTGTGTTCTATCAGAGACCTGTACGCACGTGCCAGAGCTCGGGGAAGAGTTCCACTTCGAGCATCTTCTTGAGGTAGGATGCGCCGGATGTTCCCCCGGTTCCGCGCTTCATGCCGATGATGCGTTCGACTGTCGTGACGTGGTTGAAGCGCCAGCGGCGGAAATAGTCTTCGAAATCGACAAGCTTCTCGGCGAGCTCATAGAGCATCCAGTAGCGCTCCGGATCGCGGTAGACGGTCTGCCAGGCCGCAAAGACCTTGCCGCTCTCCGTGCGCGTTTCGCGCCAATCGGTCTTGTCCGCTTCCTCGCCGACATCGAACCCTTTGCGAGCCAGGAGACGGATCGCTTCGTCATAGAGCGACGGCGCGGCGAGAATCATCTCCAGCTTTTCCATGATGTCGGGGCGGTGTGCATGCGGCCCGAGCATGGCGACGTTGCGATTGCCGGCGAGAAACTCGATCGCCCGGTACTGCCACGACTGGAAGCCGGAGGATTGCCCAAGGGATTCGCGGAACGTGGTGTATTCGCTTGGTGTCATCGTGCGAAGCACGTCCCAGGCGCTGTTCAGCTGTTCGAAGATGCGCGCCACCCGCGTCAGCATCTTGAAGGCGGGTTCCAGTCGGTCTTCGCGGATCGAGCGGACCGCCGCGTTGATCTCGTGAAGTGCGAGCTTCATCCAAAGCTCTGACGTCTGATGCTGAATGATGAACAGCATCTCGTCATGCGCCTTTGAGAGCGGCTCCTGTGCATCGAGCACTTTTTCCAACATCAGGTAGTCGCTGTAGGACATGCGTCCTTTGAACGACATCTGGGCGCCTTCCTTCGAAGGATCGTATGACTTGCTCATGTTTCAGTTCTCCGACCGCAATCGGAACCGCTGGATCTTGCCCGTGGCTGTTTTCGGCAGGCTGTCCAGGAACTTTACCGATCGCGGATACTTGTAAGGCGCGATCGTTGCCTTGACATGATCCTGCAAGCGCTTGATCGTCGCATCGTCTGCCGCTACCCCGGCTGAAAGCACCACATAGGCTTCGACGATCTGGCCGCGCTCAGTATCGGGCGCACCGACGACAGCGCACTCCGCGACTTCCGGATGCGAGATCAAGGCCGCCTCGACCTCGGGGCCGGCTATATTGTAGCCGGCGGTGATGATCATGTCGTCCGAACGGGCGGCGAAATGGAAGAAACCGTCCTCGTCCTGATAGAAGGCGTCACCCGTCAAGTTCCAGCCTTCGCGCACATAATTGCGCTGGCGGGCATCGGCCATGTAGCGGCAGCCGGTCGGGCCGCGCACGGCGAGCTTGCCGATCGTGCCGCGCGGCACTTCGCGCATCTCGTCGTCGACAATCCGTGCTTCGTAACCACCGACGGGTTTGCCTGTCGACGCGGCCTTGCGATCCTCGAAGCGGTTGGAAATGAAGATGTGCAACATTTCGGTCGCGCCGATCCCGTCGAGGATCGGTTTGCCGGTTTTCGCGGTCCATTCCTCGAAGACGGGACCCGGAAGCGTTTCCCCGGCCGAGATCGCGACCCGCAGGGATGAAAGATCCGCGCCGTTGTCCATCGCCTTCATCATTGCCCGATAGGCGGTGGGGGCAGTGAACGAGATCGTCGCTTTGTATCTCTCGATGATCTCCACCATGTTTGAGGGCGTCGCGTGCTCGAGCAGTGTTGCCGCCGCCCCGAAGCGTAAGGGGAAGATCGCAAGGCCGCCGAGACCGAAGGTGAAGGCGAGCGGCGGCGAGCCGACGAAGACATCGTCGGGCGTGACCCCGAGAACTTCTCTGGCATAACCGTCGGCGATCATCATTAGATCGCGGTGAAAATGCATCGTCGCTTTCGGGACCCCTGTCGTCCCTGATGTGAAGCCGAGGAGCGCCACGTCATCCCGACCCGTGCTCACAGCCTCGAAGACGACCGGCTTGTCGAGCGCAACCCGGTCGAGCTCGGCGTCATGGTTCGCCGTCCCGTCGAAGCCGATGACCTGTTTCAGGTAGCGGCTGTCTTTTGCGCAGGCGATCATCTCGTCCATAAGGCGCGTGTCGCAGAGAGCCAGGCTGATCTCCGCCTTGTCGACGATCTTGGTCAGTTCGCCGGCTCTGAGCATCGGCATGGTGTTGACGACGACGGCGCCGGCCTTAGTGGCCGCCAGCCAGCAGGCGACCATGGCCGGATTGTTGGCGGAGCGGATCAGGACGCGATTGCCGGGCTTTACGCCGTAGTTCTCGACCAGCGCATGCGCCAGCCGGTTCGTCCAGTCGGACAGTTCCTTGTAGGTTCGGCGGCGCCCGTTGCCGATCAGCGCGGTGTGGTCGCCAAAACCCTTTGCAACGACGGCGTCCGTCAGTTCGACGGCAGCGTTGAGATGATCCGGATAGTCGAAACCTTCGAGAAGGAATTCAGGCCATTCTTCCGGTGGTGGCAGATGATCGCGTGTGAACGTATCGACGTGCGAGGTCGGTCCAAGCATGTGGCGGCTGTTCCCCTGTTCAGTTCCTGCCTGTTGCTCAGGCATTTTTCAAAGCCGGCTAAAGTTCGTGCGGTCGTGCGAACAGGTAGCAAGCATCGCCACATCGTTGCCGATGGGCTGCGCCGTCGCTGCGACGACTCCAATGATCGTGATGGGCACAGCGAGACCTCCACTTCTCAGCTGAACATGGGGCAGCATTGCACCAGTCCAAAATTATTTCAAGCCTAAAGTTTTTTTGAATCTCGGCATTGCGTTTGTCGATGGGGCGGGTGATTTCTATGCTTGGGGGACATCAACTGGAGGATTTTGTCGATGGTCGAACACCGTGTTTCGGACTGGAACGACGCCTATGCCAACGGCGTGAACATCGCACGCGGCGACCGGTGGCCGGAGGCGTGGGTTGGGCCTGCCGAGGCATTCCGCAACGCTCTCTCGGCATCAGGGCTTGCGAAACTTGACCTTGCCTATGGCGAGCGACCCAGAAACCGCATGGACCTGTTTTTCCCCGATGGCCCAGCCAAAGGTCTGGTCGTCTTCGTGCATGGCGGATTCTGGTTGCAACTCGACAAAAGCTTTTGGTCGCATCTGGCCGAAGGGGCCATCGCCAGTGGTTATGCCGTTGCCATGCCCTCCTACACGCTCTGCCCGGAGATCCGCATCGCGGGGATCGTCGAGGAAGTCGCCGCCGCAATCAGCGAGGCCTCGAAACTGGTCGAGGGTCCGATGATGCTGACCGGCCATTCGGCGGGCGGCCATCTCGTCAGCCGGATGATCACGGCGACCGCGCCGCTCTCGCCGCACGCCCAGGAGCGGATCCGAAACGTCGTCTCGATCTCAGGTGTGCATGATCTGCGTCCGATCATGTCGACAGCGATGAACGAGAGGCTGGCGATCGACGAGGCCGAGGCGCTTTCGCAGAGCCCGGCATTGCTGCGACCCATGCGAAATGCCCGCATCACCTGCTGGGTCGGCGGCGGCGAGCGCTCGGAATTCCTGCGCCAGAACGCGTTGCTTGCCAATATCTGGACGGGAGTGGGCGCAACCACGGCTACTGTCGTGGAACCGGACAGGCATCACTTCAACGTCATCGACGGCCTTGCCGACGCCAGACATCCGCTGACGCGGGTCCTGCTATCGGCGTGAGAAGGTGTGATCATTGACTACAGAGCCAACTCCGACCCCGCAAAATTGGGTTTAGAAGTCTCGGCGATTGTCTTCGCAACGTTGCGAGAAGCCAGCCGACTTTAAATTGGTCGACCTTTGACTTTAAATCAGTCGGGATATCGCCGAACATTCCGGGCAATTGGTGAACGGCGACGGTCAAATCGGACGACTTCAGAGGTTTGAGGCAGCTACAGGACGCCGTCGGGGATCGCTTCATACGCGGCCTGGTGCTTCACGATCATGATCGCGTGACCCCCTTCGGAGAGAAGTTGCACGCCGCCCCGCTATCGGTTCTCTGGTCGATGTAGGAACAATAGAAATCGTAGAGCGCCATGCCGCGGACTCGCCAATCCGGTTCGGCAGAGAGGGGGCGGCGGTTCGAGTCCTTTCAAACCGACCAACTGATTTTCAGAGACATGATCGCGCCCGCTCATATCAAGGCCATAAGGGCCATGCTCGACTGGAAACAAGCGGACCTAGCCAAGGTGTCTGGCCATTCGGAGCTGAGCGTCAAGAATGTTGAGAAGGGGCAGGAGGATCCGAGGATGAGCCCCATCCAGTCCATTCGATCCGCCCTCGAAGCTGCCGGAGCTCTTAATCGACCAAAACGGCAACCGTCCTGGCGTTCGGCTGCGCGACCGCCAGGGATACCCCCTTCCGCCTATAAATCGGCACTATCGACAATTGTACGCGTTGCGTAGATGCTGAACCTCATGCCGAGGATGCCACGGTGAAATGCTCAGGTTGATATCGAGCGAAGGGGTGAAAGCATGAGAAAGCTTATCATTGCGGTTGGAATGATTGGTACCCTCGCGTCCTGCACTCAGACAGAGCGAGGGACTGCGATCGGTGCAGGAACCGGCGCAATCATCGGAGGCGTTGTGAGTGATAGCTGGGGCGGTGCGGCTATCGGCGCTGTGGCCGGTGGAATTATGGGCAACCTGATAGGCCGTTCCCGCGAGCGCGAAGGCTATTGTATCTATCGTGATCGCTATGGGCGCCGATTCGAAGCACGCTGCCGATGACAGCAGCCCATTTTGCCGAAGTAGCCGGTGTGTCGCCCTGGACGCTTCGTCAGTTCGGGTCCGGCAAGCGGGTACTGATCGCCAACGGCGGCAAGGTGCGCGGCGACGATCAGGATGAGACGGCGAACCATGAATGACGCGCCACGCCTTATCGGTCGCAAGAGCGGCGCTCTATTGCGGCACACAGGTGTGCTGGGCCGATAGCTCGGAAATGACCTCGCCAAGACTGCGGTGTTGCTGGACTGCCATCGCCTTGGCGGCAATCAGGACATCGTCATCGATCGCAAGTGTCGTTCTCATATCTGTCTCATCGCGCATCAGCCATCACGCATCATATCGGGCAGGAGGTTGAATTTCTCAGGACGGATACAGAAGGGCGGAGCAGCCGTTCAGCCTGTGTGCCCGGGGAGGGCGGCCAGGAATCACGTCGACTTGGCCAACGTTGCGGTATCGACGTTTGCTTTTGGGCAAAGCAAATTGCGTTTTCCGAAATGGTGACCGAAGGGAGCCCTACTCGGCTTCGCAATCGATGCCCAGTTCACGGAACAACGCGGCCGTAGCAGCTCTATCCCCTCGGGACATGTAGCCCATTCCGGCCTGGATCGCATAGCGCCAGGCCTCTCCCCTCTCCCAGGCTTCCTTGAGAGCGTCCGACAGCTCATCGAGACGGTTGGAAGCATCGAGTGCGTCGAAGAGCAGGATTGCTTGCCTCAAGTCCTTGTCGCGCTTTGCAGCCCCAATCGTATCGACTACGCGGCGGGAGGCCACGATCAGCTTGTGAACAGCATAGCGCTCCGGAGACGGGACGATCACGGAGATGCCGCTTTTGTGTAGCAGGACGGCTCGCACGGGCTCATAGATGAGGAAATCCAAAAACCGCAGCGGATCGGCGCTTGCCCCACCCAGGGCGGGCATGTCGGCCGGTTTATCGAGATAATCATCACTACCCCTATTTCCGGTCAAGAATTCCACATTGTAGCCCGCCCGGTTCTTGAATGCCGTTGATCGGGCTGACCCTGAGCGATGCGGGATCGGCCGGAAGGTCGGATCGACGCCTTGTAGGATTTCGAGAATGGGTGGAAGCGAATCCCCTACTTCGGAGCTGATCGCGTAGTCCTGGGCGAAATCAGCATCACCCGTCATCATCGAGGCGGCAGGAAGACGGACGCCAAGATGGCCCGCATAGGTCGAGAACGCTACCGTTCCTACCAAGCAGGCCCGCAAGCGGAAAATGCCAGCTTTGGCCAGCGCCTCGACGACATCGCCGGAAAACGGTTCGGGAGCTGGTAATCCAGCCTCGCGAACAAGGGTGGTGACCAGCTTACGGCGGGCCTTGGCGTCGTCCTTGACCGCGCGGAAGTCCTCTACCCGCCTGTTGATTTCGGGATCGTCGGCCGGTCCAACATACCGGCGTTGCTGCCGGTGGCCCTCGCCTTCCCCTGGCTGGTCGAAATACCAGTATTTGCGGGCTTTGACCGTGACCGGCACGAAGCGACCTTCGATCGGGAAATCGGCCGAGAAGCTGGCGTCGAGCAGACGTTGGCCGAGTTCGGCGGTCATCGTGCGATACATCAGGTCGATCTGGCGCATATTGCCCCCGTTATACTGAATCGCGAAGGTTAGTATAACGGCCGAAGACTCAGGTGGGAGCGGCGTTATACTGATTTTGGGAATTTAGTATAACGCCGCTGACCTTATTTTCAAGAGCAATCGACGACGGCGGCGCAAAGGAGTGGGTCGCGTAAAAGCTTGCGGTAGCGTCGACGGCGATCCTCAGCCATCTGATGGGCCGTTACGTGTCAGTAGCCTTCGGCGACGAGAACCTCACGGTCATGCCCGAAATTCCAGGGGTAGACGTTTAAAAAACGAGCCCAACGAACAGCATCGCTTGCTTGAGGCCCAGCGACAGGATTAGTTTCGAAGGAAGTCACTGACCGGAAACTTTCCAGCCGTCGCTATTGGCCTCGCCGACTAGGCTCGCAACCGGCGTCGCTGTTGATGCCGTGCATTCCAGTGACCACGGCCCTGATCGGCATCGTGGTGCTCGGTGAAACACCGACATCTCTCCAGTTCATCGCCATCGTTGTCATAACATTTGGAATGGTCTTCCCATCAATTTTTCAGCGATCCTAGCCTCGGCTACTAAAGTGATCGCTGTTGCCGCTACTTCTGCGCCTGCTCCGCCGGCATCGGTTTGACCGGCGCGCCGGGGAAGATCTTCTGCAGGTTTCCGGCGATCACCTGGTCGCCTTCCGAAACACCCGAGGCCAACCCAATGAGATCACCGCTGGTCGGGCCGAGGGTGACGAGCCGCTGCTCGACCGTATCGTCCTTGCCGACGACATAGACATATTTGCCGAGCTGGCTCGATCCGAGCGCCGTCTCCGGCACCATCATCACGTTCGGTTCATCCCTGATCTTGAGGCGCACGCGGACATACTGACCGGGAAGCAGGGTCAGATCGGCATTGTCGATCGTGGCGCGCGCTACCACCGTTCCGGTATTGCCCTCGACCATGTTGTTTATGAAGCTGAGGTCGCCGCGGTAACGCGGTTCCTTGTCGCCGGGCAGAAGCACCTCTGCCTCCACTTTGCCCTTTGTCCGGGCCTTCTGGATGTCGGCGAGTTCGGTTTCGCTCGGGTTGAACGAGACATAGATCGGTGAAAGCTGCACAAGGTTGTTGAGCGGGGTTCCGGTCGTGTTGCTGACCAGTGTTCCCTCCGGCGCCAGGTTGCGCCCGAGCCGCCCGGCAAAGGGCGCGCGGATTTCGGTGTAGTCGAGGTTGATCTCAGCGGTGCGCACCGCCGCCCGCGACATGGCAAGTGCAGCCTCCGCTTGATGTACTGCGCTCTGACGCTGGTCGAAACTGTCCTTGTCCAGATAGCCTGTCGTGGCAAGCTCGTTGCCGCGCGTGAGATTGGATCGGAGATAGGCGAGTGACGCTTCGTCCCTTTCGGCCTGGGCCTTTGCCTGATCCAGTTCCGCCCGATAGTCGCGTGTGTCGATCCGGTAGAGGAGGTCGCCGCGCTGAACATCCGAACCGTCCGAAACCGCCTGTGACGCGATATAGCCGGAGACCTTGGCGCGAAGCGTCACGTTGCGGATCGCCTCGGTCCGTGCGGAATAGTCGAGATAGATGGGGATCGTTTTCTTGACGACCGCCGCGACGGGAACGGGCATGGCCTGTTGCGCCGGAGCCGGGGCGGCCCCGGCATCGCCGCCTTTGATCTCAAACCCGCCATTCCTGTAGTGATAGGCCGCAGCAAGGGCAGCGATTATGACCACTGCGGCAACGACCAGTCTTAAACCACGCATGTCAGGCTCCAATCCTTATTCCGCCGCCTCCGGCTCCCGCTGCTGGCCGACGGGCTTCGAGGAAAGTCCCTCCCGCCATTGTTCGATGACCGCGTAGAAGACCGGGACGAAAATGAGCGTGAGAACGGTCGCCACGAGCATGCCGCCGAACACGGTGGTGCCGATCGACTGGCGGCTGGCAGCACCGGCGCCCTTGGCGTACATCAGCGGCAGCACGCCGAGGATGAAGGCGAAGGCCGTCATCAGGATCGGGCGCAAGCGCAGGCGCGCCGCTTCCGCTGCTGCTGCCACAACGTCCAGCCCTTCTTCGCGCCGCCGGCGGGCGAACTCGATGATCAGGATGGCGTTTTTGGCGGCAAGTCCTACCAACATCACGAAACCGATCTGCGAATAGACATCGATCTGCATTCCACGGAGCCATAGCGCCGACAGCGCGCCCAGAAGCGCCAACGGCACCGAGAGCAGCACCATGAACGGCATCGACCAGCTTTCGTACTGGGCGGCCAGGATCAGGAAGCAGAAAACGAGCGCGAGCGCGAAGACGAGCGCGGCGATCGAACCTGCGCGGATCTCCTGATAGGTAATGCCGGTCCATTCGAATGTGTAGTCCCGCGGCAGCGTCGTACGGGCCACCCGCTCCATCGCCGCCACCGCCTGGCTCGAACTGAAGCCGGGCGCTGCCGCGCCATTGATCAGCGCCGACGGGTAGTTGTTGTAGTGGGTGATGGTCTCGGGACCGACCGTCGGCTTGAACGAACCAAGCGTGTTGAGCGGCACCATCTCGCCCGCCGCGTTGCGAACATAGAGGCGCGAAAGATCCGTGGCCGAGGCCCGCGCGCCCTGGTCGGCTTGCAGCGTCACGCGGAAGGTGCGGCCGAACAGGTTGAAGTCGTTGACGTAGAGCGAGCCGAAATAGATCTGCAGCGTATTGAAGATGTCGGGCAGGTTCAGGCCGAGCAGCTTGGCCTTATCGCGGTCGAGGTCATAGTCGAATTGCGGGCTCGACGTGCTGAAGGTGGAGAAGAGCTGGTAGGGATTGATCTCCGGCTGCTTGCGCGCCTCGGCAATCAGCGCCTGCGTGGCGTCGCCTAGCGCTTGAGCGCTGCGCCCGCCCAGGTCCTCGACCTGGAACTCGAAGCCGCCGGTCGCCCCCAGCCCCTGGATCGACGGGGGATCGAAGGCGAGCACGAGCGCGTCCGGGATTTGCAGCAGTTGCGGCGTCACTGCCTCGCGCAGCGCCGAGGCACCTTGTTCTGGGGGGCGCTCGTCCCATGGTTTGAGGACGGCGAACTGCACTGCGGAATTCGACTGGGCGGCAAACGACAGGAAATTGAAGCCGACGACGGAGCCGACGAAATCGACACCGGCGGTGCCGCGAAGGATCTCCTCGGATCGCCGCGCGACGGTCTCGGTCCGTTCGAGCGAGGCACCGTCAGGTAGCTGGATGACGACGAAGAAATAGCCCTGGTCTTCGACCGGCAGGAAGGTCGACGGCGTGCGCTGCCACAGCGCGTAAGTGGAACCGATGGCGAGGAGGAAGAGGGCAAACAGCGCCCAGCGCCAGCGCACGAGCCCTGCTATGCTGCGTGCATAGCCGTGCGACAGCGCATGAAAGCCGGTGTTGAACCAGCGGAAGAGCGCAAAGCGCGGTTCGCCGCGATAACGCAGGAAAGCGGCGCTCAGCGCCGGGCTGAGGGTCAGCGAATTGAAGGCGGAAAAGGCGACCGAGATTGCGACCGTCAGGGCGAACTGGTTGTAGAGGCTGCCGGCGACGCCTGGAATGAAGGCAACTGGAATGAAGACGGCGAGAAGCACGGCCGTCGTCGCGATGATCGGCCCGGTCACCTCCTGCATCGCCTTGCGTGTGGCGGCCAGCGGCGGCAGTCCGGCCTCGAGCTGACGCTCGACGTTCTCGACGACGACGATCGCGTCGTCGACCACCAGACCGATGGCGAGCACCATGCCGAGCAGGCTCAGCATGTTCAGAGAAAAGCCGAATAGGTACATGACGACCAGCGTCGCGATCAGCGATACCGGAATGGCGATCGTCGGGATGATCGTGGTGCGCAGGTTCTGCAGGAAGATGAAGACGACGAAAACGACGAGGGCGAGCGCCTCGAGCAGCGTGAACACGACATCCTTCATCGCCGCCGAGACGAAACGCGTGGTGTCGTAGAACATGTGATAGGCGATGCCTGCGGGAAAGCGCTGCGAAAGCTCGTCCATCTTGGTCTGGACACGGCTTTGCAGATCGAGCGCGTTGGAGCCAGGCGCTTGGAATACGGCGAGTACGACACTTTCCTTGCCGTTGAAGGTGACCGACGACGAGTAGAGCAAGGCGCCGAGTTCGATGCGTGCCACATCGCGCAGCCGCGTCGTCGCCCCGGTCGTCTGGTCGGCCCGAAGCACGATGTCGCCGAACTGCGCCGGATCGCTCAATCGGCCAAGCGCGTTGATCTGCATCTCGAAGGGTGTCCCGGCCGGTGCCGGCGATTGCCCGATCTTGCCACCTGCGACCTGGATGTTCTGCTCGGCAATGACGTTCTGCACGTCGACGGCGGTGATGCCGAGATTGGCCATACGGTCGGGATCGAGCCAGACGCGCATCGAGTAGCGACGCTCGCCGAAGAGCTGGACGTCGCCGACCCCAGGCAGGCGCTTCAATGGATCGAGGATCTGCAGGTAGGCGTAGTTGCTGACCGAGGCGAAGTCGACCGAATTGTCGGGCGAATCCAGGCTCACCAGCACGGTGAAGTTCGGGATCTGCTTGGCAATGGTCACGCCGGTCTGGTTGACGAGCGCGGGAAGCGAGGATGCTGCCTGCGAAACGCGGTTCTGGACGTCGAGTGCGGCGACGTCGATCGGATAGCCCACTTCGAAGGAAATGATGATCCGCGACGAGCCGTCATTCGAACTCGTCGAGGTCATATAGAGCATGCCCGGCACGCCGTTGATCTGCTGTTCGAGCGGCGTCGTCACCGTATCGGCGACGACCTGGGCACTGGCACCCGGATAGTTGGCGGCGACGACGATCTGTGGCGGCGTCACATCGGGAAACTGCGAGATCGGCAGCAGGAAATAGCAGATGCCGCCGGCGAGGGTCATGATGATCGCGATTGCCGACGCGAAGATCGGCCGGTGAATGAAGAAGTCGATCATGGCGGGATCGATCCTTGCAAGGCGGCGCCGTGAAGGGTCCACGGGGCGTCGTTTTGGTAAGGTGCCCCGCGATTGGAGCGTTCGTCTGGCAGAATGTTTGCGGCAGGGATGCTGGCGGCATTTCGGGAGATCCCGAAAACGGGCAGGCAGATGTCTGCCACGCGGACCATGCGGTCAGCGGCGCGGTTCTTCGCCTTCGGCCCATCCAGCATGCGCATCGTAAGGCTCCAGCACGAGATCACGATGGGCCGGACCGACCCAAATCTTGAACGTGATCGAAGCTTATAAGTCTGAGCGGTGTGCACTCTGGCTAAAAGACGCCTGACGACCGCGCCCACCGACATTACGCTAGAAATTTTTCTGCGGTTACCGCCGTGTCCCGGAAGCCTTCGCTACAAACGGCCACTCCTCGATGTGCCGCTGGCGAAAATGTTACTGGTCGGTAACACCGTCGCATGTTATCGATCGCCAACAGGTCGTCAAGGGGCAAGTTTTTCCATGCCGACGACGTCGAGCCGAATGCGATGACCACGGATTCCTGCAAGCAACCACGTCTTTTGCCGCGCGATCGCATCGTCGAGGCGGCGCGCGAGCTGTTCCGCAGGCGCGGCATTCGCGGGACCGGTGTCGACGCCATCGCCGATGCCGCCAGCAGCAACAAGATGACGCTATATCGTCACTTCAATTCGAAGGACGAACTCATCGTCGAATGTCTTCAGCGCGCGGGAATGGAGATGGACGGCTTCTGGCGGGAGCTGGAGGACGCCCACCCCGGCGACGGGCTGGCGCAGCTCAGGGCCTGGGTCCGGCGGATCGCCGAGCACCTCGGCGACGACAATTGCCACTGCGAAATGATGAGCGCCGCCGTCCAGCTGACGGACGAGGACCATCCCGGCAGGTCGGTGATCCGGAAGTTCAAGGATGCGCAACGCGATCGCGTCGTGGTGCTTTGCCGCAAGGCCGGTGTCGCCAATGCGGAACTGCTCTGCGACACGTTGCTGCTGTTGATCGAGGGCGCGCGTGTCGCCCAGCAGAGCAGCGGGGTGCAAGGGCCGAGTGCCCGCTTTGCGGAAA
Source organism: Ensifer adhaerens (assembly GCF_001270265.1). Lineage (GTDB taxonomy): Bacteria > Pseudomonadota > Alphaproteobacteria > Rhizobiales > Rhizobiaceae > Ensifer > Ensifer adhaerens_B. The sequence goes on from NZ_LGAP01000010.1 coordinate 78,547, forward strand.
TCGCCGACGCGGCGATCCTGTCCTTTTCCGGGAGCGGTGCCGTCCCCAGATAGCGGCGCGTTTGCCTACCGCTCCGCCGGCCATTCGGGATGGTGGCTGTCGATCTCGGTCGCTACATCCTCAAGTTCTCCTACGGAGACGTGTTCTCGACGCCGGGTCTTGATATCAAGTCCCGCGAATTGGCGAGCGTCGCCGCGCTCACTGCGCGCGGGACTATGGCGCATGAAATGCCGCTGAAGGTACATGTCCAGGGTGCGCTGAATACGGGAGCCACGAGGCAGGAGGTGAGCGAAGCCATTCTCCACATGCTTCCCTATGCTGGCTTCAGTCGTGTTCAGTCAGCAATGGCATTGGCAGGCGAGGTATTCTCCCAGCAATAGAACACAGGCCCGAAAGCGGGCGAGCGGGCCAACTCTGCTCGCCCAAGCCAACATCCCAGCCTTGTGCAAGCGCATGTGGCTCTGCGCGGTCTCTATAGCGTCCTGGTCACAACCTGCGCCGCAACCGCGACCAGTAGACCCGCCAAAGCCACGGCGGTCCCGTATCTAACCACCTTCATCCGGCGCCAGCGGGCGCCATCCCAATCATAGCCCATCTGCTGCTCCGTCACGGGAAAACCGCAATCCGGAGAGTTGGATTGCGGTTCCGAGTTGCCGGCGGGGGGTCAGGGGGCGACGGCAACTAACGAGAGCATGCCGTTCACTTGTTAAGCGAAGATTGCGAACTGGTCGTACCTTTTCGCTACTGAGAATCTACTGGGAACAAAGTGGATGTTAGCGAACCATTCGCGGGCTCACACTAGCCAGCATCTTGATAATGTCGTCCTCCAGTTTTTGGCAGAGATCTTCATACTCTTCCATGTTCCTGGGGTCTGGCATCAATTGCTCGCGTAACTCATCGCGCTTCACAGCGGCTAGGCCGTAGGCTTCCAGCAAATCGTTGATCGCAAGAAAGTTGGCATCGGAAATTTGTTTCCGGTGTCGTGGCAGCCGCATCATCATTCGGCTTCGCCCGACTTTTTCGAAATCCATCACCCACTCCTCAGTCTGTCGGCTGAGAAGATACTCCTCCACCACCATGAAAGTAGCAACATGACTTTGAACCGACGCATCAATGCGGCGGGCCTCACACTCGTCAAACAATGGGAAGGCCTGAAGACGAGGGCCTATCGGGACGTCGCTGACGTCCTGACCATCGGCGCGCCGGCCACGCCAGCGCGGCCGGCGCGCCGATGGTGAAGCCGAACATGGTCATCACCGAGGTGCGCGCCGAAGAGATCCTTCGCGCCGTGATCGAACCCATAATTCGGGCACGTTTTGATGCCGGGAGGCGGCACCCTTTGATAAGGCGCCTGCGATCTCTATGGGCAAAGTACTGATTGGGGGATCGCCTACGCGCTCGGCGTCACCGGCATTGCAGCGATGGCACTCGGCGTCAGCTTTGCTGAGGCGATCCGGCGCATCGTGTAGGGAAAGGGTGAGATGGGGGAAGAATGCGCGGTCTCGCACGCTTGGTATCAGTGCCGCCTCTTGGCCACCATCTTTTTCACAAATGCCGGCGTACGGACGGGCGGCTTCTTTTTGCAGCGGACAAGCCATCTGGCGCACTCTAAAAGAGACTCTTCCTCTCTGTTTCCGACGTCGAACTCGTCAATAATGAACTTGGCAAGCCGTTCGGCTCGGATGTCCATTTTCGGAATTCGCTCTTCCACGCACACCCGATTGAAAATCCGTTGGAGCATTTCCGCTTCGGTGGCGCTGAGGTTACCCGCCGAGGGATCAGGAAGATTGAGCATGAAGGAACTCCCATTCTGCTTATCACACGCCACGAATGCGACGCGCTGCCAGTTTTCTCGCGTGGAAAGACCGGCCGCTGTGGCAGGGCGGAACCGCAGAAATTGACTTAATGCAGGCGAAACGCGCGATGTGGCGTCGGGTTCCACGAAGAAGCCTTTTCGCCAACTGCGGGTAGGCCAGATTGATTTCAAAGATCTAAGCGAACAAAAACTCGTCAATCACCAGATTGCGCGTATACTAGCGTATTGCTGATATTACTAGCGGCCTTCCATTCTCCAACGTCAACTCCGCGAAGGCCGCTTTTTTGCGGGTAGCGCCTGTGTCACGAGGGTAGGGCGATGGCGACAAACCATGCGAATAGCGCCAACAACAGCCAAATTCTCGCCTGCCTGAAACGCCGCCTGCGGGCGCCTTCCCAATCATAGGTCATCATGGTTCCTCTCGGCGGCGCACAATGCACTATTTCTCGCGAGTGGAAAAGTGCCCCTGCAACCCAAGATGTGAAGCCTATATAAGGTTCGCCGAGCGCTTTGAAATCCCAGGCGACCGCCGATTGGAGAGAAGACCGCCTGGTCGTCGGGGGGTGCGAAGAGGAATCCGCCGATCGGACAGTTTGTTCCGCAACCAGGATCAGTGCCCGAGATTGGATTGTTCCGCGGCACGAAGCTCCTCGACCTTCCGATCGAGGTCGAATTTATGAGGTCCGAATTTCGCGAACAGCTCGCGTGCGGCTAGAGGTTGAAGCCCGTGTGCCCGGATGAATTCATCCAGATCGTACCGCGTGTTCCAGCCGCGGACCACCTTGCTGTACTGTTCTCTGGTGTCTTCGTCACGCATGGGCGTGCTCTGTTTCCGTGAATGGAAATGACTGCCTCGTTTGCCGGAGGCTGCCTCCTCAGCAGTAAATCGCGTTTGTTTCGAAAGGTTCCACCGGGTGCGGTCTCGTGGACAGCGCAGCAAACTGCGCGTGTATAAACAGTTCCGCTACCACTCAATTGAGCAGGGTTATCGATCGCCAGAAGAAATCGAGGGCAAGAGCGGGTTTCTAACCCTACTCAACGATTCCGATGCCGAATGGGCGACCGAGGATGAAATCTCTCGAAGTGTCTGGGCGAACTATCAGATTTTCGAGGCATAGCCTCAGCAGTTACGAGAAGCTTTAAGGCGCGTCCACCCAATGACCGCCGTCTAGCGCGACACTCGGCGTCGGTAGCGTGCTCGCAGTAGTCTCGCAAGTATACCCTATTGAGCTGGCGCAGTCGTTGAAGGCTGGGTCGTAGAGGGCTGAGTGGTCGACGGTTCAGTAGTCGACGGAGTCGTCGTCGAGGGCTGGGCGGTCGGCTCGGTCGTAGTCGCCGGCGGTGTCGCTGTTTCCGTTGTGGTCGTCTTGCCCGGAAGTAGGAAGACAACGGCAAGGATGATTACGACGACGGCGACAATGACGCCAATAACGGTGTTTCTGCTCATAACTGCTCCTCCTGGGCGTGTTTACCCGTACTTTATAAACTGGAGCAGCGGGGTTAGTTTTCAATTCTGAAGTCGGCGTATAGCAATTAGCCGAGCTGCTGGCCTATGCCCGCGCCGGCGACACACTCGCCGTCGTCCGGCTCGATCGGCTCGGACGATCACTCGCGGAGTTGCTGGAAACGGTGAAAATGCTACGGGAACGGCAGATCGACCTTCTCAGCCTTGAGGAGAAGATCGACACCTCTTCGGCCGCTGGCGAGCTGATCTTCCATGTGTTCGGCGCCATCGCACATTTTGAGCGTCGGCTGATCTCGGAACGGGCAAAGGATGGCATTGCTGCCGCGCGTGCGAAGGGAAATAAGCCGGGACGCCAGCCGCTCGACATGAAGAGAGACGAGGCTGCCATGAAGCTGGTCCAGGCCAGAACAGGCGCTGTCGGCAAGGACCGCCAGGTGCTCGGCAGCGTAATCGTTGATGAAGGCGAACGCCTCCTCTTCGGATGCAACGACGACGATGCCGCCCTTGCTACCGGTCAGGACAGACATTGATCGAACTTGTGAGCGAGCTGGTATATGTCCGTCTGGCACCAAAAGTTAGGTTCCAAAAACGGCTGCGTCCGCGACGCCAAGACGCCGGCATGGATCAAACGCGATCCAGGAACTCAAGCACTCGGCTGGTGAGTAGCGCGGTTTCATCCGCGTCAGGATTTGCTCGAGGCTCAACGCGACTTTGGCTTTTTGTGTTGAAGTAGGCGGAACTGCGGAGCCTACATTTGCAAATCTGCGTAAGTCTGTCTCTGCGGAAGGAGCAAGCGGCATATGTGGCAGCGCCTGTAGTATGAGCGTTTCATCGGGCGTCGCTGGCCGCCCGATGAAACGCTCCCAAATGACGATCCGAGCGTTGACATCCTGTACGACATTCAAAGCGGTTAAAGTACTGAAAATCCGACCGCCGCTGCCGAGTTCGCGGCCCTGTGTCGGTCTCTCACAGGCGCAACGGACAGGCGAAGGGTTGCATAGAAGTCCGAATGAGACTATTTTTGATCTCAACTGAGGTGAGGATATCCCGATGTTGGCATTTGAAAAAGTTGCGGATGTACTCGGTCTTCCTGCCAGGGAAACCGCAGCGCGGTCTCCGCTCGGCCTCATCTCCCGAATCGAGGGGGGGTTGCCGATCGCTGTGCTTGAGCGTGTCTCTCAACTGCTTGCTCCGAATGACGGGCATTTCAAGTATCGGTTCGTTCCCAAGGCCACTTTGGAGCGACGTAAGATCAGCCTTCGTCTGTCACCCGATGAAGGGATGAGAGTCGCGCGTGTTGCCCGCGTATGGAACCTGGCGGTTGACGTCTGGCAGAGCCCGGAGGCCGCGCGAGATTTCCTGTTCAGAAGCCATCCCATGCTCGAGGATAGAGCTCCGGTCGATGTGGTCATTCAAAATGAGATAGGGGCCGAACTGGTGTTGGAGATCCTCGCTAGTTTGAAATACGGAAGCGCTGCGTGACGGCTCAAGTTCTTGATCGAACGCTGTCATCCTTCCGAATAGGCGATCCCAACGGGGCTTACCCGATCTTTGATGCCACAGGCTCTACGATCGCGCCAGGCCGATGGAACACGCCGGGAAGTCCGGTTATCTACAGCAGTGAACATTATTCGACTGCTGTACTGGAAAAGCTTGTTCACGGCAGTGGGCGGCTACCGCCAAACCAGCATTATGTGCAGGTTACAATTCCCCGAGGGCTGACCTACGAGGTATTGTTGGGGGCGGCCGTACCGGGCTGGGATACCATGCCGGCAGTCGTCAGCAAGCGATTTGGTGAGGATTGGTGTCTGCAAAAGCGCAGTGCCATTCTGTTCGTGCCAAGCGTTGTCGCCAGACTCGATAATAACATTCTTATCAACCCCGCTCATCCTGAGTTCTCGAGCATCGCTGTGAGCCTTCATCAGCCAGTCTATTGGGACAAGCGGTTGTTCGGAGCGTGATGAGCTGACTGACCTTCCCGGCTGTCATTTTCCTGCACGTCATTCTCGACAAGTGGGATTTGCAGCCTGGGCATGATTCGAGCGCCCTCATGGAAAGCATAGTGCGCGATCCAATGATCACGAACGCCCTGCTTATTAGTCGGACGGGCGCAAAGGCGGAGTCACCCGGCATCAGAGCTCGCCACCGCAGGACTTTCTGACAACAAGACTGCAAGGCAATCTGGTCGTGCCGGTGTCAACGTCTTCGCCAGCAGCGAGCGCCAAGATCGCAAGCCCAGCACGGCGCCCCAACTCTTTGAGCTCCATATCGACGGTGGTGAGTGGCGGGCGTGTCTGCTTGGCAATGACTTCCCAATTGTCGAAGCCGATGACTGCTACGTCATTGGGAACGCCGATGCCCTTGTCCCGCAGGGCATCGATAACTCCGCGCGCAATCTCGTCATTTCCGCAAAAGATCGCGTCAGGCTTTTCACCAGTACGGGAAAAGACTGCGTCGATGGCGAAATGGCCCCATTCCTCGCTCCAGTCGCCATAGAGAACTTCCGCACCTTCACCGACGCTGTCTCGATAGGCATTGGCTCGGCGGCGCACCGCGACATAGTCATCGGGGCCGGTAATGTGGAGGATGCGCGACCGGCCGCTGTTCTTCAAATGCTCGACTGCAAGCCTTGCGCCATGGGCGTCATCAGGGACGAAGCTGATGTGGTCCGACGGCCCCTCTGCGAAGACATACACGACAGGGATCGGGAGCTTCGACAATTCAATGGGCGGCGGGAGGTCGAGGCGTGTAGCCGTGAAAATGATGCCGTCGACCTGTCGATCAAGCAGTGCCTCCAGATGCAGTCGGGCGAGGCGAGGATCATTGTTGGTGGCGCAAAGAAAGACCGAAAGCCCTTGGTCGACCAGTACTTCTGAAACCCCGGCGGCCATCGGCAGCGTCAGTCGCCCGTAGGTATCGTTGGTGAGCATGCCGATCGCGTGGCTACGTTTCGTCAGCAAGCTGCGTGCAAGCGCATTTGGTCGAAAGCCTATGTCTTTCGCTACACGCTTAACGCGCTCTCTCGTTTCGGCGTTCGTGCGCCCAGTGCCGTTCAGCGCGTTCGATGCCGTTGAAATACTGACGCCGGCCGCCTTCGCGACGTCATGGATCGTGCGCCTGCGGATGTCCTTATCAGTCAAGTTTTCGTCCTTTTGATCCCGATGATAAAACCTTTTAGCAGAAATAATCGTGATGGTAAAAGGTTTTATCAGATTCATGCCCACAAACTGTCGACAACTGGAATTTTGTCGCATAACGTTTTGGCCATGCCACCGGGAGGTTAAGGGTGGCGTCGAAAAAGGGGAACTGCCATGCACAAGTATAAGTTGATGATATCCGCGCTTTCCTTGCTGGCCAGCGCGACTCTTGCAAATGCCGCCGAGGTCACGCTTTGGGTGCGCACGTCATCCGGGGCAGTGCTCCAGGCGCTGGCCGAACGATATAATGCCACCCACCCCGATAAGATCGTGGTGACGCAAATAACCGCCGAACAGATGGTGCCCAAGCTCGGTGCTGCGATAGCCGGCGGTGCCCCGCCTGACGGCGCCGTGCTTGACCTGATCTACCTGCCGACATTCGCGGCCGCTGACGGCCTGGAAGACATCACCGATTGGGTCAAGGGTCGCCCAGAAGCCTCCGCCATGAGCCCATCTCACATCCGGCTCGCCACCTACGAAGGCAAGATCTACGGTGTCCCGGCGCTCCCCGACGCTTCGATCATCGCCTACAATACCGAACTCTTCGAAAAGGCAGGTCTCGACCCGAAGAAGGCTCCTGCCACACTTCAGGAGATTACCGAAAGTGCCAAGAAGATTGCCGCGCTCGGCGACGGGACCTACGGGTTTTATTTCGTCGCGAATTCCGGCAGTTGGCTGATCTACGATTTTCTGCCGCATCTGTGGGCCGCAGGCGCAGACATTCTGAGCGAGGACGGTCGCGCGGCAACCGTCGACACGCCGGCGCTGCGCGAAACGATTGCCGCCTATCGCGACATGTGGAAAGCCGGTGCGATCCATCCAACGTCGCGTTCAGGCAATGGCAATAATGCCGTCGAAGCCTTCGCCTCCGGCAAGGTTGGCATCCTCATGACCGGTTCCTACATCGTCAATCTTCTAACAGCTAAGTATCCGGATGTGAAATTTGAGGTAGCACCAATCCCTGGTCCGAGCGGCGGTGCTTCAAGCTTTGCCGGAGGTGACAGCCTGGCGCTGATGAAGGGTATCGACGAGGAGAAGAAGCGGATCGCCCTTGACTTCGTCGACTTCTACATGACGCCGGAACAACAGGTCTTCATTACAAAGGAAGCGGGCATGCCTTCGCGAACGGATCTCGCCAAGGAAGCATACGCCAAGTTCGATCAGCGCAATCTCGTTGCCTATGACGTTCTGTCCAAGGCGCGCACGCCCTATACGTTCTCGTCTGACGAACTGTTCGTCAGCCGAACCGGGCCCTTCGTCAATCTGGTCCAGGGGGCCATCTTCGGAGACGACGTCGACGGGTCGATCTCCAAGGCACAGAGCGACTTCACGCGCATACTGGAGCGAACCAACCCGTAGTGGCGGAGCCACGACGGGCGCGCGGGCGGGGCACTCTCTCCCTTGTCCTGCCCGCGCCCAATCAAACTTTCGCCCCGCCGCTTCGATCATTAGAAGGACCGTAGACCATGGGTTCCGTGGCTAAGGAAACGACTGCGCGCAGTGATGACTTAGAGCTGAACAAGCCGGAGCCTGAAGGCTGGCTCGGCCTGTTGTTCATGCTTCCGAGCATCGCGTTCATCACAGGCCTGTTCATAATTCCGCTCATCATGACGATCTGGATGAGCTTTCACAATTGGCCGCTGCTTGGTCGCACCAAGTTTGTCGGACTGGCCAATTACATCGAGCTTCTGGGTGACAGCCAGCTATGGCACTCGCTTGGGTTCACCTTGCTCTACACGGGGCTAGTGACGGCAGCGATCATGATGGTCGCTTTTCCGTTGGCTTTGCTCGTCGACCGCCCACTTCGGCTCGCCGGCGTGTTTCGCACCATCTACTTCATGCCGGTGGTCATCGGCTTTGGCGCCGCTTCCACCCTGTGGATGTGGCTTCTCAATCCGGACAGTGGGGTTTTCGCGCAAATACTCGTCGGCAACGGTCTCGTCGACAAGGCACCAAGACCGCTGGAGAGTTTCTGGCCAGCCCTCTCGATCGTCATCCTCATGGTCGTATGGAAAACGGCGGGGTTTACGATGGTGATCCTCTTGACTGGACTGCAGAGCATTCCAGGCGATGTCATGGAGGCCGCAAAGATCGATGGTGCAAATGCTTTGACCCGCTTCCGGCGCATCACCCTACCGCTGATGCGCAACTCCTTTATGCTGGCGCTTGTGCTGAACATCACATCCTCAATGCTCGCCTTCGACCAGTTCTTCATCATCACCCAAGGTGGGCCGGAAAACAGCACTATCTCTGCGGTCTTCTCGATCTATCTCGCCTCATTCTCCTCCTATCGCCTTGGCTATGGATCGGCGATGTCGTTCGCATTGCTCGTCGTACTCGTTGCGATCAGCTCGATCCAGCTCACCTTCATGCGCCAACGGCCGGAGGAAAGCTGATGAATGTTCCCAAACACACTTCCTCGGCGTTGCCGGTCGGCGAGCGGCTCGGATTTGTGGCTTTCGTCGCAGTCTCGATCCTGTTCGCTATCTTCTTCCTGATGCCGATCATCTGGTCGTTCGCCAACTCGCTCAAGCCCGCCGCGGAGGCACTGGCAAACCCGGCAGCCCTGTTTTCTAAGGCGTTTTCCTTTGAAAACTACCGCCGACTCGAGAATGTCGGTGCTGGATGGTACGTCTATGCGGGCAACTCAATCCTGATCGCATTCGGCACGATTGTCCTGACGGTGCTGGTCTCAGTTCCGGCCGGCTACGGCTTTGCGAAGTTCCGATTCCCCGGCCAGTCCCTGATCTTCGTCGTCGTTATGGCGACCATGATGATCCCATTCCAGTCGATCCTGACACCGCTGTTTCTGATTCTGAAGATATTGCGGCTGCAGAACAATCTGTTCGGCCTGGTGCTGATCTACGTCACGTTCCAGCTACCGTTCTCGATCTTCATGATGCGCAATGCCTTCGATGCCGTACCGAGAGCACTAATCGAGGCAGCGCGCATCGACGGTGCTTCGCAGTGGACGATTTTGCGACGGATCATGCTGCCGATCGCGCTGCCTGGTGTCGCAACCGTTGCGATGTTCGCCTTCCTCAATTCTTGGAACGAGTTCCTCGCGGCTCTGATTTTCCTGTCGGATCAGAACAAGTTCACCCTGCCGATCATGCTGGTGAACGTTTCCTCCGGCATCTATGGGATCATCGACTGGGGCGCGCTGCAGGCCGGCGTAACCGTGACGATGGTTCCCTGCATCATCCTCTTCCTGTTGTTGCAACGCTACTACGTGCGCGGCCTGACCGCCGGCGCAGTGAAGTGAATACGCGGTTTTCCGCGAAAAGGAGTTCCATGTCCCAGTCTCTCAAATTCTCCGCCAAGCCTGCGGCGCCCGCCGGCCGCTTTGTGCCCGCCGATCATGCCCGTGTCGATTTCACCGGTGGTTTCTGGCAAAGCTGGTCGCAGACCGTCCGCGACGTCACCATTCCCACGCAGCATATGCGGCTGGATGAAGAAGACTTCCTTGAAGTGCTCGATTTCGACAAGCCAGCCGGCCCGCTTGCGCGGCCAATCCAGCCGAGCGGCCTCTCCATGCAGCACTTCTTCGATTCCGACTTCGGTAAGTGGATCGAGGCGGCGAGTTATACCCTGAAAGCGTATCCCAATCCGGAGATCGAGGCGAAGATCGACGACATCGTCGAGCAACTAGCGAAGGGCCAGATGGCCGACGGCTATCTCAATAGCTGGTTCATCCGCCGCGAACCTGAGAAGCGCTGGACCAATCTACGCGATTTGCACGAAATGTACTCGATGGGGCACCTGCTGGAAGGAGCCGTCGCCTACTACGAGGCGACCGGCAAGCGCCGCTTCCTTGATGTCATGATCCGCGCGGTCGACCATATCATCGGCACATTCGGCCGTGAGCCCGGCAAGCTTGCCGGATACGATGCTCACGAAGAGATAGAGCTTGCGCTCGTCAAGCTCTATCGTGTGACCCGCGATCCCAGGCATCTCGAGCTTGCAACCTACTTCGTCGACGAGCGCGGTGTGATGCCGTCCTATTATGACGAGGAGGCGCGCAAGCGCGGCGAGGATCCGGCCGATTACGTCTACCAGACCTACGCCTATAGCCAGGCGCATATGCCGGTGCGAGAGCAGGGGCAGGTGGTCGGCCATGCCGTGCGTGCAATGTATCTCTTCTCCGCCATGGCTGATCTCGCCTATGAGAACGATGATCCCACGCTCAAAGAGGCATGCGATCGTCTGTTCGACAACCTTGTCGGCCGGCAGCTTTACGTGACCGGCGGTCTCGGTCCGTCCGCTTCAAATGAGGGCTTCACCCGCGAATACGACCTGCCGAATGAAACTGCTTATGCGGAAACCTGCGCAGCCGTCGCGCTCGGCTTCTGGAGCCACCGCATGGCCCAGACAGATCTTAACAGCAAGTTTACCGACAGGCTCGAAACGGTGTTGTTCAACGGCGCGCTCTCCGGCATTTCGCGCGACGGCGAACATTACTTCTATGAAAACGTCCTCGAGAGCCATGGGCAAAACCGTCGCTGGAAGTGGCACTATTGCCCCTGCTGCCCGACAAACATCGCGCGCTTCATCACCTCTCTTGGCCAATACTATTATTCGTCGCGGGAGGGCGAGCTTGCCGTCCATCTCTATGGTGCCAACACCGCTGAACTGATGGTCGGCGAGACGTTCGTAAGGTTGAAGCAGGACACGCAATATCCGTGGAATGGCGACGTGCGCCTTGCCCTCAATCTGGACAAGCCAAGCCGCTTTACCCTTCACCTGCGCATCCCCGGCTGGTGCCGCGACGCCAACGTCACTGTCAACGGTCGGACGATCGACCTCGCTGCGTGCACGCACAAGGGCTATGCCGCGATCACTCGTGACTGGCAGGACGGTGACGAAGTGCGCCTTTCCATCGCGATGCCGGTCGATCGCCTCTACGCTCATCCGGCTGCAAGCGAAGATGCCGGCCGAGTGGCACTGCAGCGCGGACCGGTCGTCTACTGCGTCGAGGAAACCGACATCGGCGGCGAGCCGCAGCGATTGCGCCTTCCGGCCGATGCGGAGATCACCGCGCGCTTCGACGCGGATCTGCTTGGCGGGGCGGTCGTTCTCGAAGGACAGGCGCTCGAGGCTGGTTCCGAAGACTGGGATGGAAGTCTTTACCGAACATCGCCGCCGGTCCTCAAGCCCAAAGCGTTCAAGGCAATTCCGTATCACCTCTGGGCCAATCGCGAAGCGGGCGCCATGCTCGTCTGGCTGCAGGAAAAGTAGGAGGCTCCGATGGCTCGACTGCAACTGAAGAACGTCGTCAAATCCTACGGCATCTACGAGGCTGTGCGCGGCATCAACCTGGAAATCGAAGACAATGAGTTCGTTGTCTTCGTCGGACCATCGGGATGCGGCAAGTCGACGACACTCAGAATGATCGCCGGCCTGGAGCATATCACAGCGGGCGAGATCGTCATCGGAGATCAGATTGTCAACCGCCTGGGCCCCGGCAAACGCGACATAGCGATGGTGTTCCAGAACTACGCGCTCTATCCGCATATGTCGGTTCGCGAAAACATCTCATTCTGCCTGGAGCAGCAGAAAATCTCGAAGGAGGAAATTCAGCGCCGCATCGTCACGGCGGCCGAAACGCTTCATATCGGCGAGCTTCTCGACCGTCGCCCTGGTCAGTTGTCCGGCGGCCAGCGCCAGCGTGTCGCGATGGGGAGGGCGATCGTGCGTAATCCCAAGGTTTTCCTCTTCGACGAACCGCTCTCCAACCTTGATGCCAAGCTCAGGGTTCAGATGCGCACGGAGATCAAACGGCTGCACCAACTGCTGCCGACGACGACGGTGTATGTGACACATGATCAGGTGGAGGCCATGACCATGGCTGATCGTGTAGTAGTGATGAATGGCGGCGTCATTGAACAGGTTGGACCGCCGCAAGAGCTCTATCATCGGCCAGTCAGCCAGTTCGTCGCAGGTTTCATAGGGTCGCCGGCGATGAACTTCATGCCTGCGACCCTCGTTTCAGGCGGCAAGGGCCTGCTCGTGCAGCTTGAGGACGGTAGTTCGTTGCCGGTGCCAGTCGCGCGCATTGAGCTCTATGAGCGTCACGTCGGCAAGACCGTCACTTTCGGCATTCGACCAGAGTCGATCAGTGATCGGCAGGAGCGCCCGGGCTTTGCCGAAATCCAGGCGAAGATCGATCTGGTAGAGCCACTCGGACCTGAGACTATGGTCTATTTTGCTGTCGGGGATCGAGGCCTGTGCGCCTGCATCGACCCCGAAAGTAATCCGAAGCCCAAGTCCACGATGCCGCTGTCGTTCAACATGAATCAGATGCATCTGTTCGACCCGACGACGGGTCGCTCGCTGGCGATGGGCTGATTAGTGATTTGGCCAGGGCAGGGGCATGGCGAGCCGTTGTCGTTTGATGTCGAGAGATGTTGCGGAGCGAGCCGTTGCGCCGCTCCGCGGCTGTCGAATCTCGGCAGGCAGTGGACCAAAGCACGTACAGGAACCGTGGTCCGTTTTCGCCAGGATGCGCCAACATCCTGAACCGGTGGCAGCATGCCCCCTTGTCTGGTTCTCAGGCTCGAAATCCGGCGCGAGCGCAGCTCATGTCGTTCAAGCAAAAGGCTTGGTTGGGCCGGTGGCGGGTTGCGTGAACCAGCGCGGTCCAGTGTCGGACATGAATATGTGGTCTTCGAGCCGGATTCCGAACTGACCCGGTACGACGATCATTGGTTCGTTGGAGAAGCACATGCCGGCACGAAGGCGCGTGTCGTTACCGCGCACAATGTAAGGTTCCTCGTGGATCTCGAGGCCCAGACCATGACCGGCCCGATGGGGTAGGCCCGGTAATCTGTAATCCGGACCAAGGCCCTTGCGCACCAGCACTGCTCGGGCCGCGTCATCCAGCAGGCGGGCTTCCACGCCGAGCTGCGCGGCTTCGAAGACCGCCTGTTGTGCCTCGCGCTCGATCGACCAGACGCGCTCAAACTCTGCATCCGCCTCGTCCAGCATGTAGGTGCGGGTGAGGTCCGAGTGATAGCCGTCGATGCGTGTGCCCGTATCGACAAGGATCGCCTGTCCTTTCTCGAGCACCTGGTCGCCATCAGACCCGTGAGGCAGGGATGTGGCGGTTCCGAATGATACGATACAAAAGGTCGAGCCACCGGAGGCGCCGAGCTCGCGATGCTGTTCATCAATATAGCGCACGACATCGGAGGCCCGTACACCCGGCTCCATGATGGCGTGCGCGCGTTTGTGAACCTCGAGGGTGAGGTCCATGGCGTACTGGATCAGCGCGATTTCGGCTGCTGACTTGCACAGCCTGAGATCACGGATCAAACGAGCACCATCGCCGATGCGATCAACGCCCAGATTCCTGACGAGTTCATGATAGGCAAACAGCGGCAACGCATCGTCGAGGGCGAGCCGGTCATTGGCTCGCAGCAGTGAAGCGATGAACCGAGCGGGGCTTTCCTCTTCCTCCCAGGTGGCGATTTCGCCAGGCAAGTGCGGCAGTGACTCCACGCGACTGCGCTCGAAACCCGGAACGATGTACGTAAGTGTCGTGGGTGTCACCAGCACACCGAGGAGCCGTTCGCTTTGATGCCAGACAAGGCCGGTGAAATAGCGAAGGCTTTCTGTCGCTCCGATTAGAACGGCCGAGAAACCGGCAGCTTCCATGTTTTCGCGCAATCTTCCCAATCGCGCATGTCTTTCCGTTGCGGAGATCGAGGCAGGGCGGGATGGCAAAGGCATGTCGGCTCCTGTGTCGGATTCTTTGAGGCTTAGCCAATGTACGAGGCCGAAACCCATCTGTCGATTTTATATATTTTACATGTAGGCAATTTGTCGACAATGATATTGGCAGAGAGTTCGATGAAATGGTTGCTCATAAGCGGAGTTCCTAGAGGAAAGACTTTCCTCTAATGATGCGAAGTAGGGATCGAGGCAGGTAATCTGGTCGGATATTTCCATTTCTTGTGCTCCATGTTGTTGGAGCGACAAATTTCATGCCAGAACATCGGCATGTAATCAGGATTCAGCCTTTGCCGATGTGGCCACCTACACGGGGAGCGGCCGTTCAGCTATCTCGCGCGTGACCGATCAGCTCACCCCGCAAGGCTTCTACCAGATAATCCCGCGCCAGTTTCACACGTGGCAGGGACTGTGACTGTTCGTGTGTGAGTAGCCACAGGTCCGACGCAAGCCCGGGCAATTCGACAAGCCCCGGCAAAAGCCCGGCCGGAACAGCGGCAAAGTCAGGCAGGACGGCCCATCCCGCACCACTGCGGGCGGCCGACAGTTGCGCCCCAAGGGAGGAGAGACGAAGCGACGGTTGAATTCCAGGACAGACGCTTTCGAGCCATGTCGCCATGGTTAGGAAGTGAAGGTCCTCCGTCCAGCCGATAATCCTGTGCCGGTGCAAATCCTCAGATCGGGCTGGAATACCGTTGCGCCGAATATACTCGTCGGACGCATAGAGACCGAACCCGATCTCTCCAATCTTTTTCATGCGATAGCTGCCGTGATCCGGGCGCACGAGACGCAGAACGATATCGGCTTCTTCTGCGGCAAGCCGCACTGGCCGCACCGAGCTTCGCAATTCGATGCGGATCGACGGATACATGTCCATGAATCGCACCATCACCGGCAGCAACAAATCCTGCCCCAGAAGTTCCGGCGCCTCGATCCGCACCGGCCCGGCGAGGTCGCTGTCCTTTTCCTGCGCGCTGCGTTCGAATACCCGCATCTGCGCGCCCGCCCGCTCTGCGGCTGGCACAAGGCCATGCCCGGCTTCGGTCAGGTCATAACCATCGCGGCGGGCGTGGAACAGCTTCACCTGAAGCGCCTGTTCAAGCGCCTCGATCCGCCGGGAAACCGTCGACGGGCTGACCCCGAGTTGGATTGCCGCCGCTGACAGGGATTTCGCATGGGCGACGGCGAGAAAGAATTTTAGGTCGTTCCAGTCCATTCGCTTTCCATTTTTGCAAAACCATATCCCGGAAACACAAATCGACAAAAGCAGTAAATCAGGAGACTTTTGTGCGAACAAGAGGATGATGAGCCATGTCCCATATCATTGATGCCATCCGGCTTTCCAAATATGGAGAGTCGGAAGTCCTGTCTCTCCAGCAAATCGAACTGCTGCCTCCCGGTTCTGGGGAGATTCAGATTCGCCACTTCGCCATTGGCGTGAACTATCTCGACATCTATCATCGAAAGGGCGTGTTCGCCGCGAAGCTGCCGCTTCCGACCGGCCTGGGCGTGGAGGGGGTGGGCGAGGTCACCGCACTCGGCCCGGATGTTTCCGGATTCGCGATCGGCGATCGGGTGGCTTATGTCGGTGGACCTCCGGGTGGATATGCAATCTGCCGCAATGTCCCCGCCGCCCGGGCCTTGCATGTGCCTGCCGGACTGGACAGCGAAACGGTCGCCGCCACAGTGTTCAAGGGGCTGACCGCCGAGTATCTGACCCATCGCTGCGTGACCCTCAAGGCGGGCGACACGGTGCTGCTGCATGCGGCAGCCGGAGGCGTCGGATCGCTGGCAAGCCAATGGCTGAAAGCGCTCGGCGTCACAGTGATCGGAACGGTCAGCACCGAGGCGAAGGCCGAAACCGCCCGTGCCTACGGATGCGATCATGTCATCCTCTATGCCCGCGAAGACTTCCGCGAGCGCGTGAGCCAGATCACAGGCGGCAAAGGCGTCAAGGTGGTCTTCGACTCGGTTGGTGCAGATACCTTCATGGGATCACTCGACTGCCTTCAGCCGCGCGGCATCCTCGTCAGCTTCGGCGAAAGCTCGGGTCCGGTAGAACCTTTGCCGATTAGCATGCTCGGAGCTAAGGGTTCGCTCTATGTAACCCGGCCTTCGATTGCGCACTACACGGCGGATCGCACCGAATACGAAGCTGCGGCACAGCGCTTGTTCTCGGCTATCGAAACCGGAGTTATCAAGACTGCAAAACCTCGAGTTTATGCCCTGAAGGACGCGCCGCAGGCCCATGCTGATATGGAAGCTCGCCGAACCAGCGGTTCGGTCGTCCTGCTTCCATAAGGGGGGAGACTCCCCAGCAGGACCAACGCTGCTGTCGCAAGTCTCAACTACGCGACAACGTCGAGGCCGGCTTCCACGATGTTGTGAGATGGGAAATTTCGCATCAACCGCAATGTCTACGCAAAGCCTCTCGATCCGATATGCGTTGTAGACAGTTCGTCGGCTTATACCGAACTGTCGCATGGCCGAAAACAGACGCGACAGCCGCCAAACTCGGCCATGCTGCATAATCCATTTCCGTTGCGCCCGGATCGAGAACCTCTCTTTGGCAGATCGGGGCGTTCGTCAGTCTTGTTTCACCCGCGTTGGACCAACACGGCCGCGGCCACGATCAACAACAGAAAGAGCCCTGCCGCCGCCGCTGCTATGCACAAGATAGCCAGCCATGTCTGCGCACTGCCAAGGCTTGGTTGCCGGCCGCCAGCCGTCTTCGTCTTGCCTGCCGACCCTTGCGGCAACCGCTCCCGTTTACTTTGTGGGGCTTGGCCTGGTGAGCCTAGCCTCAGCTGCAAAGGATATGGACCCGTTTCCATCCACAGTCTTCGCGGACCCCGTGCTTTGGTTCCCGCTATCCGGCACGAGTGCTCTTGCCTGGGCCCTCATCCTGCTGACCAAACGTAGCGGTCTAAGCTGTTCTCCCACCCCAGGTAGGATGGAGCTAACCAATTCAGCCTGATATGACAGAGTGATGATCGTTCTCACGAAGTTACGCGAGCTCAATATCTCAGCGGCTGATGCCGGCATCCGGCCTTTGCATCTCAGCGCTGCGAGCGGGCTCGTGTGCCTCAATTCGATCATGTACGTTGTTGCCGACGATGAGCTTCACCTAGGCGTGTTTTCCGTTGCGGACCGCAAGCCCGGACATCTGATCCGTCTGTTTGATGGGGTGTTGCCCGAAACTAAGGCTGCTCGTAAGCGGCAAAAACCCGATCTCGAAGCGCTTGCATGCCTTCCCGCTTTCCGGGATTTTCCTCATGGTGCGCTCTTGGCTTTTGGCTCAGGGTCCAGGCCCAACCGCCGCAGGGGCGTTCTACTTCGACTTGACCCCCATGGCGCCATCTGCGGATCGCCGCGGAGCCTGGATCTTTCCCCCATCCTTGTTCCGCTCAACGAGGAATTTTCAGAGGTCAATATCGAAGGCGCGGTCGTCGTTGCCGATGAACTGCGCTTGTTTCAGCGCGGGAACAAGGGGCAAGCTGGCAACGCGATCATTCGGTACCAGCTTTCGACTGTACTGGATGCGTTGCAGAGCGAGCGTATCGACGCCATCAAGCCATCCGCTGTCGGCCGGCTGGACCTGGGTTCCATCCAAGGTGTTCCATTCTCTTTCACGGACGCAGCGGCTCTGCCTAACGGCAACATGGTTTTCAGCGCCGTTGCTGAAGATACCGAAGATGCAATCCGCGATGGGCCCTGCGTCGGCGCGGCTATTGGAATAGCTGACAACAATGGCAACCTGCGTTCGTTGCACCGGCTTGACCGCCCATACAAGATCGAGGGCATCCACGCTCGATTGGATGAAAATCGTCTGGATCTTCTGCTCGTCACTGACGCGGACAACGCCGAGATACCCGCGGTGCTTTTTTCCACCACCATGAAAATTTAGGATCGCTAATATATTAAGCGGGCCAGCGCCCATATTCGTGGCTATCGCTTGGCGGAAGCCACAGTGGGCCATGATGCCGCCCGACTATCCCCACGGCCCGGTCATGTGATGCTCGCCTCCAGCAAGTTTTTCCTCCGAAAGGCCCTTGGCGACACTGAGCCTGCGCATGTTCCATCCAATGGTTTGCCTGTTCTCCAAAGCGCACCTTCGTGCGGTCCACGCTGGCTAACTGAACCTCGCCTCAGGTGGTGGAAACCTTGGTTGATTTTCGAATTGTATTTCTGGGTAATAAGCAATGTATACGGAGATTATACAATTTCATTGACTCAGTCGACCCACTATGCGACCTTCCTGTCGTCAGCGCGGATCGATGGATCCACGCTCGCGGAATTCAGGAGGGATGTTTCGGTGAAGAGCGGAAAGAACGGTCTCTACGACGATCTCAAGCGTCAGATTTTGACGATGGAACTTGATCCAGACCAAGACTTGGATGAGGTCAGTCTAGGTGAGCAATACGGGCTGTCTCGCACGCCCGTCCGGGAAATTTTCCGGCGGCTTGAGGGGGAGGGCTACATCGACATCCGCGCCAACCGTGGCGCGCGGGTCATCCCGATGAACCATCAGACGCTCAGGCACTTCTTTCTCGTCGCGCCGATGATCTACGCGGCGATCGGTCGCCTCGCGGTCCAGAACTTCAAGCAAAGGCAGCTTGGCGACCTCAAGGATACGCAGGAGCGGTTTCGCGCGGCCAGCGTGACCGGCGATGCACTCTCGATGGTGCTCGCGAACAACCGCTTTCATGAAATCATTGGCGAAATGTCCGGCAACGCCTACCTGCAGCCGAGCCTTGGCCGGCTTCTGATCGACCACGCACGGATCGGCCACACCTTCTTCCGACCCCGCAACGACGACATGCGCCAACGTCTTCAGGTCGCCGTGGAGCATCACGACGGCTTCATCGCCGCGATCGGTTCACATGACGAAGACACCGTCGTCGATCTGGTCTTCGAGCACTGGGAATTGTCGCGCGAGAACATGGAAATGTTCATCGCACCGGAGGGAATGAAGGCGGACGCGCTCGTGGAAGTCCCCGCTGCATCGATGGAGAAATCATCTTGAAGTTCGAAGGTATTTATACCCCGGCGATCACGCCGCTCGGACGGGACGGGCAGATAGACCGCGAAGCCTTCGCTGCCGTGCTTGAATCGCTGATTGAGGCGAAGGTACACGGCATTATCGTGGGCGGATCAACGGGTGAGTACTACGCCCAAAGTGCCGAGGAGCGCATCGATCTTGCTGCCTTCGCTAAGGACGTCATTGGCTCACGCCTGCCGCTCATTGTTGGAACCGGTGCGACGAGAACCGAAGACTCGGTAGCTTATGCAATTGCCGCCAAGGAGATCGGTGCCGATGCGATCCTTGTGTCGTCTCCGCCGTATGCTTTGCCGACAGCGCGCGAGAATGCGGTCCACGCACTCACGATCGACCGGGCGGCCAATTTACCGATCATGCTCTACAACTATCCCGCCCGCATGGGCGTGATGATGGGAGACGAATATTTCTCTCGCGTGGGCAGATCCAAAAACGTCGTAGCGATCAAGGAAAGCTCCGGCAACATGGCCAACCTCCATTTGTTGGCCCGGAAATTTCCGTACATTTCACTGTCCTGTGGCTGGGACGATCAAGCGCTCGAATTCTTTGCATGGGGTGCGAAGAGCTGGGTCTGTGCGGGCTCCAACTTCCTCCCACGCGAACACGTCGCGCTATACGAAGCCTGCGTGCTGGAGAAAAACTTCGACAAGGGCCGCGCGATCATGACCGCGATGCTTCCGCTCATGGACTTCCTGGAATGCGGCAAGTTCGTCCAGTCGATCAAACACGGCTGCGAATTGATTGGCCTGAACGTAGGCCCGGTCCGGGCACCCCTGCGTCCACTCAACTCCGAAGAGAAAAGAACGCTGCAGACTGTCGTCGCCACCTTGAAGCGCACGGTCGCCCAGATCACGTCGGGAGCCAATTATGCATGAACCCTTGACCGCCGCCGAATACAAGGCGATCGCCACGAACCTTCAATTGCCCACCAACGCGTTTATCGACGGAGCCTTTCGTCCGGCCCACTCGGGCAAGACGTTCAGGACGACCAATCCCGCTACCGGCGAAACTTTGGCCGAGATCGCGGCTTGTGACGCCGTCGACGTGGACTTTGCTGTTGCGAATGCCAGGGCGGCCTTCGACGATGGCCGCTGGCGTCTTCAATCGCCTGGTGATCGTAAGACCGCTCTGCTCAAGTTTGCCAAGCTGCTTGAGGAAAACCGTCACGAACTTGCCGTGATAGAGAGCCTCGACAGCGGCAAGCCGATCCGCGAGTGCCAGACCGTCGATATTCCCGACACCATTCACACCCTCCGCTGGCACGCGGAGTTGATTGACAAGCTTTATGACAACACCGCTCCAGTCGCTTCGAACGCGCTGACATTGGTGGTGCGTGAACCCGTCGGCGTTGTCGGCTGCGTCCTGCCGTGGAACTTCCCCCTTTTAATGCTGGCCTGGAAGATTGGCCCGGCGCTCGCCTCAGGGTGCTCCGTGATCGTCAAGCCTGCGCAGGAGACGACGCTCTCTACTCTGCGCGCAGCGGAACTCGCCCATGAGGCTGGGATTCCGGCGGGCGTCTTCAACGTCGTTACCGGTAGCGGTAAGGATGTGGGAGAGCCGATCGGCATGCATATGGACGTTGACATGGTGGCGTTCACCGGTTCGACGCCGACTGGCCGTCGTTTCCTGCACTACGCTGCCGATTCCAATCTGAAGCGTGTCGTCTTGGAATGCGGTGGGAAAAACCCGGCGGTCGTGCTTGAGGATGCGGAAGACCTCGACCTGGTAGCAGAACAAGTCGTCAACGGCGCATTCTGGAACATGGGTGAGAACTGCTCAGCCACGTCGCGGCTCATCGTTCACTCCAAGATTAAGGACGAATTGCTCGAGCGCGTCGGTGCCTACATGCGCGAATGGAAGACAGGCGATCCGCTCGATCCCGAAAACCGCATCGGTGCCCTCGTCAGCAAAAGCCACTTCGAAAAAGTGAAATCCTTCCTCGACGACGTGAAAACCGAGAAGCTCTCGGTTGCCCATGGCGGTGAAACACAGAAAGGCATCTTCATCGAGCCGACGGTCGTCGACGGCGTCACGCCTAAGAGCCGTCTCTTCCAGGAAGAGATTTTCGGGCCGATCCTGTCCGTGACCACATTTGAAACCATGGCCGAGGCCCTAGCACTTGCCAACGACACCAACTATGGCCTGACGGCGTCGATTTACACCGGAAGCCTTCGAAACGCGATCAAGCTCTCGCGCGAAATCCGGGCAGGTCTCGTGACCGTCAACTGCTTCGGCGAAGGCGACGCCACCACCCCATTCGGCGGTTACAAGGAGTCTGGCTTTGGCGGGCGCGATAAGTCGATTTTCGCGCATGACAACTATTGCGAGCTCAAGACGATCTGGATCGATATCTCAGACCGGTCGGTGGACGAGACGATCCGATGATCACAAAGTCCGTCAAACGTTTGCCTGTCGAAAATGGCATCTCGGGCTGGGAGGCGATCAGTCAACGTTCGTTCCCGGTCCGTTGCCTAGACGGCAACGTGACCGCGGACTGGCTGATTATTGGTGCAGGCTTTGCAGGTCTTTCTGCCGCCCGTCGCCTTCTTGAGCTACGGCCCGACGATAAGATTGTGGTCATCGATGCGAGCGAAGTGGGGAAGGGGACATCGGGCCGGAATTCGGGATTTATGATCGATGTCCCCCACAACCTCTCGTCCAGTGAGTATTCAAGCGGCGGCGCTGACGCAACTAGAATTGAGATGGCGCAAAACCGCTCGGCGATAGCCTTTGCGTCCGAGGCGGCGGCGGAGTATGGGATGTCGCGCGAGACGTTCGATCCGTCTGGAAAGATAAACGCGGCCGCAACCGCACGCGGCATGAAGCTGAACCAGAGCTTCGGCGTATCACTGAAGAGCGCCGGCGAGAAACATACGTTCCTCGATGCCGCCGAAATGCGCGATCTCACGGGATCGGACTACTATCTCGGCGGGCTGTACACGCCGGGCGCTGTTCTGATCCAGCCCGCGGACTATATCCGCGAATTTGCCGCCGGGCTTTCGCGCAGGATCGACATCTTCGAACGCTCGCCTATCACCGCGTTGAAGCGCGAGAATGGCACTTGGACCGCCGTTTCTCCGTGGGGCAGGGTGACAGCCCGCAAGGTTATCCTAGGCGTCAACGGTCACATCGATGACTTTGGCCATTTCCGCGGGCGACTGATGCACATCTTCGCTTACGCGTCGATGACCGCGGCTTTTCCTTCGGACGATTTCGGCCGTAAGGTTTCGGGGCGCGACGGATGGGCGCTGCTTCCCGCCGACGCAATGGGTGCGACCGTCAGGAAGATCACATCCGGTGGCCAGTCGCGCATCGCGATCCGGACGAAATATACGTACGACACCACCGTCACCGTGACAGGACGGCGTCTCGCGAAGATGGCGGAGGCGCATCGCAAATCACTCGACGCGCGGTTTCCAGGTCTCAAGGGGATACCATTCGACCATTGCTGGGCCGGGCGGATTTGTCTCAGCCTGAACCACGTGCCTGCCTTCGGCGAGATTGAAGAGGGACTTTTCTCCGCCTGCTGCGAAAACGGGCTAGGCACGGTGAAGAGTACGCTCGCTGGGATGATGGCAGCCGAGCTGGCGACCGGGACCACCTCCCGGCATCTCGAAAAATATATGGATCATCCCGAGCCGTCCCGGCTTCCGCCGGAGCCGTTCGCGTGGCTGGGCATCAACTCGGTGATCCGTCTGCAGGAATTGCGTGCAGGCCGCGAGGGATGATCCCTCGCCGCGCAATGTGAAGACTGAGCCGCCCGCAAGTCTTCAATGAGAATGGGAACAAAAAACTAGGAGTGAGTAAAATGAAGACTTTGTGGAAAGCGCTCTGCGCCGCCGCGATGGTCGGGATGACCATGATGTCCGCTCACGCGGAAGAGAAGTCGATCACGATGGGCACGATGTCCTGGGAGGACCTCACCCCCATTTCCGGGATCACCAAGAAGGTGCTCGAGGACGCCGGCTACACGGTCAAGGTCGTGCCGTTCTCCGAGTGGGGTATCGCCTACGCCGCTCTCGGCAAAGGGGACATCCAAATCCTTGCCTCGCAGACGGATTACGTCGCTCAGGATTACTGGGACAAGAATAAAAACCGCCTGGAAAAAATCTCCCCGGTTTCGCACGGCCTCTTTCAGGGCGTCGCCGTGCCGAAATATGTAACGATCGATTCCATGGACCAGCTGAATGACAACGCCGACAAGTTCGGCGGCAAGATCGTTGGTATTGAACCGGGTTCGGGCCTGATGCGCGACACCAGCAACGCCGTCAAGGACTACGACCTTAAACTGCAGCTTGTGGAAGGCAGCACCGCCGCCATGACCGCTGCACTCAAGTCGGCCGTCGATCGGCAGGAATGGATCGCGGTCACAATCTGGGAACCGTCCTGGATGATGCAGAAGTATGACGTCAAGTTCCTCCATGATCCCAAGGCCGTTTTCCCGCCACCGCAGAGCTACTACTGGATTGGCCAGAAGGGCTTCTCCGCCGAATATCCGCATGCACGCGAAATTATCGCCAGCGTCTATGTACCGCTCGCCGACATCACCGCGATCAATGGCGCGGTCAACGACGGGAAGGCAATGGACGATGCTATCAAGGCGTGGACTGACAGCCATACCGATCTCCTAAAGCGTTGGGGCAACATAAAGGCCGAATGAACCAAGCAAGGGCGGGCCGTTACGATCACGGCTCGTCCCGGTCTCTCGAAACATGAAGGTTGGCATCAAGCCGGCCCGAGGGGAACGCAATGAAAACAGCGATGAATGACTCCAATGAAGTATTGATCGACTGCCAGAACGTCTGGAAGATTTTCGGCGCTCGCGCTCCAGCCGCCATTCAGGCGGTCGCAGATCGAGGCCTGTCAAAAAAGCAGATCCTCCAGGACTTCAACTGTGTTGTCGGGGTGTCTGACGCCAGTCTCCATGTCCGCCGCGGCGAAATCTTCTGCATCATGGGCTTGTCCGGCAGCGGTAAATCGACCTTGATCCGTTTGCTCAACCGCTTGATTGAACCGAGCCTCGGCACGATCACGGTTAAGGGAAAAGACGTCGCGAGGCTGAACGCCGCGCAGCTGCGCGACATGCGGGCACGCAACATCGGAATGGTGTTCCAGAGCGTGGCACTGCTTCCCAACAGGACCGTTCTCGAAAACGCTGCTTTCGGTCTCGAAGTTCGAGGGGTGGCCAAGGACGAACGACACAAGACTGCTCGGGCGGCGCTCGAAAAAGTCGGGCTCGCCGACTGGACTGCGCGATATCCCAACGAGTTATCGGGCGGTATGCAGCAGCGCGTTGGCCTTGCGCGAGCGCTAGCGGCCGACCCCGAAATAATCCTTATGGACGAGCCCTTCAGTGCGCTCGATCCGCTCATCCGCCGGCAGCTCCAGGACGAGTTTCGGCAATTGACAAAGTCGCTCGGCAAGTCCGCGGTGTTCATCACCCATGATCTCGAGGAAGCTATCCGCATTGGCGACCGGATCGCCATCATGAAGGACGGCGTAATCGTGCAGGTCGGAACCGCCGAGGAAATCGTGACGAAGCCGGCCGACGATTACGTCTCCGATTTTGTCGCCGGAATTTCCAGAATTCATCTGGTGAAAGCGCATTCAGTCATGCAGCCTGTCGCCAAATTCAGGGCCTCGCATCCCCAGCATGATGTCGAGGCACTGTTGCGAACATCACCTGACGCGGACATCGGCGAGCTGATCGATCTTACCATGCAATCCAACCGTGACGCGGTCGCGGTCGTCGAGAATGGCACAGTAATCGGTGTCGTCACGACCCGCGCATTGCTCCGCGGCGTCGCCGGGACACCCGAGCACGAGCCCGCGGCGGCATAGGTGGAGGACGCAAATGGACACCTCAATCATCACGGATCGTTTTGACACTTGGACGGATGATGCACTTGCCTGGATCAACGACAACGGCGAGTGGCTGTTTGAATTCATCAGAATGCTTCTTGAGGGAACCTATGACGGCATCCTCTGGCTCCTTCAGCTTCCCCCGTTCTACATCATCGCAATCATCGCAGCGTTGCTCGGCTGGCGCTTAATCAACCTTGCATCCGGCATCCTCGCTGCGATCGCATTGATCTTCTGCGCTGTCATGGGGCTGTGGGCCGAAACGATGAGCACACTGGCGCTGGTGGCAACCGCTACAATCCTTGCTCTGGTTGTCGGAATACCCGTCGGTATCGTTGCTGGGTTTGTTCCATCCTTCAACCGGGTCCTTGAGCCTGTGCTCGACCTCATTCAGACCCTGCCACCTTACATTTATCTTCTGCCAGCGATCGCTCTGCTTGGTTACGGACCTGCGACAGCGCTCATCGCCACGTTCATCGTCGCGATGCCGCCCGCAATCCGGTTGACCTCGCTCGGCATCCGGATGACGCCTCGGGAGTTCATCGAGTTGGGCCAGGCCAGTGGCCTCACGTCCTGGCAGATGTTCACGAAAATCCGACTGCCGTTCGCAATCCCAAGCATCATGGCCGGGATAAACCAGAGCCTGATGATGGCTTTTGGAATGGTCGTCATCGCCGGCATCGTTGGGTCCGGTGGCCTCGGGGAGACGATCTATGGCGCGGTTCGAACGCTCGATATCGCCACATCCATCAATGCGGCAATTGCGATCGTCATTCTGACCATGGTGCTCGACAGGCTTACACAAAGTGCGGCTCGGCGCGCTAAGGCAGGTGGAAGATGAACCTCGATCTATTTGAGTTTTCGCCGGGCGCATATCTTGCCCCTGCGGTGGATTGGTTGAATACGAACTTCCATCCATTCTTCGATGCGGTCACAAAGTTCATCGAAATGGTGCTTGGCGGGATAGAAGCCGGTCTTTTGTACCCACCTCCTTACGTGGTAATTGCCTTGGCTACCTTTCTTGCGGCGTATTTTATCACCGTCAGGGTTTCGATCGTGACGGCGGTAGCTCTCGCATTCTGCTTCGTTGCAGGGCTCTGGACGGCTTCGATGCAGACGCTTGGTCTGGTGACCGTGGCGGTCGTCATTTCGGTATCGATCGCGTTCCCGCTCGGAATCCTAGCTTCGCGCTATAAGGGATTTGAAGCCGGCATCCGCCCCGTCCTTGATATCATGCAGACCGTGCCGCCATGGGTCTATCTAATTCCGGCCGTCATGATCTTTAGCTTGGGCCGAGTGCCGGCAATCATCGCGACGATTGTGTACGGCGTCCCTCCCATGCTGCGTCTCACCACGCTGGCGTTCAACCAGGTTCCCAAGGACCTTCTGGAGTTAGGGCAGGCAACGGGTGCGCCGCCCCGATCAATTCTGTTCAAGATCGAGATCCCATCGGCGACGCCAACGCTCTTGGTCGGCCTAAACCAGTGCATTCTTCTTTCACTGGCCATGGTCGTCCTTGCGGGTCTTGTGGGAGCCGGAGGCCTGGGTGCCGAAGTCACCCGCGGCCTGACCCGCATGGAAATGGGGCTCGGTCTTCGAGCCGGATTGGCCATCGTTGCAATTGCCATCCTCCTCGACAGGTTCTCCAAAGGCGCGCTGCAAGGCCGTCGAACGAGGGGCGCGGCAGAGACCACACACTAAGGGAAGCTAAACGATGCGCCGCAGTTTCTTCTGTATCGACTCCCACACCTGCGGAAATCCTGTCCGACTTGTCGCGGGAGGAGGTCCACTATTGCCGCATCTCCCGATAGCAGAGCGACGCGAAATCTTTGTACGCGACCATGATTGGATTCGGCAGGCATTGATGTTCGAGCCGCGCGGTCACGACATGATGTCAGGGGCAATCATCTATCCTGCTTACCGAAAGGATTGTGACTTCGCTGTCATCTTCATCGAGGTTAGCGGGTGCCTGCCCATGTGCGGTGCGGGCACGATCGGTCTCGTGACAGCTGCAATAGAGGAAGGCCTGGTAACGCCACGTTCTCCGGGTAAGCTCTCGATCGAAACGCCTGCTGGAAGGGTGGACATTCAGTATGAGATGGTCGGAGACTTCGTGGAGTCCGTCCGGATGTTCAACGTCGCCAGCTATTTGCACGCCGCCGACGTCTCCGTGGACGTGCCGGGAATCGGCAGACTGGTTGTCGATATCGCCTATGGCGGGAACTACTACGCTGTCGTCGAGCCGCAGGAGACGTGGAAGGGGTTGGACGGCATGACTGCTAGTGATGTGGTCGACTTCAGTCGCAGACTTCGCGACGCTCTCGCTCCTGTCTGCAACCCCGTTCATCCCTGGGACGATCGGATACGCGGCGTGCATCATGCTCTATGGTGCGACAAGCCGGCAAGGCCTGATGCCGATGGTAGAGGGGCTGTGTTTTATGGAGACAAAGCAATAGATCGCTCGCCAGGCGGAACGGGAACCTCGGCACGCATGGCTCAGCTTCACGGTAAGGGCCGGCTGAAAGTTGGCGAGACATTCCGCCAGGAAAGCTTGATCGGCACGGTGTTCGAAGGCCGTGTAGAGGAGGAGACTGACATTGGAAACTTCAGTGCCATCAAGCCCAGTGTGAGTGGCTGGGCGCGGATCATTGGCCACAACACGATCTTTGTGGATGATCGCGACCCGTTGGTCCACGGATTCCAGATTAGGTAGGATACGATGATCATAGCCGGTTTTTACGCGGCATCCGGGAACGTCGAACCGCTGTCTGTGTATGAGGTTGAAATGAGGTGGTCATGAACTCTGCAAACGATGTCCCAAGCGTCAGCCGATTGAAGATTGGCTTCATTCTCGCCCGGTCGTTTACGCTTTCGGCTTTCGCGTTGTTCGTCGACACTCTGAGACTGGCCAGCGACGAGGCCGACAAATCCGGCAGGGTCTTGGCTGATTGGCAAGTGTTGGGAAGCACCCGCCACCTGATTACCTCCAGTTGCGGCGTACAGGTGGCGCCGACATCAGATTTCATTGACCCAAGCGAGTTTAATTACATCGTGGTCGTCGGCGGGCTACTCAACAGCGAAACGCCGGTTGACCATCACACCGTGGAGTATCTGAAGAAAGCCGCCGCACGAAAGGTTTCGTTGATCGGTGTCTGTACGGGAACGTTCATCCTGGCGGAAGCTGGTTTGATGAAGAACCACCAAAGTTGCGTGAGCTGGCTTCATCATGACGTGTTCCGAGAACGGTTTCCGGGGCACGAAGTCAGGGCAGACCGGATTTTCAATCTCGATCGCAACCGCGGGTCGTGTGCAGGTGGCAGCAGCGCCGCAGACATGGCCGCTTACATCGTAAGACGGCATATCAGCAAAGCCGCGGAGCGAAACGCCCTCGAAGTGTTACAGATCGACAAGGCCCGCACCGCCTTGCATATCCAGCCGCGTCGGCCGCTGTCCATAGAATCCAACGATCCCCGGCTCAAGGCGGCACTCATCATAATGGAGAGGAACATCGAAAAAACCATCTCCATCGACAAACTCGCAGCGTCCGTGGGACTGTCGCGACGGCAACTCGAGCGCCTTTTCGTCGAGAAAGCCAATAGCTCGCCGGCCATCATCTATCGGCGTATGCGCCT
Source organism: Ensifer adhaerens (assembly GCF_001270265.1). Lineage (GTDB taxonomy): Bacteria > Pseudomonadota > Alphaproteobacteria > Rhizobiales > Rhizobiaceae > Ensifer > Ensifer adhaerens_B. Next base: position 107,309 of record NZ_LGAP01000010.1, read on the forward strand.
GGAGCGCGCAAAGCACCTCGTGATGGAGACCGACGCCCCTTTGATCGAGATCGCGATGGAAGTTGGGTTTGAAAACGCCTCCCACTTCGCGAAGGCTTTCCGAAAAGCGTTTGGCCAATCGCCAACGAAGCTGAGGGATGTAGTCGCTGCCGTTCCGTGAGGCTTTCGCTTGGACCGGTTGCTCTTCAGTCGAAACGATATGCTGTAAAATCTGTCTCGGTATCGGTTTTGTGCCGGAATGGACGCGAGATCTGTACAACCGCAATTTCGAGCTGCGCAATGTGGGCATCGACTTCCGGATCGGGCTCGGGGCCACCAGGAACAATGAGAATCCGACCGCCGCGAGCGCTCTTGGAGCTTAAGCTCGAGGGAACCTTCACTCATTACAGCAGCCTCGGACGGGGCTTATTTTGCCGCTGCAATCTCCTTGCAGATATCTTCCAGTCTCTGCTGTGCCACGAGCAGCCGCTTATGGATGACGTTCGGTGTTTTGCGTACATGCACGAGAGTCTCCACCGATGTACCGATGATCTCCATTGGATGCGCTCCGAGCGCCTCGCACATTAGGATGAGTATAGGCACCGAAATCTGGTGCTTGCCATCTTCGTATCTCTGGACGTCTTGAATACTGATCCCGAGCGCCGTGGCTAGCTTCGCCTTTGAGCATCGTCGCTCCAGCCGCACCTCGCGCAAACGCTTGCTGAGTTCTGCCGTAAGTGCGGTTGCGGCATCAACTCTTGTTGCCATGGCACTTCACCTCTAGCGGGTTTGTGATTGGCTCAGCGTGTGGCTTGGCGAGGATTTCGGCAATTCGGCCGTTCGCGGTAGGCGATTCAGAAAAAGCATCGAGAGGGGTAGGGCGGCTAACCGCCCGCGCCAAAATAGAAAACAACACCTATCGCGTGACGATCCGTCGCGATACCGCAAGTCCGGTACCGGTCGGTCGCAAGGAAGGATGAGCTGCCATTGAAGCTGTAGCAGTCCCTTTATCCGATCCACGGAAAGTGCATAGCGGCATAGTTCAGACAAACCCGGCTTGTCGGGGTATTGTGCCGGAGTCGCCGACGTTACTTCTGTAACGTGTCCGCACTCTTCCCGGCGAGGCGATGACGCTGTAGGGTGGCCAAACGTGCACCAGACTATCCCAACCGGAGCTCCGTATGGCCGAGGTCTTGTTGTTCCACCACGCACAGGGGCTGACCTCAGGTGTGCGCGCGTTCGCCAACGACTTGCGGGCCACAGGCCACATCGTGCACACACCGGACCTGTTCGACGGACGCACGTTCCAGAGCATCGATGAGGGTCTCGCCTATATCGGTAAGATCGGATTCGACGACATGCGGGAGCGCGGCGTCCGCGTCGCCGACGTACTGGCTCCCGAGCTCGTCTACGCCGGGTTCTCGTTCGGTGTGCTGCCGGCGCAGAAGCTGGCACAGACACGGCCCGGAGCCCGCGGAGCCCTGCTCTTCTACTCTTGCCTACCGATCAGTGGCGAGTGGTCCTTCGGATCCTGGCCGGATGGCGTCGCCGTCCAGATTCACGGTATGGACAACGACCCGATCTTCGTCGGCGAGGGCGATATCGACGCCGCCCGCGAGATCGTGGAGAAGGTCGAGGACGCGGAGCTTTTCCTGTACCCCGGCGATCAGCACTACTTCGCCGACAGCTCGCTCCCGTCGTATGACGCGGATGCAACCGTGCTACTCACCAGCCGAGTGCTCGAGTTCCTGGATCGCGTTTGATCCATGCCGGAGTCTTGGCTTGAGCTCAGGCCTGAAAGGTGGTCCCGCAACAACGCTCTGATGTCAACACTTGGCCGCGCAAATTCGGCCGCGCATAGAGCGGCTGTTTATGAGATTGGTCGCGCATGGGTGGAGGCGGAACTCAAGGACGTCGATGATCAAGCTCTGATGCACAGGTTGGTTACCGCATTCCCGATGCCAGTCGCTCTTGAGGTACACACGAGCTTTCCGTTGCCTTTCAGGTCCGCTTGCTCGGGATCAGCCGTGGCAGTGCCTATTACCTGCCGCGTCCGACGCCTGCGGCTGATGGTGTCGATGCCCGTATTCAAAGTTTGTCTGCCCCCATCAAACGGGATGCTGTGTAAGATCTCCCCAATTCGAACCGGAACACAGCTCTGAGGGCTGCACACCGGTAATCTTCGTGCCTTGGGGAAAACCATGGATCTCCAAAAGATCAAGACGCTTCTCGACTTTGTCGGGCGTTCGCGTGTCTCGGAGCTGACAGTCAGCGATGCGGATACGACTGTCGTCATTCGCAATCCGGCGCGCGAAGCGGCAGCCAAGGTAGATATTCCGACCTCAGATGGGCGAGAGCTTTCGACGGTCAAGCCGGTAAGCCTGGATGACCAGCCGCCAACCCAGCTTGTTCGTGCTTCGACCTCAGGCATCGTGCATCACTCAAATAGCCCGGGAGCCGCTCCAATCGTAGTGGTGGGCGATCAGGTGGAAGTGGGGCAGGCTCTCTGCATCGTGGAGGCCATGAAGGTCTTCACGACGGTCTCTGCTCCGTTCGCCGGCGTGGTCAAGCGCATCTTCTTTGATGATGGCCAGGAGGTCGCCTTCGGCGACCCGCTCGTGGAGATCGGCTGATGGACGCGTCTTTCAAGGCCGCTCGGGAAGTCGGTCGTCCGTTCAATTCCGTCCTCATCGCCAATCGCGGCGAAATCGCCGTCCGGATCGAGCGCGCCTGCAAGGAGCTTGGCCTTCGCCCGATTCTGGTTGCCTCCGAGGCAGACAAGGCGGGGGCGGCAACACCGAGCGAAGGCGGTTCGCTCTCGATCGGACCGTCGGCGCCTGCAAGGAGTTACCTCAACCAGGCGGCGATCCTCCTTGCAGCACGCGTGACCGGCGCCGAGGCGATCCATCCGGGCTACGGGTTCCTCTCGGAAAACGCCGATTTCGCCGAGGCCGTCGAAAGGGCCGGGCTGGTTTTCGTGGGCCCTCCGGCCTCGTCAATCCGCACCATGGGCGACAAGATCGCTGCAAAGCGCGCGATGATGGCGGCAGGCGTTCCCTGCGTTCCGGGACCGGGCGAACCGCTGCCGGAGGACGTCGACGCTGTGCCCGCCATCGCTGAGGCCATTGGCTACCCGGTCATCGTCAAGGCGGCCGGTGGCGGAGGCGGACGGGGCATGCGCGTCGTGCGCGATAGCGCCGATATCACCGACGCCGTTGCCATCACGCGCGAGGAGGCACGCCGCGCCTTCGGCAGGCCCGAACTTTACCTGGAGAAATTCCTGGAGCACCCGCGCCACGTCGAGTTCCAGATACTCTGTGACAATCACGGCAACGCTGTCTGGGTTGGCCATCGCGATTGCTCCGTCCAGCGGCGGCACCAGAAGGTAGTGGAGGAGGCGCCCGCGCCCGGCATCGCGCCGGAACTCGCACAGAGGATCGGCGAGCGCTGCGCGGAGGCCTGCCGGCAGATCGGCTATCGCGGCGTCGGCACCTTCGAGTTCCTCTATGAGCGCGGCGAATTCTACTTCATCGAGATGAACACCCGGCTGCAGGTCGAGCATCCAGTGACGGAGGCGACGGCCGGTGTCGATCTCGTGCACGAGCAACTGCGTGCGGCGCAGGGAGAAGTGCTCGATACGACCCGTTTTTGCGGCGAGGCGCGGGGCCACGCCTTCGAATGTCGCATCAACGCGGAGGATCCTGTCACATTCATTGCCGCGCCCGGACGCATTTCTTACGTTCGCTTTCCGAGCGGACCAGGCATTCGCGTCGATACCCATGTCTCGGCCGGATACCAGGTCTCCCCTTACTACGATTCCTTGATCGCCAAGCTGATCGTCCACGCGCCGACCCGGGACGAGGCGATCCGGCGCATGCAGGTCGCCCTGTCTGAAGCCAGGATCGAGGGCATCTCCACCAACCTTCCGCTGCACGAAAGGATCTTCGCCGATCCCGATTTCGTGCGGGGCTGCGTCGATATCCATCATCTTGAAAAGCGTTTGAGGGAGGAAGCTGGTGTCCAGGCGTGACCGCGCGACAAGCGCATCTGCGATCGGTGACTTCTCCGATCCGGCCCTCATCTCCACGCTCACCGCCTGGCTTGGCGCTTCGGGCGCGAGCGAGCTGGAAATCAGCACGAAGGACGGGCGCGCGCTGAAGATCGTTCTGAACCCAGGCGCCAGCCCGGTGGACGTTCGTGAAGCTGCTCCGGACGTGACCGCGCCGCGGCCCGAAGGTCGGGTCCTCAAGGCGCCCCTCGCCGGGGTGTTTCGTGACCGGCATCCCGGTGCCCCCAATGTTTCGTCGCTTGCCGGCGAGGGGACGTCGCTCGAACCGGGCGCTGTTGCCGGTTTTGTCGAGATCGGGCCCATTCTGCTGCCCGTGATCGCGCGTGAGGCGGCCGTCGTCGCAAAAGTTCACGCCCGCGCCGGAGAGTTGATCGGTTATGGCGATCCTATTTTGACGATGGAGCACGCCCAATGAGCCTCCTGCAAAAGGCATCCTTCCCGTCTCCCGCCTCAATCGTTCCGAATGCCGAGGGACTGGCGAAAATCTCGTTCATCGGCACGCGCGCCTTCCTGTTGGAAGCGCCTGGCCCCTTCGACCTGCCGAATCAGCGACGCATCTGGGCGCTCTCCCGCGCGCTCGAGGCGCATGAACAGGTCGCCGAGATCGTTCCGGGCATGACGAACCTTCTGGTGATCCTCAAGGAGACCCCGGACGATCCAGACACGGTCATCCACCAGCTACAGGAGAAATGGCAGCGAGCGCAGGGTATCGATCTTGCCGGTCGGCACATCGAGATCGCCGTCACCTATGGCGGCGAACATGCGACCGACCTGCCGGCGCTTTGCGAGCTCAGCGGCCTCAGCGACCGGGAAGTCGTGCGCATTCACCACGAAGGCACCTATCGCGTCTTCGCCCTCGGCAGTGCGCCGGGCTTCGGGTACCTGCATGGGCTAGATCCACGCATCCACATGCCGCGAAAGACCGTGCCCTCACTCAAGATGGCGCGTGGTTGCGTCACGATCGGCGGCATGCAGACCGGCGTTGCGGTGCTGACCGGCCCGAATGGATGGAATTCGATCGGCTTTGCCGAAGTCCAGATGTTCGATCCGCTGGCCGCCGCGCCAGCCGTGATGGCGCCGGGCGATACCGTGCGTTTCCGCCCCGAAAGGATCGAGTTGTGATCGAGATCGTCGAAACGGGCCCGCTGAACACTGTCCAGGATATGGGACGGCCGGGCTATCGCAATATCGGAGTAACCGCCTGCGGAGCAATGGATCCTCTGGCTCTGGAGATCGGCAACATTCTCCTCGGCAACCCCGAGGGCGCGGCCGTAATCGAGGTACAGACTTTCCCGTTCCGGCTGCTCTTTACCAAACGTGGCGCATTCGCCGTCACCGGTGCCGATTGCCGGGCGAAGCTCGACGGTGTCGCCCTGGCGCCCTGGTGGGCCGGGGAAGCCGAGCCCGGTCAGGTGCTGGAGCTCTTCCCGCCGCTTCGCGATGCGCGGGCCTATGTGAGCCTGTCTGGCGGCGTGGACGTGGCGCCGGTGATGGGCTCGCGCAGCACGTCGCTGCGTGGAAGCTTCGGCGGGCTTGGTGGAAGGGTCCTTGCGGTCGGCGACAGCATCGCGACTGGTGCAGTCCAGCCTGCTGCCGTGCCAAAGGGCGGCTTCGGCGCCGTGCCGCCGGCGGTGGCTTTGAAGGACGTGTTTCCCGTCGGCGAGAATGGCGAACTCGTCATTCGCGCTCTGCCCGCCGGCGAACATGACCTTTTCGGGGCCGACGCAGAGCGGTTCTGGAGCCAGCCGTGGAAGATCTCGGCACGCAGCGACCGCACCGGCTACCGCCTGAGCGGCGATCCGATCCATCCGGTGGAAGTGGTGGAGATGCGTTCGCACGGTGTGGTGCCCGGCGTCATACAGGTGCCTCCAGCCGGGGAACCGATCGTCCAGATGAGCGATGCCAACACGGCCGGAGGCTATCCGAAGATCGCAGGCATTATAGAGGCCGATCTCTGGCGGATGGGGCAGGCTCGCATCGGCTCGACGCTGCGCTTTGTGCCGGCCACGCATGCAGAGGCCAAGGGCATAGAGAAGGCGCTCGCCACCTATGTCGACGATATCAGGCAGACCGCGCGCCTGGTCGGCAAGGCGCTTGCCGCCATGGCATAGGAGCAATTCATGAAGGTGGATCTCAATTCCGACATGGGCGAGGGCTTCGGGCCCTATTCCCTCTGCGATGATGAGGCGATGATGGATGTCATCACCTCCGCCAACGTTGCCTGCGGCTTTCATGCCGGCGATCCGGAGACAATGGCAAGGATGGTGCGCCTGGCGCGGAAGAGGGGTGTCGATATCGGTGCGCATCCAGGCTTGCCGGACCGGCAAGGTTTCGGCCGCCGCGAACTGCCCTTCGGACCTGACGAACTGCGCCAGCAGATGCTTTACCAGCTCGGCGCACTGATCGCGATCGCTCGTGCGGAAAGTGTGCGGGTCTCTCATGTCAGCTTCCACGCAGCAATGGGCAACATGGTCAATCGTGACCCCGCCTTGGCCGCCGCGATGATGGCCGCGATGCGCACCGTCGATCCAGACCTCATCGTCTTCGGCACGGCCGGCAGCATCATTGAACGCGCGGCGCTCGAGGCCGGGCTCAGGACGCTGCCCCTCTTCCTTGCGGACCGAGCCTACGACGCCGAAGGCAAGCTCGTGCCCCGTGGAAAGCCGGGCGCGCTCGTCAAGGAGGAGGCCCTGGTGCGCGCACGGGTGCGGCAGTTTCTGATCGAGGGGACCGTAACCGCCGTCGACGGGACCGTCATCCCCATGCGGGCTCGTTCCATCCTCGTTCACAGTGATACGCCGGGCTCGCTCGAGCTCGCCCGCACCGTCCGCAACGAAATCGAGACGGCCGGCGGCGTGGTCACGCCCGTCTCCAAGCTTCTGGGCTGAGCCCTCGCACACCGCAAAACCTTATGTCCGTCCTATCGAAAGCAACGATCATGCCCGCTATTGCCGACCGCCTGAAGAACGTTTCCGTTTCCGCTTCTGCTGCCATGAGCCAGCGTGCCCGCGACCTTGCGGCGAACGGCGTCAAGGTGATCAGTCTCTCCTCGGGCGAGCCCGATTTCCCGACGCCCGCAAACGCCGTTGAGGCGGCCCATGCCGCAGCTCTTGCCGGCGATACGAAGTATCCGCCGCTCGATGGAACGCCGGCCCTCAGGCAGGCCATTGCCCGCAAGTTCAAGCGGGATAACAATCTCGATTACGATCTCACCGAGATCGTCGTGGCCGGCGGCGGCAAGCAGATCATCTTCAATGCTGTCCTCGCCACCTGCAACCCCGGCGACGAGGTGGTCATCCCTTCGCCTTCCTGGATCAGCTATGCGGATATCGTGAAATTCGCCGGCGCAGCGCCGGTTCCCGTCGATTGCCCGCAACAGAACGGTTTCAAACTGAGAGCCGAGGACCTCGATGCCGCCATAACACCCCGCACCAAATGGCTCTTCCTGAACTTCCCAAACAACCCGACCGGCGCGGCCTGCTCGCGCGCCGAGATGAAGGCGATTGCCGAGGTGATGCTCAAGCATCCGGATGTCTGGATCATGACCGACGACATGTACGAGCACCTGATTTATGACGACTTCGAGTTCTGCACGATTGCCGAGGTCGAGCCGCGCCTTAGGGATCGCGTGCTGACGGTCAACGGTGCATCGAAGGCTTATGCGATGACCGGCTGGCGCCTTGGCTTCTGCGGCGGCCCGAAGGACCTGATCAAGGCGATCAGCAACGTCAATGGTCAGAACAGCGGGGGCACGTCGACGATCACGCAGGCCGCAGTTGCCGCCGTGCTGGACGGTCCGCAGAAGATCCTCAAAGAGCGGGCGGCGATCTACAGAAAGCGGCGTGACTTCGTGGTTGAGCGGCTGAGCGCGATCGCAGGGATCCGCTGCCATAAGCCTGAAGGCGCCTTCTACGTTTTCCCAAACATTGCTGAGCTCATCGGCCGGACCAGCAAAAAGGGTCGCAGGATCGAGAACGACACGGATTTCGTGTTGGCGCTGCTCGACGAGCATCATGTCACGACCGTGCAAGGTGCGGCCTACGGCATGAGCCCGTTCTTCCGCATTTCCTATGCCACCAGCATTGAACAGCTGAATGAGGCCTGCGGCCGCATCGCCGAATTCTGCGCCGGTCTGCGGTAAGCGCTTAGCTCTTGAGGCGGGCGGTGAGTTCCATAAGGATCGATCTCACCGCCAGTGCCGGCTCCGATAATTCGCTCTGATCGGAAACGCAGAGCGATAAGGTCTCTTCGATCTTCGGCGTGACCATACGCGAGACCAGAGGCTCGGAGGACTCCGCGATGATCCGTTCGGCGATAGCGCGTGGCATGATCGTCGCGCCCACCCCGCCGCTGACCGCGCGCGCGAGTGTACGGACGATTTCGACCTCGGCCACGACATTCAGCGAGAAGCGGGCGCGCGTGAAGGCAAGGTCGATTGCCCGGCGCACGAAATTGTAGGGCGGCGGCAGGAGGAGCGGAACGTCGTTGAGCGCGCTCAACGCCAGCGGCGCGTCACCCGGTTCGACGCCGAAATCTCGGTGCGCCACGAGATGAAATTCTTCCACGAAGACAGGCTCGAACCGCACGCCCTTGATGGGGCCCGTGCCATGGATCAGCGCCATTTCCAGCCGACCGTTCATGATCATCTGGCTGTAGGTCTGGCCAACACTTTCCGTAAGATGCAGCAAGATACCGGGATGCCGCTTGCGGGTTTCCGTCAACAGGTCGACGGAGAGCGTTGCAGCACTCGAAAAGGGCACGAGACCAACCGAGACGCGCCCGACAAGCGTGTCGCCGGCTGCCTTTACGTCCGCCTGTGCCTGGTCCATCTGGCGCAGGATGATCTGAGCATGACGATAGACGGCCTTGCCAGCCTCCGTCATCGAGACCCCCTGCTGGCTGCGGATCAGAAGCTTCTGCCGGAAATGATCCTCCAGCGCAGCAAGCTGCTGGCTGAGGGCTGGCTGGGCGATGTGGAGCACGTCAGCGGCGCGCGTGATGCTGCCGGTGTCGACGATGACGATGAAGGATTTGAGACGCCTGATATCCATATGCCCTGCCTGCCTGTTCGGCCCGCATGTTACAGGGCAGCGGGCTCGCCGCAAGTCCATAAGCCTTCCTTATCCATCCAGATTCAAACGGTCTTATCCAGAGCCGGAAAGCTTCGCTACTCTCTCTTTCAACAACAGGGGAACTACAATGTCCTTTTCCGATTACAGAACCGCGCTCGTGACGGGCGCATCCTCCGGGATCGGTGCTGCGGTCGTCGAGCGGCTCCGCCGCGAGGGCCTCGAAGTGCATGCGGTCGCCCGCAGCATCGATGCGCTCAAGGCACTCGCAGAGCGTACAGGCTGCATTCCCCACGCTATCGACGTGACGGACCGTGCCGCCTTGGCAAAGCTTGCCGGTGAAGTGGAATTCGACATTCTGGTGAACAATGCCGGCGTCGACCGGCCGAAGAAGTTCCTCGAGGCGGAGGATGGCGACATTGATCTCCTCGTCGATGTCAACCTGCGCGCCGTCCTCCATCTCTGCCGGCTGATCGTGCCTGGCATGGCTGCGCGCGACCGCGGCCATGTCATCAACATCTCCTCGATTGCCGGCAACTACAATTTCGGTGGCAACTCCACCTATCACGCCACCAAGGCTGGCGTCAGCATGCTGTCAAACCAGCTGCGCATCGACACGTTCGGCAAGCGCGTGCGTGTGACGGAGATCTGCCCGGGCCGGGTCGCGACGGATATCTTCGCTCACGTTCACGGCGACGATCCGTCGATCCGAGAGCGCTTCATCGACGGTTTCGAGTTGCCCCAGGCATCTGATATCGCCGACGCCATCGCCTATGCGATCGCCGCGCCTATAGCCGTGAATATCGGGCATATGGAGATTACGCCGACACTTCAGGTCATGGGTGGTCTCCAGACGGCGCGGCCGCAAGCCACCGGCTCCGGCGAACCAAAGGAGTGACCGCCGTGAAGGGCTTCGATCTCGCCGTGATTTTGGGCAACCCGGAATACGTGGCCATGCTTGTGCATGGCATTGAGATGACGTTCATCATCGCCATTTTCTCATGGCTGCTGGCGATGAGCCTCGCGGTTTTGTTGCTTGCGGTGCGCTTTTCGCCTGGTCGGATCGGCAACGCCGCCGTTGCGGCCTACGTCTCCTACCACCGCAATGTACCCACTCTCGTACAGCTTATGCTCTGGTACTTCGGTATCTACACGATCCTTCCATCGGGAGTGTCTGACTGGCTTTCCGCGCACTCGGCGGAAATGATCTTCGCAGTTCTCGGCCTCGGCCTTTGTCAGGCGGCCTATTTCAGCGAAGACCTTCGCTCTGGCCTGCGCTCGGTGAGCCCCGGCCAGATGGAAGCAGCGCGCGCTTTGGGGCACGGCTATGTCTCCGCCATGCGCTTCGTTCTCATCCCGCAGGGCGTGCGCAATGCCTTGCCCGCGCTTGTCAACCACAGTGTTTCGCTCTTCAAGAACAGCAGTCTTGCCATCGTGATCGGCGCGCCGGAGCTCAGCCATGCCGTCAAGGAAATCGAGAACCTCAGTTTCCGGACCTTCGAGATCTACCTGATCGGGACGATCCTCTATCTCTTCTTCTCCCTGATGATCATGGCCGCTGGCGCCTATCTCACGTGGCGTGCTGATCCGGCGAATGGAGCCAGACGATGATCCACGACCTGATCGCCATCATCGACGAATATTGGCTGCTGCTCCTCATCGGACAATACCCGAACGGTCCGCTGGGCGGCCTTGCAAATACGCTGATACTGTCGGCACTCAGCATCGTGCTCGCCTTTCCGTTCGCCATTCTTCTCGCCTTCGGGCGCCTTTCCAAGTACCGGGTTCTGCGCTGGCCGGTGACGGTGTTGGTCTATGTTACGCGCGGCGTGCCGCTCTTGATGCTCGTGCTCTGGAGCTATTTCCTCGTGCCGCTGCTAACCGGCGCCGACGTGCCAAGCTTCCTGACCATGCTGACGACCTTGGTCGTCTATCAGGGCGCTTTCCTGAGCGAGATCATCCGTGCCGGCATCGTCGCGTTGGGGCAGGGGCAGATGGATGCGGCTCGCGCGCTCGGTCACAGCTATTTCAGCGCGATGCGCTACGTGATCCTGCCGCAGGCGCTCTACAACATGATCCCCAGCATGTTGTCGACCTTCGTCGCGACCATCAAGGACACGACGCTCGGCTATGTCATCAACGTGCCGGACCTCACATTCGCTGCCAGCCAGGTCAATAATCAGCTCCTCACGCAGCCCTTCCAGGTCTTCCTCATCTTGGCGCTGACCTACTACGTGATCTGCTGGTCGCTCACCTGGCTCACCAATGTTGTCGAGCGGCGAATCACGCGCCGGCGCGCCGGCCTGATTGCCCCGAAACGCCGTGGGCAGTTCCAGACTTCCCTGACACCGAACGCCACGGAGCAGCCATGACCGCTTCAATATCCTCCTTTGCGAAGGATCAGACGATCCGCCTCGCCGATGTCCGCAAGAGCTATGGCGACTATGACGTATTGAAAGGAATCGACGCGACGGTGGCGCGCGGCGAAGTGGTCGTCATCTGCGGCCCCTCCGGCTCGGGAAAGTCGACCTTGATCCGCACCGTGAACCGGCTTGAGGAGATCAACAGTGGTTCGATCTTTTTCGAAGGGCAGGATGTTCACGCGCAGATGAGCGGGCGAGAACTCAACCGCCTGCGTAGCCGCATCGGCTTCGTGTTCCAGAGCTTCAATCTCTTCCCGCACCTCTCCGCGGTGGACAATGTCGCGATGTCCCCGATCCGGGTGAAGGGTGTGGCGCCGGCGGAGGCCCACGAGAAGGCGCTGAAGCTGCTCGACCGTGTCGGCCTTCGCGAAAAGGCAAACTCCTATCCGGGCCAATTGTCCGGCGGACAGCAGCAACGCGTGGCGATCGCTCGCGCGCTCGCCATGGAGCCGCCCGTGATGTTGTTCGATGAACCGACCAGCGCGCTCGACCCGGAAATGGTCGGTGAAGTGCTGAACGTCATGAAGTCCCTGGCCGCCGAAGGCATGACCATGATGTGCGTCACGCACGAAATGGGCTTCGCCCGTGATGTCGCCGACCGCATCTGGTTCATCGACGCAGGTCAGATCATCGAGACCGCGACGCCTGAGGAGTTCTTCAAAAACCCCAGGCATCCGCGTGCGCAGCGGTTTCTCGCTGACCTGCGCCACTAGAACAAGCAAAACCAACGAAGGAGAACAGCCATGAAGTGCAGCCAACTTATCCTCGGAATGACCGTTGCGGCGGTAGCGCTCGCGGGACCGGCCAAGGCCGATCAGCTCGGTGACATCATCGCAAACAAGACGTTGCGGTGCGCGACCTTTGCGGATGTGCCGCCTTTTGCTGCTCCGGATTCCAAGACCCGTGAAATGGTCGGCTTCGATGTCGATCTTTGCGGCGCAATCGCCCGCGAACTCGGCGTGAAGGCAGAGATCAAGCCGGTTTCGGTGGAAGCCCGCGTGCCGGAGGTGAAGCTCGGCCGTGTCGACATCACCGTCGCCAACCTTGCCTATACTCAAAGCCGTGCCGAACAGATCCAGTTCAGCGATCCCTACTATCTGGCCAAGGAAATGCTGATCGTGCCGGCAGACGATGCGGGCAAGGCAAAGACTGACTATGTCGGCAAGCGCCTTGCCTCCACCAAGGGCTCGACCTCCGAAATGTCGATCAAGCTCAATAAGTCCGATCCGTTGACTTTCCAGGATACGGCTTCGGCCTATCTCGCCGTGCAGCAGGGCAAGGCGCGCGGCATGGTCGCCAACACGATGACGACCACCAAGCTGGTCAACGAATCGAAGACCCGTGGCAAGGAAATGCGCATGATCCCGGAGCCCATGCTGTTCCAGCCGATCGGCATCGGCATGGCGAAGGATCAGCCGGCGCTGACGACCAAGATCAACGAGGTGCTGCGCAAGCTCGATGATAGCGGCGAGCTCAACCAGATCTGGGACAAGTGGCTTGGCCCGAACACCGAATACAAGATGGCTCGCACCGACAAGGTTGCACCGCTGTCTGAGTTGAAGTTCGACCCGATCCCCTGATTAGGTCGGGTCGCGTGTAAGCGACCCCCTGTTTCCGAAATGTCTTGAACAACGCAAACGGCGGGCTTCTCGCCCGCCGCGACCACCTGTGGGAAAAATCATGACGCATATCAAGAAAATGCCCGTTCGCCCGAGTGCCGCCGAAGTGGAAGCGGTGGCCAAGTTTTCGCCGGCAACGATCCATGAGGCGCAGGGGCGCCGGGGAGCATTGTCCTCCCGCATCAAGCCTGTCGACTACCGCATGAAGCTCTGCGGTCCGGCCTTCACGGTTCGTTGCGCCCCCCGCGACAACATCATGCTGCAGCTTGCAATCAACTACGCTCAGCCCGGCGACATCATCGTCGTTTCGGCCGGCGAGTATGAGGAGGCCGGCTCGTTTGGCGACGTCCTCGCCAATGCCTGCCTTGCCAAGGGAATTGGCGGACTTGTGACGGACAGCGGCGTGCGCGACACCCTGCAATTGCGAGAGCTGGGCTTCCCGGTGTTCTCGCTCAGCGTCTGCATCAAGGGGACGGTCAAGGAAACCCTGACCTCCACCAACGATCCGATTGTCATCGGCGGGGAGCTCGTCCACCCCGGCGACATCATCGTCGGCGACGCCGACGGCCTGGTCGTCGTGCGGCGGGGAGAAGCCTTTGAAGTCGCGAAGCTGTCGCAAGCGCGCGAAGAGGCCGAAGCCGAGTACATTGCGGCATACAAGGCTGGAAAATCGGTCATCGAAGTCAGCAAGCTTGAGCCGGTGCTGAAGGCAAAAGGGCTCGTGGTCGAAGGCTGACGCGGGGATCGAGATGTCTCGCCTGCGCAGCGGCGCTCGACGGTGAAGGAGAACAGGTTTGTCATTTCCACTTTTCGACCTCAAAGGCCGGCGCGCCTTGGTGACGGGTTCGTCGCAGGGCATCGGGCTCGCGTTGGCGCGTGGTCTCGCCGAGCACGGCGCGGCGTTAGTCCTGAACGGTCGCGACCGCTCGAAGCTGGAGGCGGCCGCTGCCTCATTGAAGAACGCCGACCACACTGTCGATGTCGCGGATTTCGACGTCACGGACGCCGAAGCGGTGAAGCGTGGCGTCGATGCGATCGAGCAGGATGTCGGCGCCATCGACATCCTCGTCAACAATGCCGGCACGCAGTTCCGCTCCCCGCTTGAGGACTTTCCGGTCGAGCGCTTCGAGCAACTGCTAAAGACGAATATTTCGAGCGTCTTCTACGTCGGTCAGGCGGTTGCCCGACACATGATCGGTCGCGGTCGCGGCAAGATCATCAACATCGCCTCGGTGCAGAGCGAGCTCGCGCGCCCGTCGATCGCCCCCTACACTGCGACCAAGGGTGCGGTCAGGAACCTGACGCGCGGCATGTGCACGGACTGGGCGAAATACGGATTGCAGGTGAATGCGATCGCGCCCGGCTACTTCAAGACGCCGCTGAACCAGGCGCTGGTCGATAGCGTCGAGTTTTCCTCCTGGCTGGAAAAGCGCACGCCCGCGGCCCGCTGGGGTGAGGTCGAAGAATTGGTGGGCGCGGCCGTCTTCCTGGCGAGCAACGCCTCCTCCTTTGTCAACGGACACACGCTCTATGTCGATGGCGGCATCACTACCAGCCTCTGAGATCCGCCGCGGCTTCGGCCCGGTCGTCGTCATGGGCGTGTCCGGCTGCGGTAAGTCCGCGGTTGGCGAACGGCTCGCCACCTATCTGGGTGCGAGCTTCATCGAGGGCGACAGCCTGCATTCGGTTCAAAATGTCGAGAAGATGCGCAGCGGCATCCCGCTGACCGATGCCGACCGCTGGCCCTGGCTCGAGGAGATCGGCGCGCGGCTGGCAAGCCCAGCGGCCACCGTCGTGTCGTGTTCGGCCTTGAAGCGAGCCTATCGCGAGCGGCTGCGGGAGGTTGCCTGGCAGCCAATCACCTTCGTCTTCCTGCAGGGCACCCGGGCGTTGCTCGCGACGCGCCTGGCAGAGCGAAAGGGCCACTACATGCCGCTGTCGCTGCTCGACAGCCAACTTGCCATCCTCGAGCTGCCCTTAGGGGAGGCGGACGTCGTGACCATCGAAATCGATCAGTCGCTGGAGCGCATCGTGGCGCTGGCGATGAACACCCTGGCGATCCGCGCGGATCGCGCGGCCAGTGAAGAACCCACGGGAGGAAAATCATGACGAAACCGGACATCCTGTTGATGGGACCCTATCCGGATTGGGACCTGGTGGATCTCGAAGCGCGTTACGCGGTCCACAAGATCTATGAGGCCGAGGATCGGGATGCGTTCCTTGCGACGCACGGGCCGACCATCCGGGCGATCGCCACTCGAGGCGAGCTCGGCGCATCGGCGGACCTGATCGGCAAGCTCCCGCAGGTGGAGATCGTATCTGTCTATGGTGTCGGTTACGACGCCGTCGACCTCGCTGCCTGCCGTGAGCGCGGTATCCGCGTCACCAATACCCCTGACGTGCTGACCAATGACGTTGCCGATCTCGGCGTCGCCATGATGCTCTGCCAGTCGAGGGGCATGATCGGCGCGGAAAGCTGGGTCAGGGACGGAAGCTGGAGGACACAAGGCCTCTATCCGCTGAAGCGGCGGGTCTGGGGGCAGAGGGCCGGCGTGCTCGGCCTCGGCCGCATCGGTTTTGAAGTGGCCAAGCGCCTCAGCGGCTTCGACATGGACATCGCCTATAGCGACGTCACTGAGAAGCCCTATGCGGACGGCATGACGTTTGTCGCTGATCCCGTCGCTCTGGCAGAGCGCTCGGATGTCTTGTTTGTGACGCTCGCAGCCTCTGCCGCGACGCGGCACATCGTCTCGAAGGAGGTCATCGAGGCGCTCGGCCCGGAGGGGATGCTGATCAACATCTCGCGGGCCTCCAACATCGACGAGGACGCTCTCCTTGATGCGCTCGAAAGCGGGACACTCGGTTCGGCAGCGCTCGATGTCTTCGAGGGCGAACCGATGCTCAATCCTCGCTTCCTGAACCTCGACAACGTCCTGCTACAGCCCCACCATGCCTCCGGCACGATCGAGACCCGCAAGGCGATGGGCAAGCTCGTCCGTGACAATCTTGCCGCGCATTTTGCCGGCGAAGCACTGCCAACCCCTGTCGTCTGAGGCCATAAGATGAAAGCCGTTGTCATTCACGCCGCCAAGGATTTGCGGATCGAGGATCGCGAGACGGAGGCCCCGGGACCGGGCCAGGTCGAGGTTCAGATCGAAGCCGGCGGTATCTGCGGATCCGACCTGCACTACTACAACCATGGCGGCTTCGGCACGGTGCGCCTGCGCGAGCCGATGATCCTCGGCCATGAGGTCGCCGGCACGATCAGGGCGCTCGGTGACGGTGTCCGCGGCCTCTCTATCGGTGACCGGGTGGCCGTGTCGCCGAGCCGCCCCTGCGGGACGTGCGACTATTGCCAGCGCGGTCAGCAGAACCATTGCCTGAACATGCGCTTCTACGGCAGCGCCATGCCGATGTCGCATATCCAGGGAGCGTTTCGGCAGCGCCTGGTCGCCGAGGCGTGGCAGTGCCACAAGGTCGCTGATGGCGTCTCGAGCAACGAGGCGGCACTCGCCGAACCCTTTGCCGTGACCCTTCACGCCGTGGCGCGCGCGGGCTCTTTGCTTGGCAAGCGGGTTCTCGTCACCGGCTGTGGGCCGATCGGGGCACTGGCGATCATCGCCGCGCGCGTTCACGGTGCGCGTGAGATCGTCGCCACCGACGTCATGGACGGCGTGCTTGACAAGGCGCTATCGATCGGAGCCGATCGGGTGATCAATGTCGCCAACAATCCCGATCAGCTCGCCGCCTACGCCGCCAACAAGGGCACCTTCGATGTCCAGTTCGAGGCCTCGGGAAATGCGCAGGCGGTGCGCTCCGGTCTCGACGTCCTGAAGCCGCGATCGGTGCTCGTCCAGCTCGGGCTGGGCGGCGATGTTGCCATCCCGCAAAACCTCGTGGTGGCAAAAGAGATCGAGATGCGCGGCACGTTCCGGTTCCATGAAGAGTTCGGGCTGGCCGTCGATCTCATCAACGCCGGCCGGGTGGACTTGACCCCATTGTTGACCGGGATCTTCCCCCTGGAAGACGCGGTGCGTGCTTTCGAGACTGCCGGCGACCGCAGTCGTTCGATGAAAGTGCAACTCGCCTTCTAGTCGCCATTGCTCCAGGCGACCGCGGGATCCCACGATCGCCTGGAGCCTTCACCCCGAGCGCTCGGAAACATCACCTAAAGCGCGTTGCGGTTAAGCAGCGTCGTGCAACGCGCTTTAACTGTTTGATTTTACGCATGTCGTTATCGCAAAACCGCTGCGCACTTTTGCGCGACATGCTCTAGCGTCCAATCTCCTGAGGAGGCAATCACGTGTCACAGGCGGAAATCGGCCTTATCGGTCTCGGTGTCATGGGCTCGAACCTGGCGCTCAACATCGCTGAAAAAGGCAACAAGATCGCGGTGTTCAACCGCACCGTCGAGGCGACGCACAAATTCTACGCGGAAGCCGGCGAGCTTCAGGGCCAGATCGTGCCCTGCGACACCATCGAAGCGTTTGTCGCCGCCATCCGCCCGCCGCGCCCGATCATCATCATGATCAAGGCCGGCGAGCCGGTCGACCAGCAGATGGAAATCCTCAAGCCCTACCTCGCCAAGGGCGACATCATGATCGATGCCGGCAATGCCAATTTCCGCGACACGATGCGCCGCTTCGAGGCGCTGACGGATTCGGGCCTGACCTTCATCGGCATGGGCGTTTCCGGCGGTGAAGAGGGCGCCCGTCATGGCCCGTCGATCATGGTCGGCGGCACGGAAGACTCCTGGAAGCGCGTCGAGACGGTGCTGACCTCGATCGCCGCCAAATACGACAACGACCCGTGTGTTGCCTGGCTCGGCGAAAACGGCGCCGGTCACTTCGTCAAGACGATCCACAACGGCATCGAATATGCCGACATGCAGATGATCGCCGAGATCTACGGCATCCTGCGCGACGGCCTGAAGATGACGGCCGGCGAAATCGGCGAGGTGTTTGGCGCCTGGAACAAGGGCCGGCTGAACTCCTACCTGATCGAGATCACCGAGAAGGTCTTGAAGGCGGCAGACCCGCTGACCGGCAAGCCGATCGTCGACCTGATCCTCGACAAGGCCGGCCAGAAGGGCACCGGCAAGTGGTCGGTGATCGAGGCGCAGACCATGGGCGTGCCGGCAACCGCGATCGAAGCGGCCGTTGCCGCGCGCAGCATCTCGTCGGCGAAGGCAGAGCGCGAAGCCGCCGAGACGATTCTTGGCCTGCCGGCTGTCGGCGCGTTCGAGGTCACCGATAAGGCAGCCTTCATCAAGGACCTGGAAAACGCGCTGCTGGCCGCCAAGATCGGCGCCTATGCGCAAGGCTTTGCCGTCATGTCCGCTGCGTCGAAGGAGTTTGACTGGTCGCTGCCGATGCCAACGATTGCCAAGATCTGGCGCGCCGGCTGCATCATCCGCTCGCAGTTCTTGGATGAAATCACCACTGCCTTCACCAAGGCGCCCGATGCCGCCAACCTGATCGTCACGCCGGCCTTTGCCGCCATGGTCAAGGAAACCGACGCAGCACTGCGCCGCGTCGTTTCGGCGGCCGCCCTTGGCGGCCTGCCGGCACCGGCACTGGCCTCGGCCCTCGGCTACTTCGACAGCTACCGCCGCGGCCGCGGCACCGCCAACGTGATCCAGGCCCAGCGCGACTTCTTCGGTGCCCACGGCTTCGACCGCGTCGATGGCGCCGACAGCCATCACGGACCGTGGGGCAGCGGCGCCTAGCTGAAATGATCAATCAAAGGTCCGCGGCTCGAATCCCGTCGACGCTTTGACTTGAGGCCTCATTCGAGACTCGATTTGACCGGGCAATTGGGTGAACCCAGTCAAGGCGTTGATCCGGTGTCGGCTTTTGGGGCTGGTAGCAGACGTTCAACGTTTCACATGAGGGACGGCCGCGGCTGATACCTGCCATGTCGGCCATGCGGCATTCGGCATAAGCAACCAGACTATGCGAAAGAGCATTGGGTCGAGGAAGCCCCGCATGGACTTTGCGAGCCTTGCAAAAATCCCAGTTTTTCAACGTCGCAGAAATTAGATTTGAAATCGTCGCGTTAATCGGGAGTTTTGCAACAACCGTTGCCTGTGCTTTCCAATCTCAATCTTAGATTGAGCTGTTCTTGACATGTGTTTGGATACGGCTTTAAGTTTGCGGGCAGCTCTGCAAAGCAGCAGAGGCTTGCGAAAATCATAGTCATCAGCTCTTAGAGGCCCCAATGCGCCGAGTCCCTTCTCACGAAAATCACGTCCGAATTTCTGAGAAGTTGAGGATTCATGCGCACTATAAATCTGGGCATCCTGGCCCATGTGGATGCAGGCAAAACCAGCCTTACTGAACGACTCCTTTTTGACGCTGGTGTCATCGACAAGCTAGGCAGTGTCGATACCGGTAATACGCAGACGGATAGCCTCGCGCTGGAGCGGCAGCGTGGCATCACTATCCGGGCTGCCGTAGTTTCATTCACGATCGGCGACACGGTGGTGAATCTCATCGATACGCCCGGTCACCCCGACTTCATCGCCGAGGTCGAGCGCGTGCTTGGGCTGCTGGACGCTGCTGTGGTCGTTGTTTCTGCAGTCGAAGGCGTGCAAGCGCAGACGCGAGTGCTGGTGCGGGCGTTGCAGCGTGTTGGGGTTCCCTTCCTATTCTTCATCAACAAGGTTGATCGTCTCGGTGCGCACTACAATGAAGTGCTGCAAGCCATTGCCGGCCAACTGCCGGTTCGACCCATCGCCATGTCGGCCGTAATTGATGCCGGTAGTAAACTCGCTCAGGTAAAAGCCTTCGATCCGGGAAGCGAACCGCTTTTCACCGCCCTGTGCGAGACCTTGGCGGAAAACGATGACGAGCTGCTGCACGACTATCTGCAAGCCCCGGATCGTCTTACCGGCGAAAGACTTGACCGCTCGCTGCGGGATCAGGTTTCATGCGGTCTGGTGCAGCCGGCGTTTGCTGGCGCGGCGGTAACCGGCGTGGGCCTGCCAGCTCTGACATCGGCAATTGCGACCCTGCTGCCCGGCCATCACCTCGATCCTCATGCTGCTGTCACCGGCAAGATCTTCAAGATCGAGCGCGGATGGGGCGGCGAGAAGCTGTCCTATCTCTATCTCTCATCTGGAACGGTCCGGCTGCGGGAATATCTCAATCTGCCTCAGGGGCCGGCAAGGGTGACCGGAATCCAACTTTTCGACGCCGGCAAAGTTCACAGCGCAACCAGTTTCTGGGCAGGTCAAATTGCTCGGGTCAGTGGCCTCAGCAGCGCCCGTATCGGCGACGTGGTTGGCACCAACCGCCTCGCAGACGTCCGACATCATTTTGCGCCGCCAACGCTGGAATCTCGTGTTCAAGCGCAGCGTCCCTCCGAGAGTGCGGCGCTCTGGCTGGCGCTGAACCAGTTGGCCGAACAGGACCCGTTGATTGATCTGCGCAAGAACGAGGACACGAACGACATCTTTGTGTCTCTCTATGGAGAGGTGCAGAAGGAGGTGATCCAATCGACCTTGCTGACGGATTTTAGTCTCGAAGTGGCGTTTGAGGATAGTACAGTCATCTGCGCCGAGAGGCTCGCCGGAGCCGGGACGGGCCTTCAGATCATCTTCAAGGAGCCGAACCCATTCTTGGCGACCGTTGGCTTGCGCGTCGAACCGCGACCGGAAGGGGCGGGCAACAGCTTCGCGCTGGAAGTGGATGTTGGCCAGATGCCGGCAAGCTTCTATCGGGCAGTCGAGGAAACCGTATTCGAGACGCTTAAACAGGGTATCTTCGGCTGGCAAGTCATTGATTGCCACGTTGCCATGACCGCTGCTCGGCACAGTTCCCCGTCGAGCACCGCTGCAGACTTCCGGCAGTTGACGCCGTGGGTCCTCGCAACGGCGCTATCGGCGGCACAAACCGTTGTCTGCGAACCGTTTGACCAGTTTTACTTCGAAGCGCCCGCGGAGAATTTGAATCGCTTGCTGACTTTGCTTGCCAAGTCGGGCGCTGTCACCAAGGAATCGATTGTTACGGATGGTGTGGTGCGGCTGGAAGGGCATGTCGCCTCCGAGAGGGTTCAAGGCATTCAGCAGCAATTGCCGGGACTGACGAGCGGCATGGGCACTATGGAAACATCCTTCCATCACTATGCCCCGGCAGCCGACTCGCAGCGCTTGCGCAAGCGTTCCGGTATCGATCCATTCAACGATCGCGAGTATCTGCTCCGTTTGTCGCGAAAATCCTGACTTTCGCGGCATCCGTGAAGCACGAAGGGAAAGCCTGTCGCAAAAATCCACCGCAAAAACCGGAGAATTGCACCCTGTCTTTGCGACAGTTCACGCTTTCCGTAGGCAGGACGGACCCTGCAGCTCGCTCCATATCCTCAGCACAGGAAGCCTGATTACACAAGGTTTTGAGGTGAAGTTCGTTGCTCCAACCTGCCTCGATCCTTACTTCAAGGACGTCCACAAGTGGGCGAAGCCCGCTTGTGGACGTCCCCTCGATGGAAGGTTTAGGCCTCGGGTTCGTGGCAAACCACTTCGATGTTGTGCCCGTCCGGACCAATGACGAAAGCTGCATAGTAATTTGCGTGGTAGTGCGGGCGCAGACCAGGCGCACCGTTGTCTTTACCACCTGCTTCCAGAGCCGCGCGATAGAAAGCTTCGACTTGCTGGTGATTCTCGGCCGTGAACGCCAAGTGAAGATGCGCTGGCTTCTCCTCGGTTTGGTACAGGCACAATGAAGCCTTACCCTTTGGGCTAAGCTCGACACCGTACGTCGGTGGCCCCTCCGAGACAACGGCTACGCCGAGCGGTTCGAGTGCCTTGAGGAAGAACGCTTTGCTCGCTGCATAGTCGCTGACTCCGAATTTGACGTGGTCAAACATGAGTTCTCCTGAAGTGTGTGGGCCTGCCTGACGGAGAGGCAGCCGGAGCATGCTGCCTGCTGCGCATCTTGCAATGTCTGCTTGCGCTGCAAAGCGGTCCTTCGCGGCTGCTTTGCGTCTCAGACTTTAATGGCATGTCTCGGCCATTAATGGCAAGGAACAGAGGGCGGGGAGCCCAGAGGGGCCGCGCCCAGGGAGAGTGCCACGCACACCAGATTCTCCTCTTCCCGCTCGCTGTAGTGGCGCAGTATAACCTGCAGTCCTTCCTTGCCGAGCTCGGCTTGCAGTGCTGCGACTGTTTCAGCGAAGAAAGCATTCTGTGCGGACGGCCCGACGACGCTGACCGCGCGAGACGAGGCTGTTGCGGAAACAGCCGAGGTATCCGCACTTACGCAAAGGACTGTCGGTGTCGACTTGATTAGCGTAAGCTAACGTTAGGGGTACAGTGATGCACCGCGTGGTCACCATAGCTGTTGCCGCGCTTGCGGCTATCTACATCTGCCCCGCGCAGGCGGAGGTAGTGATCGGGGTTTCGGCCGCGATGACCGGACGGCTCGCCTGGATCGGCGAGCAGGGTCAGCGTGGGGCAGAGATGGCCGTAGCCGACATCAATGCGGCGGGCGGCGTCCTTGGCCAGCAGGTGCGCGTCATCAACGTCGACGATTTCTGCGATCCCGAGCAGGCCCTGGCGGCAGCCCGGAAACTGGTGGCTGACGGAGTGGTGTTCGTCGTCGGACATTACTGCTCGGGGGCCTCGATCCCGGCATCAAAGGTCTACGAGGGGGCGGCGGTTTTGCAGATTTCACCAGGATCGACCAATCCGCTGTTGACCGAACAGGGCCGTGACAACGTTTTTCGGGTCATAGGTCGCGACGATAAGCAGGGGATCGTGGCCGGCAACTACCTAGCCGATGAATGGGGCGAAAAGAAAATCGCGATCCTTCACGACGGCACGACCTATGGCAAGGGTCTCGCCGATGAGACAAGAAAGCAGTTGAACAAGCGGGGCGTAACCGAAGCTGTCTACGACGCATACACCCCTGCTAAGAACGACTATTCGGCGGAGATCGCTGCGTTACAGGCCGCTGGCATCGCCGTTTTGTATGTCGGCGGGTATCATGCCGAGGTTGCGCTGATTGTTCGTGCTGCACGCGACCGCGCCTACGCGCTTCAGATCATCTCCGGCGACGCCCTGGCAACCGAGGAGTTTGCGCTGATCGCCGGCCCGGGAGCCGAGGGGACCCTCTTTACGTTCTCCGCGGACCCGCGGCGAAACCCCGACGCTGCCCCGGTGGTGGAGCGGTTCCGTGCCGAAAACTTCGAGCCCGCAGGTTACACACTGCTGAGCTACGCTGCCGTCCAGCTTTGGGCGCAGGCGGTCGAGAAGGCAGCCTCGCTCGAACTGCCGGCGGTCATCGCGACACTGCGCGGACAGGAGTTCGACACTGTGCTCGGCCCGGTCGATTTCGACGACAAGGGCGACCTCACGAACCAAAGCTGGGTGTGGTACGTCTGGCGGGGTGGAGAGTATGTGCCGGTTGAATAGCAGCCCGCCACACGCCGCCGCGTCACTTGGGGCATCTTATGCAGATCAAGCCAGCGCGATCGTTCAGATTAAGTGTCGCCGCGATGCTTGAACGCCTAGGCATACGCGGCCGCCTGTTGCTGGCTTTCTTCGGCATCAGCACCTTCGCGGTGCTCGCGACGGCCGCTGCTCTTTATGCCTTCCTCCAGGTCGGCGAGGTCGTGGACAGCATAACCAGGGATCGGGTGCCGTCGGCGCTGGCGTCCCTCCAACTGTCGCGCCAAGCCGAGCGGGTCGCGGCAACTGCGCCGTCTGTACTGAATTCAACGAGCAAGGTACGGCACAACGAGGTCTCGGCTGCGATCGGGGTCGAGATGGCGCGCCTCGAGGAACTGCTTGCCGCGCTCAAGGGAGGCACGCTTGGCACGGCGGCGGTCGCCGAGATCGAGGCGGCGGTGCTTGGTCTGCGGCGCAACCTCGACGCACTCGACGACCTTGTCGCCGCCCGGCTCACCGTAGTCGCACGCAAGGAGGAGTTGTTACGCCGCTTATCGGCTACGACAATTGCGGGCCAACGCCTTCTGGCGGCCGGCATCCTGGTGATGAATTCCAAGCTTGCGCAATGGAGAACTGTCGCGGCCGACACGTCGCTCGCCTCAGACCGACGCGCGGCGGCGACTTCCGACCTGGTCGAGGCGATTACGGGCTACATCCCCCAGCAGAGGGCACACCAGGAGATATCCGCCGTCAACGACGCGCTGGTTAAGTTGGCGAACGCACCGACGCCAGGCGATCTTGCATTGATGCTCTTTCCGCTGCGCCGGTCGCTCGCCGTCCTCGAAATGGTTTCAACCGAGATCGACGAGAAGCTACGGTCCCGCTTCCAACAGCGGGTGGGCGAGTTCAAGGCGCTGATCGATGGTGGCAACAGCATACCGAAGGCGCGACAGGACGAGTTTGCCGTCCTGGCTGAGGGCGAAAAACTTCTGGCCGAAAACAATCGGTTGTCCCGCAGTCTCACCGCTGCGGTCGATCGCCTTGTCGCTGCGGCAAACCGTGAGATCGCCTCGTCCGGTCTCGAGGCTGCGGTCGTCCAGCGCTACGGCACCGGCGTTGTCCTTGGCTCGGCCGTTCTCAGCCTGTTGAGCTCGATTCTGATCGTCTGGCTCTATGTCGACCGCAGCCTTCTCGCCCGTTTGGGAAGCGTGAGCCAGGGCATGCTCGCGATCGCCGGCGGCAATCTTTGTGCGCCATTGCCTGCCGCTGGCCACGACGAAATCGGCCGTATGGCCGAGGCGCTCAGGCTGTTCCGGGACACGGCTGTCGAGGTCGAGGAAAAGAATCTGCGCGAGGTTGCTGAAGCACGCCAGCGGCTCGTAGATGCCATCGAGAGCATCTCGGAGGGGTTCGCTCTCTATGACGTGGAGGACCGGCTCGTCCTCAGCAACAGCCGCTACCGCGAACTGCTCTACAGCGATGTTGCGATCGAATTGACGCCCGGCACTACATTCGAGCACATCATCCGCCGATCCGCCGAGCGCGGCTACATCAAGGATGCCGAGGGGCGGCTCGAGGAATGGGTCGCCGAGCGGCTCTCCCGGCACCGCAATCCTGGCGAACCGTGGGTGCAGCGGCGAGGTGACGAGCGATGGATCATGATAAGCGAGCGCCGCATCACAGGCGGCGGCACGGTCGCCGTTTACTCGGACATCACGGAGTTGAAAAAGCGGGAGGAGAACCTCGCGGTGAAATCCGCAGCCCTCGAGGCGCTCTCGAGCAAGCTGGCGAAATATCTGGCGCCGCAAGTATACAACTCGATATTCACCGGCCGTCAGGACGTCAGGATCGCCAGTCAGCGGAAGAAGCTGACGATATGCTTTTCGGACATCGCCGGCTTTACCGAGACCACCGACAAGATGGAGTCCGAGGATCTCACCCAGCTCCTCAATCACTATCTGACGGAAATGTCGAAGATTGCTTTGGAACACGGCGCCACCATCGACAAGTATGTCGGCGACGCGATCCTGATGTTTTTCGGGGATCCGGAGACCCGCGGCGTCAAGGAGGACGCGCTCGCCTGTGTTGAGATGGCTCTCGCCATGCAGAAACGGATGAGCGAACTTGCAGAAATCTGGCGCGACATCGGCATTGAAACGCCGCTGCGATGCCGCATCGGCATCCATACCGACTACTGCACGGTCGGCAACTTCGGCAGTGAAGATCGCATGGACTACACGATAATCGGCGGCGCCGTGAATCTCGCCTCGCGCCTCGAGCAGGAGGCGCCGGCGGGGACAGTGCTCATTTCCTATGAGACCTTTGCGCAAGTGAAGGACACGATCGCTTGTGTCGAGCTGGGGCATGTCCAGGTCAAGGGTATCGCCTATCCCGTCGCCACATATAGCGTCCTCGATCTGAAGGCCAATCTGGTCGCCGCACGCAGCGCCGTTCGAACCGAGCTGCCGCATCTCAGACTGGAAGCGGAACCCGAGTTGATGTCTGCTGGCGAGCGAGACGAAGCCGCGACTGCGCTTCGCGACGTGCTCGATCGACTTTGCCACAAGCCTGGGTAGCGGGGTTCGCGCTCACACCCGGATCGACGACTACTACCGCGGTCACTTCGTCGACCAGCAGTGATGTGGTTTCCTGACTTTCTAGAGCGATCCAATGATCGATTTTCATTCCCGGTCCATCTGAAAGCGTGATGGCGGAACTCCCGTCCAGCGTTTGAACGCGCGCGTGAAGTGCGCGGAATCGCTATAGCCAACTCGAAAAGCGATGTCGGTCATGCTGTAGACGTCTTCGCAGATTAACCGGATCGCTTCACTACGACGCGTTTCGTCGAGCAACTCCTCAAAATCAACGCCGCAAAACTTTAGGCGCCTCTGGAGAGTCCGAGTTGACATGCCAAGGCTTCTTGCCGCAGCCGCCAGCCCCAACGCGTGACCGTCAGGGAGCCTTTCTTTGAGCAGCATCGCCGTCTTCACCGTCGAGGCTAGCGCCTCTGTCCCCTTTGAAGGCCGATTCCGGGAGGCTTTAAGAGAAAGCTCGAGCAACGCCCGATCGAACTCGATCACGTCGTAGTCGCATCCAGTTTCGATATTGGCCCCCAAACACTCCTCCAGAGCCTCGGTTCCACGGTCCGCCGAAGCTGTCAGTCGAACTCGTATTGCAGAGGGTTCACCCGCCAACAACGGTACCTTCCGCAGTACAGCGAGGCTGCCGAAGATGAACTGCCGAGGATCGAACTGGAGATGATCGGCGAAGCGGAAAATGATCCGGGAGGTTTGACCTTCCACCTGGAGGCGTACGTCTGATCCCAAGTGGATTGATGAAGCGTTGGCTGCCGCGAGAGCACATGCATCAGCCACGCTCTCTGCAGCCAGAATCGACTGTCCCCATTGGCCGAGATCACGCAGTTCGGTCAAACGTCCGACATGCGCGCCGGCGAATGGATCGCCCAGGAGGGCTGCCAGTTCGTTGGCCATGTGGAAGCACTTGGCGCGCGGGAGCCAACCATCTGCGTTTTGGAACACGTTTGGAGAGATGCCGACTCGAGCGCAGAACTCGATGGCTGAGACATCGTGCTTGGCAAGATAGGGCGCCATCGGCAGGAAAGCCCTAACTCTGATTGCGGGTGCAGAATCTTGCATGTGAGCAGCAAAGTTGGCGTGAAAAGGCAAGACATATGGCGAGCACCATAGCAATATACAGTTGAGTACTAAAGCAAATACTCAATCAAGGGGGCTGTCCTGAAATTTTCGTCGGAAGCAGGACGGATTCGGCGTGCTCGTCGATGCGCAATATTCCGAGAGAAAGGCGTCTCCGAGGTGAGCAAATGACGTGCTGACCACAGTGGTTTAGCGCGGCGCAGCCGGACTCGTACAAATGCCGGCAGTTGCAGTCGGCGGACAGTCTCGGGACCGCGCCCTCTCGTCTCTTCGTCGGCACATGCGCTCGTCGGGCCGTCGTTCCATAGCGTGTGTCGCCAAGCTGCCACCGGCTGCATCAGCAAAAAATGAACAGTGCCGTGGGGTGTGGCGTTGCGGAGCGGTTTCTACCAACCAGACGGTACGCCTCGTCGTTTACATCTTCTGAACTCAGTGCATTGCGTCGCAACTCAAATTTTGTCGGAGGGATAAAATGGATATTACACGTCGTGACTTTACGGCCGCCGGTCTTGGGGGGCTGGCAGCTACTTCTCTCGGTATGCCGGCGAAGGCCGCAGATGGTTTAGTGGCCGATTTGCCGGAGGGGCTTGACGAGTTCGCCCTGGCCGTCGAGGCCTATATTTACGCATATCCCCTGGTAACGATGGAAATGACTAGGCGTGTGATTACCAACGTCGCCGAACCCGAGGGAACCCGGGGCCCCATGGGACATTTGATCAAGCTGCGTCAGTACCCAGACGCCAAGTTTCGAGACGTGACCGCGCCCAACGCCGACACCCTCTATACCACCGCGTTTTTTGACGTGGGGGATGAACCTTGGGTGGTTAGCTTGCCCGACCTGAAAGACCGCTATGCCTTGTTTCCGATGTTGGATGGCTGGACAACTGTGTTCGACGTCCCCGGAAAGCGTACTACAGGCACCGACGCGCAGACATTCGTGGTGACCGGGCCCGGTTGGGAAGGGACGCTCCCGGAAGGCGTGATCCAGTATAAATCTCCAACGAGTATCGTATGGCTGCTTGGACGTATCTACTGCACAGGCACCGCGGAGGACTACGCCGAAGTTCATAAACTGCAGGACGAAGTGAAGCTCTATCCCTTGAGCGCGTGGGGCAAGGACTGGACACCGCCAAAAGGCAAGGTCGACGCGGCGATCGATATGGAGGCTGCCGTTCGCGAACAAGTCAACAGCATGGATGCCATCGAGTACTTCACCCTCTTCGCTGAGCTCCTGAAAAGAAATCCGCCGACCGACGCCGATGCGCCCATGGTGGCCAAGCTCGCCGAGCTGGGGATTGTTCCCGGCCAGGACTTCGACAAAGCCAAGTTCGATCCCGCGTTTGTGAAGCGCGTTCCGCAGCTCGGCTTCGCACGCATCATGATGCATTTCAAATTCAGCGACGGCGATGTGCAGGATATTGACGGTTGGGGCTTCACGACAAAGACCGGCATCTACGGTACCAACTATATCCAGCGTGCCCTGATCACCGCGATCGGTCTCGGAGCAAACCGGCCGCAGGATGCGATCTACCCAACATCGCTGAAGTCTGGCAGCGGAGTGATCAAGCGGGCATATGATGGGTCCGAGAAGTACGTTCTGACGTTCAAGAAAGGTCTTACGCCGCCGGTTTCGGGCTTCTGGTCACTGACGATGTACGACGCCGGCTACTTCTTCGTCGACAATCCTTTGAACCGCTACTCAATCAGCGCACGGCAGCCACTCAAGGCAAACCCCGATGGTTCGATCGACCTGTTTATCCAGCACGAATCGCCTGGAGCGGACAAGGAATCGAACTGGCTTCCGGCGCCCAAGGGGAAATTCATCCTCATGATGCGGCTTTACTGGCCCAACGAAAGCAATCCTTCGATCATTGATGGCTCTTGGACGATACCAGCTGTGAAGAAGGTGGGTTGATTCGTATGAGGGTGCGTGCAGCCGCAACGGGCTTGGATCGTTGCAGTTGTGCGCACCCGGCAAGCATTACGAGTACAACCTGCTCGATATTGAGGGGACGCGCGTCGATCCCTCCGAACCGTTTCCGAGCGGCAAGGTCAACATAGAGGCGAAACACGCAAGGAAGGCAGCAAGCGCGGCGCGCGGTTCAACGTCGTCATCCGCATCGACGGCAAGGAGGTGGCGAAGGGACGCGCGCCGTACTCCGCTTCGCTCCTGATTACTGCTAATGACGCCTTGGAAGTGGCTTGCCGCCTCGTATTTCGGAGGTTCAATGAGGCTTTTGTCTGAACAGGACTCAAGCCACTTTGGAGTAGATATCGAGTTTGTCGCTGGAGACGAATCCATTACGACGGTAGAAGGCAGGTGCGTACAGGAGTTTAGGGGCGCGCGTTGACTGTACCGCTCTGGTCAACGATTTGATCTCCGTGAGGCGCATGAGGGCCTTCGAAGGCATCGGCGCCCTCGTGATCGATCCGTGGCAAGGCTGATGGCTTTTTTGTTGCTGAAGGGAGACTCACCATGGTGATGTTGACTGCGAGGGTGGCATTCGCGTTGGTCGCCTCGTTGGTGGAACAAGCCCAAGTGCCGAGCATCATCGTGGAACGCGGGCCGTGCCTCGGAGAATGTCCAATATACCGTTTCAAGGTGACTGCAGCCGGCGAGGGTGTGTTCGAGGGCCGGCGCTTTACCGACGTGCACGGTGAGCAAAGTTTCTCGATCACGGCCAAGGAATGGCTCGCGTTCCAGTCAGCGCTCGCGCCCTATCGACCCCAAGGAACCGAAGACATCACCACCGGGCATCCGCGTTGCACCCAGATGGTCACGGATCACCCATCCGTGTCGGTGACGTGGATCGACGCCAGTCGTACCGACCAGCTCACCTTCAACTTCGGGTGCAAGGATCCGCTGAATGACGCCATGGCGCAGGCGCTTGCCGATGCGCCAGATCTGCTGCCGGTCGGTAAGCTTATCGAAGATCGGCGCCTGGAGGACGGCGCATGGGAGCGTCAACCTTTTGGCCTACCTAAATAACTGAAATTGTTATTGCTTCAATCAGTCCGCTCGCCCCCCGCTTCATTTCTGTCAGACGCTATGAGCCCTTCGGCTTTCTCCCAGAGCGCAGGGCTGGAGGGCGTGATGAGTTCGCTGGTCTCGAAGCTTCCTATCGCCGATGCCATCCTCGACATGGAGCCTCGAGGAACGCCTTAGTGACAGACGATTGTTTGGGATGCAGATCATCCGTAAGCGGTGTGCCACTCGCAGCTGGACAGGAAATCCCCGATTCGGTGTGGAGGACCAAGAGCCTTGATGGGCATGGCAACTATGCGCCATTAGCGGTCATTGCCAAGGCGGTAAAAGCCTCGCTGCTTCGTGCCAAGCTTGGCATTGTGACCATTCATGAAGATTTGAAAATTTCCCATCACGCCTTTGCCGTACCGTAGCGCCGTCAGTTGTGTTACGGCGATGCTGTAGCGTGCTAGGAGATTAACGTGAAAAATCATAAGCCCCGCTTGGCTGTCGATATGGATGAGGTTATCGCCGACGCTAACGCGCACCATGCAGCTTGGTATGTCGAGACCTACGGCTATCGATGGTCGGCGGACGATATCGAGAGCAACTCGTTGCGGAAGCTTGTTGCCCCTGAACACGACCAAGCTATGGAGGAGTTGCTTCACCAAGGCGACGTCTTTGGGGTCTACGACGTGATGCCTGGAAGCCAAGCGGCCCTATCGAAGCTGATGGAAAAGTTCGACGTTTTCATCACAACGGCGGCCATGGAATATCCGGCCTCGTGTGCGCCGAAGTTCGCATGGCTGCAGAAGCATTTTCCCTTCATCCCAGCGCTGAACATCGTCTTTTGTGGCGATAAGAGCATCCTCGCTGCCGACTTTCTGATCGATGATAACGTTCGCCATTTCGCTCGCTTCCAAGGAAAAGGCATCCTGTTTTCAGCGCCGCATAACCTGACTGTGGACTATCCTCACCGGGTTGCCAACTGGGAAGAAGCAGTCGCTCTGCTTGGCAATTAACCGAATACGTCTAACTGGGAGAGATCGCACCGCGTTGAACTATGCTCATCAGGCGTGTGGTAGCGCGGTGTCCGCTTGGGGCCGACTGCGGTCACGAGCGGGAATCGCTATGTAGGGCCAGCTTCCATGGCAGCAGCGTCATCGATCCGGCTCTGCTTGTGACCGTTAACGATGGCGGTGAGCGTGGCGGTCAGATAGGCAAGCGGATCAACGGCGTTGAGTTTGCAGGTCTCAACGACCGAGGCGATGGTCGCCCAGTTCTCGGCTCCAGCGTCGTGACGGGCCGCCCAAAGCTTGGGGCCGTGTGCGCCTTACGGCTTCCTCGCGCGGATCGCATAACGGTGCTGGCATTGTCTGGCCAGGCCCTTGAAGAAATTCCAGTTCCTGGCCTGCGTGCGATGGATCTCGCGGAGGTCCCTGTCGATCTCTATGTCGACGAAGCCGGCCTTGCCAAGCAGGTTGGCGACGTCATCGGCCCGCGCGCCGGCGGAGAAGTGCACGCGCGAGAGAATGCTGCGATGGGTCGCCATCATCTGCAATGTTCCGGTCGGCGTTTCTGCCGTGAGGAACCCCAAGCGCTGGCCCCAGGCGCTGAGTTTCGAGAACAGCCGCTCGAGCGTACTTGTATTGACGAAGTCCCCATCGACGACCAGCAGCGTACCGCCAGGCCTCAGGACGCGCTGCCATTCCACAAAGGCAGCTGCGGGATCGACGAGCGTCCACACCAGATGTCGGGTAACGACCACATCGTAGTAGCCATCGGGCTCCATGGTGTTTTCGGCGTCGCCGAGCCCGAAGCGGATGGCGCGACCGCGCTTGCGCGCCTTCTCGCGGGCGCGCTCGAGCATCGGCTCGGCCCAGTCGAGGCCTTGGACCTTGAAGCCGAGATCGTCGAGCAGATGCGAGATGACGCCCGTTCCGCTCGCGAGATCCAGGGCAGCGCGGCCGCCGCCCGGTCCGAGATGCTTGAGAAACAGCCTATGCCACGCCGCACGCTCTTCCTCCGAGAAGATCTCGTGGCCCGGCGAAAGATCGAAGGTTGCGGCGCGCTCCGACCAATAGGCCTTGATTTCATCCCGCAGGTTGTAGTTTTGCCGATCTAGGGTGTCGCTCATGTTGGTGCTGCTCGTCTCTGTTTGGAGGCGTTCTAAAAGATAAATGTTGACTAATAAAGTCATGAAACATTAGATCGCGTCGATTTTCCCAGCGGAGCAAAAAACAATGTGGCTTTTCAACAGGGTGGCTGCGGCCGCCACGGGACTTTGCGTGCTTTTCTCAACGACAGCCTTCGCTGATGTCGTGAAATTGAAAGACGTCACAGGCCGCGATGTCGAGGTCAATGTACCGGTCGAGCATGTGATCCTCGGTGAGGGGCGCCAGATCTACTTCCTCGGAGCGCTCGACCGCGACGCGCCGTTCAAGCGTGTCGTCGGCTGGCGCGACGACTTGGCGAAAGCCGATCCGGAAAGCTATGCCGCCTATCTCGCCGAATATCCTGACATCGCCGAGCTGCCGACCTTCGGTGGCATGAAGGATGGAACCTTCGACATTGAGCAGGCGGTGGCGCTGAAGCCGGACGTCGTCCTGATGAACATAGACGCCAAGACGGCGACGGAAGAGGCGGGCTATATCGAGAAGCTCGCCAAAGTCGGCATCCCGCTCGTCTATGTCGACTTCCGCGAGAAGCCGATGGAAAACACCGAACCGAGCATGCGGCTGATGGGCAAGCTGCTCGGCAAGGAAGAAAAGGCCGAGGAATTCATCAAGTTCCGCGCTGACAGCATCGCCAAGGTGACCGACGTGCTGGCGAAGGCCAACCCGAAGAAGCCGCTCGTTTTCGTCGAGCGGGCCGGCGGTTATTCCGACGATTGCTGCATGTCCTTCGGCAACGAGAATTTCGGCAAGATGGTCGAATTCGCCGGTGGCGTGAACATGGCCAAGGACATCATTCCCGGCACCTTCGGCACCGTCAACCCGGAGCAGATCATCGCCTCCAACCCCGATCAGATCATCATTACTGGCGGCAACTGGCAGGGCTATGTGCCGGGCGGTAACTGGGTCGGCGTCGGCTACGGCGCCGACGAAAAGGAAGCCGCGCGCAAGCTGGAAGACCTGACCAAGCGGCCGGCCTTCACCGGCGTCAAGGCGGTCAAGGACGGCAACGTGCATGCCATCTGGCACCAGTTCTACAACAACCCCTATCAGTTCGTCGCGATTCAGCAGATCGCCAAGTGGCTGCACCCGGATCTCTTCGCTGACCTCGATCCGGAGGCGACCTTTAGCGAGTTGCACGAGCGCTTCCTACCGCTTCCCTACAAGAGCGGTTACTTCGTCTCGCTGAACGTCAGCCAATAAACGCATTGGCGGCCGGCGGGATGGGGGGCCTCCAGCGCCGCGATCGAAAGGAATGAGAATGTCGATCTTCAGGAAAATCGCTGTTGCGCTGTTTGCCGCGATCGTGCTGCCGGCGGTGCCAGTGGGGGCGGCGGAAATCGTCGATGTCACCGGCCGCCGGGTCGAAATAGCCTTGCCCGCCAAGCGCGTATTGCTTGGCGAGGCCCGGCAGATCCATGTGGCCGCGGCGCTGAAAGGCGAGCATGTCTTCGATACGATCGTCGGCTGGCGCGACGATCTGCTGAAGAAGGATCCGGACTCCTACGCGGCCTATGTCGAGCGCTTCCCCGAGATCGAGAAGCTGCCGCGCTTCGGCTATATCCCGTCAGGCGATTTCAGCCTTGAAGCGGCCATTGCGCTGAAGCCGGATGTGCTGACGCTGAACCTCGAAGCGCAAAAGGCTGTCGAGGAATCGGGTTTCATCGAAAAGGCTGCGGCTGCCGGCATTGCCGTCGTCTATCTCGATTTCCGCGTCGATCCGGCTGCCAACAGCGAGAAATCCGTTGAAATCCTTGGCCAACTCTTCGGCGCCGAGGCGAAGGCGCGCGAATTCATCGAATATCGCAATGCTCAGATCGCACTGGTGACCGACCGCCTGAAGAAGGCCGGCGTGATCACCCGTCCGAAGGTCTTCATCGAGCGCTCTCCCGGCATTACCGGCGATGTCGTCTGCTGCCGAACTTTCGGCCCCGCAAACTTCGGCGAGATGGTGGAGAAGGCCGGCGGCCACAACATCGGCTCCGACGTCATCAAGGGCACCTTCGGCGACCTCAATCCCGAGCAGCTCATCGTCAGCGAGCCCGATCATGTGATCATCACCGGCAGCAACTGGTCGGCGGAATCCGATCTCAACCAGTTCGTCAGCGTCGGCCGCGGCGCCGATGCGGCGCCGGCGCAGGATAGATTGCGTGGCCTGATGCAGCGCCCGGGCTTCCCTGGCCTGAAGGCGGTGAAAGAGGGCAACGTGCATGCGGTCTGGCATCAGTTCTACGGCGCGCCCTACGAATTTGTGCCGATCCAGCAATTCGCCAAGTGGTTCCATCCGGAGCTTTTTGCCGACATCGATCCGGATCGGACCTTCCGCGAGTTTCACGAGAAGTTCCTGCCCGTAACCTACCGCCCGGGTTACTTCGTCTCGCTTCCCAAGGATGGTGAATGATGGTTGCCATGACCGACCAGGTTTCTGGAATTGAAGGACGAGGGCGCTACCGTGCCCTCGTTCTGCGCCGTTTGCTGTTGATCTTCTGTCTGCTCGGCGCCCTCTTTGCGTCGGTCGCGGTCGACATGGCGCTCGGCCCCGCGAACTATCCGCTCGCCGATGTGCTGACGGCGCTGTCTCGCCCGGAAACGGTAAGCGACCAGCTCCGGGTGGTGATCTGGGACATTCGCATGCCGATCGCCCTGATGGCAGTGACGGTCGGGGCCTCGCTCTCGGTCGCCGGCGCGCAGATGCAGACGATTCTCGCCAATCCGCTGGCAAGCCCGTTCACGCTCGGCATATCCGCCGCGGCCAGCTTCGGTGCCGCCCTCGGCCTCGTTGCCGGGATTGCGATCTTTCCCGTCGCTGTCAGCTACATGGTGCCGATCAACGCCTTCCTGATGGCAATGCTGGCGGCGCTCTTCATCCACTTCGCCTCCACCATGCGCGGCGTCACGGTTGAAACCATCGTGCTTCTCGGCATTGCGTTGGTCTTCACCTTCAACGCCGCGCTGTCGCTGCTCGAATATCTCGCCTCCGAGCAGGCGCTCGCCGCCGTCGTGTTCTGGACGATGGGCAGCCTCACCAAGGCGACCTGGCCGAAGGTCTGGATCACCGGCGCCGTGCTCCTTTTCGCCGTTCCACTCTTTGCCCGGCACGCCTGGGCGCTGACGGCGCTTCGGCTCGGTGACGACAAGGCGGCGAGCTTCGGCATCAATGTCCGTCGCCTGCGGCTCGAAGCCATGATGACGGTGAGCCTGCTTGCGGCGATCCCGGTCTCCTTCGTCGGCACAATCGGCTTCGTCGGCCTCGTCGGACCGCACATCGCCCGCATGCTGGTCGGCGAGGATCAGCGCTTCTTCCTACCGGCCTCCGTGCTGTGCGGCGCGCTACTGCTTTCGGTCACCTCGGTCGTCAGCAAGATGCTGATCCCGGGCGCGGTCCTCCCGATCGGCGTCATCACTGCGCTCGTCGGCGTGCCCTTCTTCTTCGTGCTGATTTTCACCAACAGGAGGCGCGCATGGTAAGCCTGACGCTCGAAAAGGTCGGCGCGAACTACGGCCGGCGCACGGTACTGTCGGACGTCAACACCGGGCTGCTGCGCGGCGGCGGCCTGACGGCGGTGATCGGCCCGAATGCCGCCGGTAAGTCGACGCTGTTCAAGCGTATTGCGGGCCTGACGTCGGGTCCTGGCACCGTCCATTTGTCCGACGCGGCCAAAGGGCCCGAAGGCATCTGTTACATGCCGCAGGACACCGGCGCCAACGCCGTGCTCACCGTCTACGAGTCGGTGCTCCTGTCGGCCAAGCAGGGATCCGGCTGGAAGGTGAAGGACGGCGAGCTCGCCGAGATCGACCGGGTGCTTGGCGAGCTCCGGATAGCTGATCTCGCCTTTCGCGACCTCGGCGAACTCTCCGGCGGCCAGCGTCAGCTGGTCTCAATCGCCCAGGCCCTGGTGCGTCGGCCGGAAGTGCTGCTGATGGACGAGCCGACCTCGGCGCTCGATCTCTTCCGGCAGATCGAGGTGCTCGGCTTCATGAAGCGCCTGTCGGCGCAGTCGGGAATGGCGGTGCTGATCGCGCTGCACGATCTGAACCATGCGCTGCGCTATTGCGACGACACGATCGTCATCAGTGGTGGTTCGGTGGCGGCGAGCGGCCGGACCCATGAGGTCATCACCGCGGATATGCTGCGCTCGGTCTACCGTGTGGAGGCCCGTGTCGAAGCCTGCTCGATGGGCCGTCCTGTCGTCATTGTGGACGGGTCTCTCTGAAGGCGAGGAATGCGGCGGCCGCAGGATCGCATAATGTATCGTCGGGAATTGCGTCGACCTCTGTAGAGATTTCTCCAGCGATATCCGGCGAAAGCGAAGGCTGGGCGTGATATATTGCGGCCAATGCTCGTCTGGTCTCGCCGGAAGGAAGGCGCGCGATCCATCTCCGCATCGTGCAGGTGCTGAAGTGATCGTGAGCAGTGCTAGCGGAGCAATGTGTCGTCAGGATCGGGACCGATCGCCTTGTAGACTGCAACTAGAGCGACGCCGCCCTAGCATGGAGGTTCCCAATGCCTCGGTTCATTGTGCACCATCAGCATTCGCCACAAACCTGCCCCGCGCGCGATCCGGCCAAGGGCGCGATGCTGCTGAACCATTTGAGCCGGCCTAGCGCCGCTCGTCATGGCGTGGTCATCAAGGCCGAGGCCGTCGTTCGCGGCTCCCATTCACTGTTCTTCATCGCCGAAGCGGCGGATGAAGCCGTCCTCCAAGCGTTCTTGACGCCGTTCCGTCAAGCCGGCGAGGTCGAAGTGACGGCGGCGTCGACCTGCGCCGGGGTGGTGGCGAGCGGCGGCTGCGATGCACGCCCGACGGACGTTTCTGCCGCGTTGCTCGACCCCGCGGACGCTTGCCAGGACGCCGTTGAGGCGGGGCTCCTCGTTCATCGCGCCTATCCGCTGAACGGCGAGACGTCGGTGCGGGACCTCGCGGGCGGGGCAGTGGTGCCCAATGGTCGGTTCTACTTGCGTAACCACTTCGATATTCCGAACCTCGATGGTGAGAGCTATCGGCTCTCGGTCGGCGGGCTGGTCGAAAGGTCCCTGAGTCTGAGCATGAGGGACCTTCACAATCTTCATACTGAGAGCCGCGTGGTGACCCTCGAATGCGCTGGCAACGGCCGCAGCCTGTTCGATCCGGCCGTGCCCGGCGAAGCCTGGGGCCTGGGCGCCGTCAGCACCGCCGAATGGACCGGCGTTCCCTTGATCGAGGTGCTCGAACGGGCAGGCCTGCGACCCGGCGCGACGGAACTCACGTTCCGCGGTGCGGACGGCGGGCTCGTCGAGGGACACGATGCGCCGATTCGTTTCGAGCGTGGCCTCGGCTTCGACCAGCTTCGCGAAGCGGACGCGCTTCTCGCCTACGAGATGAACGGCGAGCCGCTGTCGTCACCTCACGGCTATCCGTTGCGGCTGATCGTGCCGGGCTGGTATGCGGTGGCGTCCGTCAAGTGGCTGACCGAGATCGTCGTCACCGACAAGCCCTGCGAGGCCCACTATCAAACGGAGAAGTACTGGTACCAGTGGGTGCGGAACGGGCGCGACGAGCGCGCACCGGTGACGCTCATGAGTGTGCGGGCGCTGATCTCTTCGCCCGATCAGGGGGAGAGCCTGCCGCGCGGCGAGACCGCGATCCGTGGCGTCGCGTGGTCTGGCGCCGAGAGCATATCCAGGGTCGATGTAAGCCTAAACAACGGCCCGTGGCGCGAGGCGCGGCTCGTCGGCGAACGGCGGCGCTCTGCCTGGCAATGGTGGGAGCTGATCACGCGACTTGAGCAGACGGGGCCGCTCGCCGTGCGGGCGCGCGCCACCGACATGGCGGGCCG
Source organism: Ensifer adhaerens (assembly GCF_001270265.1). Classification (GTDB taxonomy): domain Bacteria; phylum Pseudomonadota; class Alphaproteobacteria; order Rhizobiales; family Rhizobiaceae; genus Ensifer; species Ensifer adhaerens_B. Next base: position 145,485 of record NZ_LGAP01000010.1, read on the forward strand.
GACTCAGCCTGATCGCGCCGAGTGGAACCGTCTGGGCTACGGTAACAACTCGATCCACTCTGTGACCGCACAGGTGATCTGAAGCCGAGAGAGCGAGCGCCTGAGGCTTGTGCGGGCAGGCGCGAAGAGCAGCGGCAAAAGCCCGGGGCATCTGATGGGACGGTCACTCCAGCACGATCCGCATATGCAGCTCTTCCTTTGCGGTGACGTCATGACCGGACGGGGCCTCGATCAAGTGCTGCCCGTTCCCTCCAACCCGGTTCTGCATGAGGACCATCTTCAATCAGCCCGTGACTACGTTCGTCTGGCGGAGCAAGCGCACGGGCCGATTCCGCGGTCGGCGGGACCAACCTATATCTGGGGCGTGGCATTGGATGAGCTCGATCGTGCGCGCCCTGATGTCCGCATCATCAATCTCGAAACGGCCATAACCCGCAGCAACGATTACGTCCCGAAGGGCATCAACTATCGGATGAGCCCCGAAAACGCTTCCTGCCTTGTCGCTGCCGGCGTGGACTGCTGTGTCCTTGCCAATAACCACGTTCTTGATTGGGGACCTGCCGGCCTATTCGACACTTTGGCGGTCTTGGAGCGCCTCCAAATCAAGACGGCCGGCGTCGGGCATGACTTGGCCGAAGCGAGCGCGCCGGCCGTCTTTCAGAGGGGTGACAAAGGACGCGCGCTCGTGTTTGCGCTTGCAACGCCGACAGCCGGGACGCCAGGGAGCTGGGCCGCGACAAGGAACAAGGCAGGCGTGAATTTTCTGCCGGATCTTACCCCGACCAGTGCCAGTCGCGTTGCCGATCATATCGTCAGGATGAGGCGGCCACGGGATGTAGTGGTCGTATCGATTCATTGGGGGCCTAACTGGGGGGATGACATACCCGCCGCTCAGCGGCAATTTGCGCATGCGCTTATTGACGATGCCGACGTATCGATCGTGCACGGACACTCATCGCACCACGCCAAAGCGATCGAAGTCTATCGCAACCGCCTGATCCTTTATGGCTGCGGTGACTTCCTCAATGACTATGAAGGGATTGCCGGGCACGAGCAGTTTCGGAGCGATCTGCGTCTGATGTATTTCGCCGGCGTCAACCCGGCGAATGGCGAGCTCTCGGCGCTTGAAATCGCCCCGCTGCAGGCCCATCGGTTCAGTCTCGCTTATCCCTCAAGAAAGGACGTCGAGTGGCTCGGCGAAACGCTCGACCGGAACAGCCGGCGGCTTGGGACTGGCGTGCGACCAGAGCTGGGCGGACGGCTTGCTTTGTCGTGGTCGAGCGCGAGCAAACCGGGGCAATGAAGATCTATCTGTGGCGCAAGGAGAAGGTCCAGGCTTGATCTGAATAGGCGTCTACTGTGCGGTCTTAGCTCGTAGCGACTAAGTGCCTTAGTTTGTCGTCATGAGCCGCCTGTGCAAGGGTTTGGCAACGAGCGATGCGAGACTGCCTCGAACCGTTTTTAAGGCCGCGTGCTTGTTCGTCGGGGTCTCTCAATTCACTTCGCCATTTTCCGGTTGTCCTCTTCATGAGGCATCCCGGCGCTCGGCCGCGCCAACGCGCTCGATCGGCGAGCCGCTGCGGCTTCGCTGCGTTGTTCGATTTCGCCGAAGGCTGTGGGGCGCCAAGTCCACCATTCGACACTAAGCCGCGCGAATCCGTCGCGTTGAGAGGCTTACTTTGATTATGGCCGGCCCGTGATCCGTGCCTTTGAGGCGACGGGCAACTATCGTCGGCCGATCGCATGGCGGTTGGCCGAGGCCGGCTTCGAGGTACGGATGGTGTCGTCCCGTCGCTGGGCTTAGCGGTCGTAGTCGGTGGATTTGCGATTATCGCGCACCAGCCATCGGGGGAGTGGAGTGCAGGCCTTCGCGCCGGCCATAAGGTCAGCGACCAGAATCCTCCTCAAGTCCGCCTGAGAATCTCTGCGTACCCGAATTCTGCGCTGACCTGAGACCTTGGTTGGGCAATCATCGCTTGTTTGACCTAGGTCAACGACCGTCCTGCGCGAACGTTTCAATGCTCCGGCAACGATTTGCGGGAATGCCTTGGAATGAAACTCTTCCGTCTTGTCCTTCTGCTCTGCGCCAGCCTGTGCTTCGCGGTCTCCGCCAGCGCGGCTACGATGTTGCAGGAGTATCTGCCCGCCGCGACAGCCTCGGATCTTGTACCGGGCGCGGACGGTTTCGGCCCGGTGCGCGACGATCTGGCGGTGGCCCCCGTGCTGAAGGGCGGCCAGACGGTGGCTTGGGTCTTTATCACTTCGGATTTCGTGGGAACGACCGGCTATTCCGGCAAGCCGATCCATACCCTCGTGGCGGTGGGCAAGGATGCGAAGATCGTCGGCGTCCGGCTGGTGAAACACTCCGAGCCCATCGTCCTCATAGGCATTCCGGATGCGAAGGTGAAGGCGCTGGTGGCCGGCTATGCCGGTCTCGACCTGGTCGCCGAGGCGAAGTCCGGCGGTACGGCGCATGAGGTGGATATCATCTCGGGCGCGACCGTGACGGTAATGGTGATCGACGATTCGATCGTTCGCTCTGGGCTGAAGGTCGCGCGTGCGCTCGGCCTCGGCGGACTGGCCCCGGAAACGGACAATGCCGGCCCGCGCTTCATGATCGATCCCGCTGCCGCCTCGCCGGCCGACTGGGCCGAGGCTGAGGGTGACGGCACGCTGCGCCGGCTGTCACTCGATGTGGCGCAGGTCAACGCTGCTTTCGCCGAGCATCCCGATGCGCGCGCCCGCGACCGCGCGATTACGCAAGCGCCGGAAACCACCTTCATTGACATGCAGGCGGCGCTGGTCTCGGTTCCGTCCATCGGCAAGGCCGTGCTCGGCCCGGCCGAGGTGGCGAACCTTCGGGGCTGGCTGGGCGAGGGCGAGAACGCTATCGCCGTGATGGGACGCGGGCTCTATTCCTTTAAAGGCTCAGGCTATGTGCGCGGCGGCATTTTCGACCGCATCGTGCTGATCCAAGACGACGTTTCCGTGCGCTTCCGTGACCGCGACCATCGTCGCCTTGGCGCGATCGCACTTGCCGGCGCGCCGGAATTCAAGGAGATGGACCTGTTCCGCGTTCCCGCTGGCCTCGGCTTCGATCCGGCAAAGCCCTTCCGCATCCAGCTTCTGGCGCAGCGTGAGGTCGGGCCGATCGAAAAGGTCTTCCACACGTTCGATCTCGGCTACCAGCTGCCGCAGAAGTATCTGCGCGCCGTCGTGCCGCCGTCAAAGGAAGTTCCCGCTGTTGCTGATCGTGACGAGGGGACCGCGCAGGCCGACCTGTGGAAACGCATCTGGAACGACTCGAAGCTGAAGATTGTCGTGCTGGGCGCCATGCTCGTGGTGCTGACGGGGGTGTTCTTCTTCCAGACCTATGCGGTCAGGAACGCTAAGGCCTTCTACATCTTCCGCATGAGCTTCCTGGCGGTGACGCTGGTCTTCCTCGGCTGGTACGCCAACGCACAGCTTTCGGTCGTCAACCTGATGGCGCTGTTCGGGAGTTTCGTCAACGGCTTCAGCTGGCAGGCCTTCCTGCTGGACCCACTCACCTTCATCTTGTGGTTCGCCGTGGCCGCAGCGCTCTTGTTCTGGGGACGGGGCGCGTATTGCGGCTGGCTCTGCCCATTCGGCGCCCTGCAGGAACTGACCAACCAGATCGCGCGCAAACTGCACATCCCGCAATGGACATTGCCCTGGGGCCTGCACGAGCGGCTCTGGCCAATCAAATACATGATCTTCCTCGGCCTTTTTGGCGTCTCGTTGATCAGCGTCGAGCAGGCCGAACATCTGGCCGAGATCGAGCCGTTCAAGACCGCGATCATCCTGAAGTTCATCCGCGCCTGGCCGTTCGTGGCCTATGCCGTCGCGCTGCTGGTCGCCGGGCTCTTCGTCGAACGGTTCTACTGCCGCTACCTCTGCCCGTTGGGTGCGGCGCTGGCGATCCCCGCGCGGATGCGCATGTTCGACTGGCTCAAACGCTACCACGAATGCGGAAACCCCTGCCAGACCTGCTCCAACCAGTGTCCGGTGCAGGCGATCCACCGGACCGGCGAGATCAATCCGAACGAGTGCATCAACTGCCTGCACTGCCAGGTGCTCTATCAGTCCGAAACTGTCTGCCCCGTCGTGATCAAGAAGATGAGGTCGCGGGCGAAGCTTGCGGCAAGCCCGGGGGGTGCCCCGATCCACCAACCTGCCGCCAAAGTTTAATCGAAGCCAAGGTTCAAACAAAAAAAGGAACCCGATCATGGAATCAAAGGAAAACAAGGGACTAAGCCGCCGAGCGCTCTTCAGCGCCACGGCAGGCAGCGCCATTCTGGCCGGCACGATGGGGCCGGCTGCACTGGGCCTCGGCACTGCCGGGCTGGCGACCCCGGCCCGTGCCGCCGCCGGGGCCGACGGCTCGGTCGCACCCGGCAAGCTGGACGACTACTATGGCTTCTGGTCCTCTGGCCAGACCGGCGAGATGCGCATTCTCGGCATCCCCTCGATGCGTGAACTGATGCGGGTACCGGTGTTCAACCGTTGCTCGGCCACCGGCTGGGGCCAGACCAATGAATCGATCCACATCCATCAGCGCACGATGACGGAGAAGACGAAGAAGCAGCTTGCCGCCAACGGCAAGAAGATTCACGATAACGGCGACCTGCACCACGTCCATATGTCTTTCACCGACGGCAAATACGACGGCCGCTACCTCTTCATGAACGATAAGGCCAATACGCGCGTGGCGCGCGTGCGCTGCGACGTGATGAAGACCGACGCCATCCTGGAAATTCCCAACGCCAAGGGCATCCATGGCATGCGTCCGCAGAAATGGCCGCGTTCGAACTATGTGTTCTGCAACGGCGAGGACGAGGCGCCGCTCGTCAATGACGGTTCGACCATGAAGGACGTGTCGACCTATGTGAACGTCTTCACCGCCGTCGACGCTGACAAATGGGACGTGGCCTGGCAGGTGAAGGTTTCGGGCAATCTCGACAATTGCGATGCCGACTACGAAGGCAAGTGGGCGTTCTCGACCAGCTACAACTCGGAAATGGGCATGACGCTGGAGGAGATGACCAAGTCCGAGATGGACCACGTCGTCGTCTTCAATATTGCCGAGATCGAGAAGGCCATCGCAGCCGGTCAGTATGAGGAGATCAATGGCGTCAAGGTGGTGGACGGGCGCAAGGAGGCCAAATCCCTTTTCACCCGCTACATCCCGATCGCCAACAATCCGCACGGCTGCAACATGGCGCCGGACAAGAAGCATCTGTGCGTTGCCGGCAAGCTCTCGCCTACCGTCACCGTGCTGGATGTGACGAAGTTCGATGCCCTGTTCTACGAGAATGCCGAGCCGCGCAGCGCCGTGGTGGCGGAACCGGAACTTGGCCTCGGCCCGTTGCACACCGCTTTTGACGGGCGCGGCAACGCCTATACCTCGCTCTTCCTCGACAGCCAGGTGGTGAAGTGGAACATCGAGGAGGCCATCCGCGCCTATGCCGGCGAAAAGATCAACCCGATCAAGGACAAACTCGACGTTCAGTACCAGCCCGGCCACCTGAAGACGGTGATGGGCGAGACGCTGGACGCCTCCAATGACTGGCTGGTGTGCCTTTGCAAGTTCTCCAAGGACCGCTTCCTGAATGTCGGTCCGCTGAAGCCGGAAAACGATCAGTTGATCGACATTTCCGGTGACAAGATGGTGCTGGTGCACGACGGCCCGAACTTCGCCGAACCGCATGATGCGATCGCCGTCGCCCCCTCGATCCTGCCGAACATCCGCTCGGTCTGGGATAGGAAGGACCCGCTATGGGCCGAAACACGCAAACAGGCCGAGGCTGATGAGGTCAACATCGACGAATGGACCGATGCCGTCATCCGCGACGGCAATAAGGTTCGCGTCTACATGACGTCGGTCGCGCCCAGCTTCAGCCAGGAAAGCTTTACGGTGAAGGAGGGCGACGAGGTCACGGTCATCGTCACCAATCTCGACGAGATCGACGACCTCACCCATGGCTTCACGATGGGCAATCACGGCGTGGCGATGGAGGTCGGGCCGCAGCAGACGAGCTCGGTGACTTTCGTGGCGGCCAATCCTGGCGTCTATTGGTACTATTGCCAGTGGTTCTGCCATGCCCTGCACATGGAAATGCGCGGCCGCATGTTCGTGGAACCGAAGGGCGCCTGATCGATGCGCCTGCCCGTGTTCCTTATCGGCTTTCTTCTCGCCTCGCCGCTCGCGGCGGCGGAGCGCGCGGTCGCGCCGGGTACGGGCAGCCTCGCAGCGGCCATCGCCGAGGCAGCGCCCGGCGATGTGCTGACACTGACCGACGGGGCCTATGCCGGCTCCGTCACCATCGACCGGCCACTCGCCATCACTGGCCCGCGCGGGGCGGTGGTGGATGGGCTCGGGGAGGGCAGCGTGATGACGATCACCGTGCCGGATGTGACCTTCACGGGCTTCACCGTCACCGGTTCGGGCCGTGTGAATCAGGATCTCGATGCCGGGGTGAAAATTCTTCAAGGCGCCGACCGTGCCCGCATCGAAAAACTGCTCGTTATCGACAATATGCACGGCATAGACGTGCACGGCGGTCGCAACGCCACTGTCACGGCGAACGAGATCGTCGGCACCCGCAGTCCCCGCATGAACGAGCGCGGCAATGGCATCTATGTCTGGAACAGCCCCGGCACGCTGCTGGAGGGCAATGTCATCCGCTACGGCCGCGACGGTATCTTTTCCAACGCAAGCGCCGACAGTGTCTATCGCGGCAACATCATGCGCGACCTGCGCTTTGCCGTGCACTTCATGTACACCCGCAACACCGAGGTCTCCGGCAACATCTCGATCGGCAACCATCTCGGCTTCGCCATCATGTTCTCCAACCGGGCGAAGATCCTGAACAATCTCAGTCTCGGCGACCGCGAGCACGGGCTGATGCTGAATTATGCCAACAATGCCGACGTCACCGGTAATCTTGTGCGCGGAGGCACGAAGAAATGCCTCTTCATCTACAACGCTCACAAGAACCTTATCTGGGACAACCGGTTCGAGGGCTGCGGCATCGGCATTCATTTCACCGCCGGCTCGGAGAAGAACGTCCTGACCGACAATGCCTTCATGGCCAATCGCGAGCAGGTGAAATATGTCGGCACCCGCAACATGGAATGGAGCCATGAGGGTCGGGGCAATTTCTGGTCCGACCATCCGGCCTTCGACCTCAACGGCGACGGCATCGCCGACAGTTTCTACCGCCCCAACGACCTGATGGACCAAATCCTCTGGTCGCAGCCGGCGGCAAGCCTGCTCATCGGCTCGCCCGCCGTTCAACTCGTACGCTGGAGCCAGCGGGACTTTCCCGCCACTCTGCCCGGCGGCGTGCGCGACAGCGCACCGCTTATGCGGCCCCTGACCATCCCTGTCCCGCTCGAAATCCTTGCCTATGAGGCAGAGGCCGCCGGGCGCTGGACTGAAGGAAATTATGATGACACCGACCCTGACAATCTCTCGGCTCACTAAGCACTTCCAATCGGTGGAAGCGCTGAAGTCCGTCTCCCTGACGCTGGAGCCGGGAAGGCGCGCAGCGCTGCTCGGGCATAACGGCGCGGGCAAGTCGACGATGATGAAGATCGTGCTCGGCCTCATCCCCCACGACAGCGGCGAGGTTGCGGTTTGCGGTGTGGCCCCGGGCTCGCCTGCCGCGCGGGCGCAGGTGGCCTATCTACCGGAAAACGCCGCCTTCCACCCGGCCCTGACCGGGGAGGAGCAGCTTCGCCACTATCTCGCGCTGCGCGGCGAAAATCCGCGCCAGGCGATGGAGCTTCTTTCCCGCGTCGGCCTGACCCATGCCGCGCGGCGGCGGATCGGCACCTATTCCAAGGGCATGCGCCAGCGCGTGGGTCTAGCCCAGACCCTGATCGGCCGTCCCCGCCTCCTGGTGCTGGACGAGCCGACCTCGGGTCTCGACCCGGTGTCGCGACGGGACTTCTACGACCTGCTCGACGGGCTTGCTGCTGAGGGAACCGCCATCCTGCTCTCCTCCCATGTGCTGACCGAGGTGGAGGCCCGCACCGACCGCATCCTCATTCTCTCCGGCGGGGAGCTGGTGGCGGAAGGCACGCTTCCCGATCTACGGGCCCGCGCCGCGCTTCCGGTCGCTTTTTCCGTTCGCGCCGCGCCCGGCCATTCGGCGGCGCTGGCGGCGGCCTTTCCCGAAGGCGCGCAGGGCGAGGATGGTCTCTTGCGCCTTTACTGCTCGCAGCCGGAAAAACTGCCGCTCCTTGCTCGCATCGCAGCGCTCGGGAACGCCGTTGTCGATCTCGACGTGATCCCGCCGAGTCTCGAAGACATTTACAGCCATTTCAGCCGGAGGGACGGGCAATGAGCCGCATCCTCGCCACCGCTGTGTGCGAATTCCGCATCGCTTGCCGCAATCGTTGGGTCTCTATCGCCACCGGCATGATGGTGCTTTTCGCACTGGTTCTGGCCGCCGCCGGCTCCGCCCCGACGGGCGATGTCGGCGTGGACCGGCTCTCGGTGACCGTTGCTTCGTTGACGTCGCTTGCGGTCTATCTGGTGCCGTTGCTCGCATTGTTGATGAGTTTCGACGCGGTGGCGGGCGAGGTGGAGCGCGGCACGTTGCCGCTTCTGCTCACTTATCCCGTCTCGCGCCTGCAGGTTCTACTGGGTAAACTGCTGGCGCATCTGGCGATCCTCGGTCTTGCAGCGACGCTCGGATATGGTGCGGCAGCGGTGGTGGCCGTCTGGTCCGATCCCGGTGCGATCGGGGGGCTCGGATCGCTGTGGCGGCTGATCTGGTCCTCGGTCCTGCTCGGCGCGACCTTTCTCGGTGCGGGCTATGCGCTCTCCGCACTGGCGCGGCGGCCGTCCGGGGCCGCGGGGTTGGCCATAGCCCTCTGGCTGTTGGCGGTAGTGCTCTATGATCTCGCCCTCTTGGCACTGATCGTCACGGACGGAGGCGGAGCCTTCACCACGCAGGCGTTGCCAATGGCCCTGCTCGCCAATCCGGCCGACGCCTTTCGCGTCTTCAATCTCTCGGCGGCGCAAGCCGTTGCTGCCGCCGGCGGCATAGGCGGGGCGGCGGGCACGATCCCGCTCTGGCAATCGGCTGCCTCGCTCCTCATCTGGCCTCTGGCCGCCATCGCACTTGCCGTCGCCGCCTTCCGAAAGGTGACGCCATGAGGAACCGACTTCGCCCCGTGCTGCTCGCCGCCGCGCTGGCGCTGCTTTCTGCCTGCAAGGAGGACATCGCCCAAAGCACCGCGCCGCAGGACATGACGCCCGAGACCCTCGGCCATTACTGCCAGATGAACCTTCTGGAGCATCCCGGCCCCAAGGCCCAGATTTTCCTTGAAGGAAGCCCTGCGCCGCTGTTCTTCAGCCAGGTGCGCGACGCCATCGCCTACGCTCGCGGGCCCGAGCAGGTCGCGCCGATCCTCGCCATCTATGTCAATGACATGGGTACTGCAGGGGCGACATGGGACCAGCCCGGTGACGGCAACTGGATTGCCGCCGACAAGGCTTTTTATGTCGTTGGCTCCGCCCGGCGGGGTGGCATGGGCGCGCCCGAAGCCGTGCCGTTTTCCAGCCGGGAGGGGGCTGCGGCCTTCGCCCTCGCGGAGGGCGGCCATGTGCTGGCGCTCGCCGATATTACTGATGCCATGGTTTTGACCCCGGTGGAAGCCGGCGCGGACCATGGAACTGACGACGATGATTATCTCGGCCGTCTGCGCACTCTGCCCCATCCAGCCGGAGGTTGACCCCATGATGCTGACCCGACGCCGCCTGATCGCCATTTCCGCAGTTCTGGCGGCTGTGCCCGCCGCCGCCTACGCCAATACGAGGTCCCGTTTTTGGACCGGCCAGGCTCTTGGCGCGCGCGCCTCGATCCGGCTTGACCATCCTGATGCCGAGGCCATCGTCACCCGCGTCATGGCCGAGATCGACCGCCTGGAAAACACTCTCAGTCTCTACCGCCCGCACAGCGCACTTTCGCGGCTAAACCGCGATGGTCATCTTGATGCTCCGCCCTTCGAGCTGCTGGAATGTCTGTCACTGGCCAGTGCCGTGCATCGGGCGAGCGGCGGGCGGTTCGATCCGACCGTACAGCCGCTCTGGACACTCTGGGCCGAATCCGCCGCAAGCGGCGGGCGGCCCGATGCGAAGGCTGTCGAACGAGCGCGGGCCAATACTGGCTGGGGCAAGGTGAAGCTTGAAGCAGCAGCGATCACTTTGTACCCAGGCATGGCGCTGACGCTGAACGGGATCGGTCAAGGTTATGTCGCTGACCGGGTCGCCGTGCTTCTGGATGCTGAGGGCCTGACCGACATCCTGATCGACACCGGCGAGCTCCGTGCTCTCGGCGGACGGCCGGAGGGCGGCGAATGGCCGGTGCGGTTGGAAACGGGCGGGCGTCTGGCGTTGCGCCAGCGTGCGCTCGCCACCTCCGCTCCCCTGGGCACAACCTTCGATCAGGCCGGAAGAGACGGTCATATCCTCGATCCTGCGACCGGGATGCCGGCGCCAGCAAACTGGCGCGCGATTTCAGTCTCGGCCCCTTCTGCCGCCATAGCCGACGCACTGGCAACAGCCGCTTGCCTGATGCCAGATGCAGGATCGATCCTCGCTATGATCGGGCGTTTTGAAGGCGCGCGCCTGGAAGGGTTTTCTGCCCCCTGAAAAGTGATCCTTCTTGACGTAGCGTGCCGCGACCAAGCTGATTTAGTCTTGCTGGGAAGAGCATCCTGCGGGATCCGGTCTCAGCTGGCGTTGTGCGCGAGAAGGAGGGCAAGCACCTTAACTTCTCGTTCCAGCAATTCGGGCGTTATGCCCACGAAGCGACCTTCCAGGCTAACCGAGATCACGCCGTGCACGGCCGAAAAGAACGTGCGGGCGCGGATTGCCACGTCCTCGGCGGAGGCAGCCGGCAGGTGCGGTGCAAGCGGTGCAGCGATCAGGCCGATCAGGAAGGCGTGTTCAGCAAGATGCCAGTCGGGAACAGGGACACCCTCGGGCATCCGATGCTCGAAAAGTGCAGACCACAGGTTCCGCTCTGCAAGCGCAAAATGCAGGTAGGAAAGCGACAGATTGAGGAAGGTATCCTCTAATCCGGCCGATGATGAAGATGCGGCGTTCAGGGCTGTTTCCAGCCGCTTGAGCGTGCCGGAATTGACGTGAAGGATGAGTCCGTCGAGATCGTCGAAAACCGTGTAGAGTCCGCCGAGTGCCGCGCCTGCGCGCTCGGCTATATCTCGGGCGCGCAGGCCTTTGAGCCCTTGCTCGCGGATGAGCTCCGTGCCGGCTGCGATCAGCCTCACCTTCAATTCTTCTTTCTTCGTCGGCCGCTTATCGCCCATTTCAACCTCGATTTTGAACGATGTTCATTTTTACGTTGAACGTCGTTCATTTTTGTGTAATAAGAAAATTGAACACTGTTCATACAGGGAGGTGGAGAAATGTTCAAACAAATCCTGACACTCATTCGGGGTGGCGCATATGAGGCGCAGGAGACCTTCGGCAATCGGCATGCTCTTCCCATACTAGGCCAGCAGATCCGGGACGCCGCGCGGGGTGTCGAGGCCGCTCGCAAGGCGGTTGCAGTCGCCATCGCGCAGAACCGGCTGGAGAAGGAAAACGCCGAGCGGTTATCCGCCCGCATCGCCGATCTCGAAACGCGGGCGATTGCTGCACTCAAAAGGGACCGTGAGGATCTGGCCGCCGAGGCCGCCGCTACGATCGCCCGTCTGGAGACGGAGTTGCAGAACGCTCACCGGGTCCAGGCGGAATTCTCCGGTGGAATAGACAGGCTAAGACAGACCGTTCGACAGAGCGAAATGCGCCTCGCAGCGCTCCGCCGCGGCGAGCGTCTTGCCATGGCGCGTGATCGCACCCAGCGCCTTACCAGCGAAGTGCCGGGCCGTGAACTTGCAACGCTCGCCGATGCCGAGGCGACGCTCGCACGGCTCGAAAACCGCCAGCGCGAGGCTGAACTGACGGCCGCGGCGCTGACAGAACTTCAAGATGACCAAGACCCGGCCGCGCTTGCAGAGAAACTGGCGGCAGCCGGTTGCGGTCGACCTCTCGTCACGAGTGCCGACGAGGTGCTCGAGCGCCTGCGCAGCAAAGCAACCTCTGGCAATTGAAACCCGACAACTCAAAGGACAACGAAGATGAACGACAGCTTGATGAAACACTCGCCCGCCTGGACCAGCTTTTCCTATGCAAGCTTCGGTCTCGCTGCCTTCATGCTGGCGCTCGGCATCTACATGATGCCGCTCGACCTCTGGGGGAAGGGTTACCTGGCCATGGGTATCCTGATGTTGGTGCAGACGACGGTGAACATCACCAAGACCCTGCGCGACAACCAGGAAGCCGAAAAGCTCATCCGCAGGATCGACGACGCCAAGACCGAGAAGCTGCTGCTGGGTATCAAGAGCGACGACGTTTAACCGCTCATTAGCCTTGGCTTCGCAAGGCACAACCTGTGAACGAACAAGCAAGGATCTTCATCTAGAACGCTCAAAAAAAGGGGGACGTTCCGTGAAAGACAATCTCATGACATCTCGGCGCTTTGCGCCGCTCTTCTGGACCCAATTCCTGTCGGCCTTCAACGACAACTTCCTGAAGAACACGCTCGTCTTCCTCATCCTCGCCCAGATGGCGGCAAACGAGGCGGCGTCACTCGTCACGCTTGCCGGCGCCGTCTTCATGGCGCCGTTCCTGCTCTTTTCCGCCCTTGGCGGCGAGCTTGCAGACAAGTTCGACAAGGCCATCATGGCTGAACGGCTGAAAAGGGTGGAGCTCGCGGCCGCGGCCGTCGCCGTCGTCGGCATCGCGCTATCCTCAGTCACCGTGTTGATGGTGGCACTCTTTCTCTTCGGCGTCATCTCGGCGCTCTTCGGGCCGGTCAAATACGGCATTCTGCCTGATCATCTGGAGCGCAAGGAGCTTCCGCGCGCCAATGCCTGGATCGAGGGCGCGACCTTCATCGCCATCCTCGCCGGGACGATCGTGGCGGGGCTCGCCGCCGCGGAAGGCGTCAATCCGTGGCTCTTCGGGCCGATGATGCTCGGGCTCGCGCTTGCATGTTGGATGTCGAGCCGCTTCATTCCCCGCGTCGGCGCAAAGGCACCGCAGCTTGTCGTCGAGCGCAACATCTTCAAATCGACCGGCCGCCTCGTCAACGCGCTTCGCGGTGATACCCGCCTTTGGCGTTCGGCCCTGATGGCCTCCTGGTTCTGGCTGGCCGGCGCCATCGTATTGTCGCTGCTGCCGCCGTTGGTGAAGGACCATCTGGGCGGCGGCGAAACCGCGATTACCGCCTATCTCGCCGTCTTTGCGGTTGCCGTCGGCATTGGATCGGCGATTGCCGCCTGGATGTCGGCCGGCCGTATCGTGCTCCTGCCGGCGCCCGTAGGCACGCTGATCATGGCATTGTTCGGCTTTGATCTTGCCTGGAGTGTCGCCCATGTCGAGGCAATCGGCACAGCCGAAACACTCTCGGCCTTCTTCACTGGTCCCTACACCATTCGCATCGCTGTCGACCTCGCCGGCATGGCCATCGCCGGCGCGTTCCTCGTCGTCCCGACATTTGCCGCCCTGCAGGCCTGGGCTCAGGAAGACCAGCGCTCGCGTGTGATCGCCGCCGCCAATGTACTCTCGGCCGGCTTCATGACGATCGGCGGCGGTCTCGTCGCCGGGTTGCAGGCGGCGGGCACGTCCATATCGACGCTTTTCCTCGGCCTCGCCGTGGTGAATATCGTCGCCGCTTGGGTCATGTTGCGGACCCTGCCGACCAATGCCTTCCGCGATTTCGTCTCCATCCTTTTCCGCGCTTTCCTGCGCCTGGAGGTCGAGGGCCTCGACAATCTGAAGAAGGCGGGCCGTGCGCCCATCATTGCGCTCAACCATGTCTCGTTCCTCGACGGTGCACTGGCGCTGGCACTCACCGACGAGGAGCCGACCTTCGCGGTCGACTACGCCATTGCCAAGGCCTGGTGGGTGAAGCCCTTCCTGAAGATGTGCAACTTCCTGCCGCTTGATCCCTCGAAGCCGATGGCAACGCGCACCCTCATCAAGACCGTCAATGGCGGTGATCCGCTCGTCATCTTCCCGGAAGGCCGCATCACGGTCACCGGCGCGCTGATGAAGGTCTATGACGGTGCAGCCATGGTCGCCGACAAGACCGGCTCGATGGTCGTTCCGGTCCGGATCGACGGGTTGGAGAAAAGCTACTTCTCGCGCCTTTCTTCCCTTCATGTCCGCCGTCGCCTGTTCCCGAAGGTGAAGGTTACCATCCTGGAACCCGTCCGCCTCTCCGTGCCTGAGGGACTGAAGGGCCGCAAGCGCCGTATCGCTGCGGGAGCCGAGCTCTACCAGATCATGTCGATGCTGATGTTCCGCACGACGGATACAGATGTGACCGTGCTTGCGAAAGTGATCCAAACGGCCCACGAGCGTGGCTTCCGCCGGCTTGCCGTGCAGGACCCTCTGACGGGCTCGCTTTCCTACGGCAAGCTCTTGACCGGAACGGCGGTGCTCGGAGCGAAATTCCAGGCGCTGTTCCCCGAGACCAGGACGCTCGGCGTGCTGCTGCCCAACGCCAACGGCTCAGTGGCAACGATCCTCGGCGTGATGTCTGCGGGCAAGGTACCGGCCATGTTGAACTTCACGGCCGGGGCGGCCAACATCCTTGCAGCCTGCAAAGCGGCAAAGGTGCGCCACGTCCTGACCTCGCGCGCTTTCGTGGCCCAGGCCAAGCTCGGTCCGGTGGTCGAAGAACTGTCCAGGACGGTGGAGATCGTCTGGCTTGATGACCTGCGCCAGACGATTGGGCTTGCCGACAAGCTCCTGGGCCTCCTGCGTAAAGGAAAGCCGCTGGCGCGACGCAACGCGGACGACCCAGCCGTAATCCTTTTTACCTCCGGCTCGGAAGGCACGCCGAAAGGCGTGGTGCTGACGCACCGCAACATCCTTTCCAATGCCGCCCAGGCTGCCTCACGCATCGATTTCCATTCCGGTGACAAGGTGTTCAACATCCTGCCGGTGTTCCATTCGTTCGGCCTGACGGCTGGCACCATCCTGCCGCTCGTTTCCGGGGTGCCCGTCTATTTCTATCCTTCGCCGCTGCATTACCGCATCGTTCCGGAGCTGATCTACGCATCCAATGCCACGATCATCTTTGGTACCGACACGTTCCTGAACGGCTATGCGCGCACGGCTCATCCTTACGACTTCCGTTCCATCCGCTACTGCTTTGCCGGCGCCGAGCCGGTCAAGGCTGCCACACGCGCTCTCTATATGGAGAAGTTCGGCGTGCGCATCCTCGAAGGCTATGGCGTGACCGAGGCCGCACCGGTCATCTCGCTCAACACGCCGATGTTCAACAAAGCGGGCAGTGTCGGCAAGATCATGCCCGGCATGGAGTACCGGCTGGAGCCCGTGCCGGGTGTCATCGACGGCGGGCGACTGTTCGTTCGTGGCGCGAACGTCATGGCCGGCTATCTGAGGGCGGAGAACCCAGGCGTACTCGAGCCGACGCCGGATGGCTGGCACGACACCGGCGATATCGTCACGGTCGACGAAGACGGCTTCATCTTCATTCGCGGACGCGCCAAGCGTTTTGCCAAGATCGGCGGCGAGATGGTTTCGCTTGCGGCGGTCGAGGCACTGGCAGGCGAGCTCTGGCCCAGCAACCTGACGGTCGTCGTCTCGCTTCCCGACACCAAGAAGGGCGAGCGACTGGTCATGCTGACCGATGCGCCGGACGCGACGCGCAGCACCTTCATGAGCTTTGCAAAGAGCAAGGGCGCCATGGACATGATGGTTCCCTCCGAGGTGAAGGTGGGGCCCGTGCCTGTGCTCGGTTCCGGCAAGGTCGACTTCGTCAGCGCTCATCGGCTGCTGGCCGAGCAGGCTAAAGCTCAAGAGGCGGCTTGAGGCGAAACGGGCGGAGCCGGCTCAGTCCGGCTTCGCGTTTACGACAAGCACAGGCGGCGGCAAGCGGAATTTGGGAAGGATGGAAGGTGCAGGGCCGACGCGCAGCACATTGATAAGGCGGTGACCTACAGGCAGCGTGAAGCGTTGCGTCAGCATGTCGGCGGTCCAGGGGGTATCGGCGAGTGCCGCCATTGGCCAAGCTGCGAAGCCAAAGCGGGTGAAGCCCAGCCAGAAACGGTAGAAGGCCCGCCCGGACGCAACCGGTGTCTCTTCAGCCGGCCGGTGAAAGAAAAGACAAGCCGTCGCCGTCATTGTTTTTGCAGCTTCTGCCACAAGAGCCTTGCCGAGCCCGACCCTGTCCGCGAGGTCGAAAAGTGGTGAGCCAAGCACGCGCCCGGCCACGGCACCCTCAAACCGCCCCATGCGCAGTGCCTCCAGATTGAGACCGTCGAAGCGGTAAGCGGGATGCGAGGGCGACAGGCGCATCCATGCGACCAGTTCGTCGCGGAAGGCAGGATCCCGCATGATCGAGAGGCTTGCCTGATCGTTGAGCGTGGCAAGGAAGGAAAGGTCGTCTTGCCGATGGACGCGGGTGACGTCGTCGGCATCTGCCGCCCAGCGTTCGACGGCAGCGATCGCCTCTGGTGGCGCTGGCCCAAAAGGTCCACGCCAGGTAAAGCGCTTTTCAACCCAGTCGCCGAGTTCCGGTGCAGTCGTGCCCCCCTCAGGGGTGAGGCGTGCCACCAGCCGGTAACCGTGCCGCCACGAACGGATATCGTCGTTCCAGAGGTCCTCGACCACGGCGCCGGTTCCTCGTGCGGCAAGCGCCATCACCATGCCTTCGAGCGACGCGCCACAGGAAAGACCGAGGTCGCGCCCGCTTGGATCGCCGATCAGCAGTTGCCGTGACAGGTCCGCGACCAGCAGGATGCGCCCCTCATCGTCCAACGCCCAGCGGGCCGGCTGGGTGTTGTGGACGGATGGCGCGCGGTTCGCTAAGGCGGCGAGATCGGCCAGGGCTGCAGCGTCGATCCGTTTCATAGGGTTTTCCCGAAGAGGTGCAGCCGGTGCAAAGGGCGGGCGCCGGCTCTTTCGGCCTGCCGCAGGCTCGCCGCGTTCGCGTCGGCGATCCACGTGCCGCCGGCGGTTTCATATCCGGCCTGTCGCATTTGACCGAGCACGTGGGCGAGCATGAGCGGATTGAGGCCGCGCCCCTGATGCTCCGGCTTCACCCCCTGGAAGATGACGACGGCCCGCCGGCGTTGCAGGCGGTGCTTTAGGAGATGCCAGGGGGCACTCAATCCCAGCCGCGACCCCATCGCTTTCAGCATCGGGTTGACATCAGGGATGGCAATCACCGAGCCGACCGGCGCGCCATCTTTCTCGACCACAGCCGAAATGCGCGGGTCCATGATCCACTTCATCTCCTTGGCCTGAAACTCGTACTCCGCGCGGGTGACGGGCACGAACATCGGATTGTCCGAGAAGCTTTCATTGAGGATCAATCGCGAATCTTCCAGGCGTTGGCCGAGCGTGGCGCGACGGATCGGTGAGAAGCGAAATCCGTCATCGTGGAGGGCTTGCATCTGCCCCTTTGCCAGCAGCCCGCCTGTTGTCGCTGTCCCGACATCGATCTCGAAAGTGGTCATCGGGAAGGTCGCCGAATAGCCTCGCGCCTCCAGGAGTTGCGGGAGATAGGGTGGGCCCCATATCTGGTCGGTATAGGGTGCGTTCTCGAAACCGCCGGTCATGATGCCGACCTGCTGCATGGCGGTCAGGTTGAAATTGCCGAGCAGTTCCGTGAATCCCCGCGCTCTTGCCCAATCCTCCGCCTGTTCGAGCAGGGCGGCTGCAACGCGGTCGTCATCGGTGCAATCGAAATAGCCGAAATAGCCCTGCGCCAGGCCGAACCTGGCATTCGAGGCGCGATGGACGTGCGCCGTGATCCGCCCACGCACCGTCGCACCTTCATGGGCGGTGAAGAAGGCGAAGTCTGCGGCCGTGTCGAAAAGCGGGTTCTGTCCGGCAGACAGGAACCGTTTCAGGTCGCCAAACATCGGCGAGACATAGGGCGCCCTCTCGCCGTAGATCTCGAAGGGAGCCGAGAAGAAGGCTTCCAAGTCGCCTTCGCGAATCTCAATCATGACCTGCGCTCCTCTGCGAAATGAGAAGGGCCATGCGCTGGACGACCTTCAGTTCCGTCTCCGCACCCGGCGTTGCTGAGACGGAGGGCATGTTAAGGGCGACCAACCGGAAGGGGTGAAGCGATACGAGCATCACATGCGTTGCCTCGTATTTCTCCAGCAGCCAGGCAAGCTGTTCGGAATCGGTTTCCGTCAAGCCTTGGATCTGTGCGGTTCGCAGGAGCGGTTGATCGATGAAGAGTGCCTTGAGGGCAGGTAGGTCAAAATCGACGAGTTCCGGCTCCCCGAGCTGCAGTGCGCCTTCAACGAGTGGGTGGTTCTGCAGCTCCCGCAGGAAGCCCAGTGGGTCATCGATCCGGTCCTCAGCCAGATGGCGGATGAGGCTCTGTCGACGCTGTTCGGCCCTCAGAGTGATGCCGTCCTTCCAAATGACCCCGAGCAGCGAAGCGCAGACGACAACGGTTGCGGTCCGCACCAGGGCGGCAGTGCCAAGCCCATTCTCGATGCCGATTGCGACTGCCCCGACAAGCGCGACGGAGAGCAGGATGACAAAGGAGGCGAGCGTGTCCCTATGGCTGACGGTACGCTGACCCAGGCTGATCAACAGCCAGCACAGGAAGAGGACGGCGACTCCACCCAGCCGCACCGGCATGTCGATGTAAGGCGACCGGAAATCCGTCACGAAGAGCGGCAGGATCAGAAGCAGCGACAGCGCCACCCGGTCGACGGCTTGGTTCTCAGCCTTCGACAGGCTCGCCCGATCGCGCGTAACCGCCATGTGCGCGGCGAGCGCGAAACTTACGAACTGATAGGCAAACAACATGACCGAGCGCCAGGGCTCGGCGAAGATGGCTGGTACCAGAGCAAGAACAATGAAGGTGGCGGCTCCGCCTGCGACAATCCATTTCGTTACCTTCGGCGCATGGCGCCGGAGGAGGCCCTCGGCAAGGATGACCGTTGCCAGCGGTACCAGACCGGCGGCCATTACCGTTGCAGCTTCGAAGATGAAAAGCCCCGTCCACCAGGAAAGGACACGGCTCACCATCAACAGGGAAAGCACGTGCAGTCCGAAAAGGAAGCGGCGGGTGAGCGGACTTGCTGCGTCGAAGTCGCGAATGGCGCCGATCAGGATCAGCAAGCCGCCGAGGGCGGCGAGCGAGACAAAACTGTCAGCGATGAGGGAAGGGGCCATGATCCGTGTGCCCGCTATGACGCCGCAGCGGTCATCTGCGAGAGATAGCGGCGCACGATCGGGCGCAATACCGCCGCAACGAGTGGATTGCGTGGATGCTCGACGCGACCCGCATGCGGATTGAAAAACCATCCGCGGTGGTCGGCGCCGTGCGGCGTGCCGAGGATCGCATGGATCCCTTCATAGGCCATCAGCATACCCGTGGTGATCACCATTGGAGCGAAGGACATGCGGCTGCGCTTGCCGGCGACCACCTCGCCGGCGAGCGACAGATCGATGTAGTGCCGGGACGACGAATGGACCATCACGTATTCCGCCTCGCATTGGAAGGCAGCGGCCCGCTGGGCGGTCGTCAAGGCGTGCCAGGCGGTTTGCATCGTCGGGTAGCGCAGCCGCTCTTCCGGCATCGGGTCCTTCGGACGGGTGACGTAGACGGAGGGTAGGGGGGAGGCATAGGCATCGATCATTGTCGTGCCTTGCTTTCGCGCCGTCCGGTAAAGAAGCAGACTTGCGCCGAGATCGTCCGTCCCGTTGACCAGCACGTCCGCATCGGCGACCAGATCCTCCACGTGGTCCGTCCACTCCGGGCCGAAGACGGTTACCGCCAGACCAGGGTTGATCTTGAGGCACAGGTCGCGGGTCGCCTCTGCCTTCATTTGCCCTATTGTATCGGCAAAGCAGAAGACCTGGCGATTGAGGTTGGACGTTTCGAAACGATCGATGTCGGCCAGCACGAGGCGGCCGATGCCAGCGCGGACGAGCGCCTGGATACAGGCGCCGCCCATCCCGCCGGTTCCGCAGACGAAAACCGTCGCTTTTGAAAGGCGCTCCTGTTCCGCTTCGCTGACGAAGCCGATGTTGCGCGTCGTGAAGGTCTCGTAGAAGGACATTTCGCTCATCGGATGGAGGGCCTCAATATGCCCCATTGCCGCCTGCCGTCGGCCCAATGCAGCACCGGTAGGATCAGTCGTTGCATGAGGATGACGAAGCTCGCGACCGCGAGCCTCCCAAGGGCGTTGCGCGGCACGCTTTCGAGGAGATAGCGCTGCGCGGCATTCAGATCGAGTTGACCGATCTGAATGAGGTCGTCGCCGCGTTCATAGTCGAGCTGGGCGGCGCAGAAATCGTTGTACTCCTCCTTGCGGAGTTTCGGCGCTACCTCGAACGTCTTCTTCAGGTTGTCCGAACCGCCGGTATAGGCATTGGTGATGACGAAGCGGTCTGCATCGAAGCCGGCCTCAGGTCCGACACCGAACACATGACGGTGCGACGCCATGATTTCGGTTGCGATCAAATGCTGGCGCAAGGAGCGTCGTGCGCCACGCGTCGGTGCCGGAAAAACGTTGCTGAAGGTCTCGGCCACCATGCCGGCGACGGCCGGAACCTGCGTGACGTTGGAAATCCACAGCGGGCGGAGCTGGTTGCGCAGGAAGAGAAGGAAACAGGTAAGGCCGTAGAGGACCCAGGACAGACCCTGACTGCGCACCGCGGGATCGACCATTACAAGTCCCAGGTGGAGAACGTCGGCGGGCTTGCCCGATAGGGAGAGGCCTATCACCGGTAACGCATTGAACGCGATCGGCTGTCCGTCGGATATCCGGTAGACGAGCGTGACGATCGTTCGATTAAGCACATCCTCGCTGTCCGAGAAGACACCGTAATCCAGGCTTCCATCCGGAACCGACCGGCGTGCAACCGCCCGGAGATCTTGCCGCAAGGCGGTGATTTCTGGTGCTGACATCCAGAGGCCGGGAAACTCGACAATCCGCGCGCGAAAATCGGCTGATGTCTTGAACTTGAGGTCCATTCGCTTCTTCAGGATGATCGCAAGCAGATTATACAATGAGTTAGGTCCAACGATTCACGGCTTCGCAATGCGCGCGCGGTGGCCGCATGCATCTAATTCTTGCAGCCGATAGGAAACAATTCGTTTAAGGTGGTGGCCCAGTTACAATTTGCGATGGAAATCTCGCGTTGTTTGCAAGGCCGACGACGGCTGCACACGTCGACCGCGCCGACTAAGCCGTTCAAAATGGAGCAAAAGCATTTGCCCCACACGCATAGGGAAGTGCCTGGTTTTGCAACCATCAGTATTTCCGAGGCATGCTCGGCGAAGCCGGTCTGCGACAACAACGCCCACAAGGACATTGTATCGCTCAATCTCAGCACCTAGAGCCAGCCGGACTTCTTGAACCGCCAATAGAGGATGCCGCAAAGAGTGGCGATGACGCCGAGGACGGCAAAGTAGCCGTAGCGCGTTCCAAGCTCGGGCATATGTTCGAAGTTCATCCCGTAGATGCCCGCAATCGCAGTCGGCACGGCGAGGATCGCCGCCCATGCGGCAAGCTGCCGGGTGATGGTCCCTTGGCGCTGCTGCTCGAGCAGGTTCGAGGCTTCGAAGACGGACGTCATTATCTCGCGAAGGCCGCTGACCAAGCCCTCCACGCGCCTGATATGGTCATGGACGTCCTTGAAGAAGGGTTTTGCGTTGTCGTCAATGCAGGGGAGATCGAGGTGGCTCAGCTTTCCCACTACTTCGCCCATCGGCCCCAGGACGCGCTGGAATCGGATGACATGACGGCGCATACGGAAGACGCGCCTGATCTGCTCAGGCTGCAGTAAGGACATGAGCACGTGCTTTTCCAGCTCCAGGATCTTGTCCTCAAGCGTCTCGACCATCGGCAGGTAGCCGTCGACAACGAAGTCGATGATGCCGTGGAGGACATAATCGGGTCCGTGTTCAAGCAGCTGCGGCGACTGCTCGAGTTGCTGACGCAATTCCTTGTGGGAACGGGCAGAACCATGGCGCACGGAGATCAGGTGGTGCTTCCCCACGAACATGCAGGTTTCGCCGTAGGCGATCTTCTCGCCTTCCAGGTGGGCAGTCTTGATGACGACGAACAATTGGTCGCCATAGATGTCGACCTTGGGAACCTGCATGCCGTTCAGTGCGTCCTCGACCGCCAGGGCATGAAGCCCGAACATCTCCTGGAGACTGGTCATTTCGTCCGGGGTGGGATCACTAACCCCGATCCAGACGAACTCACCTTCCTGGGCGTGGAACGGCTCGGCGGTAAGCGGCACCTCTACGGCGCGTTTGCCGGCACGATATAAATAGGAGGCGACGACTGTCATTTGGGATTCCGAAGTTGGTGATGCGTGTCAAGCGAGCGTCGGGCCAGCCAGAAGAAATCTCGGCGCTGGCGCTCGGTCAGATCGTGACTTGCTCGCCGATCTCGACGACCCTGTTGGCGGGAAGCTTGAAATACGACGACGGATCGATACCGAGTCCTGCGAGCGCGATATAGAGATGATCCTGCCAGCGGGGCAGGCCAGAGTTCGGATCGCTGATGAGGGTTCTGCGCCCGAGATAGAATGAGGTCTGCATGATCTCGAACTTAAAGCCTGCCTTCTTGCAGAGCGAGAGCGCCTTGGAAACGTTCGGTTCGTCCATGAAGCCGAAGCAGAGCTCCAGCCTTGCGAACCTGTCCGAAAGCCTTGTCAGCGATACTCGGTCTTCCTCTGCGACGTACGGGTGCTCGGAGGTGCGGACTGTAAGGATGACGTTGTGTTCGTGAAGGACGTGATTGTGCTTGATGTTGTGGAGGAGGACTGCCGGAGTCTTATCGCCCGCGCCTGTCAGGAAGACCGCCGTCCCTCGGACCATCTGGGGTGCATGCGTCGATTTCTCTATGGAACGGATGAACGTCTCCAGCGGGATGTCATGGCGCGCCGTCTTCTCACGGAGCACGCGGGATCCGCGGGTCCAGGTCCACATGATGAGCATGATGGCCAGCGCCAGTGCGATCGGCACCCAGCCGCCGTCATGGATCTTCAGCAGGTTGGCGAGCAGGAAGACGCTCTCGATGACCAGCAGTGGCAATATAAGCAGACCCGCCAGAAGCGTGGAATAACCCCAGACAGAACGGAGGAACTGGAAAGCCATGACCGTTGTCACGACCATCGCGCCTGTCACCGATATACCATAGGCGGTGGCGAGAGACTCCGAGTCTCCGAACGAGAAGATCAGCACGATCACGCCGACAAACAGCATGACGTTCACGGCGGGCACGTAGATTTGTCCGGTGGTGGTCTCGGAGGTGAACTTGATCAGCAGGCGCGGCAGGAAGCCGAGATGGACAGCCTGTCGGGCCAGCGAGAACGCGCCCGTGATGACGGCCTGGCTCGCGATGATGGTCGCCATGGTGGCGAGGATCACCATCGGCAGCAGAGCCCAGTCGGGGTAGAGCAGGTAGAAGGGGTTCTCCACCGCGTCCGGATGGCTGAGCACGAGGGCTCCCTGGCCGAGGTAGTTGAGCGCCAATGCGGGGAACACGAGCGCGAACCACGCCGTACTGATTGGCTTCCGTCCGAAGTGGCCGAGGTCGGCGTAGAGCGCTTCCGCTCCTGTGACCGTCAGGAACACCGCGCCGAGCACGACCAAGCCTGCCCAGCCCGCATGCGTGATGAACCAGAGCGCGTTGATCGGATTGAGAGCCTGCAGGATCGTCCAGTCGTCGCCAATGTGGATGAGACCGCCCCACGCCATGGCGAGGAACCACACCACCGTGATTGGCCCGAAGAACCTGGCGACCGCTTGGGTGCCTTTCGACTGAACGGCGAAAAGCGCGACCATGATGGCGGCAGACAGCGGCAGCACATAACCGGAGAAGGCGGGAGTTACCAGCTTCATGCCTTCGAGTGCCGACATGACCGACAGGGCAGGGGTGATCATCGCGTCACCGATGAACAGCGCCGCCCCGATCAGTCCCGCGAAGAAGAGCACGGGCATGAAACTGCCCGTCTTCTTCATCAGGAGCGCGAGAAGTGACAGCGTTCCGCCTTCCCCGTCGTTGTCAGCGCGCAGCAGGAAGAGCACGTATTTGAACGTGACGATGATCGTCAGCGTCCAGACCATCAGGGAAATAAGGCCAATCACCTCGTCATGATGTACGCCGTCAGCCGAGAAGGGGCGCAGTGCCTCGCGAAACGCGTAGAGCGGGCTCGTTCCGATGTCGCCATAGACGACACCGACGCAGCCGAGGAGGAGGACAAGGAAGTTGCGCGTGTCCGTCTGGGGTTCGGAAGCTTCAGTACGTAAGGTGGTCATCGATTCTCCGGAAACTGAGCCGCTGTGTTAGTGGCAGTATATGGTCCAATGCGGAAATGCAGGCAATCCGCGTTGTGCGAACACGAGCCGGACGAAGTAGACTCTTTTGCCTTTCGCCGGAACTGCAACCTGTCAAGCAGAGCTGAAGGTTGCGGGGGCTCTGACATCAGAAAGGCCTTTTGCACCGTCGTACGTTGAGCGTTTCCCGCCTTTTGCGCCGCAATTACCGATATCACTGATGTCGTCGGCGCTACGACGGATCATTTTGACCAGCCAGTCGTCTCGACAGCCGGTAGTAGCCAAGCTTGAGCACCTTAGCGGTCGCTGACGACACCTTCTCTTTAGAGCAATTCCAGGAAAAGTGTGAAACGGTTTTCCGCCCGGAATTGCGTAGTTTCAAAGAGTTAGATCATTTCACTGTTTCAATGAAACAATGAAATTGATCTAGTGTCACTGGTTTCAGCCGGTCTCGGTATCGCTCGGGGTCGCCTGGAGCAAGGGCGATCCAACGGCAGCCCGCGACGACATCATCGATATCGCGAGGTCGCTGGTCAGGCCGGGCAGGTGAGCATCTGTGTTTAAATTCGAGAGGCCGCCCGCTGGGCGACCGTGCCGGAAGTGGCTCCGCGCGCAGTCTCTACAGCGCGCTCGGGGTCGCAGGCATTGCCGCCATGGCGCTCGGAGTGAGTCTTGCCGAAGCGATCTGGCGGATCGTGTTCATCATCATGGGGAAGGTCTGAAAAGAAACAGCCTCCAGCGTATCGAAAGAGGTCAGTTGCAACGGCAGGCGGGTCCCAGAGCGGTGCGGGATTGGGGCTTGGGGGCCTCGCTCTGGGACCACTCGCGCTCACGGCGGCGGGGCGGGCCGTTGTTCCGTAGGCGCGTTGCCTGCCCGAGTATGCATGCGGCGTGAGATTCGACAACGCACCTACGACCTTTGCCGGTCCGTGTCGGACCAAGGTCCTACCACTGGCGGGATTTCCCGCAGAAGTTCCATTTTCAGCTGAGCGTGGGAGCAATCGTGCTCATGGAGGGCTTGCTCCTTCGAGCGTCGTCAGGACGCGCAACGAAAAGGATGACCTCCTTGGCGGAGGCCATCCTTGCACACGATCCCGACGGATCATCATCTGGATCGCTTTTGCGCGTGCACTAATATAATCGTTAAAGCGCGGTATTGTTCCCGCAGTTAAGGCGCGCGCTTCTTTGCCTCAAGGCTCTTTTTCAGCGCCGCCATGAGGTCGACGACGTTGTCCTTCTCGCCGACGGGCGTTTCCTTTGCCTTGGCCCTAGCCGACTTCTTGATCGACTTCTTCTTGAGGGCGATGAGCTCGAGCAGCCGATCCTGAACCGGATCGGTGATGAGATCAGGCGACCACTTCTTCGTGTGCTGTTTGATGAGCTGCCGCATCAACGGCATGAGGCTGAGATCTGGTTTCTCCGCTTTGATGTCCGAGAAGTATTCCGCCTCCGGTCGCACTTCGTCGCCATAGCGCAGCGTCCAGAGAATAATGCCTTCGTCGCGCGGCTCCAGCATGACGGCGTGTTCGCGGCGGCCGAAGACGAGGCGTGATATGCCGACCATGTTTTCGGCCTTCATCGCTTCCCGGATGACTGCAAAGGCTTCTTCTCCGACCTTGTCGTTCGGCACCAGGTAGTGAGGCGTGTCGAGCCAGATCCATTGGATGGATTCGCGCGGGGTGAAGAGAGTGATGTCGATCGTTCGCGTGCTTTCGAGGCCGACCGCTGCAATCTCGTCGTCTTCCAACATGACATAGTCGCCGTCGCCGCGCTCGTAGCCCTTCACTTGATCTCTGTCGGCAACTTCCTTGCCGGTTACGCTGTCAACGTATTGGGAGACAACGCGATTGCCCGTGGTGCGGCTCATGGTGTGAAAACGCACCTTCTCGGATTCACTGGTTGCCGGCGACATGGCGACCGGGCACATGACCAGCGAGAGCTTCAGATAGCCTTTCCAGTACGGTTTGACGGCCATGGCTTAGCCGGCCTTTCTGCGCGGCGACTTTGCCGCGGTGGCTGGCTGAGCGCCTGCGCCGCGCTTTGTGGCGGGCTTCGACGCCCGAGCGGACCCGAAACCGGCACTCATGCGTAGCGCTTCCATCAAGTTGCTCGAGGGCTCGACCTTCGGAACCTTCTTCGGGGTGATGGTCCGGCCCTCCATCTTTGCCTTCACCAACTCGGCGAGTGCCGCGTCGTAGCGGTCATCGAAGGTCTTCGGGTCGAACTCGCCCTTCTTGGTCTTGACGATGTGCTTGGCGATGTCGAGCATCTCTCCTTCGATCTTGAGTTTGGGTATCTCGGCGAAGGCTTCCTTTGCGGATCGAACCTCGTAGTCGAAGTGGAGGGTGGTCGCGATCAGTCCGTCGCCATGGGCGCGAACCAGCACCGTTCGAAGCCGGCGGAAGAGCACGGCCTGCGCTATGGCGGCAACCTTCGACTGGCGCATGGCATCTCTGATCAGGACGAACGTCTCGGCGCCGAAGCGATCAGGCGTCAGGTAGTAGGGCTTGTCGAAGAAGACGTCGTCGATCTCGCTGCAGGGCACATAGGTCTGGACGCGCAGTGTCTTGTCGCTCTGAGGGATCGTAGCCGCGATCTCATCCGGCTCGAACACGACATAGAGGTTGTTGTCGACCTCGTATCCTTTGACCTGGTCTTCGCGCTCGACGACGTCATAGGTCACCGCGTCAACGAACTCTCGCTTCACCCGATTGCCGGTTTTTCGATTCAGGGTATTGAAGCTAACGCGCTCCGAAGTCGACGCCGCACTGTGCAGCGCGACGGGGCAGGCGAGTTCGCCAAATTTCAGAAAGCCCTTCCAAAGAGCACGTCCGGCCATGTCGATTTCTCCCGGTGAACCCGGATTCAACGGAGGCAGATTACGTTTGTTCCCCTTAATACGCGAATCAATTGTGGCGTTTAGTGGGCTGTCGATAGTAGGATGAGCCTGTCCACGAGTATTGCGTTGGAGGAGTCTGTTGCACCAAGCCAAGGGTAAGGAGGCGGTGCTGTGAACACGAAACTCCATATCGACGGATCATTTCAGTCCATGCGCCTGGCCCTCGACGAGGCCAACCGCGCGTTCGAGGGTGGCGGCGCTGATCAGCATCGCGACGCTCTTCAACGCCTGGGTCGCGCGGTGATGAACTCCCTTGCCGAGATCATCGAGACCGACGGCGGCACGGATGGTTACCTCTACGACGCCGAAGGCATCGCCCAGGATATTGAGGCCTGTTACCACCGGCTAATCCAAGAGGAGGAAGCGGCCGAGCCGGATCAAGCGCCGCAGCAGACAAGCCACGGGACGCTCAATTTTCGCCAGCAGGGAGTAGGGCGATGATCACTGGCACGGATCTGCTGCAAATTTCACTCGCCCGCGTGAATATGGATCGATCCGACCTTGAAGCGGCCGGCGTCATTGATCCGGGTCAGGCGGGCGACAAGGCCTGGTCGAACTTTGGGCGGGACATGGATACCTTCATCTTGAAGCTGCCCGAGTGGCGCCGTGCGGCACTTGCCGCTGTCATCAGAGCGCGAGCGGGCGGCGGCGGTGAGGTTTCTCACTAGGTCATCTGTATCGCTGCTACTCCGCGTGCTCAACCGAAACTTCCGGTGTACACACTAGGCTCGCAACGCCACACGTGCGGGATGGAGACCGGCCGTTGGATCGCACTAAAAACGATGATGAAAATCGCGGAAACAGTATCCCGGGATATGGATATTCCTGTTGCAGGTTACCTGTTACAGCTTGGTTCCAGGCAACGAGGTAGCACGCTCCTGTTAGGGCGCGGGCGATCGCCAGCGCTCAAAACAATGCAACGGCCAAACTGGCGAGGGGCACACTGTAGATGAGTATGGTGATCGGATAGCCTTGCAATGCTTTCTCGCGAGGTGTCATCTCGACCTCGGGCCACCATGTTGGCTCCTCAATCGACCGGGTCGAGAATGTCGGCGCTGTCGTTCCTCGGTGAACCGACCTTGCTGCCGATCTTCCACATGGTCATCAGCTCGGCCGGGAACGGCTTCATGAGGTCGGCCGCTTCGGGCTCCGGTGAAATCCAGCGATCGTAATCTTCCGGATGCAGTATGACTGGCATGCGGTCGTGGATCGTCGCCATCATTTCATTCGGTTCGCAGGTCACGACGCAGAAGGTGCGGATATCCTCGTCGGTGCCTGGATCGCGCCAAGTTTCCCAGATGCCGGCGAGCACAAACGGTTCTCCCGACTTCATGGCGATGGCATAAGGTTGCTTGTTCTTGCCGGTCCCATGGATGTCCTTCCACTCGAAAAACCCATCGATCGGTACTAGGCAGCGGCGTGACTTGTAGGCGCCGCGGAACATGCCGTTCGTCGCGATCGTCTCAGCTTTCGCGTTGATCGGCGCCGGCTGGCCGGGCTTGCGTTCCTTGATCCAACCCGGAATGAGACCCCATCGCGCGGCGATAAAAACGGGCCCCATCACACCGTCGTCGCGGATCACGTCGCGGATGATGACCGGATAATATTGAGACGGTGCGCCGTTGAAGCGCGGCATTTGGTTTGCCAGCCCTTCGGCCCCATCACGCTTGGCGAAGGCAAAGGCGCGCAACAGCCCTTCAAGGTTGGTTTTCAGGTAGACACGACCACACATGGCAATTGCTCCCCTGCGCCAAGGTATCGCGGCGGCCGCCCACGTCAACCAATCGTGCGGTCAGCGCCTTTCCTTCCCGATCTTGATCGTATTTCCTGCGGCGTTCTTGCAGCGTTTGCAGCGCATTTTCGGTGCGGGTGCGAGTATCGACTGTTGCTTGCCGAAGCGACGCTGGAGGTCGCTGCGATTAAGATGCGCCTCACGGCGGCAGTGCTTGCCCCTGCAAAAGAGTTCGCACCATTCCGGCAAATTGCCGAAGGTGATCTCCTCCGGTCGTCCGGCTGGCGCCGTGTTGCCAGCCGGTTTGATCGGGAGGGTGGTTGCTCCAGCGGGTTCGGTCTGGAATATGTCAGCTGACGGCGGTCGTAGAATGGGTTTTCTGTCTTCGTGCAGCCGTTTGCTCTTGCCAGTTGGCCCAGAAGAGACGGCATAGGCACATCGCCGATGCGCTCCAGCAGCGCCGTGGCGTCATATTGCTTCTTCAGCCCGCACTTGGCATGACATCCAGAGGATCAACGACGCTCTCCGTATCAAGGCCGTTACGCCATCTTTCCCTATGGGATCAGCAACAGCTTGCCGGTGGTCGCCCGGCTTTCCATGTCGGCATGAGCACGGGCGGCATCAGAAAGCGGGTAGGTTCCACCAACGCGCAACTTGAGAGATCCATCGTGAATCCAATGGAACAACTGCTCGGTGCGGGCGCGAAGAAGTTCGGGCGTACTGATGTGATCGAAGAATATCGCATAGCCGATCTTGATGCTCTTCGGCAGGCTCATGATGTCGAGCGGCCCCGGACCGCCAAGCACCGGCCCATACCAGCAGAACGTGCCGGAGCGACGAAGCGCGGCGAGCGATCCCTGAAAGGTCTTGGGACCGGAACCGTCATAGACGACGCTCACACCTTCTCCGCCGGTGAGACGCAAAAC
Source organism: Ensifer adhaerens (assembly GCF_001270265.1). Classification (GTDB taxonomy): domain Bacteria; phylum Pseudomonadota; class Alphaproteobacteria; order Rhizobiales; family Rhizobiaceae; genus Ensifer; species Ensifer adhaerens_B. The sequence goes on from NZ_LGAP01000010.1 coordinate 175,452, forward strand.
CTCATCGGCGAAGTTTCCTTCCGTGTCGACGATAACGTCGTTCGCGCCAGCCGCTTTTGCGACTTCCACCTTGTCGGTGGACGAAACCCGGCCGATCACGTGTCCGCCCCTCAGCCGGATGATCTGTGTCAGGAGCAAGCCGACGCCACCCGCCGCAGCATGCACGAGCGCGGTATCTCCAGGCTGGACCGGGTAGAAATCAGTGGCGAAGTGGCTCGCTGTCAATCCTTGCATCATGACGGAGGCGGCCGTCTGGTCATCAATAGTGTTGGGAAGTCGCACGAGCGCGTCCGCTGAAATCAGGACGTGCGAGGCATAGCTTCCTGGCGCGTAGACCCAGGCGACCCGGTCTCCGATAGCGAAACCATCGACCCCATCGCCAAGCGCGACGATGCGTCCCGCACCTTCGACGCCGAGAATTTTCGGGTTGGGCCTGTCTGTCCATGCCATGCCCTGGCGCACGCCGATATCCATGAAGTTCACGCCTGCGGCGGCGACTTCGACCACCACATGTCCCGGTGTGGCGACCGGATCGGGGAGGTCGACAAATTCCATCACGTCGGTGCCACCGATCTCATTCATAACCACGGCTTTCATGATCTTCCTTTCTTGACTGATCATTCCAGAAATACGCAAAAAATTTTGCCCTCATGTCACTACCCGAAGCGCGATCCTGGCGAGGGTCTTGAGTTCTCCTAGTCCCGCGCCGCCGCGCGCAGCGATACGGATGCCGGCGACATTCGCGAAGAGGAAATCGGCAGCCTCTTCCGTGGAGACCGTTGCGTCCAGATCCCCTTCCGCCTGAGCCTCGCTGATGCGTTGCTTGGCGGCATGCTTCAATCGCCGGTCAGCAGCCTGATGAATTGCCGTAAGGTCAGGTCGGCTCTGGCCGAACTCGCAGACCGAGTTCACGCCAAGACAGGCCTGGGAAGCATTTTCAACCACTCGCTCCATCATCGCCCGGATGCCGTCCTGGGCACGCGGCGCACCGCGCAGCATGGCGATGTGGGCATCCGTTTCCGTGGCGGCGTAGCGTTCCACAGCAAGGCAGTAGAGCTTCCACTTGTCGCCAAACGTATCATAAAGACTCTGCCGGCCAATTTTCATCGCACGTACGAGCATATGGGTGGACGTGCCCTCGAAACCGTGTTCGCGAAACACCTCGATGGCGTCGTCCAGCGCCTGCTCTCTATCGAATTCCTTTGTCCTTGCCATGTGTGTGAGTTAGGTATTCTGGAACGATCTGTCAAGAAAAGAACATAGCGAACGCTCGGATATCTTTAGTGCTTCGATAATGCCGATCGGAGCTGTGGGCAGCACCCGAATTGGATAGAGTGGTCCGATGCATCTTCAGAAGGGACTGCTTCCATGAAAGCCGTCGCTACGGCAGAGGTCATCTTTCTGGTCGACAACGCGACCGACAGTCTCTCGTCGAATCCTGCCTTCGTCGAGACCGAGTTCGCCAGCCATCGCCGTCGCGGGATGCGATGGCTGTCCGGGAAATGCCTGTGCTGCGCCGCGCATGGGCTTTCCTGCTTGATCACCGCCCGGACCGGACCCTCCAGCCGCACGCTGCTGTTCGACACCGGGCCCGAGGAATGGGTGTTTGAGCGCAACGTGGTCCGGCTCGGCGTCGATCTCGGGGAAGTTGGCGCAGTGATACTTTCGCATGGTCACTGGGATCATGGGGGTGCGATGCCGCGCGCCCTCCAGATGATCACAATGGGCAATGGCGGGCAGCACGTCCCGACCTACATGCATCCCGATATGTTCGCCTTGCGCGCGACCAAATCCGCTGACGGGCAGTTTCGACCGATGGAGCTGGTGCCGAGCGTCGATGTCCTGTCCGGAAACGGCGCCGATGTCATTGTTACCCGAGACGAGCAGTTGCTTTTTGACGAAACGTTCTATGTGAGCGGCGAAATCCCGCGCGTGACCCGGTTCGAACGCGGGTTTCCCGGCCAATATCGCCAGACCGCGGCAGGCAGTTGGGAACTGGACGAGGTAATGCCGGACGAGCGTTTCGTGGCGATCAACGTGGCCGACAAGGGGCAAGTCGTCTTCACCGCCTGTTCGCACGCCGGCCTGATCAACGTTCTGACGCACGCCCAGGCACGGTTTCCGGATATCCCGCTTTATGGCGTGTTTGGCGGCCCCCACCTCTCCGGGATCACCGAGCCAATTATCCCGGAGACGGTCGAAGCGCTGGCGCAGTTTGACCTGCAATTGATATCACCGGGGCACTGCACGGGCTGGCGCGCCGTGAGCGCACTGGCCGCCGCGTATGGCGAGAGGGTCGTCCCATCCGCGGTCGGCAAGACGTTCATGCTTTGACGCCCTCCTGTGGCGCAGAGCTAATACTGGCTATCGGCCGCTTGCGACCCCGATGACAACGCCGGGCATGTCCCGTGGTGGCCTTTGCGGACGATGGCAAGCGAGTGCGACAACTCCAGCCGAACGCGAATTGACCAAACATCGTCCCGGATCGGCGCCCTTGAGAGCGCCGGGGCCCTCGGCGACACGCCCTAATTAGCAAGGGATCTAACCAGCTTTCACCAGGTTGGCGCCGGGCCGTTCTAACGAGGCCGGATGGCCACTTCTGGAACTGGTCGTTCCGGGATGAGTGCGTCCACACGGTGTTGGAGTTGGAGCTCATTGAGGAGTATAATTTGGAGTCACAACACTAGATTACGAGCGGAATACGAGCAGAAAACCGCATTGCCCTTTTTCTCCTCCCGCTCGCAAGGCGGGGAGGCCCATGCTTTCGGGAGGAAGAGATGAAACGCAGATCCCAGATCAGGGGAAGCACATCGCGCCGCAAATTCTTAAGCGGTGCCGCCTTGGCCGGTGCGGCGATGATCGCGTCACCAAGCGTCGTCAAAGCACAGGGCCCGGTCAACCTGCGCTTCCAGAGCACATGGCCCTCCAAGGATATCTTCCACGAATTCGCGCTCGATTTCGCCAAGAAGGTCAACGACATGACCGGCGGCGACCTGAAGATCGAGGTGCTGCCGGCGGGCGCCGTCGTGCCCGCCTTCGGCCTGCTCGACGCGGTGTCGCAGGGGACGCTCGACGGTGGCCACGGCGTGGTCGTTTACCATTACGGAAAACAGACGGCGCTAGCGCTATGGGGCTCTGGTCCGGGCTTCGCCATGGACGCGAACATGCTGCTCGCCTGGCACAAATACGGCGGCGGCAAGGAGCTGCTGGCAAAGCTCTATGACTCTATCGGCGCCAGTGTCGTTTCGTTCCTTTACGGGCCGATGCCGACACAGCCGCTTGGCTGGTTCAAGAAACCCATAGCCAAGGCCGAGGATCTCCAGGGATTGAAATTCCGCACCGTCGGCATCTCGATCGATGTCTTCACCGCGCTCGGTGCCGCGGTGACCGCGCTGCCTGGCGGCGAAATCGTCTCGGGGTTGGACCGTGGCCTGATTGACGCGGCCGAGTTCAACAATGCCTCGTCAGACCGGGTGCTCGGTTTCCCGGATGTCTCGAAGATCTGCATGCTGCAAAGCTATCACCAGAATGCGGAGCAGTTCGAGGTCATGTTCAACAAAGCGAAGTATGACGGCCTGCCAGGTCAGATGAAGGCAATCATCACCAATGCCGCCGAGGCCGCTTCGCAGGATATGCACTGGAAGGCGATCGACCGCTACTCGAAAGACTATGTGGAGATGCAGACGACCGACAAGGTCAAGTTCTACAGGACGCCGGAGGCGATCCTCAAGAAGCAGCTCGAGGTCTATGACGAGGTGGTGAAGAAGAAAGCGGCGGAAAACCCGCTGTTCAAGGAAGTCATAAGCTCCCAGATCGCCTTTGCCGAGCGAGCAACGCGATGGGAGCAGGACACCGTCGTCGGCCGGCGGATGGCCTTTGACCACTACTTCGGGCAGGACGGCGTGGCGAAGGAGTTCTGACATGTAAATCCGGGCCGGCAGGCATTGTCGGCCTAATCCGGCGATGCTTCGCGATCGGCTCCAATTGAGATAGGCGGGAGCCCACGGCGTCTCTCGCCATTTCCGGGGGCAACCGTGAACGTTCAGCACTTTTTGCTCAGGGTCGATGCGATCAGCGTCTGGGTCGGAAAGGCTGCGGCCTGGCTGATCATCGGGCTGATGGCGCTCGTCTGCATCGAAGTTTTCAAGCGCTACATCATGAACATGCCGACGGCGTGGATATTTGACGCCAGCAACATGTTCTATGGCACGCTGTTCATGCTGGCCGGGGCCTATGCGCTGGCGCAGAATGCCCATGTGCGCGGCGATTTCCTCTACAGCTCGATGCGGCCGCGCACGCAGGCCGCCCTTGATCTCGCCCTCTACATCTTCTTCTTCCTGCCCGGTGTCGCAGCGCTCGTCTACGCGGGCTACGACTACGCCGCGCTCTCCTGGCGGATCGGCGAACACTCGACCGTCACGGCGGAGGGACCGCCGATCTACTATTTCAAGTCGGTCATTCCGGTGGCCGGCGCGCTCGTCATGCTGCAGGGCCTGGCTGAGATCGCGCGTTGCGTCATCTGCCTGAGGACGGGTGAATGGCCGGCTCGGCTGAAGGACGTTGAGGAGCTCGACGTGGTGGCCGAGCAGCTAGCGCACAGCGAACACATAGACGCGGAAACCCGCGAGGCGGCGATCGGGCGCGCCCAGGAGATTGAGAGGGCGGCGCGGCAACGGGGCCTGGGGGGAGACATCGAGACGTGAGCGATCCGTTCCTTGGGCTGACGATGCTGGGGCTCATCGTCGTCGTCATCATAATGGGGTTCCCGACGGCCTTCACGCTGATGGGGCTGGGCATGCTCTTCGGCTTTTACGCTTTCTACGATCCGGCCGAGCCCTGGATCGACAATCGCGTCTTCGACCTGATGGTTCAGCGCACCTATGGGGCGATGACCAACGACGTCCTGATCTCCATCCCGCTTTTCGTTCTCATGGGCTACGTAATGGAGCGCGGTGCGCTGGTCGACAAGATGTTCTACAGCATCCAGCTTTCCTTCCGGCGGGTGCCTGCGTCGCTTGCCGTTGCGGCGCTCATCGTCTGCACCTTCTGGGGTATTGCCAGCGGCCTCGTGGGTGCTGTGGTGGTGCTGATGGGCGTCATCGCGATGAACCCGATGCTGCGCGCCGGCTACGACGTGAAACTCGCGTCGGGCGTCATCACCGCCGGCGGCACGCTGGGCATTCTGATCCCACCATCGGTGATGATCATCGTCTACGCGGCGGTCGCGGGGCAGTCGGTCGTCAAGCTCTATGCCGCCGCGATATTCCCCGGCTTTTTCCTCGCGCTCCTCTATCTCGCCTATATTCTCGGCTGGGCGATGATCAATCCGAAAATCGCGCCCGCCTTGCCAGAGGAGCAGACAAGAGTTCCAGTGCCCGCCTGGATGAGGAGCTTTGAGGCGCTCTATTCGCGCAACATGCCAGCCGGGCTGCTTGTCGCGCTGTTCTCGCCGTCGCGGGCGATGGCGCTCGATACGGGCGAGGGGCCGCTCACCTATTGGAAGCTGGTCAAGAATGCCTGCGCCGCGCTGGTGCCTTTCTCGCTGACGGCGGTCACCCTGGCTCTCGCGTGGTGGTATGTCGTCATCCATCCGCAGGCATCGGCGGAGATGGAAGCGCCGGAAGGACTGGAGCAGCTCGGCGCGTCAGCGGCTGATGCTGGACCAGCGGCGGTAAACGGGCCTCCGACCAGTTTCTACGTCTCGTTCGCCGTCATTGCCGTGATTGCTGCGGCGGTGCTCGCCCGCTACTACCGCAACATGAGCGCCGATCGGCTTCAGGTCGTGAAGCTTCTGGTCTCCTCCGTGATGCCGCTCGGCATTCTTACCGTCGTCGTACTCGCCGTCATCCTGTTCGGGATCACGACTGCAACCGAATCCGCCGCGGTCGGTGCGGCCGGCGCTTTCCTGCTGGCCTTCCAGGCGCGAACACTCAACTGGAAGCGCACCAAGGAAGCGGTGTTCCTGACCGCGAAGACGACGGCAATGGTGTGCTGGCTCTTCGTCGGCTCGGCGCTCTTCTCCGGCGTTTTCGCGCTTCTCGGCGGCCAGGCGCTGATCGAGCAGTGGGTGCTGGCGCTTAATCTTACGCCCGTGCAGTTCATGATCCTGTCGCAGGCGATCATCTTCATTCTCGGTTGGCCGCTGGAATGGACCGAGATCATCATCATCTTCGTACCGATCTTCCTGCCGATGCTAAGGCACTTCGATATCGATCCGATACTCTGGGGCGTGCTCGTCTTCGTCAATCTGCAGGCGGCGTTCCTTTCGCCGCCGGTGGCAATGTCGGCCTATTATCTCAAAGGCGTCTCGCCACCGCACGTGACCCTCAACCAGATCTTCGCCGGCATGATGCCCTACATGCTGATCGTCATCCTCTGCATGCTCATCATGTATCTGTGGCCCGGCATCACGCTCTGGCTGCCGGACTACCTTTACGGCTAGAGACATTGCCGTCTGTGGCGGCCGCTACCGCAACCTTCATGCCAATGCCCTGTGATCTGAGGTTGCTCGGGCTTCATCTGCCGTGCCCAGGTGTCGGATGGCTATCCGAAAGTGACTGCATTTGGCGCACGGGTGCCGTCGGATAGCTGGTGAGCCAAAGTCTCGTTTCCACCCTCAGCTGACATCGGTCGCTTCATGGGCCTACAGCCTAGTAGCCCAACGCCATTCCATCCTTGCGGGGATCGGATCCTCCGATCAGGACGCCGCGCTCCCAGTCAATCCGGATGGCCTGCGCCCCGCCAATGGCCCATTGGGGCGGCTGAACCTTGAAGCCACGCCGTTCCAGCTCGGCGCCGATGCGAGTGCGGACGGCTTCCTCGGCCTCAACCGTTGCGGTAGCGGGCAGTGGAAAGAGACGCGGCAGGTCAATGGCGGTCTGAAGATCGAGACCGCAATCGTAGAGCCGGGATAACAGATGAGCATGGCCCATGGCCTGGTAGTGGCCGCCCATCACTCCGAACGGCATGACGACGCGTCCACCCTCGGCGGCCATTCCCGGGATTATTGTATGCATCGGACGCTTTCGGGGGCCGACTTCGTTGGGATGCCCTGCCACAAGCGAAAAGCTCTGGCCACGGTTGTGGAATAACACGCCCGAGCGCGGCGCCATCAGCCCGCTGCCATAGGAACTGAATATCGAATTGATGAAGCTGACCGCGTTGCGATCGCGATCCACCACGCAAAGATAGACGGTATCCTTGTGCTCGACCGTGTCGAACGACGGCAGCGGATCCGTGGCCCGATCGAAGGAGATGCGACTGGCGAGGCGATCAGCAAGCGTGCTCGACAGCATGCGCTCGACGGCCACATCCGACCCAGACGGATCGGCGACCATCGCGTCGCGCGCGGCGTAGGCGAGCCGTGTTGCCTCGAGGAGGAGATGCAGATCATCCGCGTCGAACGGGTCGTCGGACAGCGAGAAACGTGAGAGAATATTCAGGATCAGGAGGGCGACGACGCCCTGGCCATTCGGCGGGCACTCGTAGATGGTGCGGCCGCGATAGGTCGTGGAGATGGGTGTAACGTAGTCGCCTGCAGCGCTGGCGAAATCGCCGAGGGTATGATGGCCGCCGAGGTCGCGCAGATAGTTCACCATATCCTCGGCGCGGGCGCCGCGATAGAAGGCGTCCCTGCCGTCGCGAGCGATCGCCTCGAGCGTCTCCGCGAGCAAGGGTTGGCGCTGGGTGCAGCCGACTGTCGGCGCCTCTCCCTTAACCAGGAAGGTGTCACGGGTGGTTGGATCGGCCGCCAGAAGATCGCGTTGCAGGCCGAGGTCGGCGGCGACACGGGGCGTCAGTGCGTAGCCCTCGCGTGCCATTGCGATTGCCGGCTGAAGGACCTCGGCCATCGGCATTCGGCCGAAGTCGCTCAAGAGGCGGCACCAGGCATCGACCGCTCCAGGAACCGTGACCGCATGAGGAGAAGAGCGCTCGATTGCAGTCACACCCTCAGCCCGCAATGCTTCGCGGGTCAGGGCGGCCGGCGTCCGGCCCGAGCCGTTATACGCGCGAATGTCGGTGGATCCTTCCACCGCTATCATTGCGAAACAGTCCCCGCCGACACCCGTCGAACCTGCCTCGACAACCGATTGAACCGCGACGGCCGCCACCGCCGCATCGATGGCGTTGCCTCCTGCCTTCAGGACCTCTATGGCCGTCAGGGTTGAGGCCGGATGTGAGGTTGCCGCCATCCCGTGACGGGCAACGGCCAGCGACCGACCAGGATCTTCGAAGTTGCGCATGACGTTCCCCAAAGCTTTCCCCAGCCATCTGCTTAGACAGTCCCTGGGCACCAGCGTAAGCCAGACGTGACCTCATGCCAACGGTCGAGCAACGGTCCCACAAGGGCTTGAACAATCGAGCAAAGAATTCCCACCTTACCTGTCAACAGGCGCGCCGACCTCTCGAGATCCAACCAGTGTCGCAGCCACCGAATTCGCCGAAGATCGACCAGGCGTGACCTTGATTGAGCTTGCCTCGGCAAGAAGATGCAACGACCATCGGGCCGCTCGATCACCCCGCACCGTGCCGGGGTTAGAGCTGCCTCTTGCAAAACCACGGTCCCGGTGGATGATCGCGCGACCTCTCAACAACTGTCTGTCCCGCGACGATTGGCGTGCTGCCGGCGTTCCTGGGGCGTATTGGCCGCAAGTATCCCGATATCGAACTGCACATCTCAGCGGCTCGACCAACGACATCATCCGTGGACTGGAGAACGGCTATACCTGCGACGATACCTTCTCGCTGGTGTCGCTGGTCTTGGCATTGGCTTTGCCCCGGAATGGACGCTGGGTCTGCCCGGTCGCAATTTCCAGCTCCGCAAGGTGAGAGATGTCGACTTCAGGATCGGGCTTGGGGTCGCCTGGAGTAAGGACGGTCCAACGGCCGCGCATTACGATATCATCGATATCGCACGGTCACAGGTCAGGTCGGGCAGGCGAGGGCGCGCGGTGCCGAGAGAGGTTGCCTATGGTGCGTCCCCTCGTTCGAGTGGAGCGGCTCGCCGGGGGGTAGTCTTCCGCAATTGGGTAGCAACTGCCACCAGACTCCAATCCACTGAACTCATAGGATCGTCGCGATCCTATGGAGTGGTTGCGTATGGTTCTTGTAGCAGACGAGTTGAAGAAGAAACGGGCCGAGATCGGCCTCGGGATCGAGGAGATGCGGGCGCAGATCGCGGTGCTGGAACAGCAGCAGGCCGCATTCGACCTGGTCATCCAGGCCGACGAGCCGGACTAAAAGCCGATCTGCGAGCCGCTTGTCGCCCGTCGTTGCCGAAAGGGAGACGGAGAAAAGCAGATGGTGTCTCCGAGCTATTCAGAAGGGCTATTAACGGCGAGACCAGTATTCTTCGTGGAGTTTCGCCGCCTCGGCCGCAAGCATGGGGCCGACGACTTCCGTTGGGCGCTGACCGGCGGCGAACACGATGTGGCAGGGGAGATCAAGCGTCGGATTTTCCTGGTTATCGCCTATCTGTTGTTTCATCTCTCTCTCGGACAGGCCAAACACGACGCGCCCTATGCCTGCCCAATAGATCGCGCCTGAGCACATGGCGCAGGGCTCCGCGGATGTGTACATCGTGCATCCGGCGAGAAAATCCAAATCATAGGCTTTGCCGGCGCGCGTGGCGAGAAGCCGCTCCGCGTGGGCCGTGCGGTCGCCACCTTCCGAACTGTAGCCGTTGCACTGTTCCAGTAAAACATTGCCATCATGGTCGGCGAGAATTGAACCAAATGGGTGATCCCCGCCTTCGCGCGAACGCCGCGCCACATCGAAGGCCTTCCGCAAAAGTGACTCGTCATAGGGTCGTTTGGTGCCTGCCATTTTGTGAGCTCCTGAGAATTATCGCAGTTCATTCACCATCAATGTTTCCCCGGTAGAGGAGCGGGTAATTTGTGTTCTCCGCCAAGTAGAAAGTTGCCAGCTTCCCAGTGCTGGTCATCTGACTCCCCCGATGAACAGGTATCAAAATCAATTTTGATCCTCTTTGACTTTGTCAGCAAGGCCGATCGAAGGTGCAAGCTTGTCAGAGAACGATCGGTGGGACTGGTGGCAGTTGCTATCTATAGACCAGGCACGAATATATATTGAGTGTATCCATCCGAGCAGGGCCGCAGGACTTGTGCGATCGCGCGTGGTAACCTGGCGGAATGGAGATCGACGAAGGCAAAATGGACGACGTGGTTTTGGCGTTGGTATGGCTGACGCGTCACAACGAGC
>NZ_LGAP01000011.1 GCF_001270265.1 Ensifer adhaerens
TGCCTTGGGAGCAGACCATGACCCACAGGGCCTGACAAACGGCCGCGAGCCGGGGCAGGTCCTGTTCAAGAAGATCTGTGCACCTTGCCACACAGTGGGCGTAACCGACCATATCGGCCCCGATCTGTTCGGCGTCACGGACCGGCGTGACCCCAAGTGGCTGGTGGAAATGATCATGAACCCGGCGGGGCTGCGCGCAAATAGAGATCCGATCCTCGCCGACCTCGACGCGAAATACAAAGGCGTCCGCATGCCAAATCTCGGCCTGTCGGCGAGCGACGCATCGGACCTCATCTCGTATCTGGCCAGCAAAACGGTTCAGATAGAAGAATTGCGAGCCCAGCCCGAGGAAACACATCTCCACCCCACACAAGGCGGGTCTCATCACCAGCACAAATAGGCGACCGCTTCCCACTAAAGTACGCCGCCGCCTGACCGGCTGCTTGGCTGTGAGCTTTCCGGAAGTCGCACATTGCACGCGGATGCAGGAGCTCGGAGTTGCGGCCTCAAGTTTCCCAGATCGGTCTGAATGAACATTCACAACAATATACGCCTGTTGCGCGATGGGGCGCATCGGTCATGATCCGTGCACGTTGGTTAGGAGACCTGTGCGCGGGAAGCCTTTTGCGTTGATTTTGTTTGATCTTTTCGGCTTCGAGGATAAAGGGCGGAAAGATGTCAGCGCCAACGTCGTCGAATGTGGCTTGTGACGCTCTCGGGTGAGCGTCAGTGGCGTTTTTGCCTGCTATCCAGCCATAGCGATGACCGTCAAACTGCGTTTCATATTGTAGGCGATGGCAGTGAGGCGAATTTGAAAGCCTGCCTTTGCCAGCCCTCGCCATCGCATGCGGCGAAGGCCGTAGCTTCGTTTCCAGGTGCCGAAGATCTTCTCGATCCGACCACGAATACGGTGGATCGGTTGGTTCCAGGCCTCAAGGCGTGCCAGTGTTGCGGCTTCGTCCCGTCCCCACATGCCGCTGGCGACGATGCGTGGCATTGCGCCCTTGGCGTTCACCGCGTCGCCGAAATGATTGCCGCGGTAGGCGTTGTCGGCAAACCCTTCGCCAAGATTGTCGGGCAGAGCATCAGGACCGGCCTTGCCGTCGTTGATGTTGGCGGGCGTGACGGCGATCTCCTCAACAAGGGCCGTATCGGCGTCGGCGCCGACAGGGGCTTTGAAGCCATGAACCGCTCGTCGGCCCTTATGCTTGACCCAATGGCCCTCTTCATCATCCTCACTGGCCGAGGCGATGATCGTCGCATCGACAAGCGTGCCGGTCTTCACCTGGATCGCTTTGGCCTTGATCTGGCGGGTGATCTCGTCGAACAGGGTCTTGTCCAGACCATGGGCCACGAGGGCTTTTCGAAAACGCACGAAAGCCGTTCGCTCCGGTGTCGGCTCGTGAGCCGAGAACCCGCAGAAGCGTCGGAACGATCCTCTGTCGTCCAGCGGCTAGCCACGCAGATAAATCTCGCGACTTTTGGATTGCCGGCCGTCTCCGATGGCAGCGGGAAGCGAAATTGCGCTAAGGCCGAGCCGGGGATCGTCATGCATTAACGAGACACTTCCTCTCGGCGACAGTGAGCGAGATCACCTAACAGAGAGGTTCAGCTTTTGAACGGAATCCCTGTCCGCGAATTACCGAAACCCGCACGCTGGGCGGACGTTCAGTGCGAGCCGGGATCGACGCGGCGACGGATCGACGAAGTGCCATCGCTCTTGGGAGCACTACCTCGAGACCGGATCACGGATCTTCAGGAGTGTGGAGGTCGATCGAGTGCCTGGCCTTCAGGCCCGCGATCCAGAGCCTTTCATGCATGTTTTATGCCGGTCGGCTTTGGTCCTGTTATTTTATCTTCAAAAGCAAATGCTTAGCCTGATAGTTTCATGCAGTATAATGGTATTCTCTCTTTGCGGTCTTTATTTATGCATATTTTATGCATTATATGCATGTAAGCGCCACCCAGGAGACCTCCATGCATCCCGTTCTACTTGTTCCCGAGCTGCAGGGCCTCGAAAAAGCAGTCTACGACACGCTGACACGACGCGGCGCAAACGGTCTTTCCCAGACGAAGGTCATCCAGTTCCTCGGCCTCCCCAGTTCCAGCCAATCATCCGTGTCGCGAGCCCTGGGTAAGCTTATGTCCTCGGGGCTCGTTGAGAAGACAGGAACGACGAGGGACGCTTCATTCAAGCTGACAGCGGAGGCTAAGTGGTTTTCGACGCCAGGACATCTTCGCCCGCCGGTCCGTTACGATCCGATGCGCATACAGTCCTATGACCCGGTAACGATGCCGTGGCTGGAGGCGAGTGCGCGAGCGTTAATGGGCGGGGCCGTCGGGCACAATTCCGTCGATCTCGACCCTTCGACCTATACCCGCGAGATTGCAGAACGGTTCCTGATCGAGATGTCTTGGGCGTCTTCGGCTCTCGAAGGCAACACCTATTCACTGCCCGAGACCGAGGCTCTGATCAAATACGCCGAGGTTGCAGGCGGCAAATCAGAAATCGAAGTCCAGATGATCCTCAACCACAAGCAGGCAATCAGTTGGGTGATCGATAACATCGCAACGGTGCAGATCACACCCGAGACAGTGATGAGGCTGCATGCCATGCTCATGCGAACGCTTGTCCGTCAGAACAACCTAGGTGCTGTCAGAAGGGAACCCGTTTCGATAACGACGAGTTCGTATGTTCCGTCTGCAGATAGCGCTGATCTGGCGATGGGTCTGTCGGAGCTCTGCTGGAAGGCTTCCAAGACCACCGACCCCTTTGAAGCGTCCTTCGCACTTCTCGCAGGCATCGCCTATCTCCAGCCGTTCATCGACGGCAACAAGCGGACTGGAAGACTGCTGAGCAACATTCCGCTCCTCAAAGCAGGGCTGCCTCCCATTTCATTCATTGGAGTGGGCCGGGCCGAGTACGGTATCGGCATGACCACTTGGTACGAACTTGGCGATCCGAATTATCTGAGCAAGTCGATTTCGGAAGGTTACGCCCTGACAGCACCGTCCTACATTGTCGCATCCGCTACAAAGCGCGTGCCGCGTTCGGTGGAGATCCGCCTGCGTCGCCAGCTCGATGACGCAGTGCGCGGCTTCCTTACAGCCGCAGCGGATGACCCCATGATGTCACCACACGATTTCGTGGCATCAGTGTTCAATGACCTGGAGGGGGATGAGCTTGAAGTCATCATCCAGTCGTTCAACGACATCATGGAAGAAATCAACGAAGTTAACTGCGTCGCATACGGTGTCGATCCGGAAACAGTCGAGAGATACCTGCTTGCCAAGCAGCAGGCGACGGGTAGCACGTCGTAACGCCAAAGTTGGACGGCCTGCATGAAAGGCCATCCCAAGCTTTTGTAATGGCTAGCTGAATTCGGTGAGATCACATTGATGCATGACTTGTGCATGAAATAGTCCGTCTCAAGTCGAGCACCTGCGCCTTGTTGACGTGGGGCACATTATCAAAATCATAGTTCACGTGGGAGACGGCGACTAAGTCAGCCGGACGCAGCGGGGATGATGACTGCGGCCGTTTTTCGGGTTTTCCGCGTGCGACCGGAATTCTGATCGCGCCTCCGGCACCATCGCGACTGCCTGCTGCCTTCCCAACGATCCGCGCCGCCCTGTCGCCACGGCTTCGCGGGATGATCGTGACGATATCCTATGCCGACACTCACGACGGTATAGGCTTGACAGCGACGGGCGCCATGAACCGCAAGTTCGTGCACTGGGCGGCCGTTCATTTCGATTGGCCCGAATACACCTTTGAAGACCTATACAGCATCAACAAGGTTCTCAAGGAGGCTGACATGCCGCCACTCTGGGTGGTCCGGGATATGGCCCGACATTTAGAGCTTCTTCAACGGAATACGCATCCTGCTGCCCACAAAACGCGGCCGGGACTTTATGGCGAGACCGCATCCTTGAGCGTCCCCGAGGGGCGGCTGGTTACAGCTGAGTCGAAGAAATCGTGCGAAATCAACTGCTAACTTGGCGTAGTGGATGGCCAGGCGCCCGCTGTGTCACAAGGCATAGTCCAATACGACATAGATGCGCATTGCGTCACCCAGCTATGGCGCGGCGATCAGGATGAGACGGCGGCGACAATCTGGGGTTCTTCCGCATATTTGGTGCAGGTCAGGTCTCCGCCTGCTTGCGGTTTCGCGATGGTTGTTCAGGAGCAGTGCCGCAGCATTTTTTGAATTTTTTGCCCGATCCACACGGGCAGGGATCGTTTCGGCCGGGACTGGCTAACGAGCGCAGGCCGGCAGAGACGCTTTTCTTTTCGAGTTCGGACATACGCCAATAGGCCGCAATCGCCAAAACGGTGTCCGGCAGGGCCTCAATTGCTTCGTCAACCACCTGCTCTTTTTCCTCGCTTGCAAGTTCATCGGGCAGATTTGCGGGATCACAGAGCATCATGATGGGAACGAGCAGCATCGCGGCTTCAGACTTGGCCATCTTCGTCCAGTGACGCTGGCGCAACGCGAAGGACTCGACAAATCCCTCCGCCCAGTCCCAGGCGATGACGGTGTCGCCGGATTGCCAAAAAATTGGATCGACGCTCTCGTTGTCGATTTGCCGGACAATCTCGTCGTAACGGTCCAGAATGGCCGCTAGGACAGCCTGGGCTTGGCTTTCATTGTCAAACTGAGGCGCAGTTCCGCCCCAGATGACCGGCAACCATTCCTCAGGCGGAATCACCTCCGGCCCGACGGCGATGCCGGTCAAAAAACCATCCAGGTCGGACAGCAGCATACTCTCCGCTGGAGAGCTGTCGGACATGAGATAATCATCGAGATCATCAAGGCTCATTGCTTCGGTGAAGGACGTCTGATGCGTAGCCATATCGCAATCCTTGTAGAGCTTCGAACAAATCTAAGGCCGACGCTCCGCCACAGGCAATGCTGAATGGTTCCCGTCCCCGGCATTCTGAGTATCAGCTATGCCGCCATTAGAACGCGACTGCGCAGCAGTGCGTAGCTGGCACGGCCATACATCTGCCGCTTCAGCGTCTTCAGGCGATTGATCTGACCCTCGACGGGGCTGGTCGTCCATCGATGATTGATCGCGCCGCGGACGGCCTCGATGTCGCGGCTAATTCCGGCAGCCAAAGAGGCCAGTTCGCTGTCCCCGGCCTCAGCGATCCATCCCTCCAGGAGGGAGGCATCATCACCCCGCAATATTGCGGCTAATCGGCGAGAAAGATGCCCGGCAACCGAAAGCTGCGGCGCATATTCGTAAACATGCTTCAGGAAACATTCGGTCTTTGTGTCACAGGATTGAGGCCGGCTCTTTTCGCTTCTAGATGATTGTGGCTGCTTCTTCAGGGCTGCGATCCATCGGTAAACGGTGGCACGGCTCCCTTTAAATCCCTGGGTTTTGAAGCTGTCGACCATTGTGACATCCTTCGTTCCAACGTCGAAGAAGATAATCCTCGAATGCCAGGAGGGTATGGTGTTGAACCGAAGGGCGGTGGTGTTCGGGTTCACCGCCCGCTGCCAGCCACCGTTCAATTGTGCGCACACTCATGCCGATCTGTGGCGCAATCTGCCTCGCAGAGGTGATCCCCGCATCACGCAGGCGCATCACCTCCTCATACAGATCACGACGTTGCAGCTTTCGCTGGTGCCGCAAGCTTTGCAGCGATGTTTGCTTCTGCGATGGGTGTTCGGGGAAGCAGATCAAGAACGCGGTTGCGTTCCAGATCGCAGACAATCGTGCCGTAACGCTGGCCCTTGCGCCAGGCCCAATCGTCGATACCAACGATCCGAGGGGCAGGATAGGATTCGTGTACCGATGAACTGACCATTCGCAGAAGTGTATCGCCGCTCACAGGAATGGTCAGCTTTTGCGATAAGCGACCGCCGGGCTCGCCTCCTGCCGTAAGTCCGACCGCTGTTTGCGCCGCTCTGAGGCGGTTGGTTCGACGGGCCTTGGCCAAAACCAATCCCGGAAATCGTTCGGTGAAGATACGCGTTACGCATTGTCTATCGACACAACGAAAACGCCTGGCGCGAAGGCGGATCGCCGCAGCTTGATCCTGGAAAGGCAGATCGGCAAGCCGGCGCAGGTAATGACTGTGAACGCGCCCGCTGGATCGGTCGCAAGTGGGGCAATTTGCCGAGGCCGAAATCGACCGCGCCGAAATAACGACAGCCCCACATTGGCGCACAATCTCCACGACCTCGAAATTCTCCGGAAGCAACGAGTTGAAAAAGTGAAGCAGCACGAGCAAATCACTGCATAGACTACGATTCCGAATCTATGACCGTATTCGCGCCGCACGTGAATCCTCCTGCACCAAATATGCGGAAGAACCCAATTTGGAACAGACGCACCGGGCTGAGGAGACAGTGATCCGCCTTCATGTGTCATGATCCCATCCGAAAACCCCCGATCAAAAGTTGCTCCGATTTCCGGCACTGGCTGGATCTGGCTGCAACGAGCGGTCTGGATATCGGACACCTGATCTACTCGTTCACATGTTCTGAATCCGCTTCGGCGGTGAAATAGCGCGAGGCCGCTTCGGTGCAGTTGCGCACGTTCATCTTCTTAAAGATGTTGCGGACGTGAACCTTTTTCGGACAGTCCTAGCCGTGCGGCGATGACCTGTTCTGCGTACCCATACAAATCAGATCGAGGATTCGGACCTCTCGGGTCGTCAATCCATCGAGACTGACCTCGGGCGAACGCCGTTGCTGGTTGGCGAAGACGGTGCCATCGGACATTTCGGTCTGCCGAGCGGAAGGGCTGGTCGAGGCGAACGGTTCCGGTGACAGCCGTTGCAGCAGCGACGAGGGGAAGTGCTCGCCGCCCTTCATTGTCGATGACGATAATCTGCTCGTCGCGCCAGCCGAGGGCGGCAGCGCGCCCCCGAAGCGCATATTGCCGCCTGGCACTCTCGGCGTTCTCCCTTGCCGCATCGAAGATTGGCGGATGTATAGGTAGGCGTCGCGTTCGAGGTGATGAGGCTCGACTTTGAGATGTACATTCATGGTGATCTCCTATGGCGGATGCTCATGGCGATTGTCGCAAGGACGTGAACGACGGCGCTGTGTCCGGCGTGCAGCGGCAAGGTAGCTGGCGATGGGTAAATCTGCTCTCGCGGTGCGCTTGCTGTTGCGGTCAGCGTCTGAGCCCATCCGCACATGCCCCGGCGCAGAAAGAGCATGAGGCCGCTACGGGCCATAAGCGGCAGCGCCAGCGGATCAGCAATTCCAAACGAGAGATGCGGCCAGCATCGACCGGCAGCGCTTTATCATCGACGACAATCGAGATCGGAATACTTCCATCCTTGCCGACACCGACGGGGCACCGAAAGCCAGCCGTCTCGAACCAGGCCAACCTAGCAAGAGTTCAAAGGCGGTCGCTCGCGCACAGTAGATCTGCACCGAAACCACCGGGGATCTGATTGGATTCCATCATCTGAGAACAACAATCTTGCAGCAATGCAAGTGCTTTGACGGGACACGCGTTATCCAACTCCTAGCCATGGGCGATTTGTCCGGCTAGCTATAAATGGAATGAACGTTCCATTTATAGCTAGTAACAAACCCAACCTGGAGGAGACATTCCCATGACCACCCTGCCCTTCGCGCTTAACCACATGACGACGCCCGCCTTGTCAGTCGGCGCTTTCTTTGCCCTTGCACGATCGCTCGGCATAACGTCGGTCGAAATCCGCAACGACCTCACCGACAACGCCATCCTGGACGGCACGTCCGCCGCAGAGGTGGCGGCACTTGCCACGGAATATGGACTGACCATCCTCTCCATCAACGCCCTGCAACGCTTCAATGAATGGAACGAGACGCGTGCCGCCGAGGCCGCGCACCTGATTTCCTACGCGCGAGACTGCGGCGCAAAGGCGCTCGTTCTTGTTCCTGTCAATGACGGCAGCGGCCAGGCTGATGGCGAGCGTCAGGCCAATCTGAAGGAAGCCCTTTCGGCACTAAAACCGATGCTCGACGCCGCCCGCATCATTGGCCTTGTCGAGCCACTCGGCTTTGATATCTGCTCGCTTCGTTCCAAGACGGAAGCCGTTGACGGCATTAAAGCCGTGGACGGCGAAGCATCTTTCCGCGTCGTGCACGACACCTTCCACCACCATCTCGCTGGCGAACCGGCGATCTACCCCGAGATGACCGGCCTCGTTCATATATCGGGCGTCACAGACAGCGATGTGGCGATCCGCGATCTTCGCGACTCGCATCGTGTTCTGGTCGACAAAAACGACACCCTCGACAATATCGGGCAGATCCGCCGCTTAAAGGCAGCCGGGTATTCCGGGCCCCTCTCATTCGAACCCTTCGCCGATGAAGTACACGGCGTTGCCGATCCAGCAAACGCCGTCAAAACCAGCATGACTTACATCGAAGCCAATATCTGACTGGCAAAGCCGGCCGAACACCGGAAAACGAAGCGAGGCGTCGAAAGACACCCTTGACGGCGCCCGCATAAAATGGAATACATATTCCGTAATTGCAAATCACTAGTTCTTTTATTCCGTTTTGATTGGAGCGTAGCGGGAGTACCGCTTCCGATCAGGGATGGGCGCGACCCGAGGCGGTTCGCGTTTCCGGCTGGAGAAGGTGTGGCCGGGCACCAAATGTGGAGGAGAAAGACAATGAAGAAGTTCCTGCTAGGTACAGCCATGGCTGTGATGATGTCGACGGCGGCGCATGCCGAAACCATCGGCGTTTCCATGGCGCAGTTCGACGACAACTTCCTGACGGTCCTGCGCAACGGCATGTCCGACTACGCCAAGACGCTCGACGGCGTCGACCTGCAGATCGAAGACGCACAGAACGACGTCTCGAAGCAGCAGAGCCAGATACAGAACTTCATCGCAGCCGGCGTCACCGCCATCATCGTCAATCCTGTTGATACCGACGCAACGGCCGCGATGTCGAAGATCGCCGCTGACGCGGGCATTCCGCTCGTCTACGTCAACCGCGAACCTGTTAACGTCGACACCCTGCCGGAAAAGCAGGCCTTCGTCGCTTCCAACGAACAGGAATCGGGCACGCTGCAGACCCAGGAAATCTGCAAGATGCTCGGCGGCAAGGGCAAGGCCGTCGTCATGATGGGTGAGCTTTCCAACCAGGCTGCCCGCATGCGTACCAAGGACATCCATGACGTGCTCGCGACCGAAGCCTGCAAGGGTATCGAGATTGTCGAGGAGCAGACCGCCAACTGGTCGCGCACCCAGGGCTCGGACCTACTCACCAACTGGCTTTCTGCCGGCCTTGAGTTTGACGCCGTGATTTCCAACAACGACGAAATGGCGATCGGCGCGATCCAGGCGCTGAAGGCTGCTGGCCGTCCGATGGACAGCGTCGTCATCGGCGGCATCGATGCGACACAGGATGCGCTTGCAGCCCTGGCCGCAGGTGACCTCGACGTGACGGTGTTCCAGAACGCCGCCGGCCAAGGCAAGGGCTCTGTCGATGCAGCCCTCAAACTCGCCAAGGGCGAGCCGGTCGAGAAGAAGGTCTACATCCCCTTCGAACTTGTCACGAAGGAAAACATGGCCAGCTATCAGGCGAAGAACTGACGCTTGCATTGGGAGCGCGGGATATCTCGCGCTCCCAACCAAAACAGTCCCGCGGCAGGTGCGCTGATCCTGTAGATTGGCGCCTGCGAGGAGAATGGCTGGTTGACCCACCAGCTGCGAGGACTTTTCCGCGAAAGCCGGAATTGACGGGGAGGCAATGACAATGACGCTCAGTCCGACAACGATGGCCGCCGTGCGCGCCAGCGGCGCCGTACCCAACGCCGAATACCTTCTCAACGTCGAAGGCATTCGCAAGGAATTTCCGGGCGTCGTCGCGCTCGACGACGTGTCCTTCCGCCTGAGGCGTGGCACCGTCCATGCGCTGATGGGCGAGAATGGCGCCGGCAAATCGACACTGATGAAGATCCTTGCCGGAATCTATACGCCCGATAAGGGAGAAGTCCGGCTGAAAGGCGCCGACATCAGACTGAAGTCGCCGCTCGACGCGCTCGAAAATGGCATCGCCATGATCCATCAGGAACTGAACCTGATGCCGTTCATGACGGTCGCTGAAAACATCTGGATCCGACGCGAACCAAAGAACCGCTTCGGCTTCGTCGATCACGGCGAGATGCGGCGGATCACCGCCCGGCTGTTCGACCGTTTGAAGATCAAGATCGACCCGGAGATCGAGGTTCGCCACCTCTCGGTTGCCAACCGCCAGATGGTCGAAATCGCCAAGGCGGTCTCCTACGAATCCGACGTGCTGATCATGGATGAGCCGACCTCGGCTTTGACGGAGCGCGAGGTCGCGCACCTGTTCGAGATCATCCGAGATCTGCGTTCACAGGGCATCGGCATCGTCTACATCACCCACAAGATGAACGAGCTCTTTGAGATTGCCGACGAGTTCTCGGTCTTCCGTGACGGCAAATATATCGGCACGCATGCTTCAAGCGAAGTCACCCGCGATGACATCATTCGCATGATGGTCGGTCGCGAAATCACCCAGATGTTCCCGAAGGAAGAGGTGCCGATCGGCAACGTCATGCTTTCGGTCAACAATCTGACGCTTGACGGTGTGTTTCGCGACGTTTCCTTCGACGTGCGCGCCGGCGAAATCCTGGGGATCGCCGGACTGGTCGGCTCCGGCCGCTCAAATGTCGCCGAGACGCTGTTTGGCGTAACGCCTGCAAGTTCCGGCACCATCGCCATCGACGGCAAGACCGTTTCGATCGATAGCCCCAACACCGCCATCCGCAACCGCATGGCGTTCCTGACGGAAGACCGCAAGGACACTGGCTGTCTGCTAATCCTCGACGTGCTCGAAAACATGCAGATCGCCGTACTGCAGGACCGTTTCGTCAAGGGCGGCTTTGTCGCCGAGAAGGATATCACCGCCGCTTGCGAGGAGATGAGCCGCAAGCTTCGGGTCAAGACGCCCAACCTGCAGGAGCGGATAGAAAACCTGTCCGGTGGCAATCAGCAGAAGGTGCTGATCGGCCGCTGGCTGCTGACCAACCCGCGCATCCTGATCCTCGACGAGCCGACGCGCGGCATCGACGTCGGGGCGAAGGCGGAAATCCACCGCCTCGTCACCGAACTCGCCCGCAACGGCGTAGCCGTCATCATGATTTCTTCGGAAATGCCAGAAGTGCTGGGCATGAGCGATCGCATCATGGTCATGCACGAAGGTCGCGTCACAGGCATCCTCGACCGCGCCGAAGCAACCCAGATCAAGGTCATGGAACTCGCCGCCAGCTAAGCGCGAACCGAACGGACCACAGGGAGGAACGAACAATGGAAACCAATGTCGCAGCACAAGGCACCGGCTCGGCCCTTCCGGGTGCGAAGCGTCGGATGCCGCCCGAATTCAGCATCTTCCTGGTGCTGATCGGCATCGCGCTCGTCTACGAAATCCTCGGTTGGATCTTCGTTGGGCAAAGCTTCCTGATGAACCCGCAGCGCCTGACGATTATGATCCTACAGGTTGCCGTTATCGGCATCATCGCCGTCGGCGTGACCCAGGTCATCATCACCGGCGGTATCGATCTGTCCTCCGGCTCTGTGGTCGGCATGACCGCCATGTTCTCTGCGAGCGTGGCGCAGGCCTCCACCTGGCCGCGCGCGCTCTATCCGTCACTGACGGACCTGCCAGCCATCGTGCCGATCGGGCTCGGCGTCGGCGTTGGTTTGCTTGCGGGCTTCATCAATGGGCAGCTGATCGCGCGAACAAAAATCCCGCCCTTCATCGCCACGCTCGGCATGATGGTTTCGGCGCGCGGTATCTCCAAGTGGTACACGAAGGGTCAGCCGGTTTCGGGCCTCACCGAGCAGTTCAATTTCATCGGTACCGGCATCTGGCCCGTCATCGTTTTCCTCGTCGTCGCAATCATCTTCCACATTGCGCTGCGCTACACCCGCTACGGCAAGTTCACCTACGCGATCGGCGCTAATGTTCAGGCAGCCCGCGTCTCGGGTATCAATGTCGAGGCGCACCTGATCAAGGTTTATGCCATTGCCGGCATGCTGGCGGGCCTTGCCGGTGTGGTCACTGCCGCTCGCGCGCAGACGGCCCAAGCCGGCATGGGCGTCATGTACGAGCTTGACGCCATCGCTGCGACCGTCATCGGCGGCACATCGCTGACCGGCGGTGTCGGGCGCATCACCGGCACGGTGATTGGCACTATCATCCTCGGAGTCATGACATCGGGTTTTACCTTCCTCAGGGTCGACGCCTACTATCAGGAAATCGTCAAGGGCCTGATCATCGTCGCCGCCGTTGTGATCGACGTCTATCGACAGAAAAACCGCAAGAAAGCCTGATCCTCCCAAGAAGATCTGTTCTCCCAGTGAGCCAACTGGCCGGGATGATGAAAATCATCCCGGCCTTTTTTTGTATCCGTGGTGCTACCGGCGCTATCTGGAAGTTGGCAGACAACCTTGCTCTTGGTGCTTGGTGTAAGTGATCGGCAATCCATTTGCCAAACGCGTGCATCACAGTGAATTCGTGGACGCTGCCCCAGCTTGATGCCCGCGAGGCTGTTCGCCCCAAAAAGCGCAGACAGCGCCTCGACTTAATCGAATCCAATCACCATGATTAAGTCCGATAGGTCGGAGACGTTCGATGGAAACCAAAGTACTGACTGCGCATGTTCCGCTGCCGCTTGCGGAGAGGGTAGATCAACTCGCTAGCCGGCTGGAACGTTCGCGCGGCTGGATCATCAATCAGGCACTCACGGTCTGGGTAGATCAAGAGGATGAGCGGCGCTTACTGACTCTTGAGGCGCTCGCGGACGTGGATGCCGGTCAAGTCATTGACCATCAGGCCGTGCAAGCCTGGGCCGATAGTCTGGACAACGCCACGCCGCGCTCTGATGCAGGTTAGATGGACAAGCAAGACCCTTGGTGATCTCGCAAGCCTTTTCGAATTTCTCGCTCCTGTTAATCGGCGGGCCGCTGCGCGCACGGTTCAATCGTTAACGACTGCACCGACGCTTCTATTGAACAGCCGCGACTTGGAGAGAAGCTCGAAGAATTTGCGCCTCGCGAAGTCCGCCGTATCCTCGTTGGGCATTATGAGATCCGCTACGAGATTCAACAGTCGATAATCTATGTTCTGCGCGCATGGCATACCCGCGAGGACCGTTGAACCAGCGCCAGCCTAACTTCGCACTATCCACGATAGAGGCAGGCGAGACGGGGCGATGGAACAGATATTCCGATCCGGCTCGTCACCACGCTTGTTAAACACCCGTATTTCGACACATCATCAACGCATGGTGCTGGTCGTTCTTGCCGATCGCATCACCGCCCCCCTCATCCTCGATGTCATGAACTCCTGCTTCACCTTCCTGCGGGGTCGATGTCTACTATCAGGAGATCGTCAAAGGTCTGATCATCGTCGCTGCAGTCGTGATCGGCGTCTACCGACAGAAAAACCGCAAGAAAGCCTGACCCTCCAAAGAAGAGGTGTTCTCCCAGTGAGCCAACTGGCCGGGATGATGAAAGTCCTCTCGGCATTTTATTATCTGCATCCACGTATTTTCGCGGCGCCGGCCACGTTTCAACATATGCTTGCCGCGCAGGGCTGCCACAGCGCAACCGCTCTGGCAACTGCATCTGCGATCGACTATATCAAAGCCATGCAAAACTATCGGAGATTTACCATGTTGTCGCAGCGCAAGCTTGCGAGCCAGTTCCAGCCGCGTTTCGTTCTTCAGCTTTGGAACGCGATGCTTCGGGTCCAGACCCGCGAAACAGCTTCCCTCTTCGGTCAGCGCAGCCGCTAAAGCGTACCTCCAGTCCTTGTCCGGCTTGCTCTATTTGTAAGCCGCAGATTGAGGCCGTTCAGGCAGCGGAGTTCCAGGGCATGGCGCGTGCCGAGCTCATCGAAGAACGCTGCCGCGACTGCCGGTGACTGCTGCCGTTTCAGGAAGGGCTTGCTGCGCCAACGTCGACTGGCGTCTGATTGTAGATGTCGGGCGAAATGAGAAACTGACTGGGGGGTCAATTCCTCGCTTCGCTTGACAGTAGAAGAGGTTCAACGCGGCGTACTGCAGCAGCATGATCGTTTTTCCATCCCGAATTGCCCCCGAGCCGACCATCGCAAGCGCCTCGTCGATACCAATTTCCAGGACGACAATATCCTCCCCTTCGGCCTCGTTGCCACCACCCGCCGAAGCCCGGTCGCCTGGCTGGTACTCTCGCGATGGACATGATCTTCCATGGCTGATCGACGAGCCTTGACGGGCCGAAAGTTTGGCAAAGCCCAGCGCCTTCAATTCCCGCCCGACCGTTGTTTCATCGATAGAGACCTGAAACTCCTGGAAAAGCCACTGCACGAGGTCCCTGCGTCGCCAGCGGACCACGCCGTGAACGGCGGGGATCGGACCGCTTTCGACGATCTTCGCCAGCGCTTGGCGCTGCGCGTCGTTCAGCTTCGCCCGGCCGCCCGGTGCCTTTCCGTTGATCAATCCGCCGGGGCCGCGTTCGTTCAAGCGCAAGACCCAATCGCGGACGATCTGCACCGTCACCCCGCCTATCTCGGATGCGTACCGCCGGGAGCCGCCATCATAAATCGAAGCCAGCGCCAACAGTCGCCGGACCTGAGGGCATCCTTTGCCCTCTTCGCGAGCCTCCTGAGTGCCGTTCCATCGTAATCTGCCCGCAATGATATCGCCTTCGCCATGCCAAACCTCCGTTTGGCACAAGGAGTCAGAATTCCGCTGATTTGGGAATCCCATCACGGGTCGGCGTCAATGTCCGCTGGTTGGTATTAGTTGCTTGCCGCAACCTTCTTCACCTTTTAGGCCGCCCTCGGCCGAGCGCGCCTTCGGCGCGGGCCTGCAGATAGGCGTAGATGTCGTCGATGTAAGGAGCGAAATTAGGATCGTCGGCGAACGCTCTCATGACCGAGGTGCCGCTACTGCTCTGGCCGTCGCGAACGATGCGCCTGAACTCCTCGATGTCGCGCGGCCGGTCGACGAGAGAGGGCGCGAAGGTCGAGCCGACTCCATCGGGGCCGTGGCAATGGTTGCAGCCGGCATGGTAACGCCGGTAGCCGTTGTAGGTCCGCACATCGGCCTTGCCGTCGACGACCCGATAGAACTTGTCGGCGGCTGCGACCTCCTGGAAATATCCCCCGCAAACGTCCGCGAAGCCCCACGCGACGATGGCGAACAGAATCAGGTGCCGCAATGGACGCATCTTTCGTTGCCGGAGCCGCTTCGCGATTGGTTCAGATCTGCGCAAAAGATCTCAAGTCCTCAGATCAGGCAAAAGCCTCCACTGCTGCACGAAATAGCCGGGATGTTCCTCGATCCAATGCGCGACTAATGGCTGCACCTGCATGAAGGCCGCACCAGGATGTGCGGCCAAATCCCCGACAATCTGCTCACGAACCTCGCAGGCCTGCGGCGCATCAGCCAGACAAACCAGCATAATCAGTGTGTAGAGCATCGCCTCCCCCCTTTGCCGAAGCTCTTACTTGGTATGCGCCCCCCGGGACAGGACCGGCCAAGATTCCGGACTGGCCAAGAAGGACCGTTACTCCTCGAGTACGGCGCTGGTCGCCATGTTGTCGATCGGAGCGGCGCTGGGCTCGCGCACAAAAAGAACGTCGCCATCACGCTTGATCTCAATATCGGCGGACGGCTGGCCGATGGCTCGAGGCACGGAGATCATCAGGCGCTGCCCGGGTCCTAGCGTGGACACGAAGCGGATCGGCTGCGCTTCTGCCCCGGAGGCCAACGTCGCAACCACCCGGTAGCCATCCTTCTCGACGGTGTAATAGACAGCACCATCGAAGCGGCCGAGATGAATGCTGTGGCCGTTGCCGGGGGCCAGATCCGACGCCGCGGCGACGCCTGTCGTGGCGAGCAAGGCCACCGCAAATACGGTAGAATGTCTGGTCATCACTAGTCCTCCTCCGCCGGCCATCAACTGTCTACACAGTATATTCCCATAGTGACTGTGCAGTCTGTTCCCATGGTGACACGCTCAGCCTATGCGCGGATGCGCTCAGGCAAATCGGTGCGGTCCCCCAATTTCCTGTGGCTGATCCCCTAATTTTCGCGAACTTGCTAATTTTCGAGGGCTTACAGCGCGTCGCTGGCCGAAAGGAGCCACGGCTCGCCGCGCAGGCGCAGGAGGACTTCCATTCGGTTGGCGGCGTTGAATTTGCTGAGCACAGCGGAAGCCTGATGCTCGATTGTGCGCGGCGAGCGCGACAAGCGCCGGGCGACTTCCTTGTTGCTCATACCTTCAGCCATCAAGGCGAGCACTTGTTGTTCGTGCCGCGTCAAACCAAGCGGGTGGCGGCGAGCCGCCCCGTAAGGCCCTCTGCGGGTTTTCGGCAACTGGCCTGCAACACCCAGGCGCTGCGCCTGCTTTCGCGCCAGCGTCGCAGCGGGACGCGCTTCCAACGACTCGAATATGGTCACGGCACGAGCCAGTGCGGGCCCAGCCTCGGCTCCGCGAACCTGCATCAGGGCAAGCGCCGCTTCATAGGGAAGCCCTAAGCGTTCCCATTCCTTTGCCGCCGCCAACGGATTGCCGCAGAGTTCGGCGGACCGCCGCAAAGGAATCCGCGGGGTCGACGTCGGCAGCGGAACAGCCATACCGCATCGCTGCCACCATACGGCCAGTTCGCCCAAATCCCAGGCACGGAAGTTGTCGAGATCCATCGCGGCAAGCGCTGTCAGTTGTTCGTGGCTGGCCCTCCGGTCTTCGGCGAGCCAGGCGGCCTCGGTCAACGCCATGCGGACTGGCACGATCCGTTGGAGCTCGCCAGTTGCCAGTCCTTCCTGGAGCGCTTGCTGAAGATGGGCCAAGCTATCAGGCTCGCCCAGTCGCACGCGCACCCTTCCGAGCACGGTTAGGGCCGGCAGATGCATGACCATCGCCAGCCGTTCCAGGTTCATGACACCCTGCGCAATGGTCTCGGCTTCTCGAAAACGGCCCTGCTCCATGCGAAGCTGCGCCTGCCGCCCGAGCAGGTATTGTGCCGCTGAATCGAGATCATGCTTGGTGGCGAGCGCGATGCCTTCGGCCAGCAGGCGTTCAGCCAGGGCAAAGTCCTTGGACGCGACTGCACATTCCGCGAAGTTGGTGTAGGCGCGCACGGCATGGTCGTGAAATCCGTGCTCAAGCGCCAGCGCCAAGCTTTCCTCCAGTCGCTCGCGGCCACCCGGACGGTCGGCGAAAAGGAGCGCGGTGCCGACATTGTTCAGGGCGTGGACGCGCGTTTCAACCTCGCCAAGCTGATCGGCGAGAGCGATCGCGCGCAAGCCCCAGTCGATCGCTTCGTCGAAGCGATAGTGCAGCATATGGAACTGAGAGCGCGTGCTATAGGCCATTGCCAATTCCGGCCCGGGCGGCAGCTTTTCCATTTCGCGCACCGCCTGGTCTGCGTAATCCTCCGCTGGCTCGCCTTCGCCGCGGCGCCAGTGCAGCCGCGACAGCCGGCACAGATTAGGACCGATCTTGTCGATGCGTCCGAGTTCGCGCCAGATCTGGATAGCGCGATGGTGCGCCTCGATCACCGGTTCATAGACAAGCAGCGCCAGTCCCGCCTCGCAGGCCCAATCCTCGTGAAGCTGTGCGGCCAACTGCGGTGTGGCTTGCGCGACGTACCTGAGAGCCGTCGCCAAATGTGAGGCCGCCTCCCGATGGGCACCTAGGCGCGCAGCATGAGCCGCGGCTTGTGGCGCGAGTTCAAGGACGCGCGCGCCGTCGTCGGCGCCGGCGGCGTGATGTACCCGGCGTGAAAGCAGGGCAAACGCGTGTGCCGCGGGAAGTTGCGATATCGCGGCCTCCGCCTTTGCATGGAGCGACCTCTGAAGGCTCGGCGGCAGCCGGTCGAGCGTCGCCTGCCGGGCAAGTTCATGCCGAAACATCAGGGCGCCTTGATTGTCTCGCCGCAACAATCCGCGCGCCACGCATTGGTCCACCAGTGTTTCGGCCGCGACGCCCAGCAGAGCCCGGATCAGCCGCGGTTCTACGCTGCCCGGCACGATGCTGATCACCTTAAGCACTTCCCGTTCACCCGCCGTCAGCCGGGAGAGACGCGCCCAAACCGCATCGCGTATGGAGTCCGGTACGTGCCCCGGCTCGGCTTCGCCGCTTGCCAAGAGTTCCGTGATGAAAAAGGGATTGCCCTCCGTAATGCGATAGAGATCGGCGGCGCAGCGGCCCACCTGCTCAGCCAGTACCGTCACAGCTTCGGGAGACAGCGGTTCAAGCGCTATGCGGGTGACCGATGCGGACGGCAGATCGCCGAGCACATGCGTCAAAGGGTGATCGGCGCCGATTTCATCGCTGCGCAGACTGAGCACCAGCGCGGTGGGAAGCAAGGAGATGCGACGACCGAGATATTTCACGAGGTCGAGTGTCGCGTTGTCGGCCCAGTGCACATCCTCGAAGATGAGTACGATCGCATCATCGGCGTGCTGGAGCACATTCAAGAGTACCGGAAAGAGTCGCTCCGGCGGAGCCGCCTGGTCGAGCAGCGCCGCCACACGCGGATCAAGCGATTGCCTCATGTCCTGCAAAGGTCCGAGCGGGCACGGCGTGAAAAGCGCCTCGCACCAGCCCCATAGTACCCGGCAGCCCTTGTCTGCATGCTCCGCGAACTCGCGCAGAAGGGAGCTCTTGCCAATCCCGGCTTCGCCTTCGAGCAGCACGATGCTTCCGTGTCCGGACGCCGCGTTCCGCACTGCGGTCAGCAAAGCTTCGAGTGGACCGTCTCGATCGAGCAGCATCATGTACCCCCTTTGGGGAGTATAACAAGAAGCTCAATTCTGCACGATGCGATTTGTGTAAATTGAAGGCCGTTCTTTACTAATAATGCGTGTGATTTTTGATTTTATTTCCGGCAATTTTCAAGTAATCTTCCTGCGGTTGCTTTGGTCTCACACTGAAACCGGAGCGGGCGCGAGGATGAGCACGCGGCACTTATTGCCGCTCCCGCACTCCCAGGT
This sequence comes from Ensifer adhaerens, assembly GCF_001270265.1. GTDB lineage: Bacteria > Pseudomonadota > Alphaproteobacteria > Rhizobiales > Rhizobiaceae > Ensifer > Ensifer adhaerens_B. The sequence continues at coordinate 18,991 of NZ_LGAP01000011.1, forward strand.
TGCCGCAACAACTGAGACTACCTGCGTCTCATCTATGATGAGGACATTGGACAGCGGCATTGTTTCCCGTAAGGAAACTTGGCCACCTGATATAACACCGCCTTCGCTCATGGCCGGGACTATGGCGCAACGCCAGCTAGCTTCGCAGCCTCGAAGCGGGCTCCCGAATGACGTCCAGATGTAGATTCTGGGATGGATACGTTCCGTTTGCTGGATCGAGGACCGATCTATGGATCGGTGGTCTACAACGGTTGAACCGCTCTGTTTGCGCGCGCTGGATGAGAACTGAGCGTCCCGCCCTGTTCAGCCGGCCGGAAACAGGATGGCAACCTTAAGCCCGCGCCCACCTGCTCCATCGCTCAGACTGGTTCTCGCACCGTAAAGAGCGGCAATTTCCTCCACGATCGGCAGACCGAGCCCCGTTCCTGGGGCTTCGCTCGCACCGCGCTGAAACCGCCTGAGCACGCTCTCGCGCAGTTCCGGCTTGATCCCTGGTCCGTTGTCCTCGACCTCGAGGGATACAAAGCCTGCCTTTTCGCTCACCCGTGTCGTCACCTCCGCGCCGCGCCCAGCATAAAGCAGCGTGTTGCCGATAAGGTTCTTCAGCATCTCGCCGACCAGCAGAGGCTCGACACGAACGAAGGCTTCACCCTCCCCATCGAATCCCAGATCAATGCCGGCATCTCCCGCAGCGGGCACATGTTCGGCGGTGATGCCGCGCGTCAGTTCGACTAGATCGATACGCTCCAGCTTTCGAGCTTCATCCTTTCCGGCAGCGTCGATCTTCGCCATCAGCAGCAGTTGCGCGAGGATCCGCTCGGCGTTCGCCACAGCCTCATCGGCCTTTTTCACCGCCTTCTTGGTGTCCTCGATCGAGCCCGCGCGCAGTGCCAAGGCCAGTTGCGTGCGGATGATTGCGAGCGGCGTGCGCAGCTGGTGACTTGCGTTGCCGGTAAAATTGCGAAGCGCGTCGAGCGCCGACTGCAGACGCCCCATGAACGAGTTGACCGTATCGACAAGGCCCTGGACTTCGTTGGGCACGCGTTCGCCGATCGGATGCAGGTCGTCGGGGCTCCGCTCCGCGATCGCATCACCTAGGCGATAGAGCGGCCTAAGCGAAAAGGTAACGGCAATCCAGACGATGACGGCCGCACCCGCGATCATCAGGCCAAGACGCAGGGCGGAGCGAACGAGAATCGTCTGCGCCAGTTGTCGGCGCGCGATCGTCGTTTCTGCCACCGTCACGACGAAGGGAACCGAGTTGATGCCGGTCGAGGCCGAGCGGCGAAGGGCGGCGATCCGGATGGGCTCGCCGCGGAACAAGGAGTCGGCGAAGGTCGTCGAGCTACCGGGGACCTCGTCAAGGGAAGGCAGCGTCTGGTAACCGGTGATAAATTGCCCCGGCGGCCCGTCGACACGGTAGAAGACACGATCCTGTGCCGCCGATGTCAGCATCTCGAGCGCCACATAGGGAATGTCGACCTCAAGCGAACCGTCCTCGGCAACGACCACGCGCTCGGCGATCGCGAGAGCCGAACCGGCGAGAACACGATCCGACACGACATTGGCTGTCGCCACCGCCTCGCGGTAGGTATCGGTGAGCGCGACGACGCCGATGACGGCGGTTGAGATCAACAGCCAGCCGAGCAGCCTGCGGCGAAGGGAATAGACCGCCGCCCTCATTCGGGTCCGGCCGTTTTGTCGAGATAATATCCGATGCCGCGCGCGGTTCTGACCGTCAGGCCATGCGGCGCAAGCCGTTTTCGCAGGCGGCTGACATATTGTTCGATCGCATTCGGGCTCAGATCGTCGTCAAAACCGGTTAGCGATTGCATGATCGCCTCCTTGGCGACGACCTTGCCGGCGCGCATGAACAGGAGCTCTAGCAGCCCCAGTTCACGGGCCGGGATTTCGATCGGCACGCCGCCGGAGGAGAAGCTGCGCGCATTGAGATCGAGCGAGACGTTGCCGTAGCTGACCGTCGACGCCCGCAATCCCGCCTGCCGGCGAAGCAGCACGCGCACGCGCGCTTCGAACTCGCCGATATCGAACGGCTTGATCATGTAATCGTCGGCGCCGAGATCGAGGCCTTTCACACGCTCCTCCGGCGTGCCCCGAGCCGTCAGGATCAACACCGCCGCGCTGTTCTGCCGGGCGCGCATCGCCCTCAAGACATCGAGCCCGTCCATCTCGGGCAGGTTGAGGTCAAGGATCACCAGATCAAACGTCTCGGCGGCGGCAACCGCATGGGCAGATGCGCCGTCACTGACGACGTCGACGGCGTAGCCGCTACCACGCAGGATGGTCGACAGACCCTCGGCGAGGACCTGATTGTCTTCAACAAGCAATATGCGCAATTGTCTTCACTCCCCCCTCCACTCTATCCGCCGTTGGCTTGCTTGTGAACGGCGACGCGCTGAGGCATTGTGGATTTATGCGGTACTTGATTTCTCTTCTCTTTTTCGTTCTCTGTCCCCGGCTGCTTCTAGCCGCACCGGTCATTTTCCCCTCTCTTTCGGGTGCCCCCGATGCCAGGACGCTCGTCGTCTATTCCTCGCTCGACGAACCGCTCGCCAAACCGATGATCCTCGGCTTTCAAAAAGCCAATCCGGATGTCGCGGTGCGATATGAGGATATGCTGACAGGTGAGATCTACGACCGGATCGTCAAGGAAACCGACGCCGGCTTGAAAACCGCAGATTTTGCCTTCTCGTCTGCCATGGACCTGCAGGTCAAGCTGAGCAACGACGGCTATGCCCAGCGCAGCGACCTGCCGATGAGCGGTCGCTGGCCGGCCTGGGCCAACTGGCGCAACACCGCCTATGCGCTGACCTTCGAGCCGGCGGTCTTCGTCTATCACAAGCCGAGCTTTACCAAGGAAGCGCCGCCTTCGACCCGCGCCGAATTCGTCGCCTACCTCAAGCGTCAGGGCGCCGATGTCTTCGGTCGGATCGGCACCTATGACATCGAGCGTTCAGGCGTCGGCTTTCTCTTCATGGCGCGCGACCAGGAACAGTTCGGCGACATCTGGGATGTCATCCAGGCCATGGGTGCTGCCGGCGTCAAGCTCTACTCCACCAGCCAGGCCATTCTGGAGCGCGTCGCCGACGGGCGGTTTGTGCTCGGCTACAACATCCTCGGCTCCTATGCCGCCGACTGGGCAGCCCGTCATCCGGATGTCGGCATCGTGCTGCCAAAGGACTACACCGTGGTGATGTCCCGGATCGGCCTCGTGCCGCAGGCATCCGCCTCGCCCGACCTCGGCCGCCGCTACCTGGAATTTTTCATGTCCAAGGAGGGCCAGACGATCATGGCGCGGCAACTGCAGATCCCCGCCGTCAGCCCTGAAGTCGCGGGTGAAAACACCGCCAACACCATGCAGGAAATGCTCGGCGCGCAACTGCGTCCGGTACCCGTCAGCCCCGGACTGATGGTCTATCTCGATCAGGTCAAGCGATCCCGGCTGATTGCCCGCTGGAACGAGGTTCTGCGGCTCCATTAGTTCCAGCGTTTTGCCCTGGTGAAATCTGTTTCGCTACTCCGTCTGTTCTCGGATCGGTCAAACATCCCTGACGACCATGGACCGTCGTGCGTCGCGTGTTCGGCCGAAATGACCGGTCGCTATCAGCGTCGGAGAGTTCGCTTCTGTGTCAATCTCACGAAAGCCGCAGGGCTGCGGGAGAAAAGCCCTTACCCTATAACCCCGGCAATGCTTTGAAGGGATCGAGTGCTCGAACGCCTAACGGTCCAAAATGACGGAAATTGCGTGTTAACACTGTCAAGCCATGCACTTGGGCTGTGGCAGCTATCGCAATATCCTCGAAACCCGGCTGCTGGGCACGAGCATCATCGAGAATCTGCCCGGCTGCATGCGCACATCGCAGATCGAACGGCAGCAGCTTCTGCGCGTACAGATACTCTATGCTTTCCCACCAATTTTTCAGCCGCTGCGCCTTGGTGGTCGCACCTTCTCGTTCCGCTTTAGCGATGCCCGATTTAACTTCAGCGGCCGAGATAACTGATAGAAACAGCTGCGAGCTGGCTTTATCGAGCCATTCCACAAGCTGCTCGGAACTTTGACGCTTGGACGGGGCAAACGCAGATATCACGTTCGTATCGACCAGAAACATTAGAGATCAAGCATCCGACTCGGCTTATTATTGCGCGGCGAGATATCGTCCTCATCACCTGGATAGGAAGATAGGAGTCGCCCGAAACTGGGAACGTGCTTCAGCTTTTCATACTCCTCAAACGAAAGCACTACTGCTTCCTTTCTGCCGTGCCGGGTGATGATCGCAGGATTGCCGTGAATCGCCTGATCGACAACAGCAGAAAGCGTTGCCTTGGCATCCTTCAGCTGGATCTCTCTCATGTCAGCCTCCCAATAATGACTACAGTAGTCATATAGTCGCATCGACGCCCCTGAGCAAGAGCCAAAGGTCTTGGAGTCGTCCGGTCGGTTGCTTCTGTCTTCTATGTTTTAACAACACCATGCCACCGCCATACAATACGGATGAATGGATTCCCTGCAGATTTGGAGGCGAAAGCGCGCAGTTCCGTTGCAATCTTCTTCACGAGTAGGCGGCTGCTCATTCCAGTTGCCGTCGCCACCCGGTGTGGCGCGACAATTTGGAATTTGGATGGGAGTGCGTCAATCTGGATGGGAGTCGTATTGCCTCACCCAAGAGTGTTCCCAAAGAACAATGCGGTTGCCTCACTCAGATGTTCTCGATTGCGTCACTGGTGGTTCCCGAGATTTAGCCTCTGCCGATTCTGTATTGCTCAGTAATGATCTCACTGCATGACCTCTACAATTTCCGTCTGCCGCGCAGCATCGGCGAACGGCCCGAACACCAACGCATTGGCTTGCGCACTGCGCCAGATCTTCATTCGACGCTGCACGGTCCGAATGAGGCCGTCGGTTCGCTTGGACGGAAACAGCGACAGACAATCGACCAGGTGAAGCGGTCCCGGTCGATTGCCGGCTGGAACGAGATTCTGCGGCTCCACTAATTCCAGCGGTCGACCCGGTAAAATGTGTTTCGTTGGTCTGGTCGACATGGGCCGCTCAGTCCCCAGCTACGATAAGCAGTCGTGCGTCGGCGCAACCCCGATTGCCCCAGTGCCCGTAGTTTCAGCGTTTCAGCGAGTTGTCGGTGAGCGGCCCCAGACGAAGCGCAACAAGATCGATGCGCTCGTCCGTCAGGCTGAGATCAACCCCGATATCCGGGTAGCACTCCTGAAAGGCAAAGATCAGTCGCGTGGCGTGCAGGACACCGAGGGCCGCTGTGCAGGAGACCCGGATCGTACCGGCCGAGGCACCGCGCGTTCCGCGCGCCTCGTACCGGCCTGCTCCACGAGGCGCAGGATCTGGACGCTGTTGGCATAGCAACGGTTGCCCTCGTCAGTCATCGTCATGCGGCGGGTCGTCCGGCTGAGCAGCGGCACGCCCAGCGCCTCCTCCAGTTCGCGCAATTGCCGCGAAACAGGCCACCTATTTCGATTGAGGATTCTTGCGCGCTACGGAACCCTCTCCGGCATTGACGATCTCGGCAAATCTTTTGGGAAGCTGGAATGAAGGGCGGAGCGGCGGCGCCATCATCTTGCAGCGTTCTTGCTAAGCTTTCTGAGTCTAGGGCTCTATCCAATTGCGCACCAAGTAGTCGCCAAACAAAGGCACTGTGAAATCGATATCTCCATAGGAAGGGCTATAGATCATTCCCTTCTTGATGATACTTGCCCGCATTGGCCCCAGCTTGTTAGGTGGCTCTTTCATCATCTCCGCAACGTCGCCTGACTTGTAGGGCCCGTTGCCCAGCTTAGCCATGGCGCATACGTACTCACGTTCCCGCGGCGTCAGGCGATCAAAACGAACTCTGAAGAATCCGTCGTCTAGTCGCCGCAAAGCCTTCTGTGAAGACTGGTCAACGTCTGCGGCATCTATTGGCGAGTGATCTGCCGTATTCCATGCCTGATAGCCCCATTCTTGAAGGAAATATGGGTAGCCGCGCGTCTTCGCGACGATGGCATGCAATGCGTCGACCGCGATCCGCTCGCCTTCTACCTCAATAGGATTTTTGATCGCTAGCTCGGCCGACTTTTGATCAAGTGCGCCGACCGAGGGATAAGAGAATAGCCGTTCCGCATAGGACTTTGCATCACCGGAAAGTGCGGCCACCTGAGGTAGGCCGGCGCCGAAGAACAAGACAGGAAGCCCCTTTTGGTTTGTCCGATGAATGGCGACAATCAATGCGCCGTAATCCTTTTCGCCAATGTACTGGATTTCATCGATCAAAAGGGTCCAACCGCGCCCCGCTGCTTTTGCTGCCTCACCGACTCTGACGAAGAGTTCAGCAAGATCATATTCAATGTTTCCGCTATCAGCAGTCCCCATCTCGGGGTCAACGGACAAGGCAAAGTCCCCCATTTCAACTTTGAATATCGAGGCGAAACTACGGAGCGCTCTCATCGCGCTAAAGGCAGTAGCTTTCGCCTGCTCAATTACGCTGAGCTTGCGAAGAACCTGGTGGATGCGGGGATATAGGAGGACCGGAAGAGGAATCCCTTCCGGCGCTTCAATCATCGAAGTTAAGTGCCCATGGTCATTGGCGATCTGCTCGATTTTGTTTAGCAACACCGTTTTTCCGACACCGCGAAGACCAAGTAGTATTTGCGATTGGGTGGGCTTACCGAAAATGGCTCGCTGGACAGCGATACGCGCGTCCTGAAGAATCCTGTCACGACCGGCCAGTTCGGGGGGTTGCGATCCAGCTCCGGGGGCGAAAGGGTTGCGAACTTCATCCATGACTCATACCCGCTTTAGATAGATATAGCGTAAATACCCTATAAGTGATTATATGTAAATATAACTCCCTAGAAGCATCTAGATTCGCTGAGAGCCTGTGCTCAGCGTCGGTTAGCAAACTACCGATGGTCGGAAGGATGCCATCGCATGGGCCGCGAAGACGCTCAACCGGCTGAAGCGAAGATACTCCCTCGCCAATGTGACCGAGCCAGCCACTCCCACGATCATAAACCACTACTCTCATCCTGCAGTTTCCGCTCTGGTGGTACACGATGCCGGCGATCCTGAAAGGCTGGGTGGACCGGGTCTATGCTTACGGATTGGCCTATGGTGTTGGCGAGCACAGCGACACCTATTGGGGTGAGCGGTTTGGTGAGGGGACGTTCAAGGGCAAGCGGGCGATGCTGATCGTCACCACCGGCGGATGGCAGGAGCACTACTCGGCTCGCGGGGTCAACGGGCCGATCGACGACCTGCTGTTCCCCATCAACCACGGCATCCTCTACTATCCCGGATATGACGTGCTGCCACCTTTTGTGGCCTATCGGGTCGATCGCATCGGCGAAGCCGGCTTCGAGGATGTGGCGGAGCGCCTGCGCGAGCGCATGAGGACACTTTCGACCACACCGCCTATTCCCTACCGACGTCAGAACGGTGGCGACTACCTGATCCCAAGCCTCGAGCTACGTCCAGACCTCGCCAATCCGAGTGACCGCGGCTTCGCCCTCCACATCGATCGGCAATATGCAGCCGAGTAGCCGTGCAGCATTGCAGATGAAATTTGCAGAAGCGGCTCCACTGGCTCTTGCGCATCGCCAGCGAACCGTTTCCCGGTCTGATCGGGAAACGGATGGCGGACGGAACTCCGGCCTCAGCCTTGTGGCGCCGAACGGCCACACGCCGCGTTGCATTTACGGCGACGGTTGCCGGGTTCAGGACGCTGGCTGCTACTCAGGACAAGGTAGGTCGGCTGTCTACGGCTTGGCGTCGTCCCAGCCGGCGATCTCAGGCAACATCGATATCTGTCCTGGAAAAGTCATCGCCTTCGAACAGAAGCGGCACATGCTGGGACTTCGCACAAGCGTAGGCGAAACAATCGCCGAAATTCAGCCGCGCCGGATGGCCGACAAAGCGACCATAGTTGCGTGCCGCCTCAATCGCTGCACGGTGCAGGGATCCGCTGATAGGCATTTCTTGCCCATCGATTGCTTCAAGGAATTGGTCAACACTCTCCTGCGCCAGTTCGATGATATCCGGTGGCGTTGGAGCCTGGTCGCCGTTGTGCGAGATGGCAATGATACGTGCCAGGCTGATCACCGCTTCGAACACAGCAAGTGACGAATAAAAGATTGGCGTCTTTGACATCTCGATTTTGGCGAGATGATAACCAGCATCTTCCTCGCCGGCCAACACCGCCACGATCACAGAGGCGTCCAGAAACATCAGAGTTCCCACATCTCGTCGGTGAAGCGCTTCATGTCAAAGTTGGGCTTGTTCGACCCCATACGCGCCCTGAACTTGCCTTGAATTTTCGCGACGCGCTCGCGTAACGGCACTTCTTGCCGGATGCGATCGAGTTCATGCTGCAAGGCGCGCCGAACGGCCTCTGTCTTGTTAGGAGCCTTGGACAGCTTCTGTGGCAAATGACGCGAGAACGTTCGCGATTCGCGCACCAACCGGAAACGGCAGAGGGCCCCATGGCGAGCCCACTCGCGCCGCGAGCGGCAAGCAACAGCCTAAGATTTCGTAAACACTGCGGTTCATTTTTCGCATTGAGGACTTGATGTCAGCTTAATGTCAGCTTTCTATGATGGCTTAGCAGTCGCTGGCGCCCCGTGGAGGCGGGCCCGCCGGTTGCGTCTGGGAGGAAGTCACCAATCCGGTCAGCGACAAGGGTCCTTTGGGCACCGTCGCCTCTTCCCGTTCGCACGCAGAAACAACGTGCGCGTGGAAAATCGCGCCTCATGGAGGACTGACCTTGAAACACTTTTTCCTGGCATCCATTCTCGCCGGCGCAATGGCGCTGCCGGCCTATGCGGCTGACTACACCATCATCGCTCCGGCAAATCCGGGCGGCGGCTGGGATCAGACCGCTCGTTCGCTCCAGACCGTCCTGCAGCAGGAAGGCATCTCCGGCAACGTACAGGTCCAGAACGTACCGGGCGCCGGCGGCACAATCGGTCTCGCTCAGTTCGCAAGCCAGCAGAAGGGCAACCCGAACGCGCTCATCGTCGGCGGATACGTCATGGTCGGCGCGATCCTGACCAACAAGTCGCCGGTCACCCTCAAGGATGTCACCCCGATCGCACGCCTCACCGGCGAATATGAAGCGATCGTCGTTCCGGCTGCTTCCGAGATCAAGACGATGGCTGACCTCGTCGAAGCCCTCAAGAAGGATCCGGGCGCGGTTTCCTGGGCTGGCGGCTCTGCCGGCGGCACCGACCACATCGCCGTTGGCCTGATCGCCAAGGCAGCCGGCGTTGACCCGACCAAGATCAACTACATTGCCTACTCCGGCGGCGGCGAAGCCCTTGCAGCCATCCTCGGCAGCCAGGTTACGGCCGGCATCTCCGGCTACGGCGAGTTCGAAGCCCAGGTCAAGGCCGGAACGCTGCGCCTGATCGCGGTTTCGAGCGGCGAGCGCATCGCCGGCATCGACGCTCCGACGCTGAAGGAATCCGGCCTCGATGTCGTCGTTGAAAACTGGCGCATGGTTGCAGCGGCTCCCGGCCTCACCGACGAGCAGAAGGCGGCCGTTTCGGCCGACGTCGAAAAGCTTGCCAAGTCGGCCGGCTGGCAGGAGGTCCTGAAGACCAAGGGCTGGCAGGATAGCTACCTTGCAGGTGACGCATTCGCCGCCCAGCTCGAAAAGGACGTTGCGGCCACCGAAGGCGTCCTCAAGGACATTGGACTGGTGAAATGACCAAGGGGCTCAACCCTTCCACCACAACGCGTCGCCCGGATCGGGCGGCGCTCTTCATCGCGGCCGTGCTTGCCGCTATCGCTGGCCTCATTTTCTGGGACGTGTCGCGCCTGGCAGGCGCTGCCGGTTACTCCCAGGTCGGACCGACGACGGTCCCCTACGCGATCGCCTGCTGTCTCGCCGGCCTTTCGGTCTGGACGGTCTTCGAAGCCCTCCGGAACGACTTTCCCGAGCGCGAGCGTCAGGAGTTCGGTCCAGTATTCTGGATCGTCGCGGGCCTTGTCGCACAGATGCTGCTGTTGAACGTCGCCGGATTTTCGATCGCCACCGGTATTCTTTTTGCGCTCACCGCACGCGGTTTCGGCAAACGCAAGCTCTGGTTCTCTTTGCCTGTCGGCATCGCGCTCTGTTTTGCCGTGTGGGTGATCTTCGCCAAGCTCCTGCAACTGTCGCTACCCGCAGGGCCGCTTGAACGCCTGTTCTTCTAAGAGGGCCGACGACCATGGCTACTTTTGATTTCCTGTTGCAGGGATTGTGGGTTGCTGCCCAGCCGATGAACCTGCTTTATGCGCTGATCGGCGTGACGCTCGGGACCGCCGTCGGCGTGCTTCCCGGCATCGGCCCCGCCTTGACCGTCGCCCTTTTGCTTCCAGTCACCTACCGGCTCGATCCGGCCGGTTCGCTGATTATGTTCGCTGGCATTTATTACGGCGGCATGTATGGCGGCTCGACCACCTCGATCCTGCTCAACACACCGGGTGAAAGCGCTTCGATCGTCACCGCGCTCGAAGGCAACAAGATGGCCCGCGCCGGACGGGGCGGACCTGCGCTTGCGACCGCGGCCATCGGCTCATTCGTTGCCGGCCTGATCGCGACGCTCGGCCTTGCGTTCATCGCCCCCTATATCGTCAAGCTGGCCCTGGTTTTCGGCCCGCGTGAATATTTCGCGCTGATGGTTCTCGCCTTCGTGACGGTGTCGTCAGCGTTCGGCGATTCCACGCTTCGTGGCCTGACCGCACTCTTCGTCGGCCTGGCGCTTTCCGTCGTCGGCATCGATCAGCTGACCGGCCAGACGCGCCTTTCCTTCGGCGTCCCGGAACTGCTTGACGGTATCGAGGTCACCACGCTTGCCGTGGCGATGTTCGCGATCGGCGAAACGCTGTTCATTGCGGCGCAAGGCGACAAGGGGCCGGACAAGGTCGAGGCCGTACGCGGCTCGGTCTGGATGAGCAAACTCGACTGGGCACGCTCGTGGAAGCCCTGGCTGCGCGGCACCTTCATCGGTTTTCCGATCGGCGCCATGCCGGCCGGTGGCGCTGAAATCGGCACTTTCCTGTCCTATGCGACAGAAAAGCGCCTGGCCAAGCATCCGGAAGAATTCGGTAACGGCGCCATCGAAGGTGTGGCCGGTCCGGAAGCTGCCAACAATGCATCGGCTGCCGGCACGCTCGTTCCACTCTTGACGCTCGGCCTGCCGACGACCGCGACCGCCGCGATCATGCTCGCCGGCTTCCAGCAATATGGTCTGCAGCCCGGACCGCTGTTGTTTGCAACCAACCCTCAGCTCGTCTGGGGTCTGATCGCCAGCCTCTTGATTGCCAACTTCATGCTGCTGGTCCTGAACCTTCCGCTGATCGGCCTTTGGGTTAAGTTGCTGACCATCCCGAAGCCGTGGCTCTATGCAGGCATTCTGCTGTTTGCGACGCTTGGCACCATCGGCGCCAACCCGTCGGTCTACGAGCTGGGCATGCTGCTCGCCTTCGGCCTGCTCGGCTATGCCATGCGTATGTTCGGCTATCCGATCGCACCTGTTGTCGTCGGTCTCATCCTTGGGCCGCTCGCCGAGCAGCAGCTCCGCCGTGCGCTCGCGATCAGCCAGGGGGACGTCAGCGTGCTCTTCACCTCGCCGATCGCCGCCGTACTGCTGGTCATCGCTGCGGCTGCGCTGATCGTTCCACTGATCCTCAGGGCTCGCGGACGCGGCCAAGTGCTGGCGCAGCTTGCAGCCAACGAAGACTAAGAAAGCCCTACAGCGCCACGCGCCTGTTCAGGCGCGCGGCGCTGTAACATTTTGATCTTCTGCATAATTTTGTCCCTAAATCGATTCTGATTTAGGGGATTATGCAGGAGCCTCCCAAGGCTCAATTAGCAGGCCCGGTCGATCGACTATCGACCGGGTCTGCTTCCGTTGCATGGCTGCAGTGACTAATTGTGCATTGCAAAAAGACCTGGCAAACCCCATCTTTTGCTCATCAGAGAGAAAACGAAAGCGAGCAAAGAGATGGCTACCACAACTTACCGCAAGGGTTTCATCGGCCGCGCATTCGCAGTTCTCGGCGCCGCTAGCGCCGCTGCCGCTGCTGTCGAAGGCCACCGCCGCCCGAAAGCAAGCGATCTGCGCACCCTCGGCATCGATCCGGCCAATTTCCCGGACGCACGCCGCAGCTAACAGAGATTTCCAGCGCCCGTCACGACAGGGCGCCTTATCCTCCCAAGGATGAAACGGCTCGACCTCGAGAGAGGACGGGCCGTTATTTTTTGGCCAATCGACCCTACTAGCGTCCCGTGGCCATCCGCATCAAGTCGCGCATGCGCTGCCGCAGGATGCGCCCCCACGGCACCTCGGCATCAATTGCCCGGTAGCCGGCCTGCGTCAGCGAAAAGCGGACGCTGCCGTCGATCTCGCGTCTTGTGATGTACTGCATGTTCAAGGCACGAAAGACCGCGGCGTGAAGCTCTTGCGGCCAATCGATATCATCGGCCGGCACCCGATGGGCGCCTGCTCGGTAAACCTCTTCCAAAACCCGCTGCAGATCACCTGAAATCATCCCCCGTTATCCCGGGACGAAGGCAGTTTGGCAATGCCGGCGGCCGTCGTTGCTGGCTTTCGGCTGCAAAAAGGCCCCGGCGCGATCGCACGGGGCCTTTCAAGAAGTATGTGTGGTTGAGCTGCTTATGCCTCGACGTGGGCCCGTTGATGGCTCACTTCCCCGCTGGGTTCTGCCTCGCGTTCCCGCTTGTTGTAGCGGATGGAGGACCAGAGCGAGATACCGATCAGGGCAGCGCCGCCGAGGCCGGTGATCACTTCAGGAATGTGCACCAGCGTCTGGAAGTACATCACCACCGAGAGGATCAGGATCGCGTAGAACGCGCCGTGTTCCAGGTAGCGGTACTCGTTGAGCGTGCCCTTCTCCACCAGCATGATTGTCATCGAGCGCACATACATCGCGCCGATGCCAAGGCCGATGGCGATGACGAAGAGGTTCTGCGTCAAGGCGAAGGCGCCGATGACACCGTCGAACGAGAAGCTCGCATCAAGCACTTCCAGGTAAAGGAAGGCACCGAAGCCGCCCTTTGCCGCAGCACTCAACGTCTGCTGCGATGCGTCGAGCAAACCTCCGACCACCTCGACGACGAGGAAGGTCAGCAAGCCGTAGATACCCGAATAAACGAAGGTATGTGCCTCGGCGGGATCGAGCAGGGTCGAGAAACCAAGGATAAGCGCCAGCACGAAGGCAATTTCGATGCCCTTGATCGTGGCGAAACGCGCCATCTTGCTTTCGACCCAGTGGATCCAGTGCACGTCCTTCTCATGGTCGAAGAAGTAGGTGAGGCCCACCATCATCAGGAAGGTACCGCCGAAGGCGGCGATCGGCAGGTGCGCATCATTCATGATGCGGGCATATTCTTCGGGCTTGGTCGCTGCCAGAACGATCGCATCGATCGGGCCGATGCTCGCCGCGATAACGACGATGAGCAGCGGAAAGACGATGCGCATGCCGAAGACGGCGATGATGATACCCCAGGTCAGGAAGCGGTGCTGCCATTCCGGGGTCATGTCCTTCAGCTTGTTGGCGTTGACGATCGCGTTGTCGAAGGACAGCGAAATTTCGAGAACGGCCAAAACGGTGCAGATGAAGAACACCGTGGCCATGCCGCCGAGCGTGCCGGTCGACTGCCAGCCGAGCCAGGCGCCAAGCACAAGGCCGATCGCCGTGACGATGAAGGCCCACTTGAAATAACCAACTGCGCTTGTGTGCGTTTGAGGCTGCGTCATCGACGGACCTCCTTCGCGCGCACGACACCCGGTTCGGAGAAAAAGTGAGATTTGGAAACGAGAACGCGCACGGCCGAAAGGGCACATGCGTTAGGCATGAAATCAGTTTTCATGGTAGCTAATCCGCCGGCTAATTTGCTGGCGGTACCGACATCACGAGAGCGCCGTAAAACTCTCGCCAGAGGGGCCCGGCACCAGTGTTCATCCCGTGGTCCGATGTCTGGACGGCAGGATCACCCCTTAAGTAGCAGCGCCGCGCGTTACGTCAAGAGGCAACGCCATCTCCCACAGGTCGATCTGGCATTCCATGATCGAAATCAGGCAAGCGGATTGAGGTCGGCGCAGCGGGATTCATTCGTAAAACTTATCGTCCCATACGAAGAGCGCGATGGATCGGCGCGCGGGAATATGTAAAAGGCACGGGAACACGTTTGAAAGCCGCTCCCATGACCATACTGACCGCCTCTGCAACCGCTCCGAACGCTGCTCGGACAGGTGTCATCATCATGCTTCTCGGCATGTTGATGTTCTCGCTGAACGACGTCATGGGCAAATGGCTGGTGGCGACCTATTCCGTCAGCCAGTTGATGGTGATCCGCAGCATCGCGGCACTGCTCGTGCTTTCGCCCTTCATCCTGAAGCGCGGGCTGCGCTCGATGTTGCGCGTCGAGCGGCCTTGGCTCCAGGCGCTGCGCTCGCTGCTTTTTGCCGTAGATGCATCGGCCTTCTATTTCGCCGTCGCCTACATGCCGCTTGCAGACACCATGACCTATTGGCTGGCAGCGCCGATCTATGTTGCCGCCGCCTCGCCGTTCCTGCTCGGCGAGAAGGTCGGCTGGCGACGCTGGACGGCAATCCTCGTCGGTTTTGCCGGCGTCGTGATCGCGCTCGAGCCGTCGAAGGACACTTTCAGCCTGCCGGCCCTGATTGCCCTTGTCGGCAGCGCCGCCTTTGCCTTTGCGCTAATGCTCGGTCGAACGCTGCGCTCGACCCCGGATACGACGCTGGTCTGCTGGCAGGTCATCGGCGCGCTCGTCTTTTCGCTTGTAGGCGTCGTCGCCAACCCTTCCGGCTGGGCGCCTGTCGATGGCGAGGCGATCCTTCAACTCGGTATGCTGGGCATCGTTGCGATGCTGGCGCACATTCTGGTCAACCGCGCACTGAAACTCGCGGACGCTGCAACGGTGGTACCGCTGCAATACACGCTCCTCCTTTGGGCCGTCGTCTTCGGCTGGTGGTTCTTCGGCGACATGCCGCGCCCGACCGTCATCATCGGCGCCGGGCTGATCGTCACTTCGGGCCTCTTCATCTTCTTCCGCGAACAGCAGTTGAAGAAGCGCGGCCGAAACGTTTAGCCGCCGGCCAGCAATCGGAACCTTGGGAGCAGCGTTTCCACCTCCCTCGTCCTCTGATACTTCGCACGCGTCTCAAAGCTGAAGGAGGCTCACTTGGCCAAAGCGATCCATTCGATGATCCGGGTTCTCGACGAACAGAAATCCCTGGATTTCTACGGCGCTGCATTCGGGCTTTCCGTCGCCGAACGGCTCGATTTCGAAGCCTTCACGCTCGTCTATCTCAGCAATGATGAGAGCGAATTCGAACTCGAACTGACGATCAACAAGGATCGCACCGAACCCTATGCGCTCGGCGACGGCTACGGTCACCTCGCCCTGTCGGTGAGCGACCTCGACAGCGAGCACAAGCGATTGACCGAGGCTGGGCTTGGCCCGAACAAGATCGTCGAATTCAATCGCGACGGTGCGCTTCTGGCACGGTTCTTCTTCATTACCGATCCGGACGGCTACAAGATCGAGGTCCTGCAACGTCACGGCCGGTACAAGTGATCGTCTGACGGCGATCACAATCAATCAAAACAATACCGATTATCGCGCCTATCTATTTCGCTTATAGGCCGGCCGGATCTAGTGTTCTCCGGAAGCATCAAGAATGATGCGCCAACAAGGGGAACACGGATGAAGACGCAGATTGCAGCAATCATGCTGGCTGTCATGGCGACGGCAACGTCGGCCGGGGCCGCAGACAAGATCAAGATTGGCACCGAAGGCGCCTATCCTCCTTTCAACTTCGTCGATTCCGCCGGCAAGATCGGCGGCTTCGATGTCGACATCGGGCTGGCGCTCTGCGAGCGCATGAAGGCGGACTGCGAGGTTGTCGCGCAGGACTGGGACGGCATCATTCCCGGTCTGCTCGCCAAGAAATACGATCTCATCATCGCGTCGATGTTCATCACCGAAGAGCGAAAGAAGCAGGTCGCATTCACCAATCCCTATTATCTTGCGGCAATGACGCATGTCGCGCCGAAGGGCGCCGGCATCACCGCCTTTACCAATGAGGCCCTCAAGGGCAAGGTGATCGGTGCCCAGTCGGGCACCACCCAGGCGGATTTCATCGCTGCTACCTATCCGGACGCCGAGATCAAGCTCTATCCGACCCAGGATGAAGCCAATCTCGACATGGTCAACGGCCGTCTCGACCTGCAGGTCGGCGACATGCTGCCGCTCCTGGATTGGGTGACGAAGAACGACGACGGCAAGGCCTGCTGCGAAATCATCGGCGAACCGATCACCGACAAGAAGTTCGTCGGCGATGGCGTCGGCATTGCCGTTCGCCAGGACGACAACGAGCTGCGCGAGAAACTCAACAAGGCGCTCGACGAAATCCGCGCCGACGGCACCTACAAGAAGATCAACGACAAATACTTCACTATCGACGTCTATACGATGAAGTAGACAGATCGGCTGCGACCGACCGCCACCAGGGCGGTCGGTGCTAGGACAGGGTCGGTGATCGGCGGCGACTGGCTTGAAGCCGGGACCATCGACGGTCGCCAGATATCCCTCCCCCACCATGGGCGCGTCATCATCCGCCGCGGCGCCGTCATCCAGAGTAACACGAGTGGCGATTGGGGAATGTACGGCCGCGACACGGAAATTGGCGCCCACACCGTGATCGACAATTTGGTGCAGGTTGCCCACAACGTCCGTATAGGCCAGGGATGCCAGATCACCGCCTGTTGCCTTCTCGCCGGCTCGACCATCATCAAGGATGGCGCTCGGATTGGGCCAAATGCGACGGTTTCGAACGGGCTCCGTATCGGGCGGCACGCGAGGGTGACGTTGGGAGCAGTTGTCACGCGCGACGTTGCGGACGGCGGACACGTAACCGGCAATTTCGCCGTCCCGCATGAGCGCTTCCTTGATCAGCTTCGGCAGGTGCGCTGACACACTCCTCTGCTAGACGCGTTCCGTAACTTCAATCGGTCACGACGTCTCCAGCGATACGCGCCGGCGTTCCCCACGCCTTCTTTTCGGCCGGGATGTCGCTGTTGACGAAGGACATTGCACCGATGACAGCGCGATCACCGATCGTCACGCCCTTGGCGATGATGGCGTTTGGACCGATATAGACGCCGTGGCCAATGGTCGTCGGAGCATAATCGATCGGTGCCTGGCCAAGCGTGACGCTCCTTTGAACAGTGTCATGCGAGTAGATCTGAACGCCGGCCGAGATAGAACAATGGTCTCCGATCGCCAGGCCACCAGAACCATCAAGAATGGTGTTCGGGCCGATCCAGGTGTGAGCGCCGACTTTGACGTCGCCAAGGATCAAAACATTGTCGTAACAGGATGTCCCCTCGCCGAGGCCATACTCACGTGCGTTCTCCCAGCGATCGGTAAGGAGATCCCCGAGAGAGACACGCCGTTTGAACTTTTCGAGCTTCTCCTTCTGCAAGGCAGCTTGCAGCACTCTTAGAGCATTGAACACCAGGCTCCCCCTGACCAATCCGCAATACCTGCACCCTAATTTCCCTGCGGTGGAAACAACAGGCAAGATTGCCCGGCTCCGAGAGTTATACCCACGTCAGGCCCAAGCAAGCTTTCCTCGCAATATGAACCTACGCGGTTGCTTGAGAGGAATCAGCATGGTCAGGGTCGCACTTTGCGGGATGGGGTATTGGGGACGGAATCTTTTTCGGGTGCTGTCGAGCAACTCCGGCATAGAACTCGTCGCCGTCGTCGATCCGAAACCGGAGCTCGCAGACAGGCTCCGCCAATCGCACCCGCAGATCGTGGTTCACGCCGACGCCAGCGCCGTCATGGCCGATCCGACGATCGACGCAGTGGTCATCGCGACACCGGTATTTTCACATTACGACCTAGCGCGCGCAGCCCTGGAAGCCCGCAAACATGTCATGGTCGAAAAACCGATGTGCGCGTCGAGCGCCGAGGCGAGTGACCTTGTCGCACGCGCCGAGGCTTACGGGTTGACCTTGATGGTCGACCACACCTTCCTTTTCCACCCGGCGGTCCTGAAGCTGGCGGAACTCGTCCACTCCGGAGCGCTAGGTCACGTTTCCTATTTCGACTCACAGCGCATCAATCTCGGTCTGTTCCAGCCGGATGTGAACGTTCTCTGGGACCTCGCGCCGCACGATCTGTCGATCCTCGATTTCCTCTTCGGCATCGAACCGGTCGATGTCGAGGCCACGGGCTACTGCCACGTCAACCAGGGGTCGCCTGATATCAGCTACCTGACGCTGCATTATCCCAATTCGATGGTGGCTCATCTCAATCTGAGCTGGATGTCGCCGGTGAAGCTTCGCCGCGTCGCGATCGGTGGCAGCGAGCAGATGGTCGTCTGGGATGATCTCAATCGAGACGAGCCGCTAAAAATCTACGATTCCGGCATCACGTTCCATTCGAAGCAGGAACGGGATCTCATCCTGCCGAACTACCGGATTGGATCCGTTTCCTCGCCACGGCTTGCAGCGTCCGAGCCGCTTGTCGATGTCGTCGAACACTTCCGGCAGTCCATCACGAAACAAGTCACCTGCAAGACAGACGGGCGCCTTGGCCTGCGCGTCGTGCGCACCCTGGAGCGCGCGCAAGCCGCACTCGACCTTAGCCTTCGTCGCGTCCGTGGGTTCATGCCTGCTTCAATCAACGCTGTAGCCGCGGAATAAACCAATGCAGAACACATCGTCCAAGACCGTCAACACCCTAAATGGCAAGCGCATCCTGGTCACAGGAGGAGCCGGCTTTGTCGGCTCGCATATAGTCGATCAACTGATGCAGCAAGACGTGGCAAAGGTCGTCGTCATCGACAACATGGTGCGCGGTAGGCTCGCCAACCTTGCATCAGTTGCCCACCCCGATCGCCTCGAAGTCATCAACGCGGACATTCGCGATCGTGACCTGCTCGACAGGCTGATCGGCAACAGCGACGTCGTGTTCCATCAGGCAGCCCTTCGCATCACCCATTGCGCTGCCGAACCGCGCCACGCCTTCGAAGTGATGGGTCAATCGACATTCGATCTCATCGAAGCCTGCGTGAAGCACCGCGTCGAAAAGCTCATCGCCGCCTCTTCTGCCTCGATCTATGGGCTTGCACCGGAGTTCCCGACGACGGAGGCCGCAGCGCCCTATGCTGACCGGACGCTCTATGGCGGGCTCAAGCTCCTCAACGAAAGCCTGCTTCGCTCGTTCAACGACATGTTCGGCCTGAACTACTGCGCCCTGCGCTATTTCAATGTCTATGGCACGCGCATGGATATCCACGGTCGCTACACCGAGGTGCTTATCCGCTGGATGGAGCGTATCGCCGCCGGACAGGCACCGATCATTTTCGGCGACGGCCTGCAGACGATGGACTTCATCGATGTTCGTGACGTTGCACGCGCCAATATCGCAGCAGCACTCTCCCCGGCGTCCGATCAGGTCTACAACGTGGCTTCTGGCGAGGAAGTGTCGCTCAAGCAACTCGCCGATGCGCTGCTGAAGACCATGGGACGACTAGATCTGTCGATCGAATATATGCCGGCTCGAAGCGTCAATCCGGTCGAGCGGCGTCTCGCCGACCCAACCAAGGCAAAAGAACAGCTCCGCTTCGAAGCGACGATCAGCCTTGAGCAGGGACTGTCCGATCTTGTCGCGTGGTGGCAGCAGGAACGTGCGCTCGCGATGGAGGCAGCACAATGATCCCGCTGATGCGTCCTCTTGTCGGCCAGGCCGAAGCCGAAGCCGTTGCCGCGGTCATCGCCTCCGGCTGGCTGACGCAGGGCCCACAGGTTCTTGCCTTCGAAAACGAATTTGCAGCCATGACGGGTGCTGCATATGCCTGCGCCGTATCGAACTGCACAACGGCCCTGCATCTGGCGTTGCTTGCGGTCGGCGTCGGGCCGGGTGACGAAGTCATCACCGTCAGCCACAGCTTCATTGCCACGGCCAACTCCATTCACATGTGCGGTGCAACGCCGGTTTTTGCCGATATTTGTCCCGACGGCTTCAATATCGACCCGAGCGCAATCGCCGCGCTCATCACCCCGCGCACGAAGGCAGTGCTATGCGTCGATCAGATCGGCATGCCCTGCGACCTTCCCGCGATTTGCGAGGTCGCCCGCGCCCATGGTCTGCGGGTGGTTGAAGATGCGGCCTGTGCGAGCGGTGCGGAAATCCAGGCCAACGGCACCTGGACCAAGCTCGGCGGCATATTCGCCGATGTCGCCTGCTTCTCATTCCATCCCCGCAAGATCCTGACCACAGGGGAAGGCGGAATGATTACGACGAACGACCCCGAAATTGACGCGCGCTGCCGTCTGCTTCGCCAGCACGGCATGAGCGTTTCGGATCTTGCCCGCCACAAGTCCAACCGCGTCGTGACCGAAACCTATGATGAATCCGGCTTCAACTACCGCATGACCGATATGCAAGCGGCGGTCGGGCGCGAGCAATTGAAGCGGGTGGACAGCATCGTTGCCGAGCGCCGTGCCTTGGCGAGACGTTACGCGGAGCAGATCAGCGAAATCGGCGGCATCGCCGTGCCGATCGAACCTGACTGGGCGCGCTCGAACTTTCAGAGCTACTGTGTCGGCCTGCCTGAAACAGCGGATCGTGACGGCGTCATGCAATCCATGCTGGACAAGGGCATCGCTACCCGCCGCGCGATCATGTCGAGCCATCTCGAAAAGCCCTGGCAAAACGCCCGTCACGGCGGGTTGGAACGATCGGAGAAGGTCAGTCGTACCCATCTCATTCTTCCACTGTTCAACAGCATGACGGAAGACGAGCAGGCGATCGTGGTCGAAGGCCTGAAGACGTCGCTTTCCGCACAAGGATTGAAGTGATGCCGATCGCCGACACTGTCTTCCTGGGTGAAAACGTCGTCATCTACCATCCGGATCTCGCAAACCTCTACGGCTGCAAGATCGGCGATGGCACACGTGTCGGCACATTCGTCGAGATCCAGTCGGACGTCGAGATCGGCGCAAACTGCAAGATCCAGTCGCATTGCTTCATCTGCTCGGGTGTCACGATCGAAGACGGCGTCTTTGTCGGGCATGGCGTGATGTTTACCAACGACCGCTACCCGCGCGCGATCAATGACGACGGCAGCCTGCAATCGGCAGCCGACTGGACCTGCCTGCCGACGCGTGTTTCCAAAGGCGCCTCGATCGGTAGCAACGCAACGATTCTGCCGGATCTCGTCATTGGTCAATACGCATTGGTGGCCGCGGGTGCCGTCGTGACGCGTAGCGTCCCGGACCACGCAATCGTCGCCGGCAATCCTGCCCGCATCGTCGGTTCAACTTCCCCTTCGCAACGGACATCCGAATGAACGCGCACGCCACAGTACCTTTCGTCGATCTCTCGATCCAGTGGAACCAGATCCGTGCCGACGTCATGCCCGACGTCGAGCGGCTGTTCGAGGCAAATGCCTTTTGCCTGGGGCCATGGGCCAGCGAGTTCGAAAGGCGCATCGCCGACTATCTCGGCGCGCGACATGCGGTTGCCGTCAGCAGCGGCAGCGCCGCCCTGCATCTCGCCGTCATTGCCGCCGGAATTCGCCGTGGTGACAAGGTCCTGGTGCCTGCCCATACGTTCATCGGTACGGTATGGGGCCTTCTCTACGAAGGTGCGATCCCGGTCTTCTGCGATGTGGACGCGGCCACCGGCACCATCGATCTCGCCGATGCCAAACGCCGGCTCGATGACGGCGTCAAGGCTATCATTCCGGTGCATCTCTACGGGCAGCCGGCCGACATGTCGGCGACGATGGAATTTGCTCGCCGCCACAACCTGACGGTCATCGAGGATGTGGCGCAAGCGATCGGCGCACGTCACGGCGGCCGCAGCCTCGGAACGATCGGCGATCTCGGTTGCTTCAGTTTCTACCCGGGCAAGAACCTAGGTGGGGCCGGCGAAGGCGGCCTTATCGTCACCAATGACGACGAGCACGCCAAAGCGCTGCGGGCGCTCAGGGATCATGGGCAGTCACAGCGATACCTGCACGAACGGATTGGCTACAACTACCGGATGGACGGCATCCAGGCGCTTGTCCTTGGCCACAAGCTCGGCCACCTCGACGCCTGGACGGATCAACGGCGCGCAATCGCCACGCGTTACAAGGACGCTCTGGTAGCAACGCCGTTAAAGCTGCCTGAGATCGTGCACGGCGACCATGTCTATCACCTCTATGTGGTGCGGACGGATCGCCGCGACGAGTTGAAGGCTTATCTCGATGGACACGGCATCCAGACGGGCCTGCACTACCCGATCCCGCTGCACCGGCAGCCGTGCCTGATCGAGATCGCTGCGGGGCAGTCGGACTTCCCTGTCGCCGAGGAATTCGCATCACAGGGTCTGTCGCTGCCGATGTTTGCGGGCATGCGCGCCGACCAGCAGAAACGCGTCATTGACGCCGTCCTTGCATTTTTCGACGGAGAGTGAGCCATGGCTGAGACAGCACAACGTCGCAAGGTTCTCTGCGTGCGACCGCGACAGAACCCGAACTGCGCGGCGGTCCTAGCGACGGTTATCGATGAATGGGTTCATGCGCTCGCGCTTCACTGCGACGTTAGCGTCATCGAGCAGGACTTCGACTTTGCTGAGGTCTACGAGCAGTTGAAGCCCGATTTCCTGATCTTCGACTCCGTCCATTGGGGGCGACCTCACCGGTTGAATATCGCCAACGCACAAGCGCATCCGCATGTACCGCGTGCGCTGTATCTCAACTGCGACCCGCACGACCCGATGCGTCCGCTCATTCTGCAGATGCTAGACAACTACGGCATCGACACGGTTTTCTGCACCGGCAACGAACAAATCCAACATATGCCGGAACTGCTGCGGATCACCTCTTTCATACTGCCAAAATTTATCGATCCGACCGTGTTCCGGGATTACAAACTCGACAAGATTATCCCCGTCACGGTTTTCAGTGGGCATCTGTTCCCAACCTTCTACCCCTGGCGTGCACAGGTGACAGAAGAGGTCCAACGCCTGTTCCCGACACTGGTCTACACGCATCCCGGCTACGACAAGAACCATCAGGCACCCTTCGAAGTACGTGACGAGAAATACTCGCAGCTGATTTCACAGAGCTATTTCTCGATCTCCGACACCACACGGATGGACTACGTCGTTCGCAAACATCTGGAGATCCCGGCATCCGGCGCCATCCTCGTTGCGCCGGAATCGGAGCCCTTGAAGGAATACGGTTTCGTCGATCTTGAGAATTGCGTGCTCGGCTCCGGCCGCGAGCTCTATATCAAGATAAATGCGATCTCGCGTAGCCCTGATCTCTATTCCTATATCTGCAAGCAGGGGCACGACCTCGTTCACAGCCGCTATACCCGGCAATCCTGGACACACATGCTCGATTGGTTCGAATGCCGCATCAGGCTTCAGCCGGGCGAAATCGTGCAGCAGCAGGGCAAATTCGGACGGTTCGAGAATGTCCCGGCCGCTCCTGGCACACCGTGGATTGCCGACGCCGTCATCTTCGATAGCCCGATGTCCGCCGTCCTGCGGTCGGCGCGCGACGCGATCCTCTCGGGAGAAGACCTTACGTCAACCAAGGCAGGGCTCAACGAGCTGACCACCTGGATCGGTCATGTGGCGGAGCCCTGGATCCTGATGGGCGTCATCGCGCTTCTTGAGGGTGACCTCAACCAGGCGGCCCTTTGGCTCAGCCGCAGAGGCAATGCCCAGGGCCAATCGGACCCGGAACTCGGCCGCCTCGATCCGGTCGAAATCGCCTGGCTGTTGATGCTTGCCGAACTGCTGGAAGATGAAGGCCTTCGCGACCTGATGCTGGAGCGTGCGATCGACGCTCCCCACGTCAGCATCCGGCGCATGCAATGGCTATGGCGTGCCGATGCTGATGAACTCGATGACCACGCGACCGGCGTCGATGGTCCCGAGCCTGGCGACTGCTTGTCGATCCATTGGCTTGGCCAAGAGGATCTCGCAACCTGGATCTCCCTTGCCGAGCGCGTGCTCGCTGCCAATAGCAGGGCCGATCGGATTCGCTACGGTGCCGTTCTCGACGGCCGGTCCAAGATCATGCTCGGGACGAGCTGAATTGGTGCGAGGCCGTTGATATCGACGGCCTCGTCGCTTCCATAACCTCTGTCGAAGCTTGCCTCCACCTTCCCGTCCGGCCAAAGTCCTTCGTACAGGCAAGACGAGGCAAGATATGTTTGATCTGACAGGAAAGACCGCACTGGTCACCGGCGGTGGCCGTGGACTTGGCCTTGAGATGGCAAAGGCACTCGCCAAAGCGGGCGCATCTGTCGCGATCAACGGCCGCAATCGGTTGACTTTGGATGCCGCGCGCGATCAGGTCGCGAGCGAAGGCATCAGGCTCGAGATCGTGGCTGGCGACGTGACGACGGATACTGAAGAGATCCTGGCGGCGGCGGCACGCAGCACCGGAAAGCTGGATATTCTGATCCACGCCGTTGGAGAGCGCGACCGCCGCGGTACCGACGATATGGATGCGGCCGGCTTTGCGGCCCTCATCAACACTGATCTGACTGCCGCCTACGGGATGGCCAAGGCGGCGCTGCGCTATCTCCGGCAGTCGATCGCCGGGCGGCTGATCTTCGTCACCTCGATCGCGGCCTTTACAGCCCGCGCCGGTGACCCTGCCTATACCGCGGCAAAGGGCGGACTTGAGGCGTTGACGCGATCGCTTGCGGTCGAACTCGGCTCCGACAACCTGACGGTCAATGCCATCGCACCCGGCTGGTTTGCGACGGAAACAAACGCCGCGCTTGCCGCCGATCCCGTGTTGCAGCAGTTCGTCGATGTCCGCATCCCATTGAAGCGCTGGGGCCGGCCGGAGGAGATTGCGCCTGCTGCCGTGTTCCTTGCATCGCCGGCCGCAAGCTTCGTCAACGGCATCACCTTGACGGTCGACGGCGGCATGACGGTTCAGATGTAAGGCCCGCTGCGGCCGTTAGCGCGCAACGAACGGCTTTGAAAGCCCATCGGCAAGCAGGCCCGCAAGTGTGGTCGCGGCCTTTTCGGCATTCCCCTTGAGACGCAGGCTGAATTCGGCATCGGGTAGGGTTGGCAGCGCGAGCCTTTCCGGCGCAATCGCCACGCCCTCGCCGACGAAGCGTTCAGTTCTTGCTGTCAACGCGATGCCGCTGCGAACTGCGGCCCGCAGGCCTGAGAGGCTCGGGCTTGTCGCTGCGATCCGGTAGGGCCGACCACTTGTCTCGAGCGCATCGACGGCCGCTGAACGGAAACCGCAGGGCTGATCGAGGACGGCAAGCGGCAATTGCTCGTCGGCAAGCATGACATCAGGCGACGCACACAGCCAGACCATCGGTTCGCGCAGCACCGCGATTTCGTCGACCGCCCCGCCTTGCCGCATCACAATCATCACGTCGACCGCGCCCTGGTCGTATTGGCTCACCAGTTCTTTCGAGCGACCTACCCGCAGATCCAGCCGCACCCGCGGGTGGGCACGCGCAAACTGTTGCAGCAGTGCCGGCAACGTGCTGTCGGCAAAATCCTGGGTGCAGCCGAGCGACACGCGTCCGTCGGTCCGCGCACCCCTAAGGCTGAGCCAGGCGTCGCGGTGCGCGTCGAGGATCTTGCGGGCATGCACGACCACGTCTTCGCCGGCCGGCGTCAGCACGCGGCCGCGACCGGACGGTGCCAGCAACGCTTCCCCGATCAGCGCCTCCAACCGCTGCATCTGGGCAGTGACTGCCGAAGGGGTTCGTCCAACGACCGTGGCGGCATGCGCCAGCGAGCCGCTTTCGGCAAAGGCCAGGAACGTGCGCAGCAGGTCTGGGTCGAGCGTTTGCATAACTTCACTATAATCGAATTGTTGATCAAGAACAATTCGATTTTAGTTCACCAAGAGGAGTGCGAGATTTGCTCAACACCAACCGGCGTTCGAAGGAGCCGATCATGCCCATCATCAATATCACCGTCACCGGCAAAGCCGACCCCGCCCTTTCCCGGCGCATCGCCGCCGCCGTCAGCGATTTGACCGCTAAGCATCTGCACAAGGACCCTACGATTACGGCCATCGTCGTCAACTACGCCGACCCGGCGCACTGGTTCGCCGGCGGTCGTTCGCTTGCCGCACAGGGCACCAACAGTTTCTGGCTCGATATCAAGGTGGTGGACGGCACCAACACCAAGCAGGAGATGGCGAGTTACCTTGAGGCCGTGTTCGCCGGCTTCCAGCAGCTGCTCGGCAATGTGCATTCGGAAAGCTATATTCTCGTACACGAAGTCTCCGCTGCCGCCTATGGTTTCGAAGGCAAGACGCAGGAGTTTCGCTACATCAGCAACAAGCTCAAAGCGGCAGCCTAGACGCCAACATTGACGATTGAGCCAATGTGGATATGCGGCGTCGGTTCGGATCGACGCCACAAATCTGTCGTGCCTGATCAGCCGGGCTTCGCCTCTTCGTTACCGCGCAGCAGACGAATAAGCGCTGAGAAGTCTTCGGCGCCATGGCCGAGCTTTTCAAACATGGAATAAAGCTGGGCGGCCTGGGCACCCATGGGCGTCGAGGCGCCGCTCGTGCTTGCCGCCTGTTGCGACAGCTTCAGGTCCTTCAGCATCAGGCTTGCCGCAAAACCCGGCTTGTAGTCGTTGTTGGCGGGCGACGTCGGCACGGGTCCTGGTACCGGGCAATAGGTCGTCAACGACCAGCATTGGCCGGAAGAGGTCGACGCAACGTCGAACAGTGCCTGATGCGACAGGCCGAGGCGCTCGGCGAGCACAAAGGCCTCGCAGACGCCGGCCATGGAAATGCCGAGGATCATGTTGTTGCAGATCTTTGCCGCCTGGCCCGCGCCGACGTCGCCGCAATGAACGATCTTCTTGCCCATGGCGTCGAGCAGCGGTTTGCCGCGGGAAAAGGCATCGTCCGCGCCGCCCACCATGAACGTCAACGTCCCGGCGGCAGCTCCGCCGGTTCCGCCGGAGACCGGCGCGTCGAGCGACGGGCATCCGGCCTTGTCGGCAAGCGCATGCGCCTTGCGGGCGCTGTCGACATCGATGGTCGAGCTGTCGATCAGCAATGTGCCGGGATCAACGAAGCCGAGCAGCTCATCCCAGACATAGAGGACATGGGCACCGGCCGGCAGCATGGTGATGACGCATTCCGCCTCACGCACCGCATGCGCGATCGAACCCGCGACCGAAACACCTGTCTTGGCCGCGGCGTTGCGCGATGCCTCCGACAGGTCGAAGCCGGTCACCGCGTGACCCGCCTTCACCAGATTGGCCGCCATTGGGCCGCCCATGTTTCCAAGCCCGATAAAGGCGATCTTCGTCATCTTCACTCCTCCTGGATTGCAATTCGACCCGCGCCGATCGGAGCGGCTGGCTCCCTTCAGGCGACAAACAGTGGCAGGTGATCTCGGCTCGCGAAACGCGCGCGCATCTCTTCCGTCACGTCGGACAAGCCCACCGACCATTTCGGGCTGCGGTCCTTGTCGATAACGGCGGCCCGCACACCCTCATAGAAATCGGGATTGGAAAGCATGCCGAGCGTGGCCGAGTATTCGCGCTCGAGGCATTCATTGAGCGAGGCGCTTTTTCGCCCGGCACGCAAAAGATCGAGCGTCAGTTTCATGCTCAGAGCAGAACGCGAGTGAAGCAGGGCCAGCGTTTCCCGACCGAAATCGGTGTCTTCCGCCTCGAGCGCCGATAGGATCTCTTCGATCGTATCGAAAGCGAAGCATCGGTCGATTGCCTTCAAATGTGCCGCAAGCGGTGAGGATGGCGCCTGGACGGCAACGCGCCGAATTGCGGCGTCTACATCCGCCGCCGTGGCCAAAGACGGCAGCGCGGTAAGCGCACGGATCAGATCGTCGAGTTTGCCGGTCGGGACGTAATGGTCGGCAAGCCGCGCATGGATCGCGTCAGTGGCACCGATATCGCGGCCGGTGAGGCCGAGATAGGTGCCGAACTCGCCGGGCGCATGCGGCAGGAGCCAGGTTGCGCCGACATCCGGAAAATAGCCGATACCGGTTTCCGGCATGGCCAGCCGCGTGCGCTCAGTCACGACACGGTGGCTGCCATGCGCCGAAATACCGACGCCACCGCCCATGACGATGCCGTCCATGATGGCGATGTAGGGCTTCGGGTACGCGGAAATCCGGCTGTTGACGATGAACTCCTCGCGCCAGAACTGTGCGCCTTCGGCCGGCCGCTCACGTCCACTCTCATAAATCATGCGGATGTCGCCCCCGGCGCAAAGCCCGCGCTCACCCTCGCCCGTCACCATGACGGCCGCGACCGTAGGGTCGTTCTCGAACTCGGTCAGCGCTTCGGCGATCAACCGGATCATCGGCACATTGAGGCTGTTCAGCGCCCTTGTGCGATTGAGCCGGATGCGACCAACTGCGCCCTGGCTTTCGACAATGACTTCCGGTGCTACCGCCTGCATTTCCATGAAAAGCCCTTCCTATTTCCGGCCGATGATCGAGCGCGCCACGATAAGCCGCATGATCTCGTTGGTGCCCTCGAGTATCTGGTGCACTCTCAGATCCCTGACAATCTTCTCGACGCCGTAGTCGGCGAGATAGCCGTAGCCGCCGTGGAGCTGCAACGCATCGTTGGCGACGTCAAAGCAACGATCGGTGACGAAGCGCTTGGCCATGGCGCAGAGTTTGGTCGCTTCCGGGTCACCGGCATCAAGCGCCGAGGCTGCACGCCATAGAAACGTGCGGGCGATCTCAAGGTCGGTTGCCATATCGGCCAGGCGAAACTGCAGCGCCTGGAACTCGCCGATCGCCTTGCCGAAGGCTCGGCGCTCCTGAACATAGGCAAGGGCCTTGTCGAAGGCCGCCTGTGCACCGCCGAGCGAGGCCGCGGCAATGTTCAACCGGCCACCGTCGAGCCCGCCCATGGCAATCTTGAAGCCGTCGCCTTCGGCGCCGAGGCGGTTTTCAGCGGGAATCCGCACGCCATCGAGCATCACAGCGCGCGTCGGCTGGACGTGCCATCCCATCTTTTTCTCGTTCGCCCCGAAGGTGAGGCCCGGCGCATCCTTTTCCACCACGAAGGTGGAGATGCCCTTCGGCCCATCCTCGCCGGTTCTCGCCATGATCACATAAAGGCCGGACACGCCGGCACCGGAGATGAACTGCTTCTGGCCGGTCAGGACGTAACTGTCGCCGTCCTTGACGGCCTTAGTCTTGAGCGCGGCCGCATCCGAACCGGATCCCGGCTCGGTCAGGCAGTAGCTCGCCAGTATTTCCATGCTCAGCAGTTGCGGCAGCAGCCGCTGCCGCTGCTCGTCGGTGCCATAGCGGTCGATCATGCCGCAGCACATGTTGTGAATGGAAACGAAGGAGGCGACCGCCGGGCAGCCGGTTGCCAGCGCTTCGATGATGATCGCGGCGTCGAGCCGCGTCAGGCCAGTGCCGCCGACATCTTCACGGACATAGATGCCCGCCATGCCGAGCGCGGCTGCGGCCTGTAGCTTATCGACCGGGAAATGCTTTTCCTGGTCCCACTCGATGGCGTTGGGCGCCAATTCGTCACGAGCGAAATCGAGCGCCATCTGGCGAATGGCTTCCTGTTCCTCAGACGGGCGAAAATCCATATGCATGTCCTCCCTGACCGCATATTGAACGATTGGGGCTAGTTACACCAAATTCCGTACAGGCACAGGTGCAACTTCTCACAGGTTCTGTTCAAAAACGAACAGAACCGTCATCAACCTCCATCAGCTCTCACTCAGACGATACGGCAGAGCGCCGCGCAAGTCATGATCGACGATCAGCTTTCGCTTCAACGGCGGTACCGCACGGCTGGCGCATTTCGTGCGCTCGCAGATCCGGCAGGAAATGCCGATCGGATCGAACGCCGCGCGGTTGCCGAGATCGAGATCGTCGGCATAGACGAAGGCGTCGGCGTAGGAGATTTCGCAACCGAGCGCCAAGGCATAACGCGGCTGTGCCGCGCGAAAGCCGCCACCGCCCTTGGTGATCTGTGTCGCAAGGCAGAGATAGCGCACGCCATCGGGCGTCTCGGCGAGCTGGCGAATGATGCGACCGGGCGTCTCGAAGGCCTGGTGCACGTTCCAGAGCGGACAGGCCGCGCCAAAGCGGGCGAACTGCAGCTTGGCAGCACTATGGCGCTTGGTGATATTGCCGGCCCGGTCGATGCGCGCGAAGAAGATCGGCACACCCTTCTGGCCGGGGCGCTGCAGCGTCGACAGGCGGTGACAGACCTGTTCCAGCGACGCACCGAAGCGAGCCGCCAAAAGCTCGATGTCGTGCCGAAGTTCGCGCGCTGCCTTGTGGAAGGCCTGGTAAGGCAGGATCAGAGCACCGGCGAAATAATTCTGCAGCCCGATGCGACAGATCTCGTAGGCTTCTTCGGTGCGGAAACCGGCGCCGCCGGCAACCCGGTCGATCTCTTCCCGGGCGTGGAGCTGGGCGATCTGAAGCGCAATCTGAAAGTCGCGTGTCGCCGTCGGAGCATAGGGGTTCAGCGTCAGCAGACGTGCGCGGGGGTCGTAGCGTCGGATCGCCTCGTCGCCGGCCGCCCCCCGCAATACGCGCACACCGTGGCGCTGCTCGAGATAGGCCGCCAGCGCTGCATGGTTGTCGTCCTCGCCAAGCCCGAGCTCGCCTGCCAGCCGTTCGGCGAGAAGATCGATGTCGTGGATGTAGTTGTCGACGAAGTGAAAGAAGTCGCGGACTTCTTCATAGGGCGTCGTCTCCACCGAAGGTCCGCCGCGGCCGATGGTATCATCGATGCTGGCAAGCTGCTCGCCGTTGCGCCGATAGGCCTGATGGCAGCTGATCAGCGCATGCGCCAGTCCTGGCGCGTTCTGGGTTATCAGCTTCAATTCCTGCAGGCTCGGCGAATAGGTCTCGAACAGCGGGTCGCTCAGCGCTTCCGACAGGGCCGACAGCAGCCTGTCGCCCTCCCCGGTCGAAAGTTCGGCAATATCGATCTGAAACTTTTCGGCAAGCGCCAGAAGAACGGAAGCCGAGACGGGCCGTTGGTTATTCTCGATCTGGTTGAGGTAGCTGGTGGAAATGCCGATGCGCTCGGCAAACTGCCCCTGCGTCGCCCGATTTGCGTCCCGAAGTTCCCTGACCTTGCGGCCGATATAGAGTTTGCCGATCGCCATGTTCGCAACTTTGCAATTTACATTTCGCAATATTCTCTATTTCACATTTGCACATGAACGGGCGTTTTGCCATCCGACCTTCGACGCTATTGCGAAGCGACAAACGCCTCTGCACAATCACACAAAAACCGGGAGGGATTTATGCGCGCCATACTCGAACAGGTCGAAGCTCGCCGGGCGGAGGCAAGGGCCGGCGGCGGTCAACGCCGCATCGACGCCCAACACGGTAAAGGCAAGCTGACGGCGCGCGAGCGCATCGAGGTTCTGCTCGATGAAGATTCCTTTGAAGAATACGACATGTATGTGACGCATCGCTGCGTCGACTTCGGCATGGACAGCCAGAAGGTCGCCGGCGACGGCGTCGTCACCGGCTGGGGCACGATCAACGGCCGGCAGGTCTATGTGTTCTCCCAGGACTTTACCGTGCTCGGCGGCTCGCTGTCGGAAACCCACGCGCAGAAGATCTGCAAGATCATGGACATGGCGGTCAGGAACGGCGCCCCCGTCATCGGCCTCAACGACTCAGGCGGCGCTCGCATCCAGGAAGGCGTCGCCTCGCTTGCAGGCTATGCCGAAGTCTTCCGCCGCAACGCCGAGGCATCGGGTGTCATCCCTCAGATCTCGGTGATCATGGGTCCGTGCGCGGGCGGCGCCGTCTATTCGCCCGCGATGACCGACTTCATCTTCATGGTGCGCGATTCGTCCTACATGTTCGTCACCGGTCCCGACGTGGTGAAGACCGTTACCAACGAGATCGTCACAGCCGAAGAACTCGGCGGCGCCGGCACGCACACGAAAAAGTCTTCCGTCGCCGACGCGGCCTATGAGAACGACATCGAGACGCTGGAGCATGTGCGCCTGCTCTTCGATTTCCTGCCGCTGAACAACCGCGAAAAGCCGCCGGTCCGGCCTTTCCACGATGATCCGTCGCGGCTGGAACGGCGGCTGGACAGCCTCATCCCCGACAGCGCGGCCAAGCCCTACGACATGAAGGAGCTGATCCTTGCGCTTGCCGACGAGGGCGACTTCTTCGAGCTGCAGCAGAGTTTCGCGCGCAACATCATCACCGGCTTCATCCGCATGGAAGGCCAGACCGTCGGCGTCGTCGCAAACCAGCCGATGGTCCTTGCCGGCTGCCTCGATATCGACAGTTCCCGTAAGGCGGCCCGCTTCGTCCGGTTCTGCGACGCCTTCTCGATCCCGATCCTGACCCTCGTCGACGTGCCCGGCTTCCTGCCCGGCACCGCCCAGGAATATGGCGGCGTCATCAAGCATGGCGCCAAGCTGCTTTTTGCCTACAGCCAGGCGACCGTGCCGATGGTGACGCTGATTACCCGCAAGGCCTATGGCGGCGCCTATGACGTTATGGCCTCCAAGCATATCGGCGCCGACGTCAACTATGCCTGGCCAACGGCCGAAATCGCCGTCATGGGCGCCAAGGGGGCAACCGAAATCCTCTACCGGTCCGAACTCGGCGACGCCGAGAAGATCGCGGCGCGCACGACGGAATACGAGGAGCGCTTCGCCAACCCGTTCGTCGCCGCCGAACGTGGCTTCATCGATGAAGTGATCATGCCCCACTCCTCGCGCCGCCGGATCGCCCGCGCGTTCGCCTCGCTTCGCAACAAGCAGGTCGATCTCCGCTGGCGCAAGCACGACACGATCCCCTTATGATGGAGGCAACCATGGAGCCGGAACGCGAACGCATCATGACGCCCGAAGAGGCCCGCCGCGACCACCGCGAGATGCTGCGTTACATGGCGGTCAACGCGCTCTACGGCCTGGCGACCGGGGCAACCGTCGCCGGCGTGCTGATCTGGCTCAACATCGGCGCCGTCGGCACCCATATCGCCCGCTCCACCAGCCCCATTCTCGCCACGGCCATGGTCGTCGTGCCCTTTGCGCTGCTCTTCGGCGGCGCCGTTGCGGCATCGTCCATCGCGCTCCTGCCCTACCGGCGCAAATTCAAACGCTGACGCGACACCAAGGATTTGAAAGAGAAACGCATGTTCAAGAAGATCCTCATCGCCAACCGTGGCGAGATCGCCTGCCGCGTCATCAAGACCGCGAAGAAACTGGGCATCGCCACCGTCGCCGTCTATTCCGACGCCGACCGCGACGCCATGCATGTGCGCATGGCCGACGAGGCGGTCCATATCGGTCCTTCGCCCTCGGCGCAGTCCTATATCGTCATCGACAAGATCATCGCGGCGATCCGCAGCACCGGCGCAGACGCTGTTCATCCCGGCTACGGCTTCCTTTCGGAAAATGCAGCCTTCGCCGAAGCGCTGGAGAAGGAAGGCGTCGCCTTCATCGGCCCGCCGGTCGGAGCGATCCAGGCGATGGGCGACAAGATCACGTCGAAGAAGCTTGCGGCCGAGGCTGGCGTCTCCACCGTCCCCGGTCACATGGGCTTGATCGCGGATGCCGACGAAGCCGTGAAGATCTCCGGATCGATCGGTTATCCCGTGATGATCAAGGCATCGGCCGGCGGCGGCGGCAAGGGCATGCGCATCGCCTGGAACGATCAGGAGGCACGCGAAGGCTTCCAGTCTTCGAAGAACGAGGCGAAGAACTCGTTCGGCGACGACCGGATCTTCATCGAAAAGTTCGTGACCGAACCGCGTCATATCGAAATCCAGGTTCTCGGCGACAAGCACGGCAACACGCTCTATCTCGGCGAGCGCGAATGCTCGATCCAGCGCCGCAACCAGAAGGTCATCGAGGAGGCCCCCTCGCCGTTCCTGGATGCCGCCACCCGCAAGGCCATGGGCGAGCAGGCCGTGGCGCTGGCAAAGGCCGTCGGCTACCACTCGGCCGGCACCGTCGAGTTCATCGTCGACGGCAATCGCAACTTCTACTTCCTCGAAATGAATACCCGCCTGCAGGTCGAACACCCGGTCACCGAACTCGTGACCGGCCTTGATCTTGTCGAGCAGATGATCCGCGTTGCGGCCGGCGAGAAGCTCGCCTTTGGTCAGGCGGACGTGAAGCTCAACGGCTGGGCGATCGAGAGCCGTCTCTATGCCGAAGATCCCTATCGCAACTTCCTGCCTTCGATCGGCCGGTTGACGCGTTATCGGCCGCCGGCCGAAGGTGCAAACGACGACGGCACGGTGACGCGCAACGACACTGGCGTCTTCGAAGGTGGCGAGATCTCGATGTATTATGATCCGATGATCGCCAAGCTCTGCACCTGGGGACCGGACCGCCTGACCGCGGTCGAAGCTATGGCGGGCGCGCTCGACCAGTTCGAGGTCGAAGGCATCGGTCACAACCTGCCTTTCCTGTCCGCCGTGATGCAGCAGCAGCGCTTCCGCGACGGCCGTCTGACGACCGCCTATATCGCCGAGGAGTTTGCCGACGGTTTTTATGGCGTGACGCCGGACGAAGCATCGGCGCGCAAGCTGGCGGCGATCGCCGTTTCGATCAACCAGGTCCTGCAGGAGCGCGCCAGCCAGATTTCCGGCACCATCGGCAATCATCGCCGGATCGTCGGCAACGATTGGGTCGTCACTCTGGCCGACATGGACCTTCCGCTGACATCGGGTGCATCGGCCGACGGGGCCTATGTCCGCTTCGAGGATGGCACATCCGCCTCGATCGCCGGCGACTGGACGCCGGGCCGCACGCTTGCCACCTTCAACATCGACAATCAGCCGATGAGCGTGAAGGTGGAACTGACCGGCACCGCGATCAGGCTGCGCTGGCGCGGCATCGACGTGATTGCCCGGGTCAGAAGCCCGCGCGTCGCCGAGCTTGCCAAGCTGATGCCGAAGAAGCTGCCACCGGACACCTCGAAGATGCTGCTTTGCCCGATGCCCGGCGTCATCACCTCGGTCTCGGTCAAGCCCGGCGACACGGTGGAAGCGGGCCAGTCGCTTGCGATCGTCGAGGCGATGAAGATGGAAAACATTCTGCGGGCCGAGAAGCGCTCCACCGTCAAGCGTGTGGCCGTCGCCGCCGGCGCGAGCCTCGCGGTTGACGAGTTGATCATGGAATTCGAATGATGGTTGCCGAGCAATCACGCCCTCATTCCTGTGCTTGTCACAGCAATCCAGCAGCGCCGCGTTGGCGGCGCACGAAGTCCGTTCTTTCACACGAGGGACTTGGCGTGGCTGGATCCCTGTGACGGGCACAGGGATGATGTCCGGAAGGCGGCCTTTGGGCCAAGGAGTTACCGATGAGCGATAAGACCGTGAAAGACTGGGAGACCCTCGCCGAGCGCGAACTCAAGGCACCCTCTGAAAGCCTCACCTGGCAGACGCCGGAAGGCATAGCGGTCAAGCCGCTCTATACTGCGGACGATCTCGACGGCATCGGCCATCTCGGATCCTTGCCGGGTTTCGCGCCGTTCCTGCGCGGGCCCCGCGCGACGATGTATGCCGGCCGGCCCTGGACGATCCGGCAATATGCCGGCTTCTCGACCGCCGAAGCCTCGAACGCCTTTTACCGCAAGAACCTCGCCGCCGGCCAGAAGGGCCTTTCGGTCGCCTTCGACCTTGCCACCCATCGCGGCTATGACAGCGATCACCCGCGCGTCGAGGGCGACGTCGGCAAGGCCGGCGTCGCGATCGATTCGGTCGAGGACATGAAGATCCTGTTCGATGGCATTCCGCTCGAAGAAATGTCGGTGTCGATGACGATGAACGGCGCGGTCATCCCGATCCTCGCCTCCTTCATCGTCGCCGGCGAGGAACAGGGCGTTTCGCGCGACAAGCTGTCGGGGACCATCCAGAACGACATCCTCAAGGAGTTCATGGTCCGCAACACCTATATCTACCCGCCGGAACCCTCGATGCGTATCGTCGCCGATATCATCGAGTACACGGCAAAGGAGATGCCGAAGTTCAACTCGATCTCGATCTCCGGCTATCACATGCAGGAGGCGGGCGCGACGCTGGTGCAGGAGCTCGCCTTCACGCTCGCCGACGGCCGCGAATATGTGCGCGCGGCACTTGCAAAGGGCCTGAACGTCGATGAGTTCGCCGGCCGCCTTTCCTTTTTCTTCGCCATCGGCATGAACTTCTTCATGGAGGCCGCCAAGCTTCGTGCAGCACGGCTGCTGTGGACGCGGATCATGACCGAGTTCGAGCCGAAGAAACCGTCGTCGCTGATGCTGCGCACCCATTGCCAGACTTCGGGCGTCTCGCTTCAGGAGCAGGATCCCTACAACAACATCATCCGCACCGCCTTCGAGGCGATGTCGGCAGCTCTTGGCGGCACCCAGTCGCTACACACCAACTCCTTCGACGAGGCGATCGCGCTGCCGACCGAGTTTTCGGCGCGCATCGCCCGCAACACCCAGCTCATCCTGCAGCATGAGACGGGCGTGACCAAGGTCGTCGATCCGCTGGCCGGCTCCTATTATGTCGAAAGCCTCACCAACGAGCTGGCGGAGAAAGCGTGGGCGCTGATCGAGGAAGTCGAGGCGATGGGCGGCATGACCGAAGCGGTCAATGCCGGATTGCCGAAGCGGCTGATCGAAGAGGCGGCCACCCGCCGGCAGGCGGCGGTCGACAAGGGCGAAGAAGTCATCGTCGGCGTCAACAAGTACCGGCTCGACAACGAAGAGCCGATCGACATTCTGGAGATCGACAACACTGCCGTGCGCGCCGCCCAGATCCGCCGGATCGAGGAAACCAAGCGTCGGCGCAATTCGCAGGATGTGGCAACGACGCTGGCCACCATTACCGAATTCGCCCGCACAGGCGACGGTAACCTGCTGGCGGCTGCGGTCGACGCAGCCCGTGCCCGGGCGACCGTCGGCGAGATCTCCGACGCCATGCGCGCGGCTTTCGGTGACCATACTGCCACACCCAAGGTGGTCAGCAAGATCTATGGCAAGGCCTATGAGGGCGAGCCTGAACTTGCGTTGCTGACCGAACGGCTCGATGAAGTCTCGGAAAAACTCGGTCGCAAGCCTAGAATCATGGTGGCGAAACTCGGCCAGGATGGCCACGATCGCGGCGCCAAAGTGATCGCCTCGGCCTTTGGCGATATCGGCTTCGACGTTCTCGCCGGGCCGCTGTTCCAGACCCCTGAAGAGGCGGCCGACATGGCGCTTGCCAGCAAGGTCAACGTGATCGGCGTGTCGTCGCTTGCCGCCGGCCACAAGACCCTGATGCCGCAGCTTGCCGAGGCGCTGAAAAAACGCGGTGGCGAGGATATCATCGTCATCTGTGGTGGCGTCATCCCGCGACAGGATTACGAATATCTGATGGACAACGGTGTTTCGGCCGTCTTCGGACCCGGCACCAACGTGCTGGATGCCGCCCGTGCCGTGCTTGACCTGATCGAGGGTAAGCGGCGGAACATCTGATGCGCCAAGGGCGGAAGGCCTGCCAGCCATTGCTGCTCGTTACGGTCAGCAGGTCCTCCATGCCTCAAGATGCCGAATGGCACTTGTCACAACGGCCAGCCGTTGAAGCAAGTCGTCTCCACTTCCCCGCGAAGGTATGGCCAGCCGTCCCTGCGCGGCCGCCGCAAACGCAAAAAACAACAGGCCGACAAAGCCGAGGACCAACCTATTGAGGCTCCACACCTACTGCATGTTTCCTTAAATCGTAGCCGATTAAGGATAAAAACATGCAGCGCTTCAAAGTGCTACAGCGACCTTTGCGCGTCTAATAAGACGCGCGGCGCTGTAGACGATGCAGAAGACCGCGCCGACCGCGCTCCATGACGACCGCATGGTTCCAGCTGAACACGGGCCTTAGAATGAACGAAAGCCGGATCATCCACGGTTTCGTGACCTTGACGATCCAGTCATAGCGCACATCGCAATTGGAGCCGTTGGCCCGGAGCGTCCACCGGCCGAGGCCCTCGAGCTCACCGACGGCCCTGCCTTCGATGAGCGAAAGCGGCTCAACCCTCGTCGTTTCCATGTCAAAGGTGAGATCATAGGGTAATGCAGTAGCCCAGTGCATCCTCCGGATCGTCCCAACGCCGCGCTCGTCGCCCTCGTGCAGGACGGAAACCTGTTTCACCGACGACCACCAATCGGGCCAAGTCTCTGGTCTGCTCAGCTCCCACCAGACGTCCTCTACAGAGGCATCGACGGTCCATTTGGTAACAAGATGAAACTCGGTCGAGGGCATAGCAAACCCCGTTCGGCGCGAGCGCGGAGCTCTTCGGATGAACAACAGGCAGGATAGGCTCGTTCGTCGGACGGCAAAAGAGCACTAACCCAGAGCGCGAACACCCAGAACGTGGCCCAGGGAGCCTCGCGCCGGAAATCGCGAGCGCTGGAATTCTGAAAATCACGACATATTCGCCGGGCAAGCGCCACATCTTGGTGCGTATCAATGATCGATCACCCGGCAGAACAGCTCTGAGAGAATAGCCCCCGTCTCGATATGCGGCTTCATTCTGTCCGCGGCAAAGCGGGCGACCAGCCCTGCATTGGCGCTTGCCTTCTGTCCGCTACAGGCGACAATTGGCTGGAGCGGGAAGTAGAAACCGTGAGCGGTTTCTACCCGCATTCCGCTGCTATATGCAGGAAGGCCAGCTATGCGAAAACTGCAATCGCAAGGGGTCCATCACATCACGTTCGTCGGCGCGGACCGGCAGACGTCGATCGACTTCTGGGAAGGCGTGCTCGGCATGCCCTTCATCTTCGAGCAACCGAACCTCGATCGAGCGAGCGAAAGCCATCTCTATTTCGATCCGGGCGATGGCCGGCTGATTACCGTCTTTACCGACGAGGCCCGCAAGCCCGATCCGAAGCGGACATCGACGGATATCGGCTGTGTGCATCACATCGCCTTCGCCGTCTCGCGCGCGACGTTCCAGCAGGCGGTCGATCGTCTCAATGAGCGGGAGATCGGCAACAGCGGCGTCAAGGATCGCGGCTTCATGGATTCGATCTATTTCGAAGACCCGCTTGGCCTGCTGATCGAGCTCGCGTCCTATCGGTTCGAGCCGCCGGCCGGCCACACGCATGCCGAGGTGCTGATGGAAGCGCACCGAATTCGCGTTGCCCGCGGCGACTACGCCATTGCCGAAGTGCATCTCGCCGATGCGATCGAGGCCCTGATCGAGCGGAACCGGCCTTCATTGTCAACCGATCGGGCGCCCAGGAATCCGTACTGAGCGCGGGCACGAAAAGGGAGGATCACTCATGTCTGCAATCAAACTCAATGTCATCAAGCCCAGCGTCAACAACCTGACGGCGCGCGTGTTCGTTCGCGCCGCAGGCCTCAATTTCAGCGAGCATGACGTCTATGGGCAAACGCGCTCGGCCGAGTATCTGGCGAGGGCGCCTTCACACCTGACGCCGATGATCGAAACGGCAGATTTGCCCAAGGGTGCGCTGTGGGAGAGCTGCGCGATCATGCAGTATCTCTGCAACAAACACGGGCTCGACGACTTCTATCCGAAGGATCCCGAGACGCGGGCGATGATCGACAGCGCCATGTTCTACCTGATCGGCACCTTCTATCCCTATCTCGCGCGCGCCACCTATCCGGCGCTCAAGTTCCCACAATATCCGGGCGAAGTCGGCTATAGCGACGCCGACGCTGACACCAAGGAGCACGCGCGCAAGGAAGCTGCGGAGGCGCTGGCCGAGCCGCTCGAAGTCTTCCACACGTTCTATATGGGCGGGAAAGCCTTCATCGGTGGCACCAAACCGTCGATTGCCGACATAAGGCTTGCCGCGACGCTCGAATTCCTCGCAGTGATCGATTATCCCCTGCCGGCCTGGGCGGCGACCTATATGGCAGCGATCGAGAAATCGCTCGGCAACGCCTACTCCGAACCCGCCGCAGATGTTCGCGGTTACATCGATTACGTGAAGGCCCAGAGGCAAGAGGAATTGACAGGGACCGCCTAGACCGATGATTTACGTTCATTGAACAAGAAGGACGATGCCGGTCGCGCCGAGCGCCAGTGTCCACAGGCGATCGAAATTGATCCACGCCGAGCGCAGGGCCGCAAGGCCAAGCCACTCGAAGACGGCGAGCGCCACCGCCGCGGTGACCGCCAGCATTGCTCCGCTATGAACCGCAACGGCGGCGAGCGAGACCGGCAGCGAACTCGCCATTGCAAGGTCGCCGGAGTGATCCGCAAGGCAGAGGCTGAGGACCGCGGGCACCAGCATCAAACCCGCCCCGTGGCTCGTCGCCATCAGGAAGGACCAGAGCGCCAGGCCGGCCATGCCGATTCGCATTCCGACTCTGACGCGGTGGCTGTGTCCGTAAAGGGCACCGTAGGCGGCGAGGCCGAGAATGAGCAAGGCGGCGGCAAGCCTGAAGCTGTGCAGATCCAGGGCCGCGCCGAACGCGACAACGACCGCCAACACGGTCGCGATGGAAATGGCGTGGCCAATCGCAATGGGAACAAGGGACAGCCAGACGATCCGCCGGCTCTGACGGTGAAGCCCCAGCGCCACGGCGAAGAGCCAGCCCATCGCCGGATTGAAGCCGTGAAAGGCGCCAAGCCCCGCAAGCGAAAGCCATGGCCAGAAGGTCGTCATTCGCCCTGGTAGGGCCGCACGGCCGCACCCTCCTTACGGATAACAGTAGGAATCGGACGAGCAGTCCCCGCCTTCGAGGCGAACCTGATGCGGGCGATGACCTTTCGGCCAGTCGACGAAGAAATTCTCGTCGAACGCTATCCCGCCGCCGTCATTGACATCCAGCTTGACCATCCACCCGTCGATGCCGTCGGGATAGAATTGCGGGTCGATTGCGCCATAGAGCGAATTGGTGAAATAGACCCGCTTGCCGTCCCGGCTGATCTCTACCATCTGCGGCCCGCCGTTCAACGCTCCGTTTTTGGCCTTCGCATGGGTCGCGCGCGAAACGATTCCACCGATCCGTACCCGGCCCGTCTCCTTCGGCGCGAGCGGGTCGGAAACGTCATACTGGATCATGTCGCCGGTGCCCCAGCAGGAAACGTAGAGGAACCGATCGTCCATCGAAAGGTCGATGTCGGTGACGAGCGGCGCAACCGCGTTGAAGCCCTTGAGCACGGGCGGCAGGAGATCCGGATCGGCGGGCTCCGCCGGGATCTCGATCACCTTCTTGACTGCCCATTGGTCTTTGTCGCGATACCAGGTCCAGATCGACGCGGAGAGGTCCTTGAGACTGATGACACAGCCGACGAAGCCATAGGCCTTGGTCGGATCGTGGGCCGGGCGCAGTTCGAAGACGAGCTGGTGCTCCTCGCCGAAGTCGATCTCCTGCAGGTGCTTGCGCTTGTGCAGATCCCAGAAATGCAGTCTGCGGCCGTATTTCGAGCCGAGCAGCACCTCCGGAACCAGCCCGTTCTCGAAGGTATCCGGCGTGCCCCATTCGCTGGTAATCAGCGTGTCGTGGCCGAGATGCCACCAGAAATCATAAGCGAGCTTTTGCGGCCCACGATCCATTTCCCATTGGCCGAGCACGTCGAAACTCTGGTGATCCAAGAGGAAGATGCCGCCGGGCGCATTGCCGTTACGGTCCGCGAGCGCGTTGACGTAGATGCCCTCGGGCCCGCAATGGACGGTGTGCAATCGCGAATAGTTCGCCCTTTCGGCAATTTCCGAAGGCTCGATCACGCGGATGATCTGCGGATTGCGCGGGTCTGGCTTGGTGTCGAGGATGTGGAGCCGCGAGGACCTCAAGCCCGGCACGACCAGATAGCGACGCTCGACATGCGGGTGCGGCGCATTGGGGCAAAGACAGGAGGAGCAGGCATTCCAGCCGAAATGATGGAGCTCGTCGCCAACATTCGGCATGTCGACCTGTCCGACGATTTGCGAATAGCTCGGCGACGTCGGGTCGACATCGACGACGGCGATGGCATCCGGCCTCGCCCGCTCGGGATCGAACGCCGCGACATAGGCGACGGTTTCCTTTGGAGCCTTGGCCGCCATGCGTGGTGATGGATAAAAGGAAGGATCGGGTCGCCACGTCGCCATTTCCATTCTCCCCGGAGAATTCCCAATGCGTGGATCCTGATGCAGGCTTTGGTGATGCGGCAAAATCGCGTCGGAAATGCGGCGCATTGCCTTACTTCCTCAAAAGGAGAACTGCTGCTTCCGGCCGGGCCTACCGCCTGCGGCCGGATTATCGCTTGACGAAACGGACAGTGGCCTGCCGTCGCGCCGCTGACCGTGCGCCGTTCGTCGCCTTACCACCCTGACGCTATCGTTTGGGGCGCCACGGTTGTACTCAAGGCCCGAGGCAACTATGTTCCGGTCATGACGTCGAATGCTGATGCGCTCGGTCCCCTTGGCCTCATGGGACGCTTGCTTGCCCGCTTTTGGCCGCAGCTGCTCCTGATCGGGGCTGCAGGCTACATCGTCCGGGACCTGCTAGTACGTGCCGCGGTTGAAGTGGGTATGCACCATCCCCTCGGCGGTATGGTGGTGTTGTCACTCGTCGTCCTTGCCAAGCTCGTCATCGTCGTCCTGATGTTTCTGGCCCTGCGCCCGGGATTGCCCGCGCTCGAATCGCTCCGGCAAACAAGGAATGCGTCGGTCTCATCAGGCAAATCCGGCGGTGATGATCGGCGTTTGCTGGCCGTTACTGCTGCGGCCATCCTGCCGTTCTTCGCCTACTACGCGGCCTGGGGCTTCCTTGGCGACACGGTCCGTGAATACTCTCGGCTGGCGCTCAGCAAGGTCGCCTTCGGTGAAAAGGCGGATTTCTTCGACATTCTCAGTTCAAGCGGACTGCTGCTTTCCATTGCTTTTTGCTGGTTGGTGCGCTGGACTGCCAAGCGCATGAGCAAAAGGAGCCCGGCGCCACATTGGCGCTTGCTGATCGTTGCAGCGGACGCGAGCTGGATCTTTATCGGCCTCTATGGGCTCTCGATCTGGAAGGACCAATTCATCGCGTGGCTCGGCGCCGGCAAGCTGTTGAGCTCTCTTGGTGGGGCCATGAGCTTCCAACTAATCGGCACGGCCTACGCCACCGAGGGCTTCATACCCGCGGAGTTTCGCGAGCCGGACTGGCTGACGCAGGCGCAAAGCCTGTTCTTCTACGCCCTCCTGCCGTTGGTCTGGCTGGTGATGGCCGCGATCATCAACGGCTATGAACTTTCCACGGCCAGTCCTCGCGCCAGGCCGGCGCCAACCAGGGCCCGGACCTGGCGCACGTGGCTGGCCGATTTTCTCGAACACTTCGTCAGCGATTATCGTTCGCGTTACGGGCCGGTCTGGACGTGCTTGAAGCTGACACTTAGCTCGGGGCTGGCAACCTTGCTTACCTTCATCGTTGCCGATCGGCTAATCGGCTGGCTTGGCGCGTGGCTCTGGTTTGCTACGACGCGGCTGCTCGGTGTTGAAGAATTCGCGACCTGGGAGTTGGCGTTCAGTATTCTGGCCGTCATCATCGGCAGTCCCAGCGATCTCGACGGCGGCATCCTGCTTGATGCCATGCGCATTTCGCTGCTGGCCGCCATGCTCGAATATGCCATTTCGCGGGCAACGCCTGTGGTCACGCCTAGCTACGCTTCCACTTGAAGACGAGCACGCCGACTTCCCCACCTTGAACTTCAACCACGAGCGAGAGATCGCTTGCCTTTGCCGGGACGATAAAGCTTTCGACCATTCTGACCGTGCCCCCGTTTCCGGCATTCGCGAAGGCGAGGCTCGAGCAGCGCGGGCGGTCCGCCACTTCGGGATACATCTCGCGTACGATAGGCTCCGACAGCATCAGGGGCTCGAAACGCCGGCCCTCCGCATCCACGAGCCGGACCCGGCACGCGCTCTGGGCCAGCATTGCCAGATCTCTCGGCTCAGTCTCGAATTCAGCCAGAACGATACGCGCCTCGTCCGAAGGACCGGGCAGCCGCTTCAGGTCGGCAAGCTTCCATTGCCCGCCCGCATAGGGCTGGACCGCGCCGCCTTCGACGACGATGTCGTGCTTGCCGGTAAACACAGGCATCTGGCGCAAACTATCCCAGGCGTGGACAACGATCGCCAGCGGCAGCACGGCAACAAGCGCCAGGAGGCAGGTCCAGAACAGACGTCTCTGGCTCATGGTCGGCCCCTTGTCATTTCGCCGCCAATGTCCACGGCATGCTGCCGCTACCGCGCGCAAGCGTGATCGATGGTTTGATCTCCAGCTGCGCCTTCTGGTCGAGATCGATCCAAAGCTCTTCGCCGAGAGGCGTCAACGCCGAGCGCGCGATGAGCAGACGTCCGCCTTTGATCGCAGTCTCCGGCAATTCGAATGCGATCAGCACCGGCTTGGGCAAGCCCGGCTCCAGTCGCTCGGTCGGCAGGTAGCCGCCGCGCATGGTCGAGAAACGTTGACTAAGGGCATACCGGATACCGCCCGGCGACAACCATTCCGCCGACAGCAACGTCAGGCTTTCCTTCTTGGCAACCGCTGCACCTTCGATGATCAGCCAGACGCCCGAGCTTGAATAGTCGCGCACCCGACCGAAAC
This sequence comes from Ensifer adhaerens, assembly GCF_001270265.1. GTDB lineage: Bacteria > Pseudomonadota > Alphaproteobacteria > Rhizobiales > Rhizobiaceae > Ensifer > Ensifer adhaerens_B. The sequence goes on from NZ_LGAP01000011.1 coordinate 63,594, forward strand.
TTTCCGTCTTGACCACCCGCGCCAGGTGCACGTTCGCGGCACCATAGGCAAAGGCATGGCCTTCCACCCGCTCGCCCGCCTTGCCACGGATCGCGATCGGCGACGTGATATCACCATAGCCCGGCGTATTGTGCTGCATGACGAAGAGCACGAGGGCGCCAAGCCCGAGCAACAGGATCGAGCGCAGCACCGCCATCATTGCACCGCCTCGTCCGGTTGCCCACTCACGGCCATTTCGACGATGGCAGCCTTACCGTCTTCAAACCATCCGGGCGCACCATAGAGATTGTCGCGCGGCTTGTAGATCTGCTTGGCGACCGAGAAGCGCAGTGCCTTCGGGCTCGGAGAACCCTCCGGCCATTCCCAAACTGCAATCACCTTCTCCGGCATGCCAGGGTTGATCGCGCTCGCGATCCATTTGTCACGGGCGAGGTAGTACACCGGCTCAGGGAGCTTGATCGAAGGTAGCATCTCGATCGAGATCAGCCGCATGAAGGCATTGCTTGTCGCAGCCGAGCGGTTGTCGAGTTCGAGGTCGACCGTCAAGAACCGCTTGGCGTCGACCGGTTTGGTTCCCGTTGGGGGAACCGCGGCCATCGAGGCATTGTTTATCGTGACAAGCCAACGACCTGTGTCGATTGGCTCGTCCTTTTTGACAAGCTCGACGGGAGCGGGATTGGCTGCCTCGTAGACTGCCGTTGCGAAGGAGACGGCTGCCGCCACCATGCCTCCGATGCCTGTCACGAGCATCGCCGGAAGACGCCGCTTCAATTTCGACCGTCGCGCGATCGGCATCGCACCTCCGCCTAGCTTTGATCGCTCCTGCAACCGGAAGATAGTGTGACTTACCCGGGAAATCAAAGCTCTCAGATTTTTCAGCAGCCCGCCACCGTTTCACGGCCGGCAATGCCGAGAGCATTCGCGACCTATCTTGATCTTGCGAACCTCACCCAATTCTTCGTCTTCGGCGGGCGGCCGCCTCTCGTAGATGAGCTTGACAGGCGGTGATGGACTGCGGTCGCTCTTCGTCATCAAGGCGACGAACAACCGGCTACCTGCGAGAGCGAGATACACCTCGAACGGTGCATGAGGATATTTGCCGCCGATGTCGGGCTGCCATCGTCCGGTTCCGCTAGCGTAGGACGCATAGACATAACTGTCGGCGGCCGCGACGGCCGACCAGCCTGCTTCGCTGACAATGGTCAAAACAGTGCCGTGCCGGGCGATGCTGAGACAGCCCTCATAACCGATAGGCTTCGCGCCAACTTCGCGCCAGAGTCCGAAAAATTCGCCGTCGTCCGCCCGTGCGGGTTGCGTCGCCAGTAGCAAAGCACCGATCAGAACCAGTACGCCGATGCGTCCCCTCAACGAAGCGCCCCTCTATGAAGCCGTTTAGAACCATTTCCTATTGGTCGATTCGGGCGGAGAGAGAGACCTGTGCGGGCGAAATCGAAGAGCCACAACCAAACAGACTACGTTTCGATCCTCAGCTTCATTCGGTCGGCAGCAAAACAGCTACGGGAATACTCCACCGGTCTGCCGTCGAGGTCCGCATTGACCGACTGAGCTTCAAGCACGATCGCGCCTGCCGAGAGTTTCAGCATGGAGAGCTCGTCGCCGTCGGCATGGCGGGCGACGATCTCGGTCGAGACGCGCACGTAGTCGTCGAGGCCGTGGGCGGCAAACGCCTTTGTCACAGAATGCAGTTCCTCGAACTCCTCCGCCATCCGGGGAAAGCGCGCGGCGGGATAATAGCTTGCCGAAACGGACAGCGGCCTGCCGTCGCCGCTGCTGACGGTGCGCAATTCGATCACCGGTTCACCGGGCGCAATGCCCAATGCTGAGGCAATGTCGCCAAATGCCCGCAGTTCGGCATGGCCGAGCAGGCGGGTGCCGATCTCCTTCACCTGCCGCCCGAGCCCCTGCGAGAAGCGGGTGCGACGGGAGATCGGATAGCTCACGCGCTCCTTGCGCTCGATCATCGTGCCGCGGCCCTGGACGGCCCGAACCAAACCCTCCTCGGCAAGGGCGGCAAGCGCGCTTCTCACCGTATGCCTGTTGACGCCGAACTCGCCGGCAAGGACCGTTTCTGGCGGCACCATGCCGGCAGCATCGTAATCGCCATTGCTTATTGCCAGTCGGATCCGGTCTGCGATCTGTCGCCAGAGCGCGACGCCTGTCTGCCGTTCAACCACTTTTCGCTTTGCCATGTCACAAGCCTGTCATTTGCGGACGTTATGGAAAAGCATAAGATGTACAGTTGTCTAGATCAATAGACATTTGAGGTGAAAGTGATGGATGCGAAGCTGAAACAGGAAAGTCCGCCGGACACGGCGCGCAAGGCAGGCATGCGGCTGCTGGCCCGCGCGTCTTCGGAAGAACTCAACGCAGCCTGGGAAGCGCTTGCCGACAAGCCCGATGTCTCGCCCGTTCGCGGACCGGAAACGGGCCTCGTCATGGTTCGCGGCCGCATCGGCGGCGGCGGCGATGCCTTCAATCTCGGCGAGGCAACCGTGTCGCGCGCAACGATCCGGCTTTCCACCGGCGAAATCGGCCATGGTCAGTTGCTCGGCACGGACAAGCAGCGTGCGCGCCTTGCCGCAATCTTCGATGCACTCTTCCAGCGTAACGGCGATCGCGCAACTGTCGAGGCGCTTCACCGGAAGATTGCTTCGCGCATCGCGGCAGAAGATCGCCGAACGGCCGAAGAAACCGCGGCGACCCGCGTCGACTTTTTCACCATGGTTCGCGGAGACGACTGATGGCCAGCCAATCGCAAATCTACGCCGGCGCCTTCGCGGACCCGGTCTTTTCCGCCCAATCCGTATTCAAGAGCCTGATGGACGGCTTTGCCCGCCCGGGGCAGATCGTCCGTCTCGAGGCCTCGAGCACGCCGCCGGCACCAATGGGTGCGGCTGCCGGGGCCGTGGCGCTGACGCTGTGCGATCATGACACGGCCGTCTGGCTGACGCCTTCGCTTGCCAAATCCGCCGTACCGCAGTGGATCGCCTTCCACACCGGCGCGACCGTGACCAACAGCAAGACGGACGCCCGTTTTGCATTTGTTGAAAAAGGCGCGCCGGTTCCAGGCTTCGACCAGTTTTCCCTCGGCACGCAGGAATATCCGGATCGCTCGACGACGCTCGTCATCGAGATCGAAGCGCTGACCGGCGGCAAGCCGCTTATCTGTCGCGGGCCGGGTATCAAGGATGACGTCACCATCGCGGTGCGTGGCCTGCCGGACGTCTTCCTCGATTTCTGGAGCGCCAACCGCGCGATCTTCCCGCGCGGCATCGACCTCGTGCTGACGGCAGGCGACAGCGTTCTCTGCCTGCCGCGCACGTCAAGACTTGTCCGACAGGAGGCATAACCAATGTATGTTGCAGTGAAAGGCGGCGAAGCCGCCATTGCCAACGCCCACCGCCTCCTCGCAGACCGCCGCCGCGGCGACCGCACGCTACCGTCGATCACGATCCAGCAGGTCGTCGAACAGCTTGGCCTTGCCGTCGACCGCGTCATGGCCGAGGCCTCGCTCTACGACCGGGAGCTCGCAGCGCTTGCCGTGCGCCAGGCGCGCGGCGACATGATCGAAGCAATCTTCATCCTGCGCGCCTACCGCACGACGTTGCCGCGCTTCGGTTATTCCGAGCCGGTGAACACCGCAACCATGAAGGTCGAGCGCCGCGTCTCCGCCACCTACAAGGATCTGCCCGGCGGACAATTGCTCGGGCCGACCTTCGACTACACCCATCGTCTGCTCGATCCCTCATTGATCGATGACGCGGCGGTCGAGGAGCCGGCCGTCAAGGAGCCGGGCGAGCATGTGATGCGTGTCTCGGACATTCTCGACGGCGAAGGTCTGATCGAAGGCGACGGCCGCATGCCTGAGGGCCACGTCATGGGCGACCTCACCCGCGAGCCGATGGAGTTTCCGATGGCCCGCGACCTGCGGCTGCAGGCTTTGGCACGCGGCGACGAAGGCTTTCTGCTGGCGCTCGCCTACTCCACCCAGCGCGGCTATGGCCGCACACACCCCTTTGTCGGCGAAGTCCGCATCGGTGAAGTCGAAGTCGAACTGGACCTGCCCGAACTCGGCTTTGCGGTCTCGCTCGGCGTCGTCCGCGTCACCGAATGCCAGATGGTCAACCAGTTCATGGGTTCGGCCAAGCAGCCGCCGCAGTTCACCCGCGGCTACGGCCTCGTCTTCGGCCAGAGCGAGCGCAAGGCCATGTCGATGTCGCTCGTCGACCGGGCGCTACGCACCGACGAATTCAGCGAGGATATCGTGGCGCCGGCCCAGGACCAGGAGTTCGTCATCTCGCATGCGGATAACGTTCAGGCGACCGGCTTCGTCGAGCATCTCAAGCTGCCGCACTATGTCGATTTCCAGGCCGAACTCGACCTCGTCCGCCGCATGCGCCGCGACTACGAAGCCGCCAATTCAGGTGAACCGACGAAGGAACGACGGGAGGCGGCCGAATGATCGGGAATGCCTCTGCGAGCAGTAGCTATTCAGTCGCCGCCGCCGCCATCTCCACCGCCGCAATCGCCGCCGCTGTCCCGGGCAAACACGACACCGGCATCGCCGGAGCCATCGTTCTTACGCGCCTTGACCGGCTCGTGCCGGGCACTGCGGGCGACCCAGAACAGGGCGGTTACCGCCGCGGCGCAGATCACCACGACCCAGAAGACTATCTCGCTCAAATCCCGGCCCCATCAGCGGTCGACTATGTTGAGGGTAATCAGCGATGAACGACCTAGCCACCTATAATTTCGCCTATCTGGACGAACAGACGAAGCGCATGATCCGCCGCGCCATCCTGAAGGCGATCGCCATCCCCGGTTACCAGGTTCCCTTCGCCTCGCGTGAAATGCCGATGCCCTACGGCTGGGGTACCGGCGGCGTGCAGGTCACCGCCTCGATCCTCGGCCCGAAGGACGTGCTGAAGGTCATCGACCAGGGCGCCGACGATACGACCAACGCCGTGTCGATCCGCGCCTTCTTCCAGAAGGTCGCCGATGTCGCCGTGACGACGAAGACGAAGGAGGCGACCATTATCCAGACGCGCCACCGCATTCCCGAGGAAGGCCTGCGGGAGGGCCAGACGCTCGTCTATCAGGTACCGATCCCGGAACCCTTGCGCTTCCTGGAACCGCGCGAGACCGAGACCCGCAAGATGCATGCGCTCGAAGAATACGGGCTGATGCACGTGAAGCTCTACGAGGACATTGCCCGCAACGGCCACATCGCCACCACCTATGCCTATCCGGTGAAGGTCGAGGGTCGCTACGTCATGGATCCCTCGCCGACGCCGAAGTTCGACAATCCGAAGATGCATATGTCGGAAGCGCTCCAGCTTTTTGGCGCCGGCCGTGAAAAGCGCATCTATGCGGTTCCGCCCTATACTGAGGTCGTCAGCCTCGATTTCGACGATCATCCCTTCGAGGTGCAGAAGTTCGACAAGCCCTGCGCGCTCTGCGGCGCCGAGAACGTCTACCTTGACGAAGTGGTGCTCGACGACAAGGGCGGACGCATGTTCGTCTGCTCGGACACCGACCATTGCGAAGACCGCCGCGACTGCGGCCATGCTGGACACATGCTTGCCCGCCAGGAGGCTGCAGAATGAGCGCCGTACCGCTTCTTAAAGTCAATGACGTCTCAAAATTTTACGGCAGCCGCATCGGATGCCGGAATGTCTCCTTCGACCTCTTCTCCGGCGAAGTGCTGGCGATCGTCGGAGAATCCGGCTCGGGTAAGACTACGCTTCTGTCCTGCCTTTCGACCCGGCTGATGCCGACATCGGGCATCGTCGAATACCATATGCGCGATGGCCAGTACCGTGACCTGGCGCGCATGGGCGAGGCCGAGCGGCGCTTCCTGATGCGCACCGACTGGGGCTTCGTCCACCAGAACCCGGCCGATGGCCTCCGGATGACGGTCTCGGCCGGCGCCAATGTCGGCGAGCGACTGATGGCCGTTGGCGACCGGCACTACGGCAACATCCGTGTCGCCGCCAGCGATTGGCTCGAACGCGTCGAGATCGGCATCGACCGCATCGACGACCAGCCCCGCGCCTTTTCGGGCGGCATGCGCCAGCGCCTGCAGATTGCCCGCAATCTCGTCACCTCCCCTCGCCTCGTCTTCATGGACGAGCCGACCGGCGGCCTTGACGTTTCGGTCCAGGCGCGCCTGCTCGATCTGGTGCGCGGTCTTGTGCATGATCTCGGCCTTGCGGCCATCATCGTCACTCACGATCTCGCCGTCGCACGGCTTTTATCGCACCGCATAATGGTGATGAAGGACGGCGCCGTCATTGAGCAGGGACTGACCGACCGTGTGCTCGACGATCCGCGCGAGCCCTATACCCAGCTCCTCGTGTCCTCCATCCTGCAGGTATGACGCATGATCCCGAAAAGTGAAAATCGGTTTTCGGTCAAGATCATGCGCAAAGGAAAGTAAGTATCATGGCTACGCCCCTTGTTGTTTCCGAAGTCGCAAAGAGCTTCACCATGCACCTGCGCGACGGCGTCCGCCTGCCTGTCGTCGCCAACGTCTCCTTCTCGGTCAAATCAGGCGAATGCGTCGTGCTCGGCGGCCCCTCGGGCGTCGGCAAGAGCTCGATCCTGAAAATGCTCTACGGCAATTATGGCGTCGACGAAGGCCAGATCCTGATGGAGCACGATGGCAAGCTGGTGAACCTTGCGACCGCCGAACCTCGCACCGTACTTGAAGTCCGGCGCGCAACGCTCGGCTATGTCAGTCAGTTTCGGCGCGTCGTGCCGCGTGTCTCCGCACTCGATATCGTTGCCGAGCCACTGCAGGCGCGCAGCGTCGCGCTTGAGGATGCCCGTGCACGGGCAGCTGAGCTTCTGGCAAAGCTCAACCTGCCGAAAGAGCTGTGGTCGTTGCCGCCGGCAACCTTCTCCGGTGGCGAGCAACAGCGCGTCAACATCGCCCGCGGCTTCATCACCGACCACAAGATCCTGCTTCTCGACGAGCCGACGGCATCTCTCGACGCGAAAAATCGTGCGGTGGTCGTCGAAATGATCGCCGAGAAGAAGGCGAAGGGAACGGCGCTGATCGGCATCTTCCACGATGAGGAAGTCCGCGACGCGGTTGCCGACCGCATTCTCGACGTATCGGCCTTCTCGCCGCGAAAGGTTGCCGCATGAGCCCGAAACTCGGGCTCGAGCCCTTTATCCACCCGACCGCAAGCGTCAACAACTCGACGCTCGGCCGCTACACCGAAATCCAGGAGCGCTCGCGCCTGGAGGAGGTCGAGTTCGGCGACTATTCCTACATCATGCAGGACGGCTCGATCTGGTGCGCGACGGTCGGCAAATTCGTCAACATCGCCGCCGCCGTGCGCATCAACGCCACCAACCATCCAACCTGGCGCGCGACCCTGCATCACTTCACCTACCGCGCGCCGAACTATTGGGACGATACCGAAGTCGATCACGATCTCTTCGCCTGGCGCCGATCCAACCGCGTCACGATCGGCCATGACGTCTGGATCGGTCACGGCGCGACGCTGCTGCCCGGCGTCAGTGTCGGCAATGGCGCGGTGATCGGAGCAGGCGCAGTCGTCTCCAAGGATGTCGCCCCCTATACGATCGTCGGCGGCGTGCCCGCAAAGCTCATCCGTGATCGGTTCAATGCCGGCATTGGCGAGCGCATGGATAGGCTTGCCTGGTGGGATTGGGACCATCAGCGCCTGCGCAAGGCACTCGACGATTTTCGCGAGCTGACCGCCGAGGAATTCCTCGTTCGCTACGCCTGAACAAGCGTACGCCAGTGCATTCCGCCCGAATGCGCGCAGCGTCGACGGAACACCGGCAGGCATCAGACCAAGACAACAAAAAGGGCGCGGTTGGGAGGACCCGCGCCTTTTTGCGAGGAATGGACCGGACGGCTTACTCAGGCGTCGACGGCTTCCTTCAGAAAGTCGGCGGCAACGCCAGCGATCAGCGCCAGCGACACCGCACCGGCATCCGGATGGCCGATGCTCTTTTCCGCAAGCGGCCGCGCACGGCCGAGCTTCGGCGTCAGGCTGGACGTGGCTTCGGCCGCATCGCTAGCAGCCTTGGCTGCCGCATCCCAAGCCTTGTTCAGCGACTTGTGGCTTGCGAACTCCCGCTCCAGCGTGTCGACAAACGGCACGAGGGCATCGACCAGGGTCTTGTCACCGACGCGGGCGCGTCCGAGACGGGTGACGCCATCGAGCGCAAGCCGGGAACCTTCGACGATGGCCGCATCGGAGGGCTTGTCGCCGTCGGAGAATGCGTTGCTCCAGGAGCGAAGAAGAAGACCCCAGATCGCGCCCGACGTACCGCCGGCGCGATCTGCCCAGCCATCGCCGGCCGTTGCCAGCACGCTGGCAGCACCAGCCCCGGCCGCGACGGCAGAATTAGCGGCCTCCTCAGCCGCCGCCGAACCGCGGCGCATGCCCTGGCCATGATCGCCGTCGCCGGCAAAGGCATCGATACGGCCGAGTTCGTCTTCAGCCGCCTTCAGGGCGTCGGCAACCTTGCCAATCAGCCGCGCAATACACTTGCCGCTTTCCTTGGATGCCTGCGAGGCAGGTGCGAAGGTCACCGGACCATCCTCATCGGAAATCGTGTCGGTCGCCGGTTCGGCGTTGATGATCGCCCCCTTGCGCAGGACCGGGGCATCGCATGGCGCACGCCAGTAGGTTTCAAGCTCGTCATCGAGCCAGAGCAGCGACAATGAGCAGCCCTGCATATCCAGGCTGGTGACGAACTCGCCGCATTCTGGATCGACGATTTCGAGGCCCGCTGCCTTCAATTCCTTTTCAACTGCCATCCAAAGAACGAAGAGTTCTTCGTACTTGGTCGAACCCAGGCCGTTCAGCACCGGCGCAACCTTCGCAGTTCCAGTTGGACGTTCGGCGAGCAGCTTGCCGACAAGCAATTTCGCAAGCTCGGTTGCCGAAACGATCTTTTCTTCGCTGATGCCCGGCTCACCATGAATGCCAAGACCGAGCGCCATTTCGCCTTTCGGCACGGTGAAGAGCGGATGGTTCGCACCCGGCAGGGTGCAGCCGCCAAAAGCAACACCGAAGGAAACGGTGCGATCATTGGCAAGGCGGCTGATGCGCTCGACCTCGTCCAGCGGCAGGCCGGCTTCCGCTGCAGCACCTGCGATCTTGAACACGACGAGGTCGCCGGCAATGCCGCGGCGCTTAGGCACCGTTTCGGCGGCGGCGCTAGCGACATCGTCGGTTACAGGCACGATGCGCACATCGATGCCTTCGGCCCGAAGGCGCTCGGCGGCGACGCCGAAATTGAGCACGTCGCCGGCGTAGTTTCCGAAACCGAGCAGGACGCCGCCGCCCTGGTCGGCATGGCGGCAGACGCGCGCGACGGCAGCAGTCGACGGCGAAGCAAAGACGTCGCCGGCAACGGCTGCATCCGCCATGCCTGGGCCGACATAACCTGCAAAGGCCGGATAGTGACCGGAGCCGCCACCGATAACCACGGCGACCTTGCCCTTCGGCACCTTGGTCGAGCGCACGACGCCGCCCTTCACCAGACGGACGTTGCGGGCATAGATGGAGCTGAAGCCGGCGAGCGCGGTTGCGGCGAAATCTTCCGGTGCGTCAAAGATCGTGGTCATCGCTACTTGTTCCTTAGTCGCGAGGCAGGATGCGCCTCAGATAGTCCCGATTGGTTGCGCTGACGGAAAGGCCATCGCCACCGTAATGCTCGCAGAGGAACGGGCTTTGGAACCCGTGGGAAAGCGCCAAACGAATGGCGGTACGGTAGTTGATCACGCCGAACTCCAGTGGAGCCGGATGGGTGACGATCAGCCCCGACGTTTCGTCCTCGGTGCGGTTGTAGTTCTTGACGTGCCAGTATTTGGCAAACGGCGCAACCTTCGCCATCATCTCCTGCCAGTGTTCGACCGGACGATGCAGGCGGATCAGGTTGCCGAGGTCGGCGTTGATGCCGACATTCGACAGGCCGACATCGGTGACGAAACGCACGGCGCTATCGGCCGAACCGATATAGGTGTCTTCATACATTTCGAGCGCCAGCTCGATGCCCAGTTCTTCGGCATGGCGGCCGAGCTCGCGGATACGCGAGACGCCCTTCTGCCAGATAGAAGCATCGTCAGGGTTTTTGACACCATCGACGGTCCAGAACCACAGCACCTCCTTCTGCGCATCGGTCAAGGGACCGAAGAACCCGAAGGAGACCGAGCCGGCCCCGATTGCAGCTGCCGTATCGATCACCCGGTGAGCATAGGCGAGATAGTCGTCGCCATGATCCGGATCGATGACGCTGCGACGCGATGTCGAGATCGCCGGCATGGTCAGGCCGAGGTCACGCGTCAATTTAACGAAGCTCTCAAGCCGTGCCGGCGATAAATCCGCAAGGCGGATCCAGCTGTCGGTCGGATCGAGTTCGGTGAAGCCGGCATCGACGACGTCATCGAGCGTCAGCGCCCATTCCTCGACCGACTGATCCTGAACCGAGCGGCCATCCGCCAGGATGTTCGGATACTGGATCATCGCGGCTGCGATCGGCCAGCTGTCACGGTTCCATTTGCGCGGCGCGTTTGCCATGGTGTTTCCCCGATTCTTGAAGTTTGGTGCGGCGGCTCCGTCAAGCCGCCGCGCTACCGTCGCCCTGCGATGTTGCATCATCGCGCTTGCGCTTGCGAACCAGGCCGATCAGTCCGAAGACGACTGGCGACAGCAGCATTGCCAGGCCAAGCGCCATCAGGCTCGAAACCAGCGTATTCGACCAGAAGATGTTGAGCGAGCCGCTCGACAGAAGCATCGACTGGCGGAAGGCGTCCTCGGCCTTGTCGCCAAGCACCATGGCGAGAACCAGCGGCGCCAGCGGATAATCGAGCTTCTTGAAGACGTAGCCGAGCACACCGAAGCCGATGACCATGAAGATATCGGAGACGGAATTTGCCACCTGATAGGCGCCGGAGAAGATAACCGCGACGATGATCGGGCCGATGATCGAGAACGGCACGCGCAGGATCGAGGCGTAGAGCGGCACGGTCGCAAGCACCAGGATGACGGCGACGACATTGCCGAGATACATTGAGGCAATCAGGCCCCAGACGAAATCCGGCCGATCGGTAAACAGCATCGGACCGGGCGTCAGGCCCCAGATCATCAGGCCGCCCATCATGACGGCGGCCGTGGCCGAACCAGGAACGCCGAGCGCCAGCATTGGCAACAGCGCCGAGGTCCCGGCCGAATGATCGGCGGTTTCAGGCGCAACGATGCCGCGCGGATCGCCCTTGCCGAACTTCGACTTGTCGCGCGCCGAGCGACGGGCGACGCCGTAGCTCATGAAAGAGGCCGCTGTCGGGCCGGCAGGCGTGATGCCCATCCAGATACCAATGATGATCGAGCGCGCGATGGTTAGCCAGTAGCGCGGGATCTCGACCAGCGTGCGGCCGATTTCGGCGAGCCTGACGCGCGCCTTGATGCCTTCAAACCGCAGGCCCTCTTCCGTCGTCAGCAAGAGTTCGCCGATACCGAAGAGGCCCATGACGGCGATCAGGAAGCTGACGCCCTTGATCAGGGTCGGGATGTCGAAAGTCAGGCGCAGATCGCCGGAGATCGTGTCCATGCCGACGGAAGCAAGCGCGAAACCGATCATCATCGAGACGAGCGTCTTGAACGGGGATTGCGCGCCCATCGAGATGAAGCTTGCAAAGGCGAGGAAGTAGACCGCGAAATACTCAGGCGAAGAGAACCGCAGCGCGAAGTTCGCGACCCAGCCCGACAGCAGCGTGATCATCACCACGCCAGCAAGCGCACCGATGCCGGCGGAAACGAAAGCCAGCGTCAATGCGCGGCTCGCCTGCCCGGCCTTTGCCATCGGATAGCCGTCGAAGGTGGTTGCGACCGACGAGGGCTCGCCGGGGATGTTGAACAGGATGGATGTCGTCGAGCCGCCGAACAGCGCTCCCCAATACATGCAGGAGAGCAGGATGATCGCGGAGATCGGATCCATGGAGAAGGTCAGCGGTAACAAGAGCGATACGCCGTTGGGCGCGCCGAGGCCGGGCAGAACGCCGACGAGAATGCCGAGCGTGACGCCGACCATCATCAGCAGGATGTGATTCCAGCTGAGGATGTGGCCGAAGCCATCGATCAGAAGACCGATATTTTCCATGTCATTCCTCCCGGGGAAACTTTAAGCGGTCGGGATCAGTAGATCCCGAACCAGGCCTCGACCGGTCCCTTCAAAAGCGGAACCTTGAAGCCGATCTCGAATACGATGAAGAAGAAGAGCGAAACGGCAACGCCGGCCGGCAGCGCGATCCACCACTTGTAACGCCCCTGGAAGAGCATCGCGCCGGCGATGTAGAGCGCGGTTCCGACATAAAGCCCGAGCCAAGCAGAGACGCCGGCAAACGCGACGAGAGGCAAGAGAAATGAGGCAACGACGCGCGCGCGGGCAGCGTCGATGAAGATATCGCCCGTGCCGCGATGCTTCACGAATGCACCGATCGCGTTCGCAACGCTTCCCAGAATGATCAGAACGCCGATATAAAAGGGAAAATAGCCTGCCTCGGGGCCGAAATCGCTCCATCCGGCGCCGATATCGAAGGCGCCGTAGCAGACGGCTGCACCAAAGATACCAGTCAACGCGGCAACGCCAAGCTCCACCGCGAAGCGGGAGAGCCCATTCGCACTGTTCTCACTCATGATCGTGACCTTTCAAACCGGTTGACGGGTGCCCCTGCATAATTCCTTAAATCGGGATCGATCTAAGGAAAAATTGTGCAGCAATTTTAAAGTGCTACAGCGTTCTTAGCGCGCCATACTTGACGCGCGGCGCTGTAGAAGCGCCCGTCCCGATATATCGCCTGAATTAGTTGGCGAGCCAGCCTTCGCGCTTCAGAACTTCACCGACTGCGGCGCCGTCCATCTCGATGGCGGCCTTGAAGTCGTCGCCAGCGATATAAGCGGGAGACTGCGAGGTATCGGCAAGATACTTCGCCCACTCCGGCGTCTCGGAAACCTTGCGCATCAGGTCCGCATAGAACTTGACGGCATCGGGCTCGACGCCGGCCGGCAGCCAGACGGTGCGCGGCATGGAGTAGTTGTCGATGGCGATGCCCGTATCCTTGCAGGTCGGGATGTCGCTCCAGCCCTTGTCGCCGGCAACCTTGGCGTCATTCGTCAACTTGACGCTCTTGAAGACGCAAAGCGGCTTGACCATGCCGGCTTGCCACTGACCGAGGTTTTCGCTCGGGTTGTTGACGTTGGCATCAAGGTGTTCGCCGGCGAGCTGCACGGCCGCTTCGCCACCGCTCTTGAACGGGATGTAGTTGATGGTCGCGCCGGTCGCGTCGTTGATCATCGAGGTGAGGATCTGGTCGACGTCCTTCGACTGGCTTCCGCCGATCTTCAGTCCGCCTTCCTTGGCCTTGGCGGCAAAGTCGGCAGCCGTTGCGTACGGCGCCTTGCCGTTGACCCAGAGAACGAATTCGTCGGAAGCGAGCGCTGCAACCGGCGTCAGGTCCTCGGCCTTATAAGGCACCTTGGCGCGAACCGGCAGCAGGTAGGCATTGTTGGTGCCGAATGCCAGCTTGTAGGCGTCGCCCTTGTTGGTCGCCGTGTAGACGAAACCTTCGGCGCCGCCGGCGCTGCCCTTGTTGGTGACGACGACCGGCGCCTTCATCAGTTCGTACTTGCCGATGATCGCCTGGATCGTGCGCGCGAAGATGTCCGTGCCGCCGCCCGGACCAGCCGTGACGACGAACTCGACCGGACGGTCGGGCTCGAAGGCCGACGCCGGAGCGGCAACGCCGAATGCGGCTGCCATGATGCATGCGAGTGAAACGGATTTTTTCATGTCTAGTCCTCCCGTTGAGTGAGATGCGGCGCAAGACCTCCTCCTGCGCCGGTAGTGCTTGAAAGCGTGCGAATTCAGGCGGAAGCCGAAAGGGCAGCCTTTTTCTTCGCCATGCGAACTGCGAGCAGAAGTGCCTCGCGGCTTGCGCCGACATCGGCAATGCCCTTGCCTGCGATGTCATAGGCAGTGCCGTGAGCCGGGGTGCAGAGCGGGAACGGCAGGCCGCCCATCATCGTCACGCCCTTGTCGAAGCCCATCAGCTTCATCGCGATCTGGCCCTGATCGTGGTACATCGTCAGGACGGCATTGAAGCCCTCCTTGAGCGCACGAACGAAGACGGTGTCAGCCGGGAACGGGCCATCGACGTTGTAGCCGAGCGCCTTGGCCTTCTCGACCGCCGGCTCGATGATGTCGATCTCTTCCATGCCGAAGCTGCCGCCGTCGCCAGCATGCGGATTCAGACCCGCAATCGCGATCTTCGCCTCTTCGTAGCCGGCCTCCTTTAGGCAGGCCTGGGTCAGCTCGACCTCGGCAAGAATGCCTTCGACCGAAAGATTGTCAGCCACGTCCTTGAGCGGGATGTGCGAGGTGACGCGCGCATTCCAGACCTTTTCGAGAACGTTGAATTCGCGAACCTTGCCGGTGAAGCCGAGCACGTCGGCGACGAAGCGGATTTCGTCGTCATAGCCGGGATAGGCAAAGCGCATGGCCTTCTTGTTGAAGGGCGTGAAGCAGACGGCCTCCGCCTTGCCGGCATGGGCAAGCTCCAGCGCCGTGCGGAAGTTGCGCGTTGCAAACGTGCCGCCGGCAAGCGTCGCCTCGCCGCGATCGACGTCGGCCGGATCGAGATGACCGAGATCGACGAATACGTGGCGGGCAGTTCCGGCCTCGTCGAGGCCCTCAAGCGTCGAAGGCTCAAGATCAAGCGTCAGACCGGCCGCCTTGGCACCCTCATCCAGGATGCGGCGATCGCCGATGGTGATGATGTGCGCTGCCTCGCGAATATCGGGAAGAGCTAGCAGCCGCGCGGTCAGCTCGGGGCTGATGCCGGCAGGATCGCCCATGGCGAGCGCGATGACAGGACGCGCGCCGTTACCGGCAGCACCATTGGTCGTCATGTGAGATGTCCTCCACTTCATGCTTTTCGCAGGCTGTCATACGTTATTCAAAATTCTGCATCAAGTCTTTTGTATTCTGTATGCAGCATTTTCTGTTGACGATGACGAGCCCTGTCGCCATGCTTCAATCAGACAGTGCTGATTCAATCGGCACTCACGGGGAACGGATGGCCGACACGCGGCCGCCAAGTGCAGAAGCGAAATGATGAACGAAATCACACCACTGGAGAGACGCGCCGACGGCGGCCCCGGCCCGATCAGGCGGACGGCTCTGCATGACACGCTTGTCAGCCACCTGCGCGATATGATCATCGAAGGTGACCTTTCGCCCGGCACGCGCCTGCATGAGGGCCAGCTCGGCGAGCAGCTCGGCGTTTCCCGCACGCCCTTGCGCGAAGCCATCAAGTACCTTGCTAGCGAAGGCTTGGTCGAACTCGTGCCCAGTCGCGGCGCCGTCGTAAAGCGCTTCAGCGCCAAGGACGTGCACGATATGCTGACCGTGCTGCAGACGCTGGAGGAACTTGCGGGCAAGCTCGCCTGCGAAGCGGCAAGCGACGCCGGCATTGCCGAAGTCCGCGCTTTGCATGACGAGATGGTCCGCCGCTACAAGGTCGGCGACCGGCTGCAGTACTACAAGCTCAACCAGCAGATTCACTCGGCGATCGTCCAACTCGCCGAAAATGCGGCGCTCGCCGACATGCACGCCGTCTTGCAGACACGGCTGAAGCGCATCCGCTTCATCGGCCACGAGGGCCCGGAAAAATGGGCGGCCGCAGTCGCCGAGCACGATGAGATGATCGTCGCACTCGAAGCCCGCGACAAGGCCAAACTATCCGAAGTGCTCGGCCGCCACCTGATGAACGCCTGGGAGCGTGTACGCGCTTCGGTTTGAAGAAACGCCGCGGTCGCGTCCTAAGCGGGCAGGCTCTTTCTTGCCCGGCGTCCTACTCTCAGGGTCGACAACAATATATTGAGCGGCGCCACTCCATCCGTCGCCCTAGCTAAACGGCGACGGGCAAGGCGTTTTACGTCGTCTCTCCACGGCAAAGACGGCTCGCTCGCTCTCAAAACTTCAGGCCGCAAAAACTGTGCTCGATCGAAACAGATCTGAAGCTGGCAACCGGTTTCCAACAAGAAACCTGTCGCCTTGATACTACACCGACACCAGAAAACACCGCGAAATATTAGAATCCCATTGACTTTTAATATGGACGAAATTCACTGACTTCGAGGCGATCGGGACAGGGAATTGGAATGGGGCGGCCAAATTCTCAAATAATGCTTGTGGCAGCAGGTGTGCTTGCTTCAAGCAATGTATTGGCTGACCCTGTTCCTCGCCCGAACCCCGTCGCAGGCTCCGTCATCGCGCGCAGATCCGGCGAGGAAGTACGCTTCGTCGACGTTTCCAACTGGCGTTTTGTCGATCTCGCTCAAGATCTTCTTTCCGGCGACGTATTGCGCACCAATGCAACCGGTGCGCTCGCCGTTCTTTTTTCCGATCGAACCCAGATACGGCTCGGACGAAACACAGCGCTGCGCGTCAAGAAGATGGCAACCGCCGGCGACACGCAACTGGAGCTTCAGACCGGTACGATTTGGGCTCGCGCCGAACGCGGCGGCCAGGGGCTTGCTGTCGACACCCCGGCAGCGACTGCCGCTGTGCGGGGAACCGACTGGACACTGACCGTTGGCGCCGACGGCAAGACGTCTCTTATCGTACTTGAGGGCATGGTCGAACTTAGCAATGCGCTTGGCAGCGTGACTGTCAGCCAAGGCGAAGGTGCGGTGGCCGCAATCGGCCAGGCCCCATCCAAGATCGTGATCGTCACGCCGAAGGATCGCGAGCAAATGCTGTTCCATCTCTCTTTGCGTGATTCGTTCGTCTGGATGCCGGCATCTCCCTTACGTGTACCGGATATGCGCAATGAGCGAGAACGGATAGAGGCGAAGCCTCCGTCATCAAGATCTGCCGAAGACTGGCTCGCGCTGTCAGAGATCTACATGTCTCTGGACGGTCGTCAGAAAGCGAAGGACGCATTGACCGAGGCGCGTAGACGTCGGCTTGGCCGAACGCAGCAGGCACGTGCCGACCTCGTCGAGGCGTTGATCGCGGGTTCTGAGAATCGCTATGACGACGCGGCAAAGCTCTTCTTGCGTGCGGCGCGTGGTCTGGACATCAAGCGACGCGCCATAGCTGCCTATGGCGGCTACTTCGCTCGTGCGCTTGCCAACCCCGACCACGCTGAAGCACCGCCGCGCCATGCAGCGGGTGCCTATGGGGCGCTTGCGCGGGCCTGGACCAACGGGTTTCGCAACGACATCCGTTCTGCGATCGATACCCTCAAGCAAGCAGAGCGCCAGTTTCCTGACGACCCGACATTGCCCGCTGCCCGCGCGCAGTTCGCCCTGCTGCTGGATGACCGCGAGGAAGTCCGTAATGGCATCGAAAGGGCGCTGGCGATCGACCCGGAAGACCCGACCGCGCTGCAAGCCCGCTCCGATTACCGCTTTCACATCGAGAACAATCTCGATGGAGCTTTGGCAGACCTAGAGCAAGGCCTCAAGACAGCGCCCGGCTCATCGTCCATCTGGAACTCCCTTGGGCTCGTGCAGGGCGAACGCGGCGACAATCGCGCTGCGGAGAGTGCCTTCAAGCGTGCGATCGCGCTCGATCCGCAGGATCCGGTCTCACATGCCAATCTGGCTATTCTCTACCTGGTCGAAAACCGCCTGGTGGAGGCGAAGAGCGAAATTGATGCCGCGCTTGCCGCCGACCCGTCCTTCGATGTGACATTGGTGGCACGCGGGCGTTATCACATGCAAACCGGCGAATTGGACAAGGCCGTCGAAGACCTGCTCGCCGGGTCTACCGCCAATCCCGCCTACTCCGGCGCCCAATTGCTGCTGGCTGGCGCCTACTACGAGAAGGGTGATCGCATCCCCGCCGCCCAGGCGCTCGATAACGCCGACCGGCTGGACCCCAACGATCCTGTCGTCATGCAGATGCGCACTGCGATCGCCATCGACGGCTATGATTCGGACGCCGCAATTCGTTATGCCCAGGAGCTGATGCGCCGAACCCGGGCGCGCGGTGGCGAGACAGCCGCGCTAGGCGCCAATCAGGATGCCGGCTCCACGCTCAACGACGCGTTCCGCCTGCAGGGCCTCAATGCCTGGGGACAATATTACGGCGACGCCGTTTTTGATCCCTTCACCGGCTCGAGCTACGTCGACCAGGCTGTGCGCGGTAGCGTTAATCCGCTCTTCAACACCTATGATTTCGACGGCAGCCCTGTCGTCAACACCGCCAACCCACAAAGTTTCTCGGCCTTCTTCCAAGGTCTGTTGATCGAGCCGCACATGCTCGCAAACCGCGAGCGCACGGCCAACATCTTGCAGAGACCATTCTTCGAGGCCGCACTCGGCGGCGGCATCATCACTGATAACGACGACCAAGGGTGGATCGGCGAGGCAGAACTGCGTGGCCTGACGTTTTCGCCTTTCCCGATCAGCGTCTACGGCAATGTCCAGTGGGAAGAACCGCGCGATACCATCGAACTTGGTCAGGACCTGCGACTCGATAGAGAAGTGCGCCTTCTCGGCGGCAACGGCTATCTGACGGCGACGCCGACACCAGACGACAGGGTTATCGCCTATGCCAACTACGGCAAGTTCGATGATCTCAAAAGCATGCTCGACATACCTGTCGGACCAATCGGTGTGGACAATATCGGCGACGACAGCGCGTCCCGTCTTCTCTCAGGCATCGCCTGGAGCCACACGTTCGGCTACCGCAATGTGGCCAATGCGGCCTTTTTCTTCGCCGATCAGAATGTTGTCGAGAGCGAGACGCTACGGCTTTCGCGACTGGCCGTTCCGGACCTCGCGAC
This sequence comes from Ensifer adhaerens, assembly GCF_001270265.1. Lineage (GTDB taxonomy): Bacteria > Pseudomonadota > Alphaproteobacteria > Rhizobiales > Rhizobiaceae > Ensifer > Ensifer adhaerens_B. The sequence goes on from NZ_LGAP01000011.1 coordinate 82,462, forward strand.
GAGCCGAAGTGAAGAGAAGCAAAGGACCTATATCGCCGCCGTCAATCATCTCTATGGCAACGGCGACATCACCTGGCGTTACGGCATCGAGGGCGGTGTCGTCCACTCCTCGAGTTCACTCGACATCTTCGATCCATTGGGGCTGACAGGCAACAATGGCGCGCCCGTCATAGCATCGGCGTCGACGTCCTCAACGCAGAACGTCGCCAAGGCCTATGTCGACGCCATCTATGAAATCACGCCGGATCTGAAGGCCGAAGGCGCGCTGTTTGCCCGCTACATCGAGGGCGCCAACGATGGCAACGTCAGGCTTGAGCCGAAGCTCGGCATCGCCTGGGCGCCGGTGGAGGGTCATTGGCTAAGAGCGGCGGCGATGCGTGACGGCTTGAACTTCGACGTCGCCACGCTCGCCCCGATCGGCGTCGTCGCCCTGCAGCCGAACCAACTGCGTTTCGGAGCCGAAGGCTATACGGATACACTGGCATTTCGTTGGGACGCGGAATGGCATGACTGGCTCTTCACCGCGCTCGACTACCAACACCAGGAGGTCCGGGAGCTGTCGCTCGACGTACCGTTGTCCACGTTGAGCCTGGACTACGCCAAGGTCGGACTTGACCGCGTGGCTGCAACCGCAAACTTCGCGCTCGGACACGGCTTTGGCCTTTCGGCGACGGCGGCCCATACAAACGCAGACGTCAAAGACGACCCCGGCAATCTCACCGACGATTTGCTTTTCGTCCCGGAAAACAGTGGTCAGGTGGCCCTGACCTGGGTCAGCACGGCCAATGTGAAGGCGACGATCGCAGCCAACTATGTCGGGACGCGCCCGGCTGATGGCAAAACGCTTGACGATTTCTGGACACTCGATGCTTCACTGGAATGGGAGCCCTTCGACAAGCAACTCGAAGTCAATCTGGCGGCATTCAATCTGCTTGACGAGGAGTTCGAGCTGAGAAACGGCCTGCCCGGCTGGGGGCCGACATTCAAGGGCACGGTCAAAGTGCGCTTTTGATGAAGGATCTGGGCGCGTTCTATTTTTCCGGCGGCGCATCCGCGCAAGGGGATGGACGCGGACAGTTGCAAAGGCGGCTGAAGCTGCTCGTGCTTGCAGCCCTTGTCGTTATTGCTCTGTCACTGGCATCGTTGACTGGCGCCTGGTCGCTCAACGAACTGCGCAGCTTCGACTACCTCTCTACTGTCTACCGGCCGCCCCTTCCCGCCAACGGGCCGGTGATCGTCGCGATTGACGAGCCGTCCATGGCCGAGATTGGACGTCAATGGCCTTGGCCGCGAGCCTTACATGCGCGCCTTATAGATGCTCTGCGCAAAGCCGGAGCGCGTGCGATCGGCATCGACGTGATTTTCGCAGAACCGTCGGCGGATCCGGCAAACGACGTTTTACTTGAGCGCGCCTTAGGGCCAGACGTCGTCCTAGCCGGCGACCAATCATTGGTCGAGGCGCCTCAGGCCGACCAGTTTATCCGCACGGAACCACTTGCGATCTTCACGAAGAAGGGTGCCCGAACAGGGATTGCTTCGGTCGATCTCGGCGGAGACGGCACATTGCGGGCAGTGCCTGTCTACCCTGATGGATTTGCAGCCGTTCTCGCCGAAGTCGCTGGTGCACGTTCCGTGCCTCCACCACAATACGGTTTGATCCAGACCTTTGGCCCGGCCCGTACCTATCCAACAGTATCGTATTACCAGGCCCTGGATCCCGACAACTTTCTGCCGGAAAACACCTTCCGGGATCGAGTCGTGCTCGTCGGTCTCAGCCTGCAGAATGCGCCCTCGATTGCCGACGGTGGAGCCGATGCCTTTCCAAGTTCGGATACGGTCCATTCGAACAAGCTCGTCTCGGGCGTCGAAATGCAAGCGACGATCTACGACAATCTGGCACGTGGTCTGTTCATCACACGGGCGGCGCCACCGGCCATCATCGCCGCTATTCTCATCGCCGCCATCCTGGCCGCTTTCACCGTATTGCCCGCAACCGGCTGGCAGACGCTTGGCCATACCATCATTGCTCTCATGCTCATCGTACTTGCAAGCTATGCCATGATGAGACTGGGGCAGGTCTTCGTTTCGCCTATCGGACCGGGCCTTGCGTTTCTTGGCGTTGTTGCCGGTCAGGCCGGGCTCGACTATGCCGAGGAGCGACGGCGGCGGCGAGAGATCACCCGCGCCTTCTCGCAATATCTCTCCCCCGCACTTGTCGAGCGGCTCGCGCGGGACCCATCACATCTGAAACTCGGCGGTGAGCGGCGGACATTGTCGGTACTTTTTTGCGACATAAGAGGTTTCACCTCGATCGCGGAAGACATGAAGGAGGATCCGGAAGGCTTGACGACACTCGTCAACCGACTGCTGACCCCGCTATCGGAGGCCGTTCTCCAGCAGGGCGGTACAATCGACAAATATATCGGCGATTGCCTGATGGCGTTCTGGAACGCACCGCTCGACGACCCGGATCACGCGACCCACGCAGTGCAGGCGGCACTCGATATGCTCGCCGCACTTCAGGAGGTCAATGTCGAGCTTGCGACGGAGGCCAAGACAGACGCCCGCGCGGTCCAGTCGTTGCGGATCGGGATCGGCATCAACACTGGCGAATGTATTGTCGGGAACATGGGGTCCATTCGACGTTTCGACTATTCGGCGCTCGGCGACGCAGTCAACCTGGCCTCACGCCTCGAGGGCGCCTCCAAGGATTACGGCATTGCGTTGCTTCTGGGCGAAAGCACCGCCTCGCTCGTTAAGAAGACATTCCCGGTCGCCGAACTCGATCGGATCACCGTCAAAGGCCGAAGCGCGGTTTCACCTGTGTTTGCGGTCGTTCCTGGCGCCCCGCAGGAAGCTCTGCACCGTCACCAGGCCTTCCTGGAAGCAAAGTATGGCGCTAACCTCACGGTCCACGACGTCATCTTCGACCAGATGAAGAGCGCGATACCGGCTCTCGCCCGATACTACGAGGGCGAGCGAGCCAGGCTCGGAACAGCCCAGCGCGAAAGACCGTGAAAGCATTTCCCGGAAAAGTGCGAAGCGGTTTTCCGTCAGGAAATGCGTAGAAACAAAGAGATAGAGCGTTTCTGCGACTCCGTCTGAACCGGAAACGCTCTAAGAGCCGAACGGTCCGATTTCCCTTGTGCCTCTCAGTCTTCAGTGAAGCCCGCCGACGCCAAGCAATCGCTCGACGGCGTCGTGGTCACTTGAAAGCGCCTGCGGCGTGCCTGTCCAGGCGACGCGTCCGCGCTCGAGCACGATGACCTGATCGGCAAAATCCAGCGCGCTCTGGATACGCTGTTCGACCAGCACGATCGTCATGTCGCCGATCTTGGCGAGTTCGGCAAAGGCCTTCATCAGCTCTTCGCAGATTACCGGAGCCAAGCCCTCGAGCGGCTCGTCGAGCAGCAGTATCGACGGACGGCCGAGGATCGAGCGAGCCGTCGACAGCATCTGCTGTTCGCCGCCGGAAAGCTGGCTGCCGAGGTTCCGCCGCCGCTCATGAAGCCGCGGAAACATATCGTAGGCTTCCTGCAGCGCAGCCTTCGGCCGGTCCTTGAGGCCGACGAACAGGTTTTCCTCGACCGTCAGCGTCGGAAACACGCAGCGCGCCTGCGGCACGAAACCCAGACCTTTGCGGGCACGTGAAGCGCTCGGCATACCGGTCACATCCGTATCGCCGATGCGAATGCGGCCGTCATAGCGCTTCGTCTGACCGGCAAGCGTCGCCAAGAGCGTGGTCTTGCCCATGCCGTTGCGGCCGAGAACCGCAAGGCGCGCGCCGGCTGGAACCGAGAACGAAATGTCTTCGAGCACCCGTGTCGGACCATAACCGGCCGACAGGTTTTCCACCTCAAGCGGCGTGGCTGGCATTGGCATAGCTCCCCAGATAGGCTTCTCGCACCCGCGGATCCTGGGTGACGTCCGACGGCGAACCGTCGAAGATGATGGCGCCTGCCGCCAGGACGACGACGCGTTTGGCAAAGCGGAAGACCAGATCCATGTCGTGCTCGATCATCAGCACGGCCAGGTCCGCCGGCAGGTCGGCGAGCGCCTGTTCGATGCGCCCGGTGTCGCTCTGCGGAACACCGGCTGCCGGTTCGTCGAGCAGAAGAACCTTCGGCTTCAAGGCAAGCGCCACGGCGATTTCAAGCAGGCGCTGCTGGCCATAGGCGATTTCGCTGACCTTGCGATGCATCAGCTCGCGAAGCCCGAGCTTGCCGAGCAGTTGACCGACCTCATCCATCACGTCAGGCATCGAGAGGAAATTGCCGAACAGGCGGCCCGAGCGGCCGTCACGCTGCAGCACGGCGAGCGCAACGTGCTCGGCCGGCGTCATGTCGAGAAACAGACGCGTGACCTGAAAGGAGCGCACGAGCCCCCTCCTCACCCGGCCGATCGCATCGATGCCGGTGACCGTCTCGCCGCCAAGGCGAACCTCGCCGGAATCAGGGGCAAGGTTGCCGGTCACCAGGTTGACGAACGTCGTCTTACCGGCGCCGTTCGGGCCGATCAGTGCCACACGGTCACCCGGCGCCATGCTGAGGCTTACGTCATTGGTGACCGCCAGGCCGCCGAAGGCGCGCTTGAGGTTGCGAACTTCAAAGACGGGCTGCATCACTTTGCCTCCCGGCGGCGGGCAACAATGGCGGCTGCCGTTCCGTAAAGCCCCTTCGGCGCGAAGAGGACGACGGCGATCAGCAGAGCGCCGACCATCGTCAGCCAGTGGAACGGGTTGGCGGCGGAAACGACGTCTTCGAAGAACATGAAGACGATGGTGCCCGTCAGCGCGCCGAAGAGCGAGCCGGTTCCGCCGAGAACGAGCATCACCAGGCTTTCGGCCGACATGGTGAAGGACAAGCTGTCGAGACCGACCACCTGCGTCGAGATGGCGTTGAGCGCACCGCCGACGCCTGCGACGGCACCGGAGATGACATACATCTTCATCAGCGCTGCCTTGGGCGATGCTCCCATCGAGCGGATGCGGACCGGATCTTCCTTGATCGCGCGGCACAGCATGCCGAACGGCGAACGCACGATCAGCCGTAGGAGGGCGAAGACCAACGCCAGCAGCACGACACCGAAGACGTAGGCGGTGCGGCCCCACAAGTCGAACTCGTAAAGGCCGATGAGCGCGCTCGGGGCGATGCCGGACAGGCCGTCGCTGCCGCCGGTCCAGGACGAGGCCTTGTTGGCGAACTCATGAAACAGGTGGATGAGGGCGATCGACAGCACCAGCTGCGGCAGGCCGTGCGCGCGCAGGATCACCGCGCCGCAAACGAGGCCGGCAACGGCGCCAGCGACGATACCGAAGGCGAGCATCGCCAGCGGATCGTTGATGCCGTAATGCGCCGAGGCGATCCCCGCGGCATAGGCGCCGGCGCCGAACAGGGCTGCGTGCCCGAGCGTCGCGACCCCGCAATAGCCGGTGACGAGATCAAGCGAGAGCACCAAAAGCGCGATGGCGATGATGCGCGTGAGCAGCGCCAGATTGGTCGGGAACAGGAAGTAGCCGACAACGGCGAGAGCCAGGATGACGCTAAGGCCGATCAGGTCACCCCCGCCGAAGCGGCGCTTGGCCGGTGTTTGCGTGATCAAGTCGTTGGTGGTGGTCATGGTCATCCCTTGGCTCTCCCGGCAAGTCCGCGCGGGAAGACGCAGATGATCGCGATGACGGCCAGATAGAAGAAGAATTCGCCGAACTCGGGCATCAGGTAACGGCCGGTCGTGTCAATGCCGCCAAGCAGCAGGCAGGCGACGAGCGCGCCGGGGATCGAGCCCGCACCGCCGACTGACACGACCACCAGGAACGTCACCATGTAACGAAGCGCATAATAGGGCTCAACCGGCAGAAGTTCGGCGCCCACGACTCCGCCAAAGGCGGCAAGGCCGACGGCAATCGCGAAACTCACGGCGTAGACAATCTCGGTGCGCACGCCGAGGGCGGCGGCCATGGCCGCATTGTCCACCGAGGCGCGCAGCTTCACGCCGAATGCCGTCCTTTCGATCGCATACCAGAGGGCTGCCGCTACGGCGAGACCGCAAAGGATCGCAAAGAGGCGATGCGTGGCGATCGCGCGGAACCCTAGGTCCACAGAACCTTGCAGCTGCGCGGGCAACGGCACGGTCTTCAGCGTCGGGCCGAAGACGTAGTTGGCGATGCCGATGATGCAGAAGGTGATGCCGATCGTCATCAGAACCTGGGTCAGCTCCGGCGCACCATAGATGCGACGGTAAAGCAGGCGCTCGATCGGGATGGCGATCAGGATCGTACCGAAGACAGCAAGCACGATGGCAAATCCATAGGCAAGGCCCAGATCGCGCGCCGCATAGGAGGCGATGTAACCGCCGATCATGGCAAAGGCGCCATGGGCAAGGTTGACGACGCGCATCAGCCCCATGGTCACGGAAAGCCCGATGGAGATGACGAAGAGCACCATGCCGTAGGCAAGGGCATCGATCGCTATACTGAAGACTGTTTGCATGGGGCTGTCCGATGCCTTTCGTTATCGCTGGCGGAGACGCGGCGAGATGGGCCTGCCCCCGTCTCCAACAAACAACCGCGTGCGCCTGGATCGCTCCGCTTTAAACGGCGGCACGGAAACGCTCCATCTCTCTATTGGCACTCCCGGATGGAAAACCGCAATCGCACCGTTCGTGGGAATGCTGCGGGGCGTCCCGATCGGTCAAGCCGCCGGCTGCCCGGTATGTTGCAGGCAATGCGGGCGGCGCTCAACCGGCGCCCGCATTTACCAAAGCGTCTACTTCAGGGCCGCGAGACCGGGATCGCCCTGCTTCTCGAAGGTCTGAACTTCCTTGTTGTAGTAGGTGCCGTCATCTGCCTTGGCGACTTCGCGCAGATAGATGTTCTGCGTGATGTGGCGCGATTCGGGATCGATGGAAACCGGCCCTCTCGGGCTCGTCCAGGAAAGCCCCTTGACCGCATCGACAGCCTTCTGTGCGTCCTGCTCGCCGCCGGTCGCCTCGATCATCTTGTAGATCACATGCATGCCGTCATAGGCGCCGACCGAGGGGAAGGAGAGTTCGGCCGGATTTCCGATGGCCTTTGCGGCCGCTTCGACAAAGGCCTTGTTTTCCGGCGAAACGTGCGAGACGGCGTAGTGGAACGTCGTCTGGATGCCGAGAGCCGCTTCGCCGAGCGCCGGCAGGTCGGATTCCTGCGTCAGGTCGCCCGGCGCGAAGAACTTGATGCCGCCACTCTTCAGGCCATTTTCATTATAGGCCTTGACGAAACCAAGCGTGGTCGGACCCGACGGCAGGAAGGCGAAGACGCCTTCGGCGCCCGAATCCTTGATGCGCTGCATGATCGGCGAGAAGTCGTTGGTGGCAAGCGGCATGCGGATCGCCTCGACGACCTCGCCGCCCGCTGCTTCGAAGCCGGCCTTGAAGGCATTTTCCGCGTCGACGCCCGGACCATAGTCGCTGACCACCGAGATGACCTTGGAGACGCCGGCATCCTTCGCCACCTTGGCGATCGGCGTAGACGTCTGCCAGGTCGTAAACGAGGTACGCACGACCAGCGGGCTCTTCGTTACGATCGCCGAGGTCGCAGCGTTCATGATCACCAGCGGCACGTTCGCCTGCTCCAATAGTGGGGTGACGGCCATTGCATCGGGCGTGAAATAGAAGCCGGCCAGATATTGCACGCCTTCCCTAACGACCAGCTCCTGGGCAAGCGCCTTGGATTGCGCCGGGTCGGCCTGCGGTACGTCGCGATAGATGATCTCGATATCATCGTCGCCGACCTTGCTGCCGTTGACCGCCATGTAGGCGTCGATGCCAGCCTTGAAGTTCTTGCCCTGCAACGCGAAGGGACCGGAAAAGGGTCCGACGACACCGATCTTGATCGTGTCCGCATAGGCTGCGCCGCTCATTGCCAAGGCCGCAAGCGCGGCCAGAATGGTCCGTTTCATGTTTCCTCCCTGTGGCACCGCCCACTCCCGACCCGGCACCGTCATTGCAAAGCAATCCGAATTTGATGCCTGTCAGTTTGTCATGCGAAACGGTGATGTAAAAATGAAAATTGGGCAGCAAACCATAATTCAGCAGTTATGTTTCCTCATGTTTTTCGCCCCGCATTGATGAGCGCGTTTAACTATGTCAGAGCTGGCTCGGGAAAACTGCACAGCCGGTATAAGTGGAATTTCTGCCTGACTTTGGCTTAAATGCCGGAAACAGGAGAGAGCATGTCGAGACGACCGCGCCGGAATCATAGCCCGGCTTTTAAGGCGAAGGTGGCGCTTGCAGCCATCCGGGGCGAACAGACGCTGGTGGAATTATCCCAGCAGTTCGACGTGCACGCCAATCAGATCAAACAGTGGAAAGACCAGCTCCTTGAGGGGGCGACGGGCGTTTTCGGCGATGAAGCCAAAGCGGAACCGGCTGCCCCGACCGTCGATGTCAAAACACTGCATGCCAAGATCGGAGAACTGACGCTAGAGAATGATTTTTTATCCGGTGCGCTCGGCAAAGCCGGATTGCTGAGCGGAAAGAAATGATCAATCGCGAGCACAAACTGTCGGTCGTCCGCCAGGCGAAGCTTCTCGGCTTCAGTCGTAGTAGCGTCTATTATTTACCGCGTCCTGTGTCAGACGGCGAGCTGGCCCTGATGCGGCGGATCGACGAACTGCACCTCGATTACCCGTTCGCCGGAAGCCGGATGTTGCAAGGGCTTTTGAAGGCAGAAGGGCTTGTCACAGGGCGGCTTCACGTCGCGACGTTGATGAGGAAGATGGGCATTGAGGCGATTTACCGTCGCCCCAATACGTCGAAACCGGCACCTGGTCACAAGGTCTATCCATATCTCCTGCGCAAGCTGGCGGTGACCAGACCAAACCAAGTCTGGGCAATGGACCTGACCTACATCCCCATGGCGCGGGGCTTTGTCTATCTCTGCGCAGTCGTCGATTGGTTCAGTCGTCGGGTTCTGTCGTGGCGGCTGTCGATCACGATGGAGACGGCTTTCTGTATCGAGGCAGTCGAGGAAGCGCTTGCTCGGTATGGAAAGCCGGACATCTTCAACACGGACCAGGGATCGCAGTTCACGTCCATCGACTTCACGGCGGTGCTGAAGAAGGCCGAGATCGACATCTCGATGGACGGCAGGGGCGCATGGCGGGACAACGTCTTTGTCGAGCGGCTCTGGCGCTCGATCAAATACGAGGAGGTCTATCTCCACGCCTACAAAACCGTGCCCGAGGCCCGCATTGGGATCGGCCGGTATGTGACCTTTTACAATACCCGACGCCCACATTCATCCCTTGACCGGCAAACACCGGATCAGGCTTACTTCAACGCGCTGACGCCAATGAAGGCGGCAGCATAATCGAGGCGGAAATCCACTTAACGAAACGCCACGAACTGTTCAGACAAACCGAGCCAGCTCTGTCACTACAACCGGAGTCCAGGCTCTTAAAGCGCCGTTCAAAATGTCACTGCCGCTTATAGCTCGCGAAAACAAAAATTTAGCAATGAAACCTCAGATGCCCCTGATTACGCTCGCACCGGCATAATCGAGGCGTTAAGGCTACGCAGAAGCAAAGAGGAAGCAATTCGATACCAAGGGATATGAGCGTGGTTATGTATGCGGTCTCCGCCGAATTGGCAGCATCAAAGATTGCGTCGATCGTTGAAAGGCCAGTTTTGGAGGACGTGGTAGATGGGGAGAAGCGCCGCACCACGTTAGGGCCGCCCTCCATTCTCGAAGCATATCTGATTGAGAATGGCGCGGAGGATGAAAAATCCGTGGTACGGGAGGATCTAAGCCTCTTAGCCAAGGAGGCAGGCGCGGCCTACGACGTCCTCATCATACCGGATATCATGGCTGAAAACCGTCAGCTCCCGAGTAACGACGCTTGATCAGCGAGCGAACACGCAGATGTAAAGGTTTCCAAGGATTGGCGCGAAAATCGAAGCAGGACATCATCTCCTGGCATAAAGATCCTTCGCCGATTATCTGCCCGCTGTGTGGTCGGTTGATTCCCGAAGACCAGGCCGACGAACACCACCTTGTACCCAAGAGCCGGGGCGGCCGGGAAACGCAAACGCTGCACCGGATATGCCATCGACAGATCCACGCTCTTTTTTCGGAAGCCGAACTGGAAACCGTATATCCGACTGTGGAAGCACTCCTAGAGGAACCCGCGATACATAAATTCGTGGCCTGGGTCAGCAAGAAGCCTCCTGGCTTCTATGATGGTACGAAACGAAGCGGCCGACGCCGCTGACGAGATCTCAGCGCCACTTCGATGCTGATAGCGCCAGATACGCTCGACTGAGCATGGACAAGCGGGGTACTTGGTAGCCGTCCCGCGTAACGGCTATGGCCGTCGACAGAGTTCGCTTCCCATAATTGATGCACAAGGAACGAATTCGAGTTGCCGCAATGTGCCGTCACGTACCTGACGCCCAGACGTCAAATCGCTACAGAACCATCACCAGACGTCAACGCGCCCTGTCCTATTTAAAAGCTGGCGGGGAGACTGGAAATTGAAGACGGTGCATCGGCCTGGCTCACGATTTTCACGCGGAAACGAGATGCTCATTTTCCAGAGCCGACGCAGCATTCGTACCTCCGCCTTCCGCTCAGGAAGCAAAAGCACTGCGACCGCGCGTCACGCCGGACTACTCTCTGCATGCCTGTCGAATTCTTCGTCTCGTCTTTCCAGGTGGGTCACGACGGTTTGGCCAGCGATTAAGTCCTGCTGGCGAGCGCGTTTCGCCAGACCTTCACACGCTTCACGCTCCCGTCGGGATTCCGTTTGATCGAATGGGCGTGCAGATGAGAGCGTAAACCATCTGTGATCTCGTAGTAGTCGCCCTTGTCCTCGACAAATGTGTGCTTGGAAAGGTGCAGTCCGGTCGGACCGTCGAATAGACCCATCGACACAGCCGCGAGTTGATAACCCTCAATCGTCGGCTTCCAGAACAACGTTGAGCCGCAAGATTTCGCGCGATGGGTACCGCCTATAATGGTTTGTCGCACCTACCGATCTCGCTTGAGATTGGCGGGCGTGATCCTGTTAACTGGAGCGATCCGCCTATGTCCTACGGTGATTTCATCAAACTCATCAACGATGTGACACAGACCGAGAAAGCGGCAAGCAAGGCGAGGCGCAGATAACAAAAACCCGGCCTTTTGGACCGGGTTCTCGACTATAGCGGCAGTTGAGCCCGCTAGTGCGTGGTGCTGTTTACAAGTGCGTCGATGAGTTTGATCTGCGAACGAGTGCCGCGCTTGTATTCGTTGATCAATATCGCCGCTTGCACAGTCGCATCCTTGCGCGGAATGCGATGCTGTGTGCACCAAGCGTCAAGAACCGTCTGGAGCAAATCAAGATCTTTTGGTGGTATTGCGATATCGGATATCCGCATCATTTTCCTCCCAAAAATTTTATCGTTGAGAAGCCGCCTCCCAGTGGCCTCGAGCGTGTGCAACACTACGCTAATATACCGCGGGTACAAGATGAAATTGGCGCACTTCAGGTGAGGTACGTACCCGTTTTTCTACCAGTCATGAGCGCTCGATCATGTTGTACGTACCTCAAAATGTATCTCCTCTAATGCGCTGCTTCGGGCATCTACGCCCGGATGCTGCTACCTTCCCAAAGAGCAAGAAATCGAGCTTGGACGTAGGACGTAAACAGTCCAGTTATTCCGAGGCAAGCCCGTCTGATGATGCCCAATCCCGCACTGGAGATAAAAAATCGAAACGGGGTCTATGCTCCCGACGATTATTGGCAAGCAATCTCCCACCAAAAAGGATTAGGGTTCTGAACCAGTCGCTTGATTAGGAGCTAGGTTGACTGCGGCCAAGCTTACACCCTGACGAAGCGAGAGACGCTGGCCGCTGTCCCAATAGATCAGCGGATATTTGATTGGTCGGCGCCACACGTTGACCAGCGAAGGCGGCAGACCAAGAGCCGCACGGCCCCGGCCAATTTATGGATGTTGCTTTCCGCGCTCTAAACGCCCCGTCGATTATCCCACGGCAAGACATGCAACTGCGGCTCCCCGCTCACCGGTTCGCGTTCTTCCCCACTGTATGCCGGTTGTTGCGTCCCTAAGATTTCACATTCCGCACGGAAAACTCGAATGCGGCGGCCGATGTTCTTCAGCTCGCACTCCCCTTTGTCGACAAAGCGCACAGGCAGCTTGCGATCGACATGTTCGTGAACACTGTGACATGTGAGCACCCCGCCGGGTTCGGCCATGGCCTCGAGCCGCGCGGCAACATTGCCCCCGTCCCCAAAGATCTCGTCGTGGTCGACAAGAATGTCTCCAAGGTTGATTCCAACGCGGAACGTCAGCCGTTGATAGTCGGGTAACCGCAACTTCTTTCGGGGCCCTGTTGAACACGTAAAATTTGCGTCGCACAATATTTTGCTCCTGCGCAGGTCATCGGTCCCGTAAATTGGGGCAAGTTATCGACCCCCATTTGGTCAATAACTCAGCCATCGGCGAATGAGGGTCGTTTCAAGATCTGGAACCAACTGAACCGCCTCGCCCCACCAGACCGGTTTTCGGTTCGCGGCGCTGCACGCTCCTTCCCAAATGTAACCATGGTTGCGGTGGCGCGGGCCGATGGCGATGTAACCTGTCTGCGCGCAGGGGGCCCACGAAAACTTGTAGTTGGGTCGACAGGCGCAATGTGTTTAAATAAGTGCTTATGTACATCTCGAATGAGATGCAGCGAGCGCGTTTTGTCTGCCGCCGCTGCGTCCGGTGCCTCGTGTTCTCCAAGAGCCGGCGGCTTGAACTGCTTCTCACTGGTGCCAATCAGAGAGCAGTTGGGAGGTCTTCGGAATGGGACCATTGTTCAAAAATTCGGGCCTTCCGACTTATCACGACGCGATGTTGTTCGTGCGGATGAAGCCCCAGCAGCACCAGCGAAGTTTCGAGGCCGCACTCGCAGTTGCGCGCGCGCCACAGAGCGCCGGACTACAAGCGTTAGCCTTTTTTGAACGAGCCGGTTTGGTAAAGCGGGTTACGCCTGTCTCGCGAACGTCGCCTCACTTTACCAGCCGCATGCTGGTACGACCTGCTCGGGAACCGAATTCCAAGCCGGAGGTCCTTGGAGTTTCAGGGGAAGAAGTGGAGGGATGGTCGGCACCTTCACTCAGTTTGAACGCCGCTTTGGATGGACGAACGCCGGGCGGAGCGACCAGTCTTATTGAACTCGTATCCGACACGGACGTTAGGCAGCTCCAACTTGCTCTTGCTGGAGATCCGACAGTGGCGTCTGTTTCCAGGGTGCCGATGCGGTATCTTGCGGCAAAATCGCAGAGTGTATCGACAGCCTCAGCTAAGAAAAGATCTCCGGCTCCCGCCGCCGGGCGAATTGCCGCGGTGCCGCCCCCCGCACATACGATGTGGAATCTTCGCAAGATCAAGTGGGACGAAACGCGAAACCGGGGCGGGTTCGATGACGGGAGCAGGATAAAGGTAGCGGTTCTCGACACCGGCATCGATACTGACCACCCAGACCTCAAAGAGCAGATCGCCCAATACACGTTTGAACATCCGGATCTTCCCGGAGCGAGCTCGTCTCAGGATCTCATTGGACACGGAACCCATGTCGCAGGCACCATTGCCGCTACGATCAACAATGCTCTCGGCATCAACGGAATATCACGAGCGCGGATCCACGCATGGAAAATCTTCGATGACCGCCCTGACCTGCTGGCGTATTTGGATGGAACAGCGGAGTTTGCCTATTTCGTCGACCCGGTTATGTACCTGCGGGCGCTCCTTGATTGTGCGGATGCAGGCATTGACGTCGTCAACCTATCAATAGGCGGCGGGGGAGCGCCCGACCCAACTGAGAGCGCAGCGTTTGAGGAGCTACTAGCCAACGGAACCACGATCGTTGCAGCAATGGGCAATGAGAGGCGTGATGGTAGCCCAACTTCCTATCCGGCAGCTATCCCGGGCGTGATAGCCGTCGGTGCGACAAACCTCCAGGATCGCATCACCAACTTCTCGAACCGCGGGAATCACGTAACGATCGCGGCCCCCGGCGACGCAATCTGGTCAACGCTCCCGACCTATCCGGGACAGTTGGGTTGGAAAGCCGAACGAGGACCGGATGGGCGCTGGAGGCAGGGAAAAGCAGATATACGAGAAACAGACTATGACGCATGGCCCGGCACATCGATGGCAGCCCCACATGTTGCGGCGGCCGCCGCACTTTACATCGCGAATGGCGGTCAGAGAAATCCGGCGGTGATTCGAAGCGCCTTGGCTTCAAGCGCCGACAAAGTGCCTGCCATGGGAGGCCAAGACTTTACGCCCGATTTCGGATATGGTCGTTTGAACCTGGAGCAGCTTATCGCCGGCATAAGTCAATGACCGATATCATGTTTACGATCCGGGCTAGTGTAAGCCTCGAGCAACGAGCTCTCGTGCTAAGCAGAATACAGGCTATGCCAGACGTCGAGTTAGCTGCCCCGGTCAAGCGAGATAGTAGCAGCGAAACCCTGCAACGAATTCACTTTGCTCGTCTTAAAGAACATTCCGAGGTGACTGGCTGCTTGTCCGCGATAAGAGAGATGCCAGAAGTGGAGAATGCAAGCTTGCCAGCTCGACGGGGAATGTAGTCCGAGGGATGATGGTTGGTATCCGCGGATTCTCTCGCAGCCATACTTCCTGCCCCTTTGAAAGTTGGGCGCTTTGTCATAAAAATGAGCTCCGAACCAACGCAGGATAGCCGCTTCAATGGCGGGATCCCAATCGAATGCGCCCAGACCAAAACCTATTTCAAACCCAACGACAAGCTCGCAGGTCTCACCGGATTTGGGGTATCAGCCGCAATATTGCGGCGTTTCGAGGATGGGTTGAAAATCGGTGTGATCGCCCGTGCATGCGAAGTCAAAGGGACCATTCTCTCGACAGGTGACGCGTCCAGTCTGCACGCAAAATGGCGTGCAAAGGCCCTTCCTGTCCGCGAGGGCTAGAAAATCCAGAGCAGTTTGTATCGGGTCTTCCGCCGGGCGTCATTCCAGCACATTCTAAAGAACCTTGCCCGAGCGAGAGCGCTTGCTGGAGGGAGCTTTTGGATCAGCTTGTAGCAACCGAACGTGTAGATCATGCGCTGGCTGAAGCGCTCTCTAAATGTCTTAGCTCCAAACTTTTTGTCGGAGCCCGACCCCTCATAGAAATGATAGGAAGCGTCGTCCACATAGGCTACCAAGTCTCGGATGACGAATTCGGACACGACGTATGAGGCAAAGCACCACGGGTTTCCCAATTCATACCAGCGAGCTTTGAGGATTTCTTCTGCGCCGTCTGATCGAAACAGCCCATATATCCATTCTGCAGGGAACGTAAGGTTTCGAGGCACAATACCCTTGGCGAATCTACCTCTGAAATCAAATATATCTGGGCTTGGCCGCTTTATCCTGGACGTTCCGGCCGGGGCGATAAGGGTGGTTGGTCCTGCAGCCAGAAGCTTAGAATGGTCGTTCTCCAGCGCGCCGATAAGGGACGACAGGTAATTTTCAGAGGACATGTCATCGCATGCCCGCAGGCAAAAGAACTCGGCCGCAGCCGAACCGATCTTGACTGCCTTTGCAAAATTATCCACTGCGTTCAGATGCACATCATTGCTGATCAGGGTGAAGCGAGGATCGGTCGAGCAAAAGCGCTTGGCTATCTCAACGGTATCATCCGTCGACCCATTCTCCAGGATGAATGCCCGAAAATCTGGATAGTCTTGCTCAGCTATGCACTGAAGACTGCGCTCAAGCGTTTTGGCGCCATTGTAGACAGGGAAAACGATCGCAACTTTGCTCTTGGTCATTCCAAACCCCAGGTTTCCCAACCGGAAACAGCTTACTTCCATGCCCGATAAGGTGCGCGAGGTTCATCGTCCAGATCAAAGCAAATGCTGGGCATAAAACCGAGTTCAATCAGTTGGGTCGGATTGGCGAAACGGGTAGAGCTCTTATCCATGAAATCGATATCGCCTTTCTGATCCAGTTCTTCCTTCATCGTTTGGTAATGCTGCGAGCCATTGTAGTGCTGGCGGCCATCAACAGCCTCAGCTATTTTCTCTCGGTAATTCGTGAAGAACTTGAAGTGGAGGAGAACGCCCCAGATGGGCGCGAAATTGCGGTTGTACGGCAAGGGCCGGTGAATACTGCTGCCGAAGTAGCAATACTTGTCCCAATAGATCAGCGGATATTTGATGAGCTCGTTTTCTTCGTTGAAAAGTCGTTTACGTGGACCGCCTTTGACGCTGATACCTCGCTTGACATAGGAAATCTCATAGCCATCGGCATCAAATCGGTTGACCGAGAACCAAGGCAGATCTCCACTGACGGCATTATCGGCTTCGACGCCCGGATAGATATCCAGCATAGGTGCCGGCAGCCGTTTAATCCCATTGTCTTCAAGAACTTGTATAAGCGCAGGAATCGTTTCTTCGGGGCATTGATCGTAGATGAGAAACTCATCAGAATCAACATTGATATACCAACGTTCATAACCATACCTGCCAAAGAGCGCCTCGCGCCAACGTCTACCGCGACGAGCTTTCTCGTATCTGATGTTTGACGTCCACACGTCGATGTCAGGCTGCTCGAGCAGATACTCCTTCGTCCCGTCATTCGAGACATCGTCAACGCATATGAAGCGCGTCACCCCGATCATCCGATAGTGTTTCAGGAAGGAAGGCAGCAGAGCCATGTCGTTGTGCGCAATGAAAACGAGCGGGATATCAACGCTGCTCAACGGGACTATTGGCTTGGCGGGCAATAGCTCAACGTCTTGCCTGCTTCGTCTTTCCCTGAAGGATACCCGCGCATTGTCGTATAGTGTCTTTGCGCGGTCGATTATGCTGCGTTTCGGAAATGAAAATTGGCGGTCGAATGGATATTTCATACTGCCACGCTTCATCGATCACAACGTCCTCACTTTGTCTTCAGAGACAGCCTCTTGCATAAATGCGAATGGAATGAAAGACCGAACGCCACCGGGAACGTCGGCGCAAGCGATCGCAATTGTTTTTAACATATTCCGGTGCGAGTGGTGATTGGTCGGCGCCACGCTTTGACCAGCGAAGCCGGCAGACCAAGAGCCACACGGCCCCGGCCGATTTATGACGTTGCTTTCCGCGCTCTAAACGCCGCGTCGATTACCCCACAGCAAGACATGCAATTGCGGCAGCACCCGCGCATCGAACCATCTGTCGCCGGTCACCTTGTCGACCAGCCAGAGCATGCGGTTCATGATGCCATCGATGTCCACCGTCGCGCTGTCGTCCTCCGGCGGCGGCGGGGTGTGGTTTCCCGGCTGCAAATAGATTGGCAGCCCCGGATAGCGTTGGGCAATGCCCCTCGCATAGGCATAGTCGTGATCGTCGAAGACGACGATCTTGAGCACCGTCATCGGCGTGCCAGTGGCCATCGTCAGACAGTCGTCGAGCTTTGCGAAATCGGTTTCCATGCCGCTCGACGGCGGTTTCGGGCTGAGGACAAGCACGTCGAGGTCGGCGAACCAATCCCTGGCGACGCTGCCCTGCGTCTCGAGCGCGAACCGATAGCCCTCGCCATGGCCGCGATCGATCAAGGGCCCGAGCGGCTGGATGGCGGGATTGCCGCCGGAAAGCGAGACGGTCAGCGGCACGCCGCCCGAGAGCCGCCTCACCTCCTCCCAGATCTCTTCGACCGACATCGGCCGCCACTGCTCGCGATAGTCGCTATCGACGGCGTGCAGCGTATCGCACCAGGAGCAACGGTAGTCGCAGCCGCCGGTGCGCACGAACACCGTGGGCTGACCGATCAACACGCCCTCACCCTGGATTGTCGGCCCGAAGATCTCACTGACGCGGATCGCTGCGCCCGTCATGGCCGGTATTCCGCCCAGGTCTTTGGCGTCTCGCTCACGCGAACGGCCGACGTTTCAGGCAGCCGTTCCTTGCACCAGTCGTAGAAATGCCGGGCAAGGCACTCCGACGTCACCCGGTCGTGTCCAAGCACCTCATTCAAGTGGCGGTGGTCGAAACTGTCGTCGATGTAGCGCTTCAGTGGGGCCAGGTCATGATAGTCCCGCACGAAGCCGTTTTCATCGAGATCCGCGGCGGCAAGCTCGACCTCGACGATGTAGTTGTGGCCGTGCAGCCGCGCGCATTGGTGATCGGCCGGCAGATGGCTCAGCTGGTGCGAGGCAGAGAAGTGAAACTCCTTGGTGATGCGGTACATCAGCGGACCTCCTTTGCCGAGAAGCGGCGGGTGGCGGCCTGCCAGAAGTCCGGATCGGCATACTCGGTCGGGTCATCAACGCCGGCGAGATGAAAGGCCTCGCGCCGCTCTACGCAGGTGCCGCAGCGGCCGCAATGGCGCACGCCGCCCCTGTAGCAGGACCAGGTCTCGCCGAAGGGGGTGCCATACTTGGCGCCATCGGCAACGATCGCCGCTTTCGGAATATTGACATAGGGCGCATGCAACCGGACGCTGCCATAGCCGTCCAACGCCTCGTCCTGCATTTTCTGGAACGCGTCGATGAAGCCCGGCCGACAATCGGGGTAGATGAAGTGGTCGCCGCCATGGACGGCAACGGCAACGGCCTCGGCCTTCTGCGCCGAGGCGAGTCCGAAGGCGATCGCCAGCATTATGGCGTTGCGGTTCGGCACCACCGTGGCCTTCATCGTCTCCTCGGCATAATGGCCATCGGGCACCTCGACATCATCGGTCAGTGCCGATCCGGTCAGGTGCCGGCCGACGCCGGTGATGTCGATGATCTGGTGTGGAACGCCAAGCCGCCGCGCACAGGCGGCGGCGAAGTCGAGTTCCTTGCGATGGCGCTGGCCGTAATCGAAGGAAAGAAGGCCGACGAGTTCGTGTTCCGCCGCGATCTTATGAGCGAGCGAAACGGAGTCCAATCCGCCGGAGCAGATGACGATAGTTCTCATAATTGTTGATCCCTTGTTTTGACCGGGTGGGCTGCGACCGGATGTGAGGCCGTTTCTAAGCCATCGGCGCCCTTTTGGCCAGCCCTTAGTGGCGAGCCTTGCGCACGGCGGAGGTGCAGCCTTTCCCGACGATCGGTGAGACGGACGAGCGATTTTATCCACGGCGCAAAATCAAAAATCGCTCCAGCCGATTTCCGCCGCGTTTCAAAGACGCTAACGTCACCCCATCACGCCTGATGGCAATGAACTCCGTTGCCGTGCCTTTGCGGCAAGCGCCTATCGGCGGCGGAGTTCGGTATTGGAGGAGTTCTCAAATGCTGATCAACGGAAAAGTCTTCATTGTCACCGGGGGCGGCTCGGGCCTTGGTGCCGGCGTTGCCCGCCTGCTGCACGGCCAGGGCGCTCGCGTCGTCCTTGCGGATATCAACGAAGACGCCGGACGGGCAATGGCCGAGGCGCTTGGACGCAACGCCCTTTTTGTCAAAACGGATGTCACCAGCGAGGCCGACGGCGCAGCCGCAGTCTCCGCGGCCGTCGATACGTTCGGCCATCTCCATGGGCTGGTGAATTGCGCCGGCATCGCGCCGGGCGAAAAGGTGCTTGGGCGCGAGGGCCCTCATAGGCTCGATAGCTTTGCCCGTGCGGTCGGCATCAACCTCATCGGTACGTTCAACATGGTTCGGCTGGCAGCGGCTGCGATGGAAAAGGAAGCGCCCGGCGAAGACGGCGAACGTGGCGTCATCATCAACACCGCCTCCGTCGCCGCCTTCGACGGCCAGGTCGGACAGGCCGCCTACTCCGCCTCGAAGGGCGGCGTCGTCGCCATGACGCTGCCGATTGCCCGCGAACTGGCGCGACACGGCATTCGCGTCGTCGCGATTGCACCGGGCATCTTCGAAACGCCGATGATGGCCGGCATGCCGCAGGAGGTTCAGGAATCGCTCGGCAAGAGCGTTCCCTTCCCTCAACGTCTCGGCAAGCCCGAGGAGTTTGCAGCCCTTGTCCAGCATATCTGCGAAAACCGGATGCTGAACGGCGAAGTCATCCGCCTTGACGGCGCGTTGCGAATGGGCGCGCGCTGAGATCTAACGCCCGGCCGGCCGCGCCCCTGCGCGATTCCTTGCCTGTGCGCGAGTTGCGAGCGTTACGGCGTCCCCACGGCGCCGTCGGCATTTCCCGGCAAACCGGCCGGGAAATCAAGCGCCTGGATGATCGCTTTGCGTCGCAGGCACAATGACATAGGCACAACGGCGCGCGCCGGCGAGAATATGTTCGGTGCGCTCGACCGTAACGTCTTGGCCCAAAATATCGCGGAAGATATTGATCTCCGCCCGGCAAAAGCCCTGGCAACTGGCCGCGGCGGCGCAGATCGGACAATGGTTCTCGACGAAGAGAAAGGTGCCGTCGCCGGCCTCCTCATATCCCGCCATATACCCTTCTGCCGTTCGCAAGTGAACGAGCTTTTCCACCCGGTCCCGCAGGCTTCCGGCGCCAGCGAGCGCCGCACGATAGCCGGCTCGCGTCTCCTCCTCGCGCGCGGCGATGATGCGATCGACCGCCGTATCCCCCAGCGTCTGGCGGATGGTGCGCAGCAGTTGGACTGTCAGCTCCGCATGGGTATCGGGAAACTCCGCATGGCCCGAAGCGGTCAGTCCCCAAAACTGCGAGGGACGCCCGACGCCGCGTGCCTCCGACCAGGAGTTTGCAAGGCCGTCCTGCGCAAGGCGCACCAGCTGCTGACGCACTGCCTCGCCGGTTATCGACAGGCGCTTGCCGAGCGCCGGCGCCGTCTGCGGCCCATGCAGCTTCAGCGCCAGCAGGATCCGTTCGGCCGGCGACCGGCCCTGGCTTTGATCCGGATTTAACAAGTGGTCGCTTGACATATTATTGCCCGGAGATTTACAAAGAATTGTCTTGTTAAATACACGCTTGATGGTTGTCGCACAAGACATTCGCTGCGTTCCATCCGGCTGAAGAGGATTTCACCCATGGCTTTCGAACTCCCCTCCCTCCCCTTTTCCATCGGCGCTTTGGCCGAAGGCGGCATGAGCGCCGAGACGCTGGAATTCCACCACGGCAAGCATCACCAGGCCTACGTCACCGCACTCAACGGCTTTGTCGAGAAGGATCAGGCGCTTGCCGGACTGTCGCTTGAAGAGATCATTGGCCACGCCAATGGCAAGGCCGAGCTGGCGCCGGTGTTCAACAATGCCGGGCAGCACTGGAACCACATCCTTTTCTGGAACAATCTTTCCCCCAAGGGCGGACGAATTCCGGACAGCCTGGAGAAGAAGATCGTCGAGGACTTCGGCAGCGTCGCGGCCTTCAAGGACGCGTTCAAGACGGCGGCCACCAGCCAGTTCGGTTCCGGTTGGGCTTGGCTCGTGCTCGACACCGGCGGCAAACTCAAGGTGACGAAAACCGCCAACGGCTCAAACCCGGTTGCCACCAACGAGGGTAAAGCTCTGCTCGGCCTCGATGTCTGGGAGCACAGCTACTACATCGACTACCGCAATCGCCGTCCCGATTATGTCAGCAACTTCCTCGACCGACTGGCGAACTACGAGTTCGCCGAGGCGGAGCTTAAGTCTGCCTGACACGCCTGCCGTGGCGCCGCGCCGCCGGCGCCACGACCATATCTCAGCCGGATTGCACCCATGACCAAGCTTGCCACCGTCGATATCACCGCCCATGCCGAGCGCGCCGTCCCCAGACCGCAGTTCGCCGACGCGATGGCACGACTGGCATCGACCGTCTGCGTCGTCAGCTCCGGTGTCGGCTCCGAATGCCTGGGTCGAACGGCGACGGCCGTCTTCTCGCTTTCCGCAAGCCCGCCATCGATCGTCGTCTCGATCAAGGCCGACAGCGCGCTGGCGGACACCATTTCCAGACATGGCGGTTTTTCGCTGGCGATGCTCGCCCAGGGACAGGAACTGGTCGCTGACGCTTTCGCCGGCAGGGTCGCGGCCGCCAGCCGCTATCTCGTCGGCGTATGGGCGGACTGGCCTTCCGGCCGGCCACGCCTTCTCGGTGCTGCCGCCGGGCTCGACTGCGTGCTCAGCGCCTCTATCCTTGTCGGTGACCACCGGCTCTTTGTCGGAACGATCATCGCTACCGAGACAGCCACCTATGCCGACCCATTGCTCTGGAGCGAGCGGCAATACCAGGCACTCGAGAGATCGCCGCCCTTTGCCGCTACATCAGGCGGGCATCCATTGCCATCGGGCACATCGTGCCCGACGATCTGAACGGTGCGAACGGACACCCATGCGGGGGCTGCCATGCGACAGGTGCTTGAAAAACTTCTGGACGACGGCCGTGACGATAAGCTGCTGCGCTTCACCCTCGGCAGCATCTGTCTGCAGGAGGCGGATGCCGAGACCGCACTTGTCCATCTCCAGCGCGCGATCGAACTCGATCCCACCTATTCGGCCGCCTGGAAACTGAGCGGGGCTGCACTGCTGAAACTCAATCGCATCGAAGAGGCACGGCGCATCTGGACCGAGGGACGATCGGTCGCCGAGAAAAAGGGCGACCTGCAGGTCGCACGCGAGATCACGGTTTTTCTCAAGCGGCTGGATAAACAATGCGTGGCTGCGAACAAGGGCTAGCCGTAGCGACCCCCTGACCGTCAGGCGGAGCCGAGCCGCCTGATGTTGCCGGCAAGTTCCGCGGCGAGGCGCAGGGCCGCCGCGGTTGCTCCTGCCATCTGCGGCATGATCAGCCATTCGAGAGTCCAAGCAGCACCAGAGCGCTCCTGCTCGTGCACCAGCGCATGGTGGACGCCGGAAAGCTGCGTCGCATTGAAACGCGCAAGCGCCACCAGAACCTCGGCAGCGACCGGATTCTGCTTGTGCGGCATCGCCGACGATCCGCCGCCGCCGGCAAGTTCAATTTCGTCACCCTGCTGCGCCATCAGCGCAACGTCCTGCCCGAATTTGCCGAGGCTGCCGGTGACAAGCGACAGCGCGTTGGCGAAATCGGCGACTTCCGAGCGCTGGCTGTGCCATTGCGGAAAATCGGCAAGCGCCAGTTCCTCGGCAAGCGTGGCGCGCACATCGTCCGCCTTGCTCTTCAGCTTGTCGAGCGTGCCCGCCGCACCGCCGAACTGGATCGCGAAGAGGTCGCGGTCCATCGCCTCGAGCCGGTCCTTGTGATCGAGCAGCGGCTCGATCCAGGTGCGCAGCCGATCGGAAACGGTGATCGGTATCGCCGCCTGCATGCGCGTGCGGCCCATCAGCATCCGCTCGCCCCATTGATCGTCACATCTCTCCAGCGCTGACACGACATCGCCAAGACGGGTGGCGAACAGTTCTGCAACAGCTTTCATGCGCAGCATCAGGCTCGTATCGATGACGTCCTGGCTGGTTGCGCCATAATGCACGTGTGCGGCGGCCTCGCCGCCGACGGCCGTCCGCAGCTGCCGAACGAGTTCGGGAACGACGACGCCGTCAGTGGCCATGGCCCGCCGGAGCGCTGCCACATCGGGAGAAAAGCCGCGGCAGGCCTCCGTGATGCGATCGGCGGCACTTTCCGGGATGACGCCGTGGATCGCCTCAGCGCGCGCCAGCGCCGCCTCGAAGGAGAGCATCGCGTGAATGTCGGCAGCAGTCGAAAACTCGGCAGCTACCGCCTCATCGCCCAGAAGGCCGGAGAGATAGGGATGATCGAAAGCGGAATAGGTCATAGTCCCCCCGATGGTTGTCGCGATGCCCGTTCGCGTTTAGACGGAATGCCACGTTCTGCTTCGAGACGTCCATGCACCAAGATGCAACGGATCAGCCTCTGCGTGACATTCCGGTTTCAGATGTCGAGGAAGACCGTTTCCTTCTCACCCTGCAGGTGAATGTCGAAGATATAATTAGGGGCGCTGCCGGTTGCGACAAGCGTTGCAACGCGATGGCGATGCTCGACGCGCAAAAGCAGCGGATCGGCGGCGTTCGCCTCCGCCTCGTCGGGGAAATACATCCGCGTGTGCAGGCCGATATTGATGCCGCGCGCAACGATCCAGAAAGTGATGTGCGGCGCCATCGGCCGGCCGTCCTTGAACGGGACACGACCCGGCTTGATCGTATCGAAACGAAAGACGCCGTCATCGGCGCCGGTCGGACACCGCCCCCAGCCGGAAAACGTCGGATCGGCAGCACCTCGCATTTCTGACGGGGAATTGTAGAGCCCCGCCGCATCTGCCTGCCAGATTTCCACCAGCGCATCTCTAAGCGGCGTTCCGGTGCCATCGAGCACGCGGCCGCTGACACTGATGCGTTCGCCGAGCGTGCGTTCGTTGAGCATCGTCGTGCCGAGGTCGGCGTCATAGACGCCGTCGATGCCGCAGAAATTCGGCGTGAGGCCGATATGCACATAGGGACCGGCGGTCTGCGACGCGGTTTCCTTGAGATAGCCGAGCGCCTGGACCATCAGTTGCCCTCCATGCGGTTTTCAAACATCGTCGAGCGGCGACCGCGCAGCACGATATCGAATTTGTAGGCCCGTGCGTCCATCGGGATGGTGTTTGCCCAATCGAGCGGCGCGATCAGTTGCTCGATCGCGCGGCGATCGGCGATCGTGTTGACGATCGGACACTTCCAGATCATCGGATCGCCCTCGAAATACATCTGGGTGATCAGCCGCTGCGCAAAGCCGTGGCCGAAAACCGAAAAGTGGATGTGGGCCGGACGCCAGTCGTTGACGCCGTTCTGCCAGGGATAGGGGCCGGGCTTGACCGTGCGGAAGGAATAAAAGCCTTCCTCGTCGGTGATCGTGCGGCCGCAGCCGCCAAAGTTCGGATCGAGCGCTGCGAGATAGCTTTCCTTCTTGTGGCGGTAGCGCCCGCCGGCATTGGCCTGCCAGAATTCGAGCAAAGCGCCGGGAACGGCCCGTCCACGCTCGTCGAGCACCCGTCCGTGAACGATGATGCGCTCTCCGATCGCGCTTTCGCCCGGCTTGGCGAAGTTGTGGATAAGATCGTTGTCGAGTTCGCCCAGCATCGAATGTCCGAACACCGGTCCGGTGATTTCGGAGATCGTGCCGTCGAGCGACAGCAGCGCCTTCTGCGGCGAACGCAGCACGGAGGTTTTGTAGCCTGGGGTCAGCGCCGGGGCATGCCAGTTTCTGTCACGGGGAAAGAAGGCGCCGGTTTCGGGCTTCCCGTTTGCTCTGTCGGACATCTGTTACTCCCGTCAGGCCGCCTTGCCGGCGTCCATCTCCGCAAAGACCTGCTTGACGATCTTGATCGCATGGTTGGCCGCCGGAACGCCGGCATAGATCGCCACATGCAGCAGCGCCTCGCAGATGTCGTCGCGGCTGGCACCGGTATTGGCGGTGGCACGCACATGCATGGCCACTTCCTCGTCCTGGCCAAGTGCGGCCAGAAGCGCGATCGTCACGATCGACCGCTCACGTTTCGTCCAGGTCGGGCGCGACCAGACGTGCCCCCAGGCGGCTTCGGTGATCAGGTCCTGGAACGGCCGGTCGAAATCGGTCGAGGCCGATTGCGCGCGGTCCACATGGTTGTCGCCAAG
Organism: Ensifer adhaerens; assembly: GCF_001270265.1. Classification (GTDB taxonomy): domain Bacteria; phylum Pseudomonadota; class Alphaproteobacteria; order Rhizobiales; family Rhizobiaceae; genus Ensifer; species Ensifer adhaerens_B. Next base: position 107,917 of record NZ_LGAP01000011.1, read on the forward strand.
GACGGCCCGCCGTGTCGCCATACCCTGGCGGTAGCGGTCGGAGGGCGCGAAGGCATCACTCATGGCTCTTGTCTCCATGCATTGCAATTTCGAAGAAGGCGCGCAGCACCGCGGTCAGGGTTTCCGGGTTTTCGACGCAAGGGATGTGCCCCGCATCACGGATGACTTCGTAGCGTGCGCCGGGGATGAGGCGCGCGGTGGCAAGCACCACATCCGGCGGTGTCGAACCGTCCTGGTCGCCGACGACGCAAAGGACGGGCACCGCGATACGGGCCGCCGCCTCGGTATAATCGGCGTCGCGGATCGCGCCGCAGGTGGCGACATAGCCGGTGACCGGCTGACGGATCAGCATGTTTCTGTAGCCGGCAAGCGCGGTGTTCTCGGGCCTGCGAAAAGCCGGCGTGAACCAGCGCTCCAGCACACCGTCGGCGATCGCCTCGATGCCGTGCTCCTCGATGGCGGCAATGCGCGTCGCCCACATTTCCGGCGTGCCGATCTTGTGGGCGGTATCGCAGAGAACCAGCGCCCGCACGAGATCCGGGCGCCGTTGATAGAGCGACTGGGCGATCAATCCGCCGACCGAAAGACCGCAGATGATCGCCTGGCGGACCGAGAGCATGTCGAGAAGGCCGGCAAGGTCATTGGCGTGGTCCTCGATCGCGTAAGGGACAGGGCCGATATCGGAGAGACCGTGGCCGCGCTTGTCGTAGAGGACGATCGCGTATTCGCCGGCGAGACGCACGATGACATCCCGCCAGATGCGAAAGTCCGTGCCGAGCGAATTGGCAAAGACCAGCACCGGCCGCTCAGTCGTGGCGCCGATGACCTGATAGTGGATGGTGATGTCGTTGATGCGGGCAAACTGCACGGCACTTCTCCTCTGCAACCAAATTGTATGTTTAATCTGGTTAGGTAAAATGATATTTCACGGCATTCCATTAACTCAAGAGTTATGAATTCCATGAACGACGCCCGGGTCAAGTTTCGCCATCTGCAGACTTTTGTCGAGGTCGCAAGGCAGAAGAGCGTCATGAAGGCGGCAGAGCTTCTGCATGTCAGCCAGCCCGCCGTCACCAAGACGATCCGCGAGCTGGAAGAGGTTCTGGGGGTTGCCGTTTTCGAGCGCGAGGGACGCGGCATCAAGATCACCCGCTATGGCGAGGTCTTTCTTCGCCACGCCGGTGCGGCGCTGACCGCGCTTCGCCAGGGCCTCGATTCCGTCTCGCAGGAGCGCTCCGGCGATGGCGTGCCGGTGCGCATCGGCGCTTTGCCGACGGTCTCGACGCGGATCATGCCGCGGGCAATGTCGCTCTTCCTGGAGGAGGACACCGGCGCACGCATCAAGATCGTCACCGGCGAGAATGCCGTCCTTCTCGAACAGTTGCGGGTCGGAGACCTCGACCTCGTCGTCGGCCGGTTGGCGGCGCCGGAGAAGATGACCGGATTTTCCTTCGAGCATCTCTATTCCGAACAGGTGGTCTTTGCCGTGCGCGCAGGGCACCCGTTGCTTTCGGACGCGCAATCGGCCTTCGCCCGTCTCGGCGACTACCCGGTGCTGATGCCGACGCGAGCCTCCATCATTCGCCCCTTCGTCGAACATTTTCTGATCGCCAACGGCATACCGGGCCTGCCCAACCAGATCGAAACGGTTTCCGATGCCTTCGGCCGCGCTTTCGTGCGCACCAGCGACGCAATCTGGATCATTTCTGCGGGCGTCGTCGCCAGCGATATCGAGGATGGGACGCTTGCGGTCCTGCCGATCGACACCAGCGAAACCAAAGGCCCGGTCGGCCTGACGATGCGTGCCGACTCCGTTCCATCATTGCCGCTTTCCATCCTGATGCAGACCATTCGCGAGGCGGCATCGGACATCGCCCCGAAACCGTGACGGCGGTCCGGCAGTTCACACCCGCCGCCCTTTACAAAACATCCTCGTCAGCCGAGATTGCAGCCTCAATCATTTTGCTGAAACACGATGCCGATCGATCCAGTGCAGCTCGAAATCTTCGCCCGACACCACATTGCCGACATGCTGGACTGGTTCCCGACCGCCGCAGCGCTCACCCAATGGGGTGGGCCGGGACTTCGCTTTCCGCTCGACGCGACGCAGCTCGAGGAGATGCAGGCTTCGACCTTAGGCAACGAGCCGGCGCGATGGATGTTTGCCGGCATGGTCGATGGCAATCTTGCCGGTCACGCCCAGGTCGCACTTGACTGGGAAAATGGCGTCGGCCGTCTCGGCCGCGTGGCGATCAACCCACGGCTTCGCGGACTGGGCCTCGCCCACCCTTTTCTCCAGTGCGTTATAGAGCGTTTCTTCGCGGACCCCATCTTCGAGCGGCTGGAACTCAACGTCTATACGTTCAACACGGCTGCGATCCGTACCTATCTCAAGCTCGGCTTTATCGAGGAAGGTGTGCGGCGGTCTTCAGCGAGAGTTGGCGATGCCCGTTGGGACACTGCCATCTACGGCATGCTGCGCAGCGATCTCGCCGCGAAGGGCCTGCCTCAGAACGGCAGCCCGACGTAGTTTTCGGCAAGCGCCGTCGCGGCGGCACGCGAATGGGTGAGATAATCGAGTTCGGCCTCCTGGATCTTCTGGTCGAAATCGCCGGTATCAGGGAAACGGTGAAGCATGGTTGTCATCCACCAGGAAAAACGCACCGCCTTCCAAACCCTCGCCAAGGCATGCGCGGAATAGGCGTCGACACCGGCATTCGAACGGTCCTGATAGTGTTCCAGCAGCCCTTCGAAGAGGTAGTGCACGTCACTTGCCGCAAGATTCAAGCCTTTGGCGCCGGTGGGCGGCACGATATGGGCGGCGTCTCCGACCAGGAACAGCCGACCGAAGCGCATCGGCTCGGCAACGAAGGATCGGAGCGGCGCGATCGACTTTTCGAACGACGCCCCGGTCACCAATGCCTCGGCATGGTGTGCCGGCAGCCGTCGCCTGAGTTCGTCCCAGAAGCGCTGATCCGTCCAGTCCTCGATCTTTTCGTCGAGCGCGCACTGCAGGTAATATCGGCTGCGGGTCTGCGAACGCATCGAGCAAAGCGCAAACCCGCGCGGATGATTGGCATAGATCAGTTCGTGGCTGACTGGAGAGACGTCGGCGAGAATGCCAAGCCAGCCGAAGGGATAAACCTTTTCGAAGGTGCGGATCGCCTTTTCAGGAACCGACTTGCGGCTTATCCCGTGAAATCCGTCGCAACCGGCAATGAAATCGCAATCGATACGCTGGTTTATACCGTCCCGTTCATAGGTCACATAGGGGTTTTGCCCATCGAAATCATGCGGCTCGACATTTGCCGCCGCGTAGATCGACGGCGCGCCGGTGAGCGCGCGCTCTCCCATCAGGTCGCGCGTCAATTCCGTCTGGCCATAGACCATCACGCGCTTGCCGCCGGTCAGGCCGTGAAGGTCGATACGATGATCCCGACCATCGAAGGCCAACGAAAAGCCGTCGTGCGGCAGGCCTTCGGCATGCATGCGGGCGCCGGCCTTCGCACGGTCCATCAGGCCGACGGTTCCCTCCTCGAGCACGCCGGCCCGCACGCGGCCGAGAATGTAATCCTTGCTGACGCGATCAAGGATGACGTTGTCGATACCGGCACCGGTTAGCAATTGCCCGAGCAGAAGACCCGATGGGCCCGAACCGATGATGACGACCTGTGTGCGCATGCTTTCCTCCCGAAACTGGCTTTTGACAAAACTCTGCGCGGGAGCGCCATCCGGCTCAATGGACATTTCGGTCAAGAAATTGCACTAATCGAACATTGCCAATGGATGCACGTGATGAAAAGAGCGGTCCCGACCTACGAGCTTTATGGCGAAGAATCGCGAGAACGGCCCGCTTTCTGGTTGCATTGCGAAACGATCCCGTCGCGCAGCAGCCTGCACCATTGGGAGATCGGATTGCATCGGCATGAGAGTTTCTTTCAGATCTTGTACATTGCCGGCGGATCGGGAGATGCGGTGTTCGGCGATACCGTGCACCCCATTCGTCCACCGGTGATGATCACCGTGCCGCCGGCGACCAGCCATGGTTTCCGTTTCTCCCGTGATATCGACGGGTTCGTGTTCACCGTTCTCGCCTCGCATCTTAAGGTATCCCCCGGTGAGCGCAGCCGTCTCGGCGCCTGGATGGCGACGCCACGTCTTACCCGCCTCGACGGTAGTGACGACGGCCGCTATGTTGCGTTGACCCTTGCCAGGCTGGGTGCGGAATGGGAAGCCAACCGGAGCCACCGCACCGACCTGCTCGATGCCTACCTGACGTCGACGCTAACGCTGAGTGCTCGCCTCGGTGAAGCGCACCCCGTTAAGGACGATGCCGCCGCCACGGAAAACGAACGGCGCGTCGAACATTTCCTGAGCCTCGTCCAGCAACACCATCGCGCGCACAGACCAGCCGTGTTTTATGCCCGCGAACTTGGCCTTTCAGCCACCCATCTCAATCGCATCGCCCGCAGCGTCACCGGCCAGAGCGCCCATGAGATTATTGCGCGCAAGCTGACGGACGAAGCGCGACGCGAACTCGTCTTCACCCGTGGCAGCGTTCAGGAGATCAGCTTCCGGCTCGGCTTTGTCGATCCCGCCTACTTTTCCCGGTTCTTCCTCAGGCAAACCGGCATGACGCCCCGCGCCTGGCGGCTTGCAGAGCGGCAGAAACTGGGCGCCTGAGCGCTGACCGTATGGTGCGACCATCCCGGGGCACCGTCAAATGAGGCGGTCGCGCAAGACTTGCGTTACTGGGGGCACGGCGCCGCTGGCATGATCTCGCCGATGCGGAGAACCGCCATAAACAGCGGCGGCAGCAGCGGGTTAATATCCGCTCGGCACTTGTGTCGCCCGTTCAAAAATCGATCAAAATACGCAGCAGAAATCGCTTAAACGCTACCAAAATCGATTTCTCGCTGTATATAGCGCCCCGCAGCCCCAGGGGTCTTCATGCCTCCCAAGCGTCTCCCGAGCTGCCGCCGGTTCGTCCTTCGACGGTTCCCAAGCAACGTCCCCGGCGTCACCAACAACAGAAGGTTATCACATTGGCAGGTATCATCACCACCGGCGCTCAAGCCGCGGGCGCGGCTGCGCCCACGGAATCCGGCGCAACCGGTTACAAATTCGCCCTCTTCGCCCTGACGTCTCTCTTTTTCATGTGGGGCTTCATCACGTGTCTGAACGACATTCTCATACCGCACCTGAAGAATCTCTTTGCACTGAACTACACACAGTCGATGCTGGTTCAGTTCTGCTTCTTCGGCGCCTACTTCATCGTGTCCTTGCCTGCCGGCGCGCTGGTCAAACGCATCACCTATAAATGGGGCATCGTGCTTGGCCTGGTGATTGCGGCGATCGGCTGCGCGCTCTTCGTTCCAGCGGCGAGCTATCAACTCTATCCACTGTTCCTTGGCGCCTTGTTCGTGCTCGCATCCGGCATCACCTTGTTGCAGGTCGCGGCCAACCCTTACGTGACCGTCCTTGGCCCACCGGATACCGCCGCAAGCCGTCTGACCTTGACCCAGGCGTTCAACGCGCTCGGTACGACACTCGCGCCGATGTTCGGCGCATTGCTGATACTGTCGGCCGCGACCGTTGCCACGGCAGATGTCGCGCCTGAGCAACTCGGCGTGATACGGTTGGCGGAAGCAAATGCGGTCAAAGCGCCTTACATGCTGCTGGCCGCCGCCTTTCTGCTGCTTGCCGCCCTTTTCGCAGCCTTGAAGCTGCCAAGCGTCGACGTTCAGGACGAGATCGAGCCCATTACCGATGGTAAATCGGCTTGGCAGTATCGTCACCTGGTGCTCGGCGCAGTTGGCATCTTCCTCTATGTGGGCGCCGAAGTGAGTATCGGCAGCTTCCTCGTCAACTTCCTCAGCCAGCCTGACATCGCCGGTCTTTCCGAGGCCGAGGCCGCGCATTACGTGTCCTATTTCTGGGGCGGCGCCATGGTCGGTCGCTTTATCGGCGCGGTCGCCATGCGTTATGTCAACGACGGCAAAGCGCTCGCCCTCAACGCGGCGGCGGCAATTGCCCTGCTTTTGCTGACGGTCTTTTCAAATGGCGACATCGCAATGTGGTCGGTGCTGGCGATCGGGCTTTTCAACTCGATCATGTTCCCGACGATCTTCAGCCTCGCGCTTTACGGACTTGGAAAATACACCAGCCAAGGCTCCGGAATCCTGTGCCTGGCGATCGTCGGCGGCGCACTGCTCCCGCTGTTGCAAGGCGCCCTTGCCGACACGTTCGGCATTCACCTCGCCTTCCTGATGCCCGTAGCTTGTTATGCCTATATCGCCTTCTACGGACTGAGGGGACACAGGCCCACCTGACCTGAACGGGCAAAGACGCGTCGGCGCACTGACGGCGACGCGTCTTTGCCCCCATCTCTTCAATGCTCGGTGCCCGGCCGTCTGTGCTGCGGCTGCATTTCGCACTCGTTGCCCATTCGAAGTGCGACCCGACACCCTCTTCGCCTCGAATGTCGTCGCACTGGTGGTCGGTGCGCCTATTCACGTGTCAGAAAATGGAGGTTGCCGCCCAGATCGGAAACGACGAGCCGCCGCTGGTCCCAGACGAGGACTGACACCGGTCGTGTCAAGGCGTCGAGAATGATCTTTCGGCTGCCCGTCCTTGTGTCGAGTCTGAGCAAACGACCGCTGCCCTTCCGGAAACCTTCCGGCTGATCGTAGATACCGTGTTCGAGAACAAGCATCTCTCCGTCACTGTCGAAGGCGATAGCAACGGGCGCATTCAAGCCTTCGACGTCAAGTCGCGGATTTGACGCGCCACCGGTTTCGGGGATCGAAACGATTTTTCCGGCACCGGCAAGGAAAGGAAAGCCACCGAACAGCGCGACATAAAGGCGCCGGTCGCGCAGCCCGATGCCGGTCGGCACCGCATCGACTTCATAGCTGTTCCCGGTCGCGAACTCTGTCGGCGAAAGATCCTGCAGTGCCGTCGCGGCCTCAGCCATACGGCGGAACGTCATGATCGTCTTCTTCTGCCCGTCCGTTTGCACCCGTTCGACACTGTTTCGCGCGGCATCGATCACGTAGTAAACGCCGTCCGCCAAGATGAAGTCGAACGGATTCCAGAAATCGCTGCTGATGACGCGGACCGCGCCAGCGCCATCGATGGCAATGAGGGCGTGGTCGTACGGGCCTGCCTCGGAGTTGGCCGGCGTCCACCCTTGGGCAACGACAAGGACGTCGCCGGCACGCACGACACGATAGGGGCCGGTCGGGTCGCCGATCACGTCGAGGCCGTGCGAAAAGACCGGACCGAATGCGACGAGCTTACCCTCCGCGTCGCGGCGATAGAGCCGGCCGCTGGCCAGATCGGTGACGAGCAGAGCCTCGCCGTCGCGGGACAGACCGGCGAACGCCGCACCCGGCAGGCTAACGGTCTCTAGCCGGTAGCCGGGTGCGACTGCCGGCTCTGCGCTGGCGCCGGCTGCCAGGAACAGAAGGCCAGCAATGATTGTCAAGCCGCGGAGCGAATGCATCGGAAGCCACCATTGGCTGAGAAACGGAATTCCGGATTATAGGCGAGGCGGTAGGTCGTCGTAAGGTGGCGTGCATCGCTGTTCCAGGAGCCACCGCGAAGCACGCGGTATCGCCCCGTACCTTTTGCCGCGGCCCAACCGTCATAGGGCGCGTAAACATCGCTGGTCCACTCCCAGACATTGCCGACAAGATGGAGGACGCCCTCGCTGCTTGCGCCATCGGCGAAGGACTCTGCTGGCGCGGTCATCGGATAACCGTCGCGCGCGTCGCCGGAGCAGCAGATATCCGCGCCTGAATTTGCCCGCACCAAGTCCCCAGGGGCCGAGCCCCACGGAAATGCGCTGCCCGTCGTTCCGCGTGCCGCTCTCTCGTATTGTTGCTCCGACGGCAGCGCCAACCCGTAGTGACGGCAAAAAGCATCGGCGTCTCCCCAACTCACCCCGACGACCGGCCGGTCGTCCAATCCCAGAACCGGGTGATTTGCGTAGAAGGCCGGGCGGTGACCGGTCTGAGCGATGAAGCGTCCGTATTGCCGGTTCGTGATCTCGGTACGGTTGATCGCGAAGGCCCGCCCCTCCAGAACGCGGCGCGGGCGCTCATTTTCGGGGCCGTCGTCACGACCGAAGACGAAGGCCCCGGCGGGAATTTCGATCAGCGGATTGCCGTCTATGGGGCCGACATCGACGGCGGCCGCGCGGAATGCAACTGTGATTGCAATCGCCGCCGTCCAGATGTCAGAAGTCGACACGGTATTGTGTCCCTCCATCGAACAGAAAGACGCGATCGGTCGCGACCTTCACGCCGACCCGCTGATCGATCTGGCCAGCGAAGTTCTTGTCGGCGCGCAAGGTCATCAGTTGGCCACCCAACTGCAGGCTGACAAGCGTGTTCTCGCCGGTGAGCTCCACCGAATAGATCGGCGCGACCAGATTGACGTCGGCATCCTCGGCTCCGGCCGCATGGACGTCCTCCGGACGCACACCGAGAACGGCGGAAGAGATATTTGCCCGGCCGAGACCCGCCAACCTGAGGCCGGCCCTGACGAACACACCGTTTTTCACCTCCCCCGGAATCAGATTCATCGGCGGCGAGCCGATAAATCCGGCAACGAAGAGGGTGCGCGGATCGTTGTAGATATCCCTCGGCGTTCCGAGCTGCTCGATCACGCCTTTGTTCATCACGGCCACGCGGTGGGCGAGTGTCATCGCCTCTATCTGGTCGTGGGTGACATAGATCGTCGTGACCTGCAGCTCATGCTGGAGATGCTTCAGCTCGGCGCGCATTTGGGTGCGAAGCTTGGCGTCGAGATTGGAAAGCGGCTCGTCCATCAGAAAGACACGTGGCGTGCGGACGATGGCGCGGGCGAGTGCTACGCGCTGGCGCTGGCCGCCGGAGAGTTCCTTCGGCAGACGCGACAACATCGTGTCGAGTTCCACGCGCCGCGCGACCTCGGCTATTCGTCGCTTGTATTCGGCCGGGGGCACTTTGCGGATCTTCAGCGGGTAGCCGATATTGTCCTCGACAGTGAGGTGCGGATACAAGGCATACGACTGGAAGACCATAGCGACGTCGCGATATTTTGGCAGGACGCCATTGATGCGTTCCGCATCGATGTAGATATCACCAGATGTCGCCTCCTCGAGACCGGCAACCATGCGCATCGTCGTCGTCTTACCGCAGCCGGACGGGCCGAGCAGGACGAGAAACTCCTTGTCCCGGACCTCCAGATTGAAGTCGGCCACCGCGATGAATTCGCCGAACTTTTTGGTGACATTGGTGAACGTGACGGACGCCATGGTCTCACCCCTTGACGGCCCCGAGAGACAGCCCCCGGACGAGATGCTTCTGAACGATGAAAGCGAAGATGACGATCGGCACGCAGGCCATGAACCCGGCGGCGCTGATTTCCCCCCAATAGGTCTTGTACTGCGTCACCCGCCCGGCAATCCCGATCGGCAGCGTCTGAGACTGCTCGGTGAGCGTGATGATCAGGGAAAGCAGGAACTCGTTCCACGAGATGATCAGACAAAAGATGGCCGTGGCCGCCAGCCCTGGGCGCGCGAGCGGCAAAGCGACATGCAGGAATGCGCCCCAGCGCGTGTCCCCGTCGACGATCGCTGCCTCTTCCAGTTCGACCGGCAGGTCCTGGAAATAGCTCTTCATCATCCAGGTGGCAAACGGCAGGTTGAAGGCGGTATAGGCGACGATCAGCGCCGACTTCGTGTTCAGCATGTCGAAGTAGTTGAAGAACAGGTAGAGCGGGATGATGCTGACGATCGGCGGCATCATCCGCGTCGACAGTATCCAGAACGAGATCTGCTTGCGCCATTGCCAGGGATAGCTGAAGCGCGCCAGCGCATAACCCGCCATCGTACCAAAAACCACGGAAACGATGGTCGTTCCAACCGCGACGAGGAAGCTGTTGAGCGCGTAACGCAGGAACGGCCGCTGGATGAACGCTTCGTCGTAGTGCTTCAATGTCGGGTTGCGCGGCAGCCATTCGGGCGGTACGGCGAAGATGTCGATGTCGAACTTGAACGAATTCGCCGCGATCCAATAAACGGGAAACAGCGTCAGGATCAGCGCGACGAGGATCGTCAGATAGGCGGACAGGCGGAGAAGCATCTCCCGGGCCCGGCTGCGTGTTCTTATCGTCGCCATCGTCGCCTCACTCCGCAAGCCGCATGCGCTTCATGAACCAGGTGCTCAGCACGATCGTCACGAACAGCACGAAGAGCGAGATCGCCGCCGCGTAGCCGGGATCGGCGAAGCGGTAGGCGACCTGATAGATGTATAGACTCAAGACCTTCGTTCGGTCTGCCGGACCTCCCCCCGTCAGGATGAAGACCAGATCGAAAAGGCGCAGCGCATCCATGACGCGCAGGAGCAAGGCAATGGCGATGACCGGTTTCAGGAAGGGCAGCGTCAGGTCCCAGAACTGCCGCCATGACGAGGCGCCGTCGAGCGCTGCGGCCTCGTAGGGTTCGACCGGCAGGCTTGCCAGCCCCGCCAACATCAGAAGGAATATGAACGGCGTCCACTGCCAAACATCGGCGACGATGATCGAAAACATCGCGAGGTTCACGTCGCCCGCCCAGGCCTGCAGTGGAAGACCGAGACGGAACATGATTTCGTTGAGGACGCCAAACTGTGGCTCGTAGATGATCTTCCAGGTGATCGCGACGGCGACCGGCGGCAGCATCATGGGGATCATCAGGACGGTTTTGAGAAAGGTTAGTCGGCGGATGAATTTATCGAGGAGCAGCGCCAGGCCGAGACCGAGGAGGAATTCGGTCGTCACTGCCACAACGGTAAAGACGGTGGTGTTCCAGAGTGCGACGTGAAATTGCGTGTCGGAAAGAAGTCGAGCGAAATTGTCGGGGCCGACGAACTCCCAGGGCAGATCGGGGTTCGGGCTGATTTTGTGAACCGCCGCATAGAACATGTAGAAGCTGGGAAAGATCGTCAGCCCGAGCAATATGAGGACTGTTGGCGCAAGCATGAGGAAGCGCAGATGACGCTCTGCCCAACGCTCTACACCACCACCCGGCTGAAGCTGCGCGGCCAATGTTTCCTTTTCGGCCTTCGGCATTGGTCCCTCCCGCTCGATCCAAGGCCTTCCATCCGCCTTGAGGAATTCCACTGAAAGCCGGATGCTCTGAGCCCCGTCCCGGCACGCCTGTATTGTCGGTTCCACGGTGACCGCAGACGATTGCCGGCAGCGTGAAACGAGGCGAGGTCCGAAGACCCTGCTCCGCATCGATCACTGCCTACTTAAGGCCCGTAATCTGTTCGACTGCCGCTTGGGCGCTCTTAAGAGCCTCTTCCGCTGTAATCGTACCCGCTACGGCCTTGGAAAGCTCTATACCAAAGGCATTCTCGATCTCCGGCCACTTCGGATGACGTGGACGAGGCGTCGAGGCCTGGATCGCCTCCATCAACACCGGATAGTGTCGGAACTGTTCCTGCGAGGTCAGTTCCGGATCGGTGAAGACCGAGGCTCGGACAGGCGGATTGCCGCGCGTGGCGGAAATCTTGATTTGCTCAGCCGAGGTCGCCCAGACCATGAAGTCGAAGGCTTCCTGCTTGTTCTTCGAAGCCGACATGATGCCCATGGTCCAGTGGCCAATTTCCGAACTGCCCGGTTTCGTTCCAGCAGGAATGGGGCTGTAGGAGATCTTGCCGACCATCTTCGACTGGCTCGGATCTTCAAAGGTCGCAACCCAATTCGGCCAGTTGATCGATGAGGCGGCCGCACCGGCGGCGAGCGCTGTGCCAACCTCGTTGGCATTGTAGCTCTCGATCCCCTTTGGAGAAACGTCGCGGAGCGCCATGAACGTCTTCATCGCGGCCGCGCCTTCCGGCGTATCGATCGTCACCTTCGTGCGATCCTCGTTGAACATATTGGCGCCGTAGGACCAGAAGATCGGCATGAAGTCGGCCACGACCGGGTTACCCTGGCCGCCCCGGAAGACATAACCGAAATAGCGACCTCCGCCGTCCTTGGTCAGGGTCTGGCTCGCCTTCAATACGTCATCCCAGGTCTTGGGAGCGTCGACGCCAGCTTCCTTGTACTTGGCGGCGTCATAGAAGAACATTTGGGCGTTTCCCACATAGGGCAGGCACACATAAGGTCCCGTGTTGTAGGGATTGCGACAGATCGCGAGCGACTTCGACAGGAAGTCGTTGTCCGGGCCTTCCATTCCGGCACCCTTGTAGAAGGCCGTCAGGTCCTCGAGATGCCCGTTCTCGGCGAAAAACGGAATCCATGGGTCGTCCATCAGGATGATGTCGAAGACGCCAGACTTGGTCGCGCCTGCATTGGCGCCCTGTTCGAACACATTGGCATAAGGCGCCTGCACGATCTCCACCTTCGTGCCCTTCATCTTCGAGTAGTCGTCGGCAGCAGCCCTAAGACCGTCACCCTCGCTGCTCGATGGCACGAGGACTGTGAAATCAGCCCATGCGACCCCGTTGATCGCAAGCGCGGACGCCGCGGCAGCCAAGACGAGAAACAGTTTGTGAACCATCGTACACCTCCCATTCCGAGTTGTTATCCAAGGGCCTCTTTTTCGTAGGGGGCCTACCCTATCCGGCACGGCGGAGATGCGATCTCGACGCCCATGCGAACCGACATGCGACAAGTTGAAACGTTGTCCGGCATCTCCTCGAGCCGGCGCTGCTCCCAAAGCCGATTTTACCACATCAGCAGCATTATTTAGAGAGGTTGTATTAGCATTCGCTACGGTTACATCTTGCGTGATCAAGGAGGTTCGGAATTGGCAGGGCAACATCGCAATTCTCAATTCCCGAACACCGTCTTACAGCCCAGGTCGGAATGTGATCTCAATTGATAGGAATGCAGGGACTGTACCGGCCGAGATCCGGATCATCCTCGGTGCGATTGGAGATAGGAAATGCACGATCAGCTTCGGGAAAATGCCGCGGCATGACGCTTCGAGCTTGGCATCGGCGACGAGATAGCTGTTGCCTATTATCGCTATGAGGACGGCAGGATCGTCCTGACCCATACGGAGGTTCCGCAGGCGCTTTCCGGACAGGGTAGCGGCACACGGCTGGCCCGTGGGGTCTTCGAGACGCTCCGCCAAAGGCAAGCTCGCATTATTGCCAAATGCCCATTCATGGCAGTTTTCGCGGCAAAACATCCAGAATACAGCGTGATGTTCGATGGATGAGTTCGGGGCGGCAAGTTGCCGACGGTCTCAGACAAAAGGCTCACCGGCATCGACTCCCTCCTCGATGAGGTACGTCTTGCCGTCGGATTCGCGAGTATCTTTGCCTTGGGCAACGAGGGTGCCGACGCCCGGGTGTAGAAGCCGGCGATGCCTGCGCCTCCCGCGCGCAATCGCTCGGCGAGCGTGGCCTGCGGATTGAATTCGACTTCAAGCTCACCCGAAAGGAACTGCCGCATGAACCCAGCGTTCTGACCCACATAGGAAGAGATCATTTTCTTGATCTGCCGCGATTCCAGCAGTTGCCCGAGACCGAACCTGTCCAGGCCTGCATTGTTTGACGCGATTGTCGGAAGTCGGGTGCCGGCGTTCCGGATGGCGGCGATCAGCAGTTCTGGAATGGCGCACAGCCCAAAACCGCCGGAGGCGATGGTCATACCGTCAAAGAGCAACCCGTTCGACCTCGATCGCAACCGGATAGCCCTCTTCGGTCCAATCCAAGAACCGCCCTATTGGGCAGGCCGTCATGCAGGGCAGAGAGCTTCGCGCTTTCTCAAGCCGCGTATGTCCTTGAACGGCAATCAGCGTTCAGGCAATCCTGCTTGCCGCAAACCCTCGGCCATTTGATCTTCCCACTGCGGTATGTTTTGAAACCAGGGCAGCGCTCGATACCACTCGATGGTAAAGCTTGGCTCGGCCGCCAACAGCTTCTGTGCGGCCCATCGGGCGGTCTCCAAGTCTCCGCTCATCGCCGACCAGGCGGCGAGGTGGCGATAGCACCAGGTCACGTCAGGATAGGTGTTGACGACCTCCTGGGCTATCGCGATGGCTTCTGAAAGAGAACCTTCCATGGCCAAGGAAAAGGCCATACCCAATCTCATGTTGAACGCGAGCGGATCTCTTGGGCTCAGGGTCATCCCACGCTGGAAGAGTTCCGTTGCGCGAGTGGCTTCGTCCTTGTAGATCGCGAGCCAGCCCAGGCGCGCCCATGCCCAGGCATTGTTTGGGTCGAGCGAAAGCGCCTTTTCGATAAAGGTGGTGGCGCGCTCCTGGTCGCCGCAGATGCTCATTGCCGCGCCGGCGGCAGTCAGCGCGGTTGGATCATCGCCGATCGACCCCGCAGCTTCAACCGCTGCGCGCGCCTTTTCCAGCTCACGTTCCGGTTGTTCGGTCCATAGGTAGGAGGCGTTTGAGGCGTGGCACCACGCCAAAAGTGCATGCGCGCGGCCATAGCCAGGATCGACGGCGATCGCGTGCCGAAGCAGTTCGATCGCCTGGTTGTTGGTATCCTTGCGGCGGCCCCAAAGGTTCGGGTAGGCGCGCATAACGAGATCATAGGCCCGCAGACTGGCCGGCGGCTTGCGTTTGGCCAGCTCGATTTCGGCATCGCGAATGGCCGGATGAATGGCGCCTGCCACCTGCGCCGCGATTCGATCCTGGAACTCGAAAATATCTTCGATTGCGCCCTCGTAACGATCGGACCAGAACTGGGTCCTCGTCTCCGCATCGACCAGTTGCACGGAAATGCGCAGTCGGTCGCCGCCCCGGCGAACGGTGCCTTCGACCACATAATTGACGCCGAGTTCCCTGCCGACTTCACGCACGTCGACGAAGCGTCCCTTGTAGGTGAATGCGGACTGTCGCGCGATTACAAAGAAATTCCGAACGCGCGAGAGCGCGGCGGTGATCTCCTCTACAACGCCGTCCACGAAGTATTCGTCGCCCTGACCGCTGAGGTTGTCGAAGGGCATGACGACGATCGACGGCTGGTCCTTGCCGCGGCGGGCCGCAAGTGATGACGCGGACGCGATGCCGCCTTCGACAGGTGTCTCTTGCTGCCAATCGACCCGAAAGACGAAAATCGGCCGGGGGATGTTCTTCAAGCTCCGCTCGCCGAGGCTGGTTAGCGCGAACGGCACCTTGCCGTCGAGATGTTCGCGCACCGACGCGGAAATGCAGATGCCTGACGGAGCGGCGATCTCCTGCACGCGTGCCGCGATATTGACGCCGTCGCCGAGCAGATCGTCTCCAGACACAACGACGTCACCCAGATTGACGCCAATGCGGAATTCCAAACGGCGATCGGGTGGGAAGTCTAATGAGAGGCTGAAAAGACGGCGCTGGATTTCTACTGAGCACCGGACGGCCTGAACAGCGCTTGGGAACTCGGCGACAAGGCCGTCGCCTGCGCTACCGAAGATACGGCCACCATGCTCGCTAACCAATTCGGCAATCCGACCGCGGCATAGATCGAGTGCGCGAACCGTACCCTCCTCGTCCAGCGCTGCAAGGCGGCTGAAGCCGGCAACATCGGCTGAAAGGATGGCTGCAAGCTTTCGATCCACAGCAGTGACTGCTCCAGCGGGCACGATATCGTTGGGCTTAATATGGGCGCATTTTCCCACATCCACAGATGTTTGTCGCCAGCGAGATCGGATGCAAGACCGCTTTTGGAGTATGGCCCGTGTCGTCCGCGCAGCCATCCTGCATGACAGGCTTCCCACCCATTACGGCCTTGCTGGTGGGCGCCGATCGATCGGGCGCTCACCCTTTGTTCCCCCTACCGTACATCTTTGCTTCTTTAATGTTCAGGGCCAATATGCCGTGAGAGGGCTCGAGTGCTAGGACGGACTCCGGCGGAACCGCAAATAGTTCCGAGACGTCGATACCGAGTGCAGCGAACCAAGCGATCGAGAAGGAACGCACGGGCTGAGGCGACGAACGGATCGCGCGATTTGCTCGTCGACGTGGACCGCCGCCTTCGGGTTCTCACTTTCAACGTAACTGAAGATGGCATCGCGATCGTCAAGTGCATACTGCGCCCAGACAAACCTCATCGGTCGCCCGCTCGTGCTTTACGCGCAGCCGCCGCCGGGCGTTCGCGGAATCGAGCCTCAGCGTTGGCATCCTCGAAATCGGGTCGCGTGTCCTCAAGAGCCTGCAACACCTTGGCGCGGAACCGGGCATCGTGAGCGTCAGTGCTACCAACCAATTCCAGCGGCAGCGAGCCTTCGCTCGCCGTCCGAGTTAAAGGAATTCGAACAGCATCCGAAACCGTCAGCCCCATATTCTGTAGAACGGCCGTGGCGCGGTCCCGAATGTCGGGATCAATCCGAGTCTGAACGAGTGCATTTGAATGCCATCGCGCATCTCCTTCACAAAGCATCAATGTAATGCAATTGCACGACAGAGCCGGCCTTAGCGCCACCGTGAATCGATGATCGGGTATTCGAAGTCGGGGTCGTCCGACATCGCCGAGAACGAGCGGGCCTCGTTACAATCAATGACAGCACCTTCACGTCAAACGAACCCGATTCGATGATGATGAGAACTTGCGGCAACTCAGGATGTGCATCGCCATGCGTCTGAAAAGACGCATGGCGCGTCAGATTTCCGTTACCGCTGCGCGACCGGGCGCACCAGCGGCGTCACGCGGCGGATGGTCACGCGGCGGTTCTCCTCTTCGGGCTCCTGCGTGCGGATCTTCAGGAAGCGCTCACCATAGCCTTGGGTGACCAGGTTTTCCGCCGGGATGCCATAGACCTCGGTCAGGAGGACTGCGACGGACTCGGCACGCTCATCGGAGAGTACCAGGTTCGAGCGGTCGGAACCGACAGCGTCCGTGTGCCCCTCGATGAAGAAGGTTTCACCGGGATCCTTGTCGAGAACCTTCTGCATCGCGTCCGCAACCTTGCGCAGTGTCTTGGCCTGCGACATCGACACTTCGGCACTACCCGTCAAGAAGTGGATCGTATCGAGATCGATGCGCCGGACCTTGTCACGGAGACGGGCCGAATTGCGGACCTCATCGATCGTATAGACCCGCTCGACGCGTTCGACCGGTGGCTCGGACAGGAATTCGTAGTAGTCCCGATCCGGTTCCTCCGAGTAATCGACGATGTAGTCGTCGACCGGAATCGTCAGGCGCATCGGCGGCAGTTCGTAGCCGACGTCGACGATCGCCGGACGCCGTTCCTCCTGATATTCCGGCGCGTACATCAGCACATATTCGTTACCGTCGCTGTCGACGCGCGACCGCTGCAGGATGTTGCCGTACCGGTCGTAGACCGTGACGATGCGATAGCCGCCCGGGCGGACGATCGTTTCACGAACGCGGCCGCGCGACAGCTGATCGTAGTAGGTCTCTTCCGAATCGCGGCGGAGCCTTGGCCGATCGTCGCCACGCACGAAGAACTGGTCGCCGACGCCGAGGACGACGCGATCGTCGACCCTCTCGACCAGTTGCACCTCGGTCACATCATTGTTCGCGGTGTTGTTGATCACCGTGTTGTTGATGACCGTGTTGTTGACGATGTTCGTCGTCTCCGGGACCGTGAAGACTGGCGCCGCTTCAACGCGTTGGCCTTCTTCCTTGATCGCGGCCTCGATCCTCTGCGGGACCGCCTGCCGCACCTCAGCCGGAATCTCCGCCTGGGCCGCGGCGTCATCGGTCGGCGGCGCTATGTTCTGCTCCTGGACACGCAGCTCTTCGCGCTGCTTGCGCCGAGCCTCGCGCGCCCGGTTGCCACCGGCATTGTCGGCGTCCTTGTCGCTGTCGAGCACAGCCGCGCCGTTATCAACCGGAAGCACCACGGTTTCATCGGTCGCCGCCGGATCCTGGGCGATCTTGCGCTTCTCTTCCTTCGTGCGCTTGTCGACGACGATCGGAGCGGGCTTGGCCTGAGGCTCTTCACCCTGGAGCTGCTCGGCCGTTGCGGGTTGCTCGGTCCCCGGAACCGGCTGCTGCTCACCCTCGCCGGTCTGCGGCGTCGGCTGCTCGGCGGTGGGTTGATCGGCTGTGGCTGCGCCTTCCGGTGCGGCACGCTGTTCGAGGGCCTTCTGCTTCTCGGGCCGCTGTCCTTCCGCCTGCTGCTTGCGTTTCTTGGGCGCGGGTATCTGCTGCTCCTCGGCCTGCTGTGGGGTGCCTTCCTCTGCGGCGGGCTGCTGTCCTTCCGCCTGCTGCTTGCGCTTCTTGCGCACCGGCACCTGCTGTTCCTCGGCCTGCTGTGGGCTGCCTTCCTCTACGGCGGGCTGCTGTTCTTCGGCTTGCTGCTTGCGCTTCTTACGCACAGGAATTTGTTGCTCCTCAGCCTGCTGCGGAGCCCCTTCCTGTACACCAGGCTGCTGTTCTTCGGCCTGCTGCTTGCGCTTCTTGCGCACAGGAGTTTGTTGCTCCTCAGCCTGTTGCGGAGCCCCTTCCTCTACACCAGGCTGCTGTTCTTCGGCCTGCTGCTTGCGCTTCTTGCGCACGGGTGCTTGCAGTTCTTCAGCCTGCCGCGGCGCGTTTTCCTCGAAGCTGGGTTGCTGCTCTTCGGCCTGCTGCTTGCGCTTCTTGCGCACGGGCGCTTGCAGTTCTTCAGCCTGCCGCGGCGCGTTTTCCTCGAAGCTGGGTTGCTGCTCTTCGGCCTGCTGTTTGCGCTTCTTGCGCACCGGCTCCTCGACCTGGCGCTGCGGCTCTTCGGCCTGCGGTTGCTGCTGTTCTGTCTGCCCTTCCTCGGCGGCATGCTGCTTCTTGCGCTTCTTGAGCAGCAGCAGGTCCTCGGGCGACTGCTGGTCGGCCCCTTCCTGCGCTACCTGGAACGGCGCCATCAGGCTCTCGGCCAGCGCCGGCTGAATCGCAAATGATACGGCGAAAACGGGCAAGGCCACCGTTGCGAAAAGTTTGAATCGAATCGACATGATCTTCCTTCCTCTTGTTGGGAGATCCCCGCGCCACTTGCGCGTATCGCCCGCACCAAGCCGGTCGAGCGGCGCGCCGGCTCGCGCACAATCCCAAGGGGCCATGACCCGCGGTCCCGACTTTTTTGTGTCAGTCAAAGACTAGTCCCAACGCTGCAGCCACCTGCTGACCGCAGATCGCTCTGTCATTTGCATCGATCCGAAAGGAGAAAATGCGGAGGTCGCCGGCCGGGCGCGCGAGCGGTTCGGTCTGGTCCATGTTCTCGATCCCTTCGTAGTCACCGGTCAGAGATCGGCGGTATACAATCCCGCTCTATACGCTCGATCCGGACGGGCTCGATTTTGCCGAAGACGCAAGCACACTCGTCTATGACGAACCCGGCACGGGTGGCGAAGCACACTGGAACGAAGAGGCAAAAGCGCTGATCGCCGAGCTAATCTTGAAGATCGCGGTCGCGGAATCTCCTGGTCGGCGACATCTTGGGATCCTGCGCGAATATCTAACTTTCGCGCCGGAGCGCTTCCTGGCGCTGATGGCTGATCGGACAGTCAATCGATAGACGATGGGTTGTGCAAAGTGTGAGTTGACCGTTTTCGATGGCGAGGCGACACTTGCAACCTGCAGCAAGGCAGGAGGAAAAATGATGGCCGAGCCAGACCCGTGGCGCCACATGGCAAGCGCGCCGAAAAACGGCAGTCGGATCCTCGTCACGATCCGCCCGTCCGAACAGGGGGCGGCAGAAGTTGACCTCGCGTATTGGTCGAATGGCGATCAGTTCGGTGCAGAAGGCTGGCGCGCCTCTGATTCCTCGCCCGGCCGCATCATCGAATACGCCGAGCCGGAATTAAAGTGCTGGATGCCGATGCCCTCGGCCAATCTCAATCGCACCTCGATGCCCTCACCCTGGGAAGGCGACGACGAGAAAGAGCTCGACGGCTCAGGGATTTAAGAACTCGCGCCGCCTTGTTGCGAAGATGATACGCAGCGAGTGGCAAAATCCCGTTGAGCTCTCCACAACCATCCTTGCGATGGAAATATTTTAATCTTCGCAAGTGCCATGCGAGAGCTCGGTATTTCGGAGTACCTCTCGCAATCCTATTCATCATGACTGCGGTTGGCTGACTTCCTCGTACACGACGGGGCCATAAGAACTTTCGAGACGTGCGCTTGCAGCCTGTGGAACGCCTAATCTCAATCCGATCTCTGCGAGCCCAAAAGTCGCCTATGGCCTTATCTGAATGTTAGGACGCGGACGAGACGAGCAGACAGGATGGGATCGACGGCAAAACGGTGTTCGAAGACGAGTGCGTCGCGTTCGAGGGAAAACTTTGCAGCGGCTCTATTCCGAGAACAGAATTTATCACCAAGATCGCAGATTTGGCTAGAGGTGGCATTCATGCCGACCAGGCGTGGGTACTTGGCCCAACATCATCAGTGAGGGGTAAGCTTCCGGAAAGCCGGCGCCTGTTCCGGCGCCGAAGGGTCTTCGAAGCTCGCTTCTAACACTGATATTGCACACTAACAGTATCAATGTTGGTGTGCATCTCGATGTTAGAGAAAGACCCCATCATCAACGGAGAACGCTTTGCTGAGACGCTCGGGCGCTATCTCGGGCAGACCCTGCACGCCTCTCTTGTGATCCGCGAATTTGACGGCGCGCGAAGCCTGCCCTCATTTTTGGCGCGAGCGTATTCGATCTATGAAACACTGATTTTTGGACAACGATGCGTTATCCTGGCCGCAATAGACAGCTCCGCCACACCATCTGACATCTCCAAACATATTGGCCTCGTCCGCAATGCCGTCGATACGATCGTGGTCTTCGCCGCGCCGTCGATAAGCGCGCACGATCGCTCACGCCTCATCGGTCAGGGCGTCCCGTTCGTCATTCCGGGTAACCAAAGTTTACGCCGACTTCGCGAAGCCTCCTTTGAATACCTTCTACAGTGTCAATCGTTCATTGACAAAAAGCGGCCTTGATAAAGTTCCGGTCGCGCCCGCTTTGACTTTAGGCTATTATGTCAAATATGAGTGGACAGACAGAGACCAAACTAAAGCAGCTTCTTCAAACGGTCCCGCCGGGATTCCTGGTGGATTCGGACTGGATGGCACGTCGTTCCATCTCGCGGCAATCAGTTTCCGGTTACGTCAAAAAGGGCTGGCTGGAACCCGTGATGACTGGTCTGTACCGCCGTCCGTTCTCGTCGGATGAGAACCAGGAAGCCGTCATCGGATGGAAGATCCCCCTCCTCTCGGCCGTCTGGCTCATGCAACACAAATTCCACGTCGGCGGCGCGAGTGCGCTCACCCTCCGCGGCCATACCCATTATCTTTCATTTGGAGGCGAGTTCGCACTCTATCTTTATGGCGCCGACGTTCCGGTATGGCTCTCGAAGCTACAAACCGACGCGCGCGTGGTGGTCAAAAGGACCGGCCTGTTTGGCGACGAAGCGGTCGGTATCGAAAACTCCGATTTCAGCCTCTCGAACGGCGATGACCCACATCTAACACAGAGTCCGTGGCGCTGGCCGATTCCGATGTCGTCCCCCGAACGCGCGATCCTCGAGATGCTTGACGAGCTCCCGAAGGGCGAGAGTTTTCATACCGTCAACATGGCGTTCGAAAGCCTCGCGAACCTGCGCCCGAAACTGCTGACGACGCTGCTGGTTCAGTGCCGGAGCGTGAAGACCAAGCGCCTCTTCTTCATCTATGCCGACAAGCATAATCATGCTTGGCGCAAGCACATCGACATGTCGGCGATCGATCTCGGCAAGGGCGACCGGGCGCTAACCCCAGGCGGCCGGCTTCATCCTGTGTACCGTGTCACAATTCCAAACGACCTCATGCCGAAGGAGACCCCGCATGGCGCGTGAGCAATATATGCGGCAGGTCGACCTCCTGGTGCGGACCCTTCCATTCATCGCCCGGCAGGAAGCGTTTGCGCTTAAGGGTGGGACCGCGATCAACCTCTTCTATCGCGACATGCCGCGGCTGTCGGTCGACATCGACCTTGTCTATCTGCCGATCGAGGATCGCGAGACGACATTGAAAGGTATCGACACGACGCTCGAGCATATCCGCGAGGATCTGCAGCGCAATCTGCATGGCGCCGTCATTCAGAGGATCGCTGGCGGTGGCAACAACGACACGCGCGTCCTCGTTCGGCAGGGCAACGCCGAGATCAAGATCGAGACGTCGCCGGTCGCGCGTGGAACCGTCCACGCGCCAGAAGTGCGACGCGTGAGCCAGTCGGTCGAAGACACCTTCGGTTTCGCCGAGATGCAGGTCGTTGCGTTCGAGGATCTGTTCGGCGGAAAGCTGCATGCCGCAGTTGACCGACAGCACCCGCGCGATTTGTTCGACGTTAAGCTGCTTTATGAGAACGAAGGACTGACTGACCGGCTGTTCCGGACATTTCTCATCTATGTGGCGAGTTCGGGGCGTCCGCCGCACGAACTGGTTAAACCTTCCCTGGCAGAGCTCGACGATGCCTTCGTCAAGGAGTTCGAGGGCATGACAACGGAGGCTGTGAGCCTGGATGAGCTGAAAGCGGCGAGACAGATGCTGACTGAAGACCTCCTCGCGCGGCTCAACCAGGATGCGATGCGCTTCTTGCTGTCGCTGCATGATGGCGAGCCGGATTTCGATGCAATCGGGATGCCGCAGGCAGCAGAGCTTCCAGCTGTTCGTTGGAAGATGCTCAACATCGCGAAGCTGAAGGAGCAGAACCCGGCCAAACATGCCGAGTTGCGACGAGAGATCGAGCGAATTTTATCATAGTCTTGCTCAGTCGCGGGAAGTGAAAAGAGCCACGACTGGTCAATCCAGACCTACGCTTCACCACGTTGTAAAAGAGAGGTCTCCTTGCCAGAGGCACCTATTATCGCCGAGATCGCCAGACGCGACAAGATTGTCGTCATCGTCAACAGCGTCCTCAGTAGCCTGGGCTAGGAGATCGCCTTCGCCTGGGTTAGAAAACTCTGGAACTGCTCGTCGGGCACGAACGAGCCCCCTGTCGTCCAAAGAATATGCGTCGCGCGCGCCAGCTTTTCCTGAATGCCCTGCTGCGCGGCGAATTCCTTACCATGAGGGTGACGGACGATGAACTCGGGCCCAAGAAGCGCCGCAGTGGCGGAAGGCTCAAAACGCCACCCGTCAGTCTCGTAAGCTGCTAACAGCATTTTTAGCAGATCGCCGTCGGCTACAGTGTAAATCCCTGCCAACAATTCGCGCATTACGATTGCGACGAAGGCGGACATCCTGGCGACGGCCATGCCGTCAGCCTCGGTCTTGTTCGTTAGCCCCACGTCGTAGACAGAGACCAATTCCTCCGAGCCGGACATCATATGTACCAGCGCGCATGGCGACTGCACTGGCTCCACGAAGAAGGCATGAACATTGTCACCGAAGACGGCCTTCGCACCGAAGGCGACGCCGCCTGGCGCACCTCCGATACCGCAGGGCAGGTAGAGGAACAATGGGTGGTCCTCGTCAACTCGAACATCAAGGGTCTCTAGTTGCTCAGCCAACTCGAATGCGGCGACGCTGTACCCGAGGAAGAGATGTCGCGACTTTTCGTCATCGACGAAATAGATGGTCGGATCGCTCTGAGCTCCAATGCGCGCGTTCTCGACCGCGGTCGTGTAGTCCGCTGTGTGCTTCACGACCTCGACGCCAAGTCGGAGGAGCCGCTCGACCTTCCACGCCTTCGCGTCCGAGGACATATGCACCGTTGCCTTGAACCCGAGTGCTCGCGCGGCGATGCCCACGCTAAGCCCAAGGTTTCCGGTACTCCCGACGGCGATGGTGTAGTTTGAAAAAAACGCCCTCGCCTGCTCCCCGGCGAGTTTCCGGATATCGTCACCCTCAGAGAGCAAACAGCTCTGCTTCGCCAAGCCTTCCGCGAATAGGAAGACTTCATAGACCCCTCCTCTCGCCTTAATCGATCCAGCTACGGGTAGGTCGCCGTCCGCCTTGATGAACAGGCGGCCGTAGTCGGGAGAGTCGTATCCAAGGGCGTCTCTTAGACCTTGGAGTTCGACAAGGTTCGACCGAATGGCCCCCCCTGTCTCCTTGAGTTCTTGGAAGCAAGTCTCAAGGAGGGGCGCGAGTCTTTCCCAATTTCGCTTGGCTTCAAGAACGTCGGTCGGTCTAACCGGAAGGTCACGGTTCTGGATGGCTCCGGATCGGTAGTCCTGATTCAGCCACAACGTGGGCCACCCAGCGACAATGTCCGCACTAAGGGTTGTGTCTGGAAGCTTATACGTCATTGCGTACTCCTGAATTTCGTAACGTCACACAATTCTAAGATGATCGGGTAAGATGCCCCCGGAGCCGGGAACATCACCATGACCCGCGGGAAGGCAGTTTTCGCTCTGGCGGAGAGAGGTCAGTGCTTCAGCACGCGGGCGAGGAACGAGCGCGCGCGGTCGTTCTGAGGATTGTCGAAGAAAGTGTCCGGCTTGGCGATCTCAAGGATCGAGCCCTGATCGATGTAGACGACCCTGTCTCCGACTTCGCGGGCAAATCCCATCTCGTGGGTGACGATCATCATCGTCATGCCTTCGGCTGCGAGTTCACGCATAACGTCGAGAACTTCGCCAACCATTTCCGGGTCCAACGCACTCGTCGGCTCGTCGAAGAGCATCAAGTGCGGCTCCATTGCCAACGACCTTGCGATCGCCACGCGCTGCTGCTGGCCGCCCGAAAGCTGTCCCGGATACTTATGGGCATGCGCCTTCAAGTCCACGCGCTCGAGGAGCTTCATGGCAGCAGCCTCTGCCTCATCTTTGGATTTCTTTCGGACGCGGATCGGCGCGATTGTGATGTTTTCGACGACGGTCTTGTGCGGGAACAGGTTGAACTGCTGGAACACCATGCCAACGCCCTTCCTGATATCCGCCAGCTCGCGTTCGCCACCGAGGCGACGATCCTCTTCGACAGGCATGTTATAGCCGTCCACGACCAGACTTCCGTTCTGGTACATCTCCAGACCGTTCACACATCGGATCAACGTCGATTTACCGGAGCCGCTAGCACCGAGGACGACCATGACCTCGCCGCGGGTCACCGTGAGGTCGATGTCCTTCAGCACGTGATGAGCGCCGTAGAACTTGTTCATGCTCTTCATTTCAACGATGGTATTCATCGCGATAACTCCGTGTTTGCCTGCCTAGCGACTGCCAATGGCCATGTGCGCTTCGAGCTTCCTTGCGGCGTAGGTGATCATCGATCCGACGAGGAAATAGGTCAGAAGCAGGTAGGAATAGACTTCGTAGGTTCGGTCACCGTACTGCGGGTTCGCCAGGATCATCTGACCGGCCCTCAGGAAGTCGGTGAGGCCGATGATGAAGACGAGCGGTGCAGCATTGAAGATATCGAGCACGTTTCCGACGAGCGGTGGCACGACCACACGCAGCGCCTGGGGGAGCACGATGGAGCGGTTGATGTCGAACTCGCTCATACCGAGCGATCGCGCAGCTTCGGTCTGGCCCCTTGGGACTGCCTGAAGGCCGCTTCGGACGTACTCGGCCACGTAGGCAGAGTAAAAGATCGTGAAACCGATCATGCCGCGCGCAACGTCGGCGAGACTCCATCCCGTCGCAAGCACGGGCATGAGAATCCAGATCCAGTAAACGACCAAGATCAGCGGCAAGGACCGCATGATCTCGATGTAACCGGTGCAAATTAAGCGGACGCTAGAAAACCGACTGCGACGACCGAACGCGAGCAGGATACCGATCGGGAGGGACAGTATGGCGGTCACGAGTGTCAGCAGGACGCTGAGAAGCAATCCGCCCCAGAGCCCGACACCCGGAGGTGCCATCACTGCGAAGACCGATATGAACCCAGTGAATGCGGCAGGTAGCAACACATGCCTCGCTAGAGGCACGTAGGAGGTCAGCAGCCAGGCGCACGCTAAAACCGCCGCCACCAAGGTGGTCAAAGCAGAGACCTGCAACCCCACACCCACGGTCAGCAAGGCTGCGAGTAGAAGGGCGAGAAAGAAGGCGTGATGAATGCGGAAGCTGAAGACGCATCCAAGGGCCGCTCCCAGAAGAGCGGCGATGATGCCGGCGGCGGTCCACGCGCGCCAAGCCTGATCCGCTGGAAATATCCCGATCATTAGAACACGCATGCTCAGAGGGATAATGTCCCACTGTGCGACGGATATGGCCCAGTGAAGGATGGAGTAGATGAGCCAGAGCGTTCCCGGGAGCACTATGATCGAAAGGAGCGCGTCGAAGGGCTTGCCGAACAGGTTATGGCTGGACCATTTGAAAGCATAAGAGATCATCGGGACGCTCCCATTTGGTTCAGGCGGCTGTTGGCCCAGGAGACGATCGCGCTGATGATCCAGCTCAGCAGCAGATACGACACCATAACGATGACGATCCCCTCGAGGCTGTGCCCTGTCTGATTGGCAACGGTGCCGTAAACGTTGAAAAGGTCTGGATAGCCGATCGCGATGCCCAGAGCCGTGTTTTTGGTGAGGCCGATGTACTGGTTTCCGAACGACGGAAGGACGACACGAAAAACCTGGGGAAGCACAATGTCGTTGATTGTGTTACGTCGGCTCAAACCCAACGAACCAGCGGCTTCCCATTGGCCCTTCGGCAAAGCGTCGATCGCCCCGCGGACAATCTCCGCGATATACGACGCGCTGTTGACGACAATAGCCAGGAGAAGAGCGGCCATTTCGGGGCTCAGGCTCGTTCCGCCGCTTGCCTGGAATTTTGAAGCAACGGGGTAGTTGATCGAGAGAAAACCCGAGGCGAACAACACCCCTACCAAGGCCACGATCGCAACCACGCAGACACGCCGCATTCCCTTCACCGGATCAACGATGAAACCGACGATCGCAACCCACGTCGCGCTGACGAGTGCGATCGAGATGCCTGACCCGTCGCCGGACCAGGAGAGAGCGGGAAAGTAAAGACCCTGCTGGCTGATGATCACTCCGCCATACCACTTCGCGGCAGCGGCCAGCGGCGGAAAATGTAACACGACCGCGAAGTACCAGAACACCAACTGGATGAGCAGCGGAGTGTTGCGGACAAATTCGACGATCCAAAACGAGAGGTTCCGCACGACCCAGTTGGTGGATAGGCGGCCTACCCCGAGCAGCGTTCCCAGAACCGTGCTCAATATTATGGCGAGAACAGCGACCTTGAGGGTATTGAATATGCCCGCAATGAAGGCGGCGCCGTTCGACCGATCGGAAGTGAACGCCTCGAACGCTGGGAAGATACCGTCGCTGAGCGAGAAGGTCTTGCCCTCGCTGATATCAAAGCCGGCCGCGTTCGAGAGAAAGGCGAAGCTGAACTTGATGCCCTTCTGCGCAAGCCCTTCCTTCACCGCATAACCAAGGAGGCCAATCAGGGCCACCACTAAGGCTATGATGGCGAACTGGATGGCATCATGGCGCAGACGTTTCCGAAATCGCCTTGACCGCACCTGGTCGCAACCGACAGACCCGGGTGCCGCGTTCGTTTCATTGATAATCATGTGCAGGCTCCAAACGCCATTGCAGGCTGGAGCGGACAAAGCCGTCCCAGCCTGCGGTCAGGATCAGTTCCAGAGCGGGGAATAGATTGCGCCACCCTGTGTCCACAGGGCGTTCGGCGTGCCTTTGCGATCCAGGTACATCTTGGTGTTCGGACCAAGGTTGCGATCGTAGATTTCGCCGAAGTTGCCGACAGCTTTGATCGCCTGCGCGACGAAATCATCGGAAAGACCGAAGTCCTTGCCGTATCCGCCGCCAACGCCGAGGATTTTCTGAACGAAGGGGTCTTCGCTCTCGAGCTTCTCGTCGATGTTCTTCTGCGTGATTTCGGATTCCTCGGCCTGGAAAAGGCCGTAGTGGACCCACCGAAGTGCATTGCGCCACTTGGAATCGTTGGCTACGACGAAGCCGCCGAACGGGGACTTATCGAGAGTATCGGGGAGGATCAGATAGTCGGCCGGCTTCGGGGAATTACCAGCCCATGCGGCAAGCGCGGATTTGTCGGTGCTCATGGCGTTGCAGCGGCCGGAGTTCAGAGCTGCGAAAAGCTTCTCTAGGTTCTCATAAGTGAGGACTTTGGACGTCTTCCAGCCGCGGGCCTTGAAAGCACCCGTGAGTACGGTTTCCGTCGCGGAGCCCTGCGTCGTGCAGATCGTCGCGCCATCGAGATCGGCAAACGCCTTCACGCCCGCCTCTGCCTTTACCATGATGCCCGTGCCGTCGTAGAAATTGATCGGCAGGAAGTCGATGGCGATCGAGGACTCCCGCGCCGGCTTGATCGTGGTGTGCGCGAAGACGACGTCGACCTGGTTGGTCAGGACGGCGTCGAAGCGGCTTTTGTCTGTGACGGTTACGAACTTGACCTTCGATGGGTCGCCGAGGACGGCGGCGGCGACAGCCTTGCAGAAGTCTACGTCGAGCCCCTCCATCGCCCCGGTAGCCGTGTTCAAGTATCCGAAGCCAGGTGCTGTGTTATCGGTACCGCAATTCAGTACACCGCGCTCCTTGACATTATCCAACACGGATGCGGATGCATCCGCGGCTGCGAAGGACAGTCCGGCGAACACGCCGGCCGTCAGTGCTTTCATGAGTGTCATTTCAGTTCCCCTTTCAGATCGCTCTGGCGAGTTGAATGCCTACTGACGGGGCACTGGTCGGGACTGGTTTTTATGTGGGCGACAGCGGCTTTTGCCGTTCTGAAGCGAATGTTCCCGCCGTTCGCCGATGTCGCCATAAAGTGAGCCCCATCGATCGGCAGTAGAACGATACGGAGGGCATTCATTCAAATCTACTTAATTCCCCTTGATTAATACGTAAGCAAATTTGTTGAATCAGCTAGGAGCAACAGGCGGCGCAGCAATCCGGTTGAGTTCGGTAGCAGTGTGGAACGACCAGTGAGATCCGCCTGGATCGCCTTGAAAAGAATGGCCCGGCACGACGGAGGAACCAACAGGGGCGTAGCGGGCATGCAGATCGAATGCCATGATGTCCCTCAGAACTTTCGGGGAAAACGAGCGCGATGATTTTGGCTTGGCACACTGGGCAGCTTGAACGCTTAGAGAACGACACTAACGACCGCTCGACGATAGCCCCTGTGCGGAAGACGGATGGTACTTCTCGTCCACAACATCCAGATCATGGCCATCCTGGTGGCGAGTGAAAGCCTCTTCGGGAACAAGATATTCTGGGCGGCAGGCAACAGCATCGCCACGAAAGACGTGCTGGTTCCTGTGGTAGGAACATGATCGTACTCTATCCGAGATGACACCCTAGGTGGCGTACCAACTGACCAGCCTACCCTGCTCCAGGTTTCCGCGTGATCTGATCGATGAACACCTGCACCGCAGGGCTTCGCTTTTCGGCTTTTCGAAATGCAAGAAAGATTTTACGCCGTATCTCCGGCAAGAGCTTGCAGACCCAAACATCCTCGAGGTCGTGGCTGGCGCGAAGCCCAGGCAGCATCGAGATACCGTAGTTCTGTCTGATGAGCGCGATCGTCACCTCGAACCCCTTACAGCGCGCCACGATGTTCGGCTTGAAGCCAACCGCCTGGCACGCGTCGGCCAGCATGTTGTTGTAGGTCACGGAAGCGGTGTCGATTGCCCAACGTTCGTTCCGTAGCTCTTCAAGTTTGACGGTCGGTCTTTCGGCGAGCCGGTGATCCTGAGACACCATCACGTTGAATACGTCCTCCAACAGGTAGATTGTCTCGATGTTCGGGTCCAGCGCCCCCGTCGGCATGTTCAGGTCGTCGATAATTGCGATGTCAGTCTGCCAACTGCGCAGGGCGGCCACGCTCTCTGCCGGCTCCATCTCGTCGAACTGGACGATTAGATGAGGATGCAGCGCTGCGAGCTGGTGCACCACGCTGGGAATGAGCGCTGCGGCGACGGAAGGAAACGCTGCCACTCGCAGTTCGCCGGAAATAACACTTTTCAGCTCCGAGATATCGGCTTTGGCAGACTCGATTTCCGATAGGATATTTTCGGCGCGCTCCACAAGCTTCTGTCCCGCTAGCGTCATGACAACCCCTCGCCCGCGGCGCTCGATCAGCTTGATACCGACCTCCTCTTCAAGGAGCGCAATCTGCTGGGACACGGCAGACGGAGAGACATACAGCGCCTCCGCCACCGCCGCCATTGTCTTGCGGATCGAAAGCTCTCTAAGAGCACGCAAGCGTCCGACGTCCATCGGCGTCCTCCGTTGACATTTGAAATGATTAGCACACCTTACGATATAAGCAAATATTATTAACTTTTTCTGGATCCTTCCCCCAACTACCTTCTGCTCCAAGGAAACCAAGACCGACATTGGAGAGGATCCATGGAGAACGTGGCAAAAGCCTTTTTCGAAACCAACGTCGAGGAGCGCGATCCGCTCGTCGCAGACGCGCTCGCAAGCGAACGCGCACGCCAGCAGAACCAGATCGAGCTGATCGCATCCGAGAACATCGTGAGCCGCGCAGTCCTCGATGCTCTCGGGCACGAGATGACCAACAAGACGCTGGAAGGATACCCGGGCAACCGCTTCCACGGCGGCGGTGAGTTTGTCGACGTCGTTGAGCAGGCTGCGATCGATCGCGCCAAAGAGCTGTTCGGCTGCGCCTATGCCAACGTACAGCCGCACTCCGGCACCCAGGCGAACCTGGCGGTATTCTTCCTCTTGATGAAGCCGGGCGAAAAGGTTCTCTCGCTCGATCTCGCAGCAGGTGGACACCTTTCGCACGGAATGAAGGGCAACTTGTCGGGCCGCTGGTTCGAAGCGCACAACTACAACGTAAACGCCCAGAACGAAGTCATCGACTATGATGAGATGGAGCGCATCGCGGACGAAGTGCGCCCCAAGCTTCTGATCACGGGCGGCTCGGCCTATCCGCGCGAACTCGACTTCGAACGTATGTCGAAGATCGCTAAAAAGGTCGGCGCGTACTTCATGGTCGACATGGCTCACATCGCTGGCTTGGTTGCTGGCGGCGCGCACCCCTCACCGTTTCCGCACGCTGATATCGTGACCTGCACGACCACGAAGACCCTCCGCGGCCCCCGTGGCGGCCTTATCCTGACGAACAACGAAGAATGGTTCAAGAGACTGCAGGCTGCGGTGTTCCCGGGTGTCCAGGGATCGCTACACAGCAACGTTCTCGCCGCGAAAGCCATCTGCCTCGGCGAAGCCCTGCGTGATGATTTCAAAGTTTACGCCCATCAGGTGAAAGCCAACGCGAAGGCTCTGGCCGAGACACTCGCCGACCGTGGCATCCGTATCGTTTCCGGCGGTACCGACACCCACATCGTCCTGCTCGACCTCTCGAGCAAGGGCTTGAACGGCAAGCGGGTCGAGGTCGTGCTGGCTCGCGCCAACATCACATCGAACAAGAACCCGATCCCCGGTGACAGCCCGCGTCCGGCAGAATGGGTCGGCATGCGTCTCGGTACGTCCGCGGCCACGACGCGTGGCCTCAAGGAAGAGGAGTTCAAGGCGCTAGGTACGGTCATCGCCGATCTGATCGAGGCAGAGGCCGCAGGCACGGCAGACGATGTCGCTGACGGTGCCAAGGCAGTTGTCGCCGACCTCACCCGCCGGTTCCCGGTTTACGGGCACTGATCTCTGACCATATCGCCGGGACGCTTAGTGCATGCCTACACGGCGCGATCCTCCAAATCCAACACATGGGAGAGCTAGCGAGATGGGAATGGACAGACTCCAACGAGCCGAGGTGATTGACGGCAAGGCTTTCGCAAACGGCCTGCTCGAGAAGATTAAGACAGACGTCGCATCGCTTCAGGCCGAAACCGGTGCTGTTCCGGGCCTCGCCGTCGTCCTCGTGGGCGACGATCCGGCAAGTGCTGTTTACGTCGCCTCCAAGCACAGGCAGACAGTCGCTGCGGGAATGAGGTCGTTTGAGCACAGATTGCCCGCGGACATTTCGCAGTCTCATCTGATGGCGCTGATCGACGGTCTGAACAACCATCCCGATGTCCACGGCATTCTTGTCCAACTGCCCCTGCCGCAGCACCTCGATCCGACCGCGGTCATCCAGGCGATCAACCCTGACAAGGACGTCGACGGCTTTCACATCTCAAACGCCGGGCGTCTCGCGACGGGTCAGTCCGCGCTCGTACCGTGCACCCCGCTGGGCTGCATGATGCTCCTCAAAGATCGCCTCGGCGAAGACCTTTCTGGCCTGAACGCCGTGGTAGTCGGCAAGTCCAATATCGTCGGCAAGCCCATGGCGCAGATGCTGATGAACGCCAACTGCACGGTGACAGTCGCTCATTCCAAGACCCGGAATACCCCGGACCTCTGCCGGACGGCGGATATCATCGTTGTGGCCGTCGGCCGGCCGGGTCTCGTGCGCGGTGACTGGATCAAGCCGGGAGCAGTGGTGATCGACGTCGGCATCAATCGCGTCCTGGAGGACGGAAAATCCCGGATCGTGGGCGACGTCGCCTACACCGAGGCGGATCATGCTGCCGCCATCACCCCCGTACCGGGCGGCGTCGGCCCGATGACGATCGCCTGCCTTCTGTCCAATACCGTAACAGCCTTCCGCCGCCAGCATGACCTCGCGGCCTATACAAACGAACGGAATCGACCATGACCAGCAGCAAGCTTCGCTACGCCTTGCGCGTCGCCTGCCCATCGATCCGCGGAGTTACCGCAGCCATCGCGTCCTACCTTTCGCAAAACGGATGCAACATTTCCGACAGCGCCCAGTTCGACGACGGGGATACGGGCCGCTACTTCATGCGCATCAGCTTCCAGTCCGAAGAGGGCCGCTCGCTTGAAGAACTTCGTGATGGCTTTTCAGCGATCGCCGCCAAGTACGAGGCGAATGCCGAGTTCTTCGACGAGACCGCGAAGAAGAAGGTGATCCTGATGGTATCGCGCTTCGGTCACTGCCTGAACGACCTTCTTTATCGGTGGCGGATCGGCGCGCTGCCGATCGACCTCGTCGGCGTCATCTCAAATCACATGGACTACCAGCGCGTCGTCGTAAACCATGACATTCCGTTCCACTGCATCAAAGTGACGAAGGAGAACAAGCCGGTCGCCGAAGTGGCGCAGATGAAGATCGTCGAGGACAGCGGCGCTGAACTGATCGTTCTTGCGCGCTACATGCAGGTCCTATCCGACGAAATGTGCAAGAAAATGTCCGGCAGGATCATCAATATCCATCATTCGTTCCTGCCCAGCTTCAAGGGTGCCAACCCCTACAAGCAAGCGTTTGAGCGCGGCGTGAAGTTGATCGGTGCGACTTCGCATTACGTAACCGCCGACCTCGACGAAGGCCCGATCATCGAGCAAGACACCGTTCGGGTGACCCACGCCCAGAACGCAGACGACTACGTGAGCCTGGGCCGCGACGTGGAGAGCCAGGTTCTGGCGCGCGCCATCCACGCCCACATCCACGGGCGCGTCTTCATCAACGGGAACAAGACCGTCGTCTTCCCACCATCTCCGGGCTCTTATGCTTCGGAACGCATGGGCTGACGTCGATCCAACCGCAGTAATTCAAAGCGTCCTGAAGTCTGGTCCAGGTTTCCTGGTTGACCACAGGTGCGAGCGTGAAAGTCGCAGTTCTCGGAGCCGGGATAATCGCCGTGACATCCGCCTACCAACTCCCACGTTCGATGCGTCTGCGGCTTCACAATCAGATGTCGATCTGGATTTACAATGCCGCTGACGGGTGGGCATCCGACACCGTTGTCGCCGACATCAACCCCAGATGCTCACCTGCCCGCCCTGACCAGCGACCGCGCGATATCGATGATGTCGTCTCTCGCGGCCGTCGGGTCATCCTTTGACCAGGCGACACCGAGCCCAATGCGAAAGTCGACGCCCCTCGAAATTGCGGTTGGGTAGGTCCAGCGTCCGTTCCGGCGCCCAGCCAACGCCAAGACCGGCCGAGACAAGCGACACCAGTGAGAAGGTGTCACAAAGGAGAAGATCAAGGCCGCGTTCGCTGCACACGACATCGAAATCACAAACGGCGACTACATCGGTGTGCAACTTCTCCTACATAAACCTAGGGACTAGTGCCGCCATCTGGGGCGGCGAAGCCGTCGCAAGGCGGAAGGGCAAACGGTTCCGATGAATACATTGTGCAATCCTTTCATAACAGTCGGGGCGCGACGACCAAAATCACGAACGGCTGGACCGCTTCAGCGTTTCAACGGACTGATCTGGGCAAGGGTCCGAACGCCACAAGGCTTTTCAACTAGGATTCCCCCAGCGGATTAATTCTCGCAAAACTTGCATAAAGCGAAGCGGCTCATTAGTCACACGGCACGCAAGGATTCGTTGTCAGTCTTGTTTGGGGGAAGGACAGAAATCGTGCCGCAAGCAGAAATTGGAACCGGCCGGGGCGGTCGCAAAGCGCTTTTGGCCACCGTGGCGGTAATCCCCCTCGCAACGGCGGGGGCAACCGCCGGCGAGTTCATTCTCCCACAGGCAGCCGCTAGATTTCTTTTCGAGGGCGGGGGCAAGGCAGGGTCGGGTGAAGCGGGCTTTCTCGGGCGCATTCATATGCGTGACGTTACAATTCCCGTCGCCAGCGGCGCCAGCGCGCGCGTCGCTGCGATCGACGGGCGACCCACGATTTCCTTCCTGAAAGGCGGGTTCGCGCTCAAGGGTATCGAGCTCGATCTGGCGATGGGCAAGATTTCCGTTCCGCAGGCGAGCGTCGAGGAGCCCAATTTCGGCACAGACGCCCGGGCGAAGACCGGCGATCAAGCCGACGTGACGCCGCTGAAACGCATTGAACGTTTTGCGGCGAAGCGTGTCCTGGCACCGGAGGTTACGGTCAGCCAGTTGGTCGCCGGCTCCGAACAGAAGACCGTCTACAAGAATGTTGCTTTGGAGGATATCGCCAGCGGTCGCGTGGCACGCTATTCCGCAAGCGGGGCGAGCTTCGGTTTGAAGCTGGACATCCCGAATGGAGAAGGCGCACCGAAGCGGGAGGAAATGAACGGCTCCATGGGCGCCATGAGCGGCAAGGATTTTGACGCCGCCTATCTCGTCCGGATATACGGGGAAAAGGCCGGTCCTGACGACAAGGAACCCAAACCACTCTACGGCCCGATCTCGGTCAAGAATATCGTGCTATCGCACGGCACGTCGCATTTCAGCTACGACGAGCTGCGCAGCAGCGGCTTGAGCGTCCGCATGCCGACCGAACCACTTCTCGAAACACTTGAGAAACTGCAATCGTTCGATCTGGACACACTGCCGCCTGCCGAGCGTCAGGCATTTTTCAAACGCGTCCTTTCGCTCGCCGACATCATCGGCAAGGGCGACATCGAGATGCTCGGTCTCAAGACGCAGATCTCCGAAGAGGATGACGGCGGCGAGAGCAAGACAATTAAACTGGCCATCGACAAGATGGCGGTTCAGCTCGAAGGCCATACCTTCGACGGTGCCATGCACGGCGTTTTCATCGGCGAAGGCGCCGACTACGCCAAGTTCTCAGAAGCGAGCATCAGGGGTTTCTCCTGGGAACCGACCATGGAAGCGCTGACGAAGCTGGCAGAGTTGAATGAAGAGCAACTCGAAGACTTCCCCCTCACAACGCTCATGCCGGAATTCGGCACGATCCGGTTGAAGGGCTTGGACATCGACATGCCTGGGGAGACAGCAACTGTGCCGGGCAGCGAAGCCGGCGAGGAAGAACAAGGCGCAACCGGCACTGACCCAGCCCCATCTGCAAGCGACGAGGCATTGCCCGACGCGGATCCGTCGAATGGGGCAGACGACCTGGACGCTCCATTGGACGAGGCACCGGTGGACCAAGCTACCATGCCTTCCGTCCCTGAGCGCATACGGTTCACACTGGACAGCTATGAGGTGGCACTGACCAAGCCCCGCAACGGAATCCCGACGCAAGTCCGCATCGCCTATCAGGACCTCAGCGTGCCCGTTCCGTCGGACGCCAAAGACGAAGGCTCCAAGGCGCTGCGCCAGCTGGGTTTTGACAATCTAGTCTTTTCTTCCAACGTGGAACTGGCCTGGGACGAGCCGAAGGAGAACCTTGTCATCAAGGAGATTTCCTTGAGCGGCAAGGACATGGGCAGCCTTTCCTTCTCCGGGATCATGGGCGGTGTCACCACGGACTTCTTCTCCGGCGACATGACCGCCTCTCAGATGGCACTCTTCGGCCTCACGGCCCGGGAGGCGAAGCTCAAGATCGAGGACAAGGGGATCATGGCCAAGGGCATCAAGCTCTATGCCGATGAGAACGGCCTGACCGAAGACAGCGTGCGCGGAATTCTTGTGATGATGACGACCGCGGGTCTGCAGCAGTTTGCGTCCACTCAACCGAAACTGCAGGAGGCAGCCATGGCCCTTTCTCAGTTCATCACCAAGCCGGGAACCTTTACCCTGACGGTCAAGGCCAAGGACGCCGCCGGCATCAGTGCGCTTGAACTGGTCGGAGCCGCAGAGCATCCCGCCCTTCTTCTCGACAAGGTCGATCTCGGCGCTACCGCGCAATAGAGGAACAACGGGCTCCGAACGGAGCCCGACTTGCCTCTGCCTGCTTGTTCACCTGAAATGATGTCGCATATGATTGGCCCGCTTGCAACGAGAGGCAGGCTTGGTTCGGATTGGTGAAGATCGGATACCAGCACTGAAGCTGCTTTCGATCGTGCGAAAGCACGGTCTCGAAATGCTGTCCTGAGAACACGACCGCGAAAACGTCAACCTTGGCGTGCTGTTGCAGTCGATACATTATGCGATTTTCGACGTACCAAAGGTACATCCTCGCAAGAAGCCGTGCACAGGGCTCGAGAAGAATGGCTCCTCCGACCCAAAGCAGACCTCTCTTGTCCCCGCTTGCCTTGAGAACGGTCTGCTCAACGGAGGGATGTTGCGGGGACTGCTAGCAGGTCTGACCCGACAAGCGACCGTTAACTTGACCGCCCCAAGCGATGTATGTTTCATTTTTGCCATGAAGGCGGTTGGATCGAAGAATTGCAGATCACCTGGCCTCCTTCGACGGATCTCTTTTGAGAAATTGTCCGCCCTAGACTTCCCGGAGACGCAAATGATTCGGCTTGAGCCACCGCTACGATTTGCAAGCGAAGCAGATGCAAGGGAATTGGCTGATCTCGTCAACTTCGCTGGCGAGGGTCTGCCCCTGTACATTTGGGAGGGACTTGCAAAGGACGGTCAGGATCCTTGGGAGGTTGGCCGCGCTCGGCAAACAGAAAGGGTGCGCGAGGGCCAAATCGTGGTTGTGGACTTTGGAGACGGTGCCGTGGCAAGCCTGACTGGCTATCCGATCGGCTCGGAGCCCAAGCCAATTGGCGATGACTTCCCCGCCCTGTTCCGGCCGCTTCAAGAACTGGAGAACAAGGCCCTCGAAAGCTGGTATGTCAATGTGTTGGCCTGCTACCCCGAATACCGAGGGCAAGGACTTGGTTCACGCCTACTCAATCTGGCAGAACAAATAGCTCGGGATGGGGAGCTGCGGCGGATGAGTGTCATCGTCGCCAACAATAATGCAGGTGCAAGACGACTATATGAGCGACATGGCTACGAAGAAGTCGCAGCACTCCCCTGTGTGAAGGAAGGCTGGGAAACCTATACAGAGCACTGGGTGCTTCTGACTAAGCCGCTTAGTCTAGTGGATCACTGCTAAGTCCGCTTTCCACCCCCGTTCGAGAGGATCGGCCCTTGCCGCTGCAACGCAGCGGAAGCCGACTGCGCATCCCCCGCCTTGAACGGATGTGAACCAACAAGCCGCCTATTTCTTCGCGTGACTTGAAATCTAGCGAGACCGGTCGGGGCTTCCCGCCACTCGGGCCTCAGCGATCTTCGTCCGCAGGGTCATGCGCTTGTTGGAAACAGCCGATCAGCATGTCGGTCAGCACACGCACCTTCCGCGCCGGATGCTGACCCGGCGGGCGAATGACATAAACGCCTGCCGGAGGGGGCGGATGGCGTGTCATGACCGGAACCAGCGCGCCGGAGGCGACATGATCATCGATGACGCCATCGGGGATCCAGGCGATGCCTAGCCCTTTCAAAGCCGCGGCAAGGAGAGCCATGGCGTTGTCGGCCTTGAAGCGCCCCCGCGGGTAGACCGTGACAATCTCCTCTCCATCCATGAATTGCCAGGCCTCCGTTCCCTGCATAAGGGCCTCGTGGGTGGCGAGATCCTCCGGCTTTTCGGGAGACCCATACTTCTTGATATAGTCGGCGCTTGCGACCAGCTTCCCGTAGATCGGCCCGACGCGCCTTGCGATCAGGTTGGAATCCTGCAGATAGCCGACGCGGATCGCGCAATCGAAGCCCTCGGCGATGAGATCGACGAAGCGATCGCTATAGGCGGTTTGGATCTGGAGCTGCGGGTGGCGTTGGGCCATGTCCGCGAGCACGGGCGCGAAGTGGGTCGGGCCGAAAGACAGCGGCACGGCCACTCTCAGGCGGCCGCGAAGGTCACCGGCGGGCAGGATCGTTTCCCTGGCGATGTCGATCTCGGCACAGACTCTCGCCGCATGATCCCGAAAAGTGATCCCGGCCTCGGTGAGAGCAGCGCCGCGGGTCGTACGTGCCAGAAGCTGGACGCCGAGGTCCGCTTCGAGCCGGGCGAGCCGCCGGCTGACGATCGACTTGGAGACGCCGAGCCGGCGCGCGGCGGGCGAAACGCCTCCGGCATTGGCGACCTCGACGAATGTCTGCAGCTCTTCGATGTCCATTTTGGCGTTCCCCGTTGCGCGACACAGCATGGCAGAGGCGAGCACTACCGTATCGCGATGGGGAATGACAGTGTCCGGTACGGAGGCGGCGCGGCTGTCAGCGCAAGTCTTTCGTCGAACCAAACTCACACAAACGTCAGCAGAGGATCCCTTCATGACCTTTCGTAATGGCCTTGCTTCGCTTCTTCGTCCCAAAGACTCGGTACTCGTTCTGATCGACCACCAGCCCTACCAGCTCGCGAACCTGAACAGCCACGATCCGCAGGCGGTGGTCAACAATTCGACCGCCCTGGCGAAGGCTGCCAAGCTCTTCGGCGTCCCCACCATCCTGACGAGCGTGGTCGCGGCGAGGGGCGGTCTCCTCTTCCCGCAGATTACCGATGTCTTTCCCGGCCAGGAGGTGATCGACCGGACGTTCATCAACACCTGGGAGGACCAGAAGGTTGTGGATGCGGTCAAGGCGACGGGCCGCAAGCAGTTGATCATAGCCGGCCTGTGGACCGAGATCTGCGTCGCGATGCCGGTAATCCAGGCCCTCGGCGAAGGTTGGGATGTCACGGTCATCACCGACGCGTCGGGCGGCACGTCGGTCGAGGCCCACGAGGTGGCCATCCAGCGCATGATTGCGGCCGGCGCGAACATGATGACCTGGCTGGCGCTGGCATCCGAGTGGCAGCGCGACTGGGCTCGTATCGAAACTGCGGGCAAGATGACAGAAGTGCTCGGGCAGCATGCGGCTGGCAGCGGCATCGCGTATCTGTGGGAGCAGCAGCTGCTTAACACGCCGGTGCCAAGCACCGCGGGCTGATCTGGGCGGGGATGACGGGACCATTGAGGTAAAACTCACCGTTTTATCGATCCTCGTCATCCCCTCTTGATACGAAGGCCGCCCATGCGCGGATGCCAGTGGCCAGCATGATCGATCAACGACCACCTGCCGCGCTGCTTTCGTCAAAATGCGGGTCGGAAGCCAAGCGGCCCTTAGGCCGACCTGGCACATTGCTTTAGCGTCGGATTTCAGCGGGCATCCTCCCCGATCTCGCTTCGGGCGAGCTTCTATCATCAGATGGCCTACCTCATCGAGGATGATTGGGGTCTTGAACGGAACCGAACCGCTGACGCGCGCCTGCAGTCGTCGCATGACTACACCCATTCCTTCATCTGACGGCGACCAATACGCCTCTCTGCTTGCCGAGCTTAAGGAGCGAATCCGCTCAGCTCGTCTGAAGGCGGCCGTCGCTGTCAACCGTGAACTCATACTGCTCTACTGGAGCATCGGCCGCGAGATTTTGGCACGCCAAACCGCCGAGGGATGGGGCACCAGAATCATCGATCGGCTTGCCCTGGATCTTCGGCGCGATTTCCCTGAGATGACGGGTTCGCCACGAAACCTCAAATATATGCGCGCCTTTGCTGAGGCATTTCCCGACGAACAAACCGTGCAACAGCTTGTTGCACAATTGCCTTGGGGCCATAACGTCAAACTCGTAGATGCCCTGAAAAGTGATGAGGAGAGGCTATGGTATGCTCGCCAAGCCATAGAACATGGATGGAGCCGCAACGTTCTCGTGCATCAGATCGAAAGCGGTCTGTACCGGCGGCAGGGGAAGGCGCTGACCAACTTTGGTAGGACATTACCTGCACCTCAGTCAGACTTGGCGCAGGAACTGATCAAAGATCCCTACAGCTTCGATTTTCTTGCCCTCGGTCCGGCGATGTCCGAGCGCGAACTCGAGCAAGGACTCCTCGAGCACCTACGCTCTTTGATTTTGGAGCTCGGCAAAGGATTTGCATTCGTCGGTAAGCGCGGCCCCTCCAGCTGACGGCGTGCGACCTGTACACCCTGGGCATCGTCACACCGTTACCCAGGCACCATTTCGTTTTGACGACTGCACGCAGGCATCGACGAACATCATGCCCTTCATACCGTCGTCGATGGTCGGATAGGTGACGGCCGGATCGATGGTCTCGCCGCGGCGTTTGGCAAAGATCGCTCGCGCGGCTTCGGTATAGATATTGGCAAAGCCCTCGAGATAGCCTTCGGGATGGCCGGACGGAATGCGGCTGACTCGGGCGGCAGCGGGCCCCGATCCGGCGCCAGCGCGGGTGAGCAACCGCTTCGGCTCGCCGAACGGCGTGTACCACAGATAGTTCGGGTCCTTCTGCGTCCATTCCAGTCCGCCCTTGGTGCCGTAGACGCGCACCATCAAGCCGTTCTCGTGG
The DNA here is from genome assembly GCF_001270265.1 of Ensifer adhaerens. Classification (GTDB taxonomy): domain Bacteria; phylum Pseudomonadota; class Alphaproteobacteria; order Rhizobiales; family Rhizobiaceae; genus Ensifer; species Ensifer adhaerens_B. The sequence goes on from NZ_LGAP01000011.1 coordinate 148,725, forward strand.
CCGGGCGCCACCTGGCTGCACCACAAGAGCCCCTTGGCGCGCTCGCCGTCCTTCGCCTTGAAGCGCATCATCACATGGGCATTGTCGTCGAGCTGGCGGCCTTCAACGAAGCTGTCGAGATCGGCCGAAAGCTCCTCCAGTTCCAGACCCGAGACAAAGGCGCCGAGATTATAAGCGTGAGTGCCGATGTCGCCGGTCGAGCCGCCGGCACCGGAGCGTGCCGGATCGGTGCGCCATGCCGCCTGCTTCTGGCCGGACTGCTCGATGTTCTCCGTCAGCCAGTCCTGCGGATATTCCATCTGCACCAGACGCACCGCGCCGATCTCGCCATTGGCGATCATCTCACGCGCCTGCCGCACCATCGGATAGCCGGTGTAGTTGTGGGTGAGCACGAACAGCGCGTCACTGTCGTCGGCCGCCTTCTTCAGCTTCTTCGCGTCCGCCAGCGTCGAGGTCAGCGGCTTGTCGCAGATCACATGGATGCCGCGCTTCAAAAACTCTTTTGCCGCGGCATAGTGCACATGGTTGGGGGTGACGATCGCCACCGCCTCGATGCCGTCCTTCAGCTTGGCCTCGCGGATCGCCATCTGCTTGAAATCGGAATAGACCCGCGACGGATCAAGCCCGAGTTCGCGGCCGGAGCTTTCGGCCTTCTCCGGTGTCGACGACAGCGCGCCGGCCACGAGCTCGTAGTGATCGTCGAGCCTCGCGGCGATGCGGTGCACCGCGCCGATGAACGCGCCCGAGCCGCCGCCGACCATGCCCAGCCGGATGCGTCGCTCGCGCTTCTCGCTCGTTCCTTCGATTGCCATCGTCTTGTCTCCTCGTATCGTTCCATCGTCGTGTTCTGTCGTGAGGCTGCCGTATTGTGGAGGCTGCCCCTCATCCGCCTGCCGGCCCCTTCTCCCCGCATGCGGGGAGAAGGAACTTGCTGCACCCGCTCGCACCAGTAGCCACGATACTCAGTGGCCAGCGATAGTCCGCGTCCCCTCTCCCCGCCTGCGGGGAGAGGGTTAGGGTGAGGGGCAGATTAGTCAGATACCCAGCATGCGCCGGTTGGCCGCCTCGTCCGTGCCCGCGCCGGCGAAATCGTCGAAGGCCTTCTCGGTGACGCGGATGATGTGGTGCTTGACGAAGTCGGCACCTTCGCGCGCGCCATCCTCGGGATGCTTTAGTGCGCACTCCCACTCGACCACTGCCCAGCCAGCAAAGTCATTGGCGGCCATCTTGGAAAACACCGCGCCGAAATCGACTTGGCCGTCGCCGAGCGAACGGAAGCGCCCAGCGCGGTTCACCCAGCCCTGATAGCCGCCATAGACGCCCTGGCGCCCGGTCGGGTTGAACTCCGCATCCTTGACGTGGAACATGCGGATGCGATCCTTGTAGATGTCGATGTTGTCGAGATAGTCGAGGCACTGCAGCACGTAGTGCGACGGGTCGTAGAGCATGCAGGCGCGGGCGTGGTTGCCGGTGCGCTCAAGGAACATCTCGTAGGTGATGCCGTCGTGCAGGTCCTCGCCGGGATGGATCTCGTAGCAGATGTCGACGCCGTTTTCCTCGGCATGATCGAGAATCGGCTTCCAGCGCTTCGCCAGCTCGTCGAACGCGGTCTCGACGAGACCGGCCGGCCGCTGCGGCCAGGGATAGACGAAGGGCCAGGCGAGCGCCCCGGAAAAGCTCGCCATCGCATCAAGCCCGAGGTTCTTCGACGCCGTCAGCGCCAGCTTCACCTGTTCCACCGCCCAGGCCTGGCGCGCGCCAGGATTGCCGCGCACCTCCGGCGCTGCGAAACCATCGAAGGCTTCATCATACGCCGGGTGGACGGCCACGAGCTGGCCCTGCAGGTGGGTGGAAAGCTCCGTCACCTCGACGCCATTGTCGCGGGCGGTGCCGGCAAATTCATCGCAATAGGCCTTGGAGGTCGCCGCTTTCTTCAGGTCGATCAGCCGTGCGTCCCAGCTCGGCACCTGCACGCCCTTGTAGCCGCAGTCCGCCGCCCATTTGGTGATCGCATCCCAGGAGTTGAATGGCGCCGCATCGCCGGCAAATTGCGCAAGAAAGAGCCCTGGCCCCTTGATCGTCTTCATGTCTCGTCTCCTTCCGTTGAAAAGGTCCCGGACAACCGAAGGACGCCTGCGATGCCCTCCATGGGCGCAGGACGACGGGACCGGAAATGTCAGGATGGCCGATCTTGGCCCTCATGCGCCGCTTTGTGGAAAGCGCGTGCGGATTGAATTCGACAGGTCGAGGCGGCCCACGCCAACTCTGCGGGCCGCCTTTGCCTCAACTCTGGATCAGAATGGCGAATCTGCGAAGTAGAAGTCCTTCGCATTGTCCTTGGTCACGAGGGTGGCGTCGATCGTGTAAACGCCGCGAACCGGAACCTGGCCGTAGAAGTTGGCCACCGTCATCTCGAGCGCGGTACCGACCATCGCCGGCGGGTAGAGCACGTCGACCGGGATCATCTTGTCGCCGTCCATGACCTTCTTGATCATTTCCTTCGAGCCGGCGCCGGCAACGACATACTGGATGTCGGTGCGCTTTGCCTGCTCGATGGCCTGCAGCACGCCGACAGCCATGTCGTCGTCCTGGCACCAGACGACATCGATCTTCGGGTACTTGGTCAGATAGTCCTGCATGACCTTGAAGGCATCGTCGCGATTCCAGTTGCCGTACTGGCGGTCGAGAACCTTGACGTTCGAGCCCTCGATGCCCTTGTCAAAACCGTCCTGGCGCTGCTGGTCGATCGGGATCGGCAGGCCTCGGATGACGACGACTTCAGCGTCCGGTGTCGTTGCCTTGATGTACTCGCCAGCGACCTGACCGAGGGCCGGGTTATTGCCGGCAACATAGAGATCGCGTACGGAGTTGTCGTTGACGCTCGGCGCACGGTCGACCAGGGCGACGAAGGTTCCCTTGCCCTTCACTTCCTTGATGGCGTTGACCAGCGGATCCGGATCGGTCGGCAGGATGACGAGAGCGTCGATGCCCTGCGTCTCGAGGTCCTGAACGGCGTTGGCCTGGCTCGCCGGATCGGGCGAGGTCTTGACGATGACGTTAAGGCCCGGATTGCGCTCCATCAGGATCTTGGCGATCCGCTCGGCATGGAAGACCACGCCGGCCGTCCAGCCGTGATCGGCCGCCGGGATCGACACGCCGATCGTCACTTTCTTCTCCTCCTGCGCGTGCGACACGCCAGCGAGGGCGGTCATCGCCGCGAGGGTCAGGCCGAATAGCTTGCTACGCATTAAGTTCCTCCCAAAAAAACAGGTCAGCCTGTTGCAGGCCGGGAGACCTGTGGACCCGGCTGTCTCACGATTTGCGCACCAGCGAGCGCTGGACGAGCATCGCAATGATGATGATCGCACCCTGGATGGCGCCGATCAGGTATTCGCTGATGAAGTTGGACAGCAGCATGATGTTGCCGACCAGCTCGAGGATGAACGCACCGCAGATGGTGCCCCAGACGCGACCAGCGCCACCTTTCAGCGCCGTGCCGCCGACGACGACGGCGGTGATCGCCTGCAATTCCCACAGAATGCCCGTGGTCGCCGAGGTCGAGCCGAGGCGCGGCACGTAGAGCAGCACGGCTGCGGCGACGCACAGCCCCTGGATCACGAAGGCGACTGTGCGAACGCGATTGACGAAAATGCCGGAGTATCGCGCAACGTCACGATTGGAGCCGACGGCGACGACGTGCCGTCCGTAGCGGGTGCGGTAGAGAATGAACGCGGCGACGGCGGTCACGGAAAGGATGACGATAATCGGTACCGGTACGCCGAAGATCGTGCCGAAATAGGCGGGGCGATAGATCTCCTGGAGCTGCGGCTCCTTGAGCGTGATCGCTCCGCCCTGCGAAAGCCAGGTCGTCAAACCGCGATAGATGCCCATGGTGCCGAGCGTCGCGATGAAGGGCTCGATCTTGCCGGCCGTCGTGATCAGGCCGTTGGTTAGACCGCAGAGCGCACCGGCGACGACGGTGAAGAGGATCGCCGCCAGGAGCATGAGCACCGGATCGGCGATCACGCCGGAGTTCATGAAGAGTATCATCAGGCTGGCGATGAAGGCGACCATGGCGCCGACGGAAAGATCGAGGTCCCCCGACGAAATCACGAAGGTCGCGCCGACCGCGATGATGGCGATGAAGGCGCTGCGGGTGGCGACATTGGCGAGGTTGTTAATGCTGATGAAGTTGGGATTGACCAGCGCCCCGACAAGCAGCAGCAGCGCCAGCGCAACGAACGGCGCTACGGCCCTCAGATCAATGTCACGCCAGTTGCGGCGGCGGATCGCCTCCTGGCTGCCTTCTTGGTTCACGCTCATATCCAATCGAACCTCCACCCCATCTGTCGGGAATCTCAATGCTCTCGCCGCCTGTGCAGCCGGCCCCAGTGCGGCCTCAAGCCGCCGTTTTCCTCTTCAGGCCGGCGGCGTAGCGCATGATCTCCTGCTCCGAGATCTCGTCCCCCTCGAGGATGCCGGCGATATGACCTTCACGCATGACCACCACGCGACTGCACAGGCCGATGATCTCTGGCATCTCTGACGAGACGACGATGATCGAGCGGCCGTCGCGGGCGAGTGCCGAAATGAAGTGATAGATCTGCTGCTTGGTGCCGACGTCAATGCCGCGCGTCGGCTCATCGATGATGATGATACCAGGGTCGGTTTCCATGACCTTGGCGAGAAGCAACTTCTGCTGGTTGCCACCGGACATGCGCCCGGCGACGATCTTGTCATCCCTGACGCGGATGTCGAAGCGGCGGCGCGCCTTGACGAGAGCCGCTTCCTCGCTTCCCGGATCGAGATACCCAATGCGGCTATGGCGGCCGAGCGACTGCAGCGTCAGGTTCGCCATCATCCCGGTATTGAGCAACAACCCCTTGGCCTTCCGGTCCTTGGTCATGTAGGCGAGACCTGCCTTGTTTATCGCATGGACGTCACCGGATGGCACAGGCTGGCCGCGAACGAGCACCTCGCCTGCCAGGCGCGAGCGCAGCCCGACAATCGCCTCCATCAACTCCGTCCGGCCGGACCCGATCATTCCCGAAAAGCCGAGGATCTCGCCGCGGCGGACCTCGAAGCTCGCATCACGGACATAGCCTGTCGACACGGATGCGACCCTGAGCACGACCTCCTCGTCGACATCGGGTTCGCTTTTTGCGGGATAGAGGCTCGACAGCTCGCGGCCGACCATGAGCTGAGCGATTGCCTCGCCGTCGAGCACCGAGGTGGGCGCCGTCTTGATCCATTGGCCGTCGCGTAGCACCGTCACGCGGTCGGTCAATTCCATGACCTCATCGAGCTTGTGCGACACGAAGACGAAGCTCGTACCCTTGTCGCGCAGCTTGCGCACCAGCCGGAACAGGAAGTTCGTTTCCTCGCGCGAGAGCACGGCCGTCGGTTCGTCCATGAAGACGACCCGCGCGTCACGACTAATGGCCTTGGCAATCTCGACCATCTGTTTTTCGGCAATCGACAAAGAGCCGATCACCGCGTTCTCGTCGACATGAGAGCCGAGAAGATCGAGAACACGGCGCGTTTCCGCACGCATGAACTTGCGGTCGAGCACCCCGAAACGGGTTACCTCGCGGCCGAGAAAAAGGCTCTCGGTGACCGTGAGATGTTCGGCCAGATTGAATTCCTGATGGATGATGACGATGCCGAGCGCTTCGGCGGCCCCATTGGGCGGCAGCTTCACCGACTTGCCGTCGAGCAGTATCTCGCCCGAGGTCGGCTGTTCGAAACCGGAGAGAATCTTGACAAGCGTGGATTTGCCGGCGCCGTTCTCGCCCATCAACGCGTGGATCTCGCCCTGGCGTAGCTCGAAATCGACGCTGAACAGCACCTGCACACCGCTGAACGACTTGCTGATGCGGCGTGCGGACAGCACGACGGGAGCGTCGTCGACGACCTCCGTGTTCATATTCCCCTCCCCGCGGCCTCCACCGCATTTTCCAGTGATGTAAACCTTTACACTGGCCACTGTAAAGGTTTACATCATCATCGATTGACAATTTTTTTGGCTCGCGGCGTTTGATCGTCGAGCAAGTCTGTGTAGTGTCCTCGCAACAAAGCCCGAGGCCAACCGAGTGTCCAATTCCACGCCTGCAACCATCGAAGACGTCGCCCGGATCGCCGAAGTGTCGATCGCGACTGTTTCGCGGGCCATTCACATGCCGGAGAAGGTTGCCAAATCCACGCGGCTGAAAGTCAACCAGGCTATTGCGCTGACGGGCTACACCACCAACGCGATGGCGCGCAGCCTGCGGCTGGGGCGCTCGAACATGATCCTGGTGGTCGCGCCCGACATCGGCGACCCGAATTTTTCCAGCATTCTGGTCGGCCTTGAAAACGAAGCGCGCGCTCACGGCTACGGCGTGCTGATCGGCCATACCCAGAACGATGCGCAACGCGGATTGGAGTATCTGAAGTTCTTCAATTCCTACCAGGCCGCCGGGCTGATCCTGTTCACCGGCATCCTTCCCTTCGGCCATCAGGCCGCGACGGCCAGCCTGCCTCCCAGTGTCGGCGTGTTCGAACCCGTTTTCAACGGGGGCATTCCCTATGTCGGGGTTGATGATGTCGAAGGCGCACGCAAGGCCGTCGATCTGCTCATTTCCGAAGGCCACCGCCGGATCGCATTCATCGGCGACTCCAACACGCGTCTTGCCTATGGCCGGCGCCGCTTGGGGTACGAGGCGGGACTTGCCGCAGCCGGCATCCCCTTGAATCGCCAGATGGTCCTGGACGGCGATGGGACAGTTGAAAGCGGCCGACTGGCGCTGGAGCAACTCTTCATGCGCGACGATCTTCCGACAGCCTTCATGTGTGTCAATGATCAGACCGCGCTTGGTGTCACGCTTGGCCTCAAGGCGCGTGGCTACGAAATACCGGACGACTTTTCAGTGACCGGTTTCGATGACGTCCCGCAAGCAAGCTTCATGACCCCTTCCCTGACCACGGTCCGCCAGCCACGCACCGCAATCGGCAAGCATGCGATGGCGTTGCTCCTCGATATGCTTTCGGACCGTGCTGCCCCCGAAACCGAGATCCTGCTGAGACCCGACCTGGTCGTACGCAACTCCGTTGGCCCTCCGCCTGACGGGAAAAAACGCTGATCTTATCCGTGCCGACGGGGTGATGGTCGCTGAGGCAGTCTCGTCAGGCGGTGTCAGCCGAACCCGCCTCTGTGCTGTGGAACGTGTCCCATCCGCCACATATCGCCAGGTCGGATAACTGTCGACTCGATGATCTGATTTTGATCATGGAGGATCCCCAACCCGACGCGGGTGCTAGCAACTGAAAGCGAGACCGAAGATACCCCTCGCTGCAAGCTCTCCGCTTGCAGCCGTCAGAAAACGCGGTGAGGCGTGGCGCGCGGGTGGGACTCGCTTCGCCCGGCAGATATCTGTCCGCCCCCGACCGAACGGCGTCTGCCCTTAGTCGGGCAGACGCCGTTCGGTATTGGCGTCGAAAAGATGAATACTGCCGGGTGCAAAGTTCAGTCCGACCCTGTCGCCGGCTCTTGCCTCCGATCGGCCATTGAAGACCACCGAAAGCTCTGGCGTTGTTGCCATCGTCAGGAAGCATGTTGCCCCGGTCGATTCGACCAGCGCCACTTGCGCCGAGAGAACACCCTCATCCGCCGCAGCAAGTTCGATATGCTCCGGACGCAAGCCAACGATCAAGGCCTGCCCCGGCTGCACCTCCCGATCGAGGACGATCGCTTGTTTGACACCGAGGTCCAGAATGATCGAGCGTCCATCCTGACCACCCACCGCAGGCAAGAAATTCATGGCCGGGGACCCGATGAACCCGGCGACGAACTTGTTGCCCGGCTGGTCATAGAGCTCAAGTGGACTGCCCTGTTGTTCGATGACGCCATCGCGCATGATGACGACGTGGTCCGCCATCGTCATAGCTTCGACCTGGTCATGGGTGACATAGACCGACGTAGCACCCAATCGGTCGTGCAACGCGCGGATTTCTTTGCGCATATGAACGCGAAGTGCGGCATCGAGATTGGAAAGCGGCTCGTCGAACAGGAATGCCTTGGGATGACGGATAATCGCCCGGCTCATAGCCACGCGCTGTCGCTGGCCGCCGGAAAGCTCCCGCGGATAGCGCCCGAGCAGGTGCGTAAGCCCGGTCACCGCGGCGACTTCGTTCGCAGCCTTCTTGCGTTCGGTCTTGGCAACACCCCTGATGCGCAGGCTGTAGGTCAGGTTTTCCTCGACCGTCATGTGCGGATAGAGCGCGTATGACTGGAACACCATCGCCACATCGCGCTTGCGCGGTGGTACGGCGTTCATGACCTCGCCGGCAATCCTCAAGGTGCCGGAGGATATGCTCTCCAGCCCGGCCAGCGACCGCAGCAGCGTCGACTTCCCGCAACCGGAAGGGCCGACGAGCGCAGTGAAGCTACCCTTGCGGATCGAAAGCTCGATGTCCTTCAGCGCGTGATAGGCACCATAATACTTGTTGACGTTCGTCAGTTCGATCTGGGCGGTCATTTGAGCGCTCCCGAGGTAAGGCCAGAGACGATGCGGCGTTGCAGGAGGACGAAGATGGCGAGGATCGGGGTCACGTAGATCGCCGCGTAGGCCATGATGTTGTTCCACTCATTGGTGTTCGGGCCCATGAAGGAATTCAACCCAACACTTGCCGGTTGCAGCTCGACAGCCTGGATCATCGATTTCGAATAGACGAACTCGCCAAAGGCCTGCATGAAGATCAGGATGGCGCTGACGAGGATACCGTTGCGCGCCAGCGGCAGGATGATGTTGAAGAAAGCGCCGACGCGCGAATTGCCGTCGACAAGGGCTGCCTCCTCCAATTCCTGCGGCACACTCATGAAGGTCGCCCGCACCAGCACGACGAAGAACGGCATGCTTTTCGCCGCTATCGCCAGGATCACCGCAAGCCGGGGATAGTTGAGCAGCCCGATCTGGGAGAAACCCACGAAGATCGGCGTTACCATCAGCGATGCCGGAAGCACCTGCAACATGAGAATGAGGAAAAGCCCGATATCGACCCAGATGTTGCGATAGCGCGCGAGCACGTAGGCGCAACCGACCCCGAGCACGGTGATGACGATGACCGCTCCGCAGGCGATGACCAGAGAATTCCAGATGTATCGGCCCATGTTCCGGCTTTGCCAGACGTCGCCGAAGATTTGCCATTGGGGATTGGTCGGCCAGAAGGTCGGCGGGGTGGCGAACATCTCCGAACCGGATTTGATCGTGGTGATGTACATCCAGTAGAGCGGGAACAGATAGATACCGGCGAGAACAATTGCGATTACCAGCATCAGCCGGTCACGGGATACGGTATTCATCCGCGCACCTCATGCCGTGTAGAGCGCACGTATACGACCGAGGCGACCATCACGAAGACGATCATGATCACGGAAATGGTTGCGCCCTTTGCGAAGTCGTATTGTCGGAAAGAGAGGTCCCAGGCCCAATATTGCGTGACGTTCGACGCATTGTTCGGCCCTCCCGAGGTGATTGCCGCGAAAAGATCGAACTGTTGCAGTGTGAAAATGAGCCCCAGCGCGATGATCGCGCCGATGGACGAACGCATCATCGGCAGCGTGATCGTCCAGAATCGTTGCCACACATTGGCGCCGTCCAGCTCGGATGCCTCATAAAGATCCCGCGGAATGGCCGACAGACCAACGGACATCAGGATCATGTTGAACGAAGTGCCGAGCCAGATATTGGCGATGATCACGGCCCAGAGGGAAAAGCCGGGGTCCGAGCGCCAGAAGATATTGCCAGCGATGAGACCGGATTCTCGCAGGATGAAGTTGAGCACGCCGAAGTCGCCGGAGAGGATCCAGTTCCAGATCGCGCCAACGACGAGACCCGGCATCACCCACGACACCAGGAACAGACCACGCAGCCACGATGCGCCCGGAAAATTCGTCCAGAAGAACAACGCCAGGCCAAAGCCGACGAGAAACTGTCCGGCGATCGAGGCGATGACGAAGGTCGCTGTGTTAGCGAGGATCGGCCATGTTTCCGGCTGGGCGAACAGATCCCGGTAATTCTTGAGGCCGACGAAGGGGCGCCAGAAGCTGCCGAGGCTGAACATGTCGACTTCCTGGAAGCTCATGACGATGTTGTAGAGTAGCGGCAGCCCGGACAGAGTGAGCAGGAACGCAAGCGGCAGGCTGACAAGACCGATATCGAAGCCGCGACCGTCGATCATGCTGGATAAAAATCGTTTCATGAGCTCCTCCGCCGCCGAGGTCGCAGCCGACATCGGCGGCAAGCGTCTCGACCTGCAAACTAGAACGACCGGACTGGTGCCGACAGCCGGCATGACTTCCTGGTTTTCCGCTCCAACGTCTGCGTGCGATGGAGCGCCCTTCATGGCAAGGCTGCGAACGCGCTTCAAGGAAAGCCAGAAGCGCTTCGCCCCTTCAAATGGTCTAGAGCGTCTCCGGTTTAGACAGGGTCGCAGAACCGCTCTAGCTCTTTGTTCACGCATCTCCTGACGGAAAATCGCTTCGCACTTCTCCTGGAAATGCTTTAGCCAAGCACCGCCTTTATCTTTTCAGCCGCCTGGTCGAGCGCTTCCTTCGGCGCCATCTGCCCGGTCAAGGCTGCCTGAATGGCGTCCTGGATCGCCTTGGAAATCTTCGGCCATTCCGGGTGCGGACCGCGCGGCTTTGCGTATTTGAGCTGCTCGTTGAAGACCTTGAGGGCCGCGTCCTTGAGCGGCACGCCGGTTTCAGGAATGGCGATGTCGGAGCGGGCCGGCAGTTGGCCGAAGTCCTTGAACATACGGTTGTCCTGGGATGCGAAATATTCGAGCACCTTGAACGCCTCGGCCGGATGTTGCGTATTGGAGAAAATCGCCCAGTTGAAGTCGCCCATAGCCGAAGAACGCTCAGCCCCAACTTCGGGGACCGGCAGCAGTGCCACGCCCCAATCAAACTTCGCTTCGGTCACCATGCGGTCTAGCTCCCATGGCCCCGAGATCGCCATGGCGGCGTTGCCTGAATTGAAGGTGCCGGTCGAATCCCATTGACCGCGCGTCAACGTATCCGGCGAGGCCAGCTTCTCGGTGATGATCGTCTTCCACACGTCGAGCGCCTTGACCGCGCCGTCAGAATTGATGTGCTCGTAGCTACCGCCAGCCATCTGTGCCCAGGGCAGGAACTGGAAAGTCCCCTCTTCATTGGCCTTGGCCGAGAAGGCGAGACCATAGACGTTGGCTGCAGGATCCGTCAGCTTGCGAGCCGCATCGACCAATTCGTCCCAGCTCTGGGGTGGTTTGTCTGGATCAAGGCCCTTCGCCTTGAACATGTCCTTGTTGTAATAGAGTGCAATCGTGTTGGTTGCCTTCGGCAGGCCGTAGTTCTTGCCGTCCCACATGGTGGAAGCGAGCGGCCCGGGGAAGTAGTTCGACGTCTTCACCACCGTCGACTTGGCGATCATATCTGTGAGATCAAGGAAGGCGCCGCGCGACGAAAACAGCGCATGTTCGGGATTATCGATGGCGATGATATCCGGCGCTTGGCCGGTCGAATAGGCTCGCATCGCCTCGCTGACGACATCGTCGAACTGGATCTGGCGATATTCGACCTTGATGCCGGTGTTCAGCTTGTTGAAGTCCGCTATCAAGTTCGGCGCCGGCTGGATGTCGCGATCGAGCGACCAGACGCTGATCGTGACGTCATCGGCCTTGGCCGAGAGACCGAACAAAGAGACACCTGCAAGGGCGAGAGCGCCCAGGATTGCGGATCCGCGGATAGCCATTTTCTCCTCCTTTGGTTATCCCGCAGCCGGCATCCTCCATGCCGGCCGATATGCACGTCTCAGACCGGATCGGTGACGAAGTCGCCGCCCCGGCAAGTCTTGAGATAGTTCAGGCCATGGACCTGGCCGGTCATCTCCAATGCGTCGCGGTAGACCGGATCGTGCCAGCCCTCGATGTCGATCGAGCCTGACCAGCCGGCCAGCCGAAGCTCGGAAATCACGTCGGTCCAATTGGTGTCGCCGAAACCCGGCGTGCGCATGAAGACGAATTTCTCCTTGCCGAAGATGCCGTGTTCGCGGATGACGTCCCAGCGGATGGAAGCGTCCTTGCCGTGCACGTGGAAGATCTTTTTCGCCCATTTGCGGATCTGTGGCAGCGGGTCGATCAGATAGACCATCTGATGGCAGGGCTCCCACTCGAGCCCGATGTGGTCGTCCGGCGTCTCGTTGAAGATCAGTTCCCAGGCATCCGGATTGTGGGCAATGTTCCAGTCGCCGGTCTGCCAGTTCCCGTCCATGGCGCAGTTTTCGAAGGCGATCTTCACACCCTTGTCGGCGGCGCGTTTTGCCAGCTCGGACCAGATTTCCCTGTAACGCGGCAAGCTGTCGGTCAACGGCTTGCCGCGGATGCGACCGGTGAAACCCGCAACGCATGTAGCGCCGAAATGGTGGGCATTGTCGATGCAGTCTCGCCAGCCCTGCAATGTCTGTTCGTCGATCGCGGTCGTCTCAAGCGGGTTCCCGAACATGCCGAGCGTCGAGATGGTGATGTCGCGGTCGCCGATCGCCTCGACGCAACGTTTGCCAAGTTCGGCAAGATCCTGGCCATTGGTCGTCTGCCAGAAGAACGGTTCAAAGCTCTCGAAGCCCATTCCGGCAATCTGGTCGATGCGTTTGTCGGCGCCGCCCTTGGTGGCCGAAATCATGGTGCCGATGCGGATGGATTTTGCAGGGTTCGTCAAGATGGGCTCCTAGGCTGCAATGGTGACGCGTTTGCCATTACGAGCGCTGTCGATCGCGCCGAAGACCATGGCAAGGCTCTTGATGTTGTCGCTGCCGTCCGTCTCCGGCACGGTTCCCGCATCGACCGCACTGATGAAACGCTCGATGACGCTCGCATGACCGTTCGTGTCAGCCCGGTCCTCGGCCTCGGGCACCACGATCGGCTCGACCGCCCGCAGGAAACCCTCGCGACCCGTGACGACATTGGCCTCGAAGAGCTCGCCGCCATCCCAAAGCAAAGTGCCCTTTGAACCGGTAATGCGCCACGTGCTTTCCCAGCTGGTGTTGGCGCCTTGCGCACACCAGGATCCGCGATAAGTGAAGGCGACATTGTCGGAAAATTCAAAGATCGCATTGGCCGCAGCGCCGTGGCGATACCAGGAGCCTTGCGGATTGTATTCGTGACAATAGACGGCAAGAGGATCCTTGCCTGACATGAAGCGCGCGGCATCGAAAGTGTGGATGGCCATGTCGAGCAGCAGAACGTTGTCCATCTGCTCGCGGAAGCCGCCGAAGTGCGGGCCGAGGAAGAAATCACAATGCAACGCCGTCAGTTCGCCAAGGCTGCCGGACTGAATGAGGCGGCGGATACGACGGACACCGTCGATGAAACGTCGATTCTGGACGATCGCATGCACACGTGAAGCGTCGGCTGCGAGCCGGCGCAGTTCGCGCGCCTCATCGAGCGTGGCGGCCATCGGTTTTTCGCTGAGCACGTGACAACCATGCGCCAGACCGGCTGCCACGACCGCGCGCCGCGCGGCCGGAACGACCACGTCAAACAACAGATCGGCCTTGCTCTGGCGAAGGACTGTCGGCAGGTCTGTACCGATGATGATGTCGTGAAGCTTGAACTCGGCGGCGAGCGCTTGCGCCGTCGCCTGATCGAGATCGACGAGGCCCACGACCTCCACCTTCTCCCTGAGAAAGTCGCTCTCCGTCAGAGCCTTCAGCCAGCCTTTGGCCATAGCTCCGCACCCACACAAAACGGCCCTGTGTCTCACGTGATTTCCTCCAGAAAACGAAAGCCGCAACTCCTCAATTGGCTTCCGTAAACGTTTACGATACTATGCGGCAAGGGGTTTTTGTGTCAAGAGGTGTGAAAATGACCAGTCGCGGGTCTGGGGAGGAACGCGGAAAAATGAAGGGGATTCGCCAACTTGCCGAACACCTCGATATCTCGATCGGCACGGTCTCCCGCGCGCTGAACGGCAAGCCCGACGTCAACGAAGAGACGCGAAAAAGGGTGCTTGAGGCGGCGGAATCGCTCGGCTATGTCGCCAACCAATCGGGCCGTGCGCTGAGGAAGGGTACGACGGGCGTCATCGGTTTCATGATGCAGACCGGATCCGAAATCACCGGCCAGGGCGACACCTTCTTCATGAGCGTCTTCGACGGTGTACAGACCGTCTTTGCTCGTCACAAGCTCGATCTGGTCGCCCTGCTCTGCTCCTCGCAGGAGGATCCGAACGACTATTTGAAACGCGTCGTTGCACGTGGATTTGCCGACGGCATCATCCTTTCGGCAACGAGACGCCACGACGCCCGCTTCGAACTGTTGGCCAAGCGCAAGATCCCGTTCATCACACTGGGGCGAAGCCTGACCGATGTCGGTCAGCCCTGGCTCGATCTGGATTTCGAGGGCATGGCCGAGGCGTCCATCGATCGGCTCGTTGCCCGCGGTCACAAGCACATCGCCCTTACGCGACCGCATGACGACATGAACCTGGGCTATGTGTTTGAGGATCAATGCCGGGCGACCCTTGCCCGACACGGGCTTCGCCTCGATGAGCGTCACATTTTTCGTTCAACCCCAAACGAGGCGGGAGGGTACCTAATCGCCCGCGAACTGAGCGCGCTTGAGACCCGTCCGACGGCAATCGTGCTCATCAACGAAGCGATCACCGTCGGCCTTTATCGCGGGCTGGTGGAAGCCGGAATAAAACCCGGGCGAGACATGGCGATCATCGGTCGCCAAAGTCCGCATTCGCAATTCCTATCGCCCCGCCTGACGTCATTCAGCCTGTCGCTACGCGACCTCGGGATTGCACTTGCCGAATCCCTGCTCGCGACCATGCCGGCTTTTGCCGACATCTACCCGGCGAGACATGCGCGACTGCTCTGGCCCATGGCTCTCGTTCCGGGCGAAAGCGATTGAGCAACATTCGATATGTCCAATCAGCAGCCCCGAGAACTGGTTTTTTTGAAGATCTCGAGATGCTCCAGAGCATCGCGAGAAAAGCGCAATCTTTTGCGCTGACCTCGCCGCACCATCAGCAGAAACGCACTCTGTGCGGCTATACATCTTCGCCTTGAGCGAATTCGAACCGCTGACACCTATTCCGAAGCGGTGGAATTGTACAACGAATTCACACTGTTAGCCAGTCGATGTCATACCCCCGGCAAAGAGCTAAGTTTTGTGTATTGTCTCAAGCGAAGGCAGTGCGAAAAATGGGTCAACTTGCCGTCAACATTCCGATGTTCGAGCAGCTTCCAATCAGCGATGCCTGATCGAACTTTTGGACAAAAAGCTTTCCCAGAAAGCGCATAGTGTACTGGCGCCTTGATGGCACGTGGCGGAAAGGCGAATGAGATGGTCCAAAGGCTCGTTCCTACCGCCCGGAGGTACGGTCGATCGACGCCAAGGAAAT
Organism: Ensifer adhaerens; assembly: GCF_001270265.1. Taxonomy (GTDB): domain Bacteria; phylum Pseudomonadota; class Alphaproteobacteria; order Rhizobiales; family Rhizobiaceae; genus Ensifer; species Ensifer adhaerens_B. The sequence continues at coordinate 164,152 of NZ_LGAP01000011.1, forward strand.
CTCTGTCAACTTAACCCAGCGCTTGGCTCGCCAGCGCGTAGATCCTCGGACGGTCGTTGCGGCTGTCGGCGGGAATCGGCAGTTCACCGAGCCTCATCGTCGTGACGGTATCGAATACAGACATGCCGGATCGGTCAACGAACTGGGAGAAAAGACCGTCGTTCTGGCTGGTGTCAAGACGAAGGAAGCGACCAGCATGTTCGGCGACCTGAGGTCGGATGACCGCAATCGCATGATGGTCGCTACTGGCGACTACGGGGCCGATTAAATGCCCCCGACCGAAGGGTCTGCACAGGGAAAATGCCTCGATCCGGTCGTTGCGAAAGAGGCCCAAACCCTTGGAATGAGACAGCAACTTTTCGAGAAGCGGCGTTCGGTCGACGCCATAGGCCTCCTGATCGAGCTTACCCAGAGATGGAAGGTCGCCCCGGCTGATTTCCCTTAAAATTGTTTCGTCGGGTGCAAAGGGTGGCGTGTCAGGCGCGACGGCCTCTCCCTGGCACTGATAGACGGTTTTTTCCGCAACGAACCCAAGGGAACGATATAATCGCCGCGCTGCCCGGGTCGCGTTGAGACGCAAGTTGCACCCGTCCAGATGTGTAAAGGCGTGACGCATTAGCCATTGCCCGGTTCCATTGGCCTGCAGGCGTGGGGAGGTAATCACCATCCCTATGGTGGCAAACTTGTCCCCGTGGGGGAACCACATGGCAGAACCCAGCACGCGGCCGATGCTGTCCATGGCTACGAGACCTTTTCCGACATGGCGCAAGAATTGCCAATCCTCTGCCCGGTGGGGCCAACCCACCCCGATGGACAAGGCATGCAGTTGATCGATCTCTGCCTCGTTAATATCGGCGATCGTCATCTGTATGGAATCGATCACCAGAGACCTGGATGTCACCCTCAGCGCCCTCAAACTTGCTGTTTGCTCTTCAAACGCAGATAAACCGCATCCTGCAATGTGAGTAACATTGCGAATAGAATGTAAAGCGAAATGACCGATAGGAATTGCTCCAGACCACCTGCCATTCGGAACAATACACTGAAAATGGGTGCGTTTTCGGCACGCAATCCCGCAGCACGCCACTAAGCTTTGGATCCAACTCCACCCGCCACCTACTCGCGGGAGGCCTACCAATGCTCAGAGAAGCCCTCTAGTTCAGGTTCACATAATGCAGGCCGTTGAAATTCTCGAACAGCTGGTGGCTTTTCCCTCCGTCGTTGGCCAGGCGAACGGCGCCATCGTCGAATGGATTCGCGCTTATGTCGCGCGTTTCAATCAAGACGTGACTATTCTTCCGGGGCCGGAAGGCGACCGCTCGAACCTCTTCGCAACCATTGGTCCCAAGAACGTCCCCGGCTATCTCCTTTCGGGCCACATGGACGTGGTGCCGGCCAACGAACCGGAATGGTCGTCGGATCCCTTCTGGTTGCGCGCGCAGGCTGATCGTCTCTACGGTCGCGGCACCTCAGACATGAAGGGCTTTCTTGCAGCAACACTCGCCGCCTTGCCGGAACTCGCATCAAGACAGCTTTCGCAACCTATCCATTTTGCTTTTTCGTACGACGAGGAAGCGGGCTGCCGCGGCGTGCCGCATTTGATCAAGCGTCTTCCCGAACTCTGCGCTAAGCCCGAAGGCGCGATTATCGGCGAACCGAGCAACATGCGCGCGATCTGCGCCCATAAAGGCAAGGCGGCAGCGCGCGTTGAAATCCGCGGCCGGTCGGGCCATTCCTCGCGACCCGATCAAGGCTTGAATGCCATCCACGCCATGGCGGAGGTGCTGACGGATGCAGCCGCTGCCGCCGGACGTCTTGCACTTGGTCCTTTCGATCCGGCTTTCGCCCCCCCTTACTCCTCGCTCCAGGTCGGTACGGTCAAGGGCGGGCAGGCCGTCAACGTCATTCCCGATCTGTGCAGCGCCGAATTTGAAGCGCGCGCTATTGCCGGCGTTTGCCCCTCTGCACTGCTCGCCCCGATCAGAGAAAAGGCCGAGAGCCTGCGAAGCCGGGGGCTGCGGGTGAACTGGGATCTGATGAGCGCCTATCCAGCCTTGTCGCTTGCGAGCGATGCACCACTGGCGCAACTGCTCAGGGAGTTGACGGGGCAGGAGCCGCTTGCGGCGGTTAGCTACGGAACGGAAGCCGGTCTCTATCAGGAGGCTGGGATCGACGCGATCATCTGTGGCCCAGGCGATATCTCACGCGCGCACCGGCCGGACGAGTTCATTCTCGTGGACGAGTTGATCGCCTGCCAGTCTATGATCGAAACACTCGGCGCGAGGCTTTCCAAGTGAAGAAGGCGCACACCGTGACAGGCGCGGATGCGACAGGCGACCAAACGAGAAAACACTGATGACTTTGCTATTCAATTCCGACGCCGAACGCGGCCGCATCTTCCGGGAAGCTTTCGCCCGTGAACTTCCGGACCTTGCCTTTTCCATGGACCCGGCAGCCGTCGAACCTCACGACGTGCGTTACCTGATCACCTGGACGGCGCCCGCGGACCTCGGCCGATATGGAAATCTGGAGATCGTCTTTTCAATCGGTGCCGGCGTCGATCAATTTCAGATCGACCGCCTGCCGGAGGGAGTAAAGCTGGTGCGCATGGTCGAGGATGGGATCATCCGCATGATGCAGGAATATGTGACGTTTGCAGTGCTGGCGCTGCACCGCAATCTTCCGGCCTATCTCCTCCAACAGAGAAAGCAGGAATGGCAAGGCATTCCGCAGGCGCAGGCAGCCGACCGGACGGTCGGCGTTCTCGGCCTAGGCGCACTGGGCAGCGCCGTACTCTATCGCCTGAAGCCTTTTGGTTTTGCCTTGTCCGGCTGGAGCCGCAGCCGGCGCGAGATCGAAGGCGTGGCCACTTATAGCGGACAGGACGGGTTGCATGATTTTCTGAGGGATGTCGATATTCTGGTCTGTCTGCTGCCATTGACGGACGAAACGCGCGGTTTCCTGAATTCGGATTTGTTCGGCATGCTGCCGATCGGTGCCAGTCTCATCCATACCGGACGCGGCCCGCAGCTCGATCATGCCGCTCTGGTCGAAGCACTTGACAGTGGCCATCTGGCGAGTGCGGTAATCGACGTAACGGACCCGGAGCCGTTACCTCCCGGCCATGTCTTCTGGTCGCACCCGAAGATCATCCTCACCCCGCATGTGGCGAGCGTCACCCAGGCGGAAACGGCAGCAAGCGCCGTCATCGACAACATCAAACGCCACCGCACAGGCCTCGATCCGATCGGCCTGGTCAATCGGACGCGCGGCTACTGATCTGACAGCCAACCAAGAAAGGCTCTCCATGACTCTGCTGAAAACCATCGACACCAATCCTACCACCTCGCCGCGGGAATCGAAGCCCTTGCCGGAACGCCTGATCAGCGGCGACCCGTCCTTTAAAACCTGGCCGCAGGACGTAACCCGCGGCGAGATGATCCACACTGGCATCTGGGAAGCGACGCCAGGCGAGACGCGTTCGATCAAGGGGGAGGCGTTTGAGTTCTGCCACATCCTGTCCGGCATCGTCGAGATCACGCCCGACGATGGGGAGCCGGCGCTCTACAAGGCGGGGGACAGCTTCGTCATGAAAACCGGCTTTACCGGTGTCTGGAAAACCATTGAGACAGTCCGCAAGATCTACGTCACCATCATGTGACACGATCCTGGGGCTGCCCCCCTCGCTCACTTTGTAACCTCCGGCGGCTGCGCATGCTCATGCGTCTTGCCGCCGCTTCTTTGTAACTCTCCAACAAGGCAACTGTCGCGCTGCTGCCCCCGAAGATTCAGCTGGTAGGGCTTGGTAAAACGGAGTTTTCGTCCGTCTGCAGGGGCCAGTCGACGCATGATGCCGGGGATCCGAAGCTAATCTTGTGCAAACCCACCGCAAGGATATGCCATGACCCTCAGCTTCGACCCAGATACGCTTTCACTGCCGAAGGGGCACTTCATTGGTGGCCGACTGATCGAGGCCCCGGGCCAGTTGCCGATCGAACGTCCGTCTGACGCAAAGGCTTATTGGGACTGCCCGGTCGCCGATGCGGATATCGTCGACCAGGCCGTCGATACGGCGAAAAAAACATTGAAAGCGAGCGGCTGGGCAGCGGTGCGGCCACGCGAGCGCACCAAGGCGATGCAGCGCTGGGCCGATCTGATCGAACAGGAGGCTATCACTCTTGCCAGATTGGAGGCCGTTGGTTCCACACGCCCTGTCGGCCACCTGATCGCCGGCGACATTGCAGCGACCGCGGAACAAATTCGGTTTTTCGCGGAGTTTGCAGACAAGGAAGGCAGCGACCTCGTGCCGACCGATGACGGCAGCCTCGGCATGATCATGACCGAGGCCTATGGCGTGGTCGGCGCGATTACGCCCTGGAATTTTCCGCTCTCCATGGCCGGGTGGAAGCTCGGCCCCGCACTCGCCGCTGGCAATGCGATCGTGCTGAAACCCTCCGAGATGACGTCTTTCTCGACGCTCTATCTTGCCGAGCTTGCGGTGCGCGCCGGTTTGCCGGCGGGGCTCATCAACATCGTTCTGGGTGACGGGACGACCACCGGCAACGCGATCACAGGTCATCCGGATATTGCCAAGGTGAGCTTCACTGGCTCGACCAGCGCGGGCTCGGCCATCATGGCCAATATCGCCCGGACTGGCGTCAAGCCGATGACGCTTGAGCTCGGCGGCAAGAGCCCTCAACTCGTTTTTGCCGACGCCGACCTTGATCTGGCCGCCGGAGCCATTGCCACTAGCCTTCTTTCCAACGCCGGACAGGCCTGCGTGGCCGGATCGCGCCTCATCGTTGAGGCGAAGGCGGCGGATGCCTTGGCGGAGGCCATCATTGTCAGGCTGGCGACCGTCCGCCCCGGCCCCACCTGGGACGAAACCACTGACTATCCGCCAATCATCTCCGAGCGGCAGATCGGCCGCATGGACAGCATCATCCGCGCCACCATCGAAGGCGGCGCCGAATGCCTGGCGGGTGGCAAGCGCCTCGACCGTGAAGGCTACTTCTACGCGCCGACGCTGATCTCCGGCGTGACGGCAACGTCGCCCGCCGTGCTTGAAGAAATCTTCGGCCCGGTGCTGACCATCCAGACGTTCGAGGATGAGGAAGAGGCGTTGTCCCTTGCCGACCACCCGACCTACGGGCTGGCAGCCGGCCTCTTCACCCGCGATCTTTCCCGAGCCATCCGCCTAACACGGCGTCTGCAGGCCGGTACGGTCTGGGTCAATCGCTACGGCCGTTCGCGCGATCATATCCTGCCGACTGGGGGCTACAAGCAATCCGGCATCGGCAAGGACCTCGGACGCGAAGCCTATCTCGCCAACCGCAAGAGCAAGAGCGTGCTTATCAGCCTCTGAGGACCGACCATGAAGATCTACAAAATCGCCCTTCTGCCAGGAGACGGTATCGGCCGCGATGTCACCGATGCGGCCTGGGCTGTCCTGGAAAAAGCTGCCCGGACAACCGGTTTCGCCTTGGCAGGCACCAGCTACCCCTGGTCCTGCGACTACTTTCTCCAGCATGGCAGCATGATGCCGGCCGACGGTATCGAGATACTGAAATCCTTTGATGCCATCCTCCTCGGTGCGGTCGGATGGCCGGCGAAAGTTCCGGACTCGGTCTCGCTGCACGGGCTTCTCCTGCCCATCCGCAAGGCCTTCGTCCAATATGCCAATATCCGCCCGCACAGGCTGCTGCCGGGCGTTCAGGGCCCGCTGAAGGCCAACGGTTTCGACATTCTGTGTATCCGCGAAAACACCGAGGGAGAATATTCAGGCGCCGGCGGCCGCGTCCATCAGGGCGCCGACAATGAAGTGGCGGTCGAGACCTCGATCTTCACCCGCAAGGGCGTGGAGCGCATCCTGCGCTTTGGCTTCGAACAGGCCCGCACCCGGCGCGGCAAGCTCGCTTCCGTCACAAAATCCAATGCGCAGAAATACTCCATGGTCTTCTGGGATGAAATCACCCAGGCGCTTGCGCGGGAGTATCCAGATGTGGAGGTGACGAGCTACCATATCGACGCGATGGCGGCGCGCATGGTCATGGTCCCGGAAAGCCTGGACGTAGTGGTCGCCTCCAATCTGTTCGGCGATATCCTCACTGACCTTGGCGCCGCCATTCAGGGCGGGCTGGGTTTCGCCGCCTCCGCCAATATCAATCCTGACCGCACCGCGCCGTCAATGTTCGAACCCGTCCATGGCTCGGCGCCAGACATCGCCCATTTCGGCATTGCCAATCCGATCGCCGCCATATGGTCGGGTGCGATGATGCTGGATCACCTTGGCGAGAAAACCGCCGCCGAAAACGTGATGGCTGCAATCGAAGCGACGACGGCGCGCGGCATCGGCGCCATCCCCAGCAAGGACAAAACAGACGCAATCACAACAGCAGTGCTTTCAGCACTTGGCCAATAGGGAAGAGAGCATGATAAACGAGTTGAAGGACACCAGCCTGTTTCGCGAGCATGGGCTTATCAACGGCCAATGGTGCGGCGCAGCGTCGGGACGCAAAATAGAGGTCTTGGACCCCGCATCGCAGGACGCGATCGGCGTGGTGCCTGACATGGACGGCGGTGATACCCGCGCGGCGATCGTGGCGGCGGAGAATGCCTTCGGATCGTGGCGCAAGAAGACGCATGCCGAGCGCGCCGCCTTGCTGGAGGCCTGGCATGACCTGATGATCGAAAACATCGAGGATCTCGCGCTGATCCTGACGAAGGAACAGGGCAAGCCGCTGCCCGAGGCGCGCGGCGAGATTCGCTACGGGGCCTCGTTCGTGAAATGGTTTTCCGAAGAAGCCCACCGCATCGGCGGCACGACCATTCCGTCACCGACAGCGGACCGGCGGATCGTCGTCCTGAAGGAGCCGGTCGGTGTATCCGCGATCATCACGCCCTGGAATTTCCCCAACGCGATGATCACCCGCAAGGTCGGCCCGGCGCTTGCCGCCGGCTGCACCGTCGTCATCAAGCCATCGGACCTGACGCCTTATTCGGCACTTGCGCTCGGCGTTCTGGCAGAACGCGCCGGCATTCCGAAGGGCGTCATCAACATCGTCACCGGCATGCCGACCGAGATCGGAAACGAGCTGATGGCGAATGAGACTGTTCGCAAGATTTCCTTCACCGGTTCCACCCGCATCGGTGCCCTTCTGATGCGCGGCGCATCCGACAGCATCAAGCGGCTCAGCCTGGAACTCGGCGGCAACGCGCCTTTCATCGTCTTCGACGACGCCGATCTCGACCTTGCCGTCGAGGGGGCGATCGCTTCGAAATTCCGCAATGGCGGCCAGACCTGCGTCTGCGCCAACCGCCTTCTTGTCCAATCCGGTGTGTATGACACCTTCGCCGAGAAGCTGGCCGCCCGCGTCTCGGCCATGAAGGTCGGACCCGGCACGGAAGCCGGCGTCGATATCGGCCCGATGATCAACAAGGCCGCAATCGAAAAGATCAACCGCCATGTGGACGATGCTGTCGCCAAGGGTGCTCGAATCCTCACGACTCCCGGCCCCATGCCCGCAGGCGAGCAATTTACGGCCCCGATCGTCCTTGGTGGCGCGACGACCGAAATGCAGCTTGCCAGCGAGGAAACCTTCGGGCCCGTTGCCCCCCTCTTCCGTTTCGAGAAGGAGGAGGAGGCAATCAGAATCGCCAATGCAACCCCCTTCGGCTTAGCGGCCTATTTCTATACCGAGAGCCTGAAGCGCTCGTGGCGTGTCGGGGAAGCGCTGGAGTTCGGCATGGTTGGCCTTAATACCGGAGCAATTTCGACAGAAGTTGCCCCCTTCGGCGGCGTGAAACAGTCCGGCCTTGGCCGTGAAGGCGCCCAGTGCGGCATCGAGGAATATCTGGAAATGAAGAGCTTCCACATCGGCGGGCTCACGTGATCGGCTGACGAGAACAACGAATAAGGGCGCCGGGAAATCATCCCGGCGCCCTTTTTGTTTCTCGCTGATGCCTTTACTGAAACCGGTCGAGGGTCTTGTAGTACAGCCCGACAAGCGGCAGGAACCACGGCTTGCCGAAATGGCCGGGAACGGCCGGCCAGTCGAGTCCCTTTACCGGATTGCGATCCGTCTTGCCCAAAATGGCGTCGGCGATGATCATGCCAAGGTGAGTGGACAATTGCGCGCCATGGCCGGAATAGCCCATGGCGTACCAGACGCCATCGACATAGCCAGCGCGCGGATAGCGGTCCTTGGTCATGTCGACCAGCCCACCCCAGCAATAGTCGATTTCGACGCCCGCCAGCTGTGGGAAGATTTGAAGAAGGCTCGCCCGAAGGACGTCTCCGCTCTTTGCGTCCGACCGCTGATCGGAGGTCGCTGAAAAGCGGGCGCGGCCGCCAAAGATCAGCCGGTTGTCGGGCGCCAGCCGGAAATAGTTGCCGATGTTCATCGAGGTGACGCAGGTCCGGTTGCCGGGCATCGTCGCCGCGATTTCGGCTTCGGTCAGCGGTCGGGTCGCGATAATAAAACTGCCGACCGAAACGATGCGGCGACGGAAATAACCGAACACCGATGGCGTATAGGCGCCAGTCGCCACGAGCACGTGATCGGCGGTGACGGTCCCGCGCGCGGTAGCCAGGCTGTGACGTCCATTTCCCTTGCGATGGGCCGTTACCGCCGCCTTTTCAAAAATGGTAGCGCCGTGGCGGGCGGCGGCGGTGGCGAGCCCTACGACGTAGCGCCCCATATGCATCATCGCGCTCTTCTTCGATAACATTGCGCCATGGAATGGCGAGCCGACCTCATCCTTCAGGTCGGTCGCCGTCAGAAGCGCAGTGTCCGGATCAACCTCGTTGTGAACTGCCTCGAAATTTCGGGCAATGGCATCGAAATGCTGCGGCTTGGAGGCGAGCTTGAGCTTTCCGGCCCGGCGGAAATTGCAGTCGATCTCCTCCTCGGCAATGATCGCCTCGATTGTGTCGATCGAGTCATCGAATGCCTGGTAAAGCGCGACGGCGCGCTCTTTGCCAAATGCAGCCTTGGCGGCAATGAAGCTGTGGGCGAGGCCATTGTTGAGATGCCCGCCATTGCGACCGGAAGCGCCCCACCCGATCCGTTCCGCCTCCAGCACGACGACGCGGACGCCATCCTTCGCAAGATGGCGTGCGGCAGCAAGGCCGGTGAAGCCGCCGCCGATGATGGCGACGTCGTAATGTCCATCGACGGGGCCTTGCGCGGCGGCACCGAAGTCGGGGGCCGTGTCGTGCCAGTAGGATTTGAGCTTCATTGCCATGCCCCCGTCAGAGCCCGACGACGCCCGGCAGGCCCGAAATATCCGCAATTTCGACATAGCCGTAATAGGGGTTCGCCGGCTCGTGACCGCGATTGACCCAGACCTTGTTCTTGATGCCGAGGTCGTGCGCCGACATCAAGTCATAGCGGAAGGAGGACGAGCAGTGCAGAACGTCCTCAGGCCGGCAGCCCAGCATATCAAGCATATATTCGAAGCCTTTGAAGCGCGGCTTGTAGGACTGCGCCTGCTCCGCAGTATAGACCGCATGGAAGGGCGCGCCGAGTTTTTCGACATTCGACATGATCTGTGAATTCATCGCGTTGGAAAGGATGACCAGCGGGATTTCCTTGGCAACCTTGGCAAGGCCGGCCGGCACATCCGGATGTGGCCCCCAGGTCGGCACACGTTCATAGACCATCCGCGCGGCTTCCTCATGGAATTTTATGCCGTTGCGCTTGCAGGCCCGTTCGAGCGAATTGTGAACCACCTCGTTGTAAGGCTTCCAGTCGCCCATGATTTCGTCGAGACGGTAGGCGGCAAAGTTCTTGATGAACTCAGCCATTTGTGGCTCGTCGAACTGTTCGCCGTAAAGGTCGCGCGCGGCTTCCGCCATCTGGAAGTTGGTCAGTGTCCCGTAGCAGTCGAAGGTGATGTATTTCGGGCGGAATTGAGCCATGGCTGTAGAATCCTTGAATAACCGAAGCGATGTTGCCTATCTCAATCATAGGCGGCGGCCCGCCCCTTCGCTCGACTGAAATCAGCGGCGGCATAGCAGATTGTTCCGTATCACGCGCACACTTTGGCACAGTGTTCCGCCGCAGCAGTCATCGGCTCGGCTGGGCTTGCTCGACGTGGTCCCCGACGCGCCCGCTGGTCAGCATAAGATGCGGTGAGCCATCAAAGCTACGGTGAAAGATACCGCCAGCACCCCGTCCTCGGGACGATCTTCTGACACCGCGGGTCTAAGAATAAGAGAGCTTTTCAAGGATCCAACAGATGCACACAAGTCAAATCGATCTTGTGGCCTTCGGGCCCGAACATCTCGAAGGTGCTGTCGCTTTGTCGCGTCAGGCCGGTTGGCCGCATCGTCCGGAAGACTGGCAGACGGCGCTCGCCTTGAGCCGCGGGATCGTGGCCGTTTCAGATAATCACCATGTGGTCGGGACGGCACTGGTCACTCCCTATGGTACAGACTGCGCAACGATCAACATGGTAATTGTCGATGAAGCTGCTCGCGGCCGCGGTCTCGGGCGCAGGCTGATGCAGGCCGCACTCGACATCGGTGGCGAGCGACAGTTGCGTCTGGTTGCAACCACCGACGGGCTTCCGCTCTACGAAAAACTTGGCTTCCAGCCGGTCGGCACGATCCTGCAATATCAGGGGAAGATCCCCGCTATAGCAGCACCCGATGGGATTGAGCACGCCTGCGAAGCCGATTTTGACGCTGTCGTAGCGCTCGATCGCGCCGCCTTCGAGGCTGATCGAAGAGCCCTCCTGACGCATATCGCAAAGGCCGGACAGTTTGCCGTGCTACGGCGAGCAGACAGGATTCAGGGTTTTGCAGCTCTGCGTGCTTTCGGACGGGGCGACGTGATCGGTCCGGTCGTGGCCGAGAATTTGCAGGATGCCTGTTCGCTCATATCCTTCTTCATCGGGAGCCGACCGGATGCATTTCTGCGCATCGATACCACAGCCGACACGGAACTCGCTCCATGGCTGGAAAGCTTGGGACTTGGCCATGTCGGCGGCGGCATAGCCATGCGCACCGGCGGAACCGAAGCGCCGGCTCGCGCGCCATACAAGACCTACGCTCTCGCCAACCAAGCCTTTGGCTGACCTGGAGACCTGCATGTTTAGTAATTCCCTCATCGAACTTGATCGCGCGCACCTGGTTCATCCGGTAGCTTCCTATCGAACGCATGAAACGCTCGGGGTGCGCGTGCTGGCATCCGCCTCTGGCGCGACAGTCACCGATGCCACTGGCAAGCAGCTGGTCGACGGTTTTGCCGGTCTTTGGTGCGTCAATGCCGGCTATGGTCATGACAGCATTGTCGAAGCCGCTGCAAAGCAGATGCGTGAACTTCCTTATGCGACCGCCTATTTCGGCCTCGGTTCAGAGCCCGCCATCCGGCTCGCCGCCGAACTTGCCGACCGTGCACCGGGCGACCTCAACCACGTTTATTTCACGCTTGGTGGCTCCGATGCCGTCGACAGTACGGTTCGCTTCATCCGCTATTACTGGAATGCCCGTGGCAAACCGAACAAGGACCAGTTTATCTCCATCGAACAGGGCTATCATGGATCGTCCACCGTGGGCGCCGGTCTGACCGCGTTGCCGGCTTTCCACGCGGGTTTCGGCCTGCCCTTCGATTGGCAGCACAAAATTCCATCCCATTATGCCTATCGCAATCCGGCTGGAACGGATCCGCAAGCGATCATCGCCGCTTCGGTTGCCGCATTGAAGCAGAAGATCGAACAGCTTGGTGCTGAGCGGATCGCAGCATTCTATGCCGAACCGATCCAAGGGTCCGGGGGCGTACTGGTACCCCCCAAAGGCTGGATGAAGGCTATGCGGGAGGTCTGCCGCACGTTCGACATCCTCTTCGTTGCCGATGAGGTCATCACCGGTTTTGGCCGCACCGGCCCGCTGTTTGCATGCTCCGAGGAGGAAATCGTCCCCGACCTCTTGACAGTCGCCAAGGGCCTGACGTCCGGCTATGTACCGATGGGGGCGCTGTTCATGTCTGAACACGTCTACCAGACCATCGCCGAGGCAGCCGGCGCTTCCGCCGTCGGGCACGGCTATACCTACTCGGCTCATCCCGTCAGTGCAGCGGTCGGCCTGGAAGTTCTGCGCCTCTATGAAGGCGGGCTTCTGGAAAACGGCCGCAAGGCCGGCACGCGCCTGATGGCGGGCCTCGAAAGTCTAAGGGATCACCCGCTGGTCGGCGACGTCCGTGGCCGCGGTATGCTGGCTGCGGTCGAGCTTGTGGTGGACAAGGAGCGGAAGACCCCTCTTCCGGCTGCGGCCGACCCGGCCCGCCGCATTTTCGACCGAGCCTGGAGGAACGGTCTTATTATCCGCGCCTTCGCCAACGGCGTTCTGGGTTACGCGCCGCCGCTCTGCTGTACCGACAGCGATATCGACGCCATCGTCGAGCGCACGCGACAGACGTTGGACGAGACGCTTGCCGATCCCACGGTGCGCGCCGCCATGGTCTGAGGGTAGAGCGCCGCCGGCGGTGATCCGGGAAATATCGTAGAATCCGCATATTCGCAATTTTGTGCCGTCGGGCAGGTTCAAAACGGAGAATCCGGCAGACCATTGCTGCGAAACTGGAGGCCGGTGAAAGGAAAGAATTGAGGATCTTGGTTTTCGAAGAACCGGCGGCACTCACGGCATCCGCGAAGCCGCCCTCTCGTTCACTTTCGATCCGTTACGGCTCTTGGCGCTAGTCGCGCAGCTGCATAGATCCGTCGAAAAGGCGGGCGAAACAGAAAATTCAACAAAAAGGGGAATGACATGAACGACAAGACCACGAATTGGACAAAAGCCGACGACGCAATGGTTGAACCCGCCACCCGGCGTGGCGCAACCCGCCGCGAACTTCTTCAGATGATGCTGGCCGGCGGCGTTGCCACGGCGGCGGGCGGCTTCATGCTCGGCAATGCCACGCGCGCCGTTGCGGCCACTCCGGTTTTCGGCGGCGCCCTGAAAGCGGCCGGCTGGTCGTCCTCCACCGCAGATACTCTCGACCCGGCCAAGGCCTCGCTCTCCACCGATTATGTGCGTTGCTGCGCCTTCTATAACCGCCTGACCTACATCGACCAGACCGGCGCGACGCAGATGGAACTGGCCGAGTCCGTCGAGAGCAAGGATGCCAAGGTCTGGACTATCAAGCTGCGAAACGGCGTGACGTTCCATGATGGCAAGCCGCTGACGGCAGACGACGTCGTTTTTTCGCTGAAGCGTCACTTGGACCCTGGCGTCGGATCGAAAGTCGCCAAGATCGCGGCGCAGATGACCGGGTTCAAGGCAATTGACAAGCAGACTGTGGAAATCACACTGGCCAACGCGAATGCCGACCTGCCCACGATTCTCGGCATGCATCATTTCATGATCGTAGCCGATGGCACCACGGACTTTTCCAAAGGCAACGGCACCGGCGCCTTCGTGCGCGAGGTCTTCGAACCCGGAGTCCGCTCGGTCGGCCTCAAGAACAAGAATTACTGGAAATCCAGCGGCCCGAATGTCGATTCCTTCGAATACTTCGCCATCAGCGACGACAATGCGCGCGTCAACGCCCTTCTGTCCGGTGATATCCATCTTGCCGCATCGATCAACCCGCGTTCGATGCGGCTGGTCGAAAGCCAGGACGGTTTCGCACTTTCGAAGACCACCTCCGGCAACTATACCAACCTCAACATCCGGATGGACATGGCGCCGGGGGACAAGAAGGACTTCGTCCAAGGCATGAAGTACCTGATCAACCGCGAGCAGATTCAGAAATCAGCTTTGCGGGGTCTTGCTGAAATCGGCAACGATCAGCCGATTTCGCCCGCGAACCTCTACCACAACGCCGATCTCAAGCCGAAGGCCTTCGATCCGGAGAAGGCGAAGTTCCACTTTGAAAAGGCGGGCGTGCTGGGGCAGTCGATCCCAATGATCGCGTCTGAAGCAGCAAACGCCTCGATCGACATGGCGATGATCGTTCAGGCGGCGGGCGCCGAAATCGGCATGAAGTTCGACGTCCAGCGCGTACCCGCCGACGGCTACTGGGACAACTACTGGCTGAAGGCGCCGGTCCATTTCGGCAACATCAATCCCCGGCCGACACCCGACATTCTGTTCTCGTTGCTCTATGCGTCGGACGCGCCGTGGAACGAGAGCCAGTACAAGTCCGCGACGTTCGACAAGATGCTCATCGAGGCGCGCGGCTCGCTCGACCAGGCAAAGCGCAAGGAAATCTACAACGCGATGCAGGTCATGGTCGCGGAGGAAGCGGGTACCGTTATCCCCGCCTACCTTTCTAACGTCGATGCCACCACAGCCAAACTGAAGGGGCTGGCTCCGAGCCCGCTCGGCGGCCAAATGGGCTACGCTTTTGCGGAATATGTCTGGCTCGAAGCCTGACGAGGCGAGTGGCCGAGGGCAAATTGCCCTCGGTTCGCTTTCCGATCGCGTATAGTCGGTCGGCCGAACGTCAAAGGAAGCGCGCATATGAACCGTCGGATCCTCTCCCTTGTGATGAGCAGACTGCTCATCGCCCTAATTACGCTGGTGATCGTCTCGTTTGCGGTGTTCTTCGCCACGATGATGCTCCCCGGCGACACGGCAACTATCCTGCTTGGCCAGGCCGCAACGCCCGAGGCCGTCGCGGGCCTTCGCACGGCCATGCATCTGGACGAGCCGGCGATTATCCGGTTCTTGAGGTGGTTCGGAGGGCTCGTCACAGGCGATCTCGGTACGTCCTACGCCAACGACATGCCGATCGCCGATCTGATCGCCGGACGCTTCATCAACACGCTGAAGCTAGCCGGTGTGACCGCCCTGTTCTCGGTTCCGATCGCTCTTACGCTCGGCATAACCGCTGCCATGATGCGCGGCTCGCTTTACGACCGGGTCGTCACCATACTGACGATCGGTGTTATATCGGTTCCTGAATTCATGGTCGCGACTTCGGCCGTCCTCCTGTTTGCCGTCTATCTCAAATGGCTGCCGGCCCTGTCCCTTGCCAACGAGGTTCACTCGATCACTGATCTGTTGCGCGTCTATGCGATGCCGGTCATCACGCTCACTTTCGTCGTTTCCGCTCAGATGATCCGCATGACCCGTGCTGCGGTGGTGGAAACGCTCAACACGCCCTATGTCGAGATGGCCCTGCTGAAGGGCGCATCGCGTCAGCGGATCGTGCTGAAGCATGCCCTTCCGAACGCACTGGGGCCCATCGTCAATGCCGTGGCCCTGTCGCTCTCTTATCTTTTGGGCGGTGTGATCATTGTCGAGACGATCTTCAACTATCCCGGCATAGCAAAACTGATGGTCGATGCCGTTGCCACACGCGACCTGCCTCTGATCCAGAGCTGCGCCATGATCTTTTGCGTTGGCTATCTGATCCTGATCACGCTTGCCGACATTCTTGCCATCCTTTCGAATCCGAGGCTGCGATGACAACAGATTCAGCAAAAACGCCCGCGGCAGGCCGCATGGGTTACCGCTTCAATCTTGTCGGGATGCTGGCCCTTGCCGTCATTCTTCTCTGGGGACTTGTCGCCATCTTCGCGCATCTTCTCATCCCCTATCCGGTCGGAGAGATCGTCGATTTCGACTATTTCGGCCCGATGTCGGCGCAGTTCTGGCTGGGATCGGACTATCTTGGCCGTGACATGTTCTCGCGCATCGTGATGGGCGCGCGCTATACTGTTGGAATCTCGGTGGCTGCCGTCGCGATCGCCTGTACGACAGGCGTCGTACTCGGCATGATCGCAGCCGTCAGCGGTGGCTGGACCGACACTTTGCTCAGCCGGTTTCTTGACGCCATGAGCTCAATCCCAAGCAAGCTGTTCGGCCTGGTTGTCGTCGCTGCGGTCGGATCATCGATTCCGGTTCTGATCTTCACGCTGTCCGTTATCTACATTCCGGGCGCCTATCGCTTCGCCCGTGCTCTGGCCGTGAACATCAATGCCATGGATTTCATCACCGTGGCACGCACGCGTGGTGAGAGCGTTTTTTACATCATTCGTTCCGAAATCCTGCCGAACATCCTCGGTCCAGTGCTGGCTGACCTCGGCCTTCGTTTCGTCTTTATCGTGCTTTTGCTTTCCGGGCTCTCCTTCCTCGGTCTCGGCGTCCAGCCGCCCTATGCCGATTGGGGCGCGCTCGTACGCGAGAATATCGGCGGCCTGCCCTTTGGCGCTCCGGCGGTCATGTTCCCGTCAATTGCGATCGCGAGCCTTACCATCAGTGTCAACCTGCTGATCGACAACCTGCCCTACAAGATCCGCGACCGGAGTTCACAATGACCAATCTCGTTGAAATCCGCGATCTAAAGGTCGAGGCCAAGACAGACTCCGGCCGCATTGTCGAGATCATCAAAGGGGTGAGCTTCGATGTGGCGGAAGGCGAGATCGTTGCGCTTATCGGCGAAAGCGGATCGGGAAAGACCACGGTCGCGCTGACTTTGATGGGCCATGCTCGTCCGGGCTGCCGCATTTCCGGCGGTAGCGTTAAGCTTGCGGGCAAGGACATGGCCCGACTTTCGGAAAAGGCGCGGGCCCGCGTCCGCGGCACCGAAGTCTCCTATGTGCCACAGAGCGCGGCAGCAGCTTTCAATCCTGCCGCAACGATCATGGAGCAGGTTATTGAGATTACCCGCATTCATGACCTCATGCCCCCCGCCGAGGCAAAGTCTCGCGCGGTCGAACTTTTCCGGGCGCTGTCCTTGCCTGAGCCCGACACGATCGGTGACCGTTATCCGCATCAGGTCTCGGGGGGCCAATTGCAACGTCTTTCCGCAGCCATGGCGCTGATCGGCGATCCTAAGATCGTGATCTTCGACGAGCCGACGACGGCGCTCGACGTCACGACCCAGATCGAGGTGCTGCGCGCCTTCAAGGCCGTGATGCGCAAGGGTGGTATCGCCGGGGTCTACGTCTCCCATGATCTTGCGGTCGTCGCGCAGATTGCAGACCGAATCATTGTGCTGAAAGGCGGCGAGGTTCAGGAGGCTGGCACCACCGGGCAGATCCTCTCGAATGCGAAGCACCCCTATACGCGCGAACTGCTCGCTGCTTTCGAGCCCAAGGCACGAGGCGCCGCCCCGCTCGTTTCGGAAGCACGTCCCATTCTCGAGATTGAGAATATCGTCGCTGGCTACGGCGCCGTCCAGAGCAACGGGCTACCGCTCGTCTGCGCTGTGCGGTCCGTGAGTCTGACGGTGGAAAAAGGTCGCAATCTTGGCATTATCGGTGAATCTGGCTGCGGAAAGTCGACGCTTGCTCGGACAATCGCCGGCATTCTGCCCACCACCGCCGGCCGGGTCATTTTCGACGGCCAGGAACTTGCACCAAGTGCTTCCAAGCGCACCCATGAGCAATTGCGCGAGATGCAGATCGTCTTCCAGTATGCCGACACGGCCCTCAACCCCGCCAAGTCGATAGAGGACATACTGGCACGCCCCCTCACCTTCTATCACGGCATGGATGGCGCGACGCGCAACAAGCGAATCGCTGCACTTCTGGACATGGTCCAGTTGCCCAGTTCGGTCCGCAATCGGCGGCCCGCGGAACTGTCCGGCGGGCAGAAGCAGCGGGTGAATTTCGCCCGCGCGCTTGCAGCTGATCCGAAGCTAATCCTGTGCGACGAGATTACCTCGGCGCTTGACACCGTGGTAGCCGCGGCCGTCATCGAGCTATTGAAGGAACTGCAGAGGGAACTGGGTCTCTCGTACATTTTCATCAGCCATGACATTTCGGTGGTGGAGGCGATCTGTGACGAAATCGTCGTCATGTATGCGGGGGAAAAGGTGGAGCAACTGATGCCGTCGACCACAGGCAAGCGCCCTCAACATCCTTATTCGCAGTTGCTGTTTTCTTCGGTTCCCAAACTCGATCCGCATTGGCTCGATGGCCTGGAACGGGATCCGGAACAGGTTCGCGCCTATTGCCAGCGCTGACAGTTCGGCGATCAGAGCCGGAATAAGCTGGTCAGCGGCATATGCGCCTTAACGATTGGCGATTTCAGCACCACGAAGCTGAAATATTTGTCGATGCCGATGTCCAAGTCTGTCAGCCGTTCCATGATGGTCTGGTACTCGCCGATCCCGGCGGTGACGAACTTCACAAGATAATCGTAACCGCCGGAAACCAGATGGCACTCGATAACCTGCTCGACTTTCTCAACTGCAGCGAGGAAGCGGGAGAAATCGATCTGCCGGTGGTTCTTCAACGTGATCTCGGTAAAGACCGTCAGGGTCTGGCCGAGCTTGGCGACGTTCACCTGCGCCGAATAGCCGACGATATAGCCTTCTGCCTGCAGCTTCTTCACCCGCATCAGGCAGGGACTCGGCGACAGATTGACGAGTTCGGCCAGCTCGACATTGGTGATGCGGCCGTTCTTTTGCAACTCGTAGAGAATCTTGATGTCGATCCGGTCCAGCTTCATGCAACGCGCCCCTTGGCATTCACTTCCATATGCACAGCAGAAAATGCTGCATGTCCTGTCGCGAATATAAACACATATACGTTGCCTGTCATTGTCCATGCGGTCTCCGCGGCCGGCATAAACTATGGCCGGCTTACGAATGAACGATATAAAATGCTATCCATCGCCAAACTCCAGCTACGTCTTCTCGGGCCGAAGAGTAAATTGATGACGAGAACTGGAGATCTTTCATGCCCGCCCCGCTTCAGAAGATAGAAACAAACCAGGCTCTGCCTGACAGCACCGACGCGGTCGTGATTGGAGGCGGTATCGTCGGCGCCTTTGCCGCCTACTACCTTGCGCGCCGGGGCCTCAAAGTTGCACTGCTGGAGAAAGGCCGGGTTGGCGCCGAGCAGTCGAGCCGCAATTGGGGCTGGTGCCGGCAGCAGAACCGGGACGCGCGCGAACTTCCGATCGCCACGAAGAGTCTCGATTTATGGGAGCAGTTCGCGACAGAGACCGGCGAAGACACCGGTTTCCGCCGCTGTGGTCTGCTCTATCTCAGCAACGATGAAGCGGAACTCGAAGCCTGGGCCCGTTGGGGAACCTTTGCACGCTCGGCAGGCGTGACAACGCATATGCTCGATAGCACGCAGGCGAGCGAGCGCGGCAGAGCCAGCGGTCGCGCCTGGAAAGGCGGCGTCTTCTCGCCATCTGACGGCACCGCTGACCCATCGCGCGCCGCCCCCGCCATCGCCCGGGCGATCATAGCCCTCGGCGGAAGTGTCCATCAGCACTGTGCCGCCCGCGGCATAGAGACGACGGCTGGGCGCCTGAGCGCCGTCGTGACAGAGAAAGGGACAATTCGAACGCCCGTGGCAGTCATGGCCGGCGGTGCCTGGGCATCGTCTTTCTGCCGGCAGTTCGACGTCCGCTTCCCACAGGCTTCTATCCGGTCGTCCATTCTGTCGGTTTCGGGCGGAGAGGATCTCCCTGACGCTTTACACACAGCTCATGTCTCCATCACACGGCGTGGGGATGGTGGCTACACCCTCGCGATCAGCGGTCGTGGGCGGGTGGACCCGACACCGCAGCAGATGCGCTTTGCGCCGCAATTCCTGCCGATGTTCCTTCGGCGCTGGCGCAGCCTTGCGCCCGGAAGCGCCGAAGGTTGGCGTTCCGGCCATGAAACACTGGCGCGCTGGCGTCTCGACGCGCCGACCCCGATGGAGAGAATGCGGGTTCTCGATCCGGCACCAGATCAGAGCACTATCGCATTGACCTATCGCCGCGCCTGCGAACTTCTGCCATCGCTGGCCAAATCTCACATTACCGCAGCCTGGGCGGGCTATATCGACAGCACCCCGGACGGCGTGCCCGGCATTGGTGAGATCGAATCTGTCCCGGGGTTCATACTGGCTGCGGGGTTCAGCGGTCACGGGTTCGGTATCGCCCCAGGTGCCGGCCATATGGTTGCCTCTCTTGTCACAGGCGCAGAGCATCTGGTCGACCCAAGTCCTTACCATCCGAACCGCTTCAAGGCTGCGGCTTGGGGAAAGGTTTCGGATTTCTAAGCAATTACGAGACCCGTACCCGAAGCGCAGGCCGCGCGCGAATGAAGAACCTATTGAACACGTGGCAGCGGCCGAACCTTCCTCAATATACGGCTATTGAACGGATCCTCGGCATGGAGATTCACGATGCGCTATCGGGCGCGAAGGCACCGCGAGATGCCCTCGAGGCCGGTGCGCGCCAAATCGAGCATGCGTTGCGGTCCTGGCAGAGTTCATCCCATACAACCAAAAGGCCCGATCAATTCATATGAGGAGAGAAGTCCGCTGCGCGTTCATTGCATGTGGATCGCTACGGTCGGCGTGTCGCCTGCTCCGTTAACCGGACGTGAGCGAGGCCTACTGATATCGGCCAGCGAAGCGCATGGCTTTGTCGATCCGGTTCGTCTTCTCTACTGCCACTAGGAGCCCGTCCAGATAGGTCGTTGCGACGGACATTTGTTGCAGGATAGGCGGCTCAGGCGGGCTTTGCGAGGGTGAACAGCTTGAGGAGGTTGTGGGCGGTGCAGATCATGGCCCACTCGGCACGCACTTTTTC
>NZ_LGAP01000012.1 GCF_001270265.1 Ensifer adhaerens
GAAAAAGTGCGTGCCGAGTGGGCCATGATCTGCACCGCCCACAACCTCCTCAAGCTGTTCACCCTCGCAAAGCCCGCCTGAGCCGCCTATCCTGCAACAAATGTCCGTCGCAACGACCTATCTGGACAGGCTCCTAGCGGTGGCACAAAACCTCAAAGGCTGGCGAAGCCTAGGCCTTCACGTCTTTCAACCACCGTCCAAGAACAACAGCCGTATGTTGCGGAAAGGTTGTCGAACCGCAGCAACAGGTTTAACATTCGCCGCGCTAATGACGGTATGCCTCTCACCGGAGTTAGATCGATATGCTTGTCAAAGATGTGATGACGACGAAGATCGTCAATGTATCCCCTGACAACAGCGTCAGACACGCAGCCAGAGTCATGCTCGACAATCACATTAGCGGCGTGCCCGTCGTTGACGATGAAGGGTGTCTGGTGGGCTTGATCAGCGAAGGCGATCTGATCCGGCGGACCGAGTTGGGCGGCGTCGCACCGATGGTCGAAGCGGCACTTGCTGCCGAAGATAGGGCCAACGCATATGTGAAGCGCTCCTCGTGGAGGGTTGGTGACGCTATGACGGCCAATCCCATTACAATCGACGAAAATATGTCTGTCGCGCGTGTTGCCACGGTCATGCAGGAACGCGGCATCAAGCGTATTCCTGTCCTTCGAAACGGCGTCCTGGTCGGTATCGTCAGCCGCGCCGATCTGTTGCAGGCGATCTTGTCAGCAAAACAGGACGAAACCGCAGCAGGTGATGAAGCCATCCGACGCAGCATCGTCGTCCGCCTTGGAGAGAACACCGGGCTTGAAGCACTGGATGTGAGGGTCGATGTGGCCGATGGCATCGTGCACCTCTGGGGCGACGTCAAGACTGCCGACTGCCGGAGGGCAGCACGAATCCTCGCCGAGAACGTTCGCGGCGTCAGAGGCGTGGTAGAGCATTTCTCAGACCCTCATCCGCATTAGCTGGCCTCACTTGCCTCGAACAGCTTCGAACTCATCCAACTGGAGGAGCATGGACATGGCAAAGACGATGAAGGCGGCTGTCGTTCGACAGTTCCGCACTCCGCTCAGCATCGAGGAGATGGCGATCCCGGTTCCAGGAGCAGGGCAGATACTCGTCAAATATGAAGCGACGGGCGTTTGCCACACCGATCTGCATGCAGCCAATGGCGACTGGCCCGTAAAGCCATCCCCCCCGTTCGTACCGGGGCATGAGGGTGTTGGGTTTGTGTCAGCCGTGGGCACCGGTGTGAAGAGAGTAAAGGAAGGCGACAGGGTCGGAGTACCCTGGCTCCATACCGCCTGCGGCTATTGTCCTTACTGCAGAACAGGTTGGGAAACGCTGTGCGGCTCGCAATCGAATACAGGATACTCCGTGAACGGCACGTTCGCAGAATTCGGACTTGCGGACCCCAATTTCGTCGCCAGCGTTCCAGACAGATTGGAGTTCGGAGCCGCTGCGCCTGTACTCTGCGCTGGGGTCACGGTGTACAAGGGCCTGAAGGAAACCGAGGTCCGTCCCGGAGAATGGGTAGCCGTGTCAGGTGTCGGTGGTCTGGGCCACATGGCGGTGCAATATGCCAAGGCTATGGGCATGAACGTCGTCGCCGCCGACATATTCGAAGAAAAGCTGACGCTGGCGAGGCAGCTTGGCGCGGACATCACGGTCAACGGCAAGGCTGAAGATGCCATTGACCAGGTAAGAAAAGCTACGAACGGCGGTGTTCATGGAGCCCTCGTGACCGCTGTATCTCCGATCGCAATGGAACAAGCCTTCGGTTTCATGCGGTCGAAGGGAACGATGGCCTTGGTTGGCCTTCCCCCTGGATTGATTTCTCTGCCCGTGTTCGAGACGGTCTTGAAGCGCATTACTGTGCGTGGATCGATCGTGGGCACCCGCCAGGACTTGGAGGAATCGTTACAGTTTGCCGCAGAAGGCAAGGTGAAACCTCATTTTTCCTGGGAGAGCCTCGAGAGCATCAACGACATCTTCCATCGAATGGAAGCGGGCAAGATCGACGGTCGCATAGTCATGCGACTTCACTAGCTTGCGTGACGGCAAGCCGGAGGGATTTCAACATATCTCATTGATCGGGAGGCTTAGATGGTTTCGGCTGATACGGCATCGATGAACGAGACAGCATCCGGAAAATCACATTCGCCAACCCCGTTGTCTTCAGACGAACTTCGCCTGATGGATGCCTATTGGCGGGCCTCGAACTATCTTTCGGTCGGCCAGATCTATCTGCTCGACAATCCGCTCCTGCGCGAGCCCCTGAAGCGAGAGCACATAAAACCGCGTCTGCTAGGCCACTGGGGAACCTCACCCGGCCTCAACATGCTCTACGTGCATCTCAACCGGGTCATCAAGCGCGACGATCTCAACATGATCTACGTGATCGGTCCGGGGCATGGAGGGCCATCGCTGGTGGCCCATGCCTATCTGGAAGGGACCTATAGCGAGTTCTATCCCGACATTGGCCAGGATAACGAGGGAATGCAGCGGCTCTTCAAGCAGTTCAGCTTTCCCGGCGGCATTCCGAGCCATGTGGCGCCGGAAACACCGGGCAGCATCCATGAGGGCGGCGAACTCGGCTATGCGCTCAGCCATGCCTATGGCGCGGCATTCGACAATCCCGATCTCATCGTTGCCTGTGTCGTTGGCGACGGCGAAGCCGAGACCGGGCCGCTTGCGACTGGTTGGCAAAGCAACAAATTCCTGAACCCCGCTCGCGACGGCTGCGTCCTGCCGATCCTGCATTTGAACGGCTATAAAATCGCCAACCCGTGCTTCCTCGCACGCATCCCGCACGAAGAACTGCGGAAGTTCTTCGAAGGGATGGGCTACAAGCCCTATTTCATCGAAGGGCATGATCCGGCGAGTGTCCACCAGCAATTGGCAAGCGTGCTCGACACGGCCATGGCGGAGATCCGGCAGATCTGGGAAAACGCGCGCACCGGAGGGAGTGTGAATCGACCTGCCTGGCCGATGATCGTCTTCCGCACGCCTAAGGGCTGGACCTGCCCGGAAGAAATCGACGGCAAGAAATGTGAGGGCTACTGGCGATCGCACCAGGTACCGATGGGCGAGATGGACAAGCCGGAACACATCCGCATCCTGGAACAATGGATGAGAAGCTATCGCCCGGAGGAGCTTTTCACCGACGAGGGTCGACTGAGGCCGGAGCTTGCCGCTCTGGCACCATCGGGGCATCGCCGGATGAGCGACAACCCGCACGCCAACGGTGGGCTGTTGCTGCGCGATCTGAAGATGCCGGCCTTCCGCGACTATGCCGTCGATGTTCCGCACCCCGGTGCGACCACGGTGGAGGCCGCTCGCGTTATGGGCAAGTTCCTGCGCGACGTGATGAAGGTCAACATGGACAGCCGGAACTTCCGCTTGTTCAGTCCGGACGAAAACAATTCCAACCGCTGGCAGGACGTGCTCGAGGTCACCGACCGCTGCTACATGGCCGAGATCTACCCCGAGGACGATCATCTCTCGCCGGATGGGCGTATCATGGAGGTCCTCAGCGAGCACCAGTGCCAAGGCTGGCTCGAAGGATATCTGCTCACCGGCCGCCATGGGTTCTTCTCCTGCTATGAGGCTTTCATCCACATCATCGACTCGATGTTCAACCAACATGCCAAGTGGCTGAAGGTCTGCAATGAGATCCCCTGGCGCCGCCCCGTGGCGTCGCTGAACTATTTCTTGAGTTCACATGTCTGGCGTCAGGACCACAACGGTTTCAGCCATCAGGATCCGGGTTTCATCGATCACGTCGTCAACAAGAAAGCAGAAGTCGTCCGCGTCTACCTTCCGCCGGATGCCAACACGCTTCTTTCCGTGACCGATCATTGCCTGCGCAGCCGCAATTACATCAACGTGGTCGTGGCGGGAAAACAGCCGGGTCCGCAATGGCTGACGATGGAGCAAGCCGTGCGCCATTGCAGCATGGGGGTCAGCATATGGGATTGGGCGAGCAACGACAGGGAGAACGAGCCAGATGTCGTTATGGCTTGCTGCGGCGACGTCCCGACGCTCGAAACATTGGCGGCGGTCCAGTTGCTGCGCGAGCACCTTCCGGAAGTGAAGGTCCGCGTCGTCAATGTCGTCAACCTGATGAAGTTGCAGCCGGCGGAGGAGCACCCCCATGGCCTTTCGGATCGGGATTTCGATGGAATTTTCACGCGGAACAGGCCAATCATCTTCGCTTTCCACGGCTATCCGTGGCTGATCCATCGCCTTACCTATCGCCGAGCGAACCACGGCAATCTGCACGTTCGCGGCTACAAGGAAGAGGGCACCACGACGACACCGTTCGACATGGTCGTCTTAAATGAACTCGACCGCTTCCACCTGGTGAGCGATGTCATCGACCGTCTGCCGCAACTCGGCGCGCGGGCTGCCTATTTCAAGCAGGCCATTCAGGCCAAGCTGATCGAGCATCGCGAATACATCGAGAAACATGGCGACGACATGCCGTCGATTACCGGCTGGAAATGGGGCGTCGGAGCTTCGGAGCAAGCAAAAGCAACGACTTCCACGGAAGGTGACAATGTCTAGCCCCGATTGAAGGATCGGTTTGATGGTTCGTCCAGTTGGCAGGAGTGGCGTCAGCGCAAGCCGCGAGGCGGGCGTGCCCCCTGATGTTGCCGTGTTTTCGAACGGTCGATACAACGTGCTTCTTACGGAGGCTGGTTCTGGATACGGATCCTGGCGCGGCCTCGATATCACCCGTTGGCGAGAAGACGGCACACGCGACTGTTGGGGCCAGTTCTGCTACATCCGAGACCTTGAGAGCAATGAGGTCTGGACGATTGGCCGACAACCGATCCGCCATCCAGGTGCTGTCTATCAGCATTTCTTTCACGGCGATCGCGCTGAGTACCGCTGTGTCCTCGGAGACATAGACATTCGGTGGGAGGTATGTGTCGCCTCCGATTGCGATGCCGAGGTGCGGTTGCTCCAACTCCGCAACAGGGGAAACAAAGCGAGAAGGCTTGAGCTGACAAGCTACTCTGAAATATGCCTGAACGGCCGACGCGCCGACAGTGCACATCCGGCATTTGCGAAGCTTTTCATCGAAACCTGGTTCGACGGTGAAACAACCGCATTATTCGCGCGACGTCGACCGCGCAGTGGGGCCGAGAAGCCGATCTTGGCGACGCACGTGTCCGCTTCAAGTGACGAGACCCATCGTTCGGTGGAGTATGACACCGACCGCTACAGATTTCTTGGCCGGAGGAGGACGCCATCAGGTCCCAACGCCCTTATGCCGGGCAGAAACCTGTCAGCCACCACAGGCCCCGTACTCGACCCTATCTTCAGCCTGCGCCGGATAGTCGTTCTAGAGCCCTCAGGAATGCAGCAAGTCGCATTTGTAACAGGCGCGGCGGAGGATGGCGCAGCCGCTGCAACGATTGCAAAGCGGTTCGCCAACATCGACGCCGCTCGTCGCGCATTATCAGGCGCCAAGGCCAGTTACGCCCACGGAGGCGCTTCTCCATCCCCTTCCCCTCAAGACGTAACCCTCTACAATCGGCTCGTGGGGCACTTGGCATTTTCGCACTCTGGCTTTTGGGACGGCACCGGTCAGAAGCGTCCGATCGGCAGCAATTTACGGTCAACGGGGATATCCGGAAACCTCCCTATTCTGCTCCTGCGAATTGACAAAACAGGTGAGGAAGCTCTCGTAGACGCTGTCATCAACGCCCACGCGTTCATCACCGGTCGTGGATTTCCCTTTGATCTCGTGATCCTCGATGAGACAGAGGCGAGTGGAAGAATGCCGTTGAGCACTAAGGCATCGAGCTACGTGGAAGCGGCGCTGGGCAAGGCCGGGGGCGTTCATTTCCCACCCACGACCAACGCGGCGGATGCCATCGCGGCGGCGGCACGCGCCGTACTATGTTGCAGCCGAGGATCACTTGCAGAGCAGCTTGCGCCAAAATCGGCCATTACTTTGCCGGCAATGAAAGAAACGAAAGCGCACATTTACGGCGCGCACGAAAGACGTCGCGCGGCTCGAGATAGCCTGCTTTTCTGGAATGGCCGCGGTGGTTTCACCAAAGACGGGCGCGAATATGTAATCGCAACGGACGGCGATCTCGCGACGCCAACGCCGTGGTGCAATGTCATTGCCAATAGCGCGTTTGGCTGCATGACGAGCGACAGCGGTCTTGGCTACACCTGGGCGGGCAACAGCCAATTAAACAGGCTGACACCCTGGTCAAACGATCCGGTTTCAGATTCGCCCAGCGAAATAGTATACTTGCGCGATGAGCGAACAGCGAAGTTGTGGACGCCGACGCCTTTGCCTCTAGGACAATCCTCGGCGACTACGGTGAGGCACGGGCAAGGCTACACACGCTACGAGAGCGATCGCGGGCTTCTGCATCATGAAATGACTGTCCATGTGCCGGTCACGGCGCCCGTCAAGATCATCCGCCTTGCTATACGAAACGATGGAAGGCATGCGTGCGATCTCACCGCCACCTATTTCATCGAATGGGTGCTCGGCATCTTACGGGAAGACGGGCACGCTCAGGTCGAATGCGAATTTGACAGCGAAATTGGTGCCATCGTTGCTCGGAGCCATGTTGCGAGTGATTTTTCCGGAGAATTGGCATTCGTGGCCTCAAGTGCGCCCGTACGATCGTTCACATGCGATCGGGGTGAGTTTCTCGGCAGAGAAGGTTCGGTTTCTCAACCGGCGGGACTGGAAAACTTGGATCTCGGCGGGCGCCTCGGATCCCCGCTCGACCCGTGCGCAGCCCTCATGGTGGACCTTTCAATCCCTCCAGCATCAACCGTCGAACTGGTATTCGTGCTTGGGCAGGCAAAGGATCGCGAGGAGATCAGCAGGCTCGTCCGCGAGCATGCTGAACCGAGGAGTGCGAGGAGCTCGCTGGCAGAAGCTTCCCGACAATGGGATCAGGTGTTGAACGCTGTCACGGTCCGTACGCCCGATACGGCCTTTAACCTCATGATGAACCGCTGGTTGCTCTATCAGGTGCTGTCTTGCCGCATCTGGGCGCGAACGGGCTTCTATCAATCCGGCGGCGCCTACGGGTTTCGCGACCAACTCCAGGATGTTGCAGCCCTTACACATTGCGCGCCCGCCGAGACGCGCGCGCACATCCTTCGCGCCGCTTCACGCCAATTTACCGAGGGGGATGTCCAACACTGGTGGCATCCTCCGTCGGGCGCCGGAGTGCGCACGCGTATGACCGATGACCTCTACTTTCTGCCATACGTTGTCCATCACTATGTCTCGATCTCAGGAGACTACGGGCTCCTGAGCGAACACGTTCCTTTCATCGTATCGCCTCCTCTGAGCAACGAGGAGGAAGAACGCTTTGAGGTTCCGCAAGTCTGCCAGGAAAGCGGGACCATCTATGAGCATTGCTGCCGGGCGCTTGATCGGGGTCTACGACTAGGAAGTCACGGGCTCCCATTGATGGGGACGGGCGACTGGAATGACGGCATGAACCGGGTCGGCGCCGAGGGCAAAGGCGAGAGTGTATGGAACGGGTGGTTCTTTCTGACCGTGCTCAGATCATTTGCCGCGATTGCATCGGTAATGGGAGATAAAAAACGGGTATCATGGTGCAAGGAGAGCGCCGAGGCCTTGCGCATGTCACTGGAGGAGCATGCCTGGGATGGCTCCTGGTATCGCCGCGCATATTTCGATGATGGCACTCCCCTTGGGTCCCTCTCGAATGACGAGTGCCAGATCGACGCTATTCCTCAAGCTTGGGCGGTCATCTCCGGCGCAGGAGACGCCGACCGCGCTTCTAAAGCGATGCGAGCGGTTTGGGAGCGGCTCGTTCACACCGAGAACAAGTTAGTTCAACTTTTTGATCCACCATTCGATAAAGGCAAACTGCAACCAGGCTACATAAAGGGCTATGTGCCCGGTATTCGAGAGAATGGCGGCCAATACACCCACGCCGCCGCCTGGGTGGCGCTGGCGACCGCGTTGCTCGGGGATGGCAATCGCGCGTTTCAGCTCTGGAGTATGCTCAACCCCATCAACCATGCCCTGTCACCCAAAGACACCGAGCGCTACATGGTCGAACCCTATGTCGTCAGCGCTGACGTCTATGGTGCGTTTCCTCACACGGGCCGCGGCGGCTGGACCTGGTACACGGGATCGGCTGGCTGGCTGTATCGTGTTGGTCTGGAAGCAATTCTCGGCATTCGGCGTCAGGGGCGTCAACTTTTTGTTGAGCCGTCCATACCGGACCATTGGCCAGCATATGAAGTTGACTTTCGATTTGGGTCGGCAACCTACCATATCAAGGTGAGCAGGGACTGCGAACCTGGAAAGGTTCCCCATTCTCTGAGCCTTGACGGCAAGGGCGTCGCTGAGCGGTGCGTTCTACTCTCAGACGACGGGCGAGATCATGATGTTCGTCTTGGGGTTGGCTAGGATGTCGAAATTGCTGTCGACAGATCCAGAACTGAAGCGCATGCCGACCGAGCAGGATCTCGCTCGGCTTCAGTTCACGACGTTGCTCTATTATCTGCATTGCACCAATCCGGACAACGGCCTCGTGCGCGACAAAACCCAAGCAGATGCTCCCGCGAGTATAGCCGCGATCGGCATGGCGCTCGCCACGATCCCGGTTCTCGTCGAGCGCGGCATCATAATTCGGAAGTTTGCCGCGAAGATTGCGCGACGCCGGCTGCAGTTTCTTCTGGAGTGTCCGCAAGGGCCGGAGCCCAATGCCTCCGGCTACAAGGGCTTTTTCTATCATTTCCTCGATATCGAAACCGGCCGACGCGTTTGGGAATGCGAATTGTCGACGATCGACTCGGCCTTCCTTTTCGCGGGAGCGCTGACGGTGGCGACCTACTTCGACGGGGGTTCGGACGAAGAAGCCGACGTTTGTCGCCTGGCCAATGCACTCTACGAACGTGCCGACTGGAACTGGGCCCGCGATCACGGACTAACCTTGACCCACGGTTGGCGCCCGGAGAACGGCTTCATTCCCTATCGATGGCGCGGCTACGACGAAGGCCTGCTCCTCTATATCCTCGGTCTCGGCTCGCCGACGTATCCGCTGCCGGCGGAGTCCTACGCCGCCTACACGGAAAGCTATGACTGGCGGAACCTCTTTGGCCGCGAATTGCTCTATTCGGGTCCGCTGTTCACGCACCAACTCTCGCACATGTGGATCGACTTTCGCGGCATAAGCGACGAATTCATGCGCGAGCACAACAGCGACTATTTTCAGAACAGCCGGCATGCGACCTTCGTCCAGCAGGAGTACGCCATCCGCAATCCGCTGAACTTTGTTGGATATGGCGAGCATTGCTGGGGGTTCACCGCCAGCGACGGCCCCGGTTGGACTAGGCGCAACGTCGGCGGCCTCGAGCGGGAGTTCTTCGATTACTCCGCCCGCGGTGCACCCTTCGGCCCCGACGACGGAACCGTATCGCCCTGGGCCGTCGTCGCTTCGTTGCCGTTCGCACCGGAGATCGTCATCCCGACCATCTTTAATTGCGCGCGCATGAATCTCGGCATGACACGGCTTTACGGATTCAAGCCATCCTTCAACCGAACCTATACCGTAGAAGGAAGCGAAGCCGGATGGTGGGTCAGCCCTTACCATTTCGGCGTCGACCAAGGCCCCGTGGTTCTGATGATCGAGAACTACCGAACCGGATTGCTGTGGAACGTCATGCGTCGATGTCCGCCGCTGGTCAAAGGCCTTAGACGTGCGGGGTTCTCCGGCGGTTGGCTATGAGCCCGCCGCATCGTTCAAACCAAGATATCGACCGTCTGCAGAAAGGAAATGGCCATGAGCAAGGGCTTGTTCTCTAATCAGCATGCCGGACTATGCAGAAGGGATCTCCTGATAATGGCAGGAACTGCCGCGGTCGCAAGCTATAGCCACAGCGCGATGGCAGCGGTTGGCGGAGAACCCATCAAGATTGGGGACGTCGGTCAGGGCGAAGATGTATTTGCTTATGTCAGCAGGGTTAAGGGCAGTTTTGATCAACAAGCCTACCAACAGGTCATCGGCGCTGCGAACGAGTTCAAGGAGGGGGATCAGACGATTGGAGTGGGCGCATTAGACGACACGACACGCCGTAACGCTCGAGCTCTTCTGACCAACACAAAACTCAGTGACCTTCACGATCACCCATTGTTTGAGGACGATCTGCAGCGCCTTATCTGGCAGACGACTGACCAGGCTCAGTTCCAAAAGATCAAAGACTGGACGATGGGGCGACTGAAGGAATTTCTTCTGACGGGATCGGAAGAAGAAATCAAAGGCGCCATGAACGGGCTGACCAGCGATACCATCGGCTTTGTGCCGAAACTCATGAACAATGAGGAGCTGATCTCCGTCAGCCAGAAAATTTTCAATGTCATGCCCGATACCAAGCTGGGGGCGAAGGGATACATGGGCGCACGCATCCAGCCGAATTCACCAACCGATCACCCCGACGACATCGCCTGGCAGGTCTTCGATGCTTTCTCCTATGCAACCGGAGACATCGTCATCGGTACCAACCCGGTGGACAGCACGGTAGACAGCGTCGCCACAGTCGAACGCGCGCTCAAGGACATCGTCGACGCTTTCAAGCTGGGCGACGTCATCCCTTGGTGCGTGCTCGCGCACATCGATGTCCAGGACGAGGTGAATGAGCGTTTCCCGGGAACCGTTTCCACAGTGTTCCAGAGCCTCGCTGGAACAGATGACTGCAACAAGATCTTCGATATTACCAATGAGAAAATACTGAAATATGCGCGCGCGAAGGCCGGGGAGAGATATGGCCTCTACTTCGAGACCGGGCAGGGTTCGGAATTCACCAACGGCGTGGCGAACGGCGTCGATATGATGGTGCTCGAGTCTCGAAAGTACGGCTTCAGTAGAGCGGTCGGCATCGAACTCGCAAAGGTCCAGCCCAAGGGCGCATGGCTGCATGTCAACGATGTTGCCGGCTTCATTGGGCCGGAGGTCTTTAAGAGCCGCGAACAACTCGTGCGGTGCTGCCTCGAGGACATGGTCATGGGCAAGCTCCATGGGCTCACCATCGGCCTCGATATCTGCACCACGCTGCACATGACGGTCAGCCTGGACGATCTGGATTGGTGCCAGGACCAGATCATGCCGGCCAATCCGGCTTATCTGATTGCGCTGCCGACCAAAAATGACCCGATGTTGAGCTATCTGACGACCGCGTTCCAGGATCACGTGCGGCTGAGGGAAAAGTTCGGCTTCAAGGTCAATGATGCGATGTGGGAGTTCTACAAGCGCATCGGGATCGTTGCCGAGGACAACACCTTCACCGCAAACTACGGTGATCCGCTGTGGGTATACTACCAGTACCGCCTCGCCAAAGGTGAGGGACGGTCAAAAGAAGCGGTCTATGCCGAAGGTCGTGAGAGGATCCGGGAAGTTGAAGAAAGAGGTGTCGATCTCGCAACAGGGCATGGAAAAGAAATCTGGGATCTCAATCCAGCGCTCGCGTCCAAAGTGAAGGGCCTGTACGATGACGCCAAACAATCACTCTGGGCTGAACTCACGCCTGAGTTTATCGCCGCCGTACCTGACGCCGTGCCGGTGCACACCCTATCCAGCGACCGCAACGACTACATCGCCCACCCGAGCACCGGTGAAATACTGAGCCCAGATTCGATCACGGAGATTGAGAGAATAAGAGCATCCTGGGGAAGCGACATGCCCAAGGGCCAGATCGTCATTTCGGACGGCCTGAACGCTAAGGCCATCATGGACGATGGACACCTTTCCCCCTACCTGGAGGAGATGCGCAAGCTGCTTTCGGAAGCCGGCGTCACCATGGGCGACAAGAACATTGTCGTCACCAGCGGAAGGGTGCGAGCCGGCTATCGGATCGGCGAGATGCTCTTCGAGAAAGCGGACCCCGACAGCCTGAGAGGGATTCTCCACATCATTGGCGAGCGCCCCGGCACCATGCACCACGCCTACTCGGTCTACATCACAGTCGCCAAGGGCAAGCGATGGACGGAGAAGGGTATCGATCACGATATCACGAGACTCGTGAGCAATGTCGCAGATACTGCCCTCCACCCAAAGGAAGCCGCCAAGGAAACCCTGACCATCATCAGGGAAATCGTCGGCAAACAGGTCAATAACAGTCGGCGATATGGGTAGGCACGACAGCGTGTTCGTCCCAGTGCCGCAAGCTCGAAGGCTAGTAAGGTGACCCGGCCGGAACATACGCATTGGATGCCGTTCTCAAGAAGCCGTCACCGGACGGCCCGATTGGTGATCCGCGAAAAAATCGAGGGGTAGCAACGATGGTTGGAGGTCTGATGCCTGCCACTTAGGGCTGCATCCTCTCTCAACCAGCGTGTTTGCGCAGGATACTTAGACATTCGCGGTCGGCGGGCCCGCGGCTCGTTTCGACCCAAAGCTGCCGCTCGCCGATAGCGGCAGCAATGTCCGGCGCTGGGCTGAGACCGGACGCAGAGCGGCTTCTCCGCTGCGCCAGTTTGGCGCTGGCGAGATAGGCCGGTCGGCAAGACGAGCTATCCGCTGAGCCTTCGCCTCGGCGAAACCGCACGCGACGAAGATCGTCGCTGCGACCGGGCTGTTCACTCCGGATGCGCTGCCGGCGGTGTTGGTGCTTGGCGCGCGAGAAACTCAAGCGCCTTTCTCAGGAAGGCCTCGTGATACTGGAAGACGCCCCCGTGTCCAGAATCCTCATATAGGATAAGCTCGGCGTTCGGCAGGCGGCGCGCTAAATCGACGGAGTTGCTACTTGGTACCATCCTGTCCCGATCGCCATTCGCAACCAGGACAGGCTTTCTGATTTCGCTGAGATCCTGTTGCGCCTGCGCACCCCAAGCCTTGATCGCCTTTAGTTGCCTTAGGAACGCGCCCATCGTGATCGGCTTGTCGCGATCCGCAGTGCGCTCTTTCAGCCGTGTCAGGAAGTCTTTCGCAGCGCGGCGGCCAGTCGCGGTTGAGGTGAAGAAGAGGTAGATTTTCGGGTCCCGAAAGGTCAGCATGCCTTTGAGGATGAGCGGCCAGGACACAAGCCCTACCTTTGCGATGCCTTCGCCCCCTGCCGGGCCGGTTCCTGCCAGGATGACCTTGCGAATAAGGCCGGGCTCTTTCAGCACGATGTCCTGTGCCACAAAGCCGCCAAGAGAAAAGCCGAGCAGATCGACCTCCTGGAATCCCAGCGCTCGGATAAAGGCAATCGCATCCCTCGCCATCTCTGCCACCGTAAGCGGAGCCTCGCCGCCCGATGCACCGACTCCCCGATAGTTGAAGGCGATCACCGGCCTCGTCGCGGCGAGGCCGTCGATAATGCGCGGATCGAAGTTATCCAAGACCGCGCCCCAATGATTCAGCATGATCACCGGGACACCGTCCTTGGGCCCAAGCCGCCGGTAGACGAACTTTGTCCCTGCAACTTCGACGCTCTTGGACGGAGCGTCGTTCCACTTCAGGGAGCTCGTTTGTGATAGTTGGGTGACGTTCACGATCGTTTCCTTAGAGAAATGTGACAGATGTGCGCTCTCGGCGCCAAATTGCTTCGAGGCAAAGACGACGACGCCGTCACCTCAGCTTGACGACGACCTTGCCTCTTGACCGTCCGGTTTCGATGTAGGCCAAGGCTTCATTGGTCGCCTCGAACGGAAAGGTCCGATCCACGACCGGGCGAATGATCCCGGCTTCGATCAGCGATGCGATCTGGCTCAATTGCTCGCCGTTCGCACGCATGAACAGGAACGAATAGCTGATTTGCCGTCCTTTGGCCTTCCTCCGGATGCCGAAGCTCAAGAGGCGCGTGACCTGCTGTAGAAACCAGTTCAGCCCTTGTTCCCTAGCGAAATCGGGGTCCGGCGGACCGGAGATCGAGATCAGTTTTCCGCCGGGTTTCAGCACATTCAGTGATTTGTGAAGGGTGTCGCCGTCCAGGCTGTTAAGGACGACATCATAACCGGACAGGACCTTCTCGAAATCCTGCTGTTTGTAGTCGATCACGATATCAGCGCCGAGGCCCTTGACCAGCTCGACATTCGCTGCGCTGGTCGTTGTCGCGACTGTCGCCCCGAGATGCTTGGCGAGCTGGATCGCGAATGTCCCGACGCCGCCGGAGCCCGCGTGAATAAGGACCTTCTGCCCCTTTTGCACGCGGGCCCGCTCGACCAGCACTTGCCAGGCAGTCAGCCCCACCAGAGGGATGGAAGCTGATTCCGCCATGTCGAGGTTCCTGGGCTTCAGCGCCACGTCGGCTTCGTTGATGGCAATGAACTGCGCGAATGTTCCCACCCGGCCATCGCGCGGCCGGGCATAGATCTCGTCGCCCGGCTTGAGGCGCCGGACATTCGGTCCGACGCGGACGACCGTTCCGGCCACGTCGTGCCCCAGGATGAAGGGCGGGTGGTACGGCAGGATGAGTTTGAACTCGCCATCGCGGATTTTTGAATCGAGAAGATTGAGCCCGGCCGCGTGAATCTCGACCAGGACGTCGTCATCCCGCAATACCGGCTCCGGCTTCTCGCCAAGCCGCAGAGCGCCCTTTTTCTTGTATCGATCGACGAGGAAGGCTTTCATGATGTTTTCTTTTCTGTGTCGTTTTGCCTGGATCGATGGCTCATGGTCGGTTTGAGGCGGCGATCGCGGGATAGTCGGTATAGCCGGCGGAGCCGCCGCCATAGAGCGTCGCCTGATCGAACATGGCCAGCGGCGCGCGCGTCTTCAGCCGTTCCACGAGGTCGGGATTGGCGATGAACGGACGCCCGAAGGCGAACAGGTCCGCCTTGTCCTCGGCGAGCCGTGACGCCGCGAGTTCCAAGTCATAACCGTTGTTGGCGATATAGGTGTTGTTGAAGCGTCGGCGGAGCGATTGGAAGTCGAACGGCGCGACATCGCGCGGTCCGCCGGTGGCACCCTCGACGACATGGAGATAGACAATGCCCAAGGCGTCCAGCTGATCGACGATATAGTCGAACTGCGCCTGCGGGGCGCTGCTCGAGACGCCGTTGGCGGGAGAGACGGGCGAAATCCGGATGCCGGTGCGCTCCGCTCCGATCTCGTCAACGACAGCAGCCGTGACCCCCAGCATCGGGCGGGCGCGATTCTCGACAGAACCGCCATATGCGTCCGTGCGGGAATTGGCGCCGTCCTTGGCGAACTGATCGAGCAGATAGCCGTTGGCCCCATGAATCTCGACGCCATCGAAACCGGCGGCAATGGCGTTTGCTGCCGCTTGTCGGAAATCGTTCACGATGCCCGGAAGCTCGTCGAGCTCCAACGCGCGGGGTTCCGACACGTCGACGAAGGCGTTGTTCACGAACGTCTTGGTCGCGGCCCTGATCGCCGAAGGCGCGACAGGCGCTGCGCCGCTCTCCTGCAGGTCGACGTGCGATACGCGACCGACATGCCAGAGCTGCAGGAAGATCCGGCCATTCCTGGCGTGCACGGCATCGGTGACCTTGCGCCAGCCGTCGATCTGCGCCTGAGAGTAGATGCCGGGCGTGTCCTGATAGCCCTGTCCCTGCTGCGAGATCTGCGTGGCTTCGGAAATCAGCAGTCCTGCCGAGGCGCGCTGGCTATAATACTGCGCGGCGAGATCGCCCGGAACGAAGCCCGGGCCAGCACGATTGCGTGTCAGCGGCGCCATGACGATGCGATTGGAGAGGGTCAGTGAGCCGAGGGTGTAGGGCTCGAACAGCGTAGTGTGGGCCATCGTATAGCTTTCGTTGGGGTTGCGGTTCTTTGGTCGTCAGGTGGATGCAGCTCAGGCGGCAGGGCGATAGCGCGCGGCTGCATGGACTTGGGCAAATCCTGGGAGCATGGCCTGTCGCGCAGACTGGTAAGTGTCCCACTGCCCTGCGTCGGGGAGCGGGGGAATTGTCACGGCTTCACGGCGGTCAAAGCCGACAAGGGCTGCGTCCACCAATTCGCCGACGTCCATCATCGGCGGCAACGCATTGATATCGGCACCTGCACGTTCCCAGATTTCGGTGCGGGTTGCTGCGGGAAGCACCGCCTGCACGTAAACACCTTTCGGTGCGAGTTCGAGGCTCAGCCCCTGAGACAGGAACAAGACGAACGCCTTGGTCGCCCCGTA
Source organism: Ensifer adhaerens (assembly GCF_001270265.1). GTDB lineage: Bacteria > Pseudomonadota > Alphaproteobacteria > Rhizobiales > Rhizobiaceae > Ensifer > Ensifer adhaerens_B. The sequence continues at coordinate 16,102 of NZ_LGAP01000012.1, forward strand.
GACGGTCTGGCCAAACTCCGGAACAAGCCCGACCACCGAACCGATGTTGATGATGGCTCCTTCGCCGGCCTCCACGAAGCGTGCCGCCACGGCGCTGGCGAGCCTGACGACGGCGGTGGTGTTGAGTGCGACAAGGCGCTCCATGTCGTTGATTGCCTGGTTCTCGAAGCTGCCTGCCAGGCCCGCCCCGGCATTGTTGACGAGAACCCCGATAAGATGATCGTCACGGAGCCGAGTCTCTATGGCAGTCAGGTCGCCAGGCTCGGTGAGATCTGCCTGCAGGATGTCGACAGTCACGCCGTTTTCCTGGCGCAGACGGGTCGCCAAAGCCTCCATTCGTGTCCGGTCACGGGCGACCAGTACAAGGTCGTGGCCACGGCGGGCGAAACGCTCGGCGTAGGTGGCGCCGATACCGGAGGAAGCTCCAGTGATGAGGACGGTGGGAGTGGCCATGGGATTGCTCTCTTCTCTGATGGATCTTATATTCATGACGGCCATCATGAATGACCTTAAATATGATGACCATCATCTAAATGTCAATGGACCAGCGGAGAATTTTGAAATGAGAGTCAGTCGAGAGCAGATGGGGGAGAATCGCCGCCGCATCCTGGATGCAGCCAGCCGGCTGTTCCGCGAGAAGGGGTTCGATGCGGTCAGCGTAGCGGAAGTGATGAAGGCCGCCGGCCTCACCCATGGCGGCTTCTATGGCCATTTCGATTCAAAGGACGACTTGGTGGCCCAGACCCTCGCCCATGTCCTCTCTGCGGGCACGGTCGGAGGGGCCGATCTTCGCTCCTATCTCGACGCCTATCTTTCGCCAAACCATCGCGACAATGCCGCCGATGGTTGCCCGACGGCAGGGCTAGCGGCAGACATCCGCCACCAGACCGCGGCGGCGCGCGCGGCAATGACAGCGGGCTTTCGATCACAGATCGACCGTATCGACGAGGCGCTCTCAAGGGCGAGCCCGGCAGACAGGCGTCGCGCGGCAATCGGAACCTGGGCGGCGATGGTAGGGGCAATGATCCTCGCCCGGGCGATCGACGACCCAGCGCTTTCGGACGAGGTCCTGGAACAGACGCGTGCCTGGATCGATGTCGGGATCAGCCAAGTTTCCGCCAACGAATGAGGTGGTCCTTTGCCGAATATATCCTGGCAATCGTGCAATCGCCGGAACCTGTGCTGCTTGGGGCATACGGCAATTCAGTGGAATCGGCAGCACAAGCGGCCGCCTATGGCGCGAACCAGACCGGAACTGAGCGGCGATTGAACGTCCGCTTCCCCCTTTGCAGACGCTCGGCGGACCGCAAAAGCCGCCAAGCCCGAAACTTCAAATTGCTCGCCTTGAACCTTATTGAACCCGCGACCGACGGACGATGGTTTCCATAGAACGAGGCGCATGGCCACTTGCAGATGGCGACGGCCGGCGCAGAGGCGACCGGCGGCAAGGGTGCTCGCCCCCTCGCCGGTTACGGGAACTCGGTCGAGAGGTTGGTCAACTCCAGCGGACGCCGCGCCGCTTCTGAGGGGATTGGCAACGCGCGCCGCGTGCCGTCTTTCCTGTGCGCCGCAAACCAACACCGGTGGGCCAGCATCACGCCAGGCCATATTTACGGATCTTGTCGTGCAGGGTCGCCTTCGGCACCAGCAATTCCTCGCTGACGCGGGCCAGGCTGTTGCCATTGCGGCCGAGGGCTTCGGCGATGAGGGCACACTCGAAGGCTTCGACGGTTCGCGCCAGCGGCCGAGGGGCGGTGTCCGTCGTTCCGCCGAAGGGCGGGAAGCCGGCTGCGATCCCCAGCACGCAACGCTCGGCGACATTGCGCAACTCGCGCACGTTCCCGGGCCAATTGTAGGCGAGCAGACGTCGCGTGCGTTCGGCGTCAGGCGCAAGCACGGCGCGCTCGTGGCGTGATACCGCCTGCAGAGCAAAATGCTCGAACAGGAGACCGACGTCCTCGCGCCTTTCGCGCAAGGGCGGCAAGGGCAGTGTCGCGACGTTCAGGCGATAATAGAGATCGGCGCGGAACTCTCCTTTTTCGGCAAGCACTGCCAGATCGACTTTGGTCGCCGCGATGACACGGCAGTCGACCGGGATCGGGGTGTTTGACCCGAGGCGCTCGAGCGTGCGTTCCTGCAGCACCCTGAGCAGCTTGACCTGCATGGCCATCGGCATGCTTTCTATCTCGTCGAGAAACAGCGTGCCGCCATTGGCGTGCTCGATCTTACCGATCCGGCGCTTGGCGGCGCCGGTGAAGGCTCCAGGCTCATGGCCGAAGATTTCGCTGTCGAACAGGTTCTCAGGCACGCCGCCGCAATTGATGGCGACGAAATTGCCGCTACGCCTTGGGCTCGCATCATGCAGGCAGCGCGCGACGAGCTCCTTGCCGGTCCCGGTCTCGCCCTGAATCAGCACGTCGGCTGCGCTGTTTCCAAGCTCGCCGATGAGATGGCGTACGCGCTCGATGGCAGCAGAATCTCCGATGATGCGGCTGGCGGTTAATTGCCTGTTCTCAAGTCGCGCGCGCAGTTCGCGCACCTCCAACGTCAGCCTGCGTTTTTCCAGCGCCCGACGCACGATCTCGACGAAATAGTCGGGCGAGAACGGCTTTTCAATGAAGTCGTGAGCTCCGTCCTTCATCGCCTGAACCGCCAGCGAAACGTCGCCGTGCCCGGTCATCAAGACGACCGGCAGATCGCGATCCTGCCGTAGGAGGTCATGCATCAGGGCCATGCCGTCATCACCCGGCAGGCGGATGTCGGTGACGACGACGCCCGGAAATTCCGCGGGAACGAGCCGCCGTGCCTTTTCGGCGCTTTCCACCGCCTCGACCTCCATGCCTTCGAGCTCGAGCGTCTGCTGGCACCCGAGCCGGACGTTCGGCTCGTCCTCGACGATCAGGACCTTGAGGTTGTCGCCCATGGCGTTTCTCCGATATCAGCTGCGGGAAGAGTGACGGTGAAAACCGCGCCGCCCTTGGGATGGTTCGCGCCCGTCAGCATTCCACCGAAATGGTGCACGATTTCTAATGAAATGGCCAAGCCGAGACCCAAGCCTCTGTTGCTTTCCTTGGTCGTAAAGAACGGCTCGAAGAGGTGCGCACGCACATGCTCCGGCAAGCCCGGCCCATTGTCACGGACCTCTATGACCACGCGCGTTCCCTCGCGCCAGCCGTGAAGACGCAGCGTCGGCGACGCCGTTCCCTCGATCGCGTCCAGCGCATTGGCAACCAGGTTCACCATCACCTGCTCCAGGCGGTTGGCATCGCACAAGGCCGTCACCTGTTCCGCCTCGATCTCGGTAGACACGGCCACGTTCGCGCGACGCAGACGCTGGTCGAGCAAGAACAGCGCATTGTCGACGGCGCGCCGCACGTCGACCGGACCCGACGTGCCCGAGGATTTGCGGGCGAAGGACTTGAGCTGGTTGGTGAGGGTGCCCAGTCCATCGACAATGCTGCCGATGCGGTCGAGATTGCTTTCGGCAGTCGCGACGTCGCCGCGACGGAGGAATTTGACCGCATTGCCGGAAAGGGTACGCAGCGCCGCCAGAGGCTGGTTTATCTCATGGGCGAGGCCCGCGGATATCTGACCGACGGTCGCAAGCTTGGCGGCATGGACGAGCTCGTCCTGCGCAGCACGCAACGTTCGTGTCCGCTCCTCCACCTTGCGCTCCAATTCATCATGGGCCCGCTGCAACGCCTCGCGCGCCCGTAGCCGGTCGCGCAGATGGCGCCGCCTTTGGTCGAGCAGTACGAGCACGATACCGACGAGGGCGCTGGCGACCGAGGCGAGCGCCGCGCGCGTCCACGCGATCGCGCTAACCTGACCGGCGGGAGAAAGCACAGTCAACGACCAGCCGGTGTCGCCCATCGGGGCGGCCTGCGCCAGAAAATTGCCTGACAGCCTGGAGCTGCCGACGACGTCGACCTGAGGCGCGAGCCGGACAAGGGCGGCATTTTCGCCGAAAGGCTCCTCGCGCGTCAGGCCGAGCGAGGGAAGCGGTCGGGCGTTGTATTGCAGACTGCGCTCCAGCCGACGGCGTTCCTGGTCCGGCAGCGGGCGCAGCGTGGTGAATTTCCAGGATGGTGCGGACGCGAGGATAACGACACCGTTCTGGTCCGTGACGATGACAGGCACCTCGACGGTTGCCCAGGACTGTTCCAGCTGTTCGAGGCTGACCTTGACCGCAGCGACACCGATGACCTCGCCATGAGCGAGCAAGGGCGAGGACAGATAGTAGCCCGGCTGGCCGCGGGTCGTGCCGATGCCGAACAGCCGTCCAGGCCGGCCCTGCATGGATTCGTGGAAATAGGAGCGGTAGGACAGGTCTTCGCCAATGAAACTGTCCGGCCGATTCCAGTTGCTGGCAGCAATCACGTGTCCTTGCCGGTCGAGCAGATAGATCGAGAGCGTGCCCGCCCTCTGGTTAAGCTGCTCTAGGTAGCGGTTGACGGTGTCGGTGAGCGGCTTTCCGTGCGCGACCAGGTCGATCACGTCTCTCTCCAGGCCGAGCGTCGCCGGAAAGTAGGCGTATTTGTCGATTTGCCTGTTCAGGCTGGTGGCGTAGAGCTCAAGGCGCTGCGTTCCCGTTCTTTGCAGCTCCGCGAGCCCTAGGTTCTCGCTGACGCGAAAGCCGGCAATGCCGACGGCGAACGCCACGGTGACGAGGCTAGACAGCAGCAAACCGTATTTGCGAATGAAAGAGGCGATCGACATGGTAACGATTGAAAGCGGATGCGCACGCCGCAGCAGTGTTGTTGATCTGGCTCCCTACCACATCCGATGAGGCCGAGCGAGCCTGCGGGAAACTGCCCGCCTTCTCAAGGGAAAGCGGGCAGTTTGTCTTTGGGCATCCGCCTATTCGGCCGCGACCAGTCTTTCGCGCGTGCGCTGTTCCGCTTCGTCAGGAATGTCGAGCGCGTTTTCCCATTTGGCAACGACCGTGGTAGCGATCGCATTGCCGAGGACATTGGTGGCGGTGCGCCCCATGTCCAGGAAATGGTCGATGCCCATGATCAAGAGCACGCCGGCCTCCGGCAGGTTGAACATCGGCAGCACGGCGGCGACAACGACCAGCGCGGAGCGCGGCACGCCGGCGATGCCCTTGCTCGAGACCATGAGGACGAGCAGCATGACGATCTGCTGCTCCATGGTGAGCGGCAGGCCATAGGCCTGGGAGATGAACAGGGCGGCAAAGGCCGTATAGATCATCGAGCCGTCGAGGTTGAACGAATAGCCGAGCGGCAGGACGAAGCCGATAACACGCTCCTTCACGCCGAAGTCTTCCAGCTTTTCCATGACGCGCGGATAAGCCGCTTCACTGGAGGCGGTTGAAAAGCCGACGAGCATGGGCTGGCGCACTTCCCTGACCAGGCGGAACACGTTGGCGCCGAGCACCAGGAAGCCTGCGCCGATCAGCACGGCCCAAAGCACGACAAGCGTTGCGTAGAAGCTGCCGACGAACTTGCCGTAGACCATCAGGATGCCGAGACCCTGGACGGTGACCACGTTCGCCACGGCGGCAAAGACGCCGACTGGTGCGAAACGCATGACGTAGTCTGTCACCTTCAGCATGACCGGGACAGCGCCTTCGATGACCTCGATCAGGGCGCGGGCCTTCGTGTCCTTCAGGCTGCCGAGCGCGAGGCCGAAGAATACCGAAAAGACGAGAATCTGGAGGATCTCGTTGTTCGCCATCGCCTCGAAGATGTTGCGGGGGAAGACGTGGGTGATGAAGTCCTTGAGGTTGAGCGACGACGTCTTCAGGTTGGCCGAGGCCGAGACATCGGGGAGTTGCACGCCGACATTGGCGCCGGGTTGAAAAAGGTTCGCGAAGACGAGGCCGATCGCCAGCGACGCGAGCGACGCCATCAGGAACCAGCCGAGCGCCTTGCCGCCGATGCGCCCGACAGTACGGGCATCACCCATGCCGGCCATGCCGGCGACGAGGGTCGTGAAAATCAGCGGCGCGATGATCATCTTGATCAGCCGCAGGAAAATATCGGTCACCATCGCGAAATAGCCGGCGATGTCTTTTGCTGCGGCCGGGCTGCCCGACAAGACGTTGCAGCCGTAGCCGACGACGACGCCCAGGATCATTGCGATGACGATCCAGGTCGTCTGCTTGTTTATCTTCATGATGATCTCCTTCCTCCCCCGCCCGGCTCATCCGGGCGGTTTTTGGTCAACTGTTGGGCGGTTCAGCTACGCGCCATCATCGGGCGCGGCTTGGTCAGCGCCTCGGGGCGCAAGGCTTCGGCGAGCGCTTCGGCCGTCATCAGCCCGCGCGCCTCCACGAGTTCGGCGACACCCTTTCCGGTCCGGTGTGCCTCTGCCGCGACTTCGGTCGCATTGGCGTAGCCGATGATGGGGTTGAGCGCGGTGACGATGCCGATCGAGTTCAGAACGCTCGCTTCCAGGCGCTCGCGGTTCGCGGTGATGCCGTCGACGCACTTGTCGGCGAGGATCAGGCATCCCTGGCTGAGGTGGCCGATGCTCTTGAACAAGCTGTGGGCGATGATCGGCTCGAAGGCGTTGAGCTGCAATTGGCCCGCCTCGGCGGCAAAGGTCACCGTCAGGTCGTTGCCGATCACCTCGAAGGCGATCTGGTTGACGAGTTCAGGGATCACCGGATTGACCTTGCCGGGCATGATCGAGGAGCCTGCCTGGCGCGGCGGCAGGTTGATCTCACCGAAGCCCGCCCGCGGGCCGCAGGAGAGCAGGCGAAGATCGTTGCAGACCTTGGAAAGCTTGACCGCGACGCGCTTCAAGACGCCCGAAAGCTGGACGAAGCTACCGCAATCCTGTGTGGCTTCGATAAGATTGGGCGCAGTGATCACGGGCACGCCGCTGACCTCCACGAGCAGTTGGCAAACCAGAGCCGCATAATCGGGATGGGCGGTGATGCCCGTGCCGATGGCAGTGGCGCCAAGGTTGATCTCGCGGATCAGCAACGCAGCTTCGCGCAAGCGCTGCTCGTCTTCGGCCAGCATCACCGCGTAGGTGGAGAACTCCTGCCCCAGCGTCATCGGCACCGCATCCTGCAGCTGGGTCCGACCCATCTTAAGGATGTCGTGGAATTCGTCTGCCTTGCGCTCGAAGGCTGCCCGGAGATGGGCCATTGCATCAATCAGGCGGAAGATCCCGCTATAGGTCGCAAGCTTCAGCGCCGTCGGATAGACGTCGTTGGTGGACTGGCCGAGATTGACATGTTCGTTCGGGTGCAGGAGCAGGTAGTCGCCGCGGGCGTGCCCCAGGATCTCCAGCGCCCGGTTGGCGATGACTTCGTTGGCGTTCATGTTGGTGGACGTGCCGGCTCCTCCCTGGATCACGTCCACCACGAATTGATTGTTGAGAGACCCGGCTTCGATTTCCCGGCAGGCGGCAACGATCGCCTCGGCCCTCTCGGCATCGAGCTGTCGCAGCTCCATGTTCGCCCGCGCCGCCGCCATCTTGATCTGCGCGAGCGCGCGGATCAGGTCCGGATAGTGTGAAATCGGAATGCCGGTCACCGCAAAGTTTTCGACGGCGCGCAGCGTGTGAACGCCGTAATAGGCGTCCGTGGGGACCTCACGGTCCCCGAGCAGGTCATGCTCTGTACGGCTCAAGGCAACAGTCATTGGGCGTTTTACTCCTCTCCATCCACCCGCTGCCGAGCGGGTGTCGCCTGAAGAGAGCAACACGCGTGCCAATTCGAGCGGGCGTGAGCCGCGCCGCTAAGTCATTGAAATCAAACATTCCTGTTTGCCGAGCCGTTCGACAGTGTTCGGATTTCCGGATGGAGGGTGGTTTGCGCGTTCGGTAATCCGAATCGCCCGTGGCCCCGTTCACGTTGCCCCCGCTGCCAGCCCCACACACATTTTTCTACACTTGGCGACCAGCAGCCAGTTCTGAAACGATTGCCGCCACCGACGCGCCCATCGAGGGATGTCCATAAGTGGCGCTTCGCCCACTTGCGGCCACCCCAAATAGAAAGGCACGGTCGAAAACACCAACAAGCGTGTCCGGCGCTACCTACCGGCAGAGACTATCGTCCTGGATGTGACCAATCGGGAGATCCGCGCATTGTGTGAAGGTCTCAACACCACCCCGCGCAAGTGCCTGGGGTTTCAGACGCCGAAGGAGATCTCCAGCCAGCACCTATTGGCTATGGAGCGCCAAAGCGTGTAGGTTTCTAGCGATCGTTGCATTCGATCTGGAACACCAGTGGCGTCTTTTGCGGCTAGTAAGCTTCCTCAGCTGATTTAGGCATATTTCGAGTGATGCAGGCGCGGAGCCTCATCGCGCATGGCTGCTCCGGAGCGAGGGCAAAAACTCGGCATCCGAGCACATCCTGCGCCATCAACGCTGATGAAATCATAAGACCCCCATCAGCAGCGGGTTGAACGAGTGACGCTGCTTGCAAGCCAGCTAATGGCAATGATCTGGCTCCCGCGAGTGCTTGCAGACTTCGAGCGCGAAAACCCGTCGATCCGTGTTGAGCTTGTGATGGAGGGCGCACAACGCAAGGCAGACCCAGACCTGGCGATTCGCTTTGGTGAAGAACCGCATTTGGTCCGTCATCCAACCTGGTTGATGGGCATGTCGCACGTTGTCATGTGCCGCAAGCAGGATCTCGCCCACATCAACTCTCTGGACACTCTAGCTTCATACCGATTGTTGGATGTCGCATCACACGCGATGGGGTGGACAGCGCTGATGAACCACAACTTCGGTCCGATGCATGGACACCATCTCAGACTCGAAATAGTTGACACGACGCCCTTGGCGCTCGTGATGGCAAGTCAAGGATTGGGGCTCGCAGTCGGGCACGTTCCCGTGTGCGGGCCTTTGGCCGAGTCCTTGGGTCTTGAGATCTGTCCTTTGATTGCAAAGACGCCCGGCCCAGGGAACTACTATCTCGAACAACCCGTGAACCGCCCCCAGCGATCGGCCGTCCTGCGATTGGAACGCGCGCTTCAGGATGCTGCCGAGATTTCGATGCGGGCCGCCTGAGGACTCAACCCGTCGCCTGTCGCTCCAGGCTAAACCACTGTCCAACAAGACCGATATTGGCAGGTCTTCGTCCGCCGCATCAGGGATGTTGAATATGTAGTCACACTCATCGAGGAGGGTTGGTTGCTCGCACATCGTCATCACTGTCTGTGTCGCAGCAAGCTAGGCGTATATTTCATCACCAAATGGTGCTATTTATAACGCCACAATCAGGAAACCAGATGATGCGATCGACTATCAACCTCGACGACACTCTCATGGAAAGGGCCAGGTCCCTAACCGGCACAAAAGAAACCGCCGCTTTGGTCCGCCAAGCGTTGGAGACGCTTGTTCGTGTGGAGTCGGGAAAACGCCTCATCGCGCTTGGAGGAACTATGCCGGATGCGGAGGCAGCCCCACGCCGCCGGAGCGCAGTTGTCAAGTGATACTTGCAGACACCTCGGTCTGGATTGATCATTTCCGGCATGCCGATGCGGAGCTGTGTAGGATCATTGAGGACGATCGCCTACTCTGCCATCCGGCTGTGATTGGCGAACTGGCACTTGGCAGCCTTCAGGAACGCGGGAGCGTGATAGCTTTCCTAGCAGCTCAGCGTGAAGCGTTCGTCGCAACGCACGACGAAATCATGATGATGATTGATCGCCACGGCATTTTCAGTATGGGTATTGGCTACACAGATGCCCATTTGCTGGCCTCGGTTCTCCTTGATCAGCGAGCGGCCTTATGGACCAGGGACAAGCGTGAAGCTCATCGCCCCGGTCGCCATCATCCGGTATTCCCAGGCCGAACAACGCCATGTCGTGGTGCGTAGAAAACGCAACACGCGCGGTGCCAGCTTTTCCTGCAGATCCGGCTCGAACATATGCAACGGGATGAAGCCGTGCATCTCTTCGATCGGCGTCGGTGCCACGACGGACAGACGCGTGCGCGTGCCGTCAGCCGCCACATGCCAGGCGCCCTCGCCACGGCGGGCAACGAGGAAATCGCCGAGGATCGGGTAATGGATCAGTCCAGCAATGGTCTCGCCGCTGGAAACCATGGCAAGAATGCTGCCGAACATCGGCGTTCCATGAGCAAAATGCCAGGTGCCGTCAACCGGATCGATGACGGCGGCAAGATCGGCATCGGCAAGGCGCTTCAGGATGGAAGCGTCATCCGACACCGCCTCCTCGCCAAAGATGGCGACGCCGGACATACGCTCAGAAAGCCTCTCGCAGAGCAGCCGCTCGGCGCCGATGTCCGCATCCGTTACGATATCATCCGCTGCCGTCTTGGCGCGGATGGTGTCGGCGGTGATGGCGCGGAAGCGTGGCAGGATTTCTATCTCTGCCGCCTCGCGCATGTCGCCCATCAGGGCGGCGAGCAGTTCGTCGCTGACGAATTTCATCCGCGACGTGCCTTGAGATAAGCCTTCAGGGCTTCCGGCTCGTCGGTCTGGAAAACGCTGATGCCGGCATCCATCAGCCGGCCCCAGATTCTGTCGGGATCGTCGAGGGCCGTTTCGTCCAGCCACTCGCAGCTGGCAGCCATGTTGAGCGTGTTCATCCACAAAGCCATGCCGGCGTCGCCGAACATCCCGATGTTGTCAGCGATCGTCTCGATCCGGTCGAAACGCATCTCGCACATGAACGGCTTGATCTCCGACAGCAGCGCCATGGTGTCGCGAATGCCGTCCTCGGTGAATTTTGCCATCGCCATGAAGGGCACGCCCTCGATGTTCTGGGCTCGAACCCAGTCGAGTTCCTCGCGGATCATGACGCGCGTCTTCAGATCGACGTAGGGCGCCGCATTCATTTCGCGGGCGCAGGCGGCGACTTCGGAAAAGAGCCCGCGATCCTTGAGGTCGAGATCGGCGAAGATGCGGCCACGGATGATTTCCAGCGCTTGTTTCAAAGTCGGAATGCGCTGATCGGTGGCCGGGCGATGCTCGCCGCCATCATCTTCACGTAGCGCGATCGCCTGCAGTTCGGCCATGGTGAAGGTTTCGGCGTCACGATCGATGCCGGCCATACGCAGCAGCGTGTCGTCATGCATGATGAAAAGTTCGCCATCGGCGCTCTTGCGGATGTCGAGTTCGACGATATCGGCGCCGACGGCAATCGCCCGTTCGATAGCGGCCAGGCTGTTTTCCGGTGCGCCGTGCCAAGCGCCGCGATGGGCGACGATGGCGGCATCGCGCTTGGGATCGGCAATATAGTCCTTGTAATGGGTCATTTTGTTTTCCTTGAGCAGATTAGGCGCGGCGAGCCGCGAGAGAGGACTTGAGAGCCGCCGCTTCGTCGGTCTGGATGACCGAGATGCCGGCATCGATCAGCCGTCCCCAGACAGCGTCGGGATCGGCAAGGGCAGCCGTATCGGTGAAGCCGGCGCAGGCGACGCAATCGAGCGTATTGACCCAGAGCGCCATGCCGCTTTCAAGCAGTGGGCCATCGAGGGCGGAGAGTTGTTTGAGGTTATCGAAATAGATTTCACAGACCGTCGGCGCGAGTTCGGACAGAAGCGCCAGTTGCGTCGCGGCATCCGGTACGTTTAGCCGGGTCTTGGCCATGAACAGGATGTCATGCGGCTCGATCATTTCTCGGATCCAGGCGAGGTCTTTCTCGCTCTTCAGCGAGGCCCAGAAATCCACCTGGCCTTCGACGCCCATGGCCTTGGCGCAGGCGATGACATCCGGGATGACCTCGCGTTCCTTGACGTCGAGATGCAGAAAGATGCGGTCGCGTGTCAGTTCGAACACCTCGGCGAGGCGCGGCAGTTTTTCCGTGGTGAATGCGTTCTGCGCACCACCATCACGGTTGCGCAGGGACAGCCCGGAAAGCTGCCGCGACGACAGGTGTTCCGGCTCGGCATCAAGGCCCGCCATGCGCTCCAGCGTCTCGTCATGCAGCAGGAACAATCCACCATCGGCGTTGCGGCGGATATCGATCTCCACCACCTCATAGCGGGCATCGATCGCCCGCTGGATGGCGAGCAGGCTGTTTTCCGGCGCATCCCGCCAGATGCCGCGATGCGCGACGATGGCGCAATCGCGGGCCTTGTCGGCAATAAACTCTCTGTAGCTCACTGGTATTCTTTCACGAACGTAGGCGCGGTCTTGGCGTCATCGAAGGCGTTGTGAATGGCGCGGCCGGTCTCGCTATCGAAGAGATGCAGACGTGCCCGCGGGAAAGACAAGGACAGCGTCTGTTCCGTATCGATCTCGGCGCCGAAGGGCATTGTGATCCGCAAATTCTGGTCGGCGATATTCGTTTCAAGGATTTCATGGGATCCCAGATCTTCGCGATAGCGGATCTCGGCCTTGATCGAACCGCCGGCATTGACCGCGATGTCTTCCGGGCGAATGCCGAGCTGGAAACTGCCCTTGTCGGCATAATTGGCGACCACCTGCCCATCGGCCAGACGCAGCGCCGAGCCATCGCCCGTGACAGCCAAAATGTTCATCGGCGGCGCACCGATAAATTTGGCGACGAAGACGGAAGCCGGATGATGGTAGATCGCCTTCGGCGTATCGAACTGCTCGATAAGGCCCTTGTTGAGAATGAGGATGCGGTCGGCGAGCGTCATGGCCTCCACCTGATCATGGGTGACAAAAACGCTGGTGGCGCCAATGCGGCGGTGCAGGTCGGCAAGCTCGACCCGCATGTCGTGGCGCAGCTGCGCGTCGAGGTTCGACAGCGGCTCGTCGAACAGAAGTACGCCCGGCTCGCGGATGATGGCACGGCCGATCGCGACCCGCTGGCGCTGACCGCCGGAAAGCTGGCCCGGCTTGCGGGGGAGGAAGTCGGCAAGGCCGACCATCTTCGCAACCACGCCAACCCGCTGTGCCCGATCGGCCTTCGAAACACCGGCGACCTTCAGGCTGTAGGCCATGTTTTCGGCGACCGTCATGTGCGGATAAAGCGCATAGTTCTGGAACACCATGGCGCAGCCGCGGTGCTTTGGCTCGAGGTCCTGGACCTCACGGCCGCCGATGACGATTTTGCCTCCGGAGACCCGCTCGAGGCCCGCGATCATCTGCAGAAGTGTGGACTTGCCGCATCCGGAAGGACCGAGCACGACGGTAAACTCGCCCGGGCGCAGTGCCACATTGATCGGCGGGATGACGGTGGTCTTGGCGTCATAGGCCTTGGTGACGCCGATGAGCTCGATATCGGCAGCAGTGGCGCGAATGGCTGTGTCGATGGCGGTCATTCTAGTCATTTCTCCGAAAGAACCAGACCCTGGACGAGAAAGCGCTGCAGAAGGGCGATCATCGTGAGGGGAACGAGGGAGACGAGCACGGCACCGGCCATGATCATCGGGAAATCGGGCACCTGACCATCGGAATCCGGCACGAGACGGGCGAGCCCCACCACGGCGGTCTGCATGTCGGGCGTCGAGGCACCGACCAGTGGCCAGAGATACTGAGTCCAGCCGCTCAGGAAGGTGAGCACGAACAGCGAGGCGACGCTCGGGCGGGCGAGCGGCAAGAGGATGTCGATCAGGAAACGGATCGGGCCTGCTCCATCCATGCGTGCCGCCTTGAACAGATCCTTGGGCAGGGTCAGGAAGAACTGCCGGAACAGAAACGTGCCAGTGCCATGCGCCACCAGCGGCGCAACCAGGCCGAAATGCGTGTTGAGCACGCTGAGTTCGAGATGAACCGGCGCACCGAACATGTTGGCGGTCAGGGCATTGAGGCCGGTGACATCCAGCACCGCGTTGAGCGGTGAGAAGATATTGGACGCAACCTGATAGGTGGTGATGACGCGGATATCGAGCGGCAGCATGATCGTCGCCAGGATCAGCGCGAAGACCACGCCGGCCCAGCGGATGCGGAAATAGACGATCGCATAGGCCGACAGGAAGGACAGAGCACAGGTGGCCAGCGCATTCGAGAAGGCCACGATCATGCTGTTCAACATCTGGACCGGGATGCGCGTGTCGTGGATGACCTTAGCCATATTGGTGAACAGCTCGGTGCCCGGCACCCAGGCCAATCCGTTGGTCAGGATGTATTCGTAGGACTGCGAGGCGGTGGAGAGCGTCAGATAAAGCGGCCCGACGATATAGAGGATGCCGATGGCCAGCAGGATGCTGGCGACGATGTTGATGGAGCGTGCGTTCTCGACCATGGCTCAGCGCTCGTAGTTGATGCGCCGGCCGAGGAAGACGAACTGGCAGGCCGCGAGGAGAAGGACGAAGACCATCAGAATGGCCGTCTGGGTAGAGGCGCCGGAAAGATCGAAGCCGCGGAAACCGTCGATATAGATCTTGTAGACGAGCAGGGTCGTCGAGCCGCCCGGGCCGCCGCCGGTCATGGTGTCGATCAGCGCGAAGACCGATGTGATGCTTTCGGTAAATTCCAGCACGAAGGTCAGAAAGAGCTGCGGCATGATCAGTGGCAGTTGCACATCGGCAATGCGCCGCCACGGGCTGGCTCCGTCCATCGCCGCCGCCTGATACATGGTCGGCGGGATCGAGCGCAGGCCGGCGAGAAGGATGACGAAATTGAATGGAATACCGCTCCAGACATGCGCGGCAACCAGGGTGACGAAAGCGTCGGTTCCGTCCATGCCGGGGTTCCACAGGCCGGGAAACAGCGCATTGAGCGGGGCCATCAGGCCAACGAAGGGATTGAAGATGAAGGCGAAGACGACACCGATCGCGGCGCCGGCAATGCCCTTCGGCCAGACGAGGATGTTTCGAGCCGCATAGGAGAGGCCGATCTTGCGGTCGGCGGCGATGGCGAGCATCAGCGGCACCGCGACCGCAAGCGTCGACGCCGTCAGCATGAAGACGATCGTGCGCCAGCCGGCCATCCAGAATTCAGGATCCGACAGGACACGCGCAAAATTCTGGAGACCGACGAATTCCGAGCCGCCGCCGAACGGTTGCTCCAGGAAAAACGACCAGTAGAAGGCCTGGAAGACCGGCACGTAAAAAAACAGGACGATCAGCAGCATCAGCGGCGCCACGAGCAGAAGCGGTAGCCAGCAATGACCGAACAGGGAGGATTCCGACGACATGGATACAGTCCCAAAGCAAAACAAGGGCATGGGGCGGCGAACCGCCCCATGCTGCGGATGTAACGGTGATGATCAGGGTAACGTCTTGCCCTTGTAGGTCTGCTCGAAGCGGCGCAGCAGCTGGTCGCCACGCGTCTTGGTGTTGTCGAGCGCCACCTGCATGGTCTGCTGGTCGGCAAAGGCTTTCTGGGTTTCTTCCATGAAGACTTCGCGGAACTGAACGTAGAAGCCGAGGCGGATGCCACGGGTATCGGCGGTCGCCGGCTGGTTCATGGATTCGACACCGACCTTGGCGGTCGCGTATTTCGGCGAATTCGCCTCATCGCTCCCGGCAATGGCATCCAGCACATCAGCCGTGACCGGCACGTAACCCGTGGCTGCGGTGAAGAACATCTGCTGTTCGGGGCGGCGCAGGAACCCGAGGAAAGCCTTGACGGCTTCGAGCTCGGGCGCGTCGTGCCCCTTCATGACGTAGATGGAAGCACCGCCGACAAAGGTGTTGTGACGCTCATAGCCTTTGTACATCGGCGCCATGTCAACGGTCAGTTCGTACTTGCCGTCGAAGGATTTGGTGGCCGCGGTGTAGGAGCCGGAGGATCCCTCCATCATCGCGCATTCGCCGGCGTTGAAGGCGGCGGTATAGTTGCCGGCCTTAGTGTCGGCAGCGAGGCGGACGAGGCCTTCCTTGCGCCACTCGACCAGATTGGCAAGATGCCGGGCGGCAAAGGTGGTGTTGATCACGTATTCGGCGTCGAGGCCGTCATAACCGTTATGCTTGGTGGCGATTGGCAGGCCGTGGCGGGCCGAGAACTGCTCGAGCACGCGCCAGGTATCGCCATCGGTGACGAACGGGCAGGCATGACCGGCGGCCTTCAACTTGCGAGCGGCTTCGATCACCTCTTCCCAAGTGGTCGGCGTCTGCGTGATGCCGGCTTTCTCGAGTTCCGTCTTGTTCGTGTAGAACAGGAGCGTCGAGGAATTGTAGGGCTGGGCGAACAGCTTGCCGCCCGAGGTTTCATAATAGGCGCGGGCGCCGGCGATATACTGGTCCCACTTGACATCAGGCATCAGGTCCTGAACCGGCTCGACAGCGTCCGACAGCATTAGGTCGAGCGTGCCGGCGTCGAAAAACTGGATGAGAACCGGGTGGTTCTTGGCGCGATAGGCGGCAATCGCCTTCTGCATGGAAACTTCATAGCTGCCCTGGCCGACGCAGTTCACCTTGTGCCCGCTCTGGGCAGCATTGAAGGCATCGCACTGCGCCTTGATGGCGGTTTCGACCGGGCCAGTATTGCCATACCAGAATTCGATATTGGTGGCCTCCGCCTCACCGGCGCCTGCCATGAGCGCGGCTACAGCCGCCAGAGTAAACTTGTTCATCATCGCCCTCGCCTGTTTTCGGGTCGGCCGAACCTCGCTCGACCTTCGACGGCGCTTATTACACTTTACGTGTAACAATTCCATGACGCTCAACGTCGCTTGAAAAGACCGTAATTCGCCGATAAACACGGAACACTCGCATCAGGCAGATAAGATTAATACACTTTTCCAGTAAGGTATTCAGGCGTGCCAGACACCTACGCTCCGGAACCATTGATTGCCGCACGCTTCCTCCGCGCCAACGAGGCGGTTGTGGTCTCATCCAACGAGCGGAAAATCCTGCAGCTCATCTGGCGTAATCCCGGCATTTCCCGGTCGGAGATCACCGGCCATACCGACCTTACGCAGCAATCCGTCCACCGCATCCTTGATCAACTGGCGGAGCGGGGCATCATTCTTTTGGGATCTGCAAAGCCCGGCCTGGGACGTGGGCAACCGAGCCCGATGCTCAGACTGAACGGTGACCACGCCTATGCCTGCGGGATCTCGGTCAATACCGATGTGATAGGCATCTGTATTATGGATTTGGCCGGCCGGACGCTGGGCGAGCGAGAGGTGCCACTTCGTGAATTGACGATGAACCAGGCGCTGCAGCTCGTGAAGCAGCAGGTGGCCGACCTGAAGAGGCAGAATGACCTCGCTGACGAAAACCTCTTCGGTATCGGCCTCGCGATCGCCGGCTACCATGTCGATGGCACGCGCCACAATGCGCCTCTTCCTTTGCACGAATGGTCCCTGATCGAACTTGGCCCGCTTGTCGCAGGCGTTTTTGACCGGCCGGTCTGGGTCATCAACGGCGGCAAGTCAGGAGCCATTGCTGAATCCATGTTTGGAGCAGGACGCTTCGTCAGGCATTTCGCCTATCTGAGCTTCAATTACGGTTTTGGCGGCGGCGTGATCAGCGACGGTGAACTCTTGCAGGGCGGCAATGGCAATGCAGGCGAGTTTTCGGGCATGTTCGATGATGTGGAAACCGAACGTCGGCCGGCCTTGCAATATCTCATCGACCGGTTGAACCGAAACGGCGTCAATGTTCCATCGATCCACTACATGCGCCGCAATTTCGAGCGGGATTGGCCCGGGGTCTCAGAATGGGTGGAGGAGATAACCCCCGCCTACAACCGCCTCGTCAACGCCATTCGCGCCACGATCGATCCGCAGGCGATTGTCTTCGGCGGCCAAATCCCTCCCGATCTTGCCCGGATGATGATCGAGCGGACGCAGATTTTCGACCGCCCCCGCTACGGCGTCCGGCGGGCCGGCCCGAAGATGATCGTCTCTGAGATTCCCAGTGATGCCCCGGCCATGGGCGCTGCGATAATGCCCTTCCGTCGCTCATTTTATTAGCCATCGTTAAAAGGTGCTTGGACTGCCGATCTACAAGCGGAGCAAACAAACCACGGTGGCTGCATGCTCCAACGAGGTCCAAACGCCTTGAACAGATTCGAACCAGATCTACCCTTATCCACGAGCCTTCAAATGAGGCGTGGCCAAACCTCCCGTCGATTTTCATGACAGCTTGTCAGGCCTTCCGCCAACAGCGAGACAGCAATTCCATTTCCAGCGAACTGTCCGGCATAGGAAAGGCCAAGGGCCGCGGTTCTGCTGACATCGAAATCGAGACGGCGGTGTCCCCAGTAATACGACGCGCGAATGCAGGACATGGACGAGGCGGGCGGGCTGATTGCGCGCGCCGCCAACCGCCACCTCGGCAAGTCCGATCGGGAAGCGGCCGGCGTTCTGTCGGCCGCGCAACGTCCCACCCATTTCCTCGACAGTCCGCGCATGACCGCCGTACTCGGCCGATCGGATTTCCGCTTCGCCGATCTCAAGCGCATCAACGCGACCGTGTTTCTGGTCCTGCCGCCTGATCGGCTCTCTACCTATTCCAGGTGGCTGCGGCTGCTGATCACCCAAAGCCTCACCGACATGGCGCGCGAGCCCACCTCCCCCGCTCGGCCCGTGCTCTACCTGCTCGACGAGTTCGCCGCTCTCGGGCACCTGGCGCCGGTCGAACGCGCCATGGGCCTCATGGCCGGCTATGGCGTCCAGCTCTGGCCGATCCTCCAGGATACCCATCGGCTGCGCGCCACCTATGGACAGCGCGCCGGCACCTTCCTGTCAAATGCCGCCGTCCTTCAGGTCTTTGGCGTCAATGATATCGAAACCGCCGAGCTGATTGCGCGCTCGATCGGAAAGACGGATGCGCACTACATCACCAGGTCCTGGAGCGAGGGCAAGAACTCGTCGTCCGAGCACATCTCGGCTCGTGATCTCATCAATGCCGATGAAATCATGCGGCTACCGGAAGACGGGATGATCCTGCTGAGACAGGGGCAGCGGCCGGCCTGGGTCAAAAGGCTTCGATATTATGCCGATCCGGAGTTCAAAGGAGCGTTCGATCCGACGTGAGTGATGAGACCCTCAACCGCTTTACCCTCTATGATACGGTGATCGCCTGGGCGAACCGCCTGCCCTTCGGTTTGGCGGGATAGGCCTTCACCTGCAGTCTCGCGACGGCTGATAGGGTGTGCCGCGACCTGAAGGCCGGTATGGCCGGCGCAAACATGGCGAGCTTCGGCTTGCCGGAAACGCAGGTCTGCGAGATCAACGACAGCGGCTACGGCCATGAAGGCGGCATCGAAGGCATGGCCGAATACGAGGTCACCAAGTTCATAGCCCAAGCCGCGCTTTGATAGTCTACCCTCCGCGGTGCTGACGATCCTGAGAGGAAACAGCAGGCGGTATGCACCCCCTCAGGCGACGTCAACGAGACTTACGCGAAGGTCATTGATGACGGTGGCAAGTCCACGCGCTCCGATCAGCTGTACGAGGCGCACGGCGGCAAGCTTCGAGACCGCTCGGTCAAAGATCGCGAGGTTCGTATGTCCATTCAGGCGAGATGGGTAGATGATGCCGTCCGGCTTGGATCCGTGTTCATGAATCGCAAGCGACCACGCCCGCGCTAGGCTCTGGCGAGAAGATTTAGCGACATCCGTCGGTACGCCCATCCTGATCGCATGATCGTCGCGCAGATCGACAAGGTGGAGATCCGCGTTTGTCTCGATCTCCGCGTAGCGCCGGGCGTAAAGTTCTTACTCCTCGATGGGAAGGTCCCCGATGAGGCCGTCGCGCCGGTCGCGCAGGACTGCTTCCAGGAAACAGACCTTGAGCGTATCGCCAAGATAAAGGACGCCAAACCGTTTGGCAGCGTCACGCCGGCGAGGATCGCTGAATCGGCTCGGCGTCTTTCCATAGCCCAACGGATCTGGGAAGGCGCTTCCATAGATGCGTCCAAATTGGCGCCCGGCGGGAACGATCTCGATATCGAGCGGGAAATTCTCAAAAACCGCCGGCAGCTTGATTGCAGGCATTTAGCGAAAATCACCCCGGGCAACGCTTTCGGCCGCTGCGACTACGTCGTCGTCCTGGCCGCGTTTCAGCGCATCGAGCCCCGTCTGCTCATCCAGAGCGCCATGCGGCGTAGCCAGGAAACGGTAAACCGCCCATGCGCTGCCCAGGACCTCATGCAGCTTCGGGAGCACAGCATAGGGCCGTCCGTCCCGGTCGAGTTGCCATGCCGGAAAGCGGAAGCCGCGTTTGGCGCCGTCGAGCCCCAGAACCTGTCCATTCTGACGCTTGGTGTTGACGGTGACACGCGACACGCCGAGCAGATCGGCGAATGCTTCCGCGCTCAGCATGTCGTCCTCGGCGAGGATTTCCGCCACGCGACGTCGACCGCGCTCCCGCGCCGTCGCCAGCGCGGCCTGCAGCTCGTCATCGGGATCGGCCACCGCTTCGACCGGAAACGCATCCTCTCGAAGCGCGGGCTCTTCCTCGACGACTGAAATCGTCTGCGCTCCGGCCAGCGGGTCCACGACCACGCGGAAGCTGACCTGATGGCCAGCCTTCCGGCTCAGTTGAACCGCCTTGGCATACTGCCTGATAAGGGCCTTCTCGAAATCGGCCTTCCGGGGCAGCTTCATCGAGAGTGCGACGTTGGAAGAACCGCTGTCTACTGCTTTCGTGACGGACATGGCTTCAGCCCTCCTGCCCCACTATTTAGGCGCGGAGCGATAGTTCGTCAAGTTCGTTAAGTTTGCAAACACCGTGCGATGCCGATCCGGAAATCAACGGCAAGTTGGATCCAGCATAACTGACAACATCTATCCCGAATCTTGGTTCACCCTCAGCGCCATCATCGACAGCAATTCGGAGATCAGGAAGCGTATAGTGCTGAGCTATCAGGAAGCCGAGTTGCGAGTCGCAACCAGTCCAGTGGACAATGGCGACGCCCGCCCTCGCATCATGGCCTGCTTCAAGCGCTTCGATCGCTATAAAGCCGCAGGCGCTTTTGCCTGCACCGGATGGATGCTGAAGCCGTTTAGGAACAGGTCGAGGAACAAAATCTGCCGGGATGGAGAAAGCTACGAAGGGTCCAGGCGAGCAAGCTTTGCCTTTCGGCGAGCACCCCTCACCTTGCGAAGCTCGAAATTGCGGTTGGGCAGATCCAACGTCCATTCCGGCGCAAAGCCGATGCCGAGACCGGCGGAGACTGGAGAGACCAGGGAGAAAGTGTCATCACAGGTGTCGGTGACCCGTTCCGAAGGACGTCGCAACGGCGCTCTAGAACGGTGATCCTGCACCGGCAGTCTCGCAGCGCAGGAAGGCCGCTTTAGATTCGCTCAGGAACTTCTATACAAAGAACACGGGCTGCTCCGCGATGATGGTTACACGCCCGCCGACCGCGATAAAAGCGTTCAAGCTGCAACATTGACATGTCTTCGGAGCAAGTCAGACGAATGCTGAACAGAAACCAGTTATCGGACCTCTCGATTTTCCTAGTGATCGTCCAGTATCGCAGCTTTCGAAAGGCGGCCGATCATCTGGACGTGACGGTGTCGGCACTCAGCCATCGCATGAAGTCCCTTGAGGAACGACTGGGCGTCCGCCTTCTCAACCGCACAAGCCGCAGTGTCGCCCCGACCGCTGCGGGGGAGGCGCTCGCCGAGAAAGTAGCCGCGGGCCTTGGCCTCATCAATTCAGGCCTGGAGGAGCTGCAGGCGCAATCCGAGGGAGTTGTCGGAAGTGTCCGCGTCAATGTTCTGCGCGATGCGGTGCCTCTGCTTTTGAGCCCGGTACTGCCAATTTTCGCACAAAGATATCCGAACATTGAACTGGAAATCGCCGTCGACGACCATTTCGTCGACGTTACGGGGGAAGGCTTTGATGCCGGGCTTCGCTACAGCGGTACTATCCCGGAGGACATGATCGCGATGCCGTTGACTTCGCCCTTGCAATGGATCGCCGTCGGATCACCGGACTATTTCGCTCGCCATGGCCGACCCGTGGTGCCGGAGGATCTGAACAGGCACAGATGCATCCGCATCCGAACCGGACGTGGCCAGATCTATCACTGGGAATTTGAGCGTGGCGAGGATCGTCGCCAAATCGAGGTACCAGGGTCGATCATTTCCGGCGCAACCGACCTCGCCGTCGGTGCGGCGATCAACGGCGCTGGCCTCGCCTATTGCCTGGAAAGGCTGGTTCGTCCTCACCTTCAGGCAGGACGCCTCGAAATCGCGCTGCCGGAATGGTCATCGGTCGGCCCTCCCCTTTCGATCTATTACTCCAGCCGGCGCCAGCGCCCCTTCGGCATCAGCGCGCTCATCCAGACAATTCGGGAAAGCGAGCAGCTGGCATAGGCTGCATCACACACCATCCTTGAGCAAAACTCAACGATCCATTGATGCTGGCGGCATTGATTCAACGTTCGTGGCGCAATAGGTCCGGTCTCGACAATCGCGCAGCTCCGAAGAGCCCTGCGATTCTACGTCGAGGTGATAAAAATGTATGCTGCAGCTCCGAACAGAAACGATGACGTCAATTATCGCCAGTGCGGGCGTTCAGGCCTCAAGCTTTCGCCGATTTCGCTTGGGTTATGGCAGAACTTCGGCGGCACGGACTGCTTCGAAGCCGGCCGCGCCATCATCCGGCGTGCATTCGACCGTGGCATCACCCACTTCGATCTCGCCAACAATTATGGCCCGCCATACGGATCGGCTGAGGAGAACTTCGGCTCGATCCTGAAGAAAGACTTCGGACATCACCGTGACGAGATGGTGATCTCCTCCAAAGCCGGCTGGGACATGTGGCCTGGCCCTTATGGATCAGGCGGCTCCCGGAAGCATCTTCTCGCCTCACTGGACCAGAGCCTGCGGCGGATGCGTCTGGACTATGTCGATATCTTCTACTCGCACCGGCCGACCACGGATGTGCCGCTCGAAGAGACTGTGGGTGCGCTCGTGCAGATGGTCCGGCAGGGCAAGGCGCTCTATGTCGGCATCTCGTCCTATGGTCCTGAAAGGACGCGCGAGGCGGAGCGCATTCTTCGCGCCGAGGGCGTGCCGCTGCTGATCCACCAACCCTCTTATTCCATGCTGAACCGCTGGATCGAGGACGGACTTCTAGACACACTGGGCGCGCTCGGCGTGGGTTGCATAGCCTTTTCGCCGTTGGCCCAGGGACTGCTGACCTCGAAATATCTGAACGGCATCCCGGATGACGCGCGAGCGGCCAAAGCCGGTTCCTTTGATACGCGCCTCTTGACCGAGGATAACCTGTCTCGCGTCCGGGCTCTCGACGCCATTGCGAAACGTCGGGGTCAGTCACTGGCCCAGATGGCGATCGCCTGGACTTTGCGTGATCCTCGGATCACCTCGGCGCTGATCGGCGCGCGCACCATCGCCCAGCTCGACGACTCTCTCGATTCTCTTAACAATCTGGAGTTCTCCCCGGAGGATCTGCAGGAAATCGACCACCACGCCACAGAAGGTGGCATCGATCTTTGGCGCAGCGTCAGCAAGGAAGCGTGAGCCAAACGGCCGAAAGGACACAGACATGCTCGACGGGCTCGCATTTGCCAGGTTGATCGAGTCCCGCAGCCGGCAGGACCACGAACGCTGGCGCCGCGATCAGGACGCGTATTATCAGGAATTCGCGGCCGATCCGCCGGCGCTCATCGTCGCAATCGTCCGCGCACTGAGCTTCCTCGCTTCACACCGGCCAGCGCGACACGCACAGGAAGCCGCCCCCTGCCGGGCAGGCGGATCGCCGGCGCAATAGCAGCGGGGGAATTTCCGAAGACGGAAAGAATCGGAGGTCAAATGAACAAGCGTATCGTGTTTACCGGCGGGAGCGGCAAAGCAGGCCGCCACGCAGTCTCCTATCTGGCGGACAGGGGATACAAGGTTCGCAACCTCGATCTCGTCTCGCTGAGCTGTCCGGGCGTCCAAACGCTGATCACAGATCTCACCGACAGCGGCCAGACGTTCAATGCCTTGTCGATGCATTTTTGCGGTGAGGGTCTCCAGGCTGGAGGTGGACCGGATCCGGTTGATGCCGTGGTGCATTTCGCGGCGATTCCGAGCCTCCTGCTTCAACCGGACAATCGAACCTTCGAGGTCAATACGATCTCGACCTACAACGTCATAGAGGCAGCGGTGAAACTTGGCATCCGAAAGGTCATTATCGCTTCCAGCGAAACGACCTATGGCGTGTGCTTTGCCGAGGGAGATAAGGATTTCCATTCGTTCCCACTTGAAGAGGACTATGACATCGATCCGATGGACAGCTACGGCTTGTCCAAGGTTGTCAATGAGAAGACGGCCCGAGCGTTCGCGATGCGCAGCGGCGCCGACATTTACGCCCTGCGGATCGCCAACGTCATCGAACCGCATGAGTACGCCCGTTTTCCGGGTTTCCTCGCCGACCCAGCATCGCGCAAACGGAACGCTTGGAGTTACATCGACGCCCGAGATCTGGGGCAAATCGTCGACCTTTGCCTGCAAGTCGACGGCCTTGGCTTCCAGGTCTTCAACGCAGTCAATGACACGATCACGGCGACCACGCCAACCCGCGACTTTCTGAGCCGTTGGGCTCCGAACACACCCGTCGTTCGAGAACTCGGCGAGTTCGAGGCACCTCTCTCGAACCGCAAGATTCGTGAGGTTCTTGGATTCAAGGAAGAACACAATTGGCGCAAATATGTGCCTGGCGTGTGATCTCTTTCGGCACGTCGGAGCATCACGGTGAGGGCAGTGCCAGTCATTACCTCCGAGGAAATCATCAAAACCACCAAAGTGTCCGACCCGATCGCGCCCTAAGCTTCGTGGACGGATTCCGAGC
Organism: Ensifer adhaerens; assembly: GCF_001270265.1. Classification (GTDB taxonomy): domain Bacteria; phylum Pseudomonadota; class Alphaproteobacteria; order Rhizobiales; family Rhizobiaceae; genus Ensifer; species Ensifer adhaerens_B. The sequence goes on from NZ_LGAP01000012.1 coordinate 40,674, forward strand.
AATGGAAGAAGGAAGACAATATGACAATAGAAGCAACGGTCTCCGGCATTCCGCAGATCGGCTACGGTACGTGGAACCGATCTGCGGAAGAAGCTTATCAGGGTGTCATCTGGGCGCTGGAAGCGGGTTGTCGGCACATCGATACCGCCCAGGGCTACAATAACGAGCAGCACGTCGCCCGCGGGATCAAGGACGCCGGTGTGCCACGCAACGAAATCTTCATCACGACAAAAGTGAAGCCCGAAAATTACGGACCGGGCGCCGTCATGCCGTCGGTCATGGAGAGTTTGGAAAAGCTTCAGACGGATCAGGTCGATCTGCTCCTTCTGCACTGGCCATCACCCCACAACAAATATGCACTTGCCGACTACGTCGGCCAGCTTGCGGAAGTCTTCGACGCTGGCCTCGCCAAGCGGATCGGCGTTTCGAACTTCACGAAATCGCTGATAGATGAAAGCATCCGCCTGCTCGGGGACCGCACGATCACCACCAATCAAGTGGAGTGCCATGTCTACATGCAGAACCAACCGATCATCGATCATTGCGAAAGTCTCGGCATTGCCATCACCGCCTATTCGCCGTTGGCGCGCGGTGCTGTCGTCGGCGACCCGGTTCTCGAAGAGATCGGCAAAACGCACGACGCCACGGGCGAGCAAATCGCCCTCGCCTTCCTGATGGCCAAGGGGCACATCGTCATACCCTCTTCCGGCAAGAAGGATCGCATCGTTTCGAATTTCGACACACGCAAGATCACGCTCACGCCAACCGAGATCAAACGGATCGAAGCTCTGGAAAAGGGCATGCGGCTGGTGAACGGCGACTGGTGCCCGGTTTGGGACCTGTGACGCCCAAAGAGTGCGTACCACGAGTGCCGCTCGCAGCTGGTCCGGCCAAGGCCGAATGCTGGCCCGAGACGCACAGAACAGACTGATCAAATTCAATGCTGTCATTTGCGGTCGAGCGGACGACGCGGAGTTCTACGTCACCTGCGAACACGGCCATGAAGGCATCGTCGCGAAGCATCGCGAAATGTTGCCACGCGAAAGCCGACAAATGCAGAAGCAGGAGAGACACATGACTATCCAGAAAGCCGCAACATCCGCCGCAACGGCGTTACCCACACGCCGCCTCGGGCGCACCGACATGGAGATCACGGGCGTCGGGTTCGGTGCCTGGGCCATCCGCCGTGCCCTCTTTCAACGCATCCTCGAACTCCTCGCGCAGGATTTCGACCGCACGGGCGAGTTCCCGCCTCTTGGCATCAGGCAGGTGTTCAAGGCTGGAGTTCATCATCGTCAAAAGGCAACTTTCGCTTCACAGGCGGCTTCGCCCCGATCATAATCACTCAACCGCCGCGCGCAACCCGGGCCGGTCGAGTTCCACCATGCCAGGTCCGATTTCGAATGGATAAAGGCAGGGGACGTGGTGCCAAGCCGCGTCGCCGTGATCACGGCGCTCTTGAAGAAATCGAATCCAAAAACCTGCAGTTGGTCGCACGGCTCGACCTACATTCACGGACAAAATCGAATTCTGGATGAACATGCAGACCAGCTTCGACCTCAAGACAGAGGAAATCGCCCTTCACGACGAACTTGAGTTGATCCCAGAAATTTAGATGGCGGCATAGCTGGTGGTCACGCCGCTGAGGCACCGTAGGGAACCAAAGGCGGATTTCGGTCGATACATTATGCAATCTTCGAAGAACGCATTGAGGCCGGCCTGACAACGCCTACGTGAGCTCCGGCGTCGTAATCGAAGGTGCGACCATGAAAAATGCCTGAAGCATCGTCTACGCAACGCAAGGTCTAATCCTCAGGGCGGATCAGCCCTGACGGATCCAGGTGAACGGACCGGGATTCCTTTTGGCTTTAACCGCCGACCTTGAGATTGGTCCCGTTCTCCTGAGCCTGTGCCCGTAGAAAGCGGGATAATGGTGCGGCCACTGAACGTGGCGACCGGATGTGAGGTTGTACAGGCCCGAGAATGGACCGGTAAAGCTCTGGGCTCAGACCGTGGATCCGATTACGAGGGAAAAATCGATGCCGCCTGAATGAACCATTGACAAAATTCCTGATGTGAAAGGAATCGAGCCGAAGATCGGCCACCTTCGGATGGCGTAAAACAGGAGCGCGATTGCGAATCTGTATCGTGCGGTGATACATGTTGGTTGACTTTCACCAGTATCACCATATGATACAAGCATTAAGAGCCAGACGTGATCAGGTCATTTAAGGACGCTAAAACCGAAGCTGTTGCACGCGGCAAAGCCCCCAAAGGCTTTCCTTCAGACATCATGAGGTCGGCCGTCCGTAAATTGACGATCCTGAACAGCGCAGCCGCTCTCGACGACCTGCGTTCCCCTCCGGGAAATCGACTTGAAGCCCTTAAGGGCGATAGAGAAGGCCAACATTCGATCCGGATCAATGATCAGTGGCGCATATGCTTCGTATGGACAGATGCCGGTATCGAAGACGTCGAAATAGTTGACTACCATTGAAGGCCAATCGTAGCACACAGGGAGCTTGAGATGACCCATATCCTTCCACCGGTCCATCCGGGCGAAATCCTCCGCGAGGAGTACCTACTTCCTCTGAACATGAGCGCCGGTTCACTGGCGAAAAAGCTCAATATCCCTCGCACCCGCATCGAACGAATAGCGGCGGAGCAAACACCGATATCGACGGACACCGCTCTGCGTCTCGCCAAGTATTTCCGCACAACGCCGGAATTTTGGATGAACATGCAGACCAGCTTCAACCTCAAGACAGAGGAAATAGCGCTTCATGGTGAACTGGAGTTGATCCCGGAAATCGATAGAGCGGCATAGCCGGACCCTGCCCCCAGTACGGCACATTCCAGTCGATACATTATGTAATTCTTTGCGGACGAAATGAGAACGCCCCCCGTGCACGCTGGGGCTGCCCTATCGATTCCTCCTGGATCGGCGAGCGCGTCATTGTCCGCAATATGCAGCGCTCGTCGAATATCGTCTAAGCGAGCCGAGCAGCCATCGAATTGAACTGAGCGACATCCACTTGACGCGGTTTTCCGGTTTTTTTTGCGCCTGCCTGCCGTGGCCCTCTCGGCTGATGCCTTGACAGACGGCAGGATAGTTATAATGTTTGTGCATAAACATTATAACTGCGACAAGCTATAATGTTTTCGCAAACTCATTATAACCGAGACCTTGACGATGAGAGATGTCGATCTTGTATTCCGGACGATGTTCGCGGAACTCGCCCAGCAGACGTTGGACGCGCAATGGCAGTCTGACTTTCCGCTCGAGGGCCGCTTTGTCACCGTCCCGGTGAAAGGCAAAGACTATTTCTATTTCGACATCCCTACTCCCCAGGGCAAGGACAAGCGTAGCTATGTTGGCCCCGCAACTGATCCCGAGATCGCAGCGCGTGTCAGGCGACATCGCGAGATCAAGGACAACATCAAGGAGCGGCGCCGATTGGTGTCCACCCTTCTTCGCTCGGGAGGCATGTCGGCTCCCGATCGGTTCGCCGGCGATGTCACGAAGGCGCTCGCGGATGCTGGGTTCTTCCGTCTGCGTGGCGTCCTCGTTGGCTCGGTTGCCTATGGCTGCTACTCGGGCGTCCTTGGCGTCCGGTTGCCCACGACGGCAATGCAGACTGGCGATGCCGACCTGGCTATGGATTTCGCGATCTCTCAGGAGGTCGATGACAGCCTGCCTCCGATCTTGGGTATCTTGGAGGCTGTCGATCCCTCGTTTCGGGCCGTTCCCCATCAGGCCGACAAGGCGCGTGTGACCGCATTCGTCAACCGGACCAATTACCGGGTCGAATTCCTGACGGGCAACCGGGGGTCGGATGAATACACGGGCAAGCCTTCGCCCATGCCCGCTCTCGGCGGTGCCTCGGCGGAAAACCTCCGGTTTCTCGACTACCTGATCTACGAGCCGGTGCGGACGGTGCTGCTCCATCGGGAAGGCGTGAGCGTGAACGTGCCTGCTCCCGAACGGTATGCCGTCCACAAGCTCATTGTGGCTTCAAGGCGGCTCACGGACGCGCTCGGGCGGGCGAAGCGGAACAAGGACCTCCTGCAAGCGGCCACGCTCTTCGAGGCCATGATCCAAACCCGGCAGGGCGACCTCTTGGCAGACGCATACCAGGAGGCATGGGATCGGGGGGCCTCGTGGCAGGAAGGCCTTGCGGCAGGCATCGCGCTGATGCCTGATAACGGTAAGGAGGCGCTGGCAGGCGCCCTCGGTGTGGAAGTCAACGCTCTCGGCAAAGGGTAGCGGCATGACAGCGGTGATCGTGTCATATTTCGATACACGCGGCATAGCCGACATTGGGTAAGCTTTACTCCGTAGGTGAGCCCCGCTCTGTGAATCGAGTGAGCCACTGATCCGTGCAGGCGCTATTGACGGCACAATCGCTGATGCGTATAGCACCAAATAATCTTGAGTATTATACTCATGATATGTGCAACGCAAAAACCGAGCGTGAGGCCAGACCGCATGGAATATTGCACGGCACTGTATTTTTCCTGGGGTGTACTTCTCGGAGGAACGACGCTGGCGCTCCTGGCGCTCGTCTCGGCAGCCACGCGCGGTGATCGTCAGCGATCGGTGCTGGGGCTGGCGCAAAGCTGCCAACAGGGGCATCGATCGTCGGGATCATCATTGGCGTCGGCGCGACGCAGCGCTTCGGTCTCGCCGTTGCGTTCCCCCCTCGTTGCCGGCCTTTACGGCCTTTCAAGTCTCGTGGCGCTGGGTCTATGGCTCAAATCGCGCCCTACAATGAATAAAGGAGAACTGTCTTGAGGAGAAAACCTTCGGTGCTGTGCGCCGTGATCGCGGCCCTTGCCTTGATGACACTAAACTCATGGATGGCATTTGCCAGCGAGCCGGCAAGAGCTCCGCAAACACCAACCACCGTCACCGACATCACAGGCCGCGAGGTGACCGTGAACGTGCCGGTCAAGCGCATGCTTCTCGGCGAAGGACGGCAGCTCTATCTCATCGCGTCGCTGGAGCCGCAGGATCCCTTGGCACGCATCGTCGCGTGGCGCAACGACCTGATCGAGGCCGACCCCGCGACCTATGGCCAATATCTCGAAGCCTTTCCGGGGCTCGCGACGCTGCCGGCCTTTCCGGGCCAGGAGAACGGGCTGATCGACATCGAATCGACCATCGTGCAGAAGCCCGATGTGGTTTTGCTCAATCTCGGGGCTAGGCGGGCTAACGAAGACGCCCAATATATCGAGAAGCTGGCGGCGTTGAAAATTCCGGTCCTTTACATCGACTTCCGCCATTACCCACTGAAGAACACGGAGCCGACCATCCGTCTGCTCGGCAAGATCATGGGGCGCGAGGCGCGTGCGGAAGAGATCATCACGTTCCGCCACCAGGCCATGGCCCAGGTCACCGACGTCATCGCGCGCGAGAAACCGACGCAGCCCAAGGTTTTCATCGAGCGCATCGGCGGCTATTCCGAAGATTGTTGCCTTTCGTTCGGCGCAGAAAACTTCGGCAAATACGTCGAGCTTGCCGCCGGCCACAATATCGGCAGCGACTTCCAGCCGAGCACCTTCGGACAACTTAATCCCGAGCAGGTCGTCGTTTCCAATCCTGAGCATGTGGTCGTGACCAGCGCCAACTGGCAGGCCTATGTGCCCGGCGGCCACTGGATCCCGCTCGGTCCGGGCGCCGATCCTGAGGAGATGCGCACGAAGCTCGAATGGTTCACCACCCGCGATGCCTATACCGGGATCGCCGCGCTGAAGACGCGGAACTTCCATGGCATTTGGCACCAGTTTTACAACAGCCCTTACGAGTTCTTCGCGGTCCAGCAATTGGCGAAATGGTTCCATCCAGACCTCTTCGCCGATCTCGATCCGGACGCGACTTTCGCCGAATATCACCGCCGCTTCCTGCCCATTCCCTATAAGCCGGGTTATGCCGTGAGCCTTGCGGGCAGCGCGGATTGATCAATTGGCGGGGCGGCTCACGATGGCGCCGCCCCGGTCCACTCAAGGCAAATGTCCTAACGCGGTTCGGCGGGGCCCTTGCAGATTTGATAGAGGGCGAACCGCGTGATACACCCTCTGCCCTGCCGGGCAGAGGGTGCCGCGGGCACCATGTGGAGGTGCTATCCGCGCGCCCCCCATCAGATCGAGGTGCGGCACCCATCAGAAATCGGTCGTCATCGAGACCTTCACCGTCAGCGGTGCACCTTGCGAAATCGTGCCGAAACTCGCGACGCCGGACCAGTAGTCGAGGTCAAAGACATTCTCGACCTCGGCCCGGAACGTGACCGGCTTTTGATTGATCTGGGTCAGATACCGGGCGCCGAGGTCAAGCCGCGTCCAGGAGGGGATTTCCTGGGTATTGGCGGTGTTCACATATTGCTCGTCGGTGTGGATGACGTTGCTTGTTAGCGTCAGGCCCTCCATGAAGGGCGTGTCCCACTCCGCACCCAGATTGACCTGCACCGACGGTACGCCGATCGGTGTGTTGCCGCGGGTCGCAGCGCTGCTGGTCTTCGTCAGTTGGCCCTCAATGAAGGTCACGCCGCCGAGCACCCGGATCTCGGGCTTCACTTCGCCGAAGATGTTGAGTTCGACGCCGCGATTGCGCTGTTCGCCGCCTTCTACGAAGACGAGGCCGCCGCTGCGGGCCTCAAGCTGACCGAAGGGCTTTTCGATCTGGAACGCGCTGACGGTCACCGCCACGCGGCCGAGGTCGACCTTCGTGCCTATCTCGTATTGCTTGGACCGATAGGGCGCGAGCGTTTCACCTGCATTGATCGCCGTCGTCGGGGCGCTGTCGCCGACGCTCAAGCCCTCGACGTAATTCGCGTAAAGCGCAACATTCTCCCAGGGCCGCACCACGATACCGACCAGCGGTGTAAATGCGTCCTCGTCGGATGCGGTGGTGACGGCACCGGTCGCCGGGCTGTAGTTTTCGGTGTCGATGCGCTGCCAGCGTCCACCGAGCGTCAACTGCAGGCGCTCGTCGAGCATCGACATCGTGTCGGAAAGCGCGACGCCGTAGAACGTGTTCTCTGAGACCCGCGGCACATGGGTGGGTTGCGGGACGTTCTGCCTCGGGCGCGGAAGCGGATCAAAGAGATTGGTAAGCTGGGCGGTTCCCGAGTTCGAACCGCGGGCGAGGCTCTGCTCAAGGCCGCTGACCTGGAAGGTCACGGTATGTTCTGCGGCTTCCGTGTCGAAGGTGGCACGCACGCCCGTCTCCGCCGTCAGCCGGTCGACATCGAACACGAAGTTCTGCGGCGTGATGCCGACGCTGCCGGCCGAGTTGAGAAGGGTCGGCGTGCCGAAAAGGCGCTCGACGCGCGAGTTGCCGCCGCCGACGGCAGCAAATAGCGTCACGTTGTCGCTCAGGTCATATTCGACCCGGCCCAGCCACGACAGATCCTCGCTCTTTGACCATTCCCATGGCTCCTGGACATTGGAACGCCCGTCCGGCGCGTCGGGAATTTCTATGCCCGCAACCGGAAAGAATGGACGTTGTGGAGCGTCGAAGTCTTCCCGCTGGCCGATGACGTCGAGCGTCGCCCTGAATCCTTCGCCTTCATAGTCGAGCGCGAGCGCGCCGACCGCCACGTCGCGCGATTGATTGTCGATCCCGGTGTCGCCGCCGCGATAGCTGCCGTTGAAGCGCACGCCGAACTGACGCTCATCACCGAACCGGCGACTGAAGTCCAGGTGGCCGCCGCCATAGAGATCCGAAGCGTAGTCGGTCGTAACCCGCGTCAGGTCGACATCCCCGGCGCGTTTCGGCACGACGTTGATGGCGCCGCCGACGCTGCTGTTGGGCGAGATGCCATAGAGCAGGGCGGTCGGCCCCTTCAGCACCTCGACGCGCTCGGCATAGTCGGTGAACAGGCGATAGGTCGGAGCAACACCGTAGACACCGTCAAATGCAACTTCGCCGAAGTTACCCTCATTGATCGGAAAACCCCGGATATAGAACGAATCCAGCATGCCGCCGGAGGCATGGGTGCTTCTGACCGAAGGATCGTTGGCCAAAACATCGGCCACGGTCCGCGCACCCTGATTTTCGATCGTCTGCGCGGTGTAGCTGGTGATATTGAACGGCGTGTCCATGAAGTCGCGATCGCCGAGCAAGCCCACGCGACCGCCACGCGCTACCTGGCCCCCGGCATAATCTTCCGGCTCATTACCGATTGTCGCCGTCGACGAGCCCGCCGTCACCTCGATACGCTCTAGCACCGTTGCATCTTGCGCCAGAGCAATACGGCTTACCGTCGCCAGCAAAACAGCCAGCGATCCAACACGCAGTTTCATCCATAGCCCCCTGTAACATATTGACCAAGAACACTTTGGTTGGCCCCGCAGGGCGCTGAATGTCGTTGGCTCGAAGGGTGCTAAATAACATGACTATCATTGTCAAGATATTCAAAGGCGGCAGTGCGGAAGCGTCCCTAAGTCGCTGTTTCTCGACACCGCGTAACGTTCAGGTTTCGAAAGGTTAGCGCAGCCCCTGCCCGTTCCTCGCCGAGCGTCGGTACCTTCCCTGAATTGAAGGCGGTAGTGGTGGTGCTGGAACAATCTCGATCATTTCCCAATCGGAAGGCCTGATGAGGTCGTCGACCTGATTGCCCAATTTGCAAAGCACGTGTTTTAGACACTCTCAACGGCTGTACCTGCCGCCGAACTGCGGCTTCCACCAGCCAGCCAGCGTTGCGCGGCAAGCCACAGTCCCGATAACTGCGGCCTCAGCGCCCATTCCAGTCGATACATTATGCAACTTCAGAGGTCTAAAACAGGAACCCGTACTTCCGTCGAATGGACACATTGAATGCCGGCATACAGCGGGTGTTCGACGCCGAGCGGCTCACGCCGACGTCTCCCAAGGGTTGATGACGGAGGCGTCTGTGTCTTCGAAATCCTTGACGTTGCGTGTGACAAGGATGAGATCGTGGACGATCGCGGTCGCGGCGATCAACCCGTCGATATCGCCGCGGGGGCGGATTGCCGCGATGCGGCCCCATTCGACTGCGATTTGGTCGGTTATCGGCAAAATGCGGTCGCCATGGTCGTGGCGCAGCTTGCGCAGCCATTCGGTGAGGTGCGCGGCAGTCTTCGGATCCGACCTCTGTTTCAGGGCAATGCCGCGCATGATGTCGCCGAGGGTGAGCGCACTCAGGTGGATGCTGAGCGGATCGACAGAGCGCAGCCAGGACACCGCCTGCGGCGTGCCGCGTCGCGCCTCTGAGACGATGTTGGTGTCAACCAGATACATCAGAAGGCCACATCGCGGCTTGGCGTCTTGACGCGTACATTCACCGCATCAGCGAGCTGATCGTCCCAAGCGGGACCGCCAAGCAGATCATCGACCAGCGTTGGCCGGCCGGCGCGCAGAGCGTCGTAGTCATGAACGGACAGCACGACGGCCGTGCGCTCACCGCGCAGCGTGACAATCTGCGGCCCTTCATGGCGCGCCTTCTGCACCACCTTCGAGAATTGGTTCTTGGCGTCCTGCAGTTGCCATTCCATAGTTTCGCTCCAAGTTGGCTAGACTGTCTAGCTATATAGTCCTGTTTGTCTGCCATTGAAAGTGCCAATGTACCACGCGGCCGATCGACGGCCTGCGCGCGACGCCGCACGATCGGCGATCTCGATTGTCCGTCCGCGCGGACGACTAATCTGCCTCACGTCATGGAACGACGGCTACCGAAAATCCCACGCCGTCGTTTCCAGACGATACATTATGCGATCTAAAAAGCACATAATGTACATTCTAATTCGAAGTGCGACATGCCAATGATTTCAATGGTTTCCCCTTGGAGATTTTTGGATGTCACGATGCTATTCGCAGCTGAATCTGGCTGATCGACGCCGCCTCTGCCACTTTGTCGAACGCAAGGTGCCGATCAATGAAATGGCGCGCCAACTCGGTCGTCACCGCTCGACGATCTATCGCGAGATCAGGCGCAATACATTCCACGATCGCGAGCTGCCTGAATATGGCGGCTACTTCCCAACGGTTGCTGACGACATCCGCAAAGAGCGGCGGCGCGCTGCGCGTGCGTTGCCGCCTGGAAGATCGCGCGCTTGTCGTCTGACAGGACGCGCATAATCAGCAGCAGCCCATAATGTGAAGGAAATACGCGATTAGATGAAGCGGATCATCTGCGCGGATCGTTGCGGGGAGGATTTTGCGGCCACACCTGAGATTTGCCGAACATGAGCATGAACGCTAAGTCTAAGCGTTGATGGCGAAGATCAAAAAATCCGACTCGACCAATGCCCCAGTTCTTCGACTGCAGATCGCAGCGCTTCCCTATCGCATTGCAGAATCGGGCAACGTCGAAATCCTGATGATCACCTCGCGTGACACGGGTCGTTTCATCATACCGAAGGGCTGGCCAAAGAAACGCAAGAAGAAATCCGACGCAGCGGCGACTGAAGCTTATGAGGAGGCTGGCATCGTCGGCAAAGTGGGACAAAAGCCAATCGGCAGCTATACTTACTGGAAGCGTGGCGTCGGCGAATTCGAACGACTCCAAGTGTTTGTTCATCCGCTCCAGGTGACCAAGCAGCGCACGGAGTGGCCCGAGAAAGGGCAGCGAAGAATGGCTTGGCTTTCGGCTGACGATGCGGCACTCCTCGTCGATGAGCCGGAACTTGCATCTCTCATCCGCACGTTCACGGGCGTTTCCCGCTGATCACACCTGTTGGGCCGCCAACCGAACGCCTCTACCCACGCCGTACCGATGTCCACCTGAAGGGCAGTGGTGGTCGGTGAGACAGCTCGACTGTTTAGATAATGGATGTAATCCATGATGGGGGAATAATAGGCCTGAGTGCCACCGTGACGGATGAGCGCGCCGGTATTACGGAAGAAGTGATCCGCATGCTCGATCCGCTCCACTGGGTCGGGCACCGGTGCCGGCCGCTCATAGTAGATGTCGGGCAATCCATCGATGTGCTGCATGTTGAACACTGAATAGGCCTTGAGAAAAGGGATTTCCTTATCGACTTCATTGCCGTGACCATCGGCCTCCGATTTGGTGAACCGGCTGGCGAAGACGACGGTCGATCCGGTTTCGCCCTTTCGAACAGCCGCGCCAAGCTCCAAGGCTTGCTTGAAGGTTATCCAAATCGGCGAGGAGAAACCTCGCGCCATACCCTCGGACCAGAGAAGCAGCACGTTCATGCCGGAATAGGGCAGGCCATTGTGCCTGAGCGGCCGGGTGATGCGCCCATCCGTGATTGCCGCACTCCACGGCTTCATCCAGGGACGAACGCCTTGTTCGAGATCCGCCACGATCCGGTCGGTGATCCGGGTATAGATGTTGCTGCGCTCGCCGGTCGTCTTCTTGCTCATTGCCATTCATCAGTTTTTGCTTATTATAAGTTATGACTTATGATTACTCAGGCATCGTCGCCCTGTCAGATCCGACCCGCCGCGCCATCTTCGAACTCGTGGCTGGGCAACCACGGTCTGTTGCGGAACTGACGCGCGCTCTCCCAGTCAGCCAGTCGGCGGTGTCCCAGCATCTCAAGGTGCTCAAGGATGCCCGGCTGGTATCCTCGGAATCGAAGGGAACTCGGAACATCTATCAGATCGACCCCCACGGCCTGGCTCAGATGCGGGCTTGGTTGGACACTCTGTGGGTCGATGCGCTCGACAGTTTCAAATCAGCGGTGGAACAGAAAGAGGAGTGAACAGACATGGACCAGATAATCGCGCCCGCGCCCGTCCGGCGTTCGGTGACTGTGAACGCGGACAGGCTGCGCGCTTTCGAGGTGTTCACGGCGTCTATTGGAACATGGTGGCCACGCACGCACACCATCGGCGCGTCGCCGCTGTCGGCCGCGTACATCGAACCCCGCGAGGGCGGGCGATGGTACGAGGTCGGCGAAGACGGCTCGGAGTGCCAATGGGGAGACGTGCTCGCGTGGAACCCGCCGGAGAGACTCGTGCTTGCATGGCGCATCGGTGCGGACTGGAAGTATGACCCGTCACTCCTCACCGAAGTCGAAGTGACGTTCTCAGTTGTAGAAGACGGTATCACCAAGGTCTCGCTCGAACACAGGAAACTGGAGAACTACGGAGCCGCGGCCGAGGCCAGCCGAAGCGTGTTCGATTCGGAGCAGGGCTGGCCAGGCATCCTGGCGAGGTTCGAAGACGCCGTCCATGAAGCAACGTCGGTTTGAAAGTCTCAAGCCCCTACTCGGTCGCCGCTGGCCGCGTTAGACCACGCTCGCGGCGGCCGAGCCGTAGCAGCGCGAGCACCGTCACGAAGAGCCAGGGCAAGAGCGCAAGGTTCGGAGCGGAGAGGAAACGTCGCTTATATCGCCGGGTTCTTGGACATGGCGCGTCGCGACCCGTCGCAGGCATGGTCTTCGACGGTGAGCTAGCTACGTCAATTTTGACTTCGTGTTCTCGATCATACTGGCGATGAGGAGGACGGGGGCAGTCTTCTGCGCGATGGCCGCATCCGCTGGAACGTCGACGGCGAAGCCGACGGCCTCGAGCGCATTCCTCATCTCGTCCAGGGCCGGGAAGTGGTAGACGTCCGAAGGAAACGCATTTACCGCCTGGTTGGCATTTGTACGAAACAACAACGCCAGACGTCCACCAGGTTTCAGGACACGAGCGATTTCGCCGAACGAGCGGCTGAGATCGGGCCAGAAATAAACCGCATGGACGCACAGAGCCTTGTCGAAGGCGGCGTCCGGAAATGGCAGAGCGTCGACCCCAGCGATCACCACCTGGACCCTGCCGGATGGGATCAACTGTCCGCAATGCCGGATGGCGATGGCTGCCATCAGATCGGACGGATCGGCTCCCGACACTTTGCCAGTCGAGGCGAGCGTTGCGAGTTCGGGGAGGCTGCGGCCATGTCCGCAGCCGATGTCCAGCACATGGTCGGTCGGCTTGACGTCAAGCGCGTCGATCGCGCGTCGGTTGTCGCCCTTCGTTTCGTGCGACATAATGAACGCGATGAGCCTGCCCACCAGTCCGGTCGCGTTCCGGGCCTGCTCGGCGATGAAGCGTGGCCTCCTCAAGATAGTCCTCCTCCCTGGACGTCATGAATTCCGTGCCAAAGCTACCACAACGATGGACCTTGCGTACGGCTCAACACGGAGACGGTCATCGCACCGCCGTTCCCGCCGTCTCGACAGCCAGACCAGCTGCCTTCCACTGCGGGAAGCCTTCCTCCAAGCGATGGACGTTGAACCCCCGTTTGCGCAGGATGGCCTCCGCTTCGAAGGCGAAGACGCAATAAGGGCCGCGGCAGTATGCGACGATCTCTCGATCCTTCGGCAGCTTCGTCAGGCCTTGCAAGAGTTGCTCGATCGGCATGCTGAGCGCGCCGGGAATGTGGCCGAGCAGGAACTCGTCTTCAGGCCGCACGTCGAGCACCGTGACCGTCCCGTCCTTGAGCTTGGAAAGCAATTCCTCCCGCGATACGGCGTCTAGCGTCTCTGACGAGCGGAAATAGTCGGCGACGATGTGCCTGACCTCGGCGTCGTTCCGCTCTCCGACGGCGCCGATCGCCCGCATCAAAGCGACGACCTCGGTCTCGCCAGCGAGGCTGTAGAAGACGTGTTTCTCCCGCCGCTGCGCGATGACGAGGTGGGATCGCCGCAGCACCTGCAGATGCCGCGAGGTGTTGGCGAAGGTCAGCCCGGTCAATGCGACCAGCTCTTCGACGGTGCGGGTCCCCTGAGCAAGGTGCTCCAGAAGTTCGATGCGGTGCGCATGGGCAAGTCCCTGCGCGATCTCAGCGAGGCGGGCAAAGACTGCTTTCTTCGCACTTGACAATTCATTCCTCCCGGCTCAATCATTCGCGATATTAGTTGAATGACTCTATCACGGCAACGGGAGGCTCGCAAGCTCATGATCGTCAGACAGTTCCTTCACACCGATCCGGTGGGCATTTCCTATCTTCTCGGCTGCGGTGGCCGAGCTTCCGGGGCGGTGATTGATCCGGTCGGCGATATCGGGCCCTATATCCGCTCCGCTGAAAAGCCCGGAATGCGTATCCTCTATGTCATCGACACCCACATCCATGCGGACCACATCTCCGCAGGGCGGGCGTTGGCCGATGCCACTGGAGCCGAATACGTGCTGTCGGAGAAGGCGAACGTCGGCTTGCCGTTCAAGGCCGTCCGGGACGGCAACGAACTCGAACTCGGCAATGTCGTCCTCAAGGTTCTGCACACGCCAGGACACACGCCGGAGCATATTTGCCTTCTCGTGACGGACCGGACACGGGCGCAGGAGCCGTGGTTCGTGGTGACGGGGCATACGCTCATGGTGGGCGATCTCGGCCGAACAGAGCTCGCCGTCAGTGCCGAGGAAGGCGCGAAAGACCTCTTCCGCAGTATCCAGAGGCTGAAGGCACTTCCCGACTATCTCGGCATCATGCCCGGCGCCTATGCGGGGTCGGTATGCGGACGGAGCCTGAGCGGCAACCCGTCATCGACGATCGGCTTCGAAAAGCAGTTCAACAAGGCGTTCCGGATCGAGACCGAAAGCGAGTTCGTCGCGTTCATGACCAAGGACATCCCGCCCGCTCCGCCGCAGGCAGCGGAATTGCGGGCGATAAATTCCGGCGTCCTTGCGACGGCCTGATCTATGACACTGCCAGCGATCCGGGAGCCGTCATCAGTCAAGCTGGGCCTCAAGGAGAATTGGCAGCAGTTCTCCTTGCTCCTTCTCATCAACGCTTTCGTCGGCGGCATGGTCGGAATCGAACGCACTGTGGTGCCGCTCATTGGCGCAAACGAGTTCCACATCCAGTCGACCGCCCTGATCACCTCCTTCATCATCAGCTTCGGCGTGGTCAAGGCCCTTGCCAACCTCGTTTCCGGCCAGCTGGCTGACAGCTGGGGCCGCAAGCGCGTCCTGGTGGTCGGCTGGCTTGTCGGGCTTCCGGTGCCGTTCATGATCGTCGCTGCCCCGAATTGGGAATGGGTGATCGCCGCCAATGTCCTGCTTGGTCTGAGCCAGGGGTTCGCTTGGTCGATGACGGTGGTCATGAAGGTCGATCTCGTTGGACCCAAAGGGCGGGGATTGGCGGTCGGCCTGAATGAGTTCGCTGGCTATCTCGCCGTCGGCCTCACCGCTTTCCTGACGGGCTATCTCGCAAGCCGCTACGGTTTGCGCCCGGTGCCGATCTATGTGGGCATCGCTTACGCCCTCGCGGGCACCCTCCTTTCCATTCTGCTGGTTCGCGACACCCGTCAACATGTCCGCGTGGAAGCGGGCGGCATGTCGAAGGAGGCATCGCCGTTCTCGTTCCGGGAGGTGTTCATGCTGACATCCTTCAAGAACCGCAATCTGTTCGCCGCCTCGCAGGCGGGGCTGGTCAACAATCTCAACGACGGGATGAGTTGGGGCATCTTTCCGCTCTTCTTCACGACGCTCGGCCTCGGAATCGAACGCATCGGCCTGCTAAAGGCGGTCTATCCGATCGTCTGGGGAGTCGGTCAGGTCGTGACTGGTCCTCTCAGCGACCGATGGGGGCGCAAGGGGCTGATCGTGGGCGGAATGTGGGTCCAAGCAGCAGGACTTCTGATAACCGCGCTCGGTGGTCAGTTCGCGTGGTGGCTGCTCGGCAGCCTGCTTCTCGGTGCCGGCACCGCAATGGTCTATCCATGTCTGATAGCAGCCGTTTCCGATGCCTCACATCCAACTTGGCGTGCTCGTTCCCTCAGCGTCTACCGTTTCTGGCGCGACCTTGGCTACGCCATCGGAGCTCTGTCCGCCGGACTCATCGCCGACCGGTTCGGATTTTCCGCGGCGATCGTTTCGATCGGCATCCTGACCTTCCTCTCCGGCACCGTTTACTGGTGGGCCGCAGAAGAAACGAATAAAAGCAGCTGATCATTCGCCGATTATCTACGACAGCAAAGAGCGGTTGATGGCGTTCCTACAATCACTGTTATTATGTGCAGCTCGGTCAATGGCGGCTGCGCATTCGCAGACGCGCTCACCGTCAACGTCGAAGACGGTGAGCGGGACCGGGACCGGGCGCGATCACGCGGCCGGACGTCGAAATGACTGACAACGGCACGAGGCCATCGTCCGTAAATCGAATAATATACAGCAAAATCAATTACTTAATCTCATAACCTCCGAAGCTTATTTGCCAGTTCTTGACGCCAGTTGGTTTAGAGGGTGTCACAATGGTGCGGAGCTGTTGCAATATCCGTTGCGAAACGGTGCTCTGCGCTCGACAGATTTTCGGCGAGTGGTTTGATGAAACAGCGCTTTCTCACGCTCGGCGAACAGCACGCCTACCGTGTTGGCCTTATGCCAAGTGCCAGTATATCCGCCTGCTGCTGAGCTGTCGTCTCAGCCATTGGAACGCGGAGCCGGATTGCAGCTTCCTGTGCGTATCGCCCGTCGAGATTGGGAATGACCGTCGCTAGCCTCTCGACGACTTCATCGGCATCGACGATCTTTCGAGGCTCCGCATAGAGCGACACCATATTGAGATCGGTTGCCAACAATTCTCCGTTGCCGTCGGTAGGCCCGTGACCGGAGGCCGCTAAATCTCGGCTACTCGCCCTCGATCCGGAACTTGGCGTGACACGACGTACACGTTTGAAGCATCAAATGGAAAGCATGTTCAGCGGGCATTGATCCCGCATCTCTCGCGGCATCGACTTTCCTTGCAAGCGGTCCGCCACCCATGGCGTCGCCCGCCTGCATACGTGTTCCAGTGCCGAGTCTTTCGGGGTTTCTATCAGCTGCGATGGAAAGGGCGGACGCGTAAATGCTCAGGTCGTTTGCCAGCTTGTCAAATTGCTGGCGCTCGGGTTCGATGCTTGCACTGGCTTTCGATTCTGACGATGTAACTGGACCGTCGAAAAGTGCAGACAGCGCTGCTCCCGAGTGAGCTCGGATGGTCTCGGCGGCCGCCTTGAACCTCTTTGCGTCGTACGGCAGCGTGTCCTTGAACATGGCGTTGATGGTCTTAGCCGCGTCTGCCATCGCCTTCATGCCTTGCTGTCTTTGTGGAACGTCACTCCTTGCGGCGGTTTGCGCAGGCGCCACAGAGATTGCGGTGATGAAAGCAATCGTCTCGAGCATCAGAGACGCTAATTTGGTCGCGTTTGTATTGGCGCTCATGCCTTCTTCCACACCCCAAAATGCCCGTTCTCACCGACGAGCTCCCATTTGATCAGGATCAATGTAACTCTTGCAACTGCACGGCACTGTGCTTGAATTGATGAATTCGGTTCGAGCGAGAATATGATCGCCGTAAGCCAAACCATTCGAAGATGCGGAAGAGAGTTGCTGGCCGTTTTGGTCACAATTATGGTTCTTGTCGCACCGATGGCCGAGGGCGCTCCTGTTCTATGCGAAAACAATTCCACTCAAACTGCGTATATTGAAACATCGCAAAGCGATTTCGCTCGCAAGCATGATGCCCATCCTGTCGATCATAAGGGTTGCGGCAAGAGCGTCTGCAGTTTGTGCAGCGTCTTAGTTCCGACTCCTGTTGTTTTTCACCTGGATTCCAGCGCTCAGCGGCACCTGGATCCACAGCAGTCCCTTACCGGCCTCACCTTTCAACCTGCTCTTGGCCCTCCCCGATCCCTCGCCTGAACATTCCGCCAGCCGCGAAATGATCGTCGGTTGCCCGTGATCTCCTCACGGCGACCATTCCGTCGGCAATGCCGACACGGGAAAGAAAGTCAAACAGATGAAACGTCGTGAATTCTTAGGAAAAATGGTGACGGGTGCAGCAACTGTCGGTTCGGCTCCCGCTTGGTTTCCTACGAGTGCGTGGTCGCAGGCGACCACAGATAAACTAACTGCGTCATCGGGCATCGGGACCCGTTCGCTTTTGATTGCGAAGCGGGTGATCGAGGTAAATAGGAAGGCTGCCAACGTCTTCGGGCTCGTTCAAGCCGACGGGACAGCGGGGATCACCTTGGATGCGGGCAGTCAATTTGACGTGACTCTTTCCAACAACATCGGTGATCCCACGCTCATTCACTGGCACGGCCTGACGCCCCCTTGGAGGATGGATGGCGTGCCCGACAACCCGGCGGCCTTAATAGAACCGAACGAAACGCGGCGTTACACGTTCCCCGTGGGAAGCGGAGGAACGCACTGGATGCACGCTCACACCCTCCAAGAGCAGAATCTCCTGGCCGCGCCGCTGATCGTCAGGACCGCCGAAGATGCAAAACGTGACGAACAGGAGGTCGTCATCCTCTTACATGATTTCTCGTTCACGCCTGCCGAGGAACTGCTCGCCAATCTGCAAGGTTCCGGCTCCAAGCACGACGACACGGCCATGGACCATGGCAGCATGATGCAGGGCATGGCAGGTTCCACCATGGATGCGGGGCACATGTCTGGAACCATGATGGCGGCCATGGACCTCAACGATATTGAGTATGACGCGTATCTTGCCAATGACCGCACGCTGGACGACCCAGAGGTTGTCGCGACCGAGAAAGGCGGCAGGGTTCGTCTCCGCATCATTAACGGAGCCACGGCCACGGCGTTCACCGTTGATACGGGCGTTTTACTTGGGCAACTGGTAGCCGTAGACGGTCAAGCGATACGGCCGCTCTCGGCCAACCGCTTCCCTATCTCGATGGGGCAGCGCCTGGACATACGGCTTGAGCTACCGGTAAGCGGAGGAGCGTATTCGATCCTTGCCTTGCGCGAAGGTTCCGACGAACGCACCGGCATCATCCTCGCCTCCCCTGGCGCAAACGTGGTCAAGCATTCCACCAAAGGAGGCGCCAAAGGTCCGGTGATCGGCTTCGATCTTGAGAAACTGCTAAGGCCCGCCAATGCCCTTCCCGCCCGTCCAGCAGATCAGCGTTTCGCCCTGACGCTCGCTGGCAGCATGGCAGGCTACAAGTGGCAGATAAATGGAGGCGACGGTCTGCACGTGAAGCAAGGGGAAAGGGTCGAAGTGGCGATGCACAACATGTCGATGATGGCGCATCCGATGCACCTGCATGGTCATCATTTCCAGGTGATTAGCATCAATGGGAATCCGCTCTCCGGCGCGGTCAGAGACACAGTTCTTATTCCCCCGATGGGAAGCGCTGTCATAGCGTTCGATGCCGACAATCCCGGTCGGTGGCCCCTCCATTGTCATCACCTTTATCATATGGCGGCTGGGATGATGTCGTTCGTAAGCTACGAAGATGCAACGTGAGCAGATCCCCGAATGCGGGTGTGGGCGTGATCAGCCACCTTTTTGAGCAAATACGGGTGCCTCACGCCTCACCAACGAAACACCGGCCACGACGGAGTTCAGTTCGATGAACAACGAACAGAAGCATTCGGTCCATCATCACGGACAACCAGCGCAAGAAAGGGCGTCAGATGCTGCGGTGCCCGGCCAGGCCGAGGGCGCGATCTATACCTGCCCGATGCATCCGCAGGTAAGGCAAATCGGTCCCGGCAATTGCCCAATCTGCGGGATGGCTCTTGAGCCAGAAGTCGTGACCGAGGAGACAGGCCCGAGCCCCGAACTGGTTGATATGACGCATAGGTTCTGGATTGGCCTTGTTCTCGCATTGCCGGTCCTCGCCCTGGAAATGGGCGGCCACCTTACCAACCTTCACATGTTGCTCGGTGCACAGGCATCGAACTGGCTTCAACTTGTGTTGGCAACACCCGTCGTTCTATGGGCAGGCGCTCCGTTTTTCGAACGGGCTTGGCGATCGATCGTCACACGTCATCTCAACATGTTCACACTGATCGCAATGGGTACAGGGGTGGCATGGGCATACAGCGTGGTCGCTACGGTCGCGCCAGGGCTGTTTCCAACCACATTCCGATCTGTGGATGGATCGGTCGCGGTTTACTTCGAGGCCGCCGCTGTCATCACTGTTCTTGTTCTTCTTGGACAAGTTCTGGAGTTGCGGGCTCGCGAGCAGACGGGCGGCGCGATCAGGGCACTTTTGGATCTCGCTCCAAAGACGGCCCGCCGGGTTCGCAGTGACGGGACAGACGAAGACGTCCCGCTCGAAGAAGTTGCCGTCGGCGAACGGTTGCGAGTTCGGCCGGGCGAAAAAGTCCCGGTCGACGGCACCCTCGTCGAAGGTCGCAGTTCGGTCGATGAATCGATGATCACGGGCGAGTCTATGCCAGTGACCAAAGAGGTCGGTTCAAAGCTCATTGGCGGGACGATGAACCAGACCGGGGGCTTCGTGATGGAGGCTGGCAAAGTCGGACGCGATACCATGCTTTCGCAGATAGTTCGTATGGTCGCCGACGCCCAACGCTCGCGTGCCCCGATACAGCGTCTGGCCGATGAGGTGTCAGGCTGGTTCGTGCCCGCAGTCATAGCGATTGCTCTCGTG
This sequence comes from Ensifer adhaerens, assembly GCF_001270265.1. Lineage (GTDB taxonomy): Bacteria > Pseudomonadota > Alphaproteobacteria > Rhizobiales > Rhizobiaceae > Ensifer > Ensifer adhaerens_B. Next base: position 61,002 of record NZ_LGAP01000012.1, read on the forward strand.
GCCTTTGCTACCTGGTTGTGGCTAGGCCCGGAACCGCGTTTCGCACACGGGTTGGTCGCGGCAGTCGCGGTGCTTATCATCGCCTGCCCATGCGCCTTGGGCCTTGCTACCCCCATGTCCATTATGGTCGGCGTTGGACGTGGCGCACGGCTTGGTGTGCTGATCAAAAATGCGGAAGCATTGGAGCGCTTAGAAAAGGTCGATACGCTGGTCGTGGACAAGACCGGAACCTTGACGGAGGGCAAACCGAAGGTCACATCGATTGCGACCACAGCAGGGCTGGCGGAAAGTGAACTACTCCGATTGGCCGCGTCCCTGGAACGCGCGAGCGAACACCCCTTAGCCACCGCAATCGTGGATGCCGCCGCCGAGCGAGGACTAAACCTCGCCACGCCGCAAGATTTCGACAGTCCGGTAGGCAAGGGAGTCACCGGCTCAGTCGATGGACGCAAGCTTGTCATCGGCAGCCACCGTATCATGGAGGAGGTTGGAGTTGACGTATCGGTCCTAACGCAGGAGGCTGAGACGCTGCGCGGTGAAGGAGCGACCGTGATTTTTGTCGCCCTTGATGGACGTGTCGGCGGCCTGTTCGCAATTTCCGACCCGATCAAGGCGACGACACCGGCTGCCGTTCAGACCTTGCTGAGCGAAGGTGTCCGGGTGGTCATGCTTACAGGAGACAACAAGACGACCGCCAACGCCGTCGCACGAAAGCTCGGAATTACAGAAGTCGAGGCGGAGGTCCTTCCAGAGCACAAAAGCGAGATCGTGACGCGTTTGCGCAACGAAGGTCGGATCGTCGCGATGGCGGGTGACGGAGTGAACGATGCCCCGGCCCTTGCGGCCGCTGATGTCGGTATCGCCATGGGTACCGGCACGGATGTAGCCATTGAAAGCGCCGGGGTAACCCTGCTGAAGGGTGATCTTCAAGGCATTGCGCGGGCACGACAATTGAGCCACGCTACTATGAAAAACATCCGGCAGAACCTCTTCTTCGCCTTCATCTACAACGCCGCTGGCATACCCTTGGCGGCTGGCGTTCTCTATCCGGCCTTCGGGATTCTCCTGTCCCCCATAATCGCCGCTGCGGCCATGGCCCTTTCATCCGTGAGTGTTATCGCGAATGCGCTCAGATTGAGAGCCGTGGAGGTGGTGCGAAAGTGATCCTGTACGACCATTCAGCACAAGTCCTCAAGGATGTTTCAACGTCAGCCGAAGCGTTGTTCGGCTATATGGATGATCCCGCGCGTATCGGGAGCCACATGCGAGAGCCTTCCATGATGATGCTGGGCGCAAGGATGATCTACGAGCTTGACGAACGCGGAGGGCGAGCGGCTGGCTCCGTGATCAAGATGCACGGAAGCCTCCTCGGCCTGCCTTTGGCAGTGGAAGAAGTGATCGTCGATCGCCGTCCGCCCCACCTCAAAACCTGGCGGACCTTCGGCCGAACACGTCTTTTCGTTATCGGCGCTCATCAAGTCGGATTCGAAATCACGCCCGCAAAAGGGTTTTGCCGACTGCGAATTTTCATCAACTACAACTATCCAAGCTCCATCCTTGGCAAGTTCATTGGCACGATGTTTGGAAGGGCCTACGTACGTTGGTGCCTTCGTCGGATGTCCGAGGATGCCGCAGCCAAATTTCAGTCGAGTGTTGTCGCGCCCTGATACTGCCGTCAAGGGACAACAAAATTCCCGAGGGTGCCCATCGAAGGCGCCCTCGGGACCGACATCTATGCTGCCATTCTACGGCAGCTTTCCGCACAACGGCGGCACGCATCCACGCAGTTTTGCATCTCCCCTATTCGCTCGCAATCTTCAGCACACTGCGTGCAGATCTCGGCGCACTCCCGGCACACATGCCTGTGGTGCTCCGACCCGATGAGCATGAAATGCGCCGACGTCCTGCAGATTTCTGCGCAAGCCATCATCAGCGTGAAATGCTTGGGCTGAGTATGTTCACCGCCCATTTCGAGGCAGTGATTCATGGCTGTGGAAAGGCATTCCTGGTAGCAGGCCAAGCACTCCTGGATGCACGATTTCATCTCTGACGATTGATGATGATGCATGAGTTGTGTCCTTTCGAGGGAAGTTCGAGCATCACTTGGCGTGTTCCTTCACCCAGGTGGTCATTTCCTCGATTTCCTTCTTCTGCGCGTCGATGATCTTCTGCGCCATCGACTTGGCCTGCTCGTCATCGCCGTACTTCAGCTCAACTTCGGACATGCTGATTGCGCCCATGTGGTGGGCAATCATCCCGCAAACAAACGCGACGTCCGGATCTTTCGCCCTCATGGCCTGCATCATCGCTGGGTGCATTTTTTGCATGCTTTCCATTGTCGCTTTCTGATGATCGGCCATTTCGCCCATCTGCATCCCACCACCCGACGTATTCATGTCTTTCATGGCGGAAGCTTCGGTTTTGCATGCATCCGGCATAGGCATTTGAGCTTTGGCGTCTGTGCCTGCGGAAAGAACGACGAACGGTACGACCGCTGCGGCAACCGCGAACTTGAGGACGGTTCTCATTGGATTCTCCTGTTGGTTTGAACGTCAATCGTATTTCATCTCAGGAGGGTGAAGACTTCGGCGGTGGGTCCAGCCCGCGCACGATGAGGAATGGGCGTGTCTGGTCCAGATAGGCCGTTGGCAGCTGGACGAGAGCGGCGGGCGGGTCAGCACATGGCAGCGCCGGAAGAACGGGGCAACACTGCACACCGGCACAGCAGGCATTATGATGAGACGCAGATCCAGACCCATGGGTTGTTTCTGTGACCGTCGGACAGCTGAGATATCTATTGCCGTTGCCTGCGACTGCCGCAACATGGAGGTTTACCACCATGATGCACAGGGCCGCGACTTTGACCCAGCGGTAAATTATGCTCCAGGTTGGCATGGAGGCAGATTCCCATTCGCCTCAAAACGTACCTGCAACGAGAATGTTCCCGAAAACTCGCGGCGAACGCCCTCCCCGATCACAACCCGAGGACGGCTTGGGTACCTAACGTCGCTGCTGTCAGAGCCAGATATCGGCCCGTCTTCGCCAGGGTTACAAGCACCACAAAAGACCATAGCGGTTCGCGCAATACACCAGCCGTCACGGTCAACGCATCGCCGAAAAGGGGCATCCACGACAGAAGGAGCGACCATCGTCCATAGCGTCGATACCATCCGCTGGCTCGTTCCAGCGAGGCCGCCTTGACCGGAAACCATTTTGCGTCATGGAACCGATCAATGAAGCGGCCGACAACCCAGTTCGTAACAGCCCCCAAAACATCCCCGAGGCGGGCGACGGCGATCAATCCCGCCACGGAGAATTTGCCGGATAGAAGAAGGCCGACGAGCACAGGCTCCGATTGGAACGGCAAAACGGTTGCCGCACCGAATGCAACCAGAAAAAGTCCGATGTAGGCAGTGAGATCGATCACAGCAAAAAAGACCAACATATAGCGGTGATGGGTTGGCGATCGAACCGGCGCGGAGACCCAGTTCGCCGACCTCTACAATGACAACTCACCTTGCCGGGCAAGCTTCACGCGCCCTGTCCATCGAGCAAGCAGCAGGAAGATCGAGCAATAGACCGCAGCGCCAATCCCAACCTGTAACAGGAATGTCGACATCAACGGGATCGACGGCACCTCCAACTTGCCACGAAGAACAACAACAACGGCGACCATTGCTGAAGCGGCTGGCGCGATTAGGATTGCGATATTCTTCATCACGCTTCGCCAGTCAACGCCGCCGAACCGTATCTGTAATCTGACCGACGTCGTCACTGCAAAGGCCGCGCTGACGCATTGTCCCACCGCCAACGGCAGCAGACCAAATGGCGCGAGCGCGACAATTAGTGACAACGACACGAAGACGTTCAACAGCGTGACCGGCAGTCTCTTGCTCACGTTCCCCATCACGGACAGCAACGGTTCGGTGATGTAACCCGGTAGGAGCAGTAGTTGCTTCAGACATAGGACTGACACGATGAGTGCGGCAGGCATCCACTGCTCGCCAAGTACGAAGTAAACCAGGGCGTCCGACACCTGCATCAGCCCAAGATAGATGGGTGAAGCAACGACAAGCAGGACTGTCAGAAAGCGACCGCTCGCTTCGGCAACTGAATTGTCCTGATGCTCGGCCTGCCGGTCCCGGGCACGCCTGAAGACGATCCAACCAAGTGCCCGGGTTGGCTCGCCTAAAAACTCGGAGATGGCCGAGACTATTCGTTCCGCAGCGCGATAGTACCCGGCCTCGGTTACACCAAGGAAACTACCGACTGCGAGCGTTCCAGAATATGAGCTGAAAAAGACGATGATCCGGTTCGCGACAATATGCCGTGAGAACTCAATAACGTCCTTCACCACCGATCGCGTGATAGATAAACGCGGCCTCCAGCCAACGATCCGGGCTGACCCCATAAGTACCATCAGCTGGATGGCAATTCTGCCGACGACCAGGGCGGCCGCATGCCATCCGAGAACAAGCCCTGTGATGGTTGCACCAACGCCGACCACCTCCGCCACGATGCGAATACCCGCCTGCTGACGCAGCTGACCACGAACAACGAGGGTGCCGTCATATACGGTCGAAACGGCGGCTGGCAGCATCCAGCAACTGAAGAGCGCGAGAAGAGCGCTTTCCCAGTATCTCTCCGTCCAGAGATAAAGAACTGCCGAGGCACCCAACCCCAACATTGTAAAGAACAGACCACTCAGCAAAGCGATTGTCGCCACCTGGTCGAAACGATCGCGGTCGTCACCGGATTTCATTATGAATTCGGCCCAGCCCCCTTCCGCAAGAACAACGCAGAGAATGGCTATGGCCGAAATGAATGCGAACAATCCAAATTCGGTCGGCGCGAGAAGTCGTGCGGCAACAAAGAACGTACAAAGCTGTGTGACTTGAGCAATCGCCTTGGCGGCAATCACCCAAGCTCCTCCGGCCATGATTGATCCGCCGGTCTTCAAGTTTCTTGCGCTTGCACCGTCTTCATCTAGCGACTGGTTTGGCTGGCCTACCGATCTGTCATTCAACGGACTGGTCCTCCATCAAGATGCGGAGACTTGGCAGAGCGAATGGTTGATACGTGAGGGGAATACACCAAAGCGCATACCCTTCGCCTATCCTTCTCCCGCGCCTCATACTCGGGCACGCTGGAAGATTATCGAGTATCGCAACTCCCAGCATGGTTCAGTCCAATCCAAAGGTTCGCGCCCCCAACGGACCCACGGCCATCCGTCCTTCGACCCATCAGCCGTCCATACGTCTTCCTGACGCAGCAGGACCGGCTTGAAATCGGACGTTGCCAAAACCCGCGTCTTCAAATCGAGGTCGATACCATCAACAACAAGGTATCCCCCGGGCTCGACTAAGTTCATCACGTTCCGCAAGCAGACTTCGGCAAACGGGTCGTCCATCGGACCCATCACATTGTTTGCAAGAACGATATTGTGCGGCCCGAGGGTGGCAGCGAGCCCAACTTCCGTTGCATCGGCTGTAAGCCAGTTGGTGTCCTTGCGAAGCCAATCCTGCACCCGGAGCGTCCCACCATGCTGAACTTCAAGCACCTCGCCAAGAGCATTGATATCTTCCCGGAAGACTTCTGGCCGCCCTTCCAGATACAAGCCGTTTATTGCGGCGGACTGGCCTGGACAATAGATGCCTCGTTCGGCAGCTTTGACGACCTCGCTCGAAATATCCACGCCAGTCGCCAGAATGCTTAAGTCTGGCCGTGCTCGGCGCAGCACATACAGGGCCGAGTATAGTTCCGCGCCTGTACTGCATCCAATTGACGCCAGTTTGACGGTCGACCCAATCTGGTACGCGGACAAAAGCCTCGCCAAGACATCCAACAGCGGCGGGTTGCGCATGAACTGCGTATAATGACTTTGGATGCGAACCGTGTTGCGGGTGAATCTGCGGTAAATGAATTTGCCGAAACGGCGCATAGCGCGAGTCTGCGTAATCGCGCCAGGCAGCCCGTCCCAGATACTGTGGCAGACACGGCGCGGCGTTTGGAAAACGACTTCGGTGAAGTTTACAGCGGACATGTACTGAACTCCTGATGAGTTGCTCCGACGCCGCGCAATCCCGAAAGGCAACGACCTCTCTTTGGCGAAAGGTTCGCGCCACCCGGTGTCCAAGCGAGGAGCAAAGTGAGTTCGGTCGATGAACGCGCGGAACGAGTCCGGTCCGGCCGCGCATAGGCGCCAGCCATCAGCTTTCGGACGCGTGCTGGATGGCCACCTGCGCCAGACCGGATGTGAGCACCCGTTCATCTCTGAACCTGAGTTTTGTGAAATCTCCAATAGCGTGAGCCAACTGAGCGGCTTACGCGACTACGCGCTGCGGATACGGCGCGATTTCACAAAATCAGGCGATTGGGGGGCGATAGAGGCTGGGGGAAAAGAACGAATTCGGCTCCGACCAAACAGCGGGTGGCTGCATTGTGGCTGGCACCCGGTCAGCCAACGTCGAGACGTCGGTCAGGACCGCGAAAACCGAGCACATCGCACCGCAGCACTTGCCGTTGCCATGCTCGCTTTTGTGGTGATCGCTATTCTCATCTGCCATACTCACGCAGTGATGCGAAGGGTCGACATCATTCGCGGCTTCAACAATGGCGGCGCTATTGTGGGCAGCAAAGAATGCCGCCTGTTCTGAGTTATGGAAGGTGAATACAGCGAACGACAAAATGATCGCTACCTTCATCAAACCACTCAGATATGAGATCCATAGCTTTGCCATCTCGCATTTCTAGGTTCGTTGGCGCATGCGATCAACTCCGTCGTCTGGCCAAGAAATTCAGCCAAAATGCGTAATTGGTTCTAAGCCTGTCCCTTTTCGCAGGCCCTCGCACTCTCCCAGGACCCCCAAGCGCTGTTTCGACAAAAGGCGGGTCGTCCGGCGCCACAGAATCGACGCGAATCGTCTATTAGTAAAACCTGACAATTGACAACTTAACGACCGATGGTAGTCCTCGGGCATGGGTATGTTTCGAATCACATTGCAAAAAATGCTGGTTCTGCTTCGCTTGGTGATTGTATTGTCACTGGCGAGCTATGCCCTGCCAACTGCCTCAGCTGCTATGCACGGCACTTCATCAAATCCGGAAATTGTGCAGCCCGGCGATCATCACGAGATGGCAAGCGACCAGCATTCTCACGGTGATCACGCCTCCTCCCCCGAGGATGCAGAGAAAATTTCGAAGCAAGAATGCTGCAAAGGCTTCTGTGTCAGCATGGCGATTGTCGCGCACGTCGATATGGTTGGTGGGCCACGCGTTGCTCCCATTCGCGAATTCATTGACGACGCCCACGTCATTGGCCAGCTTCCGGCACTGCACCGGCCCCCGAATATCTGAATTAGAGACACCCTTTTACGGGTCAATCGTGCGTTTGTGGGCGTGATTTGCTCCCTACGCCGCTGCAATCTCCTATCCGGATCACACCATGAGACGTATGTTTTTGGTGGCCGCCCTGCCGCTCTTCCTGAGTGGATGCGCAGCCACATTGCCTCCTGACGTTATTGCTTCGGGCAACCTCGCCACTTCCCCGGCCGAAGTCCGCCCTGTTCACTACCACAGTCCGGTTACGGGCTACACGCACCGCGCTCCGGTCGACCCCAAGCCGTGGCGTAATCAGAATGACGCGCAAGCTCCTGAAGGAGACGCGTCATGACCGGATTCAAGTTCAAGATGACCGCAATTCTGGCGCTACCGCTGCTTCTCGGCGGTTGTGTATCTGCGAACGAGTACGCGGCGAACAATGTAGGGTTTTCGTCTGTCGAGGCGAAAACCACCGAGGCGACCGGAAAACAGTCCGTCTGGGTTCAAAACCAACAACAGGCTCAGGTGGTGTCCGATCGCGTGAAGACGTTGATGGCTAAGAAAACCATCGACGTCGAAACCGCCGTTCAAGTGGCCCTGTTGAATAACAAGGGGCTCCAGGCGGCTTACGCCGATCTCGGTGATTCATCGGCAGATGCCTGGCAATCAACGATGCTGATCAATCCTACGGTCTCGGTCGGATTCAACGGCATCGGTGCCCCTGCCCTTGAAGCATTCAAATCCGTTGAGGGAATGATTGCAGCAAATATCCTGGCGCTGGCAACGCATAAGCGCAATGTCGAGATTGCCGACACGCGCCGCGCCTGGATCAACGCCGTTGGTTCCTGGGAAACCGTGGCCCAGCTCAATCAGGCTCAGGCTGCGGCGGACGCCGCATCTGACCTTGCCGGAAAGCTTGGCGAGACGGGCGCAATGACAAAGGAAGCCCAAGCTCGGGAACACGTGTTCTATGCTGAGTTGACTGGCCAGTCCGCCCAGGCGCGGCTTGCAGCCCGCCTCGCCAAGGAAGAATTGCCCCGGCTGATGGGGCTCTGGGGGGCCGACACAGACTATCAGGTGCCCAACCGGTTGCCTCAGTTGCCGAATGGCTTGATGAAGCGCGACCTCATTGAAGCCGAGGCGTTGCAGCGCCGTGTCGATCTGCAAATGGCTAAGCTCGATCTCGAAGCAACGGCGAAGTCCTACAAGCTGACGGGAGCAACGCGATACGTCACTGATCTCGAAATTCTCGCAGGTTTCGAGACGGAACGAGAAGTAGAGGACGGTGACGTAACGCGCAAGACGACGGGCCAGGCCGAACTTGAATTCGTCATTCCGATCTTTGACACGGGCAAAGCTCGAATGCGCAAGGCCGAGTTGGCCTACATGCGGTCGGCTAATCTGCTTGCCGAGAAGTCAGTGAACGTCCGCTCCGAGGCACGGTCTGCCTATCAAGCCTACCGCTCCAACTACGACATCGCTCGCCATTACCGCAACAGTGTCGTGCCTCTTCGAACCAAGATCGAGGAAGAATCGCTCCTTACCTATAGCGGTATGATCACTAACACCTTCGAATTGCTCGCCGACAGCCGAGAGAAGATTAACTCGATCATCCTCGCGGTCAATGCAAAGCGTGAGTTCTGGTTAGCCGAAGCCAATCTCGCCCCCGCCATCTACGGCGGTGGCCAAGGATCTGCTTCCGGCGGAACTGAAGTCGCGGCAGCCGCCGAAAGCGGCGCTGGCGGTCATTGAGAGAGGAACGGACAATGTTCAACAGAAGACAAATACTCGGCGCAAGCGCCGCGCTCGTTTCGACCGCCGCCTGGGCAAAAACCTCGAACATGGGGCTCCCCGAAGCTGCCGTCATGGAAACGGCAGAGACCCAAACACCTGTCCGGCCCAGCTCAGGGCCAGACTATACGCCAGTCGTCACACTTAATGGTTGGACGCTGCCGCACCGGATGAACAATGGTGTCAAGGAGTTCCACCTGGTCGCCGAACCGGTGGAACGGGAAATGGCAGACGGCATGACCGCCTACCTTTGGGGTTACAACGGCCAATCGCCTGGCCCCACGATCGAGGCCGTCGAAGGCGACCGGGTCCGTATCTTCGTCACCAACAAACTGCCGGAGCACACCACCATCCATTGGCACGGCATGATCCTTCCGTCGGGTATGGACGGCGTTGGCGGCCTGTCGCAACCACACATCCCGGTTGGCAAGACCTTCGTCTACGAGTTCGATCTCGTGAAGTCCGGGACCTTTATGTACCACCCGCACTCCGACGAAATGGTTCAGATGGCGATGGGCATGATGGGCTTCTTCGTCATTCATCCGAAGGACCCGAAGTTCATGCCGGTCGATCGGGACTTCGTGTTCCTGCTCAACGCCTATGACATCGACCCCGGCTCATACGTTCCGCGCATTATGGAAATGACGGATTTCAACATGTGGTGCTGGAACAGCCGCATCTTCCCCGACATCAGTCCACTTGTTGTTTCAAAGAACGATCGGGTGCGGGTGCGGGTCGGCAACCTCACCATGACCAACCACCCAATTCACATGCACGGCTACGATTTCGAGGTGACCTGCACGGACGGCGGCTGGGTCCGCCCCGAGGCGCGTTGGCCGGAAGTCTCGATCGACATTCCCGTCGGTGCCATGCGGGCCTACGAGTTCGATGCCAAATACGTCGGTGACTGGGCGATCCACTGCCACAAGTCGCACCACACGATGAATGCGATGGGCCACGATATCCCGACCTTCATCGGTGTCGATAAGAAAGAAGTCGCCGAGAAGATCAGAAAGCTCCGCCCTGAGTACATGCCGATGGGCACCGCAGGCATGGCCGACATGGGCGAAATGGAAATGCCGCTTCCCGACAACACCATCCCGATGATGACCGGCTGGGGGCCGCATGGTCCGATCGAGATGGGCGGCATGTTTTCCGTTGTCAAAGTCCGCGAAGGGATCAACGCGGACGATTACTCCGATCCTGGTTGGTACGAAAACCCACCCGGAACCCAGGCCTGGGAGTGGACGGGCGATCTTCCCGACACGACCAAGGCCAAAGACGCGAAGACCCAGATCACACCGAAGCATAAGAACCACGGGTGATCCCGCATGCCGAACTCCAATCAAACGAAGGAATACACCATGAAAGCTGCAATTTTCGGAATGCTCATTGCTGCCCTCGGCTCCCCGGCATTGGCCTCGGGCTCGCATGCGGGCGGACACGGTGAGGCGATGGCTGTCGGCGAGCCAGGCGTTAAGGCGAAGGCCACGCAGACGATCCGTGTCACCATGAAGGAGACCGACGACGGCAAGATGATCTTTACGCCATCTACCTTCAAGGTTCGGAAGGGGCAGACTGTCCGGTTCGCCATTCAGAACGCTGGCGAACTCGATCATGAATTCGTGCTCGATCAGGAAGACAAGATCATGGAGCACAAAGCCGTGATGGAGAAATTTCCGGACATGGAACACGACGATCCGAACGCCATCCGACTTGCTGCAGGAAAGTCGGGCGAAATCATCTGGAAGTTCACGAATGACGGCACGTTCAAGATCGCGTGCCTGGTACCCGGCCACTACGACGCCGGGATGCACGGCGACGTTAGTGTCGCGGCCAAGTAATCAAGTTTGAAAGGAACTAAACAATGAGAACGATCATCAAAATTGCGCTGGCCTCCGCGCTCGCCCTTGGTACTGCATACGGGGCATTCGCGGCGGAGTTCACCAAAGGAACTGTTAAGAAACTGGACGTGAAGGCGAAAAAAGTCACGCTCATTCATGAAGAACTGAAAGATCTTGAAATGCCAGCGATGACGATGGTCTTCCGCGTCCAGGACGACACGCTGATGGACAAGCTCAAGGAAGGTGCGAGCGTTGAGTTCATCGCCGAGCGCGTTAACGGAAAGCTGACCGTCACACAGGTCAAGTAACCAACAAATGAGGGCGCGGCCTCCAGTTTGACCGCGCTTTCTTCCTCATGGCAGCGAGAGCAAGCGGACTCGGCTGACCGTGAAGTTGCGAAACCGATCCGTTCGTTCAGAGAAGAACATGACGTCCTCACTCAGCGCTGACTGGGACTTCGAGCGGGAAATCCGTTCAATCCTTCTGCGGTTCGTCGCCTTCACCATCCTTCTCGCCAATCTCTTGCTAGGCGGCGACGAAGGGGCCGAAGGCACACATTTAGCGGTCGTCATTTGCTATTTGGTCATCAGCATCGCATCTGTGGCGAGTGCCCGCTTCCTGCCGGGCCGGTCCTGGCTGAAAACGCTGTTTGTCGTTCTGGACGCGCCGCTGGTCGCGTTGCTCCTCTACGCTCATATTCTTGGTGGCCCAGTTACCGAGAACCACAACGTGACCACGACCAGCCTCGTGGTCGCATTTATTCTCCTCAATCACGTTGGTCTGAAGCTTGACCGTCGGCTGGTCCTTGTCTTTTCCTGCATCGTCCTTGTTGCCTGGATCGGGATGCTGGCAGTTACCGCAGCCAGACACCACACGGCGGACGCAGTTTCGTTTGTCGCTTCCTTTTTCAATCAGGACCTGGGTTTGACGGTGAGCTATGGCTTCACCGCCTTTGCAATCTATCTGCTTGCCAAAGATCACGACCGAACGCGGAAGGAGGCTCTGTTGGCAGACAGGCGACGTCTCAATCTTTCGCGATTCTTCTCACCGCTTGTCGTCGCCGACCTTCAGGAAGGAAGCTCGGCCCTCGAACTCGAACGTCGCAATGCTGTGATCATGTTTGTCGATCTGCGTGACTTCACCAGTTTTGCCGAGACGGCCCCCGCCCGCGAATTGGCGACAGTGCTGGCGCAATACCGCCATCTGGTTTCCGGAACCATTTTCGCGCACGGCGGGACAGTTGACAAATTTATCGGCGATGGCGTCATGGCGGTGTTCGGCCAACCTACACCAATGGAAGATGACGCGGATCGGGCACTCGCGTGCGCTCTCGACCTCGTCGATGCGTTGAGCGATTGGAAGCACCAGAGTCGAGTAGACGGCCATCCTGCCCTCAACGCGGGCATAGGATTGCACTATGGCACCGTCGTCGGCGGCGTCCTGGACAGTGGATGCCATAGCGAATTCACAGTCATAGGGGACGCGGTAAATGTCGCGCAGCGTCTTGAGGCGCTTACGAAGGCTTTAAATTCTCCACTTGTGATCTCGTCGGCGCTGGTCAACCAGTTGCGTAAACCTGTTCCTCCGGCGCTTTGGATGGCACAGAGTGAAGTGGCGCTTCCTGGACGGCGGTTGCCGATTGATATCTGGTATTTGCAGCACGAAGCGCGTCGCACTGTCCCCTCGGAAGAAACCTACGAGACAGGTGGTGTGCAGACGGCCCTCCAGAGATCGTCCTTCCAATCCGCGCCATTTGCAGCGCCGGACGTCGGGATCGGATAATCTATGCCTCTCACGTGGACCCTGGCAGGCTCACCGCATTTGACCAGCGCCTTATGTTTGCCCGGGTCTCGATAGCTAGCCCCGGTTGCCGGATGCGTCTGCGAGAGCGATATGGTGACGTCGTAGTCATAGCCCACGCGCCCGGCAACGCCATTGGTGACGAGACTGAGGCTGACGATCGTATCGTCGTTAAAGTGAGCCGTATGGAAAATGACGGGTTCGGTGGCCATCACCAGCGAACAGCCAAGCATTGCGACTGCAAAGGTGAGCACAAGACAACGCATTCCCACCTCCCATGGTTCAGCGAAGGCAGCATGATAACACCTCCGTGGCGGCAGGGTATTGGAGTTTTTGCAGGGTACTATTCAGTACGTGCCAAACGTAATGTCGCGATGGTTGGATGAAGCCGGGCGGCGAACTGTCCCCTCGAGAGTTGCGACACGTCAGAGTTTACGAAAAATTTAGCTTAATTTTATCGATCTCAATCTGCCTATTTCGGTCTGAACAAAGAAGGCTAAAACTTTCATTAACACGTCCCTGACGTGTCCCAAACCCATCAGACACAGCCGTGGATCGTCGCAATGAATGCTATTGCCCATTCGGATTCTGCCTATTTTCCGTCAGCGCGAAGTTTCTCCTCTGAGAAGATAGAGAAGGTGCAATCCAGGGCGGTCGGCCCTGATGTTCTCCGATCGCTGGCGATCCTTCTCGTTATGCTGGTGCATCTGCCCGTCGAGGCGACGCCGGCCACGCTAGTTGGTGTCCGTACCTATGCGTGGCTAGGAGTCGACATTTTCTTTGTTCTGAGCGGGTTCCTGATCGGAACTCAGCTCTTCAAGGAGGTCTCGCGCACCGGAAGTGTAGACCTCAAATCCTTCTATCTCCGCCGCGCCTTCCGCATCTTCCCGGCGTTCTTCGTTGTTCTTGGTCTCTATGCGATTTTCCCCGTGCTTCGGGACGCCCCGACGATGCAATCGTTCTTGAGCTTTGCGACCTTCACTGTGAACTTCGACTTTGACCCGCGCGTAGGCCGAGCCTTTTCGCAGGCATGGTCGCTTTGTGTCGAGGAGCATTTCTACCTGGTTCTGCCGCTACTCGTCTTGCTCTTGCATCGTCGGATCAGCACGGGTTGGATGCTTCTCCTTACAGGTTCGATATTAATTGCCGGACTGGTTCTGCGCTACACGATCTGGGAGAGCCAGGTTGGGGTCCTGGTCGATGCTGGCAAACTGAGAGAGGCCTTCGCCGTCTATCTGAGAGATGTCTACTATCCGACATACACGCGCCTGGATGGCCTGATGTTCGGCGTGATCCTTGCCGCGGCGCGGTTCTTCAAGCCCGAGCTCTACAAGCGTTACGCACCTCCGCGCGTTGCCCTGCCCGTCGGTGTTGCTCTCGTCGTAGCCGCGCTTGTGCTGTTCTCTATTCGCGGGCCGCTTGCGGGCACAAATCTGTTTCTTGTCTTTCAGGCGCAGCTTGGTACGGTTGCCGGATTCCCGCTAATCTCGATCGGTATCGCTCTTATTCTCGGCGCTATGCTCGACCTTGAGCAGGTCATGAGACGGTGGCCGGTTCCAGGTGCCGTGATCGTCGCCACCTTGTCGTACAGCCTGTATCTGACCCACAAGTCGGTCTTCCATGTCGCCAGGCTTGTCTTCGGGGAAGAGAACCTTCAGGGCGGTTTCGGCTTCATGGTTTATCTGGTGACCAGCTTTGCGGCGGCAACCGTGCTCTGGTTCTGCGTGGAGAGGTCTTTCCTCTTGCTCCGGGATCGTCTTCTCTCTCCGAGAAAATGACCTGACTGTCAGCTTCAGCTTCACGCGAAGCTGACCTTGTCGTGCAACTCCACGATTTTCACGCCAAATGTTGGTGGCGAACAGAACTGAACGGAACTTTCGGTGCAAGGTCGGGCTCCAAGACCGACCTTTGCCTTCAGGGCGACACTGATCGCCTCTATTGCTCGTATCCCCGTAATTCATTGTACTGCTTGATCTGGCGCTCATCCAACACCCGGATCATCTCCAGATGCGCTGCGAGATGGATGTAGCGCAGGTTTGCCCGACTCGTTTCGATCCCGTGAAGACGCTCTCTAAGATCGGGCAGGTCGATCGAGCGTGAACGAAAGCCGATGTCCAGCGCCAGTTCCGCGGCCACGAGCTTTCTCCCCTCGACGATGGCTTGGTGTTCCATCTTCTCGAATATGCCTTCAGCCAAGGCCTCCTGATCAGAAGTCAGCCCCAGCTCGCGCTTCATCTTCAGAACATGCGAAGGCCCCGGAATGCCGTTCAGTTCGGCCGCTTTCGCAAGCCCCCAGCCTTCTCCTTTCTCCAGTTTGGCGACGTCTTCGGAGGACAGACTTTTTATTTCGCGCGTCTGCTGTCCGGCATAGGGCGAGCTGTGATCGTGTCCTCCCCCCGCGACGGCGGGCAAAGGCAGAAGGACGGCGAGAGATACAAAAAACAGGGATTTCATGGCGCACCAGTTGGCTGTTTGGGGAACATCAGCTTGCCAACCAATGACCACTGGCGACATGATAGCTATCATGTCCGCGAAGATCATTACCCACCTCCTTCCCAAGGCAGTCGCTCGAAAGTCCTTCGCAAAGCGCGAGCATCTGTTCCACGGAGGCGATCCGGTACGGGTTCTTTTCCTTGTCGCGAATGGGTGCGTGCACCTCGTCCGCTACCAGGCGGACGGAAACCCGGCAATTTTGCAGCGAGCGACGTCGGAAACTATATTGGCCGAGGCGTCCCTGTTTTCGGAGCGGTATCATTGCGACGCCGTCGCGACGACGACCACGGAAGCGCTGCTTGTGCCCATTGGCGACGTTCGGTCGCTGCTCGAACACGACGCCGCCTTCGCGGCGGAATGGATGGCGCATCTATCGCGGGAGCTTCAAAGCGCCAGGAAGCGCGCCGAGATCGCGACCCTGAAAACGGTCGGAGCCCGCCTCAGTGCCTGGCTCGCCTGGAACGACGGTGAACTTCCTCCCAAAGGTCAGTGGCGGGGGGTGGCTGACGAAATCGGTGTCTCGGCGGAAGCGCTGTACAGGGAGATTTCGCGGCTCCGCCGAACGTCGTCCTGGGGACGGTAACACGAGGTTTCCCGCACCTGTCGTTCACCCATTGGGTCCTTACGCCTATAAAATGAATCTGCCGCTGGATCCGGCTTCTAACTGTTCCTCGCAATCGCCCCGTCGAATGCGAGACGGCGGAACATCGCATCGATCCGCTCGGGCGGCATCTTGGCACCACCATCCAACCACCAGGTCAGGACGGCCATGAAGGCACCGACGATGTATTGAACGACGAACTCTCTCGGCATGGCGTCCGACGAACTCGCGGCGGCAGGTTCGAGTTCGGCACGGACCAGCTCGGAGAGTATCTGGCGGATCGTGTCGAGCGCGACAGTGCCGCCACGGCTGCCCGCAAGCGCCCGATAGAGATCGAGATGATCACGGGCGTGTTCGAACATCGCAAGGCTGAAGCTCAATCTCCCTGTCCCCTGATCACCCGTGGCCGCGCGCGCCGCAGCCTCGACGCGTTGCCTGCGCAAGTGGCTCAGGCCGCTCTGCTTCAAATCATCTTTGCTCGTGAAGTGCAGATAGAATGTTGACCGGCCGACATTCGCGGCCTCGCAGATTTCGTCCACCGTGATCGAGCCGTAGCCCTTTTTCAGGATCAGGGAGATCAGGGCCTGATGCAGCGCTGCCCGGGTGCGAGCAACGCGACGATCGATTGTATGCTCGGTCGTTTTCATCACTGTTCCCGGACAAATCGGGGCGCCGTCCAGGATCGGGCATTCCCGGCCGCTTGTTCGTTGACATGAGTGAACATCGTGTCTGTTATCAGACACAATGTTCATTTTGGCGATTGCGGAACTCAAGACAACAAGCGTCGATAAGTTGAAAATGGCTGCCCAATCCCCCTACCCTGGCCCCCCACGCTGGGTAAAAATTGCCGGAACGATCCTCGGCCTGCTGATTCTGCTCGCCGCCGTTCTGATGGTATTCGGCATCGGAGGACCCCACGGACCTGGCCGCCACCTATCACCTGCTGATACGGAGAGCCAGACGCCTCCGGCAGGTGACCCGCGATGATGATGACGCCCCTCGTCCGCAAGGTCGCGCTCATCGCCACGTCAGTGGGCTCCCTTGGCGCGGTCGCAGGCTTCCTTGCGCTCGCGGTGGCGGGACTTGCCAGCGAGGATACTCAAACGATGACAAGCGTCTATGTCGCGATGGACGTGATCGCGCGTTCGGTCATCCTGCCTTTGATCTTCGCCTCGTTGATGACAGGACTCATCCAATCGCTGGGCACCACATGGGGCCTGTTCAGGCACTGTTGGGTCCTCGTCATCCAGAGGCGCCAATTTTATCCCATTCACTATCGATAGGTTTCAAGTATCGATAGTGAGCCATCTCGGATGGCTTCCTTGCTATCTTACTCGTGAAACAGGGCGCGGCGCGAAGATGTCCGAACCTCAATTGTCCATTCGCAGCGCCAAGGCCAAGGAGTTGGCGCACGCCTTGGCACACCGGACCGGCATGGCCATGAGCAAACTTGTAGAGAGCGCACTCGAGCGTTACGGCAGCGAACTGTGCCAACAAAAGAGCCGCACGCAGAATTGAGCGAGAACCGCCCCACGTGACAGTCAGCGAAAAGAACGCTCGGAGCGAGACAATGAACGACACCATTACCGACAATGTCGCGGCATCACGCTTCGAGCTTGCCATCGGCGGCGAGATAGCTGTTGCCTATTATCGCAAGGAGGACGGCAGGATCGTCCTGACCCATACGGAGGTTCCGCAGGCGCTTTCCGGACAGGGTATCGGCACACGGCTGGCCCGTGGGATCTTCGAGACGCTCCGCCAAAGGCAAGCTCGCATTATCGCCAAATGCCCGTTTATGGCCGCCTTCGCGGCAAAACATCCGGAATATAGCGCCATGCTCGACGGTTAGGTCTCCACCATGCTGGCCCGCCGCCTTCGCTTGGCCAACTTCAGTCCCGCGGTCGCCGATTGAGCCGGACGCCTCACTCACCGCTGGACCATGGCTTGGAATGCTGGCATCGTCGCGCGCGCATCGGTCCAGAAGGGCTGCGATCATCTGAGAGGGAGTTGCCGTGGAAGCGGGGCATGACACCAGCGAGCTTGAAATGGTCGTCTTGATGACGCCCGACATGGCCAACTTCAGCGGCAAGGTCCACGGCGGTGCCCTCCTCAATCTTCTCGACCGCGTCGCGTTTTCCTGCGCCTCGCGCTATTCGCAGGAGTATGCGGTGACCCTGTCGGTGGACCAGGTCGTCTTTCGCCAGCCAATCCATGTCGGGGAACTGGTGACCTTTCGCGCCTCGATCAATCATGCCGGGCGAACCTCTATGGAAGTCGGGATCCGCGTCGAAGCAGAAAACATCCGGACCGGAGAGCGCAGACACACGAACTCCTGCTATTTCACCATGGTTGCCGTCGATGCCGAGGGGCGTCCGACCAATGTTCCGCCGTACAATGCCGTAACCAGCATCCGAAAGCGACGCCAGCGCGCGGCGGAGGTCAGGAGAAACTTGCGGCGTGAGTTCGAGGCCCGCTTTCAAGCCGCCGGCTCGCCCACCGAATCCTGACCGCCGTGTGCTCACTTATCGGTTTCGCCCTGTGTCGGATCCAAGATCACTTTTTGAAACATGCCCCCGCAAAGGCCACTCCTGTGTTTGGGCTGGCAGCTTGATGGTGTATCTTTCGCCGGCCGAGGTTGAATGCCAGACGGAGTGGCACGCCTCAGAGCCTGCGCATGGGCAGGCGGAGGCTTGGCCCCTTAAGCCTGTTGAAACCCTTAGTGTATGTTCGGCGTCTTCTGCAGCGTGGTTCCCGCGTATATTTGCCGAGAGCGCACCACCGCATTCTGAAGACCACAGTGACGCGTTCAAAGTCATCGCGCCGAGTTCTGCATCTGGCGCCGTTTTCGTGAACAAGCGAAGCCACCTAGCAACGCCTGCCGCCGCGGGAAACCAACACCGTCGTTGCGGGCTCCAGATATAGGAGATTCAAATGTCCACATCGCAGACCGGACTTCAGTATACAGAGGGCGTCGCCAACGGCGAGGTCCGGTACGATCTGGAGGATTTCATCCGGGCGTCCGGCATTCCGCCGCTCGAGGCCTACGAAATGTTCACGAAATACGGGCCCTACAAGTCGGACCTTGACCCTTTGATCAAGGCCCGGGCCGACCAGCATATGGATCTGATGAAGTAGAGGCTACTGCCTCGCCACCGGTTGCGGCGGATAGCGGAGCGCAATGGGCGCCTCGCTAGACCGAGAACAACGCTCGACCGTCAGTCGCCGGAGTAGCGCTCCTCGAGCCACGGGTCGCCACGCATGTGGTAACCATTGCGCTCCCAGAAGCCGGCCTCGTCGCCGGCCCGAAAATCGATGCGCGTCAGCCATTTCGCGCTCTTCCAGAGATAGAGATGCGGCACGACAGGCCGCATCGGCCCGCCATGGGTGCGGCTGATCGGTTGCCCCTCCCAGTCCGTCGCAAGGATCGCGTGTTCCGAGGCAAAGTCGGCAAGCGGCAGATTGGTCGTATAGCCATCGTAACTCGTCAGCATGACATGGGACGCTTCCGGTTTCGGCATGACCATGTCGAGCAGGTCGTGCGCCAGAACCCCTTGCCAGCGGTTGTCGTAACGCGACCAGGTGGTAACGCAGTGAATGTCGGAGAGGCTGTCGCTCTGCGGCAGGGCCTTGAACGCAGCCCAGTCCAGCGACAGGCGCTGTTCAACGAGCCCGGTCACGTCAAGACGCCAGCGCTCCACACCGATCGCGGGCTGCTGGCCAAGGTCCAGCACCGGCCAATCCTTGACGAGGTGCTGGCCCGGCGGCAAACGTTCATCCTGTGGCCGGGCAGCGTGCCCGGTGAGGAACTTACCATCAGCCGCCCAGCGCCGTTTCGTCTTCGTCAGCTTGGTTTCCGTTGAGCGCTCTTCGTCGGTCATGGTCCTGCTCCGGTTTGCCCGGATTAGAAGACCCGTTGCGGTTTCCGTCAAGCATCGATACGGGCATCGCCTCTAGCGCAGGACGATCCGCAAAGCCGCCTGCGTCTCCTTGAGGAGCGGCAGATAGCGCTCGACCATTTCGGCAGCCGGCACATGGGCCGCCGGCGCACCGATATTGAGTGCTGCCACGATCTGGTTGCGGTCGTTTTGAAGCGGAACGGCGATGGAGCAAAGGCCGATTTCCAGCTCCTGGTCGATGATGGCATAACCTTGGTGACGCACGCGGCCGATCTCGGCCATCAGTTCTTCCGTGTCAGTCCTCGTGTAAGGCGTATTCGCCTTGAGGTCGGAGCGGGCGAGCACGTCCCTCGCCTGCGGCTCCGGCAAGGCGGCGAGCCACACGCGCCCCATCGAGGCGCAATAGGCGGGAAGCCGCGACCCCGGCATCAGGCTGATCGACATCACCCGCCTCTGCGAGGCACGCGCGATGTAGACAATCTCCGTGCCGTCGAGCACCGAGGCAGAGGCACTCTGTCCGGCCCTTTCCGAGAGCTGGTCGAGATAGGGCTGGACAATCGCCGGCAAGGGCGTCGCGGAGAGATAGGCATGCCCGAGCCGCAGGATCTTCGGCGTCAGCGAAAAGAACTTTCCGTCGTAGTCGGCATAGCCGAGTTCCGAGAGCGTCAGCAGCGAACGGCGTACGGTCGCCCGGTCCAGTCCGGTGATCTTTGCCGCCTCGGTGATCGTCAACTTCTGCTGCGTCTCGCCAAATGCCTCGATGACGGTCAACCCGCGGGCAAAACCGCTGACAAAATCGGTTTCTCTCATGGTTCATCCTCAATCTATCAGCGAGCAGTTTGTGCGATATATGAACAAATGTCAAATAACGCACAAAGTGTTTGACGCTTCGTCTTTTTGAGAGCCTATTTCGTGCCATTGCAGGCAAGAGAGCGTCACTGACCGGCCGATGGTCCAGCGAGGGGGACCGCGACAGCTCTTTCCATCCGCCGGCAGACAATCAAGCGCCCGCCGAATTGGCGGCAGCACTTAGAACAGAAGAGAGGAAACATGGCGAAGATCGTTTCACTCGCCGAGGCAATCGGCGACAATGTCAGGGATGGCGACACCGTTGCCATGGAGGGGTTCACCCACCTGATCCCCTATGCCGCTGGACACGAGGTGATCCGCCAGGGTCGCAAGGACCTGTTTCTCGTACGCATGACCCCCGACATTCTCTATGATCAGCTGATCGGCGTCGGCGCTGCCCGCGGCATGAAATTCTCCTGGGGCGGCAATCCGGGTGTCGGCTCCCTGCACCGCTTCCGCGATGCGGTCGAAAATCAGTGGCCGCGCCCGCTGGAAATCGAAGAACATTCCCATGCGGCCATGGCCAATGCCTACGAGGCTGGTGCCGCCAATCTGCCGTTCGCGATGTTGCGCGGCTATATCGGCGCCGACCTGCCGAAGGTGAACCCGAACATCAAGCAGGTCACCTGCCCGTTTACCTCAGAAGTGCTTGCCGCCGTTCCGGCGATCCGGCCCGACGTCACCATCATCCATGCCCAGCGGGCCGACCGGAAGGGCAATGTGCTGCTCGAAGGCATCGTCGGCGTGCAGAAGGAGGCGGTGCTTGCGGCCAGGCGTTCGATCGTCACCGTCGAGGAAATCGTCGACGAGCTTGCGCCACCGTCGCCCAACTCGGTTGTCCTGCCCACCTGGGCTGTAACCGCGGTCTCGCATGTACCGGGCGGCGCCTTCCCCTCCTACGCCCACGGCTACTATCCACGCTCGAATGCCTTCTACATCGGCTGGGATGAAATCGCCCGCGACCGCGACAGCTTTACGGCCTGGATCAAGGAGAACGTGCTCGAGGCGAGCCCTGAAGACTTTGCACGACACGCTGGCAAGAAGCCGGCGAAGGCCGCTTGAGGAGGCGATGATGACCGATTTCACCCCCAACGAGATGATGACCATCGCGGCCTCGCGCGAGCTTTCCAACGACGACGTCTGCTTTGTCGGCATCGGCGCGCCATCGGCCGCCTGCAACGTGGCGCGGCTGACACACGCGCCCGATATCACCCTGATCTACGAAAGCGGAACCGTCGGCACCAAGCCGGACGTGCTGCCGCTGTCGATCGGCGACGGCGAGCTTTGCGATACCGCACTCTTCACCGTCTCCGTGCCGGAGATGTTTCGCTACTGGCTGCAGGGCGGCCGCATCACCACCGGGTTTCTCGGCGGCGCGCAGATCGACAAATTCGCCAACCTCAACACCACGGTCGTCGGTCCCTATGACCATCCGAAGGTCCGCCTGCCCGGTGGCGGCGGCGCTCCCGAGATCGCGTCGAATTGCGGCCGCATCTTCATCACCATGGCGCTTTCCAAACGCGGCTTCGTCGAAAAACTACCCTTCATCACCTCGATGGGCCATGGCGAAGGCGGCGATCATCGCGAACGCCTCGGCATGAAGACCAAGGGGCCGACCCGCATCATCACCGACCTCTGCATTCTGGAGCCCGATCCGGTAACCAAGGAGCTGACGGTCGTTTCGATCCACCAAGGCGTGACGCGCGATGAGATCGTCGACAACTGCGGCTGGCCGATCAAGTTCGCCGAAGACGTGATCGATACGCCGGTGCCGACCGAGATCGAACTGGCGACGCTTCGCGACATCAATGCCCGCACAAAGAAGGCCCACCAGGGCAACAAGGAGGCCGCATAAATGGCCGATGCCTATATCTGCGATTACATCCGCACACCGATCGGTCGCTTCGGCGGCGCGCTCTCGTCGGTCAGGGCCGACGACCTCGGCGCAATCCCGCTGAAGGCGCTGATGGACCGCAACCGGTCGCTCGATTGGGAAGCGGTCGATGACGTCATCTTCGGCTGCGCCAATCAGGCTGGCGAAGACAACCGCAACGTCGCACGCATGTCGCTGCTTCTGGCTGGGCTGCCGGCAAGCGTAACGGGCACTACCATCAATCGCCTCTGCGGTTCAGGCATGGATGCCGTCATCACGGCCGCGCGCGCCATCAAAGCGGGCGAAGCCGAGCTGATGATTGCCGGCGGCGTGGAAAGCATGTCGCGGGCGCCCTTCGTGATGCCGAAAGCGGAAAGCGCCTTTTCGCGCAACGCCGAGATTTATGACACCACTATCGGCTGGCGTTTCGTCAACCCGCTGATGAAGAAGCAATATGGCGTCGATTCCATGCCGGAGACCGGCGAAAACGTCGCCGAAGACTTCAAGGTAAACCGCGAAGACCAGGATGCCTTTGCGCTGCGCAGCCAGGCGAAGGCAGCGGCCGGCCAGAGCAACGGTCGCCTCGCAAAGGAGATCGTCGCCGTCACCATCCCGCAGCGCAAGGGCGACCCGACAGTCGTCGAGAGAGACGAGCATCCTCGCGCCACGACGATGGAGGCGCTTGCCAAGCTCGGCACGCCCTTCAGACGAGAAGGCGGCACGGTCACCGCCGGCAATGCATCCGGCGTCAACGATGGCGCAGCTGCACTGATCATCGCTTCCGAGGCGGCGGCCAAAAGATACGGCCTCAGGCCGATCGCCCGTATCCTCGGCGGTGCCACCGCTGGCGTTGCACCGCGCATCATGGGTTTTGGCCCGGCCCCGGCATCGAAGAAGCTAATGGCGCGTCTGGGTCTCACGCAGGAGCAGTTTGATGTCATCGAGCTCAACGAGGCCTTTGCCTCGCAGGGGCTGGCGACACTGCGCGATCTCGGCATTGCCGACGACGATGGCCGCGTCAACCGTAACGGCGGCGCCATTGCGCTCGGTCACCCGCTCGGCATGTCCGGCGCCCGGATCACCGGAACAGCGGCGCTTGAGCTTTCGGAAACCGGTGGGCGCTACGCACTTTCCACCATGTGCATCGGCGTCGGCCAGGGCATCGCAATAGCTCTCGAGCGCGTCTAGGCAGACCGGGAGCCGTTCGATGACGGCTCCCCTTTCCCTTCACACGACCTTTCCTTCAGCGGCGCCGCGACGATCAGCAGCAATAGGATCGTCACGAAGAAGCGGAAGCTGTTCCGCTGTTTCGACATCCACATCCCGAACCGTTCGCCAGCACCTGATATGTACCTGGCCTGCCATAGGCGGGACCTGTGCCCTCACGTTCCCGGGTTGCGTATTGACTCTCATAAGGCATTATAAGATAACCAAATAGTTCTAAAACTATTTGGTTATATAAATGACCCCATCCGAACGCCTTGACGCCACCTTTGCAGCTCTCGCGGACCCGACACGACGGGCCATCCTTGCCCGTTTGGCACTGGGCGAGGCGTCGGTCCTCGAGCTTGCCGAACCCTTCGCCATGAGCCAGCCGGCGGTGTCGAAGCACCTGAAGGTTCTGGAGCGCGCCGGACTGGTTTCGCGCAGTCGGGCTGCGCAGCGTCGACCCTGCCGTATCGAGATCGACCCACTCACTGAGGCAACCGACTGGCTGGAGGAATATCGCAAGCTGTGGGAAGCGAATTTTTCCCGGCTCGACACGCTGCTTGAGGAACTGAAGGCCGATGCCGCGTCACAGGTGTCGTCCGTGCAACCCAACGATTTCACCACGAAGGAGGACTGATATGACTGCTGCAGCCAACAAACTTGTCGTCACAGCCCACGGCGATCGGGAGATTCGCATCGTTCGCACGTTTGACGCCCCGCGCCGGCTGGTTTTCGACGCCTTCACCAAACCGGCTCTCGTCAAGCGCTGGCTGACCGGCCCTGACGGCTGGTCCCTGCCCGTCTGCGAGATCGACCTGAGACCCGGCGGAACCTTCCGTTACGTCTGGAAGAACACCGAAGGCACCGAGATGGGCATGGGTGGTACCTATCGCGAGATCGATGCGCCGGACCGGATCGTGCATGAAGAGCTCTTTGACGAGGACTGGACCGGTGGTCAGACGCTGGTGACCACGCACTTCGTCGAGGACGGCGGGCGCACCACGGTGACGACGGCCGTCGTCTACTCCTCGACGGAGACGCGCGATGCCGTGCTGAAGTCGCCGATGGAGAGCGGCATTGCCATAGGCTATGACCGCCTCGAAGGAATTCTCACCTCCGAATTTGCTAAATAGTCAGGCAAGGACCATGGGCGGAATGATCCGCCCACGGCCCAATTCTCAGTCTGTCCAGACGGCCACGTCGACGGGACCGAGCTTGCGTGCACCAACATGGAAGACAGCACCAGCGCCAGCCGGCACTTCAGCCGGCACCTTGCCGTAGTTGAAGGCGAAGTTGAGCTTGCCGCGGCGGGTGATGCGCAGGTCGCCGAGATCGGCGAGCGCCTCGACCGAAGCCCAGCCCAGTGCGTCATTGATCACCTTTTTGAGCAGCTCACCACGGGCAGCCGCCGCCATGTAGCGGGCCTTGTCGTTACCGACGAGTGCCGGCGCGCCGTTGCGGTATTCTCCTTCGAAGGTCGCCAGCACCGTCTCGCTCGTGCGCACGGTCTCCCGCCAGATGCCGGCCGGATAGGTCTCGTTGCCGTAAAGCACCGTCTCGCCATGGAATTCCGGCAGCGACTCGACGCGAGCGACACTGATGTCGATGAGGGCCGCGAGCGGGCCGGGCGGTAACCCTTCAGGAATGTGCATGTCCTCGGTCTTGCTGCCGCTGCGCGGTCCGAACAACACCTTGGCCTCAGACCTCGCCAGCTTTTCGACGAAGGCCTGGTTGGCGATGACCAGATCCGGCGCCAGCACCAGCTGGTAGCCGTCGAGGTCGGAATGCTGGCCGATGAAATCGACATCGACGCCGAGGCGCGAGACCGTCGAGTACCAGTCGAGCGCCGTCGCCGAGGCCGAATAGGTCCGACCCTGCGGCAGGGCGCGCGTCGCCCAGCGTGAGTTGTAGTCGAGCAGGATCGCGACCTTGGCCCTGGCGCGGGCCTCGCCCTTCGGTAGCCGCTTCATCTCTTCTGCGACCTGCGCCACTTCGAGATAGCCTTGGTCGGGCTCGCTGTTGGGAAGCAAGAGGCCGGCATGGAACTGCTCCTGCGCAAACGGCACCTGCCGCCAGCGGAAATAGGAGACCATGTCGACGCCATGCGCATAGGCAAGCCACGTCCAAAGCCGCACCATGCCATCGGCCGGCGATTGGTTGTGCGCCGCCCAATTGACCGGACCCGGCTGCTGTTCCATCACCCAGACGCGTCCGCGGCCGACGGCGCGGTAGAGATCGTGGTTGAAGGCCGGCTGGTCCGGGTCGCCCACACGCAGGTAACGTCCCTTGTCCTCCGGAGAAAGGCGGCCGTTCAACAGCCCGCCCATCGGGTAAACGTCCCAGGATGCGATGTCGATGTCTTCGCCGACCTTGTAGTGGTCGAAGTCGGTGTTCTGCGACATGAAATTGTGCGTCACCGGACGGCCCGGCGAATGCTTGCGGATGATGTCGACCTGCGCCTTGTTGAAGCTCTTCACCTGGTCGGACGAAAAGCGGATGAAGTCGACGATATGCGTCGGGCTCGGCTCCTCGACGAGATTGTTCGGCAGTTCCACTTCGTCGAAGCTGTTGTAGTTCATTGCCCAGAAGGAAGTGCCCCAGGCGCGGTTCAGCTCGTCCGTCGTGCCGTAGCGCTCGGCGAGCCACAGGCGAAACGCCCGCTCGGCTTCGGTGGAATAGCTGTAGATCGTATCGTGGTCGCCATATTCGTTGTCCGTCTGCCAGGCATGGACGAAGGCGTTCTTGCCGTAGCGTTCGGCCATGGCCTCGCAGATCCGTGCGGCCTCGGCATGGTAGGTGCGGCTGGAGAAGCAATAATGGCGCCGAGCGCCGAACTTGCGCACCACGCCCTTGACGTCGACCGGCAGGATGTCGGGGTGGCGATCGATCAGCCACTTCGGCGGTGCGGCGGTCGGCGTGCCGAGAATGACCTTCAGACCAGCACTGCCGAGCACGTCGATCGCATCGTCGAGCCACTCCCAATGAAACTCACCCGACCTCGGCTCGATCTTCGCCCAAGCGAATTCACCGATGCGCACCCAAGTCAGGCCGAGTTCGACCATACGGCGAGCGTCCTCTTCCCATTTCTCGCGCGGCCATTGCTCCGGGTAATAGCAGACGCCGAGTTCGAGCATGTCGGTCTCCTGCTGGTCGGGGTTGAAACGGTTCGGTCTCGTCAGGGGCATATGCAAGATCGGGTCCTTCGTCATGCTCTTGGCCGGTTTCACCCGGCACTTCGTCTTCGATGCGAGCGCCCTCCGGGATATAAACGTTTATATCACCGGGCGCAGTCGTTTGGTCGTCGGGTCGGTCTTCGTCTTCAGCGTTTCGGGGTCAGGCGGTCGTCGCAGCGCTCGATCAGCTTCGGCATCAGAAGCGTCTGCAGCGCCTCCGGCGGCTCGCCCTCCATCCGGCGCAGGATGTAGGTTCCGAGCAAGCTGCTCGGCTCGCTGATCGGCAGGTAGTAGGTGGTGATCGGCGGCGCGAAGTACTGGCTGACGTTCAGATCGTCGGTGGCGTTGATGACGGCATCGCGGCCGTGCACGAGGCCGCGCTCGTGGAAGCCCGAGAAGGCGCCGAGCGCGGATGCCTCATTGGCGCAGATATAGGCAGTCGGCGGATTGGAAAGATCCGACATGGTCAGCACGTTTTCCCGCCCGAAGGCCGGCGTCAGCCGCCCATGCGCGACCAGAGCCGGATCGAAGGGCAGGCCGGCGACTTCGAGCGCGCGCCTGTAGCTTTCAAACCGGGTTATGCCGTAGCTCAGATCCGACAATGGGTTGAGAAGCGCGATGCGGCGGTGGCCGCGCTCGACCAGTCTCGCCATCGAAACGCGGATCATCTGCTCGTTGTCGGCATCGACATAGGCATGCGGCGCGTTGTGCACGCTCGTGCCATAGGTGACGAAGGGAAAGTCCGCCGCCTGCATCGTGCGGATGCGCGGATCGTCGGCGCGCGTGCCCG
Organism: Ensifer adhaerens; assembly: GCF_001270265.1. Classification (GTDB taxonomy): domain Bacteria; phylum Pseudomonadota; class Alphaproteobacteria; order Rhizobiales; family Rhizobiaceae; genus Ensifer; species Ensifer adhaerens_B. The sequence goes on from NZ_LGAP01000012.1 coordinate 88,641, forward strand.
AGATGATGATGCCGTCGGCCTTCTTGAGCGAGACGATCTGCTTAATGATCGCCTGGCTTTCCTCGAAATTCCTGACGGCATAGAGCGAGACACGGTAGGGGCTGTCTTCCAGCGCCCAGGAAATGCCGCTCAAGAGTTGGGCGTATTCCACGCCTTCCCACTCGTTCTGCTTCGGGCCCGGCGCCGTCATGATCGCCGCGACCTGGTAGGTCTTGCCGGTGCGCAATTGCACGCCATGCATGTTCAACTCGTAGCCGACGCGCTCTGCCGCCTCGATCACAATCGCGCGCGTCTCCGGGCGAACCTGAGGCGAATGCTTCAGGGCCTTCGAAACGGTGGCAATCGACAGCCCTGTTTCCTGCGCAATGGTCTTGATCGTCGGTCTCTGCATGGCGTTTCGGCTCGTCACGGGTTGTCGTCGCTGAGCGATGCCGCCAGCAGGAGATAGACTGCGGATGTCCAGGCGAACGCCCGATCGCGAAGGCCCCTCCCCGACCGCGCATCGAAGTTTTCGGCCATACCGCTTTTGCTGGCAAGTGAACAGAACTTTTCCGCGATTTCGCGCGTCAGCTCAATCTCCCCTTGCCGGCGAAGGCCATCCCAAAGGAGCAATGTCGTTGGCGCCCAGATCGGTCCGCGCCAATAGCCGTCGTCCTCATAGAACGAACTTTTCGGGCTTTCCGTCGCCGGCCCCCACGCGGTGATGAAGCCGCCAGAGGCAAGACGGGCAACAAGCTTTTCGCGCATTTCACTCGGCAGGCGCGTGCCGAGCAGCAGCGGCATGAACTGGATCAGATTTTCGCCAGGTAGAACACGATCCGGTTCACCAGCAAGCCGTGCGCCGAAAGTCTCGCCGGTCCACAGACGCTTAAACAGCAGCGCCAGCAAAGCGTCCGCCTTGGCGTTCCATTCCGCCGCGCGCTCGGGATCGCTCTCAAGCAAGGTCGCAAGCGTCTCGCAGGCAAGGATCAAGAACACCGGCAGATCGGGGGAGATCACCGGACCGCCTTCGGCAAAGAAGGTCGCATTGTCCCAGCCGCTGTCGTTGCCGTGGAAATAGCTCGGCAGTGACGTTGCGTCCGTGCGTGCGTAGGTCAGCCAATAATCGACCTGCCTGGCGATCGCATCGCGCAAGTAAGTCTTGCGCTCCACTGTGAGGAAATCCGGGTGCCTTGCCGCAATCAGCGACACGGCCCAGCCGTGCACCGGCGGTTTGGTGAATGCGAAGAGCACGTCGCGATCGTTGATGTAATCGGGCAGCAGACCGGAAGCGTCCTGGTGGTCGAAAATCGCCGCGAACTGATCGAAGGCGAGTTCGGCATCAATGGCCGCCACACCCAATGCTGAAAAGGCGTTGTCCCAGCTCCAGATGTTGATCATGTGGTTCTTGGACATATAGATCGCCGGCCGTGTCAGCTGACCGCCTGTTGGTACGCCGTTGGCCCACAGCAGATAGCTCGCCAGCCGATGCGCCTCGTCCTGTCCGTGCGCCCCCCTCGGTACATTGCCGTGCCACTGCTCGAACTCGGCCGCGACGCCGGAAAGTGCCTCTGCGAAACTCTCAAGCGGCGTTGTCGGCGGTAGGGTGCGGAAGAAGTCGACATTGCCCTCGAAAACGCCTGTGCCCGTGAAGGCGAAGGAGACGTCAGCCGAGTGGTCGCGCTGCCAGGCGCCCGACACTTCAAGGGCGCCCGACACTGCGCGGGGGATGAACTTGACGTTTTCGACGGCCGCCACGAGGCAATCGTCGCCGGTTGGCGTGCGATAGACATAGTCGTAGCGCGACCCTTCGAGATGGAAGCGCACACCGGCGTTTTCGCCGTTGACATGCAGCCGCTCACCCTCGCCGATGACGAAGGTCAGCGATCCCGTATCGAGGTGGGCAATCAGGCGCTCCGGCGCCAAGTCGAAGGTCGCCTCAGCCGGCTTGCCCGAAGCGTCGAGGAACTCGACACGGCAGAGGCGGCCAAGCGAGGGCCGCTCGTCACCGCCGGCAACAAAGCGCAGATAAAGGGCAGCACGCGCGCCGTCACCACCCGGCACCTTCATCATCGAAAGCGTCAGAAACCGCCCCCTTCGGCTGAACGGGATATGATCGATATCGAACAGCATCGTTTATCCCTTCACCGACGAGCCGACCGCGCCGTCCATGATGTAGCGCTGGGCGATGAAGAAGAGCGCCAGCGGCGGCAGGCAGAGGATCACCGTGATCGCCGCGATCGAAGTGACGTCGACTTCATGCAGGCCCTTGAACATCGAAAGCCCGAGCGTCAGCGTGTATTTCGACTGGTCGTTGAGGAAGATCAACGGCCCGAGATAGTCGTTCCACGCATTCATGAAGTGGAAGGTGCCGACCAGCACCAGAGCCGGCATCATCAGCGGCAGATGGATGCGCCAATAGATGTCGAAAGCGTTGGCGCCGTCCATGCGCGCCGCTTCGTCGATCTCCATAGGCACGGTCATGATGTACTGGCGGAGCAGGAAGACAAAGAAGGCGTCGGCGAAATAGGCCGGCACGATCAGCGGCTTCAACGTGTTGATCCAGCCCAGCATGTTGAATTCCATGTAGAGCGGAATCATCTTGACGTCCCAGGGGATCATCATGGTGGCCAAAAGCACGATGAACAACGGGTCGCGGCCGGGGAAACGGAAGCGGGCAAAGCCATAGGCAACGAGTGAACTCGAGATCAGCTGCCCGATAGTCGAAAACACGACGACGATGACCGAGTTGGTCAGATAGGTGCCGAAGGGCTGCTTGTTCCAGGCGGCGGCAAAGTTCTCCCAATGCCATTCCGACGGCCAGAAGACCGGCGGGAACTGGTAGAGATCGGCGGTGTTTTTGATCGCCGTCATGAAGGTCCAGTAGAACGGCGCGATGAACAACGCCGAGAGCAGGATCAGCGCGGAATAGAGCAGCGTCTTACGCATGGCCTTCTCCATCGTTCTGGCGGACTTCGCCTTCGTAGTAGACCCAGGCGGCCGACCAGCGCATGACGCCGAGGCTGAGAGCCAAAACGATGATGAACATCACCCAGGAGCCCGCGGCGGCATAACCCATGTCGAAATATTTGAAGGCGTTGTCGTAGATATACATGGCAAAGAAATAGGTGGAGCCGAGCGGGCCGCCCTTGGTCAGAAGCAACGCGATGGTCAACTGCTGGAAGGCCGAGATGATCGAGGTGATGAAGGTGAAGAGCAGCATCGGCCCGAGCATCGGCAGGGTGATGAACAGCATCTGCGCCCATCCGGGAACGCCCGACACGGTCGCCGCCTCGTAAAGCTCCTTCGGAATGGCTTTGAGGCCCGTCAGAAGGATCAGCATGGTGCCGCCGAGGCCCCAGAGGCTGGCGATGATGATCGCGACGATCGCCAGGTTCGGGTCGCCGAGCCAGTTCGGCCCGTCGATGCCGACGAGCGACAGCATGAAGTTCAGGAGACCGTATTCCTTGCTGTAGATCCAGCTCCAGATCGTCACCAGGGCGACGCCGGAAATGACGCTCGGCAGATAGAAGGCGGTGCGGAAGAAACCGCTGGCAAAGGTGATGTTGTGCAGCATCAGCGCCAGCAGGAACGACATGATGATGTTGAACGGCACATAGATCGCCGCGAACTTCACCGTGATCCAGAGGCTCTCCCAGAACTGCGGATCGTCGAACAGCATCGAACGGTAGTTGTCGAGACCGACGAAAGTCCGCTCCCCGACCACGGGCCAGTCGTAGAAGCTCATCGTCAGCGAGAAGACGAGCGGACCGAGCGTGAAGAACAGGAACCCGAGGATCCACGGGGAGATGAACAGATAGGGCGCTGCATAGCGCGCGATGGCAGAGCGCTTGCGCCTTGCCACCTTGGCCTCTGCCCCGGCATAGGTCATATCCATCTCCCTGTACTCCCTTCGCTTACTTGATCAACCGCTTGGAACGGCTGACGGCATCGTCGAGATGCTGCTTGGCGTTGCCCTGGTCGATCATGGTTGCTTCGATGGCGCGCGCGAGATTGTCCTGCACCTTGCCCCAGTTGGCGTTCTTCAGGAACGCATGAGTTTCGGTGTTGGAGGTCGCGAGAATGTCGAAGAACGGTTTGTAGATCGGGTCCGTGGTCATGCCCTTTTCCTCGGCAACGCTGATGCGGACCGGCAGGTCGTTGGTCCGCATGGCAACGGCTTCAGGCGAGGAGAAGAACTTGACGAACTCCCAGGCGAGGTCGGCATGCGCCGCATCCTTGGCGATCGAGATCGCCGAGACGCCAAGCGCGGAATGCGCCGTCTTGTCGCCGAACTTCGGCAGTGGTGCGACGCCATACTTGAAGCCGGCGGCATCGATGCCTGCCTTCGACCACATGGCGCTCTGGAACATGGCGATCTTGCCGCCCTTGAACAGCGTGCTGCCCGAGGTGTCGTCGCCGAGGTTGAGCGTAATCGCTTCCTGCTTCTTGGCCATATCGCCGAACATGTCGAGGACCTGAGCAGCCCCATCGCTGTTCATGTAGCCGTCGATCTGCTTGCCATCGTCGGAGATGTATTTGGTGCCGTTCGACCACAGGAACTGCTCGAAGTCGTAAGGGTCGGGCTTGGCGTCGACGGCAAAGCCGTAGACCTTGTTTTTCTCGTCGCGGAACTTGGCGGCCTTGGCGCGCAGGTCGTCCCAGGTCCAGCCGTCCTTCGGCTCCTCGACGCCGGCCTTGGCGAACATGTCCTTGTTGTAGAAGACGACCTGGGTCGTGAAGCCCGACGGCATGCCGTAGGTCTTGCCTTCGACGCGCGTCGTGTTCATCAGGCCCTTGGGGAAGTCGTCCGGCTTCACCTCTGCGGCGTCGCGCGCGATCAGGTCGTCGAGCGGCATCAGCGAAGTGTAGTACTGCGGAAAGTTCCACATATACATGACGTCGGGCGGACTGCCGGCGCCGAAGGCGGCGATCAGCTTCTGATCGTAACCATCCGCGTAGGGCTCGACCTGCACCTTCACGCCTGGATGCTTTTCCTCGAACTTCTTGGCGATCGCCTGCTGGATGGCCAGGCTCTCATCCGTGTCCCAGGTGGCAAAGCGTAAGGTCTCTTCCGCGCGGGCCGTGGCAGCTCCGGTCATCGCCAATACCATGAGCGAGCCGATGAGCGACTTCGTCTTGTTCTGCATGCTTCTCCTCCTCATTCGGGTCACGCGACCCTTTTGCTTTTTTCCTGATTGATCAGCATCTGCGTCTCGGTATCGAGCGCCCTGGCAATGGCCTTGCCGTCCGCATCGAACAGATGGCAGTGCTCGGCAGGGATGCGCAGATGGATGCGCTCACGGTTTGAAACCGGGTGCGTGCCGCGCACGACTGCCGTCATGTCAGCGCCGTTCTCAAGGCCGATGTGAACATGGCTTTCAGTGCCGAGGCGCTCGACCAGGCGGACATCGCCGATCAAGTGCGCTTCCTCAGGCGAAACCAGCTCGAGCTTGTCCGGGCGGATGCCGATCGTCACCGGCTTGTCCTTGGCGATGACGGCCGAGGACAGTGTTTCGAGCGTCAGATCCCGCGCCAGACCGCCGCCGGAAAGCGTCAGTTCGGAGCGGTCCTGGCGGACCACGTTCGCGGTGACGAAGTTCATCCGCGGCGAGCCGATGAAGCCGGCAACGAAGAGGTTCGCCGGCTGGTAGAACAGCTCCAGCGGCGTGCCGAACTGGCTGACCTTGCCCCTGTCCAGAACGACGACACGGTCGGAGAGCGTCATCGCCTCGACCTGATCGTGGGTCACGTAGATCATCGTGACGCCAAGGCGCTCGTGGAGTGCGGCAAGCTCGACGCGCATGGTCACGCGAAGACCGGCATCGAGGTTCGACAGCGGCTCGTCGAGCAGGAACAGTTTTGGCTCGCGAACGATCGCGCGGCCGATGGCGACGCGCTGGCGCTGGCCGCCGGAGAGCTGTCGGGGCTTACGGTTCAAAAGCTCGGAGATGCGCAGGATATCCGCGGCGTTATTGACGCGGCGATCGATCTCGTCGCGCTTCATGCCGTTCAACGCCAGGCCGAAGGACAGGTTCTTGCGCACGTTCATGTGTGGATAGAGCGCGTAATTCTGGAAGACCATGGCGATATCGCGCTTGGCCGAGCGCAGATCGGTGATATCGCGATCGCCGAGACGGATCGAGCCGGAATCAAGCTCCTCGAGGCCGGCGATCGAACGCAGAAGCGTGCTCTTGCCGCAACCCGACGGCCCGAGAAAGCAAACGAATTCGCCGTCGGCGATATCGAGATTGATGCCCTTCAAGACTTCGAGCGAACCAAAGCCTTTGCGCAGATTTTCAATACGGATAGCTGCCAACGGGCCCTCCCCTGAAGGCGAACATTGCGGTTGTTGGCTCGATGACCAACTTACCCACTGCTCGTGTTAAACGTTTATATGGACGATAAAAACGTTTAACTTCGTTGTAAAGGGAAAAAATCGGGTGCTTGGAAATTGCTGTGCACGACGGAGGGGCCTAAACCAATACGGCCGGTTCATGACCGGCCGTATCTCATCTTGATCAAGGGCTTAGGCGCCCGAGCGTCTCGTCGAGCGCCTCAAGGAAATAGTCGCAATCCTCGGCGCTGAATGGCGCCGGCGGCTTCACCTTCAGCACGTTGTGGTGCGGCCCCTCGCTGCTGAGCAGGATCCGATGCTTGCGCTTCATTTCGGCAATGACGAAGTCGAGTTCGCTTGCGGCGGGTTCCAACGTCTCGCGGTTGCGCACCAATTCGATGCCGTTGAAGAGACCGTAGCCACGCACATCGCCGATGATGGCATGGCGCTTGGCGAGCGCACGGGCGCCGTCCATCAGGCGGTCGCCGACAACCCGGCAATGGTGCATCAGCCTCTCGTCGCGAATGACGTCCAGCACCGCAAGGCCGATCTCGGCCGACACTGGATTGCCGCCGAAGGTGTTGAAGTATTCCATGCCGTTGGCAAAGGATGCGGCAATCGCCTCGGTGGTGACGACCGCCGCCATCGGGTGGCCGTTGCCAATCGGCTTGCCCATCGTGACGATGTCCGGAACCACCCCTTGCGTCTGGTGCGCCCACATATGGCTGCCGACACGGCCAAAGCCGACCTGCACTTCGTCGGCCAGGCACAAGCCGCCGGCGGCGCGCACATGGGCATAGGCCTCGCGCAGATAGCCTTCCGGCAATGTCAGCTGCCCGCCCGTCCCCAGAATGCCTTCGCTGAAGAACAGCGCCGGACGACGGCCGGTGGCCGCCAGCGCCAGAACCTGATTGCGTACATCGTCGGCATATTTATGGCCGGCATCGACGTCGCCGTAGCGATAACGGCCACGATAGAGGTCCGGCATTTCCGCGATCTGGACATGGGCGGGACGCCCCTCGCCGCCCTTGCCGGCAAACTTGTAGGGGCTGACGTCGATCATGCTCGACAGATGCCCGTGATAGGCGTGATCGACGGTGATGACGTCACGGTTTCCCGTATAGGCGCGCGCAAGCCTGAGCGCCAGGTCATTGGCTTCACTGCCGGAATTGACGAAGAAGCAGACGTTTAGCGGGTCAGGGAACTGCGCGGCCAGCCGCCTGGAATATTCGACCAGCGAATCGTGCAGATAACGGGAATTGGTGTTGAGCCGCCCCATCTGCGCTTGCGCCGCCTTCACGACGCGCGGATGGCAATGGCCGACATGGCAGACATTGTTGACCATGTCGAGCCAGCGTGTGCCATCCTCGTCGATCAGGTGGGCGCCTTCGCCGCCGACGATTTTCAGCGGCGCTGCACTATAGGCGATGCTGAGCGAACGGCCGATGCGCCGATGACGCTCGCGCGCGAGAAAATCCTTGTCGCGCGCGACGATGACAGAAACCGGCACGGATAACCCAAGCACGACGCTCGGATCGGGGCTGACCTCGCGCCAGACCTGCCATTGATCGCGCACACCGACGCCGAACATGCGCCCCTCAAGACCGAGATGGTCGGTCACCAGCTGGAAATGCAGATGCGGTGCCCAGTTGCCGTTTTCTTCGGCGGCACCCAGCGTAGCGAACCTCTCGCCTGTCCCGACGTGCTGGCCGATCGTCAGCCTGGCCATCGAGTCGCACGACAGATGGCCGTAGAGCGTCCAGAAGACGTCGCCGTCATCGGTTGCATGCTCCAGCAGGACTGTCGGGCCGAAACCGAAGGCGACGGCGTCGTCATGAAGGAAGGCGACCTTGCCGGCGAATGGCGCATGCACCGGCTCCAATACCGGCGCGAAGATGTCGACGCCGAGATGGATCGAACGGCGCTCGCCCGGAGTTGTCGTTTCATAGGCCTCGCCCTGATAGATCGCCCGATCCTCGCCATAAAGGCCGATACCGAAGTCCGCGTTCTGCTCGCGGATACGGGCCGCAATCCGCGCCTCGGCACCCCTGGCATCCAGTACCGCCCATTGCGCGGCCTCGGAACTGGAGACGGAGAAATCGAAGACGGCGACTTGTGGCTTGGCGACGGCCGGCTTGACGATGGCGGAGAAGTGATGGGCATTCTGCTCCAGCCAGCGCACGACGGCGGCCGCATGGGCGATCGGCGCAAAGCCGCATGCGTCGCGGATGCGGGCGATGGCAATCGCGCGGTTCTCGCGTTCGAAACGCTGGAGCTCGCGCCAGACATCCTCCTGGCTGACAAGCAGGTAAGTGTTCTCAGGGTTTTCGCGGATCTGCTTGGCCGCCATGCACATGCTGACGGCATAGCGGGTGCGAACCAGATCGAAGATCAGTCCTGCCTCGGTCTCGCTGATCGGGTTCGCCCTGTGGTAGGCGCCCGCGAGCGCCGCGGTCATGCCGACCGCATCGGTCGTGCCGATCAGGGCATAGGCCGCAGCGACCGCAATTTCGACGACGCGCCAAGTCTCGACCATATCGCCGAAATCAAGCAATCCGCTGACGCGCCCCTCATCGTCAAGCAGCACGTTGTAGTCGTTGGCGTCGTTGTGAATGACCTGACGCGGGCAGCTTTCGAGGCTTGGAAGAACCGACGATGCAAACCGTTCGAGAATAGCGCGAACGGCCGCCCGCTTGTCGTCGCCTTCGATCAGATCCAAATGCTTCAGATGCATGTCGGCGCGGCCGATATCCCAGGAATAGACGCGTTTCGCGCCGGCATGACCAAAGCCCTTGAGACTGTGATCGAGCCGGCCGAGCAAGTCCCCGAGCGTTTCTGCGCTTGTCAGGCTGCGGGATGGCGACTTCGCCCAGATATTGCCGGGCAGCCAGGTCAGAAGCCGCGCGGTGCGCTCACCACGCACCGTTACCTTTACTGTCGACGCACCGGTGCGACCCAGCACTGGCCGCGAGACCGGCAGATCGGCCGCCGTCTTCGCGAGATGGTCGAGAGCCGCGACCTGCATGTCGAGGTCGTCGGGATCGCCGGACGCGTGCAGCTTCAAGAGATATTGTTCGCCGTCCTGTGCACGAACGCGATAGTTGAGGTCGTGTTCGCCCGGCAGTGGCGACACGTCCCCTTCGATGCCGTAGGTCTCGCTGAGCAGTGTGCGGACTGCCGCCAGTCCCTGCTCAGCCTTCAAATTTTCCTGCGCCATGCCTGCTGCCTGTCCCGTCACCATGAAATCCGTCGTCCATCATAGCTGCGGAAGCTGCCGCTATCGGCCATGCCCGCTTCGTCGATAATCGCTTTCAGTCCGGCAGCGCTTGTCGCCACCGGAACATTCGCCTCGTCGCCGCCCATGTCGGTCGTCACCCAGCCGGGATGCAGCGACAGGACGGCGATGCCGTCCTTGCGGAAGTCCTGCGCCAGCTTCACCGTCGCCATGTTCAAGGCCGCCTTCGAGCAGCGATAGGCATAGTCGCCGTCATCGTCGTCGAGCGTGCCTTCGGCAAGCGAGCCGGCGCGACTGCTGATGTTGGCAACGATCCGGTTGTCGCCGGCAAGGAGGTTCGCATGCAGGGCACCAGCCAAAAGCAAAGGGGCGAGCGCGTTGACGCGCATCACCGCGACGAAATCGTCGCTGTCGAGCGTCGCCAGCCCGCCGGTGTCGCCACGGGTGCCGGCATTGTTGATCAGAACGTCGATGGCCACGCCTTCAAGCGCTCTACCGAGGGCTGCGATTGAAGTGGGGTCAGAGACATCGAGCGACAGCGCTTCTATTGCTCTGTCGAAAGACGCTTCCCCTCTGACGCAGGCGATGACGCGCCAGCCATCGGCCGCATAAAGCTCCGCGAGTTTGCGACCCAGACCACGCGAGGCGCCGGTGATCAGCACGGTGCGGCGGGCCGGTTTCGCCGCCTTATCGATGCTTGATGTCATATTTTCTCTCGACCATGTTCACGAGGCTGGCCGCGGCAAGCGTCAGGAAGATGTAGAAGATCGCCGCGGAGTTATAGGGCGCGAACGGCAGGAAGCTTGCCGACTGGAACTCGCGCATGCGCTGCGTGATGTCCCGGATCGACAGGATCGACAACAGCGAGGTGTCCTTGAGGATCGCGATCAGTTCGTTGCCGAGCGGCGGAATGATGATCCGGAACGCCTGCGGCAGGATGACGAGGCGTGCCGTCTGCCAGCGGTTGAGGCCGATGCTGCGCGCCGCCTCGACCTGGCCGACCGGAATGGCGTTGATGCCAGAGCGGAAAATTTCGGCGAGATAGGCCGAATAGGCAAGCGCCATCGCGACGATGCCGCGCACCAGATTGGGCGGATCGAGCACGCCTTGCGTGGCGTCCTTCAACGCTCCGCTGAGCGGCAATCCGACGTAGAGCACGATGACCAGCATCGGAATGCCGCGGATGGTGTCGACGATGAACTCTGAGCCGACAGCCAGCGGGTGACGCTGGTGCAGATAGCCGCCGAACGTCAGAAGTCCGAGTATGATCGCGAGCACGGCAACAGTGATGCCGGTCGCGCGATCGCGGTCGTTGAGCGCTTCGGTCTTCCAGAGCACCGGCAGACCGACGGGCGCCGATGCGGCCGGCAGCAAGGCGGCACTGACGCCTTCGTTCTTGGCGATGGAGGCGAGCGCCTCGGTCGGGCCGACAAAGGTGCGCACCGGCGTCTCCGTCTGCGGCGCGCCGTCATACTGGCCGAACCGTACCGCGCTTATCAGACCCGCCGGGGTATTGGTGACGATACCGACCTTGCCCTCAAGCGTACCGGCAAGCACGTAAGCGTCGCGCGGCTGCAGCAGGAACCAGGCGGCCATGAGTGCGAGAACCAGTGTCGCCACGGCAAAATAGAGGCTGGTGCGCACCGTCGAGCGCAATTGCAGGAGCCCGACCCACACCAGGCCCAGCACCGCGGCCAGAATATAGGCGGCAATCGCCGCGCGGATGGTCGTCGCCACGCCAGCGGCAAAAGCGATATGGGCGAAGAAGAACACGAATACCAGCCCGGCGCCGTTGACGACGCCAAGGATCCAGCGCCCGATCCATCGCAACGGACTGTCCAGCGGTTCGCCGGCGCGCGCCCCTGCGAAAAACAGCCCGAGGCCGAGAATGCTCAGAAGCAGATAGGCAGGAAACAGCCACGCCTCGACGCCACGCACCGACAGATCGGCCGCCTCCGTCAGTTGCCGTGGTGTGACGCCCTTGACGATTAGGTCCGATTTGAATGCATCGACGCCGTTTGCCACCACCGAGGCGATGAACGGATGAATGCTCTGCCCGAACAGCAGGACCACGGCCGCGGCCAGGTTCACCACCGCCGCAGCTACGGCCCATTTCGGGCGGCTCGCCTTGGGCCGCGAGAACAGGAGTACGCAAAGGCCGGCCGAAAAGGCAATCGCCAGCGTGAGAAAACCGGGTACGAAGGCAGACGAGCCGTTCTCGACGCCGAGGATGGCGCGAAGCGACCGCTGGTAATCTCCGGAGGATACGAAGAGATAGATGATGAAGGGCAGCGCGGTCAGGATGATGAGATTGCTCGGACGCACGCTTCTCAGGAACGACATTCATTCCTCCGGGATATCGAATGGAACAGGCTGTGGTCCCAGAGCGCCAATGGCGCTCTGGGAGAATTGCGGAAGGCTTACTTCAGGCCCCAGTACTTGTTGACGAGCTGGTCGAGCGTACCGTCGTCCTTGATCATCTTCAGGCCCTCGTTGAAAGCCGCGACGTTCTCGTCGCCCTTGCGGAAGACAAGGCCGAGCGGATCGGATTCCAGATCCTTGATCGCCACCACCAGTTCGCCGGCGAATTCGCGCTCGTAGGCCGCCGCATTGGCGCCGTTGATGACGACGCCGTCGACGTCCTTGTTCTTGAGCGCGATGATGGCGGCGCTGAAGGTGTCATAGGCGGCAACGTTCTCCTTGCCGACAACACCTTCGGCGACCTGCGCGTCGGTGGTGTTCGCCTGGGCGGACAGCTTTCTTCCGGCCTCCTTGAAGCGGTCGAGCGTGATGTCCTGGTCTTCAACGCGCATCAGCACGGCCTGGCTGTTGACGATGTAAGGGTCCGAGAAATCCATGGCCTTCTTGCGTTCCTCGGTGATCGAGACGCCTGACGCGACGAGGTCGAAATTGCCCTGGTCGAGGGCTGCGAAGATGCCGTCCCAGCCGGTGGTGACGAACTCGGCCTGGCAGTTGATCTTGGCGCAGATCGCATTGACCACATCGACGTCGAAACCGACGATCTGGCCGCTTGCCGGATCGACGCTTTCCATCGGCGGCGAGGTCGTGTCGGACCCCACCTTGAGCAGCTTGCCGCCGAGGTCGGCGGCATGGGACACGCTTGAGGCAAGAGCCGCAAAGGTCAGCGCTATGATCAGTTTTTTCATGGTTCTCCTCCTTGGATGATAAATGCTCAGACCAACCTGCCGCCGAGATTGTCCGGCTGCCTTTCGATCAGGGTTGGCCTGAAGACCTGCCTGAGCGCCTTCGGGTCCTCACCCTCCATGCGCTTCAACAGGAATTGCCCGAGTGTCCGTCCGAGGACCTCGATCGGTTGATAGAAGGTGGTGATCGGCGGCGTGAAATAGGCGCTGACGTTGATGTCGTCATAGGCGATCACGTCGACGTCGACGCCCACCTGCCGCCCGAGACTGCCGAGGCCCGAAAGCACCCCGAGCGTCGTCGACTCGTTGATACAGACGAAGGCGGTCGGCGGCTCAGCCACCTGCAAGAGAGCGATCACGCTCTGCCGCCCGAAATGGGTGGAAAGATCGCCTTCGACAACGAGGTCGGTAGAGGCGGCAATGCCGGCCTCGCGGAAGGCGCGATCAAAGCCGTCCAGCCTGTCCAGCGCATAGGAAAGACGGCGCTCGGGATTGACGAGCGCGATGCGGCGATGGCCGCCAGCGAGCAACCGCGCGGTGGCAGCGTGCGCTGCCCATTCGTTGTCGATGTCGACATGGGCGTAGTCGAGGTCCTTGCGGCAACGCCCCATCGAAACGAAGGGGAAGTGCTGGTCGACCAGCAGATCGATGCGCGGGTCGTCGGCAAGAATACCCGAAAAGATCAATCCGTCGGCCAGCCCCTGATCGACGATACGACGCGCCGTTTCGGCGCCGTCGGCAGCGTCACGAATGACGTGCACGGACATGCGGTAGTCCGTGCCTTCCAGCGCCTGACTGACGCCGCTCAAGACCTGAGTATATTCGACGCCGTCCCACTCATAATCACGCGCTGCCGTCACCGGCATCAGCACTGCCGCCTGGAAGCTCTTTCCGGTGCGAAGCGCCATGCCGCGTGCATTGGCCTGGTAGCCGACTTCACGCGCCGCTTTGAAGATGAGATCGCGGGTCACGGGCGCCACGACAGGCGAATCCCTGAGCGCCTTCGAGATGGTCGCGATGGAATAGCCGGTGATTTCGGCCAGCGTCTTGATCGTCGGCGCCGGCGTGCGCCGGGTTTTGTGCATATGCGCTGCCATGCACCCTCCCAGGCCCCTTGGCTCACTCTGAACATATGCGTAACAGCCAATAAAAACGTTTTCAAGAAAAATATAAACGTTTTTATTTTGATATGGGGAGAACTCCAGTTCGACCAACATCTCTAGTCGCGCGGGGCGATAGGTCGATCTGGGCAGCAATACGGGTGGAACCACGAACAGGGAGGACAGTGTCGGCCGGCCGCTCGGCGACCACCGCACCAAGGCCCTAGACCACGCTCCATCTGGTCGCCGCGCGTCACGGACTTTCAACCGAAGGATAATTTTACGCGCATGAAAAAGACCGCGAAACAGTCGCTTCGCGGTCTTTTACTAAGCATTACTCTGCGCCGAGGAGGCGCGTTGCTCAATCCATGTCGTCGCTATCAGGCGCGATCGCATGGTCGCGATTGCCATGGATGATTTCGCGCTTGCCGACATGGTTGGCGGCACCCACAAGGCCTTCCTTTTCCATGCGTTCGACGAGCGAAGCGGCGCGGTTATAGCCGATGCCGAGACGACGCTGGATGTAGGAGGTCGAGCACTTCTTGTCGCGCAGCACCACCTTGACGGCCTGATCGTAGAGTTCGTTGCCGTCTTCCGAGGCCATGGCGGTCTTGTCGAAGACGGCGCCCTGCTCTTCCGCAGGCTCCTCTTCCTCTTCGTCCGCCGTGACGGTTTCGAGATATTCGGGCCGGCCCTGGGTCTTCAGGTGCGCGACGACATGTTCGACTTCCTGGTCCGAAACGAACGGTCCGTGGACACGGGCGATCCGCCCGCCGCCCTGCATGTGCAGCATGTCGCCCTGGCCGAGCAGTTGTTCGGCGCCCTGTTCGCCAAGGATGGTGCGGCTGTCGATCTTCGAGGTCACCTGGAAGGAGATACGGGTCGGGAAGTTCGCCTTGATCGTGCCGGTGATGACATCGACCGAAGGACGCTGGGTTGCCATGATCAAGTGGATGCCCGCAGCGCGCGCCATCTGCGCCAGCCGCTGGATAGCACCCTCGATCTCCTTGCCGGCGACCATCATCAGGTCGGCCATCTCGTCGACGATGACGACGATATAGGGCATAGGCGCCAGATCCATTTCCTGCTGCTCGAACAGCGCCTCGCCGGTGCCCTTCTCGAAGCCGGTCTGAACCGTGCACATCACCGGCTCGCCCTTTTCGCGGGCGGCAGCGGCACGCTGGTTGTAGCCGTCGATGTTGCGCACGCCGAGGCGCGACATCTTGCGATAGCGATCCTCCATCTCGCGCACTGCCCATTTCAGTGCCATCACGGCCTTCTTCGGGTCGGTAACAACAGGCGTCAGCAGATGCGGAATGCCGTCATAGACGGAGAGTTCGAGCATCTTCGGATCGACCATGATCAGGCGGCACTCTTCCGGCTTCAACCGGTAGAGCAACGACAGGATCATGGTGTTGATCGCCACCGACTTGCCCGAACCGGTGGTGCCGGCAACGAGCAGATGCGGCATCTTTGCGAGTTCGGCGATGACGGGCTCGCCGCCGATCGTCTTGCCGAGGCAGAGCGCCAGCTTGCAGTTTGTCTTGCGGAAGTCGACGGATTCGATCAGCTCGCGGAAATAGACCGTCTCGCGCGTCGCATTCGGCAGTTCTATGCCGATGACGTTACGGCCGGGCACGACCGCGACGCGGGCAGACAGTGCCGACATCGAGCGGGCAATGTCGTCGGCCAGATTGATCACGCGCGAGGATTTGACGCCAGGCGCCGGCTCGAATTCATAAAGCGTGACGACCGGACCAGGCCGGACATGGATGATCTCGCCGCGCACGCCGAAATCTTCGAGCACGCTTTCGAGGAGCCCGGCGTTCTGCTCGAGCTGCTCCTGCGACATGAAGAAGCCGCGGCCTTCCGGCGGTTCCTGCAACAGATCCTCGGCCGGAAATTCATAGCCGTCGGCGTGAGCGAAACGCTCGGTCGCACCGATTGGCGGCAACAGCGAAGGTGCGCGCGAGACCTGTGCGGGCATGGTGATCGCAGCCTTGGAGACCGTCGCAACTGTGCGGACCGGCTCTTCCTCGGCCATGAGCGAGGTGATCTCGGCTGGCTCGACCGCGGCCGGCGGAACGGATGCGATTTCCGAGGGAACGACCATTGGCTCCGGCACGTCGCGCGCGGGCTCGACCGACACGGGCTCTTCCGGCGTTGCGACAGCGGCGGCTGGGGTCGCTGGCGCTTCAGCTGCCGGTCGGCATTCGACAACGCGGAAAAGCGACGTGATCGCCGTCGGCGGCATGCGTCTGATTTCCACTGCCTTGACGGCTGCGGGGGTCGACACCGGTGGCGGCATAGACACGGCCGGAGCGGGAGTAAAGGAAGCGGGCACCGCCGTTTCGACAAAGGGCTTCGGTTGCACGGTAGCTGCCTCGACCGAGCCGTCATCCAGGGCGGACGGACCGAACTCGAAGAACGCAAAATCCGACAGGAACGACAAGTGCGTGTCGGTCGGGGCTTCTGCCATGGCTGGCAGTGGCTCGACGATCGGCGCCGGCTCAACGGGTGCAGCCTGCGTCGCGATGGCTGTAGGCGCTTCGTTTACGGGCTGCTCCGGCAGGCTCTGAGCGATTGCAGCGTCAGCAACGGTGGCGCCGGACGCCGCGTTGGCAGCGTCCGCCTTTGGTGCCGACGACCAATGCGGCAACTGGCTCGTGAGCACGCGCAGCAGTTCGGACGGGCTGTAGGATGGCAAGGCAGGCTCAGGCGCGGGGGCCGACGCAACGTCGACCACCGGCGATGCGACGGGGATCGCACCCTCAATAGTCACGGGCACCACCTCAACCGACTCGGTCTCGACAACGGCATTTTCGCCGGGCGCGATGTTTTCTTCAGGCGCGACATCGCTCTCGCTGCCCGAAGGCGCGCGGCGCTTGGTAAACTCCCGTTCCGGCGTGCGGGTGAAGCGCACATTCGGCGCCAGGAAGAAATGGCTCTCCCATGTCGCATCGCCGTAGTGGCCGGCGATCTCCGACAGGGTCGGCAGCGGCTCGTCGGTCGAGGTCGTCACCTGGGCGGGGGCATAGGCCGTGCCCTGGCCATAAAGGCGGGCAGCGCGGCCGACATGCGCCGTCGCGTCCGATTGTTGGTTGGCGGGCCTACGAGGCGCTGCGGGCGCCTCGTACAACTGGTAGGGATCGACGGGATCCGCGTCATGGGTGGGCATATCGCTCAACGCACCGTCCTGCGGATCGTCATAATAATCCGCCTGGTTTGCATCATGCAAAGCTGCCTGAGAGAAGTTTGTCCTGGGAATACGCATGGGTCCTGGAAGAGCTAGAGACATCGCCGAGGGGCCTGCTAAGCGATAGAAAATGAAGGTTAACAAGTCCCTTCCAAGGGCCGCTTGAAAGACATCGGGCGCGCCGTTCAATCCGGCAAGACAGCCTCTGAAACGGCCGCAATCCCCATCCCGCTCAAGGGCATCGCGCCATTCTGTCGCTGGCGGCACGTGGTCGAAAATATTTCTTCCGGATCGTCATTTTGGGACGCCGCGGCATAGCGACGTGACCCGCTTCGGCCGCAGATACAGACCACAACGAATCGGGCCGGCGTGACCTCGTCACGCCGGCCCGATAAAGACTGCGATAGGCTTGCGAAAATCCCGAGCAATCAGCTCCGGCGCGCGGCCACGAAAGCCGCGTGATGCTTGGCAAGGAGCTCGATCGCCGCATCGACAAAAGCCGGGCTGACATCGGGCGAGAACTCGATCCGGGCACTCTTTCCGTCTCGCTTCAATTTGGCAAAGGCCCGGCCGTTCTCGTCGGTGAGAACCTCCGACTTGGCCGGATCCTGGCTGTCGGTGCGCGACAGGCGCGCAAACACGAGCTGGAAGCGTCGGTCGCTGTCGGCCTCGAGGAATCGCCTCAGGCCGATCTCCTCCTCTGCCTTCTGTAGCGCGGGATCGTCCTCGAGCAGGCCGCCGATCGCCATCCAGCGTTCGCGACCAACCTTGGGAGCGGGACCGATCGCACGAGCGATTGCCAACGGAACGCTGTCTGCGACCTGGATCAGCCGCGACAGTTCGCTCTTCTGGACAGCAAGCGCATCGCCGATGACCTTGCGGTCAAAGCCGCGCTCGGCCAGGGCCGAGGCAAACAGCGCCCGCTCGATAAACGACAGGTTGCGGCGTTCGGCGTTTTCCTTGCCCTGCGCCAGCACGAGTTCGTCATCGCTCAAGGACCGGACGATGGCCTTGACCTTGATGCCGAGGCTGCGGACGGCATTCAGCCGGCGGTGGCCATAGGCGGTTTGATAGCGCCCCTGCTTTTCCGGGTGCGGTCGCACCAGGATCGGCGACTGCTGGCCGTTCTCGCGGATGCTGTCGCCCAGCGCCAGAAAGTCCGGATCGTCGAGTTCGCCGTCGGTCAGACGGTCGCCGACGAAGGAGGCGTCCACCAGATCGGGATCGAGCTCCACGACGCGTTCGCCCTGATGCAGCACCTCGCGCAGCGATCGGGCCTCTTCGGCCTCCCGAGTGATACTGCCGAGCGACAGGCCCATGGCCTTGATGGCACCCGAGGCCGCCCGAGGCGTATCGGCCGGAGGCGTCGCGGGTGTCAGTGCCGTTACCTCAGCGGACGTTGCTGCATTCGCTTCGGCCGCCGGCGCGGGTGCTACCGGCGCCACGTTTCCGGAAAAGAGTGCGCGCAGTTCGTTCTTGCGGTTGCCAGCCATGTCTTTTAGCGCCCCCAGGCCGCATGAATGAGAGCTTCGATCTCGCCGTTGACGGCATTCAACGATTCAATCGCGCGGTCGTAGGTGGCGCGGGTGAAATTCTCCCGGCCCACTTCGTAGAGTGTCTGCTTTGTCAAACCGGCATCTGAAACCGCAGTCGACTTGACCATGGCCGAGGTCAGGACACGGTCTCCGAAGAGCGAGCGCATGAAACCGACGATCTGTGCCTGCGGGCCGTCGTTCGGCTCGAAGCGGGTCACGAGATAGCGCAGGAAGTCGAAGTTGAGCTCACCGCCCGCTTCGCGCACGACACTGAGCAAGTCCGAGGTCATGTAGAGGAACTGGTTCATCGACGCGACGTCGAGCATCTGCGGATGCACGGTGACGAGCACCGAGGTCGAGGCGCAAAGCGCCGACAGCGTGAGATAGCCGAGCTGCGGCGGGCAGTCGATGACGACGACGTCGTAGTCGTCGGCAACGCTTGCCAGCGCCGACTGCACCCGTGCGAAGAACAGCGGGCCGGCATCGGAACCGTTATGGCGGGCGCTGAGCGCCTGCGGCGTCGTATGCTCGAACTCCTGCAGCTCCAGATTGCCCGGCACCAGGTCGAGCCCGTCGAAATAGGTCGGGCGGATGATGTCCTTCAGCGGCCGTGCTTCGGCGTCATAGCGAATGGCGCCATAGAGCGTGTCGTTGCCGGTGAGGTCCAATTCCGGTTGGTAGCCGAAAAGCGCCGAAAGCGACGCCTGCGGATCGAGGTCAACGGCGAGAACGCGGTGGCCGGTCATGGCCAGATACTGCGCGATATGGACCGACGAGGTGGTTTTGCCGGAGCCGCCCTTGAAGTTGGTGACGGAAATCACCTGCAGGTGCTCGCCGCGCTCGCGGTCGCGCCACTTCAGATAACTGCGTGCCTTGGCGGCATTGCCCTTGGCAAGTGCCTGCTCGGCAAGATGGCGGCGAAGCGCGTTGATGTCGGAGAGCGAATAGGAGCGGCGCCCGCCGGTACCGGTATCGGGTTGCGGCCCCTCGCCCGCAAGCGACAGCTGGCGCAGGTAGCCATCGGAAACGCCGATCAGCTTGGCCGCCTCGCCGGAGGTGAAGCTGCGAAGCGTCTTCATCGCGGTCGGCGGGAACAGCCGCTCGCGCATTGCCTTCAACTGTTCGGAAAGGGCGCGTGCATCGGCTGCGATTGCTTCGTCGGCCGGCTGCCGGGCGTGGGAAAGATCCATCCCGGGTCGCGTCTGTGTTACCGTCATGTCCATTCCCGCCGTGCTCCTTGCGCGCCTTCCCGCGCCATTGACACCGGGAAGCACTAACAGAGATTTAATTCAGATACGCCTAAATGGCATATATTCAGAAAATTCCGTAACAGGGATGCCGCAGACAATGATTCGCGTCAAGGCGTCGGGCCGAATTCGCACATCCCGGTCGGCATGATCCAGCGCTATCGCGACGCGGAGGAAACGAAAAAGCCGCCGGCCCGAGGGCGGCGGCTTCGTCGTGGCAGCGCGTGACGGCGATTGCCGTCAGATGATCAGAGCTTGGGACCGATATGATCCGGGATCGGGCATTGGTAGGGCTTGCCCTCGGTCTTTTCACGCCACTCGGCCTTTGCCTGCGCAAGCAATTCCGGATCGAGAATGAGATCGAGGCCTGTCGTTGCCAACGACTTGGCGGCGTGGGCGAAGGCCTTGTGGGCCGCGGGGCTCTTGCCCTGCGCGACCACCTGCCAGGTGTGCGGGGCAGTTCCGATCGCCCAGGCGGGCGCCCAGCATTGCACCGTCGGCGTGACCCAGCTGACATCGCCGACATCGGTCGACCGGCGCGGAAATGCGACTGCCCCTCGAAATCGCGAAGCCCGAGGTGCAGACCGCTCGATCCATCCATCCGGCTGTTGGAGAACACGTCGCCCTTGATCTGGTAGAGCCGGATGCTGCTGGCGATCGCCTCCGGCGTCATGGTCTTCTGGATCTTGCGGGCGAAATCGAGGTCGTCCTCATCGAAGGGAACCGGCCCGGGCGCAACCATGTTCTGGTGGATCGCCGTTTCCAGCGTGATGTTCGGCAACAGATTGGTGGCGGCGCGATCGAAGACGATCTCGACCTCCGTCTCAGTCATCATCGCAGCGCCCTTGGCGACCTTGTCGATGCGGGCGGCCAGCGCGAGCGCTTCCGGCATCTGCGGCGCGCGGACGAGATAGAGCGCTTCGGCGCGTGCCTGCACGAGCGCCGTTCGAGGCATGTGCGGCGTCCCCCTTGAAGCGATAGTAGATTTCGAGGACCGCGAGATTGTTGGTGGAGCGCGCACCATTGAATGGCGCGGGATGCCAGGTGAGCGCGGTATCGACATCGGCAAAGGCGCCGGCACGCGCCATGAAGGTCTTGCCTGAGCCACCCTCTTCGCCGGGGCAGCCATAGTAACGGACCGTTCCCGACAGATTGTTTTCGCGGACGTAACGGGCAAGCGCGACTGCGGCCATTAGCGACCCGGTGCCGAGCAAATTGTGCCCGCAGCCGTGTCCGGTGCCGCCGTCTTCAAGCGGCCTTGCCTCGGCGACGCCGGCGATCTGGCTCAAACCCGCCAACGCATCGAACTCGCCGAGAAGGGCGATCACCGGGCCGCCCTCGCCCGCTTCACCGGTGAAGGCGGTTTCGATATCGGCCGTTCCCCGTGGCTTTCAAGCAAGCCCCGTCTAGTGCCCATCGGCTTCAGCGACGATACCTCAAATTTGCGCTCATTTCGTTCGGTTTTCGTAATGGGCTGGATCAGCGTCACCTTTACGCTTCAGCTTTCGTTAGAAAGACGCTCGACAGGACGGCTTTTACTTGCTCCATCGTGTCGGAAACCCCGATGTCCGCGAGATCACGCCTGGACCTGTCTTCCACCGTTTCAAGGAACTGTTTCAGATGCTCCTGCGCCAGCTCAGGAATTTCGAAGCGGTCGTCATCAGACAGCAACTGGGAGAGCCGTAGAATGTCGCCTTCGTGCTTCTTTATGTTTTTGGAGTCGACCTGTTCGCCGCGTTCGCGCCGTGCTCGCAAATCGATCCAAGCGTAAGCCTTCAACGGGATCAGGCATCCCTCATGTACGATTGTGACTCCGTCAACCTCTTTCCGGTTAGCTTGGATTAGTTTGTAATAGTCCTCGTCGAGAAGGATTGCGGATAGACTAGAGACTTCCTCGTCGGCGGGAATTGGGGTTAGCGTCGCATGCTCTTGGAGGTCGAGGCCATCCGGCGCGCGGGAAAACAGTTCTAGCATGAACGGGTATTCTTCATTCGTCGGCTTTTGGAACCGGTAGAATCGTTTCTCGCCAGTGCTTTTCTCTTGAAGTTGGTAGCCGCCATCCGCGATGAACTTCCAGAAATCCTTCATGAATGATTGATCGATCGCCTCAAGCGTCAGAACAATATCCAAATCCTTAGTCAAACGCGGTTTGCGGCCTTGCTCTTCCATGAGGAGATACGAGGCTGAACCACCAATCAATACGTACTTATCAGAATGGTCGGCGAAATGGGTTCTGAATAGGTTGATGCCGTGAATCAAAATACTGCTCCATTAATTCTTCAAGGGTAATTTGAATTCGTTCATCCGGGCGGTCTCTCAAGCTGAGATAGAGAGAAAATCTATCCACCACGTTACCGTCAGCAGTTGTCCGCGGGTCATACTTCCACTTTTCGACCAAGCAGACCTCGTCGCCATCGTCCACATTATTGAGTGCTCGTGATTGGAGGTCGTTGGCGAAATCCCTCCCCGTTGCGAACGTCGGGATTGTCGGAGGGGCGAGCATCGTCTTCGCGGCCAACCCCGTCTCCCCTGCTTGCAGACGCCGCTCGGATGGTACGTCGTCTAAAGAAACGAAGAACGATTGCCGAACTGGAGATGTTAGGTAGGGCAGCGCTGTTTCCCAGAGCTCCGTACCGTTTGGGAGAGTCAGCATACGTTCGCGACCAACACGGCTATCCTCTGCGATGCCCGCCGCGACGAGTTCGTCTGCTATTCTAGATGCCGACATTTTTGAGAGCTCAAGAGCTGCGGCAATTTCGGTCACCGATACCGGCGATGGTAGCTTGCCGGTGAGCGTGGCAATAACGGCTCCTTGGGAAGCAGGCGTAAGCTTTTCCACTAGCCGAGCGGGCGCGGTCCGCTCGGCTCTGCTCGATACCACGTGCCCAATGAACGGCCAGTACAGTTGTTGAAAAGGCACCATGAATGGGATGTTGTAGGCTCTCAGCCGGTGAGCGACGTAAGGGGGAAGGTCTTCAAACACTAACACCCAGTCCATCGGTTGAGATTGCTTGAGGGCCTTGAGGTGTTTCCGGAAGACTGCCGGAGTGAATTCTCTCGCGTCCTTGACGACTATGGCGAGGAAGGAATGTTCCCCTAATTTCAATATATATCTGTCGTAAGCATTCTCGATGAACCTCGCTTGCCGGTCGTGCGCGCGCGTAACGTCCGTTGGTTCGTTTACCACCGACTGCAGATACGAATTGAGCAAAGCCTCATTGATTTTCATGGATCGTAACCTTTTTTTGCGATCGTAACGAAAAAAAGTTATCATCGCAAATAAAAGTTACAAAGCCTCGGAATCAAGGGTCTGAAAAGCTTGCTCGCCTTTGCCCGACGGTTGGTTCTTCATAGCGCCTTCGGGAATCGTGCTTAAGGTATGACGCAAGGTTCGGCTCAAGCGGAATTTTAGTCTGATATCGCAGATCGCATCCATTGAACGCATTGCGCGAAGGTCGGCGCCGTGAAGAGCCGATGCATATGTCTGGCACACGCTATGCCCACCTCGACCGTCAACTCCGAAGGGATCGTAGCAGCGGGCATTAAAGCAGATGAAGGTAATCGGCGAGCTCGTGGGCGGCAGCACCCCCTGCCCGGTTCGCACCGATGGTGGACGCCGAGGGGCCGTAACCGACCAGATGAATTCTCGGGTCCTTTGCCACCTGTGTCGCAAGCCGGCCAGCCATCAGGATGCCGCCGTCGGCATTGCGCAGCTGCAGCGGTGCCAGATGATCGAGCGCACTTCGAAAGCCGGTGCTCCAGAGAATGACATCAACGGATTGCTCGCGCCCGTCCTGCCAGCGCACGCCGTGCTCAGTGATCCCGGCAAACATCGGCTGGCGATCGAGTGCACCGCGCGCACGGGCGGCCATGATCGCCGGCGTCACCGGAATGCCGGTCACGGAGACGACCGAGCCCGGCGGCAAACCGCGGCGGACACGGTTTTCGACCATCGCAACAGCCGCGCGTCCGACCTCAGGCGTGAACGGCTCGTCACGGAACGCCGGCTCCTCGCGCGTTACCCATGTGGTCGATGTGACCTGGGATATTTCATCCAGCAGCTGGATGGCGGAGATGCCGCCGCCGACCACCAGCACGTGTTGCCCCACAAACTGCTCGGCGGTTTGATAATCCTTCGTGTGCAGTTGGCGCCCCTTGAAAAGGTCCGCTCCCGGATAGGGCGGAATGTAGGGAGACTCCCATGTGCCGGTCGCGTTGATGATGCCACGCGCGGCATAGACGCCGGCGTCCGTCTCTACCCTGAAACCTTCACCTCGCTTGCACACGACCTTGACGGCAACCGGGCGGCGCACGGGAAGGTCGAACGCCTTTTCGTAGGCGCCGTAATATTGCGGCACGGCAACCGCCGCATGGACCTCACCTTTGCTGGTGTCGACGGCGTCGGCAAACTTCATGCCGGGAAGATCGTGAATTCCGTTGACGGTG
Source organism: Ensifer adhaerens (assembly GCF_001270265.1). Lineage (GTDB taxonomy): Bacteria > Pseudomonadota > Alphaproteobacteria > Rhizobiales > Rhizobiaceae > Ensifer > Ensifer adhaerens_B. The sequence continues at coordinate 112,880 of NZ_LGAP01000012.1, forward strand.
CTCAGCGTCAGCGACGGCCAGCGAAACTGCCAGGCGCCTCCCGGCAGTGGCGATCGGTCGATAACGACGTATTGCATCTGAGGCGACAGCCCGAGCCGGCTCAGGTGGTAGGCCGAAGACAGGCCCGCCTGTCCGGCACCGATGACGACGATATCAATCTTGCGGGCCACGCGCGCATGCGTTTCGGCCTCGACGGCGGGCGGAAAGGGATGCTGGATCTCCGTCATCGCGCGGTCAAATTCGAAAGCCGATCGTTCCCTGCCAGATCATCCACGGCGGCGGCCTTCAACCAATCGCCGCAGCAAAGATCGCCGCCAGTTTTTCGATGCCGGCCTGATCGTCCCGGTCGAAGCGCGCGGGTTCTGGGCTGTCGAGGTCGATGACACCGATCACCCGGCCATGGCGTCGGACAGGAACGACGAGCTCGGAGCGGGACGCCGCATCGCAGGCGATGTGGCCCGGGAAGGCGTGAACGTCTTCCACGAGGATCGACTGCCCTTCTTTGACAGCCGTGCCGCAGACGCCGCGGCCGACAGGAATGCGCACGCAGGCAGGCTTGCCCTGAAATGGCCCGAGCACCAATTCGTCATCGGTATCGAGGAAATAGAAGCCGGCCCAATTGAGGTCAGGCATCGCCTGGTACATCAGCGCCGAGGTGTTGGCCGCGTTCGCGATCATATTGGGCTCGCCATGCAGCAGGGATTCGAGTTGCTGCGCCAATTCCCTGTAGAATTCGGCCTTGTCGCCTGTGTCGATGACCGCTGGCTGGAACATGATCTCTTCACTCTCTTAACGCGTGGACAGGCAATGTAGTGTCACGCTCGACATTTTGCCAATTGCAGCGCATCTGCCCCGACGAATTAGGTGCTCACGGCTGCTGCGAAGCGGCGACTTGTCTTTTGAGGCAATCGATCATCGCCTGCGCCGCAATCGACAGCGGCACGCCTGCGGCGGTTGCGACACCGAAGTCCTGGGTCAGGTGCGGCGAAAAGCTTCTGATCTCGATCGGCAGGTGCCGATGCAGGTTGGCGAAGAAGCTGCTGATGGTCGCCACGCCGAGATCATGGGCGGCATAGGCGCAGGCCGAGCTGTTGCTGTGCGTCTCGATCTTGACCTTCTGCGGTACGCCTGCCTTTCGAAAGATCTCGTCGAGCATGACCCGCGTCGGCCGGCGGCGGCCGATCAGGATCAGCGGTGTGCCTCTGAGCTCCTTCGGGGTGACGGGGTCGAGCGCGGTCAACGGATGGTTCTTCGCCATAACGCAGACATGCCGACCCCGCATCCATCCCATTGCCGTCTTCTCCTTCGTGTTTACGAAAAGGCGACGGATCTAGGAAGCCGGATTCTACGGCAGCGGGCGGACAGGCTCCTTGCGGCGACGGATCGCACGGGTGCGCAATGCGCCGATGGACCGGAAGAATATATGGATGCGTCTGCCGAAGAGCACGCTTGCGCTCTCCGGCTTGTTCAGGCTGCCTTGTCGTCGATCAGACGTCGACGCGCAGCGATGGCTTGAAGCGTTCGGCAAAGACCTCGATCGAGCCGCGGCCATAACGACGCAACTGACGTTTGGTCAGAACGGACATGACGCGCGCCGCCGTCGAAAACGTCATTTCATCGAGTGGGCCGTCGCCACTCCAGGGTTTACTCAACCCGTCGGTGACGATGCCGATCATGTTTGCCGGCATGATGTCGGTGCAAGGTTTCATCCAGTCGAAGGCGATACTGATCGGCAGCAACTTGCCTTCAAACGAAACCACGGGTTCAGGCATCCCCTCGCCCCAATCATCATAGGCCTCAAGGGCATCTCTAAAGAGATTCTGCAGGATGATGGAGGCATGCCCTTCATGAAGAGCGGGCAGCAAATTCGTCATTTGTGTCTCCTTCAGTGGTTAAGGCCGGGAAACGCGAATGGCCAATTCTGTCAGCATGTATTTGTCATCGTGCCGTGTGGCCGGTACTTTGACGACCACACAATCGGTAGACTGCAGGCCATGGCGAAATGCAAAAACGCAGCAATGGTTCCAACCGACTGGCAAGTTTTTTGAAATTTTTCCAAGACGACAGTCTTGGTGCGACTGCCTCATGCCCGATCGGCAGCTATTTCGTGCCTCATTCCGCAGCATCGGCCTCACAATTCCGAATGTTCGCTAAAGAAAGAGGAACGAAAAACTAATATCCATATATTCCATAGAATATACGATCTTACCTGAAGACGCCAGATAATTCACAGATATGCGCCACTATCGACATGGAGCAATCACATGGGGACGATCTCGCAGCTTTCCGAGAAGACAAAGCTCTCGGCACACCGGATCGGAAGCGAGGAAGAGGCGCTGGAGATCGCCCGGGACCTCGCGGGCGAATTCGCCAAACGATCAAACGAACGGGATACCGACCGGATCCTGCCCTTCGACGAGCTCGACACCCTTGCCCAATCCGGCCTGCTCGCAATCACCGTGCCCTCCGACTATGACGGCATCGACGTTTCCAACGCGGTGCTGGCGGAGATCACCGCCATCCTGTCGGAAGCCGACAGTTCGATCGGCCAGATCCCGCAGAACCATTTCTATATCCTCGAGGCGCTACGCACCGACGGCACGGAAGAGCAGAAGAAGTTCTTCTTCGGCCGCGCTCTTGCCGGCGACCGCTTCGGCAACGCGCTTTCCGAGAAGGACACGAAGACCATCGGCGACTATGCGACCCGCCTGACGCCTGATGGTCTCGGATATCGCCTCAACGGCCGCAAGTTCTATTCGACCGGCGTGCTCTTTGCCGAATGGATCGTCGTGTTCGCGCTCGATCAGGACGAAAAGCTCACCATGTCCTTCGTGCCGCGCGGCGCTGACGGCCTGCAGATCATCGACGACTGGGACGGGTTCGGACAGCGCACCACAGGCAGCGGCACCACGGTGCTGCAGAATGTCTACGTGACGGCCGACGCGGTCGTGCGCCATCATCGCGGCTTCGAACGTCCGACGACCATCGGGTCTGTCGGCCAGATTATCCATGCCGGCATCGATCTCGGCATCGCACGCGCCGCCTTTGTCGAGACGCTCGACTTCGTGCGCAACCGGGCCCGCCCCTGGATGGATAGCGGCGTCGAGCGGGCGGCGGACGACCCGCTGACGATCGCCCGCGTCGGACAGCTTGCAATCCGGCTTGAGGCGGCAACCGCCATTGTCGAGCGCGCTGGCAAGAAGGTCGACATCGCCCAGATCAACGGCACCGAGGAGAGCGTGATCGAGGCGACACTCGCCGTCGCCGCCGCCAAAGTGCTGACGACCGAAATCGCGCTCGAAGCCACCAACAGCCTGTTCGAACTTGCCGGCACATCATCCACCCGCATAGGCCTCAATCTCGACCGCCACTGGCGCAATGCCCGCACGCACACGCTGCATGACCCGGTGCGCTGGAAGTATCACGTCGTCGGCAACTATCACCTGAATGGCGTCGCGCCGCCGAAGAACGGCGCGCTCTGACCCTTGCCCAGAAGCCGCCCTTCCCCAGGAGATCGGCACCGATCTCCTGGGGGCGTGCATGCAGATTTCCACGAGGAGACGGATATGAGCCGCGAAATCCGGCTGAATGCCTTCGACATGAACTGTGTCGGCCATCAATCTCCAGGTCTTTGGACGCATCCGCGCGACCAGTCCTGGCGTTACAAGGATCTCGACTACTGGGTGCATCTGGCAAAGACACTGGAACGCGGCAAGTTCGACGGCCTGTTCATTGCCGATGTGCTCGGCGTCTACGATGTGCTGAACGGCAATCTCGACGCCGCACTCCGCCATTCCGCCCAGGTTCCCGTCAACGACCCGCTGCAACTGGTGCCGACCATGGCGCACGCGACGGAACATCTGGGCTTCGGGCTCACGGCCTCGCTGTCGTTCGAACACCCCTACACCTTTGCGCGACGGATCTCGACGCTCGACCACCTGACCAAGGGCCGCGTCGGCTGGAATATCGTCACGTCCTATCTCAACAGCGGTGCGCTCAATATCGGCCAGGCACAGCAGACACAGCACGACGATCGCTACGATATCGCGGAAGAATATCTCAAGGTCTGTTACAAGCTGTGGGAAGGTAGCTGGGAAGAAGGTGCGGTCGTGCGCGACCGGGCAAGCGGTATCTTCACCCAGCCCGGCAAGGTTCATCCGATCAGCCACCACGGACGCCATTTCACCGTTCCGGGCATCCACCTGAGCGAGCCGTCGCCGCAGCGCACGCCCGTGCTCTACCAGGCAGGCGCCTCCAGTCGCGGCAAGGATTTCGCCGGTGCCCACGCGGAGTGCGTCTTCGTCGCGGCCCCCTCGAAAACGGTTCTGAAGCGATACGTGGCCAATGTCCGCGACGCGGCCGAGCGCGCAGGGCGCAATCCGCGCGATCTGCTCACGTTCAATCTGCAAACCGTGATCCTCGGCGAAACCGACGCGGACGCGAAGAAGAAGTTCGACGAATATCGCAGGCATGTCTCCTATGAAGGAGCACTGGCGCTGATCTCCGGATGGACCGGCATCGATTTCGGCCAGTTCGCGCCGGACGAACCGCTCCGCCATCGCTACACCAATGCTGTCCAGTCGGCGGTCGAAACCTTTACGACGATCGACCCGGACAAGGTCTGGACCGTGCGCGAAATGGCCAACTGGGTCGGCATCGGCGGCTTTGGTCCCGTCTTCGTCGGCTCGCCGCAAACGGTCGCCGATCTCTTGCAGGAGTGGGTCGAGGATACCGATGTCGACGGCTTCAACCTTGCCTATGCCGTCACGCCCGAGACCTTCGAGGATGCGGTCGACCTGCTGGTGCCGGAACTGCAGAAGCGCGGCGTCTATAAGACCGCCTATCGCGAAGGCACGCTGCGCGAAAAGCTGTTCGGCAACGGCCCGAGGCTCATGGCACCCCATCCCGGTGCAGGTTACCGGGAGCTCGCCGGGAAAAGGCAAGCGGTCGTGGCTTCCGCATAGGAACAACTTTCGGCAGAAAACCACCCACAGGCTGGGGGCGACGGGATCCTCGGGTCAGGCCCGAGGACTAGGGTCGAGCCGAGGGCCTGGGTCGAGTACAATGGTGACTAAGCATACATAGCAGGCCTCTCTTTTGGAGCCGCTCTCGTCGTCATCCTCGGGCTTGACCCGAGGATCCAGGCGCGGTGCGTCCATGGCGAGAAAGGTGATCTGAACTCGAAGGATCGAGGCAGATAGATGCTCGGGTCAAGCCCGAGCATGACGGAGAGAATAAAACAGACGCCGATCAATGTGGCGCCGACCGGCCCCGTCAGCGGGCTGGCCGCCCGGAAAGGCCCGGGCGTTCTTCTTCGCTTGCCAAAGCCCGATGGGTCTTCGATCGGGCATTGCGGCATGTCGGTCAGCTATAAAGGCTCACCGGTGGGATCCGGCCATTCAGCGTGAAATCGCCAACCTCGCGCGCCTTGTAAAACACAGGGTCGTGCAGGGTGTGGGTGCGAACGTTGCGCCAATAGCGATCGAAGCCATAATGGGCCGCAGTGGCGCGTGCGCCCATCAACTCGAACACCTTTGCCGTCACATCGAGCGCCACATGGGTGGCATTGACCTTGGCGGCATAGGCTTCAAGCGCCGCCTCCCCACGCTCGCGCTCCGTCACGGACCGCCCCTTCGAAAGCGCAGCCTCGACAGCGCCGGCCGCCACATCGGCAAAAGCCACGGATGCTTTCAAGGCAGCCTGCAATTCGCCGACACGCTCGAGAATGTAGGGGTCCTCGCTGGCACGTGCCACGCCCGAGGTAATCCAGGGTCGCGTCGTGGTTTTGATATAGTCGAGCGCTGCAGCCAGCGCACCTTCCGCGGTTCCGAGATAGAAATTGACAAAAACCAGCTGGATCAACGGCGTGTTGAACGTCGCCTGTACCGGAGGCGGATCGAAGGGGTCCGCAAGCGGCAGGATAAAGTCACGCTCGTAGACGGGAAAGTCACGAAATTCGACGCTGCCGCTGTCGGAGAGGCGCTGGCCGATATTGTCCCAATCGTCATGGGCGACATAACCCGGTCGATCCGTCGGCACGACGAAATTAGCGATCTTGCCGCCGAGCGTCGCATTGACGTTGATGCGATCCGATACGTGCGCGCCAGTCGAAAACGTCTTGCGACCGTTGAGCACATAGTGGCCGCCGCGCCGCTCCAGCACCAGCCCGGGGTCGCGCGGGTTGACTGCCGCACCCCAATAGAGCTGCCGCTCGACCGTTTCGGCGCCGAGCACCCAAGCCTGGTTCGGATCGGCCGCCGCCCAGTAGACATACTGGCTGTTGACATAGTGGTAGCCGAGCAATTGGCCGATCGAGCTCTCGCCGCGCGATATGATCCGGACGAGACGCAACCCGTCCACCCAACTTAAGCCAGCGCCACCGACTTCAGGTGCGTGCAGTGCCGACAGCAGTCCCGCCCGACGCAACGCTTCGATTTCGTCGCGCGGCGGCAAGCCGAGGCGATCGAGCTCGGCACCACGTCGGGCAAGCTCACCCGACAGTTCGCTCGCCTGCGCATACAGATGCTGGCGCTTTTCTTGCTGTTCGGTATTGGCCGGTTCGGGTTCCCGGAGGAAATGCACGTTGCTCATTCGCCTCTCTCCATTGGTTGAGGCGAAATAGTGCATTTATTCTATAGACAATAACAGCAAACGGATTTCAACTCGGAGCCGCAAGCGGGAATGTCCTACCCGCCGTGGCCGCGAAGACAGCGGTTGACCTCAAGAAGGTCAGCCGGCTTCCACGTCTCTCAGCGCCACGATCTCGGTCGCGTTGTCGTTGGCTGCAAACTGTGCCAGCGTCATATTGTCGAGGATCGAGGCCACGGCATCGCGCACGTCGCTCATCGATTTGCGCACGTGACAGTTGACCGGGTCGGAACAGTCGTCACAGGCTTCGAACGCCGTCCGGCTGGCGCAGCGGATCGGGGCCAGTGGCCCGTCAAGGGTGCGAATAACCTGGCCGATGCGAATATCGGACGCCGGCCTGGAAAGCGAATAGCCACCGCCCGGCCCCTTTTTCGAGCGCAGGATCCCGGCATTGCGAAGCTCGAGCAGGATCGCGTCGAGGAATTTCTTCGGAATATTGTTGCGGGTGGCGATTTCAGTGATGAAGGCGGTTTCGCCGGGCTCCAGTTGAGCCAGGTCGACAAGAGCCTTCAGCCCGTATTTACCCTTCTTGGTCAACATTGCACTTCGCTTTCCTGAAGACAAAGGCCGCCACAAGTCCGTTCCGCACCGACGTAGGTATCACCGGAGGCAACGGGTTGTGACGGCCGCACTGTTTCGCTTAGGATGCCATACACCCAAACCGGGCCATTCTCAAGAAATTACGTAAGTTTCTGCATAGATTTTGTGAATTTTATTGTCGAATTCAAGGCAGACCAGCAACGATTTGCTCTTTTGTCCGACTGCCCCCTCGTCACCGACAGTCCGGCAACGTCAGAAAAGCTTCGCAGGGATCCAATCGGCAGTCACGGCATCGCTTGCGCTGAAAGCCGGAACCTTTGCCGCCAGCTCCTCGATCGTCTTCACGCCCGCCTGGCGCAGCGCCTCTTGCGTTAAAAGCACCGGCTTGACCAGGATCTGTTTCGGCACATCCTGACCGGCAATCCTAAGCGCAACCGCACGGACCGAGACGGCGCCGACGACGGCGGGATTGGTCGCGACGGTCGCTACCCAAGGGCTGCCCTCCTCGACGATTTCCTGGATATCGGCGGTCGAAACATCGGCCGAATAGATCTTCAGCCTGTCGGCAATGCCCGGATCGGCGGCGGCAAGCTTCACACCGCGGGCGAACTCGTCATAGGGCGCGAAGACGACTGATATATCCGGGTTGGCCGCAAAGGCGGCTTTTGCCTGGTCGGCCGTACTCGTTGCAGTCGTGTCGCTGACATTGCCGAAGCGCGTCTTCTCAACCACGCCCGGGTTGTCCGCCCTAAACTTGTCCCAGACCTCATTGCGGCGGTCGAGCGGCGCGAAACCCGCGACATAGACGTAACCGGCATTGAAGCTCGTGCCATTGTCCTTGACTGCCTGCTCCAGTGCCAGTCGCGCCAGCTCATGGTCACTCTGCTCGACCTGCGGTACATCAGGATTGTTCAGATTGACGTCGAAGGCCACCACCTTCACGCCGGCATTGACAGCCTGCTGCACGACATCGCTAAGCGATTCCGGCAGACCATGGTCGACGACAATGCCCTGAACGCCGAGATTGATCGCCTGCTGGACCTGCTCGCGTTGCTCCGCCGCATTCTGCTTGCCGGGAAATACGCGCAGATCGATACCGAGCGCCCTGGCCTGCGCCTCGGCACCGGCCTGATAGGCCTGGAAGAAATCACCGGAAAAGATATAGGAAATCAGCGCCACCTTGACCCCGCCCTTGTCGAAAGGCGCCGGCGCGCCCTCCAGCCCTGCGGCGGATGCACCGCCCGCAAACCCCAAAGCCATGAGCGCTATCGTCGCGCGCTTCAAATTGCACCGCATTGTCGACCTCCTGTTGATCTCAACCCTTGCAGCTGACCATTCAGCCGTCGACGTCATGGTATAATCTACGTTTTTTATGTACAATAAAGGCGTTCCAATCCTGCGGGCATGAGAGGAACGCCTTGCTCGCAACCGCCGATCGAACAGCAGAAGTTGTGCGGCGGCCCGTCCTGCCTGAAACGACGATCAACAGCGCCCGGATAGAAATTCCGATTATTGCGCTGGCTTGGGATATTTTTGCGACATATTAGCGTATGTTTGGCACCGGCTTTCGTTTGTTGCGCTATTTTTCTCTACTGAAAATGCATATTTTTCCGCAGTATCGCAGCGCAGTGACGAATTGGTTTTAGCAATGCCCCTCCTCCGCATCTACGGACTTGCCCACGCTTTCGGGCCGACGAAGGCGCTTGCCGGAGCCTCCCTGGAAATTCGCTCGGGCGAGATCGTCGCGCTCATGGGCGCGAACGGCGCCGGCAAATCGACCCTGGTCAATGTGCTCGCCGGCACGCTGGCAGCAGATCAGGGAACGATGACCCTTGCCGGGCGGCCCTATGCTCCCTGCTCCCCGGCAGAAGCGACGGACGCCGGTGTGGTCACGGTCCATCAGTCGACCGAGCGCGTCGGCGCGCCGGGGCTATCCGTCGCCGACGCGCTGCTGCTGCATGCCTATGCCGATGGTTCGGCACCTTTCTTCCTTAGCCGCTCCGCTGTCCGCCGCAGGGCGGCAGAGATGCTTCAGAATGCCGGCTTCGAGCTGCCGCTGGACCGAGACTTCGCAGACCTGACCGCAGCAGACAGGCAACTCGTGGCCATTGCGCGCGCCCTGTCGCGCCGGGCGTCGTTGCTGATCCTGGACGAGCCGACGGCGAGCATTTCGGGACGAGAATCCGAGCGGCTTTACACGATCCTCCGGCGTCTTCGTGACGAGGGCCTGGCGATCCTGTTCATTTCGCACCGCATCGCCGATCTCAATGCCCTTGCCGACCGCGCCGTCGTCATGCGCGGCGGCACCGTCGTTGGAGAATTCGGCCGGCCGATCGACTTCGATCGCGCCGTCGAGACGATGATCGGGCGCCCCTTGCGCGCGGCCCGCCCGAATGCGCGCTCCTTCCATGGCGCGCCGGTGCTGGAGATGGCCGGTGTTCAGCTCGTTGCCGGCAGCACCCCGTTCGACCTTGCGCTTCACGCGGGCGAAGTGGTGGCCGTCACCGGCGTGCTGGGTGCGGGCAAGAGCCGGTTGCTGCAGGCGATCTTCGGCACGCGCACGCCTGCAGCGGGCACGATGCGGCTCGACGGCAAAGCCTATCGTCCGACCACACCCGCCACCGCGATTGAAGCGGGTATCTTCATGGCCGGCGAAGACCGGCACCGCTCTTCGCTGATGCCGTCGGACTGGCCGGGCAGCACGCTGGCACCGACGGTCAGCCTGCCTCATCTGGCAAAGTGGTATCCGCTCGGTTTCCTGCTTGGCGCACGCGAAAAGCAGGAAGCGCAGCGCGCCATCGATACCCTGGGCATCAAGGCAAGCGGACCCGAGGCGCCGATGACGTCGCTTTCCGGCGGCAACCAGCAAAAGGTGATCCTTGGCCGCTGGAATGCCGAGCCGAGCCGCGTGCTTTTGCTCGACGAACCCTTCCAGGGTGTCGACGTCGGCGCTCGCCACGACATCATCACCGCGATCCGCGCCAACACCAAGCGCGCCACCTTGATCGCCACTTCGGACCCGGAAGAGGCGCTGGAAGTCGCCGACCGGATTCTGATCATCGACCACCACACTTTGACGCCGGCTCCGCAAGCGGAGCGGTCGGCTGAAGCAATCGAGGCCTGACCGGATGACCACCCTCAACACCGAAAGCCAAAACCCGATGGGCGAACGCGTCAGCGCCGCCATCCGCGCCAGCGCCGTCTTCATCCTGCTCATCGTCATGGTCGCCGGCTTTGCGCTCGCACAGCCCGCCTATATCAACGTCACCAATCTGATGAGCATTCTCCAAGCCGTTTCCGTCGTCGCCATCCTTGGCGCAGGCGTCACGGTCACGCTCGCCGTCGGCGGCTTCGATCTCTCGATCGGCGCAGTCGCCGCCTCGAGCGTCATGGCGGCGAGCTACGCGATGATCGTCTGGGGTCTCGGCGTCTACGAGACCGTGCCGCTGGTCTTGCTGTTCGGAGCGCTTGTCGGCCTCGTCAATGCGTTTCTGATCGTGCGCCTGCGTGTGCCCGACCTTTTGGCGACGCTGGCGATGATGTTTCTTCTGACCGGCCTGCAACTGATACCGACCGCCGGGCGCTCGATCTCCGCCGGGCTGATCCTGCCCGACGGCTCGACGGCTAAAGGCGCCTACGACCCGGCCTTCCTCCTGATCGGGCGGTCGAGCTTCTTTGGCATCGTCCCGGCGCCGGTCGTCATCATGACGCTTGTCGCCTTCATTCTGTTCGTGCTGACGGAGCGCACCCGCCTCGGCCGCCTGCTGTTTGCCACCGGCGGCAATGAACTGGCGACCCGGCTTGCCGGCGCCTCGGTGCCGCGCCTGAAGACGCTTGCCTATGTGCTCTCCGGCACGCTCGCCTCGCTCGGCGGCATCATCGTCGCTGCCCGGGTCGGCCGCGGCGACGTCTCGTCCGGCGCCTCGCTACTGATGGATTCGGTTGCCGCGGCGCTGATCGGATTTGCCGTTCTCGGCCTGCGCCGCCCAAACGTCTTCGGCACCATCGTCGGCGCCGTGTTCGTCGGGCTTTTGCTCAACGGCCTGACGATGCTGAATGCCCCCTATTACACCCAGGACTTCGTCAAGGGTGCCGTGCTCGTCGGAGCGCTGGCGCTCACCTACGGCCTTGGCCGCAGCCAGGCGCGCTGATCATCCATTCAAACAGAGTGAGGATACTGACCATGAAACACCTGACGCGCACCATTCTCGGCGGCCTTGTCGCCGCTTCGCTGATGGCTGCCCCCGCCCTTTCGGCCGGCATCGACGGTGCTCCGGCTCCGTTCGACAAGGGCGATATCGACATCGCTGTTGTCAGCTTCCTCGGCGGCGGCGACTGGCTGCAGGCTTTCGAGGCCGGCGTCAAGCGCCAGGCGGACGCGCTTCACGTCAACCTGACGGTCTCGCAGGCGCGCAACGACAACGACACCCAGCGCAGCCTCATCGAGCAGGCAATCAACCTCGGCGTCGATGGCATCATCATCAACAATGGCCGCCCGGAAGTCTTGAAAGACGTGGCCCAGAAGGCGCTCGACGCCGGCATCAAGGTGGTCGCCTATGACGTCAACCTCGACAATCCGCAGATCCCGCAGATCGAGCAGAGCGACAAGGACATGGCCCGCCTGGTGCTGGAGCAGGCCGTCAAGGACAAGGGCGACGGCTTCGTCGGCGGCGCCGTCTATGTCGCCGGCTTTGCGCCGCTCGACCGCCGTTACGGTGTCTGGAAGGACTTCGTCGCCAAGCACAACCTGACGGAAAAGGCCACCTGGGGCGTCGTCAACGACACGGTCCCGGCCTCGGTCGCCGACCAGACCAAGGCGGTGCTGACCGCCAACCCGGATATTTCTGTCATTTTCACCCCCTGGGATGAGTTCGCCAAGGGCGTCAAGCTTGCGATCGACGAACTGGGTGTTGCCAGCAAAGTGAAGATCTACGGCGTCGATATCTCGACCGCCGACATCCAGCTGATGAACGAGCCGGATAGCGCCTGGCAGGCGACAGCTGCAACCAACGCCGCCGTCGTCGGCGAAGTCTCGGTGCGCGCCGTTTCCCTTGCGATCGCCGGCCAGTTCCCCGGCCCGTCGGTGCTGCTACAACCGACGCTCGTCACCCGTCTTGATCTCGCCAAGGGCGAGATCAAGACGATCGAGGACCTGCAGGAAAAATTCCCGGCCTTCCGCAAGAGCGATGCGGCGACCGCCGAGTGGATCCCCTCAGCCACCAATTGATCGCGACTGAAATTGAGGCGCCGCGCCGATCCGCGCGGCGCTTTTTCACAAACTGAAACAGGAAAGACCATGAGCGGCATCGACCTTCCCACGCCCGACTTTGCAAGCAACATGAAACTGATCGGCCATTCGCCGATCGGCGGGCGCGGCGATGGACTGCAGCTGATGGTGCATCGCGGCTTCGCCTATGTCGCCCATCCCTGGTCGCAAGGGTTTTCCATTGTCGACGTGCGCGACCCGAAAAGGCCGGGTGCCGTGACCTATGTGCCGGCACCGGCCAACACCTGGAATATCCATCTGCAGACCCATGATGACCTGCTGCTCGTCATCAATGCGCTCGATCTGTTTGCCGATGTCGAGACCTTCGCGGATGAGAAGACCTACTACACCAAGTCCGTCGGCGACACCGTCGCCGGCAGCGGCCGCAAACGCGCCTGGAGCGCCGGCATGTCGGTCTTCGACATCTCTGTTCCGGACCGCCCGCGCAAGATCGGCGAACTGAATATCGAGGGCGTCGGCTTCCATCGCCTCTGGTATGTCGGCGGTCGTTATGCCTATGCGTCTGCATTGTTCGACGGCTTTACCGACTACATCTTCGTCACCATCGACATGGCCGATCCGACCAGGCCTGAAATCGTCGGCCGCTGGTGGCTGCCGGGGATGAACAAGGCGGCGGGAGAAGTCTCGACCGCGCCGGATGGCAAGCGCTACGCCCTGCATCATGCGCTTGTTTCGGGCGACACCGCCTATGCCTGCTGGCGAGACGGCGGCCTGACGCTTCTCGATATCAAGGATCACGCCAACCCGAAGCTCATTGCCCACCGCAACTGGTCGCCCCCCTTTGGCGGCGGAACGCACTCGCCCTTGCCGCTGCCCGGCCGCGATCTGCTTGTCGTCGCCGACGAGGCCGTGCTCGATCACGAGGAAGACGGCCGCAAGCATACCTGGATCTTCGATATTCGCGAGCCGTCCAACCCGGTCAGCATCTCGACGTTCCCGATCCCTTCAGAAGTCGACTACGTCGCCAAGGGCGGGCATTTCGGGCCGCACAACCTGCACGAAAACCGGCCGGGTTCGTTCGTTTCGGAGACGTTGATCTTCGCCACCTGGCAGAACGCCGGCATCCGCGCCTTCGACATTACCGACCCCTACCGCCCGCGCGAGACCGGTGCACTCGTTCCGGCCGGACCGACTGAAATGACCGACCGACGCGCGGGGCGTCCCCGCGTCATCCAGTCAGCCGATGTCTTCGTCGACGCCGCCGGCATCATCTATGCGACCGATTACAATGCCGGGCTGGCCATCATCGAATATGGTGGTTGAGTGAGAGGTCAGACCGTCAGGTGACGTCTGGCCTCAGAAGTATCCAGCGTCTCCGGCGGTCCCTCATGCACCACGGCGCCGCGGTCCATGATGTAGACATGGTCCGCGAGCTCGCGGCAGAAATCGAGATATTGCTCGACCAGCAGGATCGCCATGCCGGTGGAATCCCGGAGATAGCGGATCGCCCGGCCGATATCCTTGATGATCGACGGCTGGATCCCCTCGGTCGGCTCGTCGAGCACCAGGATGCGCGGGCGCGTGACGAGCGCCCGCCCGATCGCCAGTTGCTGCTGCTGGCCGCCGGAGAGATCGCCGCCACGGCGCCCGAGCATCGAGCGAAGCACGGGGAAAAGGTTGAAGACGTCCTCCGGGATCGAGCGGTCGGCGCGCTTGACCGGCGCATAGCCGGTCTCCAGGTTCTCCCTGACGGTCAGCAGCGGAAAGATCTCGCGCCCCTGTGGCACATAGCCGATGCCCTCCTTGGCACGGCGATAGGGCGCCATTCCACCGAGCGTCACGCCATTGAAGGCGATCGAACCGGCGCTGACCGGATGCTGCCCGGTGATGGCCCTGAGCAGGCTTGACTTGCCGACGCCGTTGCGGCCGAGCACGCAGGTGATCTTGCCCATCTCGGCGCCGATCGAGACATTGCGCAGCGCCTGTGCGGCGCCATAGTGGAGATTGACGTTTTCGACGCTCAGCATGGAGGCGTCCTTTCCCTAGGCGGTTGGCGAGCAGCCGTTGTCAGCGGCCGAGATAGTTTTCGATCACCTTTGGATCGCTGCTGACGAAATCGATCGAGCCTTCGGCAAGCACCGACCCTTCGGCCAGACAGGTGACCTTGACGCCAAGCTCGCGGATGAAACCCATGTCGTGTTCGACGACGACGACCGAGCGCGTCCTGGCGATCTCCTTGAGCAGGACCGCCGTTTCGGCTGTCTCCGCGTCGGTCATGCCCGCGACCGGCTCGTCGACCAATAGCAGTTCCGGCTCCTGCGCAAGCAGCATGCCGATCTCCAGCCATTGCTTCTGTCCATGCGACAGGTTGGCGGCAAGATCATCGCGACGCGCGCTGAGCCGAACGGTCGACAGGATCTCCTCGATCCGCGCCTTGTCGTCCACCGTCAGGCGATAGAACAGCGTCGGGAAGACACCGCGGCTGCGGTTGAGCGCCAGTTCCAGATTGTCCCAGATGGTGTGGCTTTCAAAGACCGTCGGCTTCTGGAACTTGCGACCGATACCGAGCGAGGCGATTTCGGCTTCGTCGCGTTGGGTCAGATCGATATCGCCCTTGAAGAAGACCTGCCCTTCGTCGGGCCGCGTCTTGCCGGTGATGATGTCCATCATCGTCGTCTTGCCGGCGCCGTTCGGTCCGATGATGGCGCGAAGCTCGCCCGGCTCGATCACGAAGGAGAGCGAATTGAGCGCCTTGAACCCGTCGAAGGAGACGGAGACGCCATCGAGATAGAGAAGGCTTTTCGGTTTCGTCTGGCTGATGGTCTGGTTCATGGCAATTACTCCGCCGCCATGGGTTCAGCGACAAGGTTGTCGCGCGCGTTTTCGGCATCGGCCGCCCGGCGGTGAGCCTTGCGGCGGGCGAGATAGGCGCTTGCCGTGCCAACGACGCCTTTCGGCAGGAATAGCGTGACAAAGACGAACAGTCCGCCAAGCGCAAACAGCCAGAATTCCGGAAAGGCGGCGGTGAAAATGCTCTTGCCGCCATTGACCAGGATTGCCCCGACGATCGGCCCGATCAACGTGCCGCGCCCTCCGACCGCCGTCCAGATGACGACTTCGATGGAATTGCCGGGCTCGAACTCGCCGGGATTGATGATGCCGACCTGCGGCACGTAAAGCGCGCCGGCAATGCCCGCCATCATCGCCGAGACGGTGAAGGCGAAGAGCTTGATATGCTCGACACGGTAGCCGAGAAAACGCGTGCGGCTTTCCGCGTCCCGCACGGCGACCAGCACCTTGCCGTATTTCGAGCGGACGATCGCCGTCGTCAGCACCAGACATAAGGCGAGCGTCAGGGCGGATGCGGCAAAAAGGGCGGCCCGCGTGCCGTCGGCCTGGATGTTGAAGCCGAGAATGTCCTTGAAGTCGGTCAGGCCATTGTTGCCGCCAAAACCCATGTCGTTGCGGAAGAAGGCAAGCAGCAGCGCATAGGTCATCGCCTGGGTGATGATCGAGAGGTAGACCCCGTTGACCCGCGAGCGGAAGGCAAACCAGCCGAAGACGAAGGCGAGCAGCCCGGGCACCAGCACCACCATCAATGCCGCAAACCAGAACATGTCGAAGCCCTGCCAGAACCAGGGCAATTCCTTCCAATTGAGAAAGACCATGAAATCCGGCAGCAGCGGATTGCCATAGGAGCCGCGCACGCCGATCTGGCGCATCAGATACATGCCCATGGCATAACCACCGAGCGCGAAGAACGCGGCATGGCCGAGCGAGAGGATGCCACAGAAGCCCCAGACCAGATCGAGCGCTAGCGCCAGCAAAGCGTAGGTCAGGTATTTGCCGAACAGCGAAACCAGAAAGGTCGGCACGTGCAGCGGGTGATCCGGCGCCGTCAGCAGATTGAGGGCCGGAATGGCGATGGCAAGACCCAGCAGGATCGCCACGACGACGACGATACTGCGATCGAGCGATTTGAGCAGAAACGACGTGATCATGCTTCCACCGCCCTTCCCTTGAGTGCGAAGAGGCCGCGCGGCTTCTTCTGGATGAAGAGGATGATCAGCACCAGAACGAGGATCTTGCCGAGAACGGCGCCCGCATAGGGCTCGAGGAACTTGTTGAGGATGCCGAGCGAAAACGCGCCAACCAGCGTCCCCCAAAGATTGCCGACCCCGCCGAAGACCACGACCATGAAGCTGTCGATGATGTAGCCCTGGCCGAGGTTGGGCGAGACATTGTCGATCTGCGACAGTGCGACGCCTGCCATGCCGGCGATGCCGGAACCAAGTGCAAAGGTTAGGGCGTCGACCCAAGGGGTGCGGATGCCCATGGACGAGGCCATGCGGCGGTTCTGGGTCACGGCCCGCATCCTCAGGCCCATCGACGTCCGTTTCAGCAGGAACAGCAGGGCGGCAAAGACGGCCAGCGCAAAGACGATAATCCAGAGCCGGTTCCAGGTGATCGTCAGACCGCCGAGTTCGAAGGCGCCCGCCATCCAGGAGGGGTTGCCGACCTCGCGATTGGTCGGCCCGAAGATCGAGCGGACCGATTGCTGCAGGATCAGCGAAATCCCCCAGGTGGCCAGCAGCGTTTCGAGCGGCCGGCCGTAGAGAAAGCGGATGACGCTGCGCTCGATGGCAAGACCGATGACCCCGGTGACGAGGAAGGCAAGCGGCAAGGCGATCGCGAGCGACCAGTCGAAGAGCGCCGGATAGGAGCCGCGGATAACATCCTGGACCAGGAATGTCGTATAGGCGCCGAGCATCACCATCTCGCCGTGCGCCATGTTGATGATGCCCATCACGCCAAAGGTGATAGCAAGGCCGATCGCCGCCAACAGAAGCACAGAACCGAGCGATAGCCCGTACCAGACGTTCTGGCCAGCGTTCCAGAATGCCTGCGCCTGCTCGATGCGCTGAAGCGCGGCTTCGATATCCGGTTTCAGGCTCGCATCCGCCGAAGAGAGCGCGGAGCTCAGCGCACCAAGCGCCTCGCGACCACCGCCTTCCGCCAGCAGTTTGATGGCCGCGCGCTTGTCGTCGTCGGAGCGGTCGGAAACCAGAAGCGTTACCGCGCGCGCCTCGTCGAGCGTCTTGCGCACCGTCACGTCCTTTTCGGCGGCGAGCGCCGTCTCGATCGCCTCAAGCGCGTCGGCGCTCGGGGTTTGGCGCATCGATTGCGCCGCCTTCAACCTTGCGCCCGCATCGGCGCTGAAAAGCGTCAGGCCGCCGAGTGCGCTTCGAACCGCGCGCCGGACGGCGTTGTTGACCTTGATTTTCTGCAGCTCGCCTTTCGGCACTTCGCCGAGTTGCGCGCCATCAAGCGGATCGACGAGAACAAGACTCGCACCCATTTCCGTTGTGAGGAACACGCCGCCATCGGCCTTTCGCGCGTAGAGATTGCCTTCGCCGAGCGCCTCGAGGACCGGGATGACGCGTGGATCACCGCTCTTGGCGAGCGCGGCGATGCGATCGTCGAGCTCTGCCAGCTTGGCCGTTCCGAGCGCACTGACGAGCGCACCAAGATCGTCCGCCGCGCGCAGGCCCGTGACATGGGCTGAAACCAGCAGGCAAAGGGTGATCAACAGGGTTTGCAGAATGCGATACATCGCCCTCTCGCTTGGTCTCGCTTGCCCGCGGCGAGCGCAAGGCAGGCGCCGCCATCGCGGCATGGAATTTCGAGATCCCTTCGCCCAACGGGAGCGTTGGGCGAAGGGTATGCCTGCCTATGATTTCGTCATTCAATGGGGAGCGAGGCGTTGGCCACGATCCGAAACTATCGCTAGGTGATGAAATCAGGAGCCCTTGCCGCCGCACTTGCCCGTGGCGACGTTGAAGTTGCCGCAGGACATCGGCGCGCGCCAATCGGCGATCAGGTCTTTGGAGTCGGGCAGATAGTCGGACCATTCGTCGCCGACCACGAGGCCGGGTGTTTCCCAGACCGTCTCGAACTGGCCGTCGCTCTGGATTTCACCGATCAGCACCGGCTTGGTGATGTGGTGGTTCGGCATCATCGTCGAATAACCGCCCGAGAGATTGGGCACCGAGACGCCGATCATCGCGTCGAGCACCGCGTCCGTATCGGTCGTGCCGGCCTTCTCGACAGCCTTCAGCCACATGTTGAAGCCAATGTAATGGGCTTCCATCGGGTCGTTGGTGACGCGCTTGTCGTTCTTGGTGTAGGCCTTCCAGGTCTTGATGAACTCGGCATTGGTAGGCGTATCGACCGACTGGAAGTAGTTCCAGGCGGCGAGGTGGCCGACGAGCGGCGACGTATCGAGACCGGCCAGTTCCTCTTCGCCGACAGAGAAGGCGACGACCGGGATATCCTCGGCCTTGACGCCCTGGTTCGCCAGTTCCTTGTAGAACGGCACGTTCGCGTCGCCGTTGATTGTCGAGACGACGGCCGTCTTCTTGCCTGCGGAACCGAATTTCTTGATGTCGGACACGATCGTCTGCCAGTCGGAATGACCGAAGGGCGTGTAGTTGATCATGATGTCCTCGGGCTTCACGCCCTTGGAGATGAGATAGGCCTCGAGGATCTTGTTTGTCGTGCGGGGATAGACGTAGTCTGTGCCCGCCAGCACCCAGCGTTCGACGCTTTCGTTTTCCATGAGGTAGTCGACGGCCGGAACGGCCTGCTGGTTCGGGGCGGCACCGGTGTAAAAGACGTTGCGCTGGCTTTCCTCACCCTCGTACTGCACGGGGTAGAACAGGATCGAATTTAGCTCCTCGAACACCGGCAGGACGGATTTGCGCGACACCGACGTCCAGCAGCCGAACACAGCCGAAACCTTGTCGACGGAAACGAGCTCGCGCGCCTTTTCGGCAAAGAGCGGCCAATCGGACGCCGGATCGACGACGACGGCTTCAAGCTTCTTGCCGAGCAGGCCGCCCTTCTTGTTCTGCTCGTCGATGAGCATGAGCATGGCGTCCTTCAACGTCGTCTCGGAGATCGCCATGGTGCCCGACAGCGAATGCAGAATGCCGACCTTGATCGTGTCGTCGGCCGCAAAAGCGCCGTTGAATGCCGTCGTCGACAGGACCGTTGCCAGCAAAGCGCCGGTGACGCGTGCCTTGATATTCATCTGATTGAACCCCTCTCGTTCTGTTCGCCGCAACGAGGCTTCGTTCCTTTTGACCGTTGCTTGAGGGATCATCCGCCAGTCCTGCTGCACTGCACATACGTCATTCTACGTAGGTCGAGGGGGCAAAGAGGATGTTAGAAGCAACCACGTTTGGCTCGTGGCAACGAAAATGGACTCCAAAGTAATCCCAAAATGGCTCCGGACCATTTGCAGTGGCAACCCAGCAGCTTAGACACCCCGGATCCCGAAACTGCGTGTAAGGGGGCACCGGGACGCTGACAAGGCGTTTGCGCGGATGCCGTTGACCAGCAAGAGCTCCATACTGGGCGCTTCTCCAGCTGTGAGGCCCAACTTGATGCAAGGGTGTTGAGTTTACGCGTGACTTTGCACTTCTCGAGCACTTGGCTCCTTACGATGTACTAATCGGTCGCGACGTGTTGCGCGACCGCCATTTCAACCGTGGCTTGCGAGCGGCGCAGTTCTGGCTATATGCACCCAAGTGATGCAAGAGCGTTTAGTTGAACCCCACTGACATGATCAGCGCGTGATTTGGGGTGCCCGAGTGGCCTGCCCTGCGCTAAATCGACGTCGGGCCAGGCATCAACTCATACGGATGAAGCCAACCCGGCATGTTTCGAATGCGGTCCTTCCACTCGGCGATCGCCGGGAACGCACTATGATCAATTCCCGTTTCCTCAGGCATGAACACGTAACCGGACAGAGAGAGGTCCGCTATCGTCAAGCGATCGCCAACCATAAACGGTCGGCTCCTAAGATGCTCGTCAACAATGCTGTAGGCTGCGACTGCACGCTGCCGTAGAAAGGCAGTCACTGGCGTTTCGCCCGACTTCTGAAGACCGTAGATGAACCGTAGCGTTGCGTAGTAGCTCGTGAACTTGTGGTTATCGAACAGGATCCACCGCAAGATTTCACGCCGCTCGTCGGCCGTTTCCGGACCAAACTTTCCCGTCAATTCGGCCAGATAATCGAGGATGACTCCGGACTGGCTGATCTTCGCTCCTGCGTGCTCCAATACGGGGGCTTCCCCCTGTTCGTTCATACGGCGTCGCCACTCCTCGCTTCGTGTCTCGCCCTCGAAATAATCGACGAGCACACTCTCCCACTTGATGCCCGCGAGCGCGAAAAACAGTGCAACCTTGTAAGAGTTTCCCGAAAGCGCAAAGCAGTGCAGCTTGAAATCGGGCATGGTAGTTTCTCCCAACGCTATGGTGATGCCAGAATACGCGCGCTTGCGAGCGTGGACGCAAGCGCGTCCGTCGCATTCGTGACCGATAGCACCTACACACCCAGACCGCGAGCCCTCATGAACCAAGGCCTACGCCCAGACGAACAGTCGTGCGATTACGCCTTCAAGGCACTTCGGCTGAGCCCGTTCGATCCCGCAGGTTCGCCGGCGAGATTTTCATGTGCTATGAAAGCCACCGCCGACCAAGAGGACCACATGAGCGACGACAACATCATTAAGTTTGAACGACGGAAACCAAAGCAGGAGCCACGCTCGGCCAGCCCAATGCAGCGGAAAGCCCTAACTTGGCTCGCGGTGATTGCGGGGTTGGTCCTCGTGTGGGCGTATTATCAGTTCATCTCGCCGCCAAGCCTGCCATGAGAGCAGGTGGTGTTGCATTCTCCAGCTTCTTGATCGCTGGTCGCGGCATATTCAGAGCCATTTTGGGTTGCTTTCGAGCCAATCCAAAACACCGAAGGGCGGAACAGGCAAAGAGAATCAATAGCTTGCGGAGGCATTGAGCCAAACATCGTTGCTCTTAACAGAGGAAGCAGCGATCGGCGTGAATCGGGGTTCACGGCGTTGCGTGGAAATTGCGCGAAGGCGATGACGTCGAAATCAACGCGCCGGTCTGGCCGCAGCATGATGTTTCCGGCTATTGAGACTCCTCGACGGCCAACCGGCCGCGACGAGCATCTCAGCACAGGTGAAAGATCATGAAGGCACGAATCAAGTGGGTTGAAGAGCGGACATTCGTCGGCGAATCCGGGAGCGGTCACAAGATCGTCCTCGGAACTGCTTCCGGTCCGGAGGGGCGCACGCCGGGCCCAAGCCCGATGGAGTTGATGCTGATCGGCGCCGGCGGCTGTTCGGCCTACGACGTGGTTCATATCCTCGAAAAGGGCCGCGAACCGGTCGAAGATTGCACCGTAGAGCTCGACGCGGAGCGGGCAGAAGAGGACCCGCGGGTCTTTACCCGGATCCATATGCACTTCGTGGTGAAAGGGCGGGGCCTTGCGGAGAAAAAGGTCGAGCGGGCGATCGCCCTGTCGCTTGAAAAATACTGCTCGGCGTCGGCGATGCTCGCGAAGTCCGCGACGATTACCCATGATTTTGCCGTCGTCGACACCACCGCTGTGATTGGGTGACCTTTCAAGCTTGCTTTCGCCATCTCCGCACTGCATAAATTTCACGCACCGAATATCGATGCTGCGAAAATAGGCAGTTGTCTGCCGGCAATGCGAGAGATGACGAGGCCACATGGCGGCACGCCAGCGTATCATTCCCGTTCGACGAGAATACAATCGCTGGGTCGCCGACCAGACGCTTGAAGACTATGCGCTGCGCTTCACGGCCAAGAGTGCGCGGCGCTTCTCCTCCGAGCGCATCTCGCAGACCGCGATCGGCGCGATTTCGTTCCTGGCGCTGGAGGCGATCGGCGGCGCCATCACCATGTCCTACGGCACGACCAACGCCATCGTCGCCATCCTGATCGCCAGCCTGATGATCCTGACGGTCGGCCTGCCGATCAGCCGCTACGCGATCCGCCACGGCGTCGATATCGACCTTCTGACCCGTGGCGCAAGCTTCGGCTACATCGGCTCGACGCTGACCTCGCTGATCTATGCCAGCTTCACCTTCATCCTTTTTGCGATCGAAGCCTCGATCATGTCGGGGGCGCTCGAGCTTGCGCTCGGCATACCGCTTTGGGTCGGCTACATCGTCAGCGCGGTCGTCGTCATCCCGCTCGTCACCCACGGCGTGCGCCTCATCAGCAAGTTCCAGTTGATCACCCAGCCCTTCTGGATCGTGCTCAACGTCCTACCCTTCGTCTTCATCGCCTTTGCCGACTGGGAGAAGGTCGGCATCTGGCTCGCCTATGCCGGCATCCATCATGCGTCCGGGCCGCCGGGCACGCTCGCGCCCTTCGACCTCATCGCGTTCGGGGCCGCCTCCGCGGTGATCTTCGCGCTGATGGCGCAGATCGGCGAGCAGGTCGACTTCCTGCGCTTTCTGCCGCCGGACGGCCAGCGTAAACTGCGTCATCGCGTCGCCGTCTTCCTGGCCGGTTCCGGCTGGGTGCTGGTCGGTGCGCCAAAGCTTTTGGCCGGCTCCTTTCTCGTCGTGCTGGCGCTTTCCTCCGGCGTTCCGTCGACGCGGGCCGCCGACCCGGCACAGATGTACTACACCGCCTTCGGCTACATGATCCCGTCTGCGACGGCCGCCCTCCTTTTGATGGTCGCCTTCGTCGTCGTCTCGCAGTTGAAGATCAACGTCATGAACGCCTATGCCGGGTCGCTCGCCTGGTCCAATTTCTTCTCGCGCCTCACCCACAGCCATCCCGGTCGCGTCGTCTGGCTGGTGTTCAACGTGGCGATCGCACTGCTCTTGATGGAGCTCGGCATCTACCGGCTGCTCGAAGAAACGCTCGGCGTCTTCTCTATCATCGCCATGGCATGGCTCTGCACCATTTCAGCCGACCTCTTCGTCAACAAGCCGCTCGGTCTCTCGCCGCCCGGGATCGAGTTCAAGCGCGCGCATCTCTACGACATCAACCCGGTCGGCCTCGGCGCCATGGCGCTTTCGGCAACGATCGCGCTGACGGCGCATTTCGGCGCCTTCGGCACCATTGCCGCATCGCTTGCACCTTATATTGCCCTGATCGTCGCCTTCATCGCCTCGCCGCTGATCGCCTGGGCGACCGGCGGCAAATATTACCTCGCCCGCAAGCCGAGAAAGAGCTGGGCCAGAGAGAGCGAGATCACCTGCTCGATTTGCGAGCATCCCTTCGAGCCGGAGGACATGGCCTGGTGTCCGGCCTATGCCGCCCCCATCTGTTCGCTCTGCTGTTCACTCGACAGCCGCTGCCACGACATGTGCAAGCCGAAGGCGCGGTTCAATGCGCAGGTGGCAACGGTCGCGCACGTCCTTCTGCCTGAAACGGTGACCGCCAAGCTCACGACACGGCTCGGTCGTTACGCCGTTTCGGCGGTGCTCTCGATCGCAGGCATAGGTCTGATCCTGGCGATGATCGCGCACCAGACAGGCAACGCCTCGCCGGAAACGGCGACCGTCGTAGAGCGAACGATTGCAGTCGTCTTCTTTGTCTTTGCCGTGCTTGCCGGTATCGTCTGTTGGTTCTATGTGCTCGCCCATGACAGCCGCGTCGTTGCCGAGGAAGAATCATCGCGACAGAACACGCTGCTCCTGAAAGAAATCGCCGCGCACAAGAAGACCGATGCGGCCCTGCAGCAGGCAAAGGAGACCGCCGAGGCGGCCAATCGCGCCAAAAGCCGCTATGTCGTCGGTCTCAGCCATGAGCTGCGCACGCCGCTCAACGCTGTGCTCGGTTACGCGCAGGTGCTTGAGCGCGACGAAACGATCCCGCCGGCGCGACAGGGCGCGATCAAGGTGATCAAGCGCAGCGCCGACCACCTCTCCGGCCTCATCGACGGGCTTCTCGATATCTCGAAGATCGAGGCCGGCAAGCTGCAGATCTATTCAAACGAGATCAACATTCACGACTTCCTCGATCAGGTCATCGAGATGTTCCGCCCGCAGGCGCAGGCGAAAGGCATCGCCTTCGAACATCGGCGCCCGCCCGCCTTGCCGCGCTACGTCAAGACGGATGAAAAACGGCTGCGCCAGATCCTCGTCAACCTTCTATCCAATGCCCTGAAGTTCACCGAACGCGGCGAGATCCGCTTCGACGTCGACTATCGCAGCCAGGTCGCGACGTTCACGATCAGTGATAGTGGCCGCGGCATTGCCGAGAAGGATCTGCCGCGCATCTTCGATCCCTTCCAGCGCGGCGAGGCGGAGCACCTCGGCAGCATGCCGGGCTTGGGCCTCGGATTGACCATCACCCGATTGCTGACCCAGACGCTTGGTGGCGAAATATCCGTGACCAGCGAGCCGAACAAGGGCACGACCTTCAGGGTCCGGCTGATGCTTTCCGCCGTCGATCGGCCGGCGCCGCTGGTGGCGGTGCGCCGGATCACATCCTATCTCGGCCCGCGGCGCACGATCATGGTCGTCGACGACAACGCCGACCACCGCGACCTGATGCGTGAAATTCTTACACCGATGGACTTCACCGTGCTTGCGGCCGAAAGCGGCAAGCAATGCCTTGCGATGGTTGAGGCGCTGGCGCCGGACATCTTCCTGGTCGACATCTCCATGCCTGATATGAACGGTTGGGAACTCGTCGACAGACTGCGCCGAGGCGGCCAGACGGCGCCGATCATCATGCTGTCCGCCAATATCGGCGACGGCTCGACCACCGGCGCCCATGTCGGCCACAACGATACGCTCGCCAAGCCCTTCGGCGTCGGCCAGCTCGCAGACAAGATCGCCATCCAGCTCGGCCTCACCTGGATCCATGATGGCGAAGCGTCCGAGGAGCCGAGAGACGCAAGAAGGGCTGAGATGACGCTGCCCGGCTGGCACCATGTCGAGGAGTTAATCCGGCTCGGCGAGATCGGCTACGTCAGGGGCATCGAGGCCAAGCTCACGGAGATCGCCCTGGAACCGGAACACCAGCTCTTCGTCGAGGCTGCCCGCGCCTATGTCCAGGCCTTCGACCTCTCGGGCTATGATGCCTTCTTGAAGGAGAAAGCGGAGAATGGAGCCGTCACCCGTGGTTGAGACTTACGCTCGTCGCGACATCGTGCTGCTGGTGGACGATTCTCCCGAAGCGCTGGGTTTCCTGACCGAAGCGCTGGAGCAGTCTGGCTTCTCCGTGCTGATCGCCACCTCGGGCCATGCCGCCCTATCGATTGCCGAGCGGATCACGCCCGACGTCATTCTGCTGGACGCGGTCATGCCCGGCATGGACGGTTTCGAAACCTGTCTGAGACTGAAGGCCAATCCCTCCGTCGGCCAAACGCCTGTGCTGTTCATGACCGGGCTCACGGAAACCGAGCATGTGGTTCATGCGCTCGAGGCCGGTGGGGTCGACTACCTGACGAAACCGATCAACATCGATGAGCTGAGGGCCCGCATCCGCGTTCACCTCTCCAACGCCCGCTCCGCGCAAAGCGCGCGCGTCGCACTCGACGCCGCCGGACGCCATCTGCTTGCCGTGCGCTCGGATGGCGGCGTTCGCTGGTCGACACCGCAGGCCAACCGCCTCGTCAACGCCGCAACCGGCAGTGACGAGGGCCTTGCGACGATCGCACACCGTATCGCCGCCTGGCTGGACAAGACCGGGGCCGGCGGCAGGCGGGAGAACAGTTTTACGCTCGAAGAGCCCGGGCAGTCCGGACTGCAAATCTCGTTTCTCGGTGCGATCGGCGCCGACGAATACCTGTTCCGGCTGACGGCCGAAAGCCGACGCAGCGACGACGAGATGCTGCGGCAGCATTTCGCACTGACCCAACGCGAATCCGAAGTGCTGCTCTGGATCGCCAAGGGGAAATCCAACCGCGACATCGGCGAGATCCTCGGCTTGAGCTCGCGCACCGTCACCAAGCATCTCGAGCAGATCTACGTGAAGCTCGGCGTCGAAAACCGCGCTTCCGCCGCCGTCAAGGCGACACAGGTCCTGCACGGGATATAGCCGGCGACAAGCTTGCCGTTTCTGGGAAGAAACAGGCGCCGGCGATGCTATGTCGCCGCCCACCCTTTCGGACCTCCGTTGCTGCCGGCCTTCATCGCGTCCGCCTGGCGCTCGATAAGGGCCGTGTAAGCGTCTGAAAAACCGGAGAGCGATCGGGTTCGCCTTGCCTCTGGTGATCCCGACCTTTCCTGGTGTACCATCGCGGACTCTGAACGGAGGGTTGCGACATGCTGCGATGGCTAGTGCTTGCCGCCGCGACGACATCGCTCGCCGGGGGCGCGCAAGCGGATGAAGGCGCGTTCCTGAAGTCGCTGCAGGGCAGTTGGACGGGCGGAGGAACGGTCAGGATCCGCGCCCACATGTCGCCGATCAACGTCTCCTGCAACTTCGATTCTCAGTCAGAAGGGCTGGCGCTGTCGATGGAAGGCGTGTGCCGCGGCCTGATCCTGATTTCACGCACCATCGACGCCAAGCTCCGGTTCAGCGGGTCGAAATACAGCGGATCCTACGTCGGGCCGCGTGGAGGACGGGCGGGCCTGAGCGGCAACCGCCGCGGCAACGCCATCAACCTTACCATTCGCTGGGCAAAGGAAGTCAACGGCGACCGCAGCGCCAAGCTGACGCTGCAGAAGGTGGGGGTGAACGGGATGCGACTGACCACGGTCGACGTCGACCCGGCATCCGGCGACAAGGTCGTCACCAGCGAGATCAACCTGCACCGCAAGTGACGCGGTGATTGGCCGCGGCTAAGGCTGCGCCGAGGAAAAATTTCGCTGGTAGGTCGCGTTCAACAGCGTTTCCGCCGCGGTCGCTGCCGTTGCCGGATCGCGTGCTTCAATGGCTTCGACGATCGCTTCGTGCATCTTCAAGGAGTGCTGCAGTCCGCCAAACGTCCTGAGCGTCCTTGGAATACTGATCGTCAGCGCGGTGCGGATCACCGATGAGACCGGCAGGAGAAAGCGGTTGTGCGCCGCCTGGATGATCTCCAGGTGGAATTCGATGTCGGCTTCGATGGCGGCAGAAACCGTCGCGTGGTCTTCGGTCATGCGAGCGTAAGCCGCGCGGATGCGCACGAGTTCGTCCACCGACCCGCGGCGGGCAGCAAGGTCCGCTGCCATCGGCTCGATCGCCAAGCGGATTTCGAACAGTTCTTCGGCCAATTGCTGCTGGTCGTCCGCACCCTCATGCCAGGAAAGCACCACCGGATCGAGCGTGTTCCAATGCTCCGGAGCCCGGACGCGGGTGCCCAGGCGGGGCTTGGCTTCGATAAAACCCTTGGTCGAGAGGATCTTCAGCGCCTCGCGCAAGGTCGTCCGGCTGACGCGCAAATTGCCCAGCATCTCGGATTCCTTTGGCAGGATGTCGCCGGGTTTGAGTTCGCCGAGCGCGATCCTGCGTCCGATCTCCGCCGCGATCTGCGCGGGTAAGCCGCGATCACCGATCGTAAATGTCGTCATCAGCCGTCCGTTTCCGCAATCCCGGCGCACATCCTGGCGCGATTCGACACCTTGCTACCATAGCTATTGCGGCGCCCCAACCTGGCTAGGCCAGCATCAAGCTGGCGGTGGCGCCTACTCTTCGCCGAGACGGCCAAGCTCGCCCGCGAAACGCCGAACCATCGCCAATCCGGTCTCGGTCGGGCGCAGCGCAGGCGCGCGATCGAAGACGGGCAGGCCGGCGCGTTCGCCGAAGAGACGTTTGCCGTAGCACATCAGGTTCTCGATCCCCTGCATGGTGAACACCACCGCCGGCAACATGTCGCGATAGGCCGCTTCCGCCTCCTCGTCCCAGCCGTCGCGATAGAATTCATAGGCCTTCACCGCATGATCGATGCAATCGGGCGCGAGGATGAAGCCGCGGCATCCGGCGCGCAGATTGTCGATCAGTTCAAGGCCGGCACGGCCGTTGAAGACCGGTAATCGGCCTTCGGTAAGCTCGATCAACGCAGCAATATCGACCACCGGCCCCTCGCCCTTGATGAGGGTAATATTCGGATGCTGGCGGACGAGTTCGGCAATGTCGATCGCCGTCAGCCCTCTGCCCATGAAGGCGGGCGCATTCTGGATTGCGACGGGCACATCGATCGCATCGGCGACGCGGCCGAAGAAGCGGATATATTCCTGTGCCGAGAACTGGCCGACGATCGGCGGCTGCAGGATCAGCCAGTCAGCGCCGACCTCAACGGCATGGCGGGCCTGGCGCACCTGCTCTTCGACCGATGGGCCGATGATGGTCAGCGCCACCGGTACGCGACCGGCGGTGTCCTCGACCAGCCATTCCATGACCGCCATGCGTTCGGCCTCGCTCAGCTTCGAGGCCTCGGTCGCAAGGCCAAGGGCTGCCATGCCATGCACACCGGCAACGAGGCAGACTTCCGTCTGCCGCCGCATGGCCTCGCGGTCGAGCTTTTCGTTTCCATCAAACAGCGCGTAAAGTATGGCGTGGATGCCATGCAGGCCGACGGGATCGAAACGGGACATCGTCGCTCCTCCTCAATGGCTCTCGCGCGGCACGGCGTGCCCGCGACAGCCGACAAGGAAGTCGAGATCGGCGCCGCGATCGGCCTGCATCACGCGCTCGACATAAAGGCCCTGATAGCCGCCAGGCATGGCGATCGCCGGCGGCGCCCATTCCTGCCGCCGACGCGTCAGCTCCGCCTCGTCGACGTCGAGGTGCAGCCGGCGCCCGGCCACGTCGAGCTCGATCCAGTCGCCTTCCCTGACCAACGCCAGCGCACCGCCGACCGCAGCCTCCGGCGCGACATGCAGCACGACGGTGCCAAAGGCCGTCCCCGACATGCGGGCGTCGGAGATGCGCACCATGTCGCGCACGCCCTTCTTCAAGAGCTTCTGCGGCAGCGCCATGTTGCCGACCTCGGCCATACCCGGATAACCCTTGGGGCCGCAGTTCTTCAGAACCATGACGGAGGTCTCGTCGATATCGAGGTCGGCATCGTCGATGCGCTGCTTGTAGTGATCGATCGTTTCGAAGACCACTGCGCGGCCGCGATGCTGCATCAAGGCCGGCGTTGCCGCAGACGGTTTCAGTATCGCCCCCTGAGGCGCGAGATTGCCCTTCAGAACGGCAATGCCGCCCTGCTGCGTCAACGCCACGGCGCGCGGCAGGATGACATCGGTGTTGTAGTTCTCCGCGGCAGCAATGTTTGCGCCGACGCTTTTGCCGGCCACCGTCGGGTTGTCGAGATCGAGCAGGTCGGCGATTTCCTTCATGACGGCGGGAAGGCCGCCGGCATAGCAGAAGTCCTCCATCAGGAAGGTGCCGGAGGGCATGAGATTGAGGATCGTCGGAATGCCCCGGCCAAATCGGTCCCAATCCTCGAGCGTCAGTTCGGTTCCCACCCGCCCGGCAATCGCCAGCAGATGAACGACGGCATTGGTCGAGCCGCCAATGGCGCCATTGACGCGAATGGCGTTGGCGAAAGCCGCGCGCGTCAGGATATGCGACGGGCGCAAGTCCTCGGCGACCATCGCGACGATCCGCCTGCCGGAAAGCTGCGCCAGGCGGGCGCGGTGTGCATCGACTGCGGGGTAAGCCGCGTTGCCGGGCAGAGCCAGTCCCAAGGCTTCTGCCATCGACGCCATGGTCGAGGCGGTGCCCATGGTCATGCAGTGACCTGGCGAACGCGACATGGCGCTTTCCGCGGCCATGAATTCGGCAGGGGTCATGACACCGGCGCGGACATCCTCAGAGAATTTCCAGACATCCGTGCCCGAGCCGATCGTCCTGCCCTTCAGGCGGCCGTTCAGCATCGGCCCGCCCGAAACGACGATCGCCGGAAGATCGCAGGATGCCGCCCCCATGACGAGGGATGGCGTGGTCTTGTCGCAGCCGGCCATCAGCACGACACCGTCGATCGGGTTGCCGCGTATGGCCTCTTCCACATCCATGGAGGCGAGGTTGCGAAAGAGCATGGCGGTCGGACGCAAGTTGGACTCGCCGCAGGAAAACACTGGAAATTCCAGAGGCAGGCCGCCCGCCTCCAGCACGCCGGCCTTGATATGTTCGACCAAGCCACGAAAGTGGGCGTTGCACGGCGTGAGTTCGGAGAAGGTATTGCAGATGCCGATGACAGGGCGGCCGTCGAAGGCGTCGTCCGGCAGACCGTTGTTCTTCATCCAGCTGCGATGAATGAAGGCATCCTTGTCGAACCCTCCGAACCAATGCTGTGATCTCAGTTTTCTCGACACGTCCGGCCCTCCCTACGCACCTGCCATTCGTCGGCCTCCAGGCGCTTTTCATTTCTCATATAATCGGAGTTATTCACGGTCAAGTGTCAAGCCCACGCAAACTGCCAGGGCTTACGCACGCTTGCGGGAGCCGGGCGGCACAAGCGGTAGACCGAATGAGGGCGCTGGATCAGGAGGCGAAACGTCGCGGTACGGCGCAGCGTGCTACCGCGTCGCGCACGAATTGGCGAACGCGGCAACACCCGCCACGGCGGTGCACGGCGAATTGCTATTGAGGCCAAGCCACGTGGCTTAGCTTAGGGATGATGCAAAACGCTCAGCCCACCGTCGACAGTCAGGCACGTCGCGTTGATGAAGGTGCATTCGTCGGATACCAGGAAGAGCGCAGCGCGGGCGATTTCATCAGCCGTGGCGATCCGTCCGCCGGGGTGCAGCTTCATCGTTTCCGCCTCGGCGGCGACCGGGTCCGGAAAGCTGTTCCAGTATTCGACAGCCTTCTGCGTCAGCACGTAACCCGGCGCAAGGGCATTCACCCGGATGCCTCGGGAGGCATATTCGATGCCAAGCGACTTGGTCATGCCGAGAAGCGCATGTTTCGCCACGGGATAGGGAAACGTATGCGGGATGATGGTGAAGGCGTGCGTCGAGGCAATGTTGAGGATGACGCCGCCGCCCTCCTCGATCATGCCGGGAAGCACGGCGCGGCTGCAATTCCACGCACCTTTGAGATTGACGTCGAAACAGCGCTGCCAGTCGGCATCGCTCAATGCCAGCGGCTCTGAAAATACGTTGATGCCAGCATTGTTGACGAGCGCGTTCGGGCGGCCGATCGTCGATTCAGCCTGACGGATGGCTTCGGCGATTGCATCGGCATCGGTGATGTCGGCCGTCGTCGATGCAACTGTGCCGCCCTCGGCCTTGAGCCTAGTCGCCTCCCTGTCGAGCAGCGGCCCGTCGCGATCGATCAGAAAGAGGCTCGCCCCCTCCTTCAGGAATACCTCGGCCATGGCGAGACCAATGCCCTGGGCTGCCCCCGTGATGACGATGCGCTTTCCAGCAAGCCGCTTGCTCATATTTTCCGCCTCCCTCAGCCGATGATCCCGCGCAGCCGTCACCACTCGGCGACGCTGCCGTCCTCATGGCGCCAGATCGGATTGCGCCAGCGATGGCCTTGCTTGGCGCGTTCGATGACATAGGCCTCGTCGACCTCGACGCCGAGACCGGGGCCTTGTGGGATCGAGACGAAGCCGTCCTCATAGTGGAAGACGTCCTTGTTGGAGATGTAGTCGAGAATGTCGTTGGCCTCGTTGTAGTGAATGCCGAGGCTCTGCTCCTGGATGAAGGCGTTGTAGCTCACGGCGTCGATCTGCAGGCAGGCGGCAAGCGCAATCGGGCCAAGTGGGCAATGGGGCGCCAGCGCCACGTCATAGGCCTCGGCCATGGCAGCGATCTTGCGGCATTCGGTGATGCCGCCGGCATGGGAAAGGTCGGGCTGGATGATGTCGACATAGCCGTCCGCAAGCACCGACTTGAAGTCCCAGCGCGAATAGAGCCGCTCGCCGAGCGCGATCGGCGTCGAGCAATGGTTGGCGATTTCCTTAAGCGCCTCGCGGTTTTCCGAAAGCACCGGCTCCTCGATGAACATCAGCTTGAACTGCTCGAGCTCCTTGGCGAGTACCTTGGCCATCGGCCGGTGCACCCGTCCATGGAAGTCGACGCCAATGCCGATGTTCGGGCCGATCGCGTCGCGGATGATGCCGATGGTCTCTACCGCCTTGTCGATCTTCTCGTTGGTGTCGACGATCTGCAGTTCCTCGCAGCCGTTGAGCTTGATCGCCTTGAACCCGCGCGCCACCACGTCTTTGGCGTTGCGGGCGACATCGCTCGGGCGGTCGCCGCCGATCCAGGAATAGACCTTGATCTTGTCGCGGCACTGTCCGCCAAGCAGGGAGTGTACGGGCTGGCCCAGCGCCTTGCCCTTGATGTCCCAAAGCGCCTGGTCGATGCCGGCAAGCGCGCTCATGTGAATGGCGCCGCCGCGGTAGAAACCGCCGCGGTACATCACGTTCCAGTGGTCCTCGATCAGGAACGGATCCTTGCCGACGAGGTAGTCGGAAAGCTCATGCACCGCTGCTTCGACCGTGAGCGCCCGTCCTTCGACGACAGGCTCACCCCAACCGACGATGCCTTCGTCGGTCTCCACCTTGAGAAACAGCCAGCGCGGCGGAACGATATAGGTGGTGAGCTTGGTGATTTTCATGGGCTGATGTCCAGGTTCGGTGGCGATGAGTTGTCGCGATCAACCGCGGCAGGCGGATCGCGATCGGGAACGTTAGAAAGTGGATTTCACGGGGCGGTGCTGCTTGACCGCGGTCGCCAGGTCGCGTGCGGCGAGATCCAGCATGCGCGTCGAGCAGTCGCGCGCAGCCGCCTTGTCGCGCATGCGCAGTGCCTCGACCAGTTCACGATGGATGTCGACAGCCTCGTCGCGCCGCTCGGCGGCTTCGTTGGAGGCATGCAGCGAAAACTTGAGCGCCGCCTGGATGATGCCGACGAGCTGCAGGAAGACCTGGTTATGGCTGGCCTTGAGCAGGCAGGTGTGGAAGGCAACGTCGGCATCGGTGAAGCCGGCAATATCGCGCTCGCCGTCACGCATTGCCTGCCAGGCACGTTCGAGATCAGCGATTTCCTGGACGGTCGCACGCTCGGCGGCGAATTCGGCGGCAACCGGTTCGATCGCCCGGCGTGCTTCCAGGATGCAGTTCAACAGGTCGAATTCGAAGATGCGTTCGCCGATCCACTCAAGCACCTGGGCATCCAGGATGTTCCACTCATCCTTGCCGCAAACGATGGTGCCGACACGCGAACGGCCACGCACCATGCCCTTCGATTCGAGGATCTTCAGCGATTCCCGGATAACCGTCCGGCTGACGCCGTAACGCTCGCAGAGATCGTTTTCCCGCG
This sequence comes from Ensifer adhaerens, assembly GCF_001270265.1. Classification (GTDB taxonomy): domain Bacteria; phylum Pseudomonadota; class Alphaproteobacteria; order Rhizobiales; family Rhizobiaceae; genus Ensifer; species Ensifer adhaerens_B. Next base: position 146,366 of record NZ_LGAP01000012.1, read on the forward strand.
GCAGATAGGAGCCGACCGGAAAGATATCGGCGCAGATGTCGGAGGCGATGGTCCGCGTCACGTTCTTCTGGACACGCGGCCGGCGTTGCACCTGCTCCCCTGCCGCGCCCTGCGGCTCCTGTCCTTCCATCTCCATCTCCACCCATCCCTTCAGTTCCGCCGACGCTTTTACCCCAGATCACCTTCCCTCGCGACAGGGATCAGGGACGCGCTTCGGCAATAGTTATACATCACTACCGCAATCATCATACAAAGGCAATTGACGGATATGATGATTCATCATACACAAATGAGAACTGCAGGAGGCAGTTCACCAGGGAGAGAAATCATGCGCTTCTTCAAGGCCGCCATCTTGGCTGGCACCGTCGCCGTATTCACCGCAACCTCGGCCTTCGCTGCCGACGTCAAGATCGGCTTCATCGTCAAGCAGCCCGAGGAACCGTGGTTCCAGGATGAATGGAAGTTCGCCGACGTCGCCGCCAAGGAAAAGGGCTTCACGCTGGTCAAGATCGGCGCGGAAGACGGCGAGAAGGTCCAGTCGGCGATCGACAACCTCGGCGCCCAGGGCGCACAGGGCTTCATCATCTGCACGCCTGACGTCAAGCTCGGCCCAGGCATCATCGCCAAGGCAGCCGCGAACGATCTCAAGTTGATGACGGTCGACGACCGCCTCGTCAACGCCGATGGCAGCCCGATCGAAGACGTGCCGCATATGGGCATCTCCGCCACCAAGATCGGCGAAGCCGTCGGTCAGTCGATCGTCGACGAGATCAAGAAGCGTGGTTGGGACATGAAGGACGTCGGTGCGATCCGCGTTTCCTACGACCAGCTGCCGACGGCCGTCGACCGCGTCGAAGGCGCGCTCTCGGTACTGAAGGCAAACGGCTTCCCGGAAGCAAACATCTTCGACGCACCGCAGGCAAAAACCGATACCGAAGCCGCACTCAACGCCTCGACCGTCGTTCTCAACAAGAATGCCGGCATCAAGAAGTGGGTTGCCGTCGGCCTCAATGACGAGGCGGTCCTTGGTGCCGTGCGCGCGACCGAAACCGTCGGCATTGCCGCCGACAGCATGATCGGCGTCGGCATCGGCGGCGCGGACTCGGCCATCAACGAGTTCAAGAAGCCCGCCGCAACTGGCTTCTTCGGTACCGTGATCATCTCGCCGAAGCGTCACGGCTATGAGACCGCGCTCAACATGTATGAGTGGGTCGCCAACGCCAAGGAGCCGGGAAAGCTGACGCTGACGGCGGGCCAGGTCGCCCTGCGTGATACCTACGAGGCGGTGCGCAAAGACCTCGGCATCGAATAATCGTCGCCTTCGATGACCTTGAGCCCGGCGGCTTGACACCGCCGGGCGCCCCATGCCCGGAGCGTCGCAGATGCAAGACTTCCTTGAATTCCGATCCATCTCCAAGGGTTATCCCGGCGTCCAGGCACTGTCGAACGTCTCGTTCTCGGTCAGAAAAGGCGCAGTACACGGGCTGATGGGCGAAAACGGCGCCGGCAAGTCGACGCTGATCCGCGTCCTCTCCGGCGACCAGTCCGCAGACACCGGCGAAATCCTGATCGACGGAGAACAGCAGCACTACCGCTCGGTCCGCGATGCCTTCCATGCCGGCGTCATCGTCATCCACCAGGAATTGCAGCTTGTCCCGGAACTGACGGTCGCGGAAAACCTCTGGCTCGGGCGCTTTCCGGGCAAGGCCGGCGTTATCGATCGCCGGCAGCTGACCGAGGTTGTTTCCCGGAAGCTTTCCGAGATCGGCATCGAGGTCGATCCGGCCGTCAAGGTCGCCTCGCTTTCGATCGGCGAACGGCAGATGGTGGAAATCGCCAAGGCGGTGATGCTCGATGCGCGCGTGATCGCTCTCGATGAGCCGACGTCGTCGCTATCCTCGCGCGAAAGCGAAATCCTCTTTGCCCTCATCGACCGCCTGCGCGCCAACGGCACCGTCATCCTTTATGTCTCCCACCGCCTCGACGAGATCTTCCGCCTCTGCGACAGCCTGACGGTACTGCGCGATGGAAAACTTGCCGCCCATCATCCCGATATCTCGAAGGTGACACGCGACCAGATCATTTCCGAAATGGTCGGGCGCGAGATCGCCAACATCTGGGGCTGGCGCGGGCGCAGCCTCGGTGAAGAGCGGCTGCGCGTCGAAAGCATTTCGGGAGCGAAACTTCGGCACCCCTTGAGCTTCTCCGTCCGGCGCGGCGAGATCCTCGGCTTCTTCGGCCTGATCGGCGCCTGCCGCAGCGAAATGGCCCGCCTCGTCTATGGCGCCGATGCCCGCAGCGGCGGCACGGTATCGGTGGACGGCACCACCATTGAGGCCGACAGCCCACCGCATTCCATCCGCTCGGGCATCGTGCTCTGCCCGGAAGACCGCAAGTTCGACGGCATCGTCCAGGGACGCTCGATCGAGGAAAATATGACGATCTCCTCGCGTCGCCATTTCTCGCCCTTCGGCCTTATCAACCCTGGGAAAGAGGGCGCGCTTGCCGACAAATTCATCGCCAAACTTCGCGTGCGTACGCCATCGCGCCGCCAGGACATCATCAATCTTTCGGGCGGCAACCAGCAGAAGGTGATCCTCGGCCGCTGGCTGTCCGAAGAGGGCGTCAAGGTGCTGATGATCGACGAGCCGACACGCGGCATCGATGTCGGCGCCAAATCGGAAATCTACGAAATCCTCTACGAACTGGCCGCGAACGGCATGGCGATCGTGGTCATCTCCAGCGAACTGCCCGAAGTCATGGGCATCGCCGACCGCATCATGGTGATGTGCGAGGGCCGCGTCGCTGCCGACATTCCACGGGCGGATTTCGACGAGCGACGCATTCTCGCCGCCGCCCTGCCGGACGTTCAAAACTTAAACACTCTTCCTCACGCACAGGTACGGTGACGATGACCTCCTTGAAAAAACTCCTTCTCGGCGAACAGGGCCTCGTCGTCATCTTCGCGCTGGCCTTCGTCATCGTGTCGCTGACCGTCCCCAACTTCCTGACCGAGCGAAACATGCTCGGCCTGCTGCAGTCGGTCGTGACGATCGGCATCGTCGCCTGCACCATGATGTTCTGCCTCGCCTCGCGCGACTTCGATCTTTCGGTCGGCTCGACGGTTGCCTTTTCCGGCATGGTCGCCGTCATGGCGTCGAATGCGACCGGTTCGATCCTGCTCGGCCTTGTCGCCGCCCTGGTGTGCGGGGGCCTCGTCGGAACGGTCAACGGCGTCGTCATCGCCCGCTTCCGCATCAACGCGCTGATCACGACGCTTGCCACGATGCAGATCGTGCGCGGCCTGGCGCTGATCGCATCGGACGGCCGCGCCGTCGGTATCAACGATCCGAGCTTCTACCAGCTGGCCCTTTCGCGCTTCCTCGGTGTCCCGACACCGATCTGGGTCATGGCGCTGTTCTTCGTCGCCTTCGGCTTCCTGTTGAACCGCACAGTCTTCGGCAAGAACACGCTGGCGATCGGCGGCAATCCGGAAGCGTCGCGGCTTGCCGGCGTCGACGTTGCGCGCATGCGGATCTGGATCTTTGCGCTGCAGGGTCTCGTCTGCGCCGTCGCCGGCGTATTGCTGGCATCGCGCATCACCTCGGGCCAGCCGAACGCGGCCACGGGCCTCGAGCTTTCAGTGATCTCGGCTTGCGTGCTCGGCGGCGTGTCCCTTGCCGGCGGACGGGCGGCAATGACCGGCGTGATTGTCGGCGTGCTGATCATGGGCATCGCGGAAAACGTCATGAACCTGCTCAACATTCAGGCCTTCTACCAGTATGTCGTGCGCGGCCTGATCCTGCTGCTCGCCGTGCTGCTCGACAACCTACGTTCGTCCGCCGCCGGGCGCCGGGCGTAGCTGCCGCATGTCCCTGGACGTTCTGCAGCTTAACAATGGGATGCTTTCGATCGAATTGAGCCGCTTCGGCGGCTCGATCCTGTCCGGCTCCCATCGCGGCGTCCCGATCTTTCAACCCACACCGACCGGCGGCCTCGCCTCGCTGCGCCACGGGGCGGAGGCGAGCTTTCCACTCGTTCCCTTCGGCAACCGGCTGGAGGGCAACACCTTCACCTTCTCAGGCAATCGCTTCGTCCTTGCTCCCAATGCTGGCGATCCGTTTTATCTGCATGGCGACGGTTGGTTAGCGAGCTGGCAGGTCGTCTCGCACAACGAAACCGAAGCGTGCCTGCGCTACGTGCACGACGCGATCCCGCCTAGTCCCTATGCCTATGAAGCCCTTCAGCATTTCAGCGTTGAAGGCGGTCGCCTGACTGTCACCCTTTCGGTCACCAATAGGTCGGCCTTCGCTTTACCCATGGGCCTCGGTCACCATCCCTTCTTTCCAAAAACCGCCGGCACACGGCTGATCGCGAAGGCCGGTCGCTTCTGGACGGAGAGAGCGGGTCACCTGCCCGACCAGCCCGGGCCGATACCGGATGCGCTTGATTTTGAACGGGGCAATCTCGTACCACGCCAATGGCTGAACAACGCCTATGAGGGGTGGGATGGCAAGGCGCTCATCGAGTGGCAGGAACACGACCTCTGCCTTGAGATCGAAGCTCAGCCGCCCTTTCGCCACTTCATGCTCTACGCACCTGAAGACGCCGATCTTTTCTGTTTCGAGCCGATGACGCATCTGCCGAATGGCCATCACCTTCCAGGCTTTGGCGGTCTTTCCATTCTTGAACATGGCCAAAGCCTCGTCGGCACAATGACGCTGTCGCCGCGCCTGCTCTCGGAAGGGCGTTGACCAGAACGGAGTGGCGCAGGTCGTTCGGCCAACTCAAACATCAAAGCACCGCGCGTCATATCCGACGCGCGGTGCTTTGATGGATTGTCGTTCAGAGCGATTTCGCGTCTATGCGGCAACCCGTGCCGACGCGTCGAATTCCGCCGCCCATTGCACCGATGGTCGCGCAGCGCAGCGCTCGATCCAGGCCTTGACGGCAGGCACATCAGGCGCTGCTTCCGGGAACCATGCAAACGGCGAATAGAGCAGCAGGTCGGCAGCCGAGAACTCGTCGCCCATCAGATAGGGACTTGCTTCCAGCGCCGTCGCCAGTTGACGCGCCATTTCGGCGGAACTGCGGAACGTGGACTGCAGATAGGGATGCGAGATCCCCGCCGCTTCGATGATCAGCACCGGCTCAACCACGCCCGCATACCAGGCAAGCCAGCTCAGATAACGGCCTCGCTTGGGATCGCCGGCAACCGGCGCCAGTTTCCTGGCCGGGAACAGATCGGTCAGGTACTGGATGATGGCGATGCTTTCCCAAATGACGACGCCGTCATGCACGAGCAGCGGCACCTTGCCTTCCGGGTGCGGGTTTTTCGGGTCCTTGGCACCGCTGCCGTCGCCGCGGGTAATGTCGACGATGACGATGTTCACCTTGTCGAGCGCATCCAGTTCGCGAAGCAGAGTGATGATGCGCGAAGAGCGGGAGCGCGGGGCGTGATAGAGCGTCAACATTGAAATACCTCGATTGCGGTTTCTGTCTGCTCTCCTTATAAACCGACCCAACTGTCAATTTTCGTCAGTAGGCTCATGGCGCGCAGCGATCGTTTGTTTCGTCTTCTCCAGGCCCTTCGTAGCCTGCCGCCGCCCGTGACTGCCGCGCGGCTGGCCGAGGAAACCGGCGTGTCGCTACGCTCGCTCTACCGCGACATCGACAGCCTGCGCGCAGCCGGTGCTGTCATCGATGGCGAGCGCGGTTTTGGCTATCGCCTCACCGAAGACATCGCCCTTCCACCCCAGACCTTCACGCGTCTTGAAATCGAAGCCCTCGTGCTGGGCATGGCCGAAGTTCGCCACATGGGCGAACCCGAGCTTGCGCGAGCCGCCGAAGCCGTGCTCTCGAAAATAACCGCCACCCTGCCCGATCGGCTGCAACAGCAGACTATCCATGCGGTCTCGCAGGTTCACCGTTTCGAACAAAGGTCCGCGCCCGATATCGACGTCGGCCTGCTTCGCGAAGCCTGCTGGCAGGAACGGGCAATCGTCATAGACTATGTCGATGCGGAGCACCGGCACACGGAGAGGCGCCTTCTGCCGCTCGGCATTGTCTACCTCGAGCGTGTGCTCGTGCTTTTGGCCTGGTGCTACCTGAGGCAGGGATATCGCAAGTTCAGGATCGATCGCATCGCCAGCCTCGAATTGATGGACGAAAGCTTCCGTCCACGTCGGGTTCCCATGCTTCGGGAATTCATCGCCCAGTTGAACGCGGGGGCAGAGGACGCAACGGCGCAATATGCCGCGCGGCGGTAAGCTCGCCTCATCCGTTCGATGAAACAAACGGAGCTAGTCTGAACGAGAGCTGTAGCCAGTCGCAAGAAAGGGCGCGGCCCACCGAGAAGTGGACCGTGCCCCGTCGCATCAAGATGCGGTCTTGCCCTGGGAGGCAGCTTTATTCGGCTGGCTGGAGACCCTGAACCGGGCTTTCCGGCAGTGCCCGGCCGCCAAGGGTTGCGGCCAGTTGGGTCTCGTCCAGTTCGCCTTCCCACTTCGCAACCACGATGGTCGCAACGGCATTGCCGACAAAGTTGGTCAGCGCCCGGCATTCCGACATGAAGCGGTCGATGCCGAGGATCAGCGCCATGCCGGCGACCGGCACCGCCGGAACGACTGAGAGCGTGGCCGCGAGCGTGATAAAACCTGCGCCGGTGATGCCGGCGGCGCCCTTGGAGCTCAGCATCGCCACCAGCAGCAGCAGCACCTGATCGCCGAGCGACAGCGGAATGTCCATCGCTTGGGCGATGAACAGCGCGGCCAGCGTCATGTAGATGTTGGTGCCGTCGAGGTTGAAGGAATAGCCGGTCGGAATGACGAGGCCCACAACCGAGCGCTTGCAACCGGCCTTTTCCATCTTGCTCATCAGGCCCGGCAGGGCTGCTTCCGAGGAGGACGTGCCGAGCACCAGCAGCAGCTCTTCCTTGATGTAGCGGATCAGCGCGATGATCGAGAAGCCGTTGTAACGGGCAACGGCGCCGAGAACCAGGAAGACGAAGAGGAAAGACGTCAAGTAGAAGGTGCCGATCAGCATCGCCAGGTTGGCGATCGAGGCGACGCCGTACTTGCCGATGGTGAAGGCCATGGCGCCGAAAGCACCGATCGGGGCGGCCTTCATCAGGATCGCGACCAGCTTGAAGATCGGCAGCGTCAGCGCGTGCAGGAAATCGACGACGGGCTCCGCCTTCTTGCCGACCATGGCAAGCGCCAGACCGAAGAGCACGGAGATGAACAGCACCTGCAGGATATCGCCTTCGGCAAAGGCGCCGACGAGCGTGGTCGGGATGATGTTCATCAGGAAGCCGGTGATCGACTGCTCATGCGCCTTTTCGGCGTAGGAGGTGACCGCCTTGACGTCGAGCGAAGCGGGATCGATGTGCATGCCGGCACCCGGCTGCACCACATTGGCCACGATCAGGCCGATGATGAGCGCGAGCGTCGAGAAGGTTAGGAAGTAGATCATCGCCTTGCCGGCGACCCGCCCGACCTTGGCAAGATCGGTCATGCCGGCAATGCCGGTGGCAACCGTCAGGAAGATGACCGGAGCGATGATCATCTTCACCAGCCGGATAAAGGCATCGCCGAGCGGCTTCAGCTGCGTGCCGATTTCCGGATAAAAATGTCCGAGCAGGATGCCCGCGGCAATGGCCGCCAGAACCTGGACGTAGAGATGACGATAGAAAGATGTCTTGCCGCGCGGTTCCGCGGATTGGTCGATAATCATGATATCCTCCACTCGGCCCAGTCCGGCGTCATGCCGGGCCTCCCGGGCCATATTTCCGAAGCGCGACAGCTCGGGCTGTCATGAGGATGTCATTTGCAATGGGCGTGCCAGTTTGCAGCACGACTGATCAGGTCGTTGAAATACCGGAACATTTTTCGGGACTCCGGATCATGCGCACGAATATTTGAGCGGATATCCGCACAGGCCATCTGGAAATTTGGGCGGAATAATGCACAATTCCGCCATGTCCATGCCCGCCCCTACCCCCATCGATCCAGCGGATCTTGACCGGCAGATGCGCCGCGCCTGGCTGATTTTTGCCGCGGTCGCGTTGGGGCTGCTGGTAGCGGGGCTTTTTGTCGCCGGCGAATATGGGCGAAAGAAGGCGCTCGAATCTGTCGATATCCAAAGCCGCATCGATGCCAACCTCAAGGCGTCGCTGCTGAGAGCGGTGCTGGAGCGACAGCGCGCGCTGCCCCTGGTGCTGGCCGACGACGTCGAGGTGAAAGCCGCGCTCGAGAGAGGTGGCGACCAGCCGTTGCAGCGGCTCAATCAAAAGCTCGAGGCGCTGGCCGCCAATACGGATGCGGCGGTGATCTACGCGATCGGCCTCGACGGCCTGGCGATTGCTGCCAGCAACTGGCGCGAGCCGACCAGCTTCGTCGGCAATGACTACGCTTTCCGCGAATACTTCCGGATGGCGATGCGCGACGGCAAGGCCGAACATTTTGCCATGGGCACCGTCAGCAAGCGGCCGGGTCTTTACATCTCCAGGCGCGTCGACGGCACCAACGGTCCGATCGGTGTCGTGGTCGCAAAACTCGAATTCGACGGTGTCGAGGCCGATTGGCTTGCCTCCGGCAAGCCGGTCTATGTCACCGACCGGCGCGGCATCGTATTGATCACCAGCTTCCCCTCCTGGCGCTTCATGACCACTCGCAACATCCCCGGAGACCGCCTCGCCGCCATCCGTGACAGCCTGCAGTTCGGCGATGCTTCGCTGCTGCCACTGCCGTTCCGCCGTATCGAACCGACGAGCGATGGGTCGAGCGTGCTGTCAGCACTTCTGCCCGGCAGCAGCGAGAAGCAATACCTCAGGGTCGAGACCATGGTTCCCTCGACCAGTTGGCGGCTGGAGCAATTGGCCCCGCTTGACGCAGCCCTTGGTGCGGCGACCCGCGAGGCACGGCTACTGGCGCTGGCCGTCATCGTGCCGCTTTTGGCGCTTGCCGCATTCCTCCTTCGCCGGCGCCAGGCGCTGACGCTGGTCGCGGCGAACGAGCGCGCCGCGCGCGACGAACTGGAGCGACGCGTCACCGAGCGCACGCACGACCTGAGCCTGGCGCGCGATCACCTCGAAACCGAAATCGCCGACCACCAGCGCACCGGCGAAAAGCTGCAGGCGGTGCAGCAGGAACTGGTCCAGGCCAACCGGCTGGCGATCCTCGGCCAGGTGGCCGCCGGCGTCGCCCATGAGATCAACCAGCCGGTCGCAACCATCCGCGCCTATGCCGACAATGCCCGCACCTTCCTCGATCGCGGCCAGCAGGAAACCGCGGTCGAAAACCTCGAAAGCATCGCCGCGCTGACTGAACGGGTCGGCGCCATCACCGACGAGTTGCGCAGCTTTGCGCGCAAGGGACGATTCGTCGCCGAGCCGACGGCCGTGCGAGAGGTGATCGAAGGCGCACGAATGCTACTGCGCAGCCGCTTTGCCGGCCGCATGGACGCGATCGTCATCGATCTGCCTGATAACGGGCTCTGCGTGCTCGGCAACCGTATCCGGCTTGAACAGGTGCTGATCAATCTGCTGCAGAATGCCCTGGAAGCCCTCGGCGAACGGGCAGACGCGGAGATCCGCGTGCGTTGCGAGGTCGGCGCCTCCGACACCGTTTTCCTGTTCGTCGCTGACAACGGCCCGGGCATCCGGCCCGATATCCTCGAGGATCTGTTCACCCCATTCAACACCTCCAAGGATGAGGGCCTCGGTCTCGGCCTTGCCATCTCCAAGGAAATCGTCGTCGACTATGGCGGCGACATCGAGGTCAAGACCAGCCCAGAGGGCACCGTCTTCACCGTGCGTCTGAAGAGGGCCTGAGCGATGCAGCAATCCGTATGCCTCGTCGACGACGACACCGACCTCAGGAAAGCAATGAAGCAGACGCTGGAGCTTGCCGGCCTCATCGTCTCCGCCTTTCCCGGCGCGGCGGAAGCGCTCGCACTCCTCAGCCCGGATTTCGACGGCATCGTCATCAGCGATATCCGCATGCCGGGGATCGACGGCCTGACGCTGTTTCGCCGCGTCGCCGACTTCGATCCCGACCTTCCCGTCATTCTCGTGACCGGCCACGGCGATATCCCGATGGCCGTTCAGGCCATGCAGGACGGCGTGTACGACTTCATTCCCAAACCTTTTGCCGCCGACCGTCTTGTGCAAAGCGCGCGCCGCGCCTTGGAAAAGCGCCGACTGGTGATAGAAAACCGCGCGCTGAAACGCGCAGCGGAAGTCGCCGGCGAAAGCCTGCCGCTGATTGGCCAGACCCCTGTCATGGAACGGCTGCGCCAGACCTTGCGGCATATCGCCGACACCGACGTTGACGTGCTGGTTGCCGGCGAAACCGGCAGCGGCAAGGAGGTGGTGGCGACGCTGCTCCACAATTGGAGCCGGCGCCGCAATGGCAACTTCGTGGCGCTCAACTGCGGCGCATTGCCGGAAACTGTGATCGAAAGCGAGCTTTTCGGCCACGAGCCGGGCGCCTTTACCGGCGCCTTGAAGAAGCGCGTCGGCCGTATCGAGCATGCAAGCGGCGGCACGCTTTTCCTCGACGAGATTGAGGCGATGCCGCCGGCAACGCAGGTCAAGATGCTGCGTGTGCTCGAAGCCCGCGAAATCACACCGCTCGGCACCAATGTCGTGCGCCCTGTCGATATCCGCGTGATCGCCGCCGCCAAGATCGATCTCGGTGATCCGGCCCAGCGAGGCGACTTTCGCGAGGATCTCTATTTCCGGCTGAACGTCGTCACGCTGTCGATCCCGCCGCTGCGCGAGCGCCGGGACGACATCCCGCTCCTCTTTTCGCATTTCCTGACACGTGCGGCCGAGCGCTTCAAGCGCGACGTGCCGCCGGTTTCGCCCGCGGTGCACCACTATCTGATGTCCCATTCCTGGCCCGGCAATGTGCGCGAACTCTCGCATTTTGCCGAGCGTGTCGCCCTTGGCGTCGAAGGGTCGCTCGGACAGCCGACCGCCGCCGCTGCGCCAACCGGTGCCACCCTGCCCGAACGGCTCGAGCGCTACGAGGCGGAAATACTAAAAGAAGCGCTGCGGGCGCAGCGCGGCGACGTCAAGGCGACGATCGAGGCGCTGGGCATTCCGCGCAAGACCTTCTACGACAAGCTGCAGCGGCACAACATCAACCGGGCGGATTATGCCGACCGGACATCTGCCGAAAAGCCAGGCCGCTAGCAGGCGATCAACAGGCCGGACGCACCACCTTCGGATTAACGCTTGACTGCGCATCCGGATCGATGGCTATCTCTCAGCATTCACCAGGGGAGTCCCGTCAAGGGGCTGAGATACTGCTGGGCGGATCGGCTTTGCCGACCGAGGCGCAGTGACCCGTTGAACCTGATCCAGTTCATACTGGCGTAGGGACGGTGCAGACATCGACGCCACGATTCCGTCAATCGCGCGGAATTTCCGGCGGCGGTATCTTTTCCTTCCGGCTTCAGAACTGGGTCTCCAACCGCAAACTTGGAGCCTCATCATGAATATTGTCACCAAACCCGCAGACCTCTCGGTCACCAAAGGCCCGCTTCCCGCCTCGAAGAAAGTCTACAAACCAGGCACGATCCATCCTGATATCCGCGTGCCGATGCGCGAGATCGCCCTGCATCCAACGTCGGGCGAGCCGCCGGTCACCGTCTACGACGCCTCGGGGCCCTACACCGTGGAAGATATCAACATCCGCATCGAAGATGGACTGCCGCGGCCACGCCGCAACTGGATCATCGCGCGTGGCGATGTCGAAGCCTATGACGGGCGCATCGTCCGGCCGGAAGACAACGGCTTTGCCTCCGGAGACCGGCTGACGCCAACCTTTCCCTTCCGTCATGCGCCCTTGCGTGCCACCGGCCAGCGCGCCGTGACGCAGCTTGCCTATGCGCGTGCCGGCATCATCACGCCCGAGATGGAGTTCGTCGCCATCCGCGAAAACCTCGGCCGCGACGCCACCCGCGCCACGCAGCGCGACGGCGAAAGCTTCGGCGCCCATCTTCCCGATCACGTCACGCCCGAATTCGTCCGCCAGGAGATTGCTAGCGGTCGCGCCGTCCTGCCCGCCAACATCAACCACCCGGAATCCGAACCGATGATCATCGGCCGGAACTTCCTGGTGAAGATCAATGCCAATATCGGCAACTCCGCCGTCACCTCATCAATGGCCGAGGAAGTGGAAAAGATGGTCTGGGCCACCCGCTGGGGCGCCGATACGGTGATGGACCTGTCGACGGGGCGCAACATCCACAACATCCGCGAATGGATCATCCGCAATTCGCCGGTGCCGATCGGCACCGTACCGCTCTACCAGGCGCTCGAAAAGGTCAACGGCATCGCCGAGGACCTGACCTGGGAGGTCTATCGCGACACGCTGATCGAGCAGGCGGAACAGGGCGTCGACTACTTCACAATCCATGCCGGTGTCAGGCTTCACTATATCCCGCTGACCGTCGACCGGGTCACGGGCATCGTCTCGCGCGGCGGCTCGATCATGGCCAAGTGGTGCCTGCACCATCACAAGGAGAGCTTTCTCTACGAGCACTTCGAAGAGATCTGCGATATCTGCCGTGCCTACGACGTGTCGTTTTCGCTCGGCGACGGCCTGCGCCCGGGCTCGATCGCCGATGCCAACGACGCCGCCCAATTTGCCGAACTGGAAACGCTGGGCGAGTTGACGAAGATCGCCTGGGCCAAGGATTGCCAGGTGATGATCGAGGGGCCGGGCCACGTGCCGATGCACAAGATCAAGGAAAACATGGACAAGCAGCTCGCCGTCTGCGGCGAGGCACCCTTCTATACGCTTGGGCCCCTGACGACCGACATCGCACCCGGCTACGACCACATCACCTCGGGCATCGGTGCTGCGATGATCGGCTGGTTCGGCACGGCCATGCTCTGCTACGTGACGCCCAAGGAGCATCTGGGCCTGCCCGATCGCAACGACGTCAAGACCGGGGTCATCACCTACAAGATCGCAGCGCATGCCGCCGACCTCGCCAAGGGGCATCCCGCAGCCCGCACCCGCGACGACGCCTTGTCGCGGGCCCGCTTCGAGTTCCGCTGGGAGGACCAGTTCAACCTGTCGCTCGACCCGGAGACGGCACGCTCCTTCCACGACGAGACCTTGCCGAAGGAGGCCCACAAGGTCGCGCATTTCTGCTCGATGTGCGGCCCGAAATTCTGCTCGATGCGGATCTCGCACGACATCCGCGCGGAGGCGCAGAAGGAAGGGCTGCAGGCGATGGCAGCCAAATATCGCGACGGCGGTGATCTCTATCTGCCGGTCGGCGGCACTGAGGCCTGAGGATAGCGACCGCGGCAGAAGGGCCGGTGATGGCCCTTCTGCCTGCCAGCAGGCTGCGGTGCTGTTTACACGGATGGCTCCATCTTTCCGTCATGCTCGGGCTTGACGGAGGGGAGGATGGCACGGCTTCGTCAGCTCGTTCATTAATCCAACTGATCGCTCACAGCCCCTTCCGACTGCCATCGGATTGCGGTTCTGTTCAAACCGAAGCCTCCAATTCCCGTCATGCTCGGGCCTGACCCGAGCATCCACATCTGAAGGTCCGCCGCTTTTCGACACGAGGCTACCACAGAGGTGGCAGCTGGATCCTCGGGTCAAGCCCGAGGATGACCAAGAGAAGAGGCGCGCCTCTCTAACGGCTACCAGCGATCCGCTCGACCACGTCGAGCAGGATATTGGCGCCGGCGACAAGATCTGCCAGGTTCGTATGTTCGCGCGGATTGTGGCTGATCCCGTCACGGCTCGGCACGAAGATCATCGCCGCCGGCGCGATGCGGGCGATCATCTGGGCGTCGTGGCCGGCACCGGAGGTCATCCGCCGGCTTTTCAACCCGCGGGCACTCGCCGAAACTTCGATCGCCTCGACGATCGCGCTGTCGAAGATGACCGGCTCGAACCGGGCGAGACGCTCAACAGATACGTTCACATGCTCCTCCTGCTCAAGGTGGCGGAGAAAGTCGGAAAGCGCGCTTTCAAGCGCCTGCAGGCGATCCTCGTCCGGGTCGCGCAGGTCGACGGTAAAGACCGCGCGCGAAGGAATGACGTTGATCGCATCCGGCTCGAAGCGCATGGTCCCGATCGTCGCAACGCTCGGCGCGTTCGAACGCAAGATGTGTTCACGCAAGAACAGCCCGACACGGGCGGCCGCCAGGCCGGCGTCGCAACGCATCGCCATCGGCGTCGTGCCGGCATGATTCGCCACGCCGTCGATCGTGACGCGCTGCCAGGAGATGCCCTGCAGGTTTTCGACGGCGCCGATCGTTGTCGCCTCGCGTTCCAACACCGGCCCCTGCTCGATGTGCAGTTCGACATAGGCATGGGGTTTCAGGGAGCCGGGTTCGACGCTGCCGGCGTAGCCGATGCGTGCGAGCTCCGATCCGAGCGTCGTGCCATCGGTTCCGAGGGTCGCAAGGGCCGCCTCAACCGCAAGGCCTCCGACATGGACCAGCGACCCCAGCATATCGGGTGCGTAGCGGACGCCCTCTTCGTTGGTAAAGGCGGCCACAACGATCGGGCGTTCCGATATAAACCCCTGCTCCTTCAGGGTCTCGATGACTTCAAGCCCGGCAAGCACGCCGTAGCAACCATCGTAGATGCCGGCATTGATCACCGTGTCGATATGGGAACCGAGCATAAGCGGTAGTTGCTCGGCGTTATCCTGATTGGACCAGATGCCAAAAATGTTGCCGATGCGGTCGACAGCGACATCCAGCCCCGCCGCCTCGATCCAGCCCACCAGACTGTCCCGCCCCAGCTTTTCGGTGTCGGACGCCGCCAGCCGTGTCAACTGGCCCCGATCGTCGCGCCCGATCGCGCCGAGTTCGCGGATGTGCGCAAGCAGACGCTCGGCATTGATGGAATGATGAGACATGACGGTGTCGCCTTCGACAGTGCTGATATTGGGCATTACGACAGTCATAACCCGGCATCCGGTGCGGCCAGTCGTTGCCGGGTGATTTCGGCGTGGAAGCGAGCGCCGAGGATCAAGGCATCATCATTGAAGTCGTAGTGCGGATTGTGCAGCGGCGCGGAATCCCTGCCGTTGCCGATAAAGACGAAGCAACCCGGCACATGCGCGAGAAACCGCGCAAAATCCTCTGAGCCGGTCATCGGCTCGGCGGCGATTGCAACATTCTCCGTTCCGAACACCACACCGGCTGCGGCAAACGCCTGATCGACGAGAGCCGGATCATTGAGCAACGGCACGAACTCGCGCGTGTAGTTCACCTCGACCTCGCAGCCATAGGCATCCGCCGTACCCTTGGCGATGGTGCGCATCTGCTGCTCGATCTTGGCACTCACCTCGAGTCGAAAGCTGCGTGCATCGCCGAGAATGCGCGCCAGCCCGGGCAAAGCGTTGCGCGTGCCGTCTGTGATCAATTCGGTCACGGACACAACGGCGATATCGGCAGGCGAGAGCCTTCGGGAAACGATGGTCTGGAGATTGACCACCGTCGCGCAGGCAGCAACCAGCGTCTCGTTACCGGAATGGGGTCGCGCGGCATGACCGCCGACGCCTTTGA
This sequence comes from Ensifer adhaerens, assembly GCF_001270265.1. Lineage (GTDB taxonomy): Bacteria > Pseudomonadota > Alphaproteobacteria > Rhizobiales > Rhizobiaceae > Ensifer > Ensifer adhaerens_B. The sequence continues at coordinate 161,925 of NZ_LGAP01000012.1, forward strand.
GCGTGATCTCGAAATTGTCCTCAGCCGACATGATGGCGCCCGCACGTGTCTCAAATTTTCCGACCGGCAGGCCCGGCATGTTGTGCAGGCCGTAGATCTCGTCGAAGGGAAAGCGAGCCATCAGACCGTCGTCGAGCATGGCAAGCGCACCTTTGCCCCATTCTTCAGCAGGCTGAAAAACGAAGCGCACCGTCCCATCGAAACCGCCCTCCTCGGCCAGCAGCTTCGCCGCACCGAGCAACATCGCCGTATGACCGTCATGGCCGCAGGCGTGCATCGTGCCGGGCTGGGTTGAGCAATAGGAAGCCGTACCCTGCTCCGCAATGCGCAAGGCGTCCATATCGGCCCGCAGCGCTATTGCGCGGTTTCCCGTTCCACGCCGCAGCGTGCCGACCACCCCGGTGCCACCGACATTTTCGGTGACGTCATCCAGGCCGAACTCCCGCAGCTTGGCGGCAACAAAAGCCGCCGTTCGTTTCTCTTCAAAGCCGAATTCCGGATGGGCATGCAGATCGTGACGCCACGCCCTCATCTCCGCCACAAGCTTGTCGACATCCGTGCTTGCCATCCGCATCACACCCTTTCCGCGTTCAAAGCCCCGGCGACTTGCGCAGGTGCGATGCCAACCAGTTCTTCGTAGCGTTCAGTATCCGTGGCGCCCTCCGTATTGATCACCAGGATCCGCGAATTGGCATCAAGGCCAAGGGCAGCACACTTGTTCGGATCTCCGGCGACTGTGACAAGGCCTGCCAGACCGACACCGCCGCTTTCGCCCGCAATGATTGCCGGATCGCCGCCCGTCGGGCGGGCAAGGCGATTCATGATCGAAACGGCGTCCTCCTCATCGACGGTCATGAAGGCGTCGGCAACACGCGACAGGATGCGCCAGGCGACAAGCGAAGGCTCGTAACATTCGAGCATCGCCATGACGGTCGGCTCGCCATGTGCCACTTTCACCGGTCGCCCGGCCTTTGCTGTTTCGAGCAGGCAGGCGGCCCGGGCCGGCTCGACGACGACGAAGCGTGGCCGGTCCCGGCCGTAGCGCAGCGCCATATGGCCAGCAGTTGCCGCGGCGATGCCGCCGACGCCGGCCTGGACAAAGACATGGGTCGGCGGCGCGCCGATCTCCCGCAAGGCCTCGCACAGGAGTGCCGTATAGCCCTGCATGACCAAGCCGGGAATATATTCGTATCCCGGCCAGGACGTGTCCGAGACGACCGTCCAACCGCGCTCTGCGCAGACCTTCGCCGCAAACTCGACCGAGTCGTCATAGGTTCCTTCGACCCGGACGATTTCGGCGCCGTAATGCGCGATCGCCTCTATGCGTTTCTGGCTGACGCCGGAATGCACGAAAATCACCGACTTCGCACCGACAAGCTGTGCCCCCATTGCCACCGACCGACCGTGATTGCCGTCGGTGGCGCAGCCGAACGTCATCTCGCGCGCAACCGTGCGAACGTCCGGGCGCGTGAGATCGTCGATATCGACATCCAGGCCGGTCTGCTTTCGTGCCTCGTCGAGCACCAGCCGGATCACCGCATAGGATCCGCCGAGCGCCTTGAAGCTGCCGAGCCCGAGCCGATGGCCCTCGTCCTTGACGAAGATCGCGCCGACCCCAAGCTCGCCCGCAAGCGCCGGCAAGGAATGAAGCGGCGTCGGCCGGTGGTCGTCGCGGCGGGAAAGCTGACGCTCGACCTCGGCAGCCGCAGCAAGCGAAAGCATCTCGGCATCTTTCGGCAGCAGCGACGATCCGAAATCGGCATGGTGGTTACGAATGAGCATGTGGGCAATCTCCCTGTTCGATGAAGTTATATTTCACCGGACGAGAGAAATGCGCTCTAAATGGCGATCTCGAATGCAAGTTTGTAAACAATGACGAGGAGACTATGGCCGCTTCAAAGAATACACCGACAGAGCTCGACCGCTTCGACCTGGCGATCCTCTCCATCCTGCAGAAGGACAACACGACACCGCAGCGTCAAATTGGCGAGGCCGTCAATCTGTCGGCTCCGGCGGTGCAACGGCGGATCAAGCGCATGGAAGAAACCGGGGTCATCCGCAACAACGTGGCGGTGATCGACCCTGCTCGCGTCAACCAGGCCCTGACCATCCTTGTCGAAGTGGAGGTGGAAAGCGAACAGATCGACCTGCTCGACGCCGCCAAGGCGGCGTTTTCCGCCGCTCCCGAGGTGCAGCAATGCTATTACGTCACGGGCGATGTGGATTTCATGCTCGTCGTGATCGTGCCGACGATGGGCGATTACGAGGCCTTCACCCGGCGCATGTTCTTCGGCAACCCCAACATCCGGCGCTTTAGGACCTTCGTGACCATGGATCGCGTCAAGGTCGGCCTGTCCGTACCGGTCGAAAAGCCGCGCTGAACGCTATTGTTGACCGGCCAGCGCCTTCTTCTCAGCTTCTGCCTCCAGCGGCGCGCCGGCACCGATCGATGTCAGATAGGCATCGACGGTTTCAACCGACGAGGTCGGCGCAAAACCTTCGCCGCTTTCCGGCATCACGATAGCCAGTTGCGTCTGCCAGCCTCCGGCGTTCCGGCAAGCCACCGACACGAAATCCGGTTGATCCGGCCGCTTCATTTCATATTCGCGGCAAATCTGCTGTCCGCCCGCCTGGAACGTCGACACCAACCGAACCTTGGCCTCTCCCTCGCCGATCGCGATTTCCTCGCCCGAGGCGCGCTGGTCGAGAATACCCGACACGATCGGGTCGACCAGCCCTGCGACCTGCGGGTTCCCGACATCCGCCTGGCCCGCCCCGCCAACCAAATACCCTCCGACGCCACCGACGACGATAAGAAGCGAGGCAGCAAGCGCCATCATCAGCTGCGACGGGCGACGCGGCGACTGAGCCGCAGGCTCGGGGCGGCGAAAGGCGACAACATTATCCGCGCTGGCACTGTCATCGGCCTCGGCAACCGTCTGGCTGTCGCCGCGTCGCGCTGCCGCACCGGCGGCCATCGCGCGGACTTTCTCTACCAGTTGGTCCGGAACCGGCTCGTCTATTAGTGGCTTCAGGGCCTCGCTCGAGGCAGCCCGCGTTTCCATGAACATGGCAACGCGCGCCATCAGCTCGTCGTCCGTCTCAAGCGCCGCCTCGACGAGGCGCGTCGTCTCGTCATCGAGTTCGCCGTCGGCAAACGCCATCAGGATTTCGTCGGTGAATACCATGTCGCTCATCTCGCCCCGCCTCTCATATCCGGTGAACGCGCGGCCGCCGGCTCTATTCCAGCCGCCTCAGCAAGATTCTTGCGGGCGCGCGCAAGCCTGCTCATCACCGTGCCGATCGGAATGCCGAGTACATCGGCCGCCTCCTTGTAGGAAAGATCCTCCACGCATGTCAGCAGCAACACCTCGCGCTGTTCAAGCACGAGATCGTCGATAGCGGCGGCAACACTCTTCAGCGTCATGCGCGCCTCGGAGCCCGCCTCGCCGGACGGAACGGCAAGCTCGGGCTGCGCTTCGATCTCCTCGGTCGGACCTGCCGTCTTCTGGCGGCGAAGCTGGTCTATCCAAAGGTTGCGCAAAATGCGGAACATCCAGGCGTCGAAACGCGTACCCGCCTCGAACCGCTCCGAACCCGTAAGCGCCTTTTCGCAAGCCGCCTGCACGAGGTCGTCGGCAAGATCGCGGGAGCGGCAAAGCGAGATGGCAAAGCGGCGCAGGTTCGGCAAAAAGGCGACGAGGCGCTCGCCGAAGGCGATGTCCGGATCGGTCATTTCACCTTCCTTCCGGCGCTTCGGCGTGCACGCGGGGGAATAATTTGTCCATTCATCCGTTGAGCGATATGTGAAGCACACGCAAAAGTCACCACCGCTGAGCCTGCCTTTCACGGTAAGCTGACCCCACTCAGCGCGGTTGGGACAAGGAGACAGCCTTGAAGAAACGCCTGCTTCGATTGACCGCCGCATCGATCTGCGGCCTGGCTGTCGCCAATGGCGACCTCGTGCCAGCCGGCATGGTTGGCTCCACGACCACCGCTCTCTTTGCCTTCGTCGCACCAGCCCATGCCGACGATGACGATGGCACCGGTGATGATGACGACGGAGGTGGCGGCGGCAGTTCGTCTTCGGGCCGCTCGTCCGATCGAGGCTCCGGCAGCGTCTGGCGCGGTGGCGGCAATTTGCTCGACCTCTTCCGAGGCGCGCCGGAAAAACGAACTGCCCGACGCCCTCCACCTGTCCGCAAACCGACGCATGTACCGGGCGAAATCATCGCGCTTGGGCTCGACGACGCGGCGATCCAGCGCCTCGGCGAAAGAGGCTTTACGACGCGGGCGCGTCAGTCTGTTGGGCTTACCGGCTCGCAGATCGTCAAGCTTTCGATACCGGCGGGGATGACGCTCGAGGCCGCACGCCAGGAGGTGGCGGCTGCCTCGCCGGGCGCCGTTGCCGATCTCAACCATTACTTCGAGCCGAACGAAGGTGCCACTCAGCCGACGCCGTGCGGCGAAGGACGTTGCGCGCTCGTGCGCACGGCCATCGGCTGGCCGGAGCCCGATGCCGGGAAAGCCTGCACCGCAGCCGGCCCGATCGGGCTGATCGACACCGCGATCAATCCCGCTCATCCAGCACTTCAAGGAGTCGATCTCGACATCGTCCGTCTGGCGGCCAACGAAGCGCCGGAGTCCGGACGTCAGCACGGCACCGCCGTTGCAGCGCTCATCGTCGGCCGCCAGGACAGCCGCGCGCCGGGCCTGCTGCGCGGTGCGCGATTGATCGCAGTTGACGCCTTCCAAAAGACAAGGGGCGATGCGGAGGTCGCCGAGACCTACGATCTGGTCAGGGCGATCGATCTTCTGGCGTCCCGCGGGGTGACGGTGATCAACATGAGCCTCTCCGGCCCGCATAACCAGTTGCTTGAAAAGACCGTCGGACTGGTCGCGGAACGTGACATCCTGCAGGTGGCGGCCGCCGGCAATGACGGCCCCAGGGCAAAGCCCGTCTATCCCGCCGCCTACCCGGCGCTGATTGCCGTCACCGCCGTCGACCGAAACTTCCGCCCCTATCGCCGCGCGGCCCAGGGCGATCACATCGACGTTGCCGCCCTCGGCACCGGCGTCTGGACCGCCGCCTCAGTCGACGGCGGCCGGCCGCGCACGGGCACATCGTTTGCCGCCCCGTTCGTCACGGCAGCCGTTGCCATTCTGAGGGCATCGAACCCTTCGCTTTCGGCCGACGAGATCGGCAAGCTCGTGGCGCAAACGACTGAGGATGTCGGCGCGCCCGGCAAGGACCCGGTTTTCGGCTGGGGTATCTTGACCGCTCGCGAACTCGGCCGCCAGTAACCGCCGGGCCTTTTCGACGCCCGCGCACCGAACACGATAAACGCCTGGTCGCTTGTCGCACGGCACATTGAAAAAAGCTCCGGCGGAAAGAAGGTGTCGACTAACGCACCTCCTTTCCGCCGGAGCCGTCAGGCCAGGCTTTCGTCAGGCGGCAAGACCCCGCTCGGTGAGCAGCATGCCGACCCGCACCATGCGAACGGCATCTTCCGCGGCGCGCACCAGCAGTTTCGGCGCGGCGCTGATGGCATCGTCAAGGCTGCAAGGCGCCTTCAGGATCGAGGCGAAGGCATCGATGCCATGCTCGAAGTTCAAGGTGACGCCTTTGCCGATCGTGCCGGCCAAGGCGATCACTGGACGCCCTGCCTCCTTGGCGCGATGGCCGACCTCGGCCGGCACCTTGCCGAAGGGCGTCTGGCCATCGAGGCTGCCTTCCGCCGTAATGACCAGATCGGCCCTGGCGATCATGCTGTCGAGATCGAGATACTGCATGACGATGTCGTAGCGCGGGTGCAGCTTGCCGCCGAGCAGGCCGAGGACGGCGGCACCCAGCCCACCCGAGGCGCCGGCGCCCGGCGCGCTACCGACGTCGATGCCGGTCGCTCGGTGGATCGCCTCGGCATAGGTCTCCATGGCATGGGCCAGCAGTTCAACCTGCTCGGGCGTTGCGCCCTTCTGCGGGCCAAAGACCCGGGCAACGCCGCGTTCGCCGAGAAGGACGTTGTGCCAGTTGACGGCCGCATCGATGCGAACGTCGGCCAGGCGCGGATCGCGGGACGAGAGATCGATGCGAGCCAATTGGCCGAGCGCGCCGCCGCCGGGCGGCAGCGGCCGGCCGTCCTTATCGAGCAGCGCGATACCCAGCGCCTGCGCCATGCCGGCGCCGCCGTCATTGATACCGCTGTCGCCGCAGCCGAGCAGGATGCGGCGCGCGCCGGCGTCGAGTGCTGCCCGGACCAGTTCGCCGACGCCGTAGCTTGTGGTGATGCGGGGGTTGCGCCGATCGCGTGGCACCAGCCTGAGGCCGGCGGCGGCCGCCATTTCGATGATGGCGACCGGCTCATCCTGACCACCGAGAAATCCGAAATGCGACAGGACCGGTAAGCCGAGCGGCCCGGTCACGACGCATTCATGCAGGGTGCCGCCGGTGACTGCGACCAGAGCCTTGGTGAAGCCTTCGCCGCCATCGACCATGGGCACTTTCAGAACCTTTGCCTGCGGGCAAGCGCGCAGCACGCCCTTCTCGATGCAATCGGCCGCTTCTTCCGCCGACAGACTTTCCTTGAAACCAGACGGTGCAACCAGAATGGTCAGTGTCATGTGACAGTCTCCTAACGCTTTTGTGACAATGCGGATGCAAGGGAGAAACGGTCGCTCAGAGACTTTATTCCGCCGGATGCCAAACTATTTCACCGTCGATGCAGAAAAAACGAAAGGCCGGAGCTGATGGGCTCCGACCTCGCAAAGACATGTATTTTCCGATATTTACATCAATCGCCAAGTCCCATCAGCGGCCAGATGAAGACGGCAACAAGCGTCAGGATCCCGATGAAAGGAATAAGCAGCATCGCGGCGAGACGCATCAGGTCCGAGGGCGTGAAGGCGGGCGGTTCCATGCCGCCGAACAGTGCCACCGGCTTGGCCGAAACCATCAACGTCTGGCAAAAACCGCTACCCAAGGTGGCAGCCATGATGAGAACGGCCGGATCGGCGCCGAGCCCTGCAAGCGGCAGGGCGAGCGCCGGGATCAGCACCGTTGCCCGCGCCGTCCGGGAGGCGACGACTATGTGCGCTGATGTGGCTAGGATCACCGTGAACAAGATCACCAGCCATGCCGGCGGCTTGCCGACGAGGCTGAGCAGGCCGATGGCACGGTCGGCGAGCAGGGCGGCCGTGCCGGTACTCATCAGCGCCTCACCGATGACGAGTGTGCCGGCGAGAAACAAGAGCAGGTTCCACTCGACGGTCTTCAGCGCTTTGCCAAAGGGCAACCCCGAGACCTTCTTCGAGGCCATGACCAGAGCGCCGATCAAGGCAACGAAGGGCAAGGCAATGCCATGAAGACCTGACGTCGCAAGCGCCAGAACGATGAGCGCCGTCACCGCCAGCAACGTGCGCTCCTGCGCAAGAAGAGGCTGTCTTTCAACCGGCGAGCCTGGCTCGAAAACGGCGGCGCGATCCTGCGCCCCGAGAAAGAACCGCAGGATGAGGCCGCAGGCGATCAGGCTTGTGACCAATCCGAACGGTGCCGAAAGCAGCGCCCAGTCGAGGAAATCGGGCGCGTGGCCGCCGTTGCGGCGGATGAAATCGACCGCCACCATATGTGCGCCGGCGCCGGTCATCGAGGCGGCGGCCGAAAGCAGGATCACCGTTGGGAAAAGCAAGGCAAGCGCCCGTGTCACGCCCGGCCGGCCGATGGCGGCCGTCAACCCCAGAAAGACCGGCATGAAGATTGCCGCCCGCGCGGATGTGGAGGGGATGATGAAGGCGGTCGCAAAGATCGTCAGAGTCAACGCCCAGAAAAGGCTGCTGACGCGCTCGAACGGCGCCAGCAGCCGGAAGGTGAGACGCTCCACCAGCCCGGATGCCTGCAGCACCGAGGCAATGATGAAGGCGGCGATCATCAGCCAGACGATATCGTTGCCGAGCGCAGCGAATACAGCCTCTTCGCTGACTGTGCCCGTGGCGCCGAGGGCCAGTGCTCCGGCAAGCGCCACCGGCGTTTCCGGAAGGTCGAAGATCGTCCAGCAGACAAGCGCTGTCGCAAACACCATCAGTGCCAGGCGCATCGGCGTGGTCAGCCCATCGGCTGCAAGAAAGATTAGGATCGCCGCGAAGACGAGCAACATCGACCCGGTCAAAAGCCGGACCTGATGGACCGGCATCTGACCGCCGAAATCGCCCGCTTCGTTTGCGGAGATGACGATGTCCCTCCCCGATGCAATTGCTCGAACGCTGCTCGTCATGACCCAGTCCTTTGCTTCTTCTCGACCGGTTCGCCGCCAATGTCGCCGGCGTCATCCAGTCGTTCTGTTTTCTCGATGGGGGCATAACGGCAACCGTCGCGGTTTATTCCCGACGACGGTTCGAAAGCGCCGAATTTGCCGACACCGGTCGCCCGTGATCGCGGCCCGAAAAAGGCTGCGGCTGGCAATGCGCAAAGCTTGAGCCATATCAAGGCAGAGGCTGATCAAAACTGCGACGGTGCTCGTCGAGTTCATCGTTGAGAGGAACGGGATCATGTTGGTCAGGGAAATGACGCGGCCGGAATGCATCACCCTCGTCTCCGCGAGCCATATCGGCCGGCTTGCCTGCGCCAGAGACGGCCAGCCCTATATCGTCCCCATTCAATACGCCTTTGCCACCAACCGGCTGTACGGTTTTTCGATGCCCGGACAAAAGATCGACTGGATGCGCGAGAACGCCAAAGTCTGTGTTCAGGTCGACGAATTCGCCGACAGGGAAAGCTGGAAAAGCGTCGTCATCTACGGCAGCTACAGGGAGCTGCCCGACACAAGCCAGACGCATCATGAGCGCCTTCAGGCGTGGTCGCTTCTGGAGAAGCGGATCAACTGGTGGGAGCCGGGCGGCCTGAAGCCAGCGGAGCAGAGCATTGCCGGTTCCTCACCTCATCTTTTCTATGCGATCGAGATCGATGAGATGACCGGCCGCGCGGCGGGCCCGGAACCTGCAGCAACCTCGTAGTGATGCGTTTGGAACCATGGCGAAAGGCCGGCTCGCCATGGAGCGGGTGGCGGGAGCCGGCTTTGCCGCTCTCCCACCGATCTCCGGCGTGCCCTGTTACGCGCCCTTGCGTGCGACGACGGGCACGTAATGTTCGAGTTCCGGTGCCGGGAACTGCAAGGTGGCGTTGATCTCGGCCGAGCGATAGAGCGCCATCAGCATTTCGACCACGGCAAGGCCGTCCTCGAAGGTTTCGAGCGGCTTTTGCCCCTTGCGGAAGCACTCGACCATGTGGCGGTTCTCGTCGGTATAGCCGTAGACACCCGCTTCGTCCTCGAGCACCGGCATCAGCCCTTGCTCGGCATTCTGCTTTTCGACCAGGTCCTCGCCTTCCGAACCCGTGACTTCGCGGGACATGAAGATCTTGAGGCCCGTGCTCAGCGAATTGTATTCGAGCGCATATTCCGGGCCGAGCAATTCGAGCTGGATGCGCAGGCCGGCGCCGACATAGGCCCAGGAGGTGGTCGCCTCGATCATCAGTTCGTTGCCGTCCTGATCCTCGAGCGTCACCGTCGCGCGCGCAAAATCCTCCGAAGGGCGGTTGCGATAGTCCACGTCATTGCCGAAGCGCTTGCGCAACTGTTCGGCATAGTTGGGACGCGTCCATTTCAGGTTGGCGACGGTGCCGTTGACGGCCTTGATCTTCAGTGAATTGCGCGGCGCGCCGGGCGCGGTCAGCAGGTAGCGCGCCACCTCGACGCTATGGCACATCATGTCGGAGAGAACGCCGCCGCCCTGCTTGTCGCCCTGCCAGAACCAGGGCTCGTGCGGGCCGGAATGCTCCTCCGCCGCGCGTGCGAGATAGGGCCTGCCGGTGGTGGAGACGGCACGGCGCCAGATGATTTCCTTGCCGCGCAGGACGGGGGTGCAGAACACCTGGTTTTCGAGATAGCCGTGGTTGAGACCGGCGTCCTCGGCCAGCGTCAGCATCTCGCGGGCTTCCGCCACTGTGCGCGCCAAGGGCTTTTCGCAGGCGACCGCGAACACCTTGCTGCGGCCGGCCTTGATCGCCCCGTGCAGCGAGCGCATGACGTCGAGGCGCGTATAGTTCGGCGACAGGATCCAGATCGCGTCGACGTCATCGGCCGACAGCAGCGCTTCCAGGCTCTCATGCGTGCGGCAGGAGCCGAGCCCGAGCGCTTCCACTTCGCCCGCAAACTTCTCGCGGTTTTCCGCCTTGCGGCTGAAGACGCCAGTCACCTCGACGTTGCGAACACCGATCATCGACTTCAGGTGGAAATGGGCGATGAAGCCGGTTCCAACGAATCCGACGCGCAGCGTCTGCTTCGGTAGCTGTGTCATACTCTTCTCCCAGGTTTTTCGGCTGGAGCATGATGCCGAAAAGTGTAAGCGGTTTTCGGTCGACATCATGCTCGACTTATGAGTGGCGTGGCGAGGCGGTGCTGGCCCGGATACTCAACGCCGTCGGCAGCACGATGGGCGCGGCAAGGGCCACCTCCTCGCCGGAAAGGATGCGCAGCAACAGCGACATCGCGGTTCGGCCGATATCGGCGCGCGGTTGGTTGACTGTCGTCAGCGGCGGATAGAAAGCCTTGCTCAGATAGAGATCGTCGAAACCGATGACGGAAACGTCGCCCGGCACGTCACGACCGAGGCGGCGCAACTCGTGAATAGCGCCGTAGGCCATTTCGTCGTTCGCGGCAAAAAGCGCGGTCGGCGGTTCGGGCAGGGCAAACAACTCGCCGCAGCAGAGCTGGCCGGTTTCAAGCAGGTAGTCGCCACGGACCTCGTAGCCGTCCGGGATCGCAAGGCCGGCATCGTGCATGGCGGCGCGATAACCGTCTCGACGGTGAACGGCCATGACCTCGGGCAGCGGCCCGGTGATATGGGCGATCTTGCGGTGGCCAAGCGCGATCAGATGCTCGACTGCGGTCTTCGCGGCAGCAAGGTTGTCGACCTGCACATGCGGCAGCCCCGCGGCCTCGATCATTTCCAGTGCGACGACAACGGGCAGATGTGACAGGTCGACGCCGCCATCATGCCCCGCAGGCGGCAGCTTGCCGGTCATCAGGATCATGCCGTCGGCATGGCCGTCGCGCAGCATATTGAAATATTCCGTCTCGCGATCCGGATCATTCTCCGTGTTGCCCATCAGAACGGAATAGCCGGCCTCGCGTGCCGTCGCTTCGACACCCTTGAGAATGTCGAGATAGAACGGGTTACCGACGTCACGCACCACCAGCAGCACCGACATCGACTTGCGGGTGCGCAGATTGCGAGCGCTGACGTTCGGCCGGTAGTTGAGTTCGCGGGCAAGGGCATGGATGCGCTGGCGCGTTTCGGCCGTCACCAGGCCGGAATCGCTCAGCGCCCGCGACACGGTTGCGACCGAAACGCCGGCGCGCTCGGCGATATCCTTGATTTTTGGTCGCTCGCTCATGCCCGCATCGCCCTGCCCCGTCCATAGAACAGCATCAGCAGCAGCAGCGTCGCGCCGAACACCATCTGGCGGCCGGATTCGTCGATGTTGACTGTGGTCAGGATGCCCTGAAGGATCACCAGCAGCAGCGCGCCAGCCATGGTGCCGGTATAGCCGCCCTTGCCGCCGGCAAGCGACGTTCCGCCGAAGACGACGGCGATGATCGAGGAGAGCATGTATTGCTCGCCGACATTGGCGAAGGACGAGCCGGAATAACCAAGCAGGCAAAGGCCGGCGATCGCCGCAAACATGCCGGAGATCATGAACAGCCCGATGCGCATGCGGCGGACCGGCACGCCGGCCATATAGGCCGCATGCTCGTTGGAACCGATCGCATAAATGCGGTGGCCGAAGACGGTGCGGTTGAGCATGAAGGCCATGAACAGGCCGATGGCGATCCAGAGCCAGATGATGCCGGGAATACCGAGCACCAGCGGCTGGGTGACGAAGGCGGAAAGGCCCGGCGCTGCACGCCCGGAGGGAATGCCGTTGCGGATGACGACGAGCAGACCCTGGAGCACGCCGAGCATGCCGAGCGTCATCACCAGCGGCGGGATGCGCAGCAATGTAACGCCAAGCCCGTTCAGGAGGCCGAAGAAGGCACCGGCAGCCAGGCAGGCAAGAATTGCCGGCAGAATGCCGCCGTCAGCGCCGTTCATGACGTTGCCGGCGATGATCGCCGAAAGGGAAACGACGCCGCCAACGGAAAGATCGATGCCTTCGCGGCCGCCCAGAATGACGACATTCTGGCCGGCTGCGACAATGCCGAGCAGCGAGGCAACGATCAGCAGGCGCAGGATCTGGTCGGCCGAGGCAAAGCCCGGCGACAGGCTTTCGCCGAGATAGAGCAGAGCAACGATCAAAAGCAGCGCGATGACCAGCGGCTTCTTGAGGAAGGAAATGGCGACGTTCATGCGCGTGCCCTCCGGCCGGCAAGCACGCCTGCCATCAAGACGAGAAGGATGGCAAGGCCCTGCACGAAGTTCTGCCACTCCGATGGCGTGCCCATGAAGAAGACGAGCGAATTGACGAGACCGATCGTCAGCGCCCCGAGCAGCGAGCCGACGACGGTCGTCCAGCCGCCCGCAAGCGCGCTGCCCCCGAGGACGACAGCCGCAACGCTGTAGAGCGTCATCTTGCCGCCGACGAGCGGATCTCCGCTGGCGGTGTCGCCGGTCAGGCAGAAAGCCGCGAGCGCTGAAAAGAGGCCACAAAGCGCATAGCCCTTGACGCGGACCAGGACGACGGGAAGGCCGGTCTGGTAGGCCGCCTGCTGGTCGTCGCCGACGGCCAGAAGCTGGGTGACGAGGCGAGTGCGCGACAAAAGGAAGAGCAGAAGGGCGAGTGCCGCAAGAACATAGAAGACAAAGGGAAGGCCGAGCAACCGGCCGCCATAGGTGCGCCAGAAGAGTGCCGGTGCCGGTGTGCCGGCCACGGGCATGACATAGAGCGCAATGCCGGTGAAGAAGATGCTGGTGGCGAAAGTGGCGACAATAGCCTGCAATCTGAGCGTTGCGACGACGATGCCGTTGATAACCCCGCAGATGAGCCCAAGCAGAATGCCTGATAGCATGGCGCCGACAACGGCGCCGGCGCCGCCGCCCCATTTCTCCATCAAGACGACAATCGCGACATTGACGAGCGACAGCGTCGCACCGGCCGAAAGGTCGATATCTCCGGCCGAGACGACATAGGTCTGGGCGATCGCCAGCATGATCAGCGCCATGTAGGTGCTGAGCAATCCGGTCAGCGAGCGATAACTCAGGCTGTTGGGCGAGAACGCGCCGTTCAGCGCCAGAAGTGCGACGACGATGATCAGCGCCGGCAGGAACGGATAACGTTCAAGCCACAGCTTCAGCCCGCCTGCTCGGGAACGTAGAGTTTCTGTCGTGGTCGGTGTCATCACGCGGCCTCGTATGCAGCCTGGTAGAGATTGTAGCGGGTGCGATCTTCGCCGATGAGCTCGCGCGTCACTGACCCGCCGTTGAAGACGAGGATACGGTTGGCATTCCCGAGCAACTCGGCGTCCTCCGAGGAGTAGAGCAGAATACCGAGCCCGTCTGCCGCAAGCTGGCGAATGAGGGCGAAGAGATCGGCCTTGGCCGACAGGTCGATGCCCTTGGTGGGATCGTCCAGCAACAGCACATCCGGCCGATCGATCAGCCAGCGGGCGATGATCACCTTTTGCTGGTTGCCGCCGGAAAGCGAGTTGATTGGATGCAGGAGGCTCGCGAACTTCGTGTGCATGGCTGCGAGCGCCGGCATCGCCTTTTCCCTAAGGCTTGACGGATGCGCAATCATCAGCCGATCGCGCAGGTAGTGGATGGGCGTCACATTTTCTATGATCGGCCTGCCGGCAATGACACCGTCGCGACCGCGGTCGCCCGAGACATAGGCGCAGCCGCGCCGGATGGCGTCGCGCGGGCTCTTGGCGTCGAAATGATCGCCACCGATGCGGATCCCGCCAGATGTTATGGCACCTGCGCCGAAGATTGCACGCAACACCGCCGATTGCCCCTGGCCGTGTAGGCCGCCGAGACCGAGGATCTCGCCCTTGGCGACCTCGAAGCTGACATTGCGGAAACCGGCACCGGAAAGCTTGTCGACGGTCATGGCGGCACCGGTGGAAAAGCTCGCCACGGCAGGCGCGGACGACCGCGAGGCCGGCATGTCGCCAGCGCCGCCTACCATCAGCCGGATGACCGCGCCAGGATCGGTCTCGTTCAGGTTGAGCGTCTTGATCGTCTCGCCATCGCGGATGATCGTCACCCGGTCGCCGATCGCGGTGATCTCGTCCATGCGGTGCGAAATGAAAATAATGCCGCGGCCGTCGCTCTTCAGCCCGCGCAGGATATCGAAGAAACGATCGACCTGTGCCCGATCGAGCGCCGAGGTCGGTTCGTCAAAGATCAAGATCGGGGCTTCGCTGGCGAGCGCCTTCATGATCTCGACAAGCTGCCGCTGATCGGCGCGCAGATTGCCGACGAGCGTCTCGGCCGCAAATCCGTCGCCGGAAACGCCGGCGAAGAGATCGATGTAACGCGCGGCGCGCGCCTTCAGGGCGGCACGATCGATGAACATTCCGGCTCTCACCGGTAGCATGGCAAGGCAGATGTTCTCCTCGACCGAGCGATGCCCGGCAAGGCTGAGTTCCTGGTAGAAGATGCCGATACCCTGCGCTCGCGCCGATTGCGGCCCTGTTATCGTAGCCGTCCGGCCGTCGATGAGGATTTCGCCTCCATCGGGCCGCACGCTGCCGGCAATGATCTTGCACAATGTGCTCTTGCCCGAGCCGTTTGAGCCCATGAGCACATGAACTTCGCCGGCTGCGATCTCGAGATCGCCGCGGCGCAAGGCCAAGGTGGCGCCGTAAGCCTTGCTTACGCCGTTCATCTTAAGTTTCGACATGGGGTGTCGTCCGTGTGATCGAGTCCGGGGCGCCGGGCGGATCAGGGGATCCGCCCGGCCTTAAGCGCTTACTTGAAGAGCGCTTCGGCGTCTTCGATCGAAAGAGCGCTGGTGTAGGAGTAGTAGCCCGGCTTGCCGTCAACCTGCTTGGCGGCGTCCGCCAGGTTCTTGGAGTCGATGAACGGGATCGGCAGGTACATGGCGTTCTTGTACTGGCCAGCCGTTGCCGGCTCTTTCAGTTCCTTGCCCTGCAGCATGAGGACAGCGACATTGAGCGCGCTTGCCATGACGCCGGGTGGATTGACGGTCGCGCCGGAGTTCAGCTTGTCCTTGCTCCAGAGGTCGATGAAGTCCTTGCGGATTTCGCCGGTTGCAGCGATCTGGCTGGCCTTGCCGGCGTCCATGATCGACTTCCAGGCGCCCGCAGCCATGCCGTCCTGCACGACGACGCCGTTGACGTCAGGATACGTCGCCAGGATGTTCTGCATGGCCTGCTGGCCCTGCGCCTGATCCCAGTTGGCGTTGACTTCGTTGACCACCTGGATATCCGGATAGTCCTTGAAGACGCTCTTGTAGCCGGCGACCCGCATCTCGTTGGCCGGATGGCCCGCGACGCCGTTGATGGCAACGACCTTGCCCTTGCCGCCGAGCGTCTCGGCAAGCCACTTGGCACCAGCTGCACCCCAGGCCGTCTGGTCGATGCCGACATAGGTCGCATCCGGCGACGAGACTTCGGCATCTGTCGCGATCACCAGAATGCCGGCTTCCTTCGCCTGCGCGAAGATCGGGTCGAAAGCGGTCGGGCTGTTGGGGTTGACGATGATGGCGTTCACGCCTTCGGCAATGAAGTTGCGCACATGGGCGATCTGCCCGGGCACATCCACATTGGCGCTCTGGACGGAGACTTCGACGTCGACGCCCTTTTCCTTCCATTTTTCCGCAGCCGCCTTGGCCTCATCGATCATCTGCGTGCGCCACTCGCTGCCGACCCAACCATTGGACAGACCAATCTTGAAGGTCTCGGCATTGGCGAGCGAAGCGGAGATGGCAATGGATGCGACGGTACCGAGTGCTACGGCGATAAGCTTCTTCATAAGATCCTCCCAAAATCTTGCGAGGACCATCAAGCCAGAAAATGTAATCGATTTCAATGGTGATTTTCAGCGATTTTTGGTGGTTTTTTCGATTTCCGCCGTGAATCTGCGAAAGACCGGATTTGGCCGGACCGATCGGCCGGATTACTGGGGAAAGCTGGCGCTTTCCCTATCGCTCGTCCCGACTTGGTCGGATGTGCCCTTGGCCATCGGGGCGACACATGCAAAAGCGGGGGCAAGCGAAAGCTCGATTCGCATCCGCACTCGGCCGAAGCAGGACTGTGACGATGAAATGACAAAACGCGACGAGCGGCTTTGCAAAAGCCGTCTTCAGCTCGGCGGCTGTTGCTGGAACGGCAACACTTCGTTGCTCGCCGACCGGCTAGCCGAAATTTGCCCTCACCCCATAGTGTGAAATCTGGGCAAAGAACAACAACTGGTCCCCAACCAGAGGAGAACATCATGACCGGAAAACCCGGAGCCGCCACAGGCGGGCTCTATCTGCACATCCTTGTGCTCGCAATCGTTATCGTCTGCGAGCTGATCGGCATCCAACGCCTGTCGATCGGCCTCGGCACCGTGATCTTCCTGCCGATCCTTTACGCCTTCGCACTCGGCATCCTGCTCAATCCCGCCATTTTCAAGGCGAGCGCCAAGTTCCTTTCCAAGGATGCGGTCAAGCTGTCCGGCGCCATGATCACCGTTGCGATCATGCCGTTCATCGCCAAATTCGGCACAACAGTCGGACCACAGATCTCCAAGATCATCGAGGCCGGACCGGCGCTCGTGCTGCAGGAAATCGGCAATCTCGGCACAATCCTCATCGCCTTTCCGGTTGCCGTGTTCCTCCTGAAGATGGGCCGCGAAGCCGTCGGCGCCACCTACTCGATCGACCGCGAGCCCAACCTCGCGCTGATCGCCGACAAATACGGCCTCAACTCGCCGGAAGGCGCTGGCGCCATGGGCGTCTATGCCACCGGCACGCTGATCGGCACCTTCGTCTTCGCCATCATGCCGCCGCTCGTCCATGGTCTCGGCATTTTTGACGTGCGCGCGCTCGCCATGTCCTGCGGCGTCGGCTCCGGCTCGATGCTTGCCGCCTGCACCGGCGGTCTCGTCGCCGTCGTCCCGGACCAGAAGGACATCATCCTGGCGCTGGCCGCAGCCAGCAACATCCTGACCTACGCGACAGGCCTTTATGTCGGCATGTTCGTCGCCCTGCCGCTGACGGAATGGCTTTACAACAAAGCCCGCCCGTCCGAACGCAAAACAGCCTGATCGGGGAGACAGGAACAATGGCCAACCAAACCAACACCACCGCCAATCTTGCCGACGACCTGCCGCTGCATGCGGAAGACGAGCGCAAGATCGATCTCGTCCGCCACTGCGGACTGCTGCTGATTGCCTGCGCGATCGGCCTCATCGCCAACTGGGTCGGAACGGGAACATCGCCACTCGTGGCCCTGCCCGGCATGGCAGTGCTCTATGTCGCCTGCATCATCGGCCTTGGCTTTGCACGCTTCGTGCCTTTCTATCTGCCAAGCGTCGCCTGGGTCTCGCTGATCGCGATCCTGATCACCATCCCCGGCGTGCCCGGCGCTGCCTGGGTCAGCGAACAGGTCGAACATTTGAACTTCCTGGCGCTCGCCACGCCGGCGCTCGCCTATGGCGGCCTTGCACTGACCGCCAGCGAATTTGCGATCGCCCGCCGCTCGGGCTGGAAGATCGTGATCGTGGCGATCTGCGTGATGATCGGAACCTATATGGGCTCCGTCGTCGTCGCCGATCTGTTCCTGAGGCTCGGTCAGTAGGATAGAACTCGGGGCCGGCCGCCTTTTGCGGCCGGTCGCCCCTTGCAGATACAGGATGAATGAGATGAGTCGCCACGACATCAGCCCCGACCGCATCGCGGAAACGATCGCCTGGCGCCATCATCTGCACGCGCATCCGGAGCTCGCCTTCGAGGAACGGGAGACCTCCGCGTTCATCGCCGGCAAGCTCACTGAGTGGGGCATCCCCGTCAAAGGGGGCTACGGCGGCACCGGCCTCATTGGCACGCTCTCGCGCGGCACCTCGCCCCGGACGATCGCTATCCGCGCCGACATGGACGCGCTGCCGATCGTCGAGGCGAGCGGTGTTGCCTATCCGTCGAAAACATCAGGCAAGATGCATGCCTGCGGCCATGACGGCCACGTCTCGATGCTGCTTGCGGCGGCGCGACAGGCCTCGGAGATCGATTTCGACGGCACGGTCCATTTCATCTTCCAGCCGGCGGAGGAAGCAGAAGGCGGCGCGCGCGCCATGGTCGCCGACGGTCTCTTCCGTGATTTTCCGGCCGACGCCGTCTATGCGCTGCACAACTGGCCGGCGCTCGACGTCGGCACCTGCGTTGCCCGCGACGATGCGATGATGGCCGCCTTCGGCGTGTTCGAAATTCGCGTCACCGGCAGGGGCGCCCACGGCGCGATGCCGCATGAGGGCGCAGACCCCTTGGTTGCCGCAGCCCAGATCGTTACCGCGCTGCAGACGATTGCCAGCCGCAACGTCTCGCCGCTCGATGCAGCCGTGGTCTCCGTGACCCAGATCCACGGCGGCGATGCCTGGAACGTCATCCCGCAGGATGCCGTCATCCGCGGCACGACCCGCTGGTTCGCTAGAGAAGTCGGCGAAATTCTCGAAAAGCGCATGCGGACGCTGGTCTCCGCTGTCGCCGAAGGCCTCGGCTGCAGCGCCGACCTCGACTATCAGTATCGCTACCCCGCCACCATCAACGATGCGACCTCGGCGGCCTTCGTTCGCTCGATCGCCGCGCAGAACAATGCCCTTTCGGTCGTCGATGCCGCGCCCAGCATGGCCGCGGAAGATTTCGCCTTCATGCTGGAGGAACGCCCCGGCTGCTACCTCTGGCTCGGCGCACGCCGCGACGGCACCAACCCCGGCCTGCATTCGCCGCACTACGATTTCAACGACACGATCATCCCCCAGGGCGTTGACCTCTGGACAAGGCTGATCGCGACGTCTCTTGGTCGTTGACCTCAAACGGTTTCCGTCGCATCCATGACCGCCATGGACGTGCTCGACGCGAAAGCGCTCAAGATTTTTATGGCGGTCGCCCGCATCGGATCGATCCGGGGCGCCGCTGAGCATATGGGCTTGGCGCCATCGGTCGTCAGCCGCCAGATCGCCGACACCGAACGCGAGATCGGGCTTGCGCTATTCGAGCGCACCGCACGCGGTACCGTGCTGACGGATGCCGGCGAACTCGTTCTCGAACACGGCAAACGCGTCCTTGAAGACAACGGCCTGCTTGCCGAACAGCTCGATCAGATCCGCGGCGTGCAGCAGACGCGCATCCGCATCCGCTGCGGCGAAGGTTTTATGGCCGATCTTGTCGAACAAGGGCTGTCGTCATTCTCGAAGGCGCATTCCTATGTCCGCTATATCGTTGAACTCGGCAGCACCGAGGACGTGGTCGATGCCATCGCCAACAGCGATGCGGATATCGGCATCGCCTATACGCCGCTGACGGACCCTCGTATTCGGGCGCTGGCGATCGCCCGCCAGCCGCTCTGCGTCATCGTGCCGATCGACCATGCCCTCTCCAACCGTACCGATCTGAAACTGGCGGACTGTCTGACCTCGCCCTGCGCTCTGCTCGGCAAGGGCAATGGCGTGACCCAGCTCGTCGCCCGCGTCGCCGCCGATGCCGGCATGGCGCTGGCGCCGTTGCTGGAAACCCACTCGATCGAAGTGCTGCGCCGTTTTGTTGCCTCCGGTCTCGGCGTCACCTTCCTGCCGCGGGCCGCCGTCTCCGGCGAAGTTGCCCGGGGTGTCATGCAGGTGGTCGACCTTGAGGATCCGCTGCTGCGCGAGGCAAGTGCCCATCTGATGGTGCGGGCCCATCGCCGCCTGCCGCTGTCGGTGGAAAAACTCAGCCAGCATCTCGCGCTGGAAATGCAGTCCTTCAGAGCCTGAGGCTTAGGTCGTGTGGACTCTTGGGATTTCCAAGGGTGAGCAAATCAGATTCAAGACTGTCTTTTGGAGGCAGTCATGGGTGTTTTGGATCGTCTGATCCTTCGGGACGAGCAGTGGGAGCGGATATCGCA
>NZ_LGAP01000013.1 GCF_001270265.1 Ensifer adhaerens
GGACTCCAAACTGTCTAAAACCTGCCTGTTGACGACAACACCAGCCAAAGCAATCGCCTGCGTTCTCCAAGGCAACGCGGCCCGTACGCCGTCTATCTCGCAAATACCCAGTCCGACAGGCTGCTAGGTGTCTCGCCCGGATATCCAGTCTGTTTCCGCGTGAAGAATCAGCCTACGACGCCCCGGACGTCACATGGGTGACCGCCGCGGAGAAACGCGTTGATGCATCAGGTCATCCTTTATCGAGACAAGGGCAATACGGAACCGGTGACGCTCAGATACACCGAGCAGACTCTCAGGAGCTCGCAGGCGCGCTTGATCAACCGGATGACGCTGACCCCACAGATCGATCTCGAAGCCTACCAGTGTCGCGCTGTGGTCGATTGGATCGACATTGATTTCGAGCTGTCTCGGCGCACACAGTATTGGCACTTGAACGATCGCGTCGAAAAACTGACGGGCCGGAAGGAGTATCCCGAGGCTTTGGATCTCGGCGAAGGCAAGACAGCAACGCGATATAGGCTTCGCGTCCAAGAGCCAGATTTCCAGTACGTCCGGAAGGTGCTCGACGAGCTTGAGAGCGTGTATGGCTTCGTTGCGCCAGCCACCATCAGTGGGATCGAAATCAGTATCGACTTCTACCCAAAAACGCCGAGCGAGGAAGCACGAGCACAGATGCACGGGGTCCTGGTCCGGCACTTCTTCCCAACCACCCGCGTATTGAGGAGCAACCGGATGTGGCCGCGGTTCATGCCGGGTTCTGTCGACAAGACCGACTACACAGTCGGCCGTAACGATAGTGATGACAGCCTGGACATTGTCGACCGCATGACGCCAGGAATAGACCGTCCCGCGCTCTACGGCTCCACCTACTACGTCGGCGAGCGAGACCATCCACGAGCCTTCTGGCGCATCCAGAACAAGGTGCTCGACAAGCAGAACAAGGCTGCAGGCACACGGGATGAGCTATCTGATGACAAGAAGCGAATTCGGATTGAGGTAACGCTTGGGCACGAGGGCTGCCGGGAAATCGGATTGGAAAATTACAGCGATCTTGAAACACTGATGATCACGCGCCTGCAGAAAGGCTTCTTCCAGTTTATGAAGCCGACTTTCGCAATTATCCGGCCGGGAAGTGCTCGACCAGGATCAGCGACGGTGAAGCTAAAGGTCGAGGAATACCGAAGGGAAAGATTCCTGAACGCGGGCGTGCTGGGACTGCAGATCCGCGAAGACGCAAGGGAAGAGCTGCGAGCGCTGGAAATGCGAAAAATCAGAAGATGGCATAGGACCAGCGGAAGCAAGGTGCCGCCCAAGATGAGATCGGGCGCGGGCGCATACGGAACGATGATCGCGTACGAAGAGCTGACCAGGATGGTGGAGCGGGCGCTGGCTGGGCTCCAGAGGACGGTGAGGAAAGAGATGGGTGTTTAGGTGATCTACTAAGGTCGAATAAGCTGTCGTATAGCAAGTTATTAGGCCTGATCCCAATCCGTTCATCAATAACCATGACAGATAGGCTCAGTAGCGGACCACCAGCGTTTAGCCGCTCAAAATTTTTCGGGAAAAACTTGCTTCCTTTTCGAACAAACCAGGAGAACAATGAAAATTGACTCTCGCCGTCGCGGTTCATTATTCCTCGCTGAAGAAGTCCTCGTCTAGCCGCTTGAACTCAACGGTCCGGTAGCCTCGCACTCCGACATCATGCTCAATCATCAGATCAGTTAGCTCTTGGCCGTCGATTAGAATGACACGTTGTGCGAGGTGCTTGACGTAATCGCGGGCAGGTTGGCTGAAGGTCGAGGTGGTGACGAAGACGCCTTTGGTAGCGCCAAGACCGACGAGGCTACCGACAAAGCCGTTGGCGTCAGGACGGCCTACCGGATTGCCGGGAGCATAACGCTTCGCCTGCACATAGATGCGGTCTAGGCCAAGGCGATCCTCGTTTACAATCCCGTCCACCCCACCATCGCCGGTGCGTCCGAGTTGGGCAGCGGCATTTTTATGGCTGCCGCCGTAGCCCATGGACACCAGCAGATCGACGATAAGCTGCTCAAAAAAAGTTGGGCTGTTTGAGAGGATGCGTTCGAGAAGCTCGTCACGCAGGGCCGCCGCTAGCGCGGTGTGGGCAGCGTCGATTTGCTCTTCCGGGGTAGTATTGAGAGGAGTTGTTACCGCAGTGACGCCTTCTTCTTCGATAGCGCTACCCTCGTTCCTGTAGAACTCGCGGAATTCCGGCTCGCGCATTAGAAGGGCAACATCGATCCGCTCAGGCGCGGTAGCCAGGAGTGCTTTGCCCTTGTCAGTCGCGATAAAACGGCCTCGTACAGGCGACGAGATCAGGCCGGCCTTACTCATGTAAAACTTGGCCCAGTGAATTCGGTTGTGCAGGACACGCTGGCGCCCGCTCGGGAGAAGCTCGTCTCGCTGCTCCGATGTCAACGCCAAGTCATCGGCTATGCGCTCTGCAACGTCGGCGACCCGTGTTTCTCCGTCAGCGGCAGCGCGCAAGACCGGTAGCATGAGTGTCTGGTAGTCGGGAATCATGGATCTCGCGCCCTGTGCAAAGGATTGGTGGTGATTTTCAGGCACCGGTGTTAGGCGCTCCTCACCACGTCCATAAGCCGAGAATAATCTGTGACGACATCATACTTCACCTGATCGGTAGTCACCTTGCTGCCAACCTCCTCGAAGAACCGGCGGGCGCACTCGATCTTTGTGGTCTCGAATTCTCGCATCTTCAGGGACGACAGCGTGCCCTTGGTCTCTGCGACGAAATAAATATGCCTCACGGAGCCTTCCTTGAACGAGATCGCCCAGTCCGGATTGTAGTCGCCGACGGGCGTCGGGATCGCGAACCCCCTGGGAAGTTTGGCATAGACGACGATCTCGTTGCTCGTATCCAACTGCTCGACGAAACGGCGCTCGGTGTCGGAATCGAGGAGCGCGTAGTCGTACACGTGCTTCTTCAGCTTCTCGCTCGCCCTGGAGAAGTCCTGAACGGTCTGGCTCGCGGTAAAGATATCCGTCTCGTATCGCTCCGATACCGCATCGTAGGTGAGGCGCTCGATCACCATCGAGGCCTTCTGCTCGATGATCAAACGCGAAGCTTCACTGATAAAGTGCTCCGGGTTCTGTTTGAATTGGTTGAAGACGCTCGACTGGATCTTCGACAGGATCTCCGCGATGGTCTGCCGCGTGAGCTGCGTGCCCTCGGCGAGCTTTGCCAGCAGATCGTACTTCACCAGCGATGTAACGCTATCGGCCTGATAGGTTGCCTGCTCCTTCTCGCGGAAGCTCTTGCCGTCTCCGATCGTGTCGTAGGTCAGGCCGTCCTGCTGGATCCCGCTCGTGACGGTATATTGCAGTGGGGTCACGCGAAGATGGCTGTCGAGCGCGCTGACACTTTTGCGGATCAGCTCGCCGGGATCGAACTCGACCCGATACACAGCCTTCTGGTTGATCCTGTTCCAGAGCTCCTGGAACTCCTTGCGGTGGAAGTTGTCGTTCAGGGGATTGATCTTGGAGCGACGATCATCTTGCAGCTTCGGCAACTGCCGTTCATTGAAGACGCCATCGACGAGGTCCAGGATCTGGTCCGTGTAGGACTTCAGATCATCGGGCAGCTCGGCGATCGTCCCGCTTTGACGGGCGGTCTGGTATTTTTCGGTGATGTTCTTCTGCCGGTCGACGTACCCGTTCTGCACGAGGAAGAACTCGATACCTGCCGCCATGTCCGGTGACACCTCGACGGTTCCATCCTCGGTGTGCAGCACCTTCCCCTTGAAATACTCTTCATTCGCCTGGCGCGGACGCGCCGTGAGCGCCTCGACCATCTCCTTCTGCAAAGCGTCAACGAAGACCTTGTAGCTCTCGCTGGCGACGACTGTCAGCACGTTGATGTCATGCACCGTGGCGGGATGATCCATCCGATCGCCATTTTGATCGACGCTCAAGCGCAGTCCGCGGCCGACTTCCTGCCGACGGGAGATCGTGTTGTCGCTGTGCTTCATCATGCACATGACGAAGACATTCGGGTTGTCCCATCCTTCACGCAGTGCCGAGTGTGAGAAGATAAACCTGACCATGCGTTTGGCTCCATCATCGGGAGAATCCCTCGAGGTAGGAAATGCCAACAAGCTTTCTTTGTCCTTCAGGATCAAGTCGTAGGCGTCGACGTCGTCAGAATCGACGGCGCGGGCACCAACATCAGGGTCCTTCAGGCGATTGGTCTTTTTGTCGATCGAGAAATAGCCATTGTGGGTCTTCGCAGCGTCGATGCCGGCCAGATATTTCCGGTAGGCTTCGTTGTCGATCGCCAGCTCCGACAGATATTCCTCCTTCAGGAGCGTATACTCTTCCTCGAAGACGCGGGCATACTCGCCCTTCTCGTCGGCCTGGGCGTAGTCGCGATACTTCACCACCTCGTCGATGAAGAAGAGCGATAGCACCTTGATGCCGCGGGAGAAGAGCTGCCTCTCCTTGTCGAAATGCGCCTTGATGGTCTCTCTGATCTGGATGCGGCGAATATCGCGCTCCGAGACGTCGCCGTTGGCTTCGCCAGCCTTGAGCACGACGCCATTCGTGAATTCGACCGTTTCGCTGACCGCATCGATCTGGCTAATCGTGAAGCCGCTATATTGGTCTAGATCACCCGACTCGACGAACAGATCATCCCGGAACTCCAGGCGCCGAAGCTGCCGCTTGATCTCGCCGGACGCCAGCTTCACCTCCAACTCGACGCGGGCAACAGGTGCCTTCTTCGAGATGTCGATCCCTTCGAGATAGAGGTAAGCATTTGTGCCTGCCAGCCCGCGGGTATGGATTCCGCGGACGGCGATTTTCTTCACCAGCTTCTGGTTATAGGCGTCGAGCGCGTCGAGCCGGTGGATGCGGCTGTGCTGCGTCCTGTGGGTAGCTGAGTAGCGCAGGATCATCAGTGGCTTGAACTTCGGCAGAGCCTCTGTCGTTGCCGCGCCTTCCATCTTCTGCGGCTCGTCGAGGATAATGATGGGCCGGTTCGAGGCGATGACGTCGATCGGCTTTCGCGACTGGAAGTCGTCCAGCTCGTCATAGATGCGACGATTGTCGGCGCCCCGCGCGTTGAACGCCTGGATGTTGATAATCATCACGTTGATGCCGGCATCGGACGAGAAGCTCTCCAACTCATGCAGGCGCTTGGAATTGTAGATGAAGAACCGAGCCTTTTTGCCATAGCTCTCGGTGAAATGGTCGGCCGTGATCTGTAGCGACTTGGCAACGCCTTCGCGGATGGCGATGGACGGCACCATGACGATGAATTTCGACCAGCCATAGCGCTTGTTCATTTCGAAGATGGTCTTGATGTAACAGTAGGTCTTGCC
This sequence comes from Ensifer adhaerens, assembly GCF_001270265.1. Taxonomy (GTDB): domain Bacteria; phylum Pseudomonadota; class Alphaproteobacteria; order Rhizobiales; family Rhizobiaceae; genus Ensifer; species Ensifer adhaerens_B. The sequence continues at coordinate 5,364 of NZ_LGAP01000013.1, forward strand.
TGTCCCAGTCTCCATCTCGACGTCCAGGTGGACGCGGGTCGCGGCAAGGGCGTCCTTCTTATAAGCTGCAGGGGCAGGCACGCGCTCACCACGGTTATTGGAGGTGGTGAATTCGGTCAGGGACTGCGATAGAGGCAGGTTCTGACGCCGCTGGACCTTTTGAATGTTCTCCAGGATCTGCGGCTCACTGAGCGCGAAGTCGGCGTTCTTGAACCCCTCCTCGAAGGCGCTGGACTGCGCCTTTCGACCGGGATCGATCCGGTAGGTGAGGCCATCGTTCCTGGGCTGGCCCGCGAAGCAGTCGACGACGGCATCGACGGCATTGGTCTGGTACGGCTGGACCTTGAATTTCAGCTTCATGGGACGTCGGCTTTCTTAAATTTCTTTCTTAGCTCTCTTAGGGCTTTCGTAGAATGTTCACTGTTTAGTCCATGAGGCGCCACTCGGGAGTAGCCTTGGATCCGGCGTTGTAAATCCGCCCCTTTATCCTCAAGCTACTCAAAAGATTACCTATTTTGTTTCTTTTTTGCGAATCGTCGAGCACTTCACTGAGCTTATTCCGGAGAAGGTCATCGATTTCCTTTCTTGAGGCCTGGCCAAACTCTCTTAGAAATCCGACGATCATTTCCTCGTAGTGATGGTCATCGAACGCCCGCGTCTTAATGTAACGAGCCTTTTGAGAGGTCGCATTCGCCACGCTGGCAGATATGAAGATGTTCGGCTTTCGGCCTTCAATCAGATGATTTCGGCGCAGGTGGCGGACGGCTTCATCGGTAATGGGTAGCTGCTTCTGCACCCGGTCCAGAGCAAGGACATCTGCCAACGGCAGTCCGGTCTGCTGCATAAGAAGCTGACTATAAGCGGGATCGACAACTCTGCCATGGATTGTCAGTCGGACAACATGGGGCTCGCTGAGGTCGTAATCTGGCAGTGGAAAGAAGCGCTGGCGCTGCCGGCGATAGATATCCTGAATGCCATACCCCATGTGGTCGATCATGTTCAGCTCGGTCATCGCCTGGGTCAGGAAGGGATTTCGATAGCGCCGGGGCACGCGGTCGTGCAGGACATAGTCCTCGGGTTGGCCTTCGAAGAAACCACCCTCATTATCCAGGATCAGCCGATCCGGTCGCTCAGTCACGACAACACGCGCTAAGCGAGCATAGTCCTGATGGGCGATGCAGTTGTGCAGCGCTTCAAGAACGACTTTCTGATCGTACTTCGCCACCTCGTGGGCCAGCAGTTCGTTTTCCGGAAGCAGTCGGAGCTGAATGTTGCGGATGCGGGCAAAGACCTGTGACGACGTCAGCAGGAAGGGCGGCCCGAAATGCTCATAGGCCCGCTCTTCCCCTTCGAGCTTCCAAGTGATCTCAACAGGATGCGGATTGAGCCTCCAGGCGGATTCAGGCTTGCCTAGCAACAAAAGGGTTGCACGGGTTATCGCACCATCCTGCGTCAGCTTTGCCCTCTTAAGGAACGCTGCATCGCTCCAGCCGACGACTTCTTCCGAACTGAAGCGGTTTGCATGCTTGGCAACAAAACGTTCACGAGCCACCTTCAACGCCTGCGGATCGAGATCAGCAAGGGTAGCGCCTTCGACAAGCTGAGCCGTCCAATCGGTCGCAAGCGTCTGTGAGCGTATCTCGTCCAGCTTGTCCTGCCCCAACGCCACCAGGCTCTCGTTTGCTCGGCCATAGTAGTGGCCGTTCCAGTTGATCGGCATGCCGCGGGGCGCTGCCGGGATTTCGAAAAGAACAACCCGGCCATCCTTATGGTTCAGCACATAAATATCGCGGACCGTGAAGCTGCCAGTGCCATTGATGATCTGCATCTTATCGGCCTGCAGATGAGCGGGGGTCTCCTTATAGCTCGTGCCGACCACAGATCGCGTCTTGTCATCGACGCCGAAGACCAGCCAGGCGCGATCCCGTCCTCGCAGATTGGCCTCGTTTGCCAATGCAGAGACATACTTGCCGAGGTCACTGCTTTGGAAGCCATCCCTTCCACGCTTGAACTCCACCACTTCGCTCTCCCAATTGGAAATGAGCTGGTCGAGCAGGGCAGAGAGGTCGGTCTGATCCATCGTCGCGGCCTCAGATCGCTTTGATGTCGGTGGTCGGGGAAAGCTGGCGGAAAATCTGCTCGACATTAATCTTCACGGCGTCCGAGACGAAACCGCTGTCGCGGAAGACGACGCGCAGCGCCTCGCGCTTTGCCAGGTCCTTGACCAGATCCTCGGTCACCCCCTCGTCGAAGCACGCGACGAGGGCGTTGTCATCTACGAAAAACACGGTCTTGCCCTGTACGGTCTCGCGGCGGATCGGCAGCGTCAGATCCACGCCCCAATCGACCAGCACCTGGAACAGCAGGTCCTCGGCCGTGCGGCCTTCCTTCACGTTGTCGACCATATCGAGAAGGTCAGCCTGCTTCAGTTCATCGGGGCGGTAGTAGACTTCCTTCATGTTCGAGGTGTCTACTTTGAGCACACGGAAGCCGACGTCGCGGTTCCAGTCGGTGTGGCATTCGCCTTCGAGGATCTTCTTGCCGGCGCGGCGAATGCGCTCCCTCGAGATATCTGGAATGCTTCCGAACCCATTTCTCCCCGCGACCGAGTCACAGTCAATGTCCTCGCTAATCTGCGCCATAATGAACCTGCGCGACCCGCCATCTTCGGAGTTTTGGGCCATGACGGCATGTGCAGTGCTTGCAGAGCCGGCAAAAAAATCCAGAATAATATCATCGCGACCAGTTAGATATCTGACAATCCTTTTTAGATCTTTCCAATTCTTTGGATTGTCGAATACGCGATCGCCCATTAACTCGACAAAATCCACTGTTGCAGTTTGCGCATAACTATAAAACACCGAGGGCATTACTTGACCCTCGCTTTCAAAAAGATAGCGACACTGGCGCGGCAGGGTCTTTTCGTCCGGTCCGAACACCACTCTGCCAGCGTCAAACTCTTCCCAAAATCTTTCGGGCTTGGAGTAGCACCAGCCGCCAGCAGGAACCTTACTCGGCTTGCCGGTGACAGGGTGCAATACCTCATACTTTGGCCCGCCCCCACCCGGCCAAGAGAGGTCGCCATCATCTCTGTAAGGGCCTTTGGGTCCAACCTTCGCAAAGCGGCCAATCTTTTTCCGAGGGTCAGACGCTGGAATGTTGCGATAGAAAGCCCTCCAGTCACTCTGGATGCCATCCCAATTTTCACCGTGGCGCTTCTTCAGTGAGTTGAATAGTTGAAGGGCTTCATCAATACCGTCTCGCGGCTCCCTAAGCTTTACTTGCCGTTCAGATAGCAGCGAGCGACTTTTTGCATAGACGAACATGTACTCATGCCCAACTGAGAAAAATCTAGCATCGTTCTTTCGGTTTTTGTCCCAGCAAAGCACCGCTAATTCGTTGCTTTCACCAAATATATCGTCCAATATTTTCTTTAGATTTGCCGCTTCGACATCATCTATGCTGACAACAATGAACCCATCATCACAGAGTAAGTTGCGCGCCAGCCTCAGGCGCGAGTAGATCATAGTGAGCCAATCGGAATGAAATCGGCCACTTGTCTCCGGGTTTGAAATCATCCTGTTTTTGCTGGCATCAATCTGCATTGTGCGCGAAAAATAATCGCTGGCCGCTTCACAAAAATCATCATCGTAGATGAAATCGCTCCCTGTGTTATATGGAGGATCGATGTAGATAAGTTTGATTGAGCCAAGGTAGTTCTCTTGGAGTAGTTTGAGGACCTCAAGATTATCGCCCTCAATGAAGAGGTTCCGCGTTTCGTCGTAGTCCAAGCTTTCAGCAGGTGCCGGACGTAGTGTTTTTGCGATTGGCGCGTTAGCGAGCAGTAGCGCCTCCCGCTTCCCTGGCCAGTCAAGCCGATACCGCTCCTGCGATCCCTCCACGATGCTATCGCTCAATTCCTGCCGAAGCTGATCGAAATCCACGGCCAGACGCAACTGCTGGGTCACCTCGTCGCGCGCCTCGGTCACGCAGCCGGGAAACAGGTCGCGGATCTTGGCGATTTTCTCCTGGCTCAGGTCAGAACTGTGCATCTTCAGCTTGTCCATTCTCGTCCTCTTATTCCTTCACCAGAGCCTGCACCGGGCTTTTGCCGGCCAGCCGCTCCAGTTCCTGTTTCGCAGCGCGCAGCTCGGCATTGATCGCCACACGCTTATTGAATTGCTTCTCGCGGCCCAACCGTGCCTTGATCCGTTCGACCTCGCGGGTCATGGCCCTGATCGCCTCGGCCTGGGCGATCCTTTCCTCCAGTGACAGAGGCTGTATCACCGGCCCTGCTGCGAACGAAGCCTGCGGGGCTTCCGCAAAGCCGGTTGTGGCGCCGGGCGCCAGCCGGACGGTCTGCTCCTCGACCAGGGGACCGAGAAGCTGTTCGTAAAGCGCGCCCATCGTTAGCGCCACGGGTAGCGCCGTCCGTGGCGCGTCCTCGTTCAGCCACTCGCTCTCGAAATAGTCGCCCAGCACCCATTTCGTACTGTCAGCCTCGCTTGGCCGTTTATAGGCCGCGGCGAGCTTGACCTTGCCGCCATGCGCCAGCTCGAACAGCAATGGAAACGGGATAGCACGATCGATGGCGCGCAGCGCGTCAATGCTGAGGGTTTTTTCCCGTTGCGTGATCCGAAACACCTGGATTTCGGTCACCGCCTTCGTCGCGGGCAGATTGATCGTCTCCGGCGCCAGCTTGTGCGACCAGACGATCTGATCGACCTCCCGCACGAACAGGTCCTTGAGCGCGGTGTTAGCGCCCGCATGCTCATAGATCTTGTTCTTGGGGATGACCCGCCCGAAAGCACTGGCGCGGGGCCAATCGTAAAGGGTCACGACGCACCCCCGTCCACGCGCAGGCCTCCTTCGACGCGCAGGAAGGCGATCAGCTCGAAATCATCCAGACCCTTGATCGTATGCGTCAGCGCGGTCGTGCGGCCACCGCTGAACAGGCTGTCTATGTCCTTCTCTTCCTTCACCTCGATCATCGAACGTATCGCCTGGCTCAGCAGATCCGAATAGCGTCCCATCTGGCGGCCGTCCTCGGTCCGCTCGTTGAAGAGACGGCAGACGCCCGGAACAGGCTCGGCCCGCCCCTTGCAACTGCTGCGGATCAGGTCGAGCAGCCGCTTGACCTCGGTATGGTCGGCCACGATTTCGCCGTCGTCGTCGATATAGACCAGGTAGAAGGGATGGAGCCGGTTCTGCTGGTTGATGTTCACGCTGTCGTGGATGTTCTTCAGCGCGAAGATCACGCCGGGCCGCAACCCCACCTCGTCGGCCGCTGGCACGACGGCGTGCATGCCAAACGGCGCGGCCTCCAGATCCCCATGTTCCTTGACGTAGTTGAGCAGGTCCATGCGAAAATCGTTGAGGCCAAGGTCGGTGATCGAAATCCCGGCCTTCACGTCTTCCAGCTCGATCACCTCTTCCTGCATCCGCTTGAGCTGTTCCTTGCGGTAGGCGATGTCGCTGGATTTGGCGGTGAGCACATTGTCGTCGCCGGTCGCAGTGACGTCGGCGATCACCATGCGATTTTCGACACGCTCCTTGAGATTGATATATTCGTCCAGCGTGATGTCCGGCCAATAGTTGACGAGCTGGATTTGATCATTCGGAGAACCGATACGATCGATACGACCGAAGCGTTGGATGATCCGGACCGGGTTCCAATGAATGTCATAATTGACCAGGAAATCGCAGTCCTGCAGGTTCTGACCTTCCGAAATGCAATCCGTGCCGATCAGGATATCCAGTTCGGCTGTCTCATGAGGCAGAACGACCGACTTTTCCTTCGAGCGGGGTGAGAAGAGCGTCAGCACGCTCTGGAAGTCGTAAGCCTTTTTGAGGGTGGTTTTCGGGGCACTCGAGCCTGTGACCTGGCCCACATGCAGGCCAAGTCCATGGGCAAGCGGCGCCAGGTTTTCATAGAGGTAGTTCGCGGTGTCGGCGAAGGCCGTGAACACGATGACTTTGCGATTGTCCGGATTGAGTGGTTCCGCGACCTTCTGCTGGAGGAGCGAAATCAGGTGCTGAAGCTTGGCGTCGTCCTTCGGCGCCACCTTGTCCATCGACACGATTAACGCGTCGATCAGGGCGCGGTCCGCCGCGAGATCGTGTTTCCAGGACGGCAAGTCCATGTCACCGAGGCTGATCTGCACCTTCTTGCCGACGGTAAACTCATCGAGCCCGGAGAGGTCATCATCTTCAGGGTCGAAATCGCCCATATCCTCTAGGTGGTCGCTGATGCTTCCACCGCGACCGGTCCTCTCATACTCGGCAATGGCATCGAGCGCCCGCGTAATGTTGCCGCCCAGAGCGCGCAAGGTCAGGCGGAAGGCCGCAACCGAGCTTTCGAGGCGCTTGAGGAGGTTGGTGGTCATCAGCGCCTGGAGGCTGCGCTCGCGGTCGGCCTGCCGAAGTTTTCCGCGGCCACCTTCGACCTGGGTGTCGTAGATCTCCTCGTACTTCCTGAGCCGGCTCGGCAGGATGTAGCTGATCGGCGCATAGACCGCGAGCTTCAGCACCGACAACTGGCCGAAGATCTCGTTCAGGCCCATCACGTCAGGGCGCTGCGTGATCGGGCAATGGAACGACAGAGGCTTGCGGCGCTGGGGGAATTTTCCGATGTCCTTCGTGTCGTAGAAGGTCTCGATGTGCTTTCGCGACCGGGCGATGGTCACGGCGTCCAGCAGTTCGAAGAAGTCGAAATCCAGCGTCTTGAGGATTGTGGCAGCCGTTCGCTCGTCTGGCGGCAGCGCCGACCATTCGTTAAATGCCTTCTGGGCGCGCCGGAATATCTCCTCAATGCTGGTCTGCGATTTCAGGCTCTTGCTGAGCGTATCCGACTGCCCTTCGTAGGCCAGCGCGAGCTGATTACGCAGATCGTTGAAGCGGTTGTTTACCGGCGTCGCCGAGAGCATCAGCACCTTGGTCTTCACGCCCGCGCGGATGACCTTGTTCATCAGCTTCTGATAGCGGGTCTCGCGGTCTTTGAAGACGTCGTTGTTCCGGAAATTGTGGGATTCATCGATCACCACGAGATCGTAATTGCCCCAGTTCACCCGGTTCAGCGGAATGCCGAACGACTCACCCGACGTGCGCGACAGATCGGTGTGGCAGAGCACGTCATAATTGAAGCGATCCTTGGCGAAGATGTTGGTGGTGAGATTGGTGTTGTAGTTCCGCCAGTTGTCGGCCAGCTTCTTCGGACAAAGCACCAGCACCGACTTGTTGCGAAGCTCGTAATATTTGACGACGGCAAGGGCCGTGAATGTCTTTCCAAGACCAACCGAGTCCGCCAGGATGCAGCCGTTGTAGGTCTCGAGCTTGTTGATGATCCCGGTCGCCGCGTCCCGCTGGTAGTTGAACAGCTTGTTCCAGACGATGCTCTCCTGATAGCCGGTCAGGTCGTTCGGTAGCACGTCCTCGTTGATGTCCTCCAGGAATTCGCGAAAGATGCTGTAGAGCATCAGGAAGTAGACGCGTTCCGGTGCGTTTTCTTGATAGACTGACTCGATGTGCACGCAAATCGCGTCCGTGACGTCTTTCAGCTTTTCGGCATCGTTCCAGATCTGGTTGAAGAGCTGGAGATAGATCCCGGCATGCACTGGCTCATCCATCCGCGTGACAAAGTTCGAAACAGCGTTGCCCTTCTGGTAGCCGAGGTCGACAGCCGTAAACCCGCTTATCGGCATATAGGCAACTGCCGCAGCACCGGTGTCCACATGAGCAAATGGCTGCATCGCGGCCTGTGTCGCATTGGATTTGAACCGCGCCTTTCTGCGGATCCATTCCGCACATTCCCTCGCCACGGCACGCTGGGTCAGCTTGTTGCGAAGCTTGATCTCGAACTCGGTGCCATAAAGGCTACTCTCCCGGCCAGCTTTCGGGATGAAGAACTCGCGTTTCTCCTTCCGTAGCCGATCCGTCGCATCCGTCGGCACAAAAGTTGGCGACGTGAAAATGAATTGCAGGCTTTCAACCTTGGAGAGCTCTGACTTCAGCGCTTCGAATGCGTAGATCGAGAAGCACGATGCAGCGATCTTTACTCGCGAGCCGCGAGCGAGCGTTTCCTTCAAGTCATCACCAAGCAGTAGCGAGGTGTTATCCAGAATCTTCATATCGACCCGCATTCCGCTGTGAAGGCTCAAATACAATCAGATATCAATGGCTAATTGCATCGATGAGTTGTGTCTATATCGCAAGCTGTTTAAGTCACGGTGAGAACCCCGAATTCAGGAAGAAGGGTCAACGACCGAGATGCGCTCTCAGGCCGTTTCAATGTCGGTCTTTAAGTGGTCCAACATTAATCCTGGATAAGCGATCGAGTTAATGAGCTCAACTCGTTGGTCAAGCATGCCCTGCGGCAACGTTCCATAGCGCTGAGTCATTGTGCCCGTGGTATGCCCCAGGATGAAGCCAAACTGCTCGTCCAAGTACCCCGCGCGTCGAAAGGCGTCCGCTGCTCCGTGCCGAAAACTGTATAGAGAGAGACCGCGGCCTTCCTTTAACCCGATCTTCGTCAGATAGCGGGGGAAATCTCGGCTGAAATCAGCGATCATCTGCCCGCGTTCGTTACGCTCAGCACTTGGGAAAAGCCGCTTTTCTTCACCTTGCTTCATTTCAGCGTGGTAACGCAGGAAGCCAAGCTGCATGAGTTCGGGGTGGATAGGAACAACTCGCATCGAACCATCGGTCTTGACGCTTTTATCCCCATCCCCTTCAGTGGTGATATGCATGATCCAATGCCCACGATCCTGACGTAAGTCATCAATGGCGAGCTGCGCGATCTCCCCCGGCCGAGCCCCGGAGAAAAGCATCACAAGCGGCACCCAGAAACGATGGTCGCGGATTTGCATGTTTCCGGGCTTGCTCCAAAAGCGAGGGGCCTCATCCGATTGACACCCAGTGAAGAACGGAGATTTAAAAAGCGCGTTCATCTCTTCGACGGTAAACGGCTTCGTCGTCTTGTCCTTCGACTTCTTCAAGAACATGTCTGACGCTGGGTTCTGAGTCAGATAGCCGTGGTTGGTCATCCATGTGCAAAATGCGCTGAAACCGGAGAGGTAGCGATTGACGGTTGTAGAGCTGATCACCGGCTTTTTTATTGTCTTGTTGTGCTCGACAATCTGCGTGATCGTCATCCCTTGGAACGCCTTCGTTTCAGTCGCCTTTACAGGATACTGCAGCAAAAGAGCTTTCCACTCGCGTGTACCCTTCTTATCGATGCGGTGAGCGGGGAATGTGGAGCCGACGTACTCGACAAACAGTCCGACGTCACGGCGAGCCTGCGCCAAGGTGTCCTGCTTGATTTGGTTCGGGTTCTCGCGCGCGTAAATTTCGAAGAGCTCCATGATCGTTTCTCTAGGAGGAGCGGCTTCATGGACCGGGCGGTTCACAGGCTTGACGATGGGATCCTTGGGCGCCCCGGTAAAGTCTCCCTTATCGCGCTCAAGAGTTCGCTGCAGACCTTCGATCTCAGCGCGCGCCATCGATGCACACAGATCGCGGTAATGGTCCGATCCTGGTTCGACGAGCAGGTTATTCTGCTTGATGAAAATCTCGACCGCTGGCTCGATAAGCCGGACATCTCCTGAACCGACTGCGGCCTTGAGGGCCGTCAGGCGACGGGATCGCAGGTTCGCGTCGTCGTCACGCGCTCGAAGCATCAGTTCATGGTCTACATAGGCATTGATCATGGCATACGGGTTTTCGCCGTTGATCTTTCCCTCGTCGATCAGGCCGTAGAGCCTTTGCAACTCCGCATCAATCTGAGCGCGGGTCGGCATGCGCTGCTGTTTTCGATCATACCGTTCGATTGTCGTCTCGTAGTGCTGCCAAACTGCGAGCCCGCTATCGTCAGCTGTGATCTCGCGCCGTGCACGGATTTCCTCGAACTCCGTTCGCCAACCCTCGACGACGGGCCAGAGGCGCTTCTTCGCCTCGTTCTCATCCTTAGTGCGGAGTGACTTCTTGCGCGTCGTGGTGCCGTAGTGGCTCACCAGATCGAGCGGCACATCCAACCTCGCGTAGTAGGTCGCTCCACGTCTCTCGAGATACGTAACCCTTGCCAATTTTGCCCATCCGTAGCACTATTCCGGAACACCCAACCGGAACAGTCCTAGAAAATAAGCTCTTTATTTGCAATAGGTTGTTGCGCATCAAAGGCTTGAGAGAAGTTGGATTACTTTCCAGGTTCCCCAGCCAAATTTCTTTTTTCACAAACAAATTCAGTCGCATGGTCGCTTCGACGACTGTCGGGTTCGCACGCTTTGGGCGCCTCTTCGAGGGATTCTGGCTCGGTCGGCCCGCCGCACCTTATGCGCAGCAATCAGGTACGCCTTTAGATTGCATTAAGGATATCTGCTTACTCTTTGGTAGGGTTTCCAGCGGAGTGGGCAGATGTTTCGGACGAGCGGTTTTCTTGTTTTTCTTTTGTCGGGCGCACAGTTCGCGGCGGCCGCCGATATGGATAGGCCGTTGGTCGGGGCAGACGACTACTATGAAGCGCCGGTCGAACAATCGTCTCTGGGTGTGACGGGGTACATCGAAGGGGCCTATGGAAGCGTTATCGATTCTCCCGGCGATATCGATGCCGACGCATGGGCGCTGCGTGGCGCCGTCAACTTCGATGCAGGCGCCGGCTTCAATCTACAGGTGGATCTCGGCTATGCCCGCGCCTCGATCGTGGACGCGAATACGAATGCCTATAACGGCACCTTGCATGGTTATTACCGGGACAACCTCTATGCGGCTGGTGTGTTCGTGCAAGCGTCGCGTCTCGATGCAGGCTTCGACAGCCACATCAACGATTATATGGGCGGCATTGAGGGCGCCTATTTCCAGGACACATGGACCATCCACGGTGCGGCCGGCTACGGCCAGGCACGGTGGGAAGGTTTCGGCGCCGACCACTACATGGCTGCGCTCGGCGCCCGCGTCTATGCGACCGACAATGTGCGCTTCGATCTCGACGGCGCGCTCGATCGCATCACCGACAGCGGCATCGACTACGATATCCGCAGCCTGAAGCTGACGGCCAACTATCGCCCGGAATCCTTCCCGGTCACATTGTTCGGCGGCTACAAATACGCAGACGAGGAGGTTTCCGGTTTCGGCTCCTCGGTGTCAGGCGACAGCAGCACGATCTTCGGCGGCCTGCGATTCTCCTACGGCTCGAACAGCATCAAGGAAGAAGAGCGCCTGGGTCCGATCTGGTCAAACAACAGCCGATCGTTTTGACCGCGAGACGTATCGGCGCATGGCGGCCGCGTCGCTGTACACCGACAAATCGGATGCCGAACATCACCGCGATTTTCCGCGGACACCGGCGCGTCATCTCTTGCGGGCTACGATATAGGGACGGTTGTCGTTGCCCTTGGTTGCGTGGCTTTCAGCGGCAAGGATATCGAAGCCTGCGGCATGTATCAGCTGGTTCAGATCCGCTGCCCGAAAGATGCCGGCGTAGGGTGCCTTCCCGAGCGCGCGCATCGCGGGCAACAGGGCAAGCCGGATGAGTGGGTTCATATCTCCAACGCAGGGCGTCTTGGAAATGAACAGACCCTCCGGTGCAAGCAGGGCATGGATGTGGCTGAGCGTGCCAGGCAGGTCGCGGACCAGATGGAGATAGTTGAACCCGAGAACGACGTCGAACTGCACTCCTTCGGGCGTCAGCGCTTCTGCGGTTGCTGTGCGGAAGGTCAGGCCCGGGAGAGGATCGGCGACGTGCTTTTCTTCGGCAATCGCGATCATTCCGGTGGAAATATCCGTTGCAAGATAGCTGTGCACCTGGCTCGCGAGCCGGAGCGCCGTTGTTCCTGTGCCGCAGCCCAACTCCAGGACCCGATCGCTTGATTTCATCAAGGCGCTCGTCCGCTCCAGCGTGCGCTCATAGCCGGCCTGATCGGCAATCTTGCCCATGGCGTATTTCCGTGAACTCCGGTCCCAGAAACGGGCGTCAGTTTCCGTGCTCATGGTGGGTTTTCTGCCTTTCCAATGCGGGGCCGGACCGATGCGCGGGAAATTGCTCTACCGACCATGCAAGCATCAACAGTGGGTGAAGCGGACGTGTAGATTTGAATGAGACCGCCGACACCTTGTCAACGCCGCTTACAACTGCCACGCTAGTCCTTGCGTGATTCACGGTTACCTATGGGAGGGCACATGGCTCATAAGTTCGAGATCTACAAAGACAAGGCCGGCGAATATCGGGTTCGCTTCAAGTACAACAGCGAAGTGATGTTTTCGACCGAAGGCTATTCAAGCAAGGCCAGCGCTCAGAACGCCATCGATTCGATCAAGAAAAACGGACCGGACGCACCTGTTGAAGACAACAGCCAAGCTTAATTGGATTTCACGTTGGGGGCCCGCCGATGAAGATCGGCGGGCCCTTTCGTTTAAGTCGGACCTTTGTCCAGTTCATGACCAGGCGTTGATCTCAGGCTGAATAAGCCACCGCCACATCGAGCCTAAAGCAGGCCACGCCTGGCGAGGTTGCGCATCAGCGCGGCCGTGCCGAATGTCCAGGGCGGGCAATCCGTCGACAGGCGCACGGTGTTTGTCAGGCTGCCGAGTTCGGCATTTGAAATCGTCACCACGTCGCCGATCTTGTGGGTAAAACCCTGGCCCTTTTCGTCGCGGTCTTCGACCGGGGCAAACAAGGTGCCCATGAACAGCATCAGCCCATCGGGATATTGATGATGGGGGCCGATGGTCTGAGCGACGAGGTCGAGTGGGTCGCGACTGATCTCCGCCATGCTGCTCGTTCCCTTCAGGCGGTAGCCGTCCGCGCCTTCGACCAGCAGCTCGAGTTCGGCCCTGCGCACATGGTCGATCGTGTAGGTCTCGTCGAACAGGCGGATGAAGGGACCGATCGCGCAGGAGGCATTGTTGTCCTTTGCCTTGCCGAGAAGCAGAGCTGACCGGCCCTCGACATCGCGCAGGTTGACGTCATTGCCGAGTGTCGCGCCCTTCACATTGCCATTCGAGGCGACGGCCAGCACGATTTCCGGCTCCGGATTGTTCCAGCGCGAGATGGGGTGGAGGCCGACATCGGCACCTGAGCCGACCGACGACAAAACCTGCGCCTTGGTGAAAACCTCGGCATCCGGACCGATGCCGACCTCCAGATATTGCGACCAGACGCCCTCCTCGATCAGCGCGGCCTTGACGCGGGCAGCCTCCGGCGAACCGGCCTTCAGGTTTCGCAGGCTGTCGCCGATGACGGCGGTGACGCGCGCGCGTATGGCCTCGGCACGGGCGGCATCGCCGGCCGCCCTCTCCTCGATGACACGTTCGATCATCGAGCGCGCAAAGGTGACGCCACAGGCCTTCACGGCCTGGAGGTCGCAAGGAGCAAGCAGGCGAAGATTCGACTTTTCGCCCTCCCCCGTAGCGAGGTCCGCCACCGATGCGAGCCGTTCGCCATCCAGCTGATGGATATGAGCGACGGGCTCGGGAAGCTCCAGCAGGTCGCGCATGGTGGGCGCCAGTTTCGAGGTGATGTCGACAATCGCGCCATCCCTGACGGTCACGAGCGCCGGCCCATCGATATCGGCGCGCCAGACCCGCCCGACAAAGGTTCCGGTTCGGTATGTCTCAAGCGTCATGATCACCTCCCAAAGAGACGACTTTCTTGCAGCGAAAACAGCAGGCTGTAAAGCGTTCGCGATCCGGACGGTTGTACCCAGCGGAACATTGCAAGTTTTCGCGCGTTTCCTGTTGCAGAGCGCGTCCAGTCGGGCACGCCAGGTTCGCAACGACAGTTTGCAACCGCACAACCCGGTCCTCTGCCTTTGCCGAGGCCGATCCGGCCGGGCAGGACCCATAGGCCGAAGGACGCCCAGAAAGGATGTGAACGCGATGAACCAGCATGAAGAGATTAGGGAAAAGCCGCTCATCGACCCGGTAACAGGTCAGCCGACACCGATGCCGACAGACCCGGCGCCGGTCAGCGCCAAGCGCAGCAGTTGGCCGCTCATCATCATCCTGCTTGCCGGCCTCGTGCTCGCGCTGATCGCCTGGCTTCCAGCAGAACTGACGCGTGACACGACCGAGACGGCAACGCCACCGGCCACGACCGATCAGTCGACAACGGGCCAGACGGCGACACCGCCGGCCGCGGATACGACGACCACTCCGCCGGCCGATACGACCACCGCGCCATCAGGCGGAACGATGACCGCCCCGGAAACGACGCCACAGCAAGGCACGACACCGCCTGCAACGGATGGAACGACAACACAGCCGGCACCGGCCCAATAACGGTGCTGTCGCCACGCCTCGCCTTTGCCGGAAGAGAGCTCTTCCGGCAAAGCTTCACTTGCGTGGATTGCGACGCGCGCGCCGAGCACGAGTTGGACGATCTGGATTGAGGGCAAGTTCGCGGTCAGATTTTCCTCGAGGAGGCGTCAACCATCGCGTCCCATCCCGCCGCGCAACAGTCGGCGATCGCCATCAGGGTCTGCCGCGAGGCCCCGTCGCGCGCATGGATCGACATTCCATGCTGGATCGAGGTGACATAGGCGGCGATGTCGTCACAGGCCGTCCCCTGGGGAAGATCGCCTTCCGCGACGCCACGCTCGAGACGGTGCTGCAATGCCGCCTGCTTCTGCAGCCGCCGGGCCTTCAGATCGTCGCACACCGCCGCGTCGCCACCCTCCATCTGCGGGGCCGAAAGGACCACCATGCAGCCGCGTGGCTCGGGCCATTGGGTAAAGTTCTCGGCCGACCGCCGCAAAAGGTCATGCACCGCCTCCTTTGCCGTCGGCGCGCTATCGAGAAATTCCCAGATGCCGGCGCCGTCGGTGCGGCCATAGAGATCGACAGCTTCAAGGAAAAGCTTCGCCTTGCTGCCGAAGGCCGCGTAGAGGCTCGGCGGATTGAGCCCCATCACCCGCGTCAGATCGGCAAGCGAGGTGTTGTCGAACCCCTTGTCCCAGAAGATTTCCATCGCGCTCTTCAGCGCTTCCTCGCGCGAAAAGTTGCGGGGTCGGCCGCGGCTAGGCATCGCGTGAACTCCCTTTTTTGTATCGATCAATACATAATTGACTTGACAGCGCGAGGCAAGTTGTTCGGTATATATGTATCGATCACTACAAATACGGAGCATGAACGTGTCGAATTTGAAGAACAGGATAGCGCTGGTGACGGGCGGCGGACGTGGCATAGGTGCGGCGATCGCCAGGCGGCTGGCAAGCGAAGGCGCCATCGTCGCCATCACCTACGGGCAATCGCAGGCAAAGGCCGATGCACTGGTTGCCGAAATCGAACAATCGGGCGGCACGGCGCTCGCCGTTCGCGCCGACAATCGGGATGCCAAGGCGGTTGAGGCCGCCGTCAAGACGGTCGTCGAGTGGCACGGCCGCATCGACATCCTCGTCAACAATGCCGGCATTTATGAAGCAGTCGCCATCACGGACGTGACCGCGGACGATTTCGACCGCACGGTCGACATCAATGTGAAGGCGGTGGTCCTGGCCACAAGCGCTGCGACAAAACATATGCCGGAAGGCGGGCGCATCATTTCGATCGGCAGCAATCTGGCGCAGCGCATCCCCTTTCCGGGCATCAGCCTTTATGCGCTCAGCAAGTCGGCGCTCGTCGGCTTTACCAAGGCGGGCGCGCGACCTGGGTCCGAAGGGGATCACCGTCAACATCGTCCATCCCGGTTCGACCAATACCGAAATGAACCCGCAGGACGGCGCGCATGCGGATCCGCAACGCGGCCTGATGGCGATCCCGCGGTTCAACGATGCCAACGAGGTGGCCGGTCTGGTCGCCTGGCTTGCCGGGCCCGAAGCGCGGGGCGTGACCGGCGCCGAGTTCACCATCGACGGCGGCACGAACGCCTAGAGCTTTTCTAGGAAAAGTGCGAAGCGGTTTTCCGTCAAGAAATGCGTAAAAACAAAGAGATATAGCGTTTCCGCAACTCCGTCTGAACCGGAAACACTGTAGCAACAAGACCCATGGCAAAGAGGCCGGAAGCGATGCTCCCGGCCTCTTTCGACGATCGGATAGACGATCAGGAGAAGAAACGCTCCGGACGATAGGGGGCGATGTCGATCACCGTTTTTTCGCCGGTCATCGCTTCGGCGAGCGCCCGGCCGGTGACCGGGCCGAGCGTCATGCCGTGATGGGCATGACCGAAGGCGAACCACAGGCCCTGGTGACGCGGCGCCTTGCCGATGATCGGCATCATATCCGGGGTGCACGGGCGAGCGCCCATCCACGGTTCTTCGTCGCGGCGTTCGGCCAGCGGGAAGAACTCGCGCGCTACACGCTCGGCGCGGGTGAGCTGAACCGGCGTCTTCGGCGCATCGCGCCAGGCAAATTCCGCGCCCGTCGTCAGGCGGATGCCGCGCAGCATGGGCGCCAGGAAATAACCCCTCTCGGCATCCAGCACCCAGTTGTTGAGCTGGGCGCCCTCCTGCATGCCGTAGTGCATATGATAGCCGCGCTTGACGGCAAGCGGGAAATGGTAGCCGAGCTTGCGCGTCACGGTATCGGCCCAGGGCCCGAGCGCGACGACGACTTCATGCGCCTCAAGCGGCCCTTCGGGTGTCGCCACCCGCCAGCCCGGACCTTCAAGGACGTGCTCGACCGTCGCCGCGTCGCCGGAAACCAGCCGGCCACCGAGCGACTGGAAATAGGTGAGATAGGCCTTGTTGAGGCTGTGCGGATCGCGGATCGACCAGGGATCGCTCCAGCGCAGGCCGCCGACGAGATCGGCCCTGATCGACGGCTCCATGGTCTTCAACTCGCTGGTCGAGAGCTTCTGATGATTGACGCCGAAACCGGTCGACAGTTTCTCGGCATCCTTGTAGGCAGCGTCACGCTCCTTCTCGGTGCGGAAGACCTTCATCCAGCCGTCCTTGCGGATCAGATCGCCCGCGCCGGAGGCATTGATCAGATCCTCATGCTCGGCGATCGAATTTTCGATCAGCGGCGCATACAGGTGGGCGATGCGCTGGTGCTGGGTGAAACCCGAATGCCACCAGTAGCGCGCCAGGAACGGCACCAGCCCTGGCAGGGCGCGAATGTGGTAGGAAGCGTCGATCGTATTGTTCAACGCGTAGCGGAACAATGCCCCGAAATCATGGGGGAAGCCGTAGGGAAACACGCCCTCGCGCTGGATGAGGCCGGCATTGCCGTAGGATGTCTCTTCACCTGCACCGCGACGATCGAGCAGCACCACCGACTTGCCGCGCCGCGCCAGATGGATGGCCGTCGATATGCCGACGATACCGGCGCCGAGAACCACTACGTCAGTCTTCATGTCCAGGTGCCCCGCTACTCGATCAAGACCACCGCAGCGATGCGCGCCGCTCGGTCCAAGCTACTTCTTCTTCAGTCCATTCATGATCTGCTCGAGATAACCGAGCAAGACGGCCGAGACCACGAAAGCAAGATGCATGATCGTCGCCCACATCAGCTGCTGGCTCGTGTATTGCAGGCCTTTGGTGCGCGTCAGATCCGTATTGGCATGAATAGCCAAGCGCATCTGTGAGGGCAAGGGATGCAACCGGAGCATCGCGACATGCAAAAGGGACGAAGTCTTTCAACATTCGTCCCTTGCTGATTTCCTAAAGCGGATCAGCACCTGGATCAGGTTCTACGCATGAGTCCGGCCACCAGAGAGATCACCAGGAAGGCGAGGAAGAGGAAGAACAGGATCTGCGCAATACCTGCGGAAGCACCGGCAATACCGCCAAAACCAAGTACACCTGCGATAATGGCCACTACCAGAAAGACGAGAGCGTAGTAAAGCATAGGATATCTCCTTGTCTGCGTCGCTGAAGATGAAACGTCATGGTCACCTATTTTGTTCCAGCGCCGACGCAAGCGTAGACGAAATCTTTGAATGCAATGAGCGAGGCTGGAAACCAACTATTAACCACGACCATCAAAACAGTCCCGGTTTGGCACAGCCGAGACGAAAATCGCCAGGAACATTCGAGATAGTCCTACGTTGTTCCCTCAAGGAATGAAGCAGGTTCGACATGAAGATGCCAATGTCACATATCTGGAAGTCCGCGGCTGAAACGGCGCGGCGAAACGCCGAGTTGCCGGACAGCAATCTTCATATCGGTAGGACGATGCGCGATCTCTATGCTCACAACGCAGACAAACCGAGTCAGGACCTAAACAATCTTCTCGAAGAACTGAAAAAGGCCGAGCCGAAGCCGAAGCCGAAGCCGAAGAGATAGTTGCGTTGCGCCGTTCTTCAGCAAAGACTTAAAAAAGCAACCGCCGCGACGGTTGGTATCCGTAGCGGCGTTTGCTTTTGGCTTTTCGAGCCGATCAGGCACGCTTCTCGGTGGCGGGAAGCCCACTCGTCGATCTGGCGCTCGGCCTCATCGCGGGCAATGCCCTTCAGCTCAGTCCACTTGCCTTGAATGATGTCCCAGTTCATGCGTCGCTCCTTTCAGCACAGCAACGAGAATGGGCATGGCGGGTTCAGTTGCGGAATTTCGGCTTTTCGTCCGCGCGCGCAGCAACGGCGTAGGTGCCGTCGTCGGCAATCACCTTGACTTCAAGCTGACGCGACGGCGTGATCCGCCACTCGATCATCGCGTCCTCTACGAACAGGGCCGGATCGACTTCGGCACATTTGCCGTAGGCGCTCTTGAACGTCTTTCCGACCTCTTCGATCGACGGCGAAAGCAATTCATGACATTCCTCGACGGTCTCGAAGCCGACGACCGGTGTCGGAACCTCACGGCAGGCGGCATCGCCCTGCATGCAGCCGACGAGGACCATGATGGCAGCGATATGTTCCATCCGCATGCTCCTTTCATCAAAAACTTGAACAGCAAACGGTTATGGACGGCGTGGAGTTCCACCGAGATCCATCAAATTTTTGTCGGCAGCGTCGCGGGTTCGCGCGGTCGGCCCGGATTTTTCCGGGGAAGCGGGTGGAGAGAACCGTTGAAAACCCGGGCGATCCCCCCTGCGAGATCCGTGGCGGGTCGAGCGCCGTTGCGGCCGGCAAACGGCATGTCTCGGGAAGAATCCGCTCGATGGAACAAATTGCCGTGATCGTCGTTTTCACAGCGATAACAAGCGCCGCACCCGTGGCGATACCACAAGGGAGACATTGATGAGCGGTGCAGATCCGCCCGTTGCGAGCAATCCAAAGGTGGTTAAGATAGGCGTGGGGCCCGCATCAGGGCCGGCGTCGATAACGGGCGTTCGCCTTTGCGAACGGCCTCATTGTCGTCATTCTGTTCGTCCTCAGTCCCTCGCAACCGGTCTCGACCGAATGCATCCTTCAATGTTCAACGAAGCAAACCTCGGATAGGAACGCGTCATGAAGAAGATACTTATCATAGCAAGTCTGATCCTCCCCCTGGCGGCCTGCACGCAAACGGAGAAGGGTGCAGCGATCGGCGCGACCGGCGGCGCGATCATCGGCGGTGCCGCAACGGGCAATGTCAGAGGTGCTGCAGTCGGTGCAGCGATCGGCGGTGTCGCCGGCGCGCTCATCGGCAATGCCAATGAACCGGGACGTTGCATCTATCGCGACCGCTACGGCCGCCGCTATGAGGCCGCCTGCTAAGGCGAAAGCTTCGAAAGATTTCGGGAAACGGGCTTCGGCCCGTTTCTCATGCCTTGCGCTTACACCACGGAGCGAACTTTGTCGTCGGCGCGGCTCAGCGCCTCGGCATCGTCAAGCTTTTGCAGAAGGTCAATGAAAAGGTCAGGCACCGGCTCCTGTTCGATCGCACGATAGAGCGCCTTCAGCTTCGAACCGATCAAGCCGTTCGGATCTGAACCTCTCGCAGCCCTCGCCGTTTCCTCTTCACCGACGCCACGCTCGTCCACAGGATCTTTCATCCCCACAATCCCTAAGCCAGACGGCGCTCGAAACACCTCGAGTACGCGTCACTGTTCCCAGCTTCCCATAGGCCGAAAAACGTGTTCAAAACACTCACGTCTTTCGCAGGATGCGCACTGTCCTCAGAAAACAAGCGAATCACTTCAGACCCAAGGAAGTACTTGATGTCACTTTCGACCCGTATTGCACCACACCTTCCCTTTCTTCGCCGTTACTCCCGCGCCGTCACCGGTTCGCAGGCCGCTGGCGACGGTTATGTGGCGGCGATTCTGGAAGCGTTGATCGAAGACATCAGTCTTTTCCCGGAGAGCTCCAACGACCGGATCGCCCTCTACAAGCTGTTCTGCTCGCTGTTCGAGAAAGTCTCCATCGACCGGACCGAGAACGCCTCTCCCTTTGCCTGGGAACAGCAGGCCGCCGCCAATCTTTCGCTGATCGCGCCTGCGGCGCGGCAGGCGTTTCTGCTCGTGTCGGTCGAGGGATTCTCAATCGCCGATGCCGCCGAGATCATGGGGCAGAGCCAGGCGGCGTTTTCCAAGCTCCTGACGGTCGCTTCGGAAGACATTTCGCGTCAGGTGGCAACAGAAGTCCTGATCATCGAGGATGAACCGCTGATTGCGCTCGATATCGAAGACATGGTGACGAGCCTCGGCCATCGTGTGACCGGCATTGCCCGCACCTATAAGGAAGCGCTGGATCTCTACCGCAAGACGGCGCCGAAGATGGTTCTGGCCGACATCCAGCTCGCCGACGGCAGCTCCGGTATCGACGCGGTCAATGAGATCCTGAAGGATGCGACGGTGCCGGTGATCTTCATCACCGCCTTCCCCGAGCGCCTGCTGACGGGAAAACGGCCGGAGCCTGCCTTCCTCGTGACCAAGCCTTTCAACCCGGATATGGTCAAGGCGCTGATCAGCCAGGCTTTGTTCTTCGATGAGCACGCTCGCTCGACACGAGGATAATGCTCAGGCAGTGCACGCCTCAAGCCGGCAGTTGCCGTTCGGGCAGCTGCTCGCGCACCTCTTCGAAAATCGTCATGGCGATCAGCGACAACGGCAGCGCCAGCATGGCCCCGACCGCGCCCCACATCCATGTCCAGAAGATGATCGCGACGAAGACGAGGAACGGGTTGACCTCGAACCTGTTGCCCAGGATCGACGGGATCACCAGGTTTTCCATGACAAGATGCACCACGAAGAAAGCCGCGGCCGGTGCAAGCGCCAGCAGGATAGGCTCGTGCGTCATCAGCCCGCCCACCAGCAGAGCCAGCGTCATCATGGTCACGCCGAGATAGGGGATGAAGCTGGAGACGAAGGCGAACAGACCCCAGAGCGGTGGCATGGCCAAGCCGCCGACCAGCGCGATGACCATGGTGACGACGCCGAGCGCCAGATAGATCAGACTGGCGATGGAAAAATATTGCGCCAGCGCGTTCTCGATCGCGTTCATGATCCGGATCGTGCTTAGACGCTGCTCTCGGCTGGTAAAGGCAAGGATGATGGTTCGGCGCAGGTGCAGGCGCCCAAGCAGGAAGAGCCCAAGCGCCGCAAGGAAAATCAACGTCTGTATCAAGGCCGGCGTCAGCCCGCCGGCGACAGCTCCGAGCACCGGGCCTGCATTCTTCATGACCGTGTCGGCGAGCGCGTCGCCGCCCGCCCCTCGCGCCAGGGCCAGCCGCAGCCATTCGAAGCGCTCGATGAACGGCAGCACACGCTCGACGACGCCTTCCGCCAACTTCGGCGCTTGCTGCGCCAGTTCCGTCAGGGGGCCAAGCAGGGCGCTGACGACCGAAGCGAGGCTAAGGACGAAGAAAAGTGCCAGCAGCAGCCCACCCATGATCGGTGGAAAGCCGAACTTTGCCAAGCTGTCGGCGGCGCGGCCGAGCACGATGCCGACGACGACCGCCAGCGTGATCGGCATCAAGATGGTTTCCATCTGGTAAATTGCAGCTGAGCCGGCAATGACGAAGACGCCGATGATGCTCCAGGCCACCATCAGCTCGATACCGTCCCGCTTCGGCTCGGCCGGCAGCGCCGCCTCTACCGATGCCTTCTCCTCCTCGGCAATGCGTTTCAGCTTATAGTAAGCAGCCGTGTGGCCGGATGTGTCCAATGCCGTCCCTCGCCGTTGTTTTGTAATGCGCCACGCCCGTCGGGCGGACCGGATCGTTCAGTGTCGTTCGGGCGGGAACACAAGTAGGGTGAGCGACAGAAGCCCGAGACCGAGGACGATGACCAGAAGTGTGCGCGCCACATCGGTGGCGGTGTCCGGGACCAAGCCAAAACCGATCAGTAGACCTGCAAAAGCGAGCACGCAGACCCGCGGCAGCCAGTAGAGCATCGACGACCCTCCCATGTTTTCGTGGAACCGAAGGTAAACGTGCAGGCTGGCGAATGGTTCCTGTGCCGCGGCGGAATGCTGGCCGCAGATCCGGCAAAAGAAAACGCCGCCGTGCCCGGGGCACGGCGGCGGAAATGCAATGTCGCATGAAGCCGTTCGGCTTCGCCAAGCGCCTTAACGCGCGCGATCTTCAGATACGATTGCTGCGCTTTAAGCTCTTGTTCTTGCGCATGTCTTTATCGCAAAACCGCTACGCACTTTTGCGCGACCTGCCTTAGGCGGCGGCTGCGACGACGATCACTTCGACGAGGTATTCCGGCGTTGCAAGCTTGGCTTCGCCGGTGGCGCGTGCCGGGGTGTGGCTCTGCGGTGCCCAGGCATCCCAGACCGAGTTCATCTTCGGGAAATCGGCCATGTCGGCGAGCCAGATGGTGGCCGAGAGGATGCGGGTCTTATCGGTGCCGGCGAGCGCCAGAAGACGGTCGACTTCGGCAAGCGCCTGCTTCGTCTGGGTCACGACATCGTCACCGGCATTGCCGACCTGACCGGCGAGGTAGACGGTGTTGTTGTAAACCACGGCCTGGCTCATCCGGGGGCCGGTTTCGAAACGCTTGATTTCCATGATCGTGTTCCTGAAGTTGGGCCGAACGCTGAATGGTCCGGCCGAAAAGCGGCTGCCCGCCGCCGGAAGGCGAGAAGTGAATGGCGGCGCGAAAGCTCTACACCATCGGCCCGGCAAGGCCAAGAAGCCGGGGAATTCTTTCCCCGGCCTCGCTATTGGATGACAACGCCGAGAAGGCTTAGGCGGCCTGCTTCTTGGCAAGCCTCGCCTTGATGCTGGCAACGTCGGCGCGCGGCGTCGCGGCAAACAGCGTCTTGGTGTAGCTGTGCTTGGGGTCGGCAAAGACTTCGTCGCGGCTGCCGTATTCGACGGCCTCGCCGAAATACATCACCATGACCTCGTCGGCGATATAGCGCACCACCGAGAGATCGTGGCTGATGAAGACGTAGGTCAGCTGGAACTCGTCCTGCAGATCCGCAAGCAGGTTCAGCACCTGCGCCTGAACCGACAGGTCGAGCGCCGAGACCGGCTCGTCCAGCACCAGAAGCTTCGGGTTGAGCATCAGCGCGCGCGCAATGGCGATACGCTGGCGCTGGCCGCCTGAGAACATGTGCGGGTAACGATTGTAGTGCCGCTCGTCGAGACCGACCTTCTTCAGCATCGCCATCGCCCGGTCGCGCCGTTCATCGGCGGGCGTCTTGGTGTTGATGATCAGCGGTTCGGTGAGAATATCGCCGATCTTCTGGCGCGGGTTGAGCGAGCCATAGGGGTTCTGGAAGACGATCTGCACCTTGCGGCGCATCTCCGACGTCAGCTCGCCCTTGGTGATGTCGATCTTGTTGCCATCGATCAACAATTCACCTGATGTCGCCGGATCGATCAGCGTCAGGATGCGGCCAAGGGTGGACTTGCCGCAGCCGCTTTCGCCGACGATCGCCAGCGTCTTGCCCTGCTCGACCGTGAAGCTCACGCCCTTGAGCGCATGCACGGTCTTGGCCTTTTTGATCAGGCCGCCGGGAATATGGTAGTCGCGCACCAGATTGCGTGCTTCGAGAACGACGGTCATCGGGCGGCTCCTTGAAGGCTCGGCTCATCCACGAACAGTTCAGAGATGGTCGGCAGCCGGTCACCCGTTGCATTGTCCGGCAAGGCTGCCAGAAGCGCGCGCGTGTAGTTGCTCTTCGGCGATTCGAACAGCGACAACACGTCGGCCTCTTCCATCTTGCGACCCTTGTACTGCACGACGACGCGGTCGGCGGTCTCGGCGACCACGCCCATATTGTGGGTGATCATGATCAGGCCCATGCCATGCTCGGCCTGGAGCCGCATCAGGAGATCGAGGATCTGCTTCTGGATCGTGACGTCGAGCGCGGTGGTCGGCTCGTCGGCAATCAGGAGCTTCGGGTTGCAGGCAATGGCGATCGCGATCATCACGCGCTGGCACTGGCCGCCCGACATCTGGTGCGGGAAGTGCCCCAGCCGTTCGGCCGGGTCGGGGATGCCGACCGCCTCGAACAGCTCGATGGCGCGCTTGCGCCGTCCCGCCTTGTCGAGACCGAGGTGAATGCGCAGCACTTCCTCGATCTGGAAGCCGACCGTGAAGCACGGATTGAGGCTTGCGACCGGTTCCTGGAAGATCATCGAAATGTCCTTGCCGATGATCTTCTTGCGCTCCGCCGACGACATGCCGAGCAGGTCGCGACCGTTGAACGTCAGCTTGTCGGCCGTGACCTTGGCCGTCCAGGGCAGGAGGCCCATGGCCGCCAGCATCGACACGGACTTGCCCGAACCGGACTCGCCGACAATCGCCAGCACTTCCTTTTCATGGACCTTCATGGAAACGCCGTCGACGGCGCGGAAGGGACCGGTGGCCGTCTGGAATTCGACGACCAGGTTTTCGATTTCGAGAAGCGCCATGTCAGGACCTCTTCAGCTTGGGATCGAGAGCATCGCGCAGGCCGTCACCCATCAGGTTGATCGCCAGCACCGTGACCAGAATTGCCACGCCCGGAAGCGTCACCACCCACCACTTGCTCTGGATGAACTCACGCGCTTCGGCGAGCATCGTGCCCCACTCCGGTGTCGGAGGCTGGGCGCCCATGCCGAGGAAGCCGAGGGCGGCAGCGTCGAGGATCGCGCTCGAGAACGACAGCGTCGCCTGGACGATCAGCGGCGCCATGCAGTTCGGCAGGATCGTCTTGAACATCAGGCGGCCGTGACCGGCACCTGCGACCTTGGCAGCCACGACATAGTCGCGGGTCTTCTCACCCATCACCGCAGCACGCGTCAGACGAACGAAGTGCGGCTGGAAAACCAGCGCGATGGCGATCATCGCATTGGTGAGGCCCGGTCCGAGAACGGCGACCAGCACGAGGGCCAGCAGCAGCGACGGGAAGGCGAGGATGATGTCCATCACACGCATGATGACGGTATCGACCCAACCGCGGAAATAGCCCGCGATCACGCCGATGAAGATACCGCCGACCAGCGAAAGCGTGGTGACGATGACGCCGACGAACAGCGAGAACTGGGTGCCGTAGATCAGGCGCGAGAGCATGTCGCGGCCGACGGCGTCGGTGCCGAGCAGGAACTCGGCGCGGCCGCCCTCCTGCCAGACCGGCGGGATCAGCACCGCATCGCGGTACTGGGCGGTTGGGTCATGCGGCGCGATGATCGGAGCGAAGATCGCCAAAAGGACGAGGAACAGGAAGAACACGAGGCCGATGACGGCGCCGCGGTTTTCGGAGAAATAGTACCAGAATTCGGCCAGTCGCGCCCGGCGGGACGGATCTGTCGAAACGGCGCTCGTTGCAGCAGCTTGAGACATATCGCCCTCCTTAGTGCCGGATACGGGGGTTGATGAGACCGTAGAGCAGGTCCACGGCTAGGTTCACCAGCATGATGATGCCGGCGATGACCAACAGGCCACCCTGGATGACGGCGTAGTCGCGCCGGAAGACGGAATCGACCATCCACTTGCCGATGCCCGGCCAGGAGAAGATCGTCTCGGTCAGGATCGCGCCGGCGAGCATGACGCCCACCTGCAGGCCGATCGTGGTGACGACCGGGATCATCGCATTTCGGAGCGCATGGACGCCGACGACACGGAAGGTCGAGAGGCCCTTGGCACGCGCCGTGCGCACATAGTCTCCCAAAAGCACTTCAAGCACCGCCGCCGGGTCTGGCGCGCAATCCCGGCCAGCGGAATGGTGCCAACCACGATCGGCGGCAGGATGAGATGCCCCCCCGCAGACTTGAAGGCCCCCGCCTGCCCCGACAGCAAGGAGTCGATCAGCATGAAGCCTGTGACCGGCGGGAAGAAGTACATCAGCGAAATGCGGCCCGAAACCGGCGTCCACTGCAGGATGCCCGAGACCAGCATGATCAAGAGGAGGCCCCACCAGAAGATCGGCATGGAGAAGCCGACGAGTGCCGTGCCCATGATCGTCTGGTCGACGAAGGAGCCGCGCTTGATCGCCGCGATCACGCCGGCGGGAATGCCGAGCACGATCGCGAAGATGATCGCACAGAGCGAAAGCTCCAGCGTCGCCGGGAACAGTTCGAAGAACTGGTCGATCACCGGCTTCTTCGTCACGATCGACATGCCGAAGTCGCCCTGAACGACGCCCCAGAGATAATCGAAGTATTGGATCACGATCGGCCGGTCGAAACCGAGCGCGTGTGAAATTTCCGCATGCCGCTCCGGCGACATGACACGCTCGCCCGAAAGCAGGGCGACAGGATCGCCCGGAAGCATGCGAATGAAGGAGAAGGCAATGATGGAGACCCCGATGAAAGTCGGAATCAGGACCGCCAAACGCCCCAAGAGAAATCGAAACATGTTTTACCCCGCGCCACGTGGCCGCGCCGTTGTCTCCCGGCGCTGGCACCACTGCATGTTTCCTTAAACCCTTCGGATTTGAGGGCAAAAACATGCAGCAACTCAAAGTGCTACAGCGACCTCTGCGCGTTTTAGAAGACACACGGCGCTGTAGTAGATGCAAAGAGGGGCGTTTGCCCGTGGCAAACGCCCCCTTTCGGATCAGTTCATTAGTTTACTCGACAATATCCACGCCGTCGAAGGCAAAATCGCCGAGCGGGCTCTGGACGAAGCCTTCGACATTCTTGCGCATCGGAACGACCGACAGCGAGTGGTCGAGCGTTGCCCAGGGCGCTTCGCGCTTGAAGACGATCTGCGCCTCTTCGTAGAGCTTGGTGCGCTCTGCCAAGTCGGACGTTTCCTTGGCCTTCTTGACCAGGGCGTCGAACTCCTGGTTGCACCACTGAGCACGGTTGTTACCGCCGACAGCGTTGCAGCCGAGAAGGGTGTCGAGGAAGTTGTCCGGGTCGCCGTTGTCGCCGGTCCAACCGAGGATGACGGCGCCGTCACGGTCCTTCGCCTTCGACTTGTCGAGGTATTCGGCCCACTCGTAGGACACGATCTCGACCTTGACGCCGATCTTGGCGAAGTCAGCCTGCATCAGTTCCGCAGCGCGGCGGGCGTTCAGCATGTACGGGCGCGAAACCGGCATCGCCCAGAGCTTCATCGACAGATCCTTGACGCCTGCTTCTTCGAGCATCTTCTTGGCTGCGTCGAGGTCGTAGGTGTCGTCCTGGAGCGTGTCGTTGTACGACCACATTGTCGGCGGGATCGGGTTGGTTGCCGGCTGGGCAGCGCCCTGGAACACGGCGTCAACGATCGCCTGCTTGTTGATCGCCTTGTTCAGCGCCTTGCGGACTTCCGGCTTGTCGAACGGAGCCTGTGTCGTGTTGTAGGCGAGGTAAGCAACGTTCAGGCCGGCCTGTTCCATGACCTTCAGGTTCGGATCGGCCTTCATGGCCTGCACGTCGGCCGAGTTCGGATACGGCATCAGGTGGCATTCGCCGGCCTGCAGCTTCTGGAAGCGAACCGAAGCGTCGGTGGTGATCGCGAAGACGAGGTCGTCGATCTTCTGCTTGCCACCCCAGTAGTCCGGGTTTGCCTTGTAGCGGATGACGGCATCCTGCTGGTAGGCGACGAACGCGAACGGACCGGTGCCAAGCGGCATCTGGTTCATCTGGTTCATCTTGCCTTCGGCCTGCAGCTTGTCGGCATATTCCTTCGACAGGATCGAAGCGAACGGCATGGCGATGTTGGCGAGGAACGGTGCTTCCTTGCGCGTCAGGGTGAACTTGACCGTCAGGTCATCGACCTTCTCGACCGACTTGATGACTTCCGGGAAGCCCATGCCGGCTGCGTATTCCCACGAAGCGCCGGTCACGTACTTGTTCCAGGGGTTGTCGGCCTTGAGCTGGCGCTCATACGAGAACACGACGTCGTCAGCATTCAGCTCGCGAGTGGGAGTGAAGAACTCCGTCGTCTGGAACTTCACGCCCGCACGCAGCTTGAACGTGTATTCAAGACCGTCGTCGGAAATGGTCCAGCTCTCAGCGAGGCCCGGCTCGGTTTCGGTCGTGCCCTTCTTGAACTCGAGCAGGCGGTTGTAGACCGTGTGCGCCGCTGCGTCGAACGTCGTGCCGGCGGTGTAGAGGCCCGGGTCAAAACCCTCAGGCGAACCTTCCGAGCAATAAACGAACGTTTTCGACCAGGCGGAGCCGGCCATCAGCGTGGCAAGCGCCGTCGCTGCGAAGAGAGTAGTGAGCTTTTTCATGAGCTTTGCTTCCCAGATTTGTTCTTGTTCTCGTATTTTCCTGACGCGGAATGACGTTTGCCCCCGGTCAAGGCCGGATGGAACGACATTTGGCGTCGCTTTGCAATAAGTCGCCAAACAAATTTGTCTATGCGAAAAATTCCTCCTATGGACGAGCCGGAAATCTGTCCACTGTTTTAGAAATCCCTGACATTTCTATGGGCTTTATCGGTCGCTGCCCGGCCGGCGCGCCGAACCGCATCCGGTTCATCGTAGACGGCGCGACTGATGTGCGATGGCAAAAGGCAGGAGCGTGAACGGGACGCCTGTAACCGATCGCCATCCCTCATGCACCCGCCCTGCGTGTGTCGTTACAGCCAGGCCATCGGCGATTCGATGAAATCGCAGCAAACGGGTCAATCCCAAGATAGTTGGGTAGAAATCACCTGCTCGATTGTGCAATAGAACCTGCAGAAGATCTCGGGGGAGACAATCGACGTGCCAGAACGTCCTTGGGAGGGGGCGGTATCCGCCTCCAGGCGCTTTCAACATCGCGGCGTCGCGGCCGCGAGACGGCCGTGATGATGCCGATCCGCAATTTCGTCACCGGCTTCATGCGGTTGATTGAGCCGGGCTTGCGAGTAGACTGCCGCCTCGCGACAAGGGGGTAGCGCACGCGTGGCACGTTTGCTGGAAAATCACAGGCGCTACGATCTCCGCGACGATCTGGAGAAAGCGCTCAACCGCGTCGATTTCTTTCGCATCTTTCACACGATGGCATTGCGGTTCGGCTTCAACCATTTCGGCATTCTGCAGCTCGGCAACGAGAACGACGCGTGCATGCTGTCCACCCGGCTCGTTCTGCACGATCTTCCGTCAGGCCTCGCGGAGGAATACGACAAGCGTCACCGCTTCGGCGATTCGCTTTTCTACAAGACCCTGCACACGTCGATCATTTCCTCCGTCTGGAGGTCGGACGATCCCGGCTGCGCCAACGGCCAAAACCTGCTGGTCCAGCTCGGCTTCGAGCTGCTCTTGAGCGTGCCTGTGCACGCGGCGGCGACGGGCGCGCGCTACGCCGTCCTGTTTCTGGGCGACGGCAACGATATCGCCCGCTCAGAGCATTTCGAGCTGAGCTATGACGCCGTCTGCGCCTTCGACTATTTCTATCGCATCGCGCTTTCCAACAAGGCCGGCATGGGCCTGACGCCGCGCGAGACGGAGATTCTCAAGTGGATCTCCCATGGAAAGACGGCAAGCGAGATCGCGCTGATCGTATCGGTCTCCGAACACACCGTGAATTCGCATACGGCGACGATCCTGAAGAAGCTGGATGTCGTCAATCGGACTCAAATGGTGGCGAAGGCGATAAGGGAACAGATCATTCAGTGAAGCCGATCGACGGGGCGATTTGAACCTGGCGGCGCCGCAAGGCGCAAGCGCCGGCATCAGACGCCGCAGAAACGATACAAACTCGCCTCCCCACCCGCTTGCCGCTGACAGGCGGGCACAGCAGAATGGCTCCCGGTCACTCAGGTACTTGGACGATCATGACACAAAAAGCCGATATCCTGCTCGTTGACGACGACCCTGCAGAGAACCTCATTCTGCGCGGGCTGATCAAGAAGGTCAGCAATATCGAGATCGAATTGCATTATTGCCAGACGATCGAAAGCGCGCTCGAATTCCTTCGTTCGGGCAAACCGGTCTCGATGGTGTTGATGGACAACCGCCTTCAACCGCAGCGCGACTTCCGCGAAACGGTACCGGCACTCCGGCACCAGGGCTTCATCGGCCCGATCGGCGTGATCTCGGGGTCGCTCGCCGATCCCTATTTCCAGAACCTGGAAGAGTACGGCGCGGACTTCCGGATCGACAAGTCCGAGATCGATCCGACGGCAATAGAGTTCATACTGAGGGAATATCTGGCGCCGAGCTGAACGGGCGGTCGGCAGCCGCTCGGAGCGGCAAAATCATGCGGTGGGTTTAAGGGTTGCAGCGCCGAGCGTCATACTTAACACGCGGCGCTGGAAAAGCCGGATCAGGCCGCGGTCGTCTGCGGGCGCTTGGTCTCTTCGAGGCCGAGCAGGAAGTTGATCTGGGGACGGGCCTTGACCAGATCGTCGATGGTGTAGCCCTGAAGCACCTCGAAGAAGGCGTTCAAAGCCTTGCGCAGGGCGGCGTTGAGGCCGCAGCTGTCAACCAGCGGGCAATCGATTTCACCAGCCTCAAAGCACTCGGCCATCGCGAAGCTGTCTTCCGTCACCTTGACGACGTCGAACAGGGTGATTGCCGAAGCGGGTTTCGGCAGGCGGACGCCGCCGTTTCGGCCGCGAACGGTTTCAACCAGGCCAGCGCGGGTCAGCGGCTGGAGAATCTTGAACAGAAACAGCTCGGAGACGCCATAGGCCCTGGCGATTTCGGGAATGCGGCTGAGCTTGTCGCCGTTTGCAGCGCAGTACATCAACATGCGAACTGCGTAGTTCGTTTGTTTCGTCAGTCGCATCATTCGCTCCGGAATCGAGAGGTTTATCGAACCTTGATATAGGACGGATCGTAGTTTGGAACAATTCCAAAAAACCAAAAAAGTCACATCTGCTTGATCGTTAACCGTTTCCCGATTGACTGTTGGGCGGCTGCAGATCAAAAAGATGAGCGATTTTGTTAACTTAGCTCAAACCAAAAAATGGAGGAAGCCATGTCCGTTTCAAGAGCTGCAATGGGCGTATTGTCTCTCACCGCCAGCCTGCTCGCGTCCACTGCAGCCTGGGCCGATGGCGAGGTCAACATCTATTCCTATCGTCAGCCCGACCTGATCAAGCCGCTGCTCGATGCCTTCACCAAGGAAACCGGCATCACGACAAACGTGCTGTTCCTCGACAAGGGCCTCGTCGAGCGCATCCAGGCCGAAGGCGCCAACTCGCCGGCGGACGTGATCCTCACCGTCGACATCAGCCGCCTCACCGAAGCCAAGGACGCGGGCGTGACGCAGCCGGTCGCCAATGAGACGATCAACAAGGACATCCCGGCACACTTCCGCGACCCGGATGGCAACTGGTTCGGCCTGACCACCCGCGGTCGCGTCGTCTACGCCTCCAAGGACCGCGTCGCCGAAAACGACATCACCTATGAGGACCTCGCCGATCCGAAGTGGAAGGGCAAGATCTGCACCCGTGATGGCCAGCACTCCTACAATATCGGCCTGTTCGCCTCGATGATCGCCCACAACGGCGAAGCCGAGACCGAGAAGTGGCTGACCGGCCTGAAGAACAATCTGGCGAAGAAGCCCGACGGCGGTGATCGCGACCAGGCCAAGGCGATCCTCGCCGGCGAGTGCGACCTCGCACTCGGCAACACCTACTACGTCGGTCTGATGCTGACCAACGAGAAGGAGCCGGAGCAGAAGGAATGGGCAGCAGCCATCAAGGTGCTCTTCCCGAACGCCAAGGACCGTGGCACGCATGTGAACATTTCGGGCATGGCGCTCGCCAAGAACGCTCCGAACAAGGACAACGCGCTGAAGCTGATGGAATTCCTGTCGGAAGGCGAAGCGCAGAAAATCTACGCCGAGCAGGTCTACGAATATCCGGTGCTGCCGGGTGCCGAGCCCTCCGACGTGGTCAAGTCCTTCGGCACGATCAAGCCCGACGAGTTGCCGCTGGCGGACATTGCCGCCAACCGCAAGAAAGCATCCGAACTGGTCGACAAGGTCGGCTACAACGACGGTCCGCAGGACTGATTTCAGCAGTCGCATGAACTGGAAACGGCGGGCCGAGTGCCCGCCGTTTTCGTTTTGATGATGCCGTCGTACCGTGTATCGCGAAGCCGCTCGACAGGCCCGGGCGCTACTGACCTTGCGTCCTCAGTTCGCCGGCATAGTCGAGGATCGTCTTGCGTCGCTCCGGTGTTCCGGGATGGGTCGCAAGGATGCTGGTATCGGAACTGTCGCCAAGCTCCTTCTCGAGCAAGTCGAAGAACCGGGCAATCGCCGTCGGATCACGCCTGGCTTTCAGCATTAGCTCCACCGAGTGCCGATCCGCCGCCGCTTCCGCCGCACGCGAGTAGGAGAGCGACAGGAGGCCTGCGCCCTGCACGAGGATGTCTTCCGCACCGGATCCGATATCGCCGCCGATCATCATGATCAGCCCGGCGACCCCGGCGGCGCGGTAGATCTGCCGCAGACTATGTTCAAGCTCGACGTGACCGATCTCGTGCGCCAGCACGCCGACGATCATTTCCGTGTCGTCGCCGGCAAGTTCGACCAGTTCGTCGGTAACGATCAGCGTGCCGTCGGGCAGCGCGAACGCATTCGGGCCGATGGTGCCGCCCTTGCGGAAGTTGAGGCTATAGCCGCCTTCGCCACGATCGGACAGGCGCGCGATTGCCTTGAACCCGTCACGGATCTTGTCCTGGCGCTCAGCTGCCAGCGCCGACGTGTCGAGCAACGTTCGATCCATCGTCTCCAAGGTGCTTGCCGACATGATCTTCGGCACGATCGGCGGCGTCACCAGCACCGCCACTTCGACCAGCGCCGGCACGGCATAACGATAGATCGCCACACCGCAGAGCACGGTCGCCAGGACGACCGCGATCAGGCGCGGGTGAAAGCGCTCCCATTCGTGGACGAGATTGGTTTTTCCCTTCCCCTTCAGGAAACGATCCACGGCATCGTTGTCGATCGTCTCGAACAGCGAACCGTCGGGAAATTCGACACGACGCGGAATGGCACCGACACGCGCGGAAATATCGACCGCGGCAAGGGCGCCGGTTGCGAGCACGGCGCCGGCGCCGTCCAAAGCCTTGAGGCCACCGCCATCTTCGATCAGCCGCGAGGGCACCGACCGGCTGGAACCGACCGGATGCCACTCGCCAACAGCAATCTCAGTGCCGCTAGAAGCCAAAGTCGAAACCTTCGAAATCCATGAACTCCGAACCGACGGCCGAACCTTCCTGGGCGATCCGGTCGAACATCTCGCCGACATTGCCTTCGAAATGAACGCCCGTATGCTCATTGACATAACGCGCCATGCGCACGGCGGCCCAGGGACGCATAAGCCCCAGCGTGAAGAGGGTGACGATCACGTTAGTGATCGCGATCCAGGCGTAACGGGCCCGCGACAGATCGCTCGTCAGCTGATGCTTGCCGTCGAAGGTCGTCGCCGACCAGGACACGTTGCGCACGCCGGCACGATAGAACAGGGCCGCGACCCCGAAGATCGAGAAGAATGCGATGTAACCAAGGACGGCCAACGCGACCAGAGACACCTGCATTTCCGGGGTGGCCACATAGGAACCGTCGAACAGCGTCATGATCACGGCCAGATTGAGGAAGCCGACAAAGGCAATGATCAACAGGCCAGCGACGATAATGGCCGCCGACAGGAACCAGGACTTGTAGATCGCACCGACGGAAGGATCGGTCGCGAACGCTCTTTGCCCGTAACGCAGGTTGCTGCCGATGTAGCGGTAGGACCAGCGGCTGGCGAGCGGCACCAGGATGCCGAGTGTCAGGACCGAAATCACCGGACCGACGATAAAGGCGAGGAACGCACCGCCGACGCCGCCGACGAAATCGAACCGCACATTGCGGTAGCTGGTGACGCGGGCACTGAAGCGCAGGCCCCTGACAACCAGCCACGGCACGAAGGCCACCAGCAGCAGCGCAAGGATGATGCCGGCGATCGGCACGAAGGTCAGCATAACGTTGTAGAAAATCAGGTAGGCGAACACGATCACCCGGCCGATCAGGATCTGCTTGCCCTTCGCATGATATTCGAAGGCGCGCCCGAGCAGCACCGTATTGCCGTAGAAATAGCGGTTGCGGCGGACTTTTGCCCAGGCGGAATAGATGCCGAGCGTGATGATCGTCAGCAGCACGTTGACGATCCAGATGCCAAAATACTCTTTTCCGCTGCCGGTAAACGCCAGGCGGTGGAAATTGTCCGGTACCCTCTGCGTCAACGTCCCGTGCATCGACGCCGTTTCGGCCACGACCATGATAAAACCTCTCTCAATGAAATCAGCTTGCGGCGGCCCGCTAACAGACAAGCGCCGCGTTGCGACAGGATGACGTCATTTGTGAACCCAGCGAACTGTGGCTATCCCCCGGATGAGCCTTCCATGCAAAAGAACGGTCGAAATGCTTGCAATATTCGATCAAGGCGCGAATCAATTTTCCGCCGCCTCGAGCATATCAAATTAGTTGCAGTGCAAAATGGCATGCAACAGGAAGTGCCCGGCAAGCAACAAAAAAGGGCCTCCCGAAGGAGGCCCTGGAGGCGGGAGGATCTTTATCCCGTCGTTACTTCATCGTCGGTATGACGAATTCGGCACCGTCCTTGATGCCCGAGGGCCAGCGCTCGGTGATGGTCTTCGTCCTGGTCCAGAATTTGATCGAGTCCGTGCCATGCTGGTTGAGGTCGCCGAAGGACGAGGACTTCCAGCCACCGAACGAGTGGTAGGCGAGCGGAACCGGGATCGGCACGTTGACGCCGACCATGCCGATGTTGATGCGCGACGCGAAGTCGCGGGCAGCATCGCCATCGCGGGTGTAGATCGCGACGCCATTGCCGTATTCGTGCTTCATCGGCAGATCGAGGGCTTCCTCGTAGTCCTTGGCGCGGACCACCGAGAGAACCGGTCCGAAGATTTCCGTCTTGTAGATATCCATGTCAGGGGTCACATGGTCGAACAGGCAGCCGCCGATGAAGTGACCGTCCTCATAGCCCTGGAGCTTGAAGTCGCGGCCGTCGACGACGAGCTTCGCACCCTGTTCGACGCCGCTGTCGATCAGGCTCCGGATGCGCTGCTCGGCCTCCTTGGTGACGACCGGGCCCATGTCGGCCTTCTCGTCGGTATAGGGACCGATGCGCAGGCTTTCGACCATCGGCGTCAGTTTCGCGATCAGGCGGTTGGCGGTGTCCTCACCGACCGGCACGGCAACCGAAATCGCCATGCAGCGCTCGCCGGCCGAGCCGTAGCCGGCGCCCATCAGCGCGTTGGCGGCCTGGTCCATATCGGCGTCCGGCATGATGATCATGTGGTTCTTGGCGCCGCCGAAGCACTGGGCGCGCTTGCCGTTCATGGCAGCCGTGCCATAGACGTAACGGGCGATCGGGGTCGAGCCGACGAAGGATACGGCCGAGATATCGGGGTTGGTGAGGATCGCGTCGACAGCGCCCTTGTCGCCGTTGACGACGTTGAGGATGCCGGCCGGCAGACCTGCTTCGATCATCAGTTCGGCAAGGCGGACCGGAACGGACGGGTCACGCTCGGACGGCTTCAGGATGAAGGCGTTGCCGCAGGCGATCGCCGGGGCGAACATCCACATCGGGATCATGGCAGGGAAGTTGAACGGCGTGATGCCGGCGCCGATGCCGACGGCCTGGCGGATCGAATACATGTCGATGCCGGGCCCGGCACCTTCGGTGAATTCGCTCTTCTGCAGGTGCGGAATGCCGATGACGAATTCGCAGACTTCCAGGCCGCGGACGATATCGCCCTTGGCGTCGTCAATCGTCTTGCCGTGCTCGCGCGAGAGGATCTCGGCAAGCTCGTTCATGTGGGTGTTCAGAAGTTCGACGAACTTCATGAAGACGCGGGCGCGGCGCTGCGGGTTGGTGGCAGCCCACTTCGGCTGCGCGGCCTTGGCGCTTGCGACGGCAGCAGCGAGTTCCGCGTCACTTGCCAGCGCCACGGTGCCCTGCACTTCGCCCGTTGCCGGGTTGAAGATGTTGCTCTTGCGCCCGCTTGTGCCGGCGACGCGCTTGCCATCGATGAAATGACCGAGTTCGTACATGGATGTCTCCTCCTGATCTTGATTGTGGTGGCATGATCGCACTACGATTTGAACAAAGCAATTTCCGATATTCAGCAACCGTTGTGCACAAATTGAAGCCCATGAGGATCAGAAACATGAACTGGGACGACGTGAGAATGTTTCTGGCGGTCGCGCGCACCGGGCAGATCCTTGCCGCCTCCAAGCGCCTCGGCCTCAACCACGCCACGCTCAGCCGGCGGGTCACAGCTCTTGAGGAAACCCTAAAGACCCGCCTCCTGGTGCGCCGGCCGAACGGCTGCGAGCTGACGGCCGAAGGCGAGATCTTCCTGGCGGCCGCCGAGCGAATGGAAACGGAGATGCTGGCGGCGCAGTCACAGATCGGACGCATCGACACGGCGATCGCCGGCACCGTGCGCATCGGCGCGCCCGATGGATTTGGCGTCTCTTTCCTGGCGCCGCGTCTCGGCCGGCTGACGGCGCGTTATCCGGAACTGAAGCTGCAGCTCGTGCCGGTCCCCCGCTCCTTCTCGCTGTCGCAGCGCGAAGCCGATATCGCCATCACCATCGAAAGGCCGGAACAGGGCCGCCTGGTCTCCTCAAAACTCACCGACTACACGCTCGGCCTTTACGCCTCCTCGACCTATCTTGCGCAGCACGGCACGCCACAAACGATCGACGACCTCAAGCACCATCGCCGCATCGGCTATGTCGAAGACCTGATCTTCACTCCGTCGCTCAATTTCTCCGCCGAGATCATGCGCAGCTGGGACGCCGCCTTCGAGATCTCGAGCGCCACCGGCCAGACGGAAGCGGTACGCTCCAGCGCCGGCATCGGTATCCTGCACAACTACATCGCCCGGCACACGCCCGAACTCGAGCGCATCCTGCCGGACACGACCATCCGCCGCGCCTACTGGACGACCTATCATGAAAGCGCCCGCGACCTCGTCCGCGTGCGCACAGTAGTGGCGTTTCTGCAGGAACTGGTGACGGCAGAACATCAGATATTCGCCTGACCGCGCAACAGAGCCGGAGAGATCCGGGGCAATCGCGCGCCGGCGAATGTCTTTCCCCACAGAATCCAACGCGGCGGTTTCGCCGAGCGCGTTTTTCGCTGTCAATGTGCGACTTGTGAAGCTGCCGACATCAATTCTTCGGAGTTCAGCGCTTGGCACATATTTCGGCCTTGGTCCTCAACTTCCGTGAAGCTCCAGCGCACCACACCTTCTCGATCGAGCAGGAACTGGCCGACGAGCTGCATATGGCCGGGTATCCTCACCTGCTGATCGGCTTCTGTGATTTCGTACCCATCCTTCTTGCTGAGAAGGTCGTCCGCGGTCGCCGGATCCATCGGTTCAGGCAATTCATCCGGCCGATCGACCCGCATTGTCATGATCATGTCCATTCCGACCTTGCGTGGCCAGTCGGTCTCATTCTCCGTGAACTCGATGAGGGGTAAGCCGAAGGCGCGGTGTGAAGCTCGTTCCGGGTCCGATGCAGCCAGAAGACCGGGTATCGGATGATAGCGGAAATAGAGTCGCGCGCGCTCGACCGGAGTGTTGACCACCGCTAGAGAATCGACGCCTTTTTCGCGCAGGGCCGCGTTGAACTGTGCCATCGCCGCGACATGGCGTCGGCAGAACGGACACAGCAGGCCTCGAAACAAACCGACCAACAACGGGCGACGGCCGCGAAAATCATCAAGTGCGATCTTCCCCTCGCGTGAGATCGCATCCAGCACAAAGTTCGGAGCCTGGTCGCCCGGTTGTAACGGATGGCCCAGATAATGTGCAGACATGGTCAACCTCCTCGCCCGAAGGACCAATGAAGAAGAGGCAGCACGACAAGCGCTTCGAGGTCGGGCCCGTACTGGGCGCACACGTCCTGCTCCAACGCAAAAGGCTCTCGGCCTCCGCCATGTTGTCGGGGTCGAGATTAAGCGCCGCACGGCCTGACCTCGCGTCTTAGCGTACAGCCAGGATCGACCTGAGAATGGCCTCACATTGGCCGACGAGCAAGCAGTAAGCAGCGAAACGTCATCCGTGCCACGGGACGGCACGGCGGCGAGGTCGAATGGACCTCCTGATCCGCGCCTTCCCTGGTTAGATGGACACTCCGGCCTCGCGGAGTCCGCCCGCCAGTCGATCGAGCACATTGGGATCCCGGTAGGGCAAGGCCCGCCTGAGGTGATCGATGGAAAAGTTCGGGTTGACCTCGAATACCTCGTGCCAGTAGCGGCGTGCTTCCTCGTGGCGCCCGGTGCGACCATAGAGGCAGGCGAGATAAAAGCGCGTCATGTCCGATCGCGGCGCAAGCGCCAGGCGGCGCTTGAAGGCGATCTCGGCCTCGCCGAAACGGCCGAGGTTCAACAACGTCCGCCCCAGGAAATGCAGCGACAGGTCGAATTGCGGATCGAGCCGGTGCGCCCGCGTATAGAATGGCAAGGCCTCTTCGAACTGGCCTTGAAAATCCCTGATCGTGCCGAGGGCGGTATGGCCGCCGGCGGAATTGGGATCGAGTTCGATCATCCGTTGCGCGGCGCGCTCGGCGTCGTCGAAGTTCCGCATCCAACAGAGCGCCAGCGAGAGCGCATGATGGCCATGCGGCTCGTTGTCGTCGGTATCGACGGCTTTCTGGGCGAGCTCCAATGCGCGCCGGACATTGTCGACGGTCCCGCCGTTCCACCTGTTGATGTAGTCCGTCAAGGCGATGATCGAGAGCGAAGCATAGGCCGCAGCAAGCCCCGGGTCGATGGCGATCGCGCGCTCGAGCATGCTGCGCGCTTCCGAAGACGACACGGGATCGAACCGTAGGATAGCCTGGCGGGAGCGGACAAGCAGGTCGTAGGCTTCCGGATCGACCTTGCCGAGGCTCCCGCGTCGCTCTTCCTCGTCGGTTGTTAGCTTCACCTTGAGCGCGGCGACGATGGTGCGGGTCACTTCGTCCTGAACCGCGAAGATATCTTCAATTCCCCGATCGTAGCGCTCGGCCCATAGATGACCGCCGGTCGTGCCGTCGATCATCTGGGCATTGATGCGGATTCGATCAGCGGCCCGGCGCACGCTGCCTTCCAGGACATAGCGGACGCCAAGTTCCTGGCTCACCTTGCGGATATCCGGCGCCTTGCCCTTGTAGGCGAAAGAGGAGTTGCGGGCGATCACGAACAGACCGGAAACCTTTGAGAGATCCGTGATGATGTCCTCGGTGATGCCGTCGGCGAAATAACCCTGCTCCGGGTCGCCGGACATGTTGTCAAACGGCAGAACGGCTATCGATGGCTTCTTTGGAAGCTGCGGCGGGGCTTCGGTGGCAATCTTGATGGGATCGCTCGTGCGGTCGTCCGGCGACCACGTCCAGATGTGCACCGGGCGTTCGATGTTCTTGACCTCGTGATGACCGCTGTCGACGAAGTCGAGGTCGATGCGACCATGCACATATTCATGAACGCCATCCGAAATGGCCACGCTGCCAGGCCTGGCAAGCGCCTCGATGCGGGCCGCCACATTGACCCCATCGCCGTAGAGATCGCTGTCAGCGACCATGATGTCGCCCAGGTTGACGCCGACGCGAAGCACGATCGCCAGGTCTGGCGGCACGTCCTTGTTGGCGGCTGCCATGGCCCGCTGAAGTGCCGCGGCGCATTCGACGGCGTTGACGGCGCTGGAGAACTCGACGAGCACGCCGTCGCCGGTCCTCTTGAAGACGCGGCCCTGATGTGTAGCGACGAGCGGCTCCAACACCTCTTTCCATCGCGCCATGAGCTGCGTGTAGGTGCTTTTCTCGTCACGCTCCATGAGCCGGCTGTAGCCGACTACGTCAGCCGCCAAAATGGCGGCAAGCCGCCGTGTGATGGGTTCGTTGGCCATGGACAATGGCGCCTTCCTGGGGCGCCTTGCTAGCGCCCATTGGCGAAATTTTACTGGCGTCTTGCTCCCATGTCCATTCGGCTTGAAGCTGGTTGATCGATATCCAACATCGTTGCAGGGCGCGCCAACCTCCACTTGTGTGGTGCGCCGATGCAGTTCCAAAGAATGTCGGCTTCAGGGTGCGATCCGGCCCTCAGGAACGACCGGTTCGGGTCGATGGCGGAGATGGACACAGCGACGTTTGGAATTCCGCTCCTGCCTTAAAGCGGATTTTAGCGTTGGCACGACCAACCCGCACCGTCGATTGTGGTGCATTTGTCGTGCAAATGTCCAGAGAACGTCGATAGAGACGGAGCGGGTGCGCGAAAAGCGCTTAATATCAGATAGATATAAAGAGAATGGTACGGTTGGGGGGTCTCGAACCTCCGACCTCAGGTGCCACAAACCTGCGCTCTAACCAACTGAGCTACAACCGCACATACGAGCGACATCAGTCGCTTGGCGGCTCACAT
The DNA here is from genome assembly GCF_001270265.1 of Ensifer adhaerens. GTDB lineage: Bacteria > Pseudomonadota > Alphaproteobacteria > Rhizobiales > Rhizobiaceae > Ensifer > Ensifer adhaerens_B. The sequence goes on from NZ_LGAP01000013.1 coordinate 45,897, forward strand.
ACGGAGACTTCCGTCGCTTTGCAAGCCTAAACTTGAGATTATCCAGTAAAAAGACCGGATGGCAAGCCACCCGGTCCCATTCATGTCCAGCGCGGCCAGGGGCCGGCGAGGATCAGGCCTTCTTGAAAGACGAGATCGCCTTTTCAGCGGCGTCCTTGCCGGGCTTTGCAACATTCTCGGCAACCTTCTTGGTTGCTTCCTGCATCGACTTGGTCTGTTCGACGGCAAGTTCAGCCTGCTTGCGGAAGAACGAGGTCTGCAGTTCGACGAATTCAGACAGCGACTTCACGCCGAGCAGCGCTTCCATGTGGGAAAGCGAGTTTTCGGCATTGGTGCGCAGGGCGTCGATGGCCTTGAGGCCGAGTTCAACGCTGCCGGTCTGGGCGCTTTCAAGCGTCGCTTCGACGGTCTTGCTTGCTTCCTCGGCAGCGGTCTTCATCTTGGAATAGGCGTCCTTCGACTGGGCCGCGCCCTTTTCCGCGAAGTCGCGGAAGTTATCGGCAACCTTTGCCGGGTCGAAAGAGGAGAAGGAAAATGCGTCGTCGGTCTTCTTGGTAGCCATGAAAGCGCTCCTTGGTGTCAGGGCCCTCATTTGAGGCGCCGTTGATTGATGCACGCTATATAATCGATACTCTTGTGCATTGCAATAAAATTGTGCAGTGCACAAAATCATCTGCGTTAACCCTTCGCACTGAAAGGGGTGAGCGAGAGACGCCGATTGCTGGACCCTCAGCCTCTCGGCGGGTATTAATAGAGTGTTAACGTACCAGCGTCCCGTCAATAGGCCCGTTCATGCCCGCAAGACAGTACCCCTTCATCGACATTGCCGTGCATGAGCGGGTGCGCGAACATTTTGCGCGCGGCGATGCGGCGATCCTGTTTTCGAGGGATCTTGGCCGCGTTCTCTGGGCCAACGATCAGGGCGCCGCGTTCTTCGGCGTCGGTTCCATCTACGACTTCATCGACATTGGCCCCAATCCGAACGACCTGTCGGTGCGCCAGTTGAAGGCGGCTGCGACGCAGCTCGTTTCGGTCGGCGACCGTCGTCAGCTTTTGATGCGTATCGCCTCAGGCTTTCGAAGCGTGCCGCTGAACACGGCGGTGGAACTGATCCGTGTCCGGCCGGACGAACTCGGCGTGCTTTTCACCGCGCCCCATTCCGGAAAACCGCTTTCGACGGAGGATCGCGCTGCGCACATGATCGCCGGCCTCGACGGCCCGGACACGCACATGGCCGTGCTCGACGCCGACGGCGCGATCGTCGCGCAGTCACCGGGTTTTGCCAATCTCGGCATGTCCGACGAGACGCGGCGCCAGCTCGTCCTGGCCGTTGCCCGCGACCACGACTGGCTGATCAAGCGGCCGGTCGCCACGGCAAAGGGACACCTGCCCGCCGCCATTGGTAAGATCGCCGACGAACCAGCACTTCATCTTCTCTTCGCGGTGGAAACCATCCTCGGCAACCTCGACCCGGATGAAGCACCGGCCGAGGCTGTGCTACCGCCGGCAGCCGTTGCGGGCGTCGTCGAGGGTGACGTTGTTACCGAGGTCGCGCCCGCTGCCGTCGAAATGGACGCAGCCATGGCCGCCGACGCTATGGAAACAGTCTACGAGCAATCGGCTCCTGGTGGCCTGGCTTCAACGGATGGGCAGATCGTCACCGAAGGCGAAATCGAGCAGCCACCTGCAGAGGCGGACGATATCGTCTCATCGACCGAGATCGAGGAAGCTTCGCGCGACCTCACCATCGACGCCGATTTCGAGACGCCGTTGGAGATGGCGACCGCCGAAACAGCCGATGAGGCCCCAGAGCAGACAGACGCCGTCGACGGCGGCGCGGAGCAATTGCCGACCGCTGAGGCAGCCCCCGTCGCCGACCTGGTGCCGGCGGAACCGTCCGAGCACGGCGACGCGGCCACTGACGCTCAGTCCGACTTCGCCTTTGCAACCGGCGGGCGGGCGGTGCGGTTCGTCTGGAAGATCGACGCGGAAGGCCAGTTCAGCGAAATCTCGGAGGAATTTGCCTCCGCCGTCGGGCCGAAGGCTGCCGACGTGATCGGCGTCAGCTTCGCCTCCCTCGCCGCGCGCTACGGCCTCGACCCCGACAACAAGATCAACGAGCTGCTGCACCGCCGCGACACCTGGTCCGGCAAGACGATCTTCTGGCCGGTGGAAGGCACGAGCCTCAAGGTTCCGGTCGACCTCGCCGCCTTGCCGACCTACTCGCGCTCGCGGGAATTCGACGGCTTCCGCGGCTTCGGCATCGTGCGCGTTGCAGACGCCGTCGAGGACGAAAACGCCAACGGTCTTTCACTCGATCGTGACGAGGGTGCGATTGAGGTGGTGGACGTGGCCGTCCCGGCTGCTGCGGATGACCTGGCAAACGCTGAAGATGCGACCAACGAGATCCCGACCGCTGGTGAGCATGAGACCGACGAGCCCTCGCTTTTTGCTGACGAGCCGCAGCCGACCGAGACAGGAACGACCGGCCAGCCTGCGGTGCCGGCCGATCCCTTCCTCGGCGAACGCCCGGCGCTTCGCATCGTCGAGACGCCTGGACGGCGGGCTTCCGACAAGATCATCGAACTCGAGCAACACCGCCCCGCCGGCTCGAGCGCGCTCACCCGCGGCGAACAGGCGGCGTTTCGCGAAATCGCGCGACAGCTCGGCGAGAATTTCGTAGCGCGCCCAGAGGCGCAGGACACCCCGTCGGACGAAGCTTCCAACGACGCCATCCAAGGCGAAACGGAACGGCAGGTATCCGAACCCGACGACGAAGCAGCTGTTGAGGCCGCGCCGACCGCGACCGGCGAGCCCGAACTCGAGACGCCAGAGGCTTCGATCGAGGTGGCCGCAGCCGAACCGCGATCCGACGACCTGGCCGAGGGGGGCATGGATCCGGCGGCGATCGCGACCGTCGGCTTCAGCGGAGAGATCCTCGACAGCCTGCCTGTCGGCCTGCTCGTGCATCTCGGCGACGACCTGCTGCACGCCAATCCGGAATTCCTGCGACTGACCGGCTACGACACTCTCGATGATTTCAAGCAGGAAGGCGGCATCGACGCGCTGTTTGCCAATGACGAAGAGATTGGCGACACCGAGCCCGACGGCACGATGACGCTGATCCGCAAGACCGGTCAGCTCGTTGCGGTGACGGCGCACCTGCATTCGATCCGCTGGGACGGCAAGAGCGCGCTGATGCTGGCGCTGGCATCGACCGAAGCCTCGCAACCCCAGGAGAGCGAAGCCAGCCAGGTTGAAGCGAGCCAGGCTCCCGTCGTCGACGAACAGGTCGACAAGCTCAAGACCGAAATCGACGAGTTGCGCTCGATCCTCGAGACGGCGACCGATGGTGTCGTCATCCTCGGACACGACGGTGATATCCGCTCGATCAACCGCTCGGCGAGCGCGCTCTTCAACTACGATGAGAGCGAAATCCGCGGCAAACCGTTTGCAGCGCTCTTTGCCCATGAGAGCCAGAAGGCGGTCATAGACTATCTGCAGGGCCTGTCCGGCCACGGCGTTGCCAGCGTGCTCAACGACGGCCGCGAAGTGATCGGCCGCGAGGCGGCAGGCGGTTTCCTGCCGCTGTTCATGACCATCGGCCGCCTGTCTGCCTCTAACGGATACTGCGCCGTCATCCGCGACATCACCCAGTGGAAGCGGACTGAGGAAGAGTTGCGCAACGCCAAGCGCGCGGCCGAGACGGCAAATGCCCACAAGACCGAGTTCCTGGCACGCGTCAGCCACGAGATCCGCACGCCGCTCAATGCGATCATCGGTTTTTCCGATATGATGGCGAGCGAGCATTTCGGCCCTGTCGGCCATCCGCGCTATATCGAATATGCCGGCGACATCGGCCGCTCCGGCCGCCATGTGCTCGATATCGTCAACGACTTGCTCGACATCTCGAAGATCGAGGCGGGCGAGATGGATTTCGACTTCGGCTCCGTCGAAATCAACGATGCGGTTTCCGAAGCGGTGTCGCTGGTGCAGCCGCAAGCAAACAGCCAGCGCGTCATCATCCGCACGTCGCTTTCGGCAGCGGTGCCGAGCGTGGTTGCCGACAGCCGCTCGATCAAGCAGATCGCGCTCAATATCCTGGCGAACGCCATCCGCTTCACGCCGTCCGGCGGCCAGATCGTGGTGTCGACCTCCTATGAGGCGAACGGCAGTGTGATCCTGCGCATCCGCGACACCGGCGTCGGCATGACGCGCGGAGAACTCGATCAGGCGATGAAGCCGTTCCGGCAGGTGACCACCGGAGGCCGCAAGCGTGGCGACGGCACCGGGCTCGGTCTTCCGCTGACCAAGGCCATGGCCGAAGCCAACCGCGCCCAGTTCGCCATTACCTCCGCACCGAACGAGGGCACATTGGTGGAAATCTCCTTCCCGTCACAACGCGTCTTGGCGAACTGAGGACAGATGCTGTAAGGAAATGTTGACTTGAGGAAGCCAGTTTGTTGGCATCCTCACGGCTATTCCTACTGCATGATCTTCTCCTTAAATCGTAGTCGATTTAAGGAGAAGATCATGCGGCGAGTTTCAAGCGTTACAGCGTCCTTAGCGCGTCATATTCGACGCGCGGCGCTGTAGCCGTTTCGCTCCGGATTCGATCGATTGCAGTCCACGTCACAAAGCCTCAAACAGCGCCGCACCGGCGCAAAAACCGGTCTTTCCCATCCGCTGCTCGCCTTGTGGGCCGGAGGCGCATCGTTGATCGTGCTGATGCCGATCCTCGCCATCGCGTGGCTCGCGATTTCAGGTGGCGGTGCAGACTGGCCGCATCTCATGCAAAACGTCATCCCGCGCGCCACGATCCGCACGTTGCTGCTGATCGGGTTGACCGGTGCGGTCACCGCCGTCGTCGGCATCCTGACGGCATGGCTGGTGGCGAGCTGTGAGTTTCCGCTGCGCCGACTGCTGTCTGCGGCCCTGGTGCTGCCGCTAGCCATTCCCGCGTATCTCGCGGCCTATGCCTTCGGCGAACTGTTCACCTTCACCGGGCCGGTGCAGGGGCTGATCCGCGCCATCTTCGGCTTCAAGACCAGCCGCGACTATTGGTTCCCCGACATCCGCTCGCTCGGCGGCGCCGTCCTGGTGCTGAGCTCGGTGCTCTATCCCTATATCTATCTGGCCTGCCGCTCGATGTTCCTGATGCAGGGGCGCGCAGCGGCTGACGTCGCCCGCACGCTCGGCGCCGGGCCGCTCAAGGTGTTCTTCCGCATCCAGATCCCGATGGCGCGACCGGCGATCATGATCGGCCTGACGCTGGTGGCGATGGAGACGCTGAACGACATCGGCGCCGTCGAATTCCTCGGCGTGCAGACGCTCACCTTCTCGATCTTCGACACTTGGCTCAACCGCGGCAGCCTTGCCGGCGCGGCGCAGATCGCCTGCATCATGCTGGTCTTCGTCATCGGCCTGATGATGATCGAGCGTGCCGCACGGCGCAGGCAGCGCTTTTCCAGCCAGAAGACGACATCCGCGGTTCATGACGCCGTCAGGCTCCCGCTTTCCGGCTGGAAGAAATGGGCCGCGACGATCGCCTGCCTGCTACCGGTTCTCTCGGGCTTTGCTGTGCCGTTCCTGATCCTCGGCAATTACGCGCTGAAGCGGCTAGATCAATTCATCGAGCCACGGCTGCTGAACGCACTCTTCCACAGTATGCTGGTTTCCGGTGCCACGGCGCTGTTCACGGTGCTGCTCGGCTTCGTGCTTGCCTATGCGGCCCGCACCGGACGCTCGCGCTTCACCGACACGGCCGGCCGCCTCGCCTCCTTCGGCTACGGCGTGCCCGGCACGGTTCTGGCGATCGGCGTGCTCTTCCCGCTGGCCGCACTCGACAATCTGGTCGACGCCGGCTTTCGCAGCACCTTCGGCATATCCACCGGCCTCATGATGACGGGAACGGGCTTTGCCATCATCTATGCCTGCACCGTACGCTTCCTCACCATGGCCGAAGGCACGCTGGAGGCCGGCTTCCAGAAGCTGTCGCCGCACCTCGACATGGCAGCACGTGCACTCGGCCGCACCGGCGGGCAGACGCTGCGCACCGTGCTTCTGCCGATGATGCGCCCTGCCGTCTTGACCGCTGCGCTGCTCGTCTTCATCGAGACCATGAAGGAACTGTCGGCGACGATCATGCTGCGCCCGTTCAACTTCAACACGCTTGCAACGCTCGTCTATGAGGACGCATCGCGTGCGAAGGTCGAGGATGCATCGGTGGCTGCGATGATCATCGTTGTTGCCGGCATGATCCCTGTGATCCTGGTTTCGAGATCGATGGAACGCCGGCCCTGACCCGGCCGACGCCAAGGCAAAAAAAGAGGTGGCTGGGAGGCCACCTCGATAATTGAATGCTAAACCAACAAATGCTCGAGAAGTAATGACATCATGTCTGCGGCGGCATCGCTGCCAGGCGCCGACCACTCATCGGCCGGCCTCAAGTTGGCCTGACCATGCGCCCCCAATCGTAAACAAGACCTTACCAGCCGATCCGACAATTTTAGGGATTTTTCAGCATGTCTGAAGGCTTGGTTAATTCCAAAAGCGCGAACAAGTTAACGCCCCTCAATTTTTGAGGGCATCGAGCCCGACGAAAAGATCGAGCGCTTCCGGGTTGGCGAGGGCCTCCTTGTTCTTGACCGGGCGTCCATGCACGACGTCGCGGACCGCCAGTTCGACGATCTTGCCGGATTTCGTGCGCGGAATATCCGCGACCGCGATGATCTTCGCCGGCACGTGGCGCGGTGATGCGCCGATCCGGATGCGGTTCCTGATCGCCTTCTCCAACTGCTCATCGAGCGAGACGCCGGATGCCATGCGCACGAACAGCACGACGCGCACGTCGTCCTCCCAATCCTGTCCAATGCAGAGTGCCTCGGCGACCTCTTCCATCTGTTCGACCTGGTTATAGATTTCCGCCGTGCCGATGCGCACGCCGCCCGGATTGAGCGTCGCGTCGGAGCGGCCATGGATGACGATGCCGCCATGCGACGTCCATTCGGCGAAATCACCGTGGCACCAGACATTGTCGAAACGTTCGAAATAGGCGGCGCGGTATTTGACGCCTTCGGGATCGTTCCAGAACATCACCGGCATCGACGGGAATGCCTTGGTGCAGACCAGTTCGCCCTTTTCACCGCGCACGGAGCGGCCCTCGTCATCCCAGACATCCATCGCCAGTCCGAGGCCCGGGCCCTGGATCTCGCCACGCCACACAGGCTTCAGCGGATTGCCGAGCACGAAGCACGAGACGATGTCGGTGCCGCCGGAAATCGAGGCAAGCTGGACGTCCGACTTGATGCCCTCATAGACGAAGGAGAAGCCTTCGGGCGACAGCGGCGAGCCGGTCGAGGTCAGAAGGCGCAGGTGGGAAAGGTCGTGGGTCTTTGCCGGCTCAAAACCGCCCTTGCGGACCGCGTCGATGTATTTTGCAGACGTGCCGAACACGGCAAAGGTTTCTTCCGCCGCATAATCGAAGAGGACGTTGCCGTCCGGATAGAACGGTGAGCCATCGAACAGGCAAAGCGTCGCGCCGACCGCCAGGCCGGAAGCGAGCCAGTTCCACATCATCCAGCCGCAGGTGGTGAAATAGAAGAGCTTCTCCCCGTCTCCAAGGCCGCAGTGGAAGCGATGCTCCTTCAGATGCTGCAGCAGCGTGCCGCCGGCCGAATGAACGATGCACTTCGGAACACCCGTGGTGCCCGAGGAGAACAGCACATAGAGCGGATGGCTGAACGGCAAGCGCTCGAAGGCGAGCGCCTTGGCTGCAAACGGAGCGGTGAAATCGTCGAGCGTCACGCCTTCGGCGATCGATGCCGCCAGTACCCTCGCTTCCCCCGCATAGGGAACGATGAGCGTCGGCACGCCCAGAGCTGCCGAGACCGCACGAACCTTGGCGTCGACGTCCTGGCGTTTGCCGTTGTACCAATAGCCGTCGCAGGCGATGAACAGTTTCGGGGCGATCTGACCGAAGCGATCAAGAACGCCCTGCTCGCCGAAATCGGGAGAACAGGACGACCAGATCGCCCCGATCGAGGCTGTCGCCAGCATGAGCGCGATCGTTTCGGGCATGTTGGGCATCATGGCGGCGACGCGGTCGCCCTTGCCGATGCCGCGCGCCTTCAGCGCCTGCTGCAGCCGCGAGACCAGCGCACGCAGATCGTCCCAGGAAAGCCGGTAGCTGACCTTGTCCTCGCCGCGGAAAACGAGCGCATCGTCGCTGCCGGCCCGCCGCAGCAGGTTCTCGGCGAAATTCAGCGACGCCTCGGGGAAGAAGCGGGCGTCGAGCATGCGATCGCCATTGATGAGAGCCGTTGCGCCACGATCGCCGATGACTTCGCAATGCTCCCAGACCGCCGTCCAGAAATCGCCGCGCTCGGCAACCGACCAGGCGTGAAACGCGTCATAATCGGCATAGCTTCTACCGAATCGCTCGCTGCACCAGGCGATGAACTGCGCCATCGGGCTGTGCTCGCGGATCTCTGGACCGGGAACCCACAAAGGTTGCTCAGACTGCATGCTTTCCTCCACTCCTACTCCACGCTCTCTATACCATGCTGCAACGCAAAATAAACAGCAGCGGAACCTGCTCCGGCGTCGCATTGGCGACATTTCCGTGTCGACCGCATTTGATTTATGCGAGCCGAAAGCCTATCCAAGCTGCGTGATCCCAAGCGATGGGCAACCAGGCGGAAATGACAAGAAAAATCCTGCATATGATGGGTGAATCACGCCCCTGGTCGCGGCTTCGCCGTCGCCATTTCCTCTGGCCGGCGGCGATCGGCATCGTGCTTGCCGTCGGATACAACGCGGCCCTGCCGCTCGTTATCTCGACGACGGACGTGCGGCCGACGATGGAGCGCATGCTCGACGCCTGGTCCGGTGGAAAGAGCAGGATAACCGGCGAGCCGGACATCCGCTTCTGGCCGAACCCGACGCTGACATTGTACGGAGCCACGATCGAGACGACCGATGGCAATCCGCGCACACTCGCCCGGATCGGCAGCATCACCGCAGCCTTCAGCCTGCTTTCAGCACTTCGCGGCGAACCGGCGCTGGAAGACATCCGCCTGATCGAACCGGTGGTGACACTGGAACGCGGCATCGACGGCGCGCTGAATTGGGAGCGACCGCGCTGGCTTGCGCCGCGCGAGCCCACCGCCGACGGCAACGACACGCCGTTCGGCGACATCACCATCGAGAACGGCCGTCTGCAGGTCTTCGACCGGACGACCAACTATGCGCGTGAATTTCCCGGCATATCCGGTACCGTGAAGTGGCCCTCCTTCGCCGGACGGCTGAATGCGCAACTGTCGACCATGATCGGCGGGCAGGCCGTGACCTGGGCGCTGGCCTGCGACGAACCGCTGACGCTTCTGGCCGGCCGCAACACGACGCTGAAGACGTCGCTGACCTCGGCGCCTCTCAACTTCTCCTTCGAAGGTGTCGGCAATCTGTCGATGAAACCCTTCGCCTCTGGCCGTCTTCAGGTTTCTACCGCATCATTGCCGGCGCTTGCCGCCTGGTTCGAGGGCAAGGCGCACGAAGGGCTGCCCGAGAGCAGCTTCAATCTCAATGCCAATGTCACGACCGGGGACGCGACGCTGAAGCTGGACGACCTGCAACTGTCGATCGGCGGCGCGACGGCGACCGGCGTGCTCGACGTTGTCGCTCCCGCCGACGACACGCCGCGCGTCGAGGGCACGCTCGCCTTCGACCGGATCGATCTCAACGGGCTGCAGCCGCTCTTCGCGCAGCTTCCGGTCGATCCCGAAGAACTTGCCAGGCACATGACGGACGCTTTCGCCCGCACATGGCGCGTCGACGTGCGCCTTTCGACACAGGAAGCGGCGATCGGCCCGCTGCGGCTCACCGATGTGGCGGCCGGCGTCATGATCGATCACGGGCGTGCGTCACTCGATATCGGCGACAGCACCTATGCCGACGGCAGGCTCAGCGGCCGCCTCGTGTTGTCGGAAGCAGGCTTGACCCGTGGCGGCAAGCTGGAGCTGGTGCTGAAGGATGCGGATCTTGCGGCGGCCGTCGCCGACTTCGGCTTCACCGGCCCGGTACCGACGGGACGCGGCAGCGTCAGTCTCGATCTCGCGACCGACCATCCGTTCTGGACGCCGCAGGCAGCCGATGCCTCCGGACGCCTGACATTGTCGCTTGCCAACGGCACACTCTCGGAGTTCGACGCCAACGCCTTCTCCGACCTGGTCCGCAAGGGTGAGTTCTTCTCGTTGTCGCAGGCCGGCAGCGGCACCTTCGATTTCCAGCGCGCCGACATCGAGGCGCGTTTCAGCGACGGATCTGCCCGGTTGAACCGCGCTATTTTTACCGGGCCGACGGGCAGCCTGTCGGTCAATGGCGTCGTCCCCTATCGCAGCGGCAGCTTGGCTCTCGCCGGAACCTTTACCGACGCCGGCAATGCGCCCCAGCGACTGCGGTTCTTCGTCGGGGGCTCCTGGCCGAACGCAGGGATCTCGCCGCTGTCCGTTCTCGGCGAGCCGAACTGAATCGGCCGGTGCTTGGAAGCACCGGCCGATCTCTTGAAAAACGGAGCTAAGCGTTAGACCGTTTCCGCTTTATGCGGAGTCGCAAAAGCGGTCTAACTCTTTGTTTTTGCGCATTTCCTAACGGAAAGCCGCATCGCACTTTTCCTGGAAAGGCTCTACTGCGCGAAAGCGGCGCGCTCGTCCTTCTCGCGTTGCGCTTCACGCTGTTTGGTCACGATCGAGGCGACGACGACGCCGATGGCGACAATACCGATGAGGATCGTGCAGATCGCGTTGATTTCAGGCGTCACCCCCAGGCGGACCTGGCTGTAGATCTTCATCGGCAGCGTGGTGGCACCAGGCCCCGTGGTGAAGCTCGAAATCACGAGATCGTCGAGCGACAGCGTGAAGGCCAGTACCCAACCGGAAAAGACGGCCGGCGCGATCACCGGCAGGGTGATCGCAAAGAAGGTCCTGACCGGGGTCGCACCAAGATCCAATGCCGCCTCTTCGATCGACTGGTCGAAGCTTAGGAGCCGCGACTGCACGACGACGGCAACGAAGCACATGGTGAAGGTGATGTGTGCAAGGGTGATCGTCCAGAAACCGCGATCAAGCCCGATGGCGACGAACAGCAGCAGCAGCGACAGACCGGTGATCACCTCGGGCATGACGAGCGGCGCATAGACCATACCGGAAAACAGCATGCGGCCGCGAAAGCGCGTGTAGCGCACCAGCGCCAAAGCCGCGAGCGTTCCGAGCACCGTCGCGCAGGTGGCCGAGATCAGCGCGACGCGGATGGTGACCCAAGCCGCATCGAGAAGCGCCTGATTGTGCCAGAGCTGCGCGTACCACTTGGTCGAAAACCCGGCCCAGACGGTGACGAGTTTCGATTCGTTGAACGAGAAGATCACCAAGAGCACGATCGGCAGGTAGAGGAAGCCGAAGCCGAGTACGATCGAGGCGATGTTGAAGCGTGACCAGTTGCCCATGACCTACCTCCCCTCGCCGTCGGCTTTGGCCTGCGCGTTCTGGAAGAACACGATCGGTATCACCAAAATCAAGAGCAGGATCGTTGCCACCGCCGAGGAGACCGGCCAATCGCGGTTGGCGTTGAACTCGTTCCAGAGCGTCTTGCCGATCATCAGCGTTTCCGATCCGCCGAGCAGATCGGGGATGACGAACTCGCCGACCGCCGGAATGAAGACCAGCAGGCAGCCGGCAACGACACCGGCGAGCGACAGCGGGAAGGTGACGCGCCAGAAGGCCGAGAACGGCGTGCAGCCGAGATCCAGCGCCGCCTCCGTCAGGGTGTGATCCATCTTCTCGAGCGACGAATAGATCGGCAGCACCATGAAAGGCAGATAGGAATAGACGATGCCGATATAGATCGCCCAATTGGTGTTGAGGATGATCAGCGGCTGGTCGATAACATTGATGCTCATCAGGAACTGATTGAGCAGTCCTTCCGGCTTCAGGATGGCGATCCAGGCGTAGACGCGGATCAGGAAGCTGGTCCAGAACGGCAGGATCACCAGCATCAGAAGCGTCGGGCGGATCGATTTCGGCGCCTTCGCCATGCCGTAGGCGATGGGGTAGGCGATCATCAGCGTCAGGATCGTCGAAATGCCGGCGATGATGACGCTCGAGACATAGGCGTTGAAATAGAGAGCGTCCTCGGTCAGCCAGACATAGTTGTCGAATGAGAACTCTCGCGCCTTCTCCATGACGCCGGAAAGGCCGCCGAACAGATCGAAGACCGGCGTATAGGGAGGCATCGCCACCGCAGTCTGCGACAACGAAATGCGAAAGACGATGAAGAAGGGAATGAGAAAGAAGAACAGCAGCCAGGCATAGGGGATGATGATGACCAGGCGGCTGAAGAGGGCTGATGCAACTCTCGCCATGGCTTCAATCCTTCAAGACGACGCCGGCGTCTTCGCCGAACGAAATCCAGACCTGCTGGTCGTAGCCGAAGGGGTCTTCGACAGCGCGCACTGCGTTCAGGGAGGACGCCTTGACGACCCTTCCATCCTTCAGCCTGACGTGAAAGACGGTCATGTCGCCGAGATAGCCGATGTCCCAGATCTCACCCTCGACGGCATTGATCGGCGCATGCGCCGGCGGCTGGCGGCTGACACGGATCTTTTCCGGGCGAATGGCGGCCGCAGCCTTGGCCCCGATGGCCGGCTTCTCCGGCGATGCCATGCGGATGGGAAAGCCGTTGCCGGTTTCAATGCGGAGATAGCCGTTTTCGGCGGCAAAGACGGTTCCGTCGAAGATGTTCACGTCGCCGATGAAGTCGGCGACGAAGCGCGAGTTCGGCGCCTCGTAGATTTCAGCCGGCGTTGCCACCTGCACGACCTTGCCATGGCTCATGACGGCAATGCGATCCGCCATCGTCATTGCCTCTTCCTGGTCGTGCGTGACCACGACGAAGGTCAGGCCGAGCTCCTGCTGCAGGTCCATCAGTTCGAACTGGGTTTCCTCGCGCAGCTTCTTGTCGAGCGCGCCCAGCGGCTCGTCGAGCAGCAGCACCTTCGGCCGCTTGGCGAGCGAGCGCGCCAGCGCGACGCGCTGACGCTGGCCGCCGGAAAGCTGGTGCGGCTTGCGTTTGGCAAACTTTTCGAGCTTCACCAGCTTGAGCATCTGGCCGACACGCTCGGCGATGTCGGCCTTCGGCATGCCGTCCTGCTTCAGGCCGAAGGCGATGTTGGTCTCAACGGTCATATGCGGAAACAGCGCATAGGACTGGAACATCATGTTGACGGGCCGCCGGTAGGGCGGAATACCGGCAAGGCTCTGGCCGTCGAGGATGATTTCGCCCGAGGTCGGCTGCTCGAAACCGGCCAGCATGCGCAGAAGCGTCGACTTTCCGCAGCCCGAGGCCCCCAGGAGCGCAAAGAATTCGCGCGTATAGATGTTGAGCGAAAGATCGTCGACGGCGGTGAAATCGCCGAACTTCTTGGTGACGTTCTTGACGGAAATGAATGGCTTGGACGCAGGATCCGCCCAGGGGGCGAAAGAGCGCCTGATACTGCCGAGTGACTTCATCATCTATCCCCGAATGATACAGCCGATGGGCACTCTCGTTTTCCCCGGTGCCCCTTTAAGAAAATTGCCCGGATTTGAGGTCCGGGCAATTCGTTTCGCTCTTACTGGCCGGTGACGACCTTTGTCCAGAGCCGGGTCAGCACCCTCTGCTCCTTCGCCTCGAACGGCGTGACAGTGAACAGTTTCTGCATCACATCATCAGTGGGATAGATGGCGGTGTCTTCGAGAACCGCCTTGTCGAGGAACTGCTGCGAGGCCTTGTTGCCGTTGGCGTAGAAGACATAATTCGACGCCTTGGCGACGACCTCCGGCTTCATCATATAGTTGAGGAACTCATGCGCCTCGGCGACATGCGAAGCGTCTGCCGGAATGGAGAGCATGTCGAACCACATCTGCGCGCCCTGCGAGGGGATCGCATAATCGACCGTCACGCCGGCCTTGGCTTCGGCCGCACGGTCGCGGGCCTGAAAGACGTCGCCGGAAAAGCCGACTGCGAGGCAGATGTCGCCGTTGGCAAGGGCGTTGATATATTCCGACGAATGAAACTTGCGGATATTGGGACGAACGCTGGCAAGCAGTTCAGCCGCCTTTTCGAGGTCCGCCGTTTCGTGGCTGTCCGGGTTGAGACCGAGATAAGCGAGCGCCGACGGCATCACATCCGTCGGGGAATCGAGAACATGGATGCCGCAATCCTTGAACTTGGCGGCCAGTTCCGGCTTGAAGATGACGTCCCAGCTGGGCTTCTCGGCGGTGCCGAGAATTTCCTTCATCTTGTCGACGTTGTAGCCGATGCCAGTGGTGCCCCACATATAGTCGACGGCGTATTCGTTGCCCGGATCGTACTTGGCCGTACGCTCCATGATCACGTCCCACATGTTGGCAAGGTTCGGAAGCTTGGACTTGTCGAGCTTCTGGAACACGCCGGCCGCGATCTGGCGCTGCAGGAACGTCGCCGTCGGGACGACGACGTCATAGCCCGAGCCGCCTGCGAGCAATTTGGTTTCAAGGATCTCGTTGGAATCGAAGACGTCGTAGACGACCTTGATGCCGGTTTCCTTGGTAAAGTCTTCCAGAATGCTGCTGTCGATGTAATCCGACCAGTTATAGACGTTGACCACCCGCTCCTGCGCCGAAGCGAGCATGGTCGAACCGGCCAGCATGACCGTCGCCATGGTTGTAACGATGAATTTGGACATACAGTTCCCTCGTTATTATCGGTCCGGACAAGGCCGCCCCGTGACACGGATCCAGGCCCATTCTGGATCGCTCCGGAGGCGAGGTTAGGCATGTTTCTCGACAACCTCAAGCGCTTTCGTGCCGGAAAGAGGCGGACATTCTCCGCCACCCTCGTTTTAGCAAGCCAAGGAAAATCGGGCACTTATGCCGGCGCGCACGATCTCGTGCATCGACCGGCAGTCCGGCGGCCGGCGTTAACCATGGCGCCAACCAGCCGACACACGCGCTCGTTTACGATTGATTAACCATAACGGGCATGCGATTTTTCCTGCGGTTGTGCATCAGGGTCTGGGCAGCGTGTGATGAGTGGACGGAACCGCAGGATCGATCCGAGGGAGCTGAAGCGCCTTTCGATACTCGAGCCACAGAAAACGCTTGGCGCAATAGCCCTCGACTGGGCGATCATCGCCGCCGCCATCGCCGTTAGCGAGTACGCCGGCAATGTTGTCATCTACCTCCTGGCCGTGATCCTGATTGCCGGGCGCATCCATGCGTTCGGTTGCCTCGTTCACGAAGCGGCGCACTACCGCATCATCAAGAACCGCAAGCTCAGCGACTGGATGAGCGATCTTTTGCTTGCCTGGCCGATGCTGGCGACCGTCGACGGCTATCGGCAAAACCACCTGGCACACCACCAGCATGCCAACACAGACGACGACCCGGACTGGACGGCCAAGCTCGGCATGAGGCAGTTCACCTTTCCTCAAAAGGTGGCGCGCGGCGTGATGCAGCTGCTCGGCTATCTCATAGCCGTCAACTCCATCCGCGACATGGTACACATGGCCAAGCGCATGTCGAAGAACGACCGGTCGACGCGAAGCTACAAGATGCTGCGCCTCGGCTTCTATGTCGCGGCGGCCGCCATCCTCAGCCTCACCGGCATCTGGCGCGAATTCGCGCTCTACTGGCTGGTGCCGTTCTTCACCTTCTTCTGCCTCTTCCTCTATGTGCGCAGCGTCGCTGAGCATTTTGGCCGCATGGACTATAGCGACGAGCTGACCAGTTCACGCACGGTCTATCCGCATGCCTGGGAAAAGCTGTTCTTTGCTCCGCACAACATCAACTACCATCTGGAACACCATCTTTATCCCGGCGTGCCGTTCTATAATCTGCCGGAACTGCATGCGATCCTGATGCGCGACAAGGCCTATGCGGACAAGGCGCACATCACCCGCGGCTATACGACCGGGCTGCCGGCGGAATGCTTCTCCGCCAACGCACCGCTGCTGCCGAGCCAGCATCCGATCAGCTACTGAAAATCAAAAACGCTGAGGCCCGTCGCCATCTCGTCGAGCCCAAGCGGGCGTGTGACGGGCGGCTCGGCGCGGGCAAGACAGCCCTGCCGCTCGCAGAGACGACAGGCCGCGCCGATGGCGATCGCGGGTGAACGCACCGCGCCATAGACCACCTCGTCGGCAAAGGAAGCCTCGCAGCCGATCAGCAACGCGGTGCGGCGAACCCGCTCCTCAAAGCCCGCCTGCGGGCCATCGAGCGTGCGCGACACGGTGAGGAACGCCAATCCCTCGGTCGTCTCCACACGATCCACCAGGATCTGCCCCGGCACGGAGAAGGCGGCATGGATATTGAGCTTCGGACAGCCGCCGCCGAATCTGGCCTGTGGGAAGCCCGATGCGCCGGAACGACGGAGCCGGTGCCCGGCATTGTCGATCTCCATCAGGAAAAACGGAACACCGGCAGCACCTGGCCGCTGCAGCATGGTCAACCGGTTGGCGACCTGCTCGAACGACACCTGAAAGCGCGCCCGCAGGATATCGATATCGTATTTCGCCCGCTGGGCGGCAGCATGGAACGCTCCATAGGGCATCATCAGCGCGTGGGCCGCATAACGGGCGAGTTCGAAGCGGCCGATGCGGCGCGCTTCGGCAGTCGACAAGCGCAACGGCTCAAGCTCCTGGACGATGGCCTCGTGACAGGCGATCGAAGCTGCCTCCATGGCAATCTCGCGCAGTTGGTCATAGGGCGACAGGCGCTCGGAGATAAACAGCCGCATGGAATGGCGATCGAAGCGGCGGCGCAGATTGGGCATGGCGTGCACCGGCAGGTTGCGCACGACCAGGCCGTGCTCCTTCTTCAGCCAGGCCTTGAGCGCGCCGATCAGATCGTCGCCGGGTGCAAGAGCGTCATAAAAGGCCTCAGCGGCCTCCTCGATCCGGACAAAATGATTGGGCCGCGCCTCAAGCGTCTCGCGCACCTCGTCCATCGGCAGACGCGTTCCCGACAGCGCCTCCATATGACCCTGCCCGGCCAGGAGGTCGGCCAGGTCCTTCAGCCGCGCCGCCTGCTCGCGATAGGCACGGTAAAGCTTGACGACGCCGCCTGCGGCGTTCGGTGCCGCTTCGGCAACTTCGATCAGCTCCTGATCCCCCGGCAACTCCGCCGCCAGCAGCGGGTCGGCAAAAACCTCCCGCAATTGTGCCAGCCCACCACCCGTCTCGCCCTGCAGTTCCTCAAGGTCGACCTTATAGACCGACGCGAGTTTCAAAAGCAGCTGCACGGTCAGCGGCCGTTGATTGCGCTCGATCAGGTTGAGGTAGGACGGCGAGATGCCAAGCGCCTCAGCCATGGCCGTCTGCGTCAGCGAGAGCCCGTTGCGGATCCGCCGCACACGCGGGCCGGCAAAGATCTTGTTCTCAGCCATTTGTCACTACCTTTACAAGTCTCGCGCCGATCGCGAATTTACATCCTTTACAGATTTACTGAGCGCACCTGTCAAAGGCAAGACAAGATAACCCTTTTGAAAGACACGGGACTCCAATTCTTGTGGCCCTATAGCGCAGCGCAATGTAAAAACTGTCACATCAACTCGAGACGAAGAAGACCATAAGACAAAAGTCGAATGGTGGATGATTTCCAGCAGGAGGAAGTAATGACTGATTTTTACAAGCTCGTTCCAAGTGCCCAGCAAGGCCGCTTTGATGGTATCGAACGTCCCTACACCACTGAGACCGTGAAGCGGCTGCGTGGCTCGGTCGAGATCCGTTACTCGCTGGCCGAAATGGGCGCCAACCGCTTGTGGAAGCTCATTCACGAAGAGGACTTCGTCAACGCGCTCGGCGCGCTTTCCGGCAACCAGGCCATGCAGATGGTTCGCGCCGGCCTGAAGGCGATCTATCTCTCCGGCTGGCAGGTCGCCGCCGACGCCAATACCGCGTCCGCGATGTATCCCGACCAGTCGCTCTATCCGGCGAACGCCGCTCCGGAACTGGCAAAGCGTATCAACCGCACGCTCCAGCGCGCCGACCAGATCGAGACCTCGGAAGGCAAAGGGCTTTCGGTCGACACCTGGTTCGCACCGATCGTTGCCGACGCCGAAGCCGGTTTCGGCGGCCCGCTCAATGCCTTCGAGATCATGAAGGCCTTCATCGAGGCCGGTGCTGCAGGCGTCCATTATGAGGACCAGCTCGCGTCCGAAAAGAAGTGCGGCCATCTCGGCGGCAAGGTTCTGATCCCGACGGCAGCGCATATCCGCAACCTCAACGCGGCGCGGCTTGCGGCCGACGTCATGGGCACGCCGACACTCGTCATCGCCCGCACCGATGCGGAGGCCGCCAAGCTGTTGACCTCGGATATCGACGAGCGCGATCGTCCCTTCGTCGATTACGACGCCGGACGCACGGTCGAAGGTTTCTACCAGGTCAAGAACGGCATCGAGCCGTGCATCGCGCGCGCCATCGCCTACGCGCCACATTGCGATCTCATCTGGTGCGAAACCTCCAAGCCGGACCTGGAGCAGGCCCGCAAGTTCGCCGAAGGTGTGCACAAGGCGCATCCGGGCAAGCTGCTCGCCTACAACTGCTCGCCGTCGTTCAACTGGAAAAAGAACCTCGACGACGCGACGATCGCCAAGTTCCAGCGGGAACTCGGTGCGATGGGCTACAAGTTCCAGTTCATCACGCTTGCCGGCTTCCATCAGCTGAACTTCGGCATGTTCGAACTCGCCCGTGGCTACAAGGCGCGGCAGATGGCGGCCTATTCGGAGCTGCAGGAGGCGGAGTTCGCCGCCGAGGTCAACGGCTACACCGCAACCAAGCACCAGCGCGAAGTCGGCACCGGCTATTTCGATGCGGTGTCGCTGGCCATCACCGGCGGCCAACCCCCGACAACCGCCATGAAGGAATCGACCGAGCACGACCAGTTCCGCCCGGCCGCAGAATGAAGGATCGGGGAGCGTGGCAATCCCTGCCCGCCACGCTCCCCGGGCAACCGACCAGAAACCTTTGAGCTCAAGGAGAACTCCAATGACAGTTCAGACACGCGTCAAGGAACGGGCCGAGGAACAGTCTTCGGCCATGACCCCGGACCAGCAGGCAGCAATCCGCATGGTCGCAAACGACCTGCACCGCCTCAACCAGGCCGTCATGAAAGCCGTCGATGCCGGCGTATCGGTCGAACTCGTACGCTCGGCTCGCCACCATGGCGGCGAAGGCAACTGGGGCGATCTGCTGATCCCCGTTATCGTCACCCAGGGACGGTCTTGATGTCGCTGTTGGCGATAGCGGCTGCAATCATGCTGTTCTTGACGACAGCACGACCCGGCACGATGGCACTGCAGTCTGCGTCGGCAGTCGCCGGCCGCCGCCTGCCAAACGCGTAGCGCATTCATCTGCGACAACCTTAACGAGAATACGGCCGGCAGAAATGCCGGCCTGTAGCATTTCGAGCCAATGCTTCTCGAAGAAATACCATTTCAAGTTGCTTCCTTCATCAGCCCCTGCCTATATTGGCCAAGACCATTACCAGCGGGGGCACGCATGTTCCAGGCAGGAAAGGCGAGTACGGAAGAGCTGACAAATCTGATCTATGGCAGCGTATTCGGTGAATGCAGCTGGCAGGATTTTCTGAACAGGCTGGCGACCACAATGCCAAACGGCAAGTCTTCGCTTCATTATCAGGACGTGATTTCCCCGAACGCGCACGTTCCCTATTCGTCCGGGTTCACCGGCGATGACATCGATCGGTACCACGCGCACTTCTTTGCCGTTAACCCATGGATGGCAAAGGCAATGCTGGTGCCGCTGGGCGTGGGTGTACAAGGCGAAGACATGGTCGCACGCGACCGGCTCGTGCGCTCAGAGTTCTACAATGACGTCCTGAAAGGCCAAACCGGCTGCGAGACCAGCGTGGGCATGACAATCATCCGCGAAAAGGGCCGCAGCTTCATTCTGTCGACATATACGTCGTCGACGGACGCCGATCTAAATGGGCGCGCCGCCAGCCAGCTCACGGCACTTGCCCCGCATCTCAAACGCGCGTTCGACTTTGTTCGCAAGCGCGACGTCATGACCGCCGACCAGCACTCCGGGCAATCGTTGTTCGACGCCATCGGAGTGGGCTTGATATACGCGGGCGAGAATGGCCGCATCCGCTCTATGAATGAAAGCGCGCAGCGTCTGGCAGCCGCCGGCGCAGTTGTTCGCATCACGCCGAACGGACGTGTTGGCCTGGATTTGCCCGCAAACAAGCGCGGCGCTCGATCATATGAGCTTGCGCGCCAACACCCAGGCGCGACCACACATCTCCATTGTCAAAACCGACGACGGAACGGCTTACCGCGTCACGCTGGTGCGGCTGAAATCCGACAGCTTTACCGAGTTCTTGAACGGTCCGACGGTGGCGGTCCTCATCGAACCAGCAACGTCGTTGCTTCCGGAGATGCGGCGCGCACATCTGAAGGAAATACACGGCCTGACACCCGCCGAGATCCGGATTGCATCCAGCCTTGCGGCCGGGCTGTCGTTAAGGGAAATCGCCCAGGCGAACGGAGTCGGTTATGAGACCATCCGCACGCAACTGAAGAGCATCTACGCCAAGACCGCGGTGAACTCGCAGGCAGCGCTCGTCAGCCTGCTGATGCGCTGACCGCTTCAACTGCGGCGCGGGCGTTTGCCGGCGAAGATGTCGGCATGGCTTTTCAGCAATTTTGTCATGCGGTCGACAACCGTGCGGATTTCCGTGCGGTGGCGATCCTCGTTGTTCATCACGACCCATTGCCGATGCATAAGCGCCGGGATCTCCTCGCCCGCCCGCTCCAGCAGGGGATCGAGATCGCCGACGAAACAGGGGAGTACGGCACAGCCGGCACCGGCCCGGGCGAGATCGAGCAATGAGCGAGGGCGCGTCACCGTCGCAACGATGCGCCCCTGCGCGTGGTTGTGCGGCCACCGCAGATAGGAGGAGATCGCATCCTCCTCGCTGACGGCGACCCATCGGCCGTTTGCCGCCGGCTGGGCATTCTTCCGCCGGTAGGCGGCATAGGCGACCTCTCCCACCGGGCGAGCCGCCAGGTAACTCTCCTCCGGCTCGAAGGCCCGGATGCCGATATCACTCTCGCGATAGGCAAGGTTGGCGCGGGTCTCGCCAATGGTGATCGCCAGGCTGAAGCCGTCGCGCTCGGTGCAAAGCGCCGGAAAGTTTTCGGCAAGCAGCCAGGACACCCAGGTTCCGGCCGTGATGCGAACAACCGCCCCCTCGCCCTCCCGTCGCCAGCTCTCGACGCGGCGGGCCGCCGCCTCCATCTCTTCAAGCTGTTCAAATAGAACCTGTCCGTCGCCGGTCAGCTGATAGCCGGTCTGGCTGCGCACGAACAGCGTACGGCCGGTGCGCTCCTCGATTTCGAGCATGCGCCGGCCGACGGTCGCCGGGCTTAGCCCAAGCGCCTGTGCGGCGCCCGTCAGGCCGCCGGTGCGCGCGACGCTCATGAAACAGCGATAGATGTCCCAATCCATGTCTTTCATCAGTGAAAAACATAAGCCGATATCTTGTGTATGTAAAACATCTTTTGCTGCATAGAAGAGGAGATGCCACCGAATGAGGAGCATCACCATGGACATGATGGCAATGGCCTATATGGCCCATATGACAATGAAGAGCTGCGGCTGGGACGAACACTTCGCCCCCAAGCCGCCGGGACTTTTGCGGCGGACGTTTCGCCGCTGTATTGCTACGCTTGCGGCACGCAGAAAGCTAAGCTGAAAACCGTCGAGCAGCCCTCATAAACGAGATGCGCCGCGCAACCGGTCGGTCGCGCGGCGCTATGCTACAGGGACGAAACCGTCGTGGTGCTGGCAATCAGGCCGCGCGGTAAGCGCGGATATCGGACGTTTCCGGTTCCAGCCGGAACTGCTCGACCAGCATCATCAGCGTGTCGGCCTGGTTGGAAAGCGCCAGGCTTGTGGCCGTTGCCTCTTCAACCATCGAGGCGTTCTGCTGGGTCATCTGGTCCATCTGGTTGACCGATCCGTTGACCTCGTTGAGCGCCACCGCCTGATCGCGGCTGGCCGTCGCGATCATTTCGACATGCTGGCTGACGGTAACGATCTGGGCGCTGATCGAGGCAAGCACCGCACCGGTCTCCTTGACCAAGTGCGAACCGGAATTGACCTCGTCGGTCGACTTGTTGATGAGGCCCTTGATTTCACGGGCCGCTTCGGCCGAGCGCTGTGCCAGTTCGCGCACTTCCTGCGCCACCACCGCGAAGCCCTTGCCGGCTTCGCCGGCGCGGGCTGCTTCGATGCCGGCGTTGAGTGCCAGCAGGTTGGTCTGGAAGGCGATGTCGTCGATCACTTCGATGATCTGCTCGATCTGCCGCGACGCCTCTTCGATGCGGCCCATGGCGGCGATCGCGTTGGTGACGACCGTTGCTGAGCTGTCGGCGCTCTTCTTGGTCTGCGTCACGGCGACGTTGGCCTCATTCGCACGCTCCGCCGAAGAACGGACCGTCACGGTGATCTGGTCGACCGCCGCAGCCGTCTCTTCGAGCGAGGCTGCCTGAGCTTCCGTGCGCTTCGACAGCGAATCCGCCGCATGGTGCATGTCCGACCCACTCTTCTGGATCGCCTGCGCGTTGGCGCGGATCTGCGCCAACGTGTCCTGCAGGCGGATCAGCGAGCCGTTGAAGTCCATGCGCAGCTGTTCGAGGCGGCCATGGAACGGAATGTCGATTTGGCGCGACAGGTCGCCTTGCGCCAGACGGCCGAGGCCGGCGGCAAGTTCGCTGACCGCAAGGTCGATCTGGCGATCGAGTTCCTGCTTTTCCGCATCGTTGCGGGTCCGTTCGATTTCAGCGCGGGCACGCTGTTCTTCGCTTTCGGCCTCGATGCGCACCTTGGAGAGCGCGTTTTCCTTGAAGACGCCAAGGGCGCGAGCCATGTCGCCGATCTCGTCCTGACGGGCGTCGCCGTCGATCGAGGTATCGAGGCGGCCGTCTGCCAAGCGTCGCATGGCGGCGGTGATCTGGCCGATCGGCTTTTTCAGCGTCAGCGTCAGAGCGATGCCGGCAAGCAAGGCGATGACGACGCCTGCAACGGTCGCGGCCACGGAGATCTGGTTTGCTTCCTGGCGCTCGGTGCCGGCGGCAACCTTCTGCTGCTCGGCAAAACCGGTCAGATCGCTCCAGATCTGGTTGATCGACTGGCCGGCGGCATCGAAATCGACGGTCCGTTTCACGGTGATTTCAACCAGCGACGCCGCGTCCTTCTTCATCACGGTGATGATCGGCATCAGCGTGTCGGCGATCGCATCGAAGGATGCGCCTTCGCTTGCAACACCGCGCAAGGTTGCCATGTTCTGCTGAACCGCCAGGAACTTGTCGAGCAGCTTCTGGCGATTGCTTTCCGTGGTCGACCCCATGAAGGTCGCGGCGGAGATCTGGATGTCGGTGATCGAGGTCGAAAGCCGGCGGGTGGCGGTCAGAACGGATTCGGTGCTGACGATAAGCTGATCGAGCTCGGCGAAAATCCGCGTGGCATCTCGCATCTTGCCGACCGAGGCCGCTTCCAGGCGGAAACTCGCGGTGCGGAAACGGTCGACATATTTCGAGATGCCGGCGAGCGTCTCAGGACCGGCGGGCGCCTTCAAAAGCGCACCGACCTCGCTCGATGCGGAGGTGATGGTCTCGGTCAGCGACTTCTCGTCTTTCGGCAACAGGCGGAAGATGTCGCGCTCGGTGCGGCCGATCATCGGGAACCGTTCCTTGACGGCCTTGAGCTTGTCGTCGATCGTCGTCGCCTTGGCGACTTCGGTGCCGAACTCGTTGAAGAAGCGGCTGGCGCGCATCAGCTTTTCGGCTTCGCGCAGCATGGTCTTGGCGGCGTTCTCGTTCTTGCGCACGGCATATTGCAGACGGTTCGACTCGTCGTTGATCTTGGCGCGCTCCACCAGCAGCGCATCGAGGTTCGCCGTCATCGTGGCGCGCATTTCCTGCTCGCCGACATGCAGCTTCCAGAGCCCGTCGATGCGGGCTTCGATGTCGTTGGTTGCGGCGATCGCAGCAGTCAGCTCGTCCTGGCCGCTCTGGCCGGCCACCTGCGCGGCGGTGCCGGCAAGGACTTCCTTCTGCGCGGAAATCGTGCCCTGCAAGGCGTTACGGGTTTCCTCGGTGGTCGAGTGCAGGAAGTTGTTCATCCCCGCATAGACATCCTTGAAGCCGCTCAGCGTCTGCAGGACGCTGTTTGAAATCTCCATCCGGCCCTGCAGCAGGCCGGACGCGTAAAGGCCGGTAATGCCGACGGCACAGATGCTGACGACGAAGGGCAGAATGAAAAACAGCACCTTCGTCTGGATCTTGAAGCGGGCAAGAATTCTGTCAATGAACATGGAAAACACCTTGGCTCGCAGCTCGCATTCGCCTCCCCCGGCGGCTCGAAGCATGTTTCACCTTCCGCGCAACGGCAAAAAGGACGAAACGATCGAGAGCCACCCGATGCGCAAACAGGCTGATGTTTTTCGGAAAATCATGCGGCGCAACACCGCCAGTCCGTCAGCAATCATTGCGGGACCGCGCCACCTCCCCGGTAGCGAAGTCCTGACGGAACTCACTTCGTCGCAATATTCATTTTGAACGATTAAAAATTGTATAAGCGCCGAGCACTCGCCGACGAATTTCCGAAGGCGCTCGCGCTGATGACGGGCTCGAGGTCCGGCCGTCAGCGGCCGGCGGGCAGCATCAGAGCCAGTAGGCCGGAAGCGTTGCGAGGGCAGCAACGGCAAAGAAGGCGATCAGAGCAATGCGGGTCAACGCTGCTCTCTGGGCGCGGCTCTCATCGGTGCGAGCGATCGCGATGGCGCGGGGACGACGACGTGGCTGGTTCATGGCATCCTGTCCTTCTCACTGACCGGCAACGATCGGCCCGGATAAACCGGCTTGCCAGTCGAGATCATATTGCAGCCATGCCGCGGCAGAGAAAAGCCCTAAAAATGGAAACAGTGTTGTTTCCGCTTGCGGAACAGTTCTTTCTGGCCAACCGCCGGCTGTGCCGACATTAGAAGAGGTTCGGACATATCCGTTAACAATGGCTGAAGCGACACGCCACAAAACCGCGGATCAGACGTCCTGGCCGGCCGCAAAGCCCGATGCCCAGGCCCATTGGAAATTGTAGCCGCCGAGCCAGCCGGTCACATCGACGCATTCGCCGACGAAATAGAGGCCGGGAACGGCCTTCGCCTGCATCGTCTTTGAATCGAGGCCGCTGGTGTCGACGCCGCCAAGCGTCACCTCAGCGGTGCGGTAACCTTCGGAACCGGCCGGCTTGATCGTCCACGCCTGGATTGAGGTCGACAGCGCATCGATGGCCTTGTCCGAGAGGTCGGCGAGTTGCCTGCCGGTAAGCTTGGCCCCATCGGCAAAAAATTGCGCCAGCCGACGTGGCAGAATGTCTGCGAGCGCCGTCTGCGCGGCCTGCTTGCCGTTGGTGCGGCGCAAGCCCTTGAGGATCGAGGAGATGTCGATATCGGGCATCAGCCTCAGAACGATATCCTGCCCTTCGCGCCAATAGGACGAGATCTGCAGGATCGCCGGGCCGCTGAGACCGCGGTGGGTAATCAGCACCGCCTCGCGGAACGCAGTCTTGCCGGAACGCGCCTCGGTGTCGGCGGCGACACCGGCCAGTTCGCCGATCGTCTCAAGCTGCGCCGGATCGAGCGTCAACGGCACGAGCCCGGGACGGGTTTCGACCAGAGCCAAGCCGAACTGCCCTGCGATCTTATAGGCAAGCCCCGTCGCGCCCATCTTGGGGATGGACTTGCCGCCGCTCGCAACCACCAGCGACTGGGCGTCAACCGGTCCATCGTCGGTCATCACCCGGAAGCCTGCACCATGGCGCTCGACACTCTCGATCGTCGTCTCAAGCCGAAGCTCGGCGCCGGCGTCGCGCATTTCGGACAGCAACATCCTGATGATGTCCTTGGCCGAATGATCGCAGAACAATTGCCCGAGCGTCTTCTCGTGCCAGGCGATGCCGTGTTTTTCGACCAGAGCCAGGAAGTCGCGCGCGCTGTAGCGCGCCAGCGCCGATTTGCAGAAATGCGGGTTGGCCGAGAGGAAATTCTTCGGCCCCGTGTGAATGTTGGTGAAGTTGCAGCGGCCGCCACCGGAGATACGGATCTTTTCGCCCGGCGCCCTGGCATGGTCGATGACGAGCACGCGCCGGCCGCGCTTGCCGGCTTCGATGGCGCACATCATGCCGGCGGCACCGGCGCCAATGATCACCACATCCTTCTTCTCAGCCACGTAACACCTTTGAGTTCTTTGCGCATTCCATTCCGGTCACGGAGGCGAAAGTCAATCGTCACGCTCTAGCCAATTGCCAATCTGCGGTTATGATGCGCCATCCGAAGCCAAAACCGGTGATTTATGCCCTCCAAGAGAAGTGCTGCCCAACAAACAACGAAAATCAGCAAAACCTCGAAAATACCCGCCGCCCTGCATTCCCTCCGAGGCGTCAAGACCTGGAAGGAAGCAACGGATTGGCTGAAGATCCGCGGGATCGAAGACATCGAATGCATCACCCCCGACCTTGCCGGCGTTCCCCGCGGCAAGATGATGCCGGCCTCCAAATTCACCTCCAACACCTCGCTGGCTCTGCCTTCCGCAGTCTACCGCCACACGATCTCCGGCGAATATCCTGACGAGACCGGACAGTTCCGCTACGATTCCCGCGACAGCGACATCAAGCTCGTCCCCGATCTTTCGACGCTTTCGGTCGTCCCCTGGGAAACCGACCCGACGGCGCAGGTCATCTGCGACATTGTCGGCTCGCAGGGCGAACAGATCAGCTACACACCCCGCAACGTGCTGAAGCGCGTGGTTGATCTTTATGGTCAGAGGGGCTGGAAGCCGGTCGTCGCACCCGAGATCGAATTCTACCTTGTCGCCACAAACGACGATCCCGACTATCCGCTGCATCCGCCGAAGGGCCGTTCCGGCCGCTCGATCCTCGGCGGCCAGGGCTATTCAATTGCCGGCATCAACGAGTTCGACGAACTGATCGACGACATCTATCACTTCTCCGAGAAGCAGGGTCTGGAGATCGACACGCTGATCCACGAGGAGGGACCGGCGCAGCTCGAAATCAACCTTCGTCACGGCGATCCGATCGAACTTGCCGACCAGGTCTTCCTGTTCAAGCGCACCATCCGCGAGGCGGCGCTGAAGCACGGCATCTACGCAACCTTCATGGCCAAGCCGATGCAGGGCCAGCCGGGTTCAGCCATGCACATCCACCAGTCGGTGATCGAGATCAATACCGGGCGCAATCTGTTCTCCAATCCGGACGGCTCTCCCTCCAAGGAGTTCTTCAACTTCATCGGCGGCATGCAGCATTATGTGCCGCGCACGCTGGTGATGATGGCGCCCTATGTGAACTCCTTCCGCCGGCTGACGCCCGATATGTCGGCGCCGGTGAATACGGCCTGGGGCTACGACAACCGCACGACCGCCTTCCGCATTCCGGTTTCCGAACCGGTTGCCCGGCGGATCGAGAACCGGCTGCCGAGTTCGGACGCCAACCCCTATCTGGCGCTCGCCGCCTCGCTTGCCTGCGGCTATCTCGGCATCATCGAAGGCCACGATCCGACGGCACCGACGGAAGATACGGCCAACGAAGGCGAAATCGATCTGCCGCGCGGGCTGCTCGAGGCCGTCGCCCTGCTCGAGTCGGCGCCCTCGCTTGCCGAGGTGCTCAGCCCCGAATTCATCGCCATCTATGCCGGGGTGAAACGTGGCGAGTTCGAAACCTTCATGCAGGTCATCAGCCCGTGGGAACGCGAGTTCCTGCTGCTGAACGTCTGACCTGAAAGGCCGTCCAATGCCCTGGCAAAGCCCGATCTCGCCCGGTTTCTCCTGGTATGAGGCAACCGTTCCGGATCGACCCGAATACCCGCAGATGCCGGGATCGCGCAAGGCGGATGTCGCCGTCATCGGCGGCGGCTATACCGGGCTTCAGGCAGCCTACAATCTTGCCCGACAGGGCGTCGATGTCACACTCATCGACGCCTGCCGCTTCGGCGATGGCGCGTCGGGGCGTAACGGCGGCCAGTTCGGCACCGGCCAGCGCGCCTGGGCCGACGAAACCGAGGAAACACTCGGCCACGAACGCGCGCAGCTGCTCTTCAACATGGCCGAAAACGCCAAGCGGCACGTGCTCGACTTTGCCGCCGAACACAATATCGACATCGAGTTCATGCCGGGCCAGCTCTCGGTCGGGCACAAGAAGAGCCTGGAGAAAGACTATCGCGACCACGTCGAAGCGATGGCAACCCGCTTCGGCTACCCGCATCTCTCGTTCATGGAGCGGGAGGAGACGGCAAGCCGCATCGGATCGTCCCGCTATCACTTCGGCATCCGCGACGCCGGCACCGGCCATATCCATCCGATGAAACTGCTGGTGGGGCTCGCAAAGCAGGCAGCCCTTGCCGGGGCCAATCTGTTCGAGCAGACGAAGGCTGAGAAGATCGAGCGCAAGGGAACGGCGATCGTCATCACCACCGATCGCGGCACGATCACCGCCGACCGGGTGCTTGTCGCCTGCAACGCCTATATCGGCAACCTCGAGCCGGTGAGCGCCAGCCACGTCATGCCCATCCGCTCCTTCATCGGTGCGACCGAGGTTCTCTCCGCCTACCCCAATGTGCTGCCCGGCGGCGAATCGGTCGACGATTCGCGCTTCGTCGTGCGCTATTTTCGCAAGTCGCGGGATGGACGGCTGCTGTTTGGCGGGCGCGAAGCCTACACCGCCGACAATCCGCGCGACATTTCCATCCATATCCGCCGGCAGATCAGCGAGATCTATCCGGAACTCGGCAACGTCGAGATCACCCATGCCTGGGGCGGTTCCGTCGGCATCACCATGCCGCGCACGCCCTTCTGTCGCGAGGTGATGCCGGGCGTCACCTCGATCGGCGGCTATTCCGGTCACGGCGTCATGCTTTCCAACTATTGCGGCAAGCTCTACGCTGACCTGGTGCTTGGCAAACCGACGGAACTCGACCTGTTGAAGGCCTTGAAAATACCGGCTTTTCCAGGCGGAACACGCTTCCGTTCGGCGCTTCTGTTCCTGGCGCTCAGCTGGTACGCTTTGCGCGACAGGCTCTAGGAAGTGCTTTGAGGGGCATTTTATTGCGTTGCACCCTAGCGCCTTTAAATCGATTAGATTATATGTGTCCCTGACCTGAACAAGATCGAGATTATCCCATGAGCAGCCAGATCATTCCCGTCGAACCGTTTGACTATGTCGTGTTCGGGGGCACCGGCGATCTCGCGGAGCGCAAGCTGCTGCCAGCGCTCTATCACCGCCAGATGGAAGGCCAGATTACCGAGCCGACCCGCATCATCGGCGCCTCGCGCGCCGCGCTGACGCATGAAGAATATCGCAAATTCGCCGCCGATGCGCTGAAGGAACACCTGAAGCCGGCCGAATACAACGAAGAGGAAGTCGCGAAGTTCACCGCGCGCCTTTTCTACGTCTCCGTCGACGCCAAGTCCGACCAGGGCTGGGATGGGCTGAAGAAGATCCTCGAGGAGGGCAAGGACCGCATCCGCGCCTTCTATCTCGCCGTCGGGCCGGCGATCTTCGGCGATATCTCCGAGAAGATCCGCGACCACAAGCTGATCACCAAGACCACCCGCATCGTCGTCGAAAAGCCGATCGGACGCGACCTGGCGTCGGCGACCGAGCTCAACGACACGATCGGCAAGGTCTTCCGCGAAGAGCAGATCTTCCGCATCGACCACTATCTCGGCAAGGAGACGGTGCAGAACCTGATGGCGCTGCGCTTTGCCAATGCGCTCTATGAGCCGCTGTGGAACTCCGCGCATATCGACCACGTGCAGATCACCGTCTCGGAAGCCGTGGGCCTGGAGAACCGCGCCGGCTACTACGACAAGGCCGGGGCGCTGCGCGACATGGTGCAGAACCACATCCTGCAGCTCGTCTGCTTCGTCGCGATGGAAGCGCCGACCTCGATGGACGCGGAAGCCGTGCGCGACGAAAAGCTCAAGGTGCTGCGCGCGCTGAAGCCGATCAACGCATCCAATGTCGAGCAGGTGACGGTGCGCGGCCAATATCGTGCAGGGGCCTCTGCCGGCGGCCCGGTCAAGGGTTACCTGGAAGAGCTTGAAGGCGGCGTCTCGAACACCGAGACCTTCGTCGCGATCAAGGCCGAGGTCAGCAACTGGCGCTGGGCCGGCGTGCCGTTCTACATCCGCACGGGCAAGCGGCTTGCCGGGCGCATGTCGGAAATCGTCATTACCTTCAAGCAGATCCCGCACTCGATCTTCGACAACAGTGCCGGTCGCATTTCGGCCAACCAGCTCGTCATCCGCCTGCAGCCGAACGAAGGCGTCAAGCAGTCGCTGATGATCAAGGATCCCGGCCCGGGCGGCATGCGCCTTCGCAATGTTTCGCTGGACATGAGCTTCGCCGAGGCCTTCGACGTGCGCAATGCCGATGCCTATGAGCGCCTGCTCTTCGACGTCGTGCGCAACAACCAGACGCTGTTCGTGCGCCGCGACGAGGTCGAGGCCGCGTGGAAGTGGATCGATCCGATCCTGAAAGCCTGGGAAGAGACCGGGCAGCAGGTTCAGGGCTACACCGCCGGCACCTGGGGTCCGAGCCAGTCGATAGCGCTCATCGAGCGTGACGGCCGCACTTGGCACGACGCGATATAGGCAAAGCAATGAGCACGACGCTTCACACATTCGACAATGGCGCCGCTCTGGCCGAGCGTCTGGCCGACGCCGTCAGCGCAGCACTTGCTGCCGGCATTGCCGCCCGCGGTGCGGCGAGCATCGCCGTTTCCGGCGGCTCCACCCCCAAGGCATTCTTCCGGGCGCTCGCCAGGAAGGATATCACCTGGGACAAGGTCACGGTCACGCTGGTGGACGAGCGCTTCGTTCCGCCGGAAAGCGATCGCTCCAACCACGCGCTGGTGACTGCCAACCTGCTGCAGGGCCCTGCAGCGAAAGCGCATTTCCTGCCGCTTTACCACGCCGCCGCTTCGGCAGAAGATGCGGCTTTGCTGGCGAGCAAGGAGACGGCAAGGATCGGTGCGCCCTTCGACGTCGTCGTGCTCGGCATGGGAACGGATGGCCATACCGCATCGTTCTTCCCGGGCGGCACGCAGCTTTCGAGAGCGATCGACGCGACGACGCCGCGCGGCGTGATCAGCATGGAAGCGGAAGGCGCCGGCGAACCACGGCTGACCTTCACCTTCTCCAGCCTAAACGATGCCAGGCTGTTGGTCCTGCACATCGAGGGCGAGGGCAAGAAGGTGGTGCTTGCCAAGGCGGAAGGCTCCGGCGATGAGGCCGAGATGCCGATCCGCACCATGCTGCGCCGTGCAGCCTCGCCGCTGCAGATATACTGGGCGCCATAACGGCCGGATAACCGGCCGGTTCAAAAACGCTTTCAACCGGTGGCGCCCCACCGGAACGCGAAGGTGTTGAAAGAGCTCATACCGGGGCGTGGCCTGCACGTTCTCCCAGGCACGTTACGCTCCGGACCGATGACTGGATGAAGATGAGGAGTCCCAAGACTCCGGAACAGGATTTGCCATGTCCGCCGATTCCCGCATTGCCGCAATCACCGCCCGCATCGTCGAGCGCTCGAAACCGCACCGAGAGCGCTATCTCGATCGGGTGCGCCGTGCCGCGTCCAGCGGACCACATCGCAGCGTCCTCGGTTGCGGCAATCTCGCTCACGGCTTTGCCGTCTGTTCCCCCGCCGAAAAGGTGGCGCTCGCCGGCGATCGCGTCGCCAACCTCGGCATCATCACCTCCTATAACGACATGCTTTCGGCGCACCAGCCGTTCGAGACCTATCCGGCGCTGATCCGCGAAGCGGCGCACGAGGCAGGCGGCGTCGCCCAGGTTGCCGGCGGCGTGCCGGCCATGTGTGACGGCGTCACCCAGGGCCAGCCCGGCATGGAACTGTCGCTGTTTTCGCGCGACCTGATCGCCATGTCCGCCGGCGTCGGCCTGTCGCACAACATGTTCGATTCGACCGTCTATCTCGGTGTCTGCGACAAGATCGTGCCAGGCCTTGTCATCGCCGCGCTGACCTTCGGCCACCTGCCTGCAGTCTTCGTGCCCGCGGGGCCAATGACCTCGGGCCTGCCGAACGACGAAAAGGCGCGGGTGCGCCAACTCTTCGCCGAGGGCAAGGTCGGCCGTGAGGAGCTGCTTGAGGCGGAATCCAAATCCTATCACGGACCCGGCACCTGCACCTTCTATGGTACTGCCAACTCCAACCAGATGCTGATGGAGATCATGGGCTTCCACCTGCCGGGTGCCTCCTTCATCAATCCGGGCACGCCGCTGCGCGACGCGCTGACGAAGGAAGCGGCGAAGCGGGCGCTGGCGATTACCGCCATGGGCAACGAATTCACGCCGGCCGGTGAAATGATCGACGAGCGCTCGATCGTCAACGGCGTTGTCGGCCTGCATGCCACGGGCGGATCCACCAATCACACCATGCATCTCGTCGCCATGGCCCGCGCCGCCGGCATCCTTTTGACCTGGCAGGACATTTCCGAGCTGTCGGATATCGTGCCGCTGCTTGCCCGCGTCTACCCGAACGGCCTTGCCGACGTGAACCACTTCCATGCCGCCGGCGGCATGGGCTTCCTGATCAGCCAGTTGCTTCGGGGCGGCCTGCTGCACGACGATGTACGCACCGTCGTCGGCCAAGGTCTCGACGCCTACAAGATCGACGTCCGGCTCGGCGCCGATGGCAGCGTCGAGCGCGTGCCGACGCCGGCCGAAAGCGCCGACCCGAAGGTGCTTGCGACGATCGACCACCCGTTCCAGCACTCGGGCGGCCTCAAGATGCTGACCGGCAATCTCGGCAAGGCGGTCATCAAGATCTCCGCCGTCAAGCCGGACCGCCACGTCATCGAGGCACCGGCGAAGATCTTCCACGACCAGGGCGAGCTGAATGCCGCCTTCAAGGCCGGCAAGCTCGAAGGTGACTTCGTCGCCGTCGTGCGCTTCCAGGGCCCGAAGGCGAACGGCATGCCGGAACTGCACAAGCTGACCACCGTGCTCGGCATCCTGCAGGACCGCGGCCAGCGCGTGGCGATCCTCACCGACGGCCGCATGTCTGGCGCCTCGGGCAAGGTTCCAGCTGCCATTCACGTGACGCCGGAGGCCAAGGACGGCGGGCCGATCGCGCGCATCCAGGAAGGCGACATCGTGCGCATCGACGCCGTCACCGGCACGATCGAAGTGCTGGTCGAGGACATCGCGCTGAAGACGCGCATTCCCGCCCATATCGACCTTTCGGACAATGAGTTCGGGATGGGGCGCGAACTGTTCGCACCGTTCCGCGCGATTGCCGGCTCGGCCGACCATGGCGCAAGCGTGCTGTTCAACTGACCGAGGCCCTGGCGCCAACGCCGAAGCCCTGCCCTCCATTCCAAGTCAAGCTTTGCGTGGCAACAGCCGATTTGGTCCAACGATGCAGCGCCCACCACCCCTTTCGGCCGAGCGGGCAGACTTGTCAGCGATAGATGTCGAGCGTGCGGTTCCGGTGGTTCGGATGCGTGCTGTAGACGAAGATGCGATTGAGATCGCGGTCGGTCAGAAGCCGCAGGAAGCGCGCTTCGATGATGTTGTCGGCGTGCACGCGCTTGAGCAGGCAGCCGACCATCTGGATCCGGGCGCTTGGAATGTCGAGGTAGAAATTCTGCGGCAGCTGGTACTTCGTCAGGATACCGATGACCGCACCGCTTTTCGACAGCTTGATGATTTCGCAACGGCGCGAGCTCAGCTGCGTCATGCCTTTTTCGGTATATTCGATGCGCGCCTCGTTCCTCGTGTCCTCCATCGGGAACATGGTTTCGCGATCGTACATGAAAGATTCTTCCTTGTTCAGGAAGTGTTGCTGCATCGCCGGTGCCGCGGTCGTCATTCAACAGGCCTCTTAATATCCCCTGCCCGTCAGGCTAAAGGAAGAAATTTAACAGAGGGTAGATTGAGAGCCTTGGCATAGAAAAACCCGTCCGAAAATCGGACGGGTTGATGAGGAAACAGCGGTGGTGTTTGTCAGGCGCGATAGCTCTTGCCGTCAACGTCGAAGAGATGCAGCTTGGTCTTGTCGGCGGTGAACCGGACTTTTTCGCCGCGATGAACAGGCAGAATGCCCGGGATCTTGGCGATGATCGGCTCCTTCTCCACCAGCCCCTCGATGTAGAGCAGCGTCACTTCGCCGAGCGCCTCGACAATCGCGACCGTACCTTCAAACAGGAAGTCCTCGCCGGACGCCGTCTGCAGATCTTCGGGACGCACGCCGAAGCTCGCCGTCTTGCCGTTCTCGGAAGCGTTGGTGGCGATATCGAGCGTCACCGACTTGCCGCCGGCAAGCTTTACCGTCGTCTGCGGTCCCGTGTCCGTAATCGTCGCAGGAATGACGTTCATCGCCGGCGAACCGATGAAGCGGGCGACGAACAGGTTCGCCGGGCGCTCGTAAAGCTCAAGCGGCGGACCGACCTGCTCGATATGACCGGCCGACAGCACGACGATACGATCGGCAAGCGTCATCGCCTCGACCTGGTCATGGGTGACATAGATCATCGTCGTGTCGGCCATCTGCTCGTTGAGCTTGGCGATCTCGATGCGGGTGGCGACGCGCAGGGCGGCGTCGAGATTCGACAGCGGCTCGTCGAACAGGAAGACCTTGGGGTCGCGGCAGATCGCCCGACCGATCGCGACGCGCTGGCGCTGACCGCCCGAAAGCGCCTTCGGCAGACGATCGAGGTATTTGGTGAGCTGCAGGATATCGGCTGCCGCGCGCACGCGCCGGTCGATCTCCTCCTTCGTCTCCTTGGCGATGCGCATGCCGAAGGCCATGTTGTCGTAGACAGTCATATGCGGATAGAGCGCATAAGACTGGAACACCATGGCAATGCCGCGCTTGGAAGGCGGCACATCATTGACGCGTTCGCCGTCGATGAACATGTCACCGCCGGTGATCTCCTCCAGACCCGCGATCATGCGCAGCAACGTCGACTTGCCGCAGCCGGACGGACCGACAAACACGACGAACTCGCCCTGCTTGATGTCGAGATTGATGCCGTGAATGACATCGACCGCACCGTAGGACTTGCGGATATCTTTAAGCGTCAGACCTGTCATCGCAGCCTCCCCTTCGTCTCTTTTTGCCTGTCGTTCTTCTTCACCCGCGCTACCGCACGCGTCAAACCAGGCGCGCGAAAAATGCGCTCCAGGCCGGAAGATTGACCTTGTTGTCCTTGATCTCGGCCGTAAAGCCATGACCGTCAAGCGCTTCCACCGGCTCCTTCGGCAAATCAGCCGTAGCAGTCGCACTGCTCATGTTAAAAAGGCAGAAGAGCTTCTCGTTGCCGTGACTGCGAACGAAAGCCAGGACCGGAGCATCCGTGCTGCGGAATTCGATCTCGCCCTTGGCAAAGGCCGGATGCGCCTTGCGGAACTGCAGGAAGCGGCGATAGTGCTCCATGACGGAACCCTCATCGCCCTTCTGGGCGGAGACCGCCCGTTTCAGGTGCTCGGCCGGCACCGGCAGCCAGGGCTTGGCGGCACCGAAGCCGCCATGGACCGCATCGCTATCCCAGACCATCGGCGTGCGGCAGCCGTCGCGCCCCTTGAAGTCGGGCCAGAACTGAATGCCGTAGGGATCCTTCAGATCCTCGTAGGCGAGCTCGGCTTCGGTCAGCGCCAGTTCCTCGCCCTGATAGATGCAGACCGAGCCGCGCAGCGACATCAAAAGGCTTGCCAGCAGCTTGGCGTGCGCATCGTGATCGGCAACGCCATCGCCCCAGCGACTGACATGGCGAACGACGTCATGATTGGAGAAGGCCCAGCAGGCCCATCCCTCGGGCGCCGCCTTGTGAAAGTCACGCAGGACCTCGGCGACACGCGCCGGTGTCAGAGCGTCGGGCGCCAGGAACTCGAAGGCGTAGCACATGTGCATCTTGTCGCCGCCGGAGGTGTACTCGCCGGCGATCTCGAGACCACGCTGGCTGTCGCCGACCTCACCGACGGCCGCGATTGCCGGAAACTCGTCCATGACGGCACGGAACCGCTTCAGGAACGCCAGGTTCTCCGGCTGGTTCTTGTCGTAGAGATGTTCCTGATAGTTGTACGGGTTGACGGCCGGCGCGGTGGAGGCATTGCGGCGCTCCGGCGCCAGCGCGGGATTGTCGCGCAGCTGCTTGTCGTGGAAATAGAAGTTGATGGTGTCGAGGCGGAAGCCGTCGACGCCGCGCTCCAGCCAGAAGCGCTCGACGCCCAACAGCGCCTCCTGCACATCCGGATTGTGCAGATTGAGGTCCGGCTGCGAGGTCAGGAAGTTGTGCAGGTAGTATTGCAGGCGCGTCGGATCCCACGCCCAGGCCGAGCCGCCGAAGATCGACAGCCAGTTGTTCGGCGGCGTTCCATCGGGCTTGGAGTCCGCCCAGACATACCAATCCGCCTTGGCGTTCGTCCGGCTGGCGCGGCTTTCGACAAACCAGGGATGCTGGTCCGAAGTGTGCGACAGCACGAGGTCGATCATCACCCGGATGCCGAGCCGATGCGCCTCGGCGATCAGCGCATCGAAATCGGCGAGATTGCCGAAGATCCCGTCGACGTCGGTGTAGTTCGAGACGTCGTAGCCGAAATCCTTCATCGGCGAGGTGAAGAACGGCGAGATCCAGATCGCATCGGCGCCGAGCGAGGCGACATGCGGCAACCGGGCGGTGATGCCCCTGAGATCGCCGATGCCGTCGCCGTTGGAGTCCTGATAGGAGCGCGGATAGATCTGGTAGATCACCGCGCCGCGCCACCAGTCCTTGTCGACCTGCAAGATGGATTCGCTCATTTCAGTCATGCTCATTCCGTTCAGAAGTCCGTGTGAGGTCAGCCGCCCTTGACCGATCCCGCCAGCAGGCCGCGCACGAGGTAGCGCTGCAGGCTGAAGAACACGATCAGGGGGACGACGATGGTGATGAAGGCGGAGGCGGTGAGGATTTCCCAGTTGCCACCGCGCGAACCCAGAAGATTGACCAGCCGGCCGGTCAGGACCAGCTCATCTTGGCCAGCGCCGAGGAAGACGATGGCGACCAGCAGGTCGTTCCAGGTCCACAGGAACTGGAAGATCGCGAAGGACGCCAGTGCCGGGAATGACAGCGGCAGGATGATCTTGACGAAGATGTCGAAGTCGCTGGCGCCATCGACGCGCGCGGATTCCATGATCTCGCGCGGCAGGCCGGCCATATAGTTGCGAAGGAGATAGATCGCCAACGGCAGACCGAAGCCGGTATGGGCGAGCCAGATGCCGACATAGGTCTTGGCCGGCACGCCGAAGAAGGCGCCGACACCATTATAGAGCTTCAAGAGCGGGATCAGCGACATCTGCAGCGGCACGACAAGCAGGCCAACGACGACCGCAATCAGGATCGCGCGTCCCGGAAACGGCATCCAGGCGAGCGCATAGGCGGCGAAGGCCGCAATCAGGATCGGTATGACCGTCGAGGGGATGGCGACCGTCAGCGAATTGATGAAGGAAGCGCCGATGCCTTCGGCACTCAGAACCTCGACGTAATTGTCGAAGGTGAAGCGCGGCGGAACGGCGGCGGTGAAGAAGATGCGCTGGCCGCGCGAGCCTTCCATTTTCGTGTCCGAGACGATCTCGAAGCTGCCATCCGCCTGCACGGTCAGTTTCTCGCCGTCGTTCAGTTCGGCGGTTTCGCCGGCCTTGAACGCCGTCGGCTCGCGGCTCGAAAAGCCGAAGGCGGAAACCTCGCCGGCGGCGGTGCCTTCGAGCACGTCGCCGGAGATCACGAACTTGCCGTCCCGTTCGATTTGGGTATCGGCCCCAGGTGCGCGGGCGACAATATTCTGGGTCGAGGTCGACAATGCCGTCCACCAGCCGGAGACTGCGAGCTGATCCTTGTCGCGCAGCGACGAGATCAGCAGGCCCGCGGTCGGCAGCGTCCAGAGCGCGACCAGGAGAAGGACCGACAGGTGTACGGCCCAGGTGAGAGGGGAGCGCGTCGCCGGGTTCATCTCAGTGCCCCTTCATTTCTTTGGCCGCATTGCGGATGTTCCAGACCATGATCGGGATGACGAGGACCATGATGACGACGGCGATCGCCGCGCCGCGACCGAAGTCGCCACCGCCGCGGAACATCCAGTCGAACATCAGGTTGGCGAGCACCTGGCTCTGCCACTGGCCGTTGGTCATCGCGAGCACGATATCGAACACCTTGAGGACCAGGATGGTGATCGTCGTCCAGACGACGGCGATCGTGCCCCAGATCTGCGGCACCATGATCTTGAAGAAGATCTGCCAGCCGTTGGCGCCATCGATCACGGCGGCCTCGACCGTCTCCTCCGGAATGCCGCGGAGCGCGGCCGACAGGATGACCATGGCAAAGCCGGTCTGGATCCAGACCAGAATGGCCATCAGGAAGAAGTTGTTCCAGAAGGGCAGCGTGATCCAGGCCTGCGGGTCGCCACCGAAGGCGACGACGATCGCGTTCAGGAGGCCGATCTGCTCGGTGCCCTCAGCGCGATAGTCGTAGATGAATTTCCAGATGACGGCAGCGCCGACGAAAGAGATCGCCATCGGCATGAAGATCAGCGTCTTGGCGATGTTGCCCCACCAGATACGGTCGGTCAAAGCGGCGATGACCAGCCCGAAGAAGGTCGCGAGTGCCGGCACCACCAAGAGCCAGAGGAAGTTGTTGAAGATCGACTGGCGAAACTCACCGTCGTTCAGCATCCAGACGTAGTTGCTGGCGCCGACGAAGTTTTGTCCGGCGCGGTCATGCAGGCTGAACCAGACCGACATGGCCACGGGGTAAATGAGGTAGATCGTCAACGCAAACAGCGCCGGGGCGAGAAACAACCATGGCCGGATGGCATTGGTGATGCGCAGGTTGCGCGACGCTTCGACACCGGATCGCCCCTTCGACGGGAAGATCAGATCGAGAATGAAGCTGGTTCCCCAGAAGTAGGCGGCGCAGCCGAGCACCCCGGCCAGCATCGTTCCTACCGCAAAGACGAGCTGTTGCATGACATGTCCCTCCCCTGAAAAGCACTTTGCGTGCAGGGCGTGGCGATTGTCGCCGTTCTCGTTGGGGCCTCGCAGCGCCGAGCGTTCAACGGACCCAAAGGAAGGACGGGCGGCGCAATCGCCGCCCGCCGTCCATTTTTACTTGATTGCGTCCCAGGCCTTCTGAACGCTGTCGGCAACGTCGGAGGCGGACTTGCCGCCGACGAAATCGACCATACCGGTCCAGAAGGCGCCCGCGCCGATCTTGCCGGGCATCAGGTCGGAGCCGTCGAAACGGAAGGTCGTCGCGTTCAGCAGGATCTCGCCCTGCTTCTTCAGCGGCGGGTTGCCGTAGGCATCGACGTTGACGCTCTTGTAGGGCGTCAGGAAGCTCGTCTGTGCCATCCAGACTTCATGTGCGATCGGCGTCTTCAGGAACTCGATGAAGGCGCGCGCCGCCGGCGTGTCCTTGGTGATCATCGCCAGCGTGCCGGCGCCGAGAACAGGATTGCCGAGATCCTTCTTGCTCTCGTAAGGCGGCATGTAGAAGAAGTCGGCATCCTCGCCGATCACCGTGCCTTCCGGGAAGAAGGACGGAATGAACGAAGCCTGGTGATGCAGGTAGCACTTCGGCGGCGATGCGAAGAGGCCCTTCGGGCTGTCGCGGAAGTCGGAAGACGCAACCGCTGCCGCGCCGCCATCGACGAACTTGTCGTTCTTGGCGAACCAACCGAATTCGTCGATCGCGCCGACGACCGCCGGATCGCTGAACGGGATCTCGTTCTTGACCCACTTGTCGTAGACATCGGCCGGCTGCGTGCGCAGCATCATGTCTTCCACCCAGTCGGTGGCCGGCCAACCGGTCGCGCCACCCGAGCCGAGGCCGATGCACCAGGGCTTCTGACCGTCGGCGGCGATCTTCTCGGTGAGCGCCTTCAGCTCTTCCATGGTCTTCGGCACTTCGTAGCCGGCGTCTTCAAAGTTTTCCGGCGAATACCAGACCAGCGACTTCACGTCGATCTTGTAGGGGAATGCGTAAAGGGCGGCATTGCCGTCCTTGCCCTTATAGGTCGAAAGATCGACCCACGACTGGCCGGCCGCATAATTGTCGAGCAGCCACTTCTGTGTTTCGTCACCGAGCGGCGTCAGATAGCCCTTGGACGCCAGATCGCCGATCAGACCCGGCTGCGGCAGGATGGAAATATCGGACGGGCTGCCGGCCTGGGTGTCGATGACGATCTGCTGCTCGTAGTTTTCAGAGGACGAATATTTGATCTCGACCCCGGTCGCCTCGACGAAATAGGCATAGACGCTCTTGAAGAGCGCCTCGTCCTCGCCGCGCCAGGGGCCGAAGATCGTCAGCGTCTGACCCTTGAGGTCGTGCCCCTTCTTGAATTCCTCGAAGCTCGCCCAGTTGAATTTGGAATCTTCGCCAGGCTTGAACTTCAAATCCGCAGCGCCGGCAGCGCCCGCAAACAGCGCCAGCGCAGCCACGCTCAACAGAAATGATCTCTTCACGTTGTTCTCCTCCCAAGATGAACCCGGATCCCGCCGGGCAGATCATCAACGCGCAAAATTCAAAGCGCTTTGAGTTTGCTAACAAACCATTGCGACACTCCAGGTGTCAAGAGCTTTCGATTCATCGGCCTCGATGCGACAGCATTTTGCTCTGCGGCAACTTTTTGCAGCGCAAAGCCGGCTAATTCCGCTTTGTATGATGAAAAACGAGTGTTACAGAAATCCAAGGCGCTGGATGAAACCACAAAAATCAAACGGATATCCAAAGCGCTTTGGGAGGAAAGTTGACCATGGCGGTCAATCTCAAGCAGCTCGCGGAACTGCTCGGCCTGTCGCAAACGACAGTCAGCCGGGCGTTGAACGGCTATCCGGAAGTCAATGCGGAAACCCGCCAACGGGTATTGCAGGCCGTGCGTGAGACGGGCTATCGGCCGAATCGGGCGGCCCAGCGGCTCGCCACCGGCAAGGCCTACTCGATCGGCATGGTCATGCCGATCGCGGCCGGCATCGATTCCGACGTGCATTTCGGCGAATTCCTTGCCGGCCTTGGCGAGGAAGCCGTCAA
This sequence comes from Ensifer adhaerens, assembly GCF_001270265.1. Lineage (GTDB taxonomy): Bacteria > Pseudomonadota > Alphaproteobacteria > Rhizobiales > Rhizobiaceae > Ensifer > Ensifer adhaerens_B. The sequence goes on from NZ_LGAP01000013.1 coordinate 87,086, forward strand.
GCATGATTTCCATTTCGTGCTCAATCCGAGTGCGCCGGAGGACGAAGAGGCGACCTTCCAGCGCCTGGCCGCGAGCGGCAATGTCGATGCGCTGTTCCTTGCCTATATGCGCGCCAACGATCCGCGCATCGCGATGCTGAAATCGCTCTCCATCCCCTTTGTCGTGCATGGACGCTCGATCGGCGAGACGCGGGACTATCCGTTCCTCGACATCGACAACACCGGCGCCTTCTACGACGCGACACGGCTGCTGATCCAGCTCGGCCACCAGCGGATCGCGCTGATCAATGGGCCGGACTATCTGACCTTTTCCATCCGCCGGATGAAAGGCATGGCCCGGGCGCTGGCCGAGCATGGCCTCAACCTCGACGAGGCGCTCGTCCATCACTCGCTGATGACCGACGAGCACGGCTATCGCAGCATGCAGCGTTTCCTGCAGCAGCCGGACGCACCGACCGCCGTTCTGTGTTCGAGCACGGTACTTGCGCTCGGCGCCGTCAGGGCCATCAACCAGGCGGGACTGGCAATCGGTCGCGACATCTCGCTGATTGCGCATGACGATGTGTTGCCGATGCTGAAACCGGAGAATTTCAGCGTGCCATTGACGACGACACGGTCATCACTGAGGGCTGCCGGCGGGCGCATCGCAACCCGGCTGATCGCCGGCATCCTCAAGAGCGGCGATTATCCCGACCAGGAACTCTGGCGCGCCGAATTGATCGTTCGCGCCTCAACCGGTCCCGCCCCGCAAAAATGAAAACGCGCCACGGAAGCGGCGCGTCGTGTGTTGGGCGAGCTTTTACCGATCAGAAGCGCGGCGGCTTGCGGCCAGCCTTGCGATAGGCGGCAATCACGGTATTTGCCATCAGCATCGCAATAGTCATCGGCCCGACGCCACCCGGTACCGGCGTGATGACGCCGGCGACCTTCTCCACTTCGCCAAAGGCGACGTCGCCGACGAGCTTGAATTTGCCTTCGCCCTTTTCCGGCGCCGGCACACGGTTGATGCCGACATCGATGACGGTCGCGCCGGACTTGACCCAATCCGCCTTGACCATCTCCGCACGTCCGACCGCCGCCACGAGAATATCGGCATTGCGGCAGACAGCCGGCAGATCCCTGGTGCGCGAATGCGCCGTCGTCACCGTCGCGTTGGCGGCAACAAGCAAAGCCGCCATCGGTTTGCCGAAAAGGTTCGAGCGGCCGATGACAACAGCGCTCAGGCCCGAAAGGTCCTCGCCATGGGTCTGGCGCACGAACACCATCGCACCGGCGGGCGTGCAGGAGACCAGACCGCCTTCGAGATCGCCGGTCGCCAGCTTTCCCGCGTTGACGACATGCAGGCCGTCCACGTCCTTTTCCGGCAGGATCGACTGGATGATCGGCTCGGAGTTCAGATGCTTCGGCAGCGGGAGCTGCACAAGAATGCCGTGAATGGCTGGATCGGCGTTGAGGGTCGCAACCAGTGCCGCAAGATCTTCCTGGGTCGTTTCCTCAGGCAGGGTGTGCTGGATCGACTGGAAGCCGCATTCCTTGGCCATCTTGCTCTTCGAGGAGACATAGGCATGGCTTGCCGGATCGTTGCCGACGATCACGACCGCCAGACCGGGGCGAACGCCTGCATCCGCTTCGAGCGTTTGCGTCGCGGATTTCACGGCCTCGATGACCGAAGCGGCGACCTGCTTGCCATCAATCACAGTCGTCACGGCATTCCTCCTGGCTTCCTGTTCGCGGCACACTCTAATTCGCCTCGGGAAAGGCGATTGCCTCAAAGCGCCCTATGCTGTCCCAAACGCATAAATGCAAGAGGTCGGCATGGCCAGACACACGTTTGCAGAGCGGGCCGCGACATTTCCTCTCATCGCTGAAAGGCTGCCTCGATCGCTCCCGTAATTCCTGAGGTTCAGCGGCGCGCGACTTTCTGCCGGGAGTAGCTCTCGACCCGAGACCTGAGCGCACGAAGATCGTCCTGCACCCTGGCGATGCCGAGATCGTCCTCCGGTTCGATGCTCCGGGACGAAAGTCTTGCCGGAGGGGCCTGCTTTGCCAGCTCGCGCGAGGCGAGATAGGCGGCTGCCAGCGACTGCGCATGATGGGCGGCCGGGGAGAATGGTGGCGGAAGGTCTGCTTCGCGCACCTTCTGTTCCTGCTCGCTGCGCGTGCCGGGCATCGGATCCGGATCGGTGCCCGGCTCCGGCGGATCCGGGTCGACAGTTTCGGGCGGCGCGCCCCTCGGGCTGACAAACAGCCCATTCAGGCTGCGGTAGATCCCGAGCAGGATGCCGAGACCGAAACCGGCAAAGAAGCCCGCCAACGTGGCGCCAATGACGATGATCTTGCGCGATGGCCCCTTGGGCTGCAGCGCAGGCTCTGCCCGCGAAACGACACGGATGTTCTTCGCCGTCAGCTTTTCTTCCTCACGCGTTTCGCTGGCGCGCTTCAGGAAGGATTCGTAGATTTCACGGGTTGCGGCGGCGTTTCTTTCCAGCTCGCGCAGTTCGACCATTTCACCGGACGAATTGATCTGGCGCGCCTTCTGCGCCGCAAACTGCCGCACCAGGTCTCGCTCCGCACTCTCGGCGCGGTCGAGTTCGGTCTGGGCGGTGGCCGCGATGCGCCGCAATTCGTTGGCGATCTCGGCGCGAGAGGATTCGAGCGATTGTACGGCGGCGATGCGCTGCGGGTGACGGGGACCAAGGCTTGCATCCAGCGAGCTCAGCTGCGCCCTGGTCGCGGCATGCTGCTTACGCAACTCGGCGAGCGCCATCGAGCCGATTTCCTCGGGAAAGGCGCCGGTCAGCACGTCATCGAGCCGGACCTTGCCGGAGACGTCGGCCTTCGCCTTTGCCTCGGCAATCCGGTTGCGCGCTGCAGCGACCTGGTCGCTGAGGCTGAGCAGTTGTTTGTCGGCGATGAGCTCGCCGCCGGCGCCGACGATATCGTTGCGCGCCTTGTATTCTTCGATGGCCTTTTCCGCGGTATCGAGTTCGGCCTTCAATTCTGCGAGGCGCTGGTCGAGCGCCGCCGTGGTCTTCTGGAAAAAGCCGGACTGTGCCGCCGTCTCCTCGCCCAGAAAGGTTTCGACCAAGCGGTTGACGATCAGCGCGGATCTCTCGGGACTTCTGCTCTGCGCTTCGACGATGACGATGAATGTCTTGGGGTCGCGCCAGACGCGGATGGCGTCGCTCAGTTTCTGCAGCGTGCGTGGAGAGACTTCGCCTTCCGCCGCCCCGGTCCCAGAGAATTCGGCATCGCTCTGCAGATCGAGATCGCGCGCGACCTTTTCCATCACGGTGCGGGAGCGCAGAACCTCGAGTTGACTGTCGACAAGCGCAAGAATGCCTTCCGTCGCAAGCGACTGCTTGGAGAGATCGGAATCCGTCAGCCGAACCTCGCGCGGGTCGATATAGAGCCTGCTCTCCGAGAGGTATATGCTGGGTGTCGACAGGGCGATCGCGACGCCGGCGGCGCCGCCGAGTATCGTCGTGGCGGCAATGACGAAACGAACCTGCCAGACGGAGCGAAGCACGGCCTTGATGTCTACGAGCGGCCTATCGCCCGGCGGCGGCGCGTCGCCACGCGAACGACCGGACGCGTCGTCTGCGTCCCGGCCAGCCAGCCACCGGGCAATTTTTCCGTCTGCGCCGCCAAGGTCGCGCTTCGGCTGCGGCCTGGCAGCCGCACCGCTCAATGCCGATGGTGTCTTGGGTTGGGATACCGGACGGACTGCATGCCGCGGCGCGGCATGACCCGGCTCAGCAGCCGCTTGATCTGCCTCGGCGAAGCGGTCGAGCAACGACGAGCCGGAGGATCCGCGGCCTTTGGCGGCGGGCTTTTGCGTGCGCGCGGAAACCCGCGGGCTCCCTGCTGCGATATCGAGCAACGATGCACGCGGAACCGGGCGTTTTTCGTCGTCGACGTTGAACATGACTTATCCCGCGGCTGCCGAGACGGCAAATTCCGAATAGTGAATTCAACCTAAGGAAACAGGGAAAACAAATCGTTAATTTTGGCGAAAGAAACAGCCATGGGAGCGGCCGATCTCACGCCTTATTAAACATTCCCGCCTATGACGGAAGAGACGACTGGAAGTTCAACCGTGTTCCACCGCATCAAAGCGCTTTATCTTCGCCACAGGGCGCTTGTTCACGCCTATCTCTCGATGACCGGGGGCTCGGCGGGGCGGCTGGTGTTGTCGCTTGCCTATTTCATCGCTGTCGCCAACACGCTCTCCATTTCCGATTTCGGCCTCTTTGCCACGGCGTCAGCCGCCGGCATCATGATCTCACGGGCGCTTGCCTTCGGCTTCATGTCGCCGCTCTATCGCGTGGCGACGGTCAAGCCGCTGCTCGTCGGCACCTACAGCGCCGGGTTTCTCGTCGGAGCGCTGCTTTCCCTGCCGCTGATCGCACTGATCTGCGCCGGCACGTTCATCGCACTTTTTTCACGCGACATGTCGGCGGGCACCTTTGCAGCCTTCATGGCCGCTGAAATCATCTGCTGGCGTGGGCTCGAAACGGCGGTCATCGTTCTCAACGGCCTCGGACGGTTCGGTCGCGGCGCATTGCTCGTCGTCATCGCCACGGCGATCCGCACGGCAGCGGCGCTGCTGTTTGCTCTGCTGCAGGTCAAGACGCTTGGCGCCTGGTCGCAGTTCTATCTCGTCGCCAACGCCATCAGCCTCGTCGTGGCACTTGGGCTGTTCTACCCGAGGGTGCGTTTTCGCTGGCAGCCACGGCTCTATTTTCGCCGCTGGGCGGATTCGGTCTCGGTCGCGGGCGCCGAAATCCTCTTCTACATCCAGTCGGAGTTCGACAAGATCGCGGTGTTGGCGATCGGCGGGCCCGCCGTTTCCGGCATCTATGCGATCCTGATGCGGCTTGCCGACCTGACAGCCCTGCCGGTGCGCTCGTTCAACACGCTGCTCGTCCAGCGGATCATGCGCACGCCCGATGCGGTCGCCCGCTGGCCGGTTCGCTTGTCGATCGAGCTTGCGATTGCCGCTGCATCGTTCGTCGCCATCTCTGCAATGGCGGTCTATCTCTACGTTTTCCCGAATGGCCTCGGCCGCAATGTCTCGGCCGCCGCACCGATCATGGCGATGATCCTGCTGGTGCCATCGTTCCGCAATCTGATCGAGTATCATTCGGAACTGCTTTATGCGACCGGACGCACCGTGCGGCGCATGGCCAATCTGCTGGTCGCGGGCGTGGTGAAAGTGGGGCTGCTTGCACTGCTGCTGACGACGACCACGGATGTCGCAGAATGGGCGCCATCGCTCAACCTGATCTTCCTGGTTTTGTACCTGCTATCCGTCGGCCTGACCTATACCGCGCTAAGCAAACCGGCCAACCGGGTCATCTGACGCGCGGTCGGTATCAAGCCGCGAGCTCAACGACCGCCTTGCGGATATCGTCCAGATCATGGCCGACGAACGACTGCACGCCGATACCGATCTGGTGCGGCGCCATATCCCCAAGGAAGTCCCTGAGGCCGGCAATGCCCTGCCGATAGCTGTCGTCGAACCAGAGCACGTGGCAGAGGGCATCGGGTGACGGCTTGTGCCCCTGCCCGCCCAGCACCTCATCGACGAAGCGGCCATAGATCGTGCATTCGGAGAAGGCGCGGGTCTTGGTGATGGCACGCACCCAGTTGCGGCCGTGCAGCGCTTCGACATGGTCGACAAGCTTGCGGCATGTGTCACTGCGCCAGGCGATCAAGGTATTGATGTAGTCGTTGGCGGGCAGCGTGTAGGGGCCGATGCCGAGAAGCCGATCGGAATGCGCAAGCCACGCGAGATGATTGGAACGCATATTTGCGTCAATCGCCGCATCCTTGCGATAGAGCGTCAGCCGGTCGCCCTGCCAGAGCGTGGCGGGGTCGAAATCGCGGAGGAATACGACATCGGAATCGACCGCGAACATCGCCGCCTCATCGATGTGGCGGGCAAGCGCCAGACGCCGAAGCTGCTGAACGTGCCAGCCGCGAAGCGGCAGGCCAAAGGGGCTGAGCCAGACCTTGCGCCGCCCGCCCGACAAGGGGTCGGTGATGGGGCGCAACCACCAGGGCAAGAGATCGCGCTCGCTGATGGCCTGCCGCCGCGCGCCCTCGAGCTGCCGGAACAGCGCCACATCGAAATCGGCGACGAGCAGGTAATGCACCCAATCGCCCTGCAAGCGGCGGTCCATGCTTTCGCACATCAGCCGACAGCGCTCGAAATCATTGGCGTAGGATGCCGTTACAATTGCGGTTCGCATGGAAGGCCCGGTCAGCATTTCCGCGCTCCGAGGCTTGCACTGCCGACGCTTTTTCGAGCGCGGCCCGTCAGCTTGTGGAGAAAGACATGCAGCAGGAACAAGGGGTTGCCGAGGACATAGCGGCGCCACATGCGTTTCGGCTCCATTGCCAGCCGGTAGAACCATTCGAGCCTCAGCCTGCGCAGAAGCTTCGGCGCACGCGGGAATTCCTGGGCGACGAAATCGAACAGCGCGCCGACGGTAATCACCAGCCGTGCATCCTGCGGGCCGACATAGGCATCGACCCATTTCTCCTGCATCGGGCTGCCCATTGCCACGAGGAGAATGTCAGCCTTCTGAGCCCGCACGTCGGCGAGAACCTCGCGCGACCGGCGGCGATCGAAGAAGCCGTCCGAAACGGGCAGGAACTCATGCCAAGGCGCATGCTTGCGAAAGTTCTCGGCCGCCCGCGCCAACACGTCTGGCCGCGCGCCGATCATCGCGACCCGCATCGGCCGCTCTATGTAGGTCAGCAAGGCCGGAACGAAATCGGTCCCGTTCAGGTTGGCTGGAAACATGCGCCCATGGAACAGGTAGGAGGCGATATCGACGCCGTGGCCATCGGGAAACACGACCTGGCGGTGCAGCACCTCCCGGTATTCGGCGTCCTTCATCATCAGGTTGGCGTTGTTCGCATTGAGGAAGGCGAGGCTCACCTGGCCGCTTGCGCGCGAAACGGCTTCGCTGGCAAAAGCAAAGGCATTCGCCCAGCCGAGATCGACGACCGGCATGCCCAAGATCATGCGCTGCGATACGGCGCTGTTCAAAGCGACGGCAGATCTGGTCACGACCGCCCTCCGCCGTGGATCTTCAATCGTGGTCGCACCTGCAACCGTTCCTCAGCGCTTGCGCCATTTGCGGCAAGCGCGGGCAACACGTCGCGCATGACCTGCATCATCCTGGCCTTCTGAGCCTGGTGGAACACCGCTCCGTCCAGGCGCTGCGAAAGGCCGGCCCGCGCGCGGCCGACTTTCTCAACCAGCAGCCGGCCAAACTCCCGGGGATCATCGGTTGGCGCGCAATTTTCCGGGATCGTTTCGATGCCTCGCAGCGAAGCCTGTGTGGCAACCGACGGCATGCCGAGTTCGAATGTCTCGATGCTTTTCAGCTGCACGCCCGTCCCGCCGCGGCTGACGAGCGGCACGACGGCGCTGGCTGCAACGAACGCGCGGGCGTCCGGGACGCGACCGACGAAGCGAATCCCGGGATGTGAAACCACCGGCGTTCCATCCAATTGTCCGGCGATCGAGATCGACATATCCTTGGGAAGATGGGGCACGACCTGATCCAGGAACCAGTCCAGCCCGAGCCGGTTCGGCCGCCAGCTCCAGGTGCCGATCAGGCCGAGGTCGTGCTGACGCTCCGTTTGCGGGAAAACCGGCGCGTCCCAACCGGTGACCAGCGGCAGAACGAATGCACGATCGGAAACGGAACGTCCGAAACCGAGACGATCCGCCTCGGCGAAGGTCCACAGCGCGACGGCGTTTTGCGCCAGTTGCTGCTCGTAACGCTCGAGATACGATGCCTCGCGCCGAAAGAGGAACCGTTCGATCGCGCCCTTGGCGCGCTCGGCATTCTCCAGAGCGGAATCGGCTTCGACGTTGTGGGCAACGTAGATCGAGGGATAGGGACGGAAGATCTGCGCGAAGGCCGCGGGCAGCTGCACGGAGTTGAGCACGACGCCGTCGAAAGGTGCGAGACCGTCGAGGATCAACTGGACCCGACCTGCCGACACGCCGAGCATCTTGGCTGACGACACCGACGTGCGATTGAGAAAGGCGGCCGCGAGCCAGCTCAGCTTTTGCAGGCGACCGACTTTGGCATTGGTGACTTCCAGCTCGCCAAGCAGGTGCATCTCGCAGCCGGGTGCCGGCCTGTGTCGGGGCTGCAGAAAGCCGACGACACTGACCCGATGGCCAAGCGCGAGCAGACCGTCAAGCACTGCACGATTGGCGATATCGAAACCGGAGGCGGGATTGTCTACGGGTACGAGCGAGGAAACCAGGACCAGATGCATTTTGCCACACGTCATGGATGGAGCATTGCCCTTTTCTTTAGCAGCGTGGGGTGAAGGACCACTTAAAGCACTCTTTCAAAAGTCATTTTCACGGTTCAGTATCTGTTTAGGAAGATTTGCTTTAGTGCTTGCCAGCAATCCGCTTGCACAGGTTTCACCATGACGTCTATCGGCCAGGATATTTCCGTCTATTTCCGGACCGAGTTGGAAGATGCCGGTAACATCGAACTCGTCGTGGTGCTACCGACCTTTCGCCGGCCGGAACATGTCATCAAAACGCTGAAAACCATTGCTTCCCAACGGCCTGACGTTGCCTTTGCGACCATCGTCGTCGAGAACGACGATGAGGGTCTGGCAGGTGCCGCGGCCGCGAAGGATTTCTTTCTCGGACGCCCGTCCGACTCCCTCGTCATCATCGCCCACCGGCGCGGAAACTGCTACGCCTACAATGCCGGCTGGGCGGCTGCCCTTGAAAACTATCCCAACCTGCGTGCCATTGCCATCATTGACGACGACGAGATCGCCGCGCCCGAATGGCTCGATTGCCTCATTACCACACAGGAAGCAACCGAGGCAGACATGGTCGGCGGACCGCAGCTGCCGGTTTTCGAGGATATGACCGGGCAGAAGTGGAAGCGGCACCCGGTGTTTACGCCTCACTATGAGACGACCGGGCCGGTACCGATCCTCTATTCCTCGGGCAACGTGTTGGTGACGCGCCGGGTTCTCGACGCCATGCCGCGGCCGTTTCTGGACCCGGCCTTCAACTTCATCGGCGGCGGTGACGCCGACTTCTACAGCCGATGCAAGGAGAAGGGTTTCTCGTTCGCCTGGGCCAAGGAGGCGTGGGTGGCAGAAACTGTGCCGGCGCGGCGCACCAGTGCATCATGGATCCGCGCGCGCAGCCTCAGAAACGGGGCGATTTCGACGATGCTCGAGCACCGTCGGGATCCAAGCGCCGCTGGGCGGTTGAGAACCTTCTGCAAGTCGCTTGCGTTGCTTGGCACCGCCATCCCGCGCGGCGTCAAACTATGGAGAAGGACCGGTCTTGCAGCCGCGGGGCTCTACCATTTCTATGTAGCAGTGGGCCGGCTGATGGCGGAGTTCGGCTTCGTGAACGAACAATATCGCAACCCGGAAAAGAACTGAGACTACCGATCGGCGATCAGTGGGCGCTGCTCGCGCTGACGCCGCCTTCCGGCAGCTTGTCGTTGGCGACGTTGCCGTTCTTGTCGACGATGGCGACCGGCTTCTGCCGCGGCACGTTCTGGCCATTGGCCACGCGCTTGACGTCGTCCTTGGTGAGATATTCGAGCTGTTCGACGAGGACTTCCGTGATCACTTCGCCGCCAAGTTTCTTGTTGAGCCCGTCCTTGACCGTGGACTTGAAGGTCGAAAGGTCGAACGTGCCGGTGTCGCTGACGTTGATGAACCGCGAGCCGACCAGCATGTCGTAAAGCTCGTCGGTGACCATCTGGCGAAGCGGCGCCCGCAGATTGTTGATGCCTTCCTTCGTTGCGGAGAAGGAAAGCTTGGTCAGGAAATAGCCCTGTACGGCCCCGTCCTTGATGACGGGGACCGTGATCATTTCTCCCGGAACATATTGCTCCGATGCACGCCGCGTTGCTTCTGCATCCGAGACGACGGGCGCCGAGGCGCTCTGCATGGAATAATAGACGGATCCGAGCGTGACGGCGCAGACCCAGACACCGGTGAGAATGAGCTTCAGCATTAGAAATCGCTATAGCGGAACTGCGCTTCGGAATAGATGCCATCGGCATCGGCGTCCTGGGCGGCGGCCTTCAGCAGATCGACGACGGATCGCACGGCGTCGAGATGGGCTTCGACCTTCTGCGAATTGACCTCGAGCTTGTCGCGCAGGTGACGGGTCTGCGACGCGAAGGCCGGCGAAAACTCGCCCGGCAGCGTATCGCGGTGCAGCATCGTCAGTTCGTAGAGGCAACGGCTCTTGTGCGCGTTCGACGTCTTGATATCGAACTCCGGATCGACACCAATGCGGCTGTTCTCATTGTCGATGATCATTTCCAGCCGGCCGAGCACGTTCTGGATCCGGACGTCGTTGGATGCCACAGCTTCCATAAATGAACTCCCAATTAAGCTTGTTTGTTTTTATCGTCGTCAGTCGTATAGCCGGTGAGCGTTTTGCGCTCGTATTCCTGCACGAGGCTTGCGGCCAGGTTTCGGCTGTTGCCATCGAGCGAGGCATTGACGCGCTCGCGCGCATCGCCCGCGGCCAGCTGGTCGGCGATGCCGATGCCGCCGCTCTTGGAAATGACATCGCCGATCTGCTCGGCCATCATGCTTTTCCAGATGTCGCCGGATGTGCCCTTGCCGAAAACGTTCTCGCTGTCGTTCGGCAGCATGGACTTCACGAAATTCTGCAAGATCATCGCTTCGAACTTGCGATAGGTCTCGGGGACCTTTTTCTGTTCGACCCGATTGTTGATGTCGCCGAGGCCGCTCGATCCCTCCGAAGAATTGAGAACGTTGACGGCGGCTGCGAAACCGTTGCCGTTTTCCGCAAGGCTCGTCGCCTGGAAGGCGGCCCGGTTGGCTTTCAGCCGGGCCTGCGCTTCCTGCACCTCGGCCGGATCGGCCGCGCGAACGACGTCCATCACCAGATCGCTGGGCGGAGAGATAGCCATGACAAATCCTCTCGACAACGGCATTGCAGCGACCCCAATCGGGCCGGCGCAATGGCGCGTTCAACATCTCGACCGAACGTCCCACCCCATGGGGGAGCGTTCCGGATGCCGCACTATCGCCCTTCAACCTTACCGGAAGCTGGCGCGTGGCCGGCAACGTGTTGATCGATCAGGTCATAGATGGAATTGTCGGCCTCTTCCCGGTCTTCCCATTGCCGGGCGTCCTTCATGTTTTCCTCGAGCCGGTCGGCCTTGGCCCGCTCCTTCAGCATGCGCGCTTCGTGCGTCTGCTGGATGCCGAACAGCATCTGGTCCTTCTGCACGAGGCGCCCGACCTGCGAGGAATAGTGGCCGGAAAACATGCGATGCATCGGATGCGCCGAGCCCATGGCGTCGACGACCACGTCGATCGTCTCGGCCAGCACCTCGCGCTGTCGCACCATCTCGACGAAGTCGGCCTCGGCCATCTGTTCGAGATGGCGCTGAACGGCGACCAGGCGCTTGAGTTTTTCCGACCGCGTCTTCACCTGGCTATCCCCCTTGCATGACCGGTGCAAAACCGTCGCCGAACAGGCGCAGCATCGCGGCGATACCGAGATAGAGCAAGAACATGCCGCCCATGATCAGATAGGGCTGCGAGATGAAGTAGATCGGGATCTGCGGCGCCAGCTTGTTGACCATGCCGATCGCGACGTTGAACAAAAGCCCGTAGATCAGGAAGGGGCTCGCAAGCCTGAGCATGATCATGAAGGTCTGCTCGAGCGAATCCGTCAGGGTGATGAGCACGCCCTGCGGATCGAAGGCGCTGCCGACCGGCATGACCCGATAGGACTGGACGATCGCTTCGAACATCACGTGATGGAAGTCGAGCATGAACAGGATCATCAGCCCGGCAAAACTGATCATGCTGGTGAGCTGGTTCTCCGCCGTGTCTTCGAGCACATCAGACGACGGCGGCGGGCTGAAGCCCATCAGCATCGTTATCGTCGTGCCGGCGAATTGAAGGCCAAGCACGTAGTAGCGGGCAACCAGGCCGATGACCGCGCCGACGGCGGTTTCGGCGGCGATCAGGTAGATATAGGTGTGCCCTTTGCCGGTCACCTCAGGATAGATATCGGTCCACATGACCGGCAGGATCGCCATGGAGATGGCGACCGCGGTAAACAGCCGGATCTGCATGGGAATGCGTGCGGTCGAGAACCCCGGCATGATCATGATGCACGCCCCGATCCGGCAGAATGCCGCAAACAGCGCGAGCACCGTGCCCTCGGGGTCGGTTATCATGAAATCGAGCCGATGATCTTGATCTCGAGTCCCTTGGCAAGCTCGACATGCGAGAGCACGGGCAAAGTGGCAAAAAGACGCTCGATGATCATGCGGACATAAGAGCGGGATTCGGGCGAACTTACCAGTACGAAGGGCATGCCCCGATCGAGATGTTCACGGATAACTTTGGTTGCCTGCTCGCTGAACTCTTCGAGATGCCGGGGATCGATGTCGAACTCGACGACCTCACCCTTGGCGTCGCGCTTCAGCGCCTGGTGGAACACCATGTCCCATTTGTTGCCGAGGCGCAGGACGCGCAGGATGCCGTTGTCGGCGAGGTCGCCGCACAGCTGCTGCGACATGCGCACGCGCACGTGCTCGACGATCTGCTCGGTCTTGCGGACATGCGGCGCCAGTTCGGCAACCGCTTCGAGGATCAGGTGCAGGTTGCGGATCGATACCCTCTCCGCCAGCAGCAGCTTCAAGACCGCCTGCAACCCGGAATAGGACATGTGCGACGTGCAGATTTCGTCGGCCAGCTTGCGGTATTCCGGATCCAGCCGATCGATCAGCACCTTCACGTCCTTGTAAGAGAGAAGATGCGGCAGGTTGTTGCGGATGACCTCGGAAAGATGCGTCAGCACGACGGAGACGTTGTCGATCGGGTGGAAGCCTTCGCGTTTCAGGTCTTCGGTGAATGTCTCGAGGATCGAAACCGCCGGCATGCCGAAGGCGGGTTCGCGGATCTCGTCTCCCGGCACGCTCGGACGACGGCCGCCGCCGGTGACAACAAGAACTTCGCCGACGCGCACCGTGTTGGAGGCGATCGTCGTGCCGTGGATGCGCACGTGATAGGCCTTGTCCGGGATGCTGATATCGTCGGAAACCTTGATTTCCGGAATGACGAGGCCGTATTGGCCGGCGAACTTGCGGCGCATCTTGCCGACACGGAAGGCCAGTTCCTGGTGGGCGCCGAGCAGTCGGGTCGACACCTGCTTGCCCAGCAGCAATTCGATCTCCGCCGTCTTCAGCACCGACTTGACCGAATCCGCCTCGCCGTCCTTGGTCTGCTGCGCCGTGGCAGCCTCCTGCACCCGGCGCGCCGCATTCTCCGCTTCGATCTGCCGCGGAATGAGCCAGCTCAGGAATGCCATGCCGCCGCCGAGAACGGCAAACGGGAAAAACGGCAGGCCCGGAACCAGCGCAAGCAGGATAATCAGTCCAGAAGCAACCATCAAAGCGCGGGGATAGCCGCCGAGCTGCCCGACAACGGCCTGGTCGGTAGAGCCGGCCGTTCCGCCACGCGACACGAGCAGGCCGGCAGCAAGCGAAACGATCAGCGCCGGGATCTGCGAGACGAGACCGTCGCCGACCGAAAGCTTCACGAAAACGTCGGCGGCTTCGCCGATCGGCATGTCGTGGCGCAGATAGCCGATGATAATGCCGCCGAAGATGTTGATCGCGGTGATGATCAGGCCGGCGATCGCGTCGCCGCGCACGAATTTCGACGCACCGTCCATTGCGCCGAAGAACGAGCTTTCCTGCTCCAATTCGCGACGGCGATGCTGCGCTTCCTTCTCGTCGATCAGGCCGGCCGAAAGGTCGGCGTCGATCGCCATCTGCTTGCCGGGAATGGCATCGAGGGTGAAACGCGCACCGACTTCGGCGATGCGCGTCGCGCCCTTGGTGATGACGATGAAGTTCACCGTGATCAGAATCAGGAAGACGATCAGACCGATGACGAAATCGCCGGACATGACGAGGCTGGCAAAGCCGGAGATGACGCCGCCGGCTGCACCGTGGCCTTCGTGACCGTGGGAGAGGATGACGCGCGTAGTTGCAATGTTCAACGCCAGGCGAACCATGGTCGAAATCAGCAGGATCGTCGGAAAGGACGAGAATTCGAGAGGCCGCTGGATCCACAGCGCCACCATCAGGATCAGAACCGAAAAGGCGATCGAGAAAGCCAGCCCCATATCGATCAGGAACGGCGGGATCGGCAGGAAGAGAATTGCCAGGATCATGACGATCCCGAGCGCAAAGCCGATATCCCGGCCCTTTGGTGCTACTTTCGGGATGATCAACGCTGCTTGCAGTGCCATGTCTCTTCCGTCTCTTCATGAGAGGTCGGGCAGCATTCACACGCGCTGCCCCAATCTTAAGACTGGAGATAGAGGCCCAAGCTTGCGCGAAGGTGGTAGCGCGAAAGCGCGCTCAGAATCCGGACTGGATTCGAGAGAAAACGATGTCGGTGAAGATCGAGATCTGAGCGCCGATGAAGGGCGCGGAAACGGCGACCGTGATCATCACGGCAAGGATCTTCGGGACAAAGGTCAGGGTCATTTCCTGAACCTGGGTCAGCGCCTGAATGAAGGCGATGACGACGCCGACGATCATCGCGGCAAGAACGGCAGGCCCCGAGGCCACGATCACGGTCCAGATCGCAGCCTGTACAATATCGAGGGCATCCGCCTCATTCATACGGGTATCACTTTACCTTGACGCCTGGGCCGATAACGAGCTCCTTGCCGTTATCGAGCACTGCAATGATTCCGTCAGAGTATAGTTTGACTTCCTTGACAACGCCAGTGACCGTACCGTCGGCATTGGTGACAGTCTTGCCGATCACCGCATCCGCCTCGCTGAGCGACGTGCGTTGCAGCAGGCTCTCGAGATTCTTGTTGGTCTTGATCGTCTGCTCGACCTGCGAGAAGGTCGCGAGCTGCGCGATCTGCTGCGTGGCGTCCATCGGCTGCGTCGGGTCCTGATTCTTCATCTGGGCCACGAGCAGCTTGAGGAAGCTCTCGTAGTTCAGCGACGCCTTGCTGGCGTCGTTGCCCGAATCGGTACCCGAGACGATCGGGGTGTAGTCGTTGTTGCTGACGCCGCTTACCGCCATGGTGCGATCTCCTTGCGAATCTGCTCGACCGTGGCCGGCGTGATTTCCTGCGTGTTGAGGATGCGGTCTTCGATGGCGTAGAGCCCGCGGATCGCCTTCAGCGCCTCGAAAGCGCGGCCGTTGGTGACCAGGCCATCGACCCGCTTCAGCTCAGCGAGGATCTCTTCGTTCTTGAAGCAGTTGAGCAGCATGACGATCGACTTGCGGAACATGGCGGTCGACTGCTCGGCGCCTTCCGGGTTGATCAGGATCATCTGGGCGATGAAGTAGAGCTGCTTCAGCGGCGTCGTCGCATCTTCCGGCTGAAGCACGTGGTTTTCCAGAAGGAAGGTCACGTCATTCAGGAATTCGACGGCGACCTTGCGGTCAACGCGAAGCACCGCGCCGTTTACAAAAATTCTTTCGCCCGACTTCAGCGAGATACGCAGTGTGCTCTTCATTTCAGTCCATCCCTGATGATGGTGGTAATGTCAATTATGCCCTGGAAGTTGGAGGATTCGCGTTTGCGGATCTTTTCCGTCTCGTTGAGTATCCAGATGGCGATCGAAATCAGATTGGCGCGCAGCTCTTCATTGAGCTGGTTTTCCGGAGCGCGAAGATCCTCGATGAAGCGGATCCAGACGCGCCGGGTAAAATAGATCGCCTCTATGGCTTCTCGCGAATACCCGTTCTGCTGTCTTGCGGCTTCAAGGAGCGCAATCGAGCGATCGAGTACCTGCCGCTCTCGATTCTTGGAGTCGGCAACGCCATCCTCCATGATCTCGGCATAGGAAAATTGGTACATTCAGACATCCTTCATGTTTGTCCGGTCGCCTCTTCTCAGAGGTAGTTGAGCAAGCTCATCTGCTGCAGTCTCGACGTCAGCGCGTAGGATGTATCGAGCTGGGTCTTCAACATGTTCACACGCGTCGCCGTTTCTTCCGGATCGATGCCATTGATGTCGGTGATGTGGGTCTTGACGAGCTTCTCCTGCGCCTCCAGCGAAGTCGTCGCCTTCTTGACGCGCGACTCGGAGATACCGAGCGAGCTGCGTTCCCCGTTCAATCCGGCAATAGCCTGCTCCATGTAGCCGAAGGCGGCGTTGTTGAGCGTGCTGCGAACTTGCGAATTGACGTTCTTGTCCATCAGTTCCGTCGAAATGACGCTCGCAAGCGCGAACATCCGGAAGCTCTTGGTGTTGGCGTTGGTCGAGCTTTCGATGACCTCGCTGGCGCTGATGCGGCTTGTCATGTTCTGGTTCGACGCATCAGACCAGTTGGTATCCCAATCCGTGCCCATGAACATCGGCTCGAGTTCGGTCGTGATGAAGTCCTGCATCTGGGTCGGCGTAAACTGGCTCATGTCGGCGAGGCCGTTCGCCGACATGTAGCTGCTGAGCGCCGCATCGAATGCGACCTTGGCCGCAGACGGGGGCACGGAGTTGTAGTCGGCCAGCGGCTTGACGTCGGTGTTGATGCCGGAAAACAGAAACTCGCCGTTGAAGGAGGTATTCGCCGCCGATGTGAAGATCTGAAGCGCGCCGTTCACTTCGGACTTCAGGATCTTCATCGCGTCGACACTGTCGTTGCCCTTGTAGGTCACAAGCGTGTCGCGCACCTTTTCGGCGGCCTTCTGCATCGTCTCGAGCGCGCCCTGGGACGCGGAAAGCCTTTGCGTGACCACGGCGTTGGTGCCCTTCAGGGCGCCCATTCTGTCCAGCTCGCGCTGCAGGTTGAGTGATCGCGACGTCGACGCGCCAAGCGTCAGGCCGACGTCGTAGTGAATGCCGCTCGTGCTCTCCTGGGTCCGTCGCAGCAACTCGGCTTGAGTCTGCTGAATCGTCAGGCGCATGGCGGTCTGAATCGCCAGGTTTGAAACGAAGGATGTCTTCATGATTACCTCACAGCTTCCATTAGGGCCGCCATCATGGCGTCCACGGTGCTGACCAGCTTGGCCGATGCTTTGTAGGATTGTTCGAGATCGAGCAGCAGCGACAGTTCTTCGTCGATGCTGACGCCGGTCTGCTTGCTCAGAGCTTCGGCCGTGCGCGACAGCAGCGCCGACTTGCTGTCGTCGGCCGTCGATGCTGTCTTGCGGAACTGCTCGAGCCAGCCGACCGAACTGGTGGCGAAATTCAGAATGCTGCTGTTGTTATCGAGGCCGGACGCTGGGTCGAACGCCATGTTCTCACCCATCTTGTTGATGAAGCCGTCCAGCAGATCGGTATAGCCTGCGTTGCCTGTCGGGTTGTTCGACGTGCCGTCGAAACCACCGTCGCGCAGCATCAGCGGGTTTGCCTTGGCAAGCGCATTGACCGTGATCTTCGACGCCATGCCAGGCACGATGCCGACGGGCGGAATACCGGGACTTCCCCAGGTAAACAGGCCGGGCTGGCCGCCTTCCTGGAACAGGGTCACCAGGCCGCGGGCAATCTCGTCGAGCTGCGACTGGAATTTCGGCCCGACGTCGTCGCGCAACTGCACGAGCGCCGCAAGCTTACCCTTCGCCGTGGTGTCGGCGCCGGTCCCCGCTGCGATCGGCACGCCGTCGACATAGATCTTGTTGCCGACGGTCGAAGCATCATAAACCGTCTGCGGGGCAAAGGTGACCGAGCGCGGGATGGTCTCGAACAGAACGGTACCATCCGTGGTGAAGATCACGGTGTCGTTGTTGGCGCGCGTGGTCGTCGAAATGCCGACGATCTCGGAAACCTGCTTCAAGATCTTGTCGCGCTGATCGAGCGCGTCGTTCGGATCGGTGCCCTGGGCCGTTGCCGCCTTGACGGCATTGTTCGCCTTTTCGAACTCCGCCAGCAAGCCATTCAGCTTGCCAACCTCCAACGCGATTTCCTTGTCGGCATCCTCGCGCATGTCCTGGACGGACTTGGAGGCCTTGTTCAGCGAATCCGCCAGGTCCCCGGCGTCGGAGACCGCGGTGGCGGCGATCGTCTTGTTGCCGGGGGTCGCGGCGAAGGTCTGAAGGCTGTTGCGGAAATCGGCGAGCAGCTTCGATGGCGCCGTTTCGTAGCTGTTGCCACCGAGCGCCGACTTCATCAGTTCAAGGCCCTCGCGGAGCCTTGCCTGACCGGAAGCCTCGCCCATGCCGGCGATGCTCTGTTTGAGCAGCGCCTCGTTCTGGGCACGGTAGATGGATACGACCTGTGCGCCGTTGGCCGTGCTCCCAAGCAGAGCAAGCCGACGCGAGTAGTCCGCGTTGCCCGCATTCGCGATGTTCTTCGACACGGTTGCGGTTTGCTGCGCCGTGTTGCTGAAGGCCTGTTGTGCGATGGATATTGCGGAGGACAGCGACATGACGCGGACCGTATCTCTTTCAATTACCGTTTCAGGTTGACCAGAACTTCAAGCAGATCCGAAGCGGTCTGGAACACCTTGGAGTTTGCCGTGTAGTTGCGCTGCGCCTCGATCATCGATGTCAGCTCGTTGGCGATATCGACGTTCGAGTTTTCGAGCGCCTTGGACTGGATGTTGCCGAAAGCGCCGGAGCCGGCAAAACCGGTGACGATGACGCCGGAATCGGTGCCCTGCGAATAGACGTTGCCCGACTGCGGCAAGAGCTTGTCCGGGCTCTGCACGGTCGCAAGCGCGATGCGGAACTTCGGAATGAGGTTGCCGTCGCCGTATTTGACGTAGACGATCCCTTCCTTGTCGATCTCGAAGCCCGACATCTTGCTCGGCTTGCTGCCGTCGATGCCGCCACCGCTGCTGGTGAAGTCGCCGCCGAGCTGCGATGTCTTGGTAAAGTCGATCGTCAGCGCGCCGAGATTTGCGCCGGTGCCGGGCAGGTTGTTGATCGCCGCCGTCGTCAATGTCGTCGGCGTCGTCGTCAGCTTGCCGGCTCCGTCGAAGACCAGGCTCTGCGAACCGATGACACCGGTCACCGGCGGGCCGACAGTATAGGTGGCACGGTCGCGCACTTCGAGCGACCAGTTGTTGGCAGCCGTTTTCTTGTAAACGAAGTCGAGGATGCGAGTGTTGCCCTGGCTGTCATAGACGACGAGCGAGGTCGGCTTCTCGTCACCGACGGCAGCGCCGGAAGGCAGGTTCGCTTCCATCGCGCCCTTGGTGGAACCGGAAGCCACCAGGCCTTCGTCCTTGAGCTTGACTTCGGTCAGGCCGTCGAAGCCGTTGACAACGACCGTTGGGTCGGCGCCGGCCTTGTATTCGTAACCCATCAGCTTGAAGCCGGCGGTGTTGACGAGGTTGCCGTCCTTGTCGGGAACGAAAGAGCCGGCACGCGTCAGGAAATTCTCGCCGCCGTTGCCCTGCACGATGAAGAAGCCGCCGCCGTTGATCGCGAGGTCGCTCGCCGACGTCGTGTAGCTCGTGCCGCCCTGCTGCGAGATGCTGTAGCGCACCTGAGTCTCGACGCCGCCGGAATTGTAGTTGCCGCCGCCCGAAGGCAGGATCATCGATGAGAATTCTGTCGAGGCCCGCTTGTAGCCGGTCGTGTTCGAATTCGCGATGTTTTCAGCCACAGTGCCGAGACGGTTCGACTGAGCGTTCATCCCGGAGACGCCCGTTCTCATGCTGCCATAGAGACTCATATCGTATCCTCATTTCCACGTTGCAGCGACACTAGGAAGCGGGCCTTGCGTGAACCTGTCTTAGGTGCCGCCTTCGGCCGCCTGAGCGCGCCTTAGTTCCAGTCGATGCAGTAGCCGAGGAAACGCTTGGAATCGATCGGGTCGAAGCCGAGCTTCTTGCGCAGTTTCTTACGCAGTTTGCTGATGTGGCTTTCGACGACGTTCTCCTCGACGTCTTCATCGAAGATGCCGTAAATCGCGTTGAAAATCTGAGACTTGGACACCCGGCGCCCGCGGTTGGAGACCAGGTATTCGAGAATGCGGCGCTCGCGGCGCGGCAATGCGAACACGTCGCCGTTGATCTCCGGATCGCGGCCATCGGCAAAGACGCGGATCGGACCGATGTCGGTGTAGTTGTTGATGGCTTTCAGGCGGCGGCGGATCGCCGCCACCCGGGCCAGGATCTCGCGGGGGTGAACCGGCTTGCGAACGACATCGTCGACGCCGCAGTCAAACAACGCCAGCGTGTTTTCGAGAGAGGGCGTATCGCTGACGGCGATGACAGGCGCCATCGACCGATCGCGGATCGCGCGCGGCAAGGCAAAGGTGCTATCGCCCTGGCCGATCAGAAACGCTTCGACCGCGTCGATATCCGAGTCTGCCGCCGCATTCACCCACTCGCCGAACTCCTTGGGATCGAAGCCCGTCGAGGGAATTCCTTCACGCCCGAAAAGCGACGTATAGCCGTCTTTTACGAGTTCTCTATCGTCAACCACTACGATCATTCGTCCGCCTCCGAATCAGTATGGCACCGCACTGATTGAGAGGTACGAATCGAGGGATTCATGAACAACTAGAGGAAGTTAATGGGTGGAATTAATAATTGATTAACCATATCGCGCCGATTTGATCTACATCTAGTGGCTAAGCGTTAACGATCACACTAAAATAATGTGGAAAAGTTAACGACTTGCGACAAAACCACTTGCCGTCACATTCTCTGCGCATTGTCGCCACAATGCGGCATGGCCTGCAATCAAGCAATCAATGGTTGTTTATTGGCAGAACTGCGTGGCGCTCGGCGTCCACTTGCCGTAACCCGTCGCGACCAGATTCGCGATCACTCGACAGACATATTTCTTCTGCGCCGGGTCGTTGTTCGGGCCGGCGTGATACCGCGCGACGGCCATGGTCCAGCTATCGTGCTTCGCGCGAAGGTTGGACAGGAAGCGCGCGGCATATTCGACATTCTTGCGTGGGTCAAGCATCTCCGTCGGCGATGCGAACTGATCTCCATGGAAGTAGTAATTGATCTGCATGCAACCGAGATCGATCAGCTTGGCACCCTGCGCCCGGGCGTCGGCAAATCGAACGAGAACGTCCTCCGTACTGGTGCCGAAATAGGCCTTGCCCTCGATATTCATCGCGTAGGGCTGCAGCGACCCCTTGCGACCGGTTTCCGTCAATCCGACGGAATAGAGGATCCCGGCGGGGATGCCATATTTCGACGCTGCCGAGATGATTTCACGCTCGCAGATGCCAGAGCCAGCGCTGGCGAATGCGCTACATGTAGACATGACCAGTGCGAGAACGCTCAGTGCCGGCAACCGCATCATCCGTACCGCCATTGCCAACCCGCCTTTCCGCCACTGAACCCTGGCTGTCGCCATCCTGCCGCTGCCGCCCCTGCCCGCCACCATCCTCGGCGCGTTCGCGGCCCTGCTGGCCCGCCTGGGCCTGCTGTTGCTGTTGGGAACTGCCGCCGGTCGAGGCGTCGCTGCCCGAATTGAACACGACGTTGATCTGATCGACCGCGAAGCCTTGGGCCCGCAATGCCTTGACCATTTCGCTCTGGTCGTCGCGCAACTGACGGAAGGCTTCGCCGTTTTCCACCTTCAGTTCGACCTGCAGCTCGTCGTCTTTCAACCGCAACGTTGCGGTGACGAGGCCGAGCTCGATTGGATGCATCTGGATCTTGAGCGTGTTCAAGGTCTTGCCGGCCTGCGTCCAGGCGCCCGGCTGGCCGAGTGCTGCGCTCGGCTGCAGCGACTGGGCAAAGCCCGCGTCGCCGGTGATCGCGTTGGTGACATTGGTGGAATTGGTGTTCATCGAAATGCCGAGATAACGGCGAGCTTCGAGCACGGTAACGTTTTCGGCCTTGGCCGATGACCGAGCCGCGTCGACAGTCGCGCGTTCGCCATCCTTCGATATGCTCATCGAGATCGCCTGCCCCTTGCCATCGGCGCGGGCAAAGCGGAACAGCCGGTCGGTTTCCTGCTCGCCGTCGGCACCCCCAGCGTTTGCACCATGGGCATCGATCATCTCGCCATGCGCGATGCCCTTCGCTCCGCGTTCGCCGAGCGCATGAACGCCACCCGCGCCACCTTGGGCATCTGCATGCGTCGACGGCATCGCGTTGCCGCCGAGCAACGTCAGCAGATCGTCCACGCTGGCGCTTGGCGAGGTTTTCCCACCAGAACCTGCGGTCGCATCGGCTGGCTCGCCGTTGCCTTCGACGCCCTGCGCGCCGCTCGCCTGCGTCTTGTTCAACCCGCGCGACAAGGCCGCCATGCGCGCGGCTAGGTCGGCCGTTTCACCCGCGGCGTCGGATGCACCCGCATGTTCCCGCGCCTGTGCCGCCTTGGCGGAAGCAAGACGCTTGGCGTCCCTTTCGCGCTCGGCAAGCGAGAACCGTTCCTTCTGAGCATTGTGATTTTCGAGCGATGGATCTTCGAGATCTCCAGGCGCGCGATTGTGCGCCGGCTTGGTGATCGAGACCTTGGCTTCTCCGCCTTTGATGCTGCCGTTGCCGATCAAGCCCGCCGCTCCCGAGTTTTCGCCATCGGCCGCATTGCCGGTGCCCTCGCTCGAGCCTTGTGCACCCTGGCCGTTTGCCTTCTGGCGCCCAGCGGTTGCGACGGCATCCTCGAAGGCGCCAGGGGCCTGCTCCTTGCCGCCCGCGCGCGCACCCGTCTTGGCCGTCTGGGTCGGAGGCGGTGCACGCAGGCTTTCGTCGAGAGCTCTCATTTGCCTTCTCCCCTTAGCAGCGCATCGATCTCCTCGACCTTGGACCGGCCCTTTGCGACGAAACCGTCATGGGATGGGTCGGAGGTGGCGGCAGTCTCGGCACTGGCTTGCGTCGTCTCGCCAGCCGTCGGGGCGCCAGCCTGTGCCGCCGGTTCACCGAACGGGCTCATGCCGCTTCCCGTTTCCGCGCCGTCGATTTGCTCCTCTGGCGTGGCTGGTCTGACCGGTCTAGCGGAGAACGCTTGCGTGAGGCTTTCATCGTCCGGTGGTCTGACGACAGCATCTGCAACCGCCTTGGCCGCGTCACGCAAGGCGCGATCGCGCGGAGAAAGTTCTGCGTCCGGGATCGCCGCGATGCTTTGGGTCGCGGCGAAGACGTCAGACGATGGTACCGACGCCAGCCCGGCGTAAAAATTGGCGAGCACATGCGGCTCGGAGGCGCCATCGGCAGCGAGCTGCTCGGCCCGCTCCGAGGCAAGCTTTGCCAGGGTCTGTTTGCCGCTGATGGCCGCACGCCGCGCAACGCGCAGATAGACCTCCCGCTGACGCGGCGCATCCATGAAGGTCAGGATTTCGGAAATCCGCTCGTGCGCCGCCTCGTCGAAATGCCCCACAGCCAGCTCGACGAAGACATCGGCGAATTGGCTGGCATAGGGCGACGTCAGGTAGCGGCGGGCGTAGTTCAGCGCATAACGAAAGCCCTTGTCGGGCAGGTTCGCCTGCACCGCGAGGAAGACTGAACGACGAAGTGCGGCCTCTTCAATGATTGTTCCCGGAGCGGTCAACCGTGCCCAGTCGTAGAACTTCATGGCCTCGACCGGATCCTGCTGCGATGTGGCATTGCCGAGGATCAGGAACAGGTAAGGACCGATACGGGAGTTCCGGTACTCTGGGGCCGCCTTCGACAGGCTCTCGACGATCAGGCCGCCCTTGCCGCCGAGATATTGGCTCAGCGCATCGGTGACGCGCGAATCGAAATTGCCGGCGACATCATGATCGGCGAGATAGTTGAGCGTCTCCGGGTTGCCCCCGCTCATAGCGTAGACGAGCGCCGCATCGACGTTACGCGGGTCGCCGAACACGGACGCATCCGCAGCCCGCAGCCGCTTGTCGATCGCGCCGAGCATGAAGCGCTGCATCTCGATGGCCGAATGATCGCCGAGCACCACCGAGT
Source organism: Ensifer adhaerens (assembly GCF_001270265.1). GTDB lineage: Bacteria > Pseudomonadota > Alphaproteobacteria > Rhizobiales > Rhizobiaceae > Ensifer > Ensifer adhaerens_B. The sequence goes on from NZ_LGAP01000013.1 coordinate 110,953, forward strand.
CCTGCACATATTGCAGCGACCGGATCATCTTGAATGGTGCAAGCTCCCCGAGGTCGTTGGCGTGAACCATTCCCGCCGAAAGCGGAATGGCGAGCGCCGACATCATCAAGGTGGATCGCAAGCGTCGCAGCATCGGTTCTAGCCCTTTGCCGACTGCAGCAGGATTTCGATGCGGCGGCTGCCGGGGGCATAGGGGTCGCCAGGGGTCTGCAGTCGTCGGTCGGCAAAGCCGCTGATCTGACTGACGCGATCTTCCTTCAGGCCGCCGCGGGCGAGCATGTAATAGGCGCTCTGGGCGCGCGCAGCCGACAGGCGCCAGTTGTCATAGGTACCGTCCTTGAATGGACGACCATCGGTGTGGCCACGGATGGCGACGGCGCCCTGGCGCTCAGACAACAACCGGCCGATCTTCTCCATGGCCATGACCAGTTCCTTCTGCGGCACGGCCGAGCCGACGGCAAACATCTGGGAATCCGTCTGCTCGCTGATCGTTACCAGAAGACCGCCTTCGGCCGGCGCCACGACGAGCCCCTCGGCCAGTTTCCCGGCATCGCCGCCGAGTGCCTTCTCGATCTCGGCCTTCAGTTCTTCGGCCTGGGCCGCGGCATCCTGCTTCGAAAGCTCAGCCTTTTCAGCGTCGGCGTTGCCGGCATCGGAAGGCTTCGCCCCCCCTTCGGCCTTTTGTTCTTCGGCGGTCTTTTGCAGTGGCGCTGCGCCGCTTTCCATGGCCGCCTTGGATGCCAAGGCGACGTCCTTCTCGGTCGTATTGCCGGCATCCTTGACTTCGACCTGCTTGGTCCAGAAATCCGGGTCGAACGGATCGCGATAGGCCTCGCCGCCTTCCGCGCCGGTCGACGGCCCGGATTGCGCCGCGCCGCCGTCACCCTTGGCGCTGATGTTTGCCTGCTGGCCGACCTCCTGCGCGATTTCCGAAAGCACCGAATAAGGGTTCTCGAAGAAATCGGCGTCGGAGTACTTCGTTTCCTCGCCCGAGGTCGCCGTTAGCTGGTCGCCTGTTTTGGCCGAGCCACCGGACTTTTCCTGCTCGCCGTCGACCTTCGATCGCTGCTGCGTCTCTTCGCCCTGCGCATCCTTGGCAGGATCCTTCAGGCCACGCTCGGCGGGCTTCTGGTCGGTCAATTGCACCGGATTGAAATAGGAGGCGATCGCCGCCTTGGTTTCCTCGTTGGCGGCATTGATCAGCCACATGACGAGGAAGAAGGCCATCATCGCCGTCATGAAGTCGGCATAGGCGATCTTCCACCCGCCGCCGTGATGACCGTCATGACCCCCACTCACTCGTTTGACGATGATGATTTCGTTCTTGCCGTTGTGGTGGCTTTCGTCGCTCATGCCAGAACCTTCCGGACAGTGTCGGCCCAAGCCGCCATTCTTGTAACGAGGATCGTCTCGTCCATTTCGATGGCGAGGTCGATATCGTTGGTTTCAACGTGGCGGAACACCGGCATATTGTCGCCGAGGCTGCTCTTCAGGGCTTCGAACAGAGGAAGCGGACCCTTGACGGTGATCGCGCAGCCTTCACCGGCAATAATTCCCTGCCGGATCATCTGCGCCATATCGGCAACGGCGCGCTGCAGGAGCGCCTCCTCCATGACAGGTGCCAGCACACGGGCGGTCTGGTCGCCCAGAGACACGGCCAGTTGCTCCGTCATTTCCTGAAAGCGTTCGGCCATGCGGCTTGCCGCCTCTTCCTCGAGGCGCCTGGTCAGTGCTTCGATTTCGGCCGCATGGGCCGCCTGGAGGTCGGCAATCTGGTTGCCGTGCTCGAAGGCAAGCTCGGCAGCCGCTTCGGCGCGACCCTGTTCGAAAGCCTCGCGACGCTCGGCCTCGACATCGATCTGCGGCGCAACTGAGCGCGGGGCGTGACGTTCGCTGTCGGAATAATCGACATCTAGATCGGGGAAATACTTCGGCGGCATCATCGACAATTCGACTTTCGGCGCGCTGAAATCCTTGAGATAACGGGACAGCATCGCGCTCATGGCTGGAACCTCGATGCGCGCAGCACGATAGAAGGCGATCCCCGTCTGCCTGACAGGCGCCGCCTTACGGCGCAGAATTCCGATGATCCTGACACTGCTGAAATGTCTCCCTCGGGTCCCGCCGCCGATAGCGGCGAACCCTGCATTCTTTGACTTACAATGGCCGCGCGGGAATTTTCATTCCGGCGGCGGGCCGATGCAGGCGGCGGCGCAAATCTCATATTGGCCGGCAGTCATCTGACAGGACTGCGAGGGAAGGCTATGCGGTCAAACTTGTGCGAAAATGAATGTGTTGGACCGCGCCAGGGCAATTAGCGCGGTCCAACCGTTTCCACCGGGTGCCGTGACCGACGACGTGGCAGAACTCAATTCGTTCCGGCATCCACCTTTGCGGCGGATTTGGCCGGGTGGTCTCAAACCGGCGACACGCAAGCGCCACCGGTTTAAAACCTTACTGCTGGAAGAGGCGCAGTATGTTTTCGGAATTGGTGTTGGCGATCGACAGCGCCTGAATGCCGAGTTGCTGCTGCGTCTGCAGCGCCTTCAACCGCGTCGATTCCTCATTCATGTCGGCATCGACCAAACGACCGACGCCCTTGTCGATCGTATCCATCAGGTTGGCGACGAAGCTTCCCTGCATGTCGATGCGCTTGGTAATCGCGCCGAGCGTCGAACCGGCATCGGTCAACTGCCCGAGGATCTTGTCCACGACGCGGATCATCGCGTCCATGTTGAGAGGTGAGGTCGTCGCAGTCAGCGTGATTTCGGTGCCCGTCGGCGGTGCAGCGGGCGGGGCGGCGATCAGGTAGTACGGATCGGCGGTGCCCGTCGGCGTCTGCAGAAGCGCGTCGGCATCGTAGGCCCTGGTCAGCAGGCCGCGCGCCGAGCTGCCCGTGTCGATCAGCATCGATTGCGCCGTGTCGAAGTCGAGCGTCGTGATCGAAACATTGCCATTGCCATCGCGGTTGAACGAGGCAACGATCGACTTTGTGCCGACGGCGGCAGTATTGGTGTTGTAGAGCCAGTTCTCGCTCGAGAATGACGCTGATTGCGCAGCGGACATGAGCTGGTTCTTCAGCTCGGTGATTTCCTTGTTGATCTTGAGCTTATCGACACCGGGCTCGCGCGCGGCGACAAGCTTGGTCTTGATTTCGGTGACGACATCGATGGATGCCTTCATCGCCGCATAGGCGGTATCGACCTTCGCCGCACCGAGACCGAGCGCGTCCTGAACGGTGGAAAGCGCGGCGTTGTCCGAGCGCATGGTGGTCGCGATCGACCAATAGGCGGCGTTGTCGGCTGCGGTCTGCACGCGGTACCCGGACGAGATCCGGTCCTGCACTTCGGCCATGTTGGTGTTGATCGAGCGCAACGTCTGGAGTGCGGCCATGGCGGCCGTGTTGGTCATGATGCTGGTCATTGGTCACTTGCCCCGAAAGATTTTCTGAGAACATTCCGGAGTGAATGACCGGCAGCGACGGGACTAGCGTCATGCGAACCGCCCCTGTTTTGCCCTGGGGGCGACCCTTCGCTCTTAACGAATGTGTAACGATTGTTTGGTTAACAAACGGTTAACGCCATTCATAAGTCGGTAACAAAGGTGAACAAAAATAAGGAAGTATGAAGCAGGCGTTAATTGCGAAAGGCGGCGCGTCCCAAACGAAAAACCGCGCCGTCCTGTTCGGACGACGCGGCTTCCCGGAGGTCATGATCATGACGGGCGAAGGCTCGCCCACCATGTCCCGTGCGCCGATTAACGGAACAGCGACAGGATGTTCTGCGAATTGGTGTTGGCGATCGTCAGAGCCTGGATGCCGAGCTGCTGCTGCGTCTGCAGAGCCTTCAGGCGGGTCGACTCTTCGTTCATGTCGGCATCAACCAGCTTGCCGACGCCCGATTCGATCGAGTCCATCAGGTTGTCGACGAAGTCCTTCTGGAGGTCGACGCGCTTGTTGATGGCACCGAGGTCTGCAGCGGAATCGGTCATGCTCTTCAGGACGGTGTCGACGCCGCTGAGGTAGTTGGCCAGTGTCGTTGCCGTTACCCCAGTGCTGATGTCGAGGGTCAGAACGCTGACGCCGGCGATGGCCGTGCCAGTGGAGTCAAGGAGTGCGTCTGTGAGCAGGCCGTTTGCGGTTGCTGCTTCGTCGATCAGCATGGTCTTGGTCGTGTCGACGTCGAGCGTCGTCAGGCTGACATTGCTGTTGGCGTCACGGTTGAACGAACCGACGATCGACTTCGTGCCCGGAGCAGTTGCGCCGGAAGCGGTGTAGAGCCAGTTTTCGCCAGAGAACGAAGCGGACTTGACGATGCTCTTCAGCTGATCCTGAAGCTGCGTGATTTCCTTCTGGACCTTGGACTTGTCAACGCCCGGCTCGCTGGCAGCAACGAGCTTTGCCTTGATTTCGTCGACGACGGAGATCGCGGCTTTCATGCCGGTGTAAGCAACGTCGGTCTTGGCAGCGCCGAGGCCGAGTGCGTCCTGAACCGTGCCGAGGGCCTTGTTGTCCGAACGCATGGTCGTTGCGATCGACCAGTAAGCAGCGTTGTCGGAAGCGTTGCCAACGCGGTAGCCGGACGAAATACGGTCCTGCGTCGTTTCCATCGAGGAATTGATCGAACGCAGCGTGGAAAGTGCGGCCATTGCCGCGTTGTTGGTCATGATAGACGTCATTGGCTGAGTGCCCCTTGGGAAAACTGGATTGAAAGGGACATTCCGGGATTACCGGGAACCGGCGGCCAGCTTCATGCCTGCTAACGCGTTAATCTTGTTGGTTAACCCGCCGTTTCGATAGCCACAGAAAACACCAAGATGGTTAACGAAGCTTGAAACCGCAGACGAAAAAAACATAACGACAAAAGAAAAACCGCGCCTCGATCGAGACGCGGTTTTTCGTATTGCAATCCGGAACCGAAGTCGCCGGTATCTGAACCGATTAACGGAACAGCGACAGGATGTTCTGCGAGCTGCTGTTGGCGATCGAGAGAGCCTGGATGCCGAGCTGCTGCTGTGTCTGCAGAGCCTTCAGGCGGGTCGACTCTTCGTTCATGTCGGCATCAACCAGCTTGCCGACGCCCGATTCGATCGAGTCCATCAGGTTGTCGACGAAGTCCTTCTGGAGGTCGACGCGCTTGTTGACGGCACCGAGGTCCGAAGCGGCATCGGTCATGCTCTTCAGGACGGTGTCGACGCCGCTGAGGTAGTTGGCCAGTGTCGTTGCAGTTACCCCAGTGCTGATGTCGAGGGTCAGAACGCTGACGCCGGCGATGGCCGTGCCAGTGGAGTCAAGGAGTGCGTCTGTGAGCAGGCCGTTTGCGGTTGCTGCTTCGTCGATCAGCATGGTCTTGGTCGTGTCGACGTCGAGCGTCGTCAGGCTGACATTGCTGTTGGAGTCACGGTTGAACGAACCGACGATCGACTTCGTGCCCGGAGCAGTTGCGCCGGAAGCGGTGTAGAGCCAGTTTTCGCCGGAGAAGCCAGCGGACTTGACGACGCTCTTCAGCTGTTCCTGAAGCTGCGTGATTTCCTTCTGGACCTTGGACTTGTCAACGCCCGGCTCGCTGGCAGCAACGAGCTTTGCCTTGATTTCGTCGACGACGGAGATCGCGGCTTTCATGCCGGTGTAAGCAACGTCGGTCTTGGCAGCGCCAAGGCCGAGTGCGTCCTGAACCGTGCCGAGGGCCTTGTTGTCCGAACGCATGGTCGTTGCGATCGACCAGTAAGCAGCGTTGTCGGAAGCGTTGCCAACGCGGTAGCCGGACGAAATACGGTCCTGCGTCGTTTCCATCGAGGAATTGATCGAACGCAGCGTCGAAAGTGCGGCCATTGCCGAGTTGTTGGTCATAATAGAAGTCATGAGACTGTCCCTCAAATTTACAAGGTTACACGGTTGGGGACATACCGGACTGAAAACGCCTACCGGTAATGACGGACCGGCTTCATGCCACTCGGCTCCGCTCACGCAAGTGAAGGAAACCAAACCCGTCATGTGACGGTGAATATCGCCTCCAATGCTTGCGATTTCATTAAGGCAGCAAGATATTTTCGAAGCAAAATCCTATGGTTAACAGCACGTTACTTTCACCTCAGCTCGCTTCGTACGAATGACTTCAGCGAGACTGAATTTATTGGGAAACAATACGCAATTCGTTCAGCAATCCCGCCTGGGGCAAGGTTTCTGCTTCAAAACGGTATCTTGGTACATTGACGTTGCACAGGCTTGCGCGGTGACAACGGTTGCGCTTTTTCCATGGAGCTTCCCTTGAACGCCCACACCATCTTTTCTTCCGCTTCGCGGCAGTATCAAAAAGGTCAGTACACCGAGGCACTCGATTCCCTTAATCAGTTGCTCGATCTTACCCGCGATGCCAAGACATATGCGCTTTTGGCAAAGGTGCTGCTGAAACTCGGCTTCCGCAGCGACGCCGCGCAAGCCTATCAGTTGGCCGGCGAAGAAGGCGGATTGCGTTCCGAGCATTTCCTGGCGGAGGCCATGAAGCTGCATTTCGCCTGCGGCAACGATGATCAGGCCTTGAGCCTCGGCCGGCCCTTGCTCGAGCAGGCAAAGACCGATCCCGAACTTGCCTACATCATCGTGACCTTGTTCCTGAAGCGCGACCAGGCCGATATTCTCGGTCCTTTCAAATCGACACTCTCGGCGAGCGCCCGGCAGGAACACCAGGTGCTTGCGGCAAAGCTGCTGACGTCGGATGTCGGAAACAACGATGATCGCGAGATCGTCACCAACCTGTTCCGGCGGACGCCATCGAACCCGGTCCTGCTGTCGGCCTATCTCGTTTTCATGCAGGAAGTGAACAACTTCAACGAAATCGAAAACTATGCGCAAGCGCTGGAGCGTGCGGTCCAAGCGACCAACCGCAAATTCCTGCGCGCAGAAACGCCTTTCTACAATGTGCACTGGTGCCGCGATGAAAGGCTGAACCGCCTGGCCGCTGCGCTTGATCAGCCGTTCCCGCCAACATTGCCCGAGGAACGCCGCAAGATGCAGCACGTGTGGGGCAAGAAGATACGGCTGGGTTACCTTTCGAACGACTTCTGGGGACCGCACGCGACCATGAAGCTTCTGCAAGCCGTGCTGACCTCGCATGATCGCGAGAAATTCGACGTGACGCTCTTCTGCTACACGCCGGAAAAACACCTCGCCGTTGCTGGCGAAGGGCGTCAGACCTGGGGCAAAATCGTCCGCATCGAAAGCCTTTCCGACGAGCAGGCGGCCCAGACGATTCGCGACGAGCAGATCGATATCCTCGTCGATCTCAAGGGCCATACGATGAACAGTCGCGTTGCCATCCTCAACCACAAGACCGCACCTGTGCAGACCACATGGCTCGGTTTCCCCGGCACCACCGTCAACGTCGACCTCGACTACATCATCGGCGACCGCCACGTCCTTCCCGATGGCAGCGAGGACCACTACTACGAGCGCTTCTGCCGGTTGCCCGAAACCTACCAGCCGAACGACCCGGCCGGTCGGCCACGGCCGGCAGCGATGACACGTACGCAAGCGGGCCTACCGGAAGACGCTTTCGTCTACGCATCATTCAACGCCAACCGCAAGATCACCGTTGAAACCATGAAGGCATGGGCCGAGATCCTGCGCAGGACGCCTGACAGCGTTCTCTGGCTGATGTGCCCCAAGCCGGAAGCCCAGGCCCATATTCTTCGGCGTTTCCAGAGCTACGGTATCACCACAAAACGCATCATCTTCTGCACGAAGGTCGAGTACGAACAACACTTGGCGCGTATCCCAGCCGCCGACCTCGGCCTCGACACTTTCCCCTGTAACGGACACACCACGACGTCCGAGCAGTTGTGGATGGGCTTGCCGGTGCTGACGCCAAAGGGCACGCACTTCGCCTCGCGCGTCAGCGAAAGCCTGCTGCGCGCGATCGGACTGCCGGAACTCGTTACCGCCGATGTCGACGACTACATCGAGCAGGCGGTCGCTCTTTACGCAAACCGCGACAAGATTACCGAATACAAGCAGAGGCTCGACGACAACCGGCTGCAGATGCCGCTCTTCGACGCAGAACGCTTCTGCCGCCACCTCGAGCAGGCCTACGAGGCGATGGCAGACCGCGCAAGGAAGGGATTGGAGCCCGCATTGATCGACGTGCCGGCCCTGCCTCCCCGCGCTGGGTCCTTCGCCCTGTAAAGCCAGAGGGCGGGCTCAGCCGCCGACACGCCTTGCTTCGCCTGAAACCCCGCCCGCCCGGCGGGGTTTTTCGTTCGAGACCAGAGAAGAACCGGCAAATTGCGTACGGCGGCACGCGTCAAGCATGGCGCGGCAATGACGCCGCCGTGCTTCTAACTTGCCGTATGTTCCCTGGCGAGGTCGACCTCGGGCATTCGGCCGGAGCAGCGGCCACTCGCAAAAGGCGGACGTGTCAGCAGGCCAATGCGACAACGACAAAGGGGAATGGAGACAGTCGCTCAGCTGAACGAGCGTACCAGGCTGCCGACGAGCAGGTTCCAACCGTCGATCAGCACGAAGAAGAGGATCTTGAAGGGCAGAGAGATTGCCGTCGGCGGCAGCATCATCATGCCCATCGCCATGGTGATGGTGGCGACGATCAGGTCGATCACCAGGAACGGCAGCATGATGAGGAAGCCGATCTCGAAGCCGCGGCGGATTTCAGAGATCATGAAGGCGGGAACGACGGCACGCAGGTCGACCTTGTCGTCGACGACGACCGTCTGGCCCTTTTCCTTGGCGATATCGATGAAGAGCTGCAGGTCCTTGTCGCGGGTATTGGCAAGCATGAATTCACGGAACGGCTCGGCGATGCGCGGCAGCGCTTCTGTTTCCGTAATCTGGTTCTTCATCAGCGGATCGATGCCGTCGCGCCAGGCGCGATCAAAAGTCGGCGCCATGACGTAGAAGGTCATGAACAGCGCCAGCGAAACCATGATCATGTTCGACGGCGTCGTTGCCAGGCCCATACCGGTGCGCAGGATGGCGAAGGCGATCACGAAGCGCGGAAAGCTGGTGACCATGATGAGGATGCCGGGCGCGACCGAAAGAACGGTCAAAAGGCCGAACGTCCGGATGATCCAGGACGCGGCCGAGCCGTCGATGGGGGTGTTCAGGATGTCAGAGGGAAAACTCTGGGCGCCGGCAATTCCGGACATCGCCATCATGGCGACTATGAAGGCGATGAGCCGGATCATTTAGCGAATCATTGAATGACGAAGGTTCTGAACATAACATTGGTTACGCGCCCATCTGAGCGCAGGTCAACCCGTTCCTGGATGTCATCCCGCAGATATTGGAAGCCGCGCGGCCCCTGGATCTGCTGCAGCGACACGGTTTTCAGATAGGCGGCGATATCCTGGTGAATCTGCTCGGCCATGGCCGGGTCCGGAGCGCCGTCGAACTGCAAAGCCACCTCGATCCGGATCCAGTTTTCCGAGGGATAGGCAAGGTTCGTGGTGATCGGCTCGAGCTGGACGACGCCGTTGGCCTCGGTGGCGATCTTCGGCACGCCCTCCTCGCCGGTCGCGTTCGGAGCGACGTCCTTGGTCGCTTCCACCTGTTCCTTGGGCGGCGGTGGCGCCAGCATGCCGCCGACCAGCCAGCCGCCGCCGCCGGCGACGAGCGTCAGGACGGCGACAATCGCGATCGTCATCACCTTCGACGGTGATTTCGCGGGCGCGGCGGTTTCGAGTTCTTCCATCTTGCCATTCCCTGCCGATCAGATCGGCGAAATCAAATCCATGATCTGCTGGCCGTAAGGCGGCTGCTGCACTTCGGTAAGGCGGCCGCGGCCACCATAGGAAATGCGCGCCTCGGCAATGCGGTCGTAGGAGATCACGTTGTTGGCATCGACGTCCTGCGTGCGCACGATACCGGCGACATTGAGGATGCGAAGCTCGTGGTTGACGCGAACCTCCTGCGAACCGCTGATCAAGAGGTTGCCATTCTCGAGCACTCCGGTGACAACCGCTGCGACAAGCAGCTGCAGCTTTTCGGACCGCTCGGTCGTGCCGTCGCCTTCGGTCTTGGTGTTGGAGCCATATTCCAGTTCACCCGACCAACCGAAGTCGCTGGCCTCCGACTGGCCGCTCGCGCCGATGTTGAAGCCGCTGGTGTTCTTGCGGCTGCGGTCGGTCTTGTTGTCGAACGACGCCTTGTCGTTGATGGCGATCTCGACAGTCAGGATGTCGCCGACGTTAAGCGCGCGCGCATCCTTGAAGAGCGCCGACTGCTGGTCGTTCCAGAGCGAGAAACCGTTGGCCACGTGGCGCGGCTCCTTGGGGTACATGGCAAGCTGCGGCGTCTGGGTATACTGCAGACCGCTGCCGATCGGGCTCATGGCAGGGGCGCGGCCGATCTCGTTGAAAGCCTGGTTCTGACATCCTGCGAGGAGGCCCGCGGCCAAGACGGCCGTTAGACGCATTTTCATGATGGTTCCTTCGAGGTGTTCGGATCGCTGGCACTCGAGATGATGTTGGTCAGAATGGCCGCCTTTTCGTCGCTCATTTCGCTGAGGATCAGCGACGATTGGCGCGCCGGCAGGCGCATGACGATCGCGGCCGCAATCTCCGGATTGACCATTTCAAGCTTACCCGCGGCAGCATCCGGCTTCATCGTCTTGTAGATGCCAACGAGACCGATCTCGGCCTGCTTGAGGAATTCGTTGCGGCGTTTCAGCCAGTCTTCGTATTCCTCGCGGCGCTTTTCGAGCGTAGCAATCCGGTCGTCGACATTCGCCTGAAGAGCTTCCAGCTCCTTGCGCTGCAGAACGTAGCGCTGGTCGCGGGCAGCATCGGCGATATTGGTGCAGAACTGCTGGATTTCATTGGCGGTGGCGTTGCTGGCAGGCGGCGCGGTGACGTCCTGGGCAAACGCGCCGGGCATCGCCAGCATCGAAGCGACGGCAGCCGAGGCGAGCAGGACATTGCAGGATCTTCCGAGTAGACGATCGATGTTCATCATTGCAGGACAAGCTCCGCCTGAAGGGCCCCGGCCGTTTTGATGCTTTGCAGGATGGCGATGATGCCGTCGGGCTTGACGCCGATATTGTTGAGACCTGCAACGAGAGACCGGAGGCTCGAGCCGTTGAGAATGGCGACCGTGCCCCCGTCGGACTGTGCCTGGATGGTGGTGTTCGGCTCCAGCGCCGTCTGGCCACGCGAGAACGGCAGCGGCTGAACGACGGTCGGCGTTTCACTGACCTCCACGGTCAAGGTGCCGTAGCTGACGGCCACCTCGTTGACGCGCACGTCCTGACCGATGACGATCGTGCCGGTGCGCTCGTTGATGACGACCCTTGCCGGGACATCGGTTTCGATGACGATGTTTTCGATGTCCGCCATCAGCCGCGCGAGATCCGCCATCTTCGGCTTTTCAACGAGAACGGCCTGCGAGTCCCGAGCTTCGGCGATACGACCACCATATTGCCCGGCGGCATATTTGTTGATTGCCGCCGCCATGCCGACCGCGGTGGAAAAATCAGGGTTGCGCAACTGCAGCACAAGATTGAAACCGTCCTTGAACTTCGACGGCAGTTCGCGCTCGATGATGGCGCCGTTCGGCACGCGGCCTGAGGTCGTCACCCCCTGATTGAGCGTTGCCGCGTCGCCTTCCGCATTGAAACCGGTGACGACGACCGAGCCCTGAGCTACTGCATAGATCTGGCCGTCGGCGCCCGAAAGCGAGGTCATCACCAGAGTGCCGCCGCGCAGCGACGTGGAATCGCCGAGCGATCCGACCGTCACGTCGACGCGGCTGCCGGGGCTGGCGAAGGGCGGCAGGTTCGCCGTGACGAGAACGGCCGCGACGTTGCGCGTGCGCGATTCGCCGCCCTGGGTCGAGATGCCGAGGTTCTGCAGCATGGCGCGCATCGATTGATCGGTAAACGGTGACGAGCGCAGGCTGTCGCCCGTTCCCTGTAGGCCGACGACGAGGCCATAGCCGATGAGCTGGTTGTCACGGCCGGCCTGCAGCGAGGCAACGTCCTTGATCCGCGACGCGCCGAAGGCGGGCGTCACCGCTGTGGACAGCGCGACGGCCAGCGTCAGGAACCATTTGCAGGCAAGCATTTTCATTTCGCCACCACATGTATCGTGCCGTCGGCCATCACCGTTCCGGAAACGATAACGCCAGTATCAATGTTGCGAGCCCGGATCAGGTCGCCGATCGCGGCGTCCTCAAGGGGCGAACCGGCCGCGCTGATGGTCAGGCCGCCATTGCTGAAGACCAGACGGACCGTGGAGCCGCGCTCGACCGCGTATTGCTCGCGCAGAGCGGAGGCCAGGATGACGCGGCCTGGGAGCAGCGTGCGCTTGCTGACCTTGCCGTCGATTTCGCTCAACGTCCTGACGTAGCCGTCCGTCAAATCGGGGTTGGTCACGTCGACGACCTCGAGCCTGCTCGCGTCGATCGCTTCGCCGGGGTAGATGGTCTGCTTGGGGATGACCGCCGTCAGCCGTTCCGCAAAGCCTGCCGAAGGCGACAGGAAAGCGGCGGCAAGCAAAATGCCTGCCACCACGTGCCGCGCCCTTGGCGCGGAACCGTCCTTCTGAGCTGTCATTCCTGCGGCTCGGCGAAACGTCATGTTTGCCCCCTCTTCCGTTACCTGAGGTTCTTGCTCACCGTAGCCGCCATTTCGTCTGCGGCCTGGATGATCTTGGAGTTCATCTCATAGGCGCGCTGGGCCGAGATCAGGTCGGTGATTTCCTTGACCGGATCGACATTCGACGCTTCGAGATACTTCTGCTTGATCAGAGCAAAGCCCGGATCGGCCGGCGTGCCGACGATCGGCTCGCCGGAGGCAGGCGTCTGCTTGAAGAGGTTTTCGCCCTGTGGCTCGAGGCCCGCTTCATTGACGAAGTTGGCAACCGTCAGCTGGCCGATCTCCTGCATCGCCGGATCGTTGCCGATGCGCACCATGACCTGGCCGGAGCTGGTAAAGGCGATTTCGGTGGCGTCCTGCGGAACGGTAATGCCCGGCACGACGGTGTAGCCGTCGATGGTGACCAGCTGGCCCTGCGCATTCTTGTTGAAGGCGCCCGCACGGGTATAGACCGTCTCTCCATCCGGCGTTTCGACCTGGAACCAGCCGCGACCGACCAGCGCGAGGTCATAGTCGTTGCCGGTGCTGACGAGGCTGCCCTGGATATGCAGGTTGCGCACCGCGGCCGTCTGGACGCCGAGACCGATGATCGCGCCTTCCGGAACGATCGCCTGGTTGGAACGGTTCGGCACGCCCTGGGCGCGCTCGGTTTGATAGAGCAGGTCGGAAAACTCTGCGCGGGCACGCTTGTAGCCGGTCGTGTTGATGTTCGCGATGTTGTTCGCGATCACTTCAAGGTTCAGCTGCTGGGCGTTCATGCCGGTTGCGGCAATGGAAAGGGCCTTCATGTCTCGTTCCTTCAGATCTGCATGCGCGCGATTTCGAGGTAGGCGGTCACCACCTTGTCGCGGATCGCGATTGCGGTCTGGAGCGACTGCTCGGCATTCATCACCGCATCGACGACTTCACGGGTGTTCGCCTGGCCGCGGATGCCGTCGAGCGATGCGCCTTCGGCCTTCTTCATGGCGCCGATGGCGTCGGTCGCCATGTCGCCGAGAACCGAGGCAAAGCTCTGGGATTGCGGGGCGGCCTGGGTAGCGGCAGCTGCACCGAAAACCGACGACGAAGAGGACGTAAGGCGAGTACCTTCGGCCTCTTTCATGACCGAAAATGCGCCGACAGAATTAATTGCGTCGATCATTATTGTGATGCTCTCAACAGGTCGATTGTTTGGGAAACCAGGTCGCGCGACTGCTTGATCGTCTGCAGGTTGGCCTCGTAGGCGCGGTTGGCTTCGCGCATATCCGCCATTTCGACCAGGATGTTGACGTTCGGCATCTTGACCATGCCCTTCTCGTCGGCGGCCGGGTTGCCCGGATCGAACTCGATGGTGAAGTTCGAATCGTCCGTGCCGAGCCGCTCGATCTCGACAAGCGACGCGCCGCTGGCCCTGTCGACCTCGGCTGCAAAGCTGATCGTCTTGCGCCGGTACGGATCGGCGCCGGGTACGTCGCCGGAGGAGCGCGCATTGGCGATGTTTTCGGAAACGATACGCAGGCGGGTCGATTCTGCCTGCAGACCGGAGGCCGAGACCTTCATGGCCGAAGTCAAAGGATCCATGGTTGTTACTTCCGTACCGTCATGAGCATCATTCGGTGAAACGCTTTGACGAGCCCGGCACTGAGCTCGTAGTCGCGCTTGATCTCACCGGTCTTCATCATTTCCTGCTCGATCGCGACGCTGTTGCCGGATTGCTGGATCTGAACGCCGTCGAGCATGCCGACCTCGGCCACCTGCGAGGCTTCGAGGCTCTCGGTGAAGTGCGCCTTGTGGGTCGCGGCCATCTGGATGCCGGTGTTTTCCAACACGCTTTCGAACGGCTTGACGTCCTTGGCCTTGTAATGCGGCGTATTCGCATTGGCGATGTTGCCGGCCACCACGTTCTGGCGGACGGTCAGCCACTGGGCCTGCCGGGACGCGAGTTCGAAAAGCTGAATCGGTTGCATCAAAAGCTCCATGCTTGGTGATGCGAACCTAGGTCGGTAATCTTGCGTGGGACTTGTCGTTGGAAACAAGCTTGGCGCGGGCGCCGGAACACGTCCGGATGCGCACGACATCATCCGCTGCGGATTACGATGAATCCGCGGCAGAGAAAGACTTTCAATAAATGCAGTGGCTGGTCAGTCGGCCTGATAGACGTCGCCGCTCGAAGTGATCATCACCCAGCGTCCATCGCGCTCTTCGAGTGTCGCGAGGCGCGTGTTGTCGGGCAGGATCGAGCCGATGCGCACGATGTACATGCCGGTCGTATCCTCGATCAGAGCGCGGCCGTTGGCCACATGCATCAGCTTGAAACCGGACTTGCCCGGGAACGGCTGCTCAAGCCCTTCCTTCGGTTCCGCACCATCGGCGGCCGGACCGCCGCCAAGGCTTGGAATGGTCGCCGTCGTCAGTTGGTCGATCGCCGCGACGGTCTCGCCATCCATGTCGGACATTGCCAACGGCGAGACGGACAGAACGCTGCGCGCCGGTCGCTCCGGCAGATCGCGTGTCGAGCCCTGCCAGAGCGGCGGCATCGTGAACTTGTCCTGGTTGAAGAAGGCATACCAGGGAAAGAAGGTCGCGAGAGCCGCCAGCATGATGCCGGTCGCGGCCAGCGCCTTGTCGATCATCGGCATGCCGGAATCGCGTTTGCGCTGATGGATCGTTTCGTCCGCGTCGTAGTCGGTCAAACCCATTACCTCGGCCTCATCCCTGCTGCACCCGGCTGATTGCCCATCGCCGCGGCTTTCAGCGCGCCGGCAAGGTCGGAAAATGCATCCTGCGTCGGCGGCTCACTCGCCGTCTGCGTCAGGACGTCGTAGATCACCGGCACCTGTTTGATCGCCATGTCGAGATCGGGGTCGCCGCCCGGGCGATAGCCGCCGATCAGGCGCAGGTCGCGTGTTTCCTCGAAGCGGTGGATCAACGCCTTCAGCCGCGACACCAGCTTTTCCTGGTCCGGCGTCCAGGCCTTGCGCGCCAGACGCGAGATCGACGCCAGCGGATTGATCGGCGGATAGCGCCCCTCTTCCGCCAGGCTGCGTTCGAGCACGATGTGTCCATCGAGAATGCCGCGCGTCGAGTCGGCGATGGGATCGTTGTGGTTGTCGCCGTCCACCAGGATCGAGATGATCGCGGTGATGGTGCCCGCCCCCTCGGCGCCCGGGCCTGCACGCTCGAGCAGGCGCGGCAATTCGGTAAAGACCGAGGCCGGATAGCCACGGGCGATCGGCGGTTCGCCGGACGCGGTCGCCACTTCGCGGATGGCATGGGCAAAACGGGTGACGCTGTCGACGATCAACAGCACGTTGTCGCCGTTGTCGCGATAATGCTCGGCGATGGTGACGGCGGTCAGCGGCGCCATCTTGCGCAGCATCGGACTTTCGTCGCTGGTCGCGACAACAGCCACCGATTTGGAAAGATTGTCGCCGAGCGTGTCCTCGATGAACTCGCGCACTTCGCGGCCGCGTTCGCCGACCAGCGCGATGACCACCTTGTCGAAGGCATCGGCGCGCGCAAGCATCGACAGAAGCGTTGATTTACCGACGCCGGAACCGGCAAAAATGCCGAGGCGCTGCCCGAGGCAGAGCGGCGAAAAGATGTCGATCGCCCGCACACCGGTGCGGAATCCCTGTTCCACGCGCTTGCGGGTCATCGACGGCGGCGCCGTATTGGAGATCGAGCGGCGGACATCGCCCTGCAGCAGCGGGCCGAGGCCGTCGATCGGTTCGGCAAGCGCGTTGATGGCCCGGCCGCACCATTGGTCGGTCGGCGCAATGCGGAAGGCGCCCTTGCGGATGACAGTGTCGTGGATGCCGATGGGGTCGCCCGGCTCGATCGGGCAGACGACCACACGCTCGGGCTCCACCCGGACCACTTCGCCGAGATGCGTTCCAGTCGAACTCTTGTGTGCGACGAAATCGCCAAGCCGAACATGTCGCGACAGGCCGGTCACGGTATAGTGGCCCGGAGAAATTGTCTGGACGTGGCCGCCCGGCGCAATCGAGTGTTCAGGTTTGGCGTAGCGTTCGACCAGGCCGGCAAGGGCAGCCAGCGATGTCGATGCGGCGCTCGTCTTCAGGCCTTCGCGTTCCATTCCGTTTCCCGTCACGCCTTAGCGGCTGCCACCGAGCGTCTTGATCGCTTCATCGAGCGACCCTTCGCTGTCACGCATCAGCGCGGTGATGTTGTCGAAGGCGCGGGTGACCATGATCAACTGCGACATTTCCGCGACGGCGTTGACGTTGGATTCCTCGAGGAACCCTTGCATGACGCCGACGTCGAAGCGATCGACGACCGGTTCCGGCTGTACCGCCGGGAGCACGGCGCTGTTGTCGAGGCGCATGAAGCCCTTGCTGAAGTCCGCCTGGTAGAGGCCGAGCGAGGCGACGGCGACACCGTTCTGGTGCAGGGCACCATCTGCGCCGACGGTCACGTCGCCGGCCGAGCCATTGAGCTGGATCGGCGCCCCGCCGGTGTCGAGAACCGGATAGCCGCGAATAGTGACCAGTTCGCCGGTTTCGGTCAGGGTGAAGCGACCGTCACGCGTCAGGGCCGGACCCGAGGGCGTGTCGATCTGGAACCACGCGTCGCCCTTGACGGCGAAATCCAGCGCGCCGCCGGTGCGCGTCAGCGAACCGTTGCTGGTATTGAGGAACTCTTCGCCCTTGCTGACGTAGGAAACCTTGGTCGGCTTGGTATCGCCGAGCATCTGGTTGAACTTCACTTCCGTGCCGCGGAAACCGACGGTGCCCGAGTTTGCGATATTGTCGGCAAGTGTATTGAGGCGCTTTTCAAGCGCCATCTGCGACGAAATCGCGACGTAAAGACCGGTCTGCACGTTCAGCGTCCCCCGAGTTTCAGACTGTTGATGGACAGGAGCAGATCGGAAGAGATGCCGTAGCCGCTCGACGAGCCGAAAACCGCAAGCGGGTCATAACCGTCCGTTGAATTGTTGATTTCCCAGAGGGCGGTAAAGCGATCGAGAAAGTCCGTCAGCTTGGCCGGATCCTGGAAGTCCTTGAGGTCGATTGCCGCCTCATAGGTAGCCGCCTGACGGTCGACCTCGGTGCCGGCGAATTCGTCGGGCAGCTGCAGCGCGGTGCGTACCACCTGCGCCAGCGCCTCGTCGGCAATGATAGCGTAGCCGCTGGTGATCGATGGCGCCATGCGGGCGAAATAGAGCGCGAGCCGCACGCCGGCATTCTCCTCGCCGGCGCTCTGCTCGAGCGTCTGGCGGGCGTATTTGTCGACAACGCCCTTCTGGGCGCGATCGAAGGAGGTGGCAGCCTCACCCTGGCGGGCGAAATTCAGCGATTCGGCCAGCTGCTTGTAGCGGCTGTCGGTCAGCTTATTGGCGAAGGCGTCCTCGTTGTCGACGCCCTCGGTCAGCACCTTGCGCATGAAGGCCTTGGCGTAGCCCATGTCTTCAAGGCCGTGTGCCTTGATCGCGTAGTCGTAGAGGCGCGTGTCGGCGAAGAACTGGTCGATGGTTTTGATATCGCCGATCTTGGAGAGATAATATTCGGTCTCGCGGGCGACGTCCGGCTCCTTGGCGACGCGCTCCAGCGACTTGCCCAAGTCGGCTGTGATCAGCTTGTAGCTCGTATAGGTCGTAGTCACGATCGGTCGCCCTTAGCGGAGTGAGACGGGCGCGACTGGAGAGCCGGCCATACCAAATCCTGACCGAATTGGCTTGCGCGAACCTGTTCCACGCAATGATTTCCGCGGCCTCGGCGGCCAGCCTCACGCAAGGAAGAAACCTTATCCCGTTAGACGAAAATGGGATCGTGACGGGTATCGAAAATGAACATCATCATCGGGCTTCTTGTGACTTTCGGCTGTATTCTCGGCGGCTACGTGGCCATGGGCGGCCACATGGAAGTCCTCAACCAGCCTTTCGAACTGCTGATTATCGGCGGCGCCGGTATCGGCGGCTTCATCATGGCCAACTCCATGAAGGTGGTGAAGGATACCGGCAAGGCCCTTGGCGAAGCGTTTCGCCATAAGGTTCCCAAGGAGCGGGAATATCTCGATACACTCGGCGTTCTCTACTCGCTGATGCGGGATCTCCGAACAAAGTCGCGCAACGAGATCGAAAGCCACATCGACAACCCCGAGGAATCCTCGATCTTCCAGTCGGCGCCGACCGTCCTGAAGAACAAGGAACTGACGGCCTTCATCTGCGACTACGTCCGCCTGATCATCATCGGCAATGCCCGCTCGCACGAGATCGAGGCGCTGATGGATGAGGAAATCCAGACCATCACCCACGACAAGATGAAGTCCTACCACGCGCTGACGATCATGGGCGATGCCTTCCCGGCGATCGGCATCGTCGCGGCGGTTCTCGGCGTCATCAAGGCGATGGGCGCGATCAGCGAAGCGCCGGAGGTTCTCGGTGCCAAGATCGCCGCCGCACTCGTCGGAACGCTGCTCGGCGTGTTCCTCTCCTACTCGATCGTCGCTCCGCTGGTCGCCAACATCAAATCCGTCCGCGAGAAGCAGAACCGGCTCTACATCATCGTCAAGCAGACGCTGCTTGCCTACATGAACGGTTCGGTTCCGCAGGTCGCACTCGAATACGGCCGCAAGACGATCTCGGCTTATGAGCGTCCTTCGATCGACGCCGTCGAGCAGGAGATGATGAACCCCGGCGGCGGCAGCGAAAGCAAGGCGGCTTGATCCGATGACGTCAGGAACAACAACAAACGTTCATCCGTTCGACAGGAAACTGCTGGCGCGCATGACCGGCGCGCTCGGCGACGACCGCGCGATCGGTCGAGTGGCACTCGATCTCGGCCAGGTGTTCGGCGAATTCCTCCCCGACATCTGCAAAGCGGAAACCGGCCTCGATATCGCCATCGGCTACGCTGGCTTCCGCACCGGACTTCGCAACAATCTGATCACCGAGCTCGGCCACGGCGTGCTGATCAGCGACGTCTCCTTGCGCAACTGGTGCCCGGACTTTCAAATCAGCTGTGACAGCCCGATCATTATCACCATGGTCGAGGCGCTGCTTGGTGCTGAGCCGACCGATATCGAAGAGCCGCAGCCGCGGACGCTTTCCCCGATCGAAATCGATGTCGCCCAACCGATCTTCGAAAAGATTGCCGACGTGCTCCGCACGGCCGTCAATGCATCGGGCGGCTTTGAACCGATCGTTGCCCGTGCCCACAACAGCGCGGCCCGCGGCAAACCCGACCCCGTGGTCGAGGACGTTCATGCGGCAGCGATCGACATGACGATCGGTTTCGGCCCGGTGCTGTCGACCTTCTCGATCATCGTGCCGCAAAGCGTGCTGTTGAAGACGCAGATCGTGTTTCCAAGGGGCGCCGGACAGAACCGCAAGCAGAAGTCCGAATGGACCGAACAGATGGAGGAGCAGGTTCGCCGCTCCGCCGTCACCATCGAGGCGCGGATCCGGCTCGAGAGCCTGACGCTCGAGACGATCAGTCGCCTCCAGGCCGGCGACGTCATTCCCTTCCACGATGCCCAGGACGTTCGCGTCGACGTGAATGCCAACGGCCGCGATCTCTATGTCTGCGAGTTCGGTCGATCGGGTGCGAAATATACCGTGCGGGTCAAGGACACCCACGGTTCCGAACAGGACATCCTTCGCCACATCATGAGTTAATTCGGCTCGCCGTCGCCAGGCAGTAGGCCTGAGGCAAGCTTCAACTGGAATAGTTCGCACATGGCACCCAAGAAAGCACCAATCAACGAACAGGCCGCAGTCGCTGTCGGAGACATGGAACTCGACCAGGCGATCGACGATCTGCGCGGTGTTCTCAAGAAGGACACGGACGCGCCGGCTGGCTTCGGCGCTGATTTCGGCAGCGAAGACACGCTCGGCGGCACCGCCGAATTCGGCGGCGACTTCGCCTCTCCTGCCGATGGCCTTGGCGCCTTTGGTGGCGACTTCGGTTCGGACAGCTTCGGCAGCGACCTGTCGGCCAGCCCGGCCGCCACGGATTTCGGCGGCAGCAGCTTCGGCGCCGGCGATTTCGGCGCATCGGCCTTCGATGCCGGTGAAACCGCCACCGATACGCCGCCCGGCAGCGGCATGACCGCCAATCTCGACCTGATCATGGACATTCCGATTGATGTCCAGATCGTTCTCGGCACCAGCCGCATGCAGGTCTCGGGTCTCATGAACCTGACCGAAGGCGCCACGATTTCGCTGGACCGGCGGATCGGCGAACCGGTCGAAATCATGGTCAACGGCCGCATCATCGGCCGCGGCGAAATTACCGTTCTCGAAGGCGACGACACCCGGTTCGGCGTCAAGCTCATCGAGATCAAGGGCAGCAAGAAGTCATAGAGCCCGATGATTGGGCGAGGGATGAATCCATGATGGATTTCGAGAGTTTTGAGGCACAGGCACTTTCCAGGCCTCTCAACCAGACGGATAAGGCAGCGGCCGTTCTCCTGGCGATGGGCAAGTCCGTCGCCGGAAAGCTGCTGAAGTTCTTCACCCAGAGCGAACTGCAGGCGATCATCGCCTCCGCGCAGTCGCTGCGGGCCATCCCTCCCCACGAACTGGAAGCGCTGGTCAACGAGTTCGAGGACCTCTTCACCGAGGGCGCCGGCCTCATGGACAATGCCAAGGCCATCGAGAGCATTCTGGAGGAAGGCCTGACGCCTGATGAGGTCGACGGCCTGCTCGGCCGCCGCGCCACCTTCCAGTCCTACGAAGCCAATATTTGGGACCGGCTGCAGGAATGCGACCCGATTGCGGTCGCGCTGCAGCTGGCCAAGGAACATCCGCAGACCATTGCCTATGTCCTGTCGATGATGCCTTCGAGCTTCGGCGCGAAGGTGCTGCTGCAGCTGTCCGAAGCGCAGCGGCCCGATATCCTGAAGCGTGCCGTCAACATGAAGGACGTGAGCGCGAAGGCAGCGGCGATCATCGAGAACCGCGTCATGGAAATGATCGGCGAGATGGAAGCCGAGCGCAATTCCGCCGGCCCGACCAAGATCGCCGAGGTGATGAACGAGCTCGACAAGCCGCAGGTCGACACGCTGCTCGCTTCGCTCGAATCTCTCAGCACCGAGTCAGCCAAGAAGGTTCGCCCGAAGATCTTCCTCTTCGACGACGTTCTCTACATGCCGCAGCGCAGCCGCGTTCAGCTCTTCAACGATGTCTCGACCGACATCATCACCATGGCGCTGCGCGGTTCGACCTCGGACCTGCGCGAATCGGTGCTCGCCTCCATCGGCGCACGCCAGCGCCGCATGATCGAATCCGATCTTGCCATGGGCGATGCCGGCATCAACCCGCGCGATATCGCCATCGCCCGCCGCTCGATCACCCAGGAGGCGATCCGCCTTGCTGCAAGCGGCCAGCTGGAGCTGAAGGAAAAGGAAGCGCAGGCTGCCTGATCCATCCCGACCGCTGCGGTCACCTTTCCAGAACGGCCGGAACCCCGGCTCGTAGAACCATAACGCGGGCCCTGAGCCCGCGTTTTTGCGTTGGCGGGATCAACGGCCCGCATTTCCTGTTGACCCTGCATGATTGCCCCGACGAAACCCTTGTCTGCCCTGGTTTCCGGGTTCACTACAAACAGCGCAAGATCAGCGCTGGCTTGCGGAAACCGGTCGGGAGACTTCCTGTCGCATGTCGGACGATCAGGATAAGGACAGCAAAACAGAGTCCCCGTCGGAGAAAAAGATCTCCGATGCCGCCGACAAGGGCAACGTGCCCTTCTCCCGCGAGGCGACCACGTTTGCCTCGACGGTGGCGATCTACATCTTCTTCGTGTTCTTCCTGACCGACGGCGCCAGCACGGTCGCCGCGGCGCTCAAGGACATTTTCGAACAGCCGGAAGCCTGGCGGCTGAACAACGCCACGGATGTCGTCGCCTTGATGACGCACCTCGCCTGGAAGTCGACGGCGCTGCTCGTTCCGGTCTTCGTACTGCTCATCGTCTTCGGCGTCGGCTCGTCGATCTTTCAGAACCTGCCGCGCCCGGTGCTCGATCGCATCCAGCCGAAGATGAACCGGATTTCGCCGATGGCCGGCCTGAAGCGCATCTTCGGCGTACAGGGCCTGGTGGAGTTCGGAAAGTCGCTGTTCAAGATCATCATCGTGTCGATCCTCGTGCTGCTCGTTCTCTGGAACGACTACTTCGCGACGCTCGACCTGATGTTCTCCGATCCGGTGACGATCTTCTCGGCGATGACGTCCGATCTCAATCAGGTGATGATCGTCATCATGCTGGCGACGGCCGTGCTGGCGATCGCCGATCTCTTCTGGTCACGTCATCATTGGTACACCGAACTGATGATGACCAAGCAGGAAGTGAAGGAGGAGATGAAGCAGTCCCAGGGCGACCCGATCGTCAAGTCGCGCCTGCGTTCCATGCAGCGCGACCGGGCGCGCAAACGCATGATTTCATCCGTGCCACGGGCGACGCTGGTGATCGCCAACCCGACACATTATGCCGTCGCGCTGCGTTACGTCCGCGAAGAAAGCGACGCACCGGTGGTGGTTGCGCTCGGCCAGGATCTCGTCGCCCTGAAAATCCGCGAGATTGCAGAGAAAAACGGCATCCCCGTCTTCGAGGATCCGCCGCTTGCGCGCTCCATGTTTGCACAAGTCTCGGTCGATAGTGTGATTCCACCCGTGTTTTACAAGGCAGTTGCCGAACTCATTCACAGGGTGCATGCGCAATCGCAACCAAAACGGATGACGTAACGCCGATGAAAAAGTGCGAATTCTCCGAGAGACGGGAACAGATAGTAGCCGAAGCGATCCGCCCAGTGGCGACCGAGTTGCGTCTCATCGACGCTGCGGACTTCATCGCTCTCCTGCGGTTCGAATCCTACGCCAGCCTCGCTGACCTCGTTGAATCGGCCGCCGAGCTCTACTTCCTGCCCGGAACGGTCAATTTCGGTCTCGGCGGCAACTACAACCTGGATTGGGACAGCGAACCGGAAATCGTGCTCGATCTCGAGCTCAAGCCGCGCGGCGTGACCATTTACGTGCGCCTCTCGCTCGGCAACGACACCGCCGGCATCGAGATCAGCCACATCGCCTTCCAGAACCCATCGGCGGATCCGGACGAGAATACCGCCTTTCTTGCAAGGAGCCTCACCGAAGCGAAGTTCATCAAGACCTATCAGTTGCCTCTGGCGAGCTGATGCATGGCGCCCGAAAGTGTGCACCGGTTTCGGGACGACGACATGCATCAGAACAACGGCCTAAAGCAGGTCAGATGAACCGGCTCGCACGCGATCTGCTTTACAGCGCCGCGCGCCTGTTCAGGCGCGCAAAGGTCGCTGTAACACTTTGATCTGCTGCATAATTTTGTCCCTAAATCGATTCCGATTTAAGGAATTATGCAGTAGGCCGTTCCGATTGTCAGCTGATGTAGCCGAGGCGAATGGCCTTGGCGATCGCCTGGATACGGTTGACCGAATCGAGCTTGGTCGTCGCGGCGCCGAGATAGGCGTTGACCGTGTGGACGGAGAGCCCCATCCGTTCGGCGATCTCTTCGCTGATATGACCGTCACCCGCCATTTGCAGGCAGGCGATCTCACGATCGCTGAGCGTCTCGGCCTGCACCATGCGCTTCTCGTCGGCCGCCAGAAGGTCGGTCATGATGGTGCAACTGCGGCCATGCAGGTCGACGACCTGTTCGGTCGTCGCATCGACGTAGCTGCCGGCGAAGACGACATATCCGTTGCCCTGGGCACCGAGCCGCACGGGAAAAGCGATACCGGAATAGGACAGCTTGCGCCCTTTCAGACGGTGGGCGAAGTGTCCGAATTCAGACATCTCCGCTGCCTGGTGTTCGCCCAGGCCGTCCCAAAGCACTGGCAGCAGTGACGTATCGAGATGCGCCGTCAACTCCTCGCCGTAGACGGTGATGAGGTCGTGCGCATTCGCTTCCGAGGAGATGCCCCAGTTGTCGAGCACGCAGGTCAACTTGCGCACCGCGCCCATGCCCTTGCCATTGAGGCGCAGGACGGCGAAATGCTTGGCGTTGATCTGACGCTGCATCGCCTGCAATCGCGTGATCAGGGTCGCCGCGCGCGCCGCCCTGCCGCTGCGACTGTGTCGTTGGTCGTCGTCGTTGCGTCCATTGGCGAGAAAATGGGTCATCGGCCTCGCCTCTCAGACCAGGTTGTTGCGGACGGCATAGGCAATCGCTTCCGAGCGGGTTCGCGTGGCCGTCTTTCGCATGACGCTGGTGATGTAGTTGTTGATCGTGTTGCGCGAGATCCCGAGAATGACGGCGATCTCTTCGCTCGTCTTGCCCTCGGCGATCCAGAAGAGGCACTCCAGTTCACGGTCGGTGAGTTCGAAGTCGCGATCGTGCCGCACTTCGGCGCGGGTGGTGAAGCTTGCGAGGTATCCTGCAAGCAAGGTCACATCGCGCAGGCTCTCCTGCGAGAGGATCACATCCTCGGGAACGAGCAGCATCAACGAGAAGCGCAGCCGCCCGACATTGAAGGTGACCGCGCAATATTCGCGGCTGATGCCGCGCGGCAGGTCGATGTCATCGGGCAGCAAATAGAACATTGGCTGCAGCACCGAGAGGCATTTTTCAAGCTCGGTCGTCTTGGCGTGAAGCCCTGTAACGATGCCCGAAAGGCGCCTGACAATGTCGAACGGCCAGTCCGAACAGACGACGAAGTCGAGGCCGTTGTCCTGAGAGAGATCGTATCGTGCCAGGAGATAATGGCTCGCTCCGACATATTCGGTCAGCGCCGCAAGCCCGCTTGCCAGATTGGCGCGCCCCGCCATTTCGCGCAGCCGCCGGAACAACTGATCACGCGTGAGCCCGCCACCGCGTATGCGTGTCGACGCTGTCGGCAAAGGCCAGACAGCTATGTCTGCTTGCGAAATGTCCATGATGTCAGCCCCCGTGCCGGATTCACCGCCCTGGAACCTGCGCTTGCACTGTCGCCGCCAACAGCCGGCCCAAGCCGAATATTACCACCAGTCGCAATTCAGGACGCGAATCAACTGTTAAAAATGTACATCCGTCCTCAAAAAAAACCACCGCCATCTTCTCGCTATTTTACTTCACCCCCCGTTCATGAAACGATTCGCCAAGATGCCGCTTCGTCATCACCGGATCCCGGCCCCGCGCAGCGCATCTTTTGACATAGCATTGATATATAAAAGAGTTTTACTGCTCGAATTGCCCCTGCTCCGCTGCCGCATCGACTTCGCGCAGCGCCGTGTGCCTCGCTGAGCGCAAATCCAGCCCAAATCTCGCCATTCAGGAGACTCAGGAGAAGCTTCGAATAGAGGCAGATTTTACTTTAGAGTGATGCCTGTGGCGGAAATGCATCAATTGTTCGATCGAACAACTGCAGTCTATCAATATATAAAATTCGAATACGTCACCGGTTATTATCGAATAATCCAATTTATATTCCAATTAACCTAGGTATTGACCCGAGCAGAAGCAGTAAACCGGCCCACCGCCCGCATCCGGGCAGCGACGGCGGAATCTAAAAATTAAGATCTCGTTAAAGTATTACAATCGCGGGCCGCACCCATGACTCCGGCGACGATGCAATGATTCTTGCCGCGGATTCAGCGGCCGATACCGGCAGCCGCAGAGACTCGCACAATATTTGCACCGGACATGGCGGCAATCCCCCGCATCCGCAACGCCATTGGAAACGAAAAATCCCGCCGGAGCGGCGGGATTTTTCTCTACCAGACGATTTCTGTGTGTGATCAGGCGGCTTTCTCGAGAGCCCATTTGCGCAGGATCTTTGCGGCGCGCTCTTCGCTGATCTCGACCATGCGTGCAAGGCGCCTTTCCGGCCCTTCCTTGACGCGGCGGTTGAAGCTGCCGGCGTCTTCACCCATGCTGAGAAGATCGTCGCCGCTGTCGAAGCCGAAGTCCGAACCGAAGCCGTCCATGAGGGCGCCACCAGCGCCTGCAGTTGCAGGAGAGAAGTCGGGCAGCTCAAGGCCGGCAGCTTCGCTTTCGAGCTGGCCGGCGTTTCCGCCGAGGCCGAGCTGCCGGGCGAGCGGCCGCATGCCCATCCACACCACCAGGAAGGCGACGACCACGAAGGCAAGCGCATTGATGATGCCGCCAAGGTTGCGCGTCAGCGTCTCCATGATGCCCGGGCCGGCAATGGCTTGATCGAGCAATTGCGTCTCGACGAAGTCCATCGCGTTCAACGTCACGACGTCGCCACGGTTCGCATCGATGCCGGCGGCTGACGACACGATCTTCTGCATCTCCTGGAGATAGGCATCGATCTTCGCCTGATCGGCGGGCTCGCCGACCATGGCGGCAAGGCGGCCGCGGTTGACGACCACGGCAATCGACAGGCGCTCGACCGTGTAGCTGTTTTTCACGGTCGCGATCGTCTTGCTGTTGATCTCGTAGTTGGTCTGTTCTTCCTTCTTCTCGGCCTGGTCGTTCGACTGCGGGCCGGCGCCGCCGCGCGGGGCGGCCTGCGGAATGTTCTGCTGTACGGTCGCGGCATTGTCCGGCTGCTGTTGGCTGGACTTCTGCTCTTCCTTGGTCACGCGGGTGGAGCGCTCGACACGCGATTCCGGGTCGAACATCGTCTCCTGGATCTGCTGCGTGTCGGTATTCAGGCGAGCCGTGACGCTGGTGCGGAAGTTATCCATGCCGAGGAATGGAGCGAGCGCGTTGTCGATCTTCTTCTCGAGCTCGGTCTGGACGTTCTGCACGACACCCAGCGACTGGTTGAGGGCGCTGTTGGCTGGGTCGTCGCCCGAAGCGAGAAGCTGACCGGTCGAATCGAGAATGGTGACGTCATCGACGTCGAGCCCCGGTACGGACGAGGCGACGAGATGGCGGATGGAAGCGGCGGCATTGCGGCCGACCGTGGCGCTGGCGCGGATCATCACCGAGGCGGTCGGGTTCTGGTCTGCCTTACGGAAGCTGCCGCGCTCGGGCATCACGATGTGGACGCGGGCGGCGGCGATACCGGAGATCTGTTGGATGGTGCGACCGATTTCACCCTCAAGCGCGCGAACACGGGTGACTTCCTGCATGAAGGAGGTCAGACCGAGCGAGCCGACATTGTCGAAGAGTTCGTAGCCGGCATTGGCGCTGCTCGGCAGGCCGCGCTCGGCCAGGAGCAGACGGGACTTGCCGGTCATGCCGACCGGAACCTGGATGCTGCCGCCATCCGCCCCGACATTGAAGTCGATGTTGGCTTCCGCAAGCGCAATGCTGATCTGAGTGACGTCGCTTCGCTCGAGCCCGACATAGAGCGTCTCGAACGATGGCCTGTTGACGTAGATACCGGCCCCCAGGACCATGCCGACAGCGATAATGCCGGCGGCAGCCAGCGCTATCAGCTTGCCTTGCCCCAGACTGGCGAGGTTCTTCGTGAACATCGAAAATTGATTCAACAGACTCATTCTGTTTCCGCACCCAGTATCGCAGGACGTTCGAGCCGGTCATCCGACGAGCGCCCTGCGCAGTTCCAACATTTGGTTTTCTGGGTTTCGCGTACCCCGTACGACTTCCAATACACGCGAATCCATCAGCCCCGATCGGGACCGTAGGAAACGAAACTTGCGCGAACTTGGCTTTCGCCGACAGTCTCGGGGAATTCGGGGGATGTATCTGTAGATAAATCTGGCTGCGTCGACGATCGATGCAGCCTCGGCGGCTAGAACGCTTCGAAGTCGCCCGCCGCTTTCGTCAGCGGCTGCGAATGGCCGTGGCGCAGCATGCCGTTGCCAAGTGCCTTCTTCATGTCGGCAAGCTTGACCAGGTTGACGGCGGTGGTCACGTCGACCAGGCAGGTCTCAGGGATCGCAGCCGTGATGGTATCGATGAATTCGGCTAGGCCGCGGGTCTTCTGCACGGCAAGATCGATGCCCTGCAGCACCATCATGTCGTCAGGATTGTCGAGTGCCGCGGTGCCCCGACCGCCGAGTAGCTGCGGTTCGATCCGCTCGATGAGATAGGCGACGTCGTGCAGCTCGGTGACGACGCGCATCAAGACTTCGGGCAGCGATTCTTCCACGTGCGGCATGTGGGCCTGGTAGTCAGTCTGCATTGTCGGTTCTCACGTGGTTTTTCTAGCGATAGTGCAGGCGTATGGTTGCCTGCGGGGCAAGCCCCCGCAGGATCAGAAGAATTCGATCGAGCTTTCCACCGGACGCGGTGCGACCACCGGACGCTCTTCCAGCTGGACCGTGCGCTGGGTTTCCACCCCTGTCAGCGCGTACTGACGGGCGCGGCCCGACGACGGCCAGTATTCGAGCTTGCGGCCGTGTTCGCCGCCCGTGCTCTCGCCGACGATGCGGATGCCTTCGTCCAGCAGGAACTGCCGGGCAAAGGCGGCATTCTGCTCGCCGACATTCGAGAACCGTGCGATGGTCTTGGCGCCGCCGAAGATCTTGGCCTCGAGCCGATCGCGGCGGGCGCCCTGCTTCAGCAGACCGTTGATCAAGAGCTCCATGAGATGGACCCCATAGCGGGTCGCGTCGCCACCGGAAGCGGGCGACGACGCCGAGCCCGGCAGCAGGAAATGATTCATGCCGCCGACTCCGACCACGGGATCGCGCATGCACGCGGCCACGCAGGAACCGAGAATGGTCGACAACACCACATTGGGATCGTTGAAGACCTTGTACTCGCCCTGGATGACATGCACGCGCTTGCCGACGGCTTCCATGTTCATTTCAATGCCCCAAATACGGCTTCGATCGCGGCCTTCATCTTTTCGATGGTGAACGGCTTGGCGAGCACGTTGTTGGCCCCGAGCGCCGCCGCCTTCTGGACCAGCGCGCGGTCGCCCTGCGCCGTCAGGATGATGAACGCCGCCTTCTTGGTGGCCGGGTTGGACCGCACCGCCTGGAGCAGGCCAAGGCCGTCCATCTTCGGCATGTTGAAGTCGGAGATGACGAGGTGATGCGGGTTCTGGGCCATGATCTTCATGCCCTGCTCCCCGTCACCGGCGGCCGTGATCTGCTTGAAGCCCAGCTGCTGCAAGGCATCGCCCAGAAGCAACCGGCTCGTGACCTGATCGTCAACGATCAGTACTTTTATTTTTTCGGCGATGGACATTATTCGCTTCCTTCCTTCCGGAGCGCCGCTGTCTTCAGTATCTCTTCCCCGATGGAACCGAGGGGGAGCTGCGTTTCGACGGCGCCCAATTCATAGGCAACTCTCGGCATGCCGTAGACGACACATGTCTTTTCGTTTTGGCCGAAGGTCTTTGCCCCGGCATGCCGCATTTTCAGGAGACCGGATGCGCCGTCGCGGCCCATGCCAGTCAGAATGACGCCGATCGCATTGCGGCCGGCAAGTTCGGCGACCGAATCGAACAGCACGTCAACCGAAGGACGGTGCCCGTTGACCGGATCGCGATCGACAAGACGGCAGCAAGGCGCCGTCGGATTGGCAACCTGCAGGTGGCGCTCGCCACCCGGGGCCAGATAGACCTTGCCGATTTCCAAGCGCGCGCCATCGGTTGCTTCCTGCACCGTCGGTGCGCACAGGCGATTGAGCCGTTCGGCAAAGCTCTTGGTGAAGGTGTGCGGCATATGCTGCGTGATCACCGTCGGCGGGCAGTTCACCGGAAACTTCTGCAACACGGTGATCAGGGCCTCGACGCCGCCGGTGGAGGCGCCGATCGCGATGATCTTGCGCCCTGCCCGATACTCCGAGGCACCGTTGACATTGGCTGCTGTCGGCGCTGCCGCCTTGTTGCCGGTGATGATGAACTTGCGCTGCGAGCGTGCGGCCGCCTTCACCTTGTCGACGAGACCGGCAAAAGGATTGGGATCACCCGGAAGCGGCTTTCCGACACAGTCGAACGCGCCGATTTCAAGTGCTGCGATCGTCGCCTCTGCACCCTTGTGCGTCAGCGTCGAGACCATGATGACCGGCATCGGGCGCAGGCGCATGATCTTGTCGAGGAATTCCAGGCCGTTCATGTTCGGCATCTCGATGTCGAGCGTCACGACATCGGGATCGAGCTGCTTGATCGCCTGACGTGCTTCCATTGCATCGGCCGCCTGGCCAACGACGGTCACGCCGGGATCGGAATTGAGAACTGCGGTGATCAGGCCACGCATGGTGGCGGAGTCGTCGACGACGAGAACGCGAGCGGGTGCGGTCATACCCGTCCTCCATGAAACTTGCCGGTATGGCGGTAGGTGGTGATGCCGATGTTGTCGAACTGCGACTTGGCGTCGCCCGACACACGCTCGGAATGACCGATGTAAAGATGGCCGTTGGTGGCGAGCATTCCGGCAAAACGCGACCAGATCTTCATCTGGGTCGGCTCGTCGAAATAGATCACCACGTTACGGCAGAAGATGACATCGAACGGCCCCTTGAACGGCCATTGCGCCATCAGGTTCAGCTCGTTGAAGGTGATGAGCCGCTTGACGCGGTCATCGATCTGCCACTTGAAGCGGCCACCGGCATTGACCTCGTTGAACCATTGCTTGCGCATGGCCGGGTTGACCGTCTCAAGCGCGGTGGCGTCATAGGCACCGGCCCGGGCCAGCGCCAGGATCTTCGGATCGATATCGGTGGCGAGAATGCGGAAGTCGTAGTCAGCCGCATTCGGCAGCAGCGACAGCACCGTCAACGCGATCGAGTAGGGCTCCTGCCCGTCCGAGCAGGCCGCCGACCAGATGCGCACGCGACCGCCGGCCTTGGCGCGGGCAATCAGCTCCGGCAGAACCTCCGTCTTCAGATGCTCGAAGTGATGGTTTTCGCGAAAGAAGCGGGTGAAATTCGTCGTCAGGTGCGAAAGCATGTCGCGGCGGGCGGCAGCACCTGCCGGCGAGGAGACCAACTGGCAGTAGTCGCGGAAGCCCTTGAGACCGAGGTTGCGGATGTGCTTCGACAGGCGGGAATAGACCAGCGACGCCTTGGTCTCGTTGAGGTAGATGCCGGCGTCGGCATAGATCATCGCTGCGATCTCGCTGAGGTCGCGGCGCGTCAGCGGATACTCGCCGCTTGCCAGGCATTCGTCGGGTGACTGCTTCTGTTCTAGAATGGCCTGGTTTCTCATGCTGCTTCCCTTTCTTCCTGCGGGAAGACAGATTCGAGTTCGATCAGGCAGATCAGCCGACCTTCGATCGCGAGCACGCCACGGGCGAAGCTCCGTTCGAATTCGGATGAGATGACATCCGGCGTCGGCTGGATCTTGTCGTCGGTGATCGTCAGGATGTCGGAGACGGCGTCGACGAGCAGTCCGACAACCTGGCTCTTCACCTGGGCGACGATGATGACATGGCGGACCGTCGGCTCGGCCGGCTTCATGCCGAGGCGTGCCGACAGATCGACGATCGGCAGCACCGCACCGCGCAGATTGATGATGCCGAGCATGTAGGCCGGCGCATGCGGCATCGCAGTTGCCGGTGTCCATCCGCGAATTTCGCGCACGGACATCACGTTCACGCAGAATTCCTGATCGCCGACGCGGAAAGCGATCAGCTCCCGTCCATCCGTGGTCAGACTTTTTGCGGCATAGGTCATCACATTCATCCGGCAGCAGCGAGAGACATTTCAGGCTTCAGCGACTGGCCGCGCGAGGCGGCCACGATCGTGTCGACGTCGAGGATGAGTGCCACCCGACCGTCGCCGAGGATCGTCGCGGCCGCGATACCAGGCACGTGGGTATAGTTGGCCTCGAGGCTCTTGATGACGACCTGGCGCTGGCCCTGGATGGCGTCGACCATCAGCGCACGCTGACCGCCACCTTCCGATTCCACCAGAAGTGCTACGCCTTCGACCGGGTTGGCCTGGCTGGCGCGGAAGTTGAGGATGCGACCGACATCGACCAGCGGGCAGAAGGAATTGCGGATCGAAATCAGCCGCTGGTTGGAGCCGAAGGAGTGGATTGCGGCGGCTTCCGGCTGCAAGGTCTCGACGATCGCCGTCAGCGGCACCACCAGCGTCTGGTTGGCGACCGTGACCACCATGCCGTCAAGCACGGCCAGCGTCAGCGGCAGGCTCATGGTGAAGACCGAGCCGTGGCCGGGCTTCGACGAGATGTTGATGCGGCCGCCGAGCGCCTGGATCGAGCGCTTGACCACGTCCATGCCGACGCCGCGGCCGGAAATGTCGGAGATCTTGTCGGCGGTGGAGAAGCCGGCGTGGAAGATCAGATTGTCGATCTCTTCGTCGGAGAGATTGGCGTCCGCGGCAATCAGATCGTTGTCGATCGCCTTCTGGCGCACCTTCTCGCGGTTGATACCGGCGCCGTCATCGGCAAGCTCGATGACGATGCGGCCCGACCTATGCTTGGCCGTCAGGCGCACCGTGCCTTCGGCGCTCTTGCCGGCGGCAAGCCGCTTCTCCGGCGTTTCGAGGCCATGATCGACGGCGTTGCGGATCATGTGCGTCAGCGGTTCGGCCAGCTTGTCGATGACCGTCTTGTCGACTTCGGTGTTTTCGCCTTCGGTGATCAGGCGGACCGATTTTCCGGTCATGTCGGCGATTTCGCGCACGATACGCGACATGCGCTGGAACACCGGCTTTACCGGCTGCGCACGGATCGCCATCACCGAGTCCTGGATCTCGCGAGTGAGCTGCTGCAGCTCCTCGAGGCCCATGTTGATCGACGATGTGCCGTTAGCGTCGTTTTCGACCACGCTCTGCGACAGCATCGCCTGGTTGATCACGAGTTCGCCGACGAGGTTGATCAGGCGGTCGACGCGATCGAGATCGACGCGGATGGTCGGTGTCGCGGCGGATGCTGCTGCCTGTTGCGCGGCTGCAGATTGCGCCGCAGCGCTGGCGGCAGCACCGGCCGATTTTTCAACGGGTGCACGAGCGGCCGACTGCGCCATCTGCAACACGTTGCTGGCGGTGCCGGCAGCGGAAACGGCCGCATCGCGGATCTGCTGCTGTGCTGCCAGCTGTTCTTCTTCCTCGATCACGCCGACCGGGCCAACCGGCTCGTCGTCGAGGATCGAGAGGTCGAACGGTACCGGCTGCATCGGCAGCTCCTCGCTCGGAGCGGCAGCACCGTCGGCAACCAGCGAAACCTCGAGGTCGCAATCCCACTCGGCGAATTCGAACACGGTGCGGATCGCGTCCTCGCCCTTGTCCGTCTTCAGCGAGATCTTCCAGGAGAAGTAAGCGGTCTCCGGGCTCAGGCGGTCGAGCGTCGGAAGTGCGTCCATGTCGCAATGGATGTTCATCTCGCCCAGGCGGGAGAGGTCGCGCAGAAGCAGCGTTGCCTCATTGCCCTTGGCGTAGAGATCGGATTTCGGCCTGAAGACGATCTCGTAGGTCGGCATCTCCATCAGCGCCGGTTCATCCGCCTCGAAATCGTCGAAGGAGAACGCGACGGGCTGGAAGCCTTCATCGTTGACGACGGGGGCAACAACCGGGGCAGCCTTGGCGACAGGCTCAGGAGCGGCCGATGCCTGCAGCACTTCGCCATTGGCAAGAGCCTCGAGCTCCTTGATCAACTGGCGGCTGCGTGCCTCGTCGACGCCGCCACCATCACGGGCGGCGTTCGTCAGGTCGGCCAGAACGTCGGCCGACTTCAACATCACCTTCAGAACCTCAGGACCGGGGTCGAGCCTGTTGGAACGAACGCAATCAAGTGTCGTCTCGAACACATGGGCGAAGGAGACGAGGTCGTCGAGCCCGAAGGCGCCCGCGCCACCCTTGATCGAGTGCACCGCGCGAAACACGGCATTGACCGTTTCCGGATCGCGGTCGCCGTCATTGAGCTTCAGAAGACCCGATTCCAGTTCGGCGAGTTGCTCCTCGCACTCCTGGAAGAAGATCTCTTTGATTTCGTTCATATCCATTGGAGGCTATCCTCGGACTTCAGGCCGTTACGCGCTCGATTGCATCAATCAGTTTGGTCGGGTCGAACGGCTTGACGATCCAGCCGGTAGCACCGGCCTGGCGGGCGCGGTTCTTCTTTTCGGCGTCGCTTTCCGTGGTCAGGACCAGGATCGGGATAGCGCGGCAACGGTCGTTCTTGCGCACGCCTTCGATGAAGCCGAAGCCGTCGAGACGCGGCATGTTGATGTCGGTGACGATGACATCAGGATTGGCTTCTTCGAGAACCTCGAGGCCCTCGACGCCGTCCTCTGCCTGGATCGTTTCGAAACCGGCATTGTTCAGCGTCACCAGAAGCATGTTCCGGATCGTCCGGGAGTCGTCGACTGTCAGAACTCGCTTTTTCATTCCTCAAATCTCCTTTGCCATCAGATGGTCGATGTCGACCCCGATGAGCTGTGTCGTTTTCTCGAAAGCGTCCGACACCTTGCTGAAGGTGAAAGACAAATGATCCTCTTCCCAAGTCTTGGCGCCGGCCATCAGCACCTGGACGCAGAGCGTTCCCACCCGCTCGACCGCCGAGGCATCGATCGTGAGATCGCTGCCCTTCAGGCCCAAAAGCTTCTCATGCAGCGCGGTTGCTTCGTTCAGGTCCAACACCGGAGCGAGGCTGAGCGTCTTCTGAGCGGTCTTCTTGCTGGCCATACCTGTTTTCCTTGACTGCTAACTCTTGAGTGCCCTTGAGATCAGCGTTGCCAACCGGCGAACTGACGTTGCGGACCGTCATCGAACAATGGGGCCGTCAGTTCATCGTCGGCCGCGGCCAGAGGAGCCGCGAGGCTGCGTCCCTGGCTGGCAGTCGATGTTGGCGAAGCCGCGTGGCGACGTTCGACGCGGAACCTGCGGATCGTCTCGCCAAGCTCGACGATGACATTGTGCAGATCGTCCGAAGACCGGACCGTTTCGCCCGCCATTGCGGCGCTCGCCTGCACGGCTTGCGAAATCGCTCCGATGTCGGAGGCAACGCCCCTGAGATCGCCGACCTGCTGCTCCGCCTCGCGGGCAATGCCTGAGACGGCGGCGTTGATCGACGTCACCTGCTGGACAATGCTGCTGATTGCATCCTGCGTGCGACCGACGATCTCGACGCCGGTCTCGACCTGGGCCTTGGTGCCCGTCACCAGCTGCTTGATTTCACGCGCCGCTTCGCCGGAGCGCTGCGCAAGTGCGCGCACTTCCTGGGCGACGACGGCAAAGCCGCGGCCGCTGTCGCCCGCGCGCGCAGCCTCGATGCCGGCGTTCAGCGCCAGGAGATTGGTCTGGAAGGCGATCTCGTCGATGACACCGATGATCTGGCCGATCTTCTCGGCGGACGCCTCGATATCGGCCATGGCGGAAATTGCCTGGCCGGCAATCTCGCCGCTGCGCTCGACGGCGACCCGCGTCTCGTTGGCTTTTGTCTCGGTGACGCTGATGCGGCTCGAGCCCGTGGCCATGCGTTCGGTCATATCGGCAAGTGCTGCAATCTGGCCCGACAGGGCATCGGCTTCAGCCGCGGCCCTTTCGGAGAAGCCGGCCGCACCATCGCGAAGACGTCCGATGGACGTCTCCGCCGCCTGGCCGCGTTGGTCGGCCGACTGCAGGCTTTGCTGGATCGTGTCGAGTGCTGCATTCAAGCTGGCAACGATCGGCTGGTAGGCATCCGGCGCGTTCTGCGACAGGCGCACGCCGAGGTCGCCCTCGTTCAAGCCCTTTGCGAAGTCGCCGAAAAGGGCCGTTACCGCCTGCTCGTCGGCGCTGTGCTGGTCGGCGAGCTGGCGCTGGTGCTGCTGACGGAGGGCGTTGAACCGAAGCGAGACGCCGATCTCGGTGTCGACGAAGACGGTACGGACGAGTGCCGCGACCAGATCGCAGAGTTCCTTGCGACGCCCCCTGCCCATCGGCAGGAAAGATTTCGGCCAAGCCTCTTCGATGAGGCCGACCAGCAAATGTTCAAGCACGACGGCGTGGCTCGCCATCTGCCAGCGCGGATCGAGGCCCATGCGGTTTGCGGTATCGGCGAGCACCTTGACGCGCTCGGCATAAAGGCCGTCGAAGCGCGCATCGGTCAGCACGTTCCAGTGCGAGGACTGGATGTCCTGCAGGCGCTCGAGCTGCCGGTCGCTATCGAAGTGCCGGGCCGCGTCAGGATAGCTCTGCAGGCGCTGGAAGAGATCGCGAAGTGCCGCGTCGATGCGGGGGGAGAGTTTCTGCCTGATATTGCGGACGCGGGAACAGCTGCCGTCGTCGAGCCCGGCAAAACGCAAGCGCTCCAGCAGACTGCCTGCCTGGCCCTTCCTTGCCTGTTCTGACGATGTTTCCTGCCTCAACGCTCAATCCCCGGCTTTGCATGCTCGGAATTTGCCTGGGGAGGATCAGGACAGTCCACGGTCCACCGGACGTGCACGCCACATCATTGAGATCAGCCCCCGCCGCTTAGGCGTCTGCTATCGTCCATCCCGCAAGTAAATTCGATGACGAATCGATACCGGACCGGAACCGGTACGGCGGGGCGGCATCATGCCTTGAGGAGACTGTGAATTTTCCCATTCCGACGTGTGGGACAATGTTTATGGTTAATTCCTTGCTTGAAGGTTAACGGTTGATGGCCTGTAACTGGATTCACTAACATTCGCCGGGTGTTTTCGGGCACTGTTTTTGCGGTGCAGCAATGCCGCACTATTAGCCGCGAATTTCAACAGGTTTTCACTCACAAGAGTTTAGAATTGTACTTCTACTTGCGCTCGCGTATCGAAGCGAAAGTGAAGTGGGCGCAGACCGCGCGGAAGAAACCTTTGCAGCAAGCAGAGCGACATCATGACGATGCGCTGACGGGAAACGAACAATGATTGTTCTTGGAATAGGCGCCGCTCTCACAGCAATCCTGACAATGATGGCCGTATCCATCGTGCTCAATCTTGAGCATAACCGCGCGACGAACCGCAGCTCAGTTTTCTGAGAAGAAAAACGGGCGCCATCGACGCCGACGCGCCTCTCATGCGGCGGCGTTACTTTTCCGATATTTCATGATTGCTGATCGCCCGCGCCAATTTGCACGTGGCTTTTCGTTAGCGACCGCCAGTTTTCTGCGTAACGCGCAAAGTTTTCGGGAACGGGTCCGGCGAACGGCTGCACACCGGTTCGCACATGACGCCCGTCGACAAGGCTCGCGGCCCCGAGGCTCGTGCCGGTCACATTATGACCATCGGCAAAAACCGGGCGCCCGGTTGCCGCTTGAAGCATGCGCAGATAGGCGGCATTTGCGGCAAACGGCCCTTCGACCACGATATCCCCTCGCGCGCCGATGAGATCGAGGCAGGTCGCCGTCATCAGCGCCAGATAGAAGGAGACGGCCGCGGTCTTCTCCGAGGGCGTCAACGTGCCTTCGTCCATCGTCCAGCAGGCCTTGTTCGAGGGGAAAGGCCCGGAGCCTTCGGGAAGCGAAGGCAGCAGCATGTGCCCCGCTGCAACAACTGCGCTTTCGTCCTCAAACGACGAGGATGCGGCGCCATCGCCGAGCAACAGCGAGAAGGCGCGACCGCCCATGAAACGCGCCGAGGGAACGGGATCGCCAAGCGCGTTGACGTTGATCAGCGTGTCTCGATGTTCATCGAGCGTCACCTCGTCGGCACCGACCGCCAGCATCACGACCCAGGTGCCGGTCGACACGACGGAAAACGGCGCTTGCCGGGTCAGCAAATGCGGTAGCAGAGAGGCATTGGAATCGTGAATGCCGCAATAAACAGGTGTGCCACTTGGGATGCCGGTGGCCGCACAAAGTTCAGGCAACAACGCGCCGACGATTTCGTCTGCCTTGCGGACCGGCGCAAACAGGTGCCGCCAGCCCTGGCTGTCCACCAATGATGAGAAGGTGCCGGCGTTCGGATTCCAGAGATCGGTGTGGCAGCCGAGCGAGGTCAGCTCGTTGACCCGGATGCCGGTCAATCGAAAGGTCCAGTATTGCGCATAGGTCAGGATCGTTGCGACCTTGGCGAAGGCGTCGGCAAAGGTCTGCTGCTGCCAGAACAGCTGGGCACCGACATTGAGGCCCATTGGCAGACGCGCGGATCCGGTTTCCGCGAAAGGCGGGCGAAGGCGCTCGTAGGCGTCCGAGAGCGTATCCGGCCCGCCGAATTCGTAGTCGAGCACCGGCAAGGCAAGTCCGCCGGCTTCATTGAGAACGACCGCCGTCGCTCCGTGGGTGGTGATCGAGATCGCCTGCAAGGGATGCTCGGCTTGGAGCGTCTTCAGACTATCGAGCACGAAGTCCCAGAGGCGCTCGACATCGAAATGCGGATAGGGATCGCCCTCGACCACGCCGTTCGCAGTCTTGCGCACGGCAATCTCTTCGAAGCGATCGAGATCGACCGCTGCGACCTTGGCATTGGTCTTGCCGATGTCGATGACGCCCACGATCCGCATCGGGTCAGCTCATGTGAAAGACGGTTTTGAGCGGCACGGCGACAGGTTCGTTATCCCTACGCGTTTCCATAATGTCGGCCATATGCGCCCACCACTTCTGCATCACGGGATGAGAGGGCAGATCGGCCATGCCATGATCGTCCGTTCGCCAGAGGACGCCGAAAAGCAGATCGTTCTCTTCGTCGAGATGGATGGAATAGTCCGAGACGCCTGCCTCTTTCAGCAAGGCCACCAGTTCCGGCCAGATGGCGTCGTGACGCGCGGTATATTCCGCGGCCATTCCCCGATTGAGCCGCATGCGGAAGGCGTATTTTTCCATGGAAACCTCAGTGGGCAAGACGGCGGCGGGCGCGTCGCCACAGGATGGGCAGGGCAATGACCGAGATCAACAGCAAACCGATGAAGATCGACATGACGATGCCCGGCACGTTCAAAAGCCCGAAGCCGAAAGTGACCATGCCCATGATCAGGGCCGCCAGCACCACGCCCGGGATAGTGCCGGACCCACCGAGAATG
Organism: Ensifer adhaerens; assembly: GCF_001270265.1. Taxonomy (GTDB): domain Bacteria; phylum Pseudomonadota; class Alphaproteobacteria; order Rhizobiales; family Rhizobiaceae; genus Ensifer; species Ensifer adhaerens_B. The sequence goes on from NZ_LGAP01000013.1 coordinate 150,251, forward strand.
CTGACGCCGCCAAGCACCACCATGGTCACGACTTCCAGTTCCCAGCCGAGCGCGATCGACGGGCGGGTGGAGCCGAGACGCGAGGTCAGGCAGATCGAAGCAAGCCCGGCCATCAGGCCGGTTAGCAGGAACAACGTGAACTTCACACGGCCGACGCGGATACCGGAGAACAGCGCGGCCGTCTGGTTGTTGCCGATCGCAAAGACGGCGCGGCCGAAATTGGTCCTGTGCAGCACCACGCCGTAGATGACCGCCAGGACAACGAACAGCGTGAACTCGAAGGAGAACACCCACCAGACATAGCCCTGCCCGAACCAGGAAAAGCTGTCGGGATAGCCGGTGAAGGCCTGATCGCCGAGGATGATAAAGGAAAGCCCGCGAAACAGGCTCATGGTGCCGATGGTGACGACGATCGACGGCAGGCCGAGGCCGGTGATCAGCAGGCCGTTGACGATGCCGCAAAGCAGCCCGACCGAAAGCCCGACAACCACCAGAGCCGGCGTGTCGAAGCCGAGCTGGACGGCATAGCCCATCGCTGTCGAGGCAAGCGCGATGATCGAGGCGACCGAGAGATCGATTTCACCGGAAATGATCACCAGCGCCATGGCAAAGGCGATCATCGCCTTTTCGGTGAAATTGAATGTGGCGTCGGACAGGTTCCACGGGTCGAGGAAATAGGGCGAGGCCAGCGAATTGCCGAGGAAGATGACGCAGGCGACGACGAGCAGCAGGCTTTCCCAGCTCTTCAGCAGGCGCGCGCGGCGCCCCTCAAGCCGGTCGGGAATAATGCGGGGGGATAGATGCGTTTCGGCCATCAGACAGCCTCCGCCTTTCTGAGGATGACACGTCCCTTGCGCCGTTCGGCACGCGCATTGACGGCAACGGCGATGATGATCACCATGCCGGAGATCGCCATCTGGGCGAAGGGGGAGATGTTGATGACCGGCAGGGCGTTCTTGATCACGCCGAGGAACAGCGCGCCGAGCACTGCCCCCGGCACCGAGCCTATGCCGCCGGCAATCGTGATGCCGCCGATGACGCAGGCGGCGATGATGTCGAGTTCGAAGCCGGCGGCAATATCGACATAGGCAACGGCATAACGCGATACCCAGAGATAACCGGACAGGCCGGCCAGCGTGCCTGAGAGGCAATAGGCAAAGAAGCGCGTTCGTCCGACATCGATGCCGGTGTAGACGGCCGCATGCGGATTGCCGCCGACGGCGAAGAAGGCGCGCCCGAGCGGCGTGCGGCTCATCACCAGGAAGATCGTCACGACCATGACGACCGAGAGCCAGGACAGCACCGGAATGCCGGCAAGATCAGTGCGCGGAAAGCTCTTGAAGGCATCGCTCATCTGGTGGGCATTGATCCACTTGCCGTTGGTCAAGAGGAAGATCAGGCCGCGATAGATGGTCAGGGTGCCGAGCGTGACGACGATCGGCGGGATGTCGAGCTTCCAGACGAGCGCGCCGTTGATCATGCCAAGGATAGCGCCGAGCGCCATCGCCGACAGGATGATGATCGGGATCGGCAGGCCGGGAAAGGCCGCGTTCAGCATGGCTGCGACCATGCCGGAAAGCGCCAGGTTTGCCGCCATGGACAGATCGATGCAGCGTGTCAGGATCACGGCCATCTGACCGAGCGCCAGGATGATCAGGATCGAGGTGTCGTTGTAGACGCGTGCCAGATTGGCGGGCGTGATAAAGGGCGGGAAGCGCCAGGCAATCAGGGCGATCAGCACCAGGATTGCGCCGACGAGCAGCAGTTCACGGTTTTTCAGCAGCTTGCCCATCACGCGGCCTCCACAATGCCGGCTGCGGCACGCACCAGCTTTTCCGCCGTCAACTCGTCACGCTCGAAGCGGCCGACGATGCGGCCCTCGCGCATGACGATGACGCGATCCGACATGCCCATGATTTCGGGGATCTCCGATGAGACCATGATGACGCTGAGACCCTGTGCGGCAAGCTCGCTCATGAAGGCGTGCACCGCGGCTTTGGAGCCGATGTCGATGCCTTTGGTCGGCTCGTCGAGGATGATCACCTTCGGCTTGGTTGCCAGCCACTTGGCGATGACCACCTTCTGCTGGTTTCCGCCGGAAAGCGTGCCGACGTCCTGGTCGAGGGAAGCGGCTCGCAGATCGAGTCTCGACGTATATTCGCGTGCAAGCGCGAACTCGTTGGCGAGTTTCAGGAAGCCGGAACGCGAGGTCCGCGACAGTGACGGCAACGTCACATTCTGGAAGATCGGCAAACCGATGATCGCGCCCTGGCGACCGCGCTCCTCCGGCACATAGACGATACCGCTCCTGATCGCCTCCGACGGGCTGCGGATCACCAGGATCTCGCCGTCGAGCCTGATGGCGCCAGCCGACGGGCGGGTGATGCCGATCAGCGACTGCATGAATTCGGAGCGGCCGGCGCCGACCAGCCCGTAGAAGCCGAGGATCTCGCCGCGCCTGAGTTCGAAGTTGATGTCCTCGAACTCGGTCGGGTGGCGATAGCCAGAGACGGTGAGAACGGGGTCGCCGATGACAACGTCCTTCTTCGGATAGACGGAGCCGACGGCGCGGCCGACCATCATGCGCACGAGATCGTCCTGGCTGACATCGGCGATCAACCCCTCGCCGACCATCGAGCCATCGCGAAACACCGTATAGCGATCGGCGATGCGGAAGATCTCGTCGAACTTGTGGCTGATGAAGAGGATCGCCTTGCCGTCTGCCTTCAGCCGTTCGACGAGCGCATAGAGTTCGTGAATTTCCTTGTGCGACAGCGCCGCCGTCGGCTCGTCCATGATGACGACGCGGGCGTCGACCGACAGCGCGCGGGCGATCGCCACCAGATGCTTCTTGGCAATGCCGAGGTCGCGCAGCCGGATCGTCGGATCGAAATCGGCACCGGCGCGATGCAAAAGCGCGCGCGCATCGGCATTGAGTTTCGCCCAGTCGATCAGACCGAAACGATTGCGCGGGGCATGGCCGAGGAAGATGTTCTCGGCGACGGACAGTTCGTCGAAGAGCACCGTTTCCTGATGGATCGCCGTGACGCCGGCGCGCGCGGCGGAAAGGGCCGTCGGGAAAGTCGTTTCCGTATCCGCGACACGGATGCTGCCGCCGTCCGGCTGGTAGATACCGGTCAAGATCTTGACGAGGGTCGACTTGCCCGCACCGTTCTCACCGACGAGCGCCGTGACCGAACCGGGATAAAGCGACAGCGAAACGTCGGACAATGCCTTGACGCCAGGAAAGGACTTCGAAATCCCCTCGAGCGCAATGGCGGGCTTCATCCGCGATGTGATCGTATCCTGCAGCAAGAGAGAGTCCACCAATTCAGTTGTTTCAAGGAGGCAGCGGTCTTCGCAACGAGACCGCCTTCACCTTGCTTCCGGAGAAGGAGGCCCCTCACCCTAGCCTCTCCCCGCTTGCGGGGAGAGGGGGCCCGTTGGCGTCGCCGTTCGCGCCGAGGTTCGTGGGACGATGCATCGCCGCGTATTCCCTTCTCCCCGTCAAACGGGGAGAAGGTGGCCGGCAGGCCGGATGAGGGGCAGACGTCCCCTCGCCGGTCAGAAGATCTTCGCGAACTCTTCGACATTCGAGGCGTCGTAAACGAACGGGTCGGCCATAGCGCCTTCATTGTTGTCGTCGAGCTTGACGGCACCCATGCGGCCCATCTTCAGCTCTGCACCGGGCTTGGCTTCGGCACCGTTGACGAGATCATAGGCGATCATCGTCGCGGAGTAGCCGAGATCGATCGGGTTCCAGATCGCGAAGGACTTGGATGCGCCCGACTTCACGTGGCCGGCCATCTCGGAAGGCAGGCCCAAGCCCGTGACATTGATCTGGCCGATCTTGCCGGCGTCCGTCACGGCCTGTGCCGCCGCGACAATACCGACCGACGTCGGCGCGATGATCGCCTTCAGGTTCGGATGGGACTGAATGAGGCCCTGCGTTTCGCGGTAGGACTTGTCGGCCAGGTCGTCACCGTAAACGGTCGCGACGACATTGATGCCCTTGTAGTTGCCCTGAACCTTCTTCATTTCCTCGATCCAGGTGTTCTGGTTCGTGGCTGTCGCCGAAGCCGAGAGTACGGCGACATCGCCGCCGTCCGGCAGGTTGTCGGCGGCGAGCTTGATGATCATGTTGCCGATCAGCGGGCTCGAAGACGGATTGAGGTGCATCAGGCGACCGTCCTTGGCGACGCCGGAATCCCAGGAGATGACCTTGATGCCGCGATCCATCGCCTTCTTCAGCGCCGGCACCAGAGCGTCGGTGTCGTTGGCGGACACGGCGATGGCATCGACCTTCTGCGCGATCAGCGAATTGATCACCTCGATCTGGCCCTCGGCGGTCGTCGAGGTCGGACCGGTATAGATCACCTCGACGTCGCCCAACTCCTTGGCGGCTTCCTGTGCGCCCTTGTTGGCAGCCTCGAAGAAACCGATGCCGAGCGCCTTGACGACCAGCGCGATCTTCTTGTCTTCCGCATGCGCGGCACTGGCCATCAGCGCCAATGAAACGGCGGCCGTGACCATCAGTGACTTCAGAATCTTCATTTCCACTCCTCCCATGGACCGGAACGCGATCGGGATGACCGCATCGTCCGGTACTGACCTTCTCCAATTCAAGCCCGGCCCAGCCTTCTCCGACTGATGCCGATCTTCCCCTCCCCTCGGCCGTCTCAAGCGGTCGAGGATGCAGTCTCCGCATCGGCGCCGGACCTGGCATTGGCGACCACCAAGCGCACGCCGGCATTTTCGAGCATCGCGGCATGCCTGTCCTCGATGCCCGAATCCGTGATGACAGTGGCGATCCGCTTCAATCCGCACAGGATGAGGCTGGAGCGCTTGTGAAATTTCGACGAGTCGACCAGCACGACAAGCTCGTCGGCCTGATCGATCAGTTTCTGTTCGGCCTGGATCAACAGCGGATCCGCCTCCATCAGGCCAAGCGGCCCCAGGCCCTGCGCGCCCATGAACATGCGGCGCGCATAGAAATTGCGCGTCACGTCGTTGTCGAAGGGGCTTAAGATGATGTTCTGCTCGCGGTAGATGGTTCCGCCCGACAGCATCACCGTATTCTTCGAATGCTTGAGCAGATGCTCGGCGATCGGAAACGAGTTGGTGAACACCTGCATCCGGCGATTGCTGAGGAAATGCACCATCTGGAAGGTGGTCGTGCCGCCGTTGATGATGATCGGCTCGCCGTCTTCGCAGAGCGCCACCGCTTCCTTGGCGATCGCCTGCTTCTCGCGGGCATGCAGCCCTTCATTGACCTTGAACGGCCGGCCGGCCAGTCCGACGAATTGCGGCGGATTGATCGCCTCCGCGCCGCCGCGCACACGCCGCAGCCGCTTCTGCACGTGGAGCGCCGCGATGTCGCGGCGGATCGTCGCCTCGGAACTGTCAGTCAGATCGACCAGTTCCGGCACCGTGACGACGGGCTTTTCCTGAACCGCCGACAGAATGATCCGATGTCTTTCTTTCTCGTGCATCCGCTCCTCCGATAATTTGCATGCTTCCATCACGACCGAACATTGTCAATCACAATCAATCATATTTTTTCATTGTGCAGTGCGATATGCGCGAACTTGATCGTTTTTGATTGACAATGACTCTCGGCCCATGTGATCTGATGCCAACCACATCTCCACGCGGCCGCCAAGCCGCGAGGCAACGGACCGGGAGGATTTTCGAGATGCTCGACAAGCAACAGGGCGCGCGACTTGCCAATCTATGGGATGAGACGAAGGCGGCGGGCATGACCGAATCCGAGCGTCTTCTCTATCGTTCGAACCTGCTCGGCTCCGACAAGCGCATCACCAACTACGGCGGCGGCAACACCTCGGCCAAGGTAATGGAGAAGGATCCGCTTGGCGGCGGCACCGTCGAAGTCCTCTGGGTCAAGGGGTCGGGCGGCGACGTCGGCACGATCAAGATCGACGGCTTCGCCACGCTTTACATGGACAAACTGAATGCCCTGAAAGGCATCTATCGTGGCGTCGCCTTCGAAGACGAGATGGTCGGCTATCTCCCGCATTGCACGTTCAACCTCAACCCGCGCGCCGCCTCGATCGACACGCCGCTGCACGCCTATGTGCCGAAGAAGCACGTCGATCACATGCACCCCGATGCGATCATCGCGATCGCTGCGTCCAAAAACAGCCGCGAGTTGACGGCGAAGATTTTCGGCAGCGACATCGGCTGGCTGCCCTGGAAGCGCCCGGGCTACGAGCTCGGCCTGTGGCTGGAGAAGTTCTGCCTGGAAAACCCCGGTGCCCGCGGCGTCGTGCTCGAAAGCCATGGCCTCTTCACCTGGGGCGACACGGCCAGGGAAGCTTACGAAACCACCATCGAAATCATCAACAAGGCGATTGCCTGGTTCGAGACGGAAAACACCAGGCCAGCCTTCGGCGGCGTGGCCAAGCCGACCCTCGATGCTAGCGAGCGGGTGGCGATCGCCAAGCGGTTGATGCCGGTCATCCGCGGCCTGATCGGTGCAGACGAGCGCAAGGTCGGGCACTTCGACGACAGCCAGGCGGTACTCGACTTCGTGACGGCCAAGGATCTCAAGCCGCTCGCAGCGCTCGGCACCAGTTGCCCGGATCATTTTCTGAGAACCAAGATCCGCCCACTCGTCGTCGATTTCGATCCTGCCGCCGCGGATATCGAAAAGACGCTTGCCGGACTTCCGGATGCGATCGCCGCCTACCGCGCCGATTATGCTGCCTATTACGAGCGCTGCAAGCACACGGACAGCCCTGATATGCGCGATCCGAACGCGGTCGTCTACCTCGTGCCCGGTGTCGGCATGATCACCTTTGCCAAGGACAAGGCGACGGCGCGTATCTCCGGCGAGTTCTATGTCAACGCCATCAACGTCATGCGCGGCGCCTCCGGGGTTTCGACCTATGTCGGCCTGCCGGAACAGGAGGCCTTCGACATCGAGTACTGGCTGCTCGAGGAAGCCAAGCTTCAGCGCATGCCGAAGCCGAAGAGCCTGGCCGGGCGCATCGCACTGGTGACCGGCGGCGCCGGCGGCATCGGCAAGGCAACAGCCCACCGGCTGATGCAGGAAGGCGCCTGCGTCGTCATCGCCGATATCGACGAAACGGCGCTTGCCGCTGCCGAGAGCGAGCTTGCAGCCCGCCACGGCAAGGATTTCGTGCGCTCGGTCAGCATGAACGTCACCAATGAGGCGGCGGTCGAGGGCGGCTTCGGCGATACGCTGCTTGCCTTCGGCGGCCTCGACATCCTGGTCTCGAATGCCGGCCTTGCCTCCTCCGCCACGATCGAGGATACGACGCTGGCGCTCTGGAACAAGAACATGGACATTCTCGCGACGGGCTACTTCCTCGTTTCGCGCGAGGCTTTCCGCATCTTCCGCAATCAGAAGGCCGGCGGCAACGTCGTCTTCGTCGCCTCCAAGAACGGTCTTGCCGCCTCGCCCGGCGCATCGGCCTATTGCACCGCCAAGGCGGCCGAAATCCACCTCGCCCGCTGCCTGGCGCTTGAGGGGGCTGCAACCCAGATCCGCGTCAATGTCGTCAATCCGGACGCCGTGCTGCGCGGCTCAAAAATCTGGACCGGCGAGTGGAAAGAGCAGCGCGCCGCCGCCTACAAGATGGATGTCGAGGAGCTGGAGGCACATTACCGCGAACGCTCGATGCTGAAGCTCAGCGTGTTCCCGGAAGACATTGCCGAGGCAATCTACTTCCTCGCCTCGGACATGTCGGCGAAATCGACCGGCAACATCGTCAATGTCGACGCGGGCAATGCCCAGTCGTTCACTCGCTGATCCGGAGATTTTGATGAGCACCATGATCGGCAAAACCGTCGTTGACGCAGAAAACGAACGTCGCGACGCGGCACTCCGCCAGGACTACACCAGCCTAGCCGAAAGGCTGGCGCGCCGCGGCGTCGACATCGACGCTATCAAGCGCAAGGTCGCGGCCTATGGCGTCGCCGTGCCCTCCTGGGGTGTGGGCACCGGCGGCACGCGCTTTGCCCGCTTTCCCGGCAAGGGCGAGCCGCGCAACATCTTCGACAAGCTGGAGGACTGCGCCGTCATCCAGCAGTTGACGCGCGCAACGCCCAACGTCTCGCTGCACATTCCGTGGGACAAGGTCAGCGATCTCCCGGAACTGAAGCAGAAGGGCGCAGCCCTCGGCCTCGGCTTCGACGCGATGAACTCGAACACCTTCTCGGATGCGCCCGGACAGGCGCATTCCTACAAGTTCGGATCGCTGTCGCACAGCGACGCGGCCACGCGCGCCCAAGCGGTCGAGCACAATCTCGAATGCATCGACATCGGCCGGCAGCTCGGCTCGAAGGCCCTGACGGTCTGGGTCGGCGACGGCTCCAACTTTCCCGGCCAGAGCAACTTCACCAAGTCGTTCGAGCGTTACCTCGATGCCATGAAATCGGTCTATGCGGCGCTGCCCGAGAACTGGCGCGTCTTTACCGAACACAAGATGTTCGAGCCGGCCTTCTATTCGACCGTGGTGCAGGACTGGGGCACCAACTACCTGATCGCCCAGGAGCTTGGCCCCAAAGCCTTCTGCCTGGTCGACCTCGGCCATCACGCGCCGAACGTCAATATCGAGATGATCGTCGCCCGGCTGATCCAGTTCAGGAAACTCGGCGGCTTCCACTTCAACGATTCGAAATATGGCGACGACGACCTCGACACCGGCTCGATCGACCCGTATCGCCTGTTCCTCGTCTTCAACGAACTCGTCGATGCGGAAACGCGGGGTGCCGAGGGCTTTGATCCGGCCCATATGCTCGACCAGAGCCACAATGTCACCGATCCGATCGAAAGCCTGATGACCAGCGCCATGGAAGTCTGCCGCGCCTATGCGCAAGCGCTCATCGTCGACCGTGTCGCGCTCGACGGCTTCCAGCAGGACAACGACGCGCTGATGGCAACGGAAACGCTCAAAACCGCGTTTCGGACCGACATCGAGCCGATCCTGGCGATGGCCCGTCTCGAAAGTGGCGGGGCGATCGCGCCGGTCGCGACCTATCGGGCGAGCGGCTACCGGGCCAAGGTGGCCGGCGAGCGGCCGGCCGTCGCCGGCGGTGGCGGCGGCATCGTCTGATATCCACCCGATCGCACCCCACAAGCAACATGCCGGGCAACGATCGCTGCTCGGCATGATTTCGCGGATCGGCTCGGATCTCAGGAGAGGATCATGGAGCAAGCTGGGAGCGTGATGGCGCACTTTGCGCGCCCTCTTCGGCGGGCGACACTGGATTGCCGGGCACAAATGCGCCGCATGCCTTAAAAAATCACCGCGCGATGAAATTGCCCCCTATCTGATTTGAAATCCTGGTCTATCTTCCTTTCTAGGTCCAACGGAAAGGGAACCATTCATGGGTATCGAAAGCATTCTCGTATTCCTGATAGTCGGTGCGATCGCCGGCTGGCTGGCCGGGTTGATCGTCAAGGGGTTCGGCTTCGGCCTGATCGGCAACATGGTCGTGGGCATCATCGGCGCCTTCATTGCCGGCTTCCTCTTTCCCGCCATCGGCATCAGCCTTGGCACGGGCGTGCTTTCGGCGATCCTGCACGCGACGATCGGCGCAGTGATCCTGCTGGTGCTGATCCGCATCGTCAAACAGGCGTGACGCCGCATTACCACGACCCATACCGCATGGCTCGCCTACCCGGCGGGCCGTGCCAGACCAACGGAAGGAAGACACCATGAGCGAACTCCACACCGACAACATCGAAACGGCGCTGAAGGCGTTCATGGCCGACCATCCCGGCAAGCTCACGCGCGAACAGGCGATCGCGGCGATCCTCGAAAACTGGTTTACCACCCACGGCTACCTGCCGCCGCAGCAGGAAGGCATGCGCCCAGAGGACCTTGACGCCTCCAACGACGACTGAGACAGTCGCACCGATCATCAACGACCGCGGCGCTTTGCGCCCGCCCACGCGTTCGTCAGTCCGGCGTCCACCACGAAACCATGTCCAGAGCCTGAAGCCCCATCATGAGCCTCACTTCAGTCAAGCAATTCTTCTCGCAGCACGCCCCTGATATCGACGTCATCGAACTCGAACAGAGCACGGCAACGGTGACGCTTGCCGCTGAAGGCCACGGCGTCGAGCCCGCCCAGATCGCCAAGACCCTGGCGCTCCGTGTCGGCGGCGACGTGATCCTGATCGTCACGCGCGGCGATGCGCGGCTGGACAACAAGAAGTACAAGGCTCGCTTCGGCACCAAGGCCCGCATGCTCGGCTTCGACGAGGTCGAGGCGGAAACCGGACATCCGGTCGGTGGCGTCTGCCCGTTCGGGCTTGCCAAGCCGCACAACATCTATTGCGACACATCGCTTAAAGCCTACGACATCGTCGTTCCCGCTGCCGGCGCGACCAATGCAGCCGTTCACATCAATCCCCAGCGCATCGTCGAACTGACCGGCGCCGAATGGATCGACGTTTCGGAAACGTGATCCGTGCCTTGGAATGGCCACAAAGCTTAACTGAAACCGCAGTCGCGTCCCCGCAGTGATTTGCCGGGGCAGACCCTTTCCATAAGCAGGAGCCCGTCGAGCATGAAGGCAATCGCGTACCCGCTCATCTTCGCCGCCACGATGTCCCCGGCGCTGGCGATGGATCAGTCCCTGGTGCGCCAGTTCGAAAAGCTCGACCCGCAGACCCGCCTGGAACAGCGCTGCGACACCGAGGCGATGGAGCGCATCAACGCCGACAAGTCCAACTTCAAGCCGGACAAGGTGATCGCCTACACCTTTGCCGATCCGATCATGAAGGAAGACAAGATGAAGGCGCCGGGTGCGGTGTTCCGTAGCAAGGGGGAATGGTACAAGCTGAAATTCAAGTGCCGCACCGATGCGGAGCACCTGGATATCCTGTCCTTCGAATACAAGATCGGCGAGCTTGTGCCGCACGAGAGCTGGGACGAGTTCTACCTCTATCCCTGATGGACCGGACAAGGGGCGCCCGCAAACGACGCCGCCCCGATCTTTTCGCCATCGCTACAGCCTGTCGCGCAAAGGTGCACAGCGGTTTTGCGATAACGACATGCGAAAGAACTACAGCCTAAAGCGCGATAAGCGAATCCTGGAGATCGCGACGCGCTTTAGAGCGTTTTCGGCTTAGACGGAGTCGCAGAAACGCTCTATCTCTTTGTTTTTACGCATTTCCCGACGGAAAACCGCTTCGCACTTTTCCTGGAAATGCTTTAGACGACAGCCATCAGAAACAGCAGCGAGCCCAGCGACAGCGCAGCCATGATGCTCATCAGCATTTTCATCATGTGATCTGCCATTTCGTACATCCTTGCCTCTACTCCCTCAGGAATGAACGAATGCATCTGCTTTTCCGGCGCGGCAGGCCCGGCTGGTCCAGGCTCGAAACGCCCGACTGAAACGATCCGACCGGATCGTGCACAATCTGCTATCAGCGTTCCAAGGTGCGCCGACATGGTTAACAATTGATTAATCACGTCATCTGCAGCGTGGGATCGATGCGTGATATGCCATGGCGCCTCCATCGGGCCCGTGCACGTCGTCTACCTCGCAAACGACAATATGCGAATGGCACCGAGCGGTCTGACGGCGCGTGGGTTCGCCGACTACATCAGGCATGAACGGCCGCAGTCAGAGCCGAGCGGTCTTCGTTCATCATCTCGCGCCCTTTGACGATCCAGTGCGGACATCCCGGCGCCGACCGAGATCGTTTTCAGAGGTGTCGGTTGAGTTGGTGAGCGAATTGCCGACCTCACGAACAAGCGGCTGGATCATGTCTCAGCGGAAATGAACCCTTCGACCCAACGGAGGCGCTCTGCCCTTTCGGCCATCCAGGTCTTGGCGTGTCTGCTCTCGGACCTAGGTCTGAAAACCATGGTACCAAAGTTGCAAACGGGTCTGCGTCTTTGGTCGCAAAGAAAGACCGACCTTGTTCTCTACGCCGACGGTGGCTTCGGTGCGTTAATGGCGGCCAGAACCAGTAACGCGACCTCTGTGGGCGGAAAGACATGTGTCCTTCCGGGGGATCGCTGTGTCTCGACGGAGGGGAAAATGGCCGCGTTCAAGCTCAATCTTCAGGACATGATGTTCATTCTGCGTCAGATCAAGATCGCGGAAGGAAACTCGACCGCCCATTCCGGCGCTGCTGCGCAGGAACTGACCGCGATCTATGTGGATGGGAACGGCAATGTCGTTCCGGCGGGCACGCCGGGCGCTCAGCTTGCCATTCCCGACCCGCATGTTCCCGCCGGCCTGCGCACCGTCGACGGGACCTACAACAACATCGTCTCCGGCCGCGAGACCTGGGGCTCGGCCGATCAGCCGATGCCGCGCCTGCTCGATGCCAGTTTTCGCGATGACGAAGACGGCGACACGATGAACCTCGGCCCCGGTGGCGTGGTGACCAACACCGATTATGGCACGGGCGGAAACGTCGCCGATGCCGACCCGCGCATCATCTCCAACCTGATCGTCGATATGTCGATCAACAATCCGGCGGCCGTCGAAGCCTGGTTCAACAACGAGCTGGCGGTTGCGGCCTGGGAGGAAGCCAATCCCGGAATGACGCCGATCCGGCCGGGTCAGTCGCCCGGTGCGAACGAACTCGCGATCACCAATGACGATCTCAAGCTCATTCCCAATATCGCGCCCGACGAAGGGCTGTCGGCGCCGTTCAACGCCTGGATGACCTTCTTCGGCCAGTTCTTCGACCATGGCCTCGACCTGATTGCCAAGGGCGGCAACGGCACCGTCTTCGTTCCGCTGCAGAACGACGATCCGCTGGTGCTCGGCGGCGATGGGATCTTGGGCACGGCCGACGACCTGCCGCCGCAACTGCGCTTCATGGTGCTGACCCGCGCGGCCCCGGCTCCGGGCAGCGATTCACAAATCAACACGACCACCCCCTTCGTCGACCAGAACCAGACCTATACCTCGCATGCGTCGCATCAGGTTTTCCTGCGCGAATACGCGACGATTGGTGGCGTGCCGGTGGCGACGGGCCGGCTGCTCGATGGCAGCGCAAACGGTCTGCCGACCTGGGCAGACATCAAGGACCAGGCCCGCCTCGTGCTCGGTATCGAGCTGACCGACGGCGATGCCCTCAACATCCCGCTGCTGCGCACCGATGCCTATGGCGAGTTCATCCGCGGCGAAAACGGGTTTCCGCAACTGGTCACCGGCGTCGGCCTCGACGGAATTCCGAATACGGCCGACGACGCTGTCGTCGAGGGTAACCCGGCAGCACCGGTCAATACCTTCACCGCCGGCGCAGTCCGCATCGGCCATGCGTTCCTCGATGACATCGCTCACAATGCCAATCCGTTCAACAGTCAGACGGGGACGATGAAGGCCGCAGACGGCGATGACGTCATCAATGGCGACACGAACGGTAACGGCGTAATCGATGGTGCCGAGGTGGCCGCGAGCCCGACGGCCTATGACGATGAGCTGCTGGACCGCCACTACATCACCGGCGACGGTCGCGGCAACGAGAACATCGGCCTGACGACCGTGCACCACATCTTCCATTCCGAGCACAATCGCCAGACGGACATGCAGAAGATGACCATTCTGCAAAGTGGCGATCTCGCCTTTATCAACGAATGGCTGTCGGTCGATATCACCCAGGCACAACTGGACGCACTGCCGGCTACATTCCCGGCCGATCCGGTGGCGCGGGAAGCACTTCTCAACTCGTTCACCTGGGACGGCGAGCGCATCTTCCAGGCCGCCCGTTTTGCCACGGAGATGCAGTACCAGCATCTGGTCTTCGAGGAATTCGCCCGCAAGATCCAGCCGGCGATCGACGTCTTCGTCTTCAACAGTGTCACCGACATCAATCCGGCGATCTTCTCGGAATTCGCCAACACTGTCTATCGCTTCGGTCACTCGATGCTGACCGATGCCATGCCGCGCATCGACGAGAACGGGGTTGTCATTCGTGAAGACGTAGGTCTGATCGAGGCGTTCCTCAACCCGGTCGAGTTCGATCTTGACGGGACGATCAGCCACGATGCCGCGGCCGCCGCCATCGTTCGCGGCATGACGATCGAGCACGGCAACGAAATCGACGAATTCGTCGTCGGCTCGCTGCGCAACAATTTGCTCGGCCTGCCGCTCGACCTTGCGGCGATCAACATTGCCCGCGGTCGCGATACCGGCATTCCCTCGCTCAACGACGCGAGAGCCCAGCTCTATGCGGCGTCCGGCTCCACCTTCCTGAAGCCCTACGATCATTGGGTGGATTTTGCTGCCAACCTGAAGAACCCGGCTTCAGTGATCAACTTCATCGCTGCCTACGGCACGCATGACACGATCGAAGCGGAAACGACGCTTGCCGGCAAACGCGCGGCCGCACAGGCCATCGTCATGGGGCAGCCGGTCGTCGTGACCATCGGCGGCGTCGTGCGGACCTTCACGCCGCCGGCCGACCGGATCGAGTTCCTCACCGGAACCGATGATCCGGCGGTAACAGGTAGCTGGGCTGGCGTCGAAACGGGCCTGAACCTCATTGACCTGTGGATCGGCGGTCTTGCCGAAAAGAAGATGCCGTTCGGCGGCATGCTCGGCTCGACCTTCAACGCCATCTTCGAAGCCCAGCTTGAAAACCTGCAGGACGGTGACCGGTTCTATTACCTGACCCGCACGCAGGGGCAGAACTTCCTCAACCAGCTCGAGCAGAACTCCTTCTCGAAGATGATGATGGCCAATACGGAGCTGGCGCAGCCTGGCGCCGACGGCATCCGTGGCACGGCCGACGACATCATTACACGCCACATCGGCGTCGATTCCTTTGCGAAGTATGACTTCGTGCTCGAAGTGAATGAGGCCAACCAGGCTTATGCCGATCCGACCGGCAACGATCCCGTGCTCGAGGCCATGGGCCTTGGCAAGGTGATCCGCAATAACCCCGGCACGGTGGGTCCGGATGCCAACTATCTGCGCTTTACCGGTGGCGAACACATCGTCGTCGGCGGCACCAACAATGCCGATACGATCATCACCGACTTCGGCGACGATGCCATCTGGGCCGACGATGGCAATGACCGCGTCGAATCCGGCGCCGGCGTCGACCTCGTCAATGGCGGTGGTGGCGACGATATCCTGACCGACAGCGGCGACACCGGCGACTTCATCAAGGGCGAGGAAGGCAACGACGTCATCGCCAACTCCAACGGCATCGACATCCTGATGGGTGGCGATGGCAAGGACGTCGTCTTCGTCGGCGTCGACGACACCGAAGTGTTCGGCGGTGCCGGTGACGACTTCATCGCTGGCGGCGAGGGCGTCGACCTGCTGATGGGCAACGAGGGCAACGACTGGCTCGAAGGTGCCGGCGGCTTCGACACGATCGCCGGCGACAACTCCGAACTGTTCTTCAATTCGGCGATCAAGGGCCACGACGTCATGTTCGCCGGCAACGAAGAAATGGATTTCGACGCCGAATCCGGCGACGACATCATGGTCCAGGGCGAAAGCGTCATGCGCAACGAAGGCATGTTCGGTTTCGACTGGGCGATCTTCAAGGGCATGGCACTCAACGGCTATGCCGACATGCGCATTCCCATCTTCACCACGGAGGCCGAGGATGTCCTGCGCAACCGCTTCGACAAGGTCGAGGCGCTGTCCGGGTGGATGCACAACGATACTCTGATCGGCGATGAGCGCACCTTTGGCGAAGTCGGACCCGATGCGACGGTGGCGACCACCGAAGGCATTTTCTTCAACGACGGCCTCGACCAGGCTGGCCTCAACCGCATCACCGGTCTTGAGGCGATCGTCCGCGTGAACCCGACGACAGGCTTCTTCGAGAGCGGCAACATTCTGCTCGGCGGCGCCGGCAGCGACCTGATACAAGGCAACGGCGGCGACGACATCATTGATGGCGATCGCTGGCTCAACGTCCGCATCCGCATCACCGGAACCGGTCAGGCCAACACGGCTGGTAACCAGCTTGCAACCGTCGACAGCCTCAAGCATGTGTTCACGCAGGCTGAAGTGGGCGGCAATCCCGCGACTGCCTCCTGGGTCGGCAGGTCGCTGTTCGATCTGATGATATCGCGCACAATCGTGCCCGACCAACTGCACATCGTGCGCGAAGTGCTCGATGGCGAGCCGGGCGCCCCCCAGAGTATCGATACCGCGGTATACCGTGGCAACAGAGCGCAGTATGAGATCGAAGGCATCGATTTCGACGACGACAACGACGGGCAGACGATCGTTCGCCATCTCGTCGATCCCGTGACAGCGGTCAGCGACGGCGTCGACAGGGTCAGCAACATCGAGCGGTTGCAGTTCGCCGACGAAACTGTCGAACTCGTTCCCGGGCTGAACGCGCTGCCGGTCGGGCAGCCGGTCATCGACGGCCTGGCGCAAGTGGGCCAGGTGCTCACCCTGCGGCTGAACGCGGACGGTTCCCTGTTCGGCGTGACCGACGCCGACAACGTCAGTGGTACCAACCCGTCCGGTGCGATCTTCTCGCCCTTCATTGTTGAGTGGCAGATCGAGACCGATCCCGGCGTCTTCGTGGATACCGGTTTCCGCGGCGTGTCGTTTACGCCATCGACGGAAGGCGAGTTCGAGGTGGGAGCGGACGTTCGCGTCCGCGCAATTGTTCGCTACACCGATGGCGACGGCATCCCGAGTTCGGTTCCCTCCGTTCCAACCGATCCGCTGGTTCCCGCGACCAATCTCGCAGCAACCGAAGGCGACGACGTCCTCGTCGGGACCCCGCTGAGCGACACGATCGACGGCCTCGGGGGCAATGACGTGATTTTCGGCCTTGCCAGTGCCGATCAACTGATCGGTGGCACGGGGGACGACGAAATCTTCGGTGGCTTGGGTGACGACACGCTGGCCGGCGGCGTCGGCAACGACATCCTCGACGGTGGCGACGGACAGGATACTGCCGTCTTTAGCGGTGCGCGGCAAAACTACACCTTCGAATTCAACGCGGAAGGTCAACTCGAAGTCGTCAGCACGGTGGTCGCTGAAGAGGATGCCGTCATCGGGATCGAAGCATTCCAGTTCGACGACGTCACCGTCACCCTTGCGCAGGCGCTCGCCGGCTTGCCGACACAACCAACGGAGGGCAACGACACCATCGTGGGGACGGCGGGCGACGACGATATCGACGCGCTCGGCGGCAACGATACGATCAATGCACTCGCAGGAGACGATACCATCGTCGGTGGCCTCGGAAATGATACCATCGACGCCGGTGCTGGTGACGACGTGATCTTGTGGGAGGCTGGCGAAGGACGCGACATCATTGAGGGCGGTGCCGGCACAGACCGCCTGCGGATCCGTGGATCCGGAGAGGACGAGACCTTCTTCATCGAATCGAAGGCCGACTACCTGAGCCGTACCGGCATCGCGGCTGACGCCCTGCAGGCAGCTACCGACATCGTGATTTCGCGCAGCGTCGGCGTAGGGCCGAGCACCGTGATTGCCGAACTCAACGGCATCGATGAGATCGACGTTAACGGTGGCGGCGGTAACGACACCTTCGTCGTCTCCGGCAATTTTGCGGGGACGGACCTTGATCCTAGTACGATCACCATCGATGGCACCGCTGGCGATGACACGATCGACATCACGGCGCTCGATTCGCAGCACCGTATCGTATTCCGCTCGAACGGCGGAGACGACACGATTATTGGTACATTGCGCCCACAAGACGTGGTGGAACTGGCCTCCGGGACGGTGCTCTCGGGCTACACGCTGAGCGGCAGTGCAAACGGCAGCAGGACGCTTTCGAACGGGACGCACTCGATCACCTTCACCGGTACGGTGCCGCCTCAATTCTTGCCGTCAGAAGACGACCCGGCCGCTGGTCCATTCGTTTACACGGCGGCCGACCTTGCCGGCCTCAAGAACCTCGTGAACGGGCTTCCGGCCTTTGACGACGACGACGACACCGAAGGCTTCGAAGGTGTGCGGACGCTATCCGGTCACGGCAACAACATCGACAACCCCACATGGGGCGCGGCCGACACGCCGTTCATCCGCATCACCAATGCCCATTTCGGCGCCTACAATCCGGCGACCGGCAACCACAACGTCAATCCGATGTTCGCCGGGCTCGACCCGCGCAACATCAGCAACATCCTTGGCAGCCAGGAACTCGACCTGCCGAAGAACGAAAAGGACGCCAACATCTTCTTCATGGCGTTCGGCCAGTATTTCGACCACGGCCTGGATTTCCTCGGCAAGGGCGGCAACGGCACGATCCAGATCGGCGCACCGGGCAACGACGCACCGGGATCGGGCAATCCGGCCGATCTCACCCGCGGGACGGTGAACTCGATCGTCGACGGGGTACCGCAGCATCTGAACAAGACCTCGCCCTTCGTCGATCAGAACCAGGCCTATGGTTCCAACGACCTGGTCGGCCAGTTCCTGCGTGAGGGCAACGGTTCGGGCGGACTCGGCTCGCATCTGCTTCAGGGCGCGGCGGATCCGTCGAACAGCAACTTCAAACTGCTGCCGACGCTGCGCGAATTGATCCTGCACCACTGGGAGAACAACACGGTCTTCCACTCGGCTTCGTTGCCGGGCGGCCAGGTGGCGTTCCAGACTTACTTTGCCGGGCTGGTCAACAACGGCGTCATCAACGAAGCGATGCTGCCGGCCATGACCTCCAACTTCATGGGCAGCACCCATGCGCTGCTTCTCGATACCAACCCCTTCATCAAGCTGCTCGACCACTATGTGGTCGGCGACGGGCGCGGCAACGAGAACTTCGCGCTGACCTCGATGCATACGATCTGGGCTCGCAACCACAACTTCCATGTGGAAGGTCTGGAGGCAGCCGGCTTTGAGGGAACGGCGGAAGAACTGTTCCAGGCCGCCAAGATGCTCAACGAGGCCGAATACCAGCGGGTGGTCTTCAACGAGTTCGCCGACATGCTGCTCGGCGGCATGCGTGGTGACGGCACCCACGGCTTCGAGGAATACAACCCGGATGCAACGGCCGGCATCTCGCATGAGTTCGCAGCCGCGGTCTACCGCGTCGGACATTCGCTGATCGGCCAGACGATGACCGTTCTCGATGCCAACGGACAGCCGAAGCAGGTGGCTCTGTTTGATGCCTTCCTCAACCCGAGCAATGAAGCCGGCGTGTTCACCGGTCCCTTGCCTCCCGGGTACGTGCCGCAACCCGGCTACGAACAGCTCGGCGTCAACTCCATTCTCGGCGGGATCATAACCCAGCAGGCCGAAGAGGTGGATTTCAACATCGTCAACGCGGTTCGCAACGACCTCGTTCGCATCAATGCCGACCTGTTCGCCTTCAACGTGGCGCGCGGTTGGGATGTCGGGCTCGGAACACTCAACCAGGTCCGCATGGATCTGGCGGCCTCCCAGGATCCTTATGTCTCGGAAGCACGCGGCTTTGCCGGCAACCTCTCGCCCTACAGCTCCTGGGAGGATTTCCAGGCACGCAACGGGCTGAGCCAGGCGGTCATCAACCAGTTCCGCCAGGCCTATCCGGATCTGGTGCTGCAACCCGGCGATATCGCCGCGTTCCAGTCGATCAATCCAGACATCCAGGTGGCGATGCAGGCCAATGGCACCGGCATCGTCAAGGGCATTGACCGCGTCGATCTGTGGGTCGGCGGCCTTGCTGAAAAGCATGTCAACGGCGGCATGGTCGGGCAAACCTTCTGGATCGTCCTGCATGAGCAGTTCGACCGCCTGCAGGAAGCCGACCGCTTCTACTACATCAGCCGCTTCGACAACTTCGACTTCTACGAAAACATTGTCGACGGTGAGGAATTCGCCGACATCGTCGCTCGCAATACCGGCATGACGGATCTCCCGGAGCACATCTTCAGGACCGAGGAGCCTGAAGACGATGATGATGATGATGATGATGATGACGACGGCGATCCCGTTGGCGGCGGCGATGACGACGACGATGATGATGACACCTGCGGTTCCGGCGACGGTGACGGTGATGGCGACGGTAGTGGTGATGGCGATGGCGACGGTGGTGAGACACCGTTGCCGGTTGCGGCGCGCACGCTGATCGGCACGTCCGCAGCGGATGTGCTGCTGGGGGGTGCGGCGGCGGACGTGCTGCTCGGCGGGGCTTCCGGCGACATCCTGTCGGGCGATGCTGGCCACGACGTGCTGCGCGGCGAGGACGGCGAGGATGTGCTGACCGGCGGTGACGGCGAAGACGTTGCCTCGGGCGGGTCGGGCGATGACGAGATCCACGGCGGCACCGGGGCCGACATGCTGTTCGGCAATGGCGGCGACGACCTGATCTACGGCGACGCCGGCAACGACGTCATCGAAGCCGGGGCGGGTGCGGACAAGG
>NZ_LGAP01000014.1 GCF_001270265.1 Ensifer adhaerens
CCGCCTTTGCGGTTGCGACGTTGCTGGCGCTGCTGGCGCTGGTCACCCTCGTCTTGAAAACGGCGCTCGAGCTTCGCTACAGCGCCGAGATCGCCGCCAGCCGCAGGCATTGAAAGGTCCGGATCGTTATGGAAGTCCGCGTTCAGAACATACGCAAGGAATTCGGCCGCTTTCCAGCGCTCGACGACGTCTCGCTCGACATCCGCTCGGGCGAGCTGATCGCGCTCTTGGGCCCGTCCGGCTCGGGCAAGACGACGCTGTTGAGGCTGGTCGCCGGTCTCGAAAGCCCGACCGCCGGCACGATCTTCTTCGGCGACGACGATGCCTCGCAAAAGACCGTGCAGCAGCGCAACATCGGCTTCGTCTTCCAGCACTACGCCCTGTTCCGTCACATGACGGTGCTCGACAACGTCGCCTTCGGGCTGAAGGTGCGCCCGGCCAACCGCCGGCCGCCGGCCGCCGACATCCGCAAGCGCGCCCTGGATCTGCTCGATCTCGTCCAGCTCTCCGGGCTGGAGAAGCGCTACCCGGCGCAGCTGTCGGGCGGCCAGCGCCAGCGCGTCGCGCTCGCGCGTGCCATGGCGGTCGAGCCGAACGTGCTTTTGCTCGACGAGCCTTTTGGCGCGCTTGATGCCCAGGTGCGCAAGGAACTCAGGCGCTGGCTGCGCGAGATCCACGACCGCACCGGCCACACCACCATCTTCGTCACCCATGACCAGGAAGAGGCGCTGGAACTGGCCGACCGGGTCGTGGTCATGAGCAAGGGGGCGATCGAACAGGTCGGCACCCCCGACGAGATCTACGACCATCCGGTCTCGCCCTTCGTCTACGGCTTCATCGGCCAGTCGAACGCTTTGTCCGTGACGCTGTCGAACGGCGAGATCTGGTTTGAGGACCGGCCGATCGGCCTGCGCGCCCCGACCGAGCCCGATGGCCCCGCCACCCTCTACTTCCGCCCGCACGACATCGAACTGATCGACGGCTGCGGCGGCTGTCTCGCCGGCCTGGTCACCGCCAGCCGCCGCGTCGCCGGCACCCGCCATCTCGAACTCGACCTCGGCCGCAACCACCCGCATGCCGAAATCGAGCTGCCGCCCGAACGCTCCACAGCCCAGGATCGCGCCAGGGTCGCCTTCCGGCCGACAAAATGGAAACTGTTCAGGGACGAAAAGGCAGGCCCCGAGGTTGCAAGCCCAGACGTCGAGGCCGAGGCACAGGCCCAACCGTTCGAACTGGCGCGCACCGGCACCTGACGGTTTCTCCTCCGTCCGTTCCACACCCTTGCATCGAGCCGTTTCCAGTTTCTGCCGAGATGCGCTACAGCACCTCATGCGGTGGTAGAAGCGGGAGACTTGGCGCATGTCCGTCTTTGAAGATCTGAAACAGGCACTCGGCGATGCCGTACTGATCGGCACGCAGATCGGCGAGCGCTATCGCAGCGACGCCAGCCTCACCGGGCGCTATCTCCCGAAGGCCGTCATCCGCCCTGCGAACACAGAGGAAGTCGCAGCAACCCTTCGCATCTGCAACGCTCATGGCCAGACCGTCGTCGTGCAGGGCGGCCTGACCGGCCTTGCCGGTGGCGCCAACCCGGACGAGGACGCGGTTTCCCTCTCGCTCGAGCGCCTCACTGGCATAGAGGAAATCGATCCGCTGGCCGCAACCATGACCGTCCTTGCCGGCACGCCGCTCGAGGTGGCCCAGCGCGCCGCTGACGACGCAGGCTTCCTGTTGCCGATAGATC
Source organism: Ensifer adhaerens (assembly GCF_001270265.1). Classification (GTDB taxonomy): domain Bacteria; phylum Pseudomonadota; class Alphaproteobacteria; order Rhizobiales; family Rhizobiaceae; genus Ensifer; species Ensifer adhaerens_B. The sequence goes on from NZ_LGAP01000014.1 coordinate 1,745, forward strand.
TCGGCGCCCGCGGCTCCTGCCAGATCGGCGGCAATCTCGCCACCAATGCCGGCGGCATCCGCGTCATCCGTCATGCCGTCACGCGCGACAATGTGCTGGGGCTCGAAGCCGTGCTTGCCGACGGCACCATCCTCTCGTCACTAAACAAGATGATCAAGAACAACACCGGCTATGATCTGCGCCAGTATTTCATCGGTTCCGAAGGCACGCTCGGCGTCATCACCCGCGCCGTCCTGCGGCTGAAACCGCGACCGTCAGGCCGCCTGACGGCGCTCTGTGCGCTTGATAGCTATGATCAGGTCGTCGCCTTGCTGGCGCGGGCGCAGCGAGGACTGCCCGGCCTCTCCGCTTTCGAGGCCATGTGGGAAGATTATTTTCGCTTCAACTGCGAGGCGGAAGGGCAGCGCTTCTTCGAGACATTCCCCGCCTTTGCGGTGATCCTGGAACAGGATGTCCAGGGCGATGACAACGAGGGCGAGGACTTCGAGAACTTCCTCGGCGCCGCGCTTGAAGACGATCTCATCGCCAATGCTCTGATCGCCCAGTCGGAAAAGGAAAGCCGCCTGTTCTGGCAGGTACGCGAGGGCCACGCGATGGACCGCCTGCTGCCGGCACTGATCAATCTCGACGTCAGCCTGCCGATCGGCGAAATCGGCCGCTTCGCGGCCGAATGCGGCCCCGCACTCGCCGCCCGCTTTCCGCAGGCGCACATCTCCTTTTTCGGTCATGTTGCCGACAGCAATCTGCACATCGCCTTTTCCACGCCCGGAAGCGACGAGAACACACAGCATGCGGTCGACGGCATCGTCTATGACATCGTCCGGCACTATCGCGGCTCGATCTCCGCCGAACATGGTATCGGCACCTTGAAGCGGGAATTCCTTAGCCATTCACGAAGTGCGGCCGAACTTGAGGTGATGCGCCGGATCAAGCACGCGCTCGACCCGAAGGGCACCCTGAACCCCGGCAAGGTCCTTTGATGCAGGCGTATCGGCCTCACAGCCAGGAAGCCGGCGTCTTCGGCAGCCGGCTTTCCGGATCGACCACGGTCAGCTCCGCCCCGCCGGCATTCCAGCGCCAGAGCGCGACGCAACTGCCGCCCGGAGACATGAAGGACGGATAGATCAGGCCATCGTGACCACGGGTGGCCAGCTCCGCCTGCAGACGATGCGTCGCCGGCACGACGCCGCGATCCAAAACGTCGCGCCACTCCTCCCGATGGATATCCTCGGTGATGCCGAGATCCGCAAGTAGGGCCGGGTCCATTGTGTCTGCCAAACGCGCATGCCGCAGTTCAAGCTGGGCGATCAGGGCGGGATGCTGGACAAAGCCTTGATTATATTCGGCCCAGGCCGTCGATAATTCGCGCGCAGCGTAGATCGTCGGCAGGCCCACCGGGTTCCAGCGGCCACCGAAACGCGCGGCACCGTCACCCGAAAGCGGAGCATGGGCCCAACGCGGCACATAGGCGCGCCAAAGGCGCACCGGCTCCACCTCCGACATCAGGCGTAGACACCCGAACGCACGGCCTCGAGATAGGCAAGCACCTTGTCGGCCTTGCCCTCCCCGACAAGGTCATAGGCGGTCTTTCCCGCCCATCCGGGGATCGGCTGGTGCTTGAACCAGATGACCGCCCGGCTCTCGTCGCCTGCCATTTCGGCAGCCATCGCCAGGATCCGCACGACATTGCTGAGTGCTGAATCGACCTTGCGCGCGCTCGATTTCGCCGTCAGCGTGTTGCGTGCGACACCGATCAGCTTGGCCAGTTCGGCGAGTGTCACACCGAGACGATCCGCGACCAGCCGCGCAGACAGAAAGGACGACTGGCTTTCCCCGAAATGCGAGGCAGAGATGTTGAAGCCGACGGCAGACATGGCGAATTCCGATCTCATCTTGATCATCACTCGATCAAAATAGGCTCAAAATCCGCCCAAATCAAGGAAGCGGCGGCTGTCGCCACGAAGGCTCGCGCCGCTCGAAGAAGGCGGCAACGCCTTCGCGCGCCTCGTTGGACTCCCAGCAATCGGCAAGTTGCTCGATCGTGGCGGCGATGGTCGCTTCGGTGATCGGCTGTCCGAGCGAACGGGCAAGCCGTTTCGCCCGTCCGGTCGCGCCGGGCGCCGTCTGGAGATAGGGCTCGACCTCCGCCGCTATTGCCGCATCCAGCCCGTCGGGGGCCGCAATCACCGTCGCCAGCCCGGCATCCCTTGCCTCCTCGGCGCCAAACAGGCGTGCCGACATGAACAAAGGCCGCGCCCGGCCCTCACCGATACGGGCGACCACATAGGGGCTGATGGTCGCCGGAATGAGGCCCAACCGGGTTTCGGTCAGGCCGAACCGCGCATCAGACGACGCGATGACCGCATCGCAGACGCTCATCAAACCAACGCCGCCACCGAAGGCATTGCCGTGCACCCGCGCGATCACCGGTTTTTCGATCTCGTTCAGCGCCTTGAACATCAGCGCCAGCCGCGTCGCCTCGGCGATACGCGTCGGCCGGTCCGCATCGAACTGCTCGCGCATCCAGCCAAGATCGCCACCGGCGCAGAAGCTGCGGCCTTCGGCATCGAGAACCACGACGCGGACCGCCGCATCCGCCGACAACCGCTCCGCCGCCTCAGTCAGTTCGCCGATCATGGTTGCGGAAAGGGCGTTGTGCTTTTGCGGCTGTGCCAGCGTCAGACGGGCGACGCCCTTCGCATCGACGACGTATCGGATCGTTTCGAACATCAGGTAGCACTCCTCAGCGATCGAGCGAAGGCGGCGGCCTCTTCAAGCCTCGCCGCATCCAACCCCGTCGAATATCCGCGCCCGGTGACAAAGGCGTTGACCGCAAGCGTATCGACATTGCCAGCCGCACCCGGCGCATAAGGGCAGCCGCCAAGACCACCAGCCGACGCATCGAAGACGCGCAAGCCGCGCTCGAGCGCGACGTCGATATTGTCGAGCGCCCGCCCGGACGTGTCGTGAAAATGGCCCGCCAATCGTTCGGCCGGCACATCCGCCAGCACGGCTGCCAGCATCGCATCGACAGCCTCCGGCGTACCACGCCCGATCGTATCTCCGAGGCTGACCTCATAACAACCGAGCGCCATCAACGCGGCGGCGACCCGTGCAGCACTGTCCGGCGCGATCGTCCCCTCATAGGGGCACTCGACAACGCAGCTGACATAGCCCCGCAACGGCACTGCGTTTGCGCGGCAGGCCTCTGCGACCGGGCGAAAGCGCTCGATGCTCTCGGCGATCGAACAATTGATGTTCTTCTGCGAAAACGTCTCTGACGCCGAAGCGAAGATCGCCACCTCGTCGGCCTTGGCGGCAAGGGCCGCATCAAATCCCTGCATGTTCGGCGTCAGCACGGCGTAGCGTGTGCCCGGCCGGCGCCGGATTCCGGCCATGACCGCCGATGCATCCGCCATCTGCGGCACCCATTTCGGGCTGACGAAGCTCGTCACCTCGATGCGCTGATAGCCGCAGCCAGACAGCAGATCGACGAGGCGGATCTTGTCGGCGGTATCGACAAGTCGTTTTTCGTTCTGAAGACCGTCGCGCGGCGCCATTTCGACAAGCGTGACATGCTGCGGCGCCGGCACACTCATTCGCCGCTCTCCGGCTTAAGCACGACGAGGATCGCTCCGGCGCTCACCTGTTCGCCTGGCGATACCAGCGTGCTCTCGATGACACCGGCGCGCGACGCCGCCAGCGTCAGCTCCATTTTCATCGCCTCCATCACCACGAGCGGTTGGCCCTTCACCACCGTGTCACCGGCGCGAACATGAATGAGCTTGACGATGCCGGGCATCGGAGCGGCGAGCTCGTCGGCCGCCGTCTCAGCGGCGTGAGCCGCAGCGAGTGCATCGGGAAGGCGCAGAACGAAGGTCTCGCCACTGACGAAAAGCGTGATGGTTTCCTGCTCGCGCAGGAAGCGGAAGGTGCGTTGCTCGCCTGAGATTTCCACTCGGGCGCCATCATCGAACCGATCGAGCACCAACACCGGAAAGGTGCTTTCGCCCGCCCGCACCGCAAACTGATCGCGCCCACGCGCCGCGAGTGTGACGACCGATCGCCCGCCGGCATGTTCGACGGACACGCTTCGATGGGCATCTCCCCAGATCTGCCAATGACCGAGGGACGACCAGAGATCGTTGGATTTTATCGGCTGCAACACGCCGGTGGCAGCGATGGCCGCCAGCGCCAACGCCTCGTCTCCCGGCACCAAAGGTGTCGTTAGTTGATCGATCGCCCGGTCGATAAGACCGGTATCAGGCCGCCCGGCGCGAAACTCCGGCTCGGCGGCAAGCCGAGCGAGAAAATCGAGATTGGTGATCGTGCCGCCGATCCGGCAGGCCTTGAGCGCGCTCTCGAGTCGCGCGAGCGCTGACGAGCGGCTTGACCCATGCACGATCAGCTTGGCAATCAGCGGGTCGTAATAGGGGGCGATGACGTCACCCTGCCGGACGCCGGCATCGACGCGCACGCCGTCGCTTGGAAAGTCCAGGGTCGCGAGCCGCCCGGTCGCCGGCAGAAACCCGCGCGCCGGGTCCTCGGCATAGATCCGGGCCTCGAACGCCCAGCCGTCGATGGCGATTTCGTTCTGTCGCTTGGGCAGGGCCTCGCCGACGGCCGCGCGCAACTGCCACTCGACAAGATCGACGCCGGTGATCGCCTCGGTCACCGGATGCTCGACCTGAAGCCGAGTATTCATTTCCATGAAATAGAACTGGTCCGGCCAGAGCCCGTTGGTAACGTCCGCAATGAATTCGACCGTGCCTGCGCCGACATAGCCGATGGCGCGCGCAGCCTTGACCGCGGCCTCGCCCATAGCGCGGCGAACCTCCGCCGTCATGCCGGGCGCCGGTGCCTCTTCGATCACTTTCTGGTGGCGTCGTTGAAGTGAGCAGTCGCGCTCGAACAGATGCAGGATGTTGCCGTGGCGGTCGCCGAAGACCTGGACTTCGATATGACGCGGCTTGGTCAGATATTTCTCGATCAGCACCGCGCCGTCGCCAAAGGCGGCTTCGGCTTCGCGGCGCGCTGCTTCAAGGGCCGCGGCAAACTCGTGCGGCTGCTCGACCTTGCGCATGCCCTTGCCGCCGCCGCCGGCGCGCGCCTTGATCAGCACCGGAAAACCGACCTCAGCTGCCCGGTCCGCCAGGAAGAATGGCTGCTGTTCGTCGCCGTGATAGCCGGGCACGACGGGCACGCCGGCCCGCTCCATCAGCGCCTTGGCCGCGTCCTTCAATCCCATCGCGCGAATTGCCCCCGGCGACGGACCGACGAAGGTCATGCCCGCCGCTTCGACCGCCTCGGCAAAATTGGCGTTTTCCGACAGGAAGCCGTAGCCTGGGTGAATGGCATCCGCATTGGCCGATCTGGCGGCGGCAACGATCCGTTCGATCGAGAGATAGCTTTCGGATGCTGTCGCCGGGCCGATGCGGATTGCTTCGTCGGCCAGCGTCACATGCAATGCGTCGACGTCGGCGTCGGAATAGACCGCGACGGTGCGGATGCCCAGGCGCCGAGCCGTGCGGATGACGCGGCAGGCGATTTCACCGCGATTGGCAATCAGAAGCTTCGAAAACATCGGCATATGGCCCGCCCTATTGCGCCGCGATCACTTCGACTTCGAGCAACCAGCCGGAATCGAAGATGCCGGCAATCACCACCGTCATCGCCGGAGCAAGCGGGCCGAGATATTCGTTGCGGACCTCGCGGTTGGCCATGGTGTGATGCCGGTCGGCGAGAAAGGTCGTCACCTTGACGATATCGGCCTTGCTCATGCCGGCAGCCCTCAATTGGGCGTCGATGTTCAGCCAAACCTGGCGGGCCTGCGCCTCGAAGCCGTCGGGCAATTCGTCGTCCGAATTGAGCGGCACCTGGCCGCTGACGAAAACCAGCCGCTCGAAGTTCTCGAGCCGCACGGCCTGCGAGTAGCCGCCACGGGGTTGCGGCGCATTCTTGGCGTTGACGTTTTCGCGCTTCATCGCGATCTCCCTACATTCTGAACAGGCCGAAACGCGTATCTTCGATTGGCGCGTTGAGCGCCGCCGACAGTGACAATCCCAGCACGTCACGGCTCTTGCGCGGATCGACGACGCCGTCGTCCCAGAGCCGGGCGGAGGCATAGAGCGGATGGCTCTGGCGCTCGAAGAGGTCGAGAACCGGTTGTCGGAACCTGGCCTCTTCTTCTTCGTTCCAGGGCGTTCCAGCCCGCTTGAGTGCCTCGCCGCGAACCGTCGACAACACGCCTGCCGCCTGTTCGCCACCCATCACCGAAATCCGGCTGTTGGGCCAGGTCCACAGGAACCGCGGCGAGAAGGCCCGGCCGCACATGCCGTAGTTGCCGGCACCGAACGATCCGCCGACGAGCATGGTGATCTTCGGCACCTGCGCTGTCGCCACGGCCGTCACCAGCTTGGCGCCGTGCTTGGCGATGCCTTCGGTTTCATATTTGCGGCCAACCATGAAGCCGGTGATATTCTGCAGGAATACCAGCGGGATCTTGCGCTGAGCGCAAAGCTCGACGAAGTGCGTGCCCTTCAAAGCGGATTCCGAAAACAGCACGCCATTGTTGGCGATGATGCCGACGGGAACGCCGTGCACATGCGCAAAACCACAGACGAGCGTGGTGCCGTAGCGCGCCTTGAACTCATCGAAGCGGGAGCCGTCGACAAGCCGGGCGATGACTTCGCGGATATCGTAGGGGGTGCGCAGGTCAGCCGGCACGATGCCGGCGATCTCCTGCGGATCGTAAAGCGGCGGCTCCGGGCTTTGCAGTTCCACCGAGGTCGGCTTGCGCCGGTTGAGCGCGGCGACCGCACGGCGGGCAAGCGCCAGCGCATGCGCATCATCGCGCGCCATATGATCGGCGACCCCGGAGAGGCGCGTGTGCACGTCCGCCCCACCAAGATCCTCGGCCGAGACCACTTCGCCGGTCGCCGCGCGCACCAGCGGTGGACCGGCCAGGAAGATCGTGCCTTGACCTTCCACGATGATCGTTTCGTCCGACATCGCAGGGACATAGGCCCCGCCGGCCGTGCACGATCCCATCACCACGGCGATCTGCGGAATTCCGGCAGCCGACATGTTGGCCTGGTTGTAGAAGATCCGGCCGAAATGCTCCCGGTCGGGAAAGACCTCGTCCTGGTTCGGCAGGTTGGCACCGCCGGAATCGACCAGATAGATGCACGGCAATTGATTCTCGGCGGCGATCTCCTGCGCCCGCAGATGTTTCTTGACCGTCATCGGATAATAGGTCCCGCCTTTAACGGTCGGGTCGTTGCAGACGATCATGCATTCGCGGCCGGACACCCGGCCGATGCCGGTGATGAGGCCCGCCGCCGGCGCATCGCCATTATACATGCCGTGGGCGGCCGTCGAACCGATTTCGAGGAACGGCGTCGCGGGGTCGATCAGCGAGGCTACCCGGTCGCGCGGCAACAGTTTTCCACGGCTGACATGGCGTTCCCGCGCCGTCTCGCCGCCGCCTCCGGCCGCAAGCTTGACGGCGTCCTCGACGGTTGCGATCGCCTCCGCCATCGCCGCCTGATTGGCCCTGAACACGTCTGATGAGGGCGAGATGTGGGATTTCAGAATAGTCATGAAGTCCTCATTCGATCGAGCCTGATTGCGGCATCAGCCACCCGCTCGGACACCTATCTGGTCTCGGTGAACAGTTCGCGTCCGATCAGCATGCGGCGGATTTCGCTGGTTCCGGCGCCGATCTCATAGAGCTTAGCATCACGCAGCAGCCGGCCGGCCGGGTAGTCGTTGGTGTAACCATTGCCGCCGAGCGCCTGGATTGCCTCCAGCGCCAGCGCTGTTGCCTTCTCCGCCGCATAGAGGATGCAGCCGGCCGCATCCTTGCGCGTGGTCTCGCCGCGGTCGCACGCGCCGGCCACCGCATAGACATAGGCACGCGCAGCATTCGCCGTCACATACATGTCAGCAAGCTTGCCCTGCATGAGCTGGAACTCGCCGATTGCCTGGCCGAACTGCTTGCGCTCGTGGAGATAGGGGACGACGACGTCGAGGCAAGCCGCCATGATGCCAAGCGGCCCGGCGGACAGGACGACACGCTCGTAGTCCAGGCCGGACATCAGCACGCGGGCGCCGCCGCCTTCATTGCCGAGAACGTTTTCCGCCGGCACCTCGCAATCGCGGAAGATCAGCTCGCAGGTGTTGGAGCCACGCATGCCGAGCTTGTCGAGCTTCTGGCCGGTGGAAAAACCGGCGAAACCCTTTTCGACGAGGAAGGCGGTAATCCCGCGCGGGCCAGCACTTGGATCCGTCTTGGCGTAGACGACCAGCACGTCTGCATCCGGTCCGTTGGTGATCCACATCTTGCCGCCATTGAGGACGTAGCGATCGCCGCGTTTCTCGGCCCGAAGCGTCATGGAAACGACGTCGGAGCCCGCACCCGGTTCGGACATGGCGAGCGCGCCGACATGTTCGCCTGAAATCAACTTCGGCAGGTAGCGCGCCTTCTGCGCCTCGTTGCCGTTACGGCTGATCTGGTTGACACAGAGGTTGGAATGGGCGCCGTAACTCAGGCCCACAGAAGCGGATGCGCGGCTGATTTCTTCCATGGCGACGCAATGGGCGAGATAGCCCATTCCCGCACCGCCATAGGCTTCGTCAGCGGTGATGCCGAGCAGGCCGAGATCTCCCATCTCACGCCAGAGCGGCGTCGGGAAAGCGTTGCTGCGATCGGTTTCCGCCGCCAGCGGCGCGATACGTTCGGCCGCAAAGCGGCGCACGCTGTCGCGCAATGCATCAATGTCCTCGCCGAGCGCGAAGCTCAATCCGCCCTGAAACATCTCTCGTCTCCTCCCCTCGACCCGTTCGTGATCTCCTCATCACTGACCGGGTCGTCTGCGCTCCATCCTCTACGCGCAACGCGCCGATTGCAATGATATCAACGCCGCGATGTCGAGCGACGATAACACTGCGTCCCGCTAATTTCCTTCCAAAGAGGAAATCCGGGAAGCACGATCTGCAAAGTTTAGGAGCATTTGGCGATGCATCCACTGCGCGAACCCGTTTCAGCCGATGAGGCTGGCAGCATCTCCACCGTCACTATGGATTCGTCGGCAGAGCGCGCTAATTGCGCGGCCATATCTCTTGCTAGACACCGACGTCGGCCAAGCCACGCTGCGCCGCGATTGCCGATGGCAAGGACCGCCTCAAAGATACGCCGGGCTTCGGTGTAGCGCTTGAGATTGAGATAGGCGTTGATTGGCACAGTGGTGGCCCGCGAAAACGCATCCATTAACGATCACCAGCATGCTCAATCCGGCGCATCCTTCATCGTCAGACGGATTTCAAATCAACGGCCACGAACCTGTCGGTATGCTGAAAAAGGCGACATAAACAAGACTGCCTCCGCATAACTATCGCAGATCCCAAGCAATACATGGTCGAAATTCGAGAAAATCTCTGAGGGAATTCTTTTGCGGAATAGGTAATAATAGAAATCAGCAGCCATTATGCAATCCAGGATGATTTCCCATAGCCAGCCGTTTACTTATCACAATCCGAAGCGCAAGATATAAAACCTTTCTGCGTTCAAACTCTTTGACGAATCTCATCTGCGACAGGCGAGCGTCCCAAGATTTACGCTGGAAATAGATTTGATCCGTCTGATCGAATTCTTGAACGAGCCAATGCCTCTGCTGCGGGTTCCTTTGAGGCCTTTTCGTCATCGCAACGTGCAGCCGGCAGCGTCCGGCTACCGTCGCAAGCAGAGTGAAAAATTGGAGCTCGTCATGAAAAGCTTACTTCCCGCCCGTTTTCACGCTTACGATTTCAGCCCCATGTTCGTGGTTGCCGGGTTTACCCTCGCAATTGCGATCATCGTCTACGGTTCATTTTTTGGCCGCATCCTCTAGCAAGGCGCACCAACGGCGCTCCGGCTCGAACTGCTCCTGCGTCCTATAAACGTATCGGCCACAAGGCGCCGGGCGCCATGGCCGCTTCGCCGATAGCGCAAGCCGCAGGTCGGCTTATGCGATCTGCGCCTGCAGCCAGGTCCTGAACAGCAAGGCGTGCGGCGCTTCGGGATTCAACGCCGATTGAATGAGGCCATACTCGGACCCATCGGGCGTGAAGCCCATCGGTGCGACCAGCCGCTCGTTGCGGATGTCGTCCATTGCGATGACCCTCGGGCACATCGCTACCCCGACATTCGCTTTAAGGCTATGGAAACATTGGTGAAATTTTCAACCGCATCAGCGTGCCAAGCCGTCGAGCGCGGCCAGCGTTGCCTTAATCACGTCGGTGGCGGATTGATCGACATCGACGACAACCGTCAAAGGCTCGCCGATCGGCTCTTCAAGCGTCGCCAACTGCGTGTCGAGCAGCGAGGCCGGCATGAAATGCCCTTCGCGGTGCTGCATTCGGCCTGCGAGAACGTCGCGGCTGCCATGGAGATAGACGAAGGCCAGATCCCCACCCGCACTGTCGCGCAACAAAGCGCGATAGCTCCGCTTCAGTGCCGAACACGAAACGACGAGCGGCTCAGTGCTCGAGGAAAGCTGCCGGCCGATTTCCCGGAGCCAGGGCCATCTGTCCTCATCCGTGAGCGGGATGCCGGCGGACATCTTCGCGATGTTGGCCTCCGGATGCAGGGCATCGCCTTCGATGAAGCGATAACCGCAAGCCGCAGCAACCGCCTCGCCGACAGAGGTCTTGCCGCTGCCGGAAACGCCCATGACGACGATCGAGCCAGGGAATTTCGGCACATGGCCAAGGGGTGACCTGTCGGGGCTCGCCATGGAACGCTCGTCTCTCCGGTGCCTGATTGCGACTGACGTCGCTGATAGCGCCGCATCGGCAACGAGACAAGACGGGTCCAACGCTAGCTTGCGACCTTCGGACGGGCGATATCGTTGACGCCCTCGTCGTCCGGGGCCTGGCCATAGCTCATCCGGCGCATCTGGGCGATCACCCGCTCCATCTCGTCGTCGGGCAGGACCGGAGGCTCGCCGAGCGTCAAAGCCTGGACATACATGCGCGAGAGGGTCTCGATTTCGATCGCCATCCACAGCGCCGATTCCAGTGTCTTGCCGAGCGAGATCTGACCATGCTGTCCGAGAAGGCAGGCGGTGCGGTCCTTGAGTGCCACGAGCGCGTTGTTGGAAAGTGCCTGGGTTCCGAAGGTCGCATATTCGGCGCAGCGGATCGTCGTTCCACCGGCAATGCCGGTCATATAGTGGAAGCTGGGGATCGTCTTGTGGTGGCAGGCAAGCGTGGTCGCATAGATGGAGTGGCAATGAAGAACCACGTTGATATCCGTGCGCTCGCGCAGGATGTCGCGGTGGAACCGCCATTCCGATGACGGACGAGGGCCGGTGTAGTTGCCCTCAAAATCCATCTCGACCAGATCTTCCGGCTGCATCGTGTCGTAGGCGAGCGACGATGGCGTGACGAGGAAGCCATCGCCGATCCGCACCGAAAGGTTGCCGGCTGTCCCCTGGTTGATACCGCTCGAATTCATCCTGCGGCAGATATCTACCATCTCATGGCGAAGAGTGAGAATGTCGGGCTGGCTCATCGGACTTTCCTTTCGAAGTGTCAGTGAAAACAGGTTCGGCTTGCCGACGCGCAGTCGCGCGCCATCGGGCGGCGTAGTCGGAAATTGCCGCGGTCAGCGGTGCGATATCGGCAACCTCGGCCAGGGAAAGCGGCGCCGGCCCTGTCCGTGTGCGTTGTCCGGCGAGCAGGGCCGCACCGGACGCGACGCCATAGGCGTCGAGATTGAACCGCACCTGCCGCTCTGGCAGCAGCGCGGCGACGAGGCGGGCATAGAGCGGATCGCGCAGGAAGCTGCCGTCCAGCACAACCGATGGCCCTGCCCCCAAAGCCTCGACGCATTCGGCGGTCAAGAGCGCGCAATAAAGCAGCGCCAGTGCCTTGCGCTCCATCGCAGTCTCGGGCTTCGGCTCGGTGATATGCCCATGTCCGGCACTGCCGGGAAACAGGCCATTGTCGTCGCCGAAGGAAGGCAGCGCCATGGTTCTGCCGCCGATCAACCGCCGGACGATCTGTTCGGGCACAGGCCCGTCCGGCGGCTCCTGACCCGCCACGTATGAGAATTCGCGTCCGCCCATGGTCAATACGCCGCCGAGCGGATTGCCGAAAACGTCGCTGTTCAGGGTCATGCCCCTGTCTTCGTCGAGCCGGTCGAGCGCCGTCTGCCCGGAGAAGCCGACAATCCAGGTGCCGGTGGAAATGACGATGAAATCGCTCAGTCCGGCAGCGTGATAACGGTAATGATTCAAACTGCTGTCGTGAGCGCCGACAAGGACGCGAAATTCTTCCGGCAGAGCATAACGCCGTGCCAAAGCGGCGCGCACCGGCCCGAGGTCCTGCCAGGCATCGGCAAAGGGCGGCATCAACCTGCGCCAGCCACGCGCCTCGACGATCGGCGCGAAGTGCCGTTCCGCCACGTTCCAGAGATGCGACTGCGCGCCGAGCAGGCTCGTCTCCGCGGTCGCCACGCCGGAGAGCCGCCAGGCCCAGTATTGCGGCAGGCCGAGATACCAGCGTGCCCGTGAAAAGGCTTCCGGTTCGCGCTCCTGCATCCAGTAGAGTTGCCGGGCCTGATGGGTCGCTGCGTGCATCGTCGCGCTGCCGCGATCGAAGAACGAGCCGGATAGCGGGATATAACCGGCATTGACCGCCTCCGGCAGGGGCTGTTCGTAGTCGATCATCGGCAGGGCCGTACCGTCACCGCTTTCCGGGTCGTCACCGACGAGGACACCTCCGGAACCATGTCCGGAGGCAACGAAGGCCGAAAGCGGGTGACGCCGGGCAAGTTGTCCCAGGCCGGAAAAAACCCACTCGCCGATCGCGCCGAGATCATGATGGCGCCAAGGCGGCCCCGGCAACACGGGGTTGGGGATGCTGAGCGTTTCAAGCACGACACCATCTGCCGTCACGGCATTGAGCTTGACGTTGGTCTTGCCGACGTCGAGCACCGCGATCGTGCCCTGCTCATTGCGTGATGCTGGCATGATGCAGCGCCTCCCGTCACTTTCCGGGCCGCCAAAGGCCGGATCGCCGCCGTTCTAGATCAGCCCGTATTGCTTTGCCTTGTTGCGCAGGAACGGCAGGCCGTTGCCCATCACCTCTTCCTCATCCTTGGCAACGGGGCGCCAGACGGCGAGGCCATAGGCGACTTCCGGCGGCATGTTGATGAAGCTCTCCATGGCAAGGCCACCCTTGAAGCCAATGGCGGCAAGCGTCGCGAAGATCTCGTCCCAGGCGCAGTTGCCATAGCCCGGCGTGCCGCGATCGCTCTCGGAGAGGTGGATGTATTTGATATGCTCGCGCGCATCGAGAATGCCGGTGCCGATGCCCTTTTCCTCGATGTTCATGTGGTAGGTGTCGAGATGCACGAAGACATTGTCTGCACCGACCCGCTTGATCATATCGACGGCCTGCCGGCCGGTGTTGATCAGATGGTTCTCGTAGCGGTTCACCGCCTCGACGCCGAGTTCGATACCGCGCGTCTTGGCGTGTTTTGCCGCCGCCGTCAGCACGCGGGCAATGTTGTCGTATTCAGCCTCGGTCGGCGGAACGCCGGTGCGCTCGCCGATGCCGCCATAGATGACCCCGGACAGCGCTTCGCCGCCGAGATCGGCCGTCTTGTCGATCGCGATCTTCAGGTGTTCGATCGCAGCATCCGGCCGGACGGAAGCCCAGGCGCGTTCAGGCAGACCGAGCGAGCAAACCGCGCGCAGCTTGTTCTTTTCCAAGAGCGCCTTGGTGTGGGCGGTGTCGACCGCCGGCGGATTGAGCATGGGGATCTCGATAAAATCGACCTTGTACTTGACCGCGGCAGCGACTGCCCGCTCGGCACCGGGCCGATCCCAATTCATGGTCCACATGCTCGTATGGACGCCAAAACCCTGCATGATCACGTTCCTTTTCTGACAAATGAACTCTTGAACTTGGAGGCGGCGAAGCGCAGCACCATCACTCCGACGAGCAGCAGGCCCCAAACGGCGGTGGCGAGATGCTGGTTGGCGCCGATAAGATTGAGTCCGGACGACAGCAATTGCAGCACGACGAGCGCGACGAATACCGGAATGGCCCGGCCGAAGCCGCCGAACGGATTGACCCCGCCGAGGAAGCAGGCCAGCACCGTGATCAGGAGATAGGATTCGCCATGGCCGATGCGCACAGAGTTGAACCGCGCCAGCATGATGATGCCGGCAATGGCGCACATGGCTCCTGAAAGGGTGTAGACGAGCACAATCACCTTGCGGGTATTGATGCCGGAATAGCGCGTCGCCTCGAGGTTGGAGCCGATCATATAGGTGTTGAAGCCGAGCTTGGTTCGGGTCAGCAGCACATGCCAGGCCAGCACGCAGACGATGAAGACGATCAGCGGCACCGGTATGCCGGCGATCGAACCATGCCCGAGCGGACCGATGAAGGCCGGGAAGCCGGAGACATCGCCGCCGCGCGTCAGAAATTCACCGAGACCGCGCAGGAAGATCATCATAGACAGCGAGACGAGGATCGGGTGCGCGCGCGTAAAAGCAATGACCAGGCCCATGACGATGCCGCTTGCGGCCCCGACTATCACGGCCAGGATACAACCGAGAGCGAAAGCACCGGCGCCGGCATCGGCTCCGCCATTCGCCTGCAGCACCCAGGCAAGTGTCAGCCCGGCGATATTGGCGGTGAAAGTCACGGCAAGGTTCAGGCCGCCGGTCAGGATCGGCAGCAGCATGGCAAGCGTCAGGAGCCCAAGTTCGGGAAGCTGGAACGCAACCGAGCCGAAGGTCGCGGCGCTCAGGAACTGCGGCGAGGCGAGACCGAACACCAGGATGACAGCGACCAGCGCCAACCCCGGCCCCGCCATCTCGGGTCCGAACCATGCCTTCAGGCGATCCGAAAAGCTTGTCATCGGCGTGCACCTTTCTGGCTCACGAAGGGCAGAAGCCGTTCGATGCTGGTGTTGGAAAGGGTGATGGCGATCAGGATGATGGCACCGACGATCATCTTGAACGCGAAGGGGGAAACGCCCATCAGGTTCAAGCCGTTCTGTGTGATCGCGATCAGGAGCACGCCGAGCACGCAGCCGAGCACCGAGCCTTTGCCGCCACCAAGCCTTGCGCCGCCGAGAACGACGGCGGCCAGCACATCCAGCTCGCGTCCATAGAGTGCGTTCGGCACGACTTCCTGTGCGTAGTGCGCCTGCACCAGCCCGCCGATACCGGCCATCAGTCCGAGCCAGCCGAAGGCGATGAACTGCATGGCACCGATGTTGATGCCGAAGCGGCGCGCACCTTCCGGGTTGTCGCCGAAGGCATAGAGTTGCCGACCGGTGGTCGTGCGGGTGATCAGCACCCAGGTGGCGATGACGCACAGCGCCATCACCAGCACGGGAAGGGTGATCTCGATCCAGCTGCCGTCGGCCATTTCATGTTCGAACAACACAACGCGATCCGTCAGCCACTCCGGCAGGTCGTAGATCGACACGCCTTTGGTGAAGAACATCAGCAGGCCGAAATAGATGTTGAAGGTAGAGATCGTCGCGACGATCGAAATGATGCGGAAGCGGTGGATCAGGAGCGCGTTGATGGCGCCGAGGCAAATGCCGAGCGACCCGGCGATGACGAGGCCGGAGACCCAGCCGCCGCCACCGATCCAGCCGAGCGCGATCGCCGTGCCGTACTGCACCACCGAGGCGGCGACTGCGAAGGAGATGTCGATGCCTCCGGCGACGAGGACGACGAGCAGGCCGACGGCGAAGATGATGTTGACCGAACTGGTGTTCAACAGATCGAAGGCGTTGCCGAGCGAGAAGAAATTGGCGGTGGCAAACGACAGCACCGTGCAGATGACGGCGATGACGGCGAGCAGCGCGACTTCCGTCGCATGGGTGCGGGTAAAACTACGCATAGACCGCTCCCTCGATTTCGGCGAGCGAAACGCTGCGGGGATCGTAGCTGCCGACGATGCGGCCCTGCGCCATGTGCAGGACGCGATCGGCATTGAAATAGACCTCGGGGACCTCGTCGGAGATCAGAATGATCGCAAGCCCGGTGTCGGCGAGCTTGGCGACGATGTCGAAGATGCCGGCACGCGCGCCGACATCGACGCCGACCGTCGGAGCGTCGAGGATGAGCAGCTTCGGGTCGGTCGCCAGCCACTTGGCGATGGCGATGCGCTGCTGGTTGCCACCGGAAAGGGTCGAGATCGCGTCGCCCTGCAGACCGATCTTCACACCGAGATCGGTGATCCATCCGGCAACGAGCTTGCGCTTGCGCTCATCCGACAGGAATCTGCCCGAAACGATCTTGCCAAGCGAGCTGATGACCAGATTGTCGGAGATCGACTGTGGCTGAATGAGCCCGAGCGACAGGCGGTCCTCGGAGAGATAGGCGACACCCGCTTTGATGGCATCGCGGTTGGAGGAGAAACGGACCGGCTTGCCGTCGAGCATTATCGTGCCGGCCGCCGGTTGCAGCATGCCGAAAAGCGTCTGCGCGAGTTCGGTCCGCCCGGCCCCGAGAAGACCGGTAATCCCCAGCGTCTCCCCGCGCCTGACGGTCAGCGATATGTCGTCGAACTGGCCGGGCCGGCTCAAACCCTTTACCTCGAGCACCACAGGCTGATCCTGCCTGGATTTGGCGCGAACCTGCTGGTCGAAGGTCTTGCCCGTCATCAGCTCGGTGATGCGCGATTGCGTCATGCCGGCTGCCGGGTAGACGCCGACCAGCGCGCCGTCGCGCAGCACGGTGATGCGGCTTGAAATTTCCAGGACTTCGGCAAGGCGGTGGCTGACGAAGACGACGGCGACGCCGGCGGCCGAAAGTCCGCGAACGATGTCGAGTAGATGATCGGTTTCCGACTGGGTCAGCGATGCGGTCGGCTCATCCATGAAGACGAGCTTCGCTTCGCCGACAAGCGCGCGGGCAATCGCCACGATCTGGCGCTGGGCGATCGCATATTCCTTGAGCGGCAGGTCGACGTCGAGCGTGATGCCGAGGCGCTCCAGCGCATCCGTCGCGATCTTTCGCATGCGGCCATAATCGACCGGCTTCGGCCACCGTCCGAGAACGGTCTGGAAGGCGATATTCTCGGCGACGCTCATTTCGGGGAAAAGCGCCAGATCCTGCCAGATGACCTGGATGCCGCGATCCTGGGCGGTCACCGGCGACATATGGGAATAGGTCTCGCCGTCATACTCGATCGAGGCGCCGTCGGCGGGGCGGGAAACGCCGGGGGTGATCTTGATCAGGGGGCTCTTGCCGCAGCCGCTCTCGCCGGCAAGGCAATGGGCCTCGCCCGGGCGAACGTCGCAGCTCACATTCCTAAGCGCCTTGACGCCACCGAAGGTCATGTTGATGTCGTGCAGGGACAGAAGCGGCTTTTCGCTGCCTCCCGTGGTCGCAAGCTGGTGCATGAACGTATGCCCGATACCGTTTTGAAGGGACATGCCAGGCCGGCCGAAGCCGGCCCAGCAGCCGGGAGAACCCACTGCATGTTTCCTTAAATCGAAGCCGATTTTGGGACAAAAACATGCAGCAATTCAAAGTGCTGCAGCGGCCTTTGCGCGTCCAATAGGACGCGCAGCGCTGTAGCGGATCAGAGCCCCATGGCCGCGAGGTCCGCGACCGTATCCTTATTGATCGGCACGAGTTGATCGACGATGATATTGCGGTTTTCGAAGTCCGGCTTGACCTTGCCCAGCCCTTCGATCTCGTCGCCGCCCTTGACTTCCCCCCCCTTCATCAGCTTGCCGGCGAGCGCCACGAACCCCTCACCCGCCTGCTTCGGATTCCACATGAAGCCGCCGGAGATCGCATCCGATTTCACCAGCTTCTGCCCCTGGCCCGGCGAGAACGGGCCGAGCACGAAGATCTCGCCAACCTTGCGGCGCTCTTCCACGGCACGCCCGGCTCCGATCGGTCCCTGGCTGCCGAAGGCAAGAAACCCCTTGAGGCCCGGATGGGCGGAGATCAGATCGAGCGCGGTCGAACGGCTCTTGTCGACGTCTTCGGCAACGCCGTAGCGTTCGCCGACCAGGGTCATATCAGGGTGGTTCTTCTTGATGTAGGCGATCGCCGCATCGGCCCAGGCATTGTGCAGCGGCACGGTCAACGAGCCGACGAAGACGGCATATTCGCCCTTGCCACCCATCTTCTCAGCAAGCAGCTTGCCATGCGCCTCGCCGAAGCCGGTCGACGACGCCAGCTCGAAGTCCCAATCGGCGCCCTTCTGGCTCGGCGATTCATGGGTGATGACGATGATGCCCTTTTCCTTCGCCTTGGTCAGAACCGGTTCCAGAACCTTGGCATCGTTCGGCACGACGCCGATGACCTTCACGCCTTGGGCGATCAGATCCTCGATGGCGCGCACCTGCAGCGCCGGATCGGCACTCGTCGGGCCAACCATGAAGGCGTCGATGCCGAGCTTTTGGCCACGCTCCTTGATACCGGCTTCCATGGCGTTGAACCACGGAATACCGCCGATCTTGACCACGACGCCGACCTTTCCGGCGTCCTGAGCGAATGCGGCAGCCGCGCCGGCAAGCGAAAGCGATGTCGCCAGAGCGGCGACCAGAATTTTCTTGATCATGTCTCTCCTCCACTCGTTCCCCATAGGGAACACGCCCGGCTGCAAAAGCGCCGGCCTCCAGTTTCAAATCGCAACTGGCAGGGAACGAATTCCCGCCTCCCTGATCGCCGCCTCCTCAGACGACCCCATCGCATGCACAATCGATATTTCTTGTTTGCACAATCGATGGTGCACAGACTATTGTGCAGACTTAATCTTTCGTCAAGGGGAAATCGGCACTAAGACGATGGGGGAGGCACGTGGATGACGAAGAGCAGCAAGAAGAAGGCGACGATCTACGACTTGTCGGTACTGTCCGGCAGTTCGCCTTCAACCGTGAGTGCGGTTCTGAACGGCACCTGGCAGAAGCGGCGGATCAAGGAGAGCACGGCCGCACTGATCCGGGACCTGGCGGAAACTCACCAATATACCGCCAACCGCCAGGCGCGCGGATTGCGCAGTTCGCGCTCCGGCCTCATCGGCCTGCTGCTGCCCGTCCATGACAACCGCTACTTCTCCTCGATGGCGCAGACCTTCGAGGCCCATGTCAGAAGCAAGGGGCAATGCCCGATCGTCGTCAGCGCCAGCCGCGACCCGGAAGAGGAGCGCAAGACGGCCGAAACGCTGATCTCCTACTCGATCGACGAGTTGTTCATCTGTGGCGCGACCGACCCGGACGGCGTGCACGAAGTCTGCGAGACCGTTGGCCTGAAACACATCAATATAGACCTGCCGGGCACCAAGGTCCCGTCCGTCATCAGCGACAACTACGAGGGCGGCCGGATGCTGACGGAGGCGATCATCCGGCATTTTCCGGCGGATCAGCCGCTTCGAGCGGACGAACTCTACCTCTTCGGCGGCCGTGACGACCATGCCAGCCGTGAACGTATCCGCGGCTTCCGCGCCGTGAAGCGCGAGCTTCTGGAAGACGATCCGGACGGCTGCATCCAGCCGACCGGCTATGCCCCCAACAATGCAAGGCTCGCCTTCGAAGCTTTCTATGAAAAACACGGCAAGCTGCCGCGCGGACTGTTCGTCAACTCCTCGATCAACTTCGAAGGTCTTTTGCGCTTCATGGCAGGCCACCCGCACGAGAACTTCGCCGACCTCGTCGTCGGCTGCTACGACTACGACCCCTTCGCCTCGTTCCTCCCCTTCCCGGTCATCATGATCAGGCAGGATGTCGAGGGCATGATCACCAAGGCGTTCGAGGTCATCGAGGAGGGGCGGCCCCAGCCGCGCATTCACCTGATCAGCCCGGAGCTCGTCCAGCCGCGCACGGCGCTGACCGGCCCGCTCGACGCTCTTAGGGATATCGACTGAGCGACACCGTTGATTTTTCGGCAGCGTCAAGTTCTTACCAATTATTTTCCTGTACATTTCAACATTTTCCACGTATTCATTGGAAATGGATGAGACTGACAGAAAAATCATTGGAATTCTGGCGCAGGACGCCCGCCGGTCACTGACCGATATCGGTGCGGCAGTGGAGCTGTCACCCTCCTCGGTCAACGAACGGATCCGCCGGCTCGTCGCAAGCGGGGTGATCCGCCGTTTCACGATCGATGCCGACCATCGTGCGCTCGGGCTCGATGTGCTCGCCTTTGTCTGGGTTGGCCTTTCCCCCGATGCGGATGAAGCTGCGTTTCGCACCTTCATGGCCGATCATCCCGCGGTCGCGGAGTGCCATCACGTCACCGGCGCCTGGTCCTATTGCGTCAAGGTACGCATGCCATCCCTCGGCGATATCGAGCCTTTCCTGGCAGAGCTCAAGCGCCGCCGTTTTCTCGCCCGAAGCGAGACGGTGATTGCCTTGTCCACCGTCAGGGACAACCAATTCACCAGCCCGGAGCGCTGAACCGATGTCTGCATTGTTGTTTGGAAAAGGCCTGCTGCTCGGCCTGGCCATCGCCGCCCCTCTCGGCCCGATCGGCGCGCTCTGCATCAGTCGCACGCTCGAGCGCGGCTTCTGGGCCGGTGTCGCCGGCGGGTTGGGGACGGCGCTTGCCGACGCCAGCTATGCGCTGCTGGCGGCCGCCGGCTTCGCCGCTTTCGCAACCCTGCTCGCCACGATATCGACGCCGCTCAGCCTGCTCGGCGGTGCCTTCATGATCTGGCTTGGCTGGCGAGGACTTCGACCGAGCCCGATCGCAACCGCAGCGAAGGTCGGCGCGGGCGACCTCATCCGGACGACAGCAGCAACCTTCCTGCTGACGATCGCCAACCCTCTGACGATCCTGTCGTTTGCCGCGTTCTTCGCCGTCCTCGGCCTGGCGAAGGCCGGAGGGCTTGCGAACGCCGCCATCGTCGTTGCCGGCGTATTCCTCGGCTCGCTCGCCTGGTGGATGCTTTTGAGCGGCGGGGTGGCTCTTGCCCACACACGCCTGCCTGACAGTTTTGTCAACTGGGTGTCGCGTCTTTCGGGCCTCGTCCTGATTGCGTTCGGTGTCATCGCCATCGGCTCGGTCGGGGTGAGCCTTATCTGATCGGGGCGGGCGAAAGCCCTGGCCGGCGGCGGACGACGGCTATTCTGCCGACGGCTTGATGCATTCGACATGCCACCATTTTGGCCGGCCGCCACGAAAGCTGTGCGACACCGGGATGAGATCGACGGCATTGGTATTGTCGAAACTGCCAAGAACCAGAGCCACGACGGGCGCATCATCGATAGCGCCGATCGTGCTGCCGCACGCGCCGCAGCACCGCATTGACGCGGGCCACGACTTCCTGCGGGTTGAACGGCTTGACGACATAGTCATCCGCGCCGAGCCGCAGGCCCGCGAGCCGATCGAGATCTTCGGCAAGGGCCGTCACCATGATCGTCGGCGTATTGCTCTCGCGGCGGATGCGCGCCAGCACTTCGAAGCCGTCGAGCCGCGGGATACGCACGTCGAGAAGAACGAGGTCGGGCGAAAGCACCGAGTGATGGGTGAGCGCCGTTTCGCCGTCGGCAGCCCGCACCGTCCGGAAGCCGTCGCGCACGAGATAGGCATCGAGGATCTGCGCAATCTCCGGCTCGTCCTCGACCAAAAGGATGAGACCCTTGTCGATCATCTGCAAACTCCTCGCGCATATGTTGTGGCACCGAGCTTATGGGACGAAAAAATCCGGCATGCAATTCATCCGGGTGGCCTTGGCGCCGTCACCGAGCGTTCCGCATCAAGCGTTCTTCGTTTCTCCGCCATTTCTTGACAAAGCAAACCGAGTGTCCCTGCGAGGCGCCCTCGGACCCATCGCTGTCGAGCAAGAAGCCTGTGCCGTTGACGGCTGATTTTGCGGCCCCATCCAACTCTACCGATCGGAATGGCACACGCCTGACACATTCATCCGGATCTCGCCCCATGAAGGAAGAGCCACCCCTTCTCGCTCGATGGCCCGTTCCGGGCCACGTCAAAGTTACAAAGGAAATCTCATGGTGTTTGAAACGACCGATATTGCGTCAGCCGACATCGCCAGGATTCTGCAATGCATCCCGCATCGCTATCCCTTCCTACTCGTCGACAGGCTGGTTTCGATCTGCGGCGAAGAAAGCTGCATAGGGATCAAGAACGTTTCGATCAACGAACCCAAGTTTCAGGGGCATTTCCCTGGCAATGCCATATTCCCCGGCGCGCTCATCATTGAAGGCATGGCACAAGCCGCTGGCGTCATGTGTGCCGCCTCCAAGCTTGCTCAGGGATTGAGGCCAAAGATTATCTACATGCTGACCGTGGATGGGGCTCGGTTCCGCAAGCCTGTTCTGGCCGGCGATGTTCTCGAATATCACATGACGAAGCTCGCCTATCGCCGCAATGTCTGGCGCTATCGCGGCGAGGCGCTGGTGGATGGCGCGCTCGTTGCCGAGGCCGAGATTTCGGCGTTCCTGGAAACGGAGAAACAGCAACCGGAAGCAGCGGCGTAGCCTTGCCTTGTCCGTGGCGCGTGGCGATCCGGTCGGTCGCTCGTTTCCCATTGACGCAGGGTGTCCGTTTTTGCAGCCGCTTCGGCTCTCAGTGCCGCAGCCCATCTACGGCTGCTCGGGAAAAAAATGCCTGCCCAACGGCTCCAAGCAACACGTCGAAAGGCTGATTTGCGTTCCGCTCCGAGCCTTCTCCAGTTCCCCGCCGGTCCTTGACAGTCAACCGCAACTCTTCCGCTCGCACCTCCTCATATTTTCTCATCGCGAGCATTCGGAATGTCCAGCATCCTGCAATCCACCACGACACCTACTGCCGGCACCCGGTGGCGGGTTGCCAATCCCCGGACATGGTTTGCCCACACGCGCGTTCACATCCAGGAGCACCCGATCCAGGCGGCCTCCTCCGCGACGATCTTTGCCGGCTTCATCTTCATGGCCTTTCCCGGTATCGATCTCGCTGTGTCTCGCTGGGCGGCAGCCGGTGACGCAGATTTTCCGCTGTCACGGGAACACGCGCTGCGTCTGTTGCGTGATTTCAACCGCGTTATCCCGCTTTTGATCCTGCCCGCTGTCGCGACCATGCTTGCTGCACAAATTGCAGCGCCGCGCGCCTGGCTGCCGCGTCCGCACAAGATGCTGTTTTTCCTGACCTTCTATGCGCTCGGCCCGGGCCTTGCCATCCAGCTTCTGAAAAGGCTGGTCGGTCGCGCCCGCCCGTCCGAGATCGTCGAATTTGGCGGAACCCTGCCGTTTACGCCGGCCTGGCAGGTCTCCGGCGCCTGCTCGCGTAGCTGTTCGTTTGCCTCCGGCGAGTCGGCGACAGCGATTGCCTTGATTACATTGGCGCCGCTGCTACCGGTGAGATGGCGCCGGACGGCGATCCTCGCCTTGATCCCTGTCGTGCTTGCCTTCTCGCTCAACCGCATCGCCTTCGGCGCGCATTTCCTCTCGGACGTCGTACTCGCCTGGCTGCTGATGCTTTGGATCATGCTGTGGCTATGGTCGGTGTTTGCAGCCCATGGCGCACGCATCGATACCGCTCTGACGCGTGGTCGACGCCCTATCGAAAGCTGATTTCGGCGGCGCCTTGCCGCTGGCCGGTCTCTGCCCGATCAGGCGCTGCGCACGGACCGGCGCCAGACGAAGGGGGCGTTGAGCCGCAGAGATTGCGATTGTCCGACGTCGTCGCTCATCAGCCACGCCACCGCCGCCGTCGCGATCTCCTCGATCGGCTGGGAAAATGTCGTCAGATCATAGGAATTCCAGGCAGCCTGCGGAATGTCGTCGAAGCCGACGACGCAGAGATCCTGCGGAATCGACAGCGAAAACTGGTGCCGGGCTGCGTCCATGAAGCCGAGCGCAACGAGATCGGTGACACAAAAGACCGCATCCGGGCGCTCGCGGCGGGTCATCAGCCGTTGCGCCAGGACCTTGCCGCTTTCGTAACCTGTCGGGCCGAAACGCTCGACGGTCACGTCGAGCCCCTGCTCCCGCGCGACGGCGACGAAGCCCACTTCGCGCGCCATGAGGCTTGGCGTTCCCGCTTCCGAATTGGCAAAGGCGAGCCGGCGACAGCCCGCCCGCAGGAATGCGGTCACGACGCTCTGCGCCGTGTCCTCCTCGTCGAGGTTGATCCTGAGCGGTCCCTGATGCTCATCGTCGCGATTGATGAGAACCAGGCGCTGACCGTTTCTGACGCAGAGATCGACCAGCGATTTGTCCGGCATGCCGGACAGCACGATCGAGGCATCGGCCCGATACCGGATCGCCTGACGCAACGCCATGTCGACGCGCTCGTCGGATCGATCCGTGTTGACGATCATCGCGATCTTGCCGGCGTTCTGCAGTTGCTGGGTCAGGGCCTTGATCAACGCCGAACGGTAAGGCGTGCCCATGTCGGAAACGACGAGGCAGACGATGCCGCTTTCGTTGCGCATCAGCCCGCGAGCGAGATGATTGACGTGATAGCCGAGCGCTTCGGCCGCTTCCATGACCTTGCGGCGCGTCTCCGGCGCGATGCTCGCGCCCGCTGTGAACGCGCGCGAAACGGCGGACCGGGAAACGCCGGCCTTCCTTGCCACTTCCTCCGCACTGACGAATATCTTGTCGCTCATCGGGAACCACTCTTGCACGGCTTTGCAAACTTCTTGCAACAAATCCCAGGCCTGTGCAAGCTTGATCAAACCCAGACTGTTAAACTTTCAGCTTTTCATTTGACCCGGATTGACAACATTCCGATCCATATGACACCTTGCACGCGCTTGCATTACTGCGATGTGGAGGCATCGCACCATTGGGAGGAAAATATGAAAGCTGTATCCATTTCGGTTGCGCTCGCCGCAACCGGCCTAGCATTCGCGGCGCCTGAGGCGCAGGCAGCTGGCAGTCTCAATCTTATTTGCTCGGCAGACGTCGTCATTTGCGAGCAGATGACCGCCGATTTCGAGAAGGAAAGCGGGATCAAGGTCAACATGGTTCGCCTGTCTTCCGGCGAGACCTATGCCAAGGTTCGCGCCGAGGCGCGCAACCCCAAGACCGATATCTGGTGGGCAGGCACCGGCGACCCGCATCTGCAGGCGGCATCCGACGGCCTGACGCTTGAATACAAGTCGGCGATGCTCGACCAATTGCAGGATTGGGCCAAGAAGCAGGCCGAAGGCTCGGGCTACCGCACGGTCGGCGTCTATGCCGGCGCGCTCGGCTGGGGATACAACACCGAAATCTTCCAGAAAAAAGGCTTCAAGGAGCCGAAATGCTGGGCCGATCTGCTGGACGCTTCGCTGAAGGGCGAGATCCAGATGGCGAACCCGAACTCGTCAGGCACCGCCTATACGGCACTCGCATCCCTGGTGCAGATCATGGGTGAAGACCAGGCGTTCGACTACCTGAAGAAGCTCAACGCCAACGTCGCGCAATATACCAAGTCGGGCTCGGCGCCGGTCAAGTCGGCCGCGCGTGGCGAAGCCGGCCTCGGCATCGTCTTCATGCATGACGCTGTCGCCCAGACAGCCGAAGGCTTCCCGATCAAAGCGATCGCGCCGTGCGAAGGCACCGGCTACGAGATCGGCTCGATGTCGATCATCCGTGGCGCCAAGAACCTGGACAATGCCAAGGCCTGGTACGATTGGGCGCTGAAGGCGGAGGTTCAGTCGCGCATGAAGGATGCCAAGTCCTTCCAGCTGCCATCCAACAAGAGCGCGGAAGTGCCGAAGGAAGCACCGAAGTTCGAGGATATCAAGCTGATCGACTACGACTTCGCCACCTATGGCGCTTCCGAAAAGCGCAAAGCTCTGCTCGAGCGTTGGGACCGCGAAGTCGGCGCCAGCGCCAACTGACGCCATTCGACTTGCGACCGGCCGGGTCGAACGATCCGGCCGGTCGCATCTCGAAAGACCGCAGGCGTTTCCGGCTGCCCGCAGCCGACCCTGCAACAGATCGACATTCCAATTTTGAAGAGACGCGAGGACCGTGATGGAACATCGCAACCGTAGGCTCGACCTCACACTTGGGCTTGGGCTGGCCGCATTCATGGCTGTGCCCTGGTACCGCATCGAGGGAGGCTTCTTCGGCCTCGGCTGGCTTTCCAGCTTTCCCTCCGATGCTGCCGTGGCGCCCGGCCTTGCGCAAATCTTTGCCCACGGACGACCGTGGCTCGTCGTCGCGCTCGTACTGCTTGGTGTCTGTGCGGCCGCCCGGTTCTTTCGCGACCCGGCCCGTCGCGGTCTGGTGTTGGCGTCGGCCGGTGCAATCGGCCTTGTCTTCATCGCCGTCCAGGGTCTGGCGATCGGCTTTACCGGTTGGACCTGGACGATCAGCGAAACCCTTTTCGGTCCGCTTGCCGACGGACAGCCCTCGATGGGCGCCGGCGCGGTCCTCGCCTCCCTCGCCTTCATCCTCATCTTCGCATTTGGACTGGCGGAGCGCGGCGTCATGAAGGGCGATGCCTTCATTGTCGCATCCATCTCGCTGCTCGTCTGCCTCGTCGTCGTCTTCGTCTTCTATCCCGTCGGCAGCATGTTTGCAGCCTCCGTTCAGGATTTTGACGGTTCGTTCAAGCCGGACGGATTCCTGCGCAACATCCAGGACGGTTCGATCTGGAGCCTTGGCTGCATCACCGGCGGCGAGCGCTGCGGCGTTGCCTGGCGTACCCTATGGCTGGCACTGATGACTGCGTCCGGCTCGACCGTGCTCGGCCTCGCTTTTGCGCTTGTCGCAACGCGCACCCGCTTTCCTTTCAAGAAGGGCATGCGCCTGTTGACGATCCTGCCGATCATCACGCCGCCCTTCGTCATCGGTCTGGCACTGACCCTGCTCTTCGGTCGCGCCGGTGTCATTACGGAGTTTTTGTCCGACGCCTTCGGCATCGAACCGGGGCGTTGGCTCTACGGCCTGACCGGCATCTGGATCGCGCAGGTCCTTTCCTTCACCCCGATTTCCTTCCTCGTGCTGATCGGCGTCGTCGAGGGCGTCAGCCCGTCGATGGAAGAGGCATCGCAGACGTTGCGGGCCGACCGTTGGCGGACATTCTGGAACGTCTCGCTGCCGCTGATGAAGCCGGGCCTCGCCAACGCCTTCCTGATCGGTTTCATCGAGAGCATGGCCGATTTCGGCAATCCGCTCGTGCTCGGCGGCAGCCATGGCGTGCTTTCGACCGAAATTTTCTTCGCCGTCGTCGGTGCGCAGAACGACCCGTCACGGGCCGCCGTGCTCGCCATCATCCTGTTGTGCTTCACTCTGTCGGCCTTCCTTGCCCAGCGCTATTGGCTCGCGGGCAAAAATTACTCGACCGTCACCGGCAAGGGCGATTCCGGATCCCATATCGCCCTGCCGCGTCCGCTGTCGATCGCCGTCCATGCCGTCGTCATTCCGTGGATGATCTTCACGCTCGTCGTTTACGGCATGATCCTGTTCGGCGGCTTCGTGAAGACCTGGGGTCTCGACAATTCGCTGACGCTCGAACACTACGTCAAAGCATTCTCGATCTCGATCACCGATGGCGCCATCGCCTGGACCGGTGTCGCCTGGAACTCCTTCTGGACGACGATGGAGATCTCGCTGATCTCGGCGCCGCTGACGGCCCTGGTCGGACTGTTGACCGCCTACCTGATCGTCCGACAGCGTTTTGCCGGCCGAGATATCTTCGAGTTCGCCTTGATGCTGAGCTTTGCCATTCCCGGCACAGTTATCGGCATCAGCTACATCATCGCCTTCAACCTGCCACCGCTCGAAATGACCGGCACGGCGTTGATCTTGGTTGCCTGCTTCGTCTTCCGCAACATGCCGGTCGGCGTTCGCGGCGGTATCGCTGCGATGAGCCAGCTCGACAAGAGCCTGGACGAGGCATCGCTGACGCTGCGGGCAACCAGCTTCCGCACGCTGCGCAAGGTGATCCTGCCGCTCTTGCGTCCGGCGATCGTTGCGGCTCTCGTCTACTCCTTCGTCCGGGCGATCACGTCGATCAGTGCTGTCGTCTTCCTCGTCAGCGCCGAATACAACATGGCGACCTCCTATATCGTCGGCCTCGTCGAAAACGGCGAGTTCGGCGTGGCGATCGCCTATTCGTCGGCCCTCATCGTGGTGATGATCACGGTCATCACCGGCCTGCAACTGCTTGTCGGCGAGCGTAAGCTTCGAAGGGAGAACCGCGTCTTCGGCGCGGCTCCGGCCCGCGCTGTCACCAAGACCCTTTCCCAGGAGAACCCCGCATGAGCACCCCACGCACCGGCTCGGTCGTCTTCCAGAACGTGCGCAAGCAGTTCGGCGCCTTCACCGCCATCCACGACCTTTCGCTGACTATCGAACCCGGCACCCTTGTCACCCTGCTCGGTCCGTCCGGCTGCGGCAAGACCACCACGCTGCGCATGCTTGCCGGTCTGGAGCATCCATCCGCCGGCAGGATCCTGATCGGCGGCAAGGACGTGACCATGCTGCCGGCCAATGAGCGCGACGTATCGATGGTGTTCCAGTCCTACGCGCTCTTCCCGCACATGACCTCGCTCGACAACGTCGCCTACGGCCTGGAATCCTCCGGCATGAAGAAGAAGGAGGCACGCGATCGGGCCGAAGAAGGCCTGAAGCTCGTCGGCCTCGGCGGCCTCGGCCAGCGGCTGCCAGCCGAACTGTCCGGCGGCCAGCAGCAGCGGGTCGCCGTCGCCCGCGCGCTGGTGCTCGAGCCGCAGGTGCTGCTGCTTGACGAACCACTCTCCAATCTCGACGCGCGGCTGCGCCGGCGGGTGCGCACGGAAATCCGTGAGTTGCAGCAGCGGCTCGGCTTTACCGCGGTCTACGTCACCCACGACCAGGACGAGGCGCTTGTCGTCTCCGACCGGATCATCGTGATGAAGGATGGCGAGATTGCCCAGGAGGGCGCGCCGCGCGAACTCTACGAGGCACCGGCATCCGCCTTCATCGCCGACTTCATGGGTGAGGCCAATGTGCTGCCTTGCGAGATCACCGCCTCAGAAGCCGGCCTTGCCACCATCCGCGTCGGCGCGCTCGAACATCGGCTGCCATCGCGCAATGCCCAGCCGGGTCCGTCGAAGCTCGCCGTGCGCCCCAATGCTGTGACGTTGACGCCGGCGACAGGCGCGGCGCTGCCCGGCACCATCAGCACTGCGGCCTATCTCGGCGGCCACATCGAGTATGAGGTTGAAACGCCGACGGGGTTGCTATTCGTAGTCGATGAGGCGATCGAGGAGATGTTATCTCCCGCGACCGAAGTCGCCATCGGCTTCCGCAACCGCGGCCTTGCTTTGATTGACGTATAATTTTTCGAGACCGACACAGGAAGGACCATTGCATGACATCGCCAATCGCGGGCCTAGAATCCCGCTTCGCGCTCGCAAAGACCATTGCCAAAGAAGCCGGACGGCTTGCACACGACTACTTCCTGCAGCGCGAGACGCTGGTGATCGAGACCAAGGCCGACGCCCATGACGTCGTCTCGATCGCCGACCGGAACGTCGAGACGCTGATCCGTGACCGCATCAGCGCCGCGTTCCCCGACGACGGCGCGCTCGGCGAGGAACACGGCCTTGTCAGCGGCACTTCGGGCTTTACCTGGGTGATCGATCCGATCGATGGAACCACACCCTTTGTCAACGGCATGCCCAACTGGTGCATCTCGATCGCCGTGCTGCATGCGGACAAACCCGTGATCGGCGTGATCCAGTCGCCGTGCCACGATGAACTCTATGCGGCCGCGGCCGACCTCGGTGCGACGCTCAACGGCAAGAGCCTGCGCCTCGACGCGACACGGACGATCCGCGACGCGGTGACCGGCCTTGGCGCCAACAATCACGTGACGCCGGCCGAGGTCGCAGGCATCGTCGAGCGCCTTCTTGCAGCCGGCGGCAATTTCATGCGCAACGGTTCGGGCGCGCTGATGATTGCCTATGTAGCCGCCGGTCGGCTCGTCGGCTACTACGAGCCTTACATGCATGCCTGGGATTGCCTGGCCGGCTATTGCCTGGTCAACGAAGCGGGCGGCTGGTCGCTGCCCTTCCCGACACAGGGCGAAGCCCTGACCCGGGGAAGCGCCGTCCTGGTCGCGGCACCGGGTGCGATCGAAGACCTGCTCAAGGTCGCACAACTGGAAAGCAAGGCAGCCTGACGATCGACGCTCCGAACGCGATTAGCTCGCCGACTTGTCGGCCTTGGTCATCAACAGATTGACGAGCTCCATCGGGAACGGGAACACAATCGTCGAGTTCTTTTCCCCAGCGATCACGTTCAAGGTGCTGAGATAGCGCAGTTGCATGGCTTGAGGTTGCCGGGCAAGGATTTCGGCGGCCTCGAGCAGCTTGGTCGCCGCCTGCTGCTCGCCTTCCGCGTTGATGACCTTGGCGCGACGTTCCCGTTCGGCCTCGGCCTGGCGTGCGATGGCGCGGACCATGCTTTCGTTGATGTCGACATGCTTGATCTCGACCGTGGCCACCTTGATGCCCCAGGCATCGGTCTGGCTGTCAAGGATCTTCTGGATATCTTCATTCAGCCGGTCGCGCTCCGCCAGCATCTCGTCGAGGTCGTGCTTGCCAAGCACCGAGCGCAACGTCGTCTGGGCGAGCTGGCTCGTCGCCATCATGAAATCCTCGACCTGGATCGTCGATTTTTCGGCATCGATCACCCTGAAGTAGATGACTGCGCTAACGCGGACCGAAACGTTATCGTGCGAGATGACGTCCTGGCTTGGAACGTCTAGCACGCGGGTTCTCAGATCCACCCGCACCATCTGCTGGACATAGGGAAGAAGCAGGATGAGCCCCGGCCCTTTCACGCCCGTGAAGCGGCCGAGGGTAAAGACGACACCGCGCTCGTATTCACGCAGAATCCTGATCGCATAGGCGATGACGATCAGGACGAAAAACAGGATCGCGAGATAGGGAGCAAGACTCCCGAGGATGTCCATGATTTTTGCTCCTTCTACCGCGTGCGTCAGGTCTTTGCCTCGTCGCGCGCGACCTCAAGCGTCAGCCCGTTACGGCCTATAACTTTCACATTTTCTCCCGCGTCCAACGCCTGGCTGCTGACGGCCTGCCACCGTTCGCCGTGGGCGAGCACATAGCCGCTGGCGCCGGCCCAACTATCGACCTTGCCCGGGATTCCGATCATCTGCTCACCGCCGGTGACGACCGCACGACGGCGGGAACCGAAGGCAAGACGACCGACCAATGCGCTGAAGCCGAGGCTGGCAATGCCAAGCCCGGTCAGAACGGGCCAGGACACCTGCAGCCCCGGTGTCTCGGTATCGAAGAGAATTGCCGCGCCGAGCACCAGCGCCAGGGCGCCGCCCACGCCGAGCACACCGAGAGAGGGAGCATGTGCTTCCGCAACCAGCAGGCCCATGCCGAGCAGTATCAACCCGACGCCGGCATAGGTGACCGGCAGGACGGCCAGTGCGTAAAGACCGAGCAGCAGGCTGATCCCGCCAACGGTGCCGGGCACGACGGATCCGGGTGTCAGGAACTCAAAGATCAGTCCGTAGATGCCGATGATCATCAGAATGATCGCGATGTTCGGATCAGTGATGACCGCAAGCAGGCGCGTGCGCCAATCCGGCACGAAATCCTCTGAAATGAGACCTGCGGTCTCGAGCACCACATCCGTTTCCCCGATGTGGACAGTCCGTCCCTGTGCCTGCTTCAGCAGATCGTCGACGGAAACGGCAGTGAAATCGACGACCTTCTGTTGAACGGCAGCCGCTGCCGACAGGCTTTGCGCCTCGCGGACGGCCCGCTCGGCCCAATCGGCATTGCGCCCCCGCAACTCGGCAAGTCCGCGGATATAGGCCACAGCATCGTTGACGAGCTTGGCTTCGCTCGCGGTCTGCGTTGGCTGCGGCTTAGCGGCTGTGTCTTTGTCGCTCTCGTCGGAGCGCTCATCCTTTTGTCCGCCGAACATGTCTCCGCCGATGGCTATAGGTGTCGCAGCTCCGAGATTGGTTCCCGGCGCCATGGCGGCGATATGGCTTGCATAGAGGATATAGGTACCGGCGCTTGCGGCGCGCGCTCCACTTGGGGCAACAAAACTCGCCACCGGCACCGAAGATGCGAGAATCGCCTGGATGATCTCGCGCATCGAGGTATCGAGACCACCGGGCGTATCCATTTCAAGAACGGCAAGCGGCAGGTGCCGATCATTGGCCTTCTGCAATCCACGCCTGATATATTCAGCCGTTGCCGGGCCGATCGCGCCCTTGAGATGCAGCACCAAGACAACCCGCTCGGTTTCTGGCGCGGACGCAGCTGGAAACACGAATATCGAAATCAGCGACAGTAACAACGTGAGGATTCGCAACATCTGTCGTCAAAGCCTCGGATACCGGGCGCCTTCCGGCGAAGGCCTCCCACAGAGCAATATTAGCACACCATAAAGTTAAGACGAAGCACAACGTACCACCGCGCTGCGAACAGCCAACCGGATGACAAAGTTCCGGATCGGGGGTATCTGCATGGCGGGGCAACCGCTCTGCCCTGCCGAAATAAACGACGATGGCGGCGTTTGCCAAGACGAACCGCCTCCGATCTTGCCAGGAACCCATCCGCTTGGAGACAACACTCTATCTTCCGATCAAGCGCTTCCTCGAAGAAGCGGGATACTCCGTAAAGGGCGAGGTCGGGGGCTGCGATATCCTTGCGCTCAACGACGACGAGCCACCGCTCGTCGTCATCTGCGAGCTCAAGCTGACGTTCAATCTGGAACTGGTGCTACAGGCAGTGGATCGAGCCAATGCCGGTGACGAAGTTTGGATCGCAGCGCGTGTCTCGGCCAAGGGCAAAGGACGGGAGAGCGACCGCCGCTTTCGCGATCTCTGCCGCCGGCTCGGTTTCGGCATGCTCGCCGTCGCCGACAATGGTGCGGTCGATGTGATTGTCGCAGCATCCGCTGCCATGCCGCGCAAGAACCTGAAAAAGAGAGCGCGCCTCATCAAGGAGCACCGTCGTCGCAAGGGCGATCCGACGCTCGGCGGCGGCTCGCGTGCGCCGATCATGACCGCCTACCGCCAACAGGCGCTTGCCTGCGCTGCGGCGTTGCAGAACGGGCAGCTGCGACCGCGTGACCTGCGCGAAGCCGCGCCCGATGCGGCCAAGATCCTGCTCGGCAACGTCTATGGATGGTTCGAACGTGTCGACCGCGGCGTCTATGCGTTGACCGAGCTGGGGGCGGAAGCGCTTCGGCGCTGGCCGCAGGATCCGGTACCCGGCCAAAACGAAGCGGCGGCGATATCAACGTGTTCCGAAAACTGAACTGGCGCGGAGAGCACATATGAAACTTCCTCTTCGGCTGCTCTGCCTTGGTCTCGGATGGTTGATGGTCGGCTTTGCCGTCGCCGGCATTTTTCTGCCCGTCTTGCCAACCACACCCTTTCTGCTCCTGGCGGCGGGCCTGTTTGCGCGCGCGTCGCCGCGACTTGAACGCTGGCTGCTGGAGCACCCGAACTTCGGCCCCTCCTTGCGGCTGTGGCGGGATAAAGGTGCGATACCGGCACGGGCAAAGACCGCCGCCATCGCCCTGATGGTCACGAGCTTCGTCTTTTTCTGCATCGTCAGCAAACCGAGCCTGTCCCTCGCGGCGGTCGTCGCCGGGGCAATGCTGCTCCCGGCGCTCTTCATCATCACCCGGCCAACCGCCTGAGGGATCAATCCCTTCTCGGCGCTTTTGCCGGAAGCGACGATCAGAGATTGCTGGCGTGAAGCGCCATCATCGCTCGGCGAAGATCGTCGATCGGCGTCATGCCCGTCGTGCTTGTGCCTTCAAGCTCCTTCGGCATCTTCCAGCCGGGATCGATGCCCTGCATGTTCGGCAGTTCGTGTGCGATGCCCTTGTGGCAGTCGATGCAGGTCGCCTTGCCGGACAGCAGATAGCGCGTGTGAATGTTGGCCGCACGCTCCGTCTGCTTCTGCAAGTCCATGGCAACGGAGGAATGGCAGTTGCGGCATTCCAGACTGTCGTTCGCCTTTAGCCGGGCCCACTCGTGCTGGGCCAGCTCGAGCCGCTTTTCGAGAAATTTGGGGCGTGTGTTGATGGTGCCGAAGATCTTGCCCCAGACCTCTTTCGACGCCTGCATCTTGCGGGCGATCTTGTCGGTCCACTGGTGCGGTACATGGCAGTCGGGACAGGATGCGCGCACGCCGGAACGGTTGGAGAAATGGATCGTGCGCGTCAGCTCCTCATAGACGTTGTCTTTCATCTCGTGACAGGAGGTGCAGAACTTCTCGGTATTGGTGATCTCCAGCGCCGTATTGAAGGCACCCCAGAACATCACGCCGCCAATGAAGCCGCCCAGCGTCAGAAAGCCAAGGCTCAGCGTTCCCGCCGGCGTGCTGACAAGTCGCCACGCCCAGAGGATAAGTCTTCGGATCCGCTCCATGGGCTCACTCGCTTCCGGCCGGCTTGACGCCGAGTTCGCTCATGTCCTTGAAGACATTGTCGACCAGCGGGCGAACATCCGCCTGCGGCACATGGCACGCCGTGCAGAAATAGCGCCGCGGCGAAACGTCGGCGATCATCTGCCCATCGCGCGTCATGTAATGCGTCACGCTGATCATCGGCGCGCCGCTATCCTGCGTGAACTCGCGCTTGTGACAGGAGAGACAGCGATTGGTATTGACCGAAAGCTGATAGCCCTCGATCGAATGCGGGATGATCGGCGGCTGGTCCGGATAGGCGCGCATCTTGCGCTTGTCGTCGACCACCCATTTCGGCAAGGTCGCGGCCGCCCCGGTTTCCATCTGCGGTGTCGGACCTTCAAGCTGCGGCACCATTTGCTGGACGACCTGGGCAATCGCCGTCGTCGCGGCAAACAGCGCGAGGCCGATGGCAACAACCAACCATTCTGGTCGCTTCAAGCGACGGAGACGATCTTGACTGCGCATTTTTTGAAATCCGTCTGTTTGGAGATGGGATCCGTTGCGTCGAGTGTCACCTTGTTGATCAGCTGGCTAGCATCGAACCAGGGCACGAAGATCACGCCGGGCGGCATGCGATTGCGTCCACGCGTGTCGATGCGCGAGCGGATTTCGCCGCGACGCGACACGATCCGGACTTCCGCCCCCTGATTGATGCCGCGTTTGCGGGCGTCGTCCGCGTTCATGAAACAGCGGGCGCCGGGAAACGCACGGTAGAGTTCCGGCACGCGCATCGTCATCGAACCGGAATGCCAGTGTTCGAGCACGCGACCCGTCACCAGCCAGAGGTCGAACTCCTCGTCGGGCGATTCCGCTGGCGGCTCGTAGGGCACGGCGAGAATGATCGCCTTGCCGTCCGGGCGGCCGTAGAATTTGACGCCCTCGCCGGCTTTGACATAGGGGTCGTAGCCCTCGCGATAGCGCCAGCGCGTCTCCTTGCCGTCGACCACTGGCCAGCGCAGGCCACGCTCCTCATGGTAGCGGTCGTAGGGCGCCAGATCGTGCCCATGGCCGCGACCGAAGGTGGCATACTCCTCGAACAGCCCCTTCTGGAGATAGAAGCCGAAGGCTTCGGCCTCGTTGTTGGCGTAGTCGCCGCTGACTTCGCTCAACGGGAAACGATCGACCTCGCCGTTCTGGAACAGGACGTCATGCAGGGTCTTGCCCCTAAACTGCGGATTGGCCGCGAGGATTTCGGCCGGCCAGACTTCGTCGGTGATGAAGCGCTTGGAGAATTCGACCATCTGCCAGAGGTCCGAGCGGGCCTCGCCCGGTGCCTGCACCAGTTGGTGCCAGACATGGGTCCGCCGCTCGGCATTGCCGTATGCGCCTTCCTTCTCCACCCACATCGCCGCCGGAAGGATGAGGTCGGCGCTCATCGCCGTGATCGTCGGATAGGCATCCGAGACAACGATGAAATTCTCCGGATTTCTATAACCCTGGTAGGTTTCGTTGCTGGTGTTGGGGGCGGCCTGGACGTTGTTGTTGACCTGGACCCAGTAGAAGCTGAGCTTTCCGTCCTTCAGCATCCGGTCCTGCTCGACGGCATGATAACCAGGCTTTTCCGGGATGATCCCATGCGGGATGCGCCAGATCTCCTCGGCGTGTTTGCGATGCTCCGGATTGGTCACGGTCATGTCGGCGGGCAAACGATGGGCGAAGGTGCCGACCTCGCGCGCCGTGCCGCAGGCGGACGGCTGGCCTGTCAGCGAGAACGGGCTGTTGCCGGGTTCCGAGATTTTTCCGGTCAGAAGGTGAATGTTGTAGACCATCTGGTTCGCCCAGACGCCCCGCACATGCTGGTTGAAGCCCATGGTCCACAGTGACATGACCTTGCGCTGCGGATCGGCATAAAGCTCGGCCAGTTCCTCTAGGAAAGCCGGATCGACGCCGGTCAGTTCGGCCGTCTTCTCCAGGGTGTATTCCGAGACGAAGGCCTTGAACGCCTCGTAGTCCATCGGCTCCATCTTGCCGGGGTCGGATGAATTGGCCGCCTTGACCTCGATCGGATTGTCCGGACGCAGGCCGTAGCCGATGTCGGTGACGCCGCGCATGAAGGTGGTGTGTTTCTGAACGAAGTCCTCGTTCACCCGGCCCTTCTCGATGATGTAGTTGGCGATGTAATTCAGGATCGCCAGATCGGTGCCGGGCTTGAAGACCACCGGGATGTCGGCGAGGTCCATGCTGCGGTGGGTGAAGGTCGACAGCACCGCCACCTTCACATGCGGCTGCCCAAGCCGACGGTCGGCAAGCCGGGTCCACAGGATCGGATGCATCTCCGCCATGTTCGAGCCCCAGAGCACGAAGGCGTCCGCATGCTCGAAGTCGTCGTAGCAGCCCATCGGCTCGTCCATGCCGAAGGTGCGCATGAAGGCATAGGCCGCCGAGGCCATGCAATGGCGGGCATTGGGGTCGAGATTGTTCGAGCGGAAACCAGCCCGCATCAGCTTCGTTGCCGCATAGCCCTCGAAGATCGTCCACTGGCCGGAACCGAACATGCCGACAGCCGTCGGTCCCTTTTCCTTCAGCACCTTCTTGCACTGCTCGGCCATCACGTTGAAGGCCTCGTCCCAGCTCACTGGCTCGAACTCGCCGTCCTTGCTGTAGGCGCCGTTCAGCTTGCGCAGCAGCGGCGTCTTCAGCCGGTCGGAGCCGTACATGATCTTGGAGAGGAAATAGCCCTTGATGCAGTTGAGGCCGCGGTTGACCTCGGCCTGCATGTCGCCATGGGTCGCAACGACCTGCCCCTCCTTGACCCCGACCATCACGCCGCAGCCGGTGCCGCAGAAGCGACAGGGCGCCTTCGACCACTTGATCTCGAGCGCGCTGATACCTCCGGGCACAGGTTGAGCGGCTGCGGGCAATGCAATGCCGGCGGTAGCGGCGGCGATGCCGGCCGCGTGCGCCTTCAGAATGTCACGCCGCGTCAGTTCGGTGGTCATCGTCCATCACTCCTTCCGTTTCGACATGTTCGAACACCATGTTGGCCGCCACCACGCCCTCAAGCGTGGAGATCGTCGACAAGCATTCGCCAAGCATGCCGGTATTCGTTCCCTCGATGACGACGACAATCTTGCCGCCCTCATGCCCGTAGACCTCAACATTTTCCATGCGCGCCAGCGCGGCAAGCACGGCATCCTTCATCGCTGGAAGAGCGACTACGACAGCGCTTGAGATATGATATTGCCGGGGGACATCAGGCATGAACGCTCTCCTCAAGTCGCTGGGCAATACCGATGGCGCCGACCGGGCAGACCCCGACGCAGGCACCACACCCGCTGCAACTGTCGACGTCCACCTCCGGCAGAAACGGCCCACCGGTCCGAGGCCGAAAGCGGATCGCCTGCTCAGGACAGGCATCGCGGCAGGATTGGCAGGCGACGTTGTTTTTCGCCAGGCAGCCGTCGGCGATGGCAACGACATGGGCAAGGCGCGCCGCGCCCTCCAACACAAATACCGGCTCCGGGCAGGCCCGTGCGCAATCGCCGCAGAACGTGCATTCACCGCCTGAAAAATCGAGCGACGGACGCTCGTCCGTAAGCGAGATGATGTGCGTGGGACACTGCTCTACGCAACGGCCGCAACCGGTACATGATGTCAAGCTTTCAAGCGTGACGCCCGGCGGCAGGATGCGCCTTCGCTCCGCCTGCCGGCCCAGGAATAATCCGCGTCTGGTTGTCATCGCCCCCATCGATCACCTCAATGCCCGAGCGGGCCCGGAGGGCCGTAAACGATTTGCAGCATCCAGATGATGAAGCCGTAACCGCCGACCACGCCGACGGCAACCAGCGGCCAGATGCCGAAGGCCAGGACAAGGAAAGTCAGAAGCTCCTGACGCCGGCGAGATCGCGGCTCCTGCTCGGTCACGTGCTGTGGAGGTACCTCTGACACGTCAGGCTCCCGATCTTGTTGATCCGAAAGCATAGTAACAACCCGTGACAGAAAATAAAGCGGAACAAACTGTACTTTTATAATCAAGAATAAAAATAACATCTGTCAATTCAAAGGGATATTTCCCCTAGGAATTACAGTGGTTCTTTGGGGAAGAGAGAACAAAGGCCAAACTTAGTATTTTCGTAAATCACAATATGAGGAGAACAATGAAAGAACGATCGCCGGTGACGGCACCTTGAGGAGGATGCCAGCCGTGCACGCCTTGTCGACTTCGAAGCCATTGGTTTTTGGGAGCAACTCGACGATTCGTCGTTTCGCCGCTGGACCATTCGCCAAAGCCGACGCGCTGTAGCGCGACAATACTATGTGCCTTCAAACGTTCTCACCGCCGTCATCGTGGTGCGCAAGCCGTCGCGCCCCATCGCCACGATTGCCGGTTGACAACCAGCCTGAGATGAGGACACATATTGCATTACAAAGGGATCAATTCCTTAATAAAGGAATATACGGAGGATCAGGAGTGCCGGACTTGCTTGTGAGCTTGTATTCGCCGACGCTCGCCAATCTCAAGCGGAAAACCGACGCGGCCGGCATTCGCATTCGCCCGGCGCTTCCGCCCGAAATGCATGTCGTCGTCGAATGGGTAAGGCAGAACTTCAGTGACAATTGGGCAAGCGAGGTTTCCGTCGCGTTCTCCCGCCGGCCGATCGCCTGCCTGATCGCAGTGGAGGATGGAAAGCTGCTCGGCTTTGCCTGCTACGACACGACGGCGCGCGGCTTCTTCGGCCCGACCGGGGTCGCCGGCGAAAGTCGTGGCCGCGGTATTGGCGTCGATCTGCTGACCGCATCGCTGGAGACCATGAAGACGCTTGGACATGCCTATGCCTTCGTCGGCGATGCCGGTCCGGTCGATTTCTACGCCAACACCATCGGCGCCGTTGCCATCCCCGCCGCCGACAAAGGCATCTACGAAGGCATGCTTCGTAGTCCATCCAAATAATCACCTGAACATCGGAGCTTTCCCATGGCATCGACGCCGCTCGCCCTTTTCGTCGGGCTTCCAAACCCGACACTCTCGGGCGACGAATTCGCCCTGTTTCGCGAGACCAATCCACTGGGCCTCTTCGTCGGTCGGCGCAACCTGCGCGAGCCCGGTCAGGTCAGGGTCCTGATCGAACGCTTCCGCGAGGCCGTTGGCCGCGAAGACGCGCCTGTCTTCACCGACCAGGAGGGCGGCCGTGTTCAGCATCTCGACGCCGGTCCTTGGCCGCTTTTCCGCAGCTTCGGTCAATTCGCCGAACTTGCCCGCCATGACCCTGCCCTCGGCAAAAAGGCGCTTCGTCTTTCGTCGCAGGCGATGGGAACGATGATGACCGAACTTGGCCTCACCAGCGGCTGCTCGCCGGTTCTCGATCTCGTCTTCGAAACGACCAGTTCCGTCATCGGTGCGCGCTCCTTCGGTTCGGACCCGGATTTCATCGCCGCCCTCGGCCGCGAGGTGGTCGATGGTCTGCTGGAGACCGGCAACATGCCTGTGATGAAGCACATCCCCGGCCACGGCCGCGCGACACGCGATTCCCATAAGGAACGCCCGGTCGTCGACGCATCGCGCGAAACGCTCGTCGCAACCGACTTCAAGCCTTTCGTTGCCCTTAAGGATACGCCCTGGGCGATGGTCGCCCACGTCGTCTACTCCGCCTACGACAACGAGCTGCCGGCCTCGATCTCGCCGACGATGCACGAAGTCATCCGCAAGGACATGGGCTACGAGGGCGTGCTGGTCTCCGATTGCATCTTCATGGAATCGCTACGCGGCTCCCTGCCAGAGCGGGTGAAGCAGGTGCTCGACGCCGGCTCGGACGTAGCACTTCACAGCCACGGCGATCTTGCCGAGAGCGAGGCCGCCGCCAAGGCTGCCCGCCCGCTGACAGAGGCCGCCCAGAGACGCATCGCCGCCGGCCAGAGCCGGATCGGCAAGCTCAAGGTCGATGTTCGCGCGGCGCACGCCGAAGTCGAAGAAATGTTCAAGAGCGTCCTCGTCGCCTGACGGGACGCCTTTCACCAAGCAAGGGGGGAGAAATCATGAAAAAATCCATTCTCTGGGCAGCGACCGCGTTGACCCTTTTCGCTGCACCGGCCATGGCGCAGTCGGTCCTGACGGTCAACATCGAGCCGGCCACGACCTGGGTTCGCAACTTCAACCCGTTCAACCAGACATCGGCGCGTCAGAGCGCGCTCGATTTCATCTATGAGCCGCTGGTCGTCTTCAATCGCTTTGACGACAACAAGCCGGTCTTCCGCCTCGCCGAAAGCTTCAAGCTTGCCGACGATCTGAAGAGCATCGAGTTCACGCTGCGCCCCAACCTGAAATGGTCGGACGGCAAGCCGCTGACGGCCGCCGACGTCAAGTTCACCTACGACTACCTGAAGAAGTTCCCCGCGCTCGATTTCGTCAGCATCTGGACCTTCATCACCGGCGTCGAGGCCGTCGACGGCCAGACCGTGCGCTTCACGCTCGCTAACCCGAGCTCGCTTGCCGGCGAACAGCTGGCGCAGCTGCCGATCGTGCCGGAGCATGTCTGGAAGGATATCGCCGAGCCGGTGACCTTTGCCAACGAGACACCGGTCGGCAGCGGTCCGATGACGGAAATCCCGCGCTTCACCGGCCAGACCTATGACCAGTGCCGCAACCCGCACTACTGGGATGCAGCGACGCTGAAGGTCGATTGCATGCGCTTCCCACAGCTGGCCGACAACAACCAGATCCTGACCGCGACCGCGTCCGGCACCCTCGACTGGGGTGTTTCCTTCATCCCGGATATCGAGAATGTCTACGTCGCCAAGGACCCGGAACACTACCATTTCTGGTACTCGCCGAGCAGCATGGTGGCCTTCCTGTTCAACCAGGAAACCGCCAACGAGAACAACCGCAAGGCCTTCAACGACGTAAAATTCCGCCGCGCGGCCAGCATGGCGCTCGATCGCGGCACCATGGTGGACGTGGCCGGCTACGGCTATCCGACGCTCAACGAAGACCCGGCCGGCATGGGCGAACTCTATAAGAGCTGGGCTGATCCGTCGGTCGCGACCGACTTCGGCACCTATGGCAAA
This sequence comes from Ensifer adhaerens, assembly GCF_001270265.1. Classification (GTDB taxonomy): domain Bacteria; phylum Pseudomonadota; class Alphaproteobacteria; order Rhizobiales; family Rhizobiaceae; genus Ensifer; species Ensifer adhaerens_B. Next base: position 43,133 of record NZ_LGAP01000014.1, read on the forward strand.
TACGACGCCGATGCCGCCAAGGCTCTGCTCGACGAGGCCGGCTATGTCGACAAGGACGGCGACGGCTTCCGCGACAATCCGGACGGTAGCAAGATCTCCTTCTCGATCATCGTGCCGAGCGCATGGACCGACTGGATCGATACGGTGACGATTGCCGTCGAAGGCCTGCAGGCCGTCGGCCTCGATGCCAAGATCGAAACGCCAGAGGAAGCCGTCTGGACCGGCAACCTCATCAACGGTACGTTCGACGCGGCGATCAACAGCCTGCCGGCGTCCGCCTCGCCCTACTATCCCTATAAGCGCGCCTTCAGCGCTTCGGACAGGGGCAAGACGCGCTTCACCGCGCAGCGCTGGTTCAATGCCGACGTCGAGACGCTTCTGACCGAGTTCACCCACACGGCTGACCTCGCCAAGCAGAAGGAAGCCATGAACAGGGCTCAGCGCATCGTCGCCGAGAACCTGCCGATCATGCCGGTCTTCAACAATCCGAACTGGTACCAGTACAACACCAAGCGCTTCAAAGGCTGGGTGACGGCTGAGACCCCGTTCGTCAATCCGTCGATCTCGCGGACCAATCCGGCGCGCCTGCTGCATCTGCTCGCGCTCGAGCCGGTCAACTAATACCCCCAGGACTGGCGGGAGCGGCTCATCACCGGGCCGCTCCCGTTTTCGCGCCGGCCTCTGCAGCAGATCTGCTCCAGGATAAAGGCTTGCGCCGTTTCAAAGCGTTTCTGCCGCCTTGCCTGCCGGTAACAGGGTCAAGGCGCAGTCGATGGAGTCCCCATGGCTTTCCTGCTTCGCCGCCTATGTTTTTATCTGGCAGCCTTCCTCGCGGCGGCAACGATCAACTTCTTCCTGCCGCGGCTGATGCCGGGCGACCCCGTGCAGATCATGTTTTCGAGCGCGGGTGCGGAACTTCCGCCCGAAAGCCTGCAGGCGCTGAAACTCACCTTCGGCTTCGTCGACGGCCCGCTCTGGCAGCAATATCTGACCTATCTCGGCAGCATCTTCAGCGGCGATCTCGGCCGCTCGATCAAGTATTTCCCGCTGCCGGTGACGACGGTTCTCGGCAACGCCCTGATTTGGACGGTCGGCCTGATGGGCACGGCGACGATCGTCAGCTTCACGCTTGGAACCTTCCTTGGCATTCTCGCGGCCTGGCGCCGCGGCAGCCTGTTTGACGTCATCGTTTCGGTCGGCGCGATCTTCGCAACCTCGGTTCCGGCCGTCGTCACCTCGCTGATCGTCGTGTTCTTCTTCGGCTTCACGCTCAACTGGTTCCCGACGGGCTACGCCGCCGATCCGGCGCTCGACCCGGCCTTTACGCTGCAATATCTCGGCAGCGTGCTCTATCACGGCATCCTGCCGATGCTGACGCTCTGCACGGTGCTAACAGGCGGTTTCGCCGTCACCATGCGCAACAACATGATCAACCTGCTCGGCGAGGACTATATCATCATGGCCCGCGCCAAGGGGCTTTCGGACAGCCATGTGATGCTCTGGTACGCGGCGCGCAATGCGCTGCTGCCGACCGTATCGAGCCTTGCCATCGCCATCGGCACGATCCTCGGCGGTTCGCTGGTCACCGAAGTTGTGTTCAACTATCCGGGCCTCGGTAACATTCTCTATCAGGCGATCCTCGCCCGAGATTATCCGGTCATCCAGGGGCAACTGCTGATCATGACCGCGACCATGCTCGTCGCCAATTTCATCGTCGATGTCAGCTATGTGCTGCTCGACCCCCGGCTGAAGAGGGCGTGAGATGAAAACCCAACCCTTCGGATTGATCCGCAACCGCAAGGCTCTGGTCGGCGTCGCCATCATCGCCTTCATCCTCCTTGTGGCAATCGCGGCACCGCTGCTGACACCCTATGATCCGGGCGCCCGCGTCGGTCGGCCGCACCAGGCGCCGTCGCTTGCCCACTGGCTCGGCACCACCCGCATCGGCCAGGATGTGTTCACGCGGCTGATCTACGGCGCCCGCACCTCGCTTGCCGTCGGCTTCGGCGCCGGACTGCTGATCACCTTGGTCGGCACGGCGCTCGGCATTCTTGCCGGTTATCGCGGCGGCAAGGCCGACGAGGTCATCAGCTTCTTCACCAACATGGTGCTGGTCGTTCCCAACCTGCCGCTGCTGCTCGTTCTCGCCGCCTTCATCGGCCAGGCAAGCCCCTGGGTCATCGCGCTGATCCTTGGCGGAACGTCCTGGGCCTGGGGCGCCCGCGTGACCCGCGCCGAGACGCTTTCCGTCAAGCAGAAGGACTACGTCAAATCCGCGGAGATGATGGGCGAACCACGCTGGCGCATCATGACCTTCGAGATCTTCCCCAACCTGATCTCGATCGTCGGTATCAACTTCATCGGTAGCGTCATCTTCGCGATCATCACCCAGGCGACACTCGAGTTTCTCGGCCTTGGCGACCCGAAGGTCGTCTCCTGGGGCACCATGCTCTATGCCGCGCAGAAGGCGTCGGCGCTTTCGGTCGGCGCCTGGTGGGACATTCTCACGCCCTGCTTTGCGCTCGCCTTTCTCGGCATCGGCCTGTCACTGCTCAACTTTGCCGTCGACGAGATCGCCAATCCGCGGCTGCGCACCGGCAATCGCCTCGGCCGCTGGTCCGCTCTCATCCGCTCCGGGGAGGGTCGCCTGTGACCGCGCCATTGCTATCGGTGAAAAACCTCACGATCGACTATATCGGTGAGGAGAAGGACTTTCGCGCCGTCGACAATGTCAGCTTCGACGTCGCCCCCGGCGAGGTCTTCGGCCTTGCCGGCGAATCCGGTTGCGGCAAGAGCACCATCGCCTTTGCCATCAGCCGATTGCACAAGCCGCCGGCGTTGATCCGGCGTGAAAGCAGCATTCTGCTGAATGGCCGCAACGTGCTCGATCTCGATGACAAAGGCCTTCGCGATTTCCGCTGGCGCGAGGTCGCCATGGTGTTCCAGAGCGCGATGAATTCGCTCAATCCGGTGCTGCGCATTGAGCAGCAATTCTATGACGTGCTGAAGACCCACAAGGGCATGAACCGCACGCAGGCGCGCGACCGCACCGCCGAAATGCTGAAGCTGGTCGATATCGCACCGGACCGCATGCGCGACTACCCGCATCAGTTCTCCGGCGGCATGCGTCAGCGCATCGTCATCGCCATCTGCCTGGCGCTCGACCCGCGACTGGTGGTCATGGATGAGCCGACGACGGCGCTCGACGTCGTCGTCCAACGCGAAATCCTGCAGCGGATCAACGAGTTGCGGCGCAGCCTCGGCTTTGCCGTCTTGTTCATCACCCACGATCTCGGCCTGATGGTGCAGTTCTGCGACCGCATCGGCATCATGCTCGCCGGCAAGCTCGTCGAGCAGAACACGGCGGAGGCGATCTATGGGTCGCCGCAGCACGACTACACCAAACAACTCTGGGCCTCCTTCCCGTCCCTGCATGGAGGTGTTTTGCTATGACCGGCCAGCCAACCCCGATCCTTGCCCTCGACCGGGTCACCAAGACATTCGGCCATGGGCCGGGCGCAGTCCATGCGGCCCGTTCGATCTCGTTCTCGCTCCATGCCGGCCGGGCGCTTGCGCTCGTCGGCGAGTCAGGCAGCGGCAAGACCACCTGCGCCCGCATGGCGATGCGCGAATATATGCCGACGGAGGGGAAGATCCTCTTCAAGGGCGAGCCGGTCGACGGCGCTAGCCCCGCCGAGACGGTCCGCTACCGCCGCGCGGTGCAGATGATCTTCCAGGATCCGTTCGCCTCGCTCAACCCGGCCCATACCATCGCCTACCACCTGAAGCGGCCGCTGCTGCTGCACCGCCCGGATATCAAGCGTTCCGAGATCGACGCGACGGTGCGTGCGCTGCTGCAACAGGTGAAGCTCGACCCCGACATCGTCGCACCAAAGTATCCGCACGAGCTTTCCGGCGGCCAGCGCCAACGCGTCAACATCGCCCGTGCGCTCGCCGCCAAGCCGGAAGTGATCGTCGCTGACGAGCCGACGTCGATGCTCGACGTCTCCGTTCGCCTCGGCGTGCTCAATCTGCTCAGCGAGATGAAGCAGCAGATGAAACTCGGGCTGCTTTACATCACCCACGACATCGCCACCGCCCGTTATGTCGCCGAGGATATCGCCGTGATGTATGCCGGCCAGATCGTCGAGTGGGGCAATGTCGGCAAGGTGATCGACAATCCCGCCCATCCCTATACCAAGCTGCTGCTCTCCGCCGTGCCCGATCCCGATATCCGCTTCGACGACCCGAGCGTTCGGCTGCGTCCTCAGGATGTGGAAGAGATCAGGCGCAAGTCGGCGATGACGCAGGACAAGATCGTCGAAGTGGACACCGACCACTTCGTCCGCGCCGCCTGAACCGGCTCCCGCCCTTCACACGGCTATCCTCCCAGGACGGCAAAACAAAACGCCCCGCTTGTGAACTGACCCCGTAAAGTTGGACGGTTTACAGGCTGGGACGACTTAAGGGCTGGGTTCTGTATTGCACAGGGCTCAGCCCTTTGAGTTTCAGTTTGATGCGGTGGTTGTCGTAGTAGTGGATGTAATCCTCGACACCGTGTCTGAGGCTGCTGATGCCGTCAAAGCGATTGGGGTGGAAGAACTCGGATTTGAGAGTGGCAAAAAAGCTCTCGATGGCGGCGTTGTCGAGGCAGTTGCCCTTGCGTGACATGCTCTGGGTGATGTTGCGGCTTTGAAGCATGCGCCGCCAGGCAGGCATCTGGTATTGCCATCCCTGATCGGAATGCAGGATCGGTCTTTCGGTGTCGCCAAGTTGATCGAATGCCTTGGCCAGCATGTCCTGAACCAGCTTGAAGACGGGACGTCTTGCCGTCTCGAAGGCGACAATCTCGCCGTTGTAGAGGTCCATGACCGGTGAGAGGTAGAGCCTTTCGCCGGCGACGCTGAACTCGGTGACGTCCGTCACCCATTTCTGGTTCGCGCGCTCGGCACTAAACTGGCGCTGGATCAGATCGGGAGCCACGTGCCCGCTCTGGCCTTTATAGGAGCGGTATTTTTTGGGCCGAACCATCGACTTCAGTCCCATCTCGACCATCAGCCGCTGGACGGTCTTGTGATTGACTGTCGCCCCGAAACCACGGATCGCTGCCGTCACACGGCGATAACCGTAGCGGCCCTTGTGGGCGTCGAAAATCGATCTGATCCTCGCCTTCAGTGCCGAATGCCGATCGGCCAGGGACAGGGCCTTCTGCTGATAATAGAACGTGCTGCGCGCAAGGCCCGAAAGCTTCAGCAACGCCTCGAAAGGATAGGACGGCCTTAACGCTTGGACGGCTTGCGCCTTGTCGGTGCTTGATGCTCCCGCGTTAAGGCCTCGAGTTTTTTTAAGTAAGCGTTCTCCATGCGCAGATAGTTCAACTCCGCCAGAAGCTCTTCGCGGCTTCTGGTGTCATCGTTCAGCGGAGCATTCGTCTTGCCGGAGATGGTTGGTGGCTCGGGCATCGATCGCGGCCTTCCTTTCCGACGCGGGGCCAGGGCTTCTATCCCGCCCTGTTCATAACGCCTCTCCCAATCCGAAAGGCAGCTTGCATTACGAATGTTGAAGACTGCGGCTGTCTGCCGGTAAGAGAGCCCATCATCCCACATCCGCTGCAGAACCGACAGCTTGAACACAGCCTCATAGGCACTGACCTTCTTCGACAGGCCCGCCGAACCATGCTCGTCATGAAGACGGACCCACTTGCGAGCCGTCGAATGATCAATACCGAACCGCGCTCCCACCTCCCGGTAGCTCCGTTCGGCGCTCAGATAAAAAGCCACAACAGAACGCTTGAACGCCGTGCTGTGTTTGCTCATGCAAAAACCCCCGAAGTTGGAGGTCCAACTTTCGGGGGTCAGTTCATTGAGAGCGGGGCGTTTTGTTTGCAACCGTTGCCGATCGCATATCCTTGCTGGCGGAGCGTGCATGGCGTGCCGCTACAGCACGCCATGACACATGCTCAGGCCGCCTTCATCTGCTTTTCGACATCCGTCGGAACGGTCGAGATCGTCTTCAGGATCTGCGAGGCGATCTGGTAGGGGTCGCCTTGCGAGTTCGGGCGACGATCTTCGAGATAACCGCGGTAGTCGTTGTTGACGAAGCTGTGCGGAACGCGGATCGAGGCGCCGCGGTCAGCCACGCCGTAGCTGAACTGGTGGATCGACTGCGTCTCGTGCTTGCCGGTCAGGCGCATGTGGTTATCAGGGCCGTAGACGGCGATGTGGTCCGCGCAGGCGTCCTCGAAAGCCGACATCAGGTTCTCGAAGTAGTCCTTGCCACCGACGTCGCGCATGTAAGCGGTCGAGAAGTTGGCATGCATGCCCGAGCCGTTCCAGTCGGTGTCGCCGAGCGGCTTGCAGTGATACTCGATGTCGATGCCGTATTTTTCAGTCAGGCGCTGCAGCAAGTAGCGCGCCAGCCAGATTTCGTCGGCGGCCTTCTTGGAGCCCTTGCCGAAGATCTGGAATTCCCACTGGCCCTTGGCCACTTCGGCGTTGATGCCTTCGTGGTTGATGCCGGCCGCCAGGCAGATGTCGAGATGTTCTTCGACGATCTTGCGGGCGATATCGCCGACATTGCTGTAGCCGACGCCGGTGTAATACGGACCCTGCGGTGCGGGAAAGCCGGTTTCCGGGAAGCCGAGCGGGCGGCCGTTCTTGTAGAAGAAGTATTCCTGCTCGAAGCCAAACCAGGCGCCTTCGTCGTCAAGCACGGTGGCGCGGGTGTTGGACGGATGCGGCGTCTTGCCATCGGGCATCATGACTTCGCAGAGCACCAGAACGCCGTTCTTGCGTTCGCTGTCGGGATAGACGGCCACAGGCTTCAGGACACAGTCCGAGCTCTTGCCTTCCGCCTGCATCGTCGAGCTTCCATCGAAGCCCCAGAAAGGAAGCTGCTCCAGCGTCGGGAAGGCATCGAATTCCTTGATCAGGGTTTTTCCGCGGAGGTTCGGGGCCGGTGTGTACCCATCGAGCCAAATATACTCGAGCTTATACTTTGTCATTGCGTTCTCTCACATGGCGCCATGATCTGGCTAAGTTCCGAAGCGGTCCGGCAATCCAATTCCATTGCTCAACAACCGGTACTCACAAGAAAGCATTAATCGTGCCAGTTCGCGTTTGCGCCGCCAAAGAACAAAAAATCAATACTCGCGGCATTCCCGGCAGCGGACCGAGCAGCACTCCAAGACTAAGGATGAAGCGAATTGCACACAAAATAGGCACGGGAAGCCGCACTTTGCGGCACGGGCCGGTCGGAGTGCCGTAAACACTGGCGAATAGGAGCGACACGGTTGGGGCGACTTTGTCGGATCGACAACGACAGGCGTCCGAAAGCCTGCTCGAAAAACAAGCACCGCCTCGCGGCTCCGTCAAAACGGCCCCGTGGACATGAGTGATCAGTGAGCAATCGCCGCGAGCACGCGAAACAGGCGCTCATCGGTCGATTGGGCGACGTTGAAGCGCAGAAACCCGGCTGCCGAGCCGGAATGGCTGAAGGCATTGCCGGGTGCGAGAACGATATCGTGTGCCAGCGCCTTCTGCGCCAGCTCCGACGCATCAAGACCCTCCGGAAGCCGACACCAGAGGAACATGCCGGCCTGCGGCTCGATCCAGGGCGTGATCCCGACCGCCGCCAGGCGCGCGGCCGTCTCGGTCATCGTCCGCGTGAGGCGCAAACGCAAGGCCTCCATGTGCTTTCGGTAGCTGCCGTCTCGAAGCAGCGTCAGCACGAGTTCGGCGGCAAGGCTTGGACCGCCGAACGTGGTCGCGATCTTGAGATCGGTCAGCCCCTCGATCCAGCCTCGCGGTGCTGCGATGTAGCCGCAACGGACAGAGGCGGAGAGCGTTTTGGAGAAGCTGCCGATCTGCACGACACGGTCGAGGCCATCGAAGGCAGCAAGCCGCGGTGCCGGCGCATGCTCGAAATCGGCGAAGATGTCGTCCTCGACAATCGTCAACCCTGCCTGTTCGGCAAGCCGCAGCAGACGGTGCGCAACAACAGGTGAGAGCGTGGCGCCGGTCGGATTGTGGACGGCGGAATTGGTGATGTAGAGGCGAGGACGATAGGCCTCCAGCGCCTCGGCGAACCGATCGAGATCGGGACCTACAGGCGTATAGGGCACGCTGACGACATTGACGCGATGCGCCCGCAAGAGCGCCTGGAAATTGAAGTAGCAGGGATCATCGACGATGACGGCATCGCCGGGTTCGAGCAGGAACCGGCAGAGAAGATCGATCGCCTGGGTGCCAGACTCGGTCAGGATGATCTGGTCGGGGGATGCCTCGACACCATGCTCGGCCAGCCGTCGCGCCAACAGTTGCCTGAGCGGCCGCAAGCCGAGCGGCGTGCCGTAATCCGTCAGGCTGGTCGCATCCGCGCGCGCGATCGAGCGCAGCGCCCGCCTGAGCGCCGCCTCCGGCATCCAGGACGCCGGCAGCCAGCCGCAGCCGGGCTTCAGCACCTTGGCATCCGTTTCAAGGGCCTGACGCGAAACCCAGAGCGGATCGACTGCGCGGTCGATCCGCGGACCGACCTCAGCGAGTGACAACGGCGCCAGAGGCGCCGAAACGAAAAAACCGGAGCCGGGCCGCGACCGTATAACACCTTCTGCGGCCAGCCGCTCATAGGCCTCGACGACCGTCGATTTGGAAACACGCATTGTCGTGGCAAGCGCCCGAATGGAGGGAAGCTTGGCGCCCGGCGTCAACGACCGCCCGGCAATGCGTTGCCGGATCGTGCCCATGACGCCCTCAAGCAAGGTCTCGCCGCCGGTCTCGGTTAGTTGAAACGCCATCTGTATTGGACCTTCATGCAGGACAGTTTGGCGCAACTGTACCGCATTGTCTCTGGAAGAACCATCGCAGCGGGCCGATACAGGTGAAAAAGGAGACGACAATGGACAGAACGACGACCGGCTGGATAAACGGCTTTCTGGGTGTGTTGATTTTCAGCGGCTCGCTGCCGGCGACACGGGCAGCCGTCATGGACTTCGACCCGGTATTCCTGACGGTCGCCCGGGCTGCGATTGCGGGTGCGCTTGCGCTCTGCCTGCTGCTTGTCTTTCGCCAGCCCAGGCCGACGCGCGCCGATCTGGTGTCGCTGGCGATCGTCGCCTTCGGCGTTGTTCTCGGCTTCCCGCTGCTGACCGCGCTGGCGCTCGAGCATGTGACATCGGCCCATTCGATCGTCTTCATCGGGTTGCTGCCTTTGGCGACCGCCGTTTTCGGCGTGCTTCGCGGTGGCGAGCGGCCGCATCCGGCCTTCTGGCTGTTTTCCTGCCTCGGCAGCGCGCTGGTTGCCGGCTTTGCGCTGATGCAGGGCTTCTCGGCCTCGCCGATCGGCGACCTTCTGATGCTTGCCGCAGTCGTCGTCTGCGGTCTCGGCTATGCCGAGGGGGCGAGCCTGTCGCGCAAACTCGGCGGCTGGCAGGTCATCTGCTGGGCGCTGGTGCTGTCGCTGCCGATCATGGTCGGCATCGGCCTCTTCACCAACCCGCCGTCGTTCGAACTGGTGAACGGCGCCGCCTGGACCGGACTTGCCTATGTCTCCGTCTTCAGCATGCTGATCGGCTTCATCTTCTGGTATCGCGGGCTGGCGCTCGGCGGCGTCGCCGGCGTCGGACAGCTGCAACTGCTGCAGCCGTTCTTCGGCCTGGCCCTTGCCGCAGCGCTTCTCCACGAACCGGTCAGCGGGGCCATGCTCACTGTTACCGGCGCCATCGTCCTGTGCGTCGCCGGTGCCAAGAAGTTCGAAAAATGGGCGGCAAGGCCACCGCCGCTATCAGAGGTGATCGAGCTTGAGCCGCTTGCTCAGGAGGTCGATGAATGTGCGGACATTTGCGGTGGGCGCCCTGCCTTCGCGCCACAGCACATGGATCGGAACAGGCGCAGGATCAAACTCGTCAAACACGATCTCGACCCGGCCCTCCGCGATCAGATGCTCGATCTGCCATAGCGGAGAGTAGCCGAGACCGAGCCCCTCGCTGACGGCAGCGTAGACCGCGGTCATGGCGCTCACCCGCAGCGGGCCGGATACCTTGATCTCACGCGGCTTGCCGTCGATCGTGAACATCCATGCGCCGGGTCGGTCGCCGCCGGAACGAACGACGCAATTGTGCTGCTTGAGGTCCTGCGGATGCTTCGGCCGGCCATGGTTTGCGAAATAGGATGGCGTGCCGAAGACAACACGGCGAACAACTCCCAGTCGCTTTCCCATCAGGCCGGAGTCGGCGAGGTCTCCAATCCGCACCACCATGTCGAGCCCGCCGTCTGCGAGATCGACAAATGCATCGGAAAGGTCGAGTTCAACCTCGACCTTCCGATGCTGCCGCATGTATTCGGCAACGATCGGCATCAGGAAGCGCGGGGCAAACAGCGCCGGCGCACCGACCCGCAGCACGCCTGAAGGCTCAAGCCGGCGTTGTGCCACCTCAAGCCGGGCTTCGCGGCCTGTCGCTCAGGGCCGCTCTTGGGCGGGAACCCCGGAGCCTGCGGGCCTTCATCGAAAGCTAGCGGCCGGCAGCAGGCCCCGCCCTCGGCCCCACTCCTGAAATCTCGGAACACGAGCCCGCCCAACGAAGAAACTTCCTCATCGCTACAACGCCATCGCCATGCCGCTGGTGTTTCGATTCTGATGTCCAGCCTCGTCTCGGCCGTCTCGACCGCAGCCAATACCGGCCTCAGGGCCGGTCTGTTCTCCCTGTGGATGAAAGCCTGGGGCATCTCGTGGCTGGTGGCGTTTCCAAGCCTGCTGCTCGTGCTGCCGCTGGTTCGCGCGATCGTCGCTGCAATAGTGCAGCCGCCGCAAGCGCGGCGCTAAGTCTGAGATCGCAAACGGTCCGAACCGGGCTAGCGACATGCGTTTCAAGGTAAAAACAGGCGACGACAATAATACCAGTTTAACACCTGAGAAAAATATTGCATAAGGAGACATCTCAAGCAGGTGTCTCCATGAGCGATCAGGCAACTCTCGACTTTCTGTTGCAGACCATGTCCGGCGAGAGCGGCGAGCCGCTCTACCGCCGGCTTGGGGAGGCGATCAAAGCGGCGATCGGCGCCTCCGTTCTGCGGCATGGTGCCGTCATTCCAAGCGAGCGCGACCTGAGTGAGGGTCTCGCGATATCTCGAGTGACAGTGAGGAAAGCTATCGAAGGGTTGGTCGCCGAAGGGCTGCTGGACCGGCGGCAGGGTGCGAAAACCGTCGTCTCCTCGCGTGTCGAAAAATCCTTGGCCACGATGACCAGCTTTTCCGAAGACATGCGGTCACGCGGCCTTGAACCCGGCTGCGTATGGATTTCGCGGGAAATCAGCCGCCCGTCACCGGCCGAGATGATGGCGCTCGGTATTCCCGTCAGCGAAAAGATCGTTCGCCTGCGGCGGTTGCGCACCGCCGACAACACCCCGATTGCCATCGAAACTGCGGCACTTCCCGCCCGTTTCGTACCTCATCCGGAGGCGATCGGCGCGTCACTATACGAGTATCTGGCCGCCCATGGCGCCCTTCCCGTCCGGGCGCTGCAGCGCATGCAGGCAAAGCCGGCAAGCGAGGAGGAACGCCGCCTGCTCGCCACCCCCGAAGGCACCAGCCTGTTGATCATGGAACGCCGCTGCTTCCTCGCCGACGGCCAGATCGTCGAATTCACCCAGACCAAGTATCGCGGCGACGTCTACGACTTCGTCATCGAATTGATGCGATAATACCAGTTTAATTCCTGTTGCAATCTGGTCTTGCCCTGCTACCGTAATGGCCTGATCGGGTCGCAACGGTGCCGGGCTGAACCAGCCCCCAGCCATGACGCGGCCGAGTAGAAAATGCGCGCGGGGAGAGGTGGAGGTCGCAGGACTTCTCATCCCTCGCCAGAGGAGCCGGCGTGACATTCGAGATCCAAAGCCTCAAGAACGGACTGATCGTTTCCTGCCAGCCGGTCAAGGGCGGCGTCATGGACAACGCAGCCATGGTCGTCGGCTTCGCCCTGGCAGCGCTCGACGGCGGCGCGGCGGCGCTGAGGATCGAGTCCGCCGATTACGTGCGTGCCGTTCGCCAGGCAACCGACCAGCCGATCATCGGCCTCGTCAAGCGCGATCTGACGACCTCACCCGTTCGCATCACGCCGCTCATTGACGACGTCGAGGCGTTGGCCGCAGCCGGCGCCGACATCATCGCCTATGACGCAACCCAACGGACGCGCCCGGTCGAGACCAAGCGCCTGATCGAGCGCATCCACGCGGCGGGAAAAATCGCCATGGCCGATTGCTCTGTTGGCAGCGACGCCGAGCACGCATTGCGTGAAGGCGCCGAAATCGTCGGCTCGACACTCGCCGGCTACACCGGACCGATCGAGCCGACCGAACCGGACTTCGCGCTCATCGCCGCCATGCGCAAGCTTACGCCCTTCGTCGTGGCGGAAGGCTGCGTGCGGACGCCGGAACAGGCATCGCGTGCCCTGCGGGCCGGCGCCTTCACTGTGGTCGTCGGCTCCGCCATTACACGGCCGGAACACGTCACTTCATGGTTCCGCGCAGCGCTCGACGAAACCCTGGCATCGAGCGGAGCGTGAACGTGATGGCGCAGGCGCAGGCCACCCTTTCCATCGACCTTGGCGGCACGAAGACGCTGGCGGCGCTGGTGCGCGACCGGACCGTGCTGGACACACACAGGATGGCGACACCCCGGGACGGCGATCCGGCCGAATGGCTGCAGGCCTTGTTCGACGCCATCGCCGCGTGGACGGGACGCTATGACAAGGTCGGCGCCGCCGTCACCGGCATCGTCGACGATGGCCATTGGTCGGCGCTCAACCGCAACACGCTCGACATCCCCGAGCGTTTCCCACTGACCGACACGATCACCCGGCTGTCCGGTTCACCTGCTTTCGCAGCAAACGACGCGCAGGCCGCGGCCTGGGGCGAGTTCAGCTTCGGCGCCGGTCGACACGAGGACATGGTCTTCCTCACGGTCTCGACCGGGATTGGCGGCGGCATTGTCGTCAACGGCCGCCTTCTCGGCGGCCTTGCCGGCCATTTCGGCCAATTTCGCCTCGACGAAGCATCGCGCCATACGCTCGAAGATCAGGTTTCCGGCCATTGGATCGCCAAGGAAGCAAGCGTCCATCAAAAAAATGCCACCGCCCGCGAGGTCTTTGCGGCGGCGAACGCCGGACAGGATTGGGCGCGACGGATCGTCGAGACCTCGGCGCGCCGGACGGCGCTTCTTTGCCGCAACGTGCAACTCGCGCTCGATCCGAAGCGCATCGTCATCGGCGGCAGTATCGGGCTGGCGCCGGGCTACCTGACATCCATCGAGCGCGCACTGAGCGACTTTCCGCCGCGGCTCAAGCCATCGATCCACGCCGCCGAACTCGGGGAGAACGCCGGCGTGGTCGGCATCGCAGATCTTGCAGAGCGTCAACAACAACTTTGAGGGAGAACCAAAGATGACACTTGCGACCATGAAACGAGGAGCGCTGCTCGTAGCCAGCATCGCCAGCCTTCTGGCAAGCCCGGCGTTGGCGGAAGTCACCGTGCTCGGCTGGCCGGGCGGCCCGGAGGAAGTGGCGCTGCGCGCCGCCGCCGATGCCTACAACGCCAAGTCCGACGTTGCCGACAAGGACAAGGTCGAACTCCTGTTCTTCAACCGTGACGGTTTCTGGGACAAGCTGCAGGCCGATCTTGCCGCAGGCTCCAAGGCGTTCGACCTCAACCTGCTCGCCACCTATTCGATCGGCCGCTACGCCCCGTTCATGGAGCCGGTCGAACTGTCTGATGAAGCCAAGGTTGTCTATGGCGACTCCGTGCTTTCGACGATGCAGTATGAAGGCAAGCAGTATGGCGTGCCGACCGACCTGTCGCTGCATTTCATGTATTTCCGCAAGGACCTGGTCGACGCCCTGATGAAGGACGATACGGCGAAGGCTAGATATGCGGAGATCTCGGAGAAGCACCTGGGCAAAAAGCTCGAGCCGAAGGCTCCGGACGAATGGACCTGGGACGATTACGCCGCAACGGCGCTCTACTTCACACAAGCCGTCAATCCTGATAGTCCGACCCGCTACGGCACCGTGCTGCAGCTCAAGAACCTGCTGTTCAACATCATGATCTGGCAGTCGGTGCCGCGTGCCTACGGCGCCAACTGGATGGACGACAGTGGCAAGATCACCGTCAATTCCGAGGCCTATCGCAAGGGTCTCGAAATCTACAAGCTGCTCTACGACAACGGGGCGACGCCGCGCGATTCCCTCTCCTACGAGTTTGCGGAAGCTAACGCCGCCTTTGCTTCCGGCCAGGTGGCCGCCATGCTGCAATGGAACGCTGCCGCCGGCGACCTGACCAGCAAGGAAAAGTCCCCGGCTGTTGCCGAGGTCACTGACACCGTCGCGCCTCCGGCCGGTCCGGAAGGTCGCTTCACCCATATCCACGGCCTCGGCTTCGGTCTCAATAAGAACGCCGAGAACAAGGAAGGGGCAGCACTGTTCCTGAAATGGCTGTCTTCCAAGGAAGCGGCACTGATCTACGCCAGGAACAACGGCGCACCGGCGTTGACGCCTGAGGTCGTCGCGGAAGTCGCCGACGCTCGTCCGGATCTCGTCAAGCTCGGTGAGTTCGCCGGCAAGTACGGTTACGTCATGAACGGCGGCACCTCGGCCAAGGCGCTCTCGGTCTACGAACTGCAGGCGAAGGAATTCACCGGATACTGGTCCGGCCAGCAGTCGATCGACGATGCGCTCGCCAACACCGAAAAGGGCATGGCTGAACTGCTGAAATAAGCGAAAGCACCGGCGGCGGCACGCACGCCGCCGGTGTTCTTCGGCAAGCGCGATAGCCACGCGATGCAGGCACCCAACGGGTGCCCGTCCCTCGCCGGACCGTCGATGTTCCCAAGAAAGCCAGACACAGATCGGTCCGATGACGAAAGCCCAGCAACGCCCTCTTGTCCAGGAATTCAGGCTTCTCGCGACGCCGGTCGTGTTGTTCCTCCTGGTTTTTCTCGGCTTTCCTGCGATCGTCAACCTGATCTATTCGGTCTCCGACGTCTCGTTCGAGACATTGCGCCAACCCGAATTGTCCGGCTTCAAAAACTTCGTCGCCGTATGGAGCGATAGCGCCTTCTGGCAGGCAAGCTGGTTCTCGTTCCGCTTCGGCCTTCTGACCGCCGTGCTCGAATGCGGGCTCGGGCTTTTCCTCGCCATATTCCTGTCGCCGCTGATCGAGCGGCGCAGCTGGCTGATGGCAATCCTGATGCTGCCGCTGATGGTGGCGCCGGCGCTGGTCGGCCTCATGTACCGGCTCGTTCTGCACGAATTCGTCGGACCGGTGCCCTATTATCTCTGGACCTATTTCGGCGCCAGCCTGTCGTTCCTCGGCCCCGGCTCCTCCTTCTGGACGCTCGTCGTCGTCGAGACGCTGCAATGGACGCCGTTTGCCCTGCTGCTGTTCTACATGGCCTATCAAGCGATCCCATCCGAGATCGCCGAAGCCTCGGCCATGGACGGCGCCAAGAGCCACCATCGGCTCTGGTACATCGAGCTGCCGTTGATGCTGCCGACGATCGTCGTCGCCTTGCTGATCCGTTTCATCGACGGCTTCCGCGTCTTCGACAACGTCTATGTCCTGACCGGGAGCGGCCCGGGCGGCTCAACCGCGTCGCTGTCGATCTACATCTACGAAGCGTTCTTCAAACAAGGTGCCATCGGCAAGGCGGTCGCCGCCTCGGTGATCCTGTTCGTCGTTTCCTTTGCCGTGCTCTACGGCCTTAATTTCATTGCCAGCCGGCGGAAGGGAGCAATCCGATGATCACCGCTCTTCGTTGGTTGGTGTTTGCGATCGCCGCATTCGCGATGAACTTCCCGATCCTGGTGACGCTTTCGACCTCGTTCAAGAGCGCTCGCGAGCTGTCGACCAATCCGGGGCTTTGGGTGCAATCGCCGACGCTCGACAATTATCTCGCGGTGTTCCAGGTGTCGGATCGCTTGAACATCTTCCTCTATCTGTTCAACAGCCTCTCGGTCGCTCTGATCGGCACCGTGCTCGCGGTGGCGCTCGCCCTTCCCGCGGCCTATGCGATTGCCCGTGGCCGGCTCGGCGAGCGGACGCTGCTGCCGCTCATCGTCAATCTGCGCGCCGTTCCGCTCATCATCTTCGCGATCCCGCTCTACATGATGTTCCAGTGGCTGGCGCTGCTCGACACCCGTCTTGGTCTCGGGTTGATCCTGACGATCGTCAATCTGCCGCTGGCGCTTGTCATTCTCGTCAACGCCATCCGCGATCTACCGTCCGAACTCGACGAGGCAGCGCTCATGGATGGCGCCAGCCGGACACAGATCCTTTTCAGGGTGATTGCCCCCGTCTGCCGGCCGGCCATCGTCACCAGCCTGATCTTCGGCTTCATCACCGCCTGGAACGAGTTTCTGTTCGGCCTGATGCTGACGACCTCCAAGGCCGTGCCTATCACCGTCGGCGCCTCGTTCTTCTTCGCCGCCAGCGGCGGCGGCGTGCAATGGGGCGTGGCTTCCGCCGTCATGATCGTCGGCGCGCTTCCGCCGGTCCTGCTCGGCCTCATCATGTATCGCCAGATCAGCGGCTCGATGACAGCAGGCGCGGTCAAGGGCTGACCCTTACTTCGGAGACAACCATGGCTACGATTTCGCTCAAAAAGGCCGGCAAGCAATACGGCAACCTGGAGATCATCCGGGAGCTCGATCTCGACATCGCCGACGGCGAGTTCGTCGTCATCGTCGGTCCGTCGGGCTGCGGGAAATCCACGCTGCTTCGGATGATCGCCGGGCTGGAGGAAACCACCTCCGGCCAGATCTTCATCGACGGCCGCGACGTAACGTCGGCCTCCCCGGTCGAGCGCAAGCTCGCCATGGTGTTCCAATCCTACGCGCTCTACCCGCACATGACAGTTCGCCGCAACATGGGTTTCGGCCTCAAGCTTGCGAAGCTGCCCACAGAGCGGATCAAGGCCAAGGTCGAGGCTGCGGCCGAGACATTGAAGCTCACGCACCTGCTCGAACGCTACCCCAAGGAGCTTTCCGGCGGCCAGCGCCAGCGCGTGGCGATCGGGCGGGCGATCGTTCGCGAACCGGTCGGCTTTCTCTTCGACGAGCCGCTCTCCAACCTCGACGCGGCGCTGCGCGTAGACATGCGGCTCGAAATCGCCAAGCTGCATCGCACGCTCGGCGCGACGATGATCTACGTCACCCATGACCAGGTGGAGGCAATGACGCTTGCCGACCGCATCGTCGTGATGAAGGACGGCCGCATCATGCAGCAGGGCAGTCCACAGGCGCTCTACCAGACGCCGGCAAACCTGTTCGTCGCCCAGTTCATCGGCAGCCCGAAGATGAACCTGCTGCCCTGCCGACCGGGCGCAGACGGGCTGGATCTTTCCGGCGAAGGCAGCATTCAATTGCCTCTGTCCGGCCCGGCGGCACCGGCGCACCTGGGCGCCCGGCCAGAGCATCTCTCGCTGGTCCCGCCCGACAGCGGCCATTGCCGGGGCACCATCGAGGTCAGCGAATATCTCGGCGGCAACACCAGCGTCTTCGTGCGCGCCGGCAAACTCGGGCTGATCAATGTCAGTGCACCCGCCGACACGCCCTACCGCATCGGCGAGACCGTCGGCATCAATATCGATGTAGCGAGATCATCCCTGTTCGACGACGCAGGTGCAGCGATCGCAGCGAACCGATAAGGCTCACTGCGCGACCGATCTCACGCGCCCCAGGTCGTTTCCAGCACTCGGATCCAGTTGCCGTGGCAGATTTTTGCCAGCGCTGCCTCGTCATAACCGCGCTTGCGCAGCAGGTCGACCAAGAGCTGCAGGTCGGCCGCGTCCCGCATCGCCGCGGGGATCGTGGTGCCGTCGAAATCCGAGCCGAGCGCGACATGATCGAGGCCGATGCGATTGGCGATGTAGTCGATGTGGTCAGCCAAAAGGTCGAGGCTGGTGTCCGGGTTCTTGATGCCATCAGACCGCAGGAACAAGACGCCGAAATTGATGCCGGCAAGGCCGCCCGTGTCCTTGATGGCGTCGAGCTGGCGATCCGTGAGGTTGCGGCTGTGCGGGCAGAGCGCATGCACGTTGGAATGCGAGGCGACCAGCGGCGCATTGGAAAGAGCCGCGATGTCCCAGAAGCCCTGTTCGTTCATGTGCGACAGGTCGACCATGATCTTGAGCTCGTTGCAGGCCCGGATCAGATCCTTGCCGCTTTCGGTCAGACCCGGGCCGATATCCGGCGACGACGGGAAACGGAACGGCACGCCATAGGCAAAGATGTTCGGCCGGCTCCAGACCGGGCCAAGCGTGCGCAGGCCGGCTGAGTGGAGCACGTAAAGCGCGTCGAGATCGGCGGCGAATGCTTCCACACCTTCGATGTGGAGCACGGACGCGAACACGCCGTCTGCGATCGCCTGGCGGATATCGGCTGCCGACCGGCAGATCTTCAAACGGCCACCGGCCTGGCGCTCGAGGCGCATAAGCAGGCTCGCCATGCCGAGCGTGCTCGTCAGCGCATCCTGTTGATCCGGCGTTGCGAAATCGCCATTGGCATCCTTCTGCATGCTGGGAGAGGCGACGTAGACAGCGCAAAGGCCGCCGGCGAGCCCGCCTTTCTCGGCCCTGACGAGGTCGATATGACCGGAGCTGGCGCCATCAACGAAAAGGGCTTCAGCGTCTGGCTGCTGCGAATGCCACAAGCGCGACAGCACATCGTTATGTCCATCGAAGACCGGAATTTTCGCCTGTGTTGCCAATTGGGGACCGCCTTTCAACCTGTTTACCGGCCACGGCGGCCGGCTGCGCGCGACTCATCGCGCCGTCGCGCGCGACCATAATCATCCGATAGCCCTAGGGGAAAGCCGTCCATCGGCGCAAATGCAAACCATGCATAGGCCTTGCCGAAATCGGAATTGGTCGCGCCCGGCCATGTTGTGCTTAATCCCGGCCCTAACAAGGGAACACGGCTGAGCGTGGGGCAAACTCGCAAAACCTCACGACGGCCGTTCGCATGACGTTAAGTCCGAGAAGGGGATATTTCCGATGATTTCCAGACGCAACCTGTTGATCGGCGGCGCTGCCGTGCCGTTTTTGTCCTATGTCAGCCTGGTGCCGGCCTTCGCCGAAACGCCGAAGGACATACTGGTTGTCGCTCAACAGCTCGACAACATGACGAGCCTCGATCCGCATGAGAGCTTCGAGGCGGTCGGCAGCGAAATCTGCGGCAATATCTACCAGAAGCTGGTTCACCCCAACCTGGACGACGCCAACAAGGTCGACCCGATCCTGGCCGAATCCTGGGAAGCGGATGCCGACAGCAAGGTCTTCACCTTCAAGCTTCGCGCAGGCGCCACTTTTGCAAGCGGCGCGCCGGTGACGGCGGAAGATGCGGCCTTCTCGCTGCAGCGCGCCATCAAGATGAACAAGGGCCCGGCCTTCATCATCGCCCAGTTCGGTTTCACGCCGGAGAATGTCGAAGAGCGCATCGTCGCCGTCGACGGCTCGACCCTCCGCCTCACGCTCGAGCAGCCGGCATCGCTCGCCTTCCTGCTCTACTGCCTCTCGGCCAACGTCGGCAGCATCGTCGAAAAGAAGGTCGCGCTCGAAAACGAAGTCGACGGCGACCTGGGCAATGCCTGGCTGCAGAAGAACACCGCCGGCTCGGGCGAATTCGCGCTGCAGTCCTGGAAGCCGAGCGAGAGCGTCGCGCTGACGGTTAATCCGAACGGCCCCTACAAGGGCAATATCAAGCGCATCATCCTGCGCCATGTCGCTGACCCTTCCTCGCAGCTCCTGATGCTGCAGAAGGGCGACGCCGATATTGCCCGCAACCTCAGCTCAGAACAGTTGCGCACGCTGCAGGGCGACGAGAACTACACGCTCGTGCGCAAGGGTGTCGCCTCGCTCGTGCTGATCTCGCTCAACCAGAAGCAGGCGAACCTCGCAAAACCTCAGGTCTGGCAGGCCATCAAGCACGCGCTCGACTACAAGGGCATGCAGGAAAATATCGTCCCGCTCACCCACAAGATCCACCAGAGCTTCCTGCCCGAGGGCTATCCGGGGGTCGTCAACGATACGCCGTTCGTGAAAGACGTGGCCAAGGCCAAGGCGCTGATGGCCGAGGCCGGCCTGGAAGCCGGCTTCGACATCGTCATGGATCATTATTCCGCACAGCCCTATCCGGATCTCGCGCAGGCGATCCAGGCAAACCTTGCCGAAATCGGCATCCGCGTGCAGCTGCAGGCGGCCGAAAACCGCCAGGTTCTGACCAAGATGCGCGCACGCGAGCATCAGATGGCGCTTTCGGCCTGGGGATCCGACTATTTCGACCCGCACGCCAATGCCGACGTGTTCAACATCAATCTCGACAACTCGGATGATGCCAAGTCGCGGCCCTTCCTGTGGCGCTCGTCCTGGCAGAATGCCGAAATGGCAAAGAAGGCCGAGGCCGCCCGCGACGAGAAGGATCCGGCAAAGCGCATCGCGCTTTATGAGGAATTGCAGCGCGCCCACATGGAGCACAGCCCCTTCATCTTCATGCTGCAGACAACGACCACGGCGGCTTGCCGCAAGTCGGTTGCCGGCATCCGGCTCGGCACGTTGTCGGACGCCCACTCCTATGCAGAGGCGTCCAAGGCTTGAACAAGCGTATCCGAAGCTTTTCCGCCACGTTGAGCAGCGTCTTCCTGACGCTGCTCGGCCTGACGATCGTCACGTTCATGATCGGGCGCGTCATGCCGGTCGACCCGGTGATTGCCGCAGTCGGCGACAACGCCTCCGAGGCGGTGATCACCCGCGCCCGCATCGAAATGGGCCTCGACCAACCGCTGATCGCGCAGTTCTTCCGCTATCTCTGGCAGCTGCTGCACGGCGATCTCGGCATGTCGATCCTGACCCGCAACCCTGTTTCCACCGATATCGCCCGGTTCTTCCCGGCAACGCTGGAGCTGGCAACGGCGGCACTGCTTTTGTCGGCGGCAATCGGCATTCCGCTCGGCGTCTGGGCTGCCGTCCGGCAGGGCAAGCTCGTCGACCAGGCGATCCGCGTCGTCTGCCTCGCCGGCCACTCCGTTCCGGTGTTCATGCTGTCACTGATCTCGCTCTTGATCTTCTACGCGACGCTTGGCCTGGCACCGGGACCCGGCCGCCAGGACGTGATCTTCGACGGCATGATCGATCCGGTCACCGGCCTTTTGACGATCGATACGCTGATCGCCGGCGACTGGGATGCCTTCCGTGATGCCGTGGCGCACATGGCGCAGCCGGTCTGCATCCTTGCCTATTTCAGCATGGCCTATATCACCCGCATGACCCGGGCCTTCATGGTCGATGCGCTCAAGGGCGAGTTCGTCATCACCGCGCGCGCCAAGGGTCTCTCGGCCTCGACCGTCATCTGGAGCCACGCGTTCCCGACAGTTGCCGTGCAGTTGGTGACGGTGCTGGCGCTGACCTATGCGGGGCTTCTCGAAGGAGCCGTCGTCACCGAGACGGTGTTCAGTTGGCCGGGCCTCGGCCAATACCTGACGGTGTCGCTGATGAACGCCGACATGAACCCGGTGGTCGCAGCAACGCTGCTGATCGGCCTCATCTATGTCGGCCTCAACCTCATCGCCGACCTTCTCTATCGTGTACTGGATCCTCGCGTCCGATGATGCTTACGACCTTTCGAAACTGGGCACTGGATGAAACGCCCGCCTCCCGCACCCAGGCCTCCTGGGGCCATCGCTACCGCATCTGGCTGAAGCTCAGGTCCAACCCGCTGGCGATGATCGGGCTGACGATCATCCTCGTCTTCTCCCTGCTCGCCGTGCTTGCGCCGGTGCTGGCGCCGCACGACCCGGCGATCCAGAATCTGGCGAACCGGCTTGCCGCCCCGAGTGCGGCCCATTGGCTCGGCACCGACGAGCTTGGCCGTGACATCTTCTCGCGCATCCTTTTCGGCGGCCGCGTGACGCTCGGCATGGTCGTCGCGGTGGTTGTCCTGGTTGCGCCGATCGGCCTTGCCGTCGGTTGCATCGCCGGCTATTTCGGCGGCATCGTCGATACGGTGCTGATGCGCGTTACCGACGTGTTTCTCGCCTTCCCGCGCCTCATTCTGGCACTTGCCTTCGTCGCCGCATTGAAGCCGGGGGTCGAGAGTGCCGTTCTCGCCATTGCGCTCACCGCCTGGCCGCCCTATGCGCGCCTCGCCCGTGCCGAAACCATGACCGTGCGCCGCAGCGATTTCATCGCCGCCTGCCGGCTGACCGGCGCCTCGCCCTCGCGGATCATCATGCGCCATGCGGCACCGCTCTGCGTGCCGAGCCTGATCGTGCGCATCACCCTCGACATGAGCTCGATCATCATCACCGCCGCAAGCCTCGGCTTCCTCGGCATGGGCGCGCAGCCGCCGTCGCCGGAATGGGGCGCGATGATCGCCACCGCCAAGCGCTTCATCTTCGAGCAGTGGTGGGTCGCCACCGTACCCGGCATCGCGATCTTCCTCGTGTCGCTCGCCTTCAACTTTCTCGGCGACGGATTGCGCGACGTGCTCGATCCGAAGGGAGACTGAACCATGCTGGTTGACATCCAGAACCTTCGCATCGCCTTCGAGAACCGCTCTTCCTGGTTCGGGGCGGGGCGCGGCGTCTCGCTTTCGCTCGGCGCGGAGAAACCCGGCATCGTGGGGGAAAGGGGCCCGGGAAAGGGCCTGACGGGGCGGGCGCTGAGGAAGCTGCTGCCCGCCAATGCCGCCATCACCGCCGACCGCCTTTCCTTCGACGGGATAGACTTGTTGGCCGCTTCGGAAAAACAGATGCGCCAGATCCGCGGCAAGCGGGCCGGCTTCATCCTGCAGGACCCGAAATACTCGCTGAACCCGGTGATGAATATCGGCCGGCAGGTCGCAGAAGCCTGGCGCGCCCACAAGGGCGGCAGCAAGAGGCAAGCGCTCGAGGCGGCGATCCATCTTCTCGACCAGGTCAAGATCCGCAACCCGCGCGAAGTCGCCGCCTCTTATCCACACGAGGTCTCGGGCGGCATGGGGCAGCGAGTTATGATCGCGATGATGCTGGCGCCCGATCCGGAACTGCTGATCGCCGACGAACCGACGAGCGCGCTCGACGCGACCGTGCAGGCAGAGATCCTGCGGCTGATCGAAGAGCTGGTATCCGAGCGCAACATGGGCCTCATTCTCATCAGCCACGACCTGCCGCTCGTTTCGCATTTCTGCGATCGCGTCGCGGTGATGTATTCCGGGCGGGTCATGGAAGAACTGAAAGCCTCGGAACTGCTGAATGCGCGCCACCCCTATACCAAGGGGCTCCTCAACTGCATGCCCTCCCTTACGCATCCCAGGGACCGGCTGCCTGTTCTCAACCGCGATGCATCGTGGCTCACCGCATGATCGACGTTGAAAATCTCCGCATAAGGTTTGGCGACCGCGAGGTCGTCAAAGGTGTCTCGTTTTCGGTAAAGAAGGGCGACAGCTTCGGCATTGTCGGCGAAAGCGGCTCGGGCAAATCCACGATCCTCAGGGCGATGGCCGGGCTCAACGAAAGCTGGGAGGGCCGCATCGCCTTTGGCGGAGAGCCGGCTGCGCTGAAGCGCCCGCCGGGCTTCTTTCGCCGGGTGCAGATGGTGTTCCAGGACCCCTATGGCTCGCTGCATCCGCGCCAGACGATCGATCGTATTCTCAGCGAGTTGCCGCTGGTGCACGGCATGGACAACATCGACAAGCGCATCGTCCAGGCGCTTTCCGACGTGGCGCTGCCGCAGGCGGCCCGCTTCCGGTTTCCACACCAGCTTTCCGGCGGCCAGCGCCAGCGCGTGGCGATCGCCCGGGCGCTGATTGCCGACCCGCAGGTGCTGCTGCTCGACGAGCCGACGAGCGCGCTCGACGTTTCGGTGCAGGCGGAAATCCTCAACCTTTTGTCCGACCTTCGCGAAGCGCGAAACCTCACCTACATTCTCGTCAGCCACAACCTGGCCGTCATCGCCCATCTCTGTGGTCAGGTTGGGGTCATGCTGAACGGCGAAATGGTGGAGCAACTGAGTGCGCAGGACCTTCGAGCGGGCAAGACAAGCCATGCCCATACGACCGAACTGCGCATGCTGAGCGTCGGGTTGGAAGAGCCCGCCTGACTTCGCCCCCTTGGTGACAACAAACGCAATGGAAGACAACATGCCGGCACATCTCGATTGGCACGCCGCATCTGCTACCGCCGAAGGTTTCGCCAGGCAGTGGGCGGAGAACGAACCGGGCGGCGCGATCGTCGGCTTCGATGACAGCGGCATCCGCTTTTCGCATGCGCGCGGCGTCGAGAGCCTGGCGACGCTCGCGCCGTTTTCGGCCGAAAGCGTCGTACGCTATGCCTCGGTCACCAAGCATTTCTTCTGTGCCATGGTTCTTGGCCATGACGACATCATCAAGCTCGACGACCGGCTTGGGCAGCATCTGCCAGAACTCGCCTCGCCGCTTGCCGACGTGACGGTCGGCCAGGCGCTCGACATGAGCGGCGGCCTGCCGGACACGCGCGAATGCCTGTCGCTGCTTGGCCTCTCCGTCTACACGGAAACCCAGGCCGCACCGCTTCTTGCATTTCTGGCGCGGTTGCGGCGGCTGAATTTCGACGCCGGCAGCGAAGTCTCCTACTCCAACACCGGCTATCGTCTCGTCGAGGCGGCGCTGGAGCGTAAAGGCTTTGCCTTCGACGACTTCATCCAGAGCGATGTTTCTGGGCCGCTCGGCGTGGCGTTCAAGGCGCCGGACGTCTGGAACGATCCGGTAAAAGGCCTGGTGCCGGGCTATTGGCATAACGGCGAGCGCTGGCAGCTCTCCGCGGCCGGCCTGCATATCTCCGCTTCCGGCAGCCTGACGGGTAGCGCCAATGCGCTCGTTGCCTGGCTGCAGGCATTGACGCGTGGGCAGGGCCATTTCGAAGGGGTGCTGGAGAAGTTGAAGGCCACACGCTTCCTGGCGGACGGACGGCCGAGCGGCTACAGCCTCGGCCTGCGCCTGTCGACGCTCGGCGACCGCAGCTTCGTCGGCCACGGCGGCTCGCATCCGGGCTACAAGACCTACTTCCTGCTCGACGCAGAAAGCCGGTCGGGCTTGGTCGTCGTCTCCAACCGCGAAGACACGAACGGCCACAAGATCGCCCTCGAAAGCATGGCCGCGCTCACCGGCCTGCCGCTGCCGACACAGGCAACCGGCATTCCCGACGGTCTCTATGTGACGGAACAGGGTCCGTGGTGGCTCGAGATCAAGGGCAGTGTCTGCACCTATCTCGATGCCGACGACACGCTTTACGACGACGGCGACGGCTGGGTATCGTCGCGCTCGGCCTCCTCGCCGATGCGGTTGCTGATGGAGGGATCGGCGCTTGTCGGCGAGGCGGGCCATGCGGCGCGACGCTTCCTGCCCGTCACCGGGGAACAAGCGGTGCCGACATCTCTTTCTGGAACGTGGCAATCCCCGGAAGGGACCGAGTTCGAGATTCGCGACGGGGCGGTGCTGATGGGCGTCGGCCCGGTGCGTCACACGATGCCTCTCACCGCGCTCGGCAACAGCCGTTTCCTGTTCACCCTCCATGACGGTCCGTGGACGAAGCGTGTCTGCCTGCATATCCTCGACGATAGCAGGGTGGAACTTGTGCTCAGCCGCGCGCGGATGATGGAATACCGCCGTCGCGGCTGATTTTTCTTGAAGCATGCCCAACTGTGCCTAAAAGAGGTCAGGTTACCGCCGCAAGGCGGAAATTGACGCTTTTCAGGAGTGCATGCTTTGGAAATCAAGTGGCTCGAAGACTTTCTGGCGCTGGCGAGCACGCTCAATTTTTCAAAGGCAGCCGACGAACGGCACGTCACCCAATCCGCCTTCAGCCGCCGGATCAAACAGCTTGAAGCCTGGGTCGGCGCGAGCCTTGTCGACCGCGCCACCTACCCCTCGCGGCTGACCGAGGCGGGCCAGAAATTCGTACCGGTGGCGCAGGAGACCCTCAAGCACCTCTACCAATCCCGGCGCAACCTGCAGAAGGAAGAGGGCTCGGACGCCAAGACGATCAAGGTGACGGCGCTCCACACGCTCTCCTTCACCTTCTTTCCCGACTGGATGAACCGGATTAACAGGAAGGCCGGCCCGGTGTTCTCGCGCCTTCGCCCGGATTCCGGCAGCATGGAGGAGAACCTCAACTCGCTGGTCGACGGCTCCTGCGACTTCCTCCTGACCTATGCCCATACCCAGGTGCCGCTGCTCCTTGATCCGCAGGCGTTCGAACACCGTTCGCTCGGCCACGAAAAGATCATTCCGGTTTCGGCACCTGATGAAACCGGGTCAGCCGCGCACGTGCTCGAAGGCGGCGCAAAGCCCTTCCCCCATATCAGCTACGAGAAGTCGTCGTTCTTCGGGCAGTTGCTGGGCGAATTGGTCGGCGCAGACCTCCCACCGTTTCAACGGGTACATGAAGGCAGCATGTCTGTCGGCCTGAAGGCGATGGCGCAGGCCGGTTGGGGCATCGCTTGGGTGCCGGAAAGCCTGATGGTGACCGAGCTTGCCTCCGGCGCACTGGTCCGCGCCGCCGATCCCCGCTGGGATATCAGTGTCGAAATCCGGCTCTACCGCGCCAAGGACAACCGGCGCCCGGTCGTTGGACGCATCTGGCAATCGCAGGAGGTTGTGGCGGCCTGATCGCGCGAGAGACGGGGCCGCCAAGTCCGGAACGCAAGCCTAGATCGCCGTGCGGCGGGCGTTTTCCATATAGAGTTCACGTAGCCGCTTGACCATCGGCCCAGGCGTGCCATCGCCGACAGGCTTCCCGTCGATGCGCGTGACCGGAACGACGAAGTTCGACGCACTTGTCAGGCAGGCCTCGCGGGCACGCAGCGCTTCGTCTAGCGAAAACGGCCGCTCCTCGATCGTCAGTCCCTGCTCGCGGGCCAATTCCAGTGCGGCAAGTCGCGTGCAGCCGGGCAGTGTCGCATGGCTGTTGCCGCGGGTGACAATCCTGCCATCGTCCGTGACGATATAGGCGGTGGAGGACGCGCCTTCCGTCACAAAGCCGTCCTCGATCATCCAGGCTTCGTCGCAGCCTTCGGCCTTGGCGATACGCTTCGCCATCACCTGCGGCAAAAGACACACGCTCTTGATATCGCGTCGCGCCCAGCGCTGGTCGTCCACCGACTTGACGGAAACACCCCTGTCGACCGCCGCCACGTGCTCGAGCGTCTTTGCCTGGGTGAAGAGAAGCAGCGTCGGCTTGATCTCTCCTGAAAACAGGAAGTTGCGATCCTCGGCACCACGCGTCAACTGCAGATAGACCACCCCCTCGACGAGTTTGTTTTCCCGCACCAGCCGGCGCTCGATCTCGACGATTTCGGAAACGGACACCGGAAGCGGCACGTCGATCTCGCGGGCGGAGCGTTCGAGCCGCGCCATATGCAGCGCGCTATCAATGAGCTTGCCTTCGAGCACTGCGGTCACTTCGTAGATCCCGTCACCGAACAGGAAGCCGCGGTCGAAGATCGAGAGATGCGCCGTGTTCTCGGAAACGAACTCGCCGTTCAGATAAACGATACGGCTGGTCGGGTTGGGCATGGTAACTCCGTCTGAGGGAAAAGAATTCAGGAGGCCTTGAGGGCCGCGAGCCGGTCGAGCGAGATCGCCTCCACCGAACTGGCCTTGCCGGCGGCGGCGTTGAAGCCGCTCATGGATTGCGCCGCAACCAGCGAATTGAGGATTGCCTCTTCGGTCGCTTCGATCGTCGCTTCGAACAGCGGCGACATCAGGTCGTTCGGCATGTCGGGATAGCTGGCGATCGCTGCGCGCCGTTCCCGCGTGCGACGGACAGCTTCAGCGGCCGAGAACGCCAACGCATAGTCGCCGGAGCCATTGCTGAGGGCGGCACCGGTGCGGGCCAGGCCGCCAAAGGCGCGTTCGGCCAGACGCTTGAGGTTGCGCGCCGACAACGGCGCGTCGGTGGCGACGACGATGACGATAGAACCGTCGCGATCATGGCTGGACGGCGCATCGTAGGGCTGGCCGCAGATGAGCAGGCGGCCGCCGTAATTGGACTGCACCAGCACGCCGACAGTAAAGATTTCGCCCGCGGTCTTGACGCGGCGCGAACTGGTGCCGATCCCGCCCTTGAGACCGAAGGCGACCGTTCCGGTGCCAGCGCCGACGGCGCCCTCTTCGACCGGGCCGGGTGTTGCGGCGGCAAGCGCCTTGCCGATCTCATCGATCGTCGGGCGACCGGCGCGGATATCGTTCAGCCGGGAGTCATTGGTCTCGCCGACGACGGCATTGAGCGACACGACCTTTTCGTTGCCCTGCTGGGCCAGTGTAAAGCGGTTGATCGCCTCAATCGCCCGCCCGGTCGCCAGCGTATTGGTCAGCACGATGGGCGTTTCGATCTCGCCCAGTTCGGCGATCTGGGTGGAGCCGACAAACTTGCCGAAACCGTTGAGCACCGCCAGCGCCGCCGGCACCTTGTCCTGGAACAGATTGCCCGGGTGGGGAAAAATGGCGGTCGCGCCGGTGCGGATCCTGTCGCCCTCGACGATAGTCGCATGGCCAACGGCGACGTCGGTGATCGCGTTCAACGAACCGGTCTCATAGACGCCGGGGCAGAATCCGAGATCGCGAAGCCTTTGACGCGTGTTTGCCGACATGTAGCCTTTTCCCCGTTCTGCCAGATGGCGATCCGCCGCAAACGACCGTCGCCTTATTTGGCTGGAAGCTACTCTCCCCCGCGACAAAACGGCATCGCAAAAATGGAATAGTTCTATGAGAAGTCCGCAAGACGATGGGATACGTCTTTGCTCATCGTGGCCGCAGACCTCCGACGCCCCGACAAAGCAGGTCTAGTTCGTCGGCAGCTTGCGGCTCTTCCAGGCCATTTCCGGCACGATGCCGCCGATCGCATAGCTGAACGAGATAACCTCGACCGTCTCGAGGTCGACCTTGCACTTGAAGTCGACGTCGTACCAATTGCCCTTGCTGCGATAGGCTCCGCCGCTCGCATCGATCTGGTCCTTGCCGATAAACCCGCCGGATGGCCCGAAGGGCACGAGCATATCCGGAAAATCCTTTGGCCGCTGTCGGCGGATCTGCTCCAGGGCTTCAATGCTGCAGAGCTGGAGTATGCGCTTCTTGACTGGCAGCTGACCCATCGCCTGCTTGACGCGCGGATCGGCCACCGACTTCTCAGAAAAAAGCTCCTCGGCCTCGACGAAACGATCGGATGGCAACTTCGCCTTCGCCTCGGCCTTGCCATCGGCTTCGTCGCTTTTTTCCTTGTCGTCGGTGGGTTTGCGCACCGGCACCGGATCGGCTTTAGGCACCGCGTTGTCGGCATCCGCCTCGACAGCTGGCCTCTTCTCGGCAGCGCTTTTCTCGCCATTGGCAGTGCTCGAAAGGACTGCAAGCTGCTGCGGCGCAGGTTTTTCCGTCTCCGGCTGCTTCTGCGCCTTCGCCTCCACTTTCTCCGCCTTCTCCGTGGCATCGGCCGCAGCCGCTTTCTTCGGCTCGTTCACCACATCCTTTTTTTCGGCTTTTGCGGTGGGCGGAAGCTGAGCGACTTTGGCCTCCTGCTTGGTCTTGGCGGCGGCCGATTCGAACGCCTGCGGCTGCTGGCGGGCGGGCGCCCGCTGGGGCTTCGGCTGTTCCTTCTTCGGCTGAGCTTCCTGCTTGGGCTTTTCTTCCTGCTTGGGCTGCGGTGGAGATACGATTTCGACGTTGATGCTCTGCTCGCCCTGCGGCTTGGGCGCTTCATCCGGCAAGTGAAACAGCACGAGAACGATCACAAGCAGGTGCAAGGCCACCGAGGTCGGCGCGCCCCATCTGATCTTCTCCCACCATTTTTCGGAAAACAGCTGCATCGCCTACGAGATAATGGACCAGAGGGGCGGAAGCTAGGTGTCCGCAAAATCTGACGAAATTATTGCATGGTCGCCCCGGGCATTGGACTGCAGCACGTTGGCTTGTGGCGCAGACGGAAGGCCGAGTTGGAAACGGGACAGCTGTTTTTTGTTCTGCTTGTGGGCGTGCCAGTGATGGCGCTCGCCATGCTCTGCTCACTATAGCTGATCTGCGTCATCAAGCGTCCACTCCTTGGAATTGTTGGATTGGCCATCATCAGTGCGACGTATTGCTACGGCGAAGGCCATGCTCTCTTGCTCCTCGTGCCGGGGATCTTCGCCTGCGTTGCAGCGACGAGAGGACCTGGAAAGCCCCTCTCGAAAAGAATGCGAAGAGCTAAGCCCTCGTCGTCTCACCACCCTTAGCTAACTTTGTGGGAAGTGGCGGCCGCTTCGTCTCCGAGCTGCCATCCGCGCCATTTTCCGTTCAGATCGGAAATTTCTTCCCGCAACGGCGGAGATTCAGCACATTTATCCCTATTCTATAATTTCTATAGATTTAAAACTTACTTCAGTTGCAGCCCAGGATTTCACGGGCGGCGCGACGGACGAACATCATGGCCAGGAGCCTCTTCATGCAGCGAAATTCTATCGGAAGCAGATTTTTCACAAAGGCATTTGCAGCAACAGCGGCCCTCACCGCAGCCCTGATCGCCTCCTCGGCACTTGCGGGCGAAACCCTCGACAAGATCAAGGCGCGTGGCCTCATCAAGGTCGGCGTCGGTACCACTCCGGGCTTCTTCACGCCGGATAGCAATGGCCGCTGGCAGGGTTTCTTCGTTGATTTCGGCCGCGCACTTGCAGTCACCGTCTTCAATGACGCCGAGAAGGTCGAGTTCACCAACTCGTCGCCGCAGCAGCGACTGCCCGCCCTGCAGTCGGGTGAATTCGACATCCTGCTCTCCGGCGTCACCCAGACCGTGACCAGAGCGTTCAAGCTCGGCTTCCATTTCGGTCCGGTGGTTTTCTACGACGGCCAGGGTCTGCTGGTGCGCAAGGATCTCGGGGTTTCCAAGGGCGAGGAGCTCGACGGCGCAACCATCGGCGTGCAGAGCGGCACGACCGGCGAACTCAACATCGCCGACTTCTTCCGCAAGAGCGGCAAGGCCTTCACACCTGTCACGATCGAGGAAACCGGCGAGTTCCTGAAGGCGCTCGATTCCGGCCGCGTCGATGCCCTCACCCAGGACGCCACCGACCTTGCCGCCAAGCGCACGCAGCTTACCAAGCCGGATGACTATGTCCTTCTGCCCGAGCGCCTGTCGAAGGAACCGCTGGCACCGGCCATCCGCGCCGGCGACGACCAGTGGCTGGAGATCGTCAACTGGACCGTTTACGCCACGATCCAGGCGGAAGAATTCGGCATCACCCAGAAGAACGTCGACAGCTTCCTCACCAGCGAAGATCCGGGCATCAAGCGCTTCCTCGGCGTCGATCCGTCACTCGGCGAAGCCATCGGCCTCGATCCGAAGTTCGCCTACAACATCGTCAAGGCGGTCGGAAACTACGGCGAGATCTTCGATCGCAACGTCGGCGAGGGCACGCCGCTCAACTTCGACCGCGGTTACAACCAGCCCTGGACCGCCGGCGGCCTTCTCTATTCGCCGCCGTTTCGTTGAGCCGTTGCCGGTATCTGCGATGACATTCACTCTTCGACCGGGCCCGCAAGGGCCCGGACTTCCCTCCCGATTGCGCACCTGGCTCGGTCCCTCGCCACTTCAACAGGTTCTCCTGTTTGCCGGTGTGCTTGCGATCTTTGCACTCTTCGGCTCCAACACCGTCGACAGCATGCAACGCATGGGCCTCACTCCGGGTTTCGACTTTCTCTTCCATCAGGCGAATTTCGAAATCGGTGAGAGCGTGCTTCGCTATTCGGCCGGAGACACCTACGCCCGCGCGCTTGCGGCCGGCCTTGCCAACACTGTCAAGGTCGCCGTCGTCGGCTGCGTGCTCGCCACGGTTCTCGGCGTTGCCCTTGGCATCGCCCGGCTGTCGGGCAACCTGCTGCTGGCAACCTTCGTGCATGGCTATGTCGAGCTGGTGCGCAACACACCGCTCTTGCTGCAG
This sequence comes from Ensifer adhaerens, assembly GCF_001270265.1. Classification (GTDB taxonomy): domain Bacteria; phylum Pseudomonadota; class Alphaproteobacteria; order Rhizobiales; family Rhizobiaceae; genus Ensifer; species Ensifer adhaerens_B. The sequence continues at coordinate 75,092 of NZ_LGAP01000014.1, forward strand.
CTCTTCCTCTGGAGCGCGATCATCCACGCGCTGCCGCCGCCACGCGGCGCCTATGCCTTCCTGGAAAGCGTCTATCTCAGCAATCGCGGCGTCTATGTCCCGTCCGTTTCGCTGCAGGGGCTTTCATGGGCGATCTGGCTTCCCGCAATCCTATTGACGGCGTACGGATCGCTGTCGCTTGCCCGGCGCCTCCTGACCGGCGCCACGTTCTACCTGCCGAAGGCCACCTTGACCGTCCTCGGGTCGCTAGTCGTCTGCTACCTCGCGCTCACCTCTTTCGGCCTTGCGGCCACGATCGATCTGCCGACCAAAGGCGGCTTCAACATCAAGGGCGGCCTCACACTGACGCCGGAGTTCTTCGCGCTTTTGATCGGCCTTGTCGTCAACGCGTCGGCGTCGATTTCCGAAATCGTGCGCAGCGGCATCCAGTCGGTGAAATCAGGCCAATGGGAAGCCGCACGCGCCCTCGGCTTGAAACCGGCGCAGATCATGCGTCTTATCGTCCTGCCACAGGCGTTGCGCGTCATCACGCCGCTGATGATCTCGAGCTTTCTCGATCTGACGAAGAATTCCAGCCTCGCTGTCGCCATCGGCTATCCCGATATCGTCAGCGTCGCCAACACCACCGCAAACACCACCGGCCAGGCACTCGAAGCGATCTGCATCATCGCCACCGTCTATCTCACCCTGAGCCTTTCGGTGTCCGCACTTATGAACCGCTACAACAGCCGCATCGTCCTTCGCGGGGAGACACGGCGATGAGCCACATCGAACTGCCGCCACCCGCCGCGCCGGACTGGCACCGCTGGCGAAGCGGCCTCTTCGGCGGCTGGGGCAACAGCCTCATCACGCTCGCTGCCTTCGGCATCTTTGTCTGGCTTCTGCAACCTTTCCTCCGCTGGGCAATCTTCGACGCGGTATGGACGGGAACGGCAAAGGATTGCGCCGTCGATGGCGCCGGCGCCTGCTGGGCGTTCATCGGCGCCAAGCTGCGTTTCATCCTCTTCGCGTTCTTTCCGCCGGACCTGCAATGGCGTCCCGCCCTAGTCGTTGCAACCGTGCTCAGCTTGCTGTTGTTGTCCGCCCTGCCCCGTTTCTGGAGTTTCAGGCTGGTGCCGCTATGGATCGCGGCGCTCGTCTTGAGCTGGCTGCTGATGGCGGGCACGCTGACGCCTCCTCAGGTATCGACCAACAACTGGGGCGGGCTGCCGATCACCCTGGTCGTCTCGATCGCCGGCCTGGCCTTCGCGTTTCCGATCGCGCTTCTGTTGGCGCTCGCCCGGCAATCGAGTATGGGCATCGTCCGGACCTTGGCGATCGCATTCATCGAAACACTGCGCGGTGTGCCGATGATCGCCGTGCTCTACGTGGCCATGCTGATCGTTCCCCTCGCCCTGCCGAGCGGCGCTGCCATCGACAAGCTGTTGCGCGCGCAGATCGGCGTGACGCTGTTCTTCTCCGCCTATCTCGCCGAAGTCATTCGCGCCGGGCTGCAGGTGGTGCCCTGGGGGCAGCGGGAAGCAGCGCTTTCGCTTGGTCTTGGCTATACCCAGACGGTTCGCCTTGTCGTCCTTCCCCAGGCGCTGCGCGCCGTCATCCCGGCGATCGTCAATCTTTCGATCGGCATCGTTCTCAACACGTCGCTGCTGGCGGTGATCGGCATCTACGACCTCTTGAATGCGGCCAAGACCTCGGCTACGGACCCGACCTGGCTCGGCTTCTATACCGAGGCCTATGTCTTTGCCGCAGTGGTCTACTTCGTCATCTGCTTTACCGGCTCGCGCTACAGCATCTGGCTCGAGAAACGCCTGAATGCCGCCGCCCGGCATTGAAGCGGCATTCGCCCGCCTTGCGCGAGATGCGCTGACGGGCCAAGAGTGACTGCTACGGAATCGGATGCCGGACGGGCGCATGAAAAGAAACGAAATCGCGATCATCGGCGGGGGGCCGAGCGGGCTGATGGCGGCAGAAATCCTGTCTCTGCAGAACCATTCGGTAACGGTCTACGACAGCATGCCGACCGTGGCGCGCAAGTTTCTGCTTGCCGGCAAATCGGGCCTCAACATCACCCATTCCGAAGATTTCCCGCGCTTTGCCGGTCGCTTCGCGGCCTCATCGGAGCGATTGCGCGCAGCGCTCGACGCCTTCACACCCGCGGATGTGCGCGCCTGGGCGGAGGACCTCGGGACGGAGACCTTTGTCGGCTCTTCCGGCCGGGTCTTTCCAAAGGTGATGAAGGCTTCGCCGCTGCTGCGCGCCTGGATCAAGAGGCTGGAATCCCAAGGCGTGCAGATCCTGACACGACACCGTTGGACGGGCTTTGAGGGTCAGGCGCTGACCTTCGACACGCCGGATGGGCGCCAGGTCGTTCGCAGCGATGCGACGCTTTTGGCGCTCGGCGGCGCAAGCTACCCGCGGCTGGGATCGGATGCCAGCTGGCTCCCGGCTTTGAAAGACAAAGGTGTCGATGTCGCCGACTTCCGCCCCGCCAATTGCGGTTTCGACGTCGACTGGAGCGAGACGTTCGGTGAGCGTTTTGCCGGAGAGGCGCTGAAATCCGTGACGGCAAGTTCAGAGGCGGGCACGATCCCCGGCGAATTCGTCATCACCCGTCACGGCATCGAAGGCAGCCTCATCTATGCCCATACGGCACAATTGCGCGATCGCCTGCAGGCGCAGGGGACGGCAGTTTTGACCATCGATCTTGCGCCTGGACGAACCGGCGACCGGCTGGCCAAAGACCTTGCGCGCCAGGACAGCAAGATGAGTTTTTCCAATCGCCTGCGCAAAGGCGCTGGGCTGGAGGGGGTCAAGTCGGCGCTGCTGCGCGAGATTGCCCCCGAGGCGCCACGCGCCGATCCGAATGCGCTTGCCGAACGCATCAAGTCACTGCCAATTGCCGTTCTTCGTCCCCGCCCCATCGCCGAGGCGATTTCATCGGCAGGCGGTGTGCGTTGGAGCGCCATGGATGACGCCTACATGCTCAAGGCGCTGCCGGGCATTTTCGTCGCCGGTGAAATGATCGACTGGGAAGCGCCGACCGGCGGCTATCTGCTCACCGCCTGTTTCGCCACCGGCCGCGCCGCCGCGCGCGGCATCGACGCATGGCTGCGCCGGTAGGTGTCGCATTCACAAGATTGCGTCGATGACGCCCCGGCCAAGGAAAGCGAAACGCAAGACGCCGGCACACTCATGTACCGGCGTCCGTGCATTTCACCGTTTGCGGCTTGCACCTGACCTCAGCTGTCGTTGAGCACGAGGCCCTTGGTCAGTTCCAGCGCCTGCCGCTCGAACAGGCCCCGGTAGATGCCGCCGTCGAGGCGAATGAGCGCCTCGTGCGTGCCCTCCTCGGCGATGCGGCCGTGGCTGAACACCAGCAATCGGTCGAGCGCGCGCACGGTCGACAGCCGATGGGCGATCACCAGGGTGGTGCGCCCCAACATCAACCGCTCCATTGCCTGCTGGATCAGCACTTCCGATTCCGAATCGAGGCTCGAGGTCGCCTCGTCCAGAATGAGGATCGGTGCATCCGCCAGGAAGGCTCGGGCGATGGCGATACGCTGGCGCTCGCCGCCCGACAGCTTGACGCCACGTTCGCCCACCAGAGTGCCGTAACCTTTCGGCAGCGCCGTGATGAAATCGTGGGCGCTCGCAAGCTTTGCCGCCTTCTCGATCTCCGCTTGCGTGGCCGTCGGCCTGGCATAGGCGATATTCTCAGCAAGCGAGCGGTGGAACAGGATCGGCTCCTGCTGGACGATCGCGATCTGTTGGCGCAGCGAAGCCTGGGCAACGCCGGCGATATCCTGACCGTCGATCCGGATCTGGCCGGACTTCAGGTCGTGCAGGCGCTGGATCAGCTTGACGAAAGTCGTCTTGCCCGAGCCGGAATGTCCAACAAGGCCGACACGCTCACCCGCAGGAATCGTCACCGAGAACCGATCATAGAGCGGCTTGCGGTGAGCGCCGTAGTGGAAGGTCACATCGTTGAACTCGATGCGACCATCGGTGATCCGGATCGGCTTTGCATCGGCCTTGTCTTCGATACCGAGCGGCTGGGCGTGAATGTCCACCAGCTCTTCCATATCGTTGACGGACCGCTGCAGGTTGCGGATGTGCATGCCGACTTCACGCAGGTAACCCTGCAGGATGAAGAAGGAAGTCAGCACGAAGGTGATATCGCCCGCTGTCGCTTGCCCGCGCGACCAGAGAAACAGCGCAAAGCCGATGACCGCCGCCCTGAGGACGAGCAGTAGCGCACCCTGCGTCGTACCGTTCACCGTTCCGCGCACCCAGGTCCGACCCGTGCGATCCCGCCATTTGGCCAGAACCTTGACGAGCCGGGCATCCTCGCGCTTTTCGGCGCCGAAGCCCTTCACGACGTTGTTGCAGCTGACCGCATCGGCAAGCGAGCCGCCGAGCTTGGTGTCCCAGCTGTTGGCCAGACGCGCCATCGGCGCGACGTAGCCCAGCGACAACGTGACCGTTGCAGCGATGAAGATGAGCGAGCCCACGCCGATGATGACACCCATCATCGGCCAGTACCACGCCATCAGAGCGGTCGAGCCGACCAGCATGATGACCGACGGAAACAGCGCGATCAGCAGCGTGTCGTTCAACAGATCCAGCGCCCACATGCCGCGCGTCACCTTACGCACCGTCGAGCCGGCAAAGCTGTTGGCATGCCAATCGGACGAGAACCGCTGAATGCGGAAGAAGGCCGCCGAGGCGATGTCGGACATCATCTTGAGCGTCAGATCGACGACACCCATGAAGGTAAAATGCCGGAAAATGATGGCGCCGAGCGACAAGGCCGTCATCGTCCAGAACGCAGCAAGTGCTGCATCCCAGGCCACCTGGTCGGAGGCAGCACCGGTCACGACCGCGTCGACCAGCCGACCGGAGTAAAGCGGCGTCAAGACATCCGCGAGCGTCGAAAACAGAACGGCGCCGAGGATGAAGCAAAGGCGAAGCGGCTGGCGCTTCCAATGGACCCAGGTGAAACCGAGAACGCTGCGGAACGCACCGCCACGCAAGGCGAAACGAGTAAAAGCCATAACGATTGCCCAATGCCAAAAGCACTGGCCTCAAAATTCTAGTCAATGAAACATGCCGAGAAAGGGAAACGATTTTCCGATCGGCATCAATGGATTGGTAGCTTCCGCATCAAGGGAAGACCAAAGTCAGCGAAACAGGTCCTGACTTGAACAGCTAAAGAGCGCGAGTGCTCTCAAGCGTCTACTTCAGAACTGCACGCCGCCCCGTAGGGAGAAAGAATAAGCTGGCATCTGAAACCTCCCTGATCTGTTGCCGGAAGTCGGGTTATAGGCGAATCGACCGCAACCGCCAAGCGAGGAAATCTAGCCATGCCGCCAAAGCACAACCGGTGCGGCTCGTTTGCAACAGTGTACAGGCCGCGTCAGGGTTTACGGCGACACGGTCTTCATAGCAGAGTAAACAGTCGGCCGATGGCGGGATCAACCCGCCGGGATGACGATAATGAGGGAGGGACCCCGCGCGCATGCTTCCCAAAGGGAGCAGGCATTGGTTGTGGTGGCGTGAAGTGTTGAAGGTCCGGTTCGTCATTCTTGCGGCATTGCGGCTGCTGGCACTTGCCTGCGTCACCATGCTCGTGTCCGCGGCTCAGGCGGCCGAAAAACAGGACCTGGTGGTCGTCACCTCGTATCCGCCGTCGTTCTTAGAGCCGCTTCGGCAGGCGTTCGAGAGCGCGAACGCCGATATCCGAATGTCGACCGTTCAGCGCAACACGGCAAGCGCGACGCGTTTCGGTCATGCGGGTTTCTCCGTGCGATTGAGCAGCCAGATGAGGTATGGCCCGCCGACCAGCGAGGCAAAGAGCCCGACGGGCAGCTGGTAGGGATAGATAATCAGCCGCGACAGCCAGTCGGCGCCGGCAAGCAGCCCCGCGCCCAGCAGGATGCTCGCGATGAGATGCTGAAGAACGCGCTGAAAACCGAGCAGCCGGGCGACGTGCGGCGCCACCAGTCCGATCAGGCTGAGGGGTCCGACGATGAAGCAGGAGACGGCCGTCAGCAGCGCTGCGAACAGCGCAATCAGCAAACGGCTGCGGCCAAGCGCCAGACCGAGCGCACGACCAGCGTCGTCGCCAAGCGGCAGGATGGCGAGCCAGCGCGCAAAGAACGGCAGCGGCGCGATGAGGGCTATCGCCGAGACGACGGCGATCCAGGCTTCGAAGGCGCCGACACGATTGGTCGACCCGGAAAGCCAGGTCAAAAGGACGAAGCCGCGCATGCCGCCGCTCGATAGCACGACCGTCACCAGCGTCATCGAGAAGGCTCCGATCGCCACACCCGCCAGCAGCAAGCGCTCCGGGCTGAAGCGGCTCTGCGCACTGATGACGAGCATCACAAGGAAGGCCGCAAGACCGCCGAGCGCCATGCCCGTGAGCATGATCGGCGGTGCGGCGAATGGTGCAAAGAGCAGCGCGATCGTCAGTCCCGCACCGGTGCCGGCACTGACACCCAGCACCTCCGGGCTTGCAACCGGGTTTCCCGTCATCTTCTGCATCAGGAAACCTGCGGCGGCCAGCATGGCGCCCGCTGCACCCGCTGCGACCGTGCGCGGGCCGCGAAAGACGAGCAGGTCCTCAAACAGGCGGCCGGTCGCGACCATCCAGCCATCGGCGTCCCGGCCGATGACGACAGCGCCCAGCACAAGCAGGAGGACACCGACTGCAAGCAACGCCAGCGCCAGATACGGGCGGCGAAGTTCGCGAGCAGGCGCAGCAGCAACGCGCCCAGGCCCTCCAAGGGGTCCGCGTATGCGCGACAACAGGAAAAGCAGAACGGGTCCACCGAGCAAGGCGACGGTAGCGCCGGCCGGAGCGAGATCGGAAAAGCCCGGAGACAGAAGCTGCATCGCGCAGTCGGTAACAAGCAGAAGTGCGGCACCGGAAAGCGGCGCCGCGAGAATCATCTGCTTCATGGTGCGGGCACCCAGCATCCGGGCGATTGCGGGCGCGGCCAGACCAAGGAAACCGATGACGCCGACTTCTGCGGTGACGGACGCCGACAGCCAGACGGCCAGGGCCAACACGCCGAGACGGGCGAAGTTGACAGAGAGCCCGAGGCTCGAGGCACCGGCATCGTCGAGGCCAAGCAACGTCAGCGGCCGCAGCAACACAGAGGCGATGGCGAGGCCGACAACAAACCGCGGTGCAAGTGATAGCACCGTGCTCCAGTCCTGTTGCGCAAGCGATCCCGCTCCCCAGATGAAGATCGACATGGCGTATTCGCCGCGCGCCAGAATGATCGCAACCGCAAGCGCCGATGCCATAAGGCCAACCATCATGCCGGACGGGGCAACGGCCACCGGATCGAGCGCACGCCGCCAGTTGAGGCCGACGACGATGGCAACGGCGGCAATCCCGCCTGAGAAAGCCACCCACTCCCGCGAGACGTCCAGTGCCGCAGGCGCAAGACCGACCGCCGCTGTCAGCGCAAGCTCGGAGCCGGACGCGATCCCGAGCGTCGAGGCGTCGGCGATCGGATTGCGCAGGATACGTTGCAGCAGCACGCCGGAAAGGCCGAGCGATGCGCCGGCAACGATCGCCACGACGAGGCGCGGTAGCAGACTATGCCAGAGGTAGAGCTGGTCGAGCCTGGCGGTCAGCTCGACGCTGCCCGGCGCCTGCGGACGCGTCAGAAGAACCAGGGCAACCGCGCAGATGGAGACGAGTGCAACGCCGGCGCGCGCCAAGTTTGCCCAGGGCCGACCCGGAAGGACGGCGCCACGCCTAACCGTTCCGTGCATTGAGCATCCCTTCGACCAGCAGATTGGCAAAACGCAAGGCGGCGGGAACTGCGCCATAGGGATTGACCGAACCGAGCGTCAGCACGCGCCCGCCCGCCACCGCCGGCAGGGCATTCCAGAAGGCGCTTTGTTCAAGCCTTCGAAGCGCATCGAGCGGATGGGGCGGAATGAGAACGATCCAGGCATCCGGGGCGGCAGCCAGTGCCTCGATGCCGACCGGAGCATTTGCGGAATAGCTGGTGGCATCCTTCCAGGCATTTTCGAGGCCGAGCCGCGCCAGCACATCGCCGAAGATGCTGTCGGCGCCGAAGGCGCGGAAGTGTCGGGCGTCACCGAGATTGATCGGCATGACGGCTCTGCCATCGCCGCCTCCGAGCCGCTGGCGCAACCGTTCCAGCTCGGCCCGCGCCCCGTCGACGAAGCGCGCAGCGTTATCGAGCTTCAACCGTTGGCCGAGCGCGAGGGCGGCGCTTTCCGACAGCGCATAGGGAGATTGCCCTGAGACATAGACCGAGTGGGTCTCGACCGGGGCGATCCGCGACATGCGTTCGTTCGCCCACTGATAGAAATTGGAGTTGACGATGAGATCGGGCGCCGCCAGCCGCAAGGCTTCGAAATTGGGCGTGCCGCGCAAGCCAAGATCGGCGACCCCTGCGGGGATCTCAGGTTTGACGGCGACCTCGCGAAACTGCAAAAGTTCCGTCGCGGCGACGACATTGGCCCCGATCGCCAGCAGAGTTTCCAGAAGCGCCCAATCGAGCGTCGCGACCCGCACACCCGCTTCCGCTCGCAGGCTACGCGGTAGCAGGGCGGCCGCGGCACCGAGCGCGAGAAACTCTCGTCGTGCAAGTCGTCTGCCGTTCATGCGCATCAAAGCAGGTAACTGACGGGGTTGCCGGTCGCCGGATGGGCAAATACGCCCATCTGAACGCCGAAGATCGCCTGCAGCACATCGGTCTGCATGATGGCATCAGGCCCGCCGCGATGGGCGATGCGCCCCGCATTCAGCGCGAAGAGTTCGTCGCAGTGGCGCGCGGCGAGATTGATGTCATGAAGCACGATGACGATGGCGAGCTGCCTTTCCCTCGCAAGGGATTGCAGAAGCGACAACATCGAGGACTGATGGGCGAGGTCGAGTGCCGACGTCGGTTCGTCCAGCAGCAGGCAGCGGGCATCCTGGGCCAGCATCATCGCGATCCAGGCACGTTGCCTTTCGCCACCGGACATGTTGGCAACCGGACGGTCGGCAAAATCGCCGAGTTCGGTGCGCGCAATCGCGGCATCAACCAGCGACCGGTCATGCGCTGTGAAACGACCAAGGGCCCCATGCCAGGGAAAGCGGCCAAGCGAGATAAGTTCGCGCACCGTCATCCCGTCGGTTGCGGGCGTGAATTGCGGCATGTAGGCGACCTTGCGCGCGAAGGCGCGCCCCGGCCACTCGCCGAATTCCTTGCCCTCCAGTAGGACGCGGCCACTCTCCGCCGTCAGTTGGCGCGCAAGGATCTTGAGCAGCGTACTCTTTCCCGATCCGTTCGGACCGACCAGTCCATAGATCCTGCCGGCTTCAAGCGAGAGATCGATCCCCGCCAGAATGCGCTTCGAACCGATGGAATGGCGGACATCGGAAAGGGCAAGCAGCGGTGACGACAACGATTCGTTTCCTGAGAGCTGAGTGCGGATCCGGGCCGGTCACGGCCGGTCCCGAACGGTTCACATAAACTATACTGTTATAGTCAGCATTACCATTTCTTGCTGAGCTTCAAGGTCAGCGTCCGGCTTTCGCCATATCCACAAACCGATAGCCCCTGGCACCCCTTCACATATTCCTTGTCGAAGAGGTTGGAGACATTGAGCGATGCCGCCCAATCATTCTTCTCGTAACGGATTGCCGCGTCGACCAATGCGGCGGAGGGTACTTTCCGCGTATTGGCTGCGTCGGCCCAGGATTCACCCTGGTATCTGACGCCGGCACCAACGCTCAGTCCCTCAAGCGCGCCCGAGGGCACGGTGTAGTCGAGCCATAGCGACGCCTGCGTTTCCGGCACGATGACCGGCGACTTGCCGATCAGGCTGGCGTCGAGTTCTTCGGTAACCTCAAGATCCGTATAGGAAAACGCGCCGATGACCTTCCAGTCATTGTTGATGTTGACCTTGCCCTCAAGCTCGAAGCCGGTCGACTGGACCTCGCCGAGCTGCGCATTGACGAAGAAGCCGGGCACGGGGACCGAGACGTTCTGCTTGGTGATCTGGAACACCGACGCAGTGAACAGGCCGTCGACGAAGGTCGGTTCGTATTTGACGCCGGCTTCATATTGATGGCCGTCCTCCGGCTGCAGGGCTGCAAGCTTGGCGGGGTTCAGCGGGTCGCTCGGATCGGTCGTGCGCGTTCCGACGAGAGGGTTGAAGAAGGTCGCGACGCTGACATAGGGCGTCACGCCATTGTCGAACTCATAGGCAAGGCCAGCACGGCCGCTGAGGGCACCGTCGTTCGAATCGAAGCTCGTTCCGACCACCGCTTTCGAAACCGTATCGACATAGTCGTAGCGGCCGTTGAGGGTGACGAGCCAGCCGCCGCCGAAGCGGATCTGGTCCTGGACGTAGACGCCGACCTGCTGTTGCCTGACGACCTGGTCGAGATAGACGAAGTTCGGGTTCTGCGGCACGCCGTAAACCGGATCGGTGGCGCTGATCGGCGTTGCGCCGCAACAGGCCTGGATGTGATCGAGCCGGTAGTACTTGTAGTCGAGGCCAGCCAGGAACGAATGGTTCGCACCGCCGAGGTCGAATTTGTTCTCGGCGCGATTGTCGATCGCAAAGGTGTCGACCTTGGACGTCGCCTCGAAGCCGATCCGATTGAGCAGATAATCCGGTCCGGTCGGCGCACCGCCCACCCAGCCGAAGGTATAGGGGCCAGCCTCGTGCTTGTAGAGGTGGCTGTAGCGGGCGTTCTGCGTCAGGCTCCAGCCGCTTTCAAGCTCATGCCTGGCCTCGTAGCCGATCATCTGCTGGACATAGGTGCCCGTGTCCAGATCCGGTTCGCCATAAAAGGCGTCGCGATCGATCTTGCCGAAGGGCGCATCGACGACCGTGCCGACATAGGGCAGAAAGCCGTTGCCGACATGCACCTGGTCGAGGCCCTGCAGAACGCCGTAAACCGTCAGGCTCGTCGCATCGTCCGGGGCGTAGGTGATCTGCGGAATGATGACGCCGCGCAGATCGTTTGAGAAGTCGGTGTAGGTGTCCCCGCCCGCAACCTTGCCGGTGACGCGGTATCGGATAGTGCCATCGTCGGTCAGCTTGTCGTTGATGTCGAAGCCGGTGAAGGCATTGCCTTCGCTGTTGATGCCGATCTCCGTGTAATAGAGCGGTTCATCGAGCGGCCGCTTGCTGATCAGGTTGATGATGCCGCCGGGGTTGGCGCCGCCGTAGAGCACCGAAGCGGGGCCCTTCAGCACCTCGACCCGCTCAAGCATGAAGGGATCGATCTGGAAACCGCCAAAACCAAAGCTGAAGAGCGTCAGACCGTCGAGGAACACGCCGGTCTGCGTCGCATCGAAGCCGCGGATATAAAACCAGTCCGTATCCGCGTCGGTGCCGAAAGGTTCGGCGGTGACACCAGGCGTGTAGCGCAAGGCCTCGTCGACCTTGTTGACCACGCCGCGATCGTCGAGTTCATCGCGACCGATGACGGAGACGGATTGCGGGATTTCAGTGATTGGCGTGGCTGACTTGGAGCCCGTCGTCGTGGCCTTGGCGACGTAACCGTCAACGGGCCCCGTGGCCTCGTCGCGCGCGCCCTGCGCCTGCACTTCGATCTTTTCGAGTTTCGTGGCGCTGCCATCCTGGGCGACAGCCGCCGTCGACACCAGCAACGCGAAACCGGCGACGCCGCTCGCAAGCAGTTCTCTCAAACGCACACTTTCACCATGACGCTGCATCGTATCGTCGCCCCTGCGTGCCGGACCCGCCATCCCCACAGCGTCCGGCCCGGCTTCCTGACTGCTGATAAGATGAGCATTTATATCAACTATTAGGGCGAGGCTTGTTTCGATCCCCGAAAGTTGAACACTCTTGGGCAAATATGTGCGGGCAACTGTTCAAAGCCGAAGGCATTTGCTCAGACGAGACGGCTTCTTTTCCAAAGCGCCGGTGTCGTTCCGACCGCCTTGCGGAAGACGCGGGTGAAATGTGCCTGGTCCGAGAAGCCGGTTTCGGCAGCGATCGCGGTCAGGGACGCTTCATTCTTCAATAGCAGATGCTTTGCCCGCTCTATCCGGGCGTTCGTCTGCCATTGATGCGGCGCCACGCCCGTCGATGCCTTGAAGGCGTGGCTGAAATGGGACTGCGAAAGCCCGGCCAGGCTCGCCAGTTCCTCAAGCCGGATGTTGCGAACGCTGTTTTCCTCGATGTACTCCACCGCCCGACGCAGCTGCCAGGACGCGAGCTGGCTGCGCTTGCGCGTGCTTGCACGGTTGAGCTTCATCAGATCGATGAACAGCGCAAGCGTCAGGCCGTCGCCATAGAGATCGTGGAGAGGCTCAGGATTGAGGCATTCCGAGGCGATCAGCCGGGCGAGCTGGAGAAACCGCTCGTCGTGGAACATCAGCCGTGGCACGTCGCACCGGTCAGCGTCGAGATCCTCCATCAGCCGGCGGCTGAGGATGTCGATGTTGAAGTGCAGATCGAGATGACGGATATATTTGACATCGACCACATCCGCCCAGATCTCCATGCCGGCCGGGATGTAGGAGATCGCCTGTTCCCGGTAATTCTGGACCGTGCCGTTTCCCTGTGAAGAGAGCTTGACGTTGCAGCTGCTTCCGCCCTGCGCATCGAGAACGATGAACATCCGCGGATCATTCGAGACGTAGTAGCCGCCGGCACGCGGGTCGCACTCGACATCCCACACATCGGCAATGATCCCGTTCCACTCCCGGCGGTGCAACTCGCCCAGGATCTTGAAACCGGCAATCTTGTTCTGCATCCGCGGCTGAAACGTCATTATCGCTTTGTCCGTCTTCGGGACGGCCTGTCTTCCGGACTTTATTCCTTCCTTCAATACTCATCTTTAAACCGCAACGGAAGTCCCCCGCCGTTGCTTTCGGAAAAGGCGCCACCAAGCGGTCCTGACGTGAAAAATCGCGCCGCGGCGCGATTATTTCTGGGATTCCACATCAAAGGATCACGCGGACGGTCCCCTGTGCGGTCGATATGGTTATAAGGCTTCACTCGAACAGATCAGGAGCCTGCCATGGAAACCGTCGAAATCGCAGACCGCAGCGAATTTGCCCTTTGGGCAATCCAGCGCGCGCAGGAAATCGTCGTGACCGAAGGCGCGTCTTTCGCCATGGCGGCGCGCGACATGGACGACACTGCCTTAAGTGCCGCAGCCGCAACCCTCGGCAAAGCCATCAGCGAGGCCATGCTCGAAGTGTTTGACGGCCTCGTTTCGGACTGAGCCGCCAAAGGCAACGGGCCACGCAAAGTGCGGCCCGTCTCTCTCATTGTCTCGCCTTCTGCCTTGCAAGCTCCTTCTTGAAGGCGGCGCGGGATTTTTCGACGATCTGGCTGAGCAGATCCGGATCGATGAAAGCAACTTTCTCGCCTGCGTCCCGCCGCGCGGCCCGGCCGAGAACATCGGCAAATTCCGGATGAGCCGGCAGCACCACATCCGCCTTCATAGCCGCCAGCCGATCGAAACTCGTCTCGAAGTCGGCAACGATGCCGGGATAGCGCCTGTTGCCGAAGAGCTTGTTGCCGGCGACGGTGACGCTGCAGGGAAAGACCACCTTGAGCGCGCGTCCGGCCTCGGTCACCGATGTTGACCAGGTGGTGCAGCCGGGCGTGTGGCCGGGCGTCAGCGTCGCCTTCAGGCTGACGTCTCCAAGTGCCACGACTTCGCCGTCGGCAAGCACATGGTCGACCTTGACCGCCGGAAACGTCCCGCGCTTATAGGTGGTCTCGCCGTCGTGCAGGCCGTTTTCCAGCGCCCAACGATCCGCGGCGATCGCATAGAGCTTGGCGCCGCTGTCGCGCTTGATTTGCGCAACGCCGGCGACATGATCGAAATGCGCATGGCTGGTGACGATGATCTTGATATCGGAGAGCTTGAAGCCGAGCGCCGTGATATTGCTCTCGACTAGGAATGCGGTGCTCTTCAGCGTTCCGTCGAGCAGAATGGCCTGTTTGCCTGATGTGATGAGATAGGCCGCCAGCCCCTTGGTGCCGACGTAATAGATATTACCGACGACGCGAAATGGCTTCGTCGGCTGCGACCAATCGGCATTGTCGGCTATCGCCGCACTCGCCAGGCATACCGTCGTGATCGCCGTCGCCAGGGCGCACCGTATCAACTTTCTCATACCAGCCTCCGCATCTCGAATTGACGCTTCACGAACCTCGGATGCGTCTTGCCTAAGCAGCTGTGACACCGTCGGCAAACGACGATAATTTGCAGCAGTCATTAGAATAATTTGCATTTCGAGCGGCAGGCAATCTACCCGGCATCAACGGAGACCACGGTCTTCCGCGCGACATGACAGCGGCGAGAAAATCTCGCCCATGCAATGCTCCAGCAACCCTTGCGTACGAGGGTCGTTCTCATTTCCATTCGCAGAAGAGGGACGATGGTGAAGGAAACCGGACTTCACTGCGCCTGCAGCACGCGGCAGAACTTGGCAGGGATATGCGCACGAACGGCCGGCACAATCAGGCGCTGCATACCGCTTGCTTTCACGCCTTGGATTGCGCTCGTTTTCTTCCTGATCGACGCTCATGCTGAAACCGGCGGCGTCACCCGGGAGAAATCCGTCGCCATCACATTCGACGACCTGCCCCACGCCAATGCCGGCGACGACGGAGCGGATCAGCCTTCAGCCCAAAGCATCCAGGATGCGAACGCCCGCATTCTTGCCGCCCTTGGGGATCACAAGGCACCGGCAATCGGCTTTGTCGTGGAAAGCAAGGCGCGCGCCGTCGGACCGGTTGCAAAGGACATCCTGAAGGATTGGACCGGACCGCGACTGACGCTCGGCAATCATACCTTTTCGCACGCGGACACCAATACGCTCGACATCGCCGGCATCAAGCGCGAGATCGTTGATGGCGAGAAGACGACGAGGCGAACACTCAAGGCCGCAGGCAAGGATCTGCGTTTCCTGCGCTTCCCCTATAACCACACCGTCGATACGCCGGAAAAACAGAAGGCGATTGCGGCCCTTGCGGCGAAGCTTGGTTATACGATTGCCGCCTCCACCATCGACACCTCGAACGATGTCTTCGATCGCGCCTATGAGCGCGCCCTTGCCGAGAATGACACGGAAGCCGCCCACCGCATCAGGACGGCCTATCTGATGCACACCCAGCAACAGATCGCCTACTACGCCGATCTCAACGAGCAGGTGCTTGGCTACGAACCGCCGGCCATCATGTTGCTGCATGTCAACCGGCTGAATGCGGACGCCATCAAGGGGATCCTGTCGCTGTTCGAAGAAAGCGGCCCCGGCTTCATTACGCTCGAAAAGGCGCAGGCCGATGCCGCCTATCGACGGCCGCTCTCCTATACGACGAAATACGGCCCGATGTGGGGCTATCGCTGGGCGAAGGACAGGAGCGTGCGTATCGACGGCAGCCTGGAAAGAGAGCCGCCGGAATGGATCGTCAGCTACGGAGAATAGTCGTGCGCCGACCGCTGGCGACACTGTCCCTCGCCGACGCAGTGCAGCCTATGCCGAGTTGCTCGCCTCCGGCTCATGCAATTGAGCAGAGCTGTCTTCCTTCGCCGCCATCAGCCAATCGTGGAAGGCAGACATCGCCAGCGTCGGCGCGCGCGACTTCAACCGCGTCAGCCAGTAGCTCCCCATCGAGGTATAGACGTCGAACGGCTGGCGTACCGTGCCGTTTGACAGTAGCCGGGAAAACATCAACGGAGGGGCCAGAGCAACGCCGATGCCCTGGGCGGCCGCCTCCATCATGGCGAGCGACGAATCGAAGACGACGCCCTTGAGAAGCGGCGCCGGATAGGTGATGCCGGCGGCGGCGAACCAGTTGACCCATTCATCCGCCCGGTAGGACCTGAGCAGCGTCTGGCTCAGAAGATCGGCGGGACGGCGCAGCGTATCGGCAATCTCAGGAACGCACAGGACCGAAAGCGGCGCCTCGAACAGCCGCGTCGCCTCGATGTTGTGCCAGGAGCCGCTGCCGAAGCGAACGGCGTAGTCGAGCCCTTCAGCAGCCATGTCGACACGGTTGTTGTTCGTCGACAGCCGGACATCGATGAAGGGGTATTTTTCCTGAAAATCCGCAAGGCGGGGCAACAGCCAGCCGACAGCAAAGGTGCCGACGGCACCGATCATCAAGACCTCCCTGAGATGGCCGCCCTCGAACCGCTCGAGCATATCGGCCATGCGATCAAAGGAATCCTGCAGCACCGGCAGCAACGCCTCGCCCTCGGCGGTGATCATCAGGCCGCGCGGCAGGCGCTTGAACAGCGTCACGGTCAGCCGGCTCTCCAGCAACTTGACCTGGTGGCTGACAGCAGCCTGCGTCACGCACAGTTCGATCGCCGCGCGGGTAAAGCTCAGATGTCGTGCGGATGCCTCGAAGGCACGAAGCGCATTGAGAGGGAGATATGGTCTGACCATGGATGCCCTAATTCAGCTAATGGGTCCTGCAAATAAACGTGGTTTGCCGCGGCAGTACAACCGCTTTACGGTGAACTCACGTCGGCACCCCGTTTCGTCGGGGCGTGTCCGCCAACGCATAGAGGATCTGGCTCCTCAAACATACGTCTCCGTGGAGGATCCAACCATGTGTCGTCTCGACTGAACGCCCATAGGCACGTGCCCCACAAATTTCGCACCGCCATATCTGTGACCACCGCAGCCGCGAGCCGCGGCTGCGGTGGTCACAGCCTTTGGTGGCGAAACGGAGGCGACAGATTGCCCCTGGCTGCATAGACGAAACATCAGGCGCCTGAGCCTGCTCCGCTACCGCGCATCGCCTTCACGCAACAGACCATGCATGTCAGCCGCTCCCATCGGGATCGGATGGCGAAGCCGTGTCGTTCGAACCTCGAAAGTCCCCGACATCCATTATGAAGCTCATCGCAAACCTGCTCGCGACCCTGATCAACCTCGCCACGCTTCTCGGCGTCGCACTGGCATTCTGTGCTGCGGCCCTGACACGAGACCTGCCGGATCATCGGGCGTTGGCAAACTGGGAGCCGGCGGTCACCACCCGGCTTTACGCCGGTGACGGCGCCATGATCGCGCAATATGCGCGGGAACGCCGGCTGTTCCTGCCGATCGGCGCCATGCCTGCCCGGCTCAAGCAGGCATTCCTTTCGGCCGAGGACAAGAACTTCTACCTTCATCCCGGCATCGACCTGACGAGCCTTGCCACTGCGCTCTGGTCGAACCTTGCCAATTACGGCTCGGGTCGACGGATGATCGGCGGCTCGACGATCACGCAGCAGATCGCCAAGAACTTCCTTTTGTCGTCAGACCGCACGGTGGAGCGCAAGCTGCGCGAAGCGATCCTGTCGATCCGCATCGATCAGACCTATTCTAAGGACCGGATTCTCGAACTCTATCTCAACGACATCTATCTGGGTCTCGGCGCCTATGGCGTCGCACAGGCGGCCCTCACCTATTTCGACAAGCCGGTCGGTCAGTTGACGGTGGCCGAAGCCGCCTACCTCGCCGCTCTGCCGAAGGCTCCGAACAATTATGACCCGTACCGGCATCCGGACCGGGCCGTCGCCCGGCGCGACTGGGTCATCGAACAGATGCGCCGCAACGGCGTCATCGATACCGACGTTGCGGCGGCAGCGACCGCCTCGCCGCTCGGCACCAAGCCGAAACGACAGGAGACATCCGCCGACAAGACGGACTATTTCACCGAGGATGTGCGCCGCCAGCTCGGCACCCGCTATGGCGAGTTAGCGCTCTATACCGCCGGGCTTTCGGTGCGCACGACGCTCGATCCGCGGCTGCAACAGGCGGCCATGCAGGCGTTGCGAAAGGGCCTCGTCGCCTACGATCAGGCGAAGGGATATAGAGGCCCGCTCACCCGCCTGCCCTCCCTTGGTGGATGGCGCCAAGCGCTCGCCAAGCGCCAGCCGCTCGCGGACGTGCCGGAATGGCAGCTCGCCGTCGTCCTCTCTGCAGCCAAGGATACAGCCGAACTCGGTCTCAGGCCGGTCGTGACCGGTGCCTCGACAGCCGACGCACCCACGGTCACGATCGACCGCAACGACACAGCCTGGGCTTTGTGCCGGCTCACCGAAGGCAAGCGCCGTTGCGGCTCTTCCCTCGACGGCATGCTGTCACCGGGCGATGTCGTCTATGTTGAGAAGTTGGAGGCCGGCCATGTCCTGCGCCAGCCGCCCCAGGTGCAGGGAGCGCTGGTCTCGATGGACCCGAACACCGGACGGGTGCTTGCGGTCGCCGGCGGCTTTTCCTACGCGCAATCCGAGTTCAACCGCGCGACCCAAGCCTACCGGCAGCCCGGCTCGTCGTTCAAGCCGTTCGTCTACGCCGCAGCCCTCGATACCGGATATGCGCCGACCACGCTTGTCATGGACGCGCCGATCGCCATTCCTGATGGTACCGGCAAGACATGGCGGCCGAAGAACTACGACGGACGCTTCAGCGGCCCCTCGACCCTGCGCACGGGGCTTGAAAACAGCCGCAATCTGATGACGGTCCGCCTTGCCCGCCATCTGGGCATGGATCTTGTTGCCGACTACGGCAAGCGCTTCGGCATCTACGACGAGCTTCGCACTTACCTGCCGATGGCGCTCGGCGCCGGTGAAACGACCCTGCTCCGGCTCGTTTCCGCCTATGCCGTCATCGCCAACGGCGGCAAGGCCATCACCCCGTCGATGATCGACCGCGTCCAGGATCGATACGGCCGGACGATCTACCGACAGGACAGCCGCCAGTGTGCGGACTGCAACGCGCTCGCCTGGGAAAACCAGGAAGAGCCGGTGCTTGCCGACAACCGGGATTATGTGCTCGACCCGATGACCGCATTCCAGATCACCGCGATGATGCGCGGCGTGGTGGAACGAGGCACCGCCAGAAATGTCGCAACACTCGGCGTCCCGATCGCCGGCAAGACCGGAACGACCAACGATGAGAAGGACGTCTGGTTCGTGGGCTTCACCCCCAACATCGTCACGGGCGTTTTTCTCGGTTACGACACGCCAAAACCGATGGGTTACGGCGAAACCGGCGGCGGGTTGGCGGCACCGATCTTCATCGACTTCATGAAGGTCGCGCTTCAGGGAAAGCCCGCGGCCGAGTTTCACCCGCCGCCCGGCATGGTTTTCCAGACGGTCGATAAAAAGACGGGCCGGGTGGCTGAGGACGGCGCACCAGGCGCCATCGTCGAGGCCTTCAAGCCGGGGACCGGTCCCTGCGAGGGCAATTGTACCGTCATCGACGATAACGAGATGGCCGAGTTGCCGGCCGGCGAGGCGGACAAGGGCCTGACACCTCAACTGCGGCAGAAGCTGCTCAGCAATACCGGCGGGCTCTACTGAAATGGTTCAACGCGTTTCATCGCGCGCGGATCGCCGCAAGCGCATCCTCTTTCTGATCGCCGTCTTTGTCGTCGTGTTCCTGACGATGCTCGCGCGATTGATCCAGCTGGGCACGGCCGAAATCGAGACCACCGGCTATGTCCCGAAGCGCCCCTCGGTCGGCCGCCCTTCGATCCTGGATCGGAACGGCAATCTGCTGGCGATCGACGTGCCGAGTTCCGGCGTCTATGCCGAGCCCCGCTTCATCGGCGACGTCGACGAGGCGGTGGAGAAGCTGACAGCCATCTTCCCCGATCTCGATGCCCGCGAACTGCACCAGCGCCTGAACAGCAAGACGCCCTTCGCCTGGATCAAGCGCCAGGTGACGCCAGCGCAGGAGCAGGCACTCTGGGATGCCGGCATTCCTGCGGTCGGCTTCCAGCGGGAAAAGCGGCGCGTCTACCCCAACGGCTCGCTCGCGGCCCACGTCCTCGGCACCGTCGATATCGACAATATTGGTATCGCCGGCATCGAAAAATGGATCGAAAGCCAGGGGTTGGACGTCCTGCGACAGACGGGCATGGATCTCTCCCACCAGAACCTGCAGCCTGTCACGCTGACGCTCGATATCCGGATCCAGCACGCGCTGCAGATCGAGCTTGCCAAGGCGATCGAGAAGTTCGGGGCAAAGGCCGGCGCCGGGCTGGTGCTCGATATCACCAATGGAGAAGTGCTGGCACTTGCCTCCGCCCCGGATTTCGACCCCAATAACCCCGCCGATGCGCTGAAGCCGGACCGTATCAACCGTATTGCCGCCGCCACCTTCGAGATGGGCTCCACCTTCAAGGCGCTTACGACCGCGATGGCGCTCGATTCCGGGCAGTTCACCATCCGCTCGGTCATCGATGCCAGCAAGCCGCTGGCCTTCGGCCGGTTTCGCATCCGCGATTATCTCGGCAAATACCGGCCGCTCAGCCTGCCGGAAGCCTTCATCTATTCCTCCAACATCTCGATGGCGAAGATGGCAATCGCGCTGGGTCCTGAAAACTTCCGCGCCTTTCTCTCCCGTTTCGGCCAGATGTCGCGACTGACGACCGAGCTGCCGGAAAGCGCCCACCCGCAACTACCGCGCTCCTGGGGGCAGATCGACACGGCAACCGCGTCCTACGGCCACGGCATTGCGGTGACGCCGCTGCAGGCAAGCATTGCGGTTGCCGCGCTCGTCAACGGCGGGCGCCTGATCAGGCCTACCTTGATCAAGGGCTCAGCCGTCGAGGACCGGCTGCTTGCCACCGACCTCATCAAGCCCGAAACCGGCGAAGCCATGCGCTTTCTGCTCCGCCTCAATGCCAGGAGCGGGTCGGCACGAAAGGCCGAGGTCAAAGGCTATTTCATCGGCGGCAAAACCGGCACGGCAGAAAAGGTGGTCGGCGGGCGCTATGCCAAGGATCTCAATCTCACGTCCTTCATGGGCGTCGTGCCGGCCGACAATCCGCGTTATCTGCTCCTGACCATTCTGGACGAACCCAAGGGGCTGCCGGAAACCTATGGCTTTCGTACCTCCGGCTGGAATGCGGCCCCGCTCGGCGGTGCGGTGTTCGAGCGCATCCTGCCGATGATGAACCTGATGCCGTCCTTCGACGTGCGGGACGTGACGTTTCCGTCGATCGTCGCACAACGGGCCTTTGGTTCGGAGCTGTTTTCCGGCGTGAACCTGCGCGATGCCCCCAGTCATGATACCGCTGTCGAGGAGCCGCTTTGAGATTAAGACGGCACTCGCGACCTGCCGAATGCATTCGCCGAGGGCAAGGTTAGCCCTCGGCGTGGTCACTGGTGTCCGCGTGTTAAGACCGCTCGAAGTGGCCTTCGGACGAGATCTCCGAAAGGGATTTCCGTGGGCTCGGCACTTCGCGCTCCCGCAGCCCTTCGGGCAGTTGCGCCTTGTCGCCGATCCTGCCGATGGCGACGGCGGCTTCAACGCGGTAATCGGACGGGACGCCAAGGTCGGTCCGCGCCCTGTCATAGTCGAGGCCGGCCATTCCGTGTGCCTGCCAGCCTGAATAGGCGGCCTGCAGCGCGAGCGCACCCCAGGCGGCGCCGGTGTCGAATGAATGCGTGTAAGAGGGCACTTCCTCGCTGGCGCCCGGTGGCAGCAGCGATGTTTTCGACAGCACGAAGATCAGCGCCGAAGCGTCCTTGGCCCAGCTCTGGTTGAACGCGTTGAGGATGCCGAACAGCTTGTCCCAATGCTCGGTGCCTCTGCGGGCATAGATGAAATGCCAGGGTTGCGCGTTATAGGCCGAGGGCGCCCAGCGCGCCGCCTCCAGAATGCCGAACAGTTCGGCTTCGGAGATATCTGCTCCAGCATAGGCGCGTGGCGACCAGCGCTCGAGGAACAGCGGGTTGATCGGGTGGCCGGCGATACGCGAATTGATTTCGATGGTCATGGTTTTCCCGTGTAGTGGCGTTGTTGTCTGTCGCCTTCAGCCGCAGAGTCGTTTTCACCAGCTTTCGTAGCGTTCACGTCGACGCTTGAGATTGGTGATTTCGTCCGAAAGCTCTGCGATGCGGTCTCGAAGTTCGTTCGTCGTTCCGTCTTCGAAATCATCGATGCCGAAACAATCCCTCGCTTCGTAAAGCTCAAGCTTGCCTTGCAGGACATCTCGGATCGCGCTCAGGCGTTCATATTGCCGCAGGACACTCATGGCACACCTCGTCAAAAGCTGTTTAGAAATGCGCGAACCACGGAAAGGTTTCGTTCGACTGCTCGGCTTCAAGCACCCTGAAAATTATCGACTTAAACAGTAGATTAAAGGAACCCAGGCCCAAAGATCGGGCGAGGGTTGGAAAAGTGATCCGGCGGCGTCGCGCGAGCGCTCGATCTCCGCCCCCGCCAAGCCTACGGCCTCTCGCCTTTCAGGTGCTGTTCCAGAAACGGCAGGTTGTCCTGGCCCCAATAGATCTCGCCGTCATAAACAAACGTCGGGAACCCGAAGACGCCGTTCTTGACCGCATGATCCCGATCGGAGGCCCATTTCCCGGCAACATCTCCGGCATCTTCCCGTGCAAGCAAGGCACCGCCATCAAAACCGGCGCGGACCGCCACGGCCTCGCGCACGTTTGGCTGGCCGATGTCCTCGGCACGGACCCAGAAGGCCTCCTGCAGAGCCTCCGTCAAGGCGAGCCAGTCCTTGCCGTCGAGATAGGCGGCAATCACCAACCGCGACGCAGGGGCGGCCGTCGAGAAGAAGGTTCTTGCCCCGGGCACGGCTCCAGCGTTTCAGGTCGCGCGTGCCGTACGCGCGTCGCGCCTCTGGCCGGTTGCGCGAGAAGATGCCGCCATTCTCCTCAACCACGGTCGCCAGGTAAGGCTTTATCTCAACGCCGTTCTGGCGCGCGAGCACGGCAAAGGCTTCAAGCCCGATGAAAGACCAGGGCGAGCCGATCGAGAAGAAGAAGTCGACGCTTTTGGTCACGTGAGACATGTCCTTGTATCGTTGTTGTCTGAGCTTGTGGGCCGCGTCCTAGGCGGCAGCGGGGTCCGAAGACTGTGCTCGGGCAGCGCCCTCGTTTGCCCGGGCGCCGGGTGGCGTCCGAGACCATTCAAGCTCCGGTGTGATGCGAGCTACGACATCATCGAGGATCTGACGGTACTCGTCGTGCTCGAACTCGTAGGGCAATTCGAGCCTGAGTTCGCGGACATGTGGGAGGATCGGGTCAGCAAGCAATCGTTCAAGGATCTGCTCGGACGTGCCGACGAGATCGCGGGCAAACAGCGTTCGCCGCTCGCCTTGCGGCGTCAGCGTGCGCTCGTGGCGGCCGGCGGCATAGTCGAGATACCGGCGGCGGGTGCTGGCGTCCGCGCCGTCGAGCGGAACGATGACGCGGCCGAGCGCGACGCGCCTTTCTGCTCCGCCAGCCTGTCGATAGGTTTCGAGTTGACGTGCCTGTGCCTCGAAGAAGTCGTCCGTCTCCTCGCCTGTCGTGACGTTTCCGATCAGCAGATTGAAGCCGTTCTCGCCAGCCCAACGGGCCGAACGCAGTGAGCCCCCGCCGTACCAGAGCCTGTCGGCCAGTCCCTTGGCATGGGGTTGCAACCGCGGGCGCTGCGGGCCGAACGGTGTCTTGATGACGGTGTAGTCGTCGCCGAGAAATTCCCCGCGCAGATTTTGCGCAAAACGCAGAACCCGCTGATGCGAGAAATCGTAGGCAGACCAGTCCCCATCGAAGGCGAGTGGTCCGATGAGATCCACATGCGGCGGGCGTCCCGCACTCAAGCCAACGTTCAGGCGGCCACGCGACAGGACGTCAACGGTCGAAAGGTCTTCGGCCAGCCGATAGGGATTCTCATAACCGATCGGGATCACCGCCGTGCCGAGCTGAATGCGATCCGTTCTCTGGGTGGCCGCCGCCAGAAAGGCGGCTGCCGACGAGATGCCGGGTTCCAGATGGCGCTGTCTCACCCAGGCGCTGGCGAAACCGAGTGTCTCACCATATTCGAGCAGGCGGAGCGTCTGCTCCAGGCCCGCCAATGGATCGTCGCTCGCATAGTTTCCCGGCGTCAGAAAGCCGATGTGATCGATCGAGATCTTGTGCTTCGTCATCGTTGCGCACCCTCAGGATTTCGGCAGACCGGGAGGATTGGTTTCCGACTTCGGCAGCGCCTCTTCCGCCAGGTGCCAGCGGTCGAGAATTTTGGCATAGGCGCCATTTTCGATGAGGCCATTGGTGGCAGCGGTTAGCGCATCGGCAAGGCCGCTGCCCTTGCGCGTGGTGATCGCCACGTCGGAACGCTCCGGCCAGCCGGCGCTCAGAGTTCCCACGCGCTTGATGTTCTTGTCTCGGGCCGCGATGAAAACAAGCTGCGCGTGTGGCTGGACGATCACGTCGGCGCGACCCGAAGCCAGTGCTACAAGGCTCGTCGCCTCATCGTCATAGTATTGCAGCTCGAGTGGCTTCAGTCCGGCTACGACATTCTCGTCGTTCCATTTGAGAAGAATGCGCTCCTGGCTGGTGCCTGCACCAACGATGATCCTGAGGCCGGCGGCGTCCTTCGGCTCCTTGATCGAGGTGACCGCGCTGTCAGCCCTCACGAAGAAGCCGTGCAATCCCTGACGGTAGCTCGAAAAATCGAACTTCTCCTTGCGTTGCTCGGTGACGCCGACATTCGAAATCACCGCGTCGTATTTGCCCGACGTCAGGCCGAGCGGCCAATCGATCCAGGCGATCGGTACAAGCTCCAGGGTCAGCCCGAAACTGTCGGCGACCGCCAGTGCGTAATCCGGATCCGCGCCGATCACCGTTCTTGCGTCGGTCGCATAGGTCGCAAGCGGCGGCCCGCCGGGGCTGACGGCAACGGTGAATTTGCCCGGCGTTACGAACTTGAAGCCCGGCGAAATTGCCGCGATGGCCGCATCGTTTCGTTCGGCACGAATGCGCCCCGGTTGTTCCGGGCTGAAGTCGAAGCCGTCGGCGGCCGCAGACGGGCCGAGATGGAAGAGTGCCGTCGCAAATGCGGCGATGAACGAGGGGCGTAGTGCGGCCAAACCGAACATATTTGTCGTCTCCGGAGGGGATGTTGAGGGAGCGGGCCGGCGGCACTTGCACATTCCGGCCCGCAACCGGTTATGGTCAGGAACCGCTCTTCGGCAGGCCCGGAGGATTGGTCTGCGATGCGTCCACGGCCTCGTCGGTCAGGCTCCAGCGCTTCAGCACTTCACCGTATTTGCCGTTCTTGATCAGGTCGTTGACGGCAAGGGTAATTGCGTCGGCAAGCCCACCGCCCTTGCGCGTCGTCACCGCGATCTCGGCCGTCAGCGGCCAGCCGCCGCTGGCGATACCGACGACCTTGGTGTCATTGCGGATCGAAGCGGCATAGGCGCGCGTCGCATTGGGATTGAATTCCACATCGGCACGCCCGGATTGCAGCGCCAGATCGCTCGCCGCGCGATCGTCATAATACTGCACCTCGATCGGCTTCAGCCCGGCGGCGACATTCTGCCTGTCCCATTCCAGAATGATCTTTTCCTGGTTGGTGCCGGCGCCGGTGATCACCTTCAGGCCCGCCACGTCCTTCGGTTCCTTGATCGAGGTGATCGGGCTATCGGACTTGACGAAGAAGCCGAGCACGTCGCGCCGGTAGGTCGAGAAATCGAACTTCTCCTTGCGCTCCTCGGTCACGCTCACATTGCTGATCACCGCGTCATATTTGCCCGAAGCGACGCCGAGCGGCCAATCCGCCCAGGCGACGGCCACGAGATCCAGTTCAAGACCGAGGGAATCGGCCACCAACGAGGCAAGATCGGGATCGGCGCCAACAACGGTCTTCGAGTCCGAGGCGTAGGTCGCGATCGGTGGATCCCACGGGTTGACGGCAACGGTGAACTTGCCGGGGTTTACGAACTTGAAGTCGGGCGCAATGGCCTTGATGGCTGCTTCGTTTCGCTCGGCGTGCACACGGTTGGACCTATCGGGGCTGAGATCGAACTTCTCCTGCGCCTGAACCGAGGCTGTACCGAGCGTCGCGACGGCGACCGCCCCTGCCAAAAGCAGCTTTGCTCTGTCGAAGAATGCCATGTACTTGGTCTCCATTTCACCTTTAGGTTGCAGATTGCGTCGGCCTGATCCAGCGTGCCCATGCACGCCTGGAATTTTCAGAGAACCTTGGCGAGGAATTCGCGGGTGCGCGGATGTTCCGCGGCGGTGAAGATGCGTGACGGTGGTCCAGCCTCCAGGATGCGTCCGGCTTCCATGAAGACGACGGTGTCGGCGACCTCGCGGGCAAAACCGACCTCGTGGGTGACGATCACCAGCGTCGTGCCGGTGCGCGCCAGTTCCTTGATGACATCGAGCACTTCGCCAACCAGTTCCGGATCAAGTGCCGAGGTCGGCTCGTCGAAGAGTAGGACCTTCGGCCTGAGGGCGAGAGCCCGCGCAATCGCCACACGCTGTTGCTGGCCACCCGAAAGCTGTCGGGGATAGGCGTTGATCTTGTCGCTCAAGCCCACCCGCGCCAGCAGATCCTGCGCCAGCCGGACGGCATCGTCGCGCTTCAGACCGCGAACCTGTATCGGCGCTTCGACAAGATTTTCCAGGACCGTCAGGTGCGGGAAGAGATTGAAATTCTGGAACACCATGCCGATGTCGGCGCGGCGCTTCAAGATATCCTTCTCCTTCAGTTCATAGAGCGTGTTGCCCTTCTGGCTGTAGCCGACGAGATCGCCGTCGATCGAGATGAAGCCGTCATCGACCCGCTCCAGATGATTGATGGCGCGCAGCAGGGTCGACTTGCCAGAGCCGGACGGCCCGAGGATCGCCGTGACGCTGCCGGCGGGCAAGCTCAGCTCGACATCATCCAGCACTTTCAGCGGACCGAAACTTTTGGAGATGCCGTGGATGCGGACGGCACCGCCGGCGCGGAACGCCGTTGCGTCATGAAAGCCGGCCTTGCGGGCGATCGCGCCGTTGCTAGCAACCTCGGCCAGTGGACGTCGAAACCGCGAGAAGAACGCCTGGAACGGCAGCGGCACCGGATTGCGGACGGCACCCTTGGAAAAATGCCGCTCGATATAATGCTGGGCGATCGACAGCCCCGTCATGATCACCAGATACCAGACGGTCGCAACCATCAGGAGCGGAATGACTTCGAGATTGCGGCGATAGATGACCTGAACGGTGTAGAACAGTTCGGGCAGCGCCAGCACGTAGACCATGGACGTGCTCTTGGCGAGACCGATGATCTCGTTGAAGCCGGTCGGCAGGATCGAGCGCATCGCCTGCGGCAGCACGATCCGGAATGCCTGGCGGTGCCGCGGAAGGCCAAGTGCGGCAGCGGCCTCGTGTTGCCCGTGGTCGACGGAGAGAATGCCGCCGCGCACGATCTCGGCAAAGAAGGCTGACTGATTGAGCGTGAGCCCCAGGAAGGCTGCCGCAAACGGTGTCAGTAGCTGGGTGGTCGGGTAGTTGAAGAATGTGGTGCCGGTGAAGGGAATGCCGACCGAGATCGTCTCGTAGAGATAGCCGAGATTGTTGAGAACGAGCAGCAGCACGATCAGCGGAATGGACCGCAGCAGCCAGATGTAGCCGAAGGACAAGCCGCCGAGCAGCGGCGACTTCGAAACCCGGGCGAGCGCCAGCGCCGTTCCCAAGAGCGAGCCGGAAACCGTGGCGAGCGCCGTCAGCAGCAATGTCCGCCCGAGGCCTGCGAGCACCGGCTCGGCAAAGAACCACTCGGCAAAGACCGGCCACCCCCAGCGTGGATTGGTCAGCACCGAATAAAGCACGCCGGCAATGACGAGCGCGGCGAACAATGTGCCCAGTGCGCGCGCCGGGTGGCGGGCCGGGACAATGCGGTAATGCGCATAGCCCGGATTGGGTTCGCTCGTTCGTCCCGCATCGGCAACGCCGGCATAATCGGTCAGAATGGCCATGATGCATCCTCTCTGGAGTGGTTGGTGCGCCCGTCGGACGATGGCGTTAGGAGTGGCTGGCCGGCTGCAGATGCGATGGATGCGGCTCTCCGAGAAGGGCGAGCGACGCGACGAGATGGGTGATGTCCTTCTCGAACGGCAGCGTCTTGTAGATCTCCGGATCGGCTTCGACGTCGAACAGCGCGGTGTAGCCGTTGACGAGATAGAGGCCGACGGCCTCCGGCTGCCGGAAACCGGTCGTCAGATAGATCCGCGAATAGCCTTGGCGCGCAGCCTGCGCTTCGAGTTCAAGCAGCACCTTGCGCGCCAGTCCCTGGCGGCGCAGGTCGGAGCGCGTCCAGATGCGTTTGAACTCGGCGGTGCGGTCGTCATGGTGCTTGAAGGCACCGCCGCCGATCGTCTCACCGTTGCGGATCAGCAGCACGAAATTGCCATGCGGCGGCGCGAAAGCCTCCGGCGGATAGCGGTGGAGCTCTGCCGCGGCACCTTCGTCACTGAAATAGGTGCCGTAGCGGCTGTCATATTCGATGATCAGTTCGTCGATCAGCGGCTTGGCACGCGGGTCGAGGGGGGTGGTGTAGAGAAACGTATCGCTCATGGGTTTCGCCAATCCCGTTGTCGTCATCATGCGAGGAAGGTTTCGACCAGCCGCACCCAGTAGCGGGCGGCAGGCGCGATGATTGCGTCGTTGAAGTCGTAGTTGGCGCTATGGAGCGGCGCGCTGTCGCCATTACCGACGAAGAGATAGCTGCCGGCCTTCTCCTCGAGCATGAAGGCGAAGTCCTCGCTTGCCGTGCGCGGTTTGAAGTCGCTGACGACCTGGCCAGGGCCGAAGGTCTCAACGGCCACATCGTGGGCAAGCTCCGTCTCGGCACGGTGATTGATCAGTGCCGGGAACCCGCGGCGGTAATCCACCTCCGCAACCGCGCCGAAGCTTTCGGCCTGTGCACGCGCCAGTGCCGGAACGCGCTCGCCCAGCAGCCCGCGGGTGGTCTCGTTGAAGGCCCGCAGGGTCAGTTTCAGGGACACGCTTTCAGGGATGACGTTGGAAGCCGAACCGCCATGGATCGAGCCGACGGTGACGACCGCCATTTCCTGCGGATCGACATTGCGCGAAACCACGCTTTGCAGGGCCGTGATCAGCGACGCGGTTGCCAGCACCGGATCGACGGTGAGCTGCGGTTCCGCCCCATGGCCGCCCTTGCCGACGATCTTGATATTGCACTGGTCGACCGAAGCCATGGCCGGGCCGGCGACGAAGCCTAATTGCCCGGCCGGCACGCCCGGCCAATTGTGCAGGCCGAACACGGCGTCGACGGGAAAGCGCTTAAACAGCCCTTCGGACAGCATCTTGCGTGCGCCGGCACCGATCTCTTCGGCAGGCTGGAAGATCAGCCGCAAGGTGCCGTCGAAACGACCGGCTTCCGCCAGATAGCGGGCGGCGGCCAGCAGGATAGCCGTGTGGCCATCGTGGCCGCAGGCATGCATGACGCCGGGATTGACGCTGGCATGGGCAAGGCCCGTCGCCTCCTCGATCGGCAAGGCATCCATGTCGGCGCGAATGCCGATGCTGCGCGCGCCTCTGCCCCGGCTCAAGGTGGCGACGACGCCCGTCCCGGCAATTCCGGTCGCCACCTCGTAGCCCCAGGCGGAAAGCCGGGAGGCGACGATTTCGCTGGTGCGGCGTTCGTGAAACGCAAGCTCGGGATGCCGGTGGAGATCGTGGCGCAGCGCAACGATCTCATCGAGATAGGCGCCAATGCCTCGCTCGACCGCGTCCCCCGCCGGTGTGTCCTTGACGATCATGTTCATGGGCGGTTCCCCGACGCCTCAAGCGCCAACGGCCCTTCCCTGCTCGATCTCGGCTGCCGGCGCCGCATAGCGGCTCTCGCGGTAAGACAGCCCGAGATGGTCGCGCAGCGTCTCGCCCTTCAGATGCGGGTCGAAATAGCCGCGCTGCTCGAGGAGCGGCAGCACGTGGGCGACAAAATCCTGCAGGCCTTCGGCAATGACGGGGAAGCCGAGGATGAAACCGTCTGCAGCGTCGCCATCGACCCAACGGATGATCTCGTCGGCGATGTGCTCGGCGGTGCCGATGAAGGCGGTTCGCGGCGTTGCGACATCAAGCGCGATCTCGCGCAATGTCTGGCCGGTCTCGCGCGCCGTCTTCTTGATCCGGTCTGTGGTCGCGCGAAAGCTGTTCTTGCCGATATCGCCGATATCGGGGAAAGGCTCGTCGAGAGGATAGACGCTGAAATCGTGGTGATCGAAGAACCGGCCGAGGTAAAGCAGCGCCTCCTCGACCGTGACCAGCGCCCGGATCGCCTGGTACTTGGCTTCGGCCTCCTCGGCGGTCGCGCCGACGATCGGGGCGATGCCGGGGAAGAGGCCGACATCGGCCGCCCTTCGCCCCTGCGCGATCGCGCTCTGCTTGATCTGCTTGTAGAAGGTTTGAGCGTCTTCGACCGGGCCGCCATTGGTGAAGACGGCATCGGCGTGTTTGCCGGCGAGACGAATGCCTGAATCGGAGGCTCCTGCCTGGAAGACCACCGGCTGCCCCTGGCGCGAGCGGCTGATGTTGAGCGGTCCTTCGATGCGGAAGAAACGGCCCTTGTGGTTCAACCGGCGCATCTTGGCCTTGTCGACATAGACGCCGGCCTGGCGGTCACGGACAAAGGCATCGTCATCCCATGAATCCCAGAGGCCTTTGGCCGCATCCAGATATTCGTCGGCGATCTCGTAGCGCAGTTCATGTTCCGGATGCTCGCGACCGTAGTTGCGGCCGGAGCCCTCCAGCGGCGACGTCACCGCGTTCCAGCCCGCACGTCCGCCGCTGATGAGGTCGAGCGAGGCGAATTGGCGGGCGATGGTGAAAGGGTCGCTGTAGGAGGTCGAAACCGTGCCGACCAGCCCAATCTTCGAGGTCGACGCGGCAAGCGCCGACAGAATGGTCAGCGGCTCGAAGCGATTGAGGAAATGCGGGATCGACTGTTCGTTGATGTAGAGACCATCGGCAACGAAGGCAAAGGCGATGCCGGCGGCCTCAGCCTTGCGCGCTGTGTCGACGAAGAAGTCGAAATTGACGCTGGCGTCTGCGGGGCCGCTCGGATGCTTCCAGGCATTCATGTGGCCGCCGGGGCCCTGCAGCATGATACCGAAGGTGATGTTCTTTCTGGTGATGGGCTTCCTGGTCATGGACGAGATCCTCTTGCGGATGTTCAGGCGACGAGCGAAAGCCGCTCTCTTGCGATGAGTTCGATCGATGCGAAGCGTTCGGCCGCAGGAAGGGCCGGTGTGTCGATCACGAATTCCTTGACGCCGTAGCGCCGATGGAGCGCATCCAGTTCCTGGCGGACCTGACGCGGTGTTCCGTGCAGCACGCTGGGGCTCTTTTCCTCGACCCGGTAGTCGCTGACGCCGGCCTGGCGCGCGAATTCGGCCGCCTGCTCCTCGCTGCCGACATTGACGCTCTGGCCGTTGCCAAGAAAAACCTTGAAGATGCGAAGGCCGGCGACGCGCTCGCGGGCATGCTCTTCGCTTTCCGCCGCCAGCGCCGCGACCGCCAAAATGGGCCGACCGCCGCCCGTTGCGCGCTCATATGCCGCAACCGTTCGCTCAAGGTTTTCCGGGTCGCCGTTGAGATGCGCGGCAAAGACAAGTTGCCAGCCTTTCGCTGCAGCGAGTTCGGCGCTCTCGACGCTGGCGCCGAGCAGGAACCGCTCCGGCGCATGCGCCGGCAAAGGCGTTGCCAACAGCGCCCCCTCTTCCGTCTTGCCAGGCGCGAGATAGCGGTTGAGATCGCTCAGTTGCTCGGCGAAACCCGGCTTGCGCTCGGGATCGGTTCCGATCTGCAGCGCCCGTGTCGCGAGGGGGAAGCCACCCGGCGCCTTGCCGACGCCGAGATCGACCCGTCCCGGCGCAAGCGACGCCAGCAGATTGAACGTTTCGGCGACCTTGTAAGCGCTGTAATGCTGCAACATGACGCCACCAGAGCCGACGCGGATCTTGGACGTCCTTGCCAGCAGATAGGCAATCAGCGTTTCGGGCGCCGAGCTTGCGAGGCCCGCCATGTTGTGATGCTCGGCCAGCCAGAAGCGGTGATAGCCCCACTCCTCTGCTTTCGCCGCCAGCCTGGCCGTCGCCTGCAGCGCGTCAGTCGCGGGACTCCCGGGATCGATCGGGCTCTTGTCGAGAAGGCTGAGAAGATAGGACATGCCAAGTGTTCCAGATTGTCTCGGCGCCACTGTCGGTCGCCATTAATCTATAAAACACATAGACAATATGCATTATAAGAAATGCATTTCTATTTCATGGCGGGTTGAGAGAAAAACCCGCTCGGAGTTTGGCCCCTGAAATTCCGTTGAAGGCAGCTCGCTGCAAGCGCTGGAAGACCGGCGCTAGACGGAACGTGCAGGAGATGAATTCAGCCTTGCGGGAATGACGCTTAAGCGTGGTCGCGCGACAGGATTGCCCAGCCGTCACCTTCGACTGCGGCAGCGTGGCGATCCGGAAAGTTAAGACGTCGAAGAAGACAGGAGAAGCATCGGCGCGCAGCAGAGCCGCGCGCCGATCAAAAATCAGTTCACCGAGGTGAGCGTCATCGATGTGCCGGTGGCGGCGACATTGAGACCGAGCTGACCCGTCACGCTGACCGTCTGCAGATGAATGGCGCCGGCCGTACCGCCGACAAGAATGTTCGCTCCAACGCCAGCACCAAGCGTCGCCTCGGCTGTCGCACCCTGGTAGATGCCGCTCAGCGAGCCCTTGTGGTAGCCGGCAGTCGGCGCGAACACTGCCCAAATCAACCGGCTGCGGGTGGTGAAGCCAACATCCACGCCGAGCTTGCGGATCGCGCCGGCATAGTGGTCGGAAGCCTCGGCGCCAACAGTCGAACGGAAGACGCACTCGACTTCCTTGGCCGAACCCAGGACATAGCCGGCACCGCCGGCAATGTTGCAATCGAGGTAACCGATCTTCACGCCATCGCGCGCGTCCGGCTCCCGGTAGGTTTCCTTGTAGGTCGGCAGGTCGGCAGCATTGACAGCCCACGCACCGGCAAAGGCCAGGGAGGCGGCGGCAAGCGTCATCGCAAGGCTCAGTTTCATATGTTCGCTCCTTTTCGGGTCGTTATTG
This sequence comes from Ensifer adhaerens, assembly GCF_001270265.1. Classification (GTDB taxonomy): domain Bacteria; phylum Pseudomonadota; class Alphaproteobacteria; order Rhizobiales; family Rhizobiaceae; genus Ensifer; species Ensifer adhaerens_B. The sequence goes on from NZ_LGAP01000014.1 coordinate 107,972, forward strand.
ATCAACAGCACTCGGTCTTCTGGGAAACGAATCGAGCAACAGAAACGCCACCGTTGAACGCGGATCGGACATTTCGAAGGCACCGCGCCGGACACGACGCCCCGCATGCAAGTTTGCGGCGGACTGTTGCTCCCAGAGAACACCTAATCATGGGAACACCAATCGCCGATGGACACCTGCCGAACCGCAGCTGCGCCAACGTAGACGTGTGGTGCAAAAGCCTCATAGGGGAGAAAGATCCTGAGAAGAAACGGCCGCGCGGCCTCTCCGCTTCGTCCGCCTGCGCGTCAGCTTGTCTTACGGTCGAGTCCCGTCAACCACCCAATCGCCATCAGCAAGAGGATTGCCGCGAGCGCGCATAAACCGACGGTATACATCACCAGGAATTCGACGAGGCGCGGCACGAACAGGAGAACCTGCAACGACGTCGGTCGAGCGCCGCGCCACGCGGGCAACTCATCCCGATTGAAAGCCTCCAGCCGACGAACAAGGAAACGCATGCCTACCTCTTCCGGCCGGCAGCAGGCCAAAGCGGCGCGCCGGCAAATCCCTTTTCCAAAACGACAACCCGCGTTTTCGCAGGCTCGCAACCAGTCCGTTGCGCCGCGTGCTCAATGCAACGGCGTCGCGCCTTCGGCCTCGCGCATCTGGAATCCACCGATCGCCAGCTTTCCGTCACCGAACGGCAACGCTCGGCGCTGGCGAAGCTCGTCATCGATGACCGCCTGCATGCCGGCCTTGAACTTCCGGACACTGAACTGTCCCGTGTGCGCCCTGATGACATCAGGCCGAAACGCATCTTCCCGCGCCTCGAAGGCGTAGATCGCCTTGATCAGCGCATCGACGCTCTGCTGTTCGAAAAGCAGCCCCGTCAGATTGGGCACGACGGTCTCAAGCGCACCCCCGGCGCCAAAGGCAATGACCGGGCGGCCGCTCGCCATAGCCTCCACCGGCACGATGCCAAAATCCTCTTCTCCGGGAAAAACCAGGGCGCGGCAGCGTGCGAGCTTTTCCTTCAGCACGGCAAAGGGCGCGCGCCCCAGGAAGGTGACGGTGGGACCGGCCATGCGCTTCAACCTGGCTATATCCTGCTCCTTGCCGTCGCCGATCACGACGAGGTTCTTGCCCATCTTCGTGAAGGCCTCGACGGCCAGATCGATCCGCTTGTAGGGAACGATCTGGCCCGCGCAGAGATAAAAGTCCTCGATCTGCATCGAGGGCGCGAAGTCCTCCGTGCTGACAGGCGGGTAAATCACCGTGGCCGGACGGCGATAGTATTTGCTGATGCGCGCCGCCACGTGATGGGAATTGGCGACGAAGCGGTCCACCCGCATGCTGGTATTGACGTCCCAGGTCCGCAACATCGGCGCCAGCACCGGCATCATCATCCGCGACAGCAGGCCCGCGCTCGACCGATAGGCATGATAGTGATCCCAGAGGTAGCGCATGGGCGAATGGCAATAGCAGATGTGGGCCGCATGCGGCGGCGGGATGATCCCCTTCGCCGGCCCGGATTCGCTTGAAATGATCAGGTCGTAGCCGCTGAGATCGAGGCTCTCCAGCGCGAAGGGCATCAGGGGCAGCAATGATTGATAGTGCCCGATGGCGCCGGGAATGCGCTGCAGGAACGATGAGGTGACCTTGTGCTTCTTGATCGTGTCGGACACGCGGCCCTGATCATAGACCAGAGTGAAGATGTCAGCCTCGGGATAAAGATCGCAAAGCGACTCGATCACCTTCTCCCCGCCCCGCATCGATACCAGCCAATAATGAACGATTGCGACGCGCATGGCGCTCCCCCATTGCAACGATCCTGTCGCAGCATGGGGCAGACGGGGCTCGCGTGCACAGCGCCAAGATCGGTCCGACGGTGCATCCGAAGGAACGATCGCCCTACTCGAAAGGTTTAGCGACCAGCGGTGGCCGTGCGGGGTTTAGACATCGGCCGAGGCTATCCTATCCGATGGTGCCGCCGGTTTAGAGTCGCTCCCCTAAAGGGATTAGCCGCGATTAGACCGCAGGGAATTTACCTCGAACGTTTTGGGCCGACAATCAATCCGACGCGCCACGCCAAGCTGACCTGTCCGGCACCGTTGCGCGCAGGAACATCTGCGAGGCCCCATGCCCCATGCCGATCACCGTATCTTACATCGCCTGTCGTCCCTTGGCCGTGTCTCGACCCTGTGCCTGGCAATCAGCCTGAGCACTCTTGCTCCCCTCCATCAGGCTCAGGCCGAGCCGGTGTTCCGTCTGCAGCCGCAGACGAGGATCAAGGTCGCAATCGTCGAATGGGTCGCCTCGACGGGCGAGTACAAGGAATGGACCGCGCTCAACGGCGAGTATGTCGTCTCCCCTGCCGGTACGATCTCGGTTCCGCTGGTCGGCGAAGTCAAGGCCGGGGATCAAACACCCGCGGAACTGGCAGCCAAGATCGCCGACCTCCTGAAGGAGCGCACCGGCCTCAGCAAGGCGCCGGAGACATCCGTCGAAGTCGTCCGCTACCCCATGATCTACGTTACGGGTCTGGTCGACCGACCGAGCGAGCTGGAATTCCGACCGGGCATGACGGTGATGCAGGCGGTGGCGATGGCGGGCGGACGCGAACGCCGTACCAACCCTGCCGGCGGCTACTCCGACATGGAGCAGATCCGCTACACCGGCGAATTGAACCGGATGGAACTCGAGATGATGCAACTCGCCGCCCGTCGGGCCCGGCTGAGGGCAGAGTTCACGGACGGTGCCAAGATCGAGTTTCCCCAAGCGCTCAAGGTCGCCGATGGCGCCGCCATCCAGCAGATCGTGCGCGACGAGAGCACGCTCTTCGACGCCCGGGTCGAAGCCATGCGCCGCCAACTCGATTCCCTTGCCGAGCTTGGCACTCTGCTGAAGAACGAAATCGACGTGCTTGACGAAAAGACGGCCGTCCAACAGCGCCAGATCGAGATCGCGCAGGACGAGCTCAAAGGCATATCCAAGCTGGTGAACGACCAGACTGTGACGAAATCGCGTCAGACTTCGCTCGAGCGGATCGTCGCCGAGCTGCAAAGCGACAAGCTCGACCTTCAGGTGGCCGCAATGCGCGCCAAACAGAAACTCAGCGAGACGGAGCGCGACGCAGTAACCTTGCAGGGTCAGCGCCGAACCGAAGCCGGCCGCGATCTGCAGATGACAGAAGCCGCGATCGAGGATCTAAAGCTCAAGCGCAGCACGACGCTGCAACTGCTGCAGATCAACGGTGCTTCCCTCTCTCGTTTCGCCGATAGGAAAGCGATGGACCTGGAGCCGCTGGAGTACTGGATAACCCACGGCGGTGGGAACGGCACGGCCATCAAAGTCACGGACGCCACATTGCTGGATCCGGGCGACCTGCTCGACGTTCGCTCGGCGCTGACGGCAGCGCTGGACAACAAGCTTCTGACATCGGTGGGCATCGAACAGTCCCAATAACAGCAGCAGATCGACTGAGGCACAGAGTATTTCGTGGGGAACACCAATGGTCGTGCATGACATCTCAAAAATCGTGCTGGATGAGAACTTCGAGGCCAAGCGTTCGGTCGGCCAGGAGAGCATATCCTTCCGCGATGTTTCCGACTTCCTGCGGCGACACCTCGTTCGCATCGCGATCTGTGGCGTGATCGGGCTGGCGCTCGGCGCCTTCTACATTTTCAATACGGCACCGACCTTTACCGCGACCGTCCGTCTGGTGATCGACCCCGAGCAGGGCCGCATCGCCTCCCAGGATGCCTCGACCGGAACGATCATCATCGAAGCGGCCGAGATCGCCAGCGAAGTCGAAATTGTCAAATCCGAGGCGATTGCCCGCGCCGTCATCGAGCAGCTAGATCTGACCAACGATCCGGAAATCGTCGGCGGTGGCGTCTCGATCCGAGGCATGATCGGCGCGCTTTTCTCGTCAGGTGCCAAAAATACCGAAGACAATGCGGCTGACGACGAATACCTGATGCGGCGCACCATGGCCGCCTTCCTCTCGCGCGTCACCGTCCGGCGCGTCGGTCAGTCCTACGTCCTCGAGATCGGTTATTCCTCCACCAGTCCGCAAAAGGCGGCAAAGACAGCCAATGCCATTGCCGGCGCCTATATCCGGACAGGCATGAACGAGCGATCCGATGCTGCAAGGAGCGGCGCCAAGTGGCTGGAAAGCCGCCTGATCGAAGTCGGCGCGCAGGCGCGCGCAGCCGCAATGACCGTGGAAGAGTTCCGGGCCAAGAACGACATCACCACGGTCGGCACCACGTCGACACTCGATCAGCAGCAGCTTTCCGAAATCAGCAGCCAGATGCTGGCTGCGCGCGCCGCGACTGCGGCTGAGTCCGCCAAGCTGATGACGCTGCAACAACTCATGTCGAGAGACACGATGGTCGCCAGCGTCAACGACAGCCTCGACAACCCGCAGATCCAGAAGCTCAACGAAGAAATGCGCCTGGCGACAGCCAAGCTCGATAATCTCAAGACCCGATACGATAGCGGAAACCCCGCCATTGTCGCCGCCGAGGCGGATATCGCGCGGCTGGACGCCGCACTTCGCAACGAATTCCTGCGCATCGAACAGTTCTACAAGTCGAATGTCGAGATCGCCAAGACCCGGGAAAAGCTGCTGGAAAGCGAGCTTGCCAATCTGACCGCAGCGGGTGCCGGCAAGAACGTCGCCCGAGTCGAACTCTCCGAGATGGAAAGCCGCGCCACGACCTATCGTAATATGTACGAGGGTATTCTTCAGCAGCTCATCGGCGCGATGCAAAAACAGTCTTTTCCCCTCGGCAAGGCCCGTATCGTGACGGCGGCGACTGCACCGTTGGGCAAGACCTGGCCCAAGCCTTCGACGATCATGCCGTTTTCCTTGATGTTCGGACTGGCGACCGGCCTTATGCTATCGGTGCTGCGTGATGGCCTCGACCGACGCGTCAGCTCCAGCGAGCGCCTCCGCGCCGAGCTCGGCATTACATCGCTCGGCCACGTACCGATGTTCAGAAGCAGCCCACGTCCGCATCAGCCCCCGATCGCCTCCACAATGCTGCCGCTGCGATCGGTTTTGGACATGCCCTATTCGCGGTTCTCCGAGGCCTTGCGCGGGGTGAAGACCTCCGTCGATCCCGCCTTCCCCGCCAATGCGACTGCGGTCATCGGCGTGACCTCGGTCGGTCCCGGCGAAGGCAAGACCACGATCGCTGCCAACCTCGCCCAGCTCTACATGAACGAAGGGGCTTCGGTCCTGCTTGTGGACGCGGACTTCGTCGGCTCCCGCCTCAGCCGCGTAGCCACCGAAGACGGCGCGGGCTTCGGCATGGAGAGCCTGCGGATCCTGGGCATTCCCGGCCAATATTCCCGGCGTAGATCGAGTGAGGCGATACAGCACGTCGAGGAGTTCGACGGCAAGGCCGTGCGCTGCGTGCCGGTTCTGACGGTCGACCAGACACGCAAGGCCGCCGTCGCGCATCAACGTTACGGCCACCTGCCGGCGCTGAAATCAGAACTCGAGCTGCTGCGACAGCGCTACAAAGTGATCATCGTCGATATGTCCGGGTTCGAAGATTCCGCCGATACGCGCGTAATCTGCACCTATCTCGACGGCATCGTCGTGGTCCTCGGGCAATCCGACAAGATGACCGTCGAACGGCTCGGCGAGGCTCTTGCGACATTCGGCAAATCTCGCGTCGCGCTGCTCGGCGTCATTTCAAACAGAAGCGACGGCCCGCGCCGTACCAACATTCGCTGGGACCGAAAACAATGGCGCAAGTTCAGAAAATGATGCCAGCAACGGATAACCATCCCGACGTTCGTCCGGTAACGGTTGCCATCGGCATACCGAGCTGTGGGCGAAGAGACATTCTCTCCGCCGTCCTGCCCCTTATCGCCAGGCAGACCCGGCAACCGGACGAGATCTTCGTCTGCCTTTCATCGCCGGAGGACATGGACCCGAGCTGTACGGACAGGCTCACCTGCCCCGTCACCGTGATCCTGTCCGAACGTGGCCTGTGCCGCCAGCGCAACCGGATACTGGCGGCCGTGGATGCCGACATCATTCTGTTTCTCGACGACGATTTCCTGATGGCGCCATCCTATGTAGACGAACTCCTAGGGCTGTTTCTCAGCCAGCCTGATGTCGTCATGTGCACGGGCACTGTTATCGCCGATGGCATTATCGGACCTGGCATCTCAATCGACGACGGGCTTGAGATGATCGAGGTCGGATTGCCCCAACCTGATCAGACGGAGACTTTCGCGCCGATTTACAGTGCCTACGGGTGCAACATGGCTGTGAGGACCGCCGCGATCCGGCGCGGCGGGTTGCGCTTTGACGAGAACCTGCCGCTCTATGGCTGGCTCGAAGATGTCGACTTTAGCCGGTTGGTCGCCAAACAAGGCCGCGTCGTTCGGTCGAGCCGATTGCTGGGTGTTCATCTTGGAACGAAGAAGGCCCGCACTCCTGGCGTCAAATTCGGTTACTCGCAGATCGCCAACCCCATCTACCTGATGCGCAAGCACACGATGAGCATCCGTCACGCCACCGTCCAGATGGGGCGAAACCTGATTGCGAACTCGGTCAAGGTCTGGAACCCGGAGCCGTGGGTCGATCGAAAGGGCCGCCTGCGCGGCAATGCACGCGCATTCCTGGATCTGTTCACCGGTCGGCTGGCGCCGCAGAACGTCGAAAGGCTCGAGTAGTGCCATGATAGTTCAGCCGCCCGACCGCGTCGTCGTCATCAACGATCGTTCCACCAGGGTCGGTGGCGCCACGAATCTCGCCATACTCTCGGCCGAACTGCTCCAGCAGCGCGGAATCTCGGTCACGTTCTTTGCCGGGGACGGCGTGCCGGCCAACAAGCCGGCGGCCGACACGATCAATCTCGATGCGGTTCCCTTGCTGGAGCGACGGCGGAGCGACGCAATGCGTCTCGGCCTTTACGATCCGCCCGTCTACGAGGCGCTCGCCGGGCTAATTGCCAGCCGGGATACGCCAACGACGATCTATCATGTTCATGGCTGGTCGAAGATCCTGTCGCCGGCAATCTTCCGGGCGCTCGCGCCGGTGCGCGACCGCGTGGTCCTCCACGCTCACGATTATTTCCTCGCCTGCCCCAATGGCGGCTTCGTCAACTTCCAGACCCATCGCGTCTGTCAACTGAAACCGATGTCCAGCCGTTGCTTGACGACCCAATGCGACAAACGCGGCCTGCACGAGAAGGCCTGGCGCTCAGTGCGACATATGCTGCGCGAACATCTTTTCCCGACCAAGCGGGTGGCCGCAAACATCATCGTCGTGCACGAGAGGATGCGGGGCTACTTCGAGCGCGCTGGCATGAACGGCACCCGCATCGAGACGATCCGCAATCCTGTGCTTCCCTTCATCGACCCCGGGCTCCAGCCCTGGACCAACCGCAACTTCGTGTTCGTCGGCCGACTGGAACCCGAAAAGGGGTTCGAGGATGCAGCCAGGGCGGCACACCTTGCCAAGGTGCCGCTTCATTTCATCGGCGACGGCGCCGGTCGTGCACTTATCGAAAAGACGTTTCCAGAAGCAATCGTTCACGGCTGGAAATCCAAGGACGAGATGCGGGATATCATTCATGGCGCTCGCGCCGTCGTGGTCTCGTCGCGTGTACCGGAACCGTTCGGCCTGGCGGCCCTTGAAGCTATCTCCAGCGGCATACCGGTCATCCTGACCGATGCCGCATTGCTCGCAGACGAAATCGCTGCCCTCGGCTGCGGTGTCAAATTCCGCGTCGCCGATGTCGAGGATCTTGCCGCCACGATGCGCACCCTTGCTGCCAACGACGCACTGGTTCGGCAAATGAGCGGAAACTGCTTCAGGGAGGCGGCCGCGCTCGCGCATACGCCGGAAACCTGGGCGGACGCATTGGTCGACCTCTATGGTCGCGTGTTGCAGCGCGCCAACCGGAGCACGGTCGATATCCGACGGCACCAACTGGTAGCCACCGCGGCTCGGGGCGATCTGCGCAGTGGAGAGGCCGGATGAAACCGCTTCAATCAGTGTTTGAAACAAGCCGCCAGCGAAGGCGCTCCGTCTCCTCGCGATTAGGACGTTTACCCGGTGGCACAGCAATCCTGCCCGCTGCGTACCTCCATTGGACTAGGCCTTGCCCATCAGGATCGATTGTAAATCAAGGCGCCCGCTGGCAGCCTGTTAAAGGCGAACGGTGTTTGGGGGGTGAGAGATATGCTGTCTGTTTCTGATGGCGCTGCACATCAAAGACACACTGCGCGCGGAGCCATCGCAGCACGACGCGGCAGCAGATCCAAACGTCTGATCGACGTGACCATCTCCATCCTGGCGCTCATCTTCCTTGCGCCGGCCCTCGCGCTGATCGCAATAGCACTTGTCATCGTCGACGGCCGGCCGATCATTTTCCGGCAAGCCCGCGTCGGTGCGCAAGGGAAGATGTTCGAATGCCTCAAGTTCCGGACCATGCGCCGCGATGCGGCGGAAAGGCTTGCCGAACTTCTGGCGTCGGACCCCGAGCGAAACAGGGAGTGGATGGAGAAACGCAAACTCGTCGGCGATCCACGTGTGCATTGGCTCGGCAAGATCCTGCGGATGACATGCCTCGACGAATTACCGCAATTCTACAATGTGCTGCGCGGTGACATGAGCCTTGTCGGGCCTCGCCCGATCTCGCTGGAGGAAACCGAGAAATACGGCCCGAACCTGCACTACTACACAGCGCTGAAGCCGGGCATCACCGGCATGTGGCAAGTCAAAAGACGGCCGGAAACAACCTATGACGAGCGGGTTCAGTTCGACATCGACTACTACCAGTCCCGCTCGATCTACCTCGATATCGTGATCATCGTAAAAACGGTAGGCGTCGTCCTCTTTGCAACAAACGAGATCTGACGGGGGCGTTTACCAGATGAAAAAGATCACGGCCGCCCAAAAAACAAGGCACAGCACGACCACGGACCAGCGAATGGCCAGCTTCGTGTTCCATGAAGGCCGATTGGTCATGGCGCCCTCTTTGTCCAACGAGATCCGTCTCAACATCTATTGCGAGCTCCCCTCTCCCGCGCACGCCTCCAGTCGTTCCCTGACCGCGACCGGCCATGGAATTCAGGCGAACTGCGGGCGCCAACGTTCATGCGATAGCGCATTCTGGCGCACAAAACGGGCTATACCCGAATCATGGCGTCAACGCATACCATACCTTAGGAGTTGCGAATTTTCAGCAAAACGGGGCAATTTCGCAAAAGCCGGCATGCAAAACCTGCCACGCCCACATGAGCCCGGTGGCTTCTCATGTTCCCGGCAACGCCACTTACTCCCAGTCGTGGTGCAGTGATGTCCAGCTGGTTCGAGACGGCACTTCCCCGGCTGCGAAGGCTATTGCCAGGTTTCCCCCGCGTATTGCGCCTACCGCATCTGATCGGCGACGGCTTCGCTGCCCTGTGCGCCAAAGTCATCTCACAGGCCGCTCAACTGTCGATCTTCATCGTTGCGGCGCACGTGCTCGCGGCAGCCGAATTCGGCTTCTTTGCCTTTGCCTCCTCCCTCGCCATCTTCGTTCTCGTCGTCGCCGAGGGCGGCTGGGGCGAGTTCGTGATGAAAGGCGGCACTGAAAAGACCGACCTCGATCAGCTTGCGACCCTGTCGATTTTGTCCGGCCTTATCGCCACGCTCCTGGGGCTGTGTACGGCTGCAACCATGTTCATGCTGGGCCATGGCTGGAGCGCGTTGCTGATCGCCCTCTTCAGTTCCTGGTATCTGCCGGCGTCGCTGTCGACAGTTTACGACGGCATTCTCATCTCGCATGGTCGATTGCGAGGCCAATCCATCATCAGGATCGCGGCCGAGATCATCGGGCTGCTGGTGGCGATCGGCGGGCTTTCACTGGGGTGGAACATCGTTGCGCTCATCGGCGGGCGGTTGGCGCAACAGCTGACGATCCTGGTTGCCTCGATGATCATGCTGCGATGGTTGCCGCATCTGCGCCTACACCGCTCATACGCCAAGCAGGTGCTGGAGTTCTCGCGCCATATCGTCGCCAACCGGCTCGTGGTGTTCTTTCGCTCATACGCGGGCACGCTGGTGGTCGGCAGCTTCCTAGGCCTTGCTGAAGCGGGCTACTACCGCGCGGCGGAGCGGATCGTCGCCGCCTTCTCCGAGCTCATAGGCGAACCGGCCCGGATGCTTGCCTGGATCCTCTTCGGCCGCGTCGCGGGCAAGGACAAGGGTAACGTCGACCGGGCCGCGATCGGGGCGACGGCCACCACCTTCATGACCGTTCTGATGGCGATCTCGACACCGATCTATCTCGGCCTCGCACTGATCTCTGCAGAACTGATCGACGTCGTACTGGGTGAGAAATGGGCACCGGCAGCGATCCTCGTCGCAATCCTCGCCGCAAAACAGACGCTTTTGATCCCGGGCTATGTGACCGAGCCGCTGCTTTCGCTGAGCGGCAACATTCACAGGATGCCGAGGGCGGTCATGCTGAACGGCGCGATTTCCGTCAGCCTGATCATTCTCCTGACCCCGTTCGGCGCGGTTGCTACGGCGCTCGGACAATGCGTCGCCGCGCTGTTCTCGTTCAACATATCCATGCGGCTTCAATCGCGCGAGGGCGACCTTGCCTGGAACCGCGTTCTTCGCGACTGCGGCCTGGTGGCAATCGCCGTCTGCGCCATGGCGGCCGCCGTCTTTCTGTTCGGCCGGATCGCCGAAGCGTCGTCGCTGAGGCAAATGTCGACGATCGCGCTGCAAGTGGTTGCCGGTGCGGCGATCTATGTTGCCGCGCTCGCCATTCTGCAGCGATGGAGCGACGCCCTGCGGCCGCTCTTCGCGTTCGGTCGCCACGGATGAGAAACGCACGGAATAACGCAGGCGCGAAAACCACGGGAGACGCATCGTGCTGACCAGCGACATCAAGAACACCGCCTACCCGCTTCTGCGCAGCGCCGTGCGTAGCCTCAACCGCTCCCTGACGCCGCTGAAGGCAGCCGGCGGCCGGCTGCGATACCTCTCGCCTTTTCCACAGCGCTTCACCGGTGCCTACTCGTCGTTCGAAGACGCCATCGCCGCTGCCCGCTCCAACGGACTTGCCGGCTATGATCATGAGGAAATCGCGCAGGTCGCCTTCGACAAGATGTGCCAGGTCGCGCCCTGGGACTATCCGGTGCTTTTCTGGATGCGGCAGGTGATGGGCGAGATCGACGGTCTCGTCGATGCCGGCGGCCATATGGGCACGAAATACAGGGCATTCCGCGACCTTCTCTCTCTCGAGGGGTCCTTCCGATGGGTTGTCTACGACCTGCCGGCCATCGTCCAAGCGGGCCGACGCAGGGCCGAGCAGGACGAGCTCGACAATCTGCATTTCGTCGACCGTATCGGCGATGCCGGCCCTGTGCCGTTGTTTCTCGGCTCAGGGCTGCTGCAATATCTCGATATCCAGTTGTCAGACTTGCTGGGGCGGATGCCCGCCCTGCCGCGTCACCTCCTGCTCAACAAGGTAGCCCTCAGAGAGGGCGGCGCCATCGTGACGCTCGAGCGTATCGGCAAAGCGATCGTGCCTTACCAGATGCGCGACGAAGAGGCCATTCGCCGTGATGTCGAGCGGCTCGGCTACCACCTCGTCGACCGCTGGACTATCCCGTCGCTCGCGCACGTGATCGAGACACATCCCGAACTGGGGCCGAGCGAAAGCGCCGGTTTCTATTTCCGACTGCAATGACGACCAGACGCTAATAGCGGAAGGGGGCCGGCATCAAAGCCCGGGTGCGGCAGCGGCTTCTTCAGTGACCGCGCGAGGCGTCAACGTCGCTGCCGAACGTTTTTCCAGCCGCATTTTCAGATGGTCGGCGAGACGCATCGCCAGGCCAAGCGTCATCAATGTCGGGTTGGCGTGACCAGGCGTTGGAAAGATTGAGCTGCCGGCGACAAAAAGCCCCTCCACCCCGTGCACCATGGCATTCGGATCGACGACGCTGGTCGCCGGGTCGCTTCCCATGCGCGTCGTGCAGGACGGATGCGCCATATCGGTGAACGCGGCCTTCCCATCGTCATCCCAGGCTATCCAGTCGGCCAGACGCGGCTGTGGAAGGCCATTGCGTCCGAATTCGGAGGCCAGTGCCCGCGCAAGCCGCTTGACGCTCTGCACCTCTGTGGGGCCGATTTTCCAGGCGACCCGCGGCAGCGGCACGCCGAGTGTATCCCGTTGATCCGCGAGGGTGATGCGGCTCTCCGCGTCGAGCTTCTGCTCGACCATAACATCGAAGCGCAGCTCGTCGGATCTGTGCATCATTCCCCGCTTTTGTACCATCCGGCGGAAGGTGCCCTTCGCCAGGAAGGCAGGCGACCTGGCGACGACGGCAAGATCGCTCGCAAGCCGCGTGCGATCGCCCCGCATCAGTCGCTTCAGTGCCGCCCAGGGGTCGCTCGCCGAATGGACCTGCACAGGATAGGCAGCACAGTTGACGAGCGCCTCGCGTCTTTGCACGGTCGGGCTGAGGCGCAGACCATGGAGATAGAACCGGGTCGCCCCTTCCTCGGACAGGCCGTAGAAGTTGAAGTGGCGTGCCACCGCGTCGATATCCCGCCGGTCAAACCGGAGAAGCGTCGAGCGCGGGTGATCGGCGAGGTAGCGCCCAACGACACCTCTGCCGTTGCCGACGCCGCCTGGCATGACCGATGTCGAAGCCAGCAACAGGCGCGCGTTCTCGATACCGCCTGTGCACAGAACGACCGCCTCGGGCCGCACGCTTGCACCGGCTCCGTCCAGGCTGCGAAGATCGAGCGAGGCGACGCGCCTGCCGCTCTCATCGAGATGGATCGCCGTGACAGTCGCATGCGTCAGGATGTCAATGTTCGGGGTCACCAGCTCTGCCGCCACATTGGCAAACCGCATGGGCTCGCCCCGCCGATCGCGCTCATGGCTGAATTGCCAGAAGAAGGGGCGAAGGAGATCGCGGTCGAAGCCGCGTTCGTCCGGCGGCGAATGCAGCCGGCCAAACAGCCTCTCGTCATAGAGATTGGGTCCAAGATTGAGCAGGCGCGCCGCGCGATCAAGCGCTGGCGCCAGACTTTCGCGCGTCATCGGCCAACCGGATACCGGCAGCCACGACCGTCGCTCGAAATCGATTTCGTCGAAGCTCGCGCATTTGCCGATCCAGGTATGCGTGCTGCCGCCGAGCACTCGGTTGCGTAACTCGAAAGGGGGGATGTCATTCAGCCAGGCGAGGCTGCCGTTATAGCCCCGGCCGGGACTTTCGACACCGTCGCGGGCAAAAGGCTCGCCGACATTAACGACGGAATTCAGCGTCTGCTGCGCTGCTGCGAAGTCGGTGCCACCGCTTTCGATGATCAGCACCCGACAACGGCTGTTGGCCAGTTCCCGGGCTATCGTCAGGCCGACGGGGCCGCCGCCGACGATCGCTACATCCGGACGAAACTCGGTGTCTGGGGTGATTGATCGGAGGTCACGGATCGGCATGCAAAGAACTCCCGCGTGCTACATATCGGTCATAGCACCAGCGCTATCGCGCCGAAATCTCCCAATATGCATAGGGGAGTAGGGCAACTACTGATTTCGGCTAGCTGGAGCCTGCACACTTTGTTCAGGCGCTGGCCGGAAGTCCATTTTGAAACGATGTCGCGACGCGACTAGGCTTATTCATTGGGGCCGGTACCCAGCAGGCGATTTGTCTTCATCCCTGAACGCCGATGGTCGGCGTAGCGCGGAGAGCCGGCGAGGATCGGAGAGCACAGGATGGCGCGCGTAGGTATCAGGGAATGGTTGGCACTTGCTCCGGTGTTTGCATCGGGCAAACTGGCCCGCTTCAGCAGTGGCGGCAACGGGCCGCTCACGCGGTTCGAAGCGGATTTCGCCGCCAAGTTCGGCGTAGGCCATGTTCTGACGGTCAGCAGCGGCACCGGCGCATTGATCGCGGCACTGGCTGCGGCCGGGATCGGCCCGGGCGACGAGGTGCTGGTGCCGGCCTATACCTGGATCGCGACGGCCGGTGCGGCACTGGCCGTCGGCGCTGTGCCCATCATCGTCGATATCGACGAGACGCTGACGATGGATCCGGCAGATATCCTGCGAAAGATCACGCCCTATACGCGCGCCATCGTGCCCGTGCACATGGCCAACATGGTGTGCGACATGGACAGCATCATGCCGATCGCCCGCCAGCATGGGCTCGTCGTCATCGAGGATGCCTGCCAGGCCGTCGGCCTGACCTACAAGGGGGTGCGCGTGGGCACGATCGGCGATGCCGGCGCCTTCAGCTTCAACCAGTTCAAGAACATCAATATCGGCGAAGGCGGGGCAGTCGTGACCAACGACGACCAACTCTTTGCAAGGGCCCGCATGTATCACGACATCGGCGCGCTGTTTCGCGGCCACCTCGACAATGCCAACGAGCCGCCCATGCTCGGCGTCAATCTCAAGGCCAGCCAGATCCAGGGCGCCATGCTGAACGTGCAGTTGAAGAAGCTGGATCCGATGATCCGTCGCATGCGTCGTCGCTACGATGCGATTGCCGGGATCCTCTCGGCCAGCAATGCGATGCGCATCGGCCCGCACAACGATCAGGACCATGCCGCCGGCCTGCACGTGATCTTCGACACCGCCGAGGAGGCCCGGGCCTTTGCCGCCGAAAACAAGCGCGGGGTCTACCGCCTCTACGATTCCAGCCGGCACGTCTACAGCAACTGGTTGCCGGTGCTGGAGCAGCGCACGGCAAATCCGAAGATGAACCCTTATGCCTGGGCGTCCCGCAAGATCGAGTACTCGCCGGATATGTGCCCGCGCTCGCTGGATATCCTGAAGAGGACGTGCCGCATCGGGCTTGGCGAGAATTATCCCTTACCGCTCATGACCTACTTCGCCCGACGCATGCTGCGCCAGCGGCCCGCTTCGAAGGGGAGCCTCGTCTATGCGACCTAGCCTGGACCGGATCGGTCCCAACTTCATCGATATCTGGCGCTGGAACCTCGACCCGGCCCCGGGCGAAATCGACCCGTTATTCCCAACGCTGAGCGGCGAGGAAAAGGCACGAGCCTCACGCTTCGTGCATCCGGAACACCGCCAACGTTTCATCGCCGGACGTGCCGGCCTACGCCTCGTGCTTGGCCACTACCTCCATGTTCCGCCACACCGCATCGGTCTGACCTATAACGTCTTCGGCAAGCCGCGCATCGCCGGCGCATCAGAGTTGCTGCATTTCAACCTCAGCCACAGCGCCGCCGTGGCGATGCTGGCGGTTTCCGACCATTACCCTGTGGGGATCGATATCGAAGCGATCAAACCTCTGGAAGAGGATATTACCGGGCATTTCTTTTCGAAGCGCGAGTGCAATGCTCTGGCCGCGTTCGACGGCGACGACTATCTGCACGCGTTCTATCGCTGCTGGACGCGGAAGGAAGCTTTCGTGAAGGCCCACGGCGCCGGACTGTCGCTGCCACTCGACTCCTTCGACGTCACCGTCGACGCGACCTCCCGCCCAAAGCTCGAATCCCTGGATGGAGATAGGGACGCGCCGCTGAACTGGAGCCTATTTGATGTCGCGACCCCGCCTGGGTTCGCCGGCACCTTGGCGGCGCTGACCCTCGGCAACGCCGTCCATCTTCGTTACTGGAATGATGATGTGCTCGCGCTCAAAGCGTCAGTCGCGCATCCAGCACATAGCGATCCCCGGCAGCGTCAAAATGGTGGCAACCGAGCAATCCGGGTTTGAAATCAGGCTTGATCGTTCTGATGCACCGTTCCCGATAGTTCTCCAGGTCCAGCTGCTCGATCTCCATGATGTTCAGCCCATAGCCGTAAATGCCGTGGGCATTGTGCTGGGACGGGCGGAAGACACGGCCCTCGCGGGCGAAGATCCGGCCGGCATTGCGCGCAAATGTGCTGCCGAGCACCACCGGATTGCGCTTGTGCGGCGTAATGCGCGCCAGCCCCGGCCCGTCGACTTCAAAGATATGAAGCTCGCTGCAATGGTCCTCATAGGCGTGGAACTCGGAGAGGTTCGTAAACAGCCACCACCGCCCGTCATGGCGGGTCAGCACACTGTCGGCGGCGGACAGGCCGTTGAGCGCCGTTGCGTGCAGCTCCCACTTCAGCGGAAACTCGACACAGCGCCAGATTTCGATGCGCTTGGATTGATGCGTCTCCGGCATCATGAAGATGTCCTCGCCGTCGCGGAAGACGAACGGATAGGACAGATGATAGTCGCAGTTCAGCGCGATCCCCACGGGCTCGAGGCGGTCGCCGTCGAAGCGGCCCACAGCAATATGCGCCTTGCGGTCTCCGTTGGCATAGGCCTCGTAGAACAGGTAGCACTCGCCTTCATGCTGGAGCAGGAACGGATCCGCCTTGATATCCGTCGACGTCGGCGGGATCTCGACGGAAACGCCCGGCTCGAAATCGTCGATACGGCCGCTCCCGGTAAAGAGCGTCCAGACGGCCGACCCGGTCCCGGCCTTGTGTTGCACTGCCTTCTTCACTCGCCCGGCGAGGTGGCCGCTGAGGATGCCGAGATACCGGGCCAACTCGTCGATCGACGGCGGCGAGGCTGGCCGGCGCGTCGGCAGCGGTGTCGTGATCAGCTCACCGGTATCGGCCAGTCGCGCCAGTTCGCGCAACAGCAGGGTAGCGGCGCGTTCCTTGACAAAATTGATGTTTCTGACCGCGCTGAACTTGATGTTGAAGGAGGACGAAGCGATGGCAACGGACGACGCTGATGCCCCGAGACGAACGTAGAGCGCCAGGTCCACGGCCGGCGCGCCGCTGACCACCTCGAGATAGCTGAACCACTCGCCCGCTCCCGATTTCTGATCGGAGAAAGAGAGCGCCCATTCGCCATAGGGCAGCTCGCGCACAGCGTCGTCAGGCAGGCCATTCGGCGTCATGCGGATCACCAGATCGAGACCAAGCTCCGCCACTTGCGCCTGCGCGGCGCCGTGTTGCGATGTCGCCAGTGGCACGATCCGTTGTTTGTGCGCATCGAAGTTGCAGGGATTGTATACTGCCTGGCGGCCGAACGCCGCCTGCTCGAGCCGATGCGCAAGCTTGAAGAGCACGGAACTCCGGCCGGACCCATATGGCGCCGGGTGAGCAAGCAAGGCGGTTAAGGAATATCGCGGATCGGCAACGATCCGATCAAAGACCATCAGTTGCCAATTCTCGAATTGCTCGTTCTGTTCGACCAGGATGCCGATGCGCAATGGGAGGCTTGTGACACGCATGAATGTTGCCTTCGCACGTCGTGTTCAGCTCTCGCCATGAGAGCGGAATCTGTTGATGACGATGGTCGCCAGGGCCTGAATGCTGTTGCTGTTGAGACTATCCTCATGCCAGCCTTCAAGGTCGAATACTTCGCTGTCCCCGGCAATCGCACCACCCCAGCCGAAGAGCAGCTTGCGAGCGCGGCGATGAGTGGCTTCGCTGCGGAACAGCAGCACCGACTTTTCATTCGTCGTCGGCGGCCGGTAGCGACGGGCCGCATTGATCAGCAAGTCGGTAACATCGGCATTGACGGCTTCTTCCTGGGAATAGGTCCCCGCCCGCAGTCCCAGACGCTTCAGCAAGGCAAGCGTGAAGTTGAACTCCCTGAGATAGTCGACGAAACTGATGCGGCCGGAAAAGAGCTTGCGGGTGAAATAGCCGATGCGTTTCAGGCGGCGCTCGCCGTTCCAGCGAAGGCGCCGGAGCCGGGGCTGCGACCTGACATAGCCCGGGGCCCAGGCATCGATGACGGCGGTGAAACGAAGATCGGCGCCGCGCTCGCGCAATTGTCGGGCAATTTCGACCGCCAGCACGCCGTTGACGCAAAGCCCCATCACGCCGACCGGCCCTTTGAGAATGTCCGCGCCCATGCTGTCGACGGCATGCCCGGCGATCTCCTCGAGCGACATGGAGGCGAGATGTCCGGTGAGATCCGCATGGAACATGTTGGCGTTGTAGACCGACACGGCATCGCCGAGATCGGTGGCAAGCCGGTAGTAAAGGAACGGATGATTGAGCGTGTAGAGCGTATAGGGCGCATCGGTACGCCCGCAGGCAGTGACGTTCCAGGGACTTGCACTCGGTCCTTCCAGTTCCGTCCCGCTCGGCTCCGTGCGGCCAAACAGTGCATTGGCAAAGCCGGCGAATGTCGGCTGCTTGAAGAGTTGCTCCAGGTCAGCCTTGGCTCCGAGCTTTGATCGGGCGCCCGAGAGCATGCGCAATGCCAGGAGCGAGTGGCCGCCGAGCGCAAAGAAGTTGTCATCGGGCGCTATCGTCGGGACGCCGAGCACCTCTGCCCAGATCGCCGCAAGCGCCTTGGTCTGATCGGTTCGCGCTGTCGGTAGCGGCACCGGAACACCCGCCGGTTCGATGCGACCGATCACGGTCTTGGCGAGGGCGGGCGGCGGTGCCGGGATGCGCAATGCAGCGCGATCGACGGTGCCGCTCGCATCGCGCGGAAAGTTGAGCAGCACGCTGATGCCGCCCGGCATGGCCGATTGGGACAGTTGCCGCCCCAGATACTCCATCAGATGCTCCGGCAGGCGGTCCAGCGGCTCGGTGATCGTCAATGCCGGGGTGACAAAGGCATGCACACGTTTCCCATCGTCCTCGACCAGTACCACGGCCGAACCGACGGACGGATGGGCGGCAAGCATCTGTTCGATCGCCGTTGCCCGACCGGTCTCTACCCGCTGGGTCTTGATCTCCCGCGCGGGGATGGTCAGCGCCGAAAGCGGAGCCGAGGGATGCTCCAGCGCCGCTTCATAGGCCTCCTGCCAAAGCCGCAGCAGGGATTCGATCGTGCTCTTTTCGAACAGGTCGGCATTATATTCGATGGACATGCGCCATCCGCTCGGCCTGCCGATCATGATGAAGCTCAGATCGTAGATAACGCCCGGGGATTGCGACGGCGCGCTGATCAGCTCGAAACCGCCATATTGATGATCTTCCAGGAAGGCCTTCTGCAGGTTGAAGTTGACTGAGATCAGCGGGTTGCGCGAAGGATCGCGAACCGGGTTGACCAACTCGACCAGTTTGTTGAACGGCATCCTGTGATGGTTGAGCGCAGCCGTCACCTTTTCACTTGCCGACCGCACATGGTCGGCAAAGGAAATGTCGCCGGCCATGTCGAAGCGCAGAACGACATTGTTGATGAAGACCCCGATGAGGTTCTCCAGGTCCGTCTCGTCGCGCCCGGCGACCTGGGACCCGAACATGACGGTGTTTTGGCCGGTGTAGCGATGGAGCAAAGCGCTGACGACGGCAGCCCCGAAACTGTAGAGCGACACCCGGTGTGCGCGGGCAGCAGCGTCGATCCGCTCGCTGAAATCACCTGTATTGTTGACGGAGAGGATATTGCCGCGGCTGGTCTTTACCGGCCCGCGCGGCGTATCGGGAACAACCTCGAAATACGGCGCGCCGGACAGTTGCTCGCGCCAGAACGATTTCTCCGTCTCAAAGCCGTAGCTGTTCAGATACTCCTGCTGCCACAGCGAGAAATCGCCGTATTGCAACGGCAGATCCGGAACAACCGGCTGCCGGCCGGCATCAAGCGCCGCAGCGATCTCGCCGACCTCGCGACCGAGGACGCGGATCGACCAACCATCAAAGCAGCTCTGGTGGGCGGTGATCAGTAAGAAGCCCCGCTCGTTCTCCACCATCAGCAGAGATACGCGGAAGAGACAGGGGCTGGCGAGATCGAACGGCGCGCGGGCGGTTTCCTCACCGATCGACAGGATGCGCTGATCGCGTTGTTCTGCCGGCACGTTTCGCAGGTCGATGACGGACATCTTGAAGTCGACCTGGTCGACCACCTGCTGGCAGGGCCTGCCGCCGACCTCGACGAAGCGGGTGCGAAGGATCTCGTGGCGCTGGATCACCGTTCGGAAGGCCGCCTCCAACGTCGAGGAGCGGAACGCGCCACGGATCTCCCAGCGCACGGCAACGTTGAGCGCCGGATTGCCCGGCTTCAACTGATCGAGGATCCAGCAGCGCAACTGTGTCTGGGAGCAAGGGAACTCCGCAACTACGGTGGGTTCGGCGACAGGCGCAGTGTTGTTAATCTCTTTCATGCTCGTGACACCTGCTCAACCCGGCGCCGCGCGCCATTGCGGAAATCTCTCAGCGAAGGGACCTGCGGCTGGGTGCCGTTCAGATCGATGTCGTCGCGTGTCTCGGCAAAGGTGGCGAGTTCTGCGATCGAGGGATGCATCATCAGATGTTTGGCCTCCAGGCGCAGGCCACTGTCCAGCATGCGGGCGGCGATGCGGAAGATGATCAGTGAATCCGCCCCGAGCGCGTAGAGGTTGTCCTCGACGCCGATCTCCTGCGAGTTCAGGACGTCGCGCCAGATCTCGCAGAGCCGCGTCTCCATGGCGGTGCGCGGCGGCACCCTGATGGCTGCGACCTCGCGTTGCGGCAGGCCGCGCTGTTCGAGCGTCTTGCGGTCGAGCTTTCCGTTCGCCGTCTGGGGCAGAGCCTCCTCGAACGCCCAGAAACCGGGCACCATATGTGCAGGCAGATTGGCCTCCGCATGCGCGGCAAGCATGGATGTCGACGGCTTGCTGTCCTGGTTTTCCGGAATGACATAGCAGACCAGTTGCTTGTCGCCGTTGCTGTTCTGGGCAGCCACAACCGCGCATTGGCGAACACCCGGGGCACTGGCTATCGCAGCCTCAATGTCGCCGAGCTCGATGCGGAAACCACGCAGCTTGATCTGCTGGTCGCGTCGGCCAAGCAATTGCAGCGAACCATCCGCGAGCCGCCGGCCGACATCGCCGGTCTTGTAGAGACGCTGGACAGTTCCGGTGCCGATGTCGATATCGACAAAGGCCTTCTCTGTCAGATCCGGGCGGGCGAAGTACCCGTTGGCGAGGCCCTCGCCACCGATATGCAGTTCACCGGTGACGCCGATGGCGGCAACTCGGTTGGCCTTGTCGAGGATGAGGAGCTGCGTGTTGGCGATCGGATGGCCGATCGTGATCGGCTTTTCGCCATCTTCGATCCGCTGCACCGACGACCAGATCGTCGTCTCGGTCGGGCCATACATGTTCCACAACTCAGCCCCGAGACCGAGTAACGAGGATGCCAGCGCCTTGGGAAGCGGTTCGCCACCGCACAGCATCCTGAGGCTCGAACGGCTGAGGCCGGCCTCGACCAGCATCTGCCAGAGTGTCGGCGTCGCCTGAAGCACAGTCGCACGGCTGCTTTCGACGAGCCGGACCAGAGCAAAACCGTCCCGCACCGTGTGCTGGCCGGCAAGCACGACCTTCGCGCCTGTGATCAGCGGCAGGTAGAGTTCAAGGCCGGCAATGTCGAAGGAGATCGTCGTCACCGCGACAATCGTGTCGCGATCGTCAAGCCCCGGCTCCCGCGCCATCGACGTGAGGAAGTTGACCAGGGCACGATGGGAAACTTCGACGCCCTTGGGGGCTCCGGTCGATCCCGAGGTAAAGATGATGTAGGCGGGCGTCGCCGCGTCCGTCGGGATTTTCGGCAGCTCCGTTTCCGAGTTGGCAGCCCCGGCGGCGCCGTCGATGCGGAGTATGGCGACATCCTTGCCCGCCAGGCCCTCCGCCCGGTCGCTATCGCAGATCATACCTGCAACACGCGCAACCTCCAGTGTCTGCGACAGGCGCGTTTCCGGATGCGCCGGGTCGAGCGGCACGTAGGCATGTCCCGATTTCATGATCGCCAGCAGGGCGATCACCATCTCAAGCGACCGTTCGACCAGAAGTGCCACGCGCTGCCCCGGTTCCGGGATTGCCTTCTGGATCCGGCAGGCCAGTTGGTTGGATCGCGTTTCGAGATCGGCATAGGTCATCGTCGCGCCGTCGAGTTCGACGGCGACCGCAGTCGGCTGCTCGGCAGCTCTGCGTGCAAACAGCGAGAAGACGAATGCATCGCGATCGTAGTCGGTGGCCGTGCCGTTCAGGCCATCGGCAAGCCAGGCCTGTTCGGCCGCAGACAGAAGCGGCAGATCGTGGATCGGCCGGGTCATGTCGGCAGCCAGCGCCGTAACCAGTGTCGCGAAATGGCCGATCCAGCGCTCGATCGTGCTGCGCTCAAAGACTTCCGCATTGTAGTCGACATCGATGCGAACGCCCTTAGGGCTTTCGGTCAGGTTGAAGAACATGTCGAAGTTGGAGAAGGCCTTGGCATTCGACGCAATCTTGGTCTGCAGCCCGCCGAACTCCAGATTGTCCGGAACCCGCTCCAGGTTGAACTGGATCTCGGTCAGCGGCAGGCGATGCGTGTCGCGCTTGACGCCCAGTTTGCGGACGAGCGTGCCGTAGGTGTAGTCCTGGTGTTCGAACGCACCGAGCACGAGTTGCTGCGTCACCTTGAGATGCTCGTCGAAACGACTATCGGACGACACAGTCTGGCGAAGCGGCAGGAGATTGACGCAATGGCCGACGAGCGTCTGGCCGTCGAGCAGGCTCTGCCCGGCCGAAGGCACGGCGACGACGATGTCGTCCTGACCGGAGAGGCGGGAGATCATGATCTGCAGCACCGCCAGCAAGGTCGAAAACAGCGTGGCGCCAGACTTTGCCCCCGCCTTCTTCAGGGCTTTGTAGGCTTCCGCCTCGATGTTTCCGGTAACGGTGCCGCCGGCAAAGCTGCGGCGATCCGACCGTGGCCGATCCAGCGGCATATCAGGCAGATCGGGGACATCCTTGTATTGGTCGAGCCAGAACTGTTCGGTCGCGTTTGATATCTCCGCATTGGGAGCGAGATCGGTCGCGTAGGTGGCAAAGGACAGCGGCGGCGCCAGCCCGGCCTCGGCGTTGCGCACATCGGCCGAATAGGTGGCGGCAAGCTCTTCGATCACGACATTCACCGACCAGCCATCACAGACGATGTGGTGTGCGGTGAAGACCAGGCGGTGGCTATCGGGCGCCATCCGAACGATGGAAGCCCGGACCAGCGGCCCGTTGGCAAGATCGAAGGGGGTGCGCGCATCCTCATCGATCAGCTGCCGGAACAACGCCTCGCCATCGCTCTCACCGGCAAGGTCGATATCGGCCACATCGAGCACGAAATCGGGAATGAATTCGAAATGATCGCCTGCCCGGCCGAAGCGGATCTGCAATGCGTCGTGTCTTGCGACCACCGCGTCGAGCGCCCGACCAAGGCGCTCGCGATCAAGCGGCCCATCCAATGCCATGGTGAAGGACTCGTTGAAGGAGCACGAGGCTTCGTCGCCGACCTGGGCGGCCAACCAGATCTCCTTTTGCGCTTCCGTCAGCGGCGCCGTTGACGGTCGGGCAGCGATCACGGCGACGGGCGCTGGCGCGATATTCTCTGCCTGGAGTTGCGTGCCCAGGATGCCGACCGATTGAAACGCGTCAAGGCTCGTGCGAAATGCGGCGGCAATCGCCTGGAAATCCGCCTCGCTGTGGGCGGTCGTCAGGAAGCAGGGATAGCCGTCCTGGATATGGATGCCCTGCATGCGCATCTTTGCATAGAGGAGCGGGCCGAGCGGATCGTCGCTGCCGAAGTCGGTGAAGAACCAGCTCTTGTAGCCGTTGACGGTCTTGGCGATCCCGCGCCGGGCGAGATCGGCATTGATCTCCGCGACCAGAGCCTGCGTACGCTCGGCGACGGCGCCGTAAAGTGCGGCCCCCTCGCCCTTGATGTGCTGGAGAACGGCCTTGGCCGCCGCAAGCACGAGAGGATGGCGCACGAACGTCCCGGCAAAGAAGGTTGGCGCGGTCATCGGGACGGTATCGTCGCCGTAGTTCCAGCATCCGCCGTCAAGCGCATCCATGAAACGGCTGTCGCCGACCAGCACACCGATCGGCATGCCGCCGCCGATGACCTTGCCATAGGTCGCCATGTCGCCCTTGATGCCCCAGACGGCCTGCATGCCGCCGGGATCGACGCGGAAGCCGGTGACGACCTCGTCGAAGACCAATGCGAATTCGGACTTCGACGCGATATCGCGCAGCTCGCGAACGAACTCGACCGGCCGCAATTCCGGATGACGGCTTTGAACCGGCTCGATGATCACCGCGGCGATATCGCCGGCATTGGCTCTGATCCACTCAAGGCTTTCCGGATCGCCGTAACGAAGCACCGTCATGTTGGCGACGGAGGCAGACGGGATACCGGCGGCAACCGGTATCGCGACGGGCGCACCCGCCCGGTTCTTGCCCTTGACCAGCACCTCGTCGAACTGCCCGTGATAATCGTTGCCGAAAACCACGATCCGGTCCCGGCCGGTCACCGTACGCGCCACCCGCATGGCCGCCATGACAGCTTCCGAGCCGGTATTGCAGAAGGTCACGCGCTCGTGTCCGGTTATATCAGCGATCATCTCGGCGACTTCGCCGGCAAGCGGCGTCTGCGGGCCGATGGCAAATCCGGCGTCGGCCTGCGCCTTCACCGCTTCCACGACGAAATCCGGCGCATGGCCGAAGGCCGTCTGCCCCATGCCGTTGACCAGATCGATATATTCGTTGCCGTCGACGTCCCAGATGCGCGAGCCCTTCGACCGGTCGGAAACGACGGGGAAGACGATCTCCTTCCAGTCCTGACGGAAACCGGCAGCGGTGCGCGGATCGGCCAGCCATTTCCGGTTCTGGTCGGTGAAACTCTTCGACTTTCCGTTCCGTGCCTCGTAGGCCGCGATCAATTCCGAAACGAACGCCTGTTTCTGTGGGGTCATCTCCGTCGCGAGGCTCTTGGCGCCCGGGCGGTAGAGCTTGATGCGCTCCGCTCCGATCTCGCCATCGGCTGGGCGACCGACCTGCTCCTTCGGCGCCGGCTGCGGCTCATTCGACGCAATCGGGCTGGTGATCGCCGCCGAAGCGGCAATCGACATTGCAGGCGGGGTGGCGACGGAACCTGTCGCCTGGAGCACCTGCAGCTGCTGCGAAACGATCGTCTGCAACATCTGCAGTTGCGACTGGAGGACGGACTCGATGCCGGCAATAGTCGCTGCCGTCGCGACGGGCGCAACCGGCAGCAGCGCCTGTGCTGCTGCGGCCGGAGCCTCGGCCGCTGCGAGCGGCGGTGTGGCCACCGGTGCGGCTGCCGGCGCCTGCTGCTGCTCGGGCGGCAACTGCCGATCGAGATGCGCAGCCAGGTCCTGGATGGTGGGAATATTGCTCAGGAGCTCCCGGAACGAGAGCTTGATCTTGTAGTCCTTCTCGATCCGCTGGGCGAACTGGCCGATGAAGAGCGAGTCAAAGCCGAGTTCCAGGAATGTCGCGCCCGTTTCGCTCGGTCCAAGCGCCTCCCCCGACATGTCGCTGAGCAAAGTGATGAGGGAAGTTTGCAATGCAGGGATACGGCTTGCGGCAGCAACTGGTGTGGCAACATTCATGATTTTCATCCCGTCAATCGGTTGCGCTTGAGTGTCGGTGGAAGCCGGTTCGGTGGCAGGAGGCTGCACAGCCGACGACGCCGGCCGGCTTACGCCGCGCCGCGCCGAGGCTGGAGCGTCGATCCAGTGGCGCTGCCGCTGGAAGGGATAGGTAGGCAGCACCAGCGGTGCCCTGCCGGCAGAAGGCGACGTCGGCCAGTTGATGTCGCAGCCCGACATCCAGAGCTTGCCGTGCGCCTCGGCGAGGGTTTCGCCGGCGGCATGCGCGCGGTCATGTTCCGGCAGCGACTGGACGACTGCGGTGACGGCATCGCGGGCGAGCGTCTGTGCGGCAAACACCGACAGAGTGCGACCGGGCCCGACCTCCAGCAAGACAGGCTTCCGTCCCTCGGAAAGGGCCGACAGCCCGTCGGAAAACCGGACGGCGGCGCGGCAATGCTTCGCCCAATAGTCGGGCGACATGCCCTGTTCGATCGTCTGCCAACCGCCGGTGACGCAGGAAATATAGGGCGTTATGGCAGTGCCGTAGGTGACCTTTGCCGTCTCTTCGCGCAGGGCATCAGTGACGCCGTCCATCATCGCCGAATGAAACGCATGAGACGTGTGAAGCCGGCTGAAGGCGATACCGGCGCGCTCCATCGCAGCGCACGCCGCATCGACGGCGGCGAAGGTGCCGGAGATCACGCAGAGTTTCGGGGCATTGACCGCGGCTATTTCGACCTCGTCGCCGAGATGGGCGGAGACTGTCTCGACATCCGCACGCACGGAAACCATCGCGCCTTGCGGCTGCGACTGCATCAAGCGTCCGCGCGCAGCGACGAGCCGCACTCCGTCCTCGAAGGAAATGACATTGGCAAGCGTCGCGGCGACGAATTCGCCGACGCTGTGACCGATCATGGCGTCGGGCCTCAAGCCGCGGCTCATCCATAGCCGTGCCAGAGCATATTCGACGAGATAGAGACAGGGTTGCGCTATGCGGGTCTCGCGCTGCTCTTCGGCCATGGCCTGGCTCACGGTGCCAGCGTGGCAGATGAAATCGCGCAGGTCCGTCTTCAGCGGTGCCCGAAGCAGCTCCGTGCCCCTGTCGATCCAGCGGGTGAATTCCGGCTCGCGGTTATAGAGTGCCGCTCCCATGCCGACATATTGCGATCCCTGGCCGGGGAACATGAAGGCGAGCGGCGGCCTGTCCGTCGCGACCGCGCTCGGCATTCGCTCGCCGCCGAGGCGCTCGATCGCCTGGTCGATATCGTTGACGGCGATGGCAGTACGATGGCTGAAGGCGCGCCGTCCAGTTTGCAGCGTGTGCGCGACCTGCGACAGCGGCAACGCCGGATGCGCCTGCAGATGATCACGCAGGTTCAGCCGCATGGCCGCAAGCGCGGCCTCGTTGCGGGCGGACAGCGGCAGGATATACGGCCCCCGCGCCATGTCGGCGACGTCGCCTTGCGACACCGGCGCCTGCTCAAGCACGAGATGGACATTGGTGCCGCCGACGCCGAACGAGCTGATGCCGGCACGGCGCGGACCTTCGGTGGCCGGCCAGTCGGTGGTGCTGGCGGGAATGTAGAAGGGGCTGTCGTCGAGATTGATGCGCGGGTTCGGCCGTTGATAATTCGCCATTCCCGGTATCTTGGCGTGATAGAGCGCCAGCGTGGTCTTGATCAGTCCGCAGACGCCCGCGGCCGCGTCGAGGTGACCGACATTGCCCTTGACCGAGCCCAGGGCACAAAGCTGCCGCTTGTCGCCTGCATCGGCAAATGCGGCGCACAATCCGCCGAACTCGATCGGATCGCCGAGCGGGGTCGCGGTGCCGTGGCATTCGACATAGCCGATCGTCTGGGGATCGACGCCTGCGTTTGCCAGAGCCGACGAAATCGCATCCGCCTGCCCGTCGACGCTTGGCGCCGTAAACCCGATCTTGTCCGAACCGTCGTTGTTGATGCCATAGCCGCGAATGACCGCGAAGATCCGGTCGCCATCCCGAAGCGCGTCTTCAAGCCGCTTCAATAAAACGATGCCCGCGCCACTGCCGAAAACCGTTCCGGCCGCCTGTTCATCGAACGGCCGGCAGACGCCGTCGGGCGAAGCCATGCCGCCCTCCTGGTAGATATAGCCGCGCCGTTGCGGGATCGTGATCGATACCCCGCCCGCAAGCGCCATGTCGCAGCTGTAGGTCAGCAGATTCTGGCAGGCCTGGGACACGGCCAACAGCGACGTGGAACAGGCCGACTGGATGGCGATTGCCGGTCCGCGCAGGTTGAACTTATAGGCGATGCGGGTCGCGAGAACGTCCGTTACCGAGCCGACGATCTGCTGGAAACAACCGATCTGATAGTTGGACGTGAACTCCTCGGCCTTCGCCCGCTCACCCAGGACATTGTTAATGAGATAGGTGGGCATCGACGCTCCCGCGAAGACGCCGATCAGGCCGGGATAGCGGTGAGGATCATAGCCTGCCCGCTCAAGCGCCTCCCAGCAGACCTCGAGAAAGATGCGGTGCTGCGGATCGGTGACCGCCGCCTCCCGCGGGAACATGCCGAAGAACTCGGCGTCGAACATGTCGATGTCAGGGAGCTGCGGCCGGGCGGGCACGTAGTTCGCCGCCGCACGTTCCTCGTCGGTGAATGCATCCTCGATTTCTTCCGGTCTCAGTTTCGAAAATGCGTGCCGTCCCTCGCACACGAGATCCCAGAGCGCCTCGACCGACGGGGCACTTGGAAAGCGGCCAGACATGCCGATGATCGCGATGCCCGTCACCTCCTGGTCATTGCGATCCGAACCGCGGACGTCATCCGCATCGTTGAAAACGGTCATGAAGCGCTCCTGCGGAAGTGGGACATGTTCTTCTTTTGCAACGCCGCACGTTCGGCCGCCGTCATCGCCCGGGCACTGGCCGACGATTTTCCGTCGAGGAAACCAGCCAACTCGCGAATGGTCGGGTGCTTGAACAGGGCAACCACGTCGATCGGACGGGCGAGATTTGCCTCCAGCGCCGCATGCACCCGCATCAGCTGCAGCGACGTTCCACCGAGGTCGAAGAAATTGCGATCGAGTTCCACCGCCTGCAGGCTGAGGACGTTGCGCCAGAGGTCTTGCAAGAGTGCCTCGGTCCGACTGGCGACCGGCGCGTTTTCGGCCGGCAAAGCATCCACCGGCAACGGCAGTCTGGCGCGGTCGACCTTACCCGATTGATGCAATGGCAATTCGTCGAGCACGATCACGGCGCTCGGGATCATGTAGGCGGGCAGGCTGTTGCGAAGTCTCTCCATCACGTCGCGGATCAACTCGGCGTCGTCTGCGCGGGTGCCCTCACGCGGGCACAGGTAACCGACGATGCGCTTGTGCGACTGATCCAGATTCTGGCAGATGACGACACCGTCGGCGAGCCGCGGGTCGCGACGCAAGGCGGCCTCGATTTCGTCAAGCTCGATGCGCTTTCCGTTCAGCTTGATCTGCCGGTCCCGCCGCCCCCGGAAGAGCAGGATGCCATCGTCGCCGAGCACAGCAAGGTCGCCCGTCAGATAGCCGCGCACATCGCCCTGTTCGGTAAGGATCGTGACGAACCGTTCTGCCGTCAGCTCGGGACGTCGGAAATAGCCGATGGCGACGCCCTCGCCGGTGAGGACAAGCTCTCCCTCTATGCCGCGCCCGACCGGGCGATGGTCTTCGTCGACGATCAGTATACCGGTGTGGCTGACGACGCCGCCGATCGGCACGTCCTTGCCATCGAACCCCGCAGGGATGTCGAAGGCGGTGGCAAGGACGGTGATTTCCGTCGGCCCATAGAGGTTTGTCAGTCGGCAGTCCGGATGCGCCTTTTGAAAGCGTTTGACATGTTCGGCCGAGGCGACTTCGCCGCCGAACATCATGTGCCGCAACCTCGGCAGCTCGCAGCACGAAAAATCGGCGAGCAGGTTGAACAGGCCGGTGGTGAGCAAGGAAATGGTGACGCCGTTGTCGCGGATGACGTCCCTAAGCCGGCCAACCGAGAAATTTCCGTCCGCCAGCCCGGCGATGGTCCCACCGTTCGTCAATGTCGTCCAAATCTCGAACGTGGAGGCATCGAAAGCGATTGTAGCGGCGTGCAGCATCACGTCGGCACTTCCAATCTGCACGTAATTTTGATCGAGGGCGAGGCGGGGAATGCCGCGATGCGGAATGGAAACGCCCTTTGGCCGGCCGGTCGAACCCGAAGTGTACATGACGTAGGCCATGTCGCCGCCGCCGACAGGCACTGGTTCGAGCGGCTTTCTCTCGGCTTGCGCGAGATCGGCGACAACGGCATCCAGATCGGCGATCATCCCCTTGACGCTCGGCACCAGACGCATGGTGGCGAGCGTACAGGTATCGACGAAGATCACTTTGGGCTCACAGTCGCCGATGACATAGTCGAGATGATCGACAGGAAAGGTCGTGTCGAGGGGAAGATAGGCAGCACCGGCCTTGAGTGTGGCCAGCATGGCGACGATCGTCTCAAGGGAGCGCGGAACGAAGAGGCAGACGATATCGCCCTTCTTGACGCCCTGCCCCATCAGATAGGCGGCGAGCAGATCGGACATGAGATCAAGTTCGCCATAGGTGATCGAGTGGTCGTCGAAAACGATCGCCGTTGCAAGCGGGGCAGCCTGGGCCTGCTGGTGAACAACGGCATGAACGGAGTGGTCAGGGTCATAGTGCAGCGTTTCCCGCGAGCGGCCCGCCGCACCGCCGGACATCGCCGCCGAACCGTCGGGCTCGGAAAATCGGAACTCAGCCATCTTTCGCCTCCTATCCCTGTCGCTTCGCTACCCCCGCGGAAGACGAAGACGTCCCCTTGCAGCGGACGGCCGGGCGAAATTTGCTGCAATGCCGTCGTCAGCCAGAATTCCATGGTGGCGGAAAATGAACAGATGATCATTGGGATAGCCGCATCGCCACCCGGCCATCAAAAGGGTTAGACCCCCTTAGTCCTTAGGGGGATGCAAGCCACGGAGATGCGCGAACGACACGCAGGTCTGGCGGTCAAAACCGTTCGTCATCGATTTGTTTTTTCTGGATTTTTCCGGCTCGCAGGCAGAACGCGCCCGAGTGGAAACGAGGAAGGCGAAACGACTTGGCCGGCACCGCCTATTGAAGGTCGTAGGCCCTGACATAGTCGATGAACATGTGGGATGGATCCGGCGCCTGGTCGGCGGTTTTTTCGACGAGCGCGAGGTTGAGCAGCACGTACATCGGCTGCCGGTGTTCAGGCCGTGTTTCGGCCGTCCACACGAGTTTCCGATCGAAATACATCCGGATGAACTGAGAATCGATCTTCACCCCATAGGTATGAAAATCTCCGGGGTCGGCATCGCGAAATACCTCGATCCGGCTGAATTGGGAATCGTCCTTGTCACCGCGATGCCAGACATGGATGACCGAGGAATAGCCTTCCGGCTTGTCGCCGTAGAATTCCATCACGTCGATCTCGGCCGTCGACTTCGAGCGGTCCTTGCCGATCAGCCAGAAGGCGGGCCACACGCCAGGGCCGACCGGCAAACGCGCGCGCATTTCGAAATAGCCGTATTGCTGGGCAAAACCATTGCCCTTGGCGTCCACTGAGGCCAGCAGGCCGGACTGCCAGTCGCCTTCCGGGTCACGCTTGGCTTCGATCCTCAGTATGCCGTTCTCGGTCTTGAACGGAGTGCGTTGACCGGGATTGGCAAAGCGAGCTCCGCCGAAATCCCCCGACCACGGCGTATGTGCGATCCACCGGGTGCCGGGGCCCCAGGCGGATACGCTCAGATCGTCGAAATTCTCGTCGAAGGTCAGCGGCATGTCGTCGATCGGAAGCTCATCGCCCGTATCGCCGGCCGTGTATCCGTCGGCATAGGCCGCCGACATAAGCATCATCAGCCACAGGCAGCCGACGACAGGCCGGATGTAAAACCGAACTGGCAGGCGGTGGGCCCGGCAAGGGCAAGCTTCGCGAACAGATGGGGTCATGGTGCAAAACTAACGCGGCCTCCCATCAAGGGTCCATTACCGATTCAGGCCGCTGCTTTATGCGAAAGGCTTAGCCGCAGGCGTAAATACGCGACATGCCGCCTTTGATAGGATCGTTCCGGCAACTGGAATTGGTGGCATGAGCTTCGAACTGATCGGCTTCGTTACCGTACTTGTGGGAGTGGGCGTCCTGATGGCGCCGATCCACTGGGCACTGACGTTCATGGTCGTTTCGACCGCGCTCGGCTCTGCAGCCGCCATCAACCTTCCCGCGCTCGGTGGTGCATCCATCCTCGTTCCCAATGTTTTCCTGCTGTTCTTCGGCCTGCGGATCCTGATGGCCTATGGCGAGGGACCCGTGCTTGCTGCCTTCGCGCCGGCCGGTGCCGGCTTCTGGCTAATGGTGCTCACCCTTTTTGGCGTGCTGACGGCGGTCCTGTCGCCTCGCCTCTTCCAAGGCGCCGTCGACGTGATGACAGTCGAGCGATCGGTCGGCACGAGAAGTTTCATATCGCTGTCGCCGCTGCGATTTTCGTCCAACAACATAACGCAGGCCGTCTATGCGCTCGGCGGCCTTGCCTGTTTCGGATTCTGCCATGCCTATCTGCGCCGGACGGCCGCGCCGTCACACCTCGTCAACGCCATCCTCATTGCGGCAGCGGTCAACCTCGCCTTCGCGGCGGCCGACATTGTCACCTATTTCTCCGGCACCGAGTATCTGCTGAGCGTGGTGCGGACAGCCAACTACGCCCTTCTGACCGCGGCGGAAAAAGGCGGTCTGAAGCGGATTTCCGGATCGTTCCCCGAGGCATCGGCCTTTGCCGATTACACCCTGGTCCTGTTTGGCGCCACCGCCAGCCTGTGGCTCGACCGGGTGCGTTCGCCCGCGACAGCCTTCCTCGCGACCGCCTCGCTCGCAGGGCTGGTGTTCTCCACCTCGGCGACCGCACTGCTCGGGCTTGCGGTGGTCTTCCCATTTCTCTGGATACGCGCGCTGGTGGCGGTCTTCGAGCAAAAACGGCCGGGGCGTCCAGTCTTTCTGGCCGCTCTCTTCCTGGTCGTACCGCTCGTCATACTCACCGTCGTGAACTTGTTTCCGGAAACGGTGTCGACTGTTTACGACTTTCTCGATGAGATGCTCCTGTCAAAGGTCGACAGCCAGTCCGGCCGCGAGCGAGCAATGTGGAACGCTGCCGCCTACGAGGCCTTCGTCAACACGTCCGGCATGGGGGCGGGCCTGGGGAGTGCACGCGCCTCGAGCTATCTGCTGGTTCTCCTTTCGAATGTCGGCGTCCTGGGGCTCGTCATTTTCTGCGTCTTTGTCACGACAATCCTGTGCGCTCGCGTGGCGTCAAGCGCTCAGTGGCGAACGGAAAGCGTTGCCGCGCTGAGGGCGGCGAAAGCCGGCTTTATCGCCGCACTCAGCACGGCTCTCGTATCGGGCACCGTCTATGACCTGGGCCTGATGTTCTACATCCTCGCCGGTAGTGTGTCGGCGCTGACATGCCGGCAAATCGCCGAGGCAAGAGCGGCAAAACCGCGGTTGGTTGATGCGACCAGTCCGCGCCGCATAGGAGGCTCGTGATGAAGATCGTCATCTTCAACGTCAAATATAGCGAAAACCTCGGCGACGGCATTCTTGCCCAGTGCCTGGAGACGGCGCTGGCGCGCGGCGGCGGGGGGTTGGAGGTCAAGACGATCGATCTCGCCGGCAGGACAGCTTTCGGTACCGGCGGTGGCGGGCGGCGCCGGCTGTTGTTGAAGGTGCTGCAAGCACTGCCGTCATTCGCGCGTCGGCTGGTCGTAAGGCAAGCACTTGGTCCGACACTCCGCCGATTACAAGTCGAATGGCAGAAGGAGATCGACGATGCCGATGCTGTTGTCATCGGCGGGGGAAACCTGTTTCAGGACGATGATCTGAACTTTCCGCTCAAGGTCGGCGCAGCGCTCGATTGCGTCAAACGCAGCGGCAAGCCATTGGCTGTCTATGCCGTCGGCACCAGCCGGGACTGGTCGTCGCGGGCAAGGCAGCTCTTCGGCGTGCTCGAGGAAAGCCAACTCGTCCACGTCTCGGTTCGCGATACCATTGCCGGCCGCAACTGGCTCGGCCATTTTCCAGCCGGGCCGCACGCCCGGATACTGCCCGACCCCGGGTTGCTCGTTCGCGAGATCGTCGCAAGCCACGCACTCGAGCCGCTGAAAGTCGATGACCGGGCAATCGGTATCTGCGTCACCGATCCGCTCATCCTGCGGCGTCATTCCAGCCACGGTTCGCAAGGAATTCCGTTCCGACACGCCGATGACTATCACCAATTGCTCGACCTGATGCTCGATGCCGGATATCGCGTCTGCCTCTTCACCAATGGAGCGCAGGAAGACCAGGCCTTTGCGCGGCGCGTTCTCAACGGCGGGGGTCTCGCTGCCCATATCGACAGCGGTAATCTCTATCTCGCCCCTCGCCCCAAGACGCCCGAGGAACTGATCCACATCCTCGCATCGACTCAGGTCATACTGGCGCATCGCCTGCACGCCTGCATCGCCGCCTATTCCCTCGGCGTGCCACAGGTCGGTCTTGGCTGGGATCCAAAAGTCGACGGCTTCTTCCAGTTCGTCGGCCGGTCGGAATATTTTGCCGGAGAAGCCGATATCTCCGCACAGCATGTGGCCTCGCTGCTTGAGGAGGCGGCGCGCAAGGGCATCGACCCCGCGGTCCACGGCTCGGTCCTCCATCAGGCCCGCGAAGGCATCAGCCAGCTGCAAGATTGCCTGGTAGCACATCAAAACCGCGGCGTGAGCCGGAAGACCCAGCCAGTGGTTGCGACGAACGACAGAGGCATGGCCGACTACGCCTGGTCAAACGGTCTCTAGCCATCACGGGTCACGCCCACTGCGGCGCGCGGCCTTCGGCACGGCCGACGCTTAAAGCACAAGCGCTTCAGCCTCTTACCACCGGCCCCACCCAGCCGGATTAAGCTCATATCGATGTGATTTCCCACCATTACTAACCATCTTGGGTAATATTCCTAACCACCGGTTGTTTGCTATATACTTAAGTACAATCGAAAAGATCGAAGAGAGAGTGCGCCTTTATGGTGGGGCAACTTGGGGCATTAACAGGCTCGTCAGTGTATCGCGAACCGTCGAGTTTCGACACAGACCAGCGGAAGTCGGAACTCTCCATCGCGCGAAAGCGGGTGTTCCCGGCGGGCTCGATTCTCTTCGAGCCCGAAGGTAGATCATGCGTTCTGTTCTTCATCTCCGGCTGGAGCGTCAGCCGCAAGATTCTGGCGAACGGTACCCGCATTGTCATCGAATTCATGCTGCGCGGCGACATGGTTTGGACCTTGTCTTCGGACATGACGCAGGAAACGATCCAGGCACTTTCCGACGTTACCGCCTACGAGTTCCCGGTGCCTCCCGGCACCAGGGGACCCGATTTGTCGCCCAGGATCCAGCAGAACTTCGTGCACGAGATGCTCAAGCGCCAGGCCAGACTGACAGAGCGGTTGGCAAACATCGCACGTCGCGACGCGTTGGAGCGTACTGGGCACCTTCTGCTCGAGCTCGCAGTCCGGGCGGGTAAACCCGACAGGCCGGGATTTGACGGCTTCGAATGCCCGCTGACGCAGTCCGACATCGGCGACGCCGTCGGACTGTCGTCCGTGCACATCAATCGCGTTCTGAAGGAGATGAGGCTGAAGGGATTGTTATCCTTCAGGAATGGCATCGTCGAATTTCTCGACCGCAGACGGCTGGCCGAACTGGTCGACTTCGATCCGGGCTATCTCAGCACGAATCCCGGTTGATTCCTTGCTGGTCCTTTAACCTGTGTTAATGCGTACTTCCAATATATGTGATCTGATTGCCAATCTATAATAACAAAATATGAGAGGAACCTGAAGGAATACTAATACCAATACTTGTATCTAGAATATTTACACCCATGAAAATAAGAATAAGAAGGAGCAAATTCAATGGATATTCGCACAGCAACAATTGCAAGAAACACCACGACGCGGCCGACATCCTTCCCAAGCGTGCTGGAACAGCGTCTGCCCCAAAGCCTGGCAGGTTCTGATATGACCGATCAGGAGGAGGACCTCGACTACATCCTGCTCATCGACCCTCGAGCTCTCGACCGGGAGTGTCTGTCGAAAAGCCTGACGGGCTACGACCCCGGGCTGACGATCGTCACCGTCGGATCGTTTGACGAATGGCGCAGCCGCAAGCTGCAGACCGACCCTTCCGCAATTCTTCTTATCGTCGGCGGCAGCAAAGTGGGCGACCTTGCAGTCTGCGA
This sequence comes from Ensifer adhaerens, assembly GCF_001270265.1. Classification (GTDB taxonomy): domain Bacteria; phylum Pseudomonadota; class Alphaproteobacteria; order Rhizobiales; family Rhizobiaceae; genus Ensifer; species Ensifer adhaerens_B. Next base: position 143,544 of record NZ_LGAP01000014.1, read on the forward strand.
AAAGATCGAGACGCTGGTTGAGAAGTTCAAGTACAGCCCGGTGATCGTGGTCGCCGAAACGGATGAACTCGGCCAGATTCTCAAAGCATTGGAATGCGGTGCCCGTGGCTACATTCCAAGCAATGTCGGCATCAATGTCGCTGCCGAAGCGATTGCGCTTGCGCGCGCTGGTGGCGTCTTCGTTCCGGCAAGCAGCATCCTGACGATGAGAGAGGCAATCAACTCCGTCGTGAATGGCGCCCGTTGCTCCGACAGCCTGTTCACGCCGCGGGAAATCGAAGTTGCCGAAGCCTTGCGCCGTGGAAAGGCAAACAAGATCATCGCCTATGAGATGGATCTGTGTGAAAGCACCGTGAAGGTTCACATCAGAAACATCATGAAAAAGCTGAACGCGACCAACCGCACCGAGGTCGCCTACAAGATCAGGGAGTTCATGAAGTAGGCCGGCTGTCGCAAACGACCCGGTAGACCTCACGAACAATGACGGCGCCGACAGGCGTGTTTTGATCACCGTCTGCTGACGGCGGCTCTGACCGACTGACACGTCCCTCCTATGTCCGGCCATGCGGCCGGCATGGGTAGACGTGTGCGGCGATGAAGTCACCCGCCTTCGCCAGGCTTGGCAAGAGCTTGACGTGGAGGTCTTGTTTCAGCGCGCCGATTGGCCTTCAAGCCGGTCTGTGTTGATGACCTGCGTTCCGAAGAGCGGGTGGAGATACGTATGCGCCTCCGTCAACGACTTCCGGCACCATTGACGAGTTTGAGGATGAGCTGGTGGATATTGCCGCCGTCGCTGAGTTCGACCCGGTCGAAGTCCCGGCTCCTCTGGCGTTGAGCAACGGACAGCTCGCCCAGACGCCTTGTCAGCTCGGTCCTGATCTTGCGGCAGTTGGGGTCAGCGTCAACCGAGAGCCCGACCGACGTGCTTTCTATCGCCTTGACCAGATCCTTGATGAAGTCGCCATGTACCAGCTCGTGCCTGCGAACACCTGAGATAAAGGTGTCCCAATTCTGCGCAATGGCTCCCTGCAGCGGCCGCGACGGCTTCGGCAGCGTATAGGTGATGATGAGCTTCGGCTTGGCCGAAACAAGCGTGCAGGCGTTGCCCTGCGGCTCATATTTCCTGGTCCAGGTCAGTTTGAAATCGGTGTGAGCAATGGCGCGAACCAGTCCGCCGACCTTTGGTCCCCGCTCGCCGATCGACGCATAAAGCTCGGGCCCCGTCTGGCCCGAGATCGCATAGGTGCGGTCCTTTTCGACCGCCTGCCATTCCGCATGCGCCATGCGCGGCAACGAAAATGTGCAGATCATCATGCTGCAGAAGAGAACGTCTAGCTTCACCCGAATCCCCTGGAAGGCAAACCTGAATACGGGCGACCCTACAACACAACTCGCCGATCGGCACCGGCTCAAGCAGAAAAGCGGCCGCAGGTTTTCACGTTCGTGCGCCCGCCTTCATTCAACCGACATTTCTGGGGCCGCCGAACTTGCAACAACTTCGGCGGCCGCCCTGTCATTTGATCCTATCAACCGCCGGCCGACGACGGCATTGGATGTCATCCTCGTCGGCAGTGCTATTCGGCAGCGACCGCAGGCGGATAGATCATCGGCACGGCGGGCTCGGCTTCACCCGTTTGAGCGGTTTCCGGCTCGGGCGTCTGCTTCTTCGGCTCCCGGCCGAAGAACAGCGCGTAGCCAGCCGGCAGCACCAGAATTGTCAGAACAGTGGCGACAAGGATGCCGCCCATCATCGCATAGGCCAAAGGCCCCCAGAACACGCCGCGCGAGATCGGGATCAGCGCCAGAACCGCTGTCAGCGCCGTCAGCATGATCGGACGGAACCGGCGCACCGCCGATCCGATGATGGCTTCGGAGCGATCCATGCCCGCAGCGATATCCTGATCGATCTGGTCCACCAGGATGATCGAGTTGCGCATAATGATGCCGAGCAGCGCGATAACCCCGAGGATTGCGACGAAACCGAAGGGCGCGCCGCTGATCAGCAGTGCTGCCGCCGCCCCGATAATGCCGAGCGGACCGGTTGCCAGAACCAGCATCGCCTTGCCGAAATGCTGGAGCTGGACCATCAGCAGCACGACGATGACGGCCAGCATGATCGGTGCCTTGGCGGCGATCGAGCCTTGGCTCTCGGCTGCGTCTTCGGCGCCGCCCTGGATATTGATGCTGTATCCGGGGGAAAGACTGTCGCGCAGAACCTGCATGTCGCCATACATCTTCAACGCCACATCATTCGGCTGCACACCGTCGGGCAGGGTGCCGCGAACGGTAATCGTCGGCAGGCGATCCCTCCGCCATTCGATGCCTTGTTCGAGCACCGGCACGACCTTGGCCACCTGCGACAGCGGAACGAAACTGCCGAAATCGGTGGGGATATAGATGGACTCCACCGACGACAACAGCGCGCGCGTGGCATCCGGTTCACGGGCGACGATCGAGACCGTCTCCTCGCCATCGCGGAAGTTGTCCAGCGGCACGCCGGACATGGTGGCCTGCAGCATCTGCCGGACACGCTGCGAGGTGACGCCGAGCGCACGGGCGCGATCCTGGTCGATCACCAGCTTCATCGCCGTCACCGGCTCCAGCCAGTCGTCATGCACGGCGCCGAGCTGCGGGTTTTCCGCGAACTTCGCCTTGACCTGATCGGCGATGCGGCGAACCTCCTGGCGATCCGGCCCCATCACGCGCATCTGCACCGGCCAGCCGGTCGGCGGGCCAAGGAAGAGGCGATCGACCTTGGAGCGAATCGACGGGAAATCCTCGGCGAGGATCTTGCGCAGCTTGACGATCAGCCGTTCGCGCGCCGGCTCGTCATTGGCCATGACGAGGAGCTGGGCGAAATTCGGATTGCGCAGTTGCTGGTCGAGCGGCAGGAAGAAGCGTGGGGCACCTTCGCCGATATAGGTCGCAATGAAGCGCTTGTCCGCATCGTCCATCATCCGCGCTTCGAGCGTCTTGGCCTGGGTCTCGACCTCTTTGATGCTGGTGCCTTCCGGCAGCCACAGATCGACGAGGATTTCCGGCCGGGAGGATTGCGGGAAGAAGTTCTTCGGAATGAACTGGAATGCCCACAGGCTCACGACGAAAGCGGCGAGCGTCATCGACAGAACGATGATGCGATGCCGGACCGCCCAGGACACCGTCGAACGCAGACGCCGATAGAAGCGTGTGTCGAAGACATCGTGGTGGCCGCCGGCATGGTTGCGCTGCTTCAGAATCATATTGCCGAGCCACGGCGTGAAATAGACGGCAACGAACCACGAGACCACCAGGGCGATGCCGACCACATAGAACAGCGAGCGGACATATTCGCCCGCCGTCGAGGCGGCAAAGCCAACCGGAATGAAGCCGGCGGTGGTGATGAGCGTGCCGGTCAGCATCGGGAAGGCCGTCGAGGAGTAGGCGAAACTTGCGGCCTCGACCTTGACGAGCCCCTCCTCCAGCTTGCGCTCCATCATTTCAACGACGATCATCGCGTCGTCGACCAAAAGCCCGAGCGCAATGATGAGCGCCCCAAGCGAGATGCGCTGCAGGTCGATGCCAAGCTCGTACATGATGGCAAAGGTCGCCGCGAGCACCAGCGGGATGGTGATGGCGATCACCAGGCCGGAGCGCCAGCCGATCGACAGGAATGAGACGACAAGGACGATCACCAGCGCTTCGCCGAGCGCCTTCATGAATTCGCCGACAGCTTCCGTGACCACTTCCGGCTGGTTGGAGATCTGGTCGACGACGACACCGTAAGGCAAAGCGGCCTCGAAACGCTGATAGGTCTCTTCGACGGCAGTGCCGACATCGGTAACCTTGAAACCCTTGGCCATCACTACGCCGATCTGCACGCTGTCCTGACCGTTGAAGCGGAATTTGCGCGAATAGGGATCCTCAAGCCCAGACGTGACGGTGGCGATATCGCCGAGGCGGGTGACTTGCTCGCCGGCCCGCAGGCTGAGGTTCCTGAGATCCTCGACCTTGTCGAGGCCGCCATCGACGGAAATGCGCACGGAGCGCGCACCGGTATCGACCGAGCCCGCCGGATCGACATTGTTCTGTCCGGCGATCGTATTCCTAAGATCGTTGAGCGTCAGACCGCGCGCGGCCAACACCTTGGAGGAGACGTCGATATAGATCTTCTCGGGTTGGTCGCCGATGATCACCGCCTTCTCGACGCCCGGCGTCGTCAAAAGCATGTCACGCGCCTCGATCGCAAACTTCTTCAGCTCGGGATAGCTGTAACCGTCGCCGCTCACTGAATGCAGGGTGATGAAGGTGTCGCCGAACTCGTCGTTGAAATACGGCCCGAGCAGCCCTTCGGGCAGTTCATTGGCGATATCGCCGATCTTCTTGCGAACTTGGTAGAACGCGTCAGCCACCTGCTCAGCATTGGTGTCGCCCTCGACCTGCAGGGTGATGATCGCGCTGCCGGCGCGGGTATAGGAGCGCACGAAATCGAGATGCGGGGTCTCCTGCAGCTTGCGCTCGATCTTGTTGACGACCTGGTCCTCCATCTCCTGGATCGAGGCGCCCGGCCAGAAGGCCTGCACAACCATGACGCGGAAGGTGAAATCAGGATCTTCCTTCTGACCCATGCGCATCAGACCGAGGGCACCGGTGATGATAATCAAGCCGAACAGGAAGCGCGCGATGCTGGGATGGGCGATCGCCCAGCGCGAAAGGTTGAAAGGCCGCTTTTCTTCGGTGGGCATGGACATCGGCATCATTCCGCGGTTGGGTTGATTCAGCGCACGATTTCGGCAGCTGCGGTCTTGTCGGTCGCAGCAGACTGGCGGACGACATCGCCCGATATCGCTACCTTCAGATCTTCGGTCATGAACTGCGTGCCGGCCGCAACGACGAGGTCGCCGCTCTTCAGCCCGCCGATCACGCGCACGCCCTCGCCGGTGAAGTCGGCAACAGTAATCGTCCGGCTCTTCACGGTTTGACTATCACGGTCGACGACCCACACCGTGGTCCCACCATCCTTCTGCGCCAGAGCACTCAAGGGCACGGACATATGGCGCTCGGCGTCATCAGCCGAAGCCAGGATCGTCGCGGTCATGCCGAGCAGAACGCGCGGATCGTTGGGCAGGCTGACGCGGACCGCAAAGGTTCGCGACGGCTGTTCGGCACTGCCGGCCACCTCACGCACCTTGCCATCGAGCATCAGGCCCTGATCCGACCAGAAGCCGGCCTTGACCGCCATGCCCGGCTTGAAATTGGCAACATCGACTTCCGGGACGGCAATGAGCACTTCCTTCTCGCCGTCAGCGGCAACGGTGGCGACGGGGGTGCCGGAGCCAACCACCTGACCGACATCGGCCGCGATTGCTGCGACGATGCCGCTGCGATCGGCAACCAGTTCGGTATAGGTCACTTGGTTCTTCGCCTGAGACAGCGCCGAGCTTGCGGCGTCGCGCGTTGCCACGGCCTGGTTATGGCCGAGTGTTGCCTGGTCGAGCTGCGCCTGGGAGGCGACTTTCCGGGCAAAGAGTTGTTCGGCGCGCGCGCGGACCAATGCGGTCGTCTCGACCTGGCGCTCGGAGGCCTCAAGGTTGGCGGCCGCACTCTTGACCGAAAGGTCGTAATCCGTCGCATCGATGCGGGCGAGCAGGTCGCCGGATTTCACCCGATCGCCCACGTTCACCAAGCGCTCGGTGATCTTGCCGTTGACGCGGAAGCCGAGGTTCATCTCCGTTCGGGCGCGCACGACACCGGAATAGTTCATCTGCCGCGCTTCGCCGGCATCGCCGATTTCGACCACTTTGACTGGCCGAACGACCGGCTTGGCCTCCTCGGCCTCCTCCGAGCAAGCCGCGAGCACAACGGAGATCACGGCAAGAAGGGCCATCTTTCCGCTGAACGCGAAACGGCTACGGGTTTGAACGGGCAAGGGCATTTCCGCACTCCTGGGGTGGCATCAGCCAAACGGTTCACATCGGGGCCGCGCGCGGCTTGGTCAGTTTTTCAGTGCTTTGATCGCAAATTCGATCAGTTCATCCGGCGTCGCCCGATTTTCCTTCGAGAGACATTGCGCCACCATCTGCGGGTGACAGAGGATGACGGTCGCAGCGCCGAAGCATCTGGAGGCCGCGTCGGCGTCCTGTTCGGGGAATTCGCCAGCAAGAATCCCTTCGCGGATCACCTCAGCGACAAGAGCGTGCAGTCGGTCGATATGCTTGTCGATCACATGCCAGTCGCGTTCCATCGCGATGACGACCATCTCGTGCACCTTCTGGTCGTCGAGCATGACCTCCACGGTCATCTGATGCTGTGCGCGGATATATTGCCGCAAGCGCTCGGTCGCGCTCAGCGGCAACCGACAGATGTCCTGCGCCTGCTGGTAGCTGGCCGCCAGCATGCGGCCGCAGATCGCCTGGTGAATCTCCGCCTTCGAGGCGAAGAAGCGGTAGATGTTGGCCGGCGACATGCCGAGATCGCGGGCGATGTCGGCGACGTTTGTCTTCGAATAGCCGAAATGCCGAAACAGCCGCTCGGCCGCATCGAGGATCCGCGAGACGTTCTCCTGCCGCGTGGCGTCGAGCGGGCTTTCGATGCTGCCGTCCATTTAAACTTGCTTTCGATTTACGACTGACGATTTTCGTATTTCGTCAGTCGTAAATCGAAAGCGGCTTCGCGTCAATCCAAACGAACTGCTTTTCGTCTCACAATATGGTGTCCGCCCACCGGACGTTTTGCATGTCGTTGACTCGACACGCTGCGGTGGTTACTGCCGAATCCTCGGAGCGCCCTGCTCCACGGAATTTCAGCGCAAAGGGTTAGCGTTCAATGGCTACTGGTCTCATCGCCCTGCTCGACGACGTTGCGGCCATCGCCAAGATGGCAGCCGCTTCGCTTGACGACATCGCCGCGCAGACCGCAAAGGCCGGCGCGAAGGCGGCAGGCGTGGTCATCGACGACGCAGCCGTGACGCCGCGCTACGTCGTCGGGCTGACGCCGGAGCGCGAACTGCCGATCATCGGCCGCATTGCGCTCGGCTCGCTCAAGAACAAGCTCCTGTTCCTGCTGCCGGGCGCATTGTTGCTCGGCTATTTCGCGCCCTGGGCGATTACGCCTCTGTTGATGCTTGGCGGCATCTACCTCTGCTACGAGGGCGCCGAGAAGCTCTATGGCGTCTTCTTTCCGCATGCAGCCCATGAGCACGAAAACGCCGTGCTCGGACAAAAGACCGATCCCATCGCGCTTGAAAACGAGAAGGTCGCCGGCGCGGTGCGCACGGACTTCATCCTGTCGGCCGAGATCATGGCGCTGACGCTCTCAACCGTTGCGGACGCCAGCATCTACACCCAGGGCGCAGTGCTTGCCGCGGTCGGCATCGCCATCACACTTGCCGTCTATGGCGTCGTCGGACTGATCGTCAAAGCCGACGATGCGGGTGTCGCACTGGCGAGAACCTCCGTGTCGGCCCTGCGTGCCATCGGCCGCGGCCTGGTCGTCGGCATGCCTATGTTCCTGAAGTTTCTCGCGGCCGTCGGCACTGCGGCGATGCTCTGGGTCGGAGGCAGCATCCTCGTTCATGGCCTTGCACAGATGGGATATGCCGGGCCAGAACATATCATCCACGGCATCTCCGAAGCCGTGGTCCACGCCCTGCCGGTTGCCCCGGGCTTTGTCGGCTGGATCGCCACGTCGGCGCAACAAGCCCTGCTCGCGGTCGTCGTCGGCGCCGTAACGATCGCGGTGATGGGCAACATTGTCGCCCCGATCTGGGGCCGATTGAGACCCGCAAACCACTGACATCGCCGCGTACCGGCGTGACCAAGCTCCGGCCCTGTCAGCGCCGGAGCGATGGATTTTCACTGGGCAACACCTGCCGACCCGGCAAGCCGCGATCAACTGGTTGCGAGATGCACCTTCGACGGATCGGGGATGACAACGATCGGGCTGCCGTCGCCGACCTGGTCATGCAGATAGACCACATCCTGATTGAGCATGCGGATGCACCCGGACGAGACGGCCTTGCCGATCGAACGCGCCTCGGGGCTGCCATGGATACGGTAGAGTGTGTCCTTGCCGTCCTTGTGGATATAGAGCGCCCGCGCACCCAGGGGATTCTTCAGGCCCGGCCCCATGCCGCCGTTCTTGATGCTGTAGGGTTCGAGTTTCGGCTGCCGAGCCACCATTTCGTCAGGCGGCGTCCAGCGCGGCCATTTCCGCTTATAGGCCACAACCGCCCGCCCGGACCAGGCAAAGCCCTCGCGGCCGACACCGATGCCATAGCGCATGGCGCGCTGGCCGGGCAGGACATGGTAGAGATACTTCGCCGGCGTATCGACGATGATCGTGCCCGGGCGGTCCTCAGTGGGATAGTCGACTTCCTGGCGCCAGAACTTCGGATCGACCTCAGAGACATCGACCGCAGGAATGGGAAACGGCTCGTTCGGCATCGCGTAGTACATCGGCGGAACGGCGCCGTTGGACGGCGGCGGCGTCTCGACGACCGCCGGTTTCGGCGTCGGACGCGCGGTTGCCGCGCAGCCGGAAAGCAGCAATGCAGTCGCACCAACGAAAAGGCTGCGACGGGTCAACATACCGCCGGCCCGAAAATCGGTTATGGCGCGCGGCGGTTGGTTCGGTTCATCTCTATCGGGCATTCATCGACTCGGGGGCTTGTTACGATGACGCCCAAAGGAATGCGCTACCTTAAGGCTGCCTTAAGGGAGGTGCTAAACAACGACCGCCGATTATGTCGTGGAGATCCGAGTGCGGGTACTGATTGTCGAAGACGATGACATTTTGCGTGACGGGCTGAAGGTCGGGCTGGGGCTCGCCGGTTTTACGACCGATGCCGTCGCCACCCGAGAGAGCGCCGAGGCGGCGCTGGCCGCCGGCAGCTTCGACGCCGTCGTGCTCGACCTAATGCTGCCGGACGGCTCCGGCAGCGACGTGCTGAAAAAACTGCGCGACGCGCGCAACGACACGCCGGTGCTGCTGCTGACGGCCCGCGACACGGTGGCTGATCGCGTCAGCGGGCTCGACATGGGCGCCGACGACTATCTCGGCAAACCCTTCGACCTCGATGAGGTCGCAGCACGACTGCGCGCGCTGGCGCGTCGCTCCGCCGGCCGCTCGACCGCCCTCATCGAATGGGCGACGATCCGGCTTGATCCGGCCCGGCAATCGGTGGAAAAGGCCGGCACCCCGGTCCGGCTCTCGCGCCGGGAATACTCCATCCTGCATGCGCTCATGTCGCAACCCGGCGCCATCTTTTCCAAGGCAACGCTCGAGGACAAGCTTTACGGCTGGCAGGAGGAAGTCGAAAGCAACGCGGTCGAGGTGCATATCCATCACCTGCGCAACAAACTCGGACCCGGCCTGATTGAAACCGTCAGGGGCATCGGCTACCGGCTCGGCAGCGACATCTGATGCGATCGATCCGCGCACGCCTCTTCTTCATATTGCTCGTCACCACCGGGCTCATGTGGCTGTCGGCCACCCTTTGGATCTTCTTCAGCACCCGCGCCGAGGTCGAGCAGGTGCTCGACGCCCGGCTGATGGAGGCAGCGAAGATGGTGAGCTCGCTGGTGGTCAACCAGGAGATCGACCCGGACAGGCCGGCGCAGACAAAGGCGAAGATTCCCATTCTCGACCACCCGCATTATGACAGGCAGCTCTCCTGCCAGATCTGGTCGCTGGACGGCACCTTGATCGGCAAGTCGGAAAGCGCACCGGAAACGACGTTGTCGGCGCATGCGACCGGCCTTTCCGAGACGGTGATCAATGGCGAAACCTGGCGGGTCTACGCGGTCGAAAACGCCGAACTCGGCGTGCGCGTCCTCGTCGGCGACAACCTGCGCATCCGCGACAGGCTGGTGAACGATGTCGTCAAAGGTCTGCTCTTTCCGGCCCTCTTGATCATACCGCTGCTGGCAACTTTGATCTGGCTGAGCGTCGGGCGCGGACTGGCGCCGCTCAGAAAATTGGCCGGCGATCTCGCCGCGCGCGACGCCTCGGACCTGCACCCGATCAAGGAGACCGCCACGCCGAGCGAAATCAGCCCTGTGCTCCGAGCCTTGAACGGCTTGTTTGGCCGCGTCGCCGGCGCGCGTCAACGCGAACAGAATTTTATCGCCTTTGCCGCCCATGAGCTCAGAACGCCGCTGGCCGGGCTGAAGACCCAGGCCCAGGTGGCGCTGGCGAGCAACGATGCCGAGATCCGAGAAAAGGCCCTCGGCCAGATCGTCGCGGGCGTCGACCGCACTGGACGGCTCGTCAGGCAGTTGCTCGACATCGCCTCGGTCGAAGCATCCGAAACGACCCGCGCCGCTGCCGAGGTCAATCCTGGCGATATGCTGGTTTCGCTGAGGAATGAACTGCTCGGCCATGCCGGCGGTGCTGCAACGGTCTTGGTTGATCCCGGCCTCTTCCATCTGCGAATCAGGATCAATCCGGATCTGCTCCGGCTTGCCGCCCGCAACCTGATGGAAAACGCGCTTCACCACTCGCCTGCAGGCGGGACAATCCTCTGTACGCTCGAAAAAGATGACGCAGCCGCCACGATTGCAATCGATGACGATGGCCCGGGAATCCCGCCGGAGGAAATGCCCCACGTCACCGAGCGCTTCTTCCGTGGTCGCTTCAAGGCCGCAATCGGCAGCGGCCTTGGCCTCAGCATCGCCGAGCTCGCGCTCCATCACGCCGACGCCGCGTTGGAATTGCGAAATCGGGCCAAGGGTGGATTATCCGCGAGGATCGTCCTGCCCAAAGACCTCATCGTTTGAGCACAGGCGGAGAATGCCCGTCCTGTCCACAGTATGAAGCTTGCCGGAAGTCGTGCCTCGGCGCGCAAGCGGCACCGGAACTCAAATCATTCTACAAATCGTGAGCGAGCGATGATGGACAAGCGTATCGAAACCTTTCTCGCCGATATCCGCGACCGCGGCGCGACGCAGTTCGCGATCGTTGCACGGCTGCGCGAAATCGTGCTGGCGTCCGGGAATGGCATTTCGGAAGAAATCAAATATGGCGGTCTGCTGTTTTCTGCCGCAAAACCCTTCTGCGGCATATTTCCCTATTCGGCTCATGTCACGCTGGAGTTCAGCGAGGGCGCAGCACTGACGGACGCACATGGCGTGCTGATGGGTCAAGGCAAGGGACGTCGGCACATCAAGATGCAGTCCGTCTCCGATATCGCGGAGAAGCACGTGGTCGCATATATCGACCTGGCTTTCCGCGCCGCCAACGGATCAGGATGATGCGCCGCGTCAGCGCCCCGCAGCGCTCGGCATACTGACCTTCTCCACGTAATAACGCGGAATACTGGCGCGCTCGCGATCCCGGTAGAAATCGATGCAGAATTCGACGAAGGCCCTGAAGCGTTTCGACACGTGCCTCCGGCGCGAATAGATGAGATTGATCGCCGTCTTCGGCGAACTCCATTCGGCCAGTACCGGCTGCAGCAATCCCGCCTGCCGCTCCGTCTCCACGAAGAAATCCGGCAGGTAGGCGATCCCCTCGCCGGCAACCGCGAAATATTTGATCGTCCAATAGTCGTTGGTCGTGCAGGTCGCCGTCGGCAGCAGATCAATCTCGGCGTCGCCATCCCTCGTCAGATACCAGGATTGCAGGCGGGTCGGCTGGCGAAAGACGAGGCCGCGATGACCGGTCAGGTCGTCGGGCTTTGCAGGAGCGCCGTGCCGGGCGATGTATTCGCGGCTGGCGAAGAGGCCATAGGATGAAACGGAGAGCCGCCGGCTGATATAGTCGACGTCGGAAGGTTCGCCCCAGTGGAAGATGCCGTCGAGCGCTTGCTCGGTGACTTCGGAAAACGGCTGCCGCGAGCTGAGAAAGACAACGTCGAGATTGACCTGCGGATATTGCTGCCGAAACGCATAGAGCAATTCGGATGTGATCGTCGTGCCGAACTCACCGGTCGAGCCGACGCGCAGCGTGCCGGCCACCTCCTGCCGCATCTCCGCCATCGCCGTTGCCGCATCCTCGCAATTCGACTGAATGAGCCGGGCATAGCGCAGAAACTCGGCTCCGGCGTCAGTCACATGCAACTGGTGCCCCTCACGAACGAAGAGTTCGATGCCGAACTCGTCCTCCAGCTGGCGGATCTTGTGGCTCAGTGTCGATTTCGGCAACCGGTGCAGGCGCGAAGCCGCTGAAATCGAACGGGAATCTGCAACTTTCACGAAGCAGTCGAGAAGGGAAAGGTCCATTTTTCGTCCAAAATATTGGATGATATGTCCGACAAATACGCCATTTCGGCCCATTGTACAAACGAAACCAAACTGGGAATATTCGCCGACGCTAAGGGAGAGGTTTCAGTGAGCGATATCAGAGAATTCATCCGGGCAGCCTCGGGTACCGGCAACAAGGCCACATTGGCGATCCGCGGCGGCCGGCTGGTCAACGTCGTTTCGGAAGAGATCTACCAGGCCGATGTCGCGATCTATGGCGAGCGGATCATCGCCGTCGGCGACATCTCCGACTACGTCGGGCCGGACACGAAGATTATCGACGCCACCGGCAAGTACCTGGCGCCCGGCATGATCGACGGCCATCTGCATGTTGAATGCTCGAAGATGTCGCTGACGAGCTTTGCCAAGGCGGTCGTGCCGCTCGGCACCACCTCGATCGTCACCGGCCTCGACCAGATCATCGTCGTCGGCGGGCCGGACGCCGCACGCGAATTCCTCGACGAGGCCAGGGAGACGCCGCTCAAGGTGTTCTGGGGCGCGCCGTGCAAGACCCCCTACACCATGCCGCGCTCGACCGTCGGTCACTATTTCAGCCCGGCCGATCACCAGGCCACCCATCATTGGCCGGAATGCGTCGGCATCTGGGAAACGGTCCGCGAATTCATCCAGGAGGAAGACCCTGACGTGCTGGCGGCGCTCGAACTTGCCGAAAAGAACCGGCTGCCGGTGCTCGGCTGCTGCCCGATGACGCGCGGCGCGCGTCTCAGCGGCTACCAGCAATCGGGCGTGCGCGCCGATCACGAAAGCTATTCGCCGGAGGAAATGCTCGAGAAGCTGAGAGCCGGTATGCATGTCGTCGTGCGCGAATCCTCGATCTCGCACTTCCTTTCCGACAATCTGCGCATCGTCACCGAGATGGGCGTCAAGGCCCTGCGCCGCATCAGCTTCTGCACCGACGACGTCGTTGCCAGCGACATCCTCAAGCGCGGGCATCTCGACAATATGGTGCGCATGGCGATCGCCATGGGCATCTCGCCGATGGCCGCAATCCAGATGGCGACGATCAACGGCGCCGATGCGCTTCGCATCGACGACAAGGTCGGCTCGATCTCGCCCGGCCGCGCCGCCGACATCCTGCTCGTCAACGACCTGCGCGAATTCAGGATCGAAGCCGTCATCGCGAAGGGCGAGGAAGTGGCGCGCGACGGCCGCATGGCCGTCGAGCTCGTGCCGCCGCCGCGCAGCGCCGCCTTGCTCACGTCGATGAAGGTCGCGCCGCTCGAACTCCACGATCTGAAGCTGCGTTATGAGGGCACCGGCGAAAGTGCTGCGGCCATGGCAATCGCCGTCACGCCGGAAAAGATCTTCGTGCGCACGCGCCGCGATATCACCCTACCGGTGAAAGATGGCTGCGTGCTCGCCGACCCGGCCCAGGACATCCAATATGTCACCGTGGTCGAGCGCTACGGCAAGACGAAGAACCGGCCCGTTGCCTTCACCTCCGGTTTCGGACTGCGCAAAGGCGCGATCGCCAGCTCGACCGCGCCCGACGACAACAACATCATCTGCATCGGCGCCAATCCGGAAGACATGCGTGTTGCGATCAACCATCTGATCGCCAACCACGGCGGCCAGGTGGTGGTCAAAGACGGCAAGGTCGTCTCCTTCCTGCATCTTCCGATCGGCGGCATCGTTTCCGATATCGAGCCGTCCCAAATGGCGGCGCTGGAGGAGGAACTGGACGACGCAGCTCGGGCGCTCGGCTGCACCCTGCCATGGCCGTTCATGTACATGTTCGTGCTGCAGATCACGGCGATCCCGGAATATGCCATCACCGATCTCGGCGTCGTCGATTGCGTTCAGTTGAAAGTGATCTCGCCGCTCGCTGGGAACGGCGGCGAGGATGAGCGCGCCGCAGCAGCGGAGTAAAGCCTTCGAAGGGGTCGGCATCGCCGGCCCCTTCCTCATTTCAAAAAAGGGGAACAAAATGAACTACCAACCCAAGGCCGTGGAGCCGGCGTCGGGCAAGGCGCAAGCCTCCTGGCTCGCCAGCCTGCTTGATCACTACTTCCAGATCTCCAAATTCGGCTCGACGATCCGCACCGAAATTCTCGCCGGGCTGACGACCTTTCTCGCCGCATCCTACGTGATCGTCGTCAACCCTTCGATCCTGTCCCATGCCGGCATTCCGTTCTCGGCCGGCGTCACGGCGACGGTGCTCGTCAGCTTCATCGGCAGTTGCGCCATGGGGCTTTATGCGCGAAGCCCGATCCTGGTAGCGCCGGGCATGGGCATCAACGCGCTGTTTGCCTATACAATGGTCGTCGGCGCCAAGGTGCCGCTCGAAATCGCGCTCGGCTGCGTCTTCTGGGCCGGTGTGCTCTTCACCGTGATGGCCTTCTTCAACTTGCGCCAGACGATCATCGAGGCGATCCCGGTCGACTTGCGTTATGGCATCGCCTGCGGCATCGGCCTGTTCATCGCGCTGATCGGATTCGAGAACGCCAAGTTCATCGTCGCCAATCCGGATACGATCGTCGGGCTGACGACATTCAACCCGGTCACCCTTACCTTCATTGCCGGCTTCATCCTGACCGTCGCGCTGGTGGTTCGTAAGGTTCCCGGCGCAATGATGGCCGGCATGATCCTCACCACCATCCTCTCCATCCCGATCGGCCGCTGGTGGGGCGATGGCAGCGCCTTCTGGCCGGATACGCCGGATGTGCATACACTGGTCAACTGGAGCGGCTTTTCCGCAGCCCCGGACTTCAGCTTCGTCGGCCAGATCGATCTCGTCGGCGCCTTGAGCCTGATCTATCTGCCGTTCATCTTCGTCTTCCTGTTCACCAATTTCATCGAGGCGCTCTCGACCTTCCTCGGCCTTGCCGAAGCGGCGGATCTGAAGGACGAGCAGGGATTGCCGCGCAACATCAAGCAATCCATGCACGTCGACGCCGTCGCCGCGCTGATCTCGGCACTGCTCGGCACCAGCCCCGCCACCGTCTATCTGGAATCGGGCGCCGGCATTGCCCAGGGCGGCCGAACCGGGCTCGTCGCCCTTGTCGCCGGCCTGCTCTTCGTGCCGTTCCTGTTTCTGTCGCCGCTCCTGTCGCTCGTTCCGGCCGTGGCAACCGCGCCGGTGCTGATCCTCACCGGCCTCTTCATGTCCGAGCCGATGAGCAAGATCCGCTGGACCGACCTTGACGAGGCGATCCCCGCCTTCCTTGCCATCGTGCTGATCCCGCTGACATTCTCGATCACACTCGGTCTGTCGCTGGCAATCATCGCCTATGTGCTGATCAAGCTGGTCTGCGGCCGCCCGGGCGATGTAAAGCCGGTCATGTGGTTCGTCGCCCTGCTGGCGGCAGCGCTCGTCGCACAGACCCAGTAAGCCTGTCGGCGCCCCTTTTTACTCAGAAGTGAAAAGGGGCGCCGAGATCGTCTCCATTCGAAGGAACCTGTCATGCTTCAATCCTGGTCGAGGACCGCACCCGAGCTTGTCGATGTCGCCATGGGCCGCAAGCCTGCGGACCTCGTGATCCGCAACGGAAAATGGGTCAACGTCTATTCCGGCGAGATCATTCCGCACACCGACATCGCCGTCAGAGCCGGCCGCTTCGCCTATGTCGGAGCGGACGCCAGCCACACAATCGGCGAAGGCACCAAGGTCGTCGACGCCGCCGGGCGCTATCTCGTGCCGGGGTTCTGCGACGCGCATATGCATGTCGAAAGCGGCCTCGTCACCGTCACCGAATTTGCCCGCGCCGTCATCCCGCACGGCACGACAACGATGTTCATCGATCCGCACGAGATCGCCAACGTGCTCGGCCTTGCCGGCGTGCGGCTGATGAACGACGAAGCACAGAGCCTGCCGATCAACGTTTACGTGCAGGTGCCGAGCTGCGTGCCGAGCGCACCTGGGCTTGAAACCGCCGGCGCCGAACTCTCGGCCAAGGACGTGGCCGAAGCCTTGAGCTGGCCCAACATCATCGGCCTCGGCGAGATGATGAATTTCCCGGGCGTCGCCTTCAATGATCCGAAAATGGTCGCCGAGATCGCGGCAACCCAGGATGCGCGGCTGACCGTCGGCGGGCATTATGCCTCGCCGCATCTCGGCCGGGAATTTCACGCCTATGCCGCCGGCGGTCCGGCCGACGACCATGAAGGAACGACGGTCGAGGACGCGATCGCCCGCGTCAGACAGGGCATGCGCGCCATGCTCCGGCTCGGCTCCGCCTGGTTCGACGTTGCCGCGCAGGTCAAGGCGATCACCGAAGCCGGCGTCGATCCGCGCAACTTCCTGCTGTGCACCGACGACAGCCACTCCGGCACGCTGGTTCATGACGGTCACATGAACCGGGTGGTGCGCCACGCCATCGCGCGAGGGCTGAAGCCGATCACCGCCATCCAGATGGCCACACTCAACACCGCCCAGCATTTCGGCGTCGAGCGCGAACTCGGCTCGATCGCGCCCGGCCGGCGGGCGGACCTGATCATTACGTCGGATCTTGTCGCGTTGCCGATCGAAACGGTGTTTGCCCGCGGCGAACTGCTGGCGGATTCCGGCGCGCTGGTGCGCGATATCCCGCCCTTCATCTACCCGGAGAGTGCCCGCAATACTGTGCACCTCGGCAAGACGCTCAAAGCCGGAGATTTCGACATCGGGCTTAACAGCACCGCGACCCGCGCGCGCGTCCGGGTGATCGGCGTCGTCGAGAACCAGGCGCCGACGCGTGCACTGGAAGCCGAGCTTTCGGCGGCGGGCGGCATCATCGAGATGGATCGCGCCCAGGACGTCTGCCAGATCGCGCTGGTGGAGCGCCATCGCGGCACCGGCGACGTCGTCAACGCCTTCGTTTCCGGCTTCGGCTACGACAGCGATTGCGCCGTTGCGAGCACCGTCGCCCACG
The DNA here is from genome assembly GCF_001270265.1 of Ensifer adhaerens. GTDB lineage: Bacteria > Pseudomonadota > Alphaproteobacteria > Rhizobiales > Rhizobiaceae > Ensifer > Ensifer adhaerens_B. The sequence continues at coordinate 160,633 of NZ_LGAP01000014.1, forward strand.
ACAGCCACCACATGATCGTCGTCGGCACCAACAAGGCCGATATGGCGCAGGCTGCCAACCGGCTGCACGAGGTCGGCGGCGGCATCGTCGTGATCAAGGACGGCAAGGAACTGGCATTGGTGGAGCTGCCGGTGGCGGGGCTGATGTCGGACCAGCGCGCCGAGATCGTGGCGGACAAGGCCGCGGCGATCGTCGAGGCGATGCGCATCTGCGGCTGCCGCCTGAACAACGCCTACATGCAGCATTCGCTGCTGGCGCTTGTCGTTATTCCCGAACTGCGCATCTCCGACAAGGGCCTGATCGATGTCAGGACCTTCGAGAAGGTCGACGTCGTTCTTTCATAACAATGCTGTCAAAAACACTCGACCGCCCAAACCGGGCGGTCGAGATCTGACGTCGAAACATAATCGCCGACAGGTGCTCGGCGAGCTTAGCCGTCCAGGATGATGCCGACCGCCCGATCAAGCAGCTGGTGCAAACCGCTGGCGTAGAAGGACATCCGGTAGCCCGAGCCGACATTGCTGGTCATCGCGATCGTCAGCCCCGATATCGGTTCGTGCTGCATCACAGTGACATAGCCGGGAATGCTGCCCTGGTGACCATAGAGGAGTCGATCGGCGTAGCTGCTTTGGAACAGCCCCACCCCGGTCTCGCGCATCCGCGTTCCGGGAAAGCTGACCGCGACGCGGCCTTCGCTCATTTCGCGGAACATCCCGTCCGTCAGCAGCCTTCCGCCGAACAGCGTCCGCATGAAGGCGACCATGTCACCAGGCGTCGAGACCATGTCGCCGCAGCCATAGGCCGCCGTGAACGGAAACGAATCCGACGAATCCTGAAGCGCGTCGGAATAGGGGAGCACGCCGTCCATGCGCCACATCTCTGCCCCGGCAGCGACGCTCGACCCCGCGTCCGCAGCCGGCGGCGGCCGGTGGTAGTACCCGCGCACCATGCGCTCCTGCGGGAAGCTTTCGGTCGAGGGCGACCAGGTGTTTTCGAGCCCGAGCGGTTCGAGCACGTGATGGCGAACATAGGTCCCGAGCGGCTGGCCGGTGACCGCTTCGATCAGCATCCCGGCCAGCACATAGCCGGTGTTGTTGTAGACCGCTGGGCCGCCGGGCGCCGTCTGACCGCCGACCTGAAAGGCGAGATCCACGAGTTCCGCCGGCGTCCAGATACGATCCAGCGTCATCGGTATGTCGTACTCGAATTCCGGCAGCCCGCCGCGATGGTTGACCAGCTGGCGCACGGAAATTGCAGCAGCTCCCGGCAGATCCGGGAACCAATGCGAAATCGGGGTGCCAAGATCCACCGCACCGCTTTCCGCCAGCTTCATCAGGGCGGCGACCGTGAATGTCTTGGTGCAACTGCCGATCTTGAACAATTGCGTGGGCGACACCGGAATCCCCCGCGCCCGATCGGAAAGGCCCGATGTCACAGTGGCGATCTCGCCGTCACCCCGCGAGAAGGCCAGCGAGACGCCGACGGCGCCGTCGTTGAGGTAGCCTTGAAGCAGTCGGCTCAGATCGGCGAGCGTGGCGCTCGCGCTGACTGTCATCTCGTCCATCCCGCTCACTCCGTAACGTCGACGTTAGCGAAATTCTGGCGGCCGAAGGCATCGAGAACGTAGTTCGTCACGCTCTTGCGCACGGGGATCGACACGACGGAATGGGCGATCGGTGCAACCGGCACTTCCGCCTTGAGGATGGCCTGCGCCTTACCATAGAGCGCCGCGCGCTGTTTCGGATCGGCAGCAACCCGGGCATCCTGAAGCAGCTTTTCAAAGTCGGCGTTGCACCAGCGCGCCCGATTGGACCCGCCCTTCACGCCGTCGCAGCTCAGGAGATAGCTCAGCATGTTGTCCGGATCGCCGTTGTCGCTGCTGCCGCCGAGCAGGAAGGCGTCATGCTCGCCCTTGGCGGTGCGGCTCAGATACTCGGCCCATTCGAAGCTGACGATCTCGGATTTGACGCCGATGGCGTTCCAGTCTGCCTGGATCATCTCCGCCATGCGACGGGCATTCGGGTTGTAGGGGCGCGACACCGGCATCGCCCAGAGCGCAACCGACAGGTCGCCTTCGTGCCCGGCTTCCTTCAGAAGCGCCTTGGCGCCTTCAGGGTCGTAATCGATGCCCGCATCCTTGGCGGCACCAAGCTGCGCCGGCGGCACAACGCTGCCGGCGACACTGCCGGCCCCCTGATAGACCGCCTCGACGATCGCCTGCCGATTGACCGCCTTGGCAAGCGCCAAACGGATACGCGCATCGCCGAGCGGCTGATGTTCGACGTTGAAGCCGAGGACGCCGATGTTCTGGCCTTCAAGGTTGTAGACCGTCACATCGGGGTCGTTTCTGAGATCGGCGACAGCTCCGGGCGGTGGTGGTGCCGCCACCTGGCACTCGTTCGCCTTCAGGCGAGCGACACGAACGGTCGGCTCGGGCGTGATCGCGAAGACCAGAGTGTCGATCTTCGGCGCGCCGTTCCAATGATCCTTGTTGGCCACATATCTGATCTGGCTGTCCTGCGCATAGGCCTCGAGCACGAACGGCCCGGTGCCGACAGGCGCCTGGTCGATCAGCTCCGGCGTACCAGCTGCCACCATCTTCTCGGTCTGCTCCAGCGAGAGGATCGAGAGATAGTCGAGCGCGATGCTGGGCAGGAACGTGACATTCGCCGACGTCAGCGTGAAGCGCACGGTGTAGTCGTCAAGTTTCTCGATCTTCTCGATCAGCGGGCCGAGCCCCAGCGCATTGAAGTACTCATAGGATGCGTTCGACAGCTTGTGGTACGGATTGTCGGGGTCGCGCTGGCGGTCGAAGGTGTAGAGCACATCGTCGGCGTTGAACTCACGCGTCGGGGTGAACTGCGCGTTAGCATGAAACTTGACGCCATGGCGCAGGTGGAAGGTGTAGACCTTGCCATCCTCCGACACGTCCCAGCTCTCGGCGAGCGCCGGCCCCACTTCCGTCGTGCCGGGCTTGAACTCGACCAGCCGATTGAAGATCGGCTTGGCCGCAGCATCCATGGTAGAATCCGCCGTTCCGATCATCGGATTGAACGTTTCTGGGCTCGCCTCCGAGCAATAAACCAGGGTCTTGGCATAAGCCTGCTCGCCCAGCAGGATTGTCGATGCGACGAGCGCGGTGCGCAGGATCAGACGTGTGGATTTCATAGCAAACGCTCCTGGTTGCCTCTGGTGTTGACGTCGCCGCGGGGTTCTCCTTACCGCATCGACAGCGTTTCGATCTTCATGGTCTGTCCGGTCATCGATCGACCGGGGAAAGCGATGAGGTGCGGGCCGTCTCGATAAATCGACCGGGCGTCAGCGCATCGAACTGCACGCCGAATTCGGCGACATCCTGCGGCATCGGCGCATCGCGCAGCAGCGCCGAGGCGATCCGCGCCAAAGTCAGCGACACCTGAAAGCCATAGCCGCCCTGACCGCCGAGCCAAAAGAACCCCGGCAAACGCGGATCGAAGCCGACGACGGGCGTGCGGTCCGCTGAGAAGGTGCGCAATCCGGCCCATGGCCTTTGCGGGCGACCGATGCGAAGCTCCGTCGCCTGCTCGATCCGGTCGACGGCGATGGCAACGTCGATATCTTCGGGATAGGCGTCGCAGGGCGGCGAATCCGTCTCATCCGCCAGCGAACCGATCAGCTTTCCCGCGTCCGGCTTGAAGTAGAAGCGCTCGTGCAAATCGACGGCCAGCGGCCATTTGCGTGCGTCGAGCCCTTGAGGCGGATCGAACATGAAGGCGGTGCGCCGCTTGGGCGAAAATCCGAGCCCGGCCAGTCCTGCCCGTTCGGCAATCACATCGACCCAAGCGCCGGCAGCGTTGACGACCATATCGGCCACATAGGAGCCGGCAGACGTCAGCACTTGGAAGCAGCCGGAAGCACGGGAGATCTCCAGCACCTCCTCGCCGGAGATGACCGTCCCGCCGAGCGCCTTCAGCGTAGCGGCGCAGGCATGGACCATCTTGCCCGTATCGATATCGAGAGCGCCGGGCTCGTAGACGCCGCCGCAGGTGGTATCGGCGCGGATGACCGGGATAAGGGCATTGACCTCGTCTGCCGAAAGCCGCCGGACACTGGGCACAAGCGCCTGGTACTTCTGCGCCAGTTCATCGACCATCGCGTCGTCATCGCGTCCACCGAAATGCAATGCGCCGCGCACATGCTCGGCAAAACCGCCGTCGACGATGGCCGGCCGGCTGGCAACGGACAGCGCCCGCACCACCGCGTTGCCGTAGGTTTCTGCAAACAGCGCCGCCGAGCGACCACTCGCGTGATAGCCGAGATGTGCTTCGCGTTCGATGAGGGTGACCGAAGCCCATTGCTGGACGGCGGCGGCAACCGAGAGCCCGGCGATACCGCCGCCAACGACAATCACTTTGGGGGAAGAGGGTCCTGAGCGCATAGGCATTGGTAAAATTATTTTCCGATACGGTCAATATTTAGCCTATCGGAAAATTCTTGACGCTTGTTGCGGGGCGGCCAGAGTTGAACTAGCTAGTGCCCGTCCATAAACGCCTGTTTTTCTGCGGTTTTGAAAGGTTGTTTGCCGGCTGCCATCGTTTCTTGGGACGCGTGATGGCACAAGGCCGCGCAGGTTATGGCCCGAAGAGCGATCTGGCGGCAATGGGATCATGGGGTATCGGCCGACGCTCGCCGGGCTTGCTCTGAACGCTACCGGATCAGGAGCGTAAGGTCGGCCTGAGGCGGGCAAGGAGGGCGAGATTGTAAGCGACCACCGAGGACCAGACATAAGCCTTAAAGTGGTCGAGCCCGCGCCAGGTGCAGCGCCCCAAGCCATAAGCGCGCTTCAGACATGAGATGCCGGCCTCGATGCCAGCGCGGAAGTTTCTGAGCTTGCGATAGACCCAACGGCTCTTGACCATGTCTTCGATCTTGAGGCCGCACTTCTTGTGGAAGGCCATGTCGCGGATGCCACAGGCTTTGGCTCGGCTCAAATTATCGCGGCTGGCATAGCCGCCGTCGGCCGCCGCCTGACGCGGCGCCTGGCCATAAAAGGCGATGTGGCGTTCCAGCATCGGCAGCAAGCGCTCGCTGTCGGCCGGGTTGCCGGTTTCGACGACGAGGTCGAGGACCAGTCCGCTTCTGCCGGTGGTCAGATTGAGTTTGTGGCCGTAGTCGACGTCGCGGCTGCCTTTGACGATGATGTCGGCATGCGGCTCGAACAGGCTCACCAGCTTCTCGCCAGCCGGCACCGGCTCGCCGGCCAGGACCCGCCGTTCGGTCTGGGCGATGATCCGCTCGATCAGCGGCTTATAGTGGCGGAGCTGGGGCTGCCCCAGTTCGGCCCGGCCCCGGCGCCCGGGGCAACTGTTCACTCGCCTGCTGGCGATAACTCACGGGGGGGCGCGGGGTTTTGGGGCGGTCGCGGCTGTGCTTCACCCCGTTCGGGCGG
>NZ_LGAP01000015.1 GCF_001270265.1 Ensifer adhaerens
GCAGATCACCATACCGGCCAGCGGCTTTTGACATGCCGCATTCAAAGGCCTGACAGAAGACCGCACTCGATCACTGGCATATTTGGGTTAGAAACTTCTTGCCACACGGGCGGCAACCACAGAAGAGACCGCGGTTTGCATTGTTGATGAAACGGGCAAGATTTGCCGGGAGACGAAGGTTGCTACTCACCCCGATGATTTGATCTCGGTGATGAAGGATCCGAAGTGGCAGATTGAGCGGATCGGTCTTGAAGCCGGACCACTGTCGCAATGGCTTTATGAGGGACTTGCTAAGGCAGGTTTGCCGGTGATCTGCATTGAGACCAGGCATGCCAAGGCGTTTTTGAAAGCTCAACCGAATAAGACTGACCGCAACGATGCGCGTGGAATAGCTCAGATGATGCGCGTCAATCTCTATCGGCCTGTGCATGTGAAGACACTGACGAGCCAGAAGCACCGGGCATTGCTGACCGCACGCAAACTCTTGCAGGAAAAAGCCATCGCCATCGAGAATGACATTCGCGGATTGTTGCGCAATTTCGGCCTGAAAGTCGGATTGGTTGGCAAGGTCAAATTCGAGGAGCGGATCAATGAGCTCGTCGAAGACGGGTCTGATCTTCGCGAAATCATGCAGCCTTTGTTGACTGCACGCAAACTGTTGCGCGAAGAGTTCACCAGGCTGCACAAGAAGGTTTTGGATTTGGTCCGTGAGGATGACGTCTGCCGTCGGTTGACGACGATCCCCGGTGTCGGGCCCGTTGTCGCTCTCACCTACACGGCAACCATCGATATTCCCGCGCGGTTTGCACATTCAAAGGCGGTGGGTTCTGTGCTCGGCCTGACGCCGAGGCTGAACGAGTCTGGTGAAAGCAAACGGGTCGGGCGAGTATCCTGTTGTGGTGACGCGATGATGCGATCCCTGCTTTACGAAGCAGCGCAAGTCCTGCTGGCAAATGTTAAGAAATGGTCGTGGCTAAAAGCCTGGGCGATGAATATTGCCAAACGCCGCGGCAGGCAAAAGGCGGTTGTAGCCTTGGCCCGACGGCTTGCGGTGATCATGCACCGCATGTGGAGTGACGGAACCGAATTCTGCTGGACACGGGAGAGCTTGCCTGTTGCTGCGTAATTAGCAATCAGGGTAACGAGAACCAGAGGAGACAAGAAGATTCCGCCGCCGGTGGAACGATGTCCTTCGCAGGACGACGGATGGGGTGAGTTCGCGTGGTTGTCTGTTGCGGTCGCTCATCGCGATCAGGTCGCCGATTAGATTGTTCCGCCCCATTCTTCTGGTCCCATAATGGGAGGGCCACACAGGCCGAGCCCGGAGAGAAGCGCGATACTGCGAAGACATCAATCACCATAGGCACGGATAGGCACGGATAGTCAGAAGGTGCTTGACCTCACCACGCCAAATAGAGAAGACAACCCGCCCCTCAAGGGGCGGGACTTGGCTCTTAAATAGTCTTACTGAACGATTTCCAGATCGTTGATCACGCGCTTGCCGTCGACCTCGGTATAGAACACGAGAACTTTGACGCCGGCGGTGAGGCCTTCGAAGTTGAATTCTTCAGGCGCCTGGTAGCTCTTGCCGTCGTCAAGCTGGAGGCTGAGGCGATCGGTATCGACGCCGGTAATGACAGCCTCTACGTCGGCACTTTCGGCAAGGGCCGACAAAGGCGAAAGCAAGCCGGCGGTGGCCATGAGCGCGGCAATGACAAAACGCATCTTTCTTGCCCTCTTCAATGTATCTGCGATTCTTCTTGTCATCACCCTTTGATCCCCGATTGTGGCAAAAATTGCCTTGCACCGTAGCTTTTGACAGGCATTTCCCCCGTTTTGGGGCTGCCCGGCCGGTCGAGGGAGACTGAACGCCAAGCGTGCAGTTTTCAAGCATTCTGCCGGTGGCGCCGGCGGTGCTTCCGCATTGTATCCCCATGAATTGTAGGGTTTTCCAAAGAAATGTGACGAAAGCCAATCTTAAGACTCGATCGCTACCTTCGGTTGGGGATCGAGGGGAAGAGAGTGAAGATTGTTGACGTTCTGCGCCAACGCATTCGGGCGGCAGCCAGATTTGCGAAACCGTCGCTGATACCGGCAGCCATCGCAGGCATCGTCGTCTTTAGCGGCGGCCACATCTATGAGCGCCAAAATCGCGAAAACTTCCGCAGCGATCTGAGGATCGACGTCGAGAATGAGCTGAACCTCATTGCCAATCGCCTCCAGTCGGAGGTCAACACCAACATCGCCGCCCTCAACGGTTTCGCCAACAGCATCGGCGTTCATCCTGAGATGACCGCCGATGATTTCACGGTCCTGTCGACCAAGCTCTTGTTGCAGAACCCGCAGATGGTGCGCGTGTCGGCCGCCCCGGGCGCTGTGGTGCGCATCGCCTTTCCGCGCGAAAGCCAGCAATGGTTCGTCGGCACCGACTTCAACAAGTTCGGCGCGACCCGGCGTGCCGTGGAGCGGGCTTCGTCCACGGTGAAACCGGTCATGATCGGCCCGATCCGGCTTCCGAGCGGGCGCAGCGGCTTTGAGCTTTTCCTGCCCGTCTTCGCCAAGATCCAGGGGCGCATGGAGCGGTGGGGCTATGTCGAGGCGATTCTCGACGAAAGGGCTGTCTATCGATCCGCCCGACTGCTTGAGGACGGTGTTGAAACGCCGGAAACGACCGGTGACCATCGCCATGTCGACGTACATCTCGCAATCCGCGATGTGTCGGAACCGGAACGCATCCAGGATGCCTTCTTCGGCGATGACAGTGTTTTTCGTGCGGGGCCGGCCAAGCGCCAACTCGTTCTGCCTGGCGGCGTTTGGGAGTTGGCGGCAACCCCGAACGGCGGTTGGGAACAGTTGCCCGAAAACAGCAACGACCTGCGTCTGGCGATTGCGGCCGCGGTCGCCGTCGTCGTCATCCCCATTCTGCTGACAGGCGGCCTGGTCAACGAGCGCCAGCGCAACATCGCCAAGCTCAGGGCGCGCGAAGGCGAAGTGATGACGCTTTCGCATCGCCTCAACCTGGCGCTCGAGGCCTCCAAGATCGGTATATGGGAAATCGATCTGGAAACGCAGGAGCGGTCCTGGGACGACCGCATGTTCCATCTGCACGGGCTGGCCGCCCATGAGGAGGAGCCGACCTATAATGAATGGCGTTCAACCGTTCATCCCGACGATGTCGGCATTGCCGCCAACGCGCTCTTCCGCAGCCTTGACGAGGGCCTCGAGTACCGGTCCCAGTATCGGGTGGCGCTGGCCGACGGCAGTATACGCCACATCCGCAATGTCGGCTCCGGCCATCAGGGGGTCGACGGTCGCTCGAAGATCACCGGCATCAGCTGGGACGTGACCGACGACGTGCTCAAGAACGAAAGGCTCGGGGCTGCCAAGGCCCAGGTCGATCAGCAGAACCTGGAGCTCGAGCGCGCCTTGAAGGGGCTCTACGAGCGCGAGCAGGATCTGGAGAAGCTGTCGCGCCGCCTCGATCTGGCGCTCGACAGCTATCGCTGCGGCATGTGGGAGGCGGATCTCGACAACAACGTCGCCTATTGGGACGAGCGCATGCATCAGCTCTACGGGCTGGTCTATACCGACGGTGCCACCAACGAAGCCACATGGCTCAATGCGCTGCATCCCGATGATCGCGGTTCCGCGCTTCTGGCCGTCAACACGGCGATCGGCGCCCGCGAAACCTATGTGCACCAGTCCCGCGTGGTTCTGGCGGAAGGTGCCGTTCGCCACATTCGCTCGGTCGGCAAATTGCATGTCTCGCCGGAGGGGCGCAGGAAGCTGGTCGGCATCGCGCTTGATGTCACCGACGACGTGGTGATGACCGAACAATTGCGCGCCGCCAAGGCGATGGCCGACGCCAAGAATGCCGAGCTCGAACAGGCGCGGACCCGCATCGAACACAATTCGCTGCACGATCCGCTGACCGGCCTCGGCAATCGCCGCATGCTGGACAAGGCGCTTGAGCGACTGACCGGCCAGAGCACCGATGCGCCCCAGAGTATCGCCATCCTTCACATCGACCTCGACCGTTTCAAGCAGATCAACGACACGCTCGGCCATGCGGCCGGCGATGCGATGCTGGTTCATGCGTCAGAGATCCTGCGCGCCAACATTGCGCCTGCTGATATCGTGGCGCGCATCGGCGGCGACGAATTCGTCGTCGTCGTAACCGGCGCGCCGGGCGATGCGGCACTTGCGGCGCTGTGCGACCGGATCATCGCGGAAATGCGCCAACCCGTCGATTACAACGGGTTTCCCTGTCGATTCGGGGTCAGCATCGGCGTTGCCGTGGTGCGCCAGGCGCACGCCGATGCACGCAAGCTGCTCGTCAATGCCGACATGGCGCTCTACCGTGCGAAGGAGAACGGCCGCAACCGCTATCAGTTCTTCACCCAGGTCCTCCAGGCAGAAGTCGTCACCGCCAAGCGCGTCGCCGATGAAATCCTCGAGGGCATCGAGCGCGACGAGTTCGTGCCCTGGTACCAGCCGCAATTCGATGCCTCGACATTGGCGCTCTCCGGCGTGGAGGCGCTCATTCGCTGGCGCCATCCGCGTCAGGGCATTCTGACGCCGGACAAGTTCCTGGCGATCGCCGATGAACTGAACGTCACCGCGGCCCTCGACCGCCTCGTCCTGGAGAAATCGCTGGCCGACCAGATGCGATGGGCGGCCGCCGGCCTGCGGGTTCCGAAGATCTCCGTCAATGTGTCGGCCAAGCGCCTGCAGGACGAGCGGCTGCTTGCCTCGCTCGAGGGCCTGAGCATCGTGCCGGGGCAGCTTTCCTTCGAACTGGTGGAGTCGATCTTCCTCGATGAAAGCGACGATATCGTCACCGCCAACATCGAGGGCATCAAGAAGCTCGGCATCGACATCGAGATCGACGATTTCGGCACCGGCCATACGTCGATCGTCAGCCTGCTCAGGATCAAGCCGAAGCGGCTGAAGATCGACCGGCAGCTCGTGATTCCGGTGCTCAGCGCCCGTACCGAACAGGCGCTGATCCGGTCGATCATCGACATTGCCCGTTCGCTCGGCATCGAGACTGTGGCCGAGGGGGTGGAGACCATGGCTCATGCCGAAATGCTCGGCATTCTCGGCTGCGATCTGCTGCAGGGCTATGCTTTCTCCAAGCCGCTGAGCGCGGAGAACTTCCTGGCATTCGCTACGGAGCGGGGGCTCAGGCTCGCCTCCTGAGGCGGGCGCAAAATCCCAATGCATGTCGCGCAAAAGTGTGCCGCGGTTTTGCGATAACGACATGCGCAAGAACAAGAGCTTAAAGCGCAACAAGCGAATCCTGGAGATCCCGACGCGCTTTAGCGATGATCGGAAAGACTTCCCCCTGTCCCGGCTTTCCACTAAGAGAGTGGTGCCCGTACATGAAACATGTACGTCCGTTGCTTCTTAGAGTTCGGTTGCCTCATGTCTCACAATACCTTCGGTCACCTCTTCCGCGTCACCACCTGGGGCGAAAGCCACGGCCCGGCGCTTGGCTGCGTGGTGGATGGTTGCCCACCCGGCATTCGTTTCACGCTGGCCGAACTGCAGGCCTGGCTCGACAAGCGCAAGCCCGGCCAGTCGCGCTTCGTCACGCAGCGCCGTGAGGACGATCTCGTCAAGGTTCTCTCCGGTGTGATGCTGGATGAGGACGGCGAGACGATGATCTCCACCGGCACGCCGATCTCGATGTTGATCGAAAACACCGACCAGCGCTCGAAGGATTATTCGGAGATCTCCAAACGCTATCGCCCGGGGCATGCCGATTACACCTACGACGTCAAATACGGCATTCGCGATTATCGTGGTGGCGGTCGTTCGTCGGCGCGCGAAACGGCGGCGCGCGTTGCCGCCGGTGGCATCGCCCGCAAGGTGGTGCCGGGATTGATTGTGCGCGCCGCTCTCGTGCAGATCGGCAAGCACAAGATCGACCGTGCCAATTGGGATTGGGCCGAGGTCAACAACAATCCGTTCTTCGCGCCGGATCCGGCGATCGTGCCCGTCTGGGAGGAGTATCTCGATGGTATCCGCAAGTCCGGGTCGTCCATCGGCGCCGTCGTCGAAGTGGTGGCCGAGGGCGTGCCGGCCGGCATCGGAGCGCCGATCTATGCCAAGCTTGACCAGGACATTGCCGCAAACCTGATGTCGATCAACGCCGTCAAGGGCGTCGAGATCGGCAACGGTTTTGGCGCCGCCGAAATCACCGGCGAGGAAAATGCCGACGAGATGCGCATCGGCGAAGACGGCAAGCCGGCCTTCCTCTCCAACAATGCCGGCGGTATTCTTGGCGGCATCTCAACCGGCCAGCCGGTCATCGCCCGCTTTGCGATCAAGCCGACCTCTTCTATCCTCACCGAGCGTCGTTCGATCGACAGTGACGGCAACGAGGTGGACGTGCGCACCAAGGGGCGTCATGACCCCTGCGTCGGCATTCGCGCCGTGCCGATCGGCGAAGCGATGGTTGCCTGCACGATTGCGGATCACTACCTGCGTGACCGCGGCCAGACCGGCCGGCTTACTGCATAATTCCTCAAATCGGAATCGATTTAAGGGTAAAATTATGCAGCAACTCAAAGTGTTCCAGCGACCTTTGCGCGTCTAAATAGACGCGCGGCGCTGTCAGTAATTCGGGAAGACCAAGATGTCCTATGACCAGAAGCTTGTCGTTGATGCCATCCGTGCCTTCGAAGCCGGCGAGATTGTCGTCGTCACCGACGATGGCGGCCGCGAGAACGAAGGCGACCTGATCGTCGCCGCGGTCCATTGCACGCCGGAGAAGATGGCTTTCATCGTGCGCCACACCTCGGGCATCGTCTGCACGCCGATGCCGCGCGAGGAGGCAAAGCGCCTCAACCTCAACGCCATGGTGGCGGAGAACGACTCGGCGCACACCACGGCCTTTACCGTCTCGGTCGACTTCAAGCACGGCACGACCACCGGCATCTCGGCCGACGACCGGACGTTGACCGTGCGCAACCTCGCCAACCCCAATGTTGGGCCGACCGATTTCGTGCGCCCGGGCCATATCTTCCCGCTGGTCGCCCGCGAAGGCGGCGTTCTGATGCGTTCGGGCCACACGGAGGCCGCCGTCGATCTCTGCAAGCTCGCAAGCCTGCCGCCGATCGGCGTCATCTGCGAACTGGTCAATGATGACGGTACCGTAACGCGCGGCCCGCAGGTCAGCGCGTTTGCTGAAAAGCACGGTTTGAAGCAGGTCTCCGTCGCCGATCTGATCGCCTACCGGCAGCGCAAGGAAACGCTGATCGAGCAGGGCGGTTCGTTCGACATCGAGACACCGTACGGCAAGGCCAAGGGACATTCCTATTCGTTGCCCTGGGATCCGATGCAGCACCTCGCCGTCGTCTTCGGCGACATCCGTGACGGCGTCGATATTCCGGTTCGCCTGCATCTTGAGAATGTCGGCGCTGACGTTTTCGGCAAGGACTGCCAGATCGACCGAATCATGAAGCGCATGGCCGAAGAGGGCAGGGGCGTCATTGTCTATCTGCGCGAAGGCTCGGTCGGCGTCGGCGTGTCGCAGACCGCCCGCAAGGGCAAGCATGAACGCGAAGTCCATGACGAGGCGCAGGCCCGCGAAAGCGAATGGCTTGAGATCGGCCTCGGCGCGCAGATCCTGAAAGATCTCGGCATCAGCTCGATCCGTCTCATCGCCTCGCGCGAGCGCCACTATGTCGGCCTCGAAGGCTTCGGCATCAAGATCGCCGCGACTGACATTATCTAACCCGTTTTCCACCATTCCGATCGGTGAAGCCCGGACGAAAGTCCGGGCTTCTTTGTTTTGCCTGCTTCTCGGCGGCGGAAACGAAAAAGCCGCGCACGAGGCGCGGCTTCGGAAAGCGGTTTGTAATGGCTGCCTTTACGGCAGGGCGTCGTAGCCTTCGCCGAAACCTTTGAGATCGACTGGAATGCCGATGCCTTCTTCCGGCGACTGGAAGACGATGAAGGTTGCCGTCGCGCCCGAGCGGAAGGTCTTCAGCAGTTCGTCTTCAAGCACGACCTCGGCATAGCAGCCATCGGAGAAGCAGCGCACGAAATAGGCGCGGCCGATATCCTTGCCGTCGACATTGAGGCCGAGGCCGTTCGGCAGCAGCACGCCGAGTGGCGCCAGAACGCGCAGGATCTTCGCCTTGCGGTCGGCGGTCTTGAGCACGACGACCGAGAGACCGACTTCCGGCCGGTCTTCGGCGATGACGTTCTGCATCAGGGCGCATTGGTCGGCCGATGCACCTGCCGGCTGATCGCAGACGATTGACCATGCGCCATGGTTGGACTTGACCGTTCCGGGCGCGCCAGCGGGTTGTTGGGCAGCACTCGCCGTGGGAAGGGCGAGAACGGCAAATCCGAGAGCGGCAAGAGCCGACAGTCGGGAGAAAAGGGGCAGGCCCATGTAAACCTCAAAACGTCGAATCATCAGGGCTATTCTTGAAGCGCGCAGGGAGAAATGAAAAGCCCTGTGGGGTACATTCCAGCGCCATATGGCGGAAATTGGGCTCGCTGAGCGCCATTGTCGCGCTGACGTGGCGTGATAGCGCCGTCGGCGGCGCAGATCGAGCCATATAAGTCGATTCGCTTGGGGTTCCGAGGGGTGCCTGTGAGAAAAGTCGCGTTTGTGCAAAAATGCCGCATGGGGTTGATTGCACAGATGTTGCGGCGCTGGGCAAACTGTGGTTTGAAGCGCTGCAGTATCGCAGGGATTCTGCGTTCCGGTTTGATCCTGATCAAGCGCATTGGGGAGACATATTGTGAAAAACAAGGCCTATGCAGTTATGGCAGCGCTTGCCTGTCTGCTTTTTGCTTCGAGCGCCTACGCTGACAAGCCTGTCGATTGGCAGACGAACTTTCAGACGGCTGCGACGGGCATTATGGAAGAAATCACGTGGTTTGAGCACTATACCCTGTGGTTCATTATTCCGATCACTCTCTTTGTCCTCCTGCTGCTGATTGTCGTGGTGGTCAAATTCCGTGAGAGCGCCAACCCGGTTCCCTCCAAGACCAGCCACAACACCGCTATCGAAGTTGTCTGGACCGTCGGTCCGGTCATCATCCTGCTGTTCCTGGCGATTCCGTCCTTCCAGCTTCTGACCGCGCAGCTGACGCCGCCGGCCAATCCGGATCTGACGGTCAAGGCGACGGGCAACCAGTGGTACTGGTCCTATGAATATGAAGTCGGCGAAAGCCCGCTCTCCTTCGATAGCCTGCTGATGAAGGAAGAAGATCGCGCAAGCCTCGGCAAGGAAGACAAGGTCGAGTATCCGCGCCTTCTCGCCGTTGACAACGAAGTCGTCGTGCCGGTCGGCAAGACCGTTCGTCTGCTCGTCACCGCTGCCGATGTTATCCACGCCTTCGCAATGCCCGCCTTCGGCGTTAAGATCGATGCCGTTCCCGGCCGCCTGAACGAAACCTGGTTCAAGGCTGACCGCGAAGGCCTCTACTACGGCCAGTGTTCCGAGCTTTGCGGCAAGGACCACGCCTATATGCCGATCGCCATCCGCGTTGTTTCGCAGGAAAAATACGACGCCTGGCTCGCTGCCGCCGCAACCAACATCGGCGACGCGAACAAGGCGCTCATGGCGTCCATCGACGGCGCGGCCAAGGCCGTTGACGTCGCCGCCAACGCCGCACAGTAATCGGAAGGGGAGCTCGACCCATGGCTGGAACAGCCGTTCATCACGACCAACGCCATGATCACTCCGATCATGGCCACGCAGACCACGCGCACAAGCCGCTGACCTTCTTTCAGCGCTGGTTTCTGTCGACCAACCACAAGGACATCGGCACGCTCTACCTGATCTTCGCGATCATCGCGGGCATCATCGGCGGCACGCTGTCGGTGTTCATGCGCGCCGAGCTGCAGGAGCCGGGCATCCAGATCTTCCACGGCCTGGCGCAGATGGTCTACGGCTTCGAGGGCGACGCTGCCATCGACGGCGGCAAGCACATGTTCAACGTGTTCACCACCGCGCACGCGCTCATCATGATCTTTTTCATGGTCATGCCGGCGCTGATCGGTGGCTTCGCCAACTGGATGGTTCCGATCATGATCGGTGCGCCTGACATGGCGTTCCCGCGCATGAACAACATCTCCTTCTGGCTGATCGTTCCGGCCTTCCTGCTGGTCCTGCTTTCGATGTTCGTCGAAGGTCCGGCAGGCGCCTATGGCGCGGGGGGCGGTTGGACGATCTATCCACCATTCTCGACGTCGGGCATGCCCGGGCCGGCGATGGATCTTGTGATCCTCGGCCTGCACATTGCCGGTGCGTCGTCGATCCTCGGTGCGATCAACTTCATCACCACGATCCTGAACATGCGCGCTCCGGGCATGACGCTGCACAAGATGCCGCTGTTTGCCTGGTCGGTTCTGATCACCGCCTTCCTGCTTCTGCTCTCGCTGCCGGTTCTGGCAGGCGGCATCACCATGCTTTTGACGGACCGCAACTTCGGCACGGCCTTCTTCGCGCCTGAAGGCGGCGGCGACCCGATCCTGTTCCAGCACCTGTTCTGGTTCTTCGGTCACCCGGAAGTGTACATCCTGATCCTGCCGGGCTTCGGCATCGTCAGCCACATCGTTTCCACCTTCTCACGCAAGCCGATCTTCGGTTACCTCGGCATGGCCTACGCCATGGTCGCGATCGGCGCCGTCGGCTTCATCGTGTGGGCGCACCACATGTACACCGTCGGTATGTCGCTCGACACGCAGCGCTACTTCGTCTTCGCGACGATGGTCATCGCTGTTCCGACCGGCGTTAAGATCTTCTCGTGGATCGCGACGATGTGGGGTGGTTCGATCCGCTTCACGACCCCGATGGTCTGGGCGATCGGCTTCATCTTCCTGTTCACCGTCGGTGGTGTCACGGGCGTTCAGCTCGCCAACGCCGGCCTCGACCGTTCGCTGCACGACACCTACTACGTGGTTGCGCACTTCCACTACGTTCTGTCGCTCGGCGCCGTGTTCGCGATCTTCGCCGCCTGGTACTACTGGTTCCCGAAGATGACCGGCTACATGTACTCCGAGTTCCTCGGCAAGCTGCACTTCTGGGTCATGTTCATCGGCGTGAACCTGATCTTCTTCCCGCAGCATTTCCTGGGTCTCGCCGGCATGCCGCGCCGCTACATCGACTATCCGGATGCCTATGCCGGCTGGAACATGGTGTCGTCCTACGGCTCGTACGTCGCAGCCGTCGGCGTGCTGATCTTCCTCTTCTGTGTCGCCGAAGCCTTCGCCAAGAAGCGCGTCGCTGGCGACAATCCGTGGGGCGAGGGTGCGAACACGTTGGAATGGCAGCTGTCTTCGCCGCCGCCGTTCCACCAGTGGGAACAGCTCCCGCGCATCAAGTGATGGGAAAGAAACAGAAGCCGCCGGTTCCGGCGGCTTCACCCCGCCGGAGAGCCGGCAAAAGACGGCCCGTATGGGCAAAAGACGATCAAGGACGAGACATGACGGTCATCGACAATCACGAAGCAGTTGGCAGGGATGGTGCACCGCGCCTGTCCGAGGCCTCTGCACGCGATTATTTCGAGCTTCTAAAGCCCCGCGTCATGTCGCTCGTCGTGTTCACGGCGCTTGCCGGCCTCGTGCTCGCGCCCGGACACATCAATCCCTTCATCGGTTTCATCGCCATCCTGTGCATCGCAGTCGGTGCTGGCGCCTCTGGCGCGCTCAACATGTGGTATGACGCCGACATCGACGCGGTCATGACCCGCACCGCCAAGCGCCCGATCCCGGCAGGCAAGATCCTGCCCGAGGAAGCGCTGGCTTTCGGTCTGACGCTCTCCGCCTTTTCCGTGATCATCCTCGGGCTCGCCGTCAATTGGCTCGCAGCCGGGTTGCTCGCCTTCACCATCTTCTTCTACGCCGTCATCTATACGATGTGGCTCAAGCGCTCGACGCCGCAGAACATCGTCATCGGCGGTGCTGCCGGCGCCTTCCCGCCCATGATCGGCTGGGCCTGCGTGACCGGCAGCGTATCGGTGGAAAGCATCGTCCTCTTCCTCATCACCTTCCTGTGGACACCGGCGCATTTCTGGGCGCTCGCACTGTTCAAGATGGGCGACTACGGCTCCGTCGGCGTACCGATGCTGCCCAATGTCTGCGGCCAGGCGACCACCAAGAAGCAGATCGTCATCTATGCGGTTCTGACGGCCCTGATCGGCATCTGTCCCACCGTGCTCGGCTTTGCGAGCATCGGTTACGGGGCGGTTGCAGCAGCGCTTGGTCTCGGCTTTATCTGGTATTCGATCGGCGTGCTGCGCATGCCTGAGACGGATGAGCGCATGCTGCCCGCCAAGAAGCTTTTCGCCTTCTCGATCATGTATCTGTTCGTGATCTTTTCCGCTCTGATGGCGGATCACCTGATCGTCAATATCTGGCTGAATGCCGGGAGTGTTGCCTGATGGAAACCGTCAAGCTGAACGAAGCCCAGAAGAAGTCCCGCCGCGGCCGCAACATTGCGCTCGGCGTCGTGCTGGCTGGCCTGGTCGTCCTCTTCTATGTCGTCACGCTGATCAAGTTCGGCAACGGCATGGTCAACTGAGGGAAGCGCGATATGACGACCTCCCAGAACCCCGAGCAGAAGCCGCGTTCCAACGGCGTCATCGTCGGTACCTGCCTCGCCTTCGTTGTCGGCATGACCGGCATGGCCTACGCGGCAGTACCGCTCTACGACATGTTCTGCCGCGTCACCGGCTATAACGGCACGACAAAGCGCGTCGAGCAGGCATCGGACGTCATTCTTGACGAGAAGGTCAAGGTCACCTTCGACGCCAATACCTCGGGCGGCCTGCCTTGGGAGTTCAAGCCGGTTCAGCGCGACATTGACGTCAGGATCGGCGAGACCGTGCAGGTGATGTACCGCGCCAAGAACCTTTCGTCGAAGCCGACGACGGGCCAAGCGACGTTCAACGTCACGCCGATGCAGGCCGGCGCCTACTTCAACAAGGTTCAATGCTTCTGCTTTACCGAGACGACCCTGCAGCCGGGAGAGGAGATGGAGATGCCGGTGGTATTCTTCGTCGATCCGGACATGGTCAATGCGGTCGAGACCAAGGACATCAAGACACTGACACTTTCCTACACCTTCTACCCGCGCGAGCCGTCGAAGCCGGTCGCACAGGTGAAGACGGGCGAAACTGAGAACAAACTTTGACTGGAGGCCCGTTTCGGCTATGCCGAAAGGGCGACAAGAGAAAGACCTATCGGGGATTACTGACATGGCCGATGCGCATCAGAAGAATCACGACTACCACATCATCGACCCGAGCCCCTGGCCGTTGCTTGCCTCGATCGGCGCATTCGTCATGGCGTTCGGCGGTGTCGGCTACATGCGCTATCTCTCGGGCGGCTCCTTCAAGCTGTTCGGCGCAGAGCTCGCCAATCCGTGGGTCTTCTTCATCGGTCTCGTCGTCGTTCTCTACACCATGTACGGCTGGTGGTCGGACACGGTGAAGGAAGCGCACGAGGGTCACCACACCCGCGTCGTCTCGCTGCACCTGCGCTACGGCATGATCATGTTCATCGCTTCGGAAGTGATGTTCTTCGTCGCCTGGTTCTGGGCCTATTTCGATGCCAGCCTCTTCCCCGGTGAAGCCATCCAGGCGAGCCGTACGGCCTTTACCGGTGGCGTCTGGCCGCCGAAGGGCATCGAGGTTCTCGATCCCTGGCACCTGCCGCTCTACAACACCGTTATCCTGCTGCTTTCCGGCACGACGGTCACCTGGGCGCACCACGCTCTGCTGCACAACGACCGCAAGGGCCTCGTCTACGGCCTGACGCTGACCGTCCTGCTTGGCGTGCTGTTCTCCTACGTTCAGGGCTTCGAATACGCCCACGCTCCGTTCGCCTTCAAGGACTCGATCTACGGCGCGACCTTCTTCATGGCGACCGGCTTCCACGGCTTCCACGTCCTGGTCGGCACGATCTTCCTGCTGGTCTGCCTGCTGCGCGCGCTGCGCGGAGACTTCACACCGAAGCAGCACTTCGGCTTCGAAGCGGCCGCCTGGTACTGGCACTTCGTTGACGTCGTCTGGCTGTTCCTCTTCTTCTCCATCTACATCTGGGGTGGTTGGGGCGCGCCTGTCGCTCACATGTAAGAGGATTTGAGCTCGAGCTCTTCTCGATCAGGCGGCTGCGACCATGCAGCCGCCTTATTTTTTGTTTGTCTTGTGGTGGCATCGATGGGGCAAGCCGACATGAAAATACGCGTGGCTATGGTGACGGCAGCATGGCTTCTGGCGGGATGCTTTTCAGCCTTTGCCGGCGATCTGGCCGACCGCGTCGTGGTGCACAAGGAAAAGCGGATCCTGCAGCTCTATCGCGGCGGTGAGATGTTGCGCCAATATGCGATCGCTCTTGGTGGCAATCCCATCGGCCACAAGCAGCGCGCAGGCGACCGGCGAACGCCGGAAGGTCTCTATGTCCTGGACTGGCGCAATGACAAGAGCGGTTATCATCTGTCGATGCACGTCTCCTATCCCCGGCCCGAGGATATCACGGCAGCGGCAGCCAAGGGTGTCGATCCCGGCGGCATGATCATGATCCACGGCCAGCCCAATTATTTCGGCTGGCTGGCGTTTATGACGCAGATGTTCGATTGGACGGATGGCTGCATTGCGGTTACGAATGCCGAAATGGACGAAATCTGGGACATGGTTCCCAACAACACCCCGATCGAGATCAATCCGTGAGTGACGACAAAGCCCTCTATCCGCCGGTCGACCCGGTCATGACAGGCATCAAGGGCCTGTGCCCGCGATGCGGCCAGGGAAAGCTGTTCGACGGGTTCCTGACGGTAAAGCCCGCCTGCGCCAGCTGCGATCTCGACTATCGCTTCGCCGATTCGGGCGATGGTCCGGTTGTCTTCGTCATCCTGATTGTCGGCTTCGTCGTCGTCGGCGCGGCACTCTGGATGGAGGTCAATCTCAATCCGCCGCTATGGCTGCATTTCCTGCTCTGGATACCGCTTGCGATCGTGCTCAGCCTTGGCCTGACGCGCATGCTGAAGGGCATCCTGATCAACCTGCAATATCGCAACAACGCGCGGCCTGGCGAGATCGATCGTGGCTGAGATTGAGACCAAGAAGAAGGGCGGCCTTGTCGGGCGCGTCGGCGCATTCCTCCTGCTCGCCATCACCTTCGCCATCCTTATCTCGCTCGGCACCTGGCAGATGCAGCGCCTGCAGTGGAAGGAAGGTCTGCTTCAGGCGATCGCCGCGCGCCGCTCGGCGCCACCGGTGACGCTCGCCGAGATCGAGAAGATTTCAGCCGAAGGCGGGGACATCGATTATCGCACCGTCACCGTTTCCGGCACCTTCGACCACGGCAAGGAGCGACACTTCTTCGCTACCCATAACGGCCGCACCGGCTACTATGTCTTTACGCCCCTCAATATCGAGGACGGCCGTGCCTTGTTCGTCAACCGGGGGTTCGTTCCTTACGAATTGAAGGACGCGTCGACGCGGCTCGCCGGCGAGCTTCCGGCCTCCGTGGCGATCCATGGCCTCGCAAGGCCGAAGCTCACCGAAAAGCCGTCGTCGCTGGTCCCGGACAATGACCTTGCGAAGAACATCTTCTACTGGAAGGACCTCGACACGATGGCATCGTCGGTCGGGCTTTCCGCCGACAAGGTCCTGCCGCTCTTCGTCGATGCCGATGCGACGCCCAATCCGGGCGGACTTCCGATCGGCGGCGTGACCCAGTTCGACCTGCCCAACAGTCATCTGCAATACGCGCTGACCTGGTACGGCCTTGCCGCGGCCCTGGTCGTCGTCAGCGGCGTCTTTGTCATGCGGCGCAAGCCATAGGCGGCCCGCCGACGCCGTGCTATCGCTGACCGACGCAGTTTAGGGGCATGGGCAATGGGCTTGATATCGACGATCCTGATCGCGCTGACGGCGCTTTTGCATCTCGGCTTTCTCGTGCTGGAGATGTTTCTGTGGACCAGGCCTGAGGGGCGTTCGGTTTTCCGCATGACGGTCGAGCAGGCGGAGGCGACCCGGGTGCTCGCCGCCAACCAGGGGCTCTATAACGGCTTTCTCGCAGCCGGCCTTTTCTGGTCCCTCCTGCAGCCGGATGCGTCATTTGCCTTCGAGCTGAAGGTGTTCTTCCTTGTGTGCGTGATCGTTGCCGCTATATATGGCGCGTGGTCCGTCAAGCCGCGCATCCTGTTGATCCAGGGCGGCCCGGCGATTGCAGCCCTTGTTTTCGTTCTACTGGCATCCTGATCCATGGCATCATCCGCGGCAAAATCTCCGATCACCATTCGCCTTTGCGGGCCGCGCGGCTTCTGCGCCGGCGTCGACCGGGCGATCCAGATCGTCGTCCTGGCGCTGAAGGAATTCGGTGCACCGGTCTATGTCCGCCACGAGATCGTGCACAACCGTTATGTGGTCGAAGGACTTGAGGCCAAGGGCGCGATTTTCGTCGAGGAACTCGACGAGATCCCGCCGGAGCATCGCAAACAGCCGGTGGTGTTTTCCGCCCATGGCGTGCCGAAATCGGTGCCTGCGGATGCCGATACGCGCAACCTCTTCTACCTCGACGCCACATGCCCCCTGGTCTCGAAGGTCCACAAGCAGGCGATGCGCCACAACCGGCTCGGCCGCCACGTGGTGCTGATCGGCCATGCCGGCCATCCGGAAGTCATCGGCACGATGGGGCAGCTCCCGGAGGGTGCCGTTTCGCTGGTCGAGACGATCGAGGATGCGGATGTCTACATGCCGCCCGATCCGGACAATCTCGGTTTCGTCACACAGACGACGCTTTCCGTCGACGACACTGCCGGCGTCATCAAGCGGCTGCACGAGCGCTTCCCCAACCTGACGGCGCCGGCAGCCGACTCGATCTGCTATGCCACCACCAACCGCCAGGAAGCAGTCAAGCAGGCGGCACCCGGCTGCGATCTGTTCCTGGTCGTCGGTGCGCCGAATTCGTCGAATTCCAAGCGCCTTGTCGAAGTGGCGCTGAAGGCCGGCGCGAAAAAATCCGTTCTCGTTCAGCGGGCAGCCGAAATCGACTGGGATTCGATCGGCGATATCTCGACCGTCGGCCTGTCTGCAGGCGCATCGGCGCCTGAGGTGATTGTCAACGAGATCATCGAGGCGTTCCGCGAGCGTTACGACGCAGTCGTTGAACTTGCCGACACCGTCGAGGAAAACGAGAACTTCCTCGTCAATCGCGAGATCCGGCACGTGCCGCTGACCGCCGCCGACATGGCCTTCGTCAACGGCGAATAACCCGCATATCTTGAAAGTGAAGAACCGTGGCAGTTTACACCGATATCACGGAAGACGACCTGGGCGCTTTCCTCGAGGCCTATGACGTCGGCCAGCTGACCTCCTACAAGGGCATCGCCGAGGGCGTCGAAAACTCCAACTTCCTGCTGCACACGACGAAGGGCGCCTACATCCTGACGCTCTACGAGAAGCGCGTGAACGCAGGCGACCTGCCGTTCTTCCTGGGGCTGATGCATCACCTGGCCGATGGCGGGCTTTCCTGCCCGCTGCCCTTGCCGCGCGCCGATGGCGAGCTCCTGGGCGAATTGTCGGGCCGTCCGGCCGCCGTGATCTCTTTCCTCGAAGGCATGTGGCTTCGCAAGCCGGAGGCCAAGCATTGCCGCGAGGTCGGCAGGGCGCTGGCAGAGATGCATGTCGCAGGTCAGGGCTTTGGCCTGAAGCGCGCCAATGCGCTTTCCGTCGGTGGCTGGCGGCCGCTGTGGGTCAATTCCGAGGCGCGCGCCGACGAGGTGCAGACCGGTCTCAAGGACGAGATTTCCGCCGAACTCGAGCATCTCGAACGCAACTGGCCGAAGTCGTTGCCGGATGGCGTCATCCATGCCGATCTGTTCCCCGACAATGTCTTCTTCCTCGGCGACCAGCTGTCCGGCCTGATCGACTTCTACTTCGCCTGCAACGATTATCTCGCCTACGATGTGGCCGTCTGCCTCAACTCGTGGTGCTTCGAGAAGAACGGTTCCTACAACATCACCAAGGGCATGGCGCTGCTTTCGGGCTATGAGAGCGTGCGCAAGCTGACGGCGGACGAGGTCGAAGCCCTGCCGCTGCTCTGCCGCGGTTCGGCGCTGCGCTTCTTCCTGACGCGTCTCTATGATTGGCTGATGACGCCGGCCGGCGCCCTGGTCGTCAAGAAGGACCCGCTTGAGTATCTGACGAAGATCCGCTTCCACCGGGCGATCGTTTCCAGCGCCGAGTATGGCCTCCGGCTGGAAGAGGCTTCGGCATGAAGCACGTGGACATCTTCACCGACGGCGCCTGCTCGGGCAATCCCGGGCCGGGCGGCTGGGGCGCGGTGCTGCGCTATGGCGAGGTGGAAAAGGACCTCTGCGGCGGCGAGGCGGAAACGACCAACAACCGCATGGAGCTTCTGGCTGCGATCTCGGCGCTCGACGCGCTGAAGAGCGCCTGCGAGGTCGACCTGCACACCGACAGCAAATACGTGATGGACGGCATCTCCAAGTGGATCCACGGCTGGAAGAAGAACGGCTGGAAGACCGCGGACAAGAAGCCGGTGAAGAACGGCGAACTCTGGCAGGCGCTGGACGAGGCCAACCGACGCCATAAGGTCACCTGGCATTGGGTCAAGGGCCATGCCGGCCATCCGGAAAATGAACGCGCCGACGAACTCGCCCGCAAGGGCATGGAGCCCTACAAGAAAGGGCGCCGTCCAGATCCTCTCTCAATAAAAAACGGGCCGTAGGGGCCCGTTTCTTTTTTGATCGATGTCTGCGCTCAGAGCTGTTCCAGCATCGCGGCTGCACCCGATACCGTCGCCTGGCCCGGGCTTTCCTCGAGGTTGAGCGTCTTCACCACGCCGTCTTCGACGAGCATGGAATAACGCTTGGAGCGGATGCCGAGCGTGCCGGCGGAAAGATCGATATCCATGCCAAGCGCCTTGGTGAAGGCGGCATTCCAGTCCGAGAGGAAATGGATCTTGCCCATGCCGCCCGACGACGTCGCCCACGCGCCCATGACATGCAGGTCGTTGACGGCAACCACGGCAATATCATCGATACCGCGCGACAGGATCGCGTCACGGTTTTCGAGATAGCCGGGAAGATGGTTGAGCGAGCAGGTTGGCGTGAACGCGCCCGGCACGGCGAAGAGCACGACGCGCTTGCCCTTGAAAAGCTGTTCGGTCGTCACTTCCACCGGACCATCGGCGGTCTTTTCCTTGAAGGTTGCAGCAGGCAGCTTGTCTCCGACGGCAATGGTCACGGCATTCTCCTTGCGTTGCGCGCGTGGCCAGACCGGCATTCCGGCAGGCGTTGTCGCGGCTTGAGTTGTCTTGCTTCCGGGCGTCTCCTGCGGGCGTCTTTGGACGCTATCGCCTGAAACCGGCAGGACTATAGAGGCGCATCAATCAAAGGCAAGGGTCGTTTCCATGCTGCGTCCGTCCGCACGCACGGTGACGATGACCGGCTTTCCCTTCAGGCTCTTGTCCTTGCCGGAGAGCCGAACGGGGATCTCCGCCTGGAGCTCGGCGCCGTCCATCTTGGTAATCACCGGCTTGCCGAAGGAGACGCCGGAGGCGCCGGCAAGAAACAGTTCGCGGTGATCCTTGCCGGTATCCGGCGGCAGCCGCACCGAGAGGTGCACGGCTGCCTTCTGCTCGTCATAGGTGGCTGTCGTCACCTTGAAATCTTCGGAGGGAGGTTCCGGCAGGGCAGCGACTGCGTCATCGATGCGGGCGGCATCGAGCGGGTTGTCGAAGTCGTCGTGCTTGAGCGTCAGGTCCAATTCGCCCTGCACCGGAATGCAGATGTCCTCGCATATCCCGAGAAACACCGAGGCGCGGATTTTCACGTCTCCCTCACCGAGCAGGCGCTTTAGGGTGAGCGGGAAGGCAACCGACTTGTCGTAGCCGACATAGCGCACGACACCGTCGTCGAAGGTCTTGGGAACGGGAAAGCCGATCTTCTCAAGAACGACGCCCGCGGCTGGATCGAGCGTGATCTGCGGGGGAATGCCGCTGGCGCCGGGCTCGCGCCAATAGGTCTTCCAGCCGGGGTTTAGCTTGACCTCGAGCGTTGCGCGGATCGTGCCGTCCTGCTGCGGCGGAGCAGCGACAAGTCGGATCATGCCGCCGGCCGACGTCATCCATTCGCTGGTCGCGGCTTGAGCGCCGGCGGGCAGAAAAAATGCGACGAGAAGGCTTGCCGTGCCGATGCGCTGGACCATCTTCTTATATGTGGGGCGTTTGATCATGGCTAAAGCAATATCGCTTTTGCCGGCAGCGCTCCAGCCGCCCCTTTGGGCGCGGAGATCATAAATGTTTGATCAGGCAGGGCACGGCAAACGCGGTACGTGCATTATTTGGCGGTCGCGACGTTGAAGCGCTTTTCATTTCGCGGCGAATTGGTAGGCTGTCTGCATTATGGCAATACCCATGGCACAGAAGAAACGGGAACGCGGTTTCCTTGACGGTCAGTTCTTGATCGCCATGCCTGGGATGTTTGACACGAATTTTGCTCGCACCGTCATCTTCATCTGCGCCCATTCGGATGACGGCGCCATGGGGTTCATCCTCAATCGGCCGCAGCAACTCACCTTCGCCGATGTTCTGATGCACCTTGAGATTCTCGACGAGGACGAGGCGATCCGTCTGCCGGCGATGACGCGCGACTTCCAGATTCAGACTGGCGGGCCGGTCGAGACCGGGCGTGGTTTCGTGCTGCATTCGGACGACTATTTGAGCGATTCCAGCATTCCGGTCAGCGATGACATTTGCCTGACCGCCACGCTCGACATCGTCCGCGCGATCTCGCGCGGGGAGGGGCCGCATCGGGCAACGATGATGCTGGGTTATGCGGGCTGGGGTCCCGGCCAGCTCGAGGCGGAAATCACGCAGAATGGCTGGCTGACCTGCCCGGCGCACGAGGAACTGATCTTCGACAAGGCCCTCGGCGACAAATACGACCGCGCCCTCGCTTTGATGGGCGTCAGCCCGGCGATGCTGTCGATCGATGCCGGCCACGCCTGATACCGGGCGCCGCATTTCCGGACAATTCGCATCATCCACGTTGAGACACAGAGGTAGCGGCAACGTTCGCCACGTCGACGTGGCTCGTCCCGGTTGGGCTTAGAGCAATTCCAGGAAAAGTGTGAAACGGTTTTCCGCCCTGAATTGCGTAGTTTCAAAGAGTTGGATCATTTCGCTGTTTCGATGAAACAATGAAATGATTTAGGCCCGTTTCATCAGCGGAAATCGCTCTTTCAACAGCCGCAGGATCGACTCCGAGCCGATCGGCGGGCCGAACAGGAAGCTCTGGCCGTAATCGCAGCCCATCTGCGAAAGCTGGATCGCGTCTTCCTCGGATTCGATCCCTTCGGCCACGACCTGCATGTCGAGTTCGCGCGCCATGGTGATCACCGAGCGCAGCAGAATACCGCGTTTGTCGCTCGGGTCGCGCACCAGCGCCTTGTCGATCTTGATCGTATCGAAGGGGAAGCGGGTGAGATAGGAGAGCGACGAGTGGCCCGTGCCGAAGTCGTCGAGCGCCAGCTTCAGCCCGGCTTCCTTCAGTTTCTCGAGAACGAGCCGCGCCTGCTCCGGATTCTCCATTACGAGAGATTCCGTCAGCTCCATCTTCACCTTGGCCGGATCGCAACGGTTCTTGTTGAGAACCGCCCGAACGTCGTCATAGAGCTCGTTGTTGAGAAGCTGTGCGCTGGAGAGATTGATCGACACGAAGATCGGCAGGTCGCCGGTCTGGATCTGCCATTCCGTGAGGTCGCTGGTTGCCTTGTCGAAGGCGAACATGCCGAGCTGGTTGATCAGCTCGGAATTCTCGGCGATCGGGATGAATTCGGTCGGCGAGACATTGCCGCGCTTGGGGTGATCCCAGCGCATCAGCGCCTCGAAGCCGGCGATCTCGGCGTCGCTGAGCCGGACGATCGGCTGGTAGACCAACGACAGTTCCTTGCGCTCGATGGCGCGCTTGAGGTCGGCTTCGAGCTGCATGCGATCCGAGCCGGAGGTTCTAAAGGCCGGGCGGAAAGGCTCGACGCGGTTGCCGCCCTCCTTCTTGGCGCGGAACATCGCCAGCTCCGCATCGTCGATCAGGCCGGCAGCACTCTGTTCCTGGTCGAGCCAGGAGACGAGGCCGATGGAGGCGGTGAGGTTGATTTCCCGGTTGCCGTAGTTGAGCGGCACCATGATCGCCTTGCTGACCGCATCGGCGAAATCGGCGACCTTGGCGGGGTCGCGCTCCGACATCAGGATCAACCCGAACTGGTCGCCGCCGAGCCGAGCGAGCGTATCTTGCGGGCGCAGCAGACGGCGCAGCCGGCGCGTCAGTGCGATCAGGATGTTGTCGCCGGCAGCAATGCCGAGCAGGTCGTTGACCTGCTTGTAGCGGTCGATGTCGATCGCAAGCACGGTCGGGCGTGCCGTCGTTGAGCTGTCGGCCATCAGCAGAATGGCCTGCAGGCGGTCGAGGAAGACCTGACGATTGGGAAGGCCGGTCAGATTGTCGTGAAGAGCGTTGTGCAGCAGGCGCTCGACCGAATTGCGCTGCTCGGTGATGTCGATGATCGTGCCGACGCAGCGGATGATCTCGCCATTGGCGCCAAGCACCGGGCGAGCGCGGATCGACAGCCAGTGATAATGGCCATCCTCTGCACGCACGCGGAATTCGTGGTTGAGTTTGCCGCGGCGGTGTTCGAGCAGGACATCGAGAGTGGCGCGAAAGCGATCGCGGTCATCCGGGTGCAGGCGCGGCAGCCAGTTGCGCAAGGGGCCGTGCATCGAGCCCATCGACAGGCCGAGCTGCAGGGAGATGTCGGGAATGGTGACGACGCGGTCACGCGCCACGTCCCAGTCCCAGACCGTATCGCCGGAGCCCGTCAGCGCCAGCGACTGGCGCTCCAGATCGGAAAACAGGCCCTGCTGGTAGGCGCCGCCGGCAAAGGCGTGCTGCATGACGGTGAAACCGATCAAGAGCACGATCAGGACGAGACCACCGCCGAGCGCCGGCTGAACGATGTCGTTGGCCAGCTGGCCGGTGACCGTGAGCCAGGCACCGAAGAGCCAGACCAGAATGAGCAGCCAGGCCGGTACCAGCAGAATGGCACGGTCGTAGCGGTTGAAGCCGAGATAGGCGATCAGCACGATCCCGACCGTTGCCGTAAGTGCGAAAGAGAGGCGGGCGATACCCGACGCGATTGCCGGATCATAGACGGCAACGCCGAAGAGCAGGCCGAGGCCGAGGATCCAGGCGAGCGTCGCGTAGCCCAGATGCTGGTGCCAGCGATTGAGGTTGAGATAGGTGAAGAGGAAGATCACGAGACCTGCCGCCAGGAAGACCTCGGTGCCCGCTCGCCATATTCGCTCGTCGCCGGCCGTCACACTGATGAGCTTGGACAGAAAGCCGAAATCGACGCAGATATAGGCCAGCACCGCCCAGGCGAGCGCCGCCGTCGCCGGCAGCATTGACGTCCCCTTGACCACGAACAGGATCGTCAGGAACACGGCAAGAAGGCCGGCGATGCCGAGCACGATGCCGCGATAGAGCGTGAAGGCGTTGACCGTGTCCTTGTAGGCGTCCGGCTGCCAGAGGTAGATCTGCGGCAGCTCCGGGGTCGCCAGCTCGGCGACGAAGGTGATGACGGCGCCCGGGTTGAGGGTGATCTGGAAGACGTCCGAATCGTCGCTCGGCAGCCGTTCGAGCGCAAAGCCCTCGCTCGGCGTGATCGACAGGATGCGTTGCGACCCGAGGTCGGGCCAGAAGAGCTTGGAATTCACCAGGCGGAAATGCGGCGCGACGATCACGCGATCGAGCTGCTCGCCCGAGACGTTGGCGAGCGCGAAAACCGCCCAGTCGCCCTGATGGTTCTCGGTGCTGGAGCGCACCTCGATGCGCCGGACGATGCCGTCGGCACCCGGCGCTGTCGAAACCTGGAAGGCCTCGCTGCGGCCGCTGTAGATCTCGGTCGTCGCGGTCAGGTCGAGTGCGGTGTCTTCGCGCGAAATCTTGACCGGCTCAAGAGCATGGGCAATGCCGCCAAACGCGCAGAAAAGCGTCGTGAGTGCAATCAGAAACGCTGCCAGCTTCGAGGCTGACCATGCGAAGGGCGAGCGGGTTAGAGGCATCAAAGGGGCAATTTCCTGTTCGGTACGGCATCATCGGACAGGAGAGAGAAAAGCACATGGTCGCGCCATTGCCCGTTTATCCTCAAGTACTGTCTTAAGTAGCCTTCACGCTCAAAACCGGCCTTTTCAAGGAGCCGGATGCTCCTTGAGTTCTCCGGAATACAGGCTGCTTCAATACGGTGCAACTCAAGGCTCGAAAAGATGTAGGGAATCGCGAGCTTGAGGGCGGCAAACATGTGGCCGTGGCCGGCATGGCGCTCGCCCATCCAGTAGCCGATCATGCAGTTTTGCCCGGCGCCACGGCGGATGTGACCGATGGTGAGCCCTCCGAGCAGGGTCTCTGCTGGCTTGTGGAAAAGAAAAAGCGGCACGGCCTGGCCGGACGCGAATTCCTGCTCGTTGCGGATGACGCGGCCGCGGAAGGCGCTCTCCGTCATTTCGTCGGCGCGCCAGGTCGGTTCCCACGGCTCCAGAAAGCTGCGGCTCTCGCTTCTAAGCTGGTACCATTGGCGATAATCGGCGTAGCGGGGGAGGCGGAGCAGGTAATCCTGATTGGCGATCTCGATCGTCTCGGGCTGCCGCGACAGGAACCGAAAAACCGATCGTGTCATATGTGCCTCCGAGGCCTTCCAGTTGAACGCGCGGAAGATCCTTAACCGCCCGGCGGACAGCGCCCTTTGCGCTGTCGCAAATCCAAGCGTTGCACAACTTTGCGCACAAATCGAATCCGATTTTACGAAAAGTCGCAAACACTTCGCCGACCGGGCGCCATGATGGGCCCGGCCGAAACCAGGTGTTCCGGATCAGCTTGCGACGGCGTGTGCGACGACGGTTTTTCCGGTGAGCGACGACAGGATGTCGTTCATCGGCGCCAACTGTTCGAGCGGTCCGATCGCCGACAGCGTCGGAGCGGTGTCGAAGAACAGGCGGCCTGCCAGATCGGTCAGGCGCTCGATGGTGATGCCCGACAGGCGCTCCATCAGCTCCTCGTTCGGGATCGGGCGACCGTAGAGCATCATCTGGCGGGCGATCTGGCCCGCGCGCGCAGCCGGGCTTTCCTGGCCCATCAGCAGTTGGGCGCGGATCTGGGCGCGGGCGCGCTCGATTTCCTGCTGTTCGATGTTCATCGACGATTTGCGCAGCTCATCGACGATGACGGGCATCAGTTCCGGCAGGTTTTCTCCGCCGGTTGCCGCATGTACGCCGAAGATGCCGGTGTCGGAGAAGCCCCAATGGAAGGCATAGACCGAGTAGCAGAGGCCGCGGTGCTCGCGCACTTCCTGGAAAAGGCGCGAAGACATGCCGCCACCGAGAATGTTGGCGAGGATCTGTGAACAGTAGAAGTCGCGGGCGTGATAGGCCTTGCCTTCGAACCCGAGCAGGATCTGCGCGTCCATCAGGTCGCGGGTTTCGCGGCTTTCGCCGCCGGTGTAGATCGCGGTTTCGAGGACCGGCGTTGTGAGCGGCGTGCGCGGCAGCGTCGAGAAACGTTCCTCGACCTGGCGCACGAAAGCCTCGTGCTCGACGGCGCCGGCCGCGACGACGAACATCCGGTCGGTGGTGTAGTTGCGGCCGAGATACTGGCGGATCTGGTCGGCGGAGAACGACATCACCGTCTCGGGCGTGCCGAGGATCGGGCGTCCAACCGTCTGGTCGCGGTACGCGGTTTCGGCGAAGCGGTCGAAGACGACGTCGTCAGGCGTGTCGTCGGCAGCGCCGATCTCCTGCAGGATCACGTGTTTTTCGCGGCGCAGTTCTTCCTCGTCGAAACTCGACTCGGTGAGGATGTCGGCGAGGATGTCGACCGCCAGCGGCACGTGATCCTTGAGGACGCGCGCGTAGTAGGACGTCGTTTCGGTCGAGGTCGCGGCGTTGACTTCGCCGCCGACATTCTCGATTTCCTCGGCGATCTGGCGGGCGGTGCGCCGGCTTGTGCCTTTGAAAGCCATGTGCTCAAGCAAATGGGCGATGCCATGTTCGCCCACGGTTTCGTTGCGTGAACCCGATTTGATCCACACGCCGAGCGCCACGCTTTCGAGATGCGGCATCTGCTCGGTTACCACCGTCAACCCGGAAGGGAGCCGGGTGCACTCAACTTTCATCATACGTTTCTTCTCGTTCTTACCCCTGGAGACGGGTGCGCTCGCCGATAAAGGTCTCGACGCTCTTCAGGTCCGCATCCAGGATATCGAAACGCTCCTCCCTGTTCATCAGGTCAGCAAGCCACGTCGGAAGCGCCGGGTCAATACCACTTGCCGATTTTACGGCGTCGGGGAATTTCGCGGGATGGGCGGTTGCAAGCGTCACCATCGGGGCCGAAGCCTTCTCGTGCTTGGCGGCGACGAAGACACCGATGGCGCTGTGCGGGTCGAGCAGGTAGCCGGTGTCTCCCAGGGTCTTGGCAATGGTCTTGGCGACGTCCTTTTCGGAAGCGCGCCCGGAGCGGAACTCCTTGCGGATCGCCTTCAGCGCCTTTTCGCGGATGGCAAAGGAGCCGGACTGCTTGAGGCTGTCCATCGCCGAGCGCACTTCGGCCGGGTCGCGATCGTTGGCTTCGAACAGAAGCCGTTCGAAGTTGGACGAGATCTGGATATCCATCGACGGCGACGTGGTCGCCTTGACCTCGCGCATTTCGTAGCGGCCGGTCTTCAGTGTGCGGGCGAGAATGTCGTTTTCGTTGGTGGCGACGATCAGCTTGTCGATCGGCAGGCCCATGCGCTTGGCGACGTAGCCGGCGAAGATATCGCCGAAATTGCCCGTCGGCACGGTGAAGGAAATCTTGCGGTCCGGTCCACCGAGCGCGATCGCGGTGGTGAAATAGTAGACGATCTGGGCCATGATCCGCGCCCAGTTGATCGAGTTGACGCCCGAAAGCTTGACGCGATCGCGGAAGGCGGCGTCGTTGAACATGCCTTTGACGAGGTTCTGGCAGTCGTCGAAATTGCCCTTGACGGCGATGGCGTGGACGTTGCCGGCCTTCGACGTCGTCATCTGGCGCTGCTGCACCGGCGAAACCTTGCCATGCGGAAAGAGGATGAAGATGTCGGTGCGCTCGCGCCCGGCAAAGGCGTCGATGGCCGCACCTCCGGTATCGCCCGAGGTCGCGCCGACGATGGTCGCCCGTTCGCCGCGCTCGGCGAGCACATAGTCCATCAGGCGGGCGAGCAACTGCATCGCCACGTCCTTGAAGGCGAGCGTCGAGCCGTGGAACAGTTCCATGACGAAGGCATTGGGGCCGGTCTGGACGAGGGGGGCGATAGCCGGGTGACGGAACGTGGCATAGGCCTCGTCGATCATCTCGCGAAACTTTGCCGAGGGGATCTCGCCGTGGATGAAGGGCTCGAGTACGGCGAAGGCGATGTCCTGATAGGATTTGCCGCGCAGCGCTCGAATTTCTTTCTTCGACAGCGTCGGCCATTCCTTGGGAAGGTAGAGACCACCGTCGCGCGCAAGGCCCGCAAGCAGCGCATCGCAGAAGCCGAGAGGAGCGGCCTCGCCGCGCGTCGAGATATACTTCACCATCCTAGTCCTTCGTCTTGCCTTCGGATCGCGGCGACCCTATGCGAACCGGCCGCGGCGCGTCTGTCTTATTGCGTCAGTCCTTGACAAAGTCCCCACGCATTCTTGTCACCGGTGCAATTTCCGGCCTTAGCGTCGTTTCGGAAAAATCCGATCGAGGTGGCTGACCCAATCGATTTTTCAATTCGCCGCTGCTATAGACGATGCCCGAAGGCCATGAAAGGCCTTCCGGCCGAGATTTCGGTCAAGGAGTTTCAACCGGTTCAGTAGAGGTTGTTCAACGTGTTTGGCAAAGTATCCCGGCCTGTCCTCGCAATATCCTTTCTCGCGGTCCTCGCCGGCTGTAACAAGACGCAATCCGGCGGAGCGATCGATGCGGGTGGCAGCGCCGCAGCACCGACGCCGGCCGTCGTCCAGGCCGCATGCCCGCAGGTGGTCTTGAGAGACGGCACCTCGTCGTTCCGGACCTATGCGAAGGGCGGCAAGGACGATCCGACCAAGGTCATCTACCAGGCGTCGCTGGCCGACACGACGCGGCAATGCGTTCAGAGCGAAAACGCCCTGACGGTCACCGTCGTGGTTCAGGGCCGTGTCGTCAGCGGTCCCGCGGGTGGTCCCGGCAAGATCACCATGCCGATCCGTGTCGCCGCAACCGACGAAGAAAAGACGCTCTATTCCGAGCTGACGCAGCACGCCGTTGAGATCCCGGCAAACGGCTCGACCCAGTTCGTCTTCACCAAGACGGACGTCGCGCTGCCGGCCGGCGCAGGGTCCAACGCCAAGGTCTTCGTCGGCTTCGACGAAGGTCCGCCGGCCAAGCGCAAGAAGTAAGCAACTGTAACGGTTGCCTGAAACGAAAAACGCCGGGGCAAGCCCCGGCGTTTTCATTTGGTGACTACAAGAAATTACTCGGCAGCGACGCTCTTGCCGCCTTCCCACTTGTAGAGCGAGAAAGCTTGCGAGGTGAGGTCGCCGGCCTCGCCGTAGGTGAGCTTGCCGAGTACCGTTTCGATCGGCTCGCCGGACTTGATCGCGGTCGCAACCGCGGTCGCATCCTCGGCGGAGCCGGCCTTCTCGATGCCGGCCTTCAGCACCTGCACGGCGGCGTAGGCGTTGAGCGTGAAGGCTTCGGCCGGAATGTTCTTCGCCTTCAGCGCCTCGACGGCCGGAGCCGACGCCGGGTTGCGGGTCGCATCGCTGGCATTGGTGTAGATCGTGCCGGTCGCAGCTTCGCCACCGATCGCCCAGAACTCGGTGTTGGACAGGCCGTCGCCGCCGAAGATCTGCGCGGTCACGCCCTGGTCGTGCATCTGGCGTGCGAGCAGACCGCCTTCCGGATGATAGCCGCCGAAATAGACGACATCGACATTTTCCGCCTTCAGACGGGTGACGATCGCGCTGAAGTCCTTGTCGCCCGGGTTGAGACCTTCGTAGACGACTTCAGTGATGCCGCCGGCGTTGATCCCTTTCTTGAAGCCGTCGGCAAGGCCCTTGCCGTAGGGAGCCTTGTCGTGCAGGACGGCGATCTTCTTGTCCTTGAGGTTCTTGACCACATAGGCCGCCGCGACCTCGGCCTGCTGGTCGTCGCGACCGCAGGTGCGCAGCACGTTCCACAGGCCGCGGGTGGTCAGGTCAGGCGTGGTTGCCGTCGGCGTCACCATCAGGATGCCGTTTTCGGCGAGAACGTCCGAAGCTGCCATCGACGTGCCCGACAGGACCGGCCCGACGACGAAGCGGATGCCTTCACCGGCCGCCTGGTTTGCGACCGACACGGCCTGCTTCGGGTCGCCGGCATCGTCCATCATCTTCAGCACGATCTTTTCGCCGTTGATGCCTCCGGCTTTATTGATCTCTTCCGCGGCCGCTTCCGCGCCGTTCTTGACCTGCTCGCCATAGGCCGCGACCGGGCCGGTCAGCGGCGTGATGACACCAACGGTGATATCGGCAAAGGCGAGCGGCCCGAAGGCGACGCTGGCTGCCAGGGTCAAGCCCGTCAACAGTGAAAGACGCATGATGTTTCCTCCTAGAAAAATACCCCTGTGGGGCTTGCTTGATATGGCCCTCGTGCGCGGTGCGAAAACCGGGGAGATCTTCGGAGGGACAGCCATGGCACATCAATGTGACATCGTGTCCCTCGGCGCCTAATCGGACGCCCGCCGTGGTGGCCGAGAGCTTTTTCCCGCCCCGGTGAACGGCCGGGGCGAAAGGGGTCTGCAGGCGGCTTGAGCCAGGCTTTGCCGGATCAGGCCGTCATCGATTCCGACCACTCGGAAAGAGCGGCGATCACACCCGGCAGCGCCGACATGCGCGAAATCACCGTTTCGGCACCCGCATCGGTCAGCTGGTCGGCATGCGAGGGATGGGTGTGCGAGCCGCCGGTAAAGCCGACGACGCGCATGCCGGCCGCGCGCGCGCCATGGATGCCGTGCACGGAATCCTCGATCACCAGGATGCGCGATGGGGCGACGCCCATCTGCTTGGCGCCGTGCAGGAAGATGTCCGGCTTCGGCTTGACGCGGTCCGCTCCAAGGTCGCGGGCGGAATAGATGTGGCGGCCGAAGTGGTCCTTGATGCCGACCTTGCCGAGCATCATGGCAAGCCGCGCCGAGGTCGAGTTGGAGCAGATGCAATGCGGCAGCGTCAGCTGCGCCAGCATCGGCTTGACGCCTTCGATGATTTTGAGATCGCGCGCAAGGCGCTCGTCGAGGATCGTGTCGACCTTGCTGATGAGCGAGGCCGAAAGCGGGATGCTCGCTTCCTTTTCGATCTGCAGCAGCGTGTTCTGCCAGGTCATGCCGGCAAAGCGTTCGGCCATCTCCTCGACGCTGATCGGGTAGCCGGCTTCGGTCAAAAGGGCCGCTTCGACTTCCGAGGCGATGATTTCCGAATCGACGAGAACGCCGTCGCAATCGAAAATGATGAGGTCGATATCGTTCATTTGGGTCAGTTCCCTGGGAGAAGGAGGCGCCGCAGGCAGGGGGAGGGTCTCTTTCGCGGCGCGTGCTTTTGTACGCCGAAGGTTTATACGATGGCGGCCGAAATCTCAACCTTTGGAAATCGTCGAAAGGCCGTCGCCGCTTGCTCGACAGGCCCTGCCAGCACCTCTAGATGTAACCGATGGACAAGCAACGGGACGATACCATCGCAAGCCGCATCAGCCGGGCACTGGCCGAGAGGATCATCTCGGGTGTGCTGACGCCGGGCGAGCGCTTGCGTCAGGATCACATTGCCGAGGAATTCGGCGCCAGCCACGTGCCGGTGCGCGAGGCGTTCAGGCTCTTGGAGGCGCAGGGGCTCGCCGTCAGCGAACCGCGTCGCGGCGTCCGCGTTGCAGCGTTCGACCTCAAGGAAGTCCGCGAGGTTGCCGAGATGCGCGCGGTTCTCGAGGTGCTGGCGCTCCGTCATGCGATCCCGCATCTGACCGCTGCCATCCTCGATCGCGCCGAGGCGGCAACGGTGGCCGCGGACACCTCGCGTGATGTACGCTCCTGGGAGGCTGCCAATCGCGCTTTCCACCGGCTGATCCTTGAGCCCTGCGCCATGCCGCGGCTGCTGGCCTCGATCGACGACCTGCATGCGGCCAGCGCCCGTTTTCTGTTTTCAGCCTGGCGGACCAGCTGGGAAGCGCGCACCGACCATGACCATCGCGCGATCCTTGCCGCCTTGCGGGAAGGGCGAGGCGACGAGGCGGCAAAAATCCTCGAGCGCCATGTCGGCTGGATCGGCAAGACGCCGGTCAAGACCGCTGCCGGCGAGACGCGCGAGGCGTTTTCCATCGTCGGATAAGCGTTCGAGCGCAGCCGTTAGTCGCAACACTCGCGGCGATCTGGGACATCCTTGACAGGCGCGCCGAACCGGGATCGGTGCTGGTGCTCGATGCCAGCAGGTTGCAACGGTTGCGTTCGGCCTTCGCCAGGGGACGGACCCGCGGCGGCCTGCGCCGAATGCGAATGGGCCGTTCTCTGCGGCAAAGTATCGAGTGACGGTTTTAGGGGTGTCCTGGTGCGTGTGGGCCCGGACTCGTGTTCACTGCGGGAAGAGGCCTGAAAAGGCCTTCTCGCCGCTATCGGTGAAGCGGATGGCGCGGCTGTTGTTCTCGCGTTTTGCCCAGCCCTTGTCGAGGAAGAGCGTCAGCAGCGCCTCGCCGAGCGAGCCTGCGAGATGCGAGCGGCGCTCGCTCCAGTCGAGGCAGGTTCGGCAGATCGGCCGGCGGGATTTCTTCAGGGATGCGTAGCTTATGCCGAGCGCCTCGATGCGGATCTGGCCCGCATCGGTCAAGGCGAGATCGTCGCCCGCAACCTCGATCTGTTTTGCCGCGATCAGGCTGTCGAGCATGCGCACGCCGTAGTCTCCGGCCAGGTGGTTGTAGCAGACGCGGGCCTTGCGCAGCGCCGGATCCTTGGGCCCGGGGCGATGCCGGTTCATGCCGCGGCTGGCGGCAAACCCCATGAGGTTTTCGAGCATCAGCCCGACCTCGTCTTCGGCCAGCTGGTAGTAGCGGTGACGGCCCTGCTTGCGCTGGGTCAGCAGGCCCCCGGCCTCGAGCTTGGAAAGATGCGAACTGGCCGTCTGCAGCGTGATGCCCGCATGGGTGGCAAGCTCCGTTGGCGTCAGCGCTCGTCCGCCCATCAGCGCGGTCAGCATGTTGGCGCGGGCCGGATCGCCGATCAGCGAACCGATGAGAGCGATGTCTGGACCTTCCTTCATACTTCGATGGTAGTCGAAGCATTAAGGGCCGGCAAGCGGGCATAGTGGGTTCATCGAAAGACACAAATGAGGAACCGAAAATGATCACCTGCTTCATCCGCTACGAAATCGACCCCTTCAAGAAGGAGGAGTTCGCAACCTATTCCCGCAACTGGGGCGAGGCGATCCCGCGCTGTGGCGCCGATCTCATCGGTTACTTCGGGCCACACGAGGGTTCCGCGACGACGGCCTACGGCGTCTATAATATCGACAGCCTTGCCGCCTACGAAGCCTATCGTGCCCGGCTTGCCGCCGACCCTCTGGGCCGTGAGAACTATGCGTTCGCGCGCAAAGAACGTTTTATCCTTAGGGAGGACCGAATCTTCCTGAAAAACGTTTCGGTGCCGGGTGGAAGGGATTGAGCTCATGATCGCCGTTATTTTCGAAGTGCTGCCGGCCGAAGGCCGTCGCGATACCTACCTCGGCATCGCCGCCGACCTGCGCCCGCTGCTCGACGGCATCGACGGGTTCATCTCGATCGAGCGCTTTCAAAGCCTCGCCGATCCGAACAAAGTCCTGTCGCTGTCGTTCTGGCGCGATGAGGCTGCCGTCAAGGAATGGCGTAACGGTGCCGAGCACCGCGCCGCCCAGGAAGCCGGCCGTCGGGATGTCTTTGCCGACTACCGACTGCGCATCGCGTCGGTCGTGCGCGACTATGGCTTGAACGAGCGGCATCAGGCGCCGCTCGACAGCCGCGCTTTTCACGAGGCTTGACGGCCACCGGCAGGCGAACCGATTGGCCCTGCATCGTTAATACGAAATTTTTCGTGATGGCCTTCAGGCTTTGGTAACCATCTTCGGTAACCATAAGCTCCATAGTCCGTCCCGAGTAAGCGTATTTGCGAGTTGTCCATGTCTTCAGTTGTTTCGCTTGCCGAAGTCTCCCGTTCCGCCCGTCCGCTGGGCTGGCTCGATTCCATCATCAAGGGTGACTGCGTGGCAGCGCTCAATGCGCTTCCCGACAATTCGGTCGATGTCGTTTTCGCCGATCCGCCCTACAACCTGCAGCTTGGCGGCATGCTGACCCGCCCCGACCAGTCGGTCGTCGACGCCGTCGATGACGAGTGGGACCAGTTCGCTTCCTTCGAAGCCTATGACGCCTTCACCCGCGCCTGGCTGCTGGCCTGCCGCCGTGTGCTGAAACCAACAGGAACGCTCTGGGTCATCGGCTCCTACCACAACATTTTCCGTGTCGGTGCGATCCTGCAGGACCTGCATTTCTGGATCCTCAACGACATCATTTGGCGCAAGACAAACCCGATGCCGAACTTCAAGGGCCGTCGGTTCCAGAACGCCCATGAAACGCTGATCTGGGCGACGCCGAACGCCAGCGCCAAGGGCTACACCTTCAATTACGATGCAATGAAGGCGGCCAATGACGACGTGCAGATGCGCTCCGATTGGCTGTTCCCGATCTGCTCGGGCCATGAACGCCTGAAGGGCGACGACGGCAAGAAGGTGCACCCGACGCAAAAGCCGGAAGCGCTGCTTGCCCGCATTATGATGGCATCGACAAAGCCGGGCGATGTCATCCTCGATCCCTTCTTCGGTTCCGGCACCACCGGCGCCGTTGCCAAGCGCCTCGGCCGTCACTTCGTCGGCATCGAGCGCGAACAGGACTATATCGACGCGGCATCGGCGCGCATTGACGCCGTCGAGCCGCTCGGCAAGGCCATGCTGTCCGTCATGACCGGCAAGAAGGCCGAGCCGCGTGTGGCATTCAATACGCTGATCGAAAGCGGATTGATCAAGCCCGGCACCGTCCTGACCGATGCCAAGCGACGTCATAGCGCGATCGTGCGCGCCGACGGCACGCTTGCCTCAGGCGGCGAGGCCGGCTCAATTCATCGCCTGGGCGCCAAGGTCCAGGGTCTCGATGCCTGCAACGGATGGACATTCTGGCATTTCGAAGAAGGGAACACCCTGAAGCCCATCGACGAACTCAGAACCGTCATTCGAAATGACCTGGCAAAACTGAACTGATCAACCAGTTCCGCCAGGTCCTTCGAAAAGCACTCTGCCCGGTTTATGTACCTTCAGTCCCGGAAGGAGAGCTTTAAACGCCCGGAATCCGCAAGGCTTCCGGGCGTTTGTATTTTCCGAATTGTCAATCGTCGTCGAAAACCTCGACCGCGACGATCCGTCCTTCGTCGTCGAAATGAAGAAACTCGACACCTGAACGCTCTATCCGCTCGCCGGTCCTGGCGTTCGTTGCCACCAGCTGCCATTTGGCTCGCGCCGACGAGGGCGAAAGCGTTTCGATCAAGCTGTCTTCAGCCACCTGGTCCGGATAAACCAGAAAATAGTCGCGAAAGGCGGAGAGGATTGCGGCCCGTCCGGCAAGCGTGCCGACGCCGTTTGAGACGTAGCGCGCATTCTCGGCGAAAGCGTCGGCTATGGTCTGGAAATCGAGCGCGTTGATCGCCGCATGGTAGCGTGCGGTCAGCGCGGAGGGATCGCCGGGCATCGCGATAACCCGGATCAGCGCTGGACGCCGTAGGCGGCGAGATCGGCTTTCAGTTTTTCCGGGTCGGTGAAATGCACCGCGTGCCAGCCGGCCAGACGCGCGCCCTCGACATTGGGCATGCTGTCGTCGATGAACAGCGTCGCCGGTGGGTAGAGGTCGAAGGCGCGGGCATGAGTCTCGTAGATCGCGACATCCGGCTTGATCAGGCCAACATCGCCCGAGACGGTGACGCCGCGCGGCAGGGTGAGGAACGGATAGAGCTGCTGCGCCTCGCGGAACGTGTCGGAGGCGAAATTGGTCAGCATCGTCACGTCGCGGCCCTCGGCGATCAGGTTCTCCATCAACGAGACCGTTTCGACATAGGCGTGCGGTACCATCTCCTGCCAATGCTTGCGGAAGGCGCGGATCTGCTCTTCCCGGTCGGGATGATCCTTGATCAGCAGAGCCTCTGCTTCTTCCCAGGAGCGGCCACGATCCTGCTCGATATTCCAGTCATGGGTGCAGACATTGGCGAAGAACCATTGCCGCTCGGCCTCGTCGGGAATGATGCGGCTGAAGGGCAGGTTCGGGTCGTAGTGGATCAGCACCCTGCCGATGTCGAAGACGATGTGGCGGATTTCGATGCTGCTCATGAACCTGTTCCTCGTTCGATCTTCTCAGCGCTCGGCTTTGAAGGCATCTGGTATCGCCTGGGCGATCGCTTTTTTCATAACCGTCGGCAGTGCTTGGGCTTTCAGCGACGAGACCGGCTCCCACCAGCCGTCGTTTCCGGTCTCGGCGCGCGCGACATTGGCCCTGTAGATCGACAGGCGCAACTCGAAATGCGTGAAGACATGGGTAATGGTGCCGCAGTCTTCCCAGGCCGCCGCAAATGGCTGGGCCTCGACCGAAGTCTCGCCGTCCTGCCGTGCCGTCCAAGCGGTGCCGGGCACTTCGGTCATGCCGCCGAGAAGGCCGGTTTCGCCGCGCTTGCGCAGATAGACGGTGTCGCGAGCATCGATCGCCACGAAGGCGGCGCCGAGCCTCAGCGGCTTGTCCTTCTTCTTCGCCTTGCGCGGAAAGGTCTCGGGATCGGCGACGGAAAGCGCCAGACAGTGCGGCCGAAACGGACAGAGCGAACAGGCGGGGCGCTTCGGCGTGCAGATCGTCGCGCCGAGATCCATCATTGCCTGGGCGAAATCGCCCGGCCTGTCGGCGGGCGTCAAAGCTGCGACTTGGCTACGCATTTCCGGCTTGGCCGCCGGCAGCGGCGTTTCGATGGCATAGAGCCGCGAGATCACCCGCTCGACATTGCCGTCAAGCACAGCACTTTGGCGGTTGAACGCGATGGCGGCGACAGCTGCGGCGGTATAGTCGCCAATGCCGGGCAGGGCCTTCAGCCCTTCCTCGGTGTCGGGGAAGCGGCCGCCGTGATCGCGCGCCACGGCCTCGGCGCATTTCTTCAGATTGCGCGCCCGTGCGTAGTAGCCGAGCCCGGCCCAGGCCTTCATCACGTCTTCATTGTCGGCGGCGGCGAGATCTTCGACCGCCGGCCACAAGGTCAGGAACTTCTCGAAATAGGCCTTCACCGCCTGCACGGTCGTCTGCTGCAGCATGACCTCCGACATCCAGATATGATACGGATTGGCGACCCCGCCCTGACGCGCCATCGGCGGCGAGCCCCGCCACGGAAGCTCGCGGTGGTGCCGGTCGTACCATTCAAGAAGAAGCGGGGCGGCCTTCGCCGCCGTGATTGTATTTTCCATGATTTGCCGGAGGTTCCTTTTCCGGCCTATACTTGGCGAAGGCGAGCCGGCGCATCAAGGCTCAATCGACATTGCATACAGAAAGTCGCGTTCGTGAGTGAACAGAAGTCCCGCAGGGGTGTGGTCCAGATCAGCGAGGTCGCCAACGGCCTGATCGATCCGGTGCTCGCCAAGCGCGCCGGCATCAACACCATGCTGCTCGGCTCCTGGGACGAGATCGCCGGCGCTGATTTCGCCGACTGCACCCGGCCGGAAAAGATCGTATGGCCGCGCCGTGCCTCCGAAATTGCCGGCGAGGGTGGCCACCAGCCCGGCGTCCTCACCGTCGCCTGCGAGGGTGCGCGTGCACTTTTTCTCACGCATGCCCAGGGCGAGCTGATCCAGCGCATCAACGGCTTCTTCGGCTTTTACGCCATCGGCCAACTGCGGATCGTGCAGAAGCCGGTATCGCCGCCGCCCAAACGCAATCGCACGCCACGCCCGCTTTCCGGCGAACCGGCCCGCCGGCTCGAAACCATGGTCGAGGGTATCGAGAGCGAAGAGTTGAAGGCAGCGCTGCGGCGGCTCGGGACTGCAGTGATGTCGCAACGCCGGCGTTAGGGCCGCACCATCACGCGGTCACAATTCTTTGAATTCTGTTGAAACGCTGCCCCTTGCCGCCCCGCGCGCGGCAAGATATCGAATCCGCACTGTAATTCCCTCCGAACACGGGTAAAATTCATGTCCGCTTCCGCAATGAACCTTTCGAAACGCCTGCTCAGCGGTGTTGCCATCGCGACCGTCGCTCTTGTGCTTGCCGCCTGCAGCGATGAGAAGAAGGAGCAGGCCTCGGCGACCCCGACCGAAACCACGGAAACGGCCGCCAAAACCGATGCCAAGCCAGCCGATGCCAAGCCGGCCGACGCGATGACCACCGCTTCGACGACGAGTGCCGCAACAACGACCACGGAAGCCAAGCCCGCCGGCACCGAAGTCGCTCAGTCGACGGCTGCCCCGGCAGCAAAGGTCGAGCTGCCGAGCTCGGAAGGCTCCGTCGACATGGCCAAGCTGCTCGAGCCCGGTGCATTGCCGGAAATGGCGATCGGCGATGCCAACGCGCCGGTGACCATCGTCGAATACATGTCGATGACCTGCCCGCACTGCGCCGCCTTCCACAACAACACCTTCGAAGCGATCAAGACGAAGTACATCGACAGCGGCAAGGTTCGCTTCATCCTGCGCGAATTCCCGTTCGATCCGCGGGCGGCGGCCGCTTTCATGCTGGCCCGTTGCGCGCCGGAGGGACAGTATTTCCCGATGGTCTCGATGCTGTTCAAGCAGCAGCAGCAGTGGGCCGCGGCCCAGAATGGTCGCGATGCATTGCTGCAGATGTCCAAACTCGCCGGTTTTACACAGGAGAGCTTCGAGTCCTGCTTGACGAACCAAAAACTTCTGGATGATGTGAACGCAGTCATGCAAAAGGGCGCAAAGGACTTTGGCGTGCAATCGACGCCGACCTTCTTCGTCAATGGAGAGCACTATTCTGGGGATATGTCGGTTGACGTTATGTCGGCCCTCATCGACAGCAAGCTCTGATCCTTCGCTTTTCCTGAAAACGGGCGACGGCAGCAGCCGTGCGCCCGTTTTTTATGCCCGGCAGTCGGGTGACGAGGGGCGCTCTGCGCCAGCGTTTGCCGCATGAAGTTCAACAAGCTTCGTCTGCTCGGCTTCAAATCCTTCGTCGAACCCAGCGAATTCATCATCGAGCGCGGCCTGACCGGCATCGTCGGCCCGAACGGCTGCGGCAAGTCGAACCTTGTCGAGGCATTGCGCTGGGTGATGGGCGAAAACTCCTACAAGAACATGCGCGCGTCCGGCATGGACGACGTGATCTTTTCGGGATCCGGCAATCGCCCGGCGCG
Organism: Ensifer adhaerens; assembly: GCF_001270265.1. Lineage (GTDB taxonomy): Bacteria > Pseudomonadota > Alphaproteobacteria > Rhizobiales > Rhizobiaceae > Ensifer > Ensifer adhaerens_B. Next base: position 38,503 of record NZ_LGAP01000015.1, read on the forward strand.
CAACACCGCCGAAGTCGGCCTCTACCTCGACAACAGCGATCGCACCGCGCCGGCCGCCTTCAATGACAGCGACGAAATCCAGGTGACGCGCCGCATCGAGCGTGAACAGGGCTCGGTTTACAGGATCAACGGCAAGGAAGCGCGCGCCAAGGATGTGCAGCTGCTCTTTGCCGACGCGTCCACCGGCGCCCGCTCGCCATCGATGGTCGGCCAGGGCCGCATCGGCGAACTGATTGCGGCCAAGCCGCAGGCCCGACGCCAGCTTCTTGAAGAGGCGGCCGGCATTTCCGGCCTGCATTCGCGCCGGCACGAGGCCGAGCTGCGGCTGAAGGCGGCCGAAACCAACCTCGAGCGCCTGGACGATGTCACCTCGCAGCTCGAAAGCCAGATCGAGAGCCTGAAACGGCAGGCGCGCCAGGCCAATCGCTTCAAGATGCTGTCTGCCGATATCCGCAAGCATGAGGCGATCCTGTTCCACATCCGCTGGGTTCACGCCAAGGAAGCCGAAGCCGAGGCGACCAGCCAGCTCAACCAGGTGACGGCACTCGTCGCCGAAAAGGCGCAGGCCCAGATGCAGGCCGCCAAGGATCAGGCGATTTCCAGCCTGAAACTGCCGGAGCTGCGCGAGAACGAGGCGAAACTGGCCGCCGCATTGCAGCGCCTGCAGATCGCCCGTTCGCAGCTGGAGGAAGATGCCGGCCGCATCCTGCGCCGCCGTGATGAGTTGCAGCGCCGCCTGGCGCAGCTGGCCGAAGATATCGCTCGCGAGGAGCGCCTGGTTGCCGACAATGCCGGCATTCTCGCTCGCCTCGACGAAGAAGACGAGGAACTGCGCGAGCTGCTTGCCGAGGCGGACGACCGGGCAAGCGAAGCCCGGGAACGGCTGGAAGAGGCAAACGAAAAGCTCTCAGTGAGCGAAGCCGATCTGAGCCGGCTGACGGCCGAGCGTGCCGAGGCACAGGCCGGCCGCAACCAGCTTGAGCGCGCGCTGCGTGATCTCTCGGAGCGGCAGGCGCGGCTGGCGCGCCAGCTCTCCGATCAGGCCCGTGATCTTGACGAACTCGACCGGCAGATGGCGACGCTGCCCGACCCGCACGAGAAGCAGGGCCAGGTCGAAGTGGCCGAGGCCGCACTTGAAGACGCCGAGGCGAATGTCGCCGATATCGAAGAAGCCCTTGCCGAAACCCGCCGCGCCGAGGCTGACGCCCGCCCGCCGGTCGATCGGGCGCGGGCTGTCCTGAACGGCATCGAGACCGAGGCGCGCACGATCCGCCGTATGCTCGAAGCAGCTGGCGGTGGCGCCTATCCGGCGGTTGTCGAGGAGATGAAGGTTGACCGCGGCTTCGAGACGGCGCTTGGCGCGGCACTTGGCGACGATCTCGATTCGCCGCTCGATAGCGCCGCACCCGCCCATTGGCGCGCACCGGGCGACCATTCCGGCGATGCCGCCTTGCCGCAAGGGGTGCGTTCGCTGATCGAGCATGTTCGCGCGCCGCAGGCGTTGACGCGTGCCTTGAGCCAGATCGGCATCGTCGACAGCGAGGCCGAGGCCGAGCGGCTGATGCCGCTGCTGAAGTCCGGCCAGAGCCTGGTGACGAAGCAGGGCTCCGTCTGGCGGTGGGACGGCCATGTGACCGGTTCCGAGGCGCCGAGTGCGGCTGCACTCAGGCTCGCCCAGAAGCACCGCCTTGCCGAACTCGACGCGGAGGCGGACGATGCCGGAGAGGCGCTCCGCCGTGCCGAGGCCGATCTTGCCGCTGCCGGCTCGCGCATCCGCGCGGAGGATGAACGGTTAAGGCTTGCCCGCGACGCCCAGCGCATGATCACCCGCCAGCTTGGCGAAGCGCGTGATGCGCTGGCGGCGGCCGAGCGCGCATCGGGCGATCTGTCGCGCCGCCGTGCGGTTGTTGCCGAAACCAAGAGCCAGCTCGAAAGCCAGCTCGAAGAGATCGCCGAACAGATCGAGACGGCCAACGACGCCCTTGCCGATGCGCCGGATCTTTCCGAGCTCGAGCTGAAGCTGCGCACGCAAACGGCAGATGTCGCGGCCGACCGCGCAGCGGTTGCCGAAAGGCGCGCAGCCCATGATGGTCTTGCGCGCGAGAACGAAGCGCGCCAGCGCCGCATCACGGCGATATCAGGCGAGCGCCAGACCTGGAAGGCTAGGGCGGCCAGCGCCGAGGAGCATATCGCCACCCTCAGGGATCGCGAGGCGGAAGCGCGCGACGAGGTCGAAGACCTGATGGATGCGCCCGACGAGTTCGAGGACAAGCGGCGCGCGCTGATGAACGAGTTGCAGAAGGCCGAGGCTTCACGCCGCGAGGCCGCCGATATCCTGGCCGAGGCCGAGGGTCGCCAGCGTGAGGCCGACCGCATGGCCGCGACCGCGCTCTCGGAGCTGGCGGAATCGCGTGAAAAGCGTGGCCGCGCCGAGGAGCGGCTGGTGTCGAGCCGCGAGCGCCGCGTCGAGATCGAGGCCCGCATCCAGGAGGCGCTTTCCTGCGCTCCGCACGAGGTGATGCGGCTGACCGGGCTTGCCGCCGACGAGGCGCTGCCGGATATGCGCAATGTCGAGCGCGAACTGGAACGGCTGAAGATCGAGCGCGAGCGCCTTGGCGCCGTCAACCTCCGGGCCGAAGAGGAACAGAAGGAGCTTTCCGAGCGGCTGGCTCTGCTCTTGAAGGAGCGCGACGACGTCATCGAGGCGATCCGCAAGCTGCGCAGCGCCATCCAGAACCTCAATCGTGAGGGTCGAGAGCGGCTGATCGTCGCCTTCGACGTGGTCAACGCCCAGTTCCAGCGGCTCTTCACCCATCTCTTCGGCGGCGGCACGGCCGAACTGCAACTGATCGAGAGCGACGACCCGCTTGAAGCCGGCCTTGAAATCCTTGCCCGCCCGCCGGGCAAGAAGCCACAGACCATGACATTGCTGTCGGGCGGCGAACAGGCGCTGACAGCGATGGCGCTGATCTTCGCGGTCTTCCTCACCAATCCGGCGCCGATCTGCGTGCTCGACGAAGTCGACGCGCCGCTCGACGACCACAATGTCGAGCGCTACTGCAACCTGATGGACGAGATGGCGGCTTCGACCGAAACCCGCTTCGTCATCATCACCCATAACCCGATCACCATGGCCCGCATGAACCGCCTGTTCGGCGTCACCATGGCGGAGCAGGGCGTGTCCCAGCTCGTTTCCGTCGACCTGCAGACGGCAGAGCGGCTCCGGGAAGTGGTCTAAGCGGTCACTCGAATTCGAGGACGAGACCGCCCGTTCCATCGGTTGACCCCATATCATCCCACGTGTCGACGTAAACGGACTTCGTGTCGACTTTGCCCTTTCGATGAGCGTAGTACATGCCGATATCGTCGCCCTTCTTGTTTTCGTTCGGCATGTCGGTGAACCATTTTGTGTAGGTCAACGCGGTGCCATTGTCCCACCGCCAGCCGCCCTTTGGCTCCCTTCCCTGCGGGTCTTGCGTAAGGCCAATCCAGGGGCCCATCTTGTAGCTGACGTTTCCCGAGGGGTCGTAGCCCATCTCGAAGAAGCTCTGGTCGGCATTGAAAAGCGATGCGACGAAGGCGTTCTCTTCCTCTGAGGAAATCGCTGCAAGGTGCGCCCCGCAGCCGCTGGCGATCCCCCGCGCATACACTGCCAGGATCGTTCCCGTTCGCACGGCAACATAGAGGTGCCCGCCGAACACGCCATATACGGTCTCGAAGTGGCGCAGGCAGGTCAGCGCCTCCAGCACGCGCTTGTCGGTTTCAAGGCCTTCGAGGTTGGCGACATCGTAGCGGCGGGCTTTCGGCGCGCTGTAGATCCCCTCCGAACTGTCATTGACCTTTATGCCGAGGGTTGCTGCCGTGCGCTCGGTGATGAAACCGCTGGCTGGCTGGCGGTTGGTGCTCTGGAAGAGTTTGATCGCCTCCCGCGTCCGCCCCCCGAAAACGCCATCCGCGACGCCGGCCGCAAATCCCTTGGCGGCGAGTGCCAGCTGGACGTTTCGTCGCCGGTCCTTGTCCGGCAGAAGCCGCGCTTCGACCGACTGCGGCAGATGCGACTGGTTGCGTGACCCCGCGGGTTCGATCTGCGCCAGCGTCTGGCGTCCGAGTTCCGCGTATTCGCCCGTGCGATGCTTTTCGACGAAGAAGTGCCAGATCCGTGGCGTGCCGACCCTGAGGGTCTTCTTGAAATCCTTCTCCGCCTCGAGTGCCGCGGAGTCCGTCGTTGGCACTGGTAGTACCGGCAGGGCGGCCTGGGCCTGCGGAGCCGCTTCCTCCGGCCCAAAGTAGAATTCCAGTGACAGGGAGGAAAGGATCTGTGGGGATTGTTTGCCGCCCGTATCCTTGCGCACGTCGCGAACCACCCGCTTGAAGGCAGTGCCGACCTCAAGCCCGGGGCCGGACAGGTTGGCGATCAGCGCACGGGTGAAGGGCGAATGCCCGTCGGTGCCGTCGGCGGCGACCTGTCCCGGGGCGGCAGCAAAAGCGACCAGCGTGCCGGCCCCTTGCATTTCTATCGGTGCAAGTCCGCGCGTGGCACCGCCGCGGGTGGCGCCGTCGACGTCGACATTCAGCTTGTTGGCAAGCGGATTGTTGCGGCAGGCGTCGAGGAATACCAGGGATATCCTTGCGCGCTTTTCGAGTGCGTTGATGATCTCGGACAGTGCCACGGTTTCTGCCGGTACATCGAACTCGCTTTCAAGCCTGGCATCCGTTCCGATCAGAAAATTCTCGCCGTGGAGCTGCATGCCATGGCCGGCAAAATAGAACAGCGCAATATCCTGCGGCCCGATCTTCCGGGAGAAGCGTGCGAGCGCCTCGGCAAAGCTCCTTCGATCGGCATTCAGCACGAGATCGGCTTCAAATCCTTGGCGCTGCAGGAAGCCGCTGAAGGCTTCGGCGTCGCGAGATGCGTTCGGCAAGGTGCCGGCGATCGCGTAATTGCTCATGCCGACGATAAGCGCCAGCCGCTTGCCGACATTGTCGGCGAAGGCGGGGCCTGCGGCAAACAACAGCACCAGAAACGAAAGCACCGAAAAGCTCAGTTCCGCACGACATTTCATGACATGCCTCCAAGCCTACAGGACTGAAACGGATCGCCATGATGGGATATTCGTCGATGTGCCCCTCATCGCCTCATAATATTAGATGTTGATGATGGATGCTGCAATGTGCGCCCGTTGACATGCCTCTGAGGCGTCGGTCGCCATTGCGGCCGATAGGCTCCGCTCTATGCCGCTTCCCGAAGATCGGGAATGCCCCGTTGCTCGCGCCAGGACGACGGATTTTTGCCGGTGACACGGAGGAACTCGCGGTTGAAGTTCGATTTCGTCAGGAAACCGGCCTCGAAGGCAATCTGCGTGATCGCCTCGTCGGTGGTCAGAAGCAGCCGGCAGGCTTCCTCGACCCGGTAGTTGTTGACGTATTGCGAGACGCTGATGCCGTGGATCCGGTTGATGGCGTTGGAAATGCGCCGTGCCGGCACGCCGAGTTTGCGCGCGATCCGCGAGAGGTTGAGCTCGAGATCCTTGTAGAGTGCCTTCTTGCGCATCAGTTCCTGGACTGCGTTGACGACTTCGGCATCTTCTTCCGTTGCGGCGCGCTCTTGCGGCGAAGGCGCCGCCTCCTGGCGTTCGCTGTCGGTGGATGTGTCGAAGCTGGCGATCGACGCGGCGGTGCCGAGTATCAGCAGGGCGAGCACGTTGCCGGCCGCCACGATCGCGCCGGAATAGGCGCCACCGTTGCGCATCTGGTCGAAGCCGATGGCGACGTCGCTGAGGGCTGACGCAACGAGCGCCCATCCCGTGATCTGCAGCGAGCGGTAGGATCGAAGCACGCCGTCGAGGCGCGATGTGACCAGTCCATTCGGTCCCAGCCGCGCAAGCCAGAGCAAGGCAATGCCGTAGCTAAGAAAGAACAGGATGATCGCGGTGCCGACCGCATCGCGCCAGGCAAACATCATTGCCCCGACGATGAGCGCGGGCAGGAGGTGCCAGGCGATCGGCCCCAGGCGTGGCTGACTGTCGCTTGTCAGGCTGCTGAAACATACCCACGCCAAGGCCGCGTTGAAGGTCGCAAGCATCGCCTGTGCCGGCAGAATGGCGCGAATATCATAGCCCCACCGGATGCCGATCAGCATGGATTGCAGCGCATAGGCACACACGAGCAGCAGGAACAGGCGCTGCTCGAATGTCATGGCCTCGTCACGTTGCCAAAGCATCCGGACGATCACGATGAGCAGCAGCAGGGAAACGATGAAGGGTAACGGCACGAACAGCATGAGCAGATGGATTCTTCGGAGGGGACGGTGGAGACGACAGATGCAGGCGATGATGCCCTTGATCGCGTTCACGGTCGACCCAAAACGCGATCAAGGTCGCCGCTACGTTGGATGTCGGGCGAGCTATTCCGGTCCGGCGATGGTGCCGGATCGAACGAATGGAGCGTCACATGCTGATCGCACTGCCAGCAATGGTTCTTGCCCCCATCCTTATCGTCGCCATGGCGAGTAATGCCGAGACATCGCCGACTGAGATCGATATCGCCGGCGTCACGGCAATTGTCGCGAGGGGGGAGGCAAGCACAATCGAACTCACCAGCAATGAGGCTTTGCCCTACAGGGCTTCTGCCCGCAGCCACCGTTCCGGTTGGTTTGCACCCTTCTATTCCAGTTGGTTCTATAGCGACTGCGTAACGGACAGCCGGATGCGTGTCGAAGTTTCGACCCTTTACATCGATGTGGCGGCACCGTCCTGGCCGGAACTGGAGGACTGCAAGGTCGAGCTTCACGCCAACCTGAAAAAAGGAGCAACGGTCTCGATCGAGCAACCGGCATTCCAGGCGAGGCTTGACGGTGAGTTTTCGGCGGTTGTCCTCAAAGGCAAGGCGGCAGACGTTTCGATCGAGGGGCATGTCGGACAGGCCAGGCTCGATGTAGACGCCCTGCGAGCGCGGCTGATCTATGAAAAGACGCAGCAGTCCGAGACCGTGGAGATCTCCGGAAAGGCACTCGACATTCATCTTGGCTTCGATACGGCAAGTTTCATCGATTATCAGGTGGCGGCCACGGCCTCCTGGGTCGACAGTTCGCGAACGGCGATCCCCGGTGCCAAGCCACAAGTTCGCATCAGCGGGGAGATGGTGCGTGCGACGATCCGCTGAGCCTCGCCTTCCACCCCGCCGTGCGCGCGACAGTCGCAAAAAATGATGCGCTGCAGCATAAAACTTCGGCGGATGCATTTCCAGGCCGAAGCATATACTGTAAATCGTCATAAAAGACTGTTTCTGGGTGGAGAGCAGGCATGAGGAAATGGGTTTACACCTTCGGTGGGGGCAAGGCCGAAGGGCGTGCTGGTGATCGTGACCGGCTGGGCGGCAAGGGTGCGAACCTTGCCGAAATGTGCAGTCTCGGCCTGCCGGTGCCGCCGGGATTGACCATCATCACCGATGCCTGCAACAGCTATTTCGACAACGGCCGCGAAATGCCGGAGGGCCTGCACGATCAGGTGCGTGAAGGCATTCGCCGGATGGAGGAGGTCACCGGCCGAATCTTCGGCGACACCAACCGTCCGCTGCTGCTTTCCGTGCGTTCGGGCGCCCGCGCCTCGATGCCGGGCATGATGGACACGGTTTTGAATCTTGGCCTCAACGACCAATCGGTGCATGCGCTCGGTCACGACGCCGGCGATGCGCGCTTTGCCTGGGATAGCTACCGCCGCTTCATCCAGATGTATGGCGACGTCGTCATGGGCGTCGACCATGATGTGTTCGAAGAGATCCTGGAAGACGAGAAGGCCCGCCTCGGCCACGAGCAAGATCCCGAGCTCTCCGCGGTCGAATGGCAGCATGTCATCAGCCGCTACAAGGAAGCGATCGAGGAAGCGCTCGGCGAGCCGTTTCCGCAGGATCCGGAAATCCAGCTCTGGGGCGCCATCGGCGCCGTCTTCTCCAGCTGGATGAACCCGCGCGCCATCACCTACCGCCACCTGCACAGCATCCCGGCGGCCTGGGGCACGGCGGTCAACGTCCAGGCGATGGTCTTCGGCAATCTCGGCAATTCGTCGGCAACCGGCGTCGCGTTTACCCGCAATCCGTCGACAGGAGAAAATGAGCTTTACGGCGAGTTCCTCGTCAATGCGCAGGGTGAGGACGTCGTTGCCGGCATCCGCACGCCGCAAAACATCACCGAGGCTGCCCGTATCGCATCCGGCTCCGACAAGCCGTCGCTCGAAAAGTTGATGCCGGAGGCCTTCGCCGAATTCCGCGCGATCTGCGACAAGCTCGAGCACCACTATCGCGACATGCAGGATCTCGAATTCACCATCGAGCGCGGCACCCTCTGGATGCTGCAGACACGCTCCGGCAAGCGCACGGCCAAGGCAGCCCTGAAGATAGCCGTCGACATGGCGGAGGAGGGACTGGTCTCAAAGAACGAGGCGGTTGCCCGCATCGATCCGGCTTCGCTCGACCAGTTGCTGCACCCGACGATCGATCCGCATGCGCGCCGCGATATCATCGGCTCCGGCCTGCCGGCTTCGCCGGGAGCTGCGACCGGCGAGATCGTGTTCACCTCGGAAGAAGCCGTTCAGGCTGACAAGGAAGGCCGCAAGGTCATTCTCGTGCGCATCGAGACCAGCCCGGAAGACATCCACGGCATGCACGCCGCCGAAGGCATCCTGACGACGCGCGGCGGCATGACCAGCCACGCCGCGGTGGTGGCGCGCGGCATGGGCACCCCTTGCGTCTCCGGTGCCGGCAGCATCCGCGTCGATCCGCGCAACGAGTTGCTGATCACCCCCAGCGTGACGCTGAAGAAGGGCGATATCATCACCATCGACGGCTCGTCCGGCCAGGTGCTGAAAGGCGTGATCGCCATGCTTCAGCCGGAACTGTCGGGCGACTTTGGAAAGATCATGGCCTGGGCGGACGCCAGCCGCCGCATGACCGTGCGCACCAACGCCGAAACGCCGGCCGATGCGCGTGCCGCCCGCTCCTTCGGTGCCGAGGGCATCGGCCTTTGCCGTACCGAGCACATGTTCTTCGAGGACGGCCGCATCAATGTCATGCGCGAGATGATTCTGGCGGAAGACGAGGCTGGCCGGCGGCTGGCGCTTGCCAAGCTGCTGCCGATGCAGCGCTCGGACTTCGTAGAGCTCTTTTCCATCATGCATGGGCTGCCGGTGACGATCCGTCTGCTTGACCCGCCGTTGCACGAATTCCTGCCGAAGACCGACGAGGAGATCGCCGATGTCGCCGGTGTCTTGTCGCTTGATCCATCCGCCCTGCGCCAGCGTGTCGACCATTTGCACGAGTTCAACCCGATGCTCGGCCACCGCGGCTGCCGATTGGCCATTTCCTATCCGGAGATCGCCGAGATGCAGGCCCGCGCGATCTTCGAGGCGGCGGTCGAAGCCGCGCGCGAAACCGGTGCTCCTGTCGTGCCTGAAATCATGGTGCCGCTCGTCGGCCTGCGCGCCGAACTCGACTACGTCAAGGAGCGCATCGATGCGGTGGCAAAGGCGGTCATCGGCGAAGCCGGCATCGACATCGACTATCTCGTCGGTACGATGATCGAGCTGCCGCGCGCGGCACTTCGCGCCGATGTGATCGCGGAAGCAGCCGACTTCTTCTCGTTTGGTACCAACGACCTGACACAGACGACGTTCGGCATTTCGCGCGATGACGCCTCGCAGTTTCTGGCGACTTACCAGCAGAAGGGCATCATCGATCAGGACCCCTTCGTCTCGCTCGACTTCGATGGCGTCGGCGAACTGATCCAGATTGCTGCGGAGCGTGGGCGTCGGACCAAGAACGGACTGAAACTCGGCATCTGCGGCGAGCATGGCGGCGATCCGGCCTCGATCCGCTTCTGTGAAGAAACAGGTCTCGACTATGTCTCCTGTTCGCCCTTCCGCGTGCCGATCGCCCGGCTGGCCGCCGCGCAGGCGGCGATCAACGGCAAGGCGTAAGGCGTTATCAACACCGCTTACAAGGTCAACGCCCCGGGAGCGCGATGCCCCCGAGGCGTTGGTATATAGTTTCAGGGTTAAAGCGCGTGGCGATCTCCAGGATTCGCTTGCTGCGCTTTGAGTTCTTGTTTGTGCGCATGTCGTTATCGCAAAACCGCTGCACGCTTTTGCGCGACATGCTTTAGTTTGCCTGCACGATAACCGGGCGCGCAATCACGACCGGGCGGTTCCAGCCCCACATCATCGTATCATTGTCGTAGCGGAAGCTGCGCGCTTCGGCGCGGCGGTCGAGCTCGATGCGTTGCAGGCAAGTGGCGAACGCATCGGTGCCTCGCCGGAAGCCGTAGGAGGCGCAGGTGTTGCCGTCGGCGGCGCGCCGCTCTTCGGGCGTCATCGTCTGGCAGGCCGCAAGCAAGAGCCCGACGGCGGCAAGGGTCAGCAGTTTGGTTTTCATCGTATTCATGCCTCCTGAGCGGATGCAGACCGGTTCGGCGAAAGATCGTCTTTGCCTGTGCCCGAAACTCGTCCTTGTCAGGAGGTCGGGCACACCGCGCCGCTCAGGTCTTTGCCGCCGCCTGCAGGACAGAGCTCTGCCGCATGAAAGGCTGTCGTGTCCACCCTGATTTTTTCGGGAATCGCCGTGAAGACCGACGTGGCAGATCGTGCAATCGCCGGTCGAGGCTTCGGTGCAGCCACAAGGCCAATTCGGGACCTCAGGCAGGAACGCACCACGCGGATTTTGCATTCACGATTCAATCGCATGGAGGCATGATGGGCCTGCCGGTATCCAGCCGTCAATCCGTTTCGGCACGCCCCGATAATCACATACGCTCGAGCACGCCGACAAAGGATTCGGCGAAGCTCTTCAGGTCCTGGGTACTCTCGCCGGGGTGCTCGAGCCGGATCGTCGAGCCTTCTTCCTCAAGGCAAACGAACAGGATTGGCGAGGCGTCGCCTTCGGTCTCGCCGAGGCGAAGGACGGCGATGCTCAGGCAGTCCTCGATCAGGCCGGAAGCCGGCAAGGCGAAGAGAAATTCGCCGCCAACATTGTCGGCCATCGTTCGGATGAAGGCGGTGAAATCGTCCTTGCTTCCGGAGAAGCTGTCGAGGGAGAGCTCCAGCTCAAGCAGCGCCATCGGTATGCCGGCGTCAGCCGTTGGGGGCGGTGCGGCGTGGGTGGCGGTTGCCACGGCTGCTTGCGATGCGACCATGATGTCTCTCCGTCTTGCCGTGCTGGATCCGTTCCCAGGCGTCGGCCATTGCCTCCGGTTGATGATCCACTGCGGTCTTTGCCGCCGTGCGGGCATATTCCTGATGTCTGATAGGTGGTTAACGAGAATGGCGATTTTGCGGCAAGGCTTGCCTTGCGCTCAACCCATGTCACCAGCCGCACTCTATTGCCTGTTTTCATGGCCCCGGCCATGGTCTAAGAATGCAGGTCTGTTTCGATGCAGGGGATTGATTCCGTTACATGATGGTCCGGTACGAGCGCCCCTATTCCTATGCCGCCCATTGGGCGCGCCGCTTTGCCCGCATAGCCTTTGCGATCTTCGCACTGTCCCTGCTTGCGCACCGGTTCGGCCCGTTGACGACGCCGCATCTCCTTGGACTGGTCGGGCTTTCCGGTGCCTTTGCGCTGCTCGGCGTCCTGCTTGCCGTGGTAGGGCTCGCTCGACTTTGGCAGGTTGCCGCGATCGGCGGCATCGCCTCCGCCTCGGCACTTGTCTATGCCGCGCCGACGCTCGGTTTCATCGGCTTCGGCGTCGCGCAGTATCTGACCCGACCGGCGATCTACGATGTCAGCACCGACACGGTGACGCCGCCGCCGTGGCTGAAGGTTCCGCAGACGGAAGAGAGCTGGCTGAAGCGCAATCCGGCCGTGACGCCCGAGGATCGCGAAGCACAGATCGTTGCCTATCCCGGCCTGACCGGGCGACGTTACGACGGCGCGCTCGACCGCGTGTTCCAGGGGGTGCGCAATGTCGTCGAGAAGACGCGCGTCGGCATCACGCAGGAACTCGGCGTTGAAAATACGCGCGCCGATCTCGAGGATCTGGCGGTCCGGCCGAATGCCGGGGCGGACGCCGCCGCCGAGCCGGAGAATATACCCGTGCCGGAAACCCGGCCGGAAATGGCGCTCGAGGGCGCAATCCCGGGACGGCGTTCCAGCGACGTCGTGCTTCAGGGGGAATGGCGCACGCTGATTGCCGGTTTTCGTTTCGACGTGCTGATCCGCCTGCGCGAAGAAGCGGAAACGACGTTCGTCGACCTGCGTGTCGCGTCCCGCTACGGTCAGCACGATCTCGGTATCGGCGCCGCCTTCGCCGATCAGTTTCTGCGGGCGCTCGATGCGCAGCTGCTCGGTATCGCCGGCGATTGATCGATCAAGGCGCTGTGCGCCTCACGCGATGAACCGCCCGCGTTCTTCCGCAGTCGGCACCATGCAGGTCTGGCGGCGTCCGGCGATGCGATAGCGGTTTTTCGCGACGAGATCGTAGAGCGGGTCGCGAACGGCCGCGGGCAGGATGCGGCAGATATTCACCAGCGACCATGGCAGGCCTAACCCTGCAAGCGTGCGGATCGATCCGTCCGACTTGAAACGCGCGATGCCGTTCTCGATCAGGATGTTGCTTTCATAGTTGTCCTCATCGAGGCCGTAATGCCTGTAGAGCGCCCGGCCGAGCGGCGACTGCGCCGTCAGGTAGCGATAGCGTGCCTGCCGGTCATGCCGCAGCATGAAGCGCACCCAGCCCGAGCAGAAGATGCATTCGCCGTCGAAGACGATCACCGGGCGATCGTCGGGAAAGTGCGGCACCGTCGGGTCGTCGCGGTAGCTGTGGGCTCGTTGCCGCATGTTCAGCCGGCTCCCCCCGGCGCCAGGCGATAGTCGCCGAAAAGGGAAGGCGGCCCATCGGTCTCAACGCGCCCCTGTTCGAGCAGGTCTTCGAGATGCGCCAGCACGGAGAGGGCGGCCGCGCCATGCAATCTGAGGTCGGTCGAGGCATAGATCACCTTGACCATGTCGGGGATCTTGCTGTCGCCGGCCCGGACACGTTCGAGCACGGCGCGCTCCCGCATGCGGCGATGAGCGCGCAGCCCCCGGAGAAACGATGCCGGCTCGATGACAGGCCCGCCATGGCCGGGCAGATACAGCCGGTCGTCGCGCGTGAGCAGCTTTTCCAGCGAGGCCATGTAATCCGCCATGGCGCCATCCGGCGGGGCGACGATCGTCGTCGCCCAGGCCATGACGTGATCGGCGGAAAACACGGTGCCGGTGCCGTCGAGCGCAAAGACCATATGGTTGGCGGTGTGGCCGGGGGTGGCAAGCCCCGTCAGCGCCCAGCCGTCACCTTCGATCCGCCCGCCATCGGCAAGAACGATGTCGGGCGAAAATTCCATGTCGGAGCTCTCGGCGAAGGGGTTGATCTCGCCTTCATGCAAAGGTCTGGCGGCGCGGTGTGGCCCTTCGCCGACGATCGTTGCCCCAGTCGCGGCCTTCAGCCGTCGCGCCAGCGGCGAGTGATCGCGGTGGGTGTGGCTGACGGCGATGTGGGTTACTTCCCGGCCTTTGAGCGCCGTCATCAGCGCCTGAAAATGCGCTTCATCGTCCGGGCCTGGATCGATCACCGCCACCGAGCGGTCGCCGACGATATAGCTGTTGGTGCCGTGAAAGGTGAAGGGGCCGGGATTGTTGACGGTGATGCGCTGAACGCCGTCGGCAACGGTCACGGCCTCGCCATGCGCCGGCTTGAAATCGAGGTCGAAGTCGGGGCCTTGCATGCGTCTTTTCCTGGCCTTCACTTGTATTCGATCTCGATGAACGACATCGGTGCGCTGCCGGCATTGACGACATTGTGCGCCATTCCGGCCTCGCGCCGGTAGGCCGCTCCCTTGGCGATGTCTATCCGCCGGCTGCCGCCTTCCTCCTCCAGCAGGAACTGGCAGTCGGTCATCGGCACGACGACATAACCCAGACCATGGACATGATGGCCGGTATCGGCACCGGGCGCGAAGTCCCATCGGGTAATGCGCACCACGGCATCGTCGACGAGAATGCTGGGCACGGCAGGCGGACGGGCGCGAAACTGGCTCATCGGGGTCTCCATTCGCGCCGGAGAATAGGAGGTGACGGTCGCGAAGGGAAGGGCGATGCGGCGCCAGGCGCTGGCGTTTCGCCGGGGGCAAAGTGAATGCTGGCGAACAAAGCCCAACAAAACCGCTGAAACCGCAAACTTAATCATTGTGACACGGCACGAGCTTTGCTAATCAGGCGCTCGATTTGGCGAGTCTATTTCTCGCCAGCTCCGTTGGGGCGTAGCCAAGCGGTAAGGCAGCGGTTTTTGGTACCGCCATCCCCTGGTTCGAATCCAGGCGCCCCAGCCATTATCTTGTTATCTAATGAAATCAACTAGTTATGATGTATCGGAAGATGCGAAACCGGAACACTTTTCCGGTGCATAATTCCGGATCATGGCGCGCCTTCTTGATCGTGATTCATAGTGCGGCATTCTGCATCATCGCCTGCCTTGGCTGGATCCCACGACAACACCACCTCTGCCTTGTTCTAGAGACAGGGAGAGCATTATGCCCGAAACTATCAAATGCATGGCGTGTGGGGCGGAGTATGAAGTCTGCTTCAATTCGAAGAAGGGGCACGTGACCGACGTCTTGTCCTGTCACCAGTGCCCGACTGACTTCGGACCCTATCAGGGTACGTATAGATTTCTGAAGCAGATATGGAACGCCTCTATTGCGGAGCAACGGCGCTCATAAACTTGATGCCGAAGTCAGTTAAGCGAAGCTCCTTAAAGATTCTGGTGCCGGTCTGTGGCTCGCCTCTGCCATTCGCATAAAGCGGTTCCTGCTTGGCGCTGTCGTAGAAGGCGCTAAGTCCGAGTGCATAAAGGTGTTGACCGTAAAACTCGATGTTGTCAGGGAAGGTCAAACCGTCGCGAGGAATTTCATCGACTTCAACGTGATGCCCGGTGAAGATGTTCTTTGCGGCGTCATAGTCACTCGTATACTGCTGACGAATTGCGCTGCCTTCCTTGAAGCGACTCCACATTGCTTGAAGCAATAATGCCTCGTCGGATGATATCTGTTTGATCAAAAGCGGAAACGCCGGGTGCGCATTGTGAACGCGTTCGCTATCCATGCTGGACGTCAGCAATTGTGAAAACATCTCATCAATTGGCGTGCCTTCCGGCTCATACCGGATACCCTCAAGGACCGGCCCCAAGATCTGAGGCGGTGGGGCTATGCGGTTCGCCTCTGGCACGCGGCGAATCGACGTGTCGATGTATTGCCGAAATCGATCTTGCAAGGCTGCCGTCAATTGGAAGGGCGCGAGAACCAAATGAAGAGTCTTGGTCAAGTCCTCGATCACCGAACCGATCTGCTTCGCGCCGGGCTTCACGGCATCGTCATAGGCATCTTTGACGGGGATTTGCTTCGCGACTTCTGTCGCGATTGCTACGGCAAGGTCTGTTCCTTCCGCCATCTTGATCTCCTGGTGGTTCGGCGTTGCCTCACTTAGTAACAAAAAGTCCGCCAATCCAATTTTCCTGTTTGGGCTGGGCGACCGATGCCTTGCATTAGCCGATTTCTACCTACGTTGTGATCGTGGACGCTAAATTAAATGGCGCGCATAAACTTAATTTTTATTTGGTTATATTTGAAAATTTAGGAGATATGAATTGGGACAAGCAAAAGCAGAAATGATGCGTCGAGAGGACCTACGCAACTTGGCCGACGAAGTGGCTTTAAGGGCCAAAGCAATCCATGAATGTGAAAGACACAGCGGCATATATTTGACTAACTCTGATCCGGATGCCGAGCGGCTTGCCTATGCCATGGGCACGAACATGGTGAAAAACCGCGAAGTTGACGGTTCGCGACAAGAGTTCATGGATGCAATCAAAGAAGCGATCTCAGAAGCGGGATGGGAGTGCCCATCGTGCGAGAAAGACAGGCATGATTGAGTAAGTTAGAAGCCCGCCCACTGAGGTCGGCGGGCTTCGATTCAGGTCTGGCGCTCCTTCCACGCGTCTATCATTGCGTTGATCTTCGGTTGCACCATACGCCGTGCCACCTCGCGATCCACGCCTTCTAAAAGCAGCGTATCGTAGTGGGTCATGGTGTGTGGCGAAGCGTGATCTGCATGGTGTGCCGACCGCCTCATCTATGGTAGCGCCGTTCCAATCCATCCTTGCAATTTCTGCAACAAAAAACCCGCCAACGGACGCTGGCGGGTCTCGAATGTCTGTCGTTGGATGCGCTGGCTATCAGCTCGCCGCTGCAGCCGGCTTCTCCGCCTTGGCGCCGCCGAGGAATTCTTCGCACCAGCTCGGGCCGTCGGCGCGCTTGTGGTCGCCGACCAGGCGGATTGAGCGGATGACATAGTCGGAAGAGACGGTCAGTTGCACCGAGCAGCTCAGATATTCCGTGCGGGCCGAGGAAATTCGCTTGCCGCGCTTGCCGTCCTTGCCGGTTTCGTATTGGGCCGCAACCTTGCGGGTCTTGTAGCCGCCCTTCCAGTTGTAGACGGTGGAGCTGCCGCTTTCGACGTCGGAAAGCGGGGGGCCATACTGGGCGAAGAAGCCGCCGGCCGGCTGACCGAGCCAACGGGATTCAACCGCGTTCTTGGAAATCCCCGTCGTCGTGGTGCAGCCTGCGAGCGCAAGCGCGAGGCCTGCCACCGTCATCATGCGGAAGTTCATGTTTTCGTCCCTTTGGCTCTCGTTCTGAAATAGGCGTGGCGCGCGGGCCCCAATCCCCTGAGTTTGCGCGCTTTCCGTTGAGCCTCTAGCGCCAAAAGCCGGTAAAGAAAATCCGCAGTCTGCATTCTGTTTAAGGAAAATGCGGAGCGTTGCAGAAAGTCCCTATTTGGCCCGGCAAGCTCACCGCAACGGGATCCGTTGGGACGGATTTCGATCTGATCAACCGCCGCTGCGGGCATGGGAAACCGTGCCACATATC
Organism: Ensifer adhaerens; assembly: GCF_001270265.1. Taxonomy (GTDB): domain Bacteria; phylum Pseudomonadota; class Alphaproteobacteria; order Rhizobiales; family Rhizobiaceae; genus Ensifer; species Ensifer adhaerens_B. Next base: position 55,449 of record NZ_LGAP01000015.1, read on the forward strand.
GATGCGAATCGTTCTGTCGAGGGACGGCCGTTGGCAAAGTCGGCGACGAGATGGAAAGGCTGTCTGCCTGCTGCCGCGCAGGCACGGATTGCCCCGGTGCATCTGGCAAGGAGGGTTCCGGTCGGCGGACTATTCTCCGATCAGCTTGCAGCCGATCTTGGTGTCGCTTCCGGCGATCGCGTTCAGCGGGCCATCACAGACATCGCAGTCGAGCAGGTTGTCCGGGCCTGGAGAGAGCCGGCCTCGGTTTCTGCCTCGGTTTTCCACAGCTCCGGCTTTTTTGGCGAGACCGAGAAGGTTTTTCGCAATAGGCGCTTGTGCAATCCAAAAGCCTGTTCTATAGAGGCGCCGCTGGTCACGGAGTGTAGCGCAGTCTGGTAGCGCACCACGTTCGGGACGTGGGGGTCGCAAGTTCGAATCTTGCCACTCCGACCAGCTAAATCAATCCCTTAATTCATATTCTGTTCGGCCCGTATCTTGATGCGGACCGATTGCGGACGTTTTCAGCGCACGCAAGCCGTGCTTTGTAAAAGGCCCGCCTCTCACGCCGATAGACTTGCTCCAAATTCGGCGCAGGCCGCCGATCCGCTCTCTCGTTCAACGTCTTCTTCAAATCCCATAGCGGTCGTCCAACTCCCCCGGCGCGCAGTTTGCAGCCCGGATTGCGCTGTTCGTCGAATAACAGTGCATTATTGGATGTTCGACTTGTTGGATCGTAACCAAGGGTTGTAAGCTCGGTAGCTACATTATCGTTGTCGAGAGGAGAAGGAATGTTCATCAGGCGGGCAATAGCCGCATCGGCGCTGGTTCTGGCGAGCCATGGCCTGGCGCAGGCACAGAGCTGCGAAAAGAATTTCAAGGTATCCGGTGTGCCGTTGGTCACGGCCATCAGCTACAAGACCTGGCAGGAATTCGCCAAGCTGAAACCTGAAACCGCGTTGCAGCGACTTGCCCAAGGTGTTGCCGCCGAAGGGTTCTCGGGCATCAAGGTCAACAAGTCGCTCGGCACCGTTGACGCATTTCAGGAAACGACGGGTTCGGGCCGGATCCAGACATTGCGCGTCGTCGCCCGCAAGCGCGGCGCCGGCACGCGCGTCGATGCCATCTTTGATATCCAGGCCGGGCAGATGACCTCCAAGGACATCGTGCGCGACGGTCTCTGCAACATCATTCGCTCGGCGACGGAATAGCCGTCAGGCAGTATCTCTGGCCGCCCGATTGCGAAGTGATCCGCAAATCCATTCGAGATGGTGGAGGCAGAATTGTACGGTGGACGGCTCGCTGCCATTGTGCGACCTGATGGGGCGGCAAGCGAAGGGCTCCGATCAGCGCGGCCACTGCATGTGTCCTTAAATCCTAGCCGATTTAAGGACAAAAACATGCAGCAATTCAAAGCGCTACAGCGACCTTTGCGCGTCTGATAAGACGCGCGGCGCTGTAGGTGGCCGCATCGACCGGCCGGCATTCTCAGCCCTGCTTTTCCAGAGCCTTCAGGAAGGATTGGCCGATTGCCTGCGCCTGCAGCATCGAGGAAAAATTTCCCTGTGCCGGATGGGTGACGCCGCGATACTTTACGACAAAGCACCATTTGCCGTTCATTCGTTTCTCGACGGTCACGGTCGTTTCCGGTTTTTTGTCCGTGGTCATCTTCGTCTCCCTGAGATGCTGCGCGTCGTCGCGTGAGAACTGGATATCCGCATGATGCGGCTGATGTCCATATGCATCGGGTTTGTCATGGCTTGACCGGCACAAGGTCGGGACATCCGGCCGCTTTTTGGGCATGTCGATGCGGTAGGCCAGGGCGCCGAGCCGGCGTCAGTACGCGCTGATCGAGAATTGGACAGTAGATGATGGGAGAGGGCTCGCAAGGGCCCTTTCTTGTTGCCTGGCCGGATCCTGAGCGGATCGATGGTCAGGCGGACTGTCCCACGACGTTCGGAAACGATGAAACAGCCCTATCGATCATCATGATCGACGCGCCAACTTACAAATGCGTCCGCGAATTTGAAGACACGTATTTCGCGACCGCCGATCAAGGTGAAGCAATTTCGAGGGGTGTCCCATTTCGGGACAATCCCGCTTTCGTCATTGCAAGGACTACGATCTCTCGACCGTTATCGCGGCGGCGGAAGCCTCGGGTGAGGGGCAGTCTCCATCGCTGCATCCGAAGCGCTCGCCGTGTCGGCATCTGATCCCTGCGGATGCAGATCGACGAATTCAAGCCGCGTGTTCGGGGTATCGAGGCTCTAGCCGGTGACGCGGCCGCCGCCTTTTTCGCGCAGGGGAGCAGCACCCGTCAGAACGAAACCCGGCAGGCCCGGATCGTAGCCGCCGGAAACGGTATAGGCCGCCGCGTCGCATCCCCTGCGGAAGGTGAACGCGGTTCCACGGGTTTTACCGCGCGGCGTAATCTCGCCGGAAAAGGCGACAAGGCCGGGTCTGACGAAAGCGCTCAGCGACGATTTCACCGTCTGGTAGGGTGATGCACCGCGCTGGTAGTCGATCGCCATCAGCGAGCCATTGTGGTCGAAGAGCGCCTCGTCGGCACGTGCCGCGCTCAACGCTGCAGTGAGCGTGGCAACGACGGCGAAGCTGCTCGATAGCGTCTTGGGCGCAATCATCTGCGTGTTCACGTCTCGCGGGTTGGCCGGATCCTGTCTGAAGTGAAGCAGATCGGTGGACGGAGTCAATCTCCCGGCCCGTTCTCGGTACCGGGATCCGAGACGCGACGACAGCGTAGGGAAAGCGCATGGGCGCCCAACGCGTCACGCTCCGTTATTGTTCAATTTGAAACGGCCTGTTCACTGAGTGATGTCTTATCAGGGTGAACAATAAAGGCGATATTGTCTTCAACAATCGTTCTCCCCGTGAGGCTCAGATGTTGAAGGAACCGATATTCACATTTCGCGAGATCGCCATATGGTCTGCCATCCTCGGCAGCGTGGTCGGCTACCAGCTTTGGCAGCACGCAGATCCCGCCCCGCTGACGATGGTGCTTCCGGGCATCGAGCAACGGTCGTGATTGACTGCATTATTCCTTGAATCGAAATCGATCTAAGGGGAAAATCATGCAGCAAGATTAAAGCGCTAACCGCGTCCTTTGCGCGTCATCTTTGACGCGCGGCGCTGTAACGGCATTTCGGCGCAGGTGGTATTACTCCTCCGGCATTCCGTTGCGCCGCGCGGCCTGCAGCAGTTCGATCTCGCCGGCCTTGGGGCCAAACTGGCTTTGGAGCCGTTCTGTTTCCTCCGCGTCGAGCCGATACTTTCGTGCGAAGGCCTCGATCGTCACGGCCCGCCCAGGAAAGCCTCGGCGCGGCACCTCTTCCCGTTCATGGTTCAGCATCATGGCTGCTCCTCCTTCCCGATCCCTGCGAAGTAGCGCGACAGGTCGTTTCGGGAAGGTGCGCCGGAGCAATTTGGCGAGGTGTCGAATAGAGATGCAGAAACGGAAAAGGGCCCGGAGGGGCCCTTTTCTGATCTTGGTTGACCGGCGGTCAGCCGTCGATCGTGTCGATGATCTCGCTCGCCTTGCCGGCGCTGACGCGACGCACTTCGGCATCCTCGCGACGACCCGCGAACAACTCGGTTGCCATCAGCTGATCGGCGAGATCGGCAGGCAGCGACAGGATCACACGGGCGTCTTCCGTATGGATGCCGCCGAGTGCCGAGCGCTTGGCCGTGATCATGCCGCCGGCCACCGTGTTGTTGGTGTCGGGGTCGATCAGGATGAAGGCGCCCGTCGTCCGGTTCTGCTCGTAGGGATCGAAAATCGCCTGTTCGTCGAAGACAAGGTGAATCTTGCCGATCGCGTTCATCGACAACTGCTCGGCGTGTTCCCATTTGCCCGTCTGCAGGTCCAGCTGGCTTGCCGGCTGCACCTGGACACGCTGGCGGCGGCTACCGCTCTTCAGCCAGTAGCGCTTGCCCGGCTGGATGCCGTCCGGCTGCAATGCAACGATATGGGCGTCGAAGGCAAGGCCCGTCAGCGGCTGGCTGTCGATGGCGACGATCATGTCGCCGCGCGAAACGTCGACCTGGCGGTCGAGCACCAGCGTGATGGCATCGCCGGCAACCGCGGCGTTGCGCACGAGGTCGAAGGTGACGATCTTGGTGACGTTGGCGACCATGCCGGAGGGCAGGATCACGACGCTGTCGCCCGGCTTGACCGAGCCGCCGGCAACCGTTCCCTGGTAGCCGCGGAAGCTTTCGCCCGGGCGCGAGACGCGCTGCACCGGCAGGCGGAAGCCGACGGTCTGGGCGGAGCGTGTCGTCGCCAGCTCAAGCACCTCGACCAGTGTCGGGCCATCGTACCAGGGCATCGAAGCGCGGCCGTCGTAAACGACGTTTTCGCCCTTCAGCGCCGAAAGCGGAATTGCCGTCACCTGGCGCACGCCGAGCGACAGTGCCAGCTCGCGAAACTCGTGGCTGATCTGTTCGAACCGGGCGCGGTCGTAGTCCGTCAAATCGATCTTGTTGACCGCCAGAACGAACTGCTTGATGCCCATCAGGGTTGCGATGGTGGCGTGCCGCCGGGTCTGCTCGAGCAGCCCGACGCGGGCGTCGACCAGCAACACCGCGAGGTCGGCCGTCGAGGCGCCGGTTGCCATGTTGCGGGTGTACTGTTCGTGGCCGGGCGTGTCGGCGACGATGAAGGATCGTTTGTCGGTCGAGAAATAGCGATAGGCAACGTCGATGGTGATGCCCTGTTCGCGCTCGGCCTGGAGGCCGTCGAGCAGAAGTGCAAAATCCGGCAGACCCAGATCGTTCTGCTTGCCGTTGGAATCACGCCGCAGCGTGGCCGCCTGGTCTTCCTTGACCGCCTTGGTGTCCCAAAGCAGCCGGCCGATCAGCGTCGACTTCCCGTCGTCGACCGAACCGCAGGTGATGAGGCGGAGGGGACGGCTGTCGCGCGTGGCGCGCGCCGTGTCGGCGGCCGGAAACGCCAGAACGTGGCCGGCTGCGTCTTCCTGAACGGCATTCGCGGTTGCTGGTGCGGTCATCAGAAATATCCTTCGCGTTTCTTCTTTTCCATCGAGCCGGATTGATCGCGGTCGATGGCGCGGCCCTGGCGTTCGGATACGGTCGCGGTTTCAAGTTCGGAGATGATGTCGTCGAGCGACGTGGCGTCGGAGCGGATCGCGCCGGTCAGCGGGAAGCATCCGAGCGTGCGGAAGCGGATCACTTCGTCGCGCTTGGTTTCACCCGGCAGCAGTTCGAGGCGCTGATCTTCGGCAAGGATCATCATGCCGTCGCGTTCGACGACAGGGCGCTTCTTGGCGAAATAAAGCGGCACGATCGGAATGTCTTCGGCCTGGATATAACGCCAGATGTCCACTTCGGTCCAGTTCGACAACGGGAAGGCGCGCACGCTTTCGCCCTTGCGCACCATGCCGTTATAGACGTTCCAGAGCTCAGGGCGCTGGTTGCGCGGATCCCAGCGGTGGTCGGGGGTGCGGAAGGAGTAGATGCGCTCCTTGGCGCGCGAGGCCTCTTCGTCGCGGCGAGCGCCGCCGAAGGCGGCGTCATATTGGCCGGCGTCGAGCGCCTGGCGTAGCGCCTCGGTCTTCATGATGTCGGTATAGAGCGCCGAACCGTGGCTGAACGGCGTGACGCTCTCGGCGGCACCGCGCGGATTGACGTGCTCGATCAGGTCGAGATCGTAGCGCTTCACGATCTCGTCGCGAAACGCGATCATCTCGGCGAACTTCCAGCCGGTGTTGACGTGCAGCAGCGGAAAGGGAACGCGGCCGGGATAGAAGGCCTTGCGCGCCAGATGCAGCAGCACCGAGGAATCCTTGCCGATCGAATAGAGCATCACCGGCCGTTCGAACTCGGCGGCCACTTCGCGGAAGATGTGGATCGCTTCGTTTTCCAGGGCCTTCAGATGCGGATCAAGCGGCGGCTTGGTGCTCTGCGGATTGTGCAGTTCCGTTTCCGGATGGGTATGGGGCATTTCAGTCTCCGGGAGGATCTTTGTCTTGGGAGGAGCGCGCCAGCCCTCAGGCGGCGCTGCTCGAGTTCGGGATGGTTGAGACGGCAGCTTCAGGCACGTGAAGACCACATTCGCGCTTCTCGTCGTTTTCCCACCACCAGCGGCCGGCCCGTTCGGGCTCGCCCGGCTTGATGGCGCGGGTACAGGGCTCGCAGCCGATCGAGGGGTAACCGCGGGCATGCAGCGGGTTTACCGGGACCGCGTTGGTAGCGACGTGAGCGCGAATGGTTTCGATGTCCCAGTCGGCCAGCGGATTGATCTTGATGAGGCCACGTTCGGCATCCGCTTCGGCAAAGGGGGTCGCTGCCCGGTTGCCGGACTGGCCGCGGCGAAGTCCCGTCACCCAGTAGCTGGCGCCCTCAAGTGCGCGCGCAAGCGGCTTCAGCTTGCGCACGTCACAACAGGCATGCCTGGCCTCGACGCTGTCGTAAAAACCGTTGAGGCCATACTGCGCCGCGTAGGCGTCGACGTCGGCCTTTTCCGGATGGTAACGCTTGATCAGGATGCCGTAGGTCTCTTCCGTCTCGTCGATCAGTGCCACCGTCTCATTGAAGAGGCGACCGGTTTCAAGCGTGGCAACATCGACCGCCAGCTTGTTCTTGCCGATGACGGCCGTGATCACCTGATCTTCGATGCCGAGCGACGTCGTAAAGACGGTGCGACCTTCAAGGCCGGCAACGAGCGCCAGACGCCCTGCGAGATCCAGGCCTTCAAGCGCTTCGTTCAGAGCTTTTGCGGTGGCGTCGAGGGATGACGTGGTCATGGCTGCGTCCTGTTCCAACTTCAGCGGAATATCGCAGCCAGGTGTGACGAGGGACAGAAATAGCGGTTTCTAATGCTGCGCGTTTGGAGCAAATCTGCCTCTCAGATCGAAAAGCAGTGAAAAACACAAGATAAGCTAGTAAAATACTAGACTTTATACTTCAATTCGCGGTCGCTGATGTCGAGCCTTTGAGCCGTATCCGCTGCCATTTGCAGCTCTACCCCGGGGACGCGCTTGTTCGCGCCCCCGGGGTAGAGCTCAGAATTCGGTCCAGTTGGCGGCCTGCTGCGCCTTGCCGCCGAAGGTGCCCGCCAGTTTACGGCCGAGAGCATGGACAGGGGAGGGCGCGGCCTCCCGCATGGTCGTGGTGGCTGTGACAGACGTGGGCGCCTGGCGCTCGCTGCCGGTCTTGAAGCGCATCAGCAGATCGTTGAGCGCACCGGCCTCGCGGGCGAGGCTGTGGCTTGCCGCCGTCGACTGCTCCACCATCGCCGCATTCTGCTGGGTGCCCTGGTCGATCGAATTGACCGCGGTGTTGATCTGCTGGATGCCGGCCGCCTGCTCGCGGGCGCTTTCGACGATCGCCGTCACATGCGCGCTGATTTCCTGCACCTCGGCAATGATGCCCTCGAGCGCGGATCCGGTTTCGCGAACCAGGCTGACGCCGGATTTGACCTGGGCGCCGGAGGTGGCAATCAGGACCTTGATCTCCTTGGCGGCCTGCGCCGAGCGCTGGGCGAGTTCGCGCACCTCCTGGGCAACGACGGCAAAGCCCTTGCCGGCCTCACCGGCGCGGGCAGCCTCGACGCCGGCATTGAGCGCCAGCAGGTTGGTCTGGAAGGCGATATCGTCGATCACGCCGATGATGCTGGAGATCTCACGGGAGGAGGCCTCGATGCCGCTCATGGCGGTGACGGCATTGCCGACGATTTCGCCGGATTTTTCCGCCGCGCCGCGGGTTCTGGCCACCAGGCTTCCGGCTTCCTCTGCGCGCCGGCTGGCATCCGCCACGGTCGTTGCGATCTGGTCGAGTGCCGCGGCCGTCTCCTCGACGGAGGCCGCCTGCTGTTCTGTCCGTTTCGACAGGTCGCCGGCCGCCGAGCGGATCTCGCTGGCGCCGGCATTGATGCTGCGGGCGTTGTCGCCGACGGAGCGCAGGGCATCCTCGAGATTGCCGACCGAACTGTTGAAGTTGGTGCGAAGCGCGTCCAGCCGATCGGCAAGTGCTGCGCCGATGCGATAGGTAAGGTCGCCTTCGGCAAGGCGACCGAGCCCGAAGGCCAGCGCTTCGACGGCCGCCTGGACTTCGGCTGTTTCTCGGGCTTTTTGTGCCTCGCGCTGTTCCCGTTCACGCTCCGAAAGCGAGCGATTTGCCTCCGCTTCCTGCTCCAATCGCTGGCGCTCAAGCGCGTTGTCGCGGAAGACGGCGACGGCGCCGGCCATCTGGCCGATCTCGTCCCGGCGTCCTTCGCCGGAGATCGCCACCTTGAGATCGCCGGCGGCAAGCCGGCGCATGGCTTCGCGCAGTTTCGTCAGCGGCCGGAAGAGGCCTGAGATGACGAACCACACTGTCGCTGCGAGTATAGCCAGTGCGAAGCCGGTGATGACGGTTTGCCAGAGGGTCAGATTGTCCTTTTCGGCCTTGGCCGCCTTGAGTTCATTGTTTGCCTCGGAAAGCTGCAGCTTGATCAAGTCGCTGATCGGCGCGGCGAGGGGGTCGACGGAGGTATAGAGCCTGATATCGACGAAGCGTTCGAGTTCCGCCTTGTCCTGCCGCTCCAGGATCTGCATGAGATCGCGGATCGAGGCGTCGCTTGCGACGCGGGCACTGTCGAAGGTCTCCTTCAGTCTCTCTTCTTCCGGTGTGAGGCTTGTCGCTTCGTAGCTGCGCCATTGCGCGTCGATGGTGGAAAGCGCGGCGTTGATCGCTTGCCTGCCAGCACGCCAGTCGAGCGCGCCGCTTCGCACCTTGTGGGTCGTGTCGACGATCTCGACGGCATACATGTCCGAGACCGTCTTCAACTGATCGACCGGCAGCAACCGATCGGCAACGATGGATTCCGTGCGCTTGGAAATCGATGTCATCGCATTGAATGCCGTGACGATCATGACCAGCATGGCCACGGCGAGCAGCGACAGACACACGAGCAGGCGTGCTTTGATTGTCATGAAAACGCTCTTCGGTTGCCCGCAAGGCAAATTCGTCCTCATCCGATGGCTGCGGACGGCGCCGCAAAGTCATCAGTTGGCGTGCTTGCCTTGGCAAGGGAGATGACGATGATCCGATGGAGCACGCAAACTCATGCAGCAAATTGCCGTCATGGCACATCCGCCAAGCGTTCACTCCGTCTTATCTAGACATAACAACCGGAGATTAAGAATGGCTAAATTTTAAGCTGTTGAGCAAGGATAATGCAACCATCAGTTCGCGGTGGTGCGACGCGTGGCGATGCCACCATCGCCTGACAGCCGGACTGCTCAAGATTTGTTGAACGAGCGATGCTTTCCCATCCGACGCTTCGGGTTCAATCTTGCCGCCCCGAGGCAAATCAGGGAGTGGGAGATGATGACATCCTTTCCTGGCCGCATTCTTGCCGGAAGCATGGTGACGCTGCTTCTGGTCACAGGCGCCTATGCCCATCACGGTTGGTCCTGGGCGGAGGCGGACCAGATCGAACTCGCCGGCACGATCCGCGAGATTTCGATGGCGCCGCCGCATCCGACGCTTCAGGTCGAAACCGAAAAGGACGGGCTCTGGCGCGTCGAGCTGGGCAATCCCAGACAGACGGAACGGTCAGGCTTCGTCGAAGGTGTCGCCAAGGTTGGCGACCAGATCGTGGTGCTGGGCAATCGCTCGCTCGATCCGAACGAGAAGCGCATGAAGGCGGTGCGCGTGACGGTGGCCGGCAAGACCTTCGACATTTACCCGGAACGTATCCGGACCGGTGGATGAGTGCGGCGGAGCTACTGGAGTGGCTCGCCGCGTGGCCGCTGGCATCGGCGATGCGGCGATCGGCGATCCTCTACCTCGTCGTCAACGCGGCCCACATCTTAGCGATCGCGCTTCTGATCGGCGCGATCGTGCCGTTGGATTTGCGGTTGCTCGGTTTCTTCGGCAACACCTCGCTTGAAGTGCTCGGGCCGTTTCTGTCGCGTGCTGCCGCGGTCGGTCTGGCCCTGGCGATCACCACTGGCTTCTGCCTCTTCAGCGTGCGCCCGGCGGCCTACATCGCCAATGCTGCCTTCGTCACAAAGATTGTCCTGCTCGGGATCGGTGCCGCCAACGCTGTCAGTGTGCATATGGGCGGCGCCTGGCGGGCCGCCGTAAATGGCGGCCCGGTCTCATGGCGTCTTCGCATCCGGGCAGCCGTCTCGCTGGCGGTGTGGCCGGCGGCGCTTCTGGCTGGGCGCTGGATCGGCTTTCTCTGATGCTGATTCTATCGGTCGTTTGCCGTTCTCCACACGGGGAGGGCCGGCTCCTGCTTGAGCGTTCTGCCACGCACGAACTGCAGCGTTGCTTCGGCCACGCGTTCGCCGAGATGCCGTGCGGTGGCGAGATCGGATTGGGGCGGCGCCAGATCGGCACCCTGGTCGACATTCGACTGCGCCCCTGCGCCCAGCCAGAAGCCTAACCGGTTGAGATCATCAGGAGACCCTGTTGTCGAGTGGTTGGCCGGTGGCAGGTCGAGGTTGATCCAGTGCATACCGTGCTGGGCAGCAAAGAGTGCGAGTTGCATTAGTGTCGCGAGCTTGTCGCCGGAAGCCGTTCCCGAATTGGTGAAGCCGGCGGCGATCTTGTCTTTCCAGAGATAGCCTTTGGCCATCACCGCGTTTGAACTCGCCTCCTGGAAAGATTTGAACGCGGCCGACGGGCCTCCGACATAGGTTGGTGTGCCGAAGATGATTGCCTCGGCCGAGAGCAGATCGCTCCAGCGCGCCGGTGCCTCCTCAACGGTCAAGGGCAGGCATTGCGTGCCGTCGACACGCTCGATGCCGGCTCTGACGGCTTCCGCCTGGCGTGCGGTATGACCATAGCCGCTGTGATAGATGACGGCGATGCATATGTTGTCCATGGTTTGGTTTCCTTTGGTTTGTGGTGATGGTTTGCCGCGCGAGCAAAGACGCGGGCCGTCGGCGCGTTGCACGTTGACGGCAAGCTTCGCAGGGTTGGTGGTGTGGCGTGACCGGCTTCGGGGACTGCGCGCGCTCGCCGGGGCGCAGTCACGCGTCGTTCAATGAAAGACGTGACTGTGCAAATGCTTCAGCGTTTCCGGGAGATGCTTCAGCTTCTCGGGATTACGCGTGACATAGATGGCGGTGATCCGGTCCTGTTCAATCTGAAGGGCGGTCGTCTGTAGGATTTCGCCGTCTTCGATGGTGATGAACCCGGGCAGGCCGTTGATGAAGTCGTAGCGAACGAGCCGTGACATCGTTTCTGCAAAGATCAACGCCAACGACGCGTGCAGCTTCATCACCTGATCGAGGCCGGCGATCGGTCGTCTTGGCGCCACCGTCTTGCCGCCGCCATCGGCATAGACGATCGCCTCCGTTGCAAGCAGCGAACGAAGCTGCTGCATGTCGCCGCTACGGGAGGCCACGAAGAAGGCGGAGGCGATTTCAAGGCCCTGCTCACGCGGCATGACAAAGCGACGGCGTGCACTGCGGATGTTGACGCGGGCGCGGCTGGCGAGCTGGCGGCAGGTCGCCGGTTTGCGGCTGATCGTCTCGCCGATCTCATCGAAACTGAGGCCGAAGACATCGTGCAGCAGGAACGCCGCCCGTTCGAGCGGCGACAGGCGCTCGAGCGCCATCATCAGCGGCAAGGTGATATCGTCAAGGTCGTCGCTCTGCTCGATGACCGGTTCCGGCAGCCACGGCCCGAGATAGGTTTCCCGCCGCCGCCGCGCCGACTTCAACTGATCGAGGCAAAGGCGTGTCACGATCCGGCGCAAAAACGCGGATGGTTCCTTGACGGCCACACGGTCGGCGTCGAGCCAGCGCAGGAATGCCTCCTGGACGATATCCTCGGCCTCGCTGACGGAACCCAGCATCCGATAGGCGATGCGGATCAGTCGCGGACGCAGCGGGTCGAAGGTCGTTCTGACGTCTTCATCGGTCATCTCGGCCATCACGCCCACCATCGCTGCACGGCACAATCAGCCGAGGGATAGCCGACCCGCACGAGGGGCCATGATGGCATCGCCGGGGCAGTAGCGGCAAGCGGGTCGAGCCTCAATGTCATGTTCGTCTCCTTCATCTCGGGCTTTCGAGAAGACAGGACGAGATAGCGTCAGTGAATGTGACATGCCGCAGACATTGCGGCTGTCGAATGCGAGGAAAGCGTGCCGTCTAGAGCGTCCCGCTTTCAAGTGGAATCACTGAAAGCGGATAAGATGCTCTAGAATCAAAGTACTAGAGCGCCGTGCGTTCGTCTGAACGCACGGCGCTCTAGTGCATGCGATCCTTATCGGTCGCTGACCTCCCAGCGCGGGTTGATCCACGGCTCCTGGTTGGAGCGCGCCAGCGGCTGCTTGCCGAGAACGTGGTCGGCCGCCTTTTCGCCGGTCATGATCGAGGGGCTGTTCAGGTTGCCATAGGTCACGTGCGGGAAGATCGAGCTATCGGCGACGCGCAGGCCATCGACGCCGATCACGCGGGTTTCCGGATCGACCACCGCCATCGGATCGTCCTTGGCGCCCATCTTGCAGGTGCCGCAGGGGTGATAGGCGCTTTCAAGGTGCTCGCGCAGGAAGTCGTCGATCTGCTCGTCGCTCTGCACTTTTTCGCCTGGCTGGATTTCCGGGCCGCGATAGTGGTCGAAGGCCTTCTGGCCGAAGATCTCGCGGGTGAGGCGCACGCAGTGGCGGAACTTTTCCCAGTCCTCCGGGTGGCTCATATAGTTGAAGCGGATCACCGGGTCAGCCATCGGATCGGACGAGCGCAGCGTGACGTTGCCGCGCGACTTCGAAAGATTGTAGCCGACATGCACCTGGAAGCCGTGCGTGTTGGCGGCGGCCTTGCCATCATAGCTGATCGCCACCGGCAGGAAGTGATACTGGATATCGGGCTGCTTGACGCCGGCAGCGGAGCGCAGGAAGGCACAGGCCTCGAACTGGTTGGAGATGCCGAGACCCTTCTTGAAGAACAGCCACTGCGCGCCGGCCACACCTTGCCAGAACCAGGGCAGCCAGGAGTAGAGCGACACAGGCTTGGTCGAAATCTGCTGGAAATAGAACTCCATGTGGTCCTGCAGGTTCTGGCCGACGCCGGGGCGATCGACCTTCACCTCGATGCCCATGTCTTTCAGGTGCTGGGCCGGACCGATGCCCGAGAGCATCAGCAGTTTCGGCGAATTGAACGACGAGGCCGAGACGATCACCTCGCGGTTCGCCTTGACGATCTCGATCTTGCCGCCGCGCTCGATCTCGACACCGGTCGCCCGGCCGTTCTCGATGATGATCCGCCGGGCGAAGCAGCGCACGAGCGAGACGTTCTGCCGCTTCATCGCCGGCTTCAGATAGGCGTTGGCCGCCGACCAGCGCCGCCCCTGCCAGACGGTCTGCTCCATCAGCCCGAAACCTTCCTGCTTCGAGCCGTTATAGTCGTCGGTGAGCTCGAAGCCTGCTTGCTTGCCGGCCTCGATGAAGGCGTGGAACAGCGGGTTGTGAACCGGGCCGCGCCTGACATGCAGCGGACCGTCGGTGCCGCGCCAGCCGGCTTCGCCGCCATGCGAATTTTCCATGCGCTTGAAGTAGGGGAGCACGTCCGCATAGGACCAGCCGCGCGCGCCGAGCTCGTCCCAGCGGTTGAAGTCTTCCGCATGGCCGCGCACATAGACGAGGCCGTTGATCGAGGAAGAGCCGCCGATCACCTTGCCGCGCGGCGCCGTGATGCGCCGGTTGTTGAGGTTCGGCTCGGGCTCGGAGAGATAGCCCCAGTTGTAACGCTTCATGCTCATCGGCCAGGCAAGTGCGGCCGGCATCTGGATGAAGGGGCCGATGTCGGATCCACCATATTCCAGCACCAGCACTGTGTTCTTGCCGTCTTCGGAGAGGCGGTAGGCGAGCGCCGAACCGGCGGAGCCGGAACCGATGATGATGTAATCTGCCTGCATAAGCGTGGTCTTTCTTCTACCTGACTGCCCTCGGCATGCCCCTCATCCGGCTGCCGCCACCTTCTCCCCGCTTGCGGGGAGAAGGGACCTTGCTGCAACGCTCCGTTCCCTCTCTGGCGTCCCGGCCGGGCGTTTCGATCGGCCACGTCCCCTCTCCCCGCGCGGGGAGAGGGCTAGGGTGAGGGGCAAGCTCAAACCTCAATACGGCGCCTGCACTGGCCCCATGCCGACATAGACGGTCTTCAACTCGCTGTAGTGGTTGAGCGCCGCCACGGAATTCTCGCGCCCGAAGCCGGATTGCTTCGAGCCGCCGAAGGGGATCTCCACCGGGCAGAGATTGTAGGTGTTGATCCACAGCGTGCCGGCTTCGAGCTGGTCGACCACCCGGTGGGCGCGGGTGATGTCAGCGGTGAAGACGCCGGCCGACAGGCCGAATTCGGTGGCATTGGCGCGCGCGACGACGTCCGCCTCGTCTTCGAAGTCAAGAACGCACATGACAGGCCCGAAGATTTCTTCGCGCGCGATGGTCATCTCGTCGGTGACGTCGGCAAAGACCGTCGGTTGGATATAGGTGCCGTCGGCGCTGACCGCGTTCGGGATGCCGCCGCCGGTGACGAGACGCGCGCCCTCTGCCTTGCCCTTTTCGATATAGGAGAAGACCTTGTCGCGTTGCGCCCCTGACACCATCGGACCGAGCTGGGTTGCCTCGTCCATCGGATCGCCGATGACGATCGCTTCGGTGCGCGCCTTGAGGCGATCAAGGAATGCATCCTTGATGCCCTTCTGCACGAAAACGCGGGTGCCGTTGGAGCAGACCTGGCCGGTGGAATAGAAGTTGCCGAGCATGGCGCCGCCGATGGCGCTTTCGAGGTCCGCATCGTTAAAGACGATCAGCGGCGACTTGCCGCCAAGCTCCATCGTCACGTGGCGAAGGCCGGCAGCGGCGGCCTCATAGACCTTGCGGCCGGTCGGCACCGAGCCGGTAAGTGAGACCTTGGCGACGTCAGGGTGATTGACGAGCAGCGGACCGGTCGTCCGATCGCCCTGGATGACGTTGTAGAGACCCTTGGGCAGGCCAGCCTCGATCAGGATCTCGGCGATCTTCAGGGCGCCGAGCGGGGTGTTTTCCGATGGCTTGAAGACCATGGCATTGCCGGCGGCAAGCGCCGGCGCACCCTTCCAGCAGGCGATCTGCTGCGGATAGTTCCAGGCGCCGATACCGACGCAGACGCCGAGGGCCACACGCTTGGTATAGGCGAAGTCGCCGCCGAGCGGGATGTAATCGCCGTTGAGGGCGGTGGCGATGACGCCGCCGAAGAACTCGAACGAGTCGGCGCCGGACGTCGGGTCGGCGACGATCGTCTCCTGGATCGGCTTGCCGGTGTCGAGCGTCTCGAGCTCGGAAAGTTCGCGGTTGCGCTCGCGCATGATCTCGGCAGCGCGCTTCAAGATGCGGCCGCGCGCCGTCGGGCTCATGGCCGCCCATTCCGGCTGCGCGCGCTTGGCAGCGGCAATCGCCTTTTCGACGATCGCAGGTGTTGCGGCGTGCAGCCGGGCGATCACCTCGCCGGTCGCGGGATAGATGCTTTCGATGACGGTGCCGGCGATGTCCTCGACATACTCGCCGTCGATGAAGTGCGAGGCTTGCGGTTGGGCTCTCATGTCATTCTCCCCGCGGATAGCGTTTGGATTCCTCGAGATTGTCGAGGTTCATGTGGTTGCGCATGTAGCGTTCAGATGCCTTTTGCAGCGGCTGATGGTCCCAGGGATAGTAGGCGCCGTTCCGCAGCGCCTCGTAGACCACCCAGCGCCGGGCCTGGTTTTCGCGCACCGCGGCATCGAAGGCCTCCATGTCCCAGTGGGCGGCGCACATGTCGCGAAACGCATTGAGCGTTGCCGCCTGCACCGGTGTCTCCGGGTTTGCTGCGAGGTTCTTCAGTTCCAGCGGATCGGTTTCGAGATCATAGAGCTGATCCGGGTCAAGCGCGCAGTGGATATATTTCCACTTGCCCTCGCGAATGGCGACCAGCGGCGCGTAGGACGCTTCCGCAGCGTACTCCATCAGCACCGGCTCCGTGCGCTCCTCGCCGTTGATGACAGGCACGAGGCTGATGCCGTCCGTCCAGGGCTTCACCTCGTCCATCGAGATACCGGCAAGGTCGCAAAGCGTCGGCGTCACGTCGAGGTTCGATGTCGGTGCCAGATGCAGGCCGGGCGCTACGCTGGGGCCGGCGACCATCAGGGGCACGCGCGCCGAGCCTTCGAAGAAGTTCATCTTGAACCACAGGCCGCGCTCGCCCAGCATGTCGCCATGGTCTGAGCAGAACAGGATCAGCGTGTTGTCGAGCATCCGGGTGCGCGTCAGCGTATCGATCAGTTCGCCGACCTTTTCGTCGAGATAGGAGATGTTGGCGAAGTAGGCGCGACGCGAGCGGCGGATGTTGTCTTCCGTGAGGTCGAAATTGACGTAGTCGCAGGAATGCATGATGCGCTTGGAGTGCGGATCCTGCTCTTCCTCCGGCAGCATGCCGATCTCGGGCAACAGATGCTCGCAGTCCTCGTAGAGATCCCAGAATTTCTTGCGCGCGACATAGGGGTCGTGCGGATGGGTGAAGGAGACGGTCAGGCACCAGGGGCGGCGACCGGCATCGTCGTTCTCGCGCGACAGCTGGTAGAGCTTCTGGTTGGCGAGGAAGGCAACCTCGTCGTCATACTCCATCTGGTTGGTGATCTCGGCGACGCCGGCGCCCGTGACCGAGCCGAGGTTGTGGTACCACCAGTCGATGCGTTCGCCCGGCTTGCGATAGTTCGGCGTCCAGCCGAAATCGGCGGGATAGATGTCGGTCGTCAGGCGCTCCTCGAAACCATGTAGTTGGTCCGGACCGACGAAATGCATCTTGCCCGACAGCGCCGTGTAATAGCCGGCGCGGCGCAGATGATGGGCATAGGTCGGGATCGACGACTGGTATTCGGCGGCGTTGTCGTAGACGCGGGTGCGGCTCGGCAACTGACCGGCCATGAATGAGGCGCGGGCCGGCGCGCAGAGCGGCGATGAGGTGTAGTTGTTGCGAAAGCGGGCGGAGCGGGCGGCAAGGGTCTTCAGGTTCGGCGCATGCAGGAATTCCGCCGGGCCGTCCGGAAAGAACTTTCCGTTCAGCTGGTCGACCATGATGATCAGGATATTCGGTCTGGCGGTCATATGGCCCGTCCTTGGCGGTGGAGCTGGTCAAGATGCGAGGTGACGTAGTCTTCCGTCAGCGCGATCGAGGCCTCGATGCCGATCGGCGCAGAGCGCAGACTCTGGCGGATGTAGAGCCCGTCGATCATCGCAGCTGCGCCTTCCGCGATGCGTTCCGCGTCATCGACAGGGCAAAGCGCCTTGAGGCTCGCCATCAGGTTGGAGCGCAGTCGCCGGGCATAGACGACGAGGAAGCGGCGCACGTCCTCCGAGCGCTGCGCTTCGGAATAGAAGGCAAGCCAGGCGGCGATGGTGTCAGGCGCAAACTGGCTTGCCTGGAACGACACGCGGATCAATGCGCTCAGCTTCTCGCGCGGCGTTGCCGCTACGCTCAACGCCGTCACCGTATCGTCGCGCAGCTGCCTTAGAAGGCTGCGGACTGTCTCGATCAGCAACTGTTCCTTGCTGCCGAAATAGTGATGGGCAAGCGCTGGGGAGACGCCGGCATTGCGGGCAATCTCGGACATGGTGACGGCCAGCGTGCCCTGATCGCCGATCACGCGCAGCGCTGCATCCACCAGCGCCTTGCGACGCACCGGCTCCATTCCGACCTTGGGCATCCGTCTCTCCCTTGACGAGGGTCAGTTTATTTTTGATTGACTCATCAATCAATAAAAATCTGCGATGTTTTCTCTTTCTTTTTACAGAGAAATCCGGCTCAATCCGTTGGTAGCGTTCTGGATACTCGAAGGACTGGAGGTTGAAATGACCGATGCATTCGATCCGGCTGGCAAGGCGGCGATTGCCGGCAAATGGGGATGGTTCGTCGCGCTCGGCGTGCTCCTGATCATGTGCGGCGGTCTTGCCTTCGGCAATCTGCTGATGGCGACGGTGGCCTCGGTCTATTATGTCGGGCTGATCATGCTGATCGGCGGCCTGCTCAATCTCGCCCATGCCTTCCAGGTCAAGGGCTGGGACAGCGTACTCTATTGGGTGCTGAGCGGCGCCTGCTACGCCATTGCCGGGCTATTCGCCTTCATCAATCCGGTGCTGGCTTCGTCCGTCCTCACCTTCCTGATGGCCGTGGCGCTGATCGTTGCCGGTTGCTTCCGCATCTGGGTCAGCTTCAAACTGCGGCCGATCCAGGGCTGGGGCTGGGTCGCACTCGGCGGCCTGGTCACGCTCGCCGCCGGTCTGATCATTGCTGCCGGCTGGCCGGTCAACAGCCTGTGGATCCTCGGCCTGTTCCTGGCGGTCGATCTGGTGATGCAGGGCCTGTCGCTGATCGCGTTTGGGGTTTTGGCGAAGGGCTAAGCCGCTAGGCTCGTGAGCTGTCGCCACCCTGGAGAAGTGCTGCAAGCAGCGCAAGCATTTCAGCGCGTAGATCGGCGAGTTCGCCTGAGGCGAGCGCCTCCAGCCCGATCAGGGCGCCATAGAGAATGTTTGCGCCGCTTCGGCTAAAGGCGGTGCAAAAGCCGCATCGCTCGAACAGTTCGGCGACATAGGCGAGCCGCCGCTGGTCCACCGCCCTGAGTATGGTCGCGGCAGCGCTGTCGTAACGTGCCCATTCGCGGATTGCGCCTTCCGCACGAACGCCACCATAGGCGAGGTTGCGATCGTCGGTGGCAGCCTCCACCAGCAGCCTCAGCTGTTCGCGCCCCGACCCGTCGTTCGCTTCGAGATCCGCGATGATCGCATCCGTGGCTTGGCTGGACCAGTGCGCGAGCATCTGCGCCTTGAGATCCGGCACATCCTTGAAATGCCAGTAGAACGAACCCTTGCTGACTTTCAGATCGCGCGCGATCGCCTCGACCCTGATTGCCTGCACGCCTCCGCGCGACAGCGCACGGAAGGCCGCCTTGATCCAGTCGTCGCTCGAAAGGGATGTTTTTGTTGTCATTTCGCATCCATACGCCACCGTATTGACTCACGCAACAGGTGTGCGTACATACGCTACCGTATGGTTGGTTTTGGAGATGAGACCATGAACCTTTGGCTTCTTTCGGCAGCGGCACTTTCATTTCTGACCACAGGCATTCATGTGCTGGCGGGCGGACCCGACGTGCATGATCCGTTGCTTGCGGCTGATATTTCGCCCGTCCTCAAGGTCTATGTGTCGCTGCTTTGGCATGCGACATCAGCCGTCCTTGCCGTCAACAGCGTCGCCTTGCTTTGGGCATCGGCCGCCCGCCGCCATCGGCAGACGCTCGCCGGTGCCGTCGTTGCGCAATATCTCGCCTATGCCGGCCTCTTCATCGGCTACGGGCTCGCCTATGTCGGCACCCTCTGGCAGACGCCGCAATGGATCGTGTTCCTGCTGATCTCCGCTCTCGCACTGTTGGGGTTGCGTTCAACGCCCTTGAAGTTGAGCAAGTTGGCCGCCTGAGCGCAGCGGCCAGAACCTTTCGATGGAGGATAAGTTGGTATCACTTGTGTCTGCTTCGGCAATTTGCCTTGTTCTTTCGGTGATTGCCGTCCTTCACGCCTATTGGGCTTGGGGTGGCCTCTGGCCGGGTCACGACGAAGCGTCCCTGGCGAAAACCGTCGTCGGCGCGTCCGGCTTGGAAACCATGCCATCCGCCGGCTTGACGGTGTTGGTCGCGATCCTGATCTTCATCGCAGGCCTGTTGCCACTGATATTTGTTTCTGGTGTGCCATCGATCTTGCCGGCGAGCTTGGTATGGATGGGAATGGTGCTGATTGCCGCTATCTTTCTTGTCCGCGGCGTCCTTGCGTTCACGCCGATCTTCCGTGGCCGCCATCCGCAGGAGCCTTTCGCCACTCTGGACCGGCGTCTCTATGGGCCTTTGTGCCTGGTTATCGGTGTCGGCCATGTCCCCGTTCTTGCTCTCGCCTGAACCTGCAGCGACACGTTATCCGCAGTTTCGAAAAGCTAGATGAAACTGCTGATTTTATTAGCAAGTTCGACAGTGATCAGCGCGGGCGGAGCTGTCATGTAGCTTTCATCAAAGCTTCATACAGGGGAAAGACTTCGTTGACTCTTGGCCGCCATGCTGCGGCCGTCCGATCGTCCGTTCTCAAGTTTCTGGAGCCCGGCATGTCCGCCGCCCCCGCCGAAATTCTCTCGCTTCGCCGGTTCGGCGACGACCAGATCGTAACGCTTGCAAAGCTTGTGATCGAAAGCGCCTTCCAGCCGATCGTCGAGGCGGCAACCGGCGCCGTCTTCGGCTACGAGTCGCTGATGCGCGGCTTTCAAAAGCTGGGCTTTGCCTCGCCGCTGGAATTGCTCGATAAGGCCGAGGAGGCCGGCCAGCTTCTGGCGCTTGAGCATATGGTCAACAGCCGCGCCGTCGCCGCATTCGCGACGTTGCCGGAGTTCTCCACCCGCACGCTGTTCCTGAATTTCGATTCCCGCCTCGTCGGCGGCGAAAACGCGATTGTCGAGCGCCTCGTCAACCACCTGAAACGCGCCAACATCGCGCCGTCGTCGCTGTGTTTCGAGCTGTCCGAGCGCTTCGACAGCGGCAAGATGCCGGATTTCTCGGCGCTCGTCCGCGAGCTCCGGCTGGCCGGTTTCAAGCTGGCCATCGATGATTTTGGCGCCGGTTTCAACGGCCTCAAACTGCTCTGTGATCAGCCCGTCGATTATGTGAAGATCGACAGGCACTTCATTTCCGGCATCGAGGCGGATGCGCGCAAGCGTCACCTCGTGCGCCACACCGTCAACACCGCCCATGTGCTCGGCACTCGGGTCATTGCCGAAGGCGTCGAGACCGAGGCGGAATTCCAGACCTGTCGCGACCTCGGCTGCGACCTGGTGCAGGGCTATTTCATCGCCCGACCGACGACGCACTTGAGCGAATTGCAGCCGGCCTATCCGCATCTGGCCGTGAATGGCGGCGGTCACCGGTCGTCGGCGACGCTCGACAGCATTCTCATCCGCAAGCAGATCGAGCAATTGCCGACGGTGCGCGAAAGCGACGAACTCGAATCCGCGTTCGATCTCTTCCGCCTCAATCCGCGCCAGCCATTCTTTCCGGTACTCAACGCCAATGGCGAGCCGCGCGGCATTCTGCACGAATACCACGTCAAGGAGATGATCTATCACCCCTTCGGCCGCGATCTGCTCAAGAACCGGCTCTACCAGCGCCGCATCTCGCATTTCGCAAGCCCGGCGCCGATCGCCGATCTCGATACGCCGGCCGACGAGATGCTGAAGATCTTCGCCGGCATGGACGGCAGCGATTGCGTGATCCTGACCGAGAACATGCGTTACGCCGGCATTCTGTCGGCATCGTCGCTCCTCAAGATCATCAACGAGAAGCAGTTGAAGACGGCGCAGGAGCAGAACCCGTTGACCGGGCTGCCCGGCAATCGCGCCATCCGCGATTACGTTCAGGACGCGATCCTCGACGGCGATCAGCCGCGCTATTTCTGCTACTGCGACTTCGACAATTTCAAGCCGTTCAACGATACCTACGGTTTCCAGAAAGGCGACCTGGCTATCTCGCTTTTCGCGGCATTGCTGCGACGGCATTTCATCGGCGAAGAGAAGTTCCTCGGTCATGTCGGCGGCGACGATTTCTTCGTCGGCATCAGCGGTTGCTCGGTCGATGAGCTGCAGGCCATCCTTCACCGCCTGCTCGACGATTTTGCCTCCGATGTCCGCCAGCTCTATCTGCCGGAGCATCAGGCAGAGGGGCGCATCAGCGGTCACGGTCGCGATGGCACGGCCAAGGATTTTCCGCTGATGCGCTGCTCAATCGCCGTGCTCGGGCTACCGGAAGGCTTCGTCTTCTCCGACACCCAGGCCG
This sequence comes from Ensifer adhaerens, assembly GCF_001270265.1. GTDB lineage: Bacteria > Pseudomonadota > Alphaproteobacteria > Rhizobiales > Rhizobiaceae > Ensifer > Ensifer adhaerens_B. Next base: position 77,274 of record NZ_LGAP01000015.1, read on the forward strand.
TGAGCGCCCGGATCGCCGAGATCAAATCTCGCGCCAAGACCAGCGCCAGCGGCCTCGTTCTGGAGGCGCTCGGCGTCTAGCGCGCGTGGATCGGCAAACACGTTGCCGTCTGCATTTAGTGCCGCTGCGTCCATTTACGTCTGGGTTTTCGGCAGGCGGTGGACGAGGTAGTCGCGCATCTGCGCCAGCGCCATGTCGCGTGTCAGTCCTTCCGACTGCAGCCCGAGCCGCAGCCACAACCCGTCGATCAACGAAGTAATCGCAAGCGCCACATCTTCGCACTCGCTCGCAGGCAGGATGTGCGTCAGAGCCGACAGCAGGTTCGACCGCATCCTTGCGTGAATGATCGTCTGAATCCGCGCCAATTGCGGTTCGCGCGGCACCTCGGCGCAAAGCGACAGCCAGGCATGGCAGACGGAAGGCTGGAAGAAGCGCTCCTCGAAATTGGCCTCGATGATTGCCTCCAGCCGCTCAAGCGGCGTGCGTGCGCGGTTCAGCCGTTCGACCACCGCTTCTTTCAACGAAGCATTCGCTTCGCGCATGGCGTGTTCGAAGAGCTCCTGCTTGTTGGCAAAATAATGCAGCACGATGCCCTTAGAGGCGCCGGCATGCGTCGCCACTTTCTCTAGGGTCGCCCCGGCCATTCCCTCTTTCTGCAAGACCTCGAAGGCCGCCCGCCGCAGCTCGCGGCGCCTGATCTCGCTGATCTTCGTCAATCGCATGCGTCTTCTCCCCAGCGATTCTCACATTGACAAACTTTCCAGGAAGATCAATTGTTGACCCATGGGTCAATTTAAAGTCCGAATGGACAATTGAGGGATCGCGATGCTGTATTTGAAGAGCCTGATATCTGCCGCTGCTCTGTTGACCGCCACGAGTTCCGCCTTTGCGGGCGATCCGCAGGCATGCAAAAGCGTGCGGTTGGCGGAACCGGGCTGGAACGATCTGGCCTTTACGACCGGCGTCGGGCTGAGCCTGCTGAAGGCGCTTGGATATGAGCCGGAAAGCAAGCTTCTCGGCATCGACGTCATCTATACGAGCCTGCGCAGCAAGGATCTCGACGTCTTTCTCGGCTACTGGGATCCGGCGATGGTCGCCTACTACAAGCCCTACCGGGAGGACGGTTCGGTCGAGACCGTGCGAACCAACCTTGAGGGGGCAAAATACACCTTTGCCGTTCCCGACTACGTCTGGGACGCGGGCGTCAAGGATTTCTCGGATCTGAAAACCTTCGCCGACAGGTTCGAAAGGAAGATGTATGGCATCGAGCCGGGCTCCAATCAGTTGATGCTCGATGCGATCAAGGATCCGGATCTTGGTCTGGCAGACTGGGAAGTGGTCGAGTCGAGCGAGCAGGGCATGCTGTCCGAGGTGACGCGCCGGGTTCGTGACAAGGCCTTCATCGTGTTCCAAGGCTGGGCGCCACATCCGATGAACACCGTGTTCTCGGTGAAGTACCTGGCAGGTGGTGACAAGTTCTATGGTCCGAATTTTGGCGCGGCGACGGTGGCCACCCAGGTCCGCAAGGGGTACCTGCAGGAATGCCCGAATGTCGCCCGACTGCTGAACAACCTTGTTTTCGATGTCGATTTCGAGAACCGCGGCATGGGTTACCTGATGAATGACGGCCTGTCGCCCGACGAGGCAGGGCTTAAGTCGATCAGGCAAGAGCCGCAGCGTCTTGAAACATGGCTTGCGGGCGTGACGACCTATGACGGGCAACCGGGGCTGGCCGCGGTCAAATCCGCGCTCGGTCTTTGACGGTGATCGACCAGCAGTCGTGGGCGGCGGCCAAGCGGCGGATAGAACTGCCCGGAGGCCGGCAATTCGCCTATGTCGATCACGGGCAGGGGCCGGCGCTCCTTCTGTTGCACGGTTACTCCGATACCAGCCGCAGTTTTTCGCTGATCGCTCCATCCTTGGGCGGATATCGCCTGATCATTCCGGACCTTGGCGGGCACGGTGGTTCGATGCCCAAGGAAGGGCTGTCGGTTGCCGAACTCGCCCACGATGTCGATCGTCTGGTCGATCGGTTGGCCATTCACGAGTTTGCGCTTGTTGGTCACTCCATGGGAGCGATGGTCGCGATCGAGATTGCCGCGCGTCGCCGGCAGGCGGTGCGTGCATTGGTCCTGCTCTCGGGAAGCCTCAAGCCAGACTTCGGTCCAAGGACGGATGTTGCCCGGGCAATACGCGGGCTCAAAGACCCGCTTGGTCCCGATGACGACTTCTTCGACCACTGGCATGCCTGCAGCCGGCTGGTCGACACGGCGTTCCTAAGGCATCTGCGCCGCGAAGCTGCAGCCATCCCGATGACGACTTGGCGAACACTCCTAGATGCGCTTGCGGTGACGGACCTCAGATCGCGTGCGGCTCAGGTCAGGGCGCCGGTGCTGTGCATCGCCGGAGCACAGGATCCGCTTTTTGATATCGGGCATCGGCAAGTTCTTGCCGAGACCTTCGCCTCCGTGCACTCGATCACGCTCGACGGTCATGGCCACAACCCACACTGGGAGAGCCCCGCCGATGTCGCAGCGCTGATCCTTTCGTTTTTCGGCGACGAGGTCAGCCAGCCCAGATCGACATCGGACCTTTCCGCGACGCACCGGCGGCGCTAGGTATGGCGCTTGAGAGTCCTTGAGGTAAAGCCATGTCCCTTCCAGTTGAAATGACCTTCGTCGATCTTCCGTCCCCGGGCGGTGCGGAAAACATGGTGCTGTCGAAGGGGCCGTTGCCGACGCTCAAGCCGGGCGACATTCTGGTGCGCGTCGAAGCGGCAGGCATCAATCGGCCCGATGTGCTGCAGCGTAAGGGCGACTACCCGCCGCCGCCCGGTGCCAGCCCCATTCTCGGGCTGGAGGTTGCCGGCGAAGTGGCGGCTCTGGGTGAAGGGGCGCAAGGTTTTTCGATCGGCGAGAAGGTCTGCGCGCTCGCCAACGGCGGCGGTTACGCCGAATATGCGGCAGTGCCCGCGACGCAGGCGCTAGCCTGGCCGAAAGGTTACGATGCGGTGAAGGCGGCAGCGTTGCCGGAAACGTTCTTCACCGTCTGGGCCAATGTCTTCGACATGGCGGGGCTGAAGACCGGGGAGACGATCCTCATCCACGGCGGATCGAGCGGCATCGGCACGACGGCAATCCAGCTGGCGAAAGCGCTGGGCGCAGAGGTATTCGTTACCGCCGGCCGCGCCGACAAGTGCCAGGCCTGCGAGGCGCTCGGCGCGAAACGGGCGATCAACTATCGCGACGAGGACTTCAAGTCGGTCGTGCTTGAGGAAACCGGCGGCCGTGGCGTCGACGTCATCCTCGACATGGTTGGCGGCCGCTACTTCGACCGCAATATCGGTTCGCTTGCCAAGGATGGCCGGCTCTCGATTATCGCCTTTCTCGGCGGTGCCAGGGTCGAGGCAGCCAACATCGCCCCGATCCTGTCGAAGCGCCTGCATGTCATGGGTTCGGCACTCCGCCCGCGCACCGCGGCGGAGAAGCAGGCCATCCGCGACGGGCTGCTGGCAACCGCCTGGCCCTTGCTCGAGGCGGGCAAAGTGGCCCCGGTCATCCACGCGGTGCTGCCGTTCGAACAAGTGGCGGACGGGCACCGGATGATGGAAGAGGGTGACCACATCGGCAAGATCGTCATGTCTATGCGAGCCTCGTCATAACCATGCGATGCTCGTCATGACCACCCGAAATTCGCAGTGACGATGGCGTGAGTTACGACCTTCGTCGGCCTTGCAATATCGGGAAAAACACCTACCTTCGACTTATCGATAACGAACAGGAAGGAAGGTGATCCAATGTCTAATGAGATTTCGGTCGTCGTGACAGGCATGGGAGAGGTGAACACGTCGAGGCAACCTTCGGCCTGATCCCCGCCTTCCTTCGGGTCCCAAACCCGGGCCAGCCACTTGGCCAGAACTCATGGGAAGGGTCGCCTCGTGCGGCCCTTTTCAATTTTTACCCCGCCTCATTTTCTAGCGTTCGCTGTCGCTGCTTGATGGACTGGCTTACGTCAAATACCGAAACGCCCGAGTGCCGGGATCTTGATGCCCGGTCTGGCGATATCGAGGCCGGCGACGAGGCCGAAGAAATGCAGCTCCAGGCCGCTGCGCACCCCTGCCGAAACGCCCGCGAGGCCATAGAGCGTCGCATGCAGGTCGCGCCCGTCGGCGTCGACCTGAAACAGTTTTCCCTCCGGCAGATAGTCACGCCCAACCGCATCCGGCGGCAACACCGCGTTGAGTTCCGGCACTGAGCGCAGCACATGGGCAACGAAGGTGTTGGAGTTCGGGCCTGGCCAGATCCGGTAGCCGCCGGCCGATGAATAGGGGTAGGCGGCGATCGCTGCTTCGATCTTCGGGATCAGTCTGCTTGCCTCAGCACCGCTGGCGGTCGCGACCAGCCGCGGCTCGTTCGAATACCAGCGGGCGTCTGCCTGATAGGCGTTTCTGCGGATCGGCTTGCCCCAGCCGACCTTGTCGTAGCGGTTATAGGCCTGGGCGCCCTGTTCCTTGGTGACGATCCAGGCGTGGCTGGCGACGGCACCTTTCATGCCGCCCGTCGTGGCGGAGAAGATATAGACGGCCGCATCCGGGCTTTGCGCCGGCTTCGGCAGGATGCCCGCCGATGACCAATCGGCATCGCGCCAGCTCTGGGGGCGCGCCTTCACGTACCACCATCCGGCAGAGGCCAGAGCCGGCAAGAGGTAGATGACCAGAAAGGCGGCAACGAGCCTGCGGATGAATTTCATGAAAGTGCCGGTTTCCTGTTGTCCGATTCCTGCTAAATGCATGCACCAATCTAGGAAATTTGAGGGCAAGGCATGTCGAATCCCGTTCTCGTCGAAGTCACGCGCGGCAATCTGGTCGAAAGCCGTCACCGCGGCCTGGTTATCGCCGTCGACAGCGAAGGCCGGACGATCTTTTCGTTGGGCGATACCGACAGCGGTGTGTTCCCGCGATCGGCCTGCAAGGCGATGCAGGCGTTGCCGCTGATGGAAAGCGGCGCGGCTGACGCCTACGGCTTCGGCAACAAGGAACTGGCGCTCGCCTGCTCCTCCCATTCGGGCGAGCCGGAGCATGTAGCACTTGCCACAAAGATGCTGGCTGCCGCCGGCCGCGATGTTACGGCGCTCGAATGCGGCGCCCATTGGTCGTCCGACCAGAAGACGCTGATCGGTCAGGCCCGGTCGATGGGGGCGCCGAGCGCGCTTCACAACAATTGCTCCGGCAAACATGCCGGCTTCATCTGCGCCTGCTGCCATTCCGGCACCGAGGTGAAGGGCTATATCGGTTATGACCACCCGCTGCAGCAGGAAATCCGCGGCGCCATGGAGAGCCTCACCGGCGCGATCCTCGGCCGCGACAATTGCGGCGTCGATGGCTGCTCGATCCCGACCTATGCGGTGCCGCTGAAGGGCTTGGCACACGGTTTTGCCAAAATGGCGACGGGCGTCGGGCTCGGGCCCGAGCGCGCCCGTGCATCGAAGCGGCTGATCGAGGCCTGCATGGCCGAGCCCTTCTACGTTGCCGGCACGAGGCGCGGCTGCACCCGGCTGATGGAAACGGCGCCTCGCCGGATCTTTGCGAAGACCGGCGCCGAAGGCGTCTTCTGCGCGGCGATCCCGGAAAAGGGCATCGCCATCGCCGTCAAATGCGAAGACGGCGCGACCCGTGCGGCCGAGGCGATGGTCACCGCCACGCTGGCCCGCTTCTTCCGGGACGAGCCTGGCGTGCACGCGGCTCTGATGGCGCAGGCGAACCACACCATGAAGAACTGGAACGGCATCCCGGTCGGCGACGTCAGGGTGACGGAAGCCTTCGCCGCCTGATATCCCTCGGAAGGACGCGCGGGCTAGAAGTCCGTCCGCGCGTTTTTGCACCCGTCTCGCGGCGGACGGTGCTCCGCCTTTCAGGCGGGCAGAAGCATCATGCCCTTGTCGCGATAGGGGTCGAGAACATCGCCGGTCATATCTTCCGGCACGATCAGGCCGGCAATATCTTCCGGGTCGGCGACGTGATGCGGCGAGGCTGCGCCGAACTTTTCGACTGTCGCGATGACGAACGTATCGGCGGCTTGGCCGAGGATGGCGCGCTTGACCGCGGCCTCCTCGTAGTCGCCGGTCGAAAACCCGTGAACCGGATGGATTGCCGTGACGCCCAGGAAGAAGACGTCGACACGGATAGCGGCGATGGCCGCCAAGGCGGCGGCACCCGTTGCCACCATTGAGTGCTTGTAAAGCCTGCCGCCGATAAGAATTACATCCGCGTCATGTCTCTCCAGTTCGGCCGCAATGGTCGGGCTGTGCGTGACGATCGTCAGCCGCATCTCGCGTGGAAGCGCTCTGGCGATTTCGGCGTTGCTGGTGCCGCCATCGAGAAAGATCGTTTGCCCGGGAGTGACGAGCCCGGCTGCCTTGCGTCCGAGCCTGCGCTTGACGTCGCCGGCAATCTCCTGACGTGCGGCAAAGTCCGGCAGGGGAGGCACGAGCGGCAGCGCGCCGCCGTGCACCCGCTTTAGCAAGCCTTCGGCTGCCATTTCCCTGAGATCACGGCGGATCGTATCTTCGGAAAGCTGCAATTCATCCGCCAGGTGCTTGGCGACGATCTCGCCATCGCGGCTTAGCCGCGCCGAAATCAGCGCCCGTCTCTGTGTGGTCAGCATTATTTTGCTCCTTGACTATTCACGATATTGCACGAAATATCGTGTATACTCCAGAGTTATCTGGATGAATCGTGCAAAAATAAGGAAAAAATCATGTTGATCCTGATTGCGGGCCCCTATCGTTCGGGCACTGGCGACGATCCGGCCAAGATGGCAGACAATTTGAAGCGGTTGGAGGAACCATCCTATGCCCTGTTTAAGGCAGGTCACGTGCCAATGATCGGGGAATGGGTGGCGCTGCCGGTCTGGCATGCGGCCGGCGGCACCAAGATCGGCGACGAACTCTACGAGGAAATCTTCCATCCCGTCGCCGGACGGCTGCTGGCGCTTTGCGATGCCGTGCTGCGCCTGCCGGGCGACAGCAAGGGGGCGGACAACGATGTGCGCATCGCCCGGGAGCGCGGCGTACCGGTATATTACAACCTCGAAGATGTGCCCGGCTGCAGCCAGGCGCGGGTCGCCTGAGCCAAAGCAGTCCCGACGGGTATAATCCGCCGGGGCTGCCTCGCACGCGTTAAGCCTGTCGCGTCGCCCGAGAAGGCGACGATCTATTCGTGCACGTGCGGCTCGGCGACGAAGGTCAGCGTTGCCGTCAGGCCCTTCTTGTCGGCGGCAGTATCGTTCTCGAGCGGAATTGCGTGGCTGACGGCAAGAATGTTGACGCCGGCATTGCGCAGGGTCACTTCGGCTTCGCCCTTCGCGTCCGTTTTTTCGGAAACGAGCTCCGGCAGCCCGGTGTAATCGACGCTGATTTCCTTGCCTTCGAGCGGCTTTCCATCAAGCAGCAAGCGGACGCGAAACTTCTCGCCGGGCTTCAGCCCGATCGGATTGTCGAGCGGCACGATCTGCAGCGGCTGGGCCGGGAAGGTCGGCATGTCGCCATGCACGTGGACAAGCGCGATGCTGTATTTCACCGAGTGGCTCGCCTGCTTGGCACCGGGCACCTCGCTCTTCGGCTTGTTCACCCATTTGCCGTCGGCACCCTCGCTCCAATAGCCGTTGTCGAATTCGAGCGCGAGCAGCGCCGGCTCACCATCAAGCTTCAGCAGCGCATGGGTGCCGGCCGGTTCGATCGTGACGGGCAGTGCCTTGCCATCCTCGCCAAGTGCCGAAACGGATTTCACTTTTGCCGGATCATAGGCCTCGTCGGCGGGGCCATGGCCGTAGATCACGGCAAGGTCGCCCCAGCGCTCGCCGACCCAGGCGCCATGCGCAAATGCCGGTGTGGCTGCCGCAGCCAACAGACCGGCGGCAAGCAGGGAGGAAATGAAGGTTTTCATGAGTGACTCCGAAAATATGTTATAACGTAACGCAAACTTTGTATTGAATACAGATTTGGCTTGTCAACCGTGGAGACTTCATTTCTTCTGCGGCCCGAAAGGCGGCGCCAGGGCCGCCCTTGAATGGCAAGGAGAGTAACGTGCTGAAATTGTTCTATGCCCCGGGAACCTGCTCGCTGGCCTCGCACATCGCGCTGGAGGAGGCAGGCGTCGATTACACGGCCGTACGGGTCGATTTTTCTAAGGCGGAGCAGACCAAGCCCGATTATCTCGCGGTCAACCCGAAGGGCCGTGTTCCGGCGCTCGTGACCGACCGCGGCACGATCACAGAGACGCCGGCAATCCTCACCTATATCGCCCAAAGCGTTCCGCAATCAAAGTTGGCGCCACTCGACGATGCCTTCGAGTTTGCACGGATCCAGTCATTTCTGAGCTATCTCTGCTCGACTGTGCATGTCGCTCATGCCCACGGCCGGCGCGGTGCGCGTTGGGCTGACGATCCGGCGGCGCATGAGGCGATGAGGGCCAAGGTTGCTTCGAACATGACGGATTGCTTCGAACTGATCGAAACCAGGATGCTCGCCGGTCCCTTCGTCACCGGCGACACCTATTCGATCGCCGACCCCTACCTGTTCACCATCGCCGGTTGGCTCGAGCCGGATGGCGTCGACCCGACACGGTTCCCAAAAATCCTGGATCACCGCAACCGCATGACGCAGCGGCCGGCGGTCGCCCGGGTTCTCGCGGTTCTGAAGGGTTAAGGTTCAGGGCTAACGGCCTGCAAGTCTCTCGGGCAGGTCGAGCGGGGGTTCGTCTGCCCAGGCGACGAACTCCTCATAGCTGATCTTATCGTCGATAATGGCACGGACGAATAGCAAGCAATAGGCGGCCGGGATTTCTGCCAGCCGCACATCCAATCTGGACGCCAGCTTCACCAGGTCGACGTTGGCGATCCGGCCCTCGGTAATGCGCTTTTCCATGCCGAGCCTGCATCCAGTTGCTGCGCGCGACCTGGCATGTGACCCTTCCCGAAGAGCAAGTTTTCGTACCTCCCACTCTTCGACGGTGAGGCCATCAGCGTTGGAGGCACGGCCGAACTCGGCCACCCTGAAATTCATCACAAGCATGAGAACAACGATGAGGCCGAGGCTGACGATGAGCCCGTTCAATGCCTTGCGGAAACGCATTCGAAACCTTCGTTTTAAGACAACCTGCATAGCAAATAGGAAATAAAGCCGGAAGCTGCAAGGTGCTGCTTTGGCCATCCTGACGTGCGTCGCCCGCTACCCGCGTACCGGTCCTTGGAAGTCTCCCGACTACATCAGCATGTAGTTCTGCGGTTGCGGCAGCTCGGGCAGGTTCGTCTCCCCCAGCGCCTCGCGCAGGTTGATCTCGATCATATCGGCAAGCGCCACGATCGGCAGGTCGTTCGGCAGCGTGCCGAAAGGCTCCTCCAGTTCGTCGCCAAGCGCGTCGAGGCCGAAGAAGGTATAGGCGACGAGCGCGGTTACGAACGGCGTCGCCCAGCCCAGCGCGTCGGCAAAGCCAAAGGGCAGGAGGAAGCAGAAGAGATAGGCGGTGCGATGCAGCAGCAGCGTATAGCCGAAGGGAACCGGCGTGTTGCGGATACGCTCGCAGGCGGCAAGCACGGCCGACATGCGCCCGACCGTGCCGTCCAGCATCATGTACTGAATATCGCTGATCCTGTCGGCGGCACGCAGGCTGGCAAGCAGGGCGCCGATTTCGCGCAGCAGCAGATCGGGGGCGTTGCGGCTGGCCTTGTAGGCCGGCACAAGGTCTACGGGCAATCTCCGTAACGCCTTGTCTTGCTGGTTGCCCGGCCGCAGGTGGCAGACCAGGGTCTGTGCAAAGGTGATCACCAGATTGAGCAGGCGTGCACGTGCGCCGTCCATGCCCTCCGCACCACTCGCGCCGAGGATCAACGTCTGGCGGGCAAAATCGCGGGAGACGAAAATCAGCTGTCCCCAATCCTTGCGGGCCTCCCACCAGCGGTCGTAGCAGGCATTGTTGCGAAAGCCGAGAAACACGGAAAGGGCAATGCCCAGCAGGGCAAACGGCCCGCTGTTGACGCTCGGCACCATCGCCGGAAAGGCCTGGTGGGCCCAGACGACGCCTCCGGACAGGGCGAAGACAAACAGCACTTGTGGGAAGATCCGCTGGATGACCGAGCCGCGCAGGATGAAGAAGAGCTTGAGAAGGCTGGGGCGGTCACGAACGATCATCGACGGCTACCTGTGCGGCAAGGATTGAGCATGGGTATAGGCGGGACGCGAAAATTGGAAGAGCGCGCGATGTCGATCAGCGTTCTGATCCGTCCCCACGGTACAACCGGCAATGGAAATTGGTGGTCTGCCCGCTGCCCGTCGTTATCGTGATCGGCGCGGTTGCACCGGCCCCCGACAATATTTCAACGACCCAGTCGGCACGCGGACGTCCCGCTCGTCCTTGATGAGAGGATCGAAGAGGAGACGGAAATGCGCAAGGTTGTTGCCGGCATGCAAATGTCCATCGATGGCAAGATCGATGGTCCCGATGGATATGCCGACTGGGTCGATTCCTGGTCGGATACGTTCGACCTGTTGCCCGAAATTGATGCCTGCGTGCTCGGAAGGGGCATGTATTCGGGCTATGAACAATATTGGAGCGCGATCAAGGCCGACCCACACAGCCCGCTCGAATTGAGCGGCAATCTGCCGACTGCGGAGGAAATCGAATACGCCGATTTTGCCCTGAGCACGCCACATTATCTGCTGTCCAAGACGCTCGACCGCGTACGCTGGGCGAACACGACGGTGCTCCGCGATGCTGCCGAAATCGATGTTTTGCGGATGCGGCCGGGCAAGACCATCTATGTCGTCGGTGGCGCGCAGACGGTTTCGGGCTTGCTCGACCGGGGTTCCATCGATGAACTGCGCCTGACGATCCACCCGCTGGTGGTGGGGGAGGGCAAGGCGCTGTTTGCAACGATCGCGCGGCGGCATCGTCTGCAGCTCAACGAAGCCAAGTCGCGCCCGGACGGCACCGTCAGCCTCGTCTATACCGTCGGCAACTGACCAATCCGGTTGCCTCGGTTCGAATGTGGAGCATCGACGACGTAGCGGAATCGGCGACTGTCGGGTAACAACCCGGTGATCCGCCGTGCCTGATGTGACGAGGAGTGTCGATTTGCCGCCACCGATCAAAGTCGAATTGCTGTCGCATGACCCGCGATGGGCCGAGCAAGCGACTGCAGAAGGCCAATTGTTTGCTTCTATCGTCGGGTCGTCTTCGATTGCCGTGCACCACATCGGCTCGACGGCCATTCCGACGATCCACGCCAAGCCGGTTCTCGATCTCATGCCTGTTGTTAGGGATCTGGCGGAGCTCGACGGCCGCCGAGGCGAGATCGAGGCGCATGGCTATGAGTGGTGGGGCGAACTCGGTCTGCCCGGTCGCCGCCATTGTACCAAGAGCGACCCGGCGACCGGACGCCGGCTCGTTCAACTGCACTGCTATCGCGAGCGCTCGCCGGAAGTCGAGCGTCATCTCGCCTTCCGTGACTATCTGCGCAGCCATCCGCAGATCGCTGCCGCCTATGATCGCGAGAAGGCAAGATGCCGGGACCTTCATACGGAAGATTCCCACGCCTATAGCGATTGCAAGGACGCGTGGATCAAGACGGTCGAGGCGCAGGCCCTGGCGTGGCGCCGGTCCTGATCGACGCGCAACGGCCGCAGACGTTTACGCCGAAAAGCCGGCGGACAGCTTACTCGGCGCCTTTTCGCGCCAGGCGGCGATCAGCCTTTGGGTCAGGCTGGCGTCGTCGATCGCGCCAAGACGCACCAGCATCGCCGGCCATCCCTTATAATGGTCTGTTTCGAAGAACAGTGCCGGATCGAGTTCCAGCAGCATTTCCTTTTCTTCAAGCGCACACATGACCACCAGGGTTTCGGCATCCTTCATGCGCACGAAGCTCTTGCCCTTCACCAGCAGCGCCGGCGTACCATAGGAAGTGCCGAGCGAAACCTCCGGCAGGCCGGCGGTTTCTGCCAGTTTCACGACGCGGGCAAAACGGCTGTCGAGGTCTTCGTTCGAGCGCCCGCTATATGCGGCCGGTGGGTGGCTCATCGCCCACCTGCCGGCAAGCAATCGCAGCCGCACTCGGCTGCCTTCGGCCACGGCCAGCCCGGAAAAGGCAGGTCGCCGAGCTCGCGCCCGTCCATCCGTTCGAGATCGGGATGTTGCAGCGGATCGCGCGCCCAGGAGAGCAAGGCGTCCTGCCGGGCGTCTGTCAGAGATCGTGTCGGCTTCAACAAGGAGAAAATCTTCAGCATGGCGGGCCATCCTTTCGATGCTTGAGAGCATCTGCCTGTTTGGTCACAATTTCAATTGAGATTGCCGAACGGCAGGTTTAGAAAAACTATATGAGAGACTTGAATGCCATTCATCTGAACGGCTTGCGGGCGGTCGAGGCGGTCGGCCGCCTTGGCTCGCTGGCGGCGGCTTCCGATGAGCTGGGGGTGACACCCGGCGCGGTCAGCCAGCAGATCGCCAAGACCGAGGCGCAGCTCGGCCGCATCCTGTTCGAGCGCACATCGCGCGGATTGGTGGTCACGGATTTCGGCCGGCTGTTCCTGGCGCGGCTGAGCAATGCGTTTGGCGAGCTGGCCGAGGCGGTTGCCTCCGCGCGCCGGCGGGATGAATCGGTGCTGACGATCTCCGTCGCCCCGGTGTTTGCCGCCCGCTGGCTCGTCTACCGGCTCAATCGTTTCGCCGAGCGCCATCCGGACATCAGGCTGCGCATCGACGCGACCACCCGCCTCGTCAATCTCGATACTTCGGATGTCGACGTCGGCATTCGCGTTGGTGAGGGGCGTTGGCCGGGCGTTAAATCGGAGCTGTTGCTGGAGCAGGAGGTTTTCCCCGTCTGCTCGCCGGCAATGGCTGAAAACCTGCGTGAGCCTGCAGATATTCTAAAGATGCCGGCGGTGATCGACGGCCATTCGATGTTTACTTGGGAGGTCTGGCTGCGCGAGGTCGGGCTTTCCGGCGCCGAATTGGGCGTGCGCCATACCTTCAACGAGGCTTCGCTCGTGCTCGATGCCGCGATCGCCGGCCAGGGCGTGATGCTCGCCTGGCAGACGCTTGCCGGCTTCGCCGTGACCGAAGGCAGCCTCGTCGTTCCCTTCGGTATCCGCGCAAAGACGGGCTTCGGCCACTATTTCGTCAGTTCGCCCTCGCGGCGGGAGAGCAAGGCCGCCACCGCCTTCAAGCGTTGGGTGCGCGACGAGGTCGAAGAGGGCATGCGACTGCTCGACCTCAAGGCGCCGCGCACCCGTTTTAAGCCATCGCCAGCGAAAGACTAGCGGCGCTCCGACGGCGCCGCGTTCGATGGCAGAAGCCTATTCGGCTTCGTGCGACCGAACCTCCATCATCGCCTTGAAGGCGGGACGCGACTGGCAGCGCTCTAGCCACGCCTTGACCTTGGGATGCCTGTCGAACAATTCGGTCTGGCTCATGGCGTAGCGGAAAACCTCCGCCAGGTTGAGATCGGCAACGGTGAAGCGATCGCCGACGATGTAGTCATGGCCGTCGAGATGGTTTTCGAGGCAGGCAAAGGCCTTGCCCAATGCCGCCACGGCCGCCGTGATCTTGGCCTTGCCCTCATCGGTGTTTTCAGCGCGGTCGTCATAGGTGAGAATGATGCGCACGGCGTGCGGCTCGACTTCCGTTGCCGCCCACATCGTCCAGTTGCCCATCAGCCCTTCTTCCTGGACGTCGCTTGGTGCAAGCGGACCACCGTATTTGCGGGCGAGATACAGATTGTTGGCAAGCGATTCCGTCAGAATAAGGCCATCGTCCTCGATCGCCGGGATCAATCCCATCGGATTGACGGCGAGAAAGCGCGCCGACTTGGTGTTGATGGGCGCGTCTTCGGCCAGCGGATCGGCCAGCCGGCGCGCCTGGATCACCGGCACGGATTTGAAGGGAATGCCGAGTTCTCCCGCCATCCAGTAATTGCGCGATGCGCGCGAGCGATAGACGCCATAGATCGTCAGCATATCCGGTTTCCTCCTGCCGTTTGCCTGTCCTCGTCATAGGCAATCGCGGGGAACACAAGAACCCGCGAGCGTTGATATCCCGCATGAAATCTTTTGATGAGACGATCGGTGCGACGGTAAGGCCGCTTGTCTTTCAGGCCTTCGCACTCTAGCAATCCGAGCATCGATATGGGGGCTTGATTGGCGCGACCGCGGCGAGAGAGGATGAGGATGGACCTAGCAGTGCGTGTTTTCTGCGCGCTGGTGTTCGTCGTATCCGCCCTGGTGCAACTGCCCGCGGGCGCTGCCATGTCGGCAGCACCAGAGATGGCAGCTTATGTTCTGCCCGACGGCTCGCTTCCCGACCTCTGCCTCAGCGGCCATGACGATCCGGATGGCAAGGGCGGTACGAAAACCCATGGATGCCAATCCTGCTGCCTCGCAGCGCCGGTGGTCCTGCCCACGCCGCAGGCGTTTCACGCCAAGCCCTCGTCTGTCTTCCTGGCGCTCTCGTCGCCCGCAGCGGAGCTGCTGCTTGCCCGACCGGTCCTGCTGGCCGGCTCCGGGCCTCGCGCGCCTCCGCGGCTTGCCGCCTGATCTGCCTTCGAAAGGGTTGATGCCATCATGAGGCACCGCCGGCGAGAGGGTCTCGGCCGGCGCGTTCGCTCTGAGACCTGGCACAATCACGACATCCAGACTTCAAGCAAGGGTAAGCCGCCGGCTGATCATCGCCGGGCTTTTCCCGCGGGGGACACCCATGACGACTGCATCTCTTTCCGGCGCGGCGCGACTGCCCGATGTCGCCGCACGCGGCATTTCGCTTTACCGCGCCATATGGCGTTGGCACTTCTTCGCCGGCCTTATGGTCATTCCATTCATGATCAGCCTCGCCGTGACCGGCGGGCTCTATCTCTTCAACGACGAGATCGACGACACGCTCTTTGCCTACCGCAATATCGTTCCGGTCGGGGAAATGTCGCTGCCGCCCTCGGCCATCGTCGCCAATGCCGTCGAGGCGGTGCCGGGCAGCGCGGCAGTCGTCTATCGCACGCCGGCCGGCGCCGATCGGTCGGCACGCGTGACGGTGGGAGCAGGCGCAGGGCGCCTGATGGTCTATGTCGACCCCTATACCGCCGACATTCTCGACATGGTCGCTCCGAGCGAGGAGTTCAACCAGGTGGTCGAAGACCTGCACAGCCTCGACTATTTCGGCAAGCGTGTCGAAACGATTATCGAGATCGTCGCGGGCTTTGCGATCCTGCTCGTCTTCACCGGCATCTATCTCTGGTGGCCGCGACAGCAGACCGGCGGCGTCATCACGGTTCGAGGTACGCCGGCGCGGCGGGTGTTCTGGCGCGACCTACATGCGGTTACAGGTATCGCCTCGGCGCTGCTCATCGTCTTTTTCGCCTTTTCCGGCCTGCTTTGGTCCGGCTATTGGGGTTCGACCGTCAATGGCCAGCTGACGGCGGCCGGCATGGGCTACCCGGCCGAACTCTGGGACAATGTGCCGACCTCGATGAACGTGTCGACCGACGTGCTCTCGAAGGCCGGCTGGCTGGTCGAGAACGCGCCGGTTCCGTCGTCGTCCAACGTTGGCGGTCCGGTTCCGTCCATAGGGGTCGACAGGGCTGTCGCGATTGCCGACAAAGCCGGCATGTTGCCGGGCTATGAACTGGCACTGCCCGGTGATGCGACCGGTGTCTACACCGCGGCGATCTTTCCGGCAGACCTTTCGCGCGACCGCACGATGCACATCGATCAATATCCCGGCGGGCCGCTGGGCGACCTCCCCTTTGGCCAGTCCCCGCCACTCGGCAAGGCGATCGAATGGAGCATCAACGTTCATAAGGGCCAGGAATGGGGGCTCTTCAACCAGTTCCTGATGCTCGCGGCCTGCGCGGCGATCATACTCGTGTCGGTTTCGGCGGTTGTGATGTGGTGGAAGCGGCGTCCGGCCGGACGCGTCGGCGTGCCGCCGATGCCGCCGCGCCGCAGCATCTATGCGGGATTGTGGCTGATGGCGTTGCTGTTCGGGCTGGCCTTTCCGCTGACCGGTATCGCGATCATCGTGATGATCGTCGCGGACCAGGCACTGATGCTGGCTCCGCCCTTGCGCAGGGTTCTGTCCTGAATCGGCATGGGGCGGCTCGCGCTGCCCCATCTTTCCGGCTATGTTGGACACCGAAATGCAACCTTTGCACGATTTTCCCTGTCTTATTTAGGGAGGGCTAACCTTTGGTCGCCTATCGTGGGTTGGGGAAAGTCAGACCGATCTCGACACTGTGCTTCTGGAGGCCTTGCTTGGCGAAGAACACGTCCCGCAATCCGCGTTATGCGGCCCTCAATGCGGGCGGCAACGAGGATACGCGTCGCCTGATCGACGCGAGCAATCGTCTGGCCGAAGAGATGAGCCGGATTTTTCCAGCCGACCCTGACATTGCCGACCGGCATTACTGGTTGGAAACGATCATCAACCACGTTCCCGACTATATCTACGCCAAGGATATCGAGGGCCGTTTCCTCATCGCCAACCAGGTCACCATCGCCGACAACGGACTGGAATCGCTTCGCGACATCATCGGCAAGACCGATTTCGACCTGCATCCGCCGCATCTGGCCAAAATCATCGACGACGTGGAGCGCCGGGTGATCGAGACGGGCGAGCCGATCTTCGGCATCGAAGAGCGCGCGATGGTAACCAAGGGCCGCGATCGCTGGCTGATGACGTCCAAAGTGCCATTGCGCAACAAGTGCGGCAAGATTGTCGGCATCGTCGGGGTGTCGCGCGACATCTCAGACCGAAAGGCCGCCGAACGACTGCTTGAAGGGCAGGCGCATCTTCTGGAGATGATCGCCAACGGCCGGCCGCTGGAAGAGTTTTTCCGCGAACTGATCCTGCTGATCGAGGCGCTGGTGCCACGGATCCGCGGCTCTATCCTGCTGCTGTCGGCCGACGGCGGCCGCTTGCTGCATGGCGCCGCACCGAACCTCGACGAAACCTATTGCGGCATGATCCACGGTGTGGAGATCGGGCCGAAAGCCGGCTCCTGCGGCACCGCCGCCTGGCGGGGCGAGCAGGTGATCGTTGCCGATATCTTCACCGATCCGCTCTGGGAGGATTATCGCGAGATCGTTCAGCTCTACGAGTTCAGGGCCTGTTGGTCGACGCCGATCCATTCGCGTGAGCGAAAGGTGCTCGGCACCTTTGCCCTCTATTCCGAGGCGGTGTGTGTTCCCGACGAGTCCCAGAAAGAATTGATCGCCATGGCCGCTCATCTGGCTGGCATTGCGATCGAGCGCAAGCAGGCTGAAGACCGCATCAGCTTCATGGCTCACCACGACGCGCTGACCGGCTTGCCGAACCGGGCACTGTTCGAGGAGCAGGTCGCCGAGGCCCTGGAGGCGTTGCGCGGGACGGGGCATTGGGCGGTGCTCGCCTTCCTCGATCTCGACAACTTCAAGCTCGTCAACGACACGCTCGGCCATGCAGCGGGCGACGAACTGCTCAAGATGACCGCCACGCGCATGCGCGCATCGGTGCGCAAGTCCGACATTGTCGTCCGTGTCGGCGGCGATGAATTCATTCTTCTTCTGAACGGCCTGCCATGCGAGCGCGATGTCGTGCTTGCCCGTCTCGAGGATATTCGAGCGGCTATCGCTGCTCCCATGCAGATCAACGGCCACAGCCTGCAGATATCCTGCAGCATGGGCGTCGCCTGCTTCCCCAACCAGGGCAAAACCGTCGGCGAGTTGCTCGCCAATGCTGACATGGCGATGTATCGGGCCAAGGAGCTCGGTCGCAACAATCTGCAGGTCTTTACCGAGGAGATGGCCGGCAAGGCGCACGAAAAGCTGCTGAAACAGGCGGAGTTGCGTGAAGCGATCTCTCGCGAGGAGTTCCTGCTGCACTTCCAGCCGCAGATGAATCTTGAAACCGGCCGGGTGTTTGCCGCCGAAGCGCTGCTTCGCTGGCACCATCCCGAGCGCGGCATGGTTTCGCCGGCGGATTTCATTCCGCTGGCCGAGGAGACCGGGCTGATCGTGCCGATCGGCGACTGGGTGCTGCGCGCCGCCTGCCGACAGTGCAAGGCCTGGCATGACGCCGGGCTGCCGTTGCTGATCGTCAGCGTCAACGTTTCCGCGCGGCAGTTCCGCGAGCGAAACTGGGCCGCGCATGTTGCTGCCGTTCTCGCCGAGGTCGGACTTGACCCGCGGTACCTCGAGCTGGAGCTGACCGAGAGCCTGATCATGCAGGACGTGCCGGGTGCATTGGCGACGATGCACGAGCTGGAAGCGATCGGCGTTCATCTGGCAATCGACGATTTCGGCACGGGATATTCGAGCCTCAGTGCATTGAAGCGGTTTCCTGTGCGTCGCCTGAAGATCGACCGCTCCTTCGTCGAGGACATTCCGGCCAATGTCGACGACAAGGCCATCACCGCGGCGATCATATCGCTGGCGCAGAATCTCGGCCTGCGGGTGATTGCCGAAGGGGTAGAGACCCAAGCGCAGGTGGAGTTCCTGCGCCACAGCGGTTGCGACGAGATCCAAGGCTATTTCTTCAGCCGGCCGCTCGCGTCCGCCGATTTTGCTGCGCTGTTGCGCCAGCCCGGCTTGAACGCAGACGGCATCTGATTTGTGCCGTCGCATCCGCTATCAGGCTGCCGGAAATGTGAACCGACGTTGATTGGCACAAGCCTCGTTCCAGCCGTAGATGCCAGCTTTCTCAAATTGAGCGGGTCTGCGCGAATCGTTTCATTAATCAATTTCGTGCAGCACTCCAGTTCGTCGCCGCACTCAAGCCTTTCAGAGTTCGATGTCCTCTTCAGTCATTTTCTCCCGCCGCCAGTTCCTCCGCACATCAGGCATCGCGCTTGCCTCGGCAGGCCTTGCAAGCTGCACGTCCTCGATGAACACCGACCGCTTCCGCCAGGAAACCGCGCCGGTCTTCCGCAACCCAGCTCTTGAAGGGGGTTGGGTCGATCCGCGTGCCGAGGGCATTCTGGAAGGGCCGATCAATGAAGGTCCGCTGCCGATGGGCCTGCCGCCGCAGAGCGCCTATTACGGCAACATTTACGCTGCTATCGACGATGGCGGTTATCAGATTCCGGCCGTGCCTTACCGCCAGATCGACGCGCGTTTCTATCGCCAGGAAGTCAGCGACCCCTTTGGCGAGCGCCCAGGCACCATCGTCGTCGATACCGGCGACCGGTTCCTCTATCTGATCCAGCCCGGTGGCAGCGCACTGCGCTACGGTGTCGGTCTCGGTCGCGAGGGTTTTGCCTGGTCCGGCCGCGGCGTCATCCAGTGGAAGAAGAAGTGGCCGCGCTGGACGCCGCCCGATTCGATGATCGCACGTCAGCCGCAACTGGCGAAGTATTCCGCCGGCAATGGCGGCATGGCGCCGGGGGTCGGCAACCCGCTGGGTGCCCGTGCGCTCTACATCTTCCAGAACGGGCAGGACACGCTTTACCGCGTGCACGGGTCGCCCGAATGGAAGTCGATCGGCAAGGCCGTTTCGTCCGGTTGCGTGCGCATGCTCAACCAGGATGTCATGGATCTCTATGACCGCGTGCGCGGCAAGGCGCCGATCCTCGTCGTCTGATCTGCCTTTGTAGCGCCGCGCGTCAAGACAGTCCGGGTGCCCGCACCACGGCGCCCGGTTCCTGTTCCGCGCAAAATCGGCGCGGTCACCGCGATCTCGGCAAGCTTCTTAAGTCTTGACGTTTCGACGTTGCCATCGGTGCGATGGCGACGATTAGCTTTCGCTCTCGCCCGAGGAGAGCTGTCGCGTCAACTGATGCAGGGTTTCCCTGATTTCGCCGGCTTCCTCCAGGCTGCATCCCGACGCCTTGCCGATATCTGCAAGAATGCCGAAGGCCTCTGTCTTGAGGTCGCGGCCTTTCGCCGTCAGGCTGACGATCACCTGCCGTTCGTCGCCGGGATCGCGTTGGCGACCGACATAGCCTGCCGCCTCCAACCGCTTCAAGAGAGGGGACAGCGTTCCCGAATCGAGCCCAATCTCCTCGCCGATGCGCTTGACCGTCATTTCGTCCTGTTGCCAGAGCGCCAGCAGCACGAGATATTGCGGGTAGGTGAGGCCGAAACGATCGAGCAGCGGCTTGTACGCGCGGTTGAAGGCATGCGCAGCAGAATAGACGGCGAAACAGAGTTGTTTTCCGAGCGTCAGCGCCTCGTCCGGGAGCCTATCGAATTGTGCCGCTTTGGTCGTCATTCCGGCATTGTTGCAAATTTAGGTCGAAAATGCAATTTGCAAAATTAATTTGCGTGCAATTTAATTTTGCGATATGTGATCCGCATCGACATCGAAACCGCAAAGGAGACCCCGCCAATGCCCATTCTCTATCGTACCACTGCATCCGCAACCGGTGGCCGTGCAGGCCAGGCCAAGAGCGCCGATGGCGTTCTCGACGTCACGCTGACCGTGCCGAAGGAACTGGGCGGCGACGGCGCCCGCGGCACCAATCCCGAGCAGCTTTTCGCAGCCGGCTATTCCGCCTGCTTCCTCGGTGCGCTCAAGTTCGTCGCCGGCAAGGAAAAGGTAAAGCTTCCCGAAGACACCACGGTGACGGGCACGGTCGGCATCGGCCCGCGTGAGGACGGCACGGGCTTCGGCATCGACGCCGCGCTCGAAATCTCGTCGCCGGGCGTCGACAAGGCGGTTCTCGAAGATCTTGTCCAGAAGGCGCATATCGTTTGCCCCTACAGCCACGCGACCAAGGGCAATATCGACGTCACGCTCACTGTCGCCTGAGGCCCTCATTTCGCTGAGAAAATAACAAAGCCCGGCGGGATGGTTCCCGCCGGGCTTTGTTGTATGCCTTGATGCTCAGATCCTCGCGTCATTGACGGCGAGATGGAGCGCTATCCGATGCAGGCACGCCCTGATCCGGCGGACCAGGGCGTTCAGAAATCGTCATTCGTATAGTCTTGGCGGACAGCGTCCGCGACTAGCGCCTGCTGAGGCTGCCGAGGATGCCGCGAACCAAAGCGCGACCAACCTGGGTCGCAACGGTGCGGGCAACCGATTTCATCGCCGCTTCCACCACGGTCTCCCGTTGATATCCGGAGGAACGCGGACGGGCCTGCTTTCCGGCAGGCGCCGCCGGCTCGTCGTCGCCGAAGCCCGGAAGCGTCCAGCGGCTACCGCCGGTATTGGCTTCCACCGGTTCCTGCTCGGCCTGCTGCTGCGCTTCCGCCGCTTTCTTCGCCCGTGCCGTCAGCATTTCATAGGCCGATTCACGGTCGAAATCTTCGTCGTACTGGCCACGAACGGGACTGACATCCATGACCTTCTGCCGCTCGTCCGCCGTCAGCGGGCCGACGCGGGACTGCGGCGGTCGCACCAAGGTGCGCTCCACCATCGTCGGCGCGCCCTTGCCTTCGAGGGTGGAGACCAGGGCCTCGCCGGTGCCGAGATTGGTGATGACCGTCGCGCAGTCGAACTCCGGGTTCGGACGGAAGGTGTCGGCGGCGGTCTTCACCGCCTTCTGGTCGCGCGGCGTATAGGCGCGCAGCGCATGTTGGACGCGGTTGCCGAGCTGGCCGAGGATCGTTTCCGGTACGTCGAGCGGGTTTTGTGTCACGAAATAGACGCCGACGCCCTTGGAGCGGATGAGGCGCACGACCTGTTCGACGCGCTCGGTCAGCACTTTTGGCGCATCGTTGAACAGCAGATGCGCTTCGTCGAAGAAGAACACCAGCTTCGGCTTTTCGGGATCGCCGACTTCGGGCAGCTCCTCGAACAGCTCGGACAGCAGCCAGAGCAGGAAGGTCGCGTAGAGGCGCGGGTTCATCATCAGCTTGTCGGCGGCAAGCACCGAGATCGCGCCGCGCCCGTCATTGGTCGTGCGCATGATGTCGGTGATCTTCAGCGCCGGTTCGCCGAAGAAATGTTCGGCGCCCTGCTGTTCCAAGATCAGCAGTTCGCGCTGGATCGAGCCGACCGAGGCCTTGGAGATAAAGCCGAACTGGTTGGAAAGCTGGGTGGCGTTCTCGCCCATGTAGTTGAGCAGCGCCTGCAGGTCCTTCAGATCGAGCAGCGGCAGGCCGCCCTGGTCGGCGATCTTGAAGGCGATGTTGAGCACGCCTTCCTGGGCATCCGTCGCGTTCATCAGTCGCGACAGGAGGAGGGGACCCATTTCCGACATGGTGGTGCGGACGCGGTGGCCCTTTTCCCCGTAGAGATCCCAGAAGATCACGGGAAATTCCTGGAACTCGTACGGATTGGTCGGCAGGCCGATCTGTTCGGCGCGCTTGAGGATGAAGTCCTTGGTCTCGCCGATCGCGCCGATGCCCGAGAGGTCGCCCTTGACGTCGGCGCAGAACACCGGGACGCCGGCGTTCGCAAACCCTTCGGCGAGGATCTGCAGGGTGATGGTTTTGCCGGTGCCGGTGGCGCCGGTGATGAGCCCGTGGCGGTTGCCGAATTTCAGCTCGAGATATTCGCCTTTGTTGATCGAATCGTCCGGCTTGCGGCTGGCGCCGATAAAGAGCTTGCCTTCTTCCACCATGTGGGCTTCATCTCCGTTTCATCAATGAAAGCGGGCGGTTCGCGACTTGTCTGCCGGGGCCCGTCATCGAAATGTGGCTCGACCCTGTTATAGGCGGTGCCGCTCCACCCGGCAACAAGGCGATTGTGGCGTGCAACCGCGAAACATGTCCCTTCAGCCGGGGGCCGATCGGTCGCATTGCCAACCGGTCACGACCGTGAAACGATTGTTCTGAGCTGTGGAATTGCTTTGCTGCGAGACGCGCTACGGGCTGCCCGAAAGCTGGTGGATTGCTCGGCATTCCATCCATAGTCGCTTGTTATTTCGCAAGCGATCATTTACCTTGACGTCAACGTCAAAATTCAACGAGGGAGTTTTCCATGAATGAACTGGTCACGCGCGTAGCGGAGAATGTTGGCCTTGAGCCTGCGACGGCTGAGAAGGCTGTCGGCATGATCCTCGGCTTTCTGCAGCGCGAAGCGGCCGACGGCCCGGTTGCCCAGATGATCGAATCGATCCCGGGCGCAACCGACCTGATCGCACAGTATAACGGCGAGGGCACGGGCGGCGGCGGTCTGCTCGGCGGCCTGATGTCGGCGATCGGCGGCGGCGGTGTCATGGCGCTCGGCCAGCAGCTGATGAGCCAGGGCCTTGGCATGGGCGAGATCACCTCGCTCGCCAAGGAAACCATCGCTTTCGCCAAGGAAAAGGCTGGCGCCGACGTGGTCGACGAAGTCGTCGCCTCGGTCCCGGGCCTCAGCCAGTTCGTCTGATCGCTTTCGGACGCGTTTAAAGAAAAACCCACCGGCGCTCGTGCCCGGTGGGTTTTTTGTTGTCGGGGCGTCATGCCCTGGACGGCGCTAACCGTCCGCGCCGTGCTCCAGCCGCCGCATCGCCTCGATCTGGCTTTCCGTTTCCCGTGCGTCGGCTCGGTGAAAGGGCAGTCCTTTTGCCAGGCTCGGCACCAGCACGTCAAAGGGCAGCGTCTTGATCAGTGCCAGCGAGGCGAGATAGGCCACCCGGTCGCTGCTCCCGGGCCCTGGCGCCAAGGACGCGATCGAGGGTTGTCGAAAGCAGGATGCAGAAGAGCGCGCCCACGCCGATGAAGGCAGCACCCGACGTCCAGCCGTAAAGTTCGATCGCGGTCCCGACGGCGACGGGGCCGACGAGCTGCCCGAGATTGCTGCCTTGCATCAGCAGACCCATCGCCATCGGCGCGAGCGCCGGGCGTGGCGACAGCATCGGCACCGTCGAGATCAAGGTCGCGGGGATCAGCCCGCCGATCGCTGAAAACAGCACGCACAGTGCAAACGTCACCGTGTCACCCGATTGCGAAAGGAAGATCCACAGGCCGGAGGCGCCCATAAGCGTGGCTGCAATGATAACGAGACGACTGCGGCCGATGCCTCGAGACAGCATGTTACCCGCCGCAAGATTGCCGATGACGTTGGCAAGCGTGATGAGGGCGCTGAGCACGCCCGCAGGTCCAAGCGAAACGTTCATGCGCGCGACGAGCAGGATCGGCAGGAAGCTGGACAGCGTGAACGACATCAGGCTGTAGAGGGCGAAAAGCGCAAAGAGCAACACCGGCCCGCGGCTTGTCAGCGTTGCGGTCGCGTCCGTGCGGAAGCCGCTGGCGGATGCGCGGGGCCCGCTCTGCGACGGTGAGACCGCTGCGATGACCGTCAACAGGCTGAGGAGCGCAATCAGGCCGTTGATCCACCAGATCGCCTGCCAACTCGCAAACAGCGGGCCTGAGAGCATCGCGATCGCCATGCCCGCCGGCATGAAGCAGCTCCAGAGCGCAAGGACGAGATCGCGCCGCGCGGAGGCGACAATGCGCATGAGGATCGCCGGACCGGCCACGACAACGAGCAGGAAACCGAACCCCTCGAAGATGCGGGACAGGATGAGCAGCGTGAAATTCGGGCTTGCGGCACCGATCATGATGCCGAATGTGAGGATGCCCATGCCGACGCCGAGCATACGCCGGTCGCCGATCGTGGCGACCATGGCTCCGGCCGGCATGCCGCCGACGACGCCGACGATTGCGAAGACGGAGGTCAGCCATCCAAGCCCGGTCAGGTCGAGCCCGAGGTCTGCCTGCAGCAGAGGGCCGGCGATCAGCCCCTTGCCGACCTGCATCGCTGCGACCATGCCGGCCGCAACGACTGCGGTGACTGCGATCCAGTCGGTTCTCTCCGGGGTAAAAGCGACGACCGCCGACATCAGGCCAGCTCCGCCACGCGTGCCCTGCCGGCGACCAGCGCTGATGCCAGTTCGGCGACGTGTCGGCCCTGGAATCGCGCGCCATCCAGTTCGTTGCGGCTCGGCTGCCGGTCGCCGCCCTTGCCGTCGTCGGCGAGTGTCGAGGCACCATAGGGCGAACCGCCGCTGATTTCATCCATGCGCATCTGGCCCTTGAAGCTATAGGGCAGGCCGGCGATCACCATGCCGAGATGCAGCAGCACCGTATGTGTCGCGAGGATCGTCGACTCCTGGCCGCCATGTTGGCTGCCGGTCGAGGTGAAGACGCTGCCGATTTTCCCGACCAGTGCATCCCTGGCCCAGATGCCGCCCGCCTGATCGAGAAAATTCTTCATCTGCGCGACCATGTTGCCGAAGCGCGTCGGGGTGCCGAAGATGATCGCGTCATAATCGGGCAATTCGGCAACGCTTGCGACCGGTGCATCCTGGTCGCGCTTGTAGCCGGCATTGATCGCGACAGTTTCGGGGACGATCTCCGGCACGCGTTTCAACGAAACGCTCGCACCGGTAGCGCGGGCGCCTTCGGCAACGGCTGCGGCCATCGTCTCGATGTGGCCGTAGGAGGAGTAGTAGAGCACGAGGATCTTTGTCATTTCGGTTTCCCTTGTTCCGCTTGTGTCGGCCCGCGGCGCGTTCGCGCTGCTGATGTCAGGGAGGATGGAGGCTTTCACTGATCTGAAAAAGTGATATAATTTTCATCAAATTGATCTATGGAATCGATCATGCTTGACGCCTTGACCCTCGACCAGATGCGGACTTTCGTGGTGGTCGCCGAGAGCGGCAGCTTCCGTTCCGGTGCGGCCCGGCTTTCGCGCGTCCAGTCTGCAGTCAGCCATGCCATCGCCAATCTGGAGGCCGGGCTCGGCGTTTCCCTGTTCGACCGCTCCGGCCATCGACCGGTGCTGACGCCCGAAGGGCAGGCTCTGCTCGCCAATGCGCGCGATATCCTGTTGCGCGTCGATGCCATGCGTGCCCGTGCGCGCGGCCTCGGTGAGGGCATCGAGCTGGAATTGTCGCTGATCGTCGATACGCTGTTCCCGATTGCGACCGTCGGCGCGGCGTTGAAGGAGATGCGGGTGGCCTATCCCTCGGTTGCCATCAGGCTCGCGGTCTCGCCGCTCGGCGGCCCGCTCGATGGCCTGATCGAACGGCGCTTCACCCTCGGCATCATGGTCGGCGAGGATTTTCGTGATCCGGCGATCGGCCGGCAGGCACTGACGGACGTCCATTTGATCGCGGTGGTCGCCGCTCAGCATCCGCTGGGCCTGAACGCCGTCAACGGCGTGCTCGGCAGCCCGGAACTCGCCGACCATCTGCAGATCGTCCAGTCGGACCCCTCGCAGCGCTCGGAAGGTCGCGACTTCGGCGTGCTTTCGCCGCAGACCTGCCGCGTCAGCAACCAGGACACCAAACATGCGATGATCCTGGCGGGGCTCGGGTGGGGGCGGCTGCCGCTCTGGCAGGTGGAGAGGGATCTGGCCGAGGGCCGGCTCATCCGCTTGCCGACGGCCTCGCTTGGCCGCAACAGCCAGGTCGCCGCCGAGGCCTATCTCGCGCACCGGATCGACGAGCCGCTCGGGCCGGCGGCGCGTGTTTTTGGCGATGCGCTCGCTCGGCTTTGCGGGCGCTGACGGCCGGGCCTATCGCCGGCCGGCGACGGCGAATATCAGCGTGAAGACGACCAGCACCATGCCGACGCCGAGCGGGCCGGCGGTCGGGTTGATCAGCGCCATGAGAAACCCGGTGGCGCCCGATCCGGCCGCACTGCCGGCCGCATAGGCGAGCGAGAAGGCGGCACTTCCAGCCACCAGCATGCTGCCGCGATATTGCTCGCCGAGCATGGTCAGTGCCGCCGTATAGAGCGCGAAGCTGGCAGCGCCGATCAGCGCGAACAGCGCCAGCAGCAGCGGCGCCGACGTGACCAGCGGAATGGCGAGATAGCCGGTTGCCGCCACCGCAGCTGCCGAGATCGCCACCCGTCGACGGGGCAATTTGTCGAGCAAGACGCCGATGAAGGGCTGCGCCAATGCTGTTGGCACCGCGAGCACCGTCACGCTCAACGCCGCAAAGGCCTGGGAATGGCCCGACTTGACGAAGTAGACTGGCATCGCCGAGATCGCCGCAATATCGGCAAAGCCGAACATCAGCACCATCAGGATCAGGATCGGCGCATGCCGGAAGAAGGCAAAGAGGTCGCGCGTCGACGACGGTTCCGGCCGCGTCCGCGCGCCCATGGTCAGAAGGCCGGTCAGGAAGGCGACGAGCGCGATGTAGATCGCCAGCAGCGCAAAGCCGAGACCGCCGCTGGTGCCGAGAAGCGGGATCGCCAGCGGTCCGGCCGCAAAGCCGCCGCACATGCCGGCGCCGTATAGGCCGGAAACCCGACCGCGCAGCCGGTCCGGGCAGGCGGTGTTGAGCCAGGCCTCGCCCAGCATGAAGACCATGCTGACGAAGAAGCCGAGCGCGAAGCGGGCAACAAACCAGATCGGCAGCGAGGACGTGGCTGCAAGCGTTGCGAGGCAGAGCGAACAGCCGCAGAGGCTGGCGATGATCAGCTTGTCGACAGAGGCACGCCGCGTCAGGTGCCCGAGCAGCAGGGTCGCCGCGGCAAGGCCGGCAGCAAAGCCCATGGCATTGAGGCCGATCGTGGCGGCCGAGACGCCGCGGCCTTCCAGCGAGAGCGAAATCAAGGGGTAGGTAAGGCCCTGTGCGACGGAAAAGGCGGTCACGCCAAGCACGACGGCAATGATGGCCGGCCAGTCCGGAGCGATGTCGCCCACCTCAACGGTTTTCGACGTCATCGACCCCTCCCTTCGACAGCTCGTCCCCCGGGGAGATCGGCATCGATCCCCTCGGGGATCTGCATAGATCATCCGCCGTCGGTTTGGAACTCGACCGGCGGCGGATCGGCAAACTATTGTCAGGCGGCCTTGTCCCAGACCGGCGACAGGTCTTCGGGGCTGACGATGCGGCCGTCCGGACGGGCAAGCGCGTGAATCGCTGCCATCTCGCCGTCGCCAAGCGCGAAGTCGAAGATGTCGAAGTTTTCCTTCAAGCGCTCGATCGTGGCGGTCTTCGAGAGCGTGATCACGTCCTTCTGTTGCACCAGCCAGCGCAAGGTCACCTGTGCCGCCGTCTTGCCATGGCGCGCGCCGATATCCTTCAGCAGCGGATCGTTGGGGACCTTGCCGTTGGCCATGGCGTAGTAGGCGGTGATGGACATGCCGTGCTTGCGGGCGGTGCCGAGCACCCTCGTCTGGTCGAGATAGGGGTGATATTCCACCTGGTTCGTGGCGATCGGCGCGTCGCTGAGTCTTACCGCCTCTTCCATCTGCGCGGTGTTGAAGTTGCTGACGCCGATATGGCGAACCTTGCCGGCCTTATGGACTTCGTTCAACGCGCCGATACGCTCGGCCATCGGCACGTCGCTACCGCCCGGCCAATGCAGGAGTAGCAGGTCGACGTGATCGGTCTTGAGCTTCGTCAGGCTTTCGTCGACCGAGGCGAGAAAGTCGCGATGGGCATATTTGTCGACCCAGACCTTGGTGGTGAGGAAGATGTCGGCACGCGCGATGCCCGACTGGTGAATGGCTTCGCCGACCTCGGCCTCGTTGCCGTAGATCTGGGCGGTATCAACGTGGTGGAAGCCGAGCTTCAACGCTTCCGGCAGCACGCGCAGTACGTCGGCGCCGGGCATGCGAAAGGTGCCGAAGCCGAGCGCCGGGATGTTGGCGCCGTTGGAATTGACCGAATGCATGTGGGAACTCCTTGTTTTTGCAGAGCACCCGGCCATCGGCCGGGCGGGAAAGAGACGAGGATATAGGTGGGCCTGACGGTCGCTTCTTCAAGCGGGTTGGCCGACGGTTTCTGCCTTGCGGTCAAGTGCGCCGCTGAGAAGTGTGAGCAGCAGGGCGGCCAGCACGAGAACGGAACCGACGACCGGCGTCATGCCGAGGCCGAGCGGCGAGGCGACGATGACGCCGCCGAGCCAGGCGCCAACGGCAATGCCGAGGTTGAAGGCGGCAATGTTGAGCGCCGAGGCGACGTCGACGGCGCCGGGCCGATGCTGCTTGGCAAGCTGCACGACATAGAGCTGCAGGCCGGGCACGGTGGCAAAGGACAGGAAGCCAAGGCTGGCCAACGTCAACAGCGTCAGGGCTTGAGAAGTAGCCGTGAAGGTGAAGAGCACAAGGACGATGGCTTGAGCAAGGAACAGCCCAACCAGCGCCTTCACCGGATCGCTGTTGGCGATCTTGCCGCCGGCGATGTTGCCGATCGCGATCGCGACGCCGTAGAGCACCAGGATCAGGCTGACGGCGCCCTCGGAAAAGCCGGTAATTTCCTGCAGGATCGGCGCCAGGAAGGTGAAGGCGACGAAGGTGCCGCCGTAACCGAGCGCGGTCATAGCGAAGACGATCAGCAGCCGGCCGGAGCCGAGAACGCGCACCTGGTCGATCAGCCGTGCCGGCGGCGCCTTGGTCAGCGTGTTCGGCAGCAGTGCTGCAATCGCGGCAAGAGCGATGACACCAAGCCCGGTGACGGCCCAGAAAGTGGCGCGCCAGCCAAATGTCTGGCCGATCCAGGTGCCGAGCGGCACGCCGGTGACGATCGCGACCGTCAGGCCCATGAACATCATGGCGATGGCCGAGGCGCGACGGTCCTCGGGCACGAGGTCGGCAGCAATGGTCGAGCCGACGGAGAAGAAGACGCCGTGGGCGAAGGCGGAGATGACGCGGGCGATCAGCAGCGGCTCGTAGCTCGGCGACAGCGCCGCTGCGGCGTTGCCGACGATGAACAGCGCCATCAGGCCGACCAGCAGCGGCTTGCGTTCGATCCGGCCGGTAAGAGCAGTCAGGATCGGCGCGCCGAAAGTGACGCCGAGCGCGTAGACGCTGACGATGAGGCCGGCAAGCGGCAGGGTGATGTGGAGGTCGCTCGCGACTGTCGGCAGAAGGCCGACGATGACGAATTCGGTGGTTCCGATCGCGTAGGCCGCGACCGTCAAGGCAAAGAGCGCAATGGGCATGACAAGACCTTTTCCCGCCGGGTTGGGAGGGACCGGGCGTTTTGGTGTTGATGGGTTCGAGGGGAATATGAGGGTGGAGAGCTTGCGCGATAATCCGTATAATCGGACAAACGACTGTGAACTGAATTCAAAGGTGGATGATGGACAACCGCGCCGGTGAGATGGAGGTCTTCGTTGCTGTCTGCGAAACGCGCAGCTTCTCGGCCGCCGGCCGGCGGCTGCGACTATCGCCATCCGCCGTCAGCAAGCTGGTCACTCGGATCGAGGATCGGCTGGGCACGCGCCTGCTGGTGCGCTCGACCCGGACCCTGCAATTGACGCCGGAGGGCGAAGTCTATCTGCAACGCGCCCAGCGCATCCTGACCGAGATCGCCGAGACCGAACAGCTGGTTGCCGCCGGTGGCCGGCTCTCTCCCCGCGGGCTTCTGCGCGTCAACGCATCGGTCGGCTTCGGCGAGCGTTATATCCTGCCGCTCGCACCTGAATTTCTTGAGCGCTATCCCGAGGTGCGCCTCGATCTGACCCTGACGGACAGCTTGATCGACGTGGTCGGCGAACGGGCCGACGTGGCGATCCGGACCGGCCCCTTGCGCGATTCGTCGTTGAAGGCCCGTAAGCTGATGGAAAGCCGGCCGGTGGTGATCGCGTCGCCGGCCTATCTCGCCAGACATGGCGTGCCGCAGACGCCGGCCGACCTGGAAAATCACAACTGCATTCGCTTCAACTTCCGCCGTAGTGTCGACGAGTGGGCCTTTCGTGCCCCAGGGCAGACCTCGGTCGAGCTTCTGTCCGTCTTCGGAAACCTGCAGGTCTCGAACGGCGCGATCGTCCAGCAGCTCTGCCTCGCCGGGGTCGGCATCGGCCGTATCGGCCGTTTCCACGCTGAGCCGGATCTGGCCGCGGGCCGACTGGTCGCACTGCTTGAGGACTACCGGCCTGACGAGATCGAGACGGTCTACGCCGTCTATGCCGGCCACGAACATCTCGCTGCCCGGATCCGCGCTTTCATCGACTTCCTGGCCGAACGGATCTGAAACGTGGGGGTCGCGCAGGCCTGGAAACCCGCTTCGTCTGATCGGACCTAGTCCGCCTTGACGGCGACGACGAAGAATCTTGGAAAGCGCAGGAGTACCCGGCCATCGTTCAGGGCCGGATAGGCGTCACGAATCCGATCGGTATAGGCCGCGGCAAAGGCGTCGCGTCGCTCCGGCGGCAGCGCATCGAGATAGGGGCGCAGTCCCGTACCCTTCACCCATTCGACGATCGCTTCGGCATTCGCCAGCCGATGATAGTAGATGGTATGCCAGACCTCGATGTGGGCCGCATGCTGCGACAGGCGCTCGACATAGACTGACGGCGACGGCAACGGATTGCGGCGGATCGTCCGGCCTTCGAAGGCGTCGGCGAAGTCCGCGCTGCGGGCGGTTTCTTCCATCAGCAGATGGGTCGGCTGGTCGAGATTGTCGGGCATCTGCACCGCAAGCGTGCCACCGGCAGCAAGGGATGCGGTCAGCCTTTCCAGGACGTCGAGGTGACCGGGCAGCCACTGGAAGACGGCATTGGCGAAGAATAGCGAGGCGCCCTTGGGCGGTGCCCAGGTTGCCAGATCGGCCTTCTCGAAGGTCAGGCCCGGCAGTCGCTTGGCGGCGGCCAGCAACATGTTCTCGTCGCTGTCGAGGCCGGAAAGCGGCGCGTCCGGAAATCGTTGCTGGATCAGTTCGGTCGAATTTCCCGGGCCGCAGCCAAGGTCGAAGGCAGGGCCCGACGGCAGGTCCGGAACCTGCGCCAGCAGGTCGCGGGCGGGCCGTGTGCGCTCATCTTCGAACTTCAGATATTGCGACGCCGACCAAGCCATTGAGACAAACCCTCAGATACCGAATTGCAGGCTTTCGAGCGAAGGCAGGATCAACGACGGGCCCTGGTCACGATATTCGTCGGGCATGTCCGCCCGGTTGATCCAGACCGTGCGGAAGCCGAACTTCGTCGCGCCTGCAATGTCCCAGCGGTTTGACGACTGGAAGGAAACCGCATGCGGGTAAAGCCGGTAGCGGGTGGTGACGAGATCGTAAACTGCCGGTGCCGCCTTGTAGGTCTTGACCGTGTCGACGGAGAAGACGTCGTCAATGACGATTTCGAGCGCTGCATTGTGCACGGCCGCGGCCAGCATATCAGGAGAACCGTTGGAAAGGATGGCCAGCCGCGCTCCGCGCTCCTTCAGCCCTTTGAGAACGGCGGGAACTTCGGGGTAGCAATCGAGCGTCCAATAGGCATCGAGCAGTCGTTTCCTCAGCTTGCGGTCAGCGGACGGGAACCGGGAAAAGGCATAGTCGAGCGACTGCTCGGTCAGTTGCCAGAAATCCTGATAGGCGCCCATCAGGGAACGCACCCAGGAATATTCGAGCTGCTTGGCCCGCCAGAGCTCGGAGAAGGCCTGCCCGTCCGGGCCGATCTCGGCAGCATGGCGCCGAACCGCCGCATGCACGTCGAAAAGCGTGCCGTAGGCATCGAACACATAAGCCGCGTGGGACATTCTTTCCTCCCGTCCGTCATCTCCGGCCGCACGGCGGGACAAGATTTCTCATCCCGTCAAAGCGTGTCCGAAAACAAAGGCTTACCGCATTGTGCCGGCGGAGGCACGTCGCGGATACCGTTCTTTTGCGTGATCATGTCAAAGATTTGTGCATTGCACAACGACATTGCGTCACCGGTCGTCAACCTTTGCCGGGTTTCCAGACCTTCGCGGGGAAGCGCAGGGCCTGCTTGGCAAGCTTTCCCTTGAGCCCAAGGGCCGTGTCGCAGAGCCCGACCACATGCCGGTTTGGCTTCGCCTCCGGCCGCAGCGCATGCAACGCGGCGGCCGCCTCTTCGGGCGACATGTATCGGGCAAGAAAGCCAAGGCTCAGCGCCGTCGCACGACCGATGCCGCGCAGACAGTGGACCAGGAGGTGCGCGTCTTCAGGCAGGCTGTCGATAAAGCTGAAGGCCGCCTCGATCGCGTCCGGCCGCGCGGCGTCGGGTGCATCGGGGTCGGTGGCGTCGCCGAAATAGAGTTCGAGGTGCCTTTCCGGTGGCAGTTCGATCATCGACAGCAACCGGCTCGCCGGCGCCCGCATCGAGATCAGGTGCGTCGGTGCCCAGAGCGCCCGATTGTGTCGGGCTTCCGTTTGCGAACTGATGATCATCCGGATGGGCCAGCCGGATGGATGGGCCGGATTGGCATCAAGGACAGGGCTGTAGAGTTCTTCCCCGGTGGCAGCTGCCGCTAGCGCCATGACAGGACCTCGTCGTGATTCTTCCTGTGATGATTTTGCCCTGAAAACGGTTCCGGCTTAAGGGCAAAATCGCATCCGCCTCCAAAAGCAAACAGCCTTTGAGGCGTGCCGGTTCAGAACCGGGTAATCACGCTGATGCCAAGGTCGGTGGCGCGGTCCATTGAAACGAGGGCAGGGATCGCCTCTTCGAGCGCGATTTCGCGGCCGATCAACTGCTGCGGTTGCAGCTTGCCGCCGGCAATCATCGACAGCATGGCGTCGTATCGCCACGCCTGCATGCCGTGGCTGCCATAGATCTCGAGCTCGTGGCCGATCACCTGTGCCATCGGGATTTCAGGCGTCGCATGGTCGCCGAGCATCAGGCCGACCTGCACGTGGCGGCCGCGCCGGCGCAGGTTCTTGATCGAGTTGAAGCAGGTGACGGGATGCCCGAGCGCATCGATCGAGACATGGGCGCCGCCGCCGGTAATTTCTTTGACTGCGCCGGCGACATCATCCGTGTCGCGGCCGTTGACCGTGGCGACCGCGCCGAGTTTTTTGGCGAATGCGAGCTTGTCTTCGGCAATGTCGATCGCGATCGGGTGCGCACCGAGCGCTGCGGCAATCATGATTGCCGATAGGCCGACACCGCCGCAGCCGTGAACGGCGACCCACTCGCCACCCTTGACCTGCGCCTGGTCGGCGACGGCGCGAAACGATGTCGCGAACCGGCAGCCGAGGCTGGCGGCAGTCTTGAAGTCCATGCTCTCCGGCAGGTGCACCAGGTTCTGGTCGGCGAAGTCGAGCGCGACATATTCGGCAAAGGAGCCCCAATGGGTGAAGCCTGGCTGGAATTGCACCTCGCAGACCTGCTGGTTGCCCGAGCGGCATTCACCGCAGCGACCGCAACCGGAAACGAACGGCACCGTCACCCGGTCGCCGACCTTGTAGCGCATCACACCGCGGCCGGCAGCGATCACGATGCCGGCGAGCTCGTGGCCCGGCACGTGCGGCAGCCGTATGTCGGCATCGTGACCCATCCAGCCATGCCAGTCGGAGCGGCACAGGCCCGTCGCCTCGACCTTGACGACCACGCCGTTTTCGGTCGGCGTCGGATCGGGAAGCGTGCGGATCTCGGGCGTCTTCTCGAAGGCGTCGTAGTACATGGCTTTCATTGGGGCACTCCTTGCGAGGTCTGAGCCGGTGCGGCGGCGCGGCCGTCTATGTGCCGCGCCATCAGAATTTCGTCGATCTCTTCCTCGCCGTCGAGGAGGCCGCCCGGAACGCGCCCGATTTCGCGGAACTCTTCGCGCTCGTAGAAACGGATGGCCGTTTCGTTGTCGGCGCGGGCGACGAGCTCCAACATCCGGATGCCGGCCGAGCGGGCATGGTCGGTCAGATGCGCGAGAAGCGCGCGCGCCACGCCGGAACCGCGCGCCTCGCGGCGCACATAGACCATGATGATGGTGGCACGGTGCGCCATCCGGCTGGAGCGCTGCCGCATCAGCCCCATGATGCCGACAGGCTCATCCCCGTCGAGTGCGACGAAGACGGTGTTTGCGGTGAGCCTTGCCTGCCATTCCGTCGTCGAAAGCCGCGCCCAATCGGCCGCGGTGGAAGCGAAGGCCTGCGGCTCGCGGTGCAGCGCCTCCAGCCGTATGCGGCGGAAGATTTCTACGTCGTCCTGATCAAGATGCCTGATGGTGCGCACGTCTACCCCTTTTCCCTGCGCGAAAGACTACGCGAGAGGCCGTTCCGGTGCCAGAATGGACGCCATGACATTTTTTGATGTACCCATTCACCCCCATGCTGCTTTTTCGAGCTATGGCGGAAGATACGGAAGACAAACGTGAAGGAGACGCCGATGGCCGTCGATACATCCCCCCGCTCAGTGACCTGGACCTATGTCGACGGTGAATGGCTGTCCGGCAATCCGCCGCTGATCGGCCCGACCTCCCATGCCATGTGGCTGGGTTCGACCGTGTTCGACGGCGCCCGCTTTTTCGACGGCGTGGCGCCGGACCTCGACCTGCATTGCCAGCGCGTCAACCGCTCGGCAACGGCGCTCGGGCTGAAGCCGACCATGAAGCCTGAAGAGATCGAGGCCCTGACCTGGGAGGGTGCCAAGAAATTCGACGGCCAAACGGCGCTCTATATCAAGCCGATGTACTGGGCCGAACATGGCGCGGCCGGCGTCGTCGCGATCGATCCGGAATCGACCCGCTTCGCGCTGTGCCTGTTCGAGGCGCCGATGGGCAACGGCCATGGCGGCTCGTCGCTGACGCTGTCGCCGTTCCGCAGGCCGACGCTCGAATCCATGCCGACCGATGCCAAGGCCGGCTGCCTTTATCCCAACAACGCCCGCATCCTGACCGAGGCGCGCTCGCGCGGCTTTGACAATGCGCTGGTGCGCGACATGCTCGGCAACATCGCCGAAACCGGCTCGTCCAACGTGTTCCTGGTCAAGGATGGCGTCGTCTTCACGCCGGCTGCCAACCGCACCTTCCTGGCCGGCATCACCCGCTTCCGCGTCATGACGCTGTTGCGCGAAGCCGGGTTCGAGGTCGTCGAAGCGACATTGTCGATGGCCGATTTCGAGGCCGCCCACGAGATCTTCACCTCGGGCAACTATTCGAAGGTCTTGCCGGTCACCCGCCTTGACGACCGCGACCTGCAGGCCGGGCCGATCGCCACCAAGGCGCGTGATCTCTACATGGACTGGGCGCATTCGAACCAGGACGGCTGAGGATTTCATCAGCGTTTGCGGTGACGGCCGATCTCCGGATGAAAGGCTGTCATCGCTCGGCGCGGGTCAGTTTGCCCGCGCCACGGTCGTGGCCCAGGTCTCGACGCTGCGCAGCATCGTCGGGGCATGCTCGGGATCGTCGGCGAGTTCGGCCAGCTCCGACAGCCGATGCATGCCGGTGAGCACTGCGATGCGCCGGCGGTCGAGTGCCAGACCTGTCAGATCTTCATAGGTTTCGACAATTCGCGCCGTTAGATCCGGAGAAATGAAGCACGAATAGATGAACTCACGGTGAAGCGGGCCGATTCCAGAGTCGGCGAAATCATAGACGCCGTTGAGCCGGCGCTCCGCATGGTCGAAGGCCATGTTCCAGCCATGGCCATCGAAGAAGCCGTAGGTCGAGCCGTAGGGGTCCGGTCCCAGGCGCTCGAAGGCTTCGACAGTCTCCGCCGCCAGCGCGTGAAGGGCTGCCGGGAGAGCCGGGAGGGCCTTGCGCCTGATCGTCTCCACTGTTTGCCATTGCTCGACCGGTCCAGCGCCCGCAGCCGCCATCTGGCCGTCATCGAGCCGGTGAAGCTCGGCGTAAAACTGTCCAAGGTCCCGACCGAGGCCGCGGCGCTCCGTTTCGGAGAGCTTGTCATAGTCGGCTGTTACCAGATGCTCGCCTTTCAATTTGCCATGCACCGAGAAAAGCGGTGGTCCCTCATGGAGTTTGAGATCGGGAACGGCCATCGACACATTGGGGCGGATCGCGGAAAGCAGCGACGCTTCCTTGATCAGCGCCCTCTCGGCGATCTCATGGCGTGGAAACTTGAAGATCAGGCGATCGTCGACATCGACGGCGGTTGAATGCCAGCCCGCGGTCGCCAGGCTGAATGCCGACCCGGCAAGATCAGGGAATCCGGCTAGAATCGTTTTGCGCAGGCTATCGAGTGTCTGATCGTCCATGGTGTCCTTTGGCGCGTTGAAGTTGGTTTTCCGGTTCTTTCGCCAGGAGACGGCGGCAAGGGCAGGCCAACGCAAATCGTACACTTGCTCGGGGCACGACAGGACATGCACTATCGGCATCGCCCGAACCAGTTTGGCAGCCATCGCCGACGATCTGCGATTGTCGAAGGCGGCTGGGCTATTGCTCCGTTGCCGGTGCCACAACCGTGACGGTGTCGGGCGCAAGCTCGCCGCCGATCTCCACTGTCTTCTTCTGCTTGTCGTAGACGCAGATCTGGGTCACGGCATTTTCTGCACCCTTCGGTTTGCCGGAGACCAGCGCC
This sequence comes from Ensifer adhaerens, assembly GCF_001270265.1. GTDB lineage: Bacteria > Pseudomonadota > Alphaproteobacteria > Rhizobiales > Rhizobiaceae > Ensifer > Ensifer adhaerens_B. Next base: position 114,335 of record NZ_LGAP01000015.1, read on the forward strand.
AGCCCGAAGCTCTCGGAGCCGAATGGGTCGACGACGACGACCGGCTTATCGAGCGAAGGGGCGGCCGCGATGCATTTCTCCGAAACGTCGGCCCGGAATTCTTCCCAGGCATCGCCGGAGGATGCATGGGCGCCGGTCGCGACAAATCCGGTTGCAGCGACAAGGGCAAGGGTCAGGATCGGGCGATGCGGCATGGACAGTCCTTATTCTCAAACGGTTGCATTGACCTTCACGCTGCCCGCGAAACGTGGCGCGAATGTGCTCGGGGCGCGCGCGCTTTCAAAATGATGTTGAAAGTATATTCCGTGGGTTGAGGAAAAATTGGCATTGCATCGGTTGCCTCCTGCAGGGCCGGTGCCTATGTTCCCGCTCACAGATTTCCCTGACGAAATCCCATGCCAAGAGGAGATGCCCACATGGCTTTCGAATTGCCGAACCTTCCCTATGACTACGATGCGCTGGCGCCCTACATGTCGCGCGAGACGCTCGAATACCACCACGACAAGCACCACCTCGCTTACGTGACCAACGGCAACAAGCTTGCCGAGGAAGCCGGCCTCTCCGACCTCTCGCTCGAAGAAGTCGTCAAGAAGTCCTACGGTACCAACCAGCCGCTGTTCAACAATGCCGGCCAGCACTACAACCACATCCACTTCTGGAAGTGGATGAAGAAGGGCGGCGGCGGCACCAGCCTGCCGGGCAAGCTCGACGCAGCCATCAAGTCGGACCTCGGCGGCTACGACAAGTTCCGTGCCGATTTCATCGCGGCCGGCACCGGCCAGTTCGGTTCGGGCTGGGCATGGCTTTCGGTCAAGAACGGCAAGCTCGAAATCTCCAAGACCCCGAACGGCGAGAACCCGCTCGTTCACGGTGCTTCGCCGATCCTCGGCGTCGACGTCTGGGAACATTCCTATTACATCGACTATCGCAACGCGCGTCCGAAGTACCTCGAAGCGTTCGTCGACAGCCTGATCAACTGGGATTACGTGCTCGAAATGTATGAAGCGGCTTCCAGCTAAGCCTCCGCAACAATCGACTTCGAGACCCGGCGCTTGCGCCGGGTCTTTTCGTATGTGGTGGGCACGAGAGGTGGGGTGACCCACCGTCACCAAAGTGTCATCGCGCGGCGCTAGGGAGAGGCACCATGCACGCAGACACACAGCCTCTCCTCCGCTTTGGCGTGATCGCCGACCCGCAATACGCCGCCGTGGAACCGAACCTCGTCCTCGGTCGCTACTATGCCAACAGCCTCACGAAGCTCGCCGAAGCGATCGAGACCTTCAATGCAGAAGACCTCGCCTTCGTGGTGACACTCGGCGATATCATCGACCGGGACTGGCAGAGCTTTGACGCGATCCTGCCGCTCTACGACAGGCTCCGGCACCCTCGGCATTTTCTCCTCGGCAATCATGACTTTCGCGTGGAGCCGGAGAGGCTCGCGCAGGTATTCGGCCGGGTCGGTATGACCAGCCCATATCAGACATTTTCGGCAGCCGGCTGGCGTTTCGTGCTGGTCGACGGCAACGAGGTCAGCCTCTTCGCTCCGCCGCCGGGCGATCCGCGGCTTGCCGCGGCCGAGACATGGCTCGCGACGCTGAAGTCCAAGGGAGCGGCCAACGCGCATCCCTGGAATGCCGCGCTCGGCGATCAGCAGTTTGCCTGGTTGGAAGGAGTGTTGGGCAAGGCGGAAGCTGCCGGCGAACAGGTTGTCGTCATGGGCCACTACCCGGTCTATCCGCCTGATGCTCACAATATGTGGGACAGCGAACGCATCGTCGACCTTTTTGGCCGCTTCGAAAATGTCGCCGCCTATTTCTGCGGTCACAATCACGACGGCAACTATGGCCTGCTCGACGGCATGCATTTCGTCAACATCAAGGGCATGGTCGAAACACCGGATACGACAGCCTATGCGATCGTTGAGGTCCATGCGGGCAGAATGGATATCCGCGGCTACGGGCGCGAAACGGATCGAACGCTCCAACTGACTGCGGTCACGCCCCGCCTGGCTGCGTCCGCCATCCGCTGATCCAGAGATCCCTCAGGCCTTCCCCTTCGCCGGGAAAGAAGTCGTCGGTCGCTTCGCAGTGTTCGACCCGATCGGCGCGGAAGTTGCGGATCGCCTGGCGCAGTTCGCACCAGGCGACGATGTTGGCCGTTTCCGAATAATAGATCAGCGCGATCGGCCGGATGGTTCGCTCGGTGGCGCGGCCGAGTTCGTCGCGATAGTCGATGCCGAGCTTGCGTTCGTCCCGGATTGCCCGGCGCACCAGTGCCAGATCGACGCCGGCGGGCGAGGGGGCCACGGTTCCCCAGGCGTGCAGCGCCTGGCTGCGAAAGGCGAGCCGCAGCGGTTCGGGCACGGCGCCGGTGATCTTCTGGTTGACGCGGCCGGCCGCCGCCTTCAGCTCCTCGTCTCCCGTACGTGCAAGCAGCGCCAGCGCCAGCACGATCGCCTCGGTTTCCTCGATCGAGAACATCAGCGGCGGCAGGTCGAAGCCCGGGCGGAGGATGTATCCGATGCCGCGGCCGCCTTCGATCGGCACGCGCATGGCCTGAAGGGCAGCGATATCGCGGTAGATCGAGCGCGGCGTCACCTCCAGCGTTTCGGCCATATCGGCCGCCGTCACCGGTTTCCGGGCGAGCCGGAGGATCTGGATGATCTCGAACAGGCGCGAGGCCTTGCGCATCGAAAAAACTCCGCCGCATCAAACGCTCCTGACAAGACCCTGTCAGTTGCAGGCGCTTATAACATCCAGCAACGGATTGAAAAATAAGCAATCCGCTCAGGCAACGATCGAACGGACCTCGGACAACTGACATGAGCTACTCGGAAAATCTCTGGCTTTTCTTCACCCTTCTCTTCGGCATCATCATCGTGCCGGGCATGGATATGATCTTCGTGCTGGCGAACTCGCTGACCGGAGGTCGCGCCTCCGGCCTGTCGGCGACAGCCGGCATCATGGCCGGCGGCGTGCTGCATACCCTCTATGCCGCGCTCGGGGTCAGCGTCATCCTTCATCTGGTGCCGCAGCTCTTCAACGTCCTGCTCGTCGGCGGTGCCGCCTATATCGCCTGGATTGGCTATTCCCTTATCCGCAGTTCGATCACCATCGGCGGTATCGACGGCACCGGGCGGCTCTCGCGTTGGGCGAGCTTTCGCCAGGGCGCTCTCACCAGCCTGATGAACCCCAAGGCCTATCTCTTCATGCTCGCGGTCTATCCGCAGTTTCTGAAGCCGCAATTCGGGCCGGTATGGTCGCAGGCAGCCGTCATGGCGTTGATGATCGCCACTACCCAGCTCGCCGTCTATGGCGGTTTGGCGCTGGCCGCTGGTCGCGGTCGCGATTTTCTCGTCGGCAGCCCGGGTGCGACCGTTCTGATCGGCCGCATTGCCGGCTTTGTTCTGGTGCTGGTCGCAGCCTTCACCGTCTGGCAGGGGTGGGCTGGCGGACGGTAGAGTCGCCAAGTATAAACATGATTATAGTAGTCATGTTATAGGAGCGATGCGGCCGAGACGATCAGGAATCGCGTGGCCGCGTCAAATTATGCTGTTATGACAAGGACATCAAAAAAATGTTACTTCCGTCGAAAGGCTAAAATGACATCATGCCGGCGCATTCAACACGAAGGCCGCAGATGCGGATTCGAATGACCGGGAGATCACAATGAAGATACGCGCCCTTATGCTTGCTGCCGCCCTTGCGGGCCTCGGCGTTACCGCCGTCACTGCGGCCGATGAGCCGCAAGTAGTCCGCCAGCAATTGATGAAAAAGGTCGGCGCCGCCACGGGTGCGCTCGCGGGAATTGCCAAGGGCGAAAAGCCGTATGATTCTGAGATCGTCAAGGCATCGCTGACGACCATCTCTGAAACGGTCAAGATGTTCCCCGACCATTTCCCCGCCGGCTCCGAAACCGGTTCGGAGACGGAAGCAAGCCCGAAGATCTGGGAAAATATGGATGACTTCAAAGCCAAGGCAACCAAGCTTGGCGTCGATACGGATGCCGTTCTGGCTCAGCTTCCGGCAGATCAGGCGGGTGTGGGCGCCGCCTTGGGCGTGCTTGGCAAGGACTGCGGCAGCTGTCATGAGACCTACCGTTTGAAGAAGAACTGACGATAGGTCTACTTCTTAGAGAATTGCCTCAATGCGCCGGCTTTCGCCGGCGCATTGAGGCTGTTGTTGTGACGGCAGGGACGTCACGCTCGTCGCGGTTTGCCGCGTTACTTTGAGTGTGAGCGAAGCTCTCGGGTTAAGGTTGTGCAGTTGAAAGGCAGCTTGATGGGCCGACGGATTAGAAAGCTGGTCTCGGGTCTCGTGTTTCTGGGTCTCGTCGGCGGCGCGGCGTTCTGGTGGGTGACGAAGCCGGCGCCCTGGGCTGCCGATCATTGGGAGGGTCTCGGCGAACCGGATCTGGCCAATGGCGAGCAGATCTTCTGGGCGGGCGGTTGCGTCAGCTGTCATGCGAAACGGGGCAGCGAAGGCGACGCCCGGCTCGTTCTTGCCGGCGGCCCGCCGCTGAAAAGCCCGTTTGGTACCTTTCACGCACCCAATATCTCGCCTGATGAAACGGCCGGCATCGGCGGCTGGACGCTTGCCGAGTTCGGCAATGCCATGACGCGGGGCGTCGGCCGAAACGGCGAGCATCTCTATCCATCTTTCCCTTACGCCTCCTACGCGCGGATGGCGCCAAAGGATATCAACGACCTCTGGGGCTACATGAGAACGCTGCCGAAAAGCAGCGACGTTGCGCCAGGACACGAATTGCCGTTCCCCTACAATATGCGGCTGGCGCTCGGCGGCTGGAAGCTGCTGTTCCTCACCGACAAACCGCGGGTGGCTGTCGATACCTCCGACCCGAAACTCGGACGTGGACAATACCTTGTCGAGGGGCCGGGGCATTGCGGCGAGTGCCATACGCCGCGAAACGCGCTCGGCGGCTTCGAGCCGGGCCAATGGCTGGCAGGCGCACCAAACCCGGAAGGCAAGGGACGCATCCCCAACATCACGCCAGGCTCGAAAAGCATCGGCGGCTGGAGCGCTTCCGACATTGCCTCCTATCTCGAAACCGGTTTCACACCGGAATTCGATTCCGTCGGTGGCTCCATGGTCGAGGTTCAGAAGAACATGGCGAAGCTGACTGCTGCTGATCGCGAGGCGATTGCCGCCTATCTCAAGGCCATTCCCACGCTCTGACGATGCGCTTTGGTTTGCTCATGCCGCCGTCGTGACGGCCGCATGCTCGCGGCCATAGAGCGCGGCATAGCCGTCGAGTTCGGGCGAGCCGAGGCCGAGGGCGCGAAAGATCTCGACCGCAAAGGTGACCGGTGCGGTGCCGGCGGCCGTGACAATGCGGTCGCGGCTGAGAGCCTGCGGCTGATCGCGATAATAGCCGTGGCCGCGATAGCCGGCGAGCGGCGCAAGGCTGTCCGCACTGTTTCCGGTGTGGTCGATGGCGTCGAGAATTCCGCTCGATGCCAGTGCATCGACGCCGCCGCAGATTGCGGCGACCAGCCGTTTTTGCCGATGAAAGGAACGGATCGTGGCGGAGAGGTTGGGGGCGTCGGCGGTTCCCCAGATCGCGCCGCCACAGATCACCAGGCCGTCGAAGCCCGCAGGGTCAAGCGCGTCGATCGACAGATGCGCGGAGACGTCGAGGCCGCCCATTGACGTCACCGGCGCGCCGTCCAAGGTGGCGACGTCGATATCGACGTCGAGGTGAGTGCGCGCCGCCGCCATCAACAGCGCGCATTCCCAATCCGCAAACCCTTCGTGAAGCACGATTGCAAGTCGCATCGCCTCATCCTCATCCAAGTTTCTGCATATAGCGCATGCCCGTCACGGGGCGAGGCACGAAACGCTCGGATTCGTAGAAGTCGTGCGCCTTGAAATTGCCGGTCGCGGCGCTGACCGAGAGGTAATCGCAACCGGCCATTTTTGCCTGTTCACGGGCCTTGGCGACGAGGTGTCGGCCGATGCCGGTGCCGCGGTTGTCGGGACGCACGAAGAGGTGGTGCAATTCCATGCCGCGCGCGCCTTCCGCTGCCCGGTAGACCGGGAGGAGGATCGCGTAGCCGATCAGCCGGTTGCCGGCCTCGGCGACAAGCGCCGTGATCCAGGGGCTGCGGCCGAAGAGGTCGCGCTCGAGTTGCTCGGGGGTGATCGGCGCCGCATCGCCATGGTGGGCGGCGAGTTCGGCGATCATTTCGCGCAATTCGGGTAGGTCACGCTGCTTGGCGCAGCGGATCGTCACCATCGGCGGGCGCGTCGATGGCAGCGGATGGAGAGAGGGGATGGCGGTCTGTAGCATTGTCGGCTCCTCATGGTTCTTTCGCCATCAGGTGCCGTGAAAAACAAAAGCCGCCTGATGGCGGCCTTGTTGAATATGATCAGCAGGCCGCTCCTATGGGAACAGCCAAAAATACGCGCGGCAGATGGGTGCGTTCTTGATCATGTGCGTAGATTGTCCGTTTCCGCACTTTTGTCAACGGGGATTTTTGCGCACGGTTGAGGAAAGGGGTGGCGACCTCTGTTCGAAGTCGGTCCCAGTCGCTCAATGGTCGCTGCCGCACATCGAATGGTCTGCAAGCGCACGGATGACGTAGCAGTCGCCGATCGTGTGGTCGCCGTTGCAGGCGACGACGCGCTCAAGTTCGCGCTCCAGCTTTTGCAGCTGGGCGATTTTTTCGCGTACGGTGATCAGATGTTCCTTGGCGATGCGGTCCGCTTCGCCGCAGGGGCGCTCCGGATGCTGGCTCAGTGCCAGCAGATCGCGGATCGATTCGATCGACAGTCCCAGATCGCGTGCATGGCGGATGAAGGCGAGACGTTCGAGTTCGGGCTTCTCGTAGCGCCGCTGGTTGCCTTCCGAGCGTTCCGGGGCCGCGATCAGCCCCATCTGCTCGTAATAGCGGATCGTCGGAACTTTTACGCCCGTGCGCCGGGAGAGATCGCCGATGGAATACATGCCCATGCTCCAAACCTATAGCTTCTGGAGCATTAGATAATCGCTTTCCGGAAACCGTCAATGCAGGGTGGGAAGAAAGGCCCGATCGGGCCTTTCCCTTGGCTCCACCGGTTACCTCGCAAAGAAGGAAAGCAGCGTCTCGTCGAAGAGATCGCTTTCCTCCAGTTGCGGCGTGTGGCCGCTTTTCTCGAACATGTGGACGGTCAGATCCGGAAAACCCTTGCGATAGGCGTCCCAGGTCTCTGCCGGTGCAACGAGATAATCGCATTGCCCGAGTGCCAAGAGCACCGGCATGGCGAGCCGGTCGAGCCCGATGCGGATGTCGATGTCGCGAAACACCTCGCCCCAGAGATGGTCGAAGACAAGATTGTTGACGGTGACATCGCGCCACAGCGGTGCCGCGTCGAAACCAGGCAGATGCCAGCTCTTGGCGCGAAGCCGGATGAGCAGCGACTTGAACCGCTCCTCCGGCCGAGCGGCGATATCGGCGGCAAGCTCGGCCATCTCACGTTCGAAGATCGCCTTGCGCTCCGGCGCGACCACCTCCTCCCATCGGCGATCGCCAAGGGCCATGTGCAGAGCGGAATGGCTTGGCCCGGTGCCGACCATGACCACATGGCTGACATGCCGGGGATAGCGTTTGGCGTATTCGAGCGCCATGTAGCCATGGCCGGAGTGCCCGAGGATGGCGAAGTGATCGAGCCCGAGATGCCGGCGCATCCGCTCGATATCGTCGAGCACCGTGTCGAAGCCGACGTCGCCGAGCGTGTAGGCAGCATGTGCCGGTGCAAAGCCCCGATGATCGATGAAATGGAGCTTCATTCGTTGGCGCAGGCGGCCCGAGAAGGTCCGGGGATAGTAGACGGCGCTGCCGACGACGAGCAGTGGTGGGCCGCTTCCCTCGATGCGATAGCCGAGGTCGAACGGACCGGCGCGCAGGCTGCCGGTTTCGGGCAAGGATGGATGGGTCGTTGTCATGGATATGATCCTGCAAACGGCCGGAGAACGATGGTTCAACGGTTGGCGTTCTCATCGGCCTTCAAAAAAATTGCCCACGCCAAAATGTGCCGCAAAGTGGCTTTGGCGTCGGTGGTTCTTTCTTGCCGGTGAGCGTCGCTAACGGATCAGGCGCACGGATCATTATCCCTGTTTTGCTGCGGCTTCATACCATTCCATCCGGTGGAGCCGCAAGCGTCGAGCCGGGGCATTCTGGCCGTCAGTCCTATTCGGAAAAGGGTGGCACAAGGACGCCACAATCAGCGCCTAGCGATCTGCGCAGCAATCGATTCGGCCCATCGTCGATCCGAATGCATGTTTAACAACAGTCAGTTAGAGCGTCGGCATATATGCGCGGCGCTCGACGGAGGAACACGTGTCGCTGCTCATCAATCGCCGCCAATTGCTCGTCGGCTCCGCGCTGATCTATCCGGCAATCGCCTTCGGGCCGGCCGCAAAGGCCGCCCCCGCCGCCGGGGATAGTGTCGATGCACGCCTGGCCGAACTCGAGAAGCGCACGGGTGGCCGGCTTGGTGTTTCCGTTCTCGACATGGAAACGAACATATCCTTCGGCTGCCGCGAGGATGAGCGTTTCGCCATGTGCTCGAGCTTCAAGACGCTGGCCGCCGGCTTCATTCTTGCCCGTGCGGATCAGGGCGCCGAAAAACTCGATCGCCGCATCGTCGTGGCGCAGAAGGATATCATCGCCCATTCGCCGGTAACGGAGAAGCATATCGGCGGCAAGGGCATGACGATTGCCGAACTCTGTGCCGCGACGATGACGACAAGCGACAATGCGGCGGCGAACCTGTTGCTGGAACGCTTTGGCGGTCCGCCGGCGCTGACCGCCTGGTTGCGCACGATCGGCGACGAGACCACGCGTCTCGACCGGAACGAGCCGGGGCTGAACGAGGCCCAGAAAGGCGATCCGCGCGACACGACGACGCCAGCCGCGATGCTGGAAACGCTCGGCAAACTTGCCTTCGGGCCGGCGCTGACCGAAACGTCGCGCAAGCTTCTGGTCGAGTGGATGGTTGCCAACACCACCGGCGACCTGCGCATCCGGGCCGGCCTGCCGAAGGGCTGGAGGGTCGGCGACAAGACGGGAACGAACGGCAACGGCGCGGCGTCCGACATCGCGATCGTGTGGCCGGAAGGCAGGGGGCCGCTGCTGCTCGCGGTCTACATTGCCGAGGCGACGGCGCCGCTCGCCGAGTTGAACGCTGTCTTTGCCGACGTCGGCCGGATGGCGGCGGAGATGGTCTAGCCGCCGGTCGCCAGCGCACACTCTTGCGGTGGGTGGTCGCGATCACCTTCGCGTGCCGGGCGTGCCGATTCAGGGGAAAATCGAGGATTGTAGGCGCGTTTATTTTAGGCTGCGGCGCTTCCGTCGGCGATATCGGATGCGGTATCATTGCGCTGCTGGTCGATGCCCATCGCGCGCTCGACCGCCTTGCGGATTTCTTCCTCGATCGCTTCGCGCTGCTTCGGATCCATCGCCTTGAGATCGTCTTCGGTGATGCCGTGCGCTTCCAGGATCTGTGCACGGATCTGTTCCGCGAAGGTCATCTTGGCGCGTTTCAGGAACTCGTCGCTGACCGAGTCTCCGGAGCCAGTCTCCTCCCCGGTTCCGATCGTAGGCTTGGCTTCCTCTTCTCTGGTCGCACTGATCCAGAAGGCGTTCGACAGCGAGGCCGACGTGGATGCCGGCGCGATGGTCGGTGAAAGCCGAGGACGCGCGTCAGCGCTGCCATTCTCTTCGAGCGGGGCGACGGTTCCTGACTGGGCGCGGCGCTGCGAGAAGTAGTAGTTCGATATGCTGTTGTCGATTTTCATGGGAATCCCCCGGAATCTTCTGTCCGGGGGAGGCTGCTTCTGGTGGCTTGCGTGGGGCTTGCCGATGCAACCCAGTAGCGAGAATTAGGGATGCCTTCTCGCGTATTAGGGCAGGGTATAGGCGATGACGTAGTCTCCGGGCTTGGTGCCGACCGAGCCATGGCCGCCCGCGACGATCAGCACATATTGCTTCTCGCCCACCGTGTAGCTCATCGGTGTCGATTGGCCGCCGGCCGGAAGGCGTGCTTCCCAGAGCTGTTCGCCCGTCGTCACGTCATAGGCGCGCAGATAATTGTCGACCGCCGCGCCGAGGAAAGCGACGCCGCCCTTGGTGATCATCGGTCCGCCGATGCCGGGAACGCCGACCTTGAAGGGCAGCGGCAAAGGCGTCATGTCCTCGACGGTACCGTTTTTGTGCTTGTAGGCGATCTTGCCGGTTCTGAGATCGGCCGCGGCGACATAACCCCATGGTGGCGCCTGGCAGGGGACCTTCAGCGGGCCGAGGAACGGGCCCATGAAGACGCCGTAGGGCGCGCCGTCGTTGCGGTTGAGGCCCTGCTCGGATCCCTTTTCGTCCTGGCCCTTCGGCGGGATCTGGTCGCGTGGAACGAGGCGCGAGGTGAAGGCAAGGTAGGTCGGCATGCCGAACATCACCTGCCGTTCCGGGTCGACCGCGACCGAGCCCCAGTTGAATGTGCCGAAATTGCCGGGGTAGACGAGCGTTCCCTCAAGCGACGGCGGCGTATAGCGACCTTCGTATTTCAGCGAACGAAACGAGATGCGGCAGGCGAGCTGGTCGAACATGGTCACGCCCCACATGTTCCGCTCCTGAAGGGGCGCAGGCATGAAGGTCAGGCCGGAGACAGGCTGGGTCGGCGCGGTAAAGTCCTCCGGGATCGCACCCTTGGGGGCAGCGACTTCCTCGATCGGGATAATCGGCTCGCCGCTCCTTCGATCGAGCACGTAGATGTCGCCCTGCTTCGTCGGACCGACGAGTGCCGGTACGACCGTGCCATCCTCCTTGGTAATGCCGAGCAGCGCCGGTTGTGCGGGCACGTCCATGTCCCAGAGGTCGTGGTGCACGGTCTGGCGCACCCAGCGCACGGCGCCGGAATTGATGTCGAGCGCGACGATGGAGGAGGAGTACTTCTCAACGTGTTCGCTGCGCCCCATGCCAAGCTGATCCGGCACCTGGTTGCCCATCGGGATATAGACGAGGCCCAGGCCCTCGTCGTAGCTGAACACCGACCAGCTGTTCGGCGAATTGGTCACATAGGTTTGGCCCTCGGCAAGCGGCGTCGTCACGTCAGGGTTGCCGCTGTCCCAGTTCCAAAGCAGGGCACCGGTGTTGATGTCGAAGGCGCGGATGACGCCGGATTGTTCCTGGGTGGAATAGTTGTCGTTGACGGCACCGCCGATGATCAGCTTTCCGGCAACGGCAACCGGCGGCGAGGTCGAATAGTAGTAGCCGGCCGGATTGTACTTCATGCCTCTTTCGAGCTGCAGCACGCCGTTGTCGGCAAAGCTGGTGCAGACCGCACCTGTTGCCGCATCGAGCGCGATCAGCCGCGCGTCCGATGTCGGCAGGTAGACCCGTTCGGCGCAGACGCTGCCGGCGGTCGCCGCCGGATCGGCCCAATAGGTGACGCCGCGGCAGGTCTGGTGCTGCCGGTCCGGATTCATGCCGGAGTTGCTGTCATATTTCCATTTCTCCTCGCCGGTCGCAGCGTCGAGCGCGATCGCCCAGTTGTGCGGCGTGCAGGCGAAGAGCGTGTCCTTCACCTTGATCGGCGTCACCTGATAAGTGGTCTCGCCCACGTCGTCGGGCCGTTTGATGTCGCCTGTCTGATATTGCCAGGCGACCTTGAGGCTGGCGACATTCTCCGGGGTGATCTGATCGAGCGGCGCATAGCGCTGGCCGAAGGGGGTGCGCCCGTATTGATTCCATTCGCCGGGAGGCACGTTGCCGCCGAGCGGCGGATTGGCGGCGACCACGTCGCTCGGCAGGTCACCGCGGATGTCGTGCGGGTCCTGGGTCATCGCATAGCCGGCAATGCCGATCGAACCGAGCACGGCCAGCGCCAGCGGCCAGGCGCTGGCGGCATAACGTTCGCCCGTCGGGCTCTCAAACCCGAGCGGGCGCCGGACCGCCGGCAACATCAGCCACAGGCCGAGCAACACGATGACGCCGCCACGGGGTCCGAGTTGCCACCAGTCGAAGCCGACCTCCCAGACTGCCCAGGCGAGCGAGCCGAGGATCACGAGGGCGTAGAGCCAGAGGGCGGCGGCCCTGCGCATGAAGAGAAGGATGGCCGTCAGCAGGAAGCCGATACCGGCGATGAGATAATAGGGACTGCCGCCAAGCACCAGTAGCTCGGCTCCGCCGCCGCCGAGCACAAGACCGATGAGCGCGAAGACGATGGCCGTCAGAATGAGCATGGTGGGAACTCCCGAATTGATGAACGGCGCCGCGGCACGGCTTTTTCATTGAGGCGGCCTGGATGAAAGGTCGCGCGGGAAAAAATCGGTTTCGGGGTCGGCGGTCGCGAGGCAGGCCGCGGCCGTCAGATCGGACTTGGGCAAGTCGTGCGACCGCCTGCCACCTAGCACCTAACGCGCCGGTTCTGCCTTTCAATAGCCATAATTCCGCAGCGCAAAATTATGCAGCAAGTTTCAAGCGTTACAGCGACCTTAGCGCGTCATATCTGACGCGCAGCGCTGTAAGGTGGCCGCAATGAAGTTGCGCGCCGAAGGATCGAGCGACGCTTTGCTGTTCTTGCGCATGAGGGAAAGCGATAGCCGTGCAGCGGGCAATCGCTGTCGCGGGCTCACCACGTGGTCGCGAAAGAACTGGTGCGCGGCTGACGAAAGGATGTCGCGCAAAAGTGTGCTGCGGTTTTGGGATAACGACATGCGTAAAAACAAGAGCTTAAAGCGCAGCAAGCGAATCCTAGAGATCGCGCCGCGCTTTAAGCAAGCCGAAGGCGCAGGGGTTTGGTGTTTTCCCGGCGCAGCACGCCCTTGGCCTCGAGATCGAGCTGGACTGCCTTCAGCCACCACCCGGCCTTCGCGCCGCCTGGAAAGAGATCATCCGGCAGCAATGGCAGCAGCTTCTGTTTTGCTTCGGCGACCGTGAGGGCGGTCTGCTCACGGGATAGGGCGGTGAGCAGGGCTTCCTTCATTGCATCATACTTGATCTTGTCGACACGCGTGACGTGCCCGGGAGAAACGATGTTTTCGATCTCGATCTTTTCACGTTCCGTGGCCATCAAGCTCACCTTTCACATAGTCGATTTTCGGGGTCCGGAAAGCCATTGCCGCCCAGGCGCCGATGAGCTTCAGCATGAACTTTCCGGAATGGCCGGCATAGTTCGGCAGGTCATTCGTGATGGTGACATCCGCCCGGCGGTCCCGAGTCATCACCCGCATCTCCAGAGGTGGCCGTGCTTCCTGGTCGAGACGCTGCCGGTAGAGCGTCAGCCAATGGCCACTGCTAAACTCGAGAAACATCGGCGCATTGCAGCAGATCGCGACAACGCGGCGGGTTTTCGACGTGGGCGTCAGCCGATGTTCGCGAAGCTGATCGGCGCCGCGCACACAGTCTATCCGATCCTTGCGGAAGAGAACGAAATCCGTGGACCCGTCGCTGTTGAGCACCGACGCAGCGCCGGGCAACGCCTCGAACAGTCCGCCTGCTTTCCGGCAACTCGCGCAATAGCAGGCGGCCGCCACGATCGGCCTGCCGGTGGCACGCAGCTGCACCTGCCCGCAGGTGCATCGCGCGTTCAACGTCCTGCTTTCGCTCCCGGTCACCGCCATCTCCGCCATTCACACCAAATCAAACTGTACCGTCCAGTTTGATTTGTCAATGCAATCGTGCTAGTCCGGAACTTGTGCTATCGCGTGCTCATGTGAGAGGTCGTTGCCGAGAATGACGAACCCCGTCGAGACGCGAATGACGAGAAAGCGCCAGTCCATCCTGGCTGCCGCCACCGAGCTGTTCCTCCAGCGCGGTTTCCTCGCGACGAACATGGACGAAGTGGCGGCGATGGCCGGTGTGTCGAAGCAGACCGTCTATGCCCATTTCGGAACCAAGGAAGCGCTGTTCCTCGATATCGTCACTGGCATGACAGGCGTGGCCGGCGACGAACTGGAGGAGCAGGTCGCCGATCCCGTCGATGGACGCCCGATCGAGGATTTTCTAAAGGATTTCGCCGAGCAGCAACTGGCGATCGTCATGACGCCGCGGCTGATGCAGCTACGGCGCCTGGTGATCGGCGAGGCTGAACGTTTTCCGGAACTGGGCAAAAGACTGCATGCGAAGGGGCCGCGTCGCTCGATCGACAGGCTCAGGAAAGCCCTTGCCCACTACCGCGAGCGCGGCGATGTCGAGGCGCGGGACCTGCGCGGCGCTGCGTCTTTCTTCAACTGGTTGGTGATGGGCGAGCCCGTCAACGACGCCATGCTGCTCGGGGACCAGGCGATACCCGGCCCTGACGCTCTTCGCGCGCACGCAAGGGAAAGCGTGCGGATATTCCTTTCCGCCTATGGCCGAAAGCAATAGGCAACGACACTGGCCGCAAGCGCCTGTCGATTTGCGCTCACGTGCCGCAAAAGGTTTGCCGCACTTCCTCCTCCGGCTTCGGCGGATCGGCATAGGCCGCAAAACGCGGCTGGTCCTCGTATGGCTTTGACGTCACGTCGACGAGCGCTTCGAACAGCGAGAAATCGGCATCCTCTGTCGCCGCTACAATCGCCTGTTCGATCCGGTGGTTGCGCGGGATATAGGCCGGGTTGACCGCCCTCATCGCCAAGGCGCGCTCGCCTGCTGTGCCCGGCTCCCGCTCAAGGCGCTTTCGCCAATCGGCGAGCCATGACGTCACACCGGCAGGTTCGGCAAATAGGGAAATCAGGGCCGCGTCCGCCGTCGGATCGGCAGCACTGTCGCAAAGCCTGCGGAAAGTGAGGGTGAAGTCGGCTTCACCCTGATGCATTGCCGTCAGTAGCGCCTGGACGCGGTCAAGGTCGCCTTCCTCCTCGCCGACAAGCCCGATCTTGCGGCGCATGCCGTCAAGCCAATGCCGTTGGAAGATCGCGCCATATTCGCCGAGCGCATCGTTGGCGAGATCGACTGCGGTCGCTGCCAGCGGGTCGAAGAGCGGCACCAGCGTCTCGGCAAGCCGGGTGAGATTCCATTGGCCGATTGCCGGCTGGCTGGCATAGGCGTAGCGCCCGAACTGATCGATCGAGGAAAACACCTTTCTCGGATCATAGGCGTCCATGAAGGCGCAAGGGCCGAAGTCGATCGTCTCGCCGGAGATGGCCATGTTGTCGGTGTTCATGACGCCGTGGATGAAACCGACATGCAGCCAACGGGCGATCAATGCCGCCTGTCGCGCAACCACCGCCTTGAAGAAGGCGAGATAGGGGCGCTCGTCATTCCTTACCTCCGGATAATGACGGTCGATCGCATAGTCGGCCAAGACTTGGACTGAAGCCATATCGCCGCGCGCCGCGAAGAACTGGAAGGTGCCGACACGGATGTGGCTTGCCGCCACACGGGTAAAGATGGCGCCGGGCAGGATCTGCTCGCGATAGACCGGCTGGCCGGTCACGACAGCCGCAAGCGCCCGCGTTGCCGGGATGCCGAGCGCGAACATGGCTTCGCTGACGATGTATTCACGCAGCACTGGGCCGAGGGCCGCCCGTCCGTCGCCGCGGCGCGAGAAGGGGGTCTGTCCCGATCCCTTCAGTTGGATGTCGCGCCGCTGCCCGTCCCGGTCGATGACTTCGCCCAGAAGGATCGCGCGGCCGTCGCCGAGCTGCGGCACGAAGGTACCGAACTGGTGGCCGGCATAGGCCATGGCGAGCGGTGCGGCCCCGGCAGGCACGCTATTGCCGGAAAAGATCTGGGCACCGTCGCGCTCGACACTGTCGAGGTCGAGGCCGAGTTCTTCGGCAAGCGGCCGGTTGAGCTTGATCAGCCAGGGCTCGGCCACCGGTGTCGGGTCGACACGGACAAAGAACTGCTGCGGCAACCGCGCAAAACTGTTGTCGAAGCGAATGGCGTCGGTTTCGGCGGTCGGCGAAGGAGGCACGTAGTTCATGGTTCTGTGATCAGCGGCTCCCGCCGGGACATTCCGGCCACCGCCCTTTCGAGCCAAGTCTACATGAGCTGTGCTCGTTTCGCGAGGGTTGGCCGGCGAGGCGGCGCCCTCCCGCGAAGGTTTCGCGAGAGGGCCGGGAGGGCGAGTCCGTCGTCGTCTCAGGCGCTGAGCGCCGTCGGCGACAGGCAGGCCTCGCAAATTGCCGCGATATGGCGATGGTCGGTGCCGCAGCAGCCACCGAGGACGCGCAGTCGCGGCAAACGATGCGTCAGCATCCGATACCGCTGCCCGAGGTCCGCCGGATCGCCGGCATCTAGCGTCTCGCTGTCGTCGAGTTCGCTGTGGCTTTTCGTCGAGGCATTGGCGCGGATGCCGCCGATCCTGTGGACCCAGGCGCTGCCGGTATCGAGGCTGGCCTCGAAATGGTCCGGATGGGCGCAGTTGATCATGTAGTATTGCGGAAACCGGCCGGTTGCCGCATCGACGATCTCGATCGCTTCCTTGAGCGTGCGGCCGTTCGGCAGCCGTCCATCGGTCTCCACCGTAAACGAGATGGCGCAGGGCAAGCCGTGGCTTTGCGCCGAGCGGGCGATGCCGATCGCTTCGTCTATATTGGTGATCGTATAGGCGCAGATCATATCGGCGTCGCTGACGGCAAAGGCAGCGACCTGCGCGGCATGATAGTCCTCGGCTTCATCAGGGCTCATGCGGCTCGCCCTGTAGCCGTCGCCACGCGGCCCGATCGCGCCGCTGAGCACGATCGGTGCCTGCGGCCGCTCGTACTCGGCGCGCAGTTCCGTCAGCAGATAGACGGCGTCCTGGTTCAGTTCGGCCAGGGCCTTGGCATCATAGCCAAGCTTGGTGCCCCAGTCGGCGCTTGCACGCCACGTTGCCGTGTCGAGAACGAAACCGGTGCCGTGGTGCTGCGCGATATCGAGGTAGCGCGTGTAGTAGTTCAGCAGCCGCCGCCGCCCGTCGGACGTCGACAGCAGGACGAAGGAGGCAAAGTGCGGAAGCTCGACGCCTTCGTGAAAGATGAGCGTCGTTTCCATGCCGCCGTCGCTGAGAAAGGTTCCACCCTTCATGAGCGGCAGGCTGCGTCGGTATTTGGCCATGTCGGTCTCCACCCGTTTTGGTCTCGTTGGATCCCGGCGGAGCGCTCCCATTCCCGCAAGGATGGTTAAATTTCTGCCTTTTTATCATCTTCTAAACTAGACGACTTGCGGTATACTATCGCTAATATACATAAATATCTCAGTAAAATCATATGGTTGCTGGTTGCGTTTTGCCGCGGCATCGCTCGCTGGTCGTTAGGTCATAGACGGAAACTGTACCAACGGTAGGGAAACGGCTAATGCGAAAGGGTGAGGAAACGCGCGCCAAGATCCTAGACGCGGCCGAAATCTCGGTGCTGGCGAAAGGATTCGGCGGAACCTCGATCGATGAATTGATCGCCGAGACCGGCATCACCAAAAGCGGTTTCTTCTACCATTTTCGCGACAAGAACGAGCTGGCGAAGGCGCTGCTCGAACGCTACGTCGAGAACGACGAGCGGATCTATGACGAGATCTTCAGCCGGGCGCGCGAGCTTGCGGACGATCCGCTCCAGGCGTTTCTGCTCGGCCTCAAGCTGTTGTCGGAACTGCTCTCCGATCTTCCCAACGGTCACCCCGGCTGCCTGGTCGCGGTGATCTGCAGCCACGAGCGGTCCTTCGACCGCGACATACAGGAGATCAACCGGCAAGCGGCGCTGATGTGGCGACGGCGTTTCGGCGCAATGTTCCGCGACATCATGCGGGTCTATCGGCCACGCGAGCCTCTGGATGTCGACCAGCTTGCCGACATGGTCTCGACGGTGATCGAGGGCGGCATCATCCTGTCGAAGGCGTTGAAGGAGCCGAAGAACCTGCCCGCCCAGTTGCTGGTCTTCCGTACCTTTGTCCGGCTGCTGTTCCAGCCCGCCGCAACTTGAGCATCAGCCTTTGTCGTCTTCCATCGCCTGCGCCAGTTCGGCGAGCTTGCGCACGGTGTTGAGGTTGCGCGCGGTCCCCGGTTTCAGCGCCGGCAGCTTCAGCTTCGATCGCCCGGAGCCATCAGGATAGTGCACATAGATCTCGTGTCCGGCGACCTGCACCTCCTCGCCGTCGGGCGCAACGAGCCTGTCGAGCGCATCCGCCGGCGCTGCATTCGGCAGGAAGACTACATGCAGCAGATTGGTCTTGGCATCGGGGAAGGGGGCCTTCTCGGCAACGACCTGCAACTGCCTGGCGTTGCGGATCATCACGCCGGGCGCCTTGCCGAGTTTCTCGCCAAGGGCCGCATCGAGCTTTGCCGCCGCTTCCGGCGCCGGCAAGTCGGAGCGGAACAGCACGTTGCCGCTCTGGATATAGGTCTTCACGTCGCTAAAGCCGAGCCCCTCGCAGATCGCCCTGAGGTCGGCCATCGCCAGCATGCCGGCCCCACCGACATTGATGGCGCGAAGAAGAGCGACGTGAATGGCCATGGGGCTCTCCCTATTATTACATCTTGCCCGCGACCTTGATGGCGAAGGCGTATTCGAAGGCGATCTCTTCCAGGCGCTGGAAGCGGCCGGAGGCGCCGCCGTGGCCGGCGTCCATATTGGTCTTCATCAGGATCGGCTCCCTGCCGGTGGTCTTTTCACGCAGGCGGGCGACCCATTTCGCCGGTTCCCAATAGGTCACGCGCGGGTCGGTCAGGCCGCCGAGCGCGAGGATCGCCGGGTAGGGTTTTGCCTCGACATTGTCGTAGGGCGAGTAGCCGGCGATGATGTCGTAGAACTCGCGGCTGTCGATCGGGTTGCCCCATTCCGGCCATTCCGGCGGGGTCAGCGGCAGCGTGTCGTCGAGCATGGTGTTGAGCACGTCGACGAAGGGAACGGCGGCGATGATGCCGGTGAACTTTTCCGGTGCCATGTTGGCGATGGCGCCCATCAGCATGCCGCCGGCCGATCCGCCTTCGGCGACGATGTTCGCGTAGGACGTGAACTTCTCCTGATTCAGATAGTCAGCGGCGGCAATGAAGTCTTTGAAGGTGTTGGTCTTCTTGGCCATCTTACCGTCTTCGTACCAGGAGAAGCCCCGGTCCTTGCCGCCGCGGATATGGGCGATGGCATAGACGAAGCCACGGTCCGCAAGCGACAGGCAGTTGGTGTTGAAACCGGCAGGAATGGTGATGCCATAGGCGCCGTAGCCATAGAGCAGGCACGGTGCCGAGCCGTCGAGTGGCGTGTCCTTGCGGTAAAGCAGCGTCACCGGCACCTTCGTTCCGTCCCAGGACGGCGCGAAGACGCGGCGAGTGACATAGTCGTCGGGATTGTGCCCGGACGGCACTTCCTGGGTCTTCAGCAGCGTGCGCTCACGCGTCGCCATGTCGTAGTCGAAGAGCTGCGACGGCGTCGTCATCGAGGAATAGGAGAAGCGGATGACGTCGGTGTCATACTCGGCAGCGCCGGAGAGCCCGAGGGCATAGGCTTCCTCGGCAAAGGCGATCGCATGTTCCTCGCCGGTCTTGCGGTCGCGGATGACGATTTCCGGCAGGCCTTCGCGGCGCTGCAGCCAGACGAGATGGCGGGCATAGGCCATGTGGCTGAGGATCAGCGTGCCCGGCTTGTGAGGCACGACCTCGCGCCAGTTCTCCTTGCCCGGTGCTTCCACCGGCGCTTCCATGATCTTGAAATCCTTGGCGCCGTCGGCATTGGTGAGGATGTAGAAGACATCGCCGCCTTCGGTCATCTCATATTCGAGGCCGATGACGCGCCCGGCGACGAGCTTCGGTTCGGCCGTCAGATCCTTGGTCGAGAGCAGCCGGTACTCGCTGGTCTCGTGATCGTGGATGTCGATGTAGATGAAGTCGTCGATCAGCGAGCCGCCGACCGACATGAAGAAGCCCGGATCCTTCTCCTCGTAGACCAGCCGGTCGTCTGCCTGGGAGGTGCCGAGCACGTGGTGGAAAATCTTCGACGGGCGGTGGTTGTCGTCGAGTATGGTGTAGAAGAAGCTCTTGCCGTCCGGTGCCCAGGCGCCGCCGCCGCCGGTGTTCTCGATCACGTCGGCAAGATCCTCGCCGGTCGCGAGGTCGCGCACCTTGAGCGTGAAATATTCCGATCCCTTATCGTCGTAACCCCACAGCCCGCGGCTGTGATCGGTCGAGTGGTCGAGGCCGGCAAGGCGGAAATAGGACTTGCCTTCCGCTTCCTTGTCGCCGTCGAGCAGGACCTGCCGGATCATCTCGTCCTTGCTGTCGGCCTCGCGCGGAATGCGGAAATAACGGGGCTGCTCGCCGCCGGTGACGTAGAGGCTGCCATAGGCAAAGGGTCCGTCCTTGACCGGCACCGAGCTGTCGTCTTCCTTGATGCGACCGCGCATCTCGGCAAACAGTGTCTTCTGCAGCGCCTTGGTGTCGTCCATCGCCGCATTCATGTAGGCGTTCTCGGCCTCGAGATGCTTGCGGATTTCAGAGGCGAGGATCGAGGGATCCTTGAACATCGCCTGCCAGTTGTCGGCCCGCAGCCAGGCGTAGTCGTCGGTGCGGGTGATGCCGTGGCGCGTGTCGATCACCGGCTTTTTCGCGGCGACGGGAGCTTCGGGCAGGTTCTTGAAAACGGACAAGGCATGTCTCCGGGATTTATGCGGCGGGAGACAATGAGATAGAGAGCCGGGCTGCGACGATCAAGCGGAAAGGTCTTCGCCGTCCGGTGGTTCCTTCTCCCCAACGGTGGGGAGAAGGCAGAGTAGGGCGACCGGGCAAATGTTCGATCGTACGCCGGGCAAGCGAGGGCCGTCGGGTTGCGGCTAGCTCTTCGCTTTCAGGTGCTTTCGGTATTCTTCCACCGGCAGACCGCCGACACCCCAGTCTTCGAACGCCACCTCGTCGATGACGACGAAGGTGGTGGCCGGGTTCTTGTCGAGCACGGTGACCAGCAGGTCGGTGACGCCCTTGATGAGGGCCGCCTTCTGTTCGCTGGTTGCGCCTTCACGGGTGATCTTGATGTTTACATAGGGCATTGCTGGCTCCTTAGCCTTGTTGTTGTATGTCGTAGTGGAAGACCTTGGCGATGATCTGCCAGCGTCCGTCGACGAAGATCAGCGATAGGAAGTCGGTGAACGCCTTCTCGCCGATTGCGCACTGTACCTTGGCAAGGGCCGTCACCGGGCCGGCAAATTCGATCGAGACGATCCTGTCGGCACGCGCCTCGCCACGGCTTGCCGGCGAGGGTCGCTTGTCGACGATCGGGAAATAGCGCTCCATGTCGAGTTCGAGCAGCTCTCCCTCGGTCGCCGTGGCGTAGTGCGCTTTTGGGTGAAAGACCTCGCGCAGGATCGCCGTGTCGCTCAAGTAGAGCCCGTCGAAGTAACGCCCGAGCACACCGATGACGGCGGCAAAGCGCGGATCGTTGTGGGTGCCGCTCATGCCGCGATCAACCCTTCCGCCTTCATCGCTGCCTGCACCGCCGGGCGCTGGCCGACGCGCTGCATATAGGCCGTCAAGTGGGGCCATGGACCAAGCGAAATTCCCGTGACGCTCGTCCAGTTGACGACGGTGAAGAGATAGGCGTCGGCAACGGAGAAGCTCTCTCCGAGCACATGGGCGCGGCCATCGGAAAGTAGTGCCTCGACGTTGCCGAGCCGTTTGCCGACCTGCGCGGCCGCCGCTTGCCTGGCCTCTGGCGTTGCCGTCTTGCTGAACAGCGGCGAGAACGCCTTGTGCAGTTCGGTGGCGATGAAGTTCAGCTGCTCCTGCAGGCGGGTGCGCTCCAGCGTGCCGTTCACAGGCGCAAGCCCAGCTTTCGGAAAGCGATCGGCAATATACTGCACGACGGCCGCACCTTCGGTGACGACATCGCCGGTTTCCAGCACCAGCGCCGGCACATAGCCCTTGGGGTTGATCGTCTTGAAATCGGCGCCGCTTTCGGTGAGGTGCGTTGCGGTGTCGACCTTGACGATCTCGAACTCGACGCCGGCTTCGCGCAGGCTGATATGGGGCGAGAGCGAGCAGGCGCCGGGGGCGTAATAAAGCTTCATGGCCAAATTCCTTTTGTAATGGTGGTCTCTGTCGAAGACGGCGGAACCTAAACCGAAGCGATAACTTTTGTATATGAGATAACTTTATGTTACCGACGTTTCCGGTTTCCCCGCGGTAACTGGAGAATTTTGCCCATGAGCTTGAAAATTCGAAAGAATAGGGCTGCTGCATTGCCGCCGACCTGCCCGGTCGGGGAGTGCATGGTGATGCTCGGCGGCGCCTGGGCGCCCAACATCATCTGGTATCTGAGCGGCGGCCCGCGCCGCTTCAGCGAACTCAAGATCGATATCCCCGGTATTTCCGCGAAAGTGCTGAGCACGCGGCTGAAGGAGATGGAGGAAAAGGGCGCGATCGAACGCCGGATCGTGCCGACATCACCGCCTTCGGTCGAATACAGGCTGAGCGATCTCGGCCAGGAGTTCGTCCCGGCGATCCATGCGATCGTCGAGGTCGGCTACAAGCTGAAGCTCCGCCGCGAAGCCAAGCTGGCAGAGGAAGCCGCCGCGCAGAATACCGCGCACGGAGTGCTTGCCTGAAGACGGGCGATGGGGCGATCGTGACAGCTACCACCGGCCCTTGAGCGACTGCACCGCGTGGTCGATGAAAGCGCGAACCTTTGGGGTTTCCGCCTGGCGATCGACGAAGCAGGCGTAGAAGTCGAAGGGCTCGTGGTCGGTGTTGGCGATGCCTTCGCGCGGCGCGCCGCCAAACAGCGGCACAAGCAAGCCCCGCGCGATCAAATCGGTTGCGATGAAGGCACCGAGCCGCGTGATGCCCGCGCCAGCAATCGCCATCTCGGCGAGCGTGTCGATGTCGTTGCTGACGATCGTCGCTTTCAGTTCCGGTTCGAAGCGCAGGCCGTCGCGTACGAACCCCCAGCGAAAGATCCGCCCGTGGCCGGCATAGCGGTAGACGAGGCAATCATGATGCATCAGGTCTTCCGGCTGCTCGGGCCGGCCGCGCCGTTCGATATAGGCTGGCGCTGCGCAGATGATCATAGGCACCGAGGCAAGCTTGCGGGCGATCAGCCCCGGCTCCAGCTGCAGGCCGAAGCGCACGCTGATATCGATGCCTTCGCCGATGTGATCGATCTCGCGATCGGTGACGACGAGTTCGATCGAGACCTCCGGATGCCGCTCGGCAAAGGACGGCACCAGCGGCGCCACCACATGCCGTCCGAAGGCGACGGAGGATGCAATCTTCAGTGATCCCCGTGGCTTCTGGTTGAGCGATGCGACAGCTACGGCCGCGAGCTCCAGATCCTGGACGACGCCGCGCACCCGGTCGAAATAGACCCGGCCGCTTTCTGTCAGGCCCAATTGCCGTGTCGTTCGGCTGAGCAATCTCGTGCCGAGGACCCGCTCCAGCCGGGCGATATTCTGGCTTGCAGAGGCCGGCGTGATACCGAGTTTGCGCGCCGCCGCGGCGATACTGCCTTCTTCGACGCTCCTGACGAAACTCTCGATGCCGCGCAATGTATCCATAATGACATCCATCGAATGCTTCTTCTCATTCGATGGTTTTGCCTAATTCTGAACAAGGCTGCAATGGCCTACCTGCGCGCGACGTCATCCGTATAGTGCCGGCCATGCCGCAGGGATGGTTCCTGCGGGCAAGCTATGGAGATCTTCATCATGGAAGATACGATACCTCCGCCGCGGATCGCGCGCAGCCGCAAGCTGCCGCCGCGTGCGGTGCCGATTGCCTTTGCCTTCTTCATGTCGGCGATCATGGCGTTCCTGATGTGCTGCGTCATCGTTGGCGCCAACACCGGCATCGATGCCGGCTACCCCGCCCGTGTGCTCAGTGTCTACGCGCTGGCGATGCCGGTCGCATTCCTTTGTGTGCTGACAGTCCGCCCCTTCGTGCTGAGACTCGTCGGTGCCGTCTGCCGCATGCCCGGCTGAGCCTGCGGGGTCCGTCCCGGATTTCCGGGACGGCCGTCAAGTCAGAACTGCCGGCGGCTTGCCGCAGCAACAAGGGGCTGGCGTGATCGGACGCAAACGGCTGACGGTCGGGTGAACCGCCTGTTCAGCCACAATTCAGCCTTGTGGCATCATGCTCCACCCATGATTTCTTGGGAGGGGTTCGTGATGATCGGCTTTCGAAGCATTCTGATTTCGTTGGCGGTGGTTGCCGTCGGGCTTTCCCTAAGGGCGCCGGCGTCGTCTGCCAGCACTTTCGTTGCCTGGGAGGTTTCCGACGTCGCCTGGAACGATGTGCTCAATGCGCGCGCCTGGCCGTCTTCTTCGTCGGCCGTTCGGGCAGGCTATCCCAACGGCACCAAGCTGCAGATGACCGGCCGTTGCATGAATGGCGTCGACCTCCAGCGGATCGCCCGCTGGTCGGTGCAGGCGCAGCGCAATGCCGTGCGCGCCACATGGTGCCAGATCTGGCACGATCCGCAGCAGAACGGCCGGTGGCAGGAAGGCTGGGTCTACGGCAAGTTCATCCGGCCAGCACGCTTCTAGCCGGCCTCTCACAGCTGACTGTGCCGATGTTGCGATGAACGAAGCTTGCCGCATGACAAAAGCGATCGGCGTGGCAATTGAATGACACCTCGTCGGAGCATGCTGCTGTATAGGATAGGCGTTTCGCTTTAATCCTCAGTATGGACGAATGCACGATGAACAACATTTATGGCAAGCTTGCCTCTCATGTTTATAATTTAGACAAGTATATTGGAAAGTCCTTTGGCGACGTCGAATATTATCGCGAGCGTTTGAAGGGATGTCTCGGCTCGATACTGGAGCCGGCCGTTGGCAACGGTCGAGCGCTGGTCCCGCTGCTTGAAGCCGGCCTTGACGTCAAAGGCTTCGACGCCTCGCAAGACATGCTCGGCTATTGCCTGGCGCATTGTGCGGAACGTTCGCTGACACCGGCGCTATCGCAGCAGACCTTCGAGGCCTTTGCCTATGAGGAGCGCTTCGAAGCGATCGTCATTCCTACCGGTTCTCTGCAATTGATTGCCAAACATGCCATGGCGGCTGAAATCCTCAGCCGCTTCCTCGATCATCTGCGGCCGGGCGGCCGTCTGATCTTCGACCTGTACCCGCATGATCTTTTCGCCGACAGCCTCCCGAATATTCGCAGCTGGCAGACGGAGACGGGCGACCTGTTGACGTTGACCAGTCAGCGGGTCAAGGCAGACCTCATAGCCCAGACGACGGTCTCGCATCTGCGCTACGAACTCTGGTCTGAGGGGAGGCTGGTGTCGAGCGAACTCGAATTCTTCACGATGCGCTGGTGGGGTGTCGAGGAAATGACGCTGACTTTGCGTGCTGCCGGATATGTCGACATCGTCGTTTCCGGCAATTACGACTTCGGCCGTGCGCCGAGGCACGGTGACGAGGTTGTCACCTTCGAATGCCACCGGCCGCAGTAACGGGCGGCTTGCATGAGAAGGCCACGCCCGTTGTGGAGGGCGTGGCTGCAACCGTTATCGGCAACGAGCGGCGAAATTCGATTGGTCGAGCTGCTTGCCGTTGACGGTAAGCACCGAGCCTGGTGACTGTGTCAGTGAGCCAGCAGTCCATCCGGCGTCGGCGATGCAATCCTTCGGCGTGTTGGTTGTCGTCACATCGCCTTTCACATCGATCGACGGCCCCATGAAATAGAGCCCGGCCTTGGCCGCCTTGTCGACCGTCATTCCGTTGAACTCGATATCGCTAACCGGCCCGCCCAGGAATTCGTAGTCGCTGCCGTAGATGAACGCGCCGTAGCTGCCAGCATTGGTGATGTTTACGCCGTTGAAGGTAATATCGGAAACGGGATTGAGGAAGATGCCTGCATTCCGCGTGCCATCGATATTCAGGCCGTTGACGACAATATCCGTGGTCGTGGTCGGCAACGTGGGCGCCGAAACCATCATCAGGCCGTTGATGCCACCCTTCAGCGTCATGTTGTTGATCTCGACATCTGATGTGCCCTGGAACACGACAAGATCCATGTCGCGGTCCTGCTTCGAGTTGTCGATCGTGAAGTTTTCGATCAGCACATTGTTGGCAGCAACCATCAGCAGTCCCTCGCGCCTCGAATTGCTGACCTTCACGTTGTCGAGATAGATTCTGCTCGCCTCGTTGGCGATGACTGGTGGCCAATCGCTCTCGTCGATCTCGCTGCCCGTGAATATTCCGTAGGTTACCTTGTCAATATCGGTGTTGCGGATCGTCAGGTTGCTTGTTCCAAGCGCACTGATAGCGGCGTAGGGCGCTTCATTGGGCTTGTACACCGTGAACTCGCATTGCGTGTTGTTCTCGCAAATGTAGAGGTCGTGAATGCGGCTGTTCTCAATCTCCGCACCGACCACGCGCGTTAGGCGGATGCCGTCGTGGCTGGTCTTTGCGATATCAACATTGTCGATCCAGAGGCCCTCAGTCTCGGTGCTGCCGATCCCTGCACGACCGCCACGAATGGCAACGGAAGAGACTGTGCTGAAGGACGCCATTGTGACAACGTCCTGAGCCGGGTCGAAACCGGTCAACGTCGTCGCTGCACCCCTGTTGACGAAGTTGGCGGTCGCGCCACTGTTTGCGCCACGCACCGCAAGCGCGCCTCCACCCCCCAGCAGCGTCTGCCCGAGGCCAAGGTTTAGCGACTGCTCGAGGCCGAGATTGCCGTCCACAAGAATGAGCGCGCCCACACCCGCATCTGCCAGCATTTGGTTGATGCTCGCAGTGTTGCCGTTTGCGGCCGATAGGTTGATGACTTTGCCAGGCGTGAAGCCGTCGTAAACGAACTGCGCCGCTTCGACATCGCCGGTAGCACCTGCATGCGTGCGGATCTTGGCAGAGCGCTCGATACGCTGGACCATCGGGTCGAAGGCATCGCTTGCCTTGGCCGTCGCGCCGAACGGGATGCGCAGGCGCGCCATGACGGCACCCTTGAGCTTGTCTTCATTGTCGTAGGTGCCGCTGACGCCGAGCGAGACGGTCGAACCCTCGGAAAGTCCCGGCAGATCCGCGAAGGTCAGTTCCGTCCGCAGCTTGGCGCCGAACATGTCGCCGAGGTTCCTGCCGCCATACCAGTAACTGCCGCCGAAGACTTTCAGCTGGACGTCGGATCCTTCGTCGAAGACCGGAAGACGTCCGCCGATTTCAGCGTCGAGGCCGCGTCGACCGCGCTCCTTGCCTTCCTGGAAAACGAGCACATGGTCGCGAACATAGGCGGCATTGAACGCGCTCAGCGTCTTGGCGCCGGAGAGCGGCAGATAGAGATTGCTGCGCATTTCGAGATCGCCGCTGAGCGCCTCGAGGCCGAAGGACACTTGGCTGAACGCGTTGCCGTATTCGCTCTTCAGGTAGTCGTAATAGCCATAGGCGCCGATGATCCACTGGTCGTTGGCGCGGAAGCGGTAACCGGCGCCGATCGAGCCCTGGCGGACCTCATCGTTTTCTATCGTTCCGCGTGTATCGATGAAAATGGCATTGCCGGAGTCGAGCACGAAAGGCAGGAAAAAGCCACCACTGGCAGCCGAGCCGCCGCTGAAGAAACCGCCTTCGATTTCGGCTTGCGGCCTGAAGTCCACCGCCAGGGCCGGGGGCGAAAATGTGGTGCCGCTTGCGAGAGCAAGCGTTAAAATAGTCTTATATTTCATGTTATTAACTCCGCATGCACTGGGCGTTGGACGCCCTTGGCGATGCGGTTAAATTATAAGACTATTTTTCTCAAGTTTATTGATCGACTATCCCAAATCTTTCCAGCGGCGTGATGCCGCAGGGCGCATCAGTGCTACTGAGTTCACAATCCTGGCGGTAGTCGGAGAACGCATCTCCGCTGGCACAGCCATTCATCTGGCAGGGGTGCGGCCGCGAATTTGAAAAGCCCCGCCCGTCGGTCGAACAGGCGGGGGCTTGAGTTCAGGCCCGATACGTGCGGTCAGGAGGCAAGCGTTGCGGCATTGTCCCGGGCGTAGGTTTCGAGGCTGCGTGGGTCGTGGCCGGTCAGCGTCTTGACGTCGCCGGTCGGTGCCGCCGTCCAGCCTTCACGCACCGGATGGAAGATCGAGGCAAGGAAGCGCGCATAGTTTTCGGGCACACCGGCACCGGTCAGGATTCCGACAAAGGTCTCGTCATCGACGGGCGTATAGGCGATGGGCTTGCCGATGACGCGCGACAGGATCGCCGCCGCGTCGCCGTAGCTGAGTGCCTCAGGCCCGGTCAGGTTGAAGGCGCGGCCGTTGAAAGCATCACTGGTCAGAGCAGCGGCGGCGCTTTCGGCGATGTCGCGTGCATCGATGAAACTTGTCTTGCCGCCCGCCGCCGGTACCGCGATTGCGCCGTGGCGGATGCCCTCGATCCAGTAGGTCTGAAAATTGTCGGAGAACCAGTTCGGCCTGAGGATGACGAACGGTACGCCGGTCTTTTCGACCAGCAGTTCGACCTGGCGATAGGGAATGCTGTCGTCGGCATCGACACCGATGACGGTCATCAGCACGATCTTGATGCCGCGCGCCGCCGCAGCCGTGATGATCGGCATCAGCAGCCCGACCGGATCGAGGTGTCCACCCGGCGTCAGCACGAACATCCGATCGACGCCGTCGAGCGCGTAGCCATAGGTCGCGCTGTCCAGATAGTCGAAGGCGACGGCTTCGGCGCCCTCGATCGGCGTTGCCTTGCGCGTCGCGGCCCTGACGCTTTCTCCCTTCGCGACCAATGCGCCGATGACCTTGCGACCGACGGTACCGTTTGCTGCGAGTACCAGAATCTTGCCTGCCATATCCGTCTCCTTGGTATCAGTATGAAACCATGTTAATAATGGAAACTAGATATAAGTGCCGGGAAATGCTGTAAAGGAGGCACTTTCCGGTGACATGGTTTCCTCCTGGAAACCGCCAGTTGGAGCATGCGCCCGATGGAATACGACGTCTATATGCAAGCCTGCCCGACGCGGATGGTGCTGGATCGCCTGGCCGACAAATGGGCGGTGCTGGTGCTCGGCCGGCTCGACGACAAACCCGTGCGGTTCAATCAGTTGAAACGCGAGATCGATGGCATCTCGCAAAAAGTGCTGTCGCAGGTGCTGAAGAAGCTGGAGCGTGATGGGCTGGTCAGCCGCAAGGTTTTTGCCACGGTTCCGGTGACGGTCGAATATGCGATCACACCGCTCGGGCGAACGCTGAGCGCCACCGTCGACGCTTTGCGCCGCTGGGCCGAAGACAATATCGAGACGGTACTGGCCGCCCAGCAGAAATACGACCGCGCCGCGGAGTGAGCGCGACGCGGCGTTTGGCCCGCGGATGATACAGGAGGGGCGTGAGCGGCGGGGCGTCAGGCTGCAAGCCTGAGGCCGATCCCCCAGGGGTCGACGAGGCTGTATGTCGTGCCGTTTCGGTTGACCAGGATGCCCATCCCGTCGAGCTTGCCAACCGCTTTCGCAAGCTCTGCCGGATCCTTGAACTGGATCGTGTAATCGGAGAGGCCGGTCATATTGGCCTGACGTTTGGGGGCGCCGCGCGAGTTCCAGATGTTGGCGGCGACATGGTGGTGATACTTGCCCGAGCCGAAGAAGCTCGCGCCCGGATACCGCGCCATCAAGCCGAGCCCCAATATGTCCCGGAAGAACGCGTCTGCCTCGGGGATATCGGACACTTGCAGATGGATGTGGCCGATGGCCGTACCGTCGGCGAGGCCATTCCAGTCGTCCTTCGGCGCCTCGTCATAAAGCGCCTGCAGGTTGAGCGGCAGCGTATCCATGCCGACCGTGCCGTCCGGCTTGAAGTTCCATTCGGTCCGCGGCCGGTCACGATAGACCTCGATGCCGTTGCCTTCCGGGTCAGCGAGATAGATCGCTTCGCTGACGAGATGGTCGGATGCGCCTTGCAGGCGGACATCGTTGTGGGCGGCATGAGCGAGCCAACGTCCGAGTTCCCCGCGGTTTGGAACGAGGAAGGCCGTATGGAAAAGACCGGGTGCGTTTCGTGGCGCCCTGGCCGCGTTGCCGGCCGTGGTCAGCGTCAACAGCGGCCGGCCGCCGACACCCAGCGTCACGCCGCTGGTGCTCGTATCAAGCGGCTTCAGTCCCATGATGCGCTGATACCATTGCGACACCGTCGGTAGATCCTCCACCACCAGATGCGAATGATCGACATGGGCCGGCATGGCCAATGCGTGATCGGCAGCAATGTCGATAAGCGGCGTGCTCTGGGTGGACGTCATCTGTTGCCTCCTTGGGCGCCGAAACCACTGGCCTTGTCGGCCTCAGTTTCGTTGAAACTGTCCCCCGAATATGGGCCGAAGTCGGCGTTCACGAAAGACCGCCAGTCGCTTGATGTTGTGTTCGATGAGCGTTGACAGTGGCCGTTGACAGTGGCCGTTGTCGCCCTAGCTCAATTGTATAGGGCAATGCGGTCGCGGCGCTTTCGATTTGATTTCAATCAATGCCGGAAGTGCTGTCTGGGCTCAGTCTCGAAGGCGAGGGATTTGCCCCTGCGTTTCGGCGCCGGCGATCCGGGTAGGCAACTAAAGGAGTGCAGTATGTACAAGAAGATCATCGTCCCTATTGCCATGGATCAACTGGAGCATGGCGAGTCCGTGCTCGGCATCGCCGAAAAGCTGATCGATGAAGGGGGCGAGATAGTCCTGCTCAATGTCGTCGAGGATCTGAACGCCTATGCCCAAGGTTATATGATCGTCGATTTCCCGCTGGAAATGGTCGAGGAATCGCGCAGGCACGCATTGAAGACGCTGGAAGCGATGAAGGCCAAGCACGGGATCAAGGGACGCATAGAGATCCGTACCGGCGGCGCCGCCGGCACGATTAATGCGCTCGCTAGGGAAGAAAACGCCGACCTGGTCATCATTGCCTCGCATCGGCCGGGCTTGATCGACTATTTCATCGGGTCGACCGCCAGCCGGGTCGTCAGCCATTGCCCCTGCGCCGTTCTCGTCGACCGGTGAGCCGCCAACAATCAAGAACAGGAGCGTGGCGCGCCTGAAGCGCCACGACTTCAAGGAGTCTTCCTATGGACAAGCTTGCGCTTGACGACTTTCGTGAACGGTTGAGCAGTCGCAAACACGAACTCCACGGCCGGCTGGTGAAGATCGAGCATGACCTCGATCAGCCGATGAATGCCGATGTGCCGGATCGGGTAACCGAACGGGAGGACGACGAGGTGCTGGAGGGCCTTGGCCTTGCCGGCCAGGAGGAAATTCGCGCAATCGACGCGGCGCTCGATCGCATTGCGGCCGGCACTTTCGGAACCTGCGTGCGCTGCGGCCTGCCGATTTCCACGGAACGGCTCGATGCCGTTCCCCATGCGCCGCTCTGTCAGGAGTGTGCAGCCGAGGTCGCAGCCGGCGCGAAGTGACGATGTGTAACCGCCGCGAGGGGACATCAGGCGTCCCCGAGGCACGGATTGCTTGCGATGCGTGTCCTCGTTGCGGCTTTCAGCCAGCTAAGCCGATCTGACGCTCGCCAGGTCGAGCTTCAATTTTGGCAGGAAGCGCCCCGGTATCACGGTCGAGGCGGTCACACCGTCATCGATTGCGCCCAGGCGGCGATAGAAATCGGCAGCGCCCGGGTCGGCATCGATCGTCAAGACCTTGGCTCCCTTGCGCAGCGCCGTATCCACGCTCCAGTCGAAGAGTCTCCGGCCGATGCCGCCACCCAACGCGGCCGGATCGACGAACAGCTTGTCGAGTTCGGCGACCTCTCCGTGGTACATGACCTGCACCATACCGACGATGTTGTCATCCTGAACTGCAACCTGGATATCCGACTGCTTCCAGTCATCCTCCGTCACCGTCAGGGCGGGGCGGCAAGCGACCGAGAAAGCCTCGCCATAACCCCAGACGGCCTTTGACCGCAGGCAAAGCGCCGTCAGGATTTCGGCCTGTTGCGGCTCCGGCGTGCGCAGCCTTGTCATCGATATCCTCCCCGTGGGC
The DNA here is from genome assembly GCF_001270265.1 of Ensifer adhaerens. Lineage (GTDB taxonomy): Bacteria > Pseudomonadota > Alphaproteobacteria > Rhizobiales > Rhizobiaceae > Ensifer > Ensifer adhaerens_B. The sequence goes on from NZ_LGAP01000015.1 coordinate 146,166, forward strand.
GTCTTGCTTACCCACCTCCGCCACAATGTGGTTGCGGCCGTGCTGCAGACAAGGATGCCAGTCTTCGCAAACACGTCATGTCTCTGTTGTAATGCGTTGCAAAAGTTGATGCTTTCGCCATCGTCGAGCTCTTTGCCGCGGCGTTTGGCTGTGGCAGGATAAGGCATGCAAGTAAGACGACCGCGGCCTGGGGGCGAAAGAAGGTCGGAAGAGGGGTAGAGTGGAATTCGCCGGCGTCAAGAGGAACTACGATCGATCGGAACTGATCGCCGATGGCATAGTGCATGGTGTCGGCCTTGCGGCTGCGCTCGTCGGCGTGACTGCTCTGATCTTCTACGCGATGCTCTGGAGCACGACCGGCCAGCTTGCTGCCGCCGCGATCTATGGCGCCGGACTGCTGGCGACCCTGTCGATTTCGTTCCTCTATAATCTCTACCCGGTTTCGCGGACAAAATGGTTTCTGCGCCGCTTCGACCACTCTTCCATTTTCGTGCTGATCGCCGCCACCTACACGCCCTTCCTCCAGCGCGGCTGGGAGGATCCGTTCCTGTTTGCGATGCTGATCGGCATCTGGGCGATTGCCGCCCTCGGTGTGGTGATCAAGTGTTTTTTTCCCGGTCGTTTCGACCGGCTGGCGATCCTGCTCTACCTCGCCATGGGCTGGAGCGGCGTGCTTGCGGTGGGGCCGCTATTGTCGGCGTTGTCGGCGACAACGCTGGTGCTGATCCTCATCGGCGGCATCTTCTATTCGGCCGGCGTGATCTTCCATGTCTGGGAGAGGCTGCGCTTCCAGAATGCCATCTGGCATGCCTTCGTCGTCACCGGCGCCGCCGTGCATTATTCGGCCGTGCTCACCTGTCTGAGCGGCCAGGCGATTTCCTGATCTTAATTGTTCTGGAAGGCCGAGTGCTCAGTTCGGCGCGGCGACGGGCGCTGCCGCCACCGGCGTCTGCTGGCAGCCTTCCGAAGGCCTGAGAGCCTCCGCCATCCGCGAGATGACACCATCGAAACTGGTCAGTCGGCTCTTGCGATACTGCAGCCGGAAATAGGCGGCACTGCCGTCGCAAAGTGCGATCGCCCGCGTGTAAAACACCTCTTGGCCGCGCACGCCGGAGAAACTTGCCCAGGCAGCCGTCACGCGCGAATAGGAGATCCGCCATTGGTCTTCCCGTTCGGTCGCCATGCGGTCGTTGACATCGATCTCGAAATCGCCGTCGACGAGCTCGCTGCCGAAAACGGTGAGCGTGGCGCCGTTGTCATTGGCATGGAAGCTGACGCCATCGCCATTGTCGGCTCCACTCTGCAGTTCGAAACCGGGCGGAATGTCGAGGATGTAGCCGAAGCGGGGGTTGGTGTAGGCGTGCCAGTCAGTGTCCGCCGCCGCCGGAAACGCAGCCGAAAGCAGAAGAACGAATGCAGTCAGAATGCGACGCATGCGGACCTCCTCCCGGCTTGCTTCGACGGTTTCATTATCAATAGCACATCCGTGCACAGATCGCTGTTTCTATTGGAACAGCGCCAAGACTGCCATTGCTTCCGTCTGTTTGTGTCAATCCTCGGTAAACGTCATCGCGTGGCCATTGAGGCAGTAGCGCAGGCCAGTCGGCGGCGGGCCGTCGGGAAAGACGTGTCCGAGATGGGCATCGCAGTCGGCGCAGCGGATTTCGGTACGCACCATGAAGTGCGAACGGTCCTCGATCTCGCGGATCGCCTCGGCGTCGATCGCCGCGAAATAGCTCGGCCAGCCGCAGCCTGAATCGAACTTGGTATCGGAGCGAAACAGCGCCCGGCCGCAGCAGACGCATTCGTAGGTGCCTGCCTTCTTGTTGGCGAGGAACGGGCCGGTGAAGGGGCGCTCGGTGCCGTGCTCGCGGGTGATGCGGTATTGTTCGGGCGACAACTGCGCGCGCCACTCCGCATCGGTCTTGATCACTTTCGGCACCCTTGCGTCTCTCATCGAAGATCTCCCTGTGATTTTCGACGACTATATAGGATCGCCGGCGACGTGCCGCAAATCATGCTCGCGCGCCGGCAGGCTGCTGTGTGCCGGGGTTGTGTCCGGCAGTGGAGCTGCAGCTCGATCAGACGTGATGCGGGGTGCGGTTTTCAAACGCCGCCGACGGCCGGCGATACGTCGGGAATGTCTCTACGGATTACGGTCGGGCCGGCACCGTGAACGCGTTTGCTGTCGTTGTAGAATGCGATGAACTCAGGCGCGGGCAAGGCTTTGGAATAGAGCCAGCCCTGGCCGTAATGCACGCCGCGCTCCAGCAGATAGTCCGCCTGCTCCTGGCGTTCGATGCCTTCGGCGACGATGTAGAGGTTCAGCGATTTGGCGATGTCGATGATATGCGGGGTGACGGCGCTCGTCGCCGAGACAAGAGCCACCGTATCGATAAACGACTTGTCGATCTTCAACGCGTCGAGTGGCAGGTCCTGGAGATACTGCAGGCTGGAATAGCCGGTGCCGAAATCGTCGATCGCGACGGAATGGCCGAGCCGGCGGGCTTCCTCGATTGTTGCCCGGGCGGATTTCACGTCCATGAAGCCGCGTTCGGTGGCCTCGAGCCAGATCTGCTCGGTCGCGACACCGGAATTCGTAAGCGCTGCCTGGATGACAGGCAGGATGCGCCCGGATTTGATGTCGTCGGCCGAGAGGTTGATGGCGATGTGCAGTGAACGGTCGGCGACAAGGACGAGGCCAAGATCTCTAATGACCCCGTCGATTACCTGGTCGGTAATGGCCTGGATGAGGCCGCTTTCTTCTGCAAGCGGGATGAAGCTATCGGGCCTGACCAGCGAGCCGTCAGGCCTACGCCAGCGGACCAGCGCTTCCGCGCCGACGCAGATGCCGGTCTTCATCTCGACCAGCGGCTGGTAATGCACGATGAATTCGCGGCGTTGCACGGCGATCGAAAGTTCGCCAAGCGGCGACAGGCGTCGCCGCGACAGCCAGAAGACGAGGCCGACCATCAATGCGGCGACAATCGCGCCGAGCGGCAGGAGCAGCAGTCGTTCGCGGCCGAGATCGTCCAGCAGCGACACCCGTGACGATGTCGCAATGGCAATCCAGCCGGATCCGGTCGAGGCGGCAAACAGATTGTCCGCATCGCTGCCGGTCTGCGGATGCTCGATCAGCCGCTTGATCAGCGACGCATCCGGGTCGTTCAACGCGCCAACGAGGATGCCGGTGTCGCTGGCGATCGCAAGGCGCGTATCCGGGGATGCGAGCACGTCGACGAGCCGAGCCGGATCGGTCAGCGCGCTGTAGGATCGGTATCGGAAACTAAGCATCGCCCGACCGTTGCTGATCGTCGGGTGAACCCGCGCCGTCACGCCGATGCCGCTGGTCGTGGTGAAGTCGACTTTCTGGCGGGCGACCGTCGTTTCCGGCTTGCCCCAGGAGGTGCACTTCAACTGATCGTTCTCGAAATAACCGACGTCCTCGATGGAGCGCGTGGTGACGACAAGCGTGCGCATCGCCGCGATATGCTCCTGCGAGCAGGGCGTGAACTTGAACCCGTCCGCAGCCTTGAGCGCCGACGTTGCTTCGCCGAACGCCGTATCGGCGCGCATGATCGCATATTCGGCAAGGCGAGTGAGGCGGCTCTCTTCCCTGCTGGTGGCGACCGACCAGGAGAGATAGAACGCGGCAACGATCGGAAGGATGGCGCCGAGCGCCGCCAGTACGCTGGTCACCGCCACAATGTGAGACCGTTCCAAGCCGGACCTCGCGGGTTCAAGAGAAACGCTGTGCAGTTCCTTGCATCAGCCAAACAGCGGTAGCGAACGATCTAGGTCCTGACCCTCTTATGACCGTGGTCAAGGGTGATACGCGGACTTATGCGCCCCATGTCTTTGACACCGATTTTGTTACCGTTGATGGGGCAGCGCGGGGACGGGATGGGCCTTCAGACGACGGTTGATCCA
>NZ_LGAP01000016.1 GCF_001270265.1 Ensifer adhaerens
TGCTTCTCAAAACTCAAGCAGTTCCGCAGAGTAGCCACGCGCTACGAGAAAACGGCACAAAACTACCGAGCCGTCGTCACAATCGCAGCCATCGTCCTCTGGATCAGGTAAGTGTCCACACGACCTAGCCGCTTAGGCTTTACCGGCCGCCGGCTCTCAGCTGTGCAAGCGAAAACAATGCGTCGGCGCTGATGCCGCCGCCGCTGCCGCCGGTCAGGATGGCGAGCCCCGGATTGACGTCGGTGTTGTTCTCGACGTCATAAAGCGCGGTGAAGCGCCTCAGCAGCTTCTCGAGCTCCTCGGGATCCTGAAGGTCCTTGATGTCCATCAGGCGTTCGATGTAGGCGGCCTGCATCTCGATCTTGGCGCTGGCCAGGCCCTCGGGCATGCTGTAGGCGGTGCGAACGACCTGCATCAGCGCGTTGTCGGCGAGCAAATCATAGGGCGTGGTGATTTCAGGCGCCTTGCGCTTGAAATAGAGCGCCAGTCGGACACCGGCATTGTCCTCGCCCTCACTCTCCTCAAGCGTCTGGTTAAGATAGAGATCGAACGTCATCGTCAGTCCACGCCGCGTCTGGATCTGCCCAGCCTCGCCTGTCACGATCTTTCCGTCCTTGTCGAAGTTGAAGGCGGAAACGATCTCGCGATACTTCAAGCCGTTTGGATCGGTATTGATGAAGCTCTTGCGATCGTTGAGGTCGGAGGTGAACATCTGCTTGAGGTAGTCGGTCTTGACGCCCTCCGGATCGATGCCGGCGCCGATCAGCACGATATCGACGAGCCGCTTGTCCTCGAGGAAATCGTCGAGCGTTTCGATCTTCTGGATCTGCGTCGTGTAGTACTTGCTTTCCTCTTCGGCCTTCGTCTTGGCGGCCTTCTTTTCGTCCTCCGTGCCGAAGCGCGACTTCTCGACGATATAGGCCTTGGCAGTATTGACGATGTCAGCCTCGTTCTGCGCCAACTTGGGTGAGCCAAGTGTACCGTCCGGGTTGAAATTAAAGGCCTTCACCAGCTTGATATAGCGCTCGTCCCGCAAGGAGTTGGCGTAGCTTGCCGGATTGTTGAGATCGCTTGTCAGAATCTGCTTCAGCTTGCGCGGCGTCAGATCCTCGTTTTCAAGGCCAAAGGCGCTGAGCACGAAGGAGCGCAATTCGCTATTGCCGACGAGATCATCGACCGTACTCATGGTCTTGATCAATAGCTTGTAGCGACTGATCTTGCCCTCGTCCGCTGCATCGTCGGCGTCGTTGTAGTGGACCATGTAACCATCGGTGGTCGTAGTGGTCTGTTCGGTCGTCTGCGCCTTGGTACCGGCCGGCAGCGTGCCGTCGGGCTGGAAGTTGAATGCCGCAAGCAGAGCCTTGTAGGCCTTGTTGTACTCACCGCCGAACTTGTTCACGTAGCTGTTCGGATCGTTGATGTCGCTGGTGAGAATATTCTCGATCGTCGCGTTCACGGTCGTGACAGGCAGGCCGAACGCGTTTCGGACGTAGTCCGCGAGGCGCGGGTCGGCCACAAGCTCGGCAACGGTCGTGATGGAACCGATCTTCTGTTCGAAATAATCCCTGTTGAGGAGCGCTCCCGAAGGGGTCAGTCGCGGACTGCTGAAGATGTGCGCGTCGTTCAGCATCTTCTTCTTTTCGTCGGTGATCGCCTTACCGCCCACAGGCACGCTGCCATCGGCTTCGAAGTTGAAGGCCCCGTTTATCTGCCGATAAGCGTCGAGCATGCTGATCTGCCTGTTCAACATGCTTACTTCGGTCGAAAGCTCGTTCGCCAATGCGGTCGACTCGCTACCGACCGGCGGCAGCTTGGTGTTGAGGTCAGCGACGATGGCGTTCTTGGCGTCGATCTGGGCCTGGATCGCAGGCTTGTCCGCCTCCGCCGCCTCGGCGAGTTGGGCTGTCAGCGTGCTGATGTCCTTTATGGCGGCTTCGCGCGTCTCCCGATCGGGCTGCGGCTTCCTGGGTTCGGTGCGCCGCGTCTGCGCTGCGGGCTGGGGGGTGGGAAGATCCGCCGGCTCGCTGGTCAACGCGTACCGCACCTGATCATAGGAGTAATTGCGCGTATCGATGTTGAAGATACTGAAAGCGTATGAGCGCAAACGTTCATTGCCGAGGAACTGATCGACGTTGGTGACGAGATCCATGGCCGCGTTGAAATAGGCGTTGTCTCCTTTGAGAACAGTGTCGAGATTGGCGACTCGTTCGTTGTAGAGACCGATCAGTGCATCCTGCTGCGCCGTCGTCTGCGCGGCGGCCGACGATGTGCTGAAGCTGAACGCCTCGGCAAAGTTGCGGTAACGGTCGTCCGTCAGCCGGCTGGCAAAGCTGTTCTCGTCCTTCAGATCGCTTTCGAGCACCTTGCGCATGAAGGCCTTGGCATAGGTCATGTCTTCGAGGCCATGCGCCTTCATGGCATAGGAATAGAGGCGGTAGTCGTCGAGGAACTCGTCGACCGTTTTCACGTTGCCGATGTTTTCCTTGTAGTACTCGGCCTCGCGGGCGACCAGCGGCCGGTCGGCAACACGATTGAGGGTGGTCCTCAAGTCGCTCGTGATCCGGCTGTAGTTGAGATAGGTCGAAACCATGCCTGCTGCCCCGTCGCTTACTTAAGGGGCGGGTCGCACCAATCCCCCGAAACAGAATTCTGACGCGGCATGATTGCACGACAGGCTTGTGTGTGGCTTTTCGCCGCCGCCGCCAGCCATTGCCAAAAATGCGAGCGCTCGCGTTGACGAAACAGAAACCTTGGCCGCTCGGCTTTTGCTAACCATCGAAAAACGCAAAGTTTTCTTAACCGCGATTTTTAAGTCGGCCGGAAGGAGGGCCGCCTATTCTCCAGCCCATAGAGGACGAAAAGTCCCGAAGAGAAGACCGGAAATCGGCTCTCAAGGAAAAACAAGGGCGATTGAAATGCGCAATACACTCTCTCAACCCGCATGGGTCGAAAACACGCTCCGGCTCGATCCGAAGCGTTTTCCTCAGCAGGCAAGCTACGTCCTGCGTGGCCATACAGGCAATGTCACGATCAGCCTGGACGAGCGTGGCGCGGTTCTGCGCAAGGTGCTACCATCAAGCGGCCTGCCGCTTTCGATCGCACTGCCGGCGCGGGCATTCAAAGGGGTCGCGGCACGCGCGATCGACCACGGCGACGGAGACGTTACAGTGACGCTTGAACTTCATCATGACGATCCGGACCTTTGCGTTCCGCTGCTCGTTGCACATGATCTTTCCGATATCGCCGCCGATTGGCGCGCCTGGGCCGAAGCCTATCGCATTCCGATGCTGATGGTCGAAGCCGATGGCGTTGCCCGCGCGCTGGAAGAGCATCTCGGCGAGGTTCGCACCGCACCGCTCAAGCCACGGCGCCGCCATTCCTTCTTTGCCGACCGCCGGCCGCGCTTCCTCGTGCGCCGCTCCACCGGCCGGCTTGGCGTCAACATGAAGATCGACGGGCGCGAAATCATCGCCCGCAGCTAAGTTTTCCTGAATTCCTCCAGTGCAAAAACCGGTCGTTCCCTGCGACCGGTTTTTGTTTGCGGCTACGGCATAATTCCTCAAATCGGATTCGATTTGAGGTGAAAATTATGCAGCGAGTCCAAAGCGCTACAGCGTCCTTAGCGCGTCATATTTGACGCGCGGCGCTGTAACGTCAGAACGTTCACGGCCAAATCGACGTGTTCCTTTGGAAACAGCCGCTTCGCCTTCTTCATGCCATATCGGGCTCATAGCCAAGGTCACGAAAGAAGGAGACACCCGATGCGCAAGCACCTCGCCGCAACCGTTGCCGCAGTCGCCGCCATTTTCCGTGCACGTTCCAAGGCGAAGATGCGCAAGGCTGTCACCGAAGTAAGCTGGGCCTGACGTGTTCCAGCATTTGCCGACGCATCGGCAAATGCGCAAGACGTGCATCAAGCAATTTGGATAGACTGCCGGATCCTCCGCCAAGACGGAGGATTTTTCATATCAGCCGAACAAAAAGCGCAGCGACAAGCCCGGCGAAGATGATCAGCCCCACGACACCATTGAACTTGAACAATGCAAGGCATTGCGAGGGGTCGTGAATGTTCAGCACCAGGATCTGATAGGTCAGCAGCACGGCGGCGACAAGCAAACCGAGATAGGCAAACAGCCCCGCTCCGGCCGCGAGAAACGACAACAGCATAAGCGCGATGGCAAGCCCATAGAGCCCGATCAGCCAGGGGCGTGGATTGTCGCCGAAGCGGCGAGCCGTCGACCGCACACCGATCAATTCGTCGTCTTCCCTGTCCTGGTAGGCGTAGATCGTGTCGTAGCCGATCGTCCAGGCGATCGCCGCGCCATAGAGCAGCACGGGCGCGAGCGAAAGCGACCCGAACTCCGCCGTCCAGCCCATGATCGCACCCCAGGAAAACGCAAGGCCGAGGAAGAACTGCGGCCAGTCGGTAAAGCGCTTGGCAAAGGGGTAGATTGCCACAAGTCCCAGCGACAGCACGCCGAGCAAAATTGTGAAGGCGTTAAGCTGTAGCAGAACCACGAGCCCGACGAGCGCCTGCAGCACCATGAAGACCTTTGCCTGAAAGCGGGAAACCCGGCCCGATGGCAATGGGCGCGAACGGGTTCGCGCGACTTCCATGTCGATGTCATGATCGACGATGTCGTTGAAGGTGCAGCCGGCGCCGCGCATGGCAATGGCACCGGCGATGAAGAGGAAGCTGTGAAAAACGAACCGGCCGAGCGAAAATTGCCCCGCTGCCGCCGCTGTACCCGAAGCCAGGGCGATCGACCACAGGCATGGCCACATCAGCAATTGCCAACCGATCGGGCGGTCCCAGCGAGCAAGTTGCGCATAGGGCCAGAGTGCGCGCGGCAGCACGCGGTAGACCCAGTTGTTCGACGGGGCGTCGTGGACGCGCCCGGAATCGGCGGAGAACGTGTTCATGCTCCCTGTTTGACGCCGCGCGCCGGGACGGTCAAGCGGTTCGATGCCGCACCGTCCCGACGCGTTATACCAAGTCTCGGTGATAGAAACCTATAGGATGGACCATGGCTGGTCTCTGGCTAGGCGCGGGGCGCAGCGCGATGCTGACGCATCGAACAAGCGTCGCAACGACGCCAGAGACCAGCCATGGTCCACCTTCGGCAGGCTTCTCGGGCTTTCTGGCGGCGTCGAGATCCTTGACCGATGCGTGAGCATCGCTCCGCGGACCTCTCCTAGCCAGAAAACCCGATCGAGCCTGTCCCATAGGTTCCTATCATCGAGACTTGGTATCAGCGGCACCGTTCAGTGAAGCGTGAAGTCGAAGCGGTAGGTGGCCGACAGGCCGACGAGGAACTGGTTGCGGCTGCCGCGCTCGCGCACGAGGCTGGAGTCGGCGGCAGAGCCCATCAGGCGGCGATATTCGGCATAGGCGCCGGTTTCGAGCTTTTCCGTTGCCTGCCAGTTGATCGCCGCACCAACACCGGCGGAATGAATGCCGCCGTGCGGATTATAGGTGCTGAGGCCGGATGCTGCCGACTCGGCATCGTTCACGCCGTAATAGGCGCTGAAATAGTCACTGGTGGCAGCCGTCATGCGCGGACCGGCGGAAATGCGAACATTGCTGCTGATGTCGGTAAATGCGTCCGCAGCAACATCGGCGACGATGCCATGATGGCTGCGAATGCCTTGCCGGACTTCCGCGCGCACGCGCATCCAGTCGGTCGGGTAGACTTCGGCGAAACCACCGAGCTCGCCACCGAACTTGACGGGGTCGAGACCCCTAAGGTCGCTGGAGGTACCGGCGTCGCGTTCGAAGATCAGCTTGCCGGCGACACCGGCGCGGAACCCGCCCTGGTCGAGCAGCGCATAGGACATGTTGTCGTTGCGCGACGAGAAGCGAACGGTGCTGCCAGCCTTGCCGAGCGAGATCAGCGGCGCGGCCTGGAACATGCGCTTGGAGGCGCCTTCGTATTTCGGGCCGAGAAAGCCGGTGGCGCCGACCTTCAAGTACCAGTCGCCGGACCAGAAATACTGGCCGTCACCAGCCGAGGCCGTGCCTGCGGACAACAAAAGGGTTCCAGAAAGGAGGAGAAGAGAACGGATACGCAAGGAACAACTCCGGAAGAATCATTCGCCGGGGCGAAGTTTGAACCGTGCCCTTGCGCCGGCCAGTGGCGCAATCTGATAGGACACGGGGCGACTTATTTCCCGTTGTTCCTACGATTCCGTTAACCAGGTCAATTCAGCCTCCGTTTCCCATACCAGCCGCGGCGCCTACCGGCCCTGGTACATTTTCAGGTAGTGGCTGGGGGCGCTTCCAAGCATGCGCCGAAACATCGTCGTGAAGGCCGCAACGTTCTCGTAGCCGGCATCGAGCGCGACGTTGGTGATCGATTCACCATCCGCAAGGCGTGGCAGCGATGCGAAGATGCAGGCCTGCTGGCGCCAGGTGACGAAACTGACACCTGTCTCGTTGCGAAACATCCGCGTGAATGTCCGTCGGCTCAAACCCAGGCGGTCGGCCCACTGATCGATATTGGCGGTCGCCGACGGCGCCCCCAGGAACTGCCGGCAGAGAAGCGCCAGCTTCTGCTCGCGCGGAAAAGGCAGACCGAGCGGCCGCTCATGCAGAAGCGCGATCTCCCCCAAGAGGAGATCCATGATCAACTGCTCCCGCCGCTCCGACATCGTTTCGCTCTCGACGCTGACCAGTGCATCGACGAGGCTGCCCGCCAGCGGGGTGATCTCCATCACCATCGGCCGTTCGGCACGCAGCAGCGACGGCGTGAAATAGATCGAGTGCATGCGCACATCGCTGATCATCTCGGTCGAATGCTCGACGCCTGCCGGGATCAACAACGCGTGCCCCGGCGGAACGAGCCAACGCCCGTGGGCCGTGCGCACAAGGACAACACCTTGCCGCGCCCACCACAATTGCGTGCGGGTATGGCTGTGGAGCGGAACGGTCAGGCCAGCGCCATAATCGCGGCCAAGGGCGAGCACGGCCGAGTTTCCGGCCTCGATCCAGTCCAGGTTCCTGAAGTGGTCGGCATCGGGCAGTTCGGGCAAGTTTACTCGTTGGATCGGCATTGGCCCACTCACGAAAGAACTCGACCACATCACAAAAGCAGGCCACGAGCAAGATCAGTAGAGATATCCCTCGCCGCAAACAACCATCGAGACGGCAAGGAAACATCCATGGCAACGGTTACTTCAACCGGGGACATAACCCCGGAAAAGACGGCATTTTCCGTCATCCTGGCAGTCAGCTTCTGCCACATGCTGAACGACATCATGCAATCGCTGCTGACGGCGCTCTATCCCTTGCTCAAGGCGAACTATTCGCTCGATTTCGTCCAGATCGGCCTTCTGACCTTCACCTTTCAGCTGACCGCCTCGATGCTGCAGCCGGCTGTCGGCATCATCACCGACCGCTGGGCGCTGCCCTACTCACTGCCGGTAGCGATGCTTTCCACATGCTCCGGCCTGATCCTGCTCGCGAACGCCCATGATTTCTCGATGCTGCTGCTCGCTGCAAGCCTGATCGGCGTCGGTTCGGCGATCTTCCATCCGGAATCCTCGCGCATCGCCCGCCTCGCCTCGGGTGGGCGGCATGGCTTGGCGCAATCGCTGTTCCAGGTCGGTGGCAATGCCGGCAGCGCCATGGGACCGCTGCTCGCAGCCTTCATCGTCATCCCCTTCGGCCAGGGTAGCCTCAGCTGGTTCTCGATCGTCGCGGTCATCGGCTTCTTCGTGCTCTCCTGGGTCAGCACCTGGTACGTGCGTCACCGCCGTTCGTCGATGAGCCGGCCAGCACCGAGCCGCGCGCTGCCGCTGCCGAAGAACCGCGTGATATGGGCCGTCGCCGTCCTGGTGCTGCTGACCGCCACCAAGAACGTCTATATGGCCAGCATCTCCAGCTACTTCACTTTCTTCGTCATCGAGAAGTTCAGCGTTACCGTGCAGCAGGCGCAGCTGATGCTCTTCCTGTTCTTAGGTGCGGCCGCCGCAGGCACCTTCCTCGGCGGTCCGATCGGCGACCGTTACGGTGCCCGCTTCGTCATCTGGTTCTCGATCCTCGGCGTCATCCCCTTCGCGCTGATGCTGCCCTATGCGAACCTCTTCTGGACCGGCGTGCTGTCGATCATCATCGGCTTCATCTTCTCCTCCGCGTTTTCGGCAATCGTCGTTTTCGCGCAGGAGCTGGTGCCGGGTCGCGTCGGGCTGATTGCCGGTGTCTTTTTCGGCTTCGCCTTCGGATTCGGCGGCATGGGTGCAGCTCTTCTCGGCATTTTTGCCGACCGGCAGGGCATCGAGTTCGTCTACACCGTCTGCTCCTATCTGCCGCTGCTCGGCATTCTGACGATCCTTCTGCCCAAGATGCCCGCGCGGCATTAGGCAGACATCGTACGGCGGACTTTTCAACGGGCGCCGCCATGCGGCGCCCGTTCTGTTTTCTCCGCCCGTCCACGCCTTGCTCCAGCTATGCTATTTCCCGCAGCCCTGCGTAATCATTCATCAATTTTTGCGCGCTACGGTCGCTGGATGGGGCTTGGGCAGGGGTAGACAATGCGAGGGCGATCGGCGATTCCTGCCTTTTTGACGACGTTGCTTCTGGCAACGGCGGGGCAAGCCGAAACGCTCAACCTGCTGATCTGGGAATCCTATATCGACCAGGCGATCCTCGATCGCTGGACGGCGATAACCGGCGTCGGAATCCATCAAGTCTACTACGACAACGGCGATACCCGCGACGAGGTGCTGGCCGATCCGAACAGCATCGTCGATCTGGTGGTGACCGGAGAGAACGGCGCCGCCCTCTTTGGGCGCAGGGGGGTGCTGGAGACGGTCGACGAGACGAATGTCGCCTCGCTCAGGGACTATGACGATAGCTGGCGCAAGCGCTGCTCGAACCATGGCCTGCCCTATCTCTGGGGCACGATGGGCATTCTCTACCGATCGGACATGCTGCCTGAAGCGCCGACGTCCTGGCGCGACCTGATGCAGCCGGCTCCGGCGCTCACCAAGCACGTCGCCATGTATGACGACCACAACGAGGCCTTCGTCGCGCCCCTCATGCTGCTCGGCGAGTCGATCAACACCAACGAGCCGGCAACGCTCAAGACCGCCTTCAACCTGATGAAGGAACAGGCGCCGGCCGTTCTGACCTATGAATACGTCATCAGCTCGATCCAGAACCAGGCGATCGGCAAAAACATCTATATGGCGCTCGGCTACAGCGGCGACCAGCACGTCCTGAACGAGAAGGCCGGCACACCGGGCGTCTGGCGCTATGTCGTACCCAAGGAAGGCTCGCTTTCCTGGCTCGACTGCATGTCGGTTGTCGCCAAGTCGCCAAACAAGGCGCGAGCGCTCGCCTTCCTCGATTATATCGGCTCGCCCGGAAGTGCCGCCGCAAACGCGCGGGCGCTGAATATGCCGACACCCAGCAAAGCCGCCCTTGCGCTCCTGCCTGAGGCGATGCGCACGGACCAGGCGATCTACCCCTCGCCCGACATTCTGGCCAAGAGTCAATACCAGCAAGAACTGTCAACGACGTCGGTGCAGCTGCGCCGACGCATCATCAGCACATTGGCGAATTTCCAGTGACCCTCGGCAAGCGCGCACTCATCCTGATCTTTCCCGTGGTGCTCGCCGGCTACCTGCTGGCGGCGGTGTCGGTCCATGTCACCCAGAGCCGGTCGATCCGGGCGCTCGAACATGCCAAACTATCCCAGCGGCTGGAACACGCCGCCGCTGTCTTCCAGAACGAAATCGGCCGCAGCAAGGGCTTCCTCAATGCGCTCCTGAACAGCAACGCACTGCGCCAGTACATCTCGGAAACCGACAAAAACTATCGGGCCAACGCGCTCGGCGTCCGGCTGCAGGAAAGTGTCAAGTCGCTTTCCGACGACCCGATGGGCTACGTGTCGCTGGTGATCCTGACATCGAGCCTGCAGTCCGAGTATTACTTCGAAAACAGCTGGGATCCCTTCGCGGAAATCGACGAGGCACAACTCAATCTGGCACGGCGGCTAGTGCGCGAGGAGAAACTCGCCGACTGGACCTATCTCTACGACGCCGGGCAGAAAGCTCGTATCGTCTATTCGTATTTCCTCGATCCCGTCACGTTCACACGGCCGCTGCCGAGCAAGAAATCGAGCGCGCTGCTTATCCAGGTAGCAATACAGCCGGATCGCTTCCTCGACATGCAGGAGACGCTGAAGCAGGAATACGGCGCCGACATCGTGCTTCAGCCGTGGCCGCTGGCGGTCACCGACGATCTTTCGGCAAGCGTGCATCTCGGGCCATCGCTCTATGCGACGCTGACGGTTTCCAACAATCATTTCTACCGGTTGATGGCCCAACAGAAATTGCTGCTGGCGCTTGGCGCCGTGGCAATGAGCCTGTTTTCGATCTGGCTGATCATCGTTCTCATCCGGCGGTTCATCACCGACCCGATTGCCACGCTCGACGCCAACGTCATGGCCGTCATGGTCGGCGCCCATGACGAGATCCGCAACATGGAGGAGAAGGGCGAGATCGGGCGCCTGACGGAGAACATCAGGGAGTTGCACCGGCAGTCCGAGCAATCGCTCAAACTGGTGCAGCGCAGTTCCTGGACCGACACGCTGACCGGGATCAGCAATCGCGGCCACTTCAACGCCGTTGCCGCCAGCATCGTTCGCGAGGCCATTGTCTCGGGCGAAAAATGCAGCCTGCTGTTCATCGACATCGACAACTTCAAGTTCGTCAATGACAAGCATGGCCATGAGATCGGCGACGAGCTCCTGAAGACGCTGGCGACGCGCATCGCCGAGAGTGTCGAAGCGATCACCGAGCGACGCGGTCAGAAGCCGGCGATCCTGGCGCGGCTCTCGGGCGACGAATTCGCGGTGCTGGTCCGCTCGCGGCCGGGTGACGGCACCGTGCGGGAGGTTTCCGCGGCCATCCTGGCACTGTTCGAAGATGGCTTCGAAGTCTCCGGCAAGAGCTATCCGGTCACAGCCAGCATCGGCGCCGCCATCTGCCCCGATGACGCCACCAATCTTGCCGAGTTGATCTCAAATGCCGACGCGGCGATGTATCAGGCAAAGACCAGCGGCAAGAACCGCTCTTCCCGGTTCTCGCGCGCCCTTCACGACAAGCGCACGCGCCTGCGCCAGATCCAGGACGAGCTGCGTTCGCTCGACCCGGACGAACAATTCCACCTGGTCTACATGCCGATTGTTGATACCGATGGCCGGGTGGCCGGTTGCGAGGCGCTGTTGCGCTGGTATTCGCCGGTACTTGGCAACGTGACGCCGGACGAATTCGTACCGATCGCCGAAAGTTCCGGCCTCTTTACCAAGATCGACTGGTGGGTGATCAACAAGGCGATGTCCGACTGCCGGCAGCTGAAAGCGCTGTTTGGTCCCGATACGATCCTGGCGATCAACATTTCCTCGGCCGAACTGCATTCGAAGGCGATTGCCGACTATTTCTCCGATTGCCTCAGCCGCCATGGCCTTCAGCCGCAATCGATCGAAATCGAACTGACGGAGACCTTCGCGGTCAAGTTCAGCGACCAGCTCCGCCGCAACATCGACGAGCTTCGACAAAAAGGATTCCGCCTGTCGATCGACGATTTCGGAGCGGGCTACACCTCGGTCCAGCAGATTATCGAATACACCGCCGATACGATCAAACTCGATCGCGCGCTTGTTTCGAACCTCACGGCATCACAATCGCTACCGGTACTGAAGGCTCTGATCGCGCTGTGCCACGCCAAAGACGTTGCCGTGGTCGGCGAAGGCGTCGATACGCCGGAGAAGCTCTCGATGCTGACGGCTGCAGGCTGCGACCTCTTCCAGGGCTATCTCATCAGCAAGCCGCTGCCGCTCGAGGATCTCGGCATCTGGGCGCTGACGCGCACCGCCCGCTATGCCAATCAACAGGATGATCGCAAGAACCAGCAGGCCATCGCCTGATCGCGTGGTAGACGCGCTCTGTCGTGGTACCTCGTGCATGTGTGCCTTCAACCGCGGGAATCGTGCCTCACGGCTCCCTGCCCCCTTGACCTGACAGCCGCGCCGCCTTAACCGCAACGCAACAATTTTCGGCATGTCGGGGGCAGGCAATGAAGGTTCTTCTGATCGGATCGGGTGGACGCGAACATGCGCTGGCATGGAAGATCGCGCAGTCGCCGAAATTGACCAGGCTTTATGCCGCGCCCGGCAATCCCGGGATTGCCGAGGAAGCGACGCTCGTTGCACTCGATACCGACAACCATGCTGCGGTCACGGATTTCTGCCTGAAAGAGGCGATCGACTTCGTCGTGGTCGGGCCGGAAGGTCCGCTCGTCGCCGGCCTCGCAGATGTGCTCAGCGCTGCCGGTATCGCCGTCTTCGGTCCTTCCGCCGCTGCCGCCCAGCTTGAAGGGTCCAAGGGCTTCACCAAGGACCTCTGCGCCAGATACGATATCCCGACCGGTGCCTATGGCCGCTTCACCGATGCCGAAACGGCCAAGGCCTATGTGCGCGACCAGGGCGCGCCGATCGTCATCAAGGCCGATGGGCTTGCCGCCGGCAAGGGCGTGACCGTCGCCATGGAACTCGATGAAGCGCTTGCTGCAGTCGATGACTGTTTCGACGGCGCCTTCGGTGCGGCCGGCGCAGAAGTGGTCGTGGAGGCCTATCTCGACGGCGAAGAGGCAAGCTTCTTCTGCCTTAGCGACGGCAAGACCGCGCTCGCGCTAGCCTCGGCGCAGGATCACAAACGCGTCGGCGATGGTGACACCGGCCCGAACACTGGCGGCATGGGCGCCTATTCGCCGGCACCTGTGATGACACCGGAGATGATCGAGCGCACGATGAAGGAGATCATCGAGCCGACGATGCGCGGCATGGCGGAGAGCGGACATCCCTTCTCCGGCGTGTTCTTTGCCGGACTGATGATCACCGCCAAGGGGCCGGAGCTGATTGAATACAACGTGCGGTTCGGCGACCCGGAATGCCAGGTGCTGATGATGCGAATGAAGAGTGACCTGCTGCCGCTGCTTTATGCCGCCGCAACCGGCACGCTAGCGGGCATGGAAGCCGAATGGCGCGACGAGACGGCACTGACCGTCGTCATGGCGTCGAAGGGATATCCGGGCAGCTACGACAAGAACACGCCTATCGCTGCGCTTCCGGCAACCTCGCCGCGGACCAAGGTGTTTCATGCCGGCACAGCGATGAAGGACGGCAGCCTGGTTGCAACGGGCGGCCGGGTGCTGAACATCACGGCGATCGGCGAAAGTGCGAGCGCTGCCAAGGACCGCGCCTATTCGGCAGTCGACGGCGTTTCCTGGGACAACGGCTTCTACCGCCACGATATCGGCTGGCGCGCGGTTGCTCGCGAAAAGGTCTGATCGTCATCGGCAAATGGCCGGATCATTCAATTTTTACCAATTCTCCTGACGGGAAAGTAAGAGAGAACGCATATTCTCGCCCAGTACATGTTTCCTTAAATCGTAGCCGACTTCAGGAATTCAAAGTGCTGCAGCGACCTTTGCGCGTCCGATAAGACGCGCGGCGCTGTAGAACAAACTCGGGGAGAAGACCGATGCGCCTGCTGCTGATCACCACCGCCGTCGCGCTTGCAGCCGGCAGCGCCTGGGCATCGTCGATCGAAGCCGTCGTTTCCGGGGATGCAGTCAATTCCAGCGTGGCATCCGTCTCCTGCGCACAATGCCCGCCGCTGCAGATCAAGAAGAAGGTCACCTATGTGGTGCCGGAGATTGAGAATGGCAGCGAGAAGGTCGAGCTCAAGCAGATCAACGGCGAGATGAAACTCGTGCGCACCGAAGCCTGGCTCGGCGGCTCGCCGGTTGTTTTCGTCAGCAAGCCATCTGAGGACGTGGTCAAAGCAGCGGCCGCAGGGTCCGAGCAGCCTATCGTGGCGACCGCGGCCGCGGGCATCGACATCACGAACCCTGGCAACCATGGGACAGCTGCATCTGCAATCGACGAGACCGCCAAAACTGCAGCGGTTCAGACGATCACACGGGCAGAGCCGGCGATCGCCGCAGCTGCGGCCGCGGAAAGCTCACAGCAATTTGATCCTTCCGCCCTCGAACTTCGGCTAAACTGAAGGCCTAGACGGGAAAGTTCCCTGCCCCGCTCAGCCGCCCCTGCATTCAAGGGCTGACGGGCAAATTCGCTGAAACAGCGAGAGATTGCGCCCCTGAGAGAAGCAGGGGCGTAATCTTTTTATCTGGGCTTTTTATCTGGGTCGCGTCGCCCATCGACCCGCTCGATCAAGCCTTCGATATCCCTGTCGGAATAGACCTCGACACCGTTCCTTGTCAGGAGCGCGGCGGTCACCCCTTGTCCCGCATGGCGGGCGCCCGAAAACGTGCCGTCATAGACGAAGCCCGATCCGCAGGACGGGCTGCCGTCGATCAACAGCGCGAAACGACAGTCCGTTTCGCGTGCGAGCGCAAGCGCATTTTCAGCGGCATCCAGGAATTCGCCGGTGACATCGCGGCCGGTGTTCTCGACGACGGTTGCCCCGCCATCGAGCACGTCAGTGCCGGACATGCCGGACGCGATCTCGGCCGGCGGACGCGGCACCGGCATGCCGGCCGACATTTCCGGACAGATGGTGACGAGCCGGCCCTCTTCGCGCCAGCGCTCGATGGCCGGATGGACGAGCGGCTTCGCCTCACCATCGTAGCGCACCGCATGGCCCATGAGGCAGGCGCTGACGAGGATCTTCGCCGTCATGCGCCCCTCCCCGTCATCCCGCGATCTTGGAGAAATCGGCAACAGTGCCGGTCGCCGAACGGATGAGACCGAGCAGTGCCAGACGGTTTGCCCGGATCGAGACGTCGTCGTCATTGACGAGCACGTCATTGAAGAACTGGTCAACCGGCTCGCGCAGCTTCGCCAGGGCCTGCATGGCGGAGCGGAAGTCTTCCTTGGCGATCGCCTCGCGTGCCTCGCCGGAGCCGAGCTGAACTGCGGAGTGCAGCGCCTTTTCGGCATCGAGACGGAAGAGACCCGCGTCGACCGCGTCGGCGACAGCCGTGCCCTTCTTCTCTTCGGCCGCCAGGATCTGCGTCGCGCGCTTGGTACCGGCCAGCAGGTTCTTGCCCTCTTCGTCGGTGATGAAGGCCGTCAGCGCCTCGACGCGGCGGGCGATCATCAAAAGATCGTCCACATCCGGCGTCAGTACCGCATCGATCAGGTCGTGGCGGGCGCCGAGATCACGCAGATAGACCTTGAGACGATCATGGAAGAAGGACAGCAGATCCGCCGACACGTCGCTCGTCAGCGCCGGCTTCTGCGCCCGCAGAGCGGTCAGCGCGATCTCGAAGAACGGCGTGAGCGGCAGGCGCGCCTTGCCTTCGAGGATGAGGCGGATGACACCGAGAGCAGCGCGGCGCAGCGCATAGGGGTCCTTGGAGCCGGTCGGCTTTTCGTCGATCGCCCAGAAGCCGACCAGCGTGTCGAGCTTGTCGGCAAGCGCCACGGTTACGGCGACGGCATCGGTCGGTGCGCGATCCGAAGGGCCATTCGGCTTCCAGTGATCTTCGATCGCTGTTGCCACAGAGCTGTCTTCGCCCTGGAGCAACGCATATTTTCGGCCCATGATGCCCTGAAGCTCGGGGAACTCGCCCACGGCTTCGGTGCGCAAATCGGCCTTTGCCAGCACCACGGCACGGTCGACCAATTTGGCGTCGGCGCCGGTCACCTTGGCAAGCTCGGCGGCAAGCGCCCGGATGCGGGCAACGCGTTCGCCCTGCGTGCCGAGCTTGGCATGGAAGGTGACGTTCAGCGCGTCGAGCTTCGCCATGCGCTGGTCGAGCGGCTTCTTCAGGTCGAGGTCGAATTTTTCAGCCGACGGCTTCAAGGTCTCCAGATCCGGCAGGCTGCCCTGGTCGCGATGCCAGAAGTGGGCGGCGTCCGAAAGGCGGGCGCGCACGACCTTGCCGTTGCCGTGTACGATCTCCTTGCCGCCGTCCTTCGCCTCAATGTTGGAGACGAGGATGAACTTGTTGGAGAGCGTCTCGGCACCCGGCGCGCGGGTCACGAAACACTTCTGGTTGGTCTTGATCGTCAGGCGGATGATTTCCGAAGGGATTTCGAGATAGCTCTCTTCAAAGCTTCCCATCAGCACCTGCGGCCATTCGACGAGGCCGGAGACCTCCTCGAGCAGGCCTTCGTCCTCGACGAGTTCGAGCCCGTTGGCGAAGGCGACATTATGCGCGTCGGCAGAGATCATCTGCTTGCGGCGTTCGCCGTCGAGCACGACCTTCGCGCGCTCCAGCTTCTCGGCATAATCGGCAAAGCGGCGGACGGTGATCGCTTCGGGCGCATGGAAGCGATGGCCGTAGGTGACGTTGGAGGCGACGATGCCGTCGACCTCGAACGGGATCACATGGGTTTCATCGGTTTCCGAGCCGAACGTGCAGACGATCGACTGCAGCGGACGGACCCAGCGCAGGGCGCCCGGCTTGGCCGAGGCGGCACCAGAGCGCATCGGCTTCGGCCAGGGAAAATTGCGGATGATGTCCGGCATCGCCTCAGCGACGATTTCTTCGGCAGGACGGCCCGGCTTGACGATATGGGCGACGTAGAAATCACCCTTCTTCGGATCGCTGTGGACATGGGCCTCGCTGATCGAGGACAGGCCGGCGCCGCGCAGAAAGCCCTCGATCGCCTTTTCGTTGGCGTCGGTGCGCGGACCCTTGCGGTCTTCGCGGACATCGGCGGAACGGGCATTGAGGCCACGGATGTCGAGCGTCAGCCGGCGCGGCGTCCAGTATTCGCGTGCGCCCTCATAGGTCAAACCCGCTTCCACCAGCGCATCGGTCAGCAGCTTCTTGAGGTCGCCGGCGGCCTTGCGCTGCAGGCGGGCAGGAATTTCCTCGGAGCGGAGTTCGATAAGAAGATCGGGCATAGGAGATGACTTTTTCTGTTCCGGACGGTTGCGGCCGACTTAGCAAGCTCTGGCGAAAATGTCACCAAGGCCGACGATGAATTTGACCTACAGGCAGGTAGGGCGCGCTGCGATCACCAGCCACCGCCGCCGCCACCGCCGCCACCGCCGCCGGAAAAGCCGCCGCCGGTGGAAAAGCCTGACGACGAGGATTTCGGCGGGGGCGGCAAGGAAGAGGTCATGGTGTCGGCCATAGAGCCGGCAAAGCCGCCGATCCGATCCCCGAACGTACTCGAACTGAGGCCATCGCCATGGTACCAGGCCGGCTGGTAGGCGGCAGCGGCCGCAGCCCCCGCGGCGGCCGCCAGCAGCCAGCGGTCGAAGGTTTCCGTCCACGGCTTTTCCACCCCGAGCGCCACGGCATAGGGCAGCAGGGTCTCGAAATGCCGGGGTGACATTTCGGGCGCCCCTTGCATGTTCATCCGGTCCTTCTCGGCAAGCGTCATGTATTGCCTGAGGCCGTCGATGCCATCCATCATCCGGGTGCCGAGCGGCGTCGGCGCGCCCATCAGGAAGAAGAACAGGACGTTGACGAGCACTATGCCGCCGATGGCAAACAGAAGCGGCAGTTCGTCGGTCTCCGCCGCGGAATAAAAGA
The DNA here is from genome assembly GCF_001270265.1 of Ensifer adhaerens. GTDB lineage: Bacteria > Pseudomonadota > Alphaproteobacteria > Rhizobiales > Rhizobiaceae > Ensifer > Ensifer adhaerens_B. Next base: position 17,528 of record NZ_LGAP01000016.1, read on the forward strand.
CCACCGCCAGGATGCTCGAAAAGATGGTGAAGGCGACGAAGCCGATGAAGGCGATGACCACGATCGACATGATGCGGCTCATCAGGCTCTTTTCGCGCCGCAGGGATTTGCCGAAGGAAACGGCGAGGATCGAAACGAAGAAGGCGATGAAGACGGGGACGATCACCAGCGGGATGCTGTCTTCGCTCAAATCGCCGAACAGGAACACGGCAGCGACCGCGAGAACCGAGAGCAACACGCCGGCGATGATGTAGCCGCTGTTGGCCAGATAGTATTTGCCGCGGTGCTCGCGCTCCATGGCATTTCGGAAATCGGCACCCGTCGCCTGCACCTTCGTGCCATTGGCCCTGTCGATCTTCAGCTTGCCGCCGGCGGCATTGACGGCCTTTATCAGGCTCGCCTCGCCGGTCGGCAGTTTCTCGCTGCTGCCCTTGCCGGTTGCGGCAATGACGATGGCGTTCTTCAGATCTTCCAGCACGACATGGCCCTTGACCGCGAGGCTGAGCGCGGACGCCGACAGAGCCGTCCAGCCCTCGCCGGAAAAGCCCCGGTTGTCGATGTAGTTGACCAGCGCCGGCGAAATGCCGTCGGGCGCGTCCCAGCGCGGCACCATGACGCCCCGTGCCGGGTCTCGCCCCACCTTCAGCCAGGCGCGACCATAATAAAGCGCGACGACCACAAGGCCGGCTCCAGCGATCAGGAGCGCCAGATGGTCGCGCAGCCACCAGGTATTTTCCTGGCTGGCGGTCGGCCGGTCGATGCTGCCCTTCGGCATCTTGATCGCGATCGTCAGGCCTTCCTGCGGCTGCAGGCGCCTGGTGGTTGCAAAGAAAATCTCGCTGCCTTCCTCGGAAGCCCGCGCGTCCTTGCCGGTCGCGCCGTAGCCGCCGGTGAAAACGTCAAGTGCCTCCGCCCGCACGCCTTCCGGCAGAGTGACGGTTGCACTTGCCTCATCGATCGGGAAAGCCCATTCGGTGCCCGTCACGTTCCAATAGAGCTCGTCGTGATCATCGAAGAACCGGATCTGCCGGCTCGTCTCATAGGTGAACTGGAACGTATGCTCGCCGTCCGGCAGAAAGACCTCGGCAGATCCGGTATAGATGCGGATGCCGCCCGAGATCGATTCGGTGCGGTAGGGTTCCTCTTCACCGTCGCGCTCGACCGACAGCAGCTTGAAATCAACCTTGCTGCGGCGGCCCTTGGCATCGGTGAACGTCAGCGGCAGGTCGCGAAAGATGCCTCGCCGGATCTGGTTGCCCTCGGCATTCGCCGTGATCGTTTCGGTGACCGTCAGCGTTCCGTCCTTGGCGACATCGATCACCGAATTATAGGACGAGAACGCCTCGTCCGCCCGCCCGGCGCCGGCCGTCGCCATCAGGAAGAACAACATGCCAAGCAGGGCGACGAAACGGGTCATGCGGTCTCAGACCTTCCGATCGATCTCTCGAGCATTTCCATTCTTAAACGGAGTCATGGAAACGCTCTATTTCTTTGGTTTTCGCATTTCCTGGCGGAAAACCGCTTCGCACTTTTCCTGGAGAAGCTCGAGAAACAGTTTCATCCGGCGCGATATCAAGGACGATCCCCGGTGAAGGCAACGCCGAGCGATGCAAGCGCATCCCAATAGGCCGGATAGGTCTTGGCGACGCAGCCGGGGTCCTCGATGGCAATGCCGTGGATCTTCAGCCCGGCAAGGGCGAAGCTCATGGCGATGCGATGGTCGGCAAATGTATCGATCGAGGCCGGCAATGTCTGGCCGGCAAGCCCCGGATCGGAGGAGACGATGAGATCGTCGCCCTCCTCGTGGGCTAGCCCCGGGCGGATGGCGGTCAGGCCCAGCGACAGAGCGCGGACGCGGTCGCATTCCTTTACGCGCAGATTGGCAAGTCCGACGAAGCGCACGGGCGTCTCGTTGAAGGCGGCAAGTACCGCGATCGTCGGTATCGCGTCCTGCATCTGCGACCCGTCGATGACGGCGGGAAGATTCGGGAAGCTGGAGATGACTGCGTGGGCGCGTGCATCGGGCTGCGAAAACACGGAAGCCGGCACGCCGAGGTCTATGGCTCCTCCGGTCAACACTTCGGCGGCCCAGAGATAGGTCGCGGCCGACGCGTCCGGCTCGATTGCGAAGTCGGCTGCGCGATAGCCCGTCGGTGCAACCTGCCAGACGGATGGACTCAACTGCTCGACTTCGGCGCCGAAGGCGCGCATCGCCGCGACCGTCAGATCGATGTAACCGCGGGCGCCGATATCGTCGCCGGCAAGTTCGATACGGACAGGGCCCTTGGCGCCCGGGGCTGCCATCAGCAGAGCCGAGACGTATTGGCTGGAAAGGCCGGCATCGATTTCGATACGGCCGGCAGGGAAGCCGCCCTTGCCGTTGACGGTGACCGGCGGGCCCCCGGTTTCCGACGTGACCTCGACACCGAGCGTGCGCAGCGCATCGACAAGCGGCTTGATCGGCCGCTTGCGCATGTGTTGGTCACCATCGACGACCACCGGGCCGTCGACCAGCGCCGCCGCGGCCGTCAGGAAGCGCGTGGCAGTTCCCGCATTGCCGAGGAACAGCGGAGCCGACGGTGATGCAAGCCGGCCGGTTCCAGTCACGACGAAGGTCGTGTCGTCTGGCTCGCTGACCTCGACGCCCATCGCCCGTAAGGCATCGGCCATATAGCGCGTGTCGTCGCTCTTCAGCGCGCCCGTCAGCCGGCTCGTGCCCTTGGCAAGTCCCGCAAGAAGCAGCGCCCGATTGGTGATCGACTTCGATCCCGGCGGGCGCACGTGACCGCGCAAGGGGTGGTCGGTCGGCAGGATGGTCAGCTTCTTCACGGTATCACTCATGCTCGGGTCTCTTTATGCAAGTAGCGCCGAGGCTTTCAGCCTCGGCAGGCGTGTCTCTTATCATTCGATGGCGCGATCGGGTAACGTCGCCGATCAGAATTTGACTTGCGGCACCGCACGGTCCGCCTCGTTGGCGATCTCGAAATAGCCGGCCTTCACGAAGCGGAAAGCGTTGGCGATGAGGTTCGACGGAAAACTCTCGACCTTGACGTTAAGGTCGCGCGCCGCGCCGTTGTAGTAGCGGCGCGACATCTGGATCTCGCCCTCGATCGTTTCGAGCGAGCGCTGCAACTCTACGAAATTCTCGTTGGCCTTGAGATCCGGATAGGCTTCGGCAAGGGCAAACAGCTTGCCGAGTGCCTGCGATAGGGCGCCTTCGGCCGCGGCCCGCCCCTCGACATCGCCAGCCGGAACGGCCTGGGCGCGATTGCGCATCGCGATGACTTCCTCGAGCGTCGACTTCTCGTGGGCGGCGTAGCCCTTCACGGTTTCGATCAGGTTGGGGATGAGGTCGGCGCGCCGCTTCAACTGCACGTCGATGCCCGACCAGGCCTCCTCGGCGATCTGCCGCGCCTTGACGAGACCGTTGTAGACGAAAACCAGATACAGGATCACGACAACGCCGATGGCCAGACCGATCATGAGATACCCTCCAAAAAAGCTCGGCAGAGATTAGCACCGGCTTTCCAGCTTCAAAGACCTTTCTGCAGCATTCGGGCGGAGAAACGCGCTCCTCCCCAGCTGCCGGCCGAAGGCTGTGAACACACTGTTCACCGCTACGGCCTATCCGCACGCCCAAACACCTCGATTCCTGTTCCATCGGGAACGGCGGGGACAGGGACGATCGGCGATAGTCCCCCCAACGAACAACCCCGGATACGAAGTGAAGACCATGAAAACGCTCGCAACCCTCATCAACGTGATCGCCTTTACGGCGCTCTTCGTTGCCTATGCGAGCGTTGGTTCGGCCGAGAAACCATCTGGCGTTCGCAGGGCACTGCAAACCTATTCCAGCCAGCTCTACACCGACGCCTATCCGACCCAGAAGCCGACCTGCAAGAACGGCATCAAGGCTGGCCACGCGGCATGAGATCTAGCTCTGCGCAATCCGCACCGCAATCTCGCTGGCAGCTTCATCGGCGCCCAGGTTGGTGACGTCGAGTTCGATCAGCTGATCGCATTTTCCTTTCAACAGAACGTGCCGGCTTCTGAGATCGATCAACACTTGCGGATCGGTCAGCTTGTGCGCCTTGGAACGACCGGCGCGCGTCAACCGCTTCAGGTTCTCCTCCAACGCACAATCGAGTACGACGACAACGAAACGGGCGCCGCGATCGGCAGCCAGCATCGCATAATCGTCGAATACGCGGCTGTCGAATGCATCATCCGACAGCGCATCGGTGAAGAGGAAGGATTGCGCAGCATCGGCCCGGCGCACGTGATCGAGCACTGCGGTTCTAATCGTTGCCCGCAGCGACCGATAGAGCGGCGTGCCCCTGGCAAACAGCGCCTCGGCCGGATTGATCAGCGTGTGATTGTCGGCAAGCCTCGCGCCGAGATGTTCGGCGAGATGGCGCGCGATGGTCAGCTTGCCGGTACCCGGCCAGCCATTGATGTGAACGATGAGGCTCGCTGGCTCGGCGATCAAGCGGCGTCCCGGTTGAGGTTCGCGCCGCCGGCATCGGTCAGCAGGAATGCCTCGCCGCAGGCCTTTGCCAGTGTGCGAACGCGCAGAATGTAGCTCTGGCGTTCGGTCACCGAAATCACCCCGCGCGCATCGAGCAGATTGAAGACGTGGCTCGCCTTGATGCACTGGTCGTAGGCGGGAAAGACGCACTTGTGCAAGTGGTTGTTGGTGCCCTCGACAGGTGCGCCGGCCGCCAGAAGCGCCTGGCATTCTGCCTCTGCGTCGATGAAGTGCTGATGCAGCATGGCGGTATTGGCGTACTCGAAATTGTAGCGCGAATACTCCTGCTCCGCCTGCAGGAAGACGTCGCCATAGCTGATCTTCTCGGCGCCTTCGCGGCCGTTGAAGTTCAGATCATAGACATTGTCGACGCCCTGGACATACATCGCCAGACGTTCGAGGCCGTAAGTCAGCTCACCGGCGACCGGAGAGCATTCGATTCCGCAGACCTGCTGGAAATAGGTAAACTGCGACACTTCCATGCCGTCGCACCAGCATTCCCAGCCGAGGCCCCAGGCGCCCAGCGTCGGGCTTTCCCAATCGTCCTCGACGAAGCGGATGTCGTGCAGCAACGGATCGAGGCCGATGGCCTCCAGCGAGCCGAGATAAAGCTCCTGCAGGTTGGACGGGTTCGGCTTCAGGATCACCTGATATTGATAATAGTGCTGCAGACGGTTCGGGTTCTCGCCATAGCGGCCGTCGGTCGGGCGACGGGAGGGCTGGACATAGGCCGCACGCCACGGACGGGGGCCGAGCGCACGCAGCGTCGTTGCCGGATGGAACGTACCGGCGCCGACTTCCATGTCGTAGGGCTGCAGCACCGCGCAACCCTTGTCGGCCCAATAGTTGTGCAGCGTCAGGATCAGAGCCTGGAACGAGCGCTTTGGGTTCATGTGGTCGGGCAGCGAGGCGGTGGTCATGGGGAACGTCCGAATTCTTCACGAAATGAGAGCCGGACAGGTGCCACGCCGGGCGGCAGGGGTCAAGCGCTGAGGCCGATCTCCATGCACGCAAAGGTGCACGAAAAATCTCACTCGTCTTCGCGTTTGAGCCGGTACTCGCCGGTCTCGGGGTCCTTGACGAGGGTCCCGCTCGCGCCGGTCTGCTGCTCGCGGCGCGTTTGATCGCGCTGACGCGTCAACTTCTTGGCATCCGCAATGAACTTGCGGTAGCCGATCCATAGAACCAAGCCTGCGATCAGGAGCAGGATAAGCTGCGGCATTTTTCCTCCCTACTGCATATTTTCATCCTTAAATCGAACTCGATTTAAGGATGAAAATATGCAGCCATTCAAAGTGCTACAGCGACCTTTGCGCGTCTACAAGACGCGCGGCGCTGTAGGCCGGTCGCGCCGGTCGCGGCTCAAAGCCCGAAACGCGCCCACAATGCCCTTTCCTCTACCGCTTCGGCAAGACCCGCCATCGCAGAAGCAGCGATCGGCGCGGCGATATCGCCGGCAATCGATGCGCCGGTCTGGCGGCGCCCGAAAAGACTGCGCGCCGGCTGGATCAGTTCGAGCCGCGCCTTCTCGCCGTAACGCTTCTTCACCTCGCCGCGCAGATCGCCAAGGCCGTCGATCAGCCCCAGTTCCAATCCGCGCCGCCCCGTCCAGAAAAGACCGGAGAAGACGTCGGGATGGTCGGCCAGCATCTGCCCGCGGCGGGCCTTCACCATCTGGATGAAGGTATCATGGATATCGAGCTGCAGGCTTTTCAGGAACTCGATGTCGCGTTCCTTTTCCGGCTGGAACGGGTCGAGCATGACCTTATTCTCGCCGGCCGTATAGACGCGCCGCTCGACGCCGATCTTCTTCAACAGCTCCGGAAAACCGAAGCCGCCGGAGACGACACCGATGGACCCGACGATCGACGTCGGATCGGCGATGATCTCGTCGCCGGCAAGCGCGATCATGTAGCCGCCGGAAGCCGCCACGTCCTCGACGAAGACGAGCACGCGCTTCTTCTTTTCCAGGGCGAGATCGCGGATACGCTGGTAGATCAGCCGCGACTGCACCGGCGAGCCGCCGGGAGAGTTGACCGAAATCGCAACGGCCGGGGCTTCCTTGACCGCGAAGGCTTTCTCCAGCAAGGGAGCGACTGAGGCCAGATTGAGCACTGGGCGAAACTGGCCGCCGCCGGCCATGATTGCGCCGTGAAGCCGCACAACGGGGATCGCAATGCCATCCCGCCGAAAACGCTTCGGCATCAGCCTTTTGAAGAACCCGGCCATTTAAACTCCTGCAATACGAACTCTTGCCCTTGCATGTATGCACTGGTCGTCCAAACGCAATGCCGCATACGGTAAATCAACGGCGCCGATAGACAGCGCGCCCGTTGTTGAGATCGTCGACGTCTTGAGAAAAGCGATGGGTGCCCTCCTCGTGCATGATCAGCGGCGCTCTCAACACTAGCCGCTTGCGGCTCTGCTTGATTGCGGTGACCAGGATGCGCACGGCATTTTCGCCGATGCGCGGGTGCAGCGGCGTAATCTCGATACCGCCGAAGCGACGGCCGCAGGCCGCAATGATATTGGCGATCGATTCCGGCCGGGCGATCAGCGACAATTGTCCGCCGGGCTTCATGATCGCGCCCGCCGTCTTGATCCAGATCTCGAACAGGCCGTCGCTCATCGCGTGCGCCTCGGCCTTGAGACTGTCCGGCGTGCGCCGGTCGGAGGCATCGTTGAAAGGCGGGTTCATGATCACATGGTCGAAGGCATCGTCTGGTAGCCCGGCGGCACGGCGCGCCCTGCCGGCAAGCGAGACGTCGGCCTCGATCACCGACACCCGCTCGGCGAAACGTTCGTTTTCGGGGAGCGCCAGGCTGCGGCGCGCAAACGCCGCCATGGTCGGCGAGCGCTCCACCAGAACGACCTCGGCCAGCTCCAGCCGCGAAGCGACCGCCATGCCGGCAGCACCGGCGCCGGCGCCAAGATCGGCCACGCGACAGGCGCGGTGGGCGGCAACCAGCGAAGCCAGCAGCATCGCATCCATGCCGGAACGATGCCCCTGCCCCAGCGGCTGCACGACATGGAACCTGCCGCGGTGGAACGCGTCGACCGTTTCGGGCTCGGCAAGCGTCATAGGTCGTTCGCTCATGGCCGATCGTCACCTGCGGCGGCAGACGAACCGGCGATCATGCCCGCAACTCCGCTTCCAGCCCGGCCTCAATCAGGATGCGGCGCGCGGCATCGGCATCGTCGTCCGGCACGAGGAAACGGCGCGGCAGCAGGCCCAGCGACCCCTCCAGAATGCTCATACCCTGATCGGCGATCAGGCAGTTGATACCGGCGTCCTTCATCAGGCTTTCCGCAAAAGAAAGCAGAACGACGTCGTTAGTGCGGATCAATTCCTTCATCCAGCGGTTTTTCCTGTCCTATTTCAGCAAGCGGGACAATTCGCCTCTTGCCGCACGTGCCCCCCCTTCCTATTGTCGAAAGCGACAATGAAAACAGGAGTCCCGGTGTTGGGCGTAGTGATACCGCTGGAAGACAGCAAAAACAAACAGGCGTCCGTGAAGCCGCTCGTTGACTTGACGTCGCCCGACATGGAACGCGTCAACCAGCTCATCCTGTCGAAGGCCGGCTCCGACGTCCAGATGATTCCTGAGGTTGCCAACCACCTGATTTCTTCGGGTGGCAAGCGGTTGCGGCCGATGCTGACGCTCGCCTCCGCGGCGATGTTCGGCTACGAGGGCGACGCTCACGTCAAGCTCGCCACCAGCGTCGAGTTCATGCATACGGCAACGCTGCTGCATGACGATGTCGTGGACGAAAGCGATCTGCGCCGCGGTAAATCCACGGCCCGCACGATCTGGGGCAACCAGGCAAGCGTGCTCGTCGGCGACTTCCTGCTCGGCCAGGCGTTCCGCATGATGGTCGATGTCGGCTCGCTCGATGCGCTCGACGTGCTTTCGACCGCAGCGTCGGTGATCGCCGAGGGCGAGGTGCTGCAGCTTTCCGTCGCCAAGAACATGGAAACGACCGAGGACGACTACCTTCAGGTCATCCGCGCCAAGACCGCAGCGCTTTTCGCCGCTGCCGCCGAAGTCGGCCCGATCGTCGCCCAGACCAGCAAATCCGACCGCAATGCATTGAAATCCTACGGCATGAATCTCGGCCTCGCCTTCCAGCTCGTCGACGACGTGCTCGACTATGGCGGCTCGGCCCGCGAGCTCGGCAAGAATGTCGGCGACGACTTCCGCGAAGGCAAGATCACCCTTCCGGTCATCCTGTCCTATCGCCGCGGCACGGCGGAAGATCGCGCCTTCTGGCGCCAGGCGATCGAGGGTGGCGACAGCAGCGATGCCAACCTTGAAAAGGCGCTCGGCCTGATCAAGCGATATGGGGGCTTAAGCGATACCATCGCCCGTGCGCAACACTATGGAACGATCGCGCGCGATGCTCTCGCGCCGCTGCCGGGTTCGCCCTGGAAATCGGCGCTGGTCGAGGTCATCGACTTCTGCATCGACCGAGTCAGCTGACGCAATCCTCCGGCCGGACCAGGACATCCAAGAGGAATTTCTTGCCGCGTTGCGCCAAAAAAGCCATTCTGTTCCTCAAGAGTTGTGCCGGGCAACACGTGGCTGATTCCAAAACAACCCTCAGTCGTGCGCAAGGCCGAGAGATCGGCAATGAAAGGTTTGACATGCGGCAAAAGACGATCCTCCGCCTTCTTAGCGGCGCTGCACTGATGGCTCTTGCCTCGGTCAGCACCAGCTACCAGGCTTTCGCCGAGGAAAAGGCCGCCGTCGAGGAGACCGAGCCTTTCGACATCACGTCTGTCAACACCTTTGCCGGCGCCTTCCTCGCTGCTCGCACCGCCGATACGGACCGTGACTTTGCCGCGGCCAACGAACTCTACCGCATTGCGCTGCAGTTCGAGCCGAACAATAACGAAGTCAAACAGCGGCTGATGATCACGCTGCTGATGGCCGGCAAGTTCGACGACGGCGCCAAGATCGCCGAGCAGTTGAAGTCCGACCCGGCCGTCGAGCGCATTACCACCGTCATCCGTGCGATCGAGGCGATCCGCAAGCGCGAATACCGCAACGCGCAGAAGCTCTTGAACTACGAAGGTCCGAACGATCTCGACCGGCTGATGAACGGCCTTCTTTCCGCCTGGGCCAAATTCGGCCAGGGCAAGCCCAAAGAGGCGCTCGCGCAGGTCAACGGTCTCGAAGGACCGGACTGGTTCCGCGTATTCAAGAATTACCATGCCGGCGCGATCGCCATCGCCTCCGGCGACAAGGCCGCCGCGCGCACGAAACTCAACGACGCGATCCTCGATCGCGAAGGCGGTAGTGCTGCGCCCGACACGTTCATGCGTGCGGTCGAGGCCTTGGCACGGTTTGAGGCGCGCGAAGGCAACAAGCAGAAGGCGCTCGACACGATCGCCGTCGGCGAGAACATGGTCAACAACTACACTCCGCTCGAAGCGCTTCGGAAGAACATCGAGACCGGCATACCCCAGGAGCAGCAGGTCAAGAACGCATCGCAGGGTGCGGCAGCCGTGCTGTTTTCCATCGGCGGCGCGCTCAACCGCGACGGCGCCGAAGACATCGTCTCGCTCTATCTCCAGACGGCGCGCCGTCTCGATCCGGAAAGTGCCGATATCCTCGTGATGTTGGCCGGCATCGCCGAAAACCTGAAGAAGCCGAAGGAAGCGATCGAGCTTTACCAGAGCGTGCCCGAGACCTCGCCGATGCGCAGGCTCTCGGAACTGCAGCTTGGTCTCAGCCTTGCCAGCATCGGCAAGGTGGATGAAGCCAAGAAGCACCTCAAGGCGCTGATCGACGTCGATCCGAAGAACATCCGCAACTATCTCGCCTATGGCAGCGTGCTTTCCGATGCCAAGGACTACAAGGAGATGGGCGAGCTTTACGACCGCGCCGTCGATGCGATCGGCCCGGTGCCGAAGCGCGGCGACTGGACCGTGTTTTTCCAGCGCGGCATCGCCTATGAGCGCCAGAAGCTCTGGGACAAGGCCGAGCCGAGCTTCCGCAAAGCTCTCGAGCTCAACCCCGATCAGCCGCAGGTGCTGAACTATCTCGGCTATTCCTGGGTCGACATGAACATCAACCTGGAAGAAGGGCTCGACATGATCCGCAAGGCGGTCGAGCTGAAGCCGGATGACGGCTATATCGTCGATTCGCTCGGCTGGGCCTATTTCCGCATGAACCGCTTCGATGATGCGGTGGTCGAGCTTGAAAAGGCTGCCGAGCTGATGGCCGGCGATCCGACCATCAACGACCATCTCGGCGATGCCTATTGGCGCGTCGGCCGCAAGCTGGAGGCGGTGTTCCAATGGACGCAGACGCTTGAGCTGAAACCCGAGGAGGCCGAGATCCCGAAGATCAAGGCCAAGATCGAAAACGGCCTGCCGCCGCTGAAGGAAGTGGTTCCAGCCTCTGCCGACGCCAAGGAAACCGCGCCGAAGAAGGTCACCCCCGAGGCGCCGGCGCCGGACAAGAAGTCCTGATCGCAGCATGCTTCAAGGCGAGATTGCGGGCTTCGCGCTGACACGGGCGGCGCCCGCCAAGATCAATCTGGCACTGCACGTCGTCGGCCAGCGGGCCGACGGCCACCACCTCCTCGAAAGCCTCGTGACCTTTGCCGACCGCGGAGACCGGATCGGGCTTTCGGCGTCGGACGAAGACCGTTTCACCCTATCCGGGCCATTCGCCACGGATTTGCCGACGACGGGCGCTGACCAGGACGGCAATCTCGTGCTCAAGGCGCGGGACCTGCTGCGCCAGGCCTTGGCCCTACAGGGCGTCGACACCCCGCCGGTCCATATTCATCTCGAAAAGAACCTGCCCGTTGCCTCGGGCATCGGTGGCGGATCCGCCGATGCGGCCGCTACGCTGCGCGGGCTTCTCGACCTCTGGCGAACCAGCATCGAACCGGGACCGCTCGCAGCCTTGGCGCTCAAGCTCGGCGCCGACGTGCCGATGTGCCTTGACGGCAGGCCGCTTGTGGCTCGCGGCATCGGCGAGGAGATCACGCCGGCTGAAGAGCTTCCCTCGTTCCCGATCGTGCTGGTCAATCCTCTGGTTGCCGTCTCGACACCGGTGATCTTCCGGACACTGGAAAAGAAGATCAATCCGCCGCTTGCCATCCCCGTCGGCCTCATATCCCCTGCGGCCTGGCTTGCGGCCATGGCGGCGATGCGCAACGACCTGGAGCCGCCGGCGCGCTTGCTGCAGCCGATCATCGCCAGCGTCTCCGACGCACTGGCAGCAAGCGGAGCCGCGCTGGTGCGCATGTCCGGTTCGGGCGCCACCTGCTTCGGCCTGTTCGACAGCGACGAAAGCGCGCAGCGCGCAGCGCACTCCCTTTCTGCTGCCCACCGCGAATGGTACGTTCTCGCCGGCAGAACCGTAGGCAAGGGGAAATAAAATGGCCGAGATCAACGACAATCGCCCCTTCATTCCCGTCGGCATCGCCATTCTGACGGTCTCCGATACCCGCACACTGGCCAACGACAAGTCCGGCGACACGCTTCAAGCGCGGGTGCTCGACGCCGGCCATCGCCTCGAAGCGCGCGCGATCGTGCCCGACGATAAGCAAAAGATCCGCGATCAGGTGGAAGCCTGGACGCGCGACGATACGATCGACGTGGTGATCACCACCGGCGGAACCGGCTTCACCGGCCGCGACGTCACGCCTGAGGCGCTCGAACCGCTGTTCGAAAAGCGCATGGATGGCTTCTCCGAAGTCTTCCACCGGATCTCCTATGAGAAGATCGGTACATCGACGATCCAGTCGCGTGCAACCGGCGGCGTCGCCAACGCCACCTTCATCTTCGTCCTGCCGGGCTCGCCCGGGGCCTGCAAGGACGCGTGGGACAGCATTCTCAAGCAGCAACTCGACTACCGGCACATGCCGTGCAATTTCGTCGAGATCATGCCGCGGCTCGACGAGCATCTGAAGCGGGGCTGAGCGGGCCTGTCCCTGAACGCATCTTACAAGAGGCCGCCTCTGCCGAAACGGCGGTCGACTGCGCGAATGTGTGGCGCAACCGGCCTGTTCCCTAGGGAACTGCGAAGCCACTACTTGTCTGCTAGACGTTCAATGGTCAGCTCACATGAGGGATCGCAACGAGACCCGAGCAAGTCCTTCAAACGGAGCGAAGACGAGCCCATCGCCAATGTCCCCCGGCGAAGGGAACAAGAACATACGACGCGCGGCTCGCCCGGTCGCTCGGCTACGAATTTGCTAGCAAAGATATTTGGTAGCCGCTTGGAGGTGCCGTCCGCAGGACAGGCACCTTTTTTGTTGGCGCCAGTCGATAATCTACGCGCCCTGCCTGCTGTCGAGCGCAACCCAGGCCGGGACCAGCTCGGTCGCAAGCTTTCGTACAGCGCGGATATTGGTCATCTCACTCAGTTGCATCTTCCCGCGCGCGACCACCAAAGCGTCGCCCTTGCGCACGAGGAAACCGGCCTCCAACGGCTTCACCCGCCGCGCAAGGCGATGCAGGAGCGGCTTGCGGTGGAGGCGTGACGGGGAGAAACGGGCCGGGCCTTTGTGAAGCGATACATATTCGACGAGTTCATCCACCCAGCGTCCGATCGGCCGAGCACCAGGCTCAAGCAGCATCAGCCACTCGCCGCGCGCGGAGCGCACGATATCGCCCAGATCCCAATCGACGCAGAAGCGGCAACCGGCGGCATCGGCCACACGCACCGACCCGTCCTTGGAGCCATGATCGAGGATGATGACATCGCTGACCAATCCCTCCACGGCGCCTGCCACGAGCACGGACAGCGTCTGCGCCAGTTCCGCTTCGTTATCGCGTGTTTCCATGATGATCGTCAGCATAGCTGTTCCTACCGCATTGCAGCGTAAAATGCTACATCCGCGTGCGACGATGGCTCCCGTCCTCGTCCTGATCTCCAAGTCATGCCTATCGCTCTCATTTCAGCGGGCATGATTTTGTTCTTGAATTGTTCTTGTTTTCACGATAGGAAAATAATCAGAACAAAACGGGATCAAACACGCGATCCCCCGGAGATTCCGATGAACGAGCTGTCTCAGATCAGGCAGGGTGCGCTTGCACCCGCCAACACGGCAGAGGTTGCCGAAGCATTGATGAGCGGAACCGGTCTCAGGATCGAGGTTGATCGTCGCCGCGGACGGGGCGCCGGACTGAACATGTCGGGCCGCTTCGAGCCGCAGGCGCGTGAGGCCTTCGACGATGGTTGGGAGAGTCTTGAAGACCTGCCGCCCTTCAAGACCGAGGTGCAGGTGGAGAAGCCGCGCTCGGTGATCAGCCGCAACGATTCCCCGGATATTTCCTTCGATCGCTCGATCAACCCTTATCGTGGCTGCGAGCACGGATGCATCTATTGTTTCGCCCGTCCGACGCATGCCTATATGGGGCTTTCGGCCGGCCTCGATTTCGAGGCGAAGCTCTTTGCCAAGCCGGACGCTCCGCGCCTGCTGGAGCGCGAGCTCGCCCGCTCGGACTACAAGGTGAGGCCGATCGCCATCGGCACCAACACCGACCCCTATCAGCCGATCGAGAAGGAATGGCGGATCATGCGCCAGATCCTCGAAGTGCTGCAGGCCGCCAACCATCCGGTGATGATCGTGACGAAGTCGGCGATGGTGACGCGCGACATCGATCTGCTTGCGCCGATGGCGGAAAAGGGGCTCGCCCGTGTCGGCATTTCGGTAACGACGCTCGACCGAAAGCTGGCACGCACGATGGAGCCACGCGCTTCGACGCCTTCCAAGCGACTGGAGGCGATGCGCTCCCTCTCCGAAGCCGGCATTCCGACCGGTGTCCTGGTGTCGCCGATCATCCCGGCCCTGAACGATCACGAGATAGAACGGGTTCTGGAAGCCTCCCGGACCGCAGGAGCGCTGGAAGCCACCTATGTGCTGTTGCGTCTGCCGCTCGAGGTCAGCCCGCTCTTTCGCGACTGGCTGCTTCGGAACTATCCGGACCGCTATCGGCACGTGATGTCGCTGATCCGGTCGATGCGTGGCGGCAAGGACTACGATGCCGAGTTCGGTAAACGCATGAAGGGCGCCGGCCCCTATGCCTGGCAGATCGGCCGTCGGTTCGAACTTGCGGCCAAACGCCTCGGCCTCAACCTCAATCGCCGGCAGTTGCGCGACGACATTTTCGTGCCGCCGCTCGGGACCGGCGTCCAGCTTTCGCTGCTCTAGCGGCAACAGGTGCTGCGTATTCCGCAGGGGGTGCGAAGTTTTCGGCCGTTTAGGCCATGGAATGAGAGGTTCAGCCAGAAGGTCTCATGACATTCATGGTTGGCCGGAAGATGAGGGTCTCAGCCTTGGGGCCTCTGCATGGCGCCCAAGACCGAAATCGGCTTGGGAAGCAGGTCATGTCGCAAATTCAGGAAAACAGCGCCTGTTGCGCGTCATATCCGACGCGCAACGACAGAAGTGAATTCCGGCGTCTCGTCCGTGCCTCAGGATGACGCTGGCATACCCCCCGGCTGCCGCCGCACTCAGATCGGGGGACTTGAAGAGAATCGGTCGATCATGCGAGTTTCGCCGCATGTCACATCGCAGATCGATCGATTCTCCCCTTTTCCCGGATATTCTCCTTGGGCCCGATTTCAGCTTTGAGCTGGCTGCCAGAAAGGATGGTGCATGGCCCGTCGCCGGCGCCGACGAAGCCGGTCGCGGACCGCTTGCCGGCCCGGTCGTTGCGGCCGCCGTCATCCTCAATCCCGACGCCATCCCTGAAGGCCTGAACGACAGCAAGAAATTGAGCGCCGCTGCGCGCGAAAAACTGTTCGACGAGATCCTGGCGACCGCCACCGTTTCCATCGCCTCTTCCTCGGCCACCACCATCGATACCATCGACATCCGCAAGGCCAGCCTCGAGGCGATGCGACGGGCCGTCGACGGCCTGTCCCTGGCCGCCCGTTTCGTGCTGGTCGATGGCCGCGATGTGCCGCCCGGCCTCGGCTGCCATGCCAAGGCGGTAGTCAAGGGCGATGCCCGCTCGCTTTCGATTGCAGCCGCGTCGATCGTCGCCAAGGTGACCCGCGACCGGATGATGGAACGTGCCGATATCGCTCACCCCGGCTACGGTTTTGCGGTCCATGCCGGCTACGCAACGGCAGTGCACCGCAAGGCGATCGACGCCAAGGGCCCCTGCCCACTGCACCGCATGAGCTTTCGCCCGCTGCGCAAGGACTGACATTCGGCATCGGTGAAACCCGGCCGGCGCGACAACCGCGAACCGCAGCCAATAGCACTCCCCTTTGAAGGGCTCCTGGGCCGCTCGGTGCGTCACGCAGGCGCACAGCGAGCGGTGCCACGGCAGCTTTGCGCAGTCGCACGCTCGGCGCCGAGCCGCTACGCCAGCGCATTTGCCTGCAATTTGCCAACCGGCCCTGGCGATCGGCCGGTGTTTGACGAATGCTCTGATACCAACCTGCGCTGATATTGACCTCTTGCGTGGGACCGTATGCGGTCATCCGGCGAGGAGCATACCGCAGAGCGATGCCTCGGCATCGGTCGAGGGTTGCGACGCTGCCGGTGGCCGATAGACGGCCCACCCGTGGGCCCGGCGCAAGAGGTTAATGTCAGCGCAGGTTGGTATTATCCCGTCAATCGATCCGGAAGCGGGATGTTGAACGTCAAGGGTGACATTCCAACCGGCTTTCGCCGGCGTCGGCAAAAGTGGCCTCAAAAGCAAAAAGCCCCGCGCAAGGCGGGGCTTTCAAATCGTATCCTGCAGCGCGTGCTTAGTTCAGGCGCGACTTGACTTCGCCAAGTGCCTTCTTGAACAGCTCGCTCTGGGCGCCAGCGTCGGCTTTGGCAGCAACCACCTTTTCGGCGGCGCTGATCGCCAGATCGACGGCAGCCGAACGAACGGCGTTGATCGCGTCGCTTTCGGCCTGCTTGATCTTCTGTTCCGACAGCGCGGTCCGGCGGGCGACGAATTCTTCCGTCTTCTGCTTGGCTTCGGCGGTCAGCATTTCGGCTTCACGCTGAGCGGCGGCAACGATACCGGCAGCTTCCGCTTCGGCATCCTTGCGCTTGCGCTGGTATTCGGCAACGAGGCTCTGGGCTTCTTCGCGCAGGCGCTTGGCTTCCGCCAGCTCGTTGCTGATCTTGTCGGCGCGTCCATCGAGCGCCTTGCCGATCATGCCCGGCACCTTGAGATAGGCGATCAGGACGAAGAACAGGATCAAGCCGACGAGGGCATAGAAGGTCGCATCAAGATGCATGGTTCAGTGCTCCTCAGTTACCGGCCGATGCCTTGACGGCAGCAACGATCTCAGCCTTGGTGACGGTGCCACCAATGAGCTGCTTGACGACGGCGGTCGCAGTTTCCTCGGCAATCGCGCCGACGTCTGCAAGTGCCTTGGTCTTGATGTCGGCGATGCGGTCTTCCGCAGCGGCGATCTTCTTGGAAAGATCGGCTTCGACAGCGTTGCGGTCGGCGACAGCCTTGGACTTGGCAGCTTCGCGCGCGCCGTCGGCGATCTGATGACCCTTGGCCTTGGCGGTTGCCAATTCCTGCTCATAGGATGCGATGGCGGCGTCAGCTTCGCCCTTCAGGCGCGACGCTTCGTCGAGATCCTGAGCGATCCGGTCGTGACGGGTTTCAAGAATTCCGCCGATGCGCGGAATGATGACCTTCGACATCAAGAGATAGAAGAGGCCGAACGTGATCGCGAGCCAGAGCAGCTGCGATGCGAAATGGGTCGAATCAAAGGGCGGGAACACGCCGGAGCCAGCCTCGCCTTCGTGGGCCACACCCGTTTCGGTGTGCACCTCACCGGCCGCAGCGGCATCGTGTGCTTCGGCGCCTTCAGTGGTGGTTGACTGCTGGGCATAGGCCGCGGTCACAAACATGCTCACCTCCAGGTGCACTCAAGAATATGCGCGGCCGCGACCCTTTGACGGGTCGCGGCCGAAACTCCAGCCGTTATTAGACGGCGAAGAGGAGGAGCAGGGCTACGAGCAGCGAGAAGATGCCCAGAGCTTCCGTAACGGCGAAGCCGAATACGAGGCGGCCGAACTGGCCGTCAGCAGCCGACGGGTTGCGCAGCGCGCCAGAGAGGTAGCTGCCGAAGATGTTGCCGAGGCCGAGAGCCGTGCCGGCCATACCGAGGCAAGCCAGACCTGCGCCGATGTACTTTGCTGCTTCCGCTTCCATGATTGAACTCCTTCGAATGGTGTTGCGGCTTAGGATTGCGCTTCCGGCGGAGGACCGGCCGGAAGCAAGCGACTGTATTCCTTAGTGGCTTCCGGGATGGACAGCGTCGTTGAGGTACATGCAGGTCAGTACCGCGAAGACATAGGCCTGGAGGAAGCAGACGAGGAATTCAAGACCGGTGATAGCGACGGTCATGATGAGCGGCAGGATCGCGCCACCGATACCGAGCGCACCGAGAGCGCTCAGGGAGGTCACGAAGCCAGCGAAAACCTTCAGCGTGATGTGGCCGGCCAACATGTTGGCGAAGAGACGGACCGAAAGGCTGATGGGACGGGAAAGGAACGAGATGATTTCGATCGACACGACCAGCGGCAGCAGGACGCCCGGCACGCCGTGAGGCACGAACAGCTTCAGGAAGCCGAAGCCATGCTTGTAGAAACCATAGAACAGCACCGTACCGATGACGAACAGCGCCAAGGCGAAGGTGACGATGATCTGGCTGGTGATGGTAAAGAAGTAAGGGAACATGCCGAGCAGGTTCGCCGTCAGGATGAACATGAACAGCGAGAACACCATCGGGAAGAATTTCATGCCGCCGCTGCCGGCGCCTTCGCGCAGCATCGAAGCGATGAATTCATAGGACATTTCCGAAACCGACTGCAGGCGCGTCGGGATCAGCCCGCGCTGCGATGTGGTCAGGTAAAGGAAACCGGCAGCGGCACCCACGGTCGCAACCATGAACAGCGATGCATTGGTGAAGGAAAAGTCAATTCCGCCAATTTCGATCGGGACAATCTTGTTGACCAGGAACTGGTGGGTCGGATCGTTTGACACCGCGCTTCTCTTTCGTTCTGCCCGCCTTTAGGGCGGATACCGTGTTTTCCGGGCGACGCCTCAGGCGTCATCTCCGTCCGTCTTGTCATTCCCAGAACTGCGCTTCACCGAGTCGAGTGTTGCCACCATCCCCGCCGAACGCAGTACATTCAACACACCGGCGCAAAAGCCAAGGAGCAGGAAAATGATCATGCCCCACGGCCCTGTACCCGCAAAGTGGTCCAAAAGATAGCCCAGAAACGCCCCAACAACGATGCCAGCGATGAACTCGCTGGAGAGCTTCATCGCCGCCGCATAGCCTTTGCGGCTTTCGGCGGCACGGGCCTCGGCAGTATCCGGCTCACTGGGTCGCTTGGACTCAATTTTTTCGCCGAGCTGCTTGAGCCTCGCTTCCAGACTTTCCTCGGGTTTCTCCGTCACGTGGCTCTCCCTTGCTGTCCTACACGGTCACGACCGTGATTCGGTCACACAAAGGGCTGCTGTTCAAGCCACGTTTCAGCCCCATTTGAAGTCGCGCGCAACATAGTTTTAGGCATCCGCATAGTCAAGGCGTGCAAAGCGCTTCGACGTGGACAATATTTTTCAATGATTTCATCGACTTGACTGCATCCAGCGCCGACGATCGACAGACAAAGGAGGGAATCGGCAGATCGCAAGCCGGAATCTCCGACCCGCGATCGATGCTTGTGAGCCAAGGGGTCGGCAGCAGAACTGCGTCAGCTCCAGCCACCGCCATAGGTTCGATAGAAGATGTGCAGGCCGATCTTGCCGACACGCTTCATCGTCTTTGCCCAGGCCGGGTTTACGTAGGTTGCGTGATAGTGCGTGGCTGAGCCGACTTCGGGCAACCAGATCTTGCCGGCGGTTACCGCCATGGCAACTTCCTTTGCTTCCTTCCAGTGCGAGCGGGAGTAGATCAAATCGCGGATCATGTCGCAGGCGAAGGAGAACTGGCAACGGTTGCGCCACGCCTTGTTCTGATAGACGACGCCGCAGATCGTTTTCGGATAGGTCGGATTGCGCACCCGATTGAGAATCACTTGCGCGACGGCCGCCTGCCCCTTCAGCGGTTCGCTGCGCGCCTCGAAGTAGATGCCTTCGGCAAGGCACGTCTGTTCCTCCTTGCTGAAGACTCCAGCCGGCAACGGGGTCGCGGCCCAGGCGTGATCCTCCGGAGAGATGTCGGGAATGAAACGTCCAGCGTTCGTGTCCTCACGCAGGATAGAATCGAAGGGCGATTCACGCGCATAGTCCGGCTCGGGCCGGACATAGGCAGTCGCAAGAATGTCGGGCCTGTCGTTGGTGACGAGCTTGGCCAACATCGGCGAGACGCCGGGATCCGTCTTCGGCGGCTTCTTCTTATAGAAGGCCGTGGCGATCTCGATCTCCTTGCCTTTGATCTTCGGCTTGGCGAAGACCATCTTTTCGGGCCCCTCGAAACCCGGCTCCATCAGCGAGCTCGTGCGCTGCAGGATCGAGCCGGCAGTAAAATCCTTGGGCGGAGTGACGGGGGTGACGGCAACGATACGGCCCTTCTTGCCCCGGCGATTGACACGGTCTTCATCCGGCGTGCCGGCGTGCTTGCTTTCGGCGGTCAGGGCGACGCGGCTACCATCGGGAAGATTGACACCGGCGCCACCATCAAGCGCGCTCGTCGTGATCGGGTCGGCAAAGACCATCTCGACTTCGTGGATCGAACCGGCCGGCGACGGCGTCATATACATCCGCCAGCGTTCGCCGCCGCGATTGATGCCGGACAGGAAGGTTGCCAGGTCGGAATAGGCCGCGACCGTGGGAAACCCGATATAGACCGCAAGGCCGATGATTGCCGGAGCCAGCCAGGCGGAGAAGTTAACACGAGATTCGCGACGCAGTTTCCGACTCTTCCGCACCAACCCACTCCACGCAACGCTTATCGAAGGCACGGCTTTGCCCTCGCCGGCGATGAGCCAACGGACAGGTTCCGCGCGGGACGCTACAGCGCCGCGCGTCTTATCAGACGCGCAAAGGTCGCTGCAGCACTTTGAAGTGCTGCATGTTTTTGTCCTTAAATCGGATACGATTTAAGGAAACATGCAGTAGGACAATGAAGCCGCCGGACGCCTGCCGACGATGCTTCGTTCGAGCCTTGAAAATGAAGCATTAACCTTGATGTTTGGTTAATGCGTCTTCACTGAAAGACAGGAAGGGCAGGCCTTTCGGCCCGCCAGCCGCCTTGGCAGCCTGCATCGTCAGATGATGACGTGCGAGCCGAGTTCGACGACACGGTTCGTGGGCAGGCGGAAGTAATCGGAAGGATCGATCGCGGCATTGGCGAGCGCGATGAACAGGCGGTCCTGCCAATGCGGCATGCCGGATTGGGCGTCCGGCACCAGTTTACGCCGGCCGAGATAGAACGACGTCGACATGATATCGAACTTCAAGCCCGACTTGCGGAAGAGGCCCAGTGCCTGTGAGACGTTCTGCGTCTCCATGAAGCCGAAGCGCATTTCGAGCAGGGTGAAGCGTTCGGAGAGCGGCTGCACGCTGACACGTTCCGCCTTCGGCACCTTCGGCGTATTGGCGGTGCGAATCGTCAGGATGAAATTCTGCTGATGCAGCACGTGATTGTGCTTGATGTTGTGCAGCAGGGCGGCGGGCGTCGATTCCGGGTCGCTCGTCAGGAACACCGCCGTGCCCGGCACGGCAACCGGCGCATGTTCGCTCTTGCGCTCGATCGACTTGACGAAACTCGCCAACGGAATGTCGATATGGCGCGTCTTGGCATGGAGGATCTCCGTGCCGCGCTTCCAGGTCCACATGATGACGATGAAGGTGACGGCGATCAGCACCGGCACATAGCCGCCGTCATGCATCTTCAGCATGTTGGCGCCGAGGAAGACGAATTCCAGCGCAAACAGCGGCAGCAGCGCGGCGCCGGCCCAAAGCGCCGACCAGTTCCAGCGCACGCGCAGGAACTCGAAGGAGAGAACGGTGGTAACGACCATCGCGCCGGTGACCGAGATGCCATAGGCGGTGGCGAGTGATTCCGACGAGCCGAAAACCAACACCAGTGCCATGACGCCGAACATCAGCAGCGTGTTGACGTTGGGCAGATAGATCTGACCCGTGTGGGTTTCCGAGGTGTGGAAGATAGCCATGCGCGGCAGGAAACCGAGATGGATCGCCTGCCGCGTCAAGGAGAATGCGCCTGTTATGACAGCCTGGCTGGCGATGATCGTGGCAAACGTCGCCAGGATGACGACCGGCAGCAGCGCCCATTTCGGGAACATCAGGAAGAACGGGTCCGACATCGCCTCGGGGTTCTTCAGGATGAACGCGCCCTGGCCAAGATAGTTGAGCGTCAGCGCGGGAAAGACGACGAGAAACCAGGCCCATTGGATCGGGCGACGACCGAAATGGCCGAGGTCGGCGTAGAGTGCCTCCGCGCCGGTCACCGTCAGGAAGACGGCGCCGAGCACGATGATGCCGACATAGCCCTCGTTGAACATGAAGCTGGCGGCATAATAGGGATTGAAGGCCTTGAAGATCGCCATGTCGTCGGAAATGTGGACGAGGCCGATGCCGCCCATCACCAGGAACCAGACCAGCGTGATCGGTCCGAAGAAGTTGGAGACCGCTGCCGTGCCCTTGGACTGCACCGCAAACATCAGGAGCAGAATGACCACGGCAATAGGAACGACATACTCCGACAGCGCCGGGGTCACGAGCTTCAGACCCTCGACGGCCGAAAGCACGGATAGCGCGGGCGTGATCATCGCATCGCCGATGAACAGCGCGGCACCGGCAATGCCCATGAAGAACAGGATCGCCGTGTGGCCGTTTCCCGTCTTCATCAACAACGCCAGCAGTGAGAGCGTACCGCCCTCCCCCTGGTTGTCGGCGCGCAGCAGGAACAGCACATATTTGATCGTGACGATGATCGTCAGCGTCCAGAGCATCAGCGAAATCAGGCCGATGATCTCCACATCGGTCACGCCGTCGTGGGAGACCGGCCGCAGCGCTTCGCGAAACGCGTAGAGCGGGCTGGTGCCGATATCGCCATAGACGACGCCGATGGAGCCGAGGCCGAGGACGAGCAGCCGGCGCAGGTCTTTCGACCCTTGTGTGGAAGGGGCATGCGATTGGGTCATGCGTGTCCTACTGGTTGTTACAGCCAGCCTTTCCAGCGAAAGAAGAAAAAGGGTATCACGGCGGATATCACCATGGCGGCAAGCGCCCAGGGATAGCCGAACTGCCATTCGAGTTCCGGCATCACGCGAAAATTCATGCCGTAGACGGAAGCGACCAGCGTCGGCGGCAATAATACCACCGCAGCGATCGAGAAAATCTTGATGATGGCATTCTGCTCGACATTGATGAGGCCGAGGGAGGCGTCGAGCAGGAAGGTGATGTTGCCGGAGATGAACGAGGCATGCTCCGACAAGGTCTGGATGTCGCGCGAGATCGAGCGGCAAAGCTCGCGGCTGTCCTTGTCCGCCTGGACGTCTGGAACCGTGTAGACGAAGGTCAACAGGCGCGAAAGTGACGAGAGGCTGTCGCGGGTCTTGGCGACCAGTCGGTGATGGCCGGCGACATCGCGCAGACGTGCTTCCAGAAAATGCGGCGGCCGACGTTTGACGACGGCCTTTTCGCCAAAAACCTGCAGCGACAGATCGTCGATCTTGCCCACGGCCTGTTCGAGAATTTCGGCGGTACGGTCGGCGATCGTTTCGAGCAGCCGGGTCAGCATCACGACGCCGTTCGGGCAGCCGCCCGGAATCCGGTGCATCGCCGCCTTGAAGAGCGCGAATGCCCGCGGCTCGGCGTAACGAATGGTCACCAGCCGCCCGCCATGCAGGATGAAGGCAACGTCAGTCAGATCGGGAATATCGGTTTCCGAGCGGTAGACCAGCGACGCCGTCATGAACACGGCATCGGCCTCGGTATAAAGCCGGCTTGATGGCTCGATGTCCTTCAGGTCGTCCCGTGTCGGGATGGAGATGCCCAGAAGCTTCTCCATCATCAGATCCTCGGCCTTGCTCGGCTCGACGAGGTCGACCCAAACGATGTCGGGACGCAGGGTAACGGGCTCATCCGCCACCGACAGGATGACGGTCTCTCCGTTGGAGCAATAGCCCGTAATCATTCAGACGCCCTTCCCGCTGGTGCCGCCGCGGGCGAAGGTGCGAGCCGGAGCGAAAGTGAGCAACCGCATCGGCGCCACATTATTCCCACAATAGAAATCCATCGGATGAAGCGTTCCGCCAGTCAGGACAAAATCCTCAACTCGGTCATCGCGGGAGGACAAGATCTCCGGCGAGAGGGCGCTAAGTTGGGCACCTTCGCAAGTGCGGCACGGCATATGGCGCAACACAGACGCAAAATCAATGCCCCCTCGGTACATGACACAGGCGCCGTCTACCGTTCCGGCGCCACCCTACTGCATGTTTCTCCAAATCGAAATCGGGTCGCGGACAAAATTGTGCCGTCATTCAGGGGCTACGGCAGACGACCTTCGCGTCGGCTTGCCACCGCAGCGACGGCATCCGACGAAGCTGTGGATGAAGGTCTATTCGAAGACAATGCTCGGCATTGCACGGCTCTTGTCGTCGCGGGCTGCCGAAACCTCGGCCCAGACCCTGGTGGCGATGTCGCGATAGATGCGTGCGATCTCGCCGTCCGCATCGGAAACGACCAAAGGTGTGCCCGCGTCCGAGGTTTCCCGGATACCCATCGTCAACGGCACCTCGCCGAGGAAAGGTACGCCGATGCGTTCGGCCTCCTTGCGTGCCCCGCCGTGGCCGAAAATGTCGTAGCGATTGCCGGTGTCCGGCGCAACGAAGTAGCTCATGTTCTCGATGATGCCGAGGACCGGCACCTCGACCTTGCGGAACATCGCCAGCCCCTTGCGGGCATCGACCAGAGCCAGATCCTGCGGCGTCGAGACGATGACCGCGCCGGCAAGCGGAACTTGCTGTGCCATCGTCAACTGCGCATCGCCGGTGCCCGGCGGCATGTCGACCACCAGCACGTCGAGATCGCCCCAGGCCACTTCGCGCAGCATCTGCAGCAATGCCGACTGAATCATCGGGCCGCGCCAGATCATCGCCACTTCCTCGTCGACGAGGAAGCCCATGGACATGACCTTGATGCCGTAGTTTTCCATCGGGCGGATCAACCGGCCTTCGATCTGCTGCGGCCGGCCGTGTATATTCAAGAGGCGCGGCATGGATGGGCCATAGATGTCGGCGTCGAGCAGGCCGACCTTCAGGCCGTTGGCCTTCAGCGCCAATGCCAGGTTGACCGATGTGGTCGATTTGCCGACGCCGCCCTTGCCGGAGGCGACGGCGATGATCGCGCCGACGCCGGGAATGCCCGCCTTGGCGGCCGCGCCGCCGGCCGGACGCTGGCCGTGGGCATGACCGGCATGGGCGCCGGCCGGTTGCGGGCGCTGCACCGGGGCAGCCGCAGGGGCGGCCTTGCGATCGGCGGTCAGGGCGACCATGGCTGCGCTGATACCGGGGATTTCCCGCACCACGCGCTCTGCTGCGGCGCGCATCGGCTCCAGTTCCTTGGCCCGGTCGGCCGGCACGGTGATCGAGAAATAAGCCTTGCCATCCGAGATGAACACATCCGACACGAGCCCGAGCTCGACGATGTTGCCTTCCATATCCGGGCCGCGCACGGTTCGCAGCTTATCAAGAACCACGTCTCTGGTGACTTCCGGCATCGCGCCCTCTCATTCTTTGTTCTCTCTTAGATAATCGAGGCCGGGCGCTTCGCCAATGCGACATAACGCAAAAAAGCAGGGCCGCCACTCACCCTGGTGTCCGTACATCCGGGATCACACGAGGTTGGGTGGCGGCCCTTTTTGTCGCGACCTTCTTGGGCGCTGTCTTGTTTTTAGTCCCCTCTGGACATGCCGCTAACAATGCAGGATGCGTGCCAGATTTGGGGCAAGACGAAAAAGCGAACATTTTCAGCGAAATAGATGGAAAGTCTCTCGCCCGGGGCGCCGAGAGCATCTGCCCAGTTTATGGGCAATGGTCTCAAATCCGCACAGGATCGGTGCATTTTACGCCTGCGACACCAAGGCGGGGAGCCGGGTTCGAGCAGCGTCGAACCCGGCGCTGCCGAACGACGGCTAGCTGATGTAGCCCTTCTTCATCGCCTTGACGACGGCCTGCGTCCGGTTCACCGCGTCGAGCTTCTTGGTGACGTGGTTGAGGTAGTGGTTCACCGTGTGCTCGGAGAGGCCGAGAATGCCGGCAATCTCGGCGCTGGTCTTTCCCGCCGCCGTCCAGCTCAGGCACTGGATCTCGCGTTCGGAGAGCGACGCACTGCTGTTCTTCCATACCGAGCCGATCTCGGCCAACCGGTTGTAGACATGGATTGCGATCATCTGCAGTTCCATGGTCACGGTCATCGGCAGTTCTGCTTCCGGCCCCATCAGGATGACAGCGCCGCGGCCGCCTTCGGCGTCATGCACCGGGAAGTAGCTGGCCTGGAAGATGCCGTTCTCGCGCAGCATCGCGATGTATTCGCGGGCTGAATCGGGCTTGCCGCCTTCGCCTTCCCAGGCATCGAGCGTCACCTGGAACGGCGTCGTCGTTTCCCGCAGCCGCTTGACGCCGGTGCTGAAGCGCAGCATCGACAGGCTGTCATATTTGTTGAGCAGTTCGGCAGGCATATTGGAGATAACAGTGGTTGCGGCCAGGCGTTCGACATCGATGGAAGGGATCGAACAGATGAGAAAGGTTTTGAAACCAAACATCTGCGTGATCCGCCGCATATAGCGGATGATATCGAACTGGGTCTCCAGCTTTGCGATCTCGGACGCGAAATCACCGCCCCGGGGCAGATCTGCGTCAGTCTTCCCGGTGGTCATCGTATCCTGCATTCGCGCGTTCCATGGCATTCATCAATTATCAAATAGACTGACCTGCAGGCCAATGCCAACAGATGATCGAGATTCCCTGCCCTACGCGCCCAAAAGCCTGTGTATTTCCCTACAAGCGAACCGCACCATGCCGCAGCATCCAGCTTTTATGTGCAGAAAGTGCCAATTCTCAGTTGATCAAACCGGCGCGCATGGCCTTGGCGACCGTCTGCACGCGGTTGACCGAATCCAGCTTTCGCGTCGCTCGGTTGAGATAGTGGTTCACCGTATACTCCGATAGCGCCAGGATCCGCGCCATCTCGCTGGTGGTCTTGCCGGCAGCGGCCCAGCGCAGGCATTCGACCTCGCGGCGCGACAGGCTTCCCGAGCCGCGTCGCTCGCGCCCGCGCACCTCGGCCAGCTTGCTGTACAGAATGCCGGCCCACAGATTGAGTTCCTGCATCTCGTCGTTCGACACCACGGGGCGGTCGCCGCCAAAGGCAATGGCGGCCCGATGTCCGCCGGCGTCGTGCACCGGCAGATAAATGCCGCGCGGCATGCCCGCCTGTTCGAAGACGCAGATCGCCGCGTCGCCCTTGCCGTCTGCGCGGCGGCGCGCCAGCTGATGAGCGTCATAGGTGAACGGTATGGTGCTGCGGCGCAGACGCTGGATCACAGGGCTGCCATTGATCAGGCCGGCGCTGTCGTAGCCCTTCAGGAACTCAACCGGATAGGTCGTCATGATGGCGTTGGCCTCAAGGCTGCTGCAGCCGGTATCCGGAACGGCGAGCACCAGGAAACCGCGGAAGCCGTAAGCGTCCGCAACCTGCCCGATCACCCGTCTAATGTCATCTTCGCAACAGATCGGCCCCCTCACGGACCGTCCGTCAGGAAGCATCAACGACGCCATATTCGCGCTGAAATCGATCATCTTCCGCCCTTCTCCACATCCGGCCCCGGGGAGGAGCACGGCCGCTGACGCCGCATGAAGATCACGTCAAAATTACTATCAATGTCAAAATCAAACCGACTCGCGTACAACCGCAAAGCGATCCTGATATATTAACGTTATCGAGCTTGGACCGCCACGTCCAGTCGAAGTTCCTAATTTATCGTAAAGTGAACTCAAGGTCCACCGCGGCCCGGACCGAGGCGAATCGCGGCCTCCTCCCCGATCGCCGCCGCCGCCGTCCGCACCGCCCCCGACCAGGCGATCAACTGCTCCATGCTCACCCGATAGGCCGGTCCCGTAACCGAGATTCCAGCCGTCAGATCGCTGCCCGAAACACGGATCGGCGCAGCCACGCACCGGATCTCTATCTCATGTTCTTCCCGATCGAAAGCGTGTCCATCGCGGCGAATGTCCGCGATCTCCGCCAGCAGTGATTCGGCCGAGCGATGGGTATGCGGCGTGAACGCATGGAACGCCATCCCTGCCACGAGACGCTCCAGTTCCAGTTGCGGCAACAACGACAGCGCCGCCTTGCCGATGCCGGTGCAATAGGCGGGCGAGGCCTTGCCGATCTGCGAACTCATGCGCACCGTCTGCCGGCTTTCGACCTTGTCGACATAGACGATCTCGGTTTCGCGCAGGATGCCGAGATGCACCGTTTCTCCGGTCAACTCGTGCAGGCTGCGAAGATGTGGTTCGGCAACGTCGCGGAAGCGATTGCCGGACCAGGAGCGATAGGCAAGCGTCAGCAGTCGAAGACCCGGTTCGTAGCAGAGATCGCGCCGCTGCACGAGCAGCCCTTCCTCGACGAGGTGGCTGAGCAGCCGATGCAAGGTGCCGCGCGGCTGCCCCGACCTTGCAAGGATGTCGGTGAAACGCTGCGGCCCGTCCGCCATGACCACCGCCTCAAGGACGGCCATGGCCTTGCCGAGCGTGCCGGTGCCCACCGCCTCGCCATCCGCTATCACTGTCGGTTCTTCGCTCATGTCGCCCGCTTCATTTCGGCCCATACAGGTTCAAGGTTCGCCATCCGATCTTGACAAAATAACCGTCATCGCCCGATAATTCCATATAATAAAATCAAGTTCCACATATCGGAACAAAGAAATCTGCAAACGCGCCGGAACGGCGCGAATGGGGAGTGCCGGACCGATGCCGTTGCCTGCGGCCCAATTTCATGACCTGAGGGATCGCTGTGTGCTTATAACCGGCGGCGGCGCCGGCATCGGTGCTGCGCTCGTCGAAGGTTTCGTTCGTCAGCACGCACAGGTCGCCTTCGTCGACATCGACGAGCCCGCAAGCTTGGAACTCGCCGACAGGCTTGCAGTCGAGACCGGGCACAGGCCGCTGTTCATTCATGCCGATCTGCGCGATATCGGCGCGGTGAGGACAGCCGCCGAAACGGCCGCGGCGACGCTCGGCGCGATCCAGGTGCTCGTCAACAATGCCGCCCGCGACGACCGGCAGCAGCTCGAAAGCGTCACCGAAGAGAGTTGGGACGAAAGCCAGGCCGTCAATCTCAGGCACCTGTTCTTCATGAGCCAGGCGGTAGCGCCGCATATGAGGCGGGCCGGCGGCGGATCGATCATCAATTTCTCGTCGATCGCCTTCCTGCTCAACATGGCGGAAATCCCGGCCTATGCGACGGCCAAGGCCGGCATCATCGGATTGACGAAGTCGCTCGCCGGCAAGCTCGGCCCCGACAATATCCGCGTCAACGCAATCCTGCCCGGCATGATCGTTACCGAGCGCCAAAAGAAACTCTGGCTCGATGAAACGGCGATCGCAGCGATGCTGGAGAAACAATGCCTGAAGCGGAGCCTGACCGCCGAGGACCTGGTGGGGCCATGCCTCTACCTGGCTTCGAACTGTTCCATGGGCATGACAGCCCAAACGATGATCATTGACGGAGGCGCACTTTGATGACCGCAGCCTATTATGCCGCAGTCGACTGGGGAACCACGAGCTTTCGGCTCTGGATCATTGCCGAGGACGGCACGGTGCTTGCCGAACGGCGCAGCGGCGAAGGCATGACCACAGCCGCCAAAACAGGCTTTTCAACCGTCCTGGAGGCGCATCTGGCGGCCGTGGCCGCGCCGACGCACCTGCCGGTTATCATCTGCGGCATGGCGGGTGCCAAACAGGGCTGGCTGGAAGCCGGGTATCTCGACACGCCCGCCGCCCTCTCGACCATTGCCATGGGCGCCGTCGCGGTGCCCGACGTCGGGCGCGACATCCGTATTCTTCCGGGTCTCGCCCAGCGCGATCCGCAGCACCCCGACGTGATGCGCGGCGAGGAAACCCAATTGCTCGGCGCCGCCGGAAGCCTCGGCGACGGCCGGCACCTCGTCTGCATGCCTGGAACCCACAGCAAATGGGTGCGCCTTGATGGCGGCAAGGTCACCGGCTTCTCCACCTTCATGACCGGCGAATTGTTCGACGTGATCTCCAGGCACTCCATCCTCAGCCACTCGGTCGCGGATGCGCAGGTCTTTTCCGGCGACCATCCGTCGTTCCTCGCCGCGGTCACCGCTGCGTGCGCCAAGCCTGCGCTCGCCACCAACCTGACGTTCGGCGTGCGCGCCGGCCAACTCCTCCATGGTGCGAGCGCCACCGACGCCAAGGCGACGCTTTCGGGCACATTGATCGGGCTTGAGATCGCCGGAGCATTAGCGGCAGCCGGCACCGTCGACAGCGTCTGCCTCGTAGCCTCCGGCTCTCTCGGCGCGCTCTACCACGCCGCACTCGCAAGCCAAAACCTTAGCCCGCGGGTCGTCGACGCCGACGAGGCCGTGCGCGCCGGCCTTTCGACTGCCGCTCAGGCAATCTGGCCCCTCTGATCGAAAGACTATTGATATGAACCGTATCCCCTTCCCGCCGATGAAATACCCGCTGGTCGCCATCCTGCGCGGCCTCAAGCCCGAAGAAACCGAAGGCGTCGTCGGCACGCTGATCGAAGCGGGCTTTACCGCGATCGAGATCCCGCTCAATTCGCCCGACCCGTTCCGATCGATCGAAGCCGCCGTGAAGATGGCACCGAAAGACTGCCTGATCGGCGCCGGCACCGTGCTGACGACGGCACAGGTCGAACAGCTTGCTGATGTCGGCGGCCGGCTGATGGTCAGCCCCAATGTCGAGCCGGCGGTGATCCGACTGGCGGCGGAAAAGGGCATGGTGACCATGCCCGGCGTCTTCACTCCGACCGAAGCACTTGCCGCGGCGGCAGCAGGCGCAACCGGCCTCAAGTTCTTCCCGGCAAGCGTGCTCGGCCCGTCCGGCATCGCCGCAATCCGCACCGTGCTGCCGACCGATGTCGAAGTGGCCGCCGTCGGCGGCGTGTCGGAGGAGAATTTTGCCGACTATGCCAAGATCGGCATCAGAAGCTTCGGGCTCGGCTCAAGCCTCTACAAGCCGGGCATGAGTGCCTCCGACGTCGGCAAGCGCGCCGCCGCGACAGTCAAGGCCTACAACGCCGTCTACGGAGCGCGATGATGAGCGATACCATTCCCTTTTCCGGCAGCATCCTTTGCGAATCGACCTCGATCCTCGGGGAAGGCCCGACCTACGACTCCGGTAGCGGCACCGCCTGGTGGTTCAACATCAAGGGACAGGAGTTGCATGAGTTGCACCTGGAAACCGGCCGCAAGGCCGTGCATGACCTACCGTTCCTGGGCAGCGTCCTTGCCGTCATCGATCCGTCCCGGCAACTGATCGCTTCCGACCAGGGGCTTTTCCTGAGGGATACGACAGGCGCCTTCAGTCTCGTGACGACGCTTGAGGACAAGCCCGGCAATCGCTCGAACGACGGCCGCGTTCATGCTTCCGGTTCGCTCTGGATCGGCACGATGGGCCGCAACGCCGAGAAGGAAGCGGGCGCGATCTATCACGTCGCCGGCACCAAGGTGACCAAGCTCTATAACCGGATCACCATTCCCAACAGCATCTGCTTTTCGCCGGATGGGAACGTTGCCTATTTCGTCGACACCGATATCAACCACCTGATGCGCGTCGATATCGATGCCGAGACCGGGCTGCCGAAGGGCGAGCCCAGCCTGCTCGTCGACAGCAGCGGCGAGGCCGGCGGCATCGACGGCTCGGTCTGCGATGCCGACGGCCTGATCTGGAATGCCCGTTGGGGCAGTGGCACGGTCGACGTTTACCGGCCTGACGGCGTGCGGATCGCGCGTTATGCGATGCCGACGACGCAGCCGAGCTGCACGGCCTTCATCGGGCCGAGGGCCGATCGCATGCTGGTGACGTCGGCTTGGCAGGACCTGGACGAGGCGGCGCGCGCAGCCGATCCGCATGCCGGCAAGACCTTCGATCTCGGCGTCAGCGTCAAGGGCCGGTTCGAGCCGTCGTTCCGCCTTTGATCGAAAGCCCTTGGCGAAACGCCAACAAAAAGTCATACAATTCATCCACGCGATAGACGCATGGTGAGGAGGAAGCTCGCATGAGCGACAAGAAGAAAGAACTGCGCAGCCGCCACTGGTATGGCGGCACCCACAAGGATGGTTTCATCCATCGTTCCTGGATGAAGAACCAGGGATTTCCGGACCATGTTTTCGACGGGCGTCCGATCATCGGCATCTGCAACACCTGGTCGGAACTGACCCCGTGCAACAGCCACCTGCGCATTCTGGCAGAGGGCGTGAAGCGCGGTGTCTGGGAGGCCGGCGGCTTTCCCGTCGAGTTTCCGGTTTCCTCGCTTGGCGAAACCCAGATGCGGCCGACGGCCATGCTGTTTCGCAACCTGCTCGCGATGGACGTCGAGGAGGCGATCCGCGCCTATGGCATCGACGGCGTCGTGCTGCTCGGCGGCTGCGACAAGACGACACCCGGCCAGCTGATGGGTGCAGCGTCGGTGGACCTGCCGACGATCGTCGTTTCCTCCGGACCGATGCTGAACGGCAAGTGGAAGGGCAAGGACATCGGCTCGGGCACCGACGTCTGGAAATTTTCCGAAGCCGTGCGCGCCGGCGAGATGAGCGTCCAGGAGTTCATGGCGGCCGAGAGCGGCATGTCGCGCTCGCCGGGCGTCTGCATGACCATGGGCACGGCCACCACCATGGCTTCGATCGTCGAGGCGATGGGCCTGTCGCTGCCGATGAACGCCGCCCTCCCCGCCGTCGACGCGCGCCGCATGGCGCTGTCGCACATGACCGGCAAGCGCATCGTCGAAATGGTGCATGAGGATCTGCGCCTGTCGAAGATTCTGACCAAGAAGAACTTCGAGAACGGTATCATCGCCAACGCCGCCGTCGGCGGATCGACCAACGCGGTCGTGCATATGCTGGCAATTGCCGGTCGTGCCGGCGTCGATCTCTGTCTCGAGGACTTCGACCGTGTCGGCGGTCAGGTGCCCTGCATCGTCAACTGCATGCCATCCGGCAAATACCTGATCGAAGATCTCGCCTATGCCGGCGGCCTGCCCGCCGTCATGAACCGCATCCAGCATCTGCTTCATGCGGATGCGCCGACGGTCTTCGGCATGCCGATCAGCCGATACTGGGAAGACGCCGAAGTCTTCAACGACGACGTCATCCGTCCGCTCGACAACCCGCTGCGGGCGGCAGCCGGCATTCGCGTGCTCAAGGGGAACCTGGCGCCGAACGGCGCGGTCATCAAGCCGTCGGCCGCCAGCGAACATCTGCTGGCGCATGAGGGCCCGGCCTATGTCTTCGAGACGATCGAAGATCTGAAGGCGAAGATCGACGATCCGGATCTGCCTGTGACCGAGGATACCATCCTGGTGCTCAAGGGCTGCGGCCCCAAGGGTTATCCCGGCATGGCGGAGGTCGGCAACATGCCGATCCCGCGCCGGCTGGTCGAAAAGGGCGTGCGCGACATGGTGCGCGTTTCGGACGCCCGCATGTCGGGTACGGCCTTCGGAACCGTCGTGCTGCATGTCAGCCCGGAATCGAACGCCGGCGGACCGCTGGCGATCGTCAGAACCGGCGACCGCATCCGGCTCGACGCGATGAAGGGCGAACTCAACCTGATGATCAGCGAGGAAGAGTTTGCAGCCCGCATGGCTGCCTGGCAGCCGCCGGAACAGAAGTGGACGCGCGGCTACTACAAGCTCTATCAGGACACGGTGCTGCAGGCAGACAAGGGCGCAGATCTTGACTTCCTCGTCGGCGGCAGCGGCAGCGAGGTTCTGCGCGAAAGCCACTGAGAACGCCGTCGCGCCGTGCGACGTCGCAATGGGAGCTCCGCCATTTCGGCGGAGCTTTCTTTTACCCAGCCATCGATCGGCGACCGATCCGCAACTCTGTGGTCGGCGCCGACGAGCGCAGACGCGACCAGGTCTCATAGCCATAGATGGCGAGACCGACCGCAATGAAGAGCTCCTTGTATTCGGTCGGATCCCATATGCGCACGAGTTCGTGCGCCTGCAGCACGAACAGCTCCTGGATCGCGACGATCAGGATGGCGGCGGCGGTCAGAACGGTGAATTCCCGCCACAGCCCGCTCCGCAGCGCGAGATCGGCGACCACCAGCAGGATGATCACGGTCATCATCACCATCATCTGGGTCGGCAGCATGCTCCAATTGTCGCTGTTGAACGCCGCCATCGGTGCGCTTGCCGCCAGCACCAGAACGCTGGGCGCGAAGGCTTCGAGCCGCCCGAGTGCAAAGCCCTTGCGAAGGTAGAGCCAGATAAAGGGCGCCAACGTCAAAAGCACGAAACTGCCGGCATAATAGAGCAGTTCGGAGGAGCCGGTAGAGATGTTGTGCAGGTTCAATTCCTGCTGCTTGTTGAGACCAAGCAATGCGTCCGGCGTGGAAATGCTGAACAGGCGTTGCATCCAGGATATCTCTTCCATGCCGACGATGAAGAGGACAAGACTGAAGAACGCAGCAGCGCAGGCCGCGAGCCATGCGATGCGACCGGCTCCACCGTACGCGAAGCGCAACTGACCGATCGCCGCCGACGCGAAGAACGCGCTCGAGGCGAAGATCAACAGGGCGGAAAGCCACTCGAAGATATTGTCCTCGCGGGCCAGGGCGCTGAAGATCGCGGCATCGACGGTGAAAAGCAGGGCGGCCGCGGCCGAAAAGACCAACATGGCGATGCAGATCCAGAGTTCGCGGCGCGAAGCCAGCCGGAGGACAGGCGTGCCCAACCAGGACGCATCACGCGTGAACCCCTGGATGGCCGCAAGCGACAGGCTGAGCGCCACCCATGCATGCCAAAGATTGTAGGGTTCGACCTGTGGCATTCGCTCCGAAAAATAGCGCACGCCGAACAGGCTGCGCTCAATCCCGACAAGGCAGACCATCACCAAAACGGAAAGCAGGGAAACGGAGAGAAATCGCCGTGGCAGAAACATCGGGGAACCGTCCAGATCAACAGGATGGATTATCCACGAAGAGATCCCTGTCCTGCCTTCTGCAAGTATCGGCAAGAACACTCAAGATTGTGTGAATGTAAAGAAGCAATCAATAAATCACTAAAATACAAAGATGGAGTGATGGCGGTCGGATTTCTGGCGAAAGATGCGCCACGGTCGTCGGCGATATTGATCGGCGGCCATCGGAAGCCGGCGCATGACTGCCCGATTGCCGGTGCGATCACTTCAAATTTTTCTGGAACCGTTTCTGCCGCCGGGCGTTGCTTTGATATCACCGGTGCGGTGGAAACCTGGCGACAATCAGGACCGCGCCTTGATCGACAACGTCAAGGAAAGGCAGTTTGACATGACCAAGAAACTTGTATCTTCCGTTGCGGCCGGTGCGCTTATCGCGAGTGTTGCGTTCGCGCCGATGACCTTCGCTCAGGACGCCACCCAGCCTAAGCCGGCCGAGCCGCAGACGATGGAAATACAGCCGGTTCCGGGTGCCGAAGCACCTGCAGACCAGGCGCAGACGACACCGCCGGCAACCACCGAGGCACCTGCCGACATGGCTCAGTCTGACGGGACTTACCTGACCGAGCAGGCCAGCGACCAGATCGCGACCAGCACCTATGTCGGCCAGACCGTCTATAATGCCGGCGACGAAAAGGTCGGCGAAATTAACGACCTGATCATCAAGAAGGATGGCGGCGTCGAAGCTGCCGTGATCGGTGTCGGTGGCTTCCTGGGCCTCGGCGAGAAGAACGTTGCGGTCCCGTTCGATCGCATCCAGATCTCCGAGCAGGCCAATACGGATGCCTTGAAGCTTACGACGACGGAAACCGCTGAAACCTTGAAGGCGGCTCCGGAGTTCAAGACCAAGGCGCAGCAGGTCGCCGAACAGATCGCCAACCAGCCGGTTGACACATCGACGACCTCCTCGACCACCGGAACGGCACCGGCAACCACGATGCCGGCACCGGCTGAGGGTACCCAGCAGTAAGCTGGATCAAGAAACGACCAGGGCTGGATCGGTAAACGACCAGGGCTGATCGATAAACGACCAGGAGATGGAGCGGCGGCGTTTGCACCGCCGCTCTTTTATTCACATAAGCACGCCGTAGCGCAGCGCATCATAGATGCCGGCATGGATGTTGCGGCTGGCGACGGCATCGCCGATACGGAACATGCCGAAGCTCCCGCCCGGATTGCGAAGCTTAATCGGGTTTTCGCCGCGAAGCAGCGCCTTGTAATCGACGGCGCCCAGATTGCGGGAAAGCGGCTTGAGCGGTGCGCCGCTTCGCGCACCGGCGAGGCGGAGAGAACCGGCAGCCAGTCGCCCTTGTTCCAGCCGGTGCGACGGCCGCGATGGGTGAGCTAGATCATCACCGCGGCATCGTGCTCGTGACAGTCGTCGGCGATCTTCTTCAGCCAGGGCACGATCTCGTCGGAATAGGCGTGGAGATTGCCGAAGGCGGGCGGAGAATCCTCCGAAACGATGGCGGATCCCGCCGTCATCGTCAGCGCCATGCCGCCCTTGGCCTTTTCAAGGTGGTAGAGGCGGGAGCGATCCTTCGGCATGCCGTCTTCGGAATAGGCCGGCTCGTGCGAAGTCGACATGATCCGGTTCTTGAGCGTCAGATGTTTGAGGCGATAGGGCTGGAGCAGCGGGTCTTTCGGCAGCG
Organism: Ensifer adhaerens; assembly: GCF_001270265.1. GTDB lineage: Bacteria > Pseudomonadota > Alphaproteobacteria > Rhizobiales > Rhizobiaceae > Ensifer > Ensifer adhaerens_B. The sequence goes on from NZ_LGAP01000016.1 coordinate 53,881, forward strand.
TCATTTCTGTTCCCTTGAGCGCCGCTCGTCCGCTGAAGTGGACCGGGGACACTGCATCATTCTTGTTCTGCTCATCCCCAGTGAGGGGGTGGCGTCGGCTCAGTACCAGGCGTCCGCCATGCCGTTCTTGCGGCGAGAGACATAGTCCGTCAAAGCATCATCGATCGCCACGTCCAGCGGCGGCGCTTCGTATTCGGCCAGCGTCTTCTTCCAGCTGCGGTTCGCCCGCACCGCCATGTCGGTTCCGCCCTCCTCCGTCCATTTTTCGAACGGTTCGTTGTCGGACAGGCCTGAATCCCAGAAGGCGGTCTGGTAGTTGCGCATGGTGTGGTCGCAGCCGAGGAAATGGCTGCCAGGCCCAACCTGCAGGAAGGCGTCCATGGCCAGCGTGTTGTCGTCGACGACGACGCCGGCGAGATAGGAATGCAGCGCGCCGCAGAAATCCGTGTCCATGACGAACTTTTCGTAAGACATCGCCAGCAGCCCATCGACGAAGCCGGCCGAGTGCAGGATGAAGTTGGCCCCGCAATGCACGGCCGACAGCATCGACATGACGCCTTCCTGCATTGCCTGGGCATCCGGCAGCTTGGAGTTCGAAAAATTGCCGGCGCAGCGCAGCGGCAGGCCGAGCCGGCGCGCCAACTGGCCGACGACCATGCTGCCGATCGCCGGTTCCGGCGTGCCGAAGGTCGGCGAGCCCGAGCGCAAAGACATGGATGAGAGGAAATTGCCGAAGATAACCGGCGCGCCCTTGCGCTCGAGCTGGGTCAAGGCGCACCCGGCCAGCGTTTCGGCATAGGACTGGGCAATGGCGCCGGCATTGGTGACCGGCCCCATGGCGCCGCCGAGGATGAAGGGCACGATGACCGCCGCCTGGTTTGCCCGTGCATAGGCGCGCAGCGACTTCGTCATGGTGCCGTCCCAAACGAGCGGCGAGTTGACGTTGACGTTGCCGAGGATGACGCAATTGGCATCGACGAAATCACGCCCGAAGAGAATGCGCGCCATCTCGATCGAATCTTCGGCGCGATCCTCCGCGGTGATCGAGCCCATGAAGGCACGGTCGGAATATTTGATGTGGCTGTAGACCATATCGAGGTGGCGTTTGTTCACCGGCACGTCGACCGGCTCGCAGATCGTCCCGCCGGAATGGTGCAGCCACGGGCTCGACTGTGCCAGCTTGATCAGATTGCGGAAGTCCTCGATCGTGCCGTAGCGCCGGCCCTTGTCGAGATCGGTGACGAAGGGAGAGCCGTAGGCCGGCGAGAACACGACATTGTTGCCGCCGATTTCGACACTGCGGGCGGGATTGCGGGCATGCTGGGTGAACTGGCGCGGCGCCGAGCGCACGATCTCCTTCAGCATGCCAGGTTCGAACGTCACCCGGACGCCATCCAGCTTGGCGCCGGCGCGTTTCCAATGATCGAGAGATGCCGGATCGTCGCGAAATTCGATGCCGACTTCGGCAAGGATGCGATCGGCGACCTTCTCGATGCGGGTCAGGCTTTCCTCGCCCAGGATATCGTAGGTCGGGATGTTGCGAACGATGTAGGGAACGCCAAGGCTCTTGGCGCTGACGCCGCCGCGCTGCGGCCTTGCCCCTCGCGTCCGTCTGGGCGCTTCGCCCGCTGTCACAGTCGTCATTTCCATCGACGTCCTCCCATCATTCATGGTGATGGTATTGATGAAAAATCACGTTGTAACGCTGGAAAAAATTGAGCCATGCGATAAGCATAAGTTATGGAAAACCTGCGTCGCCTGCTCCCGTCTGCAGCCAGCCTCATCGTCTTCGAGGCTGCCGGCCGCCATCAGAATTTCACCCGCGCCGCCAGCGAGCTCGGCATGACGCAGGCCGCCGTCTCCTACGCCATTCGCGGACTGGAAGAGCAATTGGGCGTGCCGCTCTTCCACCGCGTGCATCGCGCCGTCGAACTGACGGAGGCGGGCGAGAAGTTCCACGCCGACGTTTCCGTCGGGCTCTCGCGCATTCAGAAGTCGGCGGAAGACATCCGCTCCAAGAGGCGCGAGACCAATGTGACGCTTGCGGCATCGACCGCTTTTGCCTCGATGTGGATGCTGCCGCGCCTCAACCGGATGCGCGAGGACCTGCCTGAAATCGATCTCAGGATCCAGACGAGCGTGCGCGATCTCGACCTCGACGAGGAGCCGATCCCGCTTGGCATCCGCGGCGGCGATCCGAGCCATTGGCCGCGTTACCATGCGGCCCTTCTTGCCGAGGAGGTCGTCAATGCGGTGGCGACACCTGCCTATATCGAGCAGCATGGGCTGCCGAGCACGCCGGCCGATCTCCTGCGCCACAACCTCATTCATCTGGAAGAACCGGTCCGGCGCGCCTGCGACTGGACCGAATGGTTCGCCAGTGCCGGCCTCTCCTACCCGCCACAGGCGCGGCGCCTTGCCATCAACGACTATGTCCTGGTGATCCAGGCAGTGCTTGCCGGCGAAGGCGTGGCGCTTGGCTGGGAGCATCTGACCGATCCGCAGGTTCGCTCCGGCGCCCTGGTCCCAGTCTGCGGCCATGTGCTGAAAACAGGGCTGGCGTTTTACGTCGTCTGGCCGCGCTCGCGCGAGCTGAACAACCAGGCGCGCCGGGTCAGGGACTGGTTGTTGGCGGAAGGCACGCGAAACCGCGCTGAAAGCGCCAAGGACTGACGCCCATCATCACAGCAGCGCCTGAGCATGTCGCGCAAAAGTGTGCCGCGCTTTTGCGATGACGACATGCGCAAGAATTAAAGCGCAGCAAGCGAATCCTAGAGATCGCGACGCGCTTTAAAGCTGAGCTGCAACGCCGCGGTAGCGGTCCGAGAGGTAGCGCATCGTCGCAACGGCGTCGGCGGGCTTGCCGTAGAAGTAGCCCTGGCCCATGCCGCAGCCGAGCGCCTTCAGCTTCAAGGCCTCGGAAAAATCCTCGATGCCTTCGGCGACGACCTCAAGCTCCAAACCTTCGCACATCGAGACGATAGCCTTGATGATATGCTCGGAGGCACGGTCGGCCGAAATCCGCGACACGAAGGCGCGGTCGATCTTGACCTTGTCGAAGGAGAAGTCGCGAAGACGTCCAAGACTCGATTGGCCCGTGCCGAAATCGTCGAGCGAGACACGAACGCCCGCTGCCCGAAGCTCGGTCACGATCTTCTGGGCGGTCTCCGCGTCTGCCATCACGGCCGTCTCGGTGATCTCCAGTTCCAGCCGCCGCGGGTCCAGGCCGATCTGGTTGATAATCGTCAACAGCCGCTGGCTGGTGGCCGGATCCATCAACTGCGCCGACGACAGGTTGAACGACAGGAAGAGTTCCTTCGGCCAGGAAAGTGCCGCGTGCGCCGCCTTGCGCAACAGCGTCTCGGCCAAAGATTCGATGAAACCGCGCTCTTCCGCCAAAGGCACGAAGACGGCTGGCGAGACATAACCGAGGTCAGCGTCGCACCATCTGGCCAACGCCTCGAAGCCGACAACCGCGTCGTTGCGCAGGTCGACGATCGGCTGGAAATGCACATCCACCTCGTTGGCGATGATCGCATTGCGCAGCGCCTGCTCGAGCTGCGTCGCGCGCTTCATCTCCTGCGCAATTTCCTGGGAATAGACGGTGATCTGGCCGCGACCGCGGCGCTTGGAACGATAGAGCGCCGTGTCGGCGCTTTTCAGCAGGTCTTCGAACACTTCGCCGGCAAAGGGATAGACGGCAAAACCGAAAGAAGCCGAAAGACGGACGTTGCGGTCGCCGAGATCGAAGGGCGCCGACAGCACCTCTTTCAGCATCAGGCCGACCTTCTCTGCACCTTTGCGCTCGAAGACGAGCGGCAGGACGAAGGCGAATTCGTCGTTCTCGGAGCGGATGATCGTTGCGCCTTCAGGCGCGCAGGCCTGCAGCCGATGGGCAACCTGGCAGAGGATCTCGTCGCCGGCGCGTGGGCCGAAAAGGTCGTTGATCGGCTTGAAGCCATCGATATTGGCAAGGCCAATGGTAAAGGGAGCGGGATCGCTGGCGCGCTCTTCAGCCAGATCGCAAACGGTCTTGCGGAGCTGGCGCGCATTGCCGAGCCCGGTCAACGGATCGATCGAGCCGTCCACGACCAGAGGCTCCCTGCCGATGCGGTGATAGGGAGTTTCCCCCGACATCATCGGCCAAGTCCCCGGATCTGAAGTGAGCCCGCCCGTCCGCGCCGCGCTACCGACAAAGCAAGCCGACCCGCGGAGCGGCGGCGCGCTTCCGGCAAGGTTCCGACGTTGACGGCTGAGGGGTTGCGATGCATTCCTGCGGGACTCTACACTTTTTGGCAATACGCTGCAGAAGATCGCAATCGGGGGTTAACAATCCGATATCGCCCCGCTCCAAGATCTGCCATCGACATCCCCAATTCTAGCGAGTTGACACGGCTTTCGCTCAACCAGTCGTTCGCATGGCCTTTACCGGCATGAATTTTCGTAAGACGGCCTCGATCATGTCGGGGCTGACCGGCTTCATGATGTGATCATCCATACCCGATGCCTTGCACTGTTGCAGGTCGATGTCGAGGGCCTGAGCGGTCACGGCGATGATCGGTGTTCTCTCGCCTCTCACTTTTTCCGCGGTTCGAATGGCAATTGCCGCCTCGAAGCCGTTCATGACAGGCATGGACACGTCCATCAGCACCAGCGCCGGCTGAAGCTCATGCCAAAGTTCGACGGCTTCGCGGCCATTGGCGGCAATGCGGTGCGAGACACCGAGCCCTTCGAGGATCTGCGTAAAGACGAACTGGTTGATCTGGTTGTCCTCGGCAACGAGGACATCGACCTGCGAAACCGGAACGGCTGAAGCAGCTTCGTCCTCGAAGGAGAGCGACCAGTCCGATTGCAGGAGTGGCGAGGCTTGCGGGCGCTCGGCGCAAACACGGAAAACCTCCGCAAGCACAGCCGCAGCGTCCTGATCGGCTTTGACCGTAACGACGGGGCAGTTGCGCCAGGCCGTCCGGATATGCTCACAGTCCGGAAAGGCGCCGTCGAGGAGCAGAACGTCGAGCTTCAGGCCGGCGCTGTCGGACGCCATACCGAAGGCGGTCAATTCGTCGAGGTTGCGCACTGCGCAGGCCTCGAGACCCGAGCCGCGCAGGCGCGCCACCAGCCGTTCTTCCGTCAGCCGATCGGCAGTCGCAAGCAGAACGCGCAAGCCACGCGCCGGAAGCGTCTCGATCATCGATCCCGCTCCGACCAGTTGCTGCACGTTCAACGCGCGAAACGGATCGTAGAAATTCTGGGCCGGCGCAAAAATGCTGTAGTCGTTGATCTGGAGACCGCCGGAGGGGGCAGAGCCAAGCTCGGAGCCATTGTACCAGCCGGCGATATCAGTCACGTCGTTCATGCAACTGACGACGAAATGGCGGCCGGGCATGCCGACGCGATATTTGCGGGTGAGAACCCAGAGATCGCTGCCATCGGCACGCACGATATGTTCCGCTTCCGAATGCGGCTTGCCGGTTTCAAGCACGCGCCGATCGGACTGCTCGAAACGTTCGGCAAGATCGCTTTCGACCAAATCCCAGGCCGAACGCCCGAGGATCGCCTCCTGGGAAAGGTCGTGGATGAGGCAGAACGCCTTGTTGACGGCGATATAGTTGAGGTTGCGATCCTTGACGCAGATCGGATTGGGCTGAGCGTCGAGGATTTCCTCGGTCAACTCGACCCGTTCGAGATCCGTCTGCAGCTGCTCGTCGCGCTTCTTCTGGTCGGAAACGTCAGTGATCGACAGGATGCCGATACCGCTGGAGAGACGGCGCTTGCGCATCGACACCCATCGGGTTCGGCCGGAGCGCTCGACATTCTCGTAGCGCTCGCGCCAGTGCAGCGCCATATGCTCGGCAATCCAGTCTTCGCGGTTCGTCCGACGGCGGCTGTTTTCGGGAACGGTGCCCGGGCGAACGCCGGTGTCGTAGACGGCGCCGAGAAACTCGCGCAGGCGTGTGCCCGGCAGCAGCATCTCGGCAGGTACGGGGAAATATTGCAGCACCGTGCGGCTGGCAAAGAGAATGGTATCGTCCCGGCCGCAGACAAGCATCGCAAAGCCGAGCGCATCGCAGCTCGACTCGAGAATGATCCTGTTGATGTCCGCGCCGTTCGGCGCCCCATCGTTCATTGCGCTGTCCTCACTCGCCCCCTGCGGCGGTTTCATTTCGGGACATGCTGGGATGGCCTTGAAAGGCGTCTCTTCGAGCGGGGTGACGCGGCGTCCAGCAACGCCGCAGTGCTCCAAAGACAAAACCCGTGATCATTCAGGTTGTTGTGGAAAATCGCAGCAGAGTGTTAAGGGGCAATTAAATCCTCGTCTCATTTTTGGGCGCACCAATGGGTTGCACAACCAGAATCCGGCGATCGAAGATGCCAGACGGGGACAGACCCGTATTTCCGCTTCCGTTCCGTCGCCGAATCCGGGAAAATAGAGCATGGCCATCAAGCAGCTCTCCGAGACCCTCATCAATCAGATCGCCGCCGGCGAAGTCATCGAACGTCCCGCCAGTGCCGCCAAGGAACTGATCGAGAACGCGCTCGACGCCGGCGCGACCAGGATCGAAATCGCCACCGCCGGCGGTGGCAAGACGCTGCTGCGCGTAACCGACAACGGCGCCGGCATGCAGCCGGCCGACCTGGAACTGGCCGTGAAGCGGCACTGCACGTCAAAACTCGACGACAACCTGTTCGACATCCGCACGCTCGGTTTTCGCGGCGAGGCCCTGCCCTCGATCGGATCGGTTTCCCGGCTTTCGATCACCACCCGAACGGCTGGTGCGACCGAAGGCGCCGTCATCACCATTGCCGGCGGCAGGACGGACCCCATTCGCCCTTCGCCCGCCAATACCGGCACGGTCGTCGAAGTCCGCGACCTGTTTTTTGCGACCCCTGCCCGGCTCAAGTTCATGAAGTCGGAAAAGGCCGAGGCATCGGCGATATCGGATGTGGTGCGGCGCATGGCCATTGCCTTTCCGAAGGTGCGTTTCGTCCTGTCCGGGTCAGATCGCACGACGCTGGAGTTTCCGGCGACGGGCGACGACCGGCTCGCCCGCATGGCGCAGGTTCTCGGCAAGGAGTTTCGCGACAACGCCATCGAGATCGATGCCGAGCGCGAGGACATCCAGCTCACCGGCTTTGCCGGCGTGCCGACCTACAACCGCGGCAACTCGCTGCAGCAATATGTCTTCGTCAACGGTCGTCCGGTCCAGGACAAGCAGCTGTTGTCCGCCATTCGGGCAGCCTATTCCGAAACGATCCCGCATGGCCGCTATCCCGTGGCGGTGCTGTCGATCACGCTCGACCCGGCACTCGTCGACGTCAACGTGCATCCGGCGAAATCGGACGTTCGCTTCCGCGATCCGGGCCTCATTCGCGGGCTGATCATCGGCGCCATCCGCCAAGCTCTGGCACGGGAGGGTGACCGGGCGTCGACGACGGGCGCGAGCGGCATGATGCAGGCGTTCCGCTCCGGGCAATATCGGCCGCACCAGCCCTGGAGCGCGGAAAGCTCACCCTCCCGGCCGACGCATTTCGAGACGATGGGTCGCGGCCTGTCCGAAACGCCGCAGGCAAGCTTCGCGGCCTTCACCGCGCCGTCGGCCCGCACCGCCCCGCCGTCACCCGAACCTGACCGGACGATCGCAGACGCGCCGGCACCGCAATCCTTTCCGCTCGGTGCCGTGCGTGCGCAGCTTCACGAAAACTACATCGTCGCGCAGACGCAGGACGGCCTTGTCATCGTCGACCAGCATGCCGCCCATGAACGCCTCGTCTTCGAAACCATGCGAACGGCGCTGCATTCAAAGCCCGTCGCTGCCCAGGCGTTGCTGATCCCGGAAATCGTTGATCTCTCAGAAGACGATTGCGACCGGCTGATGACGCATGCAGACGAACTGGGTCGCCTCGGCCTGGGCATCGAGCGCTTCGGGCCCGGTGCCATCGCGGTGCGGGAAACGCCGGCCATGCTGGGCGAGATGGACGCCGCAGGGCTGGTGCGCCAGCTCGCCGACGAGATTGCCGAATGGGACACGGCCAACGGGCTTGCCAGCCGGCTTGAATATCTCGCCGCAACGATGGCCTGCCATGGATCGGTTCGCTCCGGCCGTCGGATGCGCACCGAGGAAATGAACGCGCTGTTGCGCCAGATGGAAGCAACGCCGGGCTCCGGCCAGTGCAATCACGGCCGGCCGACCTATATCGAGCTGAAGCTCTCCGACATCGAGCGACTGTTCGGCAGGAGCTGATCCCGTGAAGGCATGACACGGCGAAATGCGCTGGCATTTTACCGGGCGCCGGGCTAGATCAGAAAACAGACTAGGAAGACGGAACGGGCCAGACGATGATGAACCGGTTTGAAGGAAGCGCCTCGCGCGAAGCGAAGATCCGTTATCTCGACGGTGACTTTCAGATCGTTCTTGCCGGCTCGCACGTCATCTGCGCGATGACGGGCAAGACCATCCCGGTCGACGAACTGCGCTACTGGAGCGTGGCCCGCCAGGAGCCCTATGTCGACGCGGAAGCGTCGCTCGAAGCGGAAAAACGCGCGGGCGCCCTGCCCAACCAGCGCCGCTAAAGCTTTTCCAGGGAAAGCGCGAAGCGGTTTTCCGCCAGGAAATGCGTAAAACAAAGAGATAGTGCGTTTCCACGACGCCGTTTAAGACGGAAACGCTCTGCTGCATAATTCCTTAAATCGGGTTCGATTTAAGGAATTATGCAGCAAGTCTAAAGTGTTACAGCGTCCTTAGCGCGTCGTATTTAACGCGCGGCGCTGTAACGCGCCGATCGAACGTTATTTCTGCCCCGCTTCCCGCAGCTTGCGGGCGCGTGCCGCCGACAGGGCGGCGGTCACGATCTTCGCCGGCGCCGACGGATCGTCGAAGTGCACGTCGATTTCAATCACCCGGCTTGCCCCAGCCAACTCCGCTGCCCTCCCATGACCGGGCTCCAGGCGAACCATGTCCTTGGCCGTGGTCACGAGGACGCAGCCGAGCGCTGAGGCGCGGTCGAGAAGGTCCGATATCTCGTCCTCTGAAAAATGATGATGGTCGGGGAAGCTGCGGGTCTCCTCGATAAGCGCACCCGTCTCGCGCACGGTGCGATAGAATTTTTCCGGATCGGCGATACCGGCCCAGGCCAGCACCTTGACTCCGTTCAGCGAGCCGTCGTCGAGGCGCACGACTTCCGCCTCGTAGATCTGCTTGCCCGCCCGTGCGGCACGGCGGATCAGGGCGTCGGCCTCTAGTCCGTCACCGATCTTCAACAGCGCCGTTGCGTGGCGCAACTGATTTGAAAGCGGCGCACGCACGGGACCTGACGGCACAAGGTAACCGTTGCCGATACCACGGCGGGAATCGATGACGAGCAGCGCGAAGTCGAAGGCAAGTCGCGCGCTCTGGAAACCATCGTCCATGATGATGATATCCGCACCTTCGGCCACCAATCGGCGGGCTCCGTCGACGCGACGCCGACACACCACCGTCAGCGCCTCGCGCGCCAGCAACAGCGGCTCGTCGCCGACGTCGCGCGCCCTGTGGTGCTCCAGATCGACGATCGTCGTCACGTCGAGCGAACCACCATAGCCGCGGCTGAGGAACCCCGGCTTCAGACCTTTGGCCCTGACGGCACGCGCAAGCGCGATCGCCGTCGGCGTCTTGCCGGCACCGCCGACCGTGAAATTGCCGATGCAGATGATCGGGACCGCCACCGACGCCCGGCGGGCGCGATCCATGCGCAGGCCGGCAATACGCCCATAGATCCAGGAAAACGGCCACAAAACACGGGCACGCCAATCCGGCTTGGTCCACCAGAACGGCGGCGCTTCCGATACCATCTTTGTTTCCGCAGCCCCCGGCCGTCTTTGTCCTTCTCGGAAGGACGATGCACATCTTGCCTGCCGCTGCCCAAAAAACCGGCGGCGGCATGCCTGCCGACAAAAAACGTCAGAACGCGGAAAAAGGCAAGCGGCACAAGACAATGCGGGGTTCTGCACACTTCCCTGGAAGCTTAAGCGGCGCTTTCGACCGCAAGGCCGGCCGCCTTCCAATCCGGAAATCCGCTATCGAGCCGCCGGACGGAGAAGCCTTTGCCTTGCAGGACCGTGACCGCATCGAAAGACAAGGCGCAGTAAGGCCCGCGGCAATAGGCGACGATTTCCGTTTGCGCCGGCAGTTCGGCGAAGCGCCGTTCAAGCTCCTCGATCGGAATATTGATCGCGCCGGGCAGATGACCCGAGGTAAACTCGTCCTGCGGTCGCACGTCCAGCAGCGTGACGCCTCCTTCCCGCATCCGCAGCAGCAACTCCTCACGCGAAATGGCCTCAAGCCGGTCGGGTTGATCCCGACGGTCGGCGACGAGGTCGCGGATCTGGGCGCGATTGTACTCGGCATGTTGCCGCAGGGCGGAAAGCAGGCCGAGCACCGGGCCGGTGCCCAGCCGATAAAGCACGCGCTTGCCCTCCCGCCTTGTCTCGACAAAGCCAGCGCGCCTCAATTGCTGCAGGTGCTGTGACGCGTTGGCGACGCTGAGGCCGGAAAGCTCGGCGAGGCGCTCCACCGAACGCTCGCCCTGGGCGATGTGCTCGAGCAGCAGCAGCCGCTGGGCGCTGGCGAGTGTGCGGGCGAGCTCGGCAAACTCCTCGAAGATATGAAGTTGAAGGTCGCTCATTGACAGAAGCCTAGCATTTCTTCATCAGTCATTCAATTATTCAATTGAATATTATTTCGACTCGTCACATGTGACGGAATGAACGCCCGTATGGACGCAACCTGTCGACGCGGCGGCCAGGAAGATGATGTGAAAGGATACGAACATGGAAACGGATCTGGTGTTGCGGGCCATCGCGATCGGGATCGGTGCGACTGCGGTCATGGATCTCTGGGCGGTGGCACTGAAACGGTTACTCGCGATACCGTCCCTGGACTATGGCATGGTCGGCCGCTGGATCGGACATTTTCCGCACGGTCGTTTCCGGCACCAGCGTATCGCAGCAGCGGCACCTGTTGGTGACGAACGCCTGATCGGCTGGACCGCCCATTATGCCATCGGCATTGTCTTCGCCGGGCTTCTATTGCTGATCTGGGGGCATGACTGGGCGACGCGGCCGACGCTTGTCCCGGCGCTGACCGTCGGCCTCGTGACCGTTATCGCGCCGTTCTTTCTGATGCAGCCGTGCATGGGCGCCGGCATCGCGGCCTCGAAAACGCCGAGCCCCAACACCGCTCGCCTGCGCAGCCTGATTGCGCATGCGGTATTCGGCTTCGGGCTCTACCTGTCGGCGCTAGTTTTATCGATCCTCTGGTGATCATAGGACCACCTTCGCAACCCCTAGTGCGGCAACGACAGCGAAAAACCTAGAGGACGGCTTCGAGTTCGGTGATATCGGCCAGGCAATGGTCGGAGGCATCGGCCAGCGACTGGCGCGAGCCGGTGCCCGTGAGCACTGCGACGGTCATGCCGACGCCGGCGTTGCGGCCCATATGCATGTCGTGATTGTTGTCGCCGACGACCACGACCTGTTGCGGATCGAGCCCCGTGGCCGCACAGAAGCCGAGCACCATGCCAGGCTGCGGCTTGACACCGTAGCCGCTGTCGTAGCCGGCGATATAATGCAGATAGCCGTCGAAGCCGAAGCGCCTGGCGGTTTCGCGGATCGAGCGCTCGTTGTCGCTGGATGCCACACCGAGGCGATAACCCTTGGCATGCAGTCCGGCAAAGAACGAACCGAGGTCGGTGACCGGCACCGCATATTCGGCCGAACGGGCAAATAACCCGTCAAACAGCGTCGTCAACGCTTCCACGGTAAACGGCGCGCCGGCAGCGACGAAGCCGGTTGCGATCTCGACGGTGTTTCCGGCGGCAAGCAGGCTGTCGGGCAGCACATGGCCGGTGTCCGCATCCATGCCGCCGGCCTTGAGCAGCGTCCGAGCCAGGACTTCGTCGCCCTTGGCCGCAATCTTCGCCAGCTCGTAGTTCACCGGCACCCAGCTCTTGGCATAGTCGAGCAGCGTTCCGTCCTTGTCGAACAGGATACCGGCGATGGCTGTCGGTGCGCTCATGGTGATCTTACATCTCCCGGTGCGGTCAGACGTCGTTGCGCGGCTCGAGCCGCGCCTTGACGACGAGCGGATTGATATAGGGCTCGAGCCCCTTCATCGTTGCAGACAACGCTCCGCGCATCTCTTGCACGGTTTCAAGGCCGGCATCGATCATCGAACGACGCATGTCGTCGTTGGCGAGCAGATAGTTGACGCCCTTGGCCAGCATCTCGACGTCGCGGACGATCTTGGCGCTGCCGTTCTTGGCAAGCATCTGATAGGTCTCGCGAAAATTCTGGACGTTGCCGCCCGAAAGAACGGCGCAGCCAAGCATTGCCGGCTCCAGCGGGTTCTGGCCGCCTTCGGCAAACAGCGAGCGGCCGACAAAGGCGACTTCGGTCAGACGCAGATAGAGCCCCATCTCGCCGATCGTGTCGCCAAGGAAGACATCGACGTCTGATGTCAGCGGATCGCGACGGGTGCGGCGCGCCACCTTCAGGCCCTTGGCCGTCAGCGCCGCCTCGATCGCATCGCTGCGCTCGGGGTGGCGCGGGACGATGATGGTCAACAGGCCGGTGCGCTCCTTGAGGGCACGATGTACGACCCCGGCAGCACTTTCTTCGCCGTCGAAGGTCGAGATCGCCGCCCAGGTTTTGCGCGTGCCGATCTGCTGATGGTATTCCTTCAAGGCCTGCGGGTCGTGCGGCGGCGCGTCGGTATCGACCTTCAGGTTACCCGAGACCATCACCGGCAGAGCTCCGAGCGTGCGAAAGCGCTCGGCGTCGACATCCGATTGGGCGATGACGAGCGCGAGGTTCTCAAACAGCGCATCGGCGAGCGCCGGCCGCTTCTTCCAGCGCGCAAATGTGCGGTCGGAAAGGCGACCGTTGACCAGAACCTGCGGGATGTGGCGTCGCCCAAGTTCCAGGATGGTCATCGGCCAGATCTCGGATTCGGCGATGATGGCCAGATCCGGCTGCCAGTATTCGAGAAAACGATTGACCGCCGGCTTGAAATCGAGCGGCACATACTGGTGAATGACCGCCGAGCCCAAACGCCCGGCCGCGACCCGCGCCGAGGTCGTCGTGCCGGTGGTCAAGACGACATTGATGCCGCGACGATGGATTTCCTTGATCAGCGGGATGACCGCATTGGTCTCGCCGACGCTTGCGGCGTGGAACCAGACTAGCGGACCTTGCGGGCGCGGCACGCTGGCATAGCCGTAGCGCTCGCGGCGACGCGCCGGGTCCTCCTTGCCCTTCGCAGCGCGCAGGGCAAGATAGGACCACACGAAGGGATAGATCGCCGAACCGATCCAGCGGTAGCTGGAGAGCGCCAGCCGGGCACGAAAGCTGCTCATCGCTTCAGTCCCCCGCCCGATGGAACGATCGGGCGACGGTCAGATGCAGCGAGCGCGCAGGAACGCGCCACGCATGCCGACGGCATCGGCATCAATCGTTTTCCGGATCGAGCAGGCGATGCATATGAACGATGAAATAACGCATATGCGCATTGTCGACGGTCATCTGTGCCTTCGACTTCCAGGCGATGTGCGCGCTTTCGTAGTCAGGATAAATGCCGACGATATCGAGTTTGTCCAGGTCACGGAAATGAACATCGGTGAGTGTGGTCAGTTCACCACCAAAGACCAAATGCAGACGTTGTTTCTTCTCGGAGTCGTGAGCCATTGGAGTTCCATTTTCTTATAGGGTATGGGCGTTGGTTTGCGGCATTCAGCCCGAAAGGTCAATGGCCCTCAAGGGTCCTCGACGCAGCAAGCAATCCCGGCAACGCCGCCTTCGACGCCGCGCAAAGAAGGCCATGAACGACATTGGGGCGATTGTAGGACAGGGCTTGAGATTCAAGCGTCTTGAGCCCCCCGCCCGCCCTTTCGAGAATGAGATCGGCGGCGGCAAGATCCCAATCGTGAGAGTTCTTCTTGACCACCGTGCCATCGATCCGCCCGTCCGCAACCATTGCCAGCCGGTAGGCGAGCGAAGGCACATGCGGGACCCGCACGATGCCGTTGTGGTAGGACGGCGCCAAGCTCGCGACGACGTCTTCGGCAGCCGCCACATGCAGCGCCTCGTCGGCCCTAATGTCGCGCACGCGAATGCTCGCGCCGTTTTTCAGCGCCGGTCCGTCTGCCGTTGCCTGGAAGATCTCGTCGAGCGCCGGCGCGTAAAGCACGCCGGCGACAGGCAGACCGCGGTGAACGACGGCAACGCTCACGCACCAGAGATCCTTGCCCGCAATGAAGGCGCGGGTGCCGTCGATCGGATCGACGACGAAGACCGTTTCACAGGACAGGCGGCTCCGATCGTCGTCGGTCTCTTCCGAGAGCCAGCCGTAGTTCGGACGGGCGAGAAGCAGACGTTCCTTGAGAATGTCGTTGGCCGCGATATCGGCCGCACTCACCGGCGAACGCCCCTCGTTCTTCCAGCGCACGTCGGGCGCGTTGCGGAAATAGCCGAGCGCCGTTTCGCCGGCGGCGATCGCAGCGGCGAGGATCAGATCCAGATCCTCCTCCCACGTCGCGATCGATGTTGCTTTGTCTGACATTCAAATCCTTATGCGCCGGCGCATGGCCGAACGCTTTTGTCTTGGCGATTGACGTCCGCCGCTCAAAGGCCGGCGAGCGTCATGCCTTCGATCGCGAGCGTCGGTGCGGCAACGCCAAACTTTCGGTCAATGTCGTCGGCGGGCGTGATCGCCATGAACATCTGCTTGAGGTTCGACGCGATGGTGACTTCTGACACGGCGAAGGACAACTCGCCGTTTTCGATCCAGAAGCCGGAAGCGCCGCGGCTATATTCGCCAGTCACCATGTTGACGCCCTGGCCGATAAGCTCGGTCACGTAAAAGCCGGTTCCGACACTGCGGATCAGATCCTCGCGTGAAATCGAACCCGGTTCGAGCGCGAGATTGGTCGAGGCCGGATTGACCGTCGGGCCGCCGCGCACGCCGCGGCCGTTGGTCTCAAGGCCAAGTTCGCGCGCTGCCGAGGTCGACAGGAACCAGTGGTTCAGTACGCCATCCTCGACCATCGTCAGCTTGGACCCGCTGACGCCTTCGCCGTCAAACGGACGCGAAGACGAGCCCCGGACGATCAACGGGTCGTCGGTTACCGACAGCCCCGCCTTCATGATCTGCTTGCCCATCATATCGCGCAGAAAACTGGTCTTGCGGGCGACGGATGCGCCGTTGATGGCGCCGGCGAGATGTCCGACAAAACCACGCGCCATGCGCGGATCGAAAACGACCGTGACGTTCCTGGCAGTCGGCACCTGGCGGGGGTTGATCCGCGCCACGGCACGCTCGCCGGCCACCCGGCCGATGTCATCGGCGGCGCGCAGATCGTCGAAATAGATGCGGCTGTCGTAATCGTAGTCGCGCTCCATCTTCGTGCCTTCGCCGGCAATCGCGCTCACCGAGCGGCCGAAGCGGGTCGCCATGTAGGAGCCGGAGAAGCCATGCGAGGTCACGAGCACGAGCCCGCCCATGCCGGCGGAAGCACCGGCTCCGCTGGAATTGGTGACGCCAGATACCGCAAGCGCCGCTTCCTCGGCGGCGAGCGCCGCCTCAGTCAAGGCGTCGGTCGAAACTTCTCGATCGTCGAACAGTTCGAGATCCGGGTAGGATTTCGCCAGGCGATCCGGATCGGCTAGCGAAGCGAAAGGGTCCTCCGGCGAGGCCTTGGCCATCGCCACCGCCCGCTCGGCGAGCACCTTCAGGTCGAAGCCGGGATTGGCCGAAACACTGGCGACGCGGTTGCCGACGAAGACACGCAGCGAGAAATCGTCGCTTTCGGACGCCTCGGTGGCTTCAACCTTGCCGAGGCGAACCGAGACGGAACGGGAACGCCCGCGAACGACAACGGCGTCAGCCGCATCGGCGCCTGCCTTGCGGGCAAGGTCCACCAGTTCGGCGGCGCGCTTTTCGAGGGAGGCGGAATCGATCGTTTCTGACATGATGTGGCCTTTCATTCCTGCCCCATTTATTGTGCACTGAAGCATGCATCAAGGGCATTGGCATGATTCCCGCCCATACACCGCAATGATACTCCCGCCGAAACCTCCATCTGCCTGGGCAGGACGAGGCAATATCGAAAGCCGCACGCATGACGACGACCCCGATCATCTACTCCCAGGCACTGATGCTGCTCGGCGGCGCCGTGCTTGCGGCACCGTTGTTCAAGCGTCTCGGGCTCGGCACGATCCTCGGCTATCTCGCGGCTGGCATCCTGATCGGCCCGGTTGCCCAGAGGATCACCGAAGGCGAAGAGATCCTGCACGTTTCCGAACTCGGCGTCGTCTTCCTGCTCTTCATCATCGGGCTGGAACTGAAGCCTTCGCGGCTCTGGCAGATGCGGCGCGACATCTTTGGCCTCGGCACGGCGCAGGTCATGCTCACCGGGGTGATCCTCTCCTATGTGATTGCCTTCACCGGCCTGCTTGACCACGCCGGCAGCATCGTTGCCGGCTTCGGCCTGGCGCTGTCTTCCACGGCGTTTGCCATGCAGATCCTCGACGAAGGCAACGACCGCAACACGCGCTTCGGTCAGCGCGCCTTCTCGATCCTGTTGCTGCAGGATCTGGCGATCGTACCCCTGCTTGCCCTGATCCCGCTCTTGGCTGCGCAGATGCCGGAGGATACGACGACACCGCTCGAAGACTTCGCAATCGCGATCACGGCGGTCGCCATTCTTGTCGCCGCCGGCCGCTATCTGCTCAACCCGCTGTTCCAGATCATCGCCCGTACCGGCGCGCGCGACGTGATGATTGCAGCCGCTCTTCTGGTGGTCATGGGCGCGGCAACGCTGATGCAACTGGCTGGCCTTTCCATGGCCATGGGCGCCTTTCTCGCCGGCGTGCTTCTGGCCGAATCCTCCTACCGCCATGAACTCGAGGCCGATATCGAGCCGTTTCGCGGTATTCTTCAGGCGCTGTTCTTCATGGCGGTTGGCCTGTCGCTGCAGCTCGACGTCATCATCGACAAGTACCTGGTGATCCTCATTGCCGTGCCGCTGCTGATGCTGGTGAAAAGCTTCGTGCTCTACTGGCTCTGCCGGTTGGCGCGCTCGCATCACAACGACGCGGTGCGCATCAGCCTGCTCCTGCCGCAGGGCGGCGAATTCGGCTTCGTGCTGTTTACCGCCGCGGCGGCAGCCAGCGTTTTCTCGCAGGGCAGCGCCTCGCTGCTCGTTGCCATCGTTACGCTCTCGATGGCGCTGACCCCGATCGCCTCCATGCTCGCGCCGCGGCTGATGCGCGAACAGGACGAGATGGCCGACGAGATGGAGGAGGATTTCGAAGGTGCGGACGCCGACGTGCTGATGATCGGTTTTTCGCGCTTCGGCCAGATCGCCGCGCAGATCCTGCTTGCCGGCGGTCGCGACGTGACGATCATCGACCACTCGGCCGCCCGCGTTCGCCAGGCAGCGACCTTCGGCTTCCGGATCTACTTCGGCGACGGCAATCGGCTCGACGTGCTGCGCGCCGCCGGCATCGAGCGGGCAAAGCTCATCGCCATCTGCACACAGAAGAAGGAAACCACCGACCGGATCGTCGATCTGGTCCAGGCCGAGTATCCGGACGCCCGTATCTTCGCCCGCTCCTACGACCGGCTGCATACGCTCGAGCTGAGAGCAAAGGGCGTCGATTACGAACTGCGCGAAACCTTCGAGTCCGGCCTGCTGTTCGGCCGAAAGACGCTGGAGGCACTTGGGGTCGGCGACGACGAGGCGATTGCCATCATGGACGATATCCGCAAGCGCGACGAGGCGCGCCTGGTGCTGCAGGAGGCGGAGGGCATCACCGCCGGCCGCGACATGCTGCATTCGCAGCCCGTGCGTCCCGAGCCGCTGGTCAAGCCCAAGCGCGACGTCGACCATTCCTCGGAAACGGGCGAAAGCATCCTGCCGGGGTTGCCGGCCGATGTGCGGGAAAGTGCCTAAGGATCTCCGCGCCGGCCAATGACCTCATCTTGAGATGCTGGCCGCCCTCATTCGCTCTTCCAGCGTCCGCTTGAATTGATCCTTGATGACGGCGGTCGCCGCCAGGACTTCCTTTGCACGCAGGAAATCCATGACCCGGTAACGGCCGACGTCGGGCCGCAGCAGGATATCCGGCGCACCTTCCTTCAGTTTCATGGCGATGATCGACTGCATCATCAACTGGCTGGCGCCGAACAGGCTGTCGATGCGGCTGGGGATCGTCTTGCCGTCGCCGTCCGGGCCGCCGACAACGTCGACGGCGACAACGATCTCGGCAAGTCCGCGCAGATGATCGAAGGGAATGGGATTGTAGATGCCGCCATCGATCATCACCCGTCCTGCGATCTTCACCGGCACGAAGACCGCAGGCAGAGCCGCCGATGCGGCCAGCGCCTTTTGCAGATCGCCTGTCTCGCAGACATGTTCCGTCTGGCCGTAATAGTCGGTGACGACAACCTTGAGCGGGATATCCAGTTCTGAAAACGTCGCGGGGATGGCTTCGGGCAAAAACGCCTTCAACACGCGTTCGACATTGAACTGCCCGAAACGAAAGCCGTTGGTCACAGCCTCCGACCAGCTTGCCGGCCGCAACTGCCATAAGCGATTGACGACTTCGCGGCGATGACCGACCGTCGCAAGCGTGTGCTCTCGAATTTCCGCACCGCTGAGGCCCGCCGCCATGCCGGCACCCATGATGGCGCCGATCGACGAACCGGCGATCACGACCGGGCGAATGCCCAACTCGTCAAAGGCCTCGATGACATGGATATGGGCAAGCCCACGGGCGCCGCCGCCGCCGAGCGCCAGCGCGATAGACGGCCCGCTCGCACTTGGCGGCGACATATCCGCGGTGGAAACGCCCTGCTTCATCGACCTGCACCCCAGTTCAATCGGCAGTCTAGCTTTGCAAGCGAATCAAAAGTGTGACGTCAGACGCCGCGGAACCGGTAGAAATGCATGCGCGTGTCGCCGAATACCCGGACGTCCAGCCGCTCGAAAACGGCGGTCGGCGCCGGCTGAACGTCTGCACGCTCCTCCAGCACGACAAGCGCATTCGGAACCAGCCAATTGCCGAGAGCCGCCGATTCCAGCGCCTTCTCCCCCAATCCCTTTGCATAGGGTGGGTCGGCGAAGACCAGGTGGAACGGCTCCATCGTGCCGACGGAACCGAGGCTGGTGGCGTCCCGGCGGAAGACCTTGGCACGGCCCTGAAGACCGAATGCCTCGATATTGTTCTGCAGGAGGCCCCGCCCCTCGACGCCCTGCTCGACGAAGAGTGCCTGGCGGCACCCCCGCGACAGTGCCTCGAGGCCCACGGCCCCGGTGCCGGCAAAGAGATCCAGCACGCGGGTGCCATCGAGAGCCTCCGGATAGGAATGGCTCAGGATGTTGAACAGGCTTTCGCGCGTCCGATCGGTGGTCGGGCGGATATCATTCGACTTGGGCGTGGCCAGACTGCGGCCACGGAACTCTCCGCCGACGATGCGCACGGCCGCTTAGTTTCCTCTGCCGCGCGGCTTGCCGCCGGCCGGACGTCCGCCGCCACCAGGACGGCCGCCACCTCCGGGCTTTCCACCGCCGCCAGCTGGTTTTCCACCACCGGGCCTGCCGCCACGCGGAGCGCCTGAACGTTCACCAAACGATTTGCCGCCGGACGGCTTGCCGCCGAAGGACTTGCCGCGGGGCTTGTCGCCAAACGGGCGGTCACCGCCTTCGCGGCGTGGCGGACGATCGCCCTCGGCGCGTGGGGCTCTCGGCTTGTCGGAATAGCTGCGTGGACCGCCTTCGGCGCGGGCGGGCCGATCACCACGCGGGCGGTCGCCATCTTCGCGACGCGCAGGCCTATCGCCTTCGGCGCGCGGGAACCGCGGCTTGTCGGAATAACTGCGCGGGCCGCCCTCTGAGCGCGCCGACCGATCGCCACCTTCGCGGCGCGGGGGACGATCACCGTGGTCACGCGACCTGCGGTCGCCGGCATCGCCCGACTTGCGCCGGCCGAAGCCGCCATCACGGCCTTCATCCTTGCCGCGACGCGCGGGTTCGCTGGCGCTGATCCATTCGCCCTCTTCATCCCGACGCTTGACCGGTGCGGCTGAAGCCGGACGGTCGAAGTCCCTGGGTGCGCCGCCCTTGCGGTCCGGATCGAACTTGCCCGATGACTTCGTCGCAAAACCATCCTTGGTGCGGCCGTAACGCTTGGTCTTCGGAGCGCCTTCGGGGCGCTCGCGGCGCGCTGGCTTCGCCGTGGCATCGCCTTCAGCGGATTTCGACTTCTTCTCGGCCAGCGGACGGGCGCCCGGCGCCATCCAGACATTGGCCGTACGGGCGCGCTGCGCCGGCGTACGCTTCGGCCGGTCCTCGAACTTGGCGTCGCCGCGGTCTTCGCGCGGGCCGCCCTTGCCACGGGGACCTTCCTTGCCGCGGCCACTGTCGCGGCGATCGTCACGACGGGTGTCGAGGCGGGAAAGCGCACGCTCGCGCTTGTCTTCCGGCTTTTCCCAGCGGCTGGCGCGTTCGGGCTTGCGCGTGTCGGAGGCTTCGCCTTCCGGCGCTTCGTTTGCGACGGTTGCCGACTGATCGTTGTAGAGCGGCGCGTCGAAGTTCGCCTTGGCGTCTTCGATCAGACGCGGTCCAAGCTGGTCGCGCAGCGTCCGGCCGCGGATTTCCTGCACGTGGCCTTCCGGCAATTCGCCGAGCTGGAACGGGCCGTAGGAGATGCGGATGAGGCGGTTGACGTCGAGGCCGAGCGCGCCGAGCACGTTCTTGATCTCGCGGTTCTTGCCTTCGCGCAGACCCATCGTGATCCAGACGTTCGACCCCTGCACACGGTCGAGCGTCGCTTCGATGCCGCCGTAGAGCACGCCGTCAACGGCGATGCCTTCCTTCAGCTTGTCCAATTCGTCCTGGTCGATTTCGCCATGGGCACGCACGCGGTAACGGCGCAGCCAGCCCGTTGACGGGAGTTCGAGCACGCGGGCAAGGCCGCCGTCATTGGTCAGCAGCAGCAGGCCTTCGGTGTTGATGTCGAGGCGGCCGATCGAAAGAACGCGTGGCAGCTCGCCCGGCAAGTTGTCAAAAACCGTCGGGCGGCCTTCCGGGTCGGCATTGGTTGTCACCAGTCCGGCCGGCTTGTGATAGAGCCACAGGCGTGTGCGCTCGATGCCACGGATCGGGTTTCCGTCGACTTCGATGTCGTCGGCGAGCGTCGCGTTGACAACAGGCGTATCGAGGATGACACCGTTGAGCTTGACCCGGCCTTCCATGATCATGCGCTCGATATCGCGGCGTGAAGCAACGCCGGCGCGCGCCAGGATCTTGGAGATGCGCTGCGGTTCGTCGGCGCTTGCGGCGGCGGGCTTCGGGCCTGCCTTGGGCGGCCGCGAGGCACCGGCCTGAGGCGCTGTCGCCTTCTTGCCAGCGAAATGAGGTTTCTTGTCCCGGCCGGCGGGCTTGCCGCCAGGCCGCATGGGCTTGTCTTTGGATGTCATTTGTGTTGCCTGCCTTTTGCGGCTGTCCTATCAGGTCGGAGCCCGTGGGTTAAGAGAAATTATTGTTTGAGCGATGACTGATACGACACGCTTCATGGATGCGGCCCTCGAAGAGGCCAAAAAAGCGGGCCAACGCGGCGAAGTGCCGATCGGCGCCGTCATCGTTTTCGATGGCGAAATCATCGCGCGCGCCGGAAACCGTACCCGCGAACTCAACGATATCACCGCTCATGCCGAGGTCGTTGCAATCCGCGAAGCTTCCATGGTGCTCAACGACGAAAGGCTGACGGGCGCCGATCTCTATGTCACCCTGGAGCCATGCACCATGTGCGCGGCGGCAATCTCCTTTGCCCGCATCCGTCGCCTCTATTACGGCGCCGAAGACCCCAAGGGCGGCGCGGTCGACAGCGGCGTGCGCTTTTACGGTTCGCCGACATGCCACCACGTGCCCGATGTCTATTCCGGGCTTGCCGAGCGTGAAGCCGCGGACATTCTCAGGGATTTCTTTGCCGATAAGCGGTGAGACGCCGATTATGCCGTGGCTTCAGCCGGCGGCAAAGGTCTCCAGTGCCGCGCCCGCAAGCCGGTAGCGCGTCCACTCCGACATCGGCTCGGCGCCGACTGCCTCGTAAACGCGGATTGCCGGCTCGTTCCAATCGAGAACGCTCCACTCGAAACGGCCACAACCTTCCTCGACGGCGATCTTGGCGAGATGCTTCAGCAGCATCTTGCCGGCGCCGGAGCCGCGGCAATCCGGAGTGACATAGAGGTCTTCGAGATAAAGCCCCTTGCGCGCCTGCCAGGTGGAGTAGTTGTAGAACCACATGGCGAAACCGGCCGGCTTTCCGTCCTTCTCGCAGATCACCGCGCGGGTGAGCGCGCCCGGGCCAAAAAGCGAAGCCTGCAACTGCTCGACGGTCGCCTCGACTTCGTCGGGGGCCTTCTCGTAGATGGCAAGTTCAGTGATGAAGCGCAGGATGGTTTCCGCGTCTTCCGGTCGCGCGTCGCGAATGCTGATCGTCATGATTTAGAAGGGCCAGTACCACTTGCTGCCGGAATTCTTGACCTGCGCTTCCTTCTTGCGGCGGCGCTCCTTGACCTTCTCCGGTTCCCCCAGGTCAGCCTCGGAACCTTCCGGCAGGCGGCGGTATTCGAGCGGCGGGTCGCTCAGGAAGCGGCGCTTATCGGCGTAGGCGCCCATCTCGATCTTGCGCGCTTCGCGATAGGCTTGCTGCTGCTCCTTGGCCGAAAGCCGGCGACCATTGGCGCTGGCCTTTGCAAGCGGCGAGACGTAGTTCGGGTTGTTCTTGTTGGCGTCGGCTTCTTCGCGCAGGCGATTGCGTGCTTCTTCCGGGGACTCGACCCACTCCGGATTCGCTTCGCGGCTGGCGAGCGACTTCTGCGGCTCCACGAGGGCGGTCTGCTGGCCGGACGGCGGCAGCACCAGGCCGGGGCGCGGCTGGTACTTGACCGGATCACGCTTCTGCGGAGCAATGCTCACAGCGCTTCCGAGGTCGTCCATCAACTGTTCGCCGGCCGTTTTGTCGGTGCCGTAGGTCGGGCCGCCGATGCAGCCGGAAAGCACCAGGCCGCTCGTCAAAATGGCGGCAACGCTAGCAAACAGTCGCAACTCTCGCGTCATTTCCATGAGATTCCTTCTAGCCGGCCACCGTCACGTGCGCGGCCACTCAGCGCCCATGGCGGAGAAATCCGCCAAATTTCGGGCAGGTTTTACCGGATGAATGCGGTAAGCGCAATTCATCCGGTAAATGATCCCTTAAGCCTTGAAGCCAAGTTCCCGCAGTGCGGCGGCATCACGGGCAGACACCTCAGGGTAGAGAGCGTCCGAACCGACGTCGGTCGTGATCCGCCAGGAGCGGGCGCACTTGCGGCCAACAGCGCCCTTCGGCAAGACGCTGACCTTGGCGACCTCAGGCAGACGGAAGGCGTCGGCCGGGCCTTCGCCCGCCTCGACAGTGATCGACGAGGTGATGCAGATCTCGGCGAAGTCTTCGCCTTCGAGCGCCTTCAACAGCTCCGGATCGGCGATGTAGACAACAGGAGCCGCCTCCAGCGACGAACCGATACGCTTCTCGCGACGCTCGATTTCGAGCGCGCCGGTCACGACCGTGCGCACCGCGCGGATCTTTTCCCACTTCGCCTCAAGCGCGTCGTTCTTCCATTCCGCCGGGATTGCCGGGAACTGCTCGAGATGGACCGAGACCGCATCGGGCTTGCGCGACAGCCAGGCCTCTTCGCAGGTGAAGGGCAGCATCGGCGCAAGCCACAGCACCAGGCAATCGAACAGCTTGCGGATCACGGCAAGCGCCGACCGGCGACGAAGGCTCGACGGTGCGTCGCAATAGAGCGCATCCTTGCGCACGTCGAAATAGAAGGCGGAGAGTTCGACGTTCGAGAAATCGATCAGCGCGCGCGCGATCCTCTTGAAGTCGAACGCGTCATAGCCTTCGCGAACGACCTGATCGAGCTCGGCCAGGCGATGCAGCATCAGCTTTTCCAGCTCGGGCAGTTCGGCGTAGGCGACCTCCTCGCCCTTGTCGTGCGCCAGCGTGCCCAGCATCCAGCGGATGGTGTTGCGCAGCTTGCGATAGGCGTCGATGTTGGTCTGGATGATCGTCTTGCCGAGACGCTGATCTTCCCAATAGTCCGTGGTCATCACCCAGAGGCGCAGGATGTCGGCGCCGGCATCCTTCATCACTTCCTGCGGCGTGACGGTGTTGCCCTTGGACTTCGACATCTTCTCGCCCTTCTCATCCATGGTGAAGCCATGGGTGACAACGGCGTTGTAGGGCGCACGGCCGCGCGTCGCGCAGGATTCAAGCAGCGACGAGTGGAACCAGCCGCGATGCTGGTCGGAGCCTTCGAGGTAGACGTCGGCCGGCCACTTCAGGTCCGGACGGTCTTCGAGCGTGAAGGTATGGGTCGAGCCCGAATCGAACCAGACGTCGAGAATGTCCATGACCTGGTGCCACTTCTCGTGGTCGTGGTCGTTGCCGAGGAAGCGGTCCTTGGCACCGTCGGCAAACCAGGCATCGGCGCCTTCCTGCTCGAAGGCTTCGAGAATGCGGGCATTGACGGCTTCGTCGACGAGGATCTCGCCCTGGTCGTCGGCAAAGATCGCGATCGGCACGCCCCAGGCGCGCTGGCGCGAGAGCACCCAGTCCGGGCGTCCCTCGATCATCGCACGCAGGCGGTTCTGGCCGGCACCCGGCACGAAGCGGGTGTCGTCGATCGCCGACAGGGCGCGCGAGCGCAGCGTCGTGCCGTCGCCGAAGCCCTTGTCCATGTAGACGAACCATTGCGGCGTGTTGCGGAAGATCACCGGCTTCTTGGAACGCCAGGAATGCGGATAGGAGTGCTTCAGGCGGCCGCGCGCAAACAGCGCGTGGCGGCCGATGAGCGCCTTGATGACGCGATCGTTGGCGTCACCCTTCTTGCCCTTGTCGTCGAGCACGCGTCCTGCACCACCCTCGGCGTCCGGGCCGAAGCCATGGGCGTCGGCGGTGAAATAGCCGGCGTCGTCGACGGTGAATGGGATCGCCGACGAGATGCCACGAGCTTCAAGCGCGCGGGCATTGTCCATCCAGGCGTCAAAGTCCTCGCGGCCGTGGCTGGGCGCCGTGTGCACGAAGCCGGTGCCGGCGTCGTCGGTCACATGGTCGCCGTCGAGCAGCGGCACCTTGAAGGCGTAACCGCCACCAAGGCCGTGCAACGGATGGGCGCAGGTAAGGGCCGCCAGTTCAGCGCCTTCGATATCGCGGACGAAATTGAAGGTGAGCTTGGCCTTGGCGGCGGACTCGTCTGCAAGACGCTTGGCGAAGATCAGCTTTTCGCCCGGCTGCGGGCCGAAGTCGTTCTCAGCGGTTGCAACCTCATAGAGGCCATAGGCATAACGCGAGGAGAAGGCGATCGCGCGGTTGCCGGGGATGGTCCAGGGCGTCGTCGTCCAGATCACCACGAAGGTCCCGGCAAGGCTGTCCGGACCTTCGGTGACCGGGAACTTCACCCAGATCATGTCGCTTTCGACGTCGGCATATTCGACTTCGGCTTCGGCCAGCGCCGTGCGCTCGACGACCGACCACATCACCGGCTTGGAGCCGCGATAGAGCTGGCCCATCTTGGCGATCTTCATCAGCTCGCCGGCGATGCGGGCTTCGGCGTGGAAGTTCATCGTAGTGTAGGGATTGTCGAAGTCGCCCTCGATGCCGAGGCGCTTGAACTCTTCCGCCTGGATCTGGATCCAGTCGGAGGCGAAGTCACGGCATTCCTTGCGGAATTCGTTGACCGGAACCTCGTCCTTGTTCTGGCCCTTCTCGCGGTACTTCTCCTCGATCTTCCACTCGATCGGCAGACCGTGGCAATCCCAGCCCGGCACATAGTTAGCGTCGAAACCACGCATCTGGAACGAGCGGTTGATGACGTCCTTGAGGATCTTGTTCAGCGCATGACCGATATGGATGTTGCCGTTGGCATAGGGAGGGCCGTCATGCAGCACGAATTTTTCGCGGCCGGCGGCCGAGGCGCGCAGCTTCTTGTAGAGGCCCATCTTCTGCCAGCGGGCAACCGTTTCCGGCTCCTTCTGCGGCAGGCCGGCGCGCATCGGAAACTCCGTCTGCGGCAGGTAGAGGGTGGAGGAATAGTCGATCTTCTCAGCGGTATCTGTCATGGTCTTTGCAATCATCTTTTCCGCGCGGATCAACGCGCATGCGAAAGGGTGGTATCTGGCGCATAGCCCCGAAATCCGGATCGATTTTCGGAAAGGAATATGCGCAGCTTCAAAGTTTCAGAGCGACCTTGGCGCGTCCGGGACGCGCGGCGCTCTAGAGATGACTGGGGCGTTGGAAACGCCGAAATCCCGGACCTTCCGGCGGCCTAGTGCGCGCGGAAAGCCGGGCCGATAATTCGCTGATCGATGGTCAATCGACGGTGCCGGGTCATGGTGGCCGGTTGTTTAAGGCGTTTTCGGCCTTTTGAAAAGGTCCGCCGCTTCGACGCGACGGATTTCTTTAGGCAAAGTTGATCCGGCGATCGATGTCGCCCAAGGGCGTGACACCGGAAAGAAGCGCCCTCGCCTCATCTTCGTCCTGGCGGATTTGCGCGACCAGCGGGTCGAGCCCGTCGAACTTCAGCTCGTCGCGCAGATGACCGAAGAACGAAACCGAACAGACCTCGCCGTAAAGATCGCCGGAAAAATCGAAGACGAAAGTTTCGAGCAGCGCCTCGCCGTCACTGTCGACTGTCGGACGCCGCCCGAAGCTGGCAACGCCATCGTAGAGCGAGCCGTCCGCCCGGCGGAAGCGCACGGCATAAATGCCGGTTCTAAGCTCGACCTCGGCAGGCAGGCGCATATTCGCCGTGGGATAGCCGAGACTACGTCCGAGCTTCTTGCCGTCGATCACTTCGGCCTCGACCGTGTAGCGATAGCCGAGAAGACCGGCTGCATGGGAAACGTCACCCTGGGCAAGCAGCGAGCGGATGAAGCTTGAGGAGATCACCGAGGCGTTCTCGTCACGGAAGGCGTCGACCAGAGTAACGCCGAAACCGTTTTCACCACCCGCCGCCATCAGGAAGGCCGGACCGCCTTCGCGCCCCTTGCCGAAATGGAAATCGAAGCCGGTGACGACATGCGAGGCGTGCAGCCATTCCAACAGGACCCGATGGATGAAATCGGATGCGGAAAGTTCGGAGAAGGTGCGATCGAACGGATATTCGATAACGGCGCCAAACCCCATGCCTTCGAGGATGCGGGCTTTCAGCGGCGCGGGCGTCAGCCGGAACACCGGTGTATCAGGCCGAAAAACGGTGCGAGGGTGAGGCTCGAAAGTCAGCACCAGAGCGGGTACGCCCCGCGCCTTGGCTTCTTCCAGCGCTCGTTCGAGCACCGATTGGTGGCCGCGGTGCACACCGTCGAAATTGCCGATGGCGACTACGCCACCGCGCAGGCGCTCGGGCAGCGGGTCGCGGGTCTCGTTGCGATGAAAAACCGTCATCTCAGTCTTCCCGTCACGCGAGCCTGGGCATCCACCACTTCGGCGAGGCGCCCTCCTTTTTCAGGAAGGCTGTAAGCTTCGCTTCGTCGGTCCGGCTTTCGTTCATGTATTCCTGCGCGTGAATACCGGCGCTTATGTAGAGCAGATCGAAACCGGCATCCTGGGCACCCTTGACGTCGGTCGGCATGCCGTCGCCGACAGCGATGACACGCGACAGATCGAGTGGACCGCGAACAGCCTTGGCTTCCGTCAGCGCGGCGCGGTAGATCGAGATATAGGGTTTTCCGGCGATGCGGGCTTCGCCGCCGAGCTCCTCGTAGAGCTTGGCGATGGCGCCGGCGCAGGGGATCAGCCGGTGGCCGCGCTCGACCACCAGATCCGGATTGGCGCAGATAAACGGAATCTTGCGCTTGGCAAGACCGGTCAGTGTCGCGCGGTAATGCTCCGGCGTTTCGGTTTCATCGTCATAGAAGCCGGCGCAGACGACGGTCTCGGCATCCTCCGACGAAACGATCTCGGTGCCGAGCCCTTCGAGCAACGGCAGATCGCGTTCGGCGCCGATGAAGAAGATCTTCTTGTCGGCTGCAGCGATCAAAGTGCGGGTCACATCGCCCGACGTGACGATGCGATCATAGGCTTCATCGGGAACGCCAAGCCCGCGGATCTGTACCTTGACGCTCGGGCTCGGCCGGGGCGAGTTGGTGATGAGAACAACCGTCAGGCCTGCGGCACGCGCTTCCGCCAGGGCCTCGCAGGCCGACGCAAACGCCTGAACGCCGTTGTGGAGAACACCCCAGACGTCACAGAGCACGACGTCATAGCGCCCTGCGATTTCCCGAAAACTGTTGATCCTTGCGGCCATGCGGGCTTCCTGCAAACTCGGTTTCCGGCTTGCATCGCAAGGAAGGGGCAAGAATACAAGCCTCGGCCCCAGAAAAACGCCGCCGTTCCCAAGGATTCGACGACCGGCTGCCCCTTCCGCCCCGAGGGGACCGACGGACAACCGGACCTCGACAAGGTACCGCTTGCGCGGCGGAAACCTCGTCGGGCAACAGGACGAAACAAACATTCAAGACCAAGCTTCGCCCAAATTCCGACTGCTTCGTGCCACAAGGATGCGCGCGTGCCCACCCCGGCCCGGCAGCCGTTGGTCTCCAGTCATGCCCCGCCGATAACCATGTCGCCTGAAATTTTTTGATCGGCCAATCCTTGACTCGTCCAGGAGCCAGCCTTATCTCGGCCTCGCTAGCACTCGACAACAGGGAGTGCTAACACCCATCCATCGGGTCGATGAACGATCCGTAATGTCATTTGATCGAGGGATTAGACTAATGGCAAGCACCAATTTCCGCCCGCTGCACGACCGCGTTGTCGTCCGCCGCGTCGAGTCTGAGGAAAAGACCAAGGGCGGCATCATCATTCCGGACACCGCTAAGGAAAAGCCGCAGGAAGGCGAAATCGTCGCTGTTGGCTCGGGCGCCCGTGACGAAAGCGGCAAGGTTGTTGCTCTCGATGTCAAGGCTGGCGACCGCGTTCTGTTCGGCAAGTGGTCGGGCACCGAAGTCAAGATCAACGGCGAAGACCTTCTCATCATGAAGGAAGCCGACATCATGGGCATCATCGGCTGATCCGCCGTCGTCCACACCTTTCCATGACAACCAATGGGCAATGAGCCCGGGAGTTTTCTCAAATGGCTGCAAAAGAAATCAAGTTCGGCCGCACCGCGCGCGAAAAGATGCTGCGTGGCGTCGACATCCTCGCTGACGCGGTAAAGGTCACGCTCGGCCCGAAGGGTCGTAACGTTATCATCGACAAGTCCTTCGGCGCTCCGCGCATCACCAAGGACGGCGTATCGGTCGCCAAGGAAATCGAACTCGAAGACAAGTTCGAAAACATGGGCGCCCAGATGGTCCGCGAAGTTGCTTCGAAGACCAACGACATCGCTGGCGACGGCACCACGACTGCAACGGTTCTCGCCCAGGCGATCGTTCGCGAAGGCGCCAAGGCCGTTGCTGCCGGCATGAACCCGATGGACCTGAAGCGCGGTATCGACCTCGCTGTCACCGAAGTCGTCAAGGATCTCCAGGCCAAGGCCAAGAAGATCAACACCTCGGAAGAAGTCGCACAGGTCGGCACGATCTCGGCCAACGGCGAGCGTCAGATCGGCCTCGACATCGCAGAAGCGATGCAGAAGGTCGGCAACGAAGGCGTCATCACCGTTGAAGAAGCCAAGACCGCCGAAACCGAACTCGAAGTCGTCGAAGGCATGCAGTTCGACCGTGGCTACCTCAGCCCCTACTTCGTCACCAACCCGGAAAAGATGGTCGCTGACCTCGACGACGTCTTCGTTCTCCTCCACGAGAAGAAGCTCTCGAACCTCCAGGCCATGCTCCCGGTTCTCGAAGCCGTCGTTCAGACCGGCAAGCCGCTCCTCATCATCGCTGAAGACGTCGAAGGCGAAGCTCTTGCGACCCTCGTCGTCAACAAGCTGCGTGGCGGCCTGAAGATCGCTGCCGTCAAGGCTCCTGGCTTCGGCGATCGCCGCAAGGCCATGCTCGAAGACATCGCCATCCTGACCGGTGGTACCGTGATCTCCGAAGACCTCGGCATCAAGCTCGAAAACGTCACGCTCGACATGCTCGGCCGTGCGAAGAAGGTTTCGATCTCCAAGGAAAACACCACGATCGTCGACGGTGCCGGCCAGAAGAGCGACATCGAAGGCCGCGTTTCCCAGATCAAGGCCCAGATCGAAGAAACCACTTCCGACTACGACCGCGAAAAGCTGCAGGAACGTCTTGCCAAGCTCGCTGGCGGCGTTGCCGTGATCCGCGTTGGCGGTTCGACGGAAGTTGAAGTGAAGGAAAAGAAGGACCGCATCGACGACGCTCTCAACGCGACGCGCGCTGCTGTTCAGGAAGGCATCGTACCGGGCGGCGGCGTTGCCCTGCTGCGTTCTTCCGTCAAGATCACCGTCAAGGGTGTCAACGACGACCAGGAAGCCGGCATCAACATCGTTCGTCGCGCTCTGCAGGCTCCGGCCCGCCAGATCGCTGAGAACGCTGGTGACGAAGCTTCGATCGTTGTCGGCAAGATCCTCGACAAGGACCAGGACAACTTCGGCTACAACGCTCAGACCGGCGAATACGGCGACATGATTGCCATGGGCATCATCGACCCGGTCAAGGTCGTTCGCACCGCCCTTCAGGACGCAGCTTCGGTTGCTGGCCTCCTCGTCACGACGGAAGCCATGAT
Organism: Ensifer adhaerens; assembly: GCF_001270265.1. GTDB lineage: Bacteria > Pseudomonadota > Alphaproteobacteria > Rhizobiales > Rhizobiaceae > Ensifer > Ensifer adhaerens_B. Next base: position 84,659 of record NZ_LGAP01000016.1, read on the forward strand.
CGCCGAACTGCCGAAGAAGGACGCTCCGGCAATGCCGGGCGGCATGGGCGGCATGGGCGGCATGGACATGATGTGATAGGGCGCTAGCCCAATCGCAGCATCGTCCATAAAGCTTCGCCCATGCACTTATAGTGGTTCAGCGCGCCAAGCGCGCTGAACGGGCGGCATGGACATGATGTGATAGGCGCTAGCCCAATCGCAGCATCGTCCAAAAAGCTTCGCCCATGCACTTATAGCGGTTCAGCGCGCCAAGCGCGCTGAACGGGCGGCATGGACATGATGTGATAGGGCGACAGCCTTATCGCGGACCTGTTCAAGCAGATCCACGGTGATCCATCCGGATCGGAAAGGGCGACCCTCGGGTCGCCCTTTCTTGTTTTTGCGGCAATCCGCCGGCTGCATCTCACGTGCACGTCAAAGCTGTCCGCAGGAAAAATTACCCGGCAGCTGCAGCAGCACTAAAAAGACGTTGAAGTCGAAAAAAAACGAACTATAACACCGCCCCAAGTGGACAGAGATTCACGAGAGACTGGATCACGGGCCCAAAGCGAGCGAAAAATCGCTCAAACTTTTCGTATTAACTGTGTGTCCAAGCTCTCTTTGAGAACATCACGCAAAGCATATAAGTATTTAATCGCAAAGTAAGCCAACTTTTCCTGCGAAATCATTTCGCTTGGCGGGCTGCATCACAGTTTCGCGACCTTTCAGTACAGAAAAATGCACACGACCTATCGTGCGCGTTCTTCTTTCTATCGGTCGATGGCAGGCGAAGGTTGTATATTGGGATGTGCTTGCCTGGTCGGACAACGACGTTCGCCAGGGGCCGCGCTGGGGTAGACCGTGTTTAAGATCACGAGAACAAATTCAGTTCCCCTTGGCGTCCCCGGGCAGATGCATGCCGGCCTTCCGCATCAGGAATTCCTGGAGCAGTTCTGCGTCTCCGAGGGATGGTCGGGCGATCTGTCGACGGGCCTGTTCCGGCTTGGCGAGAAGGCTTCGGCTATCCACGGCCTCAACGAGAGCGAATGCGGTCTGCTCAACTTCGTGCGCTGCTACGACCCTGCCGACCGCAACCACGTGCTCGAACTTTTCGAGCAGGCGGCAACCAGTTGCTCGTCCTTCTGCTTCTCGACGACGATCAGCCTCGAATCCGGCCACAAGCAGCCGGTGTTCTGCATCGGTGAATCCTCGGGCCTCGAGGAGCGCTATTCAGGCACGATTCACGGTATCTTCTTCTTCCCGCGCTTCCTTGTCGAAGGCGCCGGAAAGATGCTGCTGCGTCAGTAGGCGCATCCTCGACTTTGACTGATGTCTCCGGCCCCACCGGAGACATGGAGCAGGGGCGTAAAGGCGCGGCGCCCTCAGGCTGCCGCCACCTTCACCTTACCGGTAGCGAGAGTTGAGATCGGTGCCGGCCTGCCGAGCAGGTAACCCTGTGCCTCGTCACATCCTTCCGCCTGCAGGATCTCGAGCTGCTTCTGCGTCTCGACGCCTTCGGCCAGGACGGGAACGGAGAGGCTCTGCCCGAGGGCCAGGATGGCGCGGACGATCGCCTTGGCCTGCGGGCTTGCTTCCACCTCCCACATGAAGCTCTTGTCGAGCTTGATCTTGTCGAACGGGAAGGACCGCAGCGTCTCGAGCGACGAATAGCCGGTGCCGAAGTCGTCGATCGCGATGGTGACCCCAAGCTCCTTGATCTGGCGGAGGGTCAGAAGCGCGCGCTCCTTGTCGTCGATGATCGTCGATTCCGTGATTTCAAGTTCCAGCCGCTTCGGGTCGAGCCCGGTTTCGGAAAGCACCTCCTCGACCAGGCTGACGATGTCGCCATTGGCAAGCTGCACGGGCGAAAGATTGACGGCGATCTTGTGGGTGCTTTGCCAACCCGCGGCCTCGCGGCAGGCCTCGCGCAGAACCCATTCGCCGATCGGCAGGATCGCGCCGCATTCTTCTGCAAGCGGAATGAACTCGTTCGGGGGCACCATGCCGCGTTCGGGATGGTGCCAGCGCAGAAGCACTTCATAACCGATGACGTCGCCGGTCATCACCGACTTCTGAACCTGATAATGCAGCGCCAGCTGTTTCTTCTCGATCGCATCCCACAGGTCGTTGGCAAGGCTACGCCTTTGGCGCGCGGCCTCATCCATTGAAACTTCGTAGAAGCAGACGGTCTGGTTCAGCGCAGCCTTGGCGCGGTACATCGCAAGGTCGGCATTGTTGATCAGCGTGTCGGCCGTCTCGGCGTCCTGCGGATAGATGGCGACACCCATGCTGCCGCCGGACTTCAACTCGAAGTCGCCGAACCGCATTTCCTCATGCAGGCTCTTCTCGATGCGGCGGAGGAAGTCGTTAAGTTCGGACAGTTCCTCGAAGCACTTGACGGCTGCGAACTCATCGCCGCCGAAGCGTGCCACGAATTCGCCTTCCAGCAGCAGCGATTTCATCCGCTGGGCAATCGTCACCAGCACGAAATCGCCGGCGGCATGGCCATGCAGATCGTTGACTTCCTTGAACTTGTTGAGGTCGAGACCGATCACGGCAACCTTGCGCGAGAACCAGGCGGCCGCATCGAGCTCTTCTTCCAGATAGCTGCTGAACTGCAGCCGGTTCGGAAGGCCCGTCAGGCTGTCGTGGCGCGCGAGGAACGAAATCTGCTCCTCGCTGTCCAGGCGTTCGGTGATGTCCTCGTAGGTGCTGACCCAGCCACCATCGGCAAGGGTGCGATGCTTGGTCAGGATCGAGCGTCCATTCGGCAGCTTTTCGACGATGTCGCCACCGCCCTTGCCGACCATGTCGACGCGATGCTTCTGGTAGAGCTCGTCTGATTTCGCCCGGGCGATTGCCGGGTCGGAATAGGTGCGGGCAAAAACCTCGTCGAGGATCTGGCGGAACGTCAGGCCTTTTCCGGCCAGCGTCTCGGAGAAACCGAAGATCTCGCGGCAGCGCCGGTTCGAAAGCAGCAGACGGTCGCCGCTGTCGAAGAGGCAAATGCCCTGCGACATGTTCTCAAGCGCAATGTCGAGATTCTTGCTCACTTCGGCGATGCGATCCGCATCGACCTTTTCCTTGGTGATGTCCTTGACGATCTTGATGAAGCCCGCATGCGTGCCATCCTCGTGCAGGAAGGGATCGATCACCACATGCGCCCAGAAGCGCGTGCCATCCCTGCGGTAGCGCCAGCCTTCACACTCGAACTTGCCGTTGGTATAGGCTTCGTCGAGCGCCTGTTGCGGTACCCCTGCCCGCTGATCCTCGGGCGAATAGAAGCATGCGAAACTCTTGCCGACGATTTCGTCGGCTGTATACCCCTTGTTGGCTTCGGCGCCGGCATTCCAGCTCGCGACGTGGCCTTTCACGTCGAGCATGTAGATGGCGTAGTCCTTGACGCTTCGCACGAAGCGGGCGAATTCGCGCTCGGACGCGGCAGCGGAAAGCTCAGCATGGTGCGCAAAACCCGCGGCAAGCAAGACCATGGTCAACAGGAAGAAAGCGGTTCCGGCGATGACGAAGACCAGAAAATGCGGCTGCATCATTCCCTCGGGCGACGCCGACAGCAAATCGGCCTCGATCGTCACGGCGCCCATCGCAGTGAAGTGCAAGGCGACGATGCCAAGCGTCATGAAGAGCGTCGCGAGAATTTTCGCCTTCAGAGGTCGATCGATGTGCGTGACGGCCCGCAAGGCACCGATATCGAACAGGGAACCGGAGACGACGGAGACGACGACAAGCGTCCAGTCCCAGCGGATGCTGCCTGGAACATCGAGCGCCGCCATGCCGAGGAAATGCATGCAGGCGACACCGGAGCCGAGAACGATGCCGCCAGCAATCCAGGCGACAGCTCCCTGCGCATAGGTGGCAATCAGCAGGGCCATCGTCGTCAGAACGACCGCGGCGCCAAGCGACAGGGCCGTCAGATCGATCTGGTAGCCGAGTACGACGCCTGGATCGTAGGCAAGCATGGCGATGAAGTGGGTCGCCCAGATGCCGAAGCCGCTGGCGATGCCGGCAGCCACTGCCCATATCGCCTTCGCCTTGCCCGTGGAGGAGCGTCCTCGCTGAAGCAAGGTCACCGCGCCGTAGCTCGAAAGGAAGCAGATGAGGGCGGCGAGCACGACCAGCTTGGGATCATGCTCGACCACGAGGCATGTAAGAACCTTGAACATCGCCAAACGCCTAAATGAAACTTCTGGTCCGGAAAGGGATCTCCCACTTCCGGTTTATCGCTTCTGTTGGCGTCGTGCGGTTTAAGGAATGGTGAAAGTCAGCGCGCAACTGACGTTTCGAAACAGGACAATGCTTTCGTCCTTAACGAAGGCTGAAATGCCACCGCCTTGTAGTTGAACATTTCGAACCGGCGCAATGACACCGTGACGGTCGCGCCACTAAGCTTGAGCCAGAAGCGCTTTCAGGTCCGATTGCGGATCGGCAATTACCGCCCTGTCCGGGTGGATGCCCGTCTCCAGAAGCTTCTTGCCGGTGACATAGGCCTTGGCGTCGTTAATCGCGTCGACGGCCAAGAGCTTGCCCTCTCGGAAGTACCAGACGGAAACGCTGCCCTCGCGCGGGCCGGGGCGAACGATGGTTTCGTCGTGACCGAGGCCAAAGCCGGCAATCTGCAGTTTGACGTCGTACTGGTCCGACCAGAACCACGGCTTGGGAGCATAGGGCTCGACCCCGCCGCCAATGACGGCCGCCACCGCCTCGGCCTGATCCACGGCATTCTGAACGGATTCAAGGCGGATGCGCATGTTGTCCCACGGTTGGACGGCGCAATCGCCCATCGCGAAAATTGCCGGATCGGTGGTGCGGCCGTGGCTGTCGACAACGATGCCGCCGGCGGTTTCGAGGCCGGCGGCATGCGCCAGGTGATCGTTGGCCGTCACGCCGATGCCGACGATGACGAGGTCGACCGCAAGCACCGACCCGTCGGACAGCTCGACACCGGTCACGCGGCCATTCTCGCCGACCAGCCGGTTGAGCCCTGTTCCCTCGCGGATATCGACACCGCGCGACCGATGGATCTCGCGCACGATGCCCGACGTTGCCGAGGAGGCGACGCGCTGCAGGATGCGGTCGGCCATCTCGATCACTGTGACCTCAAGCCCAAGCGTGCGCGCAACCGCCGCGGCCTCGAGGCCGATATAGCCGCCGCCGACGACAAGCGCCCGCTTGCCCGGCTTCATCTCTTCGGCCAGCAGGTCGGCATCCCTGAAATCGCGGACGGTGAAAACGCCGTCGAGGTCGCCGCCGACCGAGGCCGGCAAACGACGTGGGGTGGCGCCGGTTGCAAATGCCAGGGTCTCGTAGTCGAGCGAAGTGCCGTCGCTCAACGTCACGCGCCTGGCGGCGCGGTCGAGCTCCGTCACCGTGGTCGAGAGCTGGATATCGACGTTGTGCTCGCCGTACCAGGCCTCCGGGCGATAGAGCAGCCGATCGAGGCTCATCTCGCGAAGCAGATACTTCTTGGAAAGCGGCGGGCGCTGATAGGGCAGGCTTGCCTCGGACGCGACCATGGTGATCGGCCTTTCGTCCTTCAGCGCCCGCAGTTTGGCGACCAACGCAAAGGCGGCCTGACCGCCACCGATAACAACAAGCCTTCCGGACACGCTCTCACCCGTCGTTTATTCGTTTGTACAACAAGGCGTAGCCTTTCCACCCGAGCCACGTCAACTCGCACGAATGGCCACACCGCCGGCGGCTCAGACCTTGGCCGGGATTTCCATCCCTTTTTGGGCTGCCGGGCGCGCCAGCCCGCGCTCGACCCAAGCCATCACATTCGGGAAACTCCTGTAGTCGTCCTCGAAACGAATGGCGGGAACGGCGTCCGCCGCTTGCGCGGCGTAGATAAGGTCATTCGCGGGCGTTTGTCAGCGGGTGAGGCAAAATTTACCGCGTTACGGTAATCGCAGCGCCCGGCGCCGAAGGACCAGGGCGTGCCCGCCGGCGAGACGGGCGGCTGGTGCACGTCTCGAAAAGCCAAGGGTCAGAGCGCGCCGCGCACGGCCGCGATGATCCGGTCGACGACCGGGTCGCCATCGTGCGCCGGCTTGCGTGCGCGCACCAGGCAGGCTTCCGACCGCAGGATGACGCCGTCGGCAAGGATCTTCAGGTGGTTGGCGTGCAGGGTCGAGCCGGTCGAGGTGATATCGACAATGATATCGGCGGAGCCGGAGGCCGGCGCGCCCTCGGTCGCCCCGAGGCTCTCGACGATCCGGTAGAGCTGGATACCGTGACTGCCCGAGAAATGGTTCTGCGTCAGCCGCCAGTATTTCGTGGCGATCGCCAGCCGCCGGCCGTGGCGGGCGCGAAAGTCGGCAGCAACGTCACCGAGGTCTGCCATGGTGTCGACGTCGTACCAGATCTCCGGAACCGCGACGACGACATCGGCATGACCGAAGCCGAGGCGAGCGCAGAACTCGACGCGGGCATCGGCATTGGCAAGGCCCTCGCGCACGAGATCCTCCCCCGTGACGCCGAAATCGATCGTGCCGTTGCCGAGTTCGCGCGAAATCTCCGAGGCCGACAGGAAGGCGATCTCGACATCGTCCCAGCCTTCGACCCGGCCGCGATAGGAGCGGTCATTGCCGACGGCAACGATCTTCATGCCGGCGCGCTCGAAGATCGCGGAGGCGTCGTCCTTCATCCGCCCCTTGGACGGCAGTGCGATGGTGATGGTCATGCGGCACCTCCGCTGGCGGCGATCGCCGCTTCGATCCGGTCGAGCCAGAGCGAGAAGCCGACGGCGGGAATATGTTCCCGCGCGCCAAGCAAGGTCAGGAGCCGATCGAAGCGTCCGCCACCGGCAAGCACGGCCGGTGTCCCCTCGACTTCGACTTCGAAAACGAGGCCGGTATAATAATCGAGCGGGCGGCCGAAGGCGGCGCGGTAGCGAATGACGCCGACATCGGCGCCGATATCGGCAAGCGCCGCCACACGCGCATCAAAGCGCGCCAGCGCTCCATCGAGCGTCAGGCCGGTCTTCTCGGCAAAGCGGAAGAGCGCTGCCGGCGCTTCGCCAAGCGGCATGTCGAGCGCCAGGAATTCACGCACGAGGTCCAGCGTGTCCGGATCAAGCCGGGTATTCGCCAGTTCCATCTTTTCCTTCAGGCGGCGGGCGATGTCCTGCGGAGAGCGGCTGGCATTGGTCGAGTAGCCCGTCGCCTCCATGGTTTCGCCGATATGGGCGACAAGCCGCGCCTCGTCATCGAGCATACCGCTGATCGCCAGCCGCTCGACCTCCGGGCCGAACACGCCGGCGGCCCTTGGATCGGCAAGCTCGGCAAGCAGCTTCTGCAGGTGCTTCTGGTCGCCGAAGGCATGGATCAGCCGCTTCTGCCACCCGCCCGGCAGGCCGCAGGCACCGACGACCGCCTCGAACACCGACTGGTCGCCGAGCGTTACCGCCAGACGCCGGCCAGGAAGGCGATTGGCGACAACCCGCATGGCATTGCCGACCGCGCGTGCGTCCGAGGCGGCGATATCGGTATCACCGAGATCCTCAATGCCGGCCTGATAGAATTCGTTGCCGCCTTCGCGGCGCTGGCGGAACACCTCGCCGAGATAGGCATAGCGCTTGGGGGTGCCGGTCGCGGTTTCGATGTGGCGAAGGCAGACGGGAATGGTGAACTCCGGCCGCAGGCAGAGGCTCTCGCCAGTCTCGCTCTCGGTCATGAAAATGCGGCGGCGAAGGTCCTCGCCGGCCATGGCGAGAAACGGCTCCGCCGGCTGGATCACCGGCGTGTCGACCCTGAGCGTTCCGAGGCTTTCGAACTCGGCAAGCAGATCTGCGGAAAAGGCGGGAAGGTTGATCAGAGGCATCGCCGTCAGCCAGCCCTCGCCCGATCCTCGGCCTGTGCCGCGAGCATTTCACGCACCTTTTCGACAAGGTTACCGGCAGGCACGGAGACCTGCGCGACCCGCGCCTCGCGCCATGCCGCGTTGTCCTCGATTTCGCCCGACAGTCGCTTGCCCTCAATCAGGTCCTTGATCTGCACCAGACCGGCCGCGCGCTCGTCACCGCCCTGGATGATCGCCAGCGGCGCCCCGCGACGGTCGGCATATTTCAGCTGGTCGCCGAAATTCTTCTTGTTGCCCTGGTACATCTCGGCGCGAACGCCGGCATGGCGAAGCTGCTGCACGAAGCGCTGATAGTGGCCCATGCTGTCGATGTCACGGTCCATGACGCAGACGACGACCGGCGCGATAACCTCTGACGAGCCGAGTTTGCCGAGGTTCTTCAGCGCGGTCATCAGGCGCGAGACACCAATCGAGAAACCGGTGGCCGGCACCGGCTGGCCCATGAAGCGCGAGACGAGGCCGTCATAACGACCGCCGCCGCCGACCGAACCGAAGACGACCTTTTCGCCCTTCTCGTTGGTTACGGCAAACTGCAACTCAGCCTCGAAAACCGGGCCTGTATAGTATTCGAGACCGCGAACGACCGAGGGGTCGATCTTGATGCGGTCGGCCTCATAGCCGGCGCTCAGTACCAGGCTGCGGATGGTGTTGAGCTCGTCGACACCCTCGCCGCCCTTGGTCGTGCCGGCAACGAGTGCTGCGAGTTCGGCAGCGCTTTCGGCGTAGTCCTGGATCCCGACGAAGAACAGAACCTTGTCGATCTGCTCGCCGCTCAAGCCGGCGCCCTTGGTGAAATCGCCGCTCTCGTCCTTGCGGCCTTCGCCGAGCAGCAGACGCACGCCTTCGGTGCCGAACTTGTCGAGCTTGTCGATGGCGCGCAGCACCGTCAGGCGCGCATTCGCCTTGTCGTCACCGCCCAGCCCGATCGCCTCCATGACACCGTCGAGAACCTTGCGGTTGTTGACCCGGATCACATAATCGCCGCGCTTGATGCCGAGCGCTTCCATCGTGTCGGCCATCATCATGCACATTTCCGCATCGGCCTGGACGCCGGCAGCACCAACCGTATCGGCATCGAACTGCATGAACTGGCGGAAGCGGCCCGGGCCCGGCTTTTCGTTGCGGAAGACGTAGCCGGCGCGATAGGTGCGGAAGGGAAGCTGGATCTCGTTGAAGTTCTCGGCGACGTGACGGGCAAGCGGCGCCGTCAGATCGTAACGCAGCGACATCCACTGGTCGTCGTCATCCGTCAGCGAAAACACGCCCTCGTTCGGGCGATCGCTGTCGGGCAGGAACTTTCCAAGCGCGTCGGTGTATTCGAACAGCGGCGTTTCGACCGGATCGAAACCATAGCGCTCGTAAACTTCGCGGATCTTGACCATCATCTCGTCGGTTGCGCGAATATCGGCAGCCGCGCGATCGACAAAGCCGCGCGGCAGGCGCGCCTTGAGCTTCTGCGGTTTCTTTTGTTTCTCGGTCATGGGAAGCATTCCGGGCTATCAGCGGGTTTGGAGCTTTCCCTATCGGATCGAGGCATGGGCGGCAAGGGTTTGCGCAGCGCAAAGCATGCTCTTGCGGCCAGCACCGGCTTTGGCAGCCTCTCCCCAGGGGTCGCGTTGGCGGAGGCCGAACTCGAACACGGGAAGGAGATGACGCGATCCGCAAAGTTGCGCAGGAACGACGGGTGACCCGCCGCCGTCCTCCCGGCGCCTCCGCGGCTGGCGCCGCCAAGCAGCCGATTTCAGGATCTCAGGCCACTTGAGGCATGGGTCGCGAGAGGCTCTGCCTCAACCCCTCGACCGCGCTCCTGCAATGGCACCCCTCGATATGATCGTTGACGAGGCCCATGGCCTGCATGAAGGCGTAGATCGTCGTCGGGCCGACGAAGGTCCAGCCGCGCTTCTTCAGGTCCTTGGAGATCCGCGTCGAGGTCGGCGTCGTCGGATTGGCGGCGATCACCTCGTAGCTGACAAATGTCGGCCGCTCGTCCGGGCCGGGTTCGTGCGACCAGAAATAGGCGGCAAGCGAACCGAACTCGGCTTTAAGCTCCTGGGCCCGCTTGGCGTTGTTGATGGTCGAGACGATCTTGCCGCGGTGGCGCACGATGCCTGTATCGGCAAGGCAGCGCTCGATGTCGGCATCGCCGAACGTCGCGACCTTGTCGAAATCGAAGCCGGCGAAAGCGGCGCGAAAGGCCTCGCGCTTTCTCAAGATCGTCAGCCAGGAGAGGCCGGATTGAAACCCTTCCAGACAGATCTTCTCGAAGAGGCGCCGGTCATCGGTGACCGGCCGTCCCCACTCCTCGTCGTGATAGCGCCTGTAGTCGTCGAGATTGCTCTGCCAGGCGCAGCGCCCAAGGCCGTCATCACCGATCATTATGCCTTTGGTCGTCATCGTCCGCCCCGTTTCATCCTGTTCTTGCCCATTTACCATTCACAAACCAGATTCCTAAAGCGACGGATAACCCTACCCAAAGCTTTATCGACGCTTCGGGCCTTTCACGGGCTGTCGTTTACCATTCCGTGGCGCCACGATGACACGATCGCGCCGTTGCCAAGGCGCATGCCGACCGTCCGAGCGTCCCGTTCTCCGGCTGGCCGCGCCCCTTTTTGATACGTTTCGGCGAAAGGTAGCGAGTCCGTCCGATGTTGAAAAAATCCCTTCTTGTAGCCGCATCCATTCTCACCCTCGTCGCAGGCCAGGTGGAGGCCCAGGACCGGTATCAGAACCGACCGCCGGTGATCGTCAGCCCCGACCTGACCGCCCCATGGGTGATGCAGCTCGGCGGCGAGCCGCAGCAGGCGCGCCGGGTCATCTACCGTCAGCAGATTCCGACCACCACCCGAAAACAGTATTATCAGGGCCAGACCGTACGCCCACAGGCAAAACGCCGTATCGGCGCGCCGCTGGTGCAACCGGTCAATGCCACGCGCGCCCAGCGCCCGGTCAAGTCGAAATTCGACCCGCAGTACCTGCCGCAGACCGTCGTCTACGACGGCAAGGAAAAGCCGGGCACGATCGTCATCGATACCAACAACCGCTTCCTCTATCTCGTCACCGGCAACGGCCAGGCACGGCGTTACGGCGTCGGCGTCGGCAAGCCGGGGTTCGAGTGGGCAGGCGCGCACAAGGTCACACGCAAGGCGGAGTGGCCGAGCTGGACACCGCCGAAGGAAATGATTTCGCGCGAAGCCGCCAAGGGGCACTACCTGCCGGCACGCATGGACGGCGGTCCTGAAAATCCGCTTGGCGCGCGCGCCATGTATCTCGGCTCGACGCTTTATCGCATCCACGGCACCAATGCGCCCTGGACGATCGGCTACGCGGTCTCCTCAGGCTGCATCCGCATGCGCAACGAGGACGTCGTCGATCTCTACGAACGGGTGAATGTCGGCACCAAGGTTATCGTCATATAATTGGCGCTTTGCATAGAATATTCCCCTCCGCCCATACGTCTTGCTGTTGCCTGTTCGTGATCTTCAGGCAACAGGCGGGTCTCAAGATACAAAATCCGTCTCACGTTTGATCAATCGGATGTATCCCGGACTTGAACTTCGGGCCGTTTTGCATAGCCTTGATGTAACGAGGGCTGAGAGGGAATCGTATATGAAACGTCATGCCAGCAATTTGGTCGCGATCGCCATCGCGACCAGCACTATTCTTGCCGCCGCCAGTGCCCAGGCTTTCACGCCCGCGCCGACATCCGGAACCACTGCCAAGAACAGCGATGTCGTTCTTGTCGCAACACAGAAAAAGCCGCCGAAACAATTCTGGCGTACCAAGGTTCGCTTCAGCACCGACGAAGCCCCCGGCACGATCATTGTCGATACCAACAACAAGTTTCTTTATTACATCGACGGCCCGAACCGCGCGACCCGATACGGTATCGGCGTCGGCCGCGAAGGCTTCGGCTGGTCCGGCGTGGTGAAGGTGGGACGCAAGGCGGAATGGCCGACCTGGACGCCGCCGGCAGAAATGCGCCGCCGCGAAGCCGCCAAGGGCCGCATCCTGCCGGTCACGCAGGAAGGCGGCATCGACAACCCGCTCGGCGCGCGCGCCATGTATCTCTACAAGGGCGGCCGCGACACGATCTTCCGCATCCATGGCACCAACCAGCCGTGGACGATCGGCCAGAACATGTCATCCGGCTGCATCCGCATGATGAACAACGATGTCGAGCATCTCTACGACCGGGCCGACGTCGGCACCAAGGTGATCGTCATCGGCCCCGGCAGCAAGACCGGCGACACCTACTTCAACGATCGCGGCGTCGATATCTTCCGCCAGATCTTCGGCGGCTGATATTCCAGCCAGAGACAAGAAGGCCGGCGCCATGGCGCCGGCACTTTTCGTTTCACAGTCCGGCGGGCTTTGCTCCGCCATAGGCCCAGTCAAGCAATTCGACGGTATGGACAATCGGGATCGCCGTGCCGGTGGCGATCTGGGTAATGCAGCCGATATTGCCGGTGGCGATCACATCGGGCTTCGTCGCCGCGAGGTTCTTGACCTTGCGGGCTTTAAGCGTTTGCGAGATCTCCGGCTGCAGGATGTTGTAGGTGCCGGCCGACCCGCAACAGAGGTGGCCTTCGGCCGGTTCGCGCACGACGAAACCCGCCTGCTTCAACAATTGCTTCGGCGCCATGGTGATCTTCTGGCCATGCTGCATCGAACAGGCGGAGTGGTATGTCACCGTCATGCCGCGCGGATCCTGCACCGGAAGATCGAGCGTGGACAGATACTCGGTGATGTCCTTCGCCATGGCCGAGACCCGTGCTGCCTTTTCCGCATAGGCGGGGTCGAGGCGCAGCATGTGGCCATAATCCTTGATCGTCGTACCGCAACCGGATGCGGTGATGATGATCGCATCGAGAGCCCCCTCATCCGCCACGCTCAACCAGGCATCGACACTGCGCCGGGCAGCCTCGAGCGCCTGGTCCTCCCGCCCCATGTGATGCACCAGCGCGCCGCAGCAGCCCTCCCCGGCTGAGACGACCACCTCTATGCCGAGACGGGTGAGAAGGCGGATCGTCGCCTCGTTGATTTCCGGCTTCAGCACCGGCTGCGCGCAGCCGTTCAAAAGCGCGACGCGGCCGACGCGCTTGCCGCTGGCGGCATGGGTGCCCGGTACCGCTGTCGCCGAGGGCTCCGGCACCGCCTTCGGCGCCAGGTCGAGCATCACGCCGAGGGTCTTGAGGGCCGCCACCCGTTTCAGGACCTTGGCAAAGGGCCGCCCGAGAGCGGCCGCTTTCAGGGCAAGGCGAAAACGCGAGGGATAGGGCAACACTTGCGCGAGCACCGCGCGGGTCAGCCTGTCTTTCAACGGCCGTTTGTAGGTCTTCTCGATATGGACACGGGCGTGATCGACCAGATGCATATAATCGACGCCCGAGGGACACGTCGTCACGCAGGCGAGACAGGACAGACAGCGATCGATATGCGTCACAGTTTCCGTGTCGGCTGCCCGGCCGTTCTCCAGCATGTCCTTGATGAGATAGATGCGGCCACGCGGGCTGTCGAGCTCGTCGCCGAGCGTCACATAGGTGGGACAGGTGGCGGTGCAAAAACCGCAATGCACGCATTTGCGCAGGATGGCTTCGGATTCGGCCACATGCGGATCGGCAAGCTGCGCGGGCGTAAAATTGGTCTGCAAACGCTTACTCCAATATCGGGGCTCTGCCCCTGAAGCGCGCCGCGATCTTCAGGGATCGCATGTTGCACTTCAAGCTCTTGTTTTTGCATGTCGTCATCGCAAAGCCGCTCTACACTTTTGCGCGACGTGCTCTAGATCATCCAGCTTTCCGGATTGCTGATCGGCTCCTCGCGGGCGGCGCGCTGCAGGCCGACGACACAGCGTACGACGATCCAGACGGCGGTGGCGATAAAGCCCAGAAACCCGATCAGTAGCACCATCAGCAGCGCCGAGATGGCGCTGAACAACAGCGCGATCCAGAACGTGCGGATCGCCCAGGTATAGTGCGTCTGGAGCCAAGGCGCACCCTTACCGCGGTTGAGATAGGCGAGCACGACGCCAACGATAGCCGTGATCCCGACGGCGAAAGCGACGAGATAGAGCACATAGATGACCTGGACGTTGACCTTGCCAGGTTCCAGCCAGCGATCAGTCTCTCTGGGAAATGGAGCCCGCGGGCCATTGTCACTCATCGATACCTCCCTCTCTCGTCATTTCCCCGCACCTCAGGAAACGGCCTGCATCCGGCCAGGATTGAAGATCCGCTGCGGATCGAACTTTTCCCGGACGCGTTCGCTCAATAGCGCCACCGGCGCCGGCTGCGGTTCGAACGATGGAATGGTCGCACGGAAGCCGTCGCTTGCTCGAACGAGCGTCGCATGGCCACTGCCAAGCGCCTTGATGTAGCGGCGCACCAGCGCTGCCTCGGGATCGGCTTCCATTCTCAGCCACACAAGCCCGCCCTGCCAATCATAGAAGGCATCGACACCCGTTTGCAGCCGCAACGCGGCAACCAGTTGATGACCGGCCGAAGGCGCAACCGAAACCCGCCAGAGCGGTCGATCCGAGCCGTCGGCATAGGGCTTCACATCGCGGATTTCGGACCAGAGCGTCGCCGTCTGTTCCGCATCGAGCCGCGATACAGCACCGAACCTTTCGAGCGCCTTCGACAGTTTTTCCGCACGGATCGACACCGAAGCCTGCAGGCCTTCGAGCCGCAGCACCGTTGCCGCGCCATCCGGCAAACCACCGCCGATGAACCGGCCGCGCACGCTCTCGGCCAGATGCGCTGCGCCGGAAACCTCGACCGTTTGCGCCATGGCTTCCGCCATCACCGCCGCCGCTTCGGCATCGTTCAACCCGGATACCACGACCGTCTCGCTGGCCGGCGGCTTCGGCAGCACGCGGAATGTCACCTCGGTCAGAATTCCGAGCGTTCCGTGGGAGCCCGCCAGCAACTTTACCAGATCGAGACCGGTGACGTTCTTCATCACCCGGCCGCCGGCCTTGATCGCGTCGCCCCTGCCATTGACGAAACGCACGCCAAGCAGGCTGTCGCGCGCGGCACCGGCGACGATGCGCCTGGGTCCCGAGACATTCGCTGCGAAGACGCCGCCGATCGTCGGCTCGCCGGTCGTTGCAAAGATCGGGCGGTGGTCCATCGGCTCGAAGGAAAGCATCTGCCGGTTTTCGGCAAGTGCCGCCTCGACCTCGGCAAGCGGCGTGCCGGCGAGCGCGCTGACGGTCATTTCCGCCGGATTGTAGCTGACGATACCGGAGAGGCGACGGGTGGACAGCACCCGGTCGGCGCGCACGGGATTGCCGAGGCCGGATCGCGTGCCGCCGCCGATGACGGCAAGCGACGCCCGCTCAGTGGCCATCGCCCGGACGACGGTCGCGATCCCCTCTTCACTCGCGGGCTCGAAATGAACGATCATGCTGCGGGACGTCCTTCGAGCGGAAAGACCTTGGACGGGTTCAGGATCCATTGCGGATCGAAGGCGGCGCGCGCCGCCATCTGCTGGTCCAGGTCGGTCTGGGTGAATTGATGCAGCATGAGATCGCGCTTCTCGATACCGACGCCATGTTCGCCGGTCAGGCACCCGCCGGCATCGACGCAGAGCTTGAGAATGTCGTTGCCGGCGCTTTCGGCGCGCGCCGCGTCGTCCGGGTCGTTGATGTTGTAGAGGATCAGCGGATGCATGTTGCCGTCGCCGGCATGAAACACATTGGCGACGCGAAGGCCGTAGGCAGCGACGATCTCGCCGGTTCGGCGCAAAACGTGGGAAAGCTGGCTGAGCGGCACGGTGCCGTCCATGCAGATATAGTCGGCGATGCGGCCGGTCGCGCCGAATGCCGACTTGCGCCCCTTCCAGATCAGTGCCGCCTCGAGCGCCGATTGGCTTTCCTTGATGGTGGTGACGCCGTGGCGACGGGCAACGTCGATGATGCTCGCAAGCATCGCGTCCATCTCGGCTTCCGAGCCCTCCACCTCGACGATCAACAGGGCCTCCACATCCAGGGGGTAGCCGGCATGGGCGAAGGCTTCGCAGATCTCGATTGCCGGCTTGTCCATGAATTCGATGGCGACCGGAATGATGCCCGAACCGATGACGTCGGCAACGCAGGCGCCAGCGGCCTCGGACGAAGCGAAGCCGAACAGCACCGGGCGCGCGCCTTCCGGCTTGGCGATCAGCCGCACGGTCGCCTCGGTGACGATGCCGAGCTGCCCCTCGGAACCGCAGACGAGGCCGAGAAGATCATAACCGGCGGCATCGAGCGCCTTGCCGCCGAGATCGATGATCGTGCCGTCGAACAGCACCATCTTCACCCCCAGCAGATTGTTGGTGGTGACGCCGTATTTCAGGCAATGGGCGCCGCCGGAATTCATGCCGATGTTGCCGCCGATGGTGCAGGCAAGCTGCGAACTCGGATCCGGCGCATAGAAGAAGCCATCGGCGGAGACGGCCTCGGAAATATTGAGATTGGTCACACCCGCCTGGACCGTCGCGGTGCGGTTGAATAAATCGATGTCGAGGATGCGCGACATCTTCGAAAGGCCGATTACAACAGCATCTTCCTGCGGGATGGCGCCGCCGGAAAGAGAAGTGCCAGCACCACGCGGCACGACGGGAATGCCGTAGCGGCTGCAATATTTGAGCACTGCTGCCACCTGTTCGGTCGTCTCGGGCAGGGCGACGGCGAGCGGCATGCGGCGATAGGCGATGAAGGCATCGGTCTCGAACGGCTTCAATCCGCGCTCGTCGCTGATGAGACACTCGGCCGGCAACAGATCTGCCAGATCCGCGGCGATCTCGCGGCGGCGGGCCATGACGGCTGGCCTTGGTTGCAGAAAGCCGATCGTTTCCGCCATCAAATCCTCCGCCCACATGTCAATTGGTTCATTTTCTTTACCACTAGGATAGCCCCCTCGCAAATGCTATTGAGCTTTTCCATTTCGGAAACAATGGCAACGATTGATGACGAATTTAGGCGATCTTGAGATTTTTGCACGCGTCGTTTCCTCCGGCAGCATGTCGGCCGCCGGGCGGGCGCTCGGATTTTCGCCGGCGGTCATCTCCAAGCGCATCAAGCGGCTGGAGGATCGGCTCGGCACCCGCCTCTTGCAGCGCACCACCCGGCAGATCTCGCTGACCGAGGCCGGCCAGGGCTTCTACGACCGTGTGCTCGGCATTCTGACGGGCATCGAGGAGGCAGAGGCCTATGCTTCGGGACGGTCGTCGCAGGCGCAGGGCGTGCTTCGCATTTCGGCGCCGACCTCCTTCGGTCGCATGCACATCGCGCCGCATCTGACCGGCTTCATGAAGGACCATTTGGACCTCAAGCTGCACATCGTGCTCACCGACGACTTTACCGATATCGTCGCCGAGGGCTTCGACATGGCGGTGCGCATCGGCGAGCTGACCGATTCGAGCCTGGTGGCGCGCAAGCTCGCGCCCGTTCGTCGGCTGCTCTGCGCCTCGCCAGACTACATTGCCCGCAACGGCGCGCCGAACGAGATCGGCGACCTCGCCCGGCATTTCTGCCTGCCCGCCCACAACAACGACAATTGGAAGCTCGAAGGGCCGGAGGGATCGCTCGTCTGGCACCCCGAAGGACCGCTTGTGACCAACTCCTCGGAAATCGTCCGGGCGGCGGTGATCGCCGGCGCCGGCATCGCGCTCCGCTCCACCTGGGATATCGGTCCGGAACTGCGCAGCGGCCAGTTGGTGCAGGTGCTGCCGCAATGGGAAGGCTCGAAGAACCTGACGCTTTCGGCCGTCTATCCGAGCCGCCAGTTTCTGCCGGCCAAGGTGCGCCTGTTCATCGATTATCTCGCCGCACTTTACGGGCCCGTCCCCTATTGGGAGCAATAGGCGCTATTTATGCTCGCCGTCGCCGTGATGGTGGCGGATGCGGCGCACGATCAGCCAGACGCCGACGACGGCGAAGGGCACCGCAAGTCCGGTCAAAAGGCCGGGATCGATCGGCAGCTCATGGCTGACCGCCTTGGCGAGATAGCCGAACAGCCCGACGACATAATAGGAGATCGCGGCGACCGACAGGCCCTCGACGGTCTGCTGCAGGCGCAGCTGCAACTTTGCGCGCCGATCCATCGAGTTCAAGAGCGCGCTGTTCTGTCGTTCCAGCTCGACATCGACCCAGCTGCGCAAAAGCGCGGTGGCGCGGGCCAGCTTGCGCGACAGGTTCGCCTGCCGCTCTTCCACCGACTGGCAGGTGCGCATGGCCGGTGCCAGCCGGCGCTCGAGAAAGGTACCGATGGTCTCGTAGCCGGGGGCCGCCGTTTCGGCCAAGGTCCGGATGCGTTCCTGGACGATGCCGTAATAGGCGCGGCTGGCGCCGAAGCGATAGAGGCTGAGTGCAGCACCTGCCTCCAGGTCGGCCGCGAGCCGGGTGATCTCCGCCAGCATGTCGTCCGCCTCTTCGCGAACGTTCTCCTTCATGCGCTGGGTGATCGCCGTCAATCCGTCTTCGGTGCGACGGATCTCCGGCGACAGCGACTGCGCCAGCGGCAGGCCGATCATAGCCAGCGTGCGATAGGTTTCGATATCGAGCAGGCGCTGGATCAGCGCGCCGGTGCCGGCCTCGGTCATGCCGCGGTCGATCACCAGGATCTGCGTCAGGCCGTCGCCGTTCTGGCGGAAATCGGTGACAAGGATCGCCTGGCCGTTTTTCGTCTCGCTGTAACAAAGGCTGGTCGGGTCGAAGGCCTTGATCGCTTCGCGGGTCTCCGGCGAATCGGCGCGGATCTCGAGGCGAATGCCCGAGATGAGCGAGCCGGGCGGCGAAAAGCCGTCGCCGAAGGGATGGATGGCCACCTCGCCACCGAAATGCTCCGGCGCCGGGCCATCCCAGAAATAGGTGGAGAACTCGGTATGCCGCTCCCAGCGCAGCGTGCCCTGCCCCCAGGCCATGGCGTGGTGGTTGGCGTCGCGCCCGGGCGGCGCGATGCCGCGCGAACGGGACAATTCCGACAGAACCGCATGGTCGACGATCGAGCCGCCCTCGGTCATGAAGGCGAGCTGAAAGATCACGCGCGGCGTCGCCACCAGGGCGTAAGGCCGCGAATGGACCTCGCCCAGTGCCTGCGCTCGCATCGGCGCGACCGGAAATGCAAAACTTCCCTTTGCCATGAAGCGCTTTGTCCCCCTCACGCGTTCATCATGACTTTCTTATCAACCGAACGAGCAAAAGCAAAAGGACGCATTGCCGCAGTTTGACTTTTGTCAGGACGGCAGAAGTGGACAAGGAAATTGACCAGTTGGTCGCACATGCCTAGATTGCCCCGCATGGGAGACCCAAGCGTGACCGAAGACCAGATCGACCTCTATGCCCGCATCAGCCACAGCCGCACCGCGGACGAGGTGGTCCAGCAGATCGAGCTTCTCGTCCTCGAAGGCATCCTGCGCGACGGCGACCGGCTGCCGGGCGAAAGGGAGCTGTCGAAGCGCTTCGACGTGTCGCGACCGATCCTGCGCGAAGCGTTGAAGGAACTGGAGACGCGCGGTCTCGTCGAGAGCCGCCATGGCGGCGGCACCTTCGTTGCCGATGTCGTCGGCGAAGTCTTTTCCAAGCCGTTGATCGAGCTGATCGGCCGCCACCACAAGGCGACGCAGGATTATCTCGAATATCGCCGTGAACTCGAAGGGTTGACCGCGGAACTGGCAGCGACCCGCGCCACGGATTTCGACCGCGATATCCTCACGCGCATCATCGAGCGCATGCGAACCGCCCACCGCAGCGGCGATTTCAACGACGAGCTCGCCTCCGACGTCGAACTGCATCAGGCGATCGGCGAAAGCGCCCACAACATCATCCTGATGCACACGCTGCGTGCCTGCTACCGGCTGCTGACGCAGGGGATCTTCTTTCACCGCAATTCGGTGTTCGATGCGCCGGGCGCACGCGACCGGCTGCTGGCGCAGCACGAGGCGATCTACGACGCGATCATGGCCGGCGACCCGAAAGCGGCCAAGGCGGCCGCCCAAAGCCATATCGATTTTGTCGCCGCCTCCACCCGCGAGGCGGAGCGCACCGGCGAGTGGGCGCGCATCGCCCGGCTGCGGCTGCAGCAACGCGACCAGGCGGGCTGAAGCCGGGCCAACGCCCGGTTAGCACCTCGCTGGCAAAGCCGACGCGAAGACACCATATTCTGTCGCATAGGGACCACAGTTTGCAGCGAAGCTGACCGCATATCCGGCAGCCGATGAGGCGCGACATTTACACGCAACGCGACGCTGGCATACTGGCTGGAACGTCAAACGAATACTGATTCGCTAAGAGGAGAGCAAACGACCTTGAACTTCCTGAACCGGCTCGCATCCGATGTGCAGCTTATGCTGCGGCGACCGGCGCGCATGCAATATGCTGCGCTGTGTTTCCGGGTTCGCAAGAAGTCCAAGGCGCTTGAGATTCTCCTGATCACCAGCCGCGATACCGGCCGCTGGGTCATTCCCAAGGGATGGCCGATGCAAGGCAAACGCGCCCACGAGGTGGCCGAACGCGAAGCCTATGAAGAGGCGGGCGTCAAGGGCCGGGTGCAGAAGGCTCCCGCCGGGTTCTATCTCTACAAGAAACGCATGGATCACGACCTGAAGATTTCGGTCAAGGTCCAGGTCCACGCCCTGGAGGTCGACGATCTCTGCAAGCACTTCCCGGAGGAAGGCACGCGCAAGCTCGAATGGGTCAGTTACCAGGAAGCGGCGAGCCGCGTCGCCGAGCCGACACTGAAGGAGCTTATCCTCGCCTTCGGCAGCCGCATGTCGGCACCGCCTTCGCCAGTGCCCAAAACCGTGAACGGCTAGCCACCACGGGCGATATCTGTCGTTGCCGCTTGCACAGGTTTGCAGACATCATCAATTCCGCTTGAAAGCGTTTCGCGGTGGCAGTAGTGGCCATGGTGAAAAGGGAGATCGCCATTGGTAAAGCCGCGCATGCGCCTTGAAAAGCAGACGCTCGACAAGGACCTCGACAAGTTCAGCCTTGCCGAGGCGGCATCGCAACAGGTGATGCGTAGTCTGGCAGCGCCTGGCCTGGCCCTGCTCTTCCTGCTGCTCAGCATGGCATTTGCCGCAAGCTTCGTCACGAACTCTGCAGCGGCACCAATCATCATCGCCGCTGCCGCGATCGCCGGCTACATGGCGATGAACATCGGCGCCAACGACGTGACCAACAACGTCGGCGCGGCCGTCGGCGCCAAGGCGATGTCGATGGTGACGGCATTGACGATCGCCGCCATCTTCGAAATCGCCGGCGCGATGCTGGCCGGCCGTGAGGTGACACTGACCGTCGAGGCCGGCATCATCTATGGCGAGCATATTCTCGGCCCTGAGACGATCGTCTGGGTGATGATGGCGGCTCTCGCCTCATCGGCCGTCTGGATCAACATCGCCACCTATTCCGGCGCACCGGTTTCGACCACGCATTCGATCATCGGCGGCATCGTCGGCGCAGGCATCGCCGCGGCCGGCATTTCCAGCGTGCAATGGTGGTCGCTTGCCGGCATCACCGCCAGTTGGTCTGTTTCTCCGGTTCTCGGCGGTACAATCGCTGCCGCCTTCCTGGCGTTCCTCAAGGAATTCATCATCTACCGCGAGGACAAGATCGCATCGGCAAGACGCTGGATGCCGATCATCCTGGGCGTGACGGCGGGCAGCTTCACGGCCTATCTGGCCGTCATCGCGCTTGTCCAGGTTGCGGCGATCTCGCTGTCAACCGGGCTGGGCCTCGGTCTCGTTGCCGGAATTGCCACCTATTTTCTCACCAAGCCGTGGATCCATCGCCAGTCCATCGGGCTCGACAATCGCAACCAGTCGCTGCGCAAGCTGTTTCGCGCGCCGCTGATCCTTTCTGCCGCGCTGCTCTCCTTCGCCCACGGCGCCAACGACGTTTCCAACGCCATCGGCCCGCTCGCGGCGATCGTCTCTGCCCTCGACGGTGTCATCACCACAGAGACGTCGCCAACGCCGCTTTGGGAACTTGCGATCGGCGCGCTCGGCATTTCGATCGGCCTGCTGCTCTATGGTCCGCGCCTGATCCGCGTCGTCGGCCAGGAAATTACACGGCTGAACCCGATGCGCGCCTTCTGCGTCGCGCTCGCAACGGCAGTAACGGTGTTGCTCGCTTCCGCCTTCGGGCTGCCGATCAGCTCGACCCATACGGCTGTCGGCGCCGTCTTCGGCGTCGGCTTCTTCCGCGAATGGTATACCCGTCACTCGAAACGGCGGCTTGAATATGTCCGTCAGAAAACCGGCCACGCAGACTTCATGGAGCCGACCGAAACCAACTTTTCTGAGGTTCGACGCCGGCGCCTGGTGCGCCGCTCGCATTTCCTGACGATCGTCGCCGCCTGGGTCATCACCGTTCCGGTTTCGGCGCTGCTTTCCGCCGTCGTCTATCTCGTTCTTTCCGCCATTTTCATGTGAAGGTATTCCCCATGCGCGCCAATTTTCGCATGCAGCGACTGTTCGTCGAGCACGCACTCCATGCCGGAGCGGCCCAAGAAGCGACCAAGGAACAGTTCAACTACCTGATCAATGTGCTTCGCTACGAGGACGGCGGCTCCATCCTCGTCTTCAACGGCCGCGACGGCGAATGGCGCGCCGAGCTTTCGCTTGCGAGCAAGAAGCGCCTGATCATGACCGCGGTCGAGCAGACCCGCCCGCAACCGGCTCCTTGCGATCTCGTCTACCTCTTCGCGCCGCTGAAAGTCGGCCGCCTCGATTATCTCGTGCAGAAGGCGGTCGAGATGGGTGCCGGCGTGCTGCAACCGGTGATGACCCAGCACGTGCAGGGCAAGATCGGCAGCCTCGATCGCGTGCGCGCCAATGTCATCGAGGCCGCTGAACAGTGCGGCGTGCTCGGCATTCCTGGCGTGGCGGAGCCCCGCCGGCTTGAAGATCTGCTTCAAGACTGGCCCGTGGACCGTCGCATCATCTTCTGCGACGAAGGCAGCGACAGCCAGAACCCGCTGCCGATTCTGAACGGCATTGGGGAGAAGAAGCTGGCGCTGCTGATCGGGCCTGAAGGCGGCTTTTCCGACAGCGAACGGGCCCTGTTGCGCAGCCTCGATTTCATCACTGCCATTCCGCTTGGCCCCCGCATTCTCAGGGCCGATACCGCAGCGGTTGCTGCGATGGCGGTGATACAGGCAGCGGTCGGTGATTGGCACTAACCGGTCGCTTGCGCGCAAGCACGGCTCATACTTTTTTTGAACAGATCTTGAAAGAAATTGACTTGCACCGCACCTGATTACGGTTCAAGCAGCCACCATCCACTTCCGCTGACCGGCGGGAACCGCTCAAGCAAAAGAAGACGCTCATGGCCCGAGATACCACCGATCAGACGCCGGTAACCTCTGTCGCTGACCTGACCGATTATCTCGCGGCGGGCTCGAAACCGGAGGAGCGGTTCCGGATCGGAACGGAGCACGAAAAGTTTGCCTTCTTTAAGGCCGACAACAGCCCTGTCCCCTATTTCGGAGACGCCAGCATCCAGGCGCTGCTCAACGGCATGGCCGCAAAGAGCGGCTGGGACCCGATCGTCGATGAGGGCAATATCATCGGTCTTGCCGAGCATTCCGGCAACGGGGCAATCTCGCTGGAGCCGGGCGGCCAGTTCGAGCTTTCCGGAGCGCCGCTCGAAAACCTGCACCAGACCTGCAAGGAATCGAACCAGCACCTCGCCGTTCTGCGCGAAGTGGCCGAGCCGCTCGGCATTCGCTTCCTCGGCATCGGCGGCAGCCCGAAATGGACGTTTGACGAAACGCCGCGCATGCCGAAATCACGCTACGGCATCATGAGCCGCTACATGCCCAAGGTCGGCACCAAGGGCCTCGACATGATGTATCGCACCTGCACGATCCAGGTGAACCTCGATTTCTCCTCGGAAGAGGACATGCGCCGCAAGATGCAGGTGTCCTTGAAGCTGCAGCCGCTGGCGACCGCGCTGTTTGCAAGCTCGCCCTTTACCGACGGCAAGCCGAACGAACTCCTGTCCTGGCGCGGCGATATCTGGCGCGACACCGACAACCAGCGTTCCGGCCTGCTGCCCACCGCCTTCAGGCCCGACTTCGGCTTTGCCGACTATGTCCAATGGGCCCTCGACGTGCCGATGTATTTCGTCGTGCGCGACGGTCACTACCACGACTGTACCCACGTTACCTTCCGCCAGTTCATGAACGGAGCGCTCAAGGGCGAGATCGCCGAATGGCAGCCGAATATGGGCGACTGGACCAATCACCTTTCGACCCTGTTCCCCGACGTGCGCCTCAAGCGCTTCCTGGAAATGCGCGGCGCCGATGGCGGCCCTTGGCGCCGGATCTGTGCCTTGCCTGCCTTCTGGGTCGGCCTGCTTTACGACGGCGAGGCGCTCGACGCTGCCGAAGCGCTTACCCGCGACTGGACGTTCGAGGAGGTCGGGACCTTACGTGACGCGGTGCCCGCCCAGGCGCTCAACGCAAAATTCCGCGCCGGCAGCCTCTACGACATCGCCCGCGAAGTCGTTTCGATCTCACGCGGCGGCCTGAAGCGACGCAACCGGCTGAACGGTGACGGCATCGACGAAAGCCAGTTCCTGGCACCGCTCGACGAAGTGCTGGCCAAGAAGGCGACGCTCGCCGAGGATCTGCTGTCGCTCTATAACGGGCGCTGGAGCGGTTCGGTCGAACCGGTCTTTGCAGAATACCAATACTGAGCCGGTAAGCCTGCGATTACAGCGCCGCGCGTCAGACATGACGCGCTAAGGACGCTGTAACAGCTGAAACTTGCTGCTTAATTTTCTCCCTAAATCGATTCCGATTTAAGGAACTATGCAGTAAAAAGCGGTTTCCAGCCCCCGATTTCCCGTTATAGTGCAACGACATACGTTGCTTGCAGCGCCGCACGTCAGCCTGACGCGCAAACGGCGCTGCCGCGCTTTACACTTGCTGCATAATTTTCCCCTTAAATCGTTCCGATCTAAGGAATTAGGCAGTAGCCGAAGGGAACCGGGGATGGCACCGCTTTTTGACATGTTCATGCAGGCGCAGAACGGACAGGCCACCGAGTTGATGGCCAAACAATTCGGGCTTGCCCAGGAGCAGATGGCAAAGGCCACGGCAGCGCTGCTTCCGGCCTTCTCCGCGGCCTTCAAGCGCAACACGACAAACCCTTACGATTTCGGCGCGCTGCTGACGGCCATGTCCAGCGGCAACTACGCCAAATACTTCGAGGACGTGAGCCAGGCGTTCACGCCGCAAGGCATGGCCGACGGCAACGGTATCCTCGGCCAGCTCTTCGGCTCCAAGGAAATGTCGCGCGCGATCGCAGCCCAGGCAGCCCAGGTCACCGGCATCAGCCAGGAGATCTACAAGCAGATGCTGCCGGCGATGGCCGATACGCTGATGGGTGGACTGTTCAAGCAGGCGACAGGCCAGTTCTCAGGGGCGAACAGTGCCTTTGCCAACAATCCGATGGCGACGATGATGCAGCAGTGGATGGAGGCAACCGGCCTTTCCAAGAAGCCGGAGCCGCAGGCCAATCCCTTCGACAATCCCTTTACGCAGGCGATGCAGGGCTTCTTCGGCGCCGGCAAGAAGGAAGAAAAGGCCAAGGCGCCCGACTTCTTTGCCGACAATCCCTTCATGAAGGCGTTCCAGGACATGATGCAGACAGGCGCGGGCACGACGGCCAAACCGGCTGCGGACAACCCTGCCGTCGCCCAGTTCTCGCAGTTGATGAACAGCATGTTCGACAGCGGGCTGGAGATGCAGAAGGAATATCAGAAGAACATCGAGGCGCTGTTCGACAGCTATAAGACCGGTACCGGCGACAAGACCTGAGCTGGTCTGCGGCCGCCCCCGCCAAGCCGACGCCTGCTGAAAAGAAAAAGGCCCGGTACATGTCTTGGTTCATGTACCGGGCCAAGCGGCAGGGTCTATTGGCTCTACCCTGCGGGGAACGTTTGGGCGCGCGATATAGGCGGCAGCACCGAAACTTCGAAATTCGTAGCATGACCCGCGTTGGCGGCAGCTTGCGCGGATCATGCTCGACTGGCGCATCTCGAGCGGCGGGATGCGCCATGGGGACGTTAGAGCGTTTCCGTTTTTAAGCGGAGCTACAGAAATGCTCTATCTGTTTGTTTTTACACATTTCCTGACGGAAAGCGGCTGTGCACTTTTCCTGGAAATGCTCTAGTCGTGACGGATCCCCTTGTAGAAGAGGCTCGCGCGGTTTCGCGACGCACGCGTCAGATAGCTGCCGGGATTGTCGAAGAAGGGCGAGGTGATCGCCTCGCGAACATCTTCGCGCCGTAGCCCCATATCGAGGAGATGGCGGTCGTCCATCTCATTCAGACGCGCGATTTCGCGTCGGTTTCTGAACAGGCGCCATGCGGCCGTCATCACGCCGACAACGCCAGCGGCGCGGGAGGCATAGGCCTGCTTTCCTGCAACGAGGTCGAGATCGAGGACGTGGTCGGTCGTGCGCATGACGGTACTCCTTTTTTTCAGGCACGAAGAGGCCCATCCCCTGCGCGAGGTCATACGCAGGGGCGGGCCAGGGAAGTTGGGATTCGCCGACACCAGTGCCGGCCGGGGATCAATGAAATTTGCCCCTGATAGATCGCAAATCCTTATTGATCAGTCCAACGAATGTTTTTAATGATATTCATCAAACAATTTTATGGGTGTATCTCGGCCATGTCCGCACCGCTTGACATTGATCAGCTGCAAACCTTTGTCGCGATCGCCGACACGGGCAGCTTCACCAAGGCCGCCGACCGGGTTTTCAAGACGCAGTCGGCCGTATCCATGCAGATGCGGCGCCTGGAAGAGCGCATCGGCAAACCGTTGTTCATGAAGGATGGCCGCGGCAACCGCCTGACCGTCGAGGGCGACCGGCTGCTCAATTTCGCCCGCCGGATGATCCGTCTCAACAACGAGGCGATGGCCTCCTTCGACGACAATCGGCTGGAAGGCACACTGCGCATCGGCACGCCCGACGACTACGCCGACCGCTACATGCCGGAGATCATCGTGCGGTTTGCCAAGACGCATCCGAACGTCGAACTCTACATCATCTGCGAACCTTCAGTGGACCTTGCCGAGAAGATGGCCAAAGGCGATCTCGACATCGCGCTGGTCACGCACAATCCGCGCGCCCGCGCCTCGGACGTGGTGCGCACCGAGCCGCTCTGTTGGGTAAGCTCGATCAACCATCCGCTGCCGGAAAACGCTCCGATCCCGCTTGCTGTCGGCCGCCGCGATTGCCAGTGGCGGCAGGCGGCCTGTGCGGCGCTCGATGCGACCGGCAAGGAATACCAGATCCTGTTCACCAGCTGGTCGTCGACCGTGGTCGCCGCGGCCGTGCTTGCCGGCATGGCGGTTTCGGTCCTGCCGGAATCGGCACTGCGCCCAGGCATGAAGGTGCTGACGCTGGCCGACGGCTTCCCGGCGCTGGCTCCGGTGCAGATCGGCATCATGAAGCGCCCGGGTCTTTCGCCGTCGCTGTCGAATGCGATCACCAACCACATCACGGCCTGCCTGGACAACATCACCCCAATCACCGTCAACGACGACATCGATGGCGATATCAAGGGCTTCCCGCGCTATCCGCGCCTGCGGCAAAGCCACATGCTTCCGGGCTGGTGAACATATCCAACGCTCAACAACAAGGCCGCGCATCCAAAGGGAGGCGCGGCCTTTTTTCATACGGCACGGGACGAGGAAGAAGCGGACCCCATGAGCCCGCCCTTCTTGCGGCTTACTCGGCAGCCGTGCTGATCGTGTCGGCTTCGCAGCCCCAAATCGGCCCCATCTGGCGGCGAAGCAACCCGCGCCCGCATGACATGGAGGCGCTTGCCGGCGCGATCACCGGCTGCGCCCAGGCGATATGCGGAACGGCCGAAGCCGCCTGATACGGCTCCGGTCAAGCGTGGCTCCGCTCAGGCGAGCTTGGCCTTCAGAAACTCCACGGTGCGGCTCCAGGCGAGGTCGGCTGCGGCCTTGTCGTAACGAGCGGCCGACGTATCGTTGTTGAAGGCGTGGTTGACGCCGTCATAAACATAGATCGTCGCGTCCTTGCCATTGTCCGTGAGCGCCTTGCGATAGGCTTCGATGCCCGCATTGATGCGTTCGTCGAGGCCGGCGTAGTGAAGCAGAAGCGCTGCCTTGATCTTCGGCACGTCCTCGGCCTTGGCCTGCGCGCCATAGTAGGCGACACCCGCCTTGAGGTCGGGCGCATTGACCGCGAGCCGATTGACCAGTCCGCCGCCCCAGCAGAAACCGATGGCGCCGACCTTGCCGGTCGACTGTGCATGCTGCTCGAGAAACGCCACCGTCGCCACAGCATCGGCATTGGTTTCGCCGGCATCGAGCGCGCCGATCATTTCCCGTGCCTTGTCCTCGTCGGTCGGCGTGCCGCCCGATGGCGACAGGAAGTCCGGCGCAAGCGCGATAAAACCTTCGAGCGCCATGCGGCGGGCAACATCGCGAATATGCGGATTGAGCCCGCGATTCTCGTGAATAACGATAACGGCCGGCAGCTTTCCGGTCATATCTGCCGGGCGAACGAGATAGCCCTTCATGTCGCCATCGGCACCGGGATAGGAAATGTCCTCGCCGGCGATGCGATTGTCAGTCTCTGCGACCGTTTCCGCCCTGGCGGTGCTGGCGGCAAGCAGGGGAACGATAGTGGCTGCGGCAGCCGCCGAACCGGCAAGTGCTGTCAGCGTTTCCATGAAACGACGGCGATCGAGACTAAGATGGGTATACTCGTCGTAGGCATTGATCATCGCCTGCGTGATGACGGGTTTGTTCATGTCGGCCTCCTTCGGGCTTTCCTCTCCGCTGGCGGCAGACAGAAACCGCCCGCGACAGAATAGGTCAGCGGGCGGCATCGGGCATACAAACTTGCGTTACCGCGCGTGAGCGGTACCAGCCACGACGCGAGCGACATCAACTGTTGAGATCGAGGACGATGCGACCATCGATCTTGCCCTCTTCCATGCGCTGGAAAATGGCGTTGATGTTCTCGATCTTGTCCCAGGTGAAGTGCGAGGCGACCTTGCCCTCACCGGCAAACTCCAGCGACTCCTCGAGATCCTGGCGGGTGCCGACGATCGAGCCGCGGATGGTGATGCGCTTCAGGACCGTATCGAAGATCGGCACGCACATCTGGCCCGGCGGCAGGCCGACCAGCGCCATTGTCCCCTTCGAGCGCAGCATGTTGAAGGCCTGTTCCATCGCCTTGGGTGCTACGGCCGTCACCAGGGCGCCATGCACGCCGCCGGTCGCCTTCTGCATCTGCTCGACCGCATCCTTGTCACGCGCATCGACGACGAGGTCGGCGCCAAGCTTTCTGGCCAGTGCCAGTTTGTCGGGGAAGATATCGACCGCGGCCACATGCATGCCCATGGCCTTGGCATATTGAACCGCCATATGGCCGAGGCCACCGATACCGGAGATCAGCGCCCATTCACCGGGGCGGACTTCCGTTTCCTTCAGACCCTTGTAGACCGTGACGCCGGCGCAAAGAATGGGCGCCGCGGAGCCGAACTCGAGCTTATCCGGCAGGCGGCCGACGAAGTCCGGATCGGCGAGGCCGTATTCGGCAAAGGTGCCATTGACGGAGTAGCCGGTGTTCTGCTGGCTACCGCACAGGGTTTCCCAGCCGGTCCGGCACGGCGTGCAACCGCCGCAGGCGGTGTGCAGCCACGGCACGCCGACGCGGTCGCCTTCCTTCAGCCGCTTCACGCCCGCGCCGAGCTTGGCGACATAACCGACGCCCTCGTGGCCCGGGATGAACGGCGGATTGGGTTTTACCGGCCAGTCGCCGTTCACCGCATGCAGGTCGGTATGGCAGACGCCGGTGGCTTGAAACTTGATCAGCACCTGGCCGGGACCGGGCTCCGGTATCGGCATTTCCTCGATCACGAGCGGCTTGCGGAATTCGCGCACCACGGCGGCTTTCATCGTTGCGGTCATATCGATCTCCGATGCTGTCTGTTCGACGTCGACGCAAAGGCCCATTGCCGGACGCGCAAGACGCCAGCGACAAGGGCTACGCTAACAACAGCCAGACTATCCGCAAAGTAGTGATGAGTACTTGATACGCATCAAGGCGCGAAGTTCATATCGGAAAGTGTCGCAAATTTGCGCCAATTGTGCCGGAGCGGCGCGAGACCTACAGCGACCTTTGAATTGCTGCATGTTTTGTCCTGAAATCGGCTAGGATTAAAGGACGCATGCAGTCGTCAGCTCATCGCCATCCAGACGGAAAGCCAGATCCACATCCCGCCAAGCGTCGCCACGCCAGCCATGAACAACGGCCGGCGGTAGCGGATGCGGTTGCTGGTGACATGGACGAAGGCATGCAGATGGCGCGAGGCGACGAACAGCCAGGCGAGCGCCAGCGAGACGATGTTATCCGCCTCGGTGATATAGAGAAGCACGCAGCAGACGTGGAAAAGCACCGGCAGTTCGAACTGGTTGGCGATGCTGTTGCGAACGACCAGGCTTTCGCCCGGCTCGTCGCGGTTCTCGCGAAACTGCGAGACCTGCACCTTGCCGGCGCGCACCAGGCCGACGCGGCGGATCGAAAGCAGAGCATAGAGGACGAAAACGAGCAGCACATGCGCCACCATCGGCCAGAAGATCTCGAAGCCCGTCATCGCCTTTACTCCACGCGAACATCACATCGGAAAATCGGGGGCGCCGGACGGCCCCCCCCGATAGAAAGCCTCAGTGCGAGCCCGGATAGTTCGGGCTTTCGCGGGTGATGGTGACATCATGCGCATGGCTTTCGCGAAGGCCGGCGCCGGAGATGCGCACGAAGGTGGCGCGCTCCTGATAGTCCTTGATCGTCGCGCCACCGACATAACCCATCGACGCCTTGAGACCGCCGGCGAGCTGATGCAGGACGCCGGAGACGGGACCCTTGTAAGGCACCTGGCCTTCGATACCTTCCGGAACGAGCTTCAGCGTGTCGCGGACTTCGGCCTGGAAGTAACGGTCGGCCGAGCCCCGCGCCATCGCGCCGACGGAACCCATGCCGCGATAGGCCTTGAACGAGCGGCCCTGGTAGAGGAACACTTCGCCCGGGCTTTCGTCGGTACCGGCAAGCAGCGAACCGACCATGACGGCGGAAGCGCCGGCGGCGATCGCCTTGGCAAGGTCGCCGGAGAACTTGATGCCGCCGTCGGCGATAACGGGAATGCCCGACGCCTGAGCTGCATCGACAGCGGCCATGATCGCGGCCAGTTGCGGAACGCCGACGCCGGCCACGATGCGCGTCGTGCAGATCGAGCCTGGGCCGATGCCGACCTTGACCGCATCGGCGCCGGCGTCGATCAACGCCCTGGTGCCGTCAGCGGTAGCGACGTTGCCGGCCATGATGCGTACCGAGTTCGACAGCGTCTTGACGCGGGTGACCGCGTCGAGAACACGCTGCGAATGGCCGTGCGCGGTATCGACGACGATGAGGTCGACGCCGGCGTCGATCAGCCGTTCGGCGCGCTCGAAGCCGTCATCGCCGACGGAGATCGCGGCGGCGGCGCGAAGCCGGCCCTGCGCATCCTTGGAAGCGTTGGGGTTCAACTGCGACTTCTCGATGTCCTTGACGGTGATGAGGCCGACGCAACGACCGTCGCCGTCGACAACCAGCAGCTTTTCGATGCGGTGCATGTGCAGCAGGCGCTTTGCTTCCTGCTGGTCGACGCTTTCCTTGACCGTGATGAGGTTTTCACGCGTCATCAGCTCGTAGATCTTCTGGGTCGGATCCGAGGCGAAGCGCACGTCGCGGTTCGTCAGGATACCAACGAGACGACCCTGCTTCTGGCCGCCACTGCCGCCGTTTTCGACAACAGGAATGCCTGAGATGCCGTGGGTCTTCATGAGGCCGAGGGCGTCTGCCAGTGTGGCATCGGGGCCGATGGTCACCGGATTGACGACCATGCCGCTTTCGAACTTCTTGACCTGACGGACCTCTTCGGCCTGTTCGACCGGCGTCAGATTGCGGTGGATGACGCCGATGCCGCCGGCCTGCGCCATGGCGATCGCCAGGCGTCCTTCGGTCACGGTATCCATGGCCGAGGAAAGGATCGGTAGGTTGAGGTCGATATCCTGCGCGATGCGGGTCGAGATGTTGGTCTGTCCCGGCATGACTTCGGAATGCCCGGGCTGGAGCAGAACGTCGTCGAAGGTCAGAGCCTCCAGACCGGTTGCCGTTTCGATGATACGCGCCATGGCCAATTCCCTTCAATAAACGAAAATCCCCGGGAAACGGGCTGCGATTTGCCCACCGGGTGACTTCAAAGCTTGTCTTGGAAGTTGGCGAGGGCTCGTAACACGGATATGTCAGGATGAAAATAGCAAAGCCCGGGAAATGTCCCGGGCTCGGCCAATTGTTGTTGCAGAGCAACATTTTCCCTGCCGCAAAGCTCAGATATCGAGCTGATAGCTTGCCGGAACGAAGCGATAGCCCTGATCCTGTGCTTCGACGAAACCGACGGCGGGGAACGGCATGTGATAACCGATGAAAGGCAATCTTTCGCTCGCAATCATGCCGAAAACCTTGCGGCGCGACGCGGCGGCAGCAGCCTTGTCCATGTCGAAACGAACCTCCCAGTCCGGCCGCTGCAGCGACAGGACATAATGATTGGCAGTGTCGGCCGTCAGCATCATCGCCTTGCCGTCCGATTCGAGACGGAACACCATGTGGCCGGGGGAGTGGCCGAAGGCGGCCATCGCCGAGATGCCCGGCGCAACGTCGGCGCCGTCACCGATGAACGTGGCTTTCTCGGCAAGTGGCACCACCTTTTCCAGCACGCCCTTGTGGCCACCTTCCGCCGGCGTTCCGACCCGGGCCGGATCCTTCCAGAAGGCATATTCGGTCTCGCCAATGACGTAGCGAGCATTGGCGAACGCTGGCTTGCCGCCTTCCATCAGGCCGCCGATATGGTCGCCGTGCATATGCGTAAGCACCACCATGGAAACCCGCTCAGGTGCATAGCCGGCCGCACGGATACCGTCGATGAGACGGCCAGACCCCGATTCGCGTCCGGCCTCGCCCAAGCCGGTGTCGAACAGGATCACCTCGGTGCCGGTATCGACCAGAACCGGCGAATAACTGTTGACCAGCGCATCCGTAGGCAGAAAATTCTGGGCCAGCAGCTCGGACACGGCCTGTTCCGACTGGTTCGTGCCGTAAGTCTCGTGCGGCTTTGCCATGACACGCGTGCCGTCGCTGATCACCACGACCTTGAACGCGCCGAGTTTGAGAGCCCGGATGGGCGGCTGTGCTGATTGCATGTCCTGACTGTCCGTCTTTTCCTGGGCTGCGGCAAACCCGGTCATGATTGAGGGTGCCGCCAATACACTCATTGTCCCCGCCGTCATCAAGGTCCGGCGCTTCATCGACATTTCACTCGCCATTATTTTCTCCCGCTATCACTACCTCTTGTCATCACCCGGCCAGAACTAGCGTCTTGACAGCAATGGACAGGCGGGATCACAGGCTTTTGATCCACAATCGTTGGTTTGGTCCCGACAAAGCCATCGGAAGCGCTAGCTTGGAGCCAAGCTGACGCCGACCGCGCCCAAGGCAAATTCGCATGAACCGTATCGTCCCGATGATCCTTGCCGTCGCGCTCTTCATGGAGCAGATGGATTCAACCGTCATTTCCACTTCGCTGCCGGCCATCGCCCGCGACATCGGCGTTGGGCCGATCACGCTCAAGCTGGCACTTACCTCCTACATGGTGGCGCTGGCGATCTT
Organism: Ensifer adhaerens; assembly: GCF_001270265.1. Classification (GTDB taxonomy): domain Bacteria; phylum Pseudomonadota; class Alphaproteobacteria; order Rhizobiales; family Rhizobiaceae; genus Ensifer; species Ensifer adhaerens_B. The sequence continues at coordinate 118,256 of NZ_LGAP01000016.1, forward strand.
CATTCCCCTGAGCGGCTGGATGGCCGATCGTTTCGGCGCCAAGAAGATTTTTCGCGCGGCGATCCTCGTTTTCATCGCCGGTTCGATCCTCTGCGCCATCTCCAACAGCCTGCTCGCCTTCGTGCTGTCGCGGTTCCTGCAGGGCATGGGCGGCGCGATGATGACACCTGTCGCCCGCCTCGTGCTGGTGCGCAGCGCGCCGCGCAGCGAGCTCGTCTCAGCCATGGCGCTCCTGACGATCCCGGCACTGGTCGGGCCGCTCGCCGGTCCGCCGCTTGGCGGCTTCATCACCACCTATTTCTCCTGGCACTGGATCTTCCTGATCAACGTGCCCGTCGGCATCGCCGGCTATATCCTGTCCGGCATCTACCTGCCGGAAATGGAACGGCGCAATCCGCCGCCGGTCGACATTCTCGGCTTCCTGCTCGGCGGCATTGCTGCATCCGGCGTCGTCTTCGGCCTGTCGGTCATCAGCCTGCCGGCGCTGCCGCCGATCATCGGCATCGGTTCGGTCATAACGGGTTTGATCGCCGCCGTGCTCTACATCGTCCATGCCCGGCGCCATCCCCACCCGGTGCTTGATCTCAAACTGTTTCAGGACAGCGCGTTTCGCGCCGCCTCGATCGGCGGCACGGTTTTCCGCATTTCGGTCGGCGCTGTGCCCTTCCTGATGCCGCTGATGCTGCAGGTTGGCTTCGGCCTCAACCCGTTCCAATCCGGCATGATCACCTTCATCGGCGCGGTCGGCGCGATCACCACGAAGTTCTATGCGCGCCGCGTGCTCGCCTTTGCCGGCTTCCGCACGACGCTGATCATCGCCGCCATCATTGCTGCGGTCACCACCTTCGCCAACGGCTCCTTCACGCCGGCAACGCCCTATCTCGTCATGATCACCATTCTGCTGATCGCCGGTTTCGCCCGCTCGTTCTTCTTCACCAGCGTCAATGCACTGTCCTTCGCCGATATCGACGATGCCGATGCCAGCAAGGCGACGTCGATGAGCGCCGTCCTGCAGCAGATCAGCCTGGCGCTCGGCGTTGCCGTTGCCGGCGCGATCCTCGAAATCGAGACGTCACTCAGTGGCGGGCCGCTGCAGCTCGACAACTTCCACACCGCCTTCATGATCATCGCGATCGCCAACCTGTTGGCGGCAATCCCGTTCCTGACGATGGCGAAGAATGCCGGCGCGTCGGTCTCCGGGCACAGGCTGCCCGTGCGCGAGATCGAAACGACGGCAGGAAAGTAAGGATTACTCCGGTCGCTCGCAGACGGCCGACAGCTTGTTGCCGTCCCGGTCACGCACGAAGGCCGCATAGAAATGCGCGTGAAACGGCCTGAGGCCGGGCGCGCCCTCGTCGGTGCCGCCATTGGCAAGCGCCGCCGCGTGGAAGGCATCGACCGCCGCGCGCGTTTCGGCTTCAAGCGCCATGGTCACGCCGTTGCCAAAGGTTGCGGGCTTCCCGTTGAACGGCGTCACCACCCAGAACCGGCACCGCACGTCGCCATCGGCGCTGTAGCCGATTTCGGTATCGTCCTGCCGCTGACGGCGATACCCCAGAGTGGCCAGAACCGGGTCGTAGAATGCACCCGCACCGTCGAGGTCGTTGGTGCCGACCGTTACATAAAGCAGCATGGTTTAATCCGCCGCCTCGTCTTCAGCCGGTTCGTCCGTGTCGGCGGCGCGGCGTCCCTTGAAGCCCTTGGCGAGCAGGAACATTTCCACCGATTCGGCGCGCGAGGAGGCCGGCTTGATGTGAATGACCTGGCGGAAATTCTGCTTGAGCATGTTGAGCAGATCGCGCTCGGTGCCGCCCTGGAAGGTTTTTGCCAGGAAATGCCCGCCCTCGGCCAGAACGTCGACGGCGAAATGCGCCGCGACTTCGCAGAGATGCATGGTGCGGAAATGGTCCGTCTGGCGGTGCCCCGTCGTCGGCGCCGCCATGTCGGAGATGACCAGATCCGGCGTGCCGCCGATCGCCTCCATCAGCTTTTCGGGTGCCTGCGGGTCGAGGAAATCCATCTGCAGGATGCGCACGCCGGGCAGCGGATCCATCTCCAGGAAGTCGATCGCCGCAACGCGCGGATCGGCATCCGTCGAATTGGTCACCTTGGCGGCGATCTGCGACCAGCTGCCGGGAGCTGCACCCAGGTCGATGATGCGACGGGCGCCGTTGAGGATCTTGTGCTTCTCGTCGATCTCGAGCAGCTTGAAGGCGGCACGCGCCCGATACCCTTCGAGCTGCGCTCGCTGGACATAGGGGTCGTTGATATGGCGCTCGATCCAGCGGCGGGAGGAAGCCTTGAGCTTGCCCTTCTTGACCTTCTGGCCGAGCTTTCGGCCGCTGCGGTTGCTGCCAACAGGAGGTTTCGTCATGTCTTGTTTCCTTCGTGGCGGCGACTGCCGCGCATCCCTTCGGACGCGCTGGGCCTGCCGTATCTGCAGATGTTATCGCACAATTGCCTAAATCGATTTCCGAGAGAAGGAATTATGTGGTCGAGCTGCGCTGGTGCCTGCGCGGCCGCGAGCGCCGCCAGGCGCCATCGTCGGCCATCATGTCGGTGAGCAAGCCTTCCCGCAGCCCGCGATCGGCAACACGCATGCGCGTCGAGGGCCAGCGGCGACGGATCGCTTCGAGGATTGCGCAGCCTGCCAAAACCAGATCGGCGCGATCGGGGCCGATGCAGGGGTTTGCCGCCCGCGCATCGAAATCCCATGAAAGCAGCCGCGCCTGCATGGCGGACACCTCGTCATCGGAAAGCCAGAGCCCGTCGACGCGGCGGCGGTCATAGCGCGGCAGATCCAGGTGGACGCCGGCAAGCGTGGTCACCGTGCCAGAGGTGCCGATCAGGTGGAAGCCGCTGCCGGCAATACCCGTTGCAAGCGCCTCGACCGGCGGGCTGTCGAAACGCGCCAGCATGCCCTCGACTTCCTGAACCATGGCCTCGAAGCTTGCCGGGGTGACATGCTGGCCGCCGTGGCGTTCGGAAAGGGTCACGACGCCGACCGGCAGCGAGGTCCAGTGGGTGATGTGATTGGCGAGGCGGTTGGACCTGTTGTCGCCGATGCGGATGACGGCGATCTCCGAGGATCCCCCGCCGATATCGAACAGCACGACCGACCTCGTCTCGCGATCGACCAGCGACGAGCAGCCCGATACGGCCAGCCGCGCCTCGGTCTCGCGGTTGATGATCTCAAGCTCAAGCCCGGTTTCCTTGGCCACGCGCTCAAGGAAGCTCTCGCCGTTCTCCGCCGCACGGGCGGCTTCCGTGGCGATCAGCCGGCTGCGGCGAATCATACGCCCACCCAACTTGGTGGCGCAGACCTTCAGCGCCTCGACGGCACGGTCCATCGCATCGTCGGACAAGCGGCCGCTGGCACCCAGCCCCTCGCCGAGCCTGACGATGCGCGAAAAGGCGTCGACCACCCGGAACTGGCCGGGACGGGTCGGCTGCGCGATCAGCAGACGGCAATTGTTGGTGCCGAGATCCAATGCCGCATAAAGCGGTGCCGGCGGCTCGCTGGCGGCAACGAAGGGCGCGCGAGGCTGGTCAGCACGCGGGGCAGATTGCCCACCGGACTGAGGCGCTCCGGGCCGGGACGCGGTTGCGCCGTCGTTCGGGCGCGATTGCGTCTGCTGCCGCTCGCCCGAGGTGAGTGGCCGTCCCTGAATGCCACGGCGATGCCGCGCCTTCTTGTTGCGCTTGTGCCCCTTCCTGTCGCCCATTGCCGGGTCGACAAGCTGCACGTCGCGACCACCCGCGGATGCGGGTGCGGCCTGAGCCTGCTGTTTTGCGGATTTCGAACGACGACGCCGTTTGCGCTTGCGCGCCGGTTCCGCATCGTCTGGTCCTGCGGGACGCCCTGCCGTGCCGGCACCGCCGGGTTGGCTGGCAATTGCAGACGACAAAGCGGACGACTTGCGCCGTTTCCGCTTGCCCTTGCCGTTGCGCGGACCCACTTTGTGTCCGTCACTACGGCCTGCTGCCGACGCCCCGGATTCGGACGGCATTTCGCCGTGATCGGGGTCTTTCACTTGTCTCAACCATCGCGCCGCGCAAAGCCTTATCAGCCGCTCAAGGCGCTTTCTCGATTTTTCGTTGGGGCGACTGTACCAGCGCAACCCCCATTCGCCAAACTTTTTTTGAGAACCGGATTGTGCACAGCAAAGTGGCAAGGCGACTTCCCCCTGCCCGGCGCCCGCAGACAGAACGGGTTTCGAGTTCGCCGGCCGGTTGACATCGCCGCCGGGGACACCCTCGTCACCGCATATGTAATTTTTTTTGCAAAAGGTATTTGCATCGTCCGTCGTTTTGTTTATAAGCCCGCCAACCAACCCGACGGGCTTCGCCCCGACGGCGGCTTTGGGGAATAGGTTAACGGTAGACCCACGGACTCTGACTCCGTTAGTCCTGGTTCGAATCCAGGTTCCCCAGCCAAACTCGTGTTTCTCATAAAAATCAAATGCTTAGAAGGCGAGCGGAATACGCAACCGGAACAGTGTTCCGTCTCAAGCGTCCGGAACACGCGACCGTGGCCCGGCGTCAATCTTAGTCGGCGAGGAAGTGATCACTCGAAGGTCAGGAGAGATACAGGCGCACCGTTCCAACGATCCGAGTGAATCGCCAACGCTGACGATATCCTTGTGCCTGGGAAACTTGCGCACACCCGAAGCCCCCCGCCAGCCGTTGAGCTATTCGAAGGTTCGAAAAGCCCGATGGGGTGGGCGTGATTACTGCTCTATTATCCGGCCTTTGATATCTAACTTTGGAACAAGCTTTAATAACTCTTCACTCTCTTTCTTTTTTATTTCTGCCTGAACGGCCTTGTTTTTGGCCTTAATGATGGATTTGGCTTTCCTCTCCGCCTTTAACTGAGCTTTGGTTTTTAAACGACCTGGACCTTTTGCTGATTTATACTGGCCAAATGGAGACCTCGGCGGGGAAGCCACAGGCGATACTTTTTCATCGGGTGTCGTATTCCTGTCAGGTCCATATGGTGCATGAATAGTCTTACCTTGTGCCATACATTGCCCCCGTTTTGACATTGCCGGTTATCCTATGTGCGAAGCATTGATTTGAGCAAGCCTTCGGCACGCCCCAGGAGGGCGCCCCTTTGATCCACAGCCAGCGTCGAACCAGCAGGAACACGGTAATGGCGCTATTCGATCGCGGCCCGATTCAGACATGCTATCTGCGCGCAGGTCGGCTCACTGATCGAAGGGTCCGAGAACAGCATTTCGCCCGCAGTTGTTGCCTGCGGTAAGGCAATGTCTGCGTTCCGCATTCGGTTGCATCAATGCCGCGCGAAAACCAGCTCGGGAAGAACAACCTCCCATACCTCGTGTCGAAGGGTGCCGTGGAACTCCTCTGCGTTGTCGCTCTTGCGCCAACGGATGATTGCACTTGCTTCGCCCCTGAAGCACCGCAATCCAGCGGGCGGCCGATAGCTCTGTGCCATCCGCCCGATGGTCACCCCGGCACAGTTACGAACTAGCCAGCGTCCATTGATCTCGGCGATTTCGACGGGATCACCGATTTGCATTTCCGCAAGCGCTTGGTGGGCTGGATGGCTCGCCGCCTGCCTCCCCAGCCAGGACAGATCCACCATGTGCGGTTCTACGGTCTGATAGCGCAGACCGAATTCCTGGGTCGTCTCAGTTGGAGTGATCCGCCTCTCCAGCAAGGTCGACGCGACGTCCCGCAAGATCGGGTGCTGGCTCTGCATTGAGACGATCGCGAGGCTGCGCCTTGCCCGCGTCATGGCAACGTAAAACAGTCGCCGCGGGGCATCCCGGTCCTCCCCGTTCGAGGACCGGTCCCAGCCACCATCAAGGATGACGACATCATCGAATTCCAGCCCCTTGGCACGATGAGCAGTCAAAAGGAGCAAGCCAAGCTGCTCCTGACGGCTGTCGTGCATCCATTCTGCCAGCCATTCGATAATATCTGGGACCGGAGCGGGTTTCTCGTCGAGTTCGACGCCGAGTACCGCGATGCCGTCTGAGATCAGAGCCCACCAACGGTTCGTAGGCTGCTCGGAGATGAAGGCCTGCATGGTTTCGACGGTCAGCATCTTCGTGGGCTCCGCCTTGAGGAAGGTGAGGAACGTCTGGACTTCCCGCAAACGCCAGAACGGAGGCATGGCCTCGCTTGCAAGTTGCACCGGGATGCCGCGAGCCTCACAATAGCTGCGCACTGGTTCCAGGAGGCGCCATTCCCGCGCGATAATCGCGGCCTTTGACCAGGACCAGCCCGGCACCAGTTGCGACAGCCGAACCAGTTCATCAACGGCAGCGTTGGCTTGCGCCGCGGGGCTTGGCGCGGTGCGCAAGAGTTGAACCCGACCCCGCGCGACCGGATCGTGCGACGCAGGTGTGCCACCTTCGGGGGCTTTGGCGCGGGCCCGATTGATGGTGATGTCATGGCCCGTCTTCATCCGGTCCACGGCCGGTGCAATCACGCGGTTTGCCGCATCGATAATCGCCGCTGTCGAACGATAGTTCTCGATCAGATAGGTGGGCTTGGCCGAGTAATCCTCCTCGAAACGCCGGATGAACTCGATCGAGGCACCTGCGAACGCATAGATGTTCTGGTCGTCGTCGCCCACGGCAAAAAGGCTGAGCCGCTGGTCCGCGTCGCCGAGCGAACGGCCTGCCACGGCGGCGATCAGGGCATATTCCTCAGGGCCAATGTCCTGATATTCGTCGACGAGGATCCAGCGATAACCCTGAATCAGGGTTTCGCGGAGGGCCTCGGCTTCGACCTTCGACAGGCCTCCACCTTTTAGCAGGGTGACCGCCTCCATCACTATTTTGTCGAAGTCATAGGGGGTATCGCCTTCGATCTGACCTGCAAAGCTTGCCCCCACCAGTCGCATCGCCAACGCGTGACAGGTCGAGACCGTTACGCTACTGGCATCTTCGCCGACCAGCCCCTTCAGCCGCTTGCGAATCTCGACCGCGGCATGGCGATTGTAGGTCAGCACGAGAATACCACGCGGATCTTCGCGCCTCACCCGGATCAGGTAAGCGACGCGATGCACCAGCACCCGCGTCTTGCCTGAGCCGGGTCCTGCCAGGACCAGCACATTCGTGTGTTCGCGATCATCGGCGACGATCTTCGACTGCACCGGATTGCCGAGGCTCTCGACGATCTGTCGCCAGCTTTCCGGTGTGGTTTGCCGGCGCAACTCACCCGCTCGATCTGGCAACCAACGCTTCAGGAAGGCTTCTTTGTCGAGCTGGAAATAGTCCTGCGAGAGCCGCTCGGCCTCCTTAATGGAGGCCAGACCGCGCTCGGCATAAGCCGCCATGATATGGGTCTGGACGGTCTGTTCGCTGTAATGATCCTCGAGAGGCAGGAAATCCTTCTGGGTGAACTGTCCGCCGCCGGGGCGCAGGTGAACGGTGATTGCAGGGCGGAAGATCGTCAGGCCTCGGCCAAGGGTGATCACGCCCTGTTCATGCAGCCACATAAGCGCCCGACCGAGCAGCTTGGTCACATCCCGGACGGAGTCCTTCAGGAAGACATCCCCCGTGATGGCCGCCTGCATCTTGCCCATCGTGGTCTCGACCCGGACATCTTTGCCGCGCGTGCCTTTTGCCACGATCCCTTCGAGATGCTGGAGCAAAAGCTCCGCCCCGCGACGCCGGACCTCCGCCGTCCTGCTCACCATGTCCCAGGACCGCTGCAATCGCACGAGGCACGTATTCCGGTTCACCTTACGCAGATGGATGTTGCCGCGCCCGCCATCCTCGTCGCGCCCATCCTGCGCGAAGCTGCGCAGATGCGCTTCAATCAGATCCGGGCGCACCCCGAGATGGCCCTGATCGCGCAGGGCCTGACAGGTTGCGGCGAGATGCAGAGGCTGCGCTTCGCCGCCCTCGGCATCGGGCGAGGCCTCGCGCATAGCTGCGATCAGCGCGGTCTCCAGTGCCGTAGCGACCTGGAACCGCTGTTTCGACGCCCCCTCGACCCCGACATGAACGAAGATCGTGATAGCTGTGTCGTTGGTCGCGATGCCAAGGGCCTCGAGATCGGACAACGCCTTTCGAAGTGCCCCGCCGGTCAAGCCGCTGGCGCCGGAGAGTTCGTCGGTCGACACCCCTGCATCGGGGGAGGCCGTCATCAGATGCCGCACCAGATCCAAAAGCTGCTTGCGCCGGGTTCCGGTGATCTCAGTCTTGGACAGGATCGCCGCGGCCTCCTCCATGGTGCGGATACGCAGGGAGGAAGGGAAGACCTGCACCCGGTTCTCTTCCCGGGTCAGCAGAGTGGATTCTTCCAACCAGGCGACGGCGGTCTTAACCCGCGTGTCGTCGGTGGCGTTATCGCGCTCGAATTCCTGCGCCGTCTCTTCCCGCACTATCTCGCCCGGGGTTGCGACGACCTCGCCGCTTTGCTTCCCGCGAGTATCCAGACGGCGGAGCGCTTTCAGGATCGCGCTGATCTCATGGCGCGCCAGACGCGAGCGGGCGCTGAGAGTGAATTGCCGCTCGACATCCTCGACATTGAACAGAAGCACGCAGACCGCCGGATCGCGATCGCGTCCAGCCCGGCCCGCCTCCTGCAGGTAGTTTTCAAGCGAGCCCGGAATGTCGCCATGCACCACCAACCTGATATCGGGTTTGTCGATCCCCATGCCGAAGGCGTTGGTGGCGGCAATGACCCGCAGCTCACCGACACGGAAACGCTCCTGCACCTCGTGCTTGCGTTCGGGCGTCAGCCCGGCATGGAAAAAGTCCGCTGCTAACCCCTGTTGTTGCAGGAAGCCCGCGACACGTTCAGTCGCAGCACGCGTGGCGCAATAGACCACCGCGCCTGACGCATCATCGCACGGCAGGGCGCGTTCGATCGTATCGAGAATGTCGGCGAGCTTGCGGTTGCGGTGGGTCTCATGCACCTCGAAGGCGAGGTTCTGGCGGGTCGCACCGCCATCGAGCAGTATCAGTTCCACCCCTAGGCGGGACTGGAAGTGATCGCGGATATCGCGCACCACCTCCGGCTTTGCCGTAGCGGTCAAGCAGACCACCGGCGCGGGCTCTTGATCCCCGGAATGCTCACGGATGAAGCGCGAGACGTAGCGATAATCGGGCCGGAAATCGTGCCCCCATTTTGAGATGCAATGGGCCTCATCCAGGATCCAGTAGCCGATCTCGCGTTGCGCGAGGACTGAGCGCACTGACGGGCTGCGAAGCTGCTCGGGTGAGATCAGCAAGATGGCCGCGTCGCCCAACCGCAACTGGTCCAGCGCGGCATGGCGTTCTGGCATCGAGAGAAGCCCGTTGATCGTGACGCAGCCGCTGATGCCATGTCGCGCGAGGCCCTGCACCTGATCGGCCATCAGTGCGACCAGCGGTGAGATGACGACAGAAAGCGCGCCGATCTTGTCGAACCGCGCCAGCGCCGGGATCTGGTAGCAGACAGATTTCCCGGTGCCGGTGGGTAGGATACCGAGGACGGATTTTCCCTCCATTGCTTCGGCGACGATGCGTTCCTGCAGCGGGCGGCCGGCATTGTCCTTTGGCTCGGGCCGGAAGCTGTCGAAGCCGAACCAGCGCGAGAGTGCCTTTTTCGGGTCGTTCTTCTCGCGGCACCAATGGCAACCTGGATCGTCGCACGCGCGGTCGCGCAAATGCCGAACGATCAGCGAGGCCTCGCGGAACTGCGCTCGCACCCAGGGCGGCATAACGGAATCCCCGCCTGCGACCGAGATCCACGAAAGTGCGTAGGCCATAGGCCAGCCAAGTTGTGGTGAGGACAGGCGGTTCAGTGTTTGCCGGATACGCCGAGCGCAGGCCTGTCCGTTGAGCAGCTCCATCATCGCCTTCTCGGCCTGCGCCGCGCTGGGTCGAGGCGCTCTGCGTAGGTCGGTGAACAGCGCATCAAACCCGTCGCTCCCCGGCATGCAGGTGGTCAGGTGGTGGTGGGCGACAAGAGCGGCAGGAGTCTCGTTAGCAAGTTTTGCAAAGGCCGCGATCTGGTTGGCCAGCACCTCGAGCACCAAACGTGCGTCGAGCTCTGGGTCGTTGACGTGTCCGACTTGCAGACGCCCGTCGTGATGGTGTTTGACCAGATGGTGGTAGGGATTGCGCGGAAAAGCGAGCGGGTTGAGCCAGAGTGTATCTATTGGCTTTGTCGCCAGCCCCGCAAGGCGCGGCCTCACTGCTATGAGGTGCGGAAGATCGAACCGGATGATGTTGTGACCAAGCAGGAAATCGGCCTCGGAGGCAAGGGCCTCGAGCTGGTCAAGGGCGACTTCTCGGTTCCCATTTCGAAAGACCACCTTCTTCTGATCCCCGCGGCGAACGGCGGCAAAACTAAAGATCCGCGCCTTCCCTGGATCAACCTCAAGGTCGATCGATAGGCAGCGGTCGACGAGAGAATCATCAGTGCGATGGGTCGCGGCTCCATCCATATTGTCGGTTTTCTGCTCGCAAGATCAGGTCTCTGGCTTTTGCAAGATAAGCACGGCCTATGAGCGCACGCCAGAGATGAGAACGTTGCTCCGGCGGTTAACGTAGGGAGATCGGTGTGAAACTGTATGACCAAGAATCACACTAGGGACACTTTGGGCAATCTCGACCGAGCTCGCTCTAGGCACCTTAGCGCCGCATCAAAATGCAAACCCAAATGACAGCCTACTAGCTTCGCGCCGGACATGCGGATGGCAGAGTGGTTGAATGCAGCGCACTCGAAATGCGGCGTACTCGCGAGGTGTTGGAGGCTCGAGCCCCCTTCTCCAGAAAAAGCCGTGTAGGGTTCTCGCCCTTTGGCCACGGCTTTTTCATGTTCACTTGGCAGCGGGCACGGGAAAAGCGTCTCTCTTGATTTACTTGAATTACTATTTTATATATTCTGTTCAGTAGGCAGGGAGTGAAGAGATGTCCGAGGTACAAACGATCGATATTGATTTCGACGTCCACAAGCGAATTGAAGCTGAACGCCAGAGCTTTGCAGAGACGCCGAACGCAGTCCTTCGGCGGCTCCTCGGAATAGACGGCAGAACGACAATGGTTGACACCGCTCCCTCAAGCGGTCGCCCGTGGGCAGGCAAAGGAGTGACGCTGCCGCATGGCACCAAGCTGCGCATGGAATACAACGGGCGAGTTCATTCCGGCGTCATTCAGAACGGAGCTTGGAACATCGAAGGAGGCATGTATCAAAGCCCTTCAGCCGCCGCTGGTGGAGTTGCCCGCACCAAGGATGGGAAGAAGACCAACCTTGATGGATGGATTTACTGGCAGGTGAAACGACCGGAAGATGCGCACTGGATCGCTCTCGGCTCCCTTCGAAAACCTCGCGAACCCGAGATACCGTTGGCGGAGATGTTTTGATGCTGAGGCGGGCCAACCTGATTACGGCTTTCTACGCTCGATGCAGAACGACACATGCGTCAAGCGCCGATAGGTGCCATGCTATCCGAAACACGAATCGGCAGGTGCCTCCGGATGAGCGACACGGCTGTAACTCTGATGTCAAAGGCCTCGGCTCGAAGACCTCGCGCTTGACCGCATCTTCCTAACCGAGTCCATCGCGGCATCCAGAGGCGCGGCATGGCGACGAGAACATAACGCCGACTATCGTCAAGTCTCGAAGGAATGGGCGGAACGCGTTCGCCAAAGCGGAATTAGGTTGGATGCCTTCATGGAAGCGGTGGCGAGAGTTACACTGGACACCTGTAGCATCCTCAAGGCACCGTAATTCGCCTCACTTTTCCGGATCACTGGTGAGTGTGCGACGAAGTGCATCGACTGCGTTTCCGCTGACGGCATCCGTTGATTATTTCCTTGCTTGGAATGCACCAGAAGCACACGCGCAGGGATCGCAAAAGATACCTTAGCCTTGCACATTGCCTAGCGACTCAATCATTCCGAGACTACTAGTTCTTTTCTCGCTACAGCGTTGAGCGAGTGCTAAAGCCAGCTCGGCTGGAATGTTGGCTAGTCAGCAAGGTCTCGGGGGCGACGCTTGACGGTAAATATTGCAGACCTGACACTGGACGAGGTTGTCCAGCATTTGTCCTTCGGCAATGCACTTCACGTAACCGGCGGCAATGAATTCTCATTGCCGCTGCAAGACAGCCGTACCTTGCTGGCGTTCTACGATCAAAATCGGCAGGCCTATTGGAACCCCGACAAGGACACCAACATCTTAGATGGCGAGATTGATCGCCTGCTGGACGCGCTGGACAAACCCTCCAAGATGACGACTCCGGCGACACGGCCGGCAACCCAGCAACAACGTTGGCAACTGGTTGGGATCACGGCGCACCGTTTCCGCGGACTTCATCGCCATTGCGACGAAAAAGGGGCCGATCCGAAGCCCTTCATGCTTGATCTTTCCCGGCATGCCACACTCTTTCGTGGCTTCAACGGCGCAGGAAAGACTTCCCTGATCAGCGCGGTTTGCTGGTGCTTAACGGGCTATGGCCATCGATCTCAAGGCCTTCCTTCCCCCTTGCACATACCCATCACGGTTCAGATTGCCGGTGACGAGAACGTCCCCAATGCCACTTTCGAGCTGCCATCGATTGTGCCGATCCCGACGGAAAAGGAGCTTCTGGCTGTGGACGGACAGCCGCAGGTCGATACCTGGGTGCGCCTGAAATTCCGCTCGTTGGTCGATGGAACCGAAGTCGAGGTAGAACGCCGTCTTGAGCGAGACGGCAAAATGGCCTTCAAGGCGACCGCTATTGGACTCGACAAACTTGGATTGTCGGATCTGGCATTACAGGTTGGCACTTTGATGCCTGGGATAGCCGCGGCGACCCGCTTCGATGACAAGACGACTCTGTCACAGGCGGTATCGGCGCTGACCGGCTTGCGGCCATTGGCTCACTTTGGCACCCGAAGCGGCCGCCTCTACGAGCGCCTGACCGGGAAATATCCGAAGCAAGCCACCGAGGACAGAGAACGGTGTGAGGGGGACGCCGCCAAACAAGTGACTACGCTTAAGGATCTTCTCAAGGACGGCGAAGGACTACCGGACCTGAGCTGCGTCGCCGTGCCCAGAGAGACCGCCCCGGATGACTGGAAGGACGGCCTCAAGCGGGCCGAGGAAATTCTGAAGGCGGCCGAGGATCAAGCTGCGGCAGATGCCCGATTGGTTCTCGGGAACCTGCCGCAGCTCACGAACGACAACGAGATCAAACGCTTCGACGGAGCGATTAAGGTAGCCGAGAATTGTTTCAGCAACGCCGCACTCAAGGGCCTGCCGTCCATGCAGATCGCGCAGAGGCTGGGCGAGCTGGGCGAGGAGGACCTGACGAATGCCGAGACAGTACTAGGGGACGTCGAACGCGAGGCGGCGGCTCTCGTGTCGCAGCTTTCATATGCCGAGCGCGCCGATCGGGTTCGCCTTTATGGTCTGGTGGCGAAATGGCACGACGCGGCTCACCCGGACCATCCGTTCACCGCCTGCCCGGTTTGCGCGCGCGACCTCTTGCAACCCGGTGCGATTCCTACCGACGCCCTGCTAGACAAGTCAGTGGCGCAGGCCCTTGAGGATGCTCGCAAGGCCGACGCGGCAATATTGAAGACGGCGGCAGAGTGGGAGCGTGACACCAAGAAGGGGCTACGCGATAGACTACCTGAAAAGTTGCGTCGGTTTATCGATGACGACGTACCTGACGATCTGGCATCCGTATACGGCGCAGCTCTGTCGAAAGAAGTTTTCCAGCTCACCGACTTTCCGCAATCTCTCAAGCCAATGGCCAAAGGTATCGCCTCCCTTTGCGCTGCGGCCTGGAAGGATGCCCCTGCTCGCGAGCCGCTGCCCAGCGTCAATCTGCCGGCTGAGATTCCCGACAATGAGAGGCTGCGCGCAATAATGCGCGGCGTGCGTCGAGCAATGGCGCTGTCTCGCTATCGTGCCGCTCATGCCGAGCTCGCCCGAGAAGCAGTCCTCAAAGTCATACGAACCGAGGCGGATGAAACGGCGCTTGCTGCCAACGAGCGGACCATCGAAGGGCAAATGAACGTCCTTAGGGCTTACCTCGATGCGGCTACTATTTTTTCCGGCATTCGCCGCCAGTTAGGCCAGATTAAGGATACCTGCGAGAGGTGGGCCAAGGCTCGCGCGCGAACCGAGAGGCTTGCGCGAGCGGCCAAAGCCGTCGAGCCGTTCAAGAGTTTCCCGGAACTCGTACATAATCAAGTAGCCGGGCTGATCACGGATTTGCAGGAGCAGGCGACGTCCTGGTCCCAGCGTATGTACAAAGCCCACTTCGTCCAGGCACCGGAATATGCGGGACTGGACCCCGCGAAGAGCGACGGTTTCACGTTCCTCGCAGCCCATGGCAAGCACCTGGTCGAGGCTCATCATGTGATGAATGCCTCTGCGCTGCGGGCCTTCCTCTCCGCCTTCGTCCTAGCGCTCTGGCAGCAGGTCTGGACGCGGTCGGGCGGCATATCGACTTTCCTTATGGACGACCCGCAAGACTTGCTCGATCCCGGCAATGTGGCCAACCTTGCCGCAACAGTGCCATTGTTAATCGCCGAGGGCATCAATCCGATCATTGTCAGCAACGACTTCGGGTTCATTCCGACAGTTGAGGCATTTGTCGCGTCCGACAAGCGCACAACCGGGCAGGTGCGGACTGAAACGTGGGAGTTTTCCGCCATCTCGACCTCGAAATGCACGGTGAGCCTTGCCCCAGTCGCCGACGAGGTCCGCGTTCGTTGCCAGCACTGGCAAAAAAAAGACCCGAATGACGCCGGACTGTCCCGCGAATTCGTCCATCCAGTCCGAGTACGTATCGAGATCAAGCTATGGGATCTGCTCGCATCGGATCCAGCAGTCCTGCATGACCCGACAATGGGCGACCTGCTCGGCAAGATCGCCAACGCCCGCAACCGCGGCGAACAACCGTTCACCGAACAACCATTTCAACGATTGCTTGAGCTGCCAGCACTAAAGACCGGTGCCGCTTTTCGGGAAATTATCAACAAGGCGCACCACGGGCGGGCGGATCAAATCACACCGGTCGAGGCCGAAGTCGTCAGGCAGGGCTACGAGGATGTTTTCTCGGCGATCGACGCGTGCTGGCTTGCCTACGCAAGGTTCATGGGGAGGTTGCCACCAGAGGAGGCTGTGGCAGAAGCAAAAAAGTCCACTTCGGATCTAAAGCTCGTTGAGCTTCGTAGCACGCCTATTTCCATCGTGGGCAGATTGGCCGCACGCGCCGCCGGAGCCCCGCTCACGACCGTCGACCAAGCAACGGATCGACTAGACCTTTCGTCACTCGGAGACGTGTCGCTCTTCACTCTGCGGGCGCCGACACTGGGCCTGGTCGCATTCCCCGGCCAGACCCTCATCGTATCTGCGACGGCAGAGGTAGAGAATGGTGATCTCGCCATCGTTCGGACATCTAGCAAGACTTATGCTAGAAAGATCGGGCTCGATAGATCAGATCACTCGCGGATCGCATTGGAGACGATGCCGTCGACAAACCCGCGCGCCCCGCGGACCTACTTCGTTCAACGCAGCAGTGTGCAATTGAGCAAGGTGATCGGGGTGCTGTTCGACGAAACAACGCCCTCGAAGTCGCAGGACGAAGCTGTCGAGACCGATCGCTCGCTGGTTCTCGAGCAGGTTGTCGCCGCGGCAGAGGTCGTGGGCGACAGCGCCTTCCCCGTTGCGCTGGACGCAGGGCATGTGCTCCTAGGAGCCGCTCCGGACCTGGCGCTACTCGACCGGCGCATCCTGGCAGTAGTTGCGAGAGCCGACGAGTTTTCGACCGAGCACTTCGCCTATCTCAAGCGGTTAGGAAAGGCGATGCCGGGCTCACAAACCGTCTATTATCTCGAGAATGTTGGCCAGACTGGCGAAGGTGAATTTGTGCAGTTTGCTGTGAATGGCGTTGCGCCGACCGCAGGCATTCCGATCGTCGAACAAACATGGAAGGTTCTCGGAACGTTATTCTAACTAGCAAGCATCCTAACTCTACGCTTGGATGAGGGCCAACCAAGAAGCATCCTGCGTTCCCAGCCCATCGAGGGGCCTGCCTGGATCGGGGATGGGGAACGGCAGCAATCCTAGGGATCGACCGCCGAAGGTGTGCTTATCCCGACATCGGATAGAGCACTCAACTGGTTTGTTTCAATGGCCGAAGCACTGCAGCCTATGCCATGACCTGATTAATGGTCATGGCGAGCGCGCTGTGTTCTTTACCGCTGCGCCAATCTGTGATTGATTTTCGGACGTTATCCCAGCATCTGGAGGTTTACGTGGGAAAAGGCGGCTACCTGGGTGGGAGCACTGTAATCTACCCAGGAGGACGATGGTCGTCCGATCCGCTGAATTTCCCAGATCGAGCCAATAGCCACAAAGCCGCTCCCTCCCGTCCTAAGAAGGCCGGGCCAAGAAAAAATGGATTGACTGACGAGGCAAAAGCTCTCGCCGTAGTCTTCGAGGCACAACGTCTCTCCTACCTCCATAGTATAGTCGATGCTTTTATCAGGAGGGCCTCGTCATTTCCGGCAGCCCCCAAAAAAGCGCGGAACGTGTTGGCGGCGCAGGTTGCGAAGGCTGGCGGCGAAATGAGTTGGGCGCGCATGCAACCGGAGTTTCTCAAGCTCGCTGAAAAAAAACGTAAGCGGCACGAGAAGAAGACCCTCATGGCCGTGGCTAACGGAACGCCCGGCGCCGCCGCAAAGAACGCCGTACTGAGTGGCGCGGGCGCCCATATGCGCGCCGAATATCACGCACTGCTGGCCAAGAAGGCAAAGCTTGAACAGGATCTCAAGGAGACCAATCGGAAACTCCTTGAGATCAAAGGCCATTTTGACAGGATTGGCGCGAAGGTATGACGGTTGGTTCTGCATAGATCGTCGCCGGAGAAACGGCAGCGTTCCTAGGGATTGGCCGCCCATTCCCGCAAAGGCCTCTCAGAGACTATTCCGAGCCGTTTGGCTTAGCCAATGCCCGGACGAGACGCTTAGCCATCCCGCTCGGCGCGGAAACAGGACCGTCGACTGCCGACCGAATTTCATGAAGCCATTTCTGCTCCTCGTCCGTCACGGGCGATCCAAGCATCCGCTCAAAGAGAGAAATCGCCTTGTCATCGTAGAACTGGCGCATCGCCATGCGAAAAAGCTGGTGCTTGTCGCATCCCATGAGTTCAGCGACCTCTTCCACGAGATCCAGCGGAAGCTTTGCATCCCCCGACAGGACCATCTGAAAAAGCCGACTTTCCAGAAAGGACTCCTTGCTCGCCGTCGGCGTAACCTCAAGACGCCGTTCGTTGAGAAATTCCCAGATTGAAAGGTTGGTCATGTCTTCGTTCCTGCGTGCGTTTCGATACGTAATTTATAGCGTTCGCAGCTTGGGGTCGTTGAAATCCCAAGAGATTCAGACTCCCTCAGATGACGGTGCGGGGGTACGACGCCGTCGTGGTCCGATGTGACGCCGAAACACGTCCATGCACCAATCGTTATGGTCCTGCTCAAGGCACATCAGCAGTAGTCGCCGTTCATCCAGTTGCAGTGCTTTTGCGACAAGCGGAACCTGCCAGAGATGCAGCTTAGAAAAGCCGGCTAGGTATGAACCGAATGAGGACTCTGTCGTGAAACCAGTCAGCTTCATCAGGTCGGCGCGGGCAATGCCCAACTCCCTCATCCGATCAGCCACCAACGTGGCAAGAGCAATGCGCGCCACCGGGTTAGACATTGTTTGCCTCCCTCGACTTCTTCCGCGTCGCTGACCTGGGTTTCCTTCTCCAGCTTTTGAGCATCGCATTGACCCGTGGCTGCACACGCCGCATTGCCTCAACACGGTCGATACCGTGGAGAAGGAGGGTATCGTAGTCGGTCATCTCGTGACGCAGAAACGTCTGCATGGTGATGCCGACAGCCTTGCCGACCCGAGCGTGTTTCCAGTCTCTGCTGGCTATTTCCTTGGCGAAAAAGACGACAGCAAAATCGGGGCAGCCCGGATGATGATGTCGGATGTGCTGCTCGATGGCAGCCAAAGGTAATTTCGCCATGTTGCCCTCCAGTAAAGAGGACATCTATATATTATGATGCGCGGGCGATTGATACGAAAGTAAGTACTTACTTAAGTAGTTTATCCACAGATTTCGCCACAACAGCGCCATTACTTGGGAAGATAGCTTTCGGGCTTTAGACCAGCGCCAACATACCGAGCACGAAGTCCTAGATAAAGTCCCTTTGCGCGACGGGGATGCCTTCCGTATCGGCGAGCTTCGGGCGCCCTATCCTCCTCAGCCGGCGAGCGAGCCTCTCCTTTTGATTGCATAGATACCTTTACATACAACCTAATTGACCTTTACATAGGTAAAGGTATGGCGCGCGATTTCCGTAAAAATAGCTATTCATGGGCTGCAAATGTAAAGGTGCGCATAGTGAGGAACCCTGCTTTTCCAGGCGCAACCTTGACAGAACTTTCCGCAAACTTGACGAAAATGACGTTTTTCGCAGTTTTCGGAAAAACGTAAAGGTCACTGTGCTTCAACGCCTTGATGACCGGCATGCATTCGTCGTCAAAACGGGACTGCTTCAACCGATAGCTTTGAGGGATGGAACGCTGACCCGTCCAGAGCGGGCTACACGCTCATGGAAGGCCTTACCAGGCCAAGCCGAAAACATATCCGCGAGCAGAAACGATCCGGCTTCGGCAGTGAGTCAAAAGAGCGAAAAAGCACTGGTCGCTAGCATTGACGCAGCGACCGTGGCCTTGGTGTTGAGATCGGCCACGATATGTCCGCCGGTATTCAGAGGAGCATCGCTGGAGAAAACCGTCTCTGTCTTGGCACGATGTGCCACGCAGGCCCTCCTGCCGTTGCTGGCCGGTTCGGAAACCGGCCAGCCGAGGGTCAGTTAGAGTGAAATTTCAGCAAGTGCACGCCGGACCCGGGTAACGTCGTCAATGGTGTCGTAATGGTAGTCAGCGTTCTCCAGTTCATACCGGATGCGATCTACAGCATCCATTGCTGCGTTCACGTTGCCGCGGTGGATCTTCTGACTATCGGTGAGCTCATCCCAGTCATCAAAGTCGGCAACAATGTTCCCACTGCTATCCCGGTTGATGATCTCTCCCCTATCCACGTCAGGATAATAGCTGGCGATTTCCCGCAAGGCAGCGGCCTCCTTCGGATCGTTGTCGTCTGCCTGGCGGGCAAGGAGCAGATAGAGCTCCCGAATGGAGAAGACCATTCCTGATGAACCCGTCTTTTTCGCGATTTCTTCCGGATAAGGAAGGACGAAGTTGGCGCAGTTCATGTTGGGAACGAGAGGCTCAGACATGTTTAAAATCCTTGTTGAACACTAAGGTCCGGCACCATGCCGGAAACCTCGTCTGTTCAACCCATTCTGCGGCAACTCGCGGAAGCAGTTTCCTTCAGGGCTTATTGCGGTCTGCGGCTTCATGATTGTCCAGTCTCCGTTCTGTGTTTGAAGTTATAGCGGCTTGCTTCACCGAGCGCATCGATTTCTGTGTCTTTTTGGCAACACCGGTGACTTCCGACGAACGGCGCCGAATGAGCCTAGCAGCCTGTCGGACTTAACATCTACAGCTTTTCGTCAGGGATGTAGGGGATAAGGCCGTTATCGAATGCGAGCTGCTGGACTTGTCTGGGAGCATTGCGGACGTCGATGATGAACCCGTTGAT
>NZ_LGAP01000017.1 GCF_001270265.1 Ensifer adhaerens
ATCGGGCTTCGCTTGCGCAAGCGGCCCTGGCGACTGTTCGGGTTCGATGGAACGGCGGGCGAGGACCCAAGCTCTCCCACGGGCTTGCTGTCCCAAAGGTGCTTCGGTCTTTCGCCCGCTACCGCATTGTCCATTACACCTGCGAATGCGGTGATAGGGAAGTTACAAAGGTGGCCGGCAGGCCGGATGAGAGGCAACCGGATACGGCGCGGCTCGCGACCGCCAGCAGATCAGGCGTTGATCAGCGCGAGCTTGGCGCGGGCGTCGAGGATCTGGGCGCAGGCATTGGCAGCCTCTTCGCCCTTGGTGACGAAGTGCTCGCGGAAGAAGGCGATCAGCGGCGCGCTTTCCTGGAAATTGTGCGGGGTCAGCACGGCCGAAAGCACCGGCACGTCGGTGTCGAGCTGGACGCGCATCATGCCGTCGAGCACCGTGCCGGCAACGAAGTCATGGCGGTAGATGCCGCCGTCGACGACGAAGGCGGTGCCGAGGATCGCGGCGTAGCGGCCGGTCTTCGCCAGCTTCTGCGCATGCAGCGGGATTTCCAGCGCGCCCGGCACATCGAAGATCTCGACGTCGGCCGCCGTGCCGCCAAGCTTCGTCCACTGGGCGACGAAGGCATCGACGCAGCGGTCGACGATGTCGGCGTGCCAGCGGGCACGGACGATCGCAACCTTGGCGGTGGGGTGGGAAAGAATAGTCATGGTCTCAAGCCTTCCAGGGTTTGGCGTTTCCAATTTTCCCGTCGGGCGAACATGCATGCGCGCGAAACCCCGGCGCGGGGCCCACGTTCCTGCTTGCTCTCTTCCATCCGGACTGTGACCGTCGGCTCCGGAATCTGACCGGATCTGCTGACCTTCAAAGAAAAACCTCGAAGCGCTCGCGGGCTTCGATCTTTCGATCGCTACCGCCGGTGGGGAGTTTCACCCCGCCCTGAGAACAGGAGCGACTATATAGATCGGCCACGCGTGGTCAAACGCGTGTCGCGACGAAAATATCGGCAATCACGACAGATTTTTCCAAGGTCTGCCGCCGCCGGGCGAAAAGATTCCGGCAGCGGGAGATCCTTTCAGGCCCTTGGCTATTCTCGAATGACCAACAAGTCCTTGGCGGCAAACCGCAGCGTGACGTTGTCGCCGGAGGCCGGCGGCGTCAGACCGGGATCGTTGAACATGTCGAAGGAAATGACGTCGCCGCCAATGCGCAGCTTGGTGCGGATGACCGAGCCGAGGAAGCTGGTCGATACCACCTGACCGGCAAGCGTCGTGTCGCCCTTGGCGCTGTCGGCAATCGAGCCTGCCTCCGGGCGCAGCGCCAGCGAAATGTTGTCGCCACCCTTCATGCCGGCGATCGAATCCCTCAGGGAGACCTGCTGGTTGCCGATGGTGACGGCGCCTGCGGCCGGATCGGCAACCTTGCCCTCGATGATGTTGAGCGTGCCGACGAAGGAGGCGACGAAGCGGGTCGCAGGCGTGTTGTAGACCTCGAACGGCGTGCCGATCTGGTCGGCGCGGCCGGCATTCATGACGACGATGCGATCGGAGATCGACAGCGCCTCTTCCTGGTCATGGGTGACGAACACGGTGGTGATGCCGAGCTGCTGCTGGATCTGGCGGATTTCTTCGCGCAGCGACACGCGGATCTTGGCGTCGAGTGCCGACAGCGGCTCGTCGAGCAGCAGCACCTGCGGCTTGACGGCGAGTGCGCGGGCGAGCGCGACGCGCTGCTGCTGGCCGCCGGAAAGCTGGTAGGGGAAGCGGTCGGCCAGGTGCTCGAGCTTGATCAGGCTCAGCATCTGCTTGACGCGTGTGTCGATCTCCGTCTTCTGCGCGCCGGCGACCTTGAGGCCGAAGGCGACGTTGTCCTGCACGTTCATGTTGGGAAACAGCGCATAGGCCTGGAACACCATGCCGATATTGCGCTGGTTCGGCTTCAGCGTTCCCTGGTCCTTGCCATTGATGACGATGGATCCGCCGGAGGGCGTCTCGAAGCCGGCGATCATGCGCAGGACGGTCGTCTTGCCGCAGCCTGACGGGCCGAGGAAGGACACGAACTCGCCCTTTTCGATCGCCATGTCGAAGCCATGCACGACCTGCACGGGGCCGAAGGATTTCTGGATGTTGGTCAGTGTCAGGAAACTCATGCGGAATGATCCTCAGGCCTTGGGAGGCGCGCTTTTTTGGAAGCGCGAGACGAGTTGGATGAGGCCGAGGCAGCCCCAGGTGATGCCGAAGGCGATCACGGCGAGCGCGGCGGGCTCATAGGCGCGGTTGGCGCCGAGAAGCTGCATATACGGACCGAAGGCTGGCCTGTTCAAAAGCGCTGCCATGGTGAACTCGCCAATAACGATGGCGAAGGTCAGGAAGGCGCCCGAGAGCACCGCGACAAGAACATTCGGCAGGATGATCCGTCCGAGAATGGTGACCCATCCCGCCCCGAGGCTTTGTGCGGCTTCGGTCAGTGTGGCGATGTCGATTGTCCTCAGCCCCGTGTCCACCGCCCGGTACATATAGGGGAGTGCAAGCGTGGCATAGCCGAACATCAGCAGCATGTTGGTGCCGGTGAGCGAGCCGGTCAGCGGCAGCCAGCTCGAGGTGTTGTAGAGCCGGATATAGCCGAAGACGATGACGATCGCCGGGATGACGAGCGGCAGCAGCGTGATGAACTCGACATAGGGACGCAGCCGCGGCAGCTTGAGCCGAACCCAGTAGGTCGTCGGCACGACGAGCAGCACGCCGAAGACGATGGTGAACAGCGCCTGCATGATGGAATAGGTGAAGGTCTCCTGGAAGCGCGGGTCGCCAAAGACCTTCGCGTAGGCGTCGAAGGAATACTCGCCGCGGCGCATCTTCAGCGAGAAGTTGGTCATGCCGATGAGCGGCAGGGTGAAATAGAGGAGCCCGAAAAGGAGGGCGCCCCAGGCCCAGATCTTCTTCATTTCAGCCACCTCTCGCTGCGGGCGCGAAGCCAGATGTAGATCGCGTTGGCGATGCCCGTCACGACGATCATGCCGAAGGCGAGCGCGTAGCCGAGGTTCGGGTTGCCGAGAACATCGCCGCGGATCTGGGCGAAGAGCAGGATAGGCACGATCGAGAGCGACGAACCGGTCAATGCGATGGCGGTCGCGACCGCGCCGAAGGCGTTGGCGAAGAGAAGCGCCAAGGTGCCAAGCAGCGAGGGCAGCAGGATCGGGAAGGCGACCATGCGCCAATATTGCAGGCCGCTGGCGCCGAGGATCTCGGCCGCCTCGCGCCACTCGCGCTTCAGCCCGTCGAGCGCCGGCGTGATGATGAGGATCATCAGGGGAATCTGGAAGAAGAGGTAGGTGACGGTCAGCCCCCAGAAGGACAGGAGGTTGAAGCCGAGCATCCGCAGATCGACACCAAGTTGCGAGCGCAGGAAGATGGTGACAATGCCGACCGGCCCCAGCGTCGCGAGGAAGGCGAAGGCGAGCGGCACGCCGGCAAAGTTGGAGGCAACGCCGGAAAAGGTCAGAAGCGGCCCGCGGATCCCTTTCGGCAGCCCGCCGAAGACGATGGCCGAAGCCATGGCAAAGCCGATCAGGCAGCCGAGGAGCGCCGAGGCGATGCTGATCTTGATGGAGATCCAATAGGCCGCAAGGATCGAAGGCGTGAACAGGCCCCGGATATTGTCGAAGGTGAAGCTGCCGTCCGGTGTCTGAAACGCGCCGACCACGATCTTCATCGTCGGCAGAATGAGAAACAGCGTCACGAACGCGGCAAAGGGCAAAATACCCAGCCAGTGAAGCGGTAGGCGACGCGCAGGCGGACTGGCGTCGGGTTTAGCAGATGACATTCCGTTCGCCCCGAAAAGCCGCGTTGCGGACGCGGTCGTTCATTGAATTTTCTACAGCGCCGCGCGTCTTATCAGACGCGCAAAGGTCGCTGTAGCACTTTGAATTCCTGCATGTTTTTGTCCTTAATTCGGCTGGGATCTAAGGAAACATTCAGCAGTAACGTATCCGTCCCGGCCGGAAAACCGGCCGGGACGGCATGGTTGCGGAAAGGCTTACTGGACGTTCGCGCCGACGACGGAGTCCCAGCCGCCGGTGACGGCAGCCTTGTTGGCGTCGACTTCTTCGAGCGTCGGGAAGTAGGCCTTTTCGTAAGCCGCTGCCGGCGGCAGGGCGTCGATCAGCGCCTGCGGAACCTTGCCGGCCTTGACCATGGCGTTGAAGCGGGCCGGGTGGCAGAAGCCCTTGAGCCAGCCGAGCTGACCTTCGTCGGAGTAGAGGTGCTCCATCCAAAGCTTCGCTGCGTTCGGGTGCGGCGCATAGGCCGAGATGCCCTGAACGTAGACGCCGGCGAGAACGCCGCTTGCAGGAACGACGACTTCGGTCGGCGGGTTGCCGGCCAGCGTCTTGGCCCAGCCGAGTGCGTTGTAGTCCCAGGCGACGATGATCGGGGTCGAGCCCTGGGCCAGCGTGCCTGATTTGCCGATGACCGGAACGAAGTTGCCGGCCTTGTTCAGTTCGGCGAAGTAGCCGAGACCAGCTTCACCGGCTTCCTTGCCCGACTTTGCACCCTTGGCGAGACCGGCAGCGAGAACGCCGAGGATCGCCTGGTTCGAGGCGCGCGGGTCGCCGGCAAGCGCGACCTGGCCGGCATATTCCGGCTTCAGCAGATCGGTCCAGTCCTTCGGTGTATTCTTGACGAGGTCCTTGTTCACGAGGAAGGACATCACGCCGTAATAGTCGCCGTACCAGTAGCCTTCCGCGTCCTTGACGCTATCGGGAATTTCGTCCCAGGTGGATACCTTGTACGGCTGGAGCAGGCCTTCGGCCTTCATCTGCGGACCGAAGGCGAGGCCGACGTCGACAACGTCAGGCGCCTGCGGGCCCTTGTTGTCCTTGTTGGCCTTGACTGCCTCGACTTCGTCGGCAGAGCCGGCGTCGGGGTTCAGTTCGTTGACCTGGATTTCCGGGTACTTGGCCTTGAAGGCGGCGATGACGTCACCGTAGCCGCACCAGTCGTGGGGCAGAGCGACGGTGGTGAGCATGCCTTCCTTCTTGGCGGCTTCGATGAGCTCTGCGCTCGGCTCGGCAGCGGCAATCGCCGTCGTTGCCAGAAGAATGGCGGTGGAAAGCGAGAGCAGGCGTTGAATCTTTGAAATCACTGGCGTTCTCCTTATGGGTTTCAGTCAATTTCGGCGATGCTGTTAATGAGATGCGATGAAGCTTGTGTGACAGCGATCTGT
Source organism: Ensifer adhaerens (assembly GCF_001270265.1). Taxonomy (GTDB): domain Bacteria; phylum Pseudomonadota; class Alphaproteobacteria; order Rhizobiales; family Rhizobiaceae; genus Ensifer; species Ensifer adhaerens_B. The sequence continues at coordinate 5,218 of NZ_LGAP01000017.1, forward strand.
CTGTTCGCGCCGCGCATGTCGTTGGAAGAACAATTCTTTTTCCGACACGGCGACTTCACTGAAACACACGTGCATAAAATTCCGTGAACGTGCCGGCTATTCCTCCTAAACCGGTTTGCGAAAGATGCGGGTCGAATCGAACAGCCCCTCGAGCGTCTTCATCCGGTCGCGGGTCGCGTCCCAGTTGGTGCTCTGAACGGCTTCGATCAGCGCTTCGACCAGAAACAGGATCACCACCGAACTGTCCCAGGCCGAGGGAACCTCGATCTGCGAGCGGAAGACCTTGGAGGCGGACTTTGCCACCGGCGAGCTCCAGCGATCGGTGAAGAGCACGATCTCGACTCCGCGCTCGCGTGCGGATTTCGCCAGCGTCTCCATTTCCTGTTCGTAGCGGCGGATGTCGAAGAGAATCAGCACGTCGCCGGCGCGCATGTCGAGCACGTAATGCGGCCAGGCGCTGGCATTCGACGCGATCTCGGTGACACCAGATCGGATTACCTGCAGATGCGTGAAGAGATAGTCGGCAACGGCACGGGTGATGCGGCCGCCAAGCAGATAGACGTTGCGCTTGCGGTCGGCGACGAGGGCGACTGCCTCGTCGAATTCGCGCGGCTCGATCTGCGCCAGCGTCTCGCGCATGTTGTTCATGGCGGCATCGGCAAAGCGATTGAGCGTGTGGGTGCCGGGCGCGCTCGCGGCCCAGCGGTCATGCTTGCTGATCGGGTTGGAAATCGTGGCTTCCAGCTCCTGGTGCAGCCGCGATTGGAAATCGGGAAAGCCTTTGAAACCAAGCTTTTGCACCATGCGCGCGACGGTCGGCGTCGATACGCCGGCATTCTCGGCGACCGTGGTGATCGAACCGAGTCCCGATACCGGATAATTGTCGAGAAGTGTCTCGGCCAACTGTCTTTCCGCACGGGTCAGTGCGGCGAAGTGGGCATTGATCACATCCGACACCGTCGTGGATGTCGCCTTGCTGGTCAAATTCGTTCCCCTGAACCGGTCTAACGCCAGTTTGTGACAGATTAAACATCGCTGTCACAATTGGAGTCAATCGCAATTTTGAAGAGATCGTTTCAGATTTCGATTGACACTCGCTTATCTCTGAACAAATCTTTTCATTAACGAACGTCTAACGGGGCAAGAGGGGATGCCGGTGTTGACGCGACTTTTGACCGATACAGATGGTGATCCGGTTGCGATCGAGAATGCGGCCGGGAGAGGCGATCTCGTTCTCGTTTGCGAACATGCGTCACGCCGGGTGCCGGAGCGTCTCGGTTCGCTCGGCCTTTCCCAGCAGGCGCTCGAAAGCCACATTGCCTGGGATCCGGGCGCGCTTGCGGTTGCCGAGTTCTTGTCACGCAAACTCGACGCGGCCCTGATCTATCAGCGCTTTTCGCGTCTTGCCTATGATTGCAACCGGCCGCCGGAAGCCGATGGCGCAATGCCGGCTGTCAGCGAAGTCTACGAGGTTCCGGGCAATCGCGACATGACGGAGGAGGAGCGCCGGGCACGGGTCGACGAGATCTACCTGCCGTTTCGCGACGCCGTCAGCCGGTTCGTCACCGAGCGCAAGGCCAAAGGCCGACCGCCGGTGGTCGTCACCATGCATTCGTTCACGCCCGTTTATTTCGGCAAGCCGCGGGCGGTCGAAATCGGCATCCTGCACGATGCCGACAGCCGGCTTGCCGACCGCATGCTGACCTTCGCAACCAAGGGCAAGGTCGCCTACGACATCCGCCGCAACGAGCCCTACGGGCCGGCCGATGGCGTCACGCACAGCCTGATCGAATACGGCGTCCACAACGGACTGCCGAATGTGATGATCGAGATCCGCAACGATCTCATTCGAAACGAGATCGGCCAGAGGGTCATGGCCGATTATCTGGAAGGGCTGCTCGCCCAAGGCGTGGCAGCACTTTCAAAACAATAAAAGACCCTGGGGAGCGGCCTGGCCGCGGTCCTGTTCCGGCTTGCCGGGACAGGTGGTGATGGGACCCTGCCGCAATGGGGCGGTCGGGTCTGAGTAAATCAGGGGAAGAAAAATGTCAGACTACAGTGATCTCGACAAAAAGCAGGACATGCAGGTCCTGCATTCGATGGGCTACGCCCAGGAGCTCGAGCGGCGAATGAGCCAGTTCTCGAACTTCGCGGTGTCGTTCTCCATCATCTGCATTCTCTCGGGCGGCATCAACTCGCTGGCGCAGGCCACCGCCGGCGCGGGCGGGGCGGCAATCGGCATCGGCTGGCCGCTCGGCTGCTTCATTTCGCTCGTCTTTGCCGTTGCCATGGCACAGATCAGCTCGGCCTATCCGACGGCCGGCGGCCTCTATCACTGGGGCTCGATCCTCGGCAACCGCTTCACCGGTTGGCTGACCGCCTGGTTCAACCTGCTCGGCCTTGTCACCGTTCTCGGCGCCATCAACGTCGGCACCTACTACTTCTTCATGGGCTCGTTCGGCACGCCGTATTTCGGCCTTGCAGATACGACGCTGACCCGCATCGTCTTCCTGGCGATCATCACGGGTGCGCAGGCGCTGGTGAACCATATGGGCATCGGTCTGACGGCCAAGCTCACCGACTTCTCGGGCTACCTGATCTTCGCGACGTCGATCCTGCTGGCCCTCGTATGCCTGGTGGCTGCCGACAGCTACGACATCGGCCGGCTCTTCACCTTCTCGAACTACTCGGGCGAAACCGGCGGCAACGTCTGGCCGGCGACCTCGGGCACCTGGGTCTTCCTGCTTGGCCTGCTGCTACCGATCTACACGATCACCGGTTATGACGCATCCGCGCACACCTCTGAAGAAACCGTCAAGGCGGCGGAATCCGTGCCGCGCGGCATGGTCTCTTCGGTACTGTGGTCGGCGCTGTTCGGTTACATCATGCTGTGCTCCTTCGTGCTGATGCTCCCGAACATGGACGAAGCCGCCAAGCAGGGCTGGAACGTGTTCTTCTGGGGGATGGACGCGCAGGTCCATCCGGTGATCAAGGACGTGCTCTATCTCGCCATCCTCGTCAGCCAGTGGCTTTGCGGCCTTGCAACCGTGACCTCGGCGTCGCGCATGATCTTCGCCTTCTCGCGTGACGGCGGCCTGCCGGCCTCCAAGGCGCTTGCCAAGGTGAGCCCGACCTACCGCACGCCGGTCGCGGCGATCTGGACCGGTTCGATCCTCTCCGTGCTCTTCGTCTGGGGTTCGTCGCTGGTTTCGATCGGCGCGACGCCCGTCTACACCATCGTCGTATCGTGCACCGTCATCTTCCTGTTCTTCTCCTTCGCGATCCCGATCACGCTCGGCCTGTTCGCCTGGGGGTCGTCGAAGTGGGACAAGATGGGTCCGTGGAACCTGGGCGAAGGCATGTTCAAGCTCTTCGCGGTACTCTCGATCATCTCGATGGTGCTGATCTTCGTTCTCGGTATCCAGCCGCCGAACGACTGGGCGCTCTACATCACCGTCGGCTTCCTGGTGCTGACCGCAATCATCTGGTTCGGTTTCGAAACGCGCCGCTTCCGCGGCCCGCCGATCGGCGAGGAAGTGGCACGCCGCCAGGCGGAAATCGCCGCTGCCGAAAAGGCGGTCGGCCAAGTCTAACCAATAATAAAATGGGCGGGAGCGCATGGGCTGCTCCCGCTTTCTTTTTGCGGCCACGGGAACGGCCGCTTGCCGAAACATGGGATGAAATTTGATGAGCTATTCGTTCGAGCAATTGAAAGAGGATGTCGCCGCAGGCCGCATCGATACGGTTCTCGCCTGCCAGGTCGACATGCAGGGCCGGCTGATGGGCAAGCGCTTTCACGCGCAGTATTTCGTCGACAGCGCCTGGCAGGAAACGCATAGCTGCAACTACCTGCTGGCGACCGACATGGAGATGGAGACCGTCTCCGGCTACAAGGCGACGAGCTGGGAGAAGGGCTACGGCGACTACACGATGAAGCCGGACCTTTCGACGCTGCGGCGCATCCCGTGGCTCGAAGGCACCGCACTGGTGCTGTGCGACATGCTCGACCATCACACCCACGCCGAAGTGCCGCATTCGCCGCGCGCCATATTGAAGAAGCAGATCGCGCGGCTGGAGGCGATGGGCCTCAAGGCCTTCATGGCAAGCGAGCTTGAATTCTTCCTCTTCGATCAGACCTATGACGATGCGCGCCGGTCCGGCTATCGCAATCTGCAGCTCGTCAGCGGTTACAACGAGGACTACCACATCTTCCAGACCACCAAGGAAGAGGATGTGATGCGGGCGATCCGCAACGGCCTGCAGGGCGCCGACATCCCGGTCGAGAATTCCAAGGGCGAAGCCTCCGCCGGCCAGGAAGAGATCAACGTGCGCTATGCCGACGCCCTGACGATGGCCGACCGGCACGCGATCATCAAAAACGGCTGCAAGGAAATCGCCTGGTCGCGCGGCAAGGCGATCACCTTCCTTGCCAAGTGGAACTATTCGGCGGCCGGCTCGTCCTCGCATGTCCACCAGTCGCTATGGAGTGCCGACGGCAAGACGCCCAAATTCTTCGACCAGGACGGCAAATACGGCATGTCGGAGCAGATGCGCCAATATGTGGCCGGCTTGCTCAGCCACGCCAGCGAGATCACCTATTTCCTTGCGCCCTACATCAATTCCTACAAGCGCTTCATGGCCGGCACGTTCGCGCCGACCAAGGCGGTGTGGAGCAAGGACAACCGCACGGCCGGCTATCGCCTGTGCGGAGAAGACACCAAGGCGATCCGCATCGAGTGCCGCGTCGGCGGCTCCGACCTAAACCCCTATCTCGCTTTCGCGGCTTTGCTCGCAGCCGGCATTTCCGGTATCGAAGGCAAGATGGAACTGGAGGCGCCCTTCGTGGGCGACGCCTATGGCGGCAAGAACGTGCGCGAAATCCCGCACACCCTGCGTGCGGCGACCGAGGCGCTGACGGGCTCCGAGATGCTGCGCGCCGCCTTTGGTGACGACGTCATCGATCACTATGTCCGCGCGGCCGAGTGGGAACAGGAAGAATACGACCGTCGCGTCACCGACTGGGAGGTTGCGCGCGGCTTCGAGCGGGCCTGACATAGGGCCGAAAATTCACACTTCGGTGGCCGGTCCGTAACCAGGGCCGGCCACGCCGTCATTCGAAATGGAAGCAGGAAGACGATCATGAGCATGATCAAGTGCATTTCTCCGGTGAACGGAGAGGTTTATGCCGAACGCCCGGCGATGCCGCTGGAGCTGGCGAAACAGGCTGTCGCCCACGCCCGCCAGGCACAGAAAAGCTGGGCCCGCCGTCCGCTGGACGAGCGCGTCAATCTGGTGTTGGCCGGTGTCGCCCGCCTCAACGAGATGGTCGACGAGGTCGTGCCGGAACTGGCCTGGCAGATGGGCCGGCCGGTGCGCTACGGCGGCGAGTTCAAGGGGTTCAACGAGCGCTCGAACTATGTCGCCTCGATTGCCGCCGACGCGCTGCAGCCGATCCTCGTCGAGGACAGCGACCGCTTCGGCCGTCGTATCGAGCGCGAGCCGCACGGCGTGGTCTTCGTCATTGCGCCTTGGAACTACCCCTATATGACCGCGATCAACACGGTCGCGCCGGCGCTGATGGCCGGTAACACCGTCATCATCAAGCATGCCAGCCAGACCATCCTCGTCGGCGAGCGCATGGTGCGCGCCTTCGTCGAGGCCGGCGTTCCGGCCGACGTGTTCCAGAACGTCTTCTTCGACCACGAGACGACGGCAGCCTTGATCGCGGCCAAGAGCTTCGACTTCATCAATTTCACCGGTTCGGTCGAAGGCGGCCGGTCGATCGAGCGCGCGGCTGCCGGAACCTTTACCGGTCTCGGCCTCGAACTTGGCGGCAAGGATCCGGGCTATGTCATGGAAGACGCCGATCTCGATGCGGCCGTCGATACGCTGATGGATGGCGCTACCTTCAATTCGGGCCAGTGCTGCTGCGGCATCGAGCGCATCTATGTGCATGAATCGCTCTATGACGCCTTCGTCGAGAAGTCGGTCGCCTGGGTGTCGAACTACAAGCTCGGCAATCCGCTCGATCCGGAAACGACGCTGGGGCCGATGGCGCACAAGCGCTTTGCGGCGACCGTGCGGGAGCAGATCGCCGATGCGATCTCGAAGGGCGCCAAGGCGCTGGTCGATCCAAAACTGTTCCCGCAGGACGATGGCGGTGCCTATCTCGCCCCGCAGGTGCTGGTCGATGTCGATCACTCCATGGCCTTCATGCGCGAGGAAACCTTTGGCCCGGCCGTCGGCATCATGAAGGTGAAGAGCGACAGCCAGGCGATCGAGCTGATGAACGATTGCCAATACGGGCTGACCGTGTCGCTGTGGACCCAGGATGCGGACCGCGCCTCGCGCATCGGCCGCGATCTTGAAACCGGCACCGTGTTCATGAACCGCGCCGACTATCTCGATCCGGCATTGTGCTGGACCGGCGTCAAGGAAACCGGCCGCGGCGGCTCGCTTTCGGTCATCGGCTTCCAGAACCTTACCCGCCCGAAATCCTACCATCTGAAGAAAGTCACAGCATGACGATCACCGCGAACTGGAGCTATCCGACCGCCATCAAGTTCGGCGCCGGCCGGATCAAGGAGCTTGCTGACCATTGCAAGGCCGTCGGCATGAAGAAGCCGCTCTTGATCACCGACCGTGGCCTGGCGCCGATGGCGATCACGCAGAACGCGCTCGATATCCTCGAGGCCAACGGGCTTGGCCGGGCGATCTTCGCCGATGTCGATCCGAACCCGAACGACGTCAATCTCGATGCCGGTGTCAAGGCGTTCAAAGACGGCGGCCATGACGGCGTCGTCGCCTTCGGCGGTGGCTCCGGTCTCGACCTCGGCAAGTGCGTGGCCTTCATGGCCGGCCAGAGCCGCCCGGTCTGGGACTTCGAGGATGTCGGCGACTGGTGGACGCGTGCGAGCGTCGAAGGCATCGCGCCGATCGTCGCCGTGCCGACGACAGCAGGCACCGGCTCGGAAGTCGGCCGCGCCAGCGTCATCACCAACTCGGCCAGCCACGTCAAGAAAGTGATCTTTCACCCGAAGTTCCTGCCGGCCGTGACCATCTGCGATCCGGAACTGACGGTCGGCATGCCGAAGGTCATCACCGCCGGCACCGGCATGGACGCCTTCGCCCATTGCCTGGAAGCCTACTCCTCGCCGTTCTATCATCCGATGTCGGCCGGTATCGCGCTCGAAGGCATGCGCCTGGTCAAGGAATACCTGCCGCGCGCCTACAAGGACGGCACCGATATCGAGGCCCGCGCCAACATGATGAGTGCCGCCGCCATGGGTGCCGTCGCCTTCCAGAAGGGGCTCGGCGCCATCCATTCGCTCTCCCATCCGGTCGGCGCGATCTACAACACCCACCATGGCATGACCAATGCCGTGGTGATGCCGCCGGTGTTGCGCTTCAACCGCTCCGCGATCGAGGACAAGATCGTCCGCGCGGCCGCCTATCTCGGCATTTCGGGCGGCTTCGACGGCTTCTACGATTATGTGCTGAAGCTGCGCGAGGAACTCGGCGTTCCCGACAAACTCTCCGCACTTGGCGTCGGCACCGACCGCATCGACGAGATGTCGGAAATGGCGATCGTCGACCCGACGGCCGGCGGCAACCCGGTCGAGCTGACGCTCGATGCGGCCAAGAAGCTGTTTAGGGAATGCATCTGAGCCCAGGCGTATCGCCCAACAACCTCTGAGCGTTAATTTTCTTTGAGCCCGGAAACCCTTGGTTTTCCGGGCTTTTTCGTGGTCCTGCCCGCGGATCGAGCAGGGCGGTGTTAATCTTCGCCAGCGAAAATTTCCGATTCGTTAACCATGTTCTGAAAGGTTCTATTAAGCGGCATTGCCCCGCCGAAGCATCGGTTGGGTGAGCCACGGAACACAGGACAGAATGAGGAATACGATGGCGGTCATCACATTCGCCAATGCAAAGGGCGGCGCAGGCAAGACGACGGCGGCGCTGATCCTGTCGACGGAACTGGCGAGACAGGGACACCGCGTCGTGGTCCTCGATGCCGATCCGCAGCGTTGGATCACCAGCTGGGCGGAAAACTCCGGCCAGATCGCCAAACTCTCCGTCATCTCGCATATCACGCCGGCATCGCTGGAATGTCATATCCGGGAAATGAAGGACGAGGCCGATTACATCATCATCGATCTCGCCGGTGCCAAGGACCAGATCGTCGCCTTGGCGCTCGCACTTTCCGATCAGGTGCTGATCCCGGTGCAGGGCTGTGCCATGGATGCGCGCGGTGCCGTGCAGATCCTCGAGCTCATCCGCCAGATCGAAGACAGGTCCCGCGTGCGCATCAACCATTCCGTCGTTCTGACGCGCGTCAATTCGCTGGTGACGACGCGCGCGCTGCAGACCATCAAGGCCCTGCTTGCCTCGCGCGGCGTTTCCGTTCTCGACACGCCGATCGTCGAGCGCGTTGCCTATCGCGAGATTTTCGACTGCGGCGGAACGCTGCAGTCGATGGATGCGACCCGCGTCAGCAACCTCGACAAGGCCCGCGAAAATGCAGCAGCACTTGCCACGGAAGTGCAGGCCCTGACACCGGTGAAGGCGCGGCGCTCCTGGGCCTCGCGGGCGCCATCCTGGGCGGTGCGGCGCGCAGCCTGATCAAAGGCTAGGCTCGACTTCACCTGATTGAACACCCCTCGCAACCGGAATTGATGTTCGTCAATTCCGGTTGTGTCGCGTTTCAACCTCCCGAAAAGGCTGTCGCCCGTAAGGCTTCCTTTACCATGGGCTTATACCTGTGCTGATGGAAAGTGATTGCACCTCATGGCGGTTTGCCGAGGTGCAGGTAGCCGCCATGATTGCGGCAATGATTGTGGATCTGACCTTTCTCGCTTGGTCTCCCGTCCAGTTTCCATGATCCAGCAAGAGCATGCAGGGAAGTCGCGCATGAAAACGGAACACGTCGCTGCCGGCAAGGAAGACATTGCCGGTCGTCTCAATTTCATGGCGCTTGATGATGCAGCCAAGACGAGCCTGAAGGCGCTGAAGCCGATCCTGGAGAAGGAACTGGCGCCGGCGCTCGACACGTTTTATGCCAGGGTCAAGAAGACGCCGGAGACGAACCGCTTCTTCTCGTCGGATGCGCATATCAACCGCGCCAAGGGCGCGCAGGTCGGCCATTGGGCCAACATCGCCGACGCCAACTTCAACGACGAATATGGCGCGAAGGTCCGCACCATCGGCCAGGTGCACGCCCGCATCGGTCTTGAGCCGCGCTGGTATATCGGTGGCTACGCGCTGATCGCCGAGCACCTCATCACTGAAATCGTTAGGGCGCATTGGCCGAAGGCCGGCCTGTTCTCGCGCCAGACGACGTCGGCGGAAGAGATGAGCGCGATGCTTTCGAGCCTCGTCAAGGGCATGTTCCTCGACATGGACCTGTCGATCTCGGTCTATATGGACGCTTCCGACGTGACGAAGCAGCGCGCAGTTCAGGAAGAGGTGCTGGCGACCGAGCGCAAGCTCGTCAGCCAGACTTTCGGTGTCGCCTTGAAGAAGATCTCCGACGGCGACCTGACGGCGCGCATCGCCGCCGATCTGCCGACTGCCTATGAAGAACTCGGTGAAAACTTCAACCACGCGATCAGCGAGCTTGCCCGCGCGATCGGCGGCATCGAGGCCGGTGCCAGCCAGATCCATATGAGCGCCAAGGAGATTGCGGCCGCGGCCGACGACCTCGCCAAGCGCACCGAGCGCCAGGCGGCAAACCTCGAAGAGACGGCAGCGGCCGTCGAGCAGGTAACGCGCACGGTCAAGCAGACCGCCGAAGGCGCCGACCAGGCGAACTCGACGGTGATTGCCGCCCGCGCCAACGCCGAGCAGAGCGGCGAGATCGTCACCCACGCGATCGAGGTGATGCAGGAAATCCAGACGTCGTCGGCAAGCATTGCCCGCATCGTCGACGTCATCGACGAGATCGCCTTCCAGACCAACCTTTTGGCGCTCAATGCCGGCATCGAGGCGGCGCGTGCCGGCGAGGTGGGCAGGGGCTTTGCCGTTGTCGCCTCGGAAGTGCGGGCACTTGCCCAGCGCTGCGCCGACGCGGCCAAGGACATCCAGGGGTTGATCGCCAAGTCGCGCGGCCAGGTGGATGACGGCGTCAACTCGGTCAACCAGGTCGCCCAGTCGCTGCAGCAGATCGTCTCGCAGGTGGTCGAAGTCAGCTCGGTCTTCGGTTCTATCCGCGCCAGCACGGCCGAGCAGGCAACCGGCCTGCAGGCGGTCAACACGGCAATCGGCCAGATGGACCAGATCACCCAGCAGAACGCCGCCATGGTCGAAGAGGCCAATGCGGCGAGCCAGGCGCTGACGGTGGAATCGGAGCAGATCGCGCTGAAGCTGAAGGCGTTCCAGACCTCCGCTCAGGTTCACGTCGGCACCGCATCCGGCTACCGCCGCGCCGCCTGAGCCAGCATATCGCAGTATGACCAACAGCGCCCCGGATCATCACGGTCCGGGGCGCTGTTTGTTGTAGCCACAGTTTGATGGGAAAGCGTGGATTGCCGACGAAATTCGTGGTGCGTTCCGACCTCAGCACTCGTCATCCTCGGGCTTGGCCTCTCCGCCCGTCATCCTCGGGCTTGGCCCGAGGATGACGGAGAGAATGGGTTGCCACTTGCACATGAACGCGCGCCGCCATTTTGAGCCCGTCTCTCAGACGGCGTGCAAGATCATTGATCTCTGCAATGCAGGCCGCGCCCCAGATGGCCGAAAGCGCTCAGAAGCGGCGGTCGACCGGATGCTTCGCCCGCGCGCCGGCATGGTAGAAGGCGGATTTGACGCTGCGCCAAGTGTCGGGGGTGACAGGCGTTTCTGCCGCCGGGATCGCCGAGGACACAGTCTTATAGAGAGTTTGGATTGCTGGCGAAATTCGGGTTGCGTTGCGACCTCTCCACCCGTCATCCTCGGGCATGACCCGAGGATCCGGCTCTTCGACAAGACATGCCTATTTCGCGTGGGCCACCTTGGATCCTCGGGTCAAGCCCGAGGATGACCGAGAGAATGGGTTGCCACCTGCGCCTTAACGCGCGCCGGCATTTGAGCCTGCCTCTCAGACGGCGTTCAAGATCATTGATCTCTGCAATGCAGGCCGCGCCCAACATGGCCGGAAACGCTCAGAAGCGGAGGTCGACCAGATGCTTCGCCCGCGCGCCGGCATGGCAGAAGGCGGATTTGACGCTGCGCCAGGTGTCAGGGGTGACAGGCGTTTCTGCCAGCGGGATCGCCGAGGACACAGCCTTATAGAGAGTTTGGATTGCCGGCGAAATTCGGGTTGCGTTGCGACCTCTTCACCCGTCATCCTCGGGCTTGACCCGAGGATCCAGCTCTTCAACAACACATGCCTATTTCGCGTGGGCCACCTTGGATCCTCGGGTCAAGCCCGAGGATGACCGAGAGAATAGGTTGCCACCAGGGCCTCAACGCGCGCCGGCATTGAGCCTGCCTCTCAAACGGCGTTCAAGGATCTCTACACCGCAAGCCGCGCCTCACGTGGCCGGAAACGCTTAGAAGCGGCGGTCGACCAGATGCTTCGCCTGCGCGCCGGCATGGTAGAAGGCGGATTTGACGTTGCGCCAGGTGTCGGGGGTGACAGGCGTTTCGGCAAGCGGGATTGCCGAGGCCTGACCGGTGACGTGGTTGGCGAGCGCCTTGCCGAAGACGGTGCCGGGGGCGATGCCGCGGCCGTTGTAGCCGCTGACCGAGACGACGTTCGGCGCCAGCGTATGCATGGCCGGCAGGTTGTTGGTGGTCATGCCGATGCGGCCATCCCACCAGTATTCGAAGCGGAAATCGCCGATATAGGGGAAGAGTTTGCGCACCGAGCGGGCGGCGAAGGCGCGGTGCGTGCCCTCGGCCATCGCATCGAGCCGGCCGATCGAGCCGAAGATCAGGCGGTTCTGCTGGTCCATGCGGAAGGAGGTCATGACAAGGCCGGTATCCCACGTGCCCTGGCGTTCCGGCAGGATGCGGCCCGCGACCTTTTCCGGTAGCGGGTTGGTGGCGAACTGGAAGTAGGGCAGGATCGTCAGTTCCTGCGTGTGTTCCTGCCATGGGGTTTGCGCGAACATACCGCCATAGGCATTTGTCGCGAGGATCACCTGCTTTGCTCTGACTGTGTTCTGCCCGGCCTTGAGCACCCAGGTCTCGCCCTTGCGCTCGGCGCCGACGAGCGGCGTGTCGGTGTAGATCTCGGCACCGGCGGCAAGGGCGGCACGAGCAAGGCCGCGCGCATAGGCAAGCGGCTGGATCGTGCCGGCGCGGCGATCGAGAAGCGCGCCGGAGAAACCTTCGGCGCCCGAAAGCGCGCCCGCCCGCTCGGCCGAGAGAACCTCAACCGGTGCGCCGCGTTTCTTCCACTGGGCTTCGCGGTCGCGGATATCCTTCACCCCCTCGGCGCCGACGGCCATGTGCAGGGTGCCGTTGCGAACCGCTTCGCAGGAAATGCCGTGTTTCTCGACGAGGGCATAGACCATTGCCGGGCCGTCGCCGAGTTCGCCGAGCAGGCGGTTGCCGGCCTCTAGCCCGAGCGTTGCAATCAGGTCGTCCGGCTTCACCCACATGCCGGCATTGACGAGACCGACATTGCGGCCGGAGCCGCCGAACCCGATCATCTTCGCCTCGATCACCGTCGCCTTCACGCCTTTTTCGGCGAGGTGAAGTGCGGCCGAAAGGCCGGTGAAGCCGCCGCCGATGATGGCGACATCGGTCGTAATGTCGCGTGCGAGCGGACGCGTATCCGGCGCTGCCGGTGCCGTCGCATGCCAGAGGTTGGGCAGGGTGCGCTCGGTCGCCATCGCGGACATTCCTTCGGTAAGGGCCTGAAATTTAGAGGTGGCTAAGTGATAGGACCATCGCCTCGAAATTTCTCATGACAATGTTTCATGAGGTCATGAGGGCGATGCGCGCCTTGGCTGGCGCAAGCGTGACGCTCGGGGGCGGCCGCAAAAAGAAGTGACCGCAGCCGGTTCGTGGGCGGCCGCGGTCTGGGTCGTGTCGGTGGAGTAGTCGGATTTAAATGTCTTTGCCGGGACGGTGGTCCGCCGTACCGGCCCTATGGGTTCCGATGAAAATAGCCTGATCAATCACGTCGTTGATCAGACAGGATCATTTTCAGTTGGGGGCGTGCCGGTGTCACTCCCCCAATTGGGGGATGGGACACGCAAAAAGCTGCGATTTCAATGAATTCGACCAAAATTCGCAGCGCTTTGCCGGAGGAGGGCGGCGGCTATGCGGACCTTCGGGCTTCTGATGGCGCCATGCCTAATGCAGGCAGGACGCCAGGTAAGCTCGGAGACGGCCCAAAGTACCTCATTCCTGTGCTTGTCACAGGAATCCAGCCATCCCAAGTCCTTGGGATGAAAAGCCTTTTGACCTGACGGACGTCAGGTTGCTGGATTCCGGCACAAGGCCGGGATGAGGGAGAGGGGGTATGCCTCTTGCTCAAGAGGCATTGTCGGGCTTGTCGGCAACTGGAAGGCCCGCGCATACGCTCGGGCTCTGATCGGCTTCGACATCTGTCAGATACAACGCCTCAGTCGGCGAACTCGACCGTGACGCCGACGCTCACCATTTTGGCGAGTTCCGTGGCGTCCCAGTTGGTCAGGCGAACGCAGCCGTGGCTCTGGGTCTTGCCGATCTTCGAAGGCTCCGGCGTGCCGTGAATGCCGTAGGTCGGCTTCGAGAGCGCGATCCAGACCGTGCCGACCGGGCCGTTCGGGCCCGGCTGCAGCGTCAGGATCTTGTCGTTGTTGCCCTGCTTGAAGTTGATCTTCGGGTTGTAGGTGTAACCGGGATTGAGCGCGATGCGCTCGACATTGACGGTGCCCGACGGCGATGGCGTGTCGGACGAGCCGATCGTTGCTGGGTAGGCGGCGACCAGCTTGCCGGCGGCATCATAGGCCAGAACCTGCTTGCGGGCCTTGTCTGCGATGATCCGCGCGACCTTTTCCTTCCGGTTTTCGCCGGGGTTGATGACCTTGATGATCGTGCCTGGAATGGTGAAGTCGACGCCCGGATTGAGCTCGCGCAGATAGGTCTCGTCCATGTGGAACTTCTCGCCGAGCATTTCCGTCGTCGAGGTGAAGGACATGTGCGGCAGCATCGCCTTGTGGGCGTAATCCTCAGGGATCGAAGCGACATAGGGGCCGGCCGCATCTGCAGCCGTGATCGTGTAGCTGGTGATCGGCAAGCCGCCGTTCATGCGCAGCCGCTCGAGAATGTCTTCGGTGTTGTTCGGATCGAGCGTTTCGCCGGTTGCCTGCTGCCAGGCCTCGATTGCCTTGGTGACGTTCGAGCCCATCTTGCCGTCGATGACGCCAGGCGAGAAGCCCTCGCGGTCGAGGAACACCTGCAACGCGGTGATTTCGGCACGCGACTTGGACTTGACCGACATGGCCGGCGGCATGGTCTGTCTCAGCGGCTGCTCGTATTGCGGGTCGATTGCCGCCTGTTCCTCGCCGTCGATCAGGCCGGGTAGGCTGTTGGGCAGTTCGTTGCGCTCGACCGACGGCGGCACCACGTCGCGATAGTCCGGGTCTCGGTAATCGGGAACGGAGCCGGTGACATCGCCCGGCTCGGAATAGCCGTAGCCGCGATCGCGGCTGCGGCGGGTGGGATAGACGCGACCTCGCCCCGGCCGCGCGACCCGCCCTAGCCGTCGGACGGCACGACGGGTGCGGCCACATTGCCCCCGTTGTCGACCAGCACCGCGCGGCCGCGGTTATCACGCATGGTGCGCACTTCGTCCGAGCCAGGCATATAGTCGAGAATTTCGCCTTCCGGCGTCACCAGCATGACGTCGCCATTGCCACGGCGATTGCGGCCGTAACCTTCCTGAGCAAAGGCGGATGCAAGATCCACGGCGAGGAAGCCGGCTGCGGCGAGAAGCGAGAGGCCGGTGCGGGTCGCTGACGTCACGATAAAACCTGTTCTCATGGTGGTTGATGTGGCGCGGTACATTCGGATTTCGACGTTAATGTGAAAAAAATGAATTCATCATGAATAAGCGGTTAAATTCTATCTAGGCGCCCTCTTAGCAGCTTTCAATCGATGAAAAACAGCCCCTGTCGGCTATCATGTCTTTGTGATCGCTGTGATTCCCGTGGGTTGGGCTGGAGGCCCGTGCATGCGAACGAGATTTGATGCACCAGATGACGCACAGGAAAACCATATCCTGTTCGACCGTTCGTCGGCGCTCGACATCGCTGCCTTCGTCGTCGATGGCGTCGATCTTTCGCCGGGTACCGCGATCCCCTCCGATGGTGATTCGCGCATCGACCGGGCGCTGGCGGGCTTTCTCTTCACCTGCGGACCCGAGCACATTCGCCATCCCGAGCCGATTGCCGGCGGCGAGGGCGCACGCTATCCCTTGCACGGTTCGCTTGCCGGCACGCCGGTCAAGCACACGCACATGTCCGCCGACAGCACGCTCTGCATCGCCACCGTCGAGATCAACCTTGCCGACGGCGGCCATGCGCTCTTGGAGCGGCGCTGGCATGTCGATGCGGACCGATACGAGGTGATGCTGGAGGACCGGCTGACCAACACCGGCGCCGGCGCCTTCCCGCCGATGATGATGTATCACCTGAATATTGCCGGCCGGCTCGTCGGCGACGATACCCGCATAATCAGCCGCTCCTTTGCCGAGGGAGCGCGCGGCTGGCGCTTCGGCGAGGGCGAGAGCGCGCATTTCTGCATTCCGGCTGACGTCGGTGCGGAGGGCTGGTCCGAGGTGGCGCTTTCGCCGCTTGTCGGCGCCGGCGGCAAGCAGCTGACGGTGCGCTTTCGCGCCGATACCCTGCCTTATCTGCAGATGTGGCGCTGTCAGCGCGGCATGGCCGACGTCATCAGCATCGAGCCGGCGTCGCATCGTCTCGCCAAGCGGCCGGAACTTGCCGGGGCCGGTGAACTGCATCTGCTCGAGCCCGGGCAGACGCGGACCTATGCGCTTGCCTTCGGCGTCTCCTGACCCAAGCGTTTGGAATTGACGCCGGCGGGCGTCGCGCCTACATCAGAGGCCAAGGTTTTTTGCAGGGATTAAGCGACCATGGACATCCGCCCGATCAACGATGAATACTCGGTTTCCGGCCAGATCACGGTCGAAGACCTCGACCAGATCAAGGCGCTTGGCTTCAAGTCCATCGTCTGCCACCGCCCCGATTTCGAGACGCCGGACCAGCCGACCTTCGATTCCATTGCAGTGCGCGCGCAGGAACTGGGCATCGAGACCATGCATATTCCCGTCGGTCCGATGGGCGTGACGGCGGACGCGGTTCAAAAGATGGTCGACGCCCTCGACGAATTCCAGCGGCCGATGCTCGGCTATTGCCGCTCCGGTGCCCGCTCGACGGCGGTCTTCCAGCAGACGCAGCATATTCGCGGCTGAGCCGGCTCACCGCAGCATAGGGGCGCACTGCGCCCTATGACGCCTTGCGCTTCCGGGAACGCATACCACCCTCGGGATGCATACCACCCTCGGGATGCGTAGCACCCTAGGGGATGCGTAGCACCCCGGGCTGCCGGCTCGACAGCGGTTCGAACGATCGAGCGGCGGAGGATGCGGCATGGCGGGAATACATCTGATCGAGCGCGAGCAGTGGGCCGAAAAGCCCGATGTCTGGCAGGGCGAATTCCAGGGCGGCGCCTATGGCGCCGACGTCTCGGTGGTGTTCTATACCACCGACAAGATCGGTGGCGGACCGAAGCTGCATCGCCATCCCTATCCCGAGACCTTCATCATCCGCACTGGGCGCGTGCTGTTTACCGTCGGCGACCGCAAGATCGAGGCCGAGGCCGGACAGATCGTCGTGGCGCCGGCCAACGTGCCGCACAAGTTCGAAAACCTCGGACCCGGGCGTCTGGAAACCACCGACCTGCATGTGGCCGGCGCGTTTTCGACGGAGTGGCTGGAGGAGTAGCGTCAGTCACGCCTCCGTCTGTCTCAAATGATCGGCCGTTCGACGTCGACGCTATCGCCGCCAGCGTGACATCTCGTCCCTTAAAGCCTGTTTGAGTGAACATACTAGGTATGTGTCGAATGCCACCGAGGTCTTTCGTAGGTAATGTTTGATTCTGTACAGCTTCTGGTGGCAAATGGACTCTACTAATAATTTTGAGAATATTTGGCATGACGAAAAGACCGCTGATCCAAAAAGGTGTGGCAGAACTTGAAAAGTTATTCGATCAACGGCGCAATGATCCGCAGTTCTTGGACAATCTGATTGAGGAGCTTTCCGAGCGAAAAACTCAGCGCGCGCAAGAACTACGGCGACGGGTGATACAGGCCAGAGGAACAACTGCTCAACGAGCTACATTACGCGTTGATATCCGGGAACCTGCTCGGGAAAGCCTGCCTATTGTTGCTATCGCACCAGCAGAGCGGCCAGCCCCCCCGATTCCAGGACCAGCCGCACCCACGACAAGGACGGATCGTCCCACTCTTGAACGCCCTTCTGTCCGCAACGATCCCGGAAGCATCCTGTCGGCATGGACGGCGATGGAGGTCCTTTCTCCTCCGTCTTTCCGCAAACCCGAGGATTTGGCGAGCGGCGATCGATACCGTATCGCCCGTCTCGACAAGGATGCGCTGCCTTGGGAGAATGGTGGCGAGAAGAGCCTCCCTAATCAGAAGCTTTATTATCAGGTCATTCTCGGCAGCATCGACATGGAAGCCGCCGTTTCGGTGCTGTTGGCGGTTTACACCGACAGCCGGGCCGAGCGCCCTCAAGCGCGCGGAGAGGCGGTGCTTGCCACGATCATGGTGGACCGGGATGGCCGTCCGGTAGAGAGCGAAGCCGTTTCCATTTCCAGTTTCGGGTGGGGAATACCCGTGGCGCTGGGCGGCAAGCTCCGCGATCTCGGGCAATGGTCGCAGGCGGAAAAGGCGCTCGTGAAGGGACTATCGGCAAAGACGGCCATTGCCGACAGAGATGGAAATCCGCTTCCTCTCACCCGCAAGACAATTCAAAACGCTTATGAATGGCTCGTCCAGACCATAGGTCTATCAGCGCAGTTCGCCAAGCCACCGGCGTTTGCAGTTCGGTCATATCAGTATTTCAGGCTGCAAGACCCACCTGAAGCAATTCTGCTCAATTCGTTCTTCCTTGACGACCTGGCGGCGGCACGCGTGCTTGTCACTTCCGGCAAGGCGACGCCAAACCTCAAGCGGTATCTGGGCGTCCTCAAGCCTCGCCACCGCCGTAACCTCATGAAGGACAACGAGGCGCTTTCAGAGGCGCTCGAACCTCAGAAATTTCCATTGGGATCATGGCCGGGCGAGGGAAGGCATCCGCTCGCACTCCTTCAGCAATGTGCGGTCAACCTTGGCCTTCACGACCTGAAAACGGATGGAATTCTGGCGGTGAATGGTCCACCCGGCACGGGGAAAACAACGCTTCTTCGCGATATCATCGCCGCCCTTGTCACTAAGCGGGCGGAAATTCTTTGCAGCTATGACGAGCCTGAAAGTGCGTTCATCCACTCTGGCCAGAAGCTGAAGAAGGGGAAATCCTTCGTTCACCTCTATCGCTTGGACAACAAAATCAGGGGGTATGAAATGATCGTTGCCTCCTCGAACAACAAAGCCGTCGAGAATGTCAGCGCCGAACTACCCGCCATGCAGGCGATAGCGGCAGACGCCGGCGGCCTTCGATATTTCAAGACCGTGTCAGACGCGCTGTTACAGCGTGAGACCTGGGGTGCTGTCGCAGCAGTGCTCGGCAATGGCAAGAACAGGAGCGATTTCCGGCAAACCTTTTGGTGGGACGACGATGTCGGGCTCCAGAGGTATTTGCAGCAGGCTAGCGGCAATCCTCAGCTGATCGCCGAAAAGACCGAGACAGGAACGAAACAAAGACCGCCACATATTATCTCAAGGAAAACGCGCCGGAGGATCATGACGAGGCGCTACGGCGCTGGAAAAAAGCCCGCCAGCATTTCCGCAAGGTGGCGGCATCCTCGAAAGCCGCGTTGGCCGATTTGCAGAAGGCCCACGATCTTTTGAGATCCGTGCGGCAGAAGCAAGAGACGGTTGATGGTCTCACGATCGAAATCCAGGCGATGGGCCCGGTTTTGGCGCAACTGTTGGAGTGCGCCCGGAACGCGGTATCCGCTTTTGAGAGTCAAAAGCAGACCGTAGAAGCGCTGGAACGGAACCAGGTCGCTTCCTTGAAAGCCCGTCCAGGCTTCCTCAGCCGGCTGTTCGGCACGCGGGCTTATCGCTCATGGCGTGAAACATACGATATCCTCTCGAAAAATCTTGCTGTTGAGAAGACGACGCTCTCGCGCTTGTCGAGAGACGCCGAGACGAAAAGGTTGGAACATGCGCGGGCGACCGGCGAGCTGCAAAAAATGCGAGCCTCGATCACCGGACTGACCGAGGCGCTCAAGCGCGAGCGGAGTGCTTGCGAAGACCTTGCCCGCCAATATCCCGGCACGTTCATTTCAGAAGAGTTTTTTGACCAGCGGCATCAGGCGAAGCAGAAAAGCGCGCCTTGGCTGGACACGGCGACAGCGCGTTTGCGCAACGATGTTTTTGAAGCAGCGATGGCCTTGCACAAAGCATTTGTTGACGCCGCCGCAAAGCCGATCCGACATAACCTCAATGCTCTAATGGATGGCTTCGGCACACGCTCGCTGGGAAATTCGGAAAAGGATGCGCTGATCCCGGATTTGTGGTCAACCTTGTTCCTGTTGGTGCCGGTGGTTTCCACCACATTTGCTTCGGTCTCCCGCATGTTTGGTAAAATCGGACCGGGCGCGTTCGGCTGGCTGCTCGTCGACGAAGCAGGCCAGGCTTTACCGCAGGCGGCCGTGGGTGCGTTGATGCGAACTCAACGGGCGATGGTAGTGGGTGATCCGATCCAGATCGAGCCAGTCGTTGTTCTACCTGACCAATTGACCGAAGCGATGTGCGAGCAGTTCGGCATCGATCCGCTGATCTACAATGCGCCCGGAGCTTCGGCGCAAACATTAGCTGACAGCGCCACAGAGTATTACGGGACATTCGAGACGAAGTACGGAACCCGCGAAGTCGGCGTACCTCTTCTTGTACATCGACGCTGCACCGAGCCGATGTTCAGCATTTCCAATTCCATCGCCTATGAAAACCTTATGGTACAGGCAAAATTGGCAAAGCCCTCTGCCATCCGGGATGTGCTTGGCCCGTCTCGATGGATCGATGTCGAAGGGCGCGGGCAGGAAAAATGGTGCCCGCAGGAAGGGGACGCGCTGCTCGCCCAGCTACGCAATCTACGGGCCAAAGGATGCGTTCCCGACTTCTACGTTGTGACGCCGTTCGTGGTGGTGCAGGATCGCATGCGGGAAGCGTTGCGGACGAGCGGCTTGCTCGACGGATGGGTCGAGAACCCATATCAGTGGGCCAGGGATCGCGTCGGGACGGTCCACACTGTTCAGGGCCGTGAGGCGGAAGCTGTCTTTTTCATTTTGGGTGCCCCAGACATACAGCAGCGAGGCGCGCGCGGCTGGGCCGGTGGGCGCCCCAATTTGCTGAACGTCGCGGCAACAAGGGCAAAGGAAGCTCTTTACGTGGTGGGCAACCGGAGTCTCTGGAAAACCGCAGGTGTTTTCCAGTCACTTGATGACTTCCTCGCCTGACCGTGCCTCGTTGCAGATTTTGTAACCTAGATCGATAGCGTTCTCAAACTGACTTAGCGAGGCGATCTATCTCTTTTTTCATGCACTTCATGAGGGGAAGCGGCTTCGCGCTTCCCCTGGAAATGCCCTAGCCCTTCCTGATTTCGCTCAGCGTGCGCGTCGGGGTGATGGCTTCCGGGTCGAGCTTGATCTCGATGATGGCCGGCTTACCGCTGGCGCGGGCGCGAAGAAACGCATCGGCAAACTCTTCGGTCTTTTCCACCGTCTCGCCGTGACCGCCATAGGCGCGGGCGAGGGCTGCGAAATCCGGATTGGTCAGGTCCGTGGCGCTGACGCGGCCGGGATAATCCCGCTCCTGGTGCATGCGGATCGTGCCGTAGATGCCGTTGTTGACGACGACGGTGATGAT
The DNA here is from genome assembly GCF_001270265.1 of Ensifer adhaerens. Lineage (GTDB taxonomy): Bacteria > Pseudomonadota > Alphaproteobacteria > Rhizobiales > Rhizobiaceae > Ensifer > Ensifer adhaerens_B. Next base: position 26,264 of record NZ_LGAP01000017.1, read on the forward strand.
TGGCAGGCGGTAGCGCACGGCGGTGGCGAACTCCTGGCCGTGCATCAGGAAGCAGCCGTCGCCGGCAAAGCAGATCACTTCACGCTCCGGGTGCAGATGCTTGGCGGCAACGGCTGCCGGCAGGCCGTAGCCCATGGAGCCTGAGGCAGGCGCCGCCTGCGTTGCGTATCTGCGGAAGCGGTGGAACCGATGGACCCAGGTGGCGTAGTTGCCGGCGCCATTGGTGAAGATGGTGTCTTCAGGCGTGTTCGCCTCGATCCAGTTCATGATCGGGCCCATCTGCACCGCGCCGGGCCCGGTTTCCGGCGGCGTCGACCATTTGAGATAGGCGGCGTGCATGGTCTCCGTGCGTGCCGACCAGGCGGGTTCGCCTGCGGGCGCCAGGTCTGCGAGGGCGGCGACGAAATCGCGCGGGCTGGCGGCGATCGGCAGTTCCGGCCGGTAGACGCGGCCGAGTTCGGAAGCATCCGGGTGGACATGCACCAGCGTCTGGCGCGGGTAGGGCGCATCCATCAACGTATAGCCTGACGACGGCATTTCGGAGAAGCGTCCGCCGATCAGCAGCACGAGATCGGCCTCCTTGATCTCCTTGGCGAGCGCCGGGTTGATGCCGATGCCGACATCGCCGGCATAGTTGGGGTGCAGATGATCGAACAGCATCTGGCGGCGGAAGGAGCAGCCGACCGGCAGGCTCCAGCGCTCGGCAAAGCGCTGGAATTCAGCCACGCTTGTCGCCGTCCAGCGCGTGCCGCCGAGGATGGCGATCGGGCGCTTGGCGCCTTCGAGCAACGCGCCGAGCTTGTTGATCTGGGACGGACCGGGATGGCCCTCGACCGGCTGGTAGGGTTTGGCTGCCGGCGCCTCGGCGCTCCGCGTCAGCATGTCCTCGGGCAGCGTCAGCACGACCGGACCCGGCCGGCCAGAGGTCGCGACCGCAAAGGCGCGGGTGACGAATTCGGGAATGCGGGCAGGGTCGTCGATCTCGCCGACCCATTTGGCAACTTCGGTGAAGGCGCGACGATATTCGATCTCCTGGAAGGCTTCACGCTCGCGCGCATCGCTCTGCACCTGGCCGATGAACAGGATCATCGGGATCGAATCCTGCCGGGCGACATGCAGGCCGGCCGAGGCATTGGTGGCGCCGGGGCCACGGGTCACCATGCAGATGCCGGGCTCGCCGCTGAGACGACCCCAGGCATCGGCCATCATCGCAGCGCCCCCCTCTTGGCGGCAGACGACGACATCGATGTCGGTGTCATAGAGCGCATCCAGCACCGCCAGATAGCTTTCCCCAGGTACGCAGGCGATGCGTTTGACGCCGTTGGCGACGAGCGCGTCGACGACGAGCTGACCTCCAGTTTTCATGCTTTACCTCCCGATAGTCTTTCTTTTGTTTTCAGATTGCCTGTGTTCAGATCGCTGGCGAAACCGGAGCGATGCTCGCGGTCTTGTTGACCCGGCGTTCCCGCCAGATGATGTAGAGGCCGGAGCCGATGATGATGGCGATGCCCAGCCATTTCAGCGCGTCGGGCAGATCGCCGAAGACGAGCCAGCCAAAGATCGTCGCCGAGACGATTTCGAGATATTGCAGCGGCGCCAGCACCGAGGCGGGGGCGGAGCGATAGGCATAGACCCCGAGCACGCCCGAAATGGTGGCGGTGACGCCGACGCCGAGCAGGTAGTACCAGGCGTTGCCCTCGGGCCAGACCGGATCGAAGACGCTCGATCCGCTGCCTTCGCCCAGCCAGAGCAGAACGAGACAGAAGAGGCCGCCCCAGATGCCGGCATGGAACTGCATCGACCACGGGTCTTCATTCTGCGCCACCATGCGCGTCACCAGCAGGAACACCGCCAGACCGAAGGCGGCGACGATCGGCAGCAGCGCGATCAGGCCCACTTCCTGCATGCTTGGTTGGATAACGAGAAGCGCTCCGAGGAAGCCGACGGCGCAGGCGGTGTAGCGCCGCCAGCCGATCGTTTCCTTCAAGAAGATGCTGCCGAGGATGGTGAGGATGATCGGCTCGACGAAGAAGATGGCGATGGCGTCGGCCACCTCCATCACCTTCAGCGTGGTGATGAAGGAAAGCATGGTGACGACAAGCAGGCCGCCGCGCAGCGCGTGCAGCCCGGTCTTGCGCCAGGTGAGGTCGAACAGGCTGCCGCGCACGAGCACGATCGGCAGGATGAAGACGACCTGCAGCAGGAAGCGCACGGCGGTGATCTGCGCCGAGGGCACGGTGGAGATGGCAAGCTTGGCGAAGATGTCGATGAGCGGCGACAGCAGCACCGAAAGGACCATCAGCGTCAGGCCGAAGGAGATGCGGTCGTTTGCGGTGGCGATCTTGGGAAGGGACATGTCTGCCATGGTGATTTCGGATCAGGACCTCTTGCCGGCCGCAGCCTTGGCGCATGCGGATTGGCACCAGGCGGCAAAATCCGCCGTCGCCTTCTCCCGGCCGATTTCGTTGAGCGTCTCGTGGCGCATGCCCTCATGGATCGTCACGGACACATCCGTCATGCCGCGCGCCCTCATCCGGTTGCCGAGCCAGCGGATCGCGCCGCCATTTTCAGTCGACGGGTCGGCGCTGCCGCCGACGAGATGGACGGGCAAGCTGGCGGGCAGGCGGGCCAGCCGGTCGGCCCGAGCGCCGGCAAATGCCAAACGCATCAGGTCGAGCCAGAGCGACACCGTCGCGTCGAAGCCGCAGAGCGGATCGGCGATATATTTCGCCACCTCCGCCTCGTCGCGCGACAGCCAGTCGAAATCGGTCTTGCGATCCTTGATCGCCTGGCCCCAGGCGCCGAAGGTGAGCTTGGACAGAAGTGGGCTCGGCACGTCGGAGCCTTTGAGCGCCTTTTCGATCTTCAGGATCATCTGGCCGCCGCGCCCGGCGATACCAGGGCGAAAATTCGAGTTCCAGACGGCAAGCGCATCGTAGAGACCCGGATCGGTCTCGGCGGCATTAAGCGCGATCAGCCCGCCCATGGAGTGGCCGAAGAGGATGATCGGCAGCCCCGGATGGGCCTCGGCGGCGAGGGTGCGCATGGCCTTGATGTCGGCGAACACCTTGTCGAGACCTGAGCTGTTCGAGAACATGGCAAGCGGCGCATCCGGCGCGCGCGTTTTGCCGTGTCCGCGATGATCATGGGCATAGACGTGGAAGCCGTGGGCGGCCATCGCTTCGGCGAAACGGGCGTAGCGGCCGGAATGCTCGGCCAGGCCATGGCTGACAAGAAGAATGCCGCGCGTGTCGGCGGTGGCCGGAAAGTAGCGCCAGCTCAGGTGAGCGCCTGTCGGGCTTTGATGTGTCCTCACCTGCCCGAACATGCCTTCTCCCGGACCAATCGTCAGACTCTGCCGATATCAAATCGATTTGCAGGCGAAAGGCAATCGATGCTTGGTGATCGTTGCGCATGAGGTCACAAGCGATTTCCCGGACCTGTAATTAACAGTTGCAATTTTCCCGTTTTGAGCGATATTTGTTCTCGTTTTGTTTTTGCGGGAGAGTGTCATGGCATGTTGGAGTAAAGCGATTTCAAGTCCAATGACAATTGTTGCGATGGCGCTGGCGATGCTGCTTGCCCCGTCGTCCTTTGCCTTGGCGCAAGAGAAGGTCGACGCCGCGGCGGAAAATGCCTCGGGCCGGACGGAATATGTGCTGGCCGTCAGCTGGCAGCCGGGCTTCTGCGAGACGCGGCCGCAGCGCAAGGAGTGCGCCAGCCAGACGGCCGAGCGTTTCGATGCCACGAACCTGTCGCTGCATGGGCTTTGGCCTTTGCGCAAGAGCTATTGCGGGGTGGCCGCGGACGTGCGCAGCCAGGACCGCAAGGGCGATTGGCTCGATCTGCCGAAGCTCGCCATGGCTGATGATACGGCAGCGCGGCTGCAGGTTGCGATGCCGGGCGTTCAGTCCGGGCTCGACCGCCATCAATGGCTGCGCAGCGGCACCTGCCAGGGTGGCACGGTCGATGATTATTTTGCCGTGCAGCTCCGTATGCTGGACGAACTCAACCGGTCGGCTGTCGGTGCGCTCTTCAGAGGACGCATTGGTTCAGAGCTCGACGAGAAAGCAATCAAGCAGGCATTCGACCAGAGCTTTGGCACTGGTGCCGGAGACCGGGTTCGCATGCGCTGCCAGACGGTCGCGGGACGCAGCGTCATCACCGGGCTGACGATCGGCCTGACGGGGGACGTGTCGGGCAAGTCCAGCCTTGCGCCGCTGATCCAGGCGGCAGGGCCGACCGAGTTCAAATGCGCCAAGGGCATTGCCGACGCGGCAGGTCGCGGATAGCGGCGGACAAGGCCGGCCGGCATGGGATAGGCGGGGCAAGCGCCTTTGGCGATTGCCCCTTCGCACTAATTCGCCTACATAGCGGGCAAATTTCCTTCCCATGCGGAGCATTCCTTTATGGCACGTCAGTTCATCTATCATATGGCCGGACTCAATAAGTCCTATGGCGCTAAGAAGGTCCTGGAGAACGTTCATCTGTCGTTCTACCCGGACGCGAAGATCGGTATCCTCGGCCCGAACGGCGCCGGTAAGTCGACGGTGCTGCGCATCATGGCCGGCCTCGACAAGGAATATACCGGCGAAGCTTGGATCGCCGAGGGTGCTACCATCGGTTACCTGCCGCAGGAGCCGCAGCTCGATCCGACCAAGACCGTGCTCGAAAACGCCATGGAAGGCGTTGCCGCCAAGACGGCGATCGTCGAGCGCTACAACGAACTGATGATGAACTATTCCGACGAGACGGCGGAAGAGGGCGCAAAGCTCCAGGACATCATCGACAGCCAGAACCTGTGGGATCTCGAGAGCCAGGTCGAAATGGCCATGGAAGCGCTGCGCTGCCCGCCGGGCGATGCCGACGTCACCAGCCTTTCGGGCGGTGAAAAGCGCCGTATCGCGCTTTGCAAGCTGTTGCTGTCGCAGCCGGACCTGCTGCTGCTCGACGAGCCGACCAACCACCTCGACGCCGAGACGATCGCCTGGCTCGAAAAGCACCTGCGCGAATATCCCGGCGCCGTGCTGATGATCACCCACGACCGCTACTTCCTCGACAACGTCACCGGCTGGATCCTCGAGCTCGACCGCGGCCGCAGCATTCCCTACGAAGGCAACTATTCCGCCTACCTCGTTGCCAAGGCCAAGCGCATGCAGCAGGAAGGCCGCGAAGAGGCGTCCCGTCAGAAGGCGATCGCCCGCGAGCAGGAATGGATCGCATCCAGCCCGAAGGCCCGCCAGGCCAAGTCCAAGGCGCGTATCCGCTCCTATGACGAACTGGTCAACGCCGCAGAAAACCAGCGTCCGGGCGACGCGCAGATCATCATCCCGGTCGGCGAACGTCTCGGCCAGGTGGTCATCGAGATGGAAGGCGTTACCAAGGGGTATGGCGACCGTCTGCTGATCGACGGCCTGTCGCTGAAGCTGCCGCCGGGCGGCATCGTCGGCATCATCGGCGCCAACGGTGCCGGTAAGACGACGCTGTTCCGCATGATCACCGGCCAGGAGCAGGTCGATAGCGGTTCGATCCGCATCGGCGACACCGTGCATCTGGGCTATGTCGACCAGAGCCGCGACGCGCTCGACGGCAACAAGACCGTCTGGGAAGAAATTTCCGGCGGCGCCGAAGTCATCAAGCTCGGCAAGTACGAAATGAACTCGCGCGCCTACTGCTCGACCTTCAACTTCAAGGGCGGCGACCAGCAACAGAAGGTCGGTAACCTCTCGGGTGGTCAGCGCAACCGCGTTCACCTCGCCAAGATGCTGAAGAACGGCGGCAACGTGCTGCTGCTCGACGAACCGACCAACGACCTCGACACCGAGACGCTGGCGGCGCTGGAAATTGCGCTGGAAAACTTTGCCGGCTGCGCCGTCATCATCAGCCACGATCGCATGTTCCTCGACCGGCTGGCGACCCACATCCTCGCCTTTGAAGGCGACAGCCAGGTCGAATGGTTCGAAGGCAACTTCGAAGACTACGAGAAGGACAAGATCCGCCGCCTCGGCCCGGACTCGGTCAACCCGAAGCGCGTCACCTACAAGCGCCTGACGCGCTAACGTTCTGGCGCGTCGCGTGAGCCGAGGCTTGCGCGACGTGCCTACCGCCTAACGCCTTGGATCGGAAACGATTTGGAGGCGCTATGCCGCAAGTTTATGGAGTTACATTGCCCCTGGCGCCCGGTACTCGACGCGCGGTTCGGTAAGTCTCTTCGCTTGCGCGGCACCTGCGTGCAAACTGAGCGCTGCACGTAGCGCACGATATCTTCATCACTGTCTTCTCGTCGAACGGTCGTTATTTTCACCGTCGTCCGCTCGCCGAGCATTTCCCGGTTTAGACCGAGTTGCGGAGTGTTCTACCTCTCTGTTTCTTGCGCATTTCCGCACGGAGAACCGCTTTGCGCTTCTCCTGCAAATGCTCGCCGCAGCGCTGATATCGCCGGTGTTGGTCGTGTTGACGAAAGATGAGGGTATCGCGGCACATGAGGTGAGCGGCGCTGTAAGCTGAAGGCCCACCCCAGCCGCACCAAGAAGCCGTCGGCATCGGGCGGGGCGCAAGCTTCGCCCGTCGCCTGTCGGAACGGTGGAAATCCCTGTTCCTGGAGCGGCATAGTTTGGTCTCTTCGCGCAAATTTGCTTGCGCTGCATCCGCAAATCACATAAACATATCTTTATGTGTTGATGGGGATTGGTATGGCGGAGCAGAGAGAACTGAATCTCGACGCGCTGGTGGATGTGCTGAAGGCTGCAGGCGAGCCGACGCGCATGCGCCTTCTCGCGCTGCTTGCGGCAGGCGATCTCACCGTCACTGATCTTACCGAAATTCTCGGGCAATCGCAGCCCCGCATTTCAAGGCATCTGAAGCTCTTGGCCGAGGTCGAGCTCGTCGACCGCTATCAAGAGGGTGCGTGGGCCTATTTCCGCCTTCGCCAGGAGGGCGCCCGCGTGGCGCTGGTGCGGGCGATGCTTGCATCCGCCACCACGGACGACGCGGTTCTGTCGCGCGATGCATCCCGGCTCGTCACCTTGAAGAAGGCGCGGGCCGAGAAGGCGCAGGCCTATTTCAGCCGCAACGCGGCCGGCTGGGATGAGCTTCGCCGCCTGCATGTCAGCGAGCGGGACGTGGAAACGGCGCTGCGCGATATGGTCGGCGACGAGCCGGTCGAAAGCCTGCTGGACCTGGGGACCGGCACGGGGCGCATCCTGCAACTGTTCGAAGGGCTCTATAGACGTGGCATCGGCATCGATGCCAGCCGCGACATGCTGGCCGTCGCCCGATCCAATCTCGAGCGCGCCGGCATCACCAAGGCGTCGATCCGCCACGGCGATATCTTCAACCTGCCGCTTGACGGCCAGGTCTTCGATCTCGTCACCATTCATCAGGTGCTGCATTTCCTCGAGCAGCCGGAAGCGGCGATCGCCGAGGCAGCACGCATGCTGACGCCGGGCGGACGGCTGGTGATCATCGATTTTGCCCCGCATGGGCTGGAGCACTTACGCGACGAGCACGCTCATGCGCGGCTTGGCTTCTCGCATCAGGCGATGACCGACTGGCTGGCAAAGGCCGGGCTCGCCCTGGAAAAGACGACCGATCTGTCGCCGGAAGGCACGGACGAAGGAAAACTGACGGTGACGATCTGGCTGGCCCGCGATCAGCGGGCCGTCGAGGAGAGCGAAGCGCCACATCAGCGCATGCAAGCAGGGGGAAATTGAGAATGACCGCACAGACGCTTTATCCCGCCGAGCGCGGCAATCTGCGGCTCTCCTTCGAATATTTCCCACCCAAGACCGACGAAATGGAAGCGCAGCTCTTCCAGACTGCGGAAGACCTCTCCGTCTTTTGTCCCGCCTTCGTGACCGTCACCTATGGAGCAGGCGGCTCGACCAAGGCGCGATCGCTGACAACAGTCAAGCGCATGGTCGAGGAGAAGGGCTTTGCCAACACGGCAGCGCACCTGACCTGCGTTGGTGCGCCGAAGGCCGAGGTGGACACGGTTATCGACGAGTTTCTCACCTTCGGCGTTCGCCACTTCGTCGCGCTGCGCGGCGATCCGCAGGGCGGTATCGGCAGCACCTATCAGCCCTTTCCCGGTGGCTATGAGAGCAGTTCCGATCTCGTGCGGGCGCTGCGCGATCACGGCGACGTCGAGATCTCGGTGTCGTCCTATCCGGAAAAACACCCGGAAAGCCCCGACGTGGCCGCCGACATCGACATGCTGAAGCGCAAGGTGGATGCGGGCGCGACGCGGGCGCTTACCCAGTTCTTCTTCGACAACGACGATTTCGAGCGCTACCTCGAGCGCGTCCGCCGTGCAGGCATCGAGATCCCGATCGTGCCGGGCATCCTGCCGATCAACAATCTGGGGCAAGTGCAGAAGTTCGCCGGCCTTTGCGGCGCCAGCGTGCCGGAGGTGATCGTTACCCGGCTCTCGCATCTGGAAGACCAGCCGGCGGAACGCTTCAAGGAAGCGACGCATATCGCCGCCGAGCAGATCGTCGATCTTGCCCGCCGCGGCGTCAGGGACTTCCATCTCTATACGATGAACCGTTCGCCGCTGATTACCGCGGTCTGCGATCTCGTCGGATTCGAGCGCGCCGACGAAGTGTCGCGGGGAGAGGACGTTTCGCTGAAGGCAGTTGCCGGCGCGGCAGCCTGAACGAAAAACCATTCCGAAAAAGCGAAAGCGCATGAAGGGTGTCCTTCATGCGCTTTCTTTTTTCCTGCAGCGTCGAGGCAGATTGCTCTTGTCGGCCTACCTCAAAGATTTCTGCTGCAAATTGGATTTCCGGAAAATTTAAGTCCCTATTTCGGTTTGGACTCTCAGCGGCCTGACTTCAGATGAAGAGCATTGTGGCCACGAATACGAACGCTGCACTAATCATGAGGACATTCAACGAATGTGTAAGTCCCATCGAAGACCCTCCTTGCGCTGACGGTTAAAACATAGGGCGAATTAACGGCGCTTGAAAGGGAAACTTGTGCTGCAGTGCGAAAGCGCGTGATCACAATTGCCTTATCAACAGGGCTATAATCTTGAAATTGCAGCGGATTTTGTGCTGCCACATTTTTTTCACAATCGCTGCCGGAAGGTTAATGTAAACGTCTGTAACCATGCGTGAGTGCTTCGGAAGGGCACGTTTGCCGCCGCATCCGGCGCTTACGATTCCCGCTGCGCGGCGCGTTTCAGCCGCAATATCCGACCGTCGAGTACGGCAAGGCCGGCGGCAATCAGCGCCATGCCGCCTACATCCGCCGGCTGCAGCGTCTCGCCCAGGAAGAGATAACCGAGCAGGATCGCGCTTGGCGGAACGAGAAGCGTGACCAGAGACGCGTTGGTGGCGCCGGCCTCGCCCATGATGCGGAAGAACAGGATGTAGCCATAGGCTGTCGAGACGAGCGCCAGCGCCAGAATGGCGAGCTTCGCATCGAGCGGCGGCATCGGCAGGGCCCAGGGCGTATCGACGAGCGCTGCCACCGGCAGCATCATCAGCGTCGATGCGGTCAATTGGCCGGCTGCGGTGACTGGCGGAGCAAGGCCGCGAAAGCGCTTGCCGTAGGTTGCCGCCAGGCCATAGCTGACGGCGGCAAGCACCGGCAGCATCAGCGCCCAGAGCGGCACGCTGCCGGCGTTGCCGAAAAGCCCGGCGATCGCGCTCGGACCGATCAGCACCACCGTACCGGCGAGGCCGAGCAGGCAGCCGCCGATCTTGGCGGAGCTCAGTTTCTCGTCATCGGTTGCCATGTTGGCGATGATCACGGTCCAGACCGGGGTGGTTGCGTTCAGGATCGCCGCGAGCCCGGCGCCGATATGGGTCTGCCCGAGGAAGATGAAGGCATGCGGGATGGCGTTGTTGATCAGGCCCATCAGCAGGAATTCGCGCCAGCGGCCGGCGAGTGCCTGATAGATGCCGAAGCACCCGCGGATGTAGAGGTGCAGCGCCAGTGCGGCGAGGCCGAGCCGCAGGAAGACGAGGGTGAAGGGTGGCACGTGCGCGACCGCGACGCGGGCAAAGAAGAACGATCCGCCCCAGATGAGCCCGAGAAGGGCCAGGAGGGCCCAGGTCCGCATGGTCATCTGCTGGCCGCCGGCCGGTGCTGGTGCATTCATGATGCTGCTCGCGCTCTCTGCGCGGCCGTTGCCGATCAAATCGACCGGTCGGGATGCGCAATCCAATTGGGCCGCTTTCACCGCCGCATGCCCATAGGGACTCGAAAGGCTGCGTGAAGAGGCGTCGAGCAGGTCTAGCGCGGCGCGTTGAAGTGCACCACCCACTTCTTGCCATCCGCGGCGCGGTACAGCGCCAAGCGTCGATGTCTATGATCGTTCGATAAGGGAGAACGCCTGTCCGCGTCGACGAATTTCGATCGAAGCGGACAGGCGAAAAGTCGCCCGGCCAAATCCTGGCCGGGGGCGTGCGCTTAGAGCGAGTTCAGCAGTTCCAGCGTCGCCCAGCCGTCGGCCGGGCGGCCAAGACGCAGCTGTTCCTTCTGCAGCGCCGCACGGGTGCCGGAGCCGAGAATGCCATCGACCTTGCCGACGTCATGGCCGAGCGTCTGCAGCTTGGTCTGCAGCGCCTTCATGCCGGTGTCGTCGAGGCCCTGTTCAGGATTGCCGCCCTCATAGGTCGGCGCGCCGCCGAGGCGGGTTGCGAAATAGGCGGCCGAGGTTGTGTAGATGAACGACTGGTTCCACTCGAGATAGACGTTGAAGTTGGGGTAGGTGAGGAAGGCGGCACCCTTGCGGCCCTGCGGCAGCACCAGCGAGGCTTCCAGGTTGCCGAAGGCGGTGTCGCCGTTGCGCGGCTTGACGCCGAGCGCGAACCAGTCGCTGGCCTTCATGCCCGGCTGCAGGCCGGTTTTTTCCCACGGCAGCTGCTCGGGCACGCTGACTTCCTGGATCGCCGGCTGGCCGGCCTTGAAGCCAAGGCTCTGGATGAACTTGGCGGCGGTCAGGATCGCGTCCGGCGAGCTCTTCTTCAGATTGACGTGACCGTCGCCGTCGCCGTCGACGCCATGGGCGATGATGTCTTCGGGCAGCATCTGCACCTGGCCGATTTCACCGGCCCAGGCGCCGGTCGTCGTTGCCGGGTCGAGGTCGCCATGCTGGACCATTTCGATCGCGGCGATCAGCTGCGGGCGGAACATTTCCGGCCGGCGGCAGTCATGGGCGAGCGTCACCAGCGCATTGCGGGTGTTGAAATCGCCCTGAACGGCGCCGAAGTCCGTTTCCATTGCCCAGAATGCGGTGATGACAGGGGCCGGTACGCCGTATTCCTTCTCGGCACGGGCAAAGACGTCGGCATATTCCTTCATCTTCTGCGCGCCGATATCGAGCCGCGACTTGCTGACGGTGCGCTTGGAGAATTCGGTGAAGGTCTGCTTGAACACGCCCTGGGCGCGGTCGCGGCTCAGCACCTTCTGATCGATGGCGGCACCGGCAAGCGCACGGTCGACGACATCGGCCGGAACACCCTTGGCGACCGCTTCGGCCTTGACGCCTTGCAGGAAGGCCCCGAGATCGCCACCGCATGCCGGCGCTTGCTGCGCGAAAACGGGGGAGGCTGTCAGCGCGAGAAGCGCGACGGATGCAAGAGCATGCCGGGCTTTGAGGATCATCATAATTCCTTTCTGTCGCCGCAGGGCGCGATGCGCCGCCGCTGGCGGTCAATGTACCAAAGACGCAATCTGCTGCTGCTCTCTCAGAGCATTATGACGGAATGAAGAAAATGGGTCGGTTTGCCGCGCTTCTGCACAAAACCGTTGCGGCCGTCACTTCGGCTTGGAAACAGCCGCGACCCAGTTCTTCCAGTTCTTTGCCGAGCCGGCAAAGGCGTTGATGTCGGTGGCGCCATCGATGCCCGGTATCACGCCGGTGCTGGTGTACTGCCAAAAGGCCCAGCGGCGTTCGACATAGACTTCGCCTGGATGCTTGGCGACGGAGCGGACCCAGAAGTGGTGCTCCTTGAACTGGTCGACGAGATTGTCGCGGTGGAAGTCGACCGAGGTATAGATGATCGGCCGCTTGCCGTAATGGGCTTCCAGCCGGTCCATGAAACGCTTCATCTCGGCACGGACTTCGTCGGGCGAGGGGCGGTGGCGGCAGGTCTTCGATTCGCCGTTCCACTCGACGTCGAGCACGGGCGGCAGGTAGACGGCGCTCTTCGGCACATTGGCGATGAACCAATCGGCCTGGGCGTCCGCGGTCGAGCAGAAATAGTAGAAATGATAGGGCGCATAGGGAATGCCGGCGGCGCGGGCGCGCTGCCAGTAGTCGTTGAAGCGTGTGTCGACCCTGTCCTTGCCTTCCGTCGCCTTGATGAAGGCGAAGGAGACGCCGGAGTTCTTCACCTTCATCCAGTCGATATCGCCGTTCCATTTGGAAACGTCGATGCCGTGGATATTGTGGTGGTGCGGCGTGCGGCCGCCGAAATCCTGCGGGTCGGTATCGCTGAAGCGCGGCGGGATCGATGCGGTCTGCATCAGATCGTAGTCGGTCGACGAACAGGCGGAAAGGAGGGTGGCAATAGGCAGCAGTGCCAGGAGAAGCCGGCGCATGGAGGTCCTGTTTCGAAACGAACGACGATCCTGCCTCACACGGTGGCTTTCATGATGGTGATGTCCCCCAGCGAGGCGTGAACCTCCTTTTCACCATATCATCGTAAAAATTGAGTTAGCTCAAGCGGGAATTGCGGCAGCAGCCTGGTCGTCAAGCCTTGCCGTGGCCGGATTTGTCACTGACACCGCTGTAGCGGCCGGGCGGTGATAGACCGCAAGCCAGGCATAACCCCGTCCGATGGCCCGGCGCTCGAGCTGGGCGCCGTTGCGTCTTGCCCGCTCAGCCAACACTTCGAACAACGCTTCGCGCGGCGTGACATGGAAGCGCGTGAGCCAGCCGCGCAGCAGGCGACGGAAGCTCGCCGGCAGCCGTTCCTGCTGGCCGAAATCGGCAATATGCAACGAGCCGCCCGGGTTGAGAGCGGCAATTGCCGCGTCGATCGCGCCCTGCCAGTCCGGTATCATCGACAGGGAATAGGAAATGACGATCCGGTCGAAGCCGGTTTCGCCGAAAAGCTGGGGCTCGAAGCTGGTGGCGTCGGCGATGCGCAGCGTGGCCGCCGATCTGCCGCGGCGGCTGAGCTTGGCTTGCGCCGAAGCCAGCATCTCCGAGGAGATGTCGAGGCCGAAAAGCCGGGCGGCGGGGAAACATTCGCCGACGAGCGCAAGGTTGCGCCCCGTACCGCATCCGACTTCGAGCACGGAGGCGCCCGCGCCTGCATTCAGCTCGCGGATCAGCGTATCACGGCCGAAGAGATAGTATTTCCGCGTCAGATCGTAGACGTGCCGTTGATAGCGGTACATGTGGTCCATGCGCCGCTGGTGGCTGATCTCGGAATGCTGCACCCCGCTCATGTCTTTTTCCGGTAAATGTGGAAACCGCCATAGATGGCCGAGCGATCGGCGTTGCCGAGCTTCAGCGATGTCTCGGCATCATAGTGCCACTGTTCCATCAGCACAGGCGAGAGGCGACCGGGAAGGATGCTCTCTTCGGCTGCGGTGCGGAAGATCACGGTCGCGCCCGTATCGGCGGTGCGGGTGATCTCGGTCCACAGATCGTTCAACTGCTGATCGTTCATCCAGTCCTGCGCGTCGAGCAGCACGTAGCGGTCGACCGATCCGGCGGGCTTCTTGGCCAGAAGCTCGGTGAAGCTGGCGTGGTGGACGTCGACGTTTTCGGCGCGATTGCGGATCGTCTCGTAGTTGTCGGCATGGAGGTAGGCCGGCAGTTCGCCCTCGTGCGGCAGGGGATAGCGGCGTGCGAAGGCCTGCCAGGCAAAATAGTTTTCCCTGAGCGGGAAGTGGCAGGTCAGCTTTTCCAGGCGATGGCGAAGCACTGCGGCCAGCGACTTGTCGGCGCTCAGGCTTGCCAGCTCGTCGAACTGCTGCGGCGGGATGCCGAGGCCGAACAGCGAGCTCTTCTGGCTGGTGATCCAGCGAATGAATGGGCGCTCGAACAGCGGCGCCAGCCGCGTGTCGAAGAACTGGCGCTGCTCGCGTATGGAGCGGGCCTGGACGAATTCCTCCGGGTTGACGCCATGCAGACGCGCCAGGATATGGCTGGCAGCGATGAAGCGGCCGAGCAGCCCGGTGCGATAGATGTTGCGGCCGAAGACACCGATGCGCCGGCGCCCGGTGACGTCGCGGCCGTTCCAGTAGCTGCGGGTGGCCTGATCGATTTTCGGGGCGATGAACAGGTCGAAGGCCTGGACATTCGATTGCGTGCCCTGCGTCGCCAGGAACCGCGTGACGTCCTTGTGGCTCGGCAGATGGCGGAAGGCGGCCAGCTTCAGCCGGTTAAGCGCAATGTGGTGCGGATTGAGATCGACCACATCGATACGATCAGGGCCGGCGGAGAGATAGGTCAGCATGTTGCAGCCGCCGGATCCGATGGTGACGATGCGATGTCCGGGGCGAAGCTGCATCGCCTCCATGTCGACGATCGGGTCTTCCCAGATCTGCGGATAAACGAGACCGGAGAAGAGCAGGCCGAACAGGCGCTCGGACAGGCCGGCGAGCGAGAAGGTCTTGTGTTGCAGGAGCGCGTTTTTCAGCTTCGGATTTTTTCTGCCAAAGCCGACATCAGGGGCAAGTTCGGTCATCTCTGCCGCTCATCCAGTTGAAACTTAGCCGCTTCTAAAGTGACTCCGCTACACTTTGATGACGGGTTTTTTCACAAGCCCCGCGCTGCACAAAGATCGCCGACTACGATTTTTCACCCATAAGAATTCATTAAACCCTAGCGTGCTAGCTCCTCCTTATATTCGGGGGGCGTCGACATGATGTTAAGAACGTTTCTGCCGAAGCCCGAGCAGCGATTTGCGGCTGCCGGCGCGGCACTGGGGGCTTTGTTTCCGGCGATCTGGCTGACCACGGAAACGTTGTTCATCGATCGATCTTTTGCACATTGGAATTTTTCCGGAGCGCTTGCGGCGGGCGTCATGCCGTTTTTCGTCGGAGCCTCCTTCTATCGCTGGTCGTATTCACGACGACTGGAGCGCGAGCTCAGGGCGGCCCGTCGCGCCGAGCGGCGGTTGCGCAACGAGGTTCACCGCGACCGGTTGACCGGATTGGAAAACCGCTCGGCGCTGGAGGTGGACGTCCTTCGTGCGCTTCGCTCCGACGGCACGCCGTTCGAGCGCAGGCCGCTGCTCCTCATCGACCTCGACCGGTTCAAGGCAGTCAATGACACAATGGGGCATGACGCCGGCGATCGACTATTGAGCGGCATCGGCACACGGTTGAGGCGCGCATTTGCCGGAGAGGCGACCGTCTATCGGCTCGGCGGCGACGAGTTCGTGCTGGTTGCGCCGGGCTCGCCGTCGGATGCCGAGGTCGCGGCGCTTGCGAACCGCGTGAAAGCACTGTTCGACGTGCCTTTCGATCTGGAGGATGGCCAGGCGGCATCGGGTTGCAGCATTGGCGTCACATTCCTGGAACCGGGCGATTTGTCGACCGGTGCCGTGTTGAAGCGGGCGGATCTGGCACTTTACGAAGCCAAGGAGATGCGCGGCAACAGCCATGTATTTTATGCACCGCACATCGCACAGGCGGCGGAAAGTCGCGCCGAGGCCGAGCGGGACCTGGCCCGCGCGGTTGCGCAGCGGGAGTTCTTCCTGGAATATATGCCGATCGCCGGTGCCGCGAGCGGCGCCATCCGCGGCTTCGAAGCGCTGTTGCGCTGGTTGCACCCCGTGCGCGGCGTTATCGGCACGGAGGCTTTCGCCGAACCGCTCGAACAGGGCGCGCTTGCGCTCTCGGTCGGCAATTGGGCGCTGCGACAGGCCTGCAGGCAGGCGGCGAGCTGGCCGTCTCCGGTGGGTTTGACGGTCGCGCCCTTCGCGCTGCAATTGTGGGACCGCGATTTCATCGGTCACATCAAGACGTGTCTTGGTGAAGCCGGATTGGCACCGGGGCGACTGACGATCGAAGTGCCGGAAGCGTACTCGGCGGGCGACATGGCCCTGATCGGCGAAAATCTGCACGGCTTGCGTGCGCTCGGCGTGCGCATCGCGCTGAGCGGTGGCGTTGCGGCTTCATTGCCGCTCAGCCTCATTGGAGAGCTGCAGCCGGACCAGCTGACGGTGGATCTGCCGGCGATCCGCACGGTGCATGGCAGCGAGCGCAGCGTCGCGCTGCTCGCCTGCCTCGTCAAGACGGGCCAAGTGCTGCGGCTGCCGGTGGCGGTGCGTGGCGTGGCCAGGGAAAGCGAGATGGATTGCGCCCGCACCGCCGGGGCGGTGGAGGCCTGGGGGGTATGGATATCCCCGGCCTTGCCGGCGCGCGATCTGGCGGCCCTCTTGCGTGATGCGGGTGGCGAGGACACCCGTCGGCTGGCGTAGCCGGAAGGCCGCGCGCATCCCCGGCGACGACGCAAGGGCTTTTCCTTTCGCGCAAATGCTGCTTCTCTCTCTCGCGTCAGACGGGAGGATGCGATGGGACGCCTATTGAAAACTGTCGGTACCGCAGTTGTTGTCGCCATTGCCGGTGTCGGCGGATGGCTGGCGCTGGCGCCGCCGGAACTGCTGAAAGTCGGCGATGGCTATGCCGCCAAGATCGTCTGTTCGAATGTCTTCATCGCCGGGCGTGACGGGCAGGCGGTGCTTGCCGACGACGTCCAGGCGCCGGGCAATCCGCTGTTGAAGTTCATCAGCGTTTCCGTCGACCGGCAGAGGCGGCTGGTTTCGACCCGCATCTTCGGCTTCGCCGCCCCGGCCCATGCCGCCTATCGCCCGGGGCTCGGCTGCGCCAACATTTCCGACGAGGATCTCGCAGCCTTTGTGCCGGCGGCGGAGCCGTCGACGCCGCAAGTTGCGCGATCGGCCGACGCCTCCTGGCCGGACGGTGACAAGGCGGACATCGACCCGGCGGTTCAGGCGTTGATCGAGGACGGCAACCTTGCCGGCGCGGGCATGCGGGCGATTGCGGTCGTGCGCGACGGGCATCTGATCGCCGAAACTTACGGCGCCGGCTTTGATCGCTCGACGCCGCTTCTCGGCTGGTCGATGACCAAATCGGTGACCGCCGCGCTGATCGGCATGCGTGTCGCCGAAGGGCGCATGGATGTCACCCGCGCGGGCCTGCTTCCGGAATGGAGCGGCGACGAGCGCGCCAGGATCAGGCTTGCCGACCTCATGGGCATGGAGAGCGGCCTGGAATTCAACGAGGGCTATGGCAATGTCAGCGATGTGACGCGCATGCTTTATCTCGAAAGGGACATGGCGGGCTTTGTCGCAGCCAAACCGGCGACATCTGAGCCGGGTTCGACCTTCAGCTATTCCAGCGGCACGAGCACGCTGTTGTCGCGGCTCTGGATGCAGAGTTTCGACGATCCGGCTGCGGCGCTCGCTTACCCGCGCGACGCCCTGTTCCTGCCGCTCGGGATGACGAGTGCCGTGCTTGAGACCGATGCCAGCGGCACCTTCGTCGGATCGTCCTACATGTATGCGACGGCGCGCGACTGGGCGCGCTTTGCGCAGTTCCTGCTTCAGGACGGCAACTGGAAGGGCAGGGCGCTGTTGCCGAAGGACTATGTCGCCTTCATGCGGACGCCGACGAAAGCGTCCGGCGGCGAATATGGCGCGGGCCAGGTGTGGCTTCAGGAAAATGGGGTTCGTGCCGGCACCGGCGTCTTCCCGGCCGACGCCTTCTGGATGCTCGGGCATGACGGGCAGGCGATCATGCTGGTGCCCTCGCTTCGCCTTGCGGTCGTGCGCCTGGGGTTGACGCCGTCACGCGGCGGCTATGACGTGCAGCAGCTCAACGCCAAAATAATAGAGGCGCTCGATTGAGCGCCTCCTGAAACGTTCACCGAAACGATCCGGCGGGCTTATTTCATGCCGAGTTCTTCGAGCAGGCCCTTGCGCTTTGCGTGGTAGTAGTAGCCGCTGGCATAGAGCTTGACCGCGCCGTCGTGCTTGTTGTCGGCAACCATCCAGGCGCCGTGTAGGTACTTCGTCGCATACATCAGGTTGGTTTCCGCATCGAACAGGCCTTCGGCGGGACCGTCGTAGCCGAGCCCCTTCGCGGTGTTGTAACGGATCTGCATCAGGCCGTAATTGCCCCTGCTGTAGGCGCGCGGGTTGTAGTTGCTCTCGCGCTTGACGACGCGGTGCACGAGCTCGACGGGGATGCCGTTGAGGTCGGCGTAATGCTTGATGAGCTTGTCCAGATCCGGACGCGAACTGGTCGGTGCCTTGGTGAGCTTCATCGAATCGGGAATGACGCTGGCAACGGCGGCGACGCTCGAGCCGATCACGCCCATCTTCGGCTTTTCGGTCGGAACGATCATGCGGTTGGCGACGAGCGTTTCGAGGCCGACGGGTTCGCCAGTGTCGAAGTCCGATTCCATTGCGGCGGCGACCGCCAGCGTGGAGACGGGAAGATCCTGAACGCGGCTGGTCTTCGGCGAGACGAGGGCGGATGCGGTTTGCGGCAGGGCAGCTGCATCGGCCGTTACCGCAGCCGGCGTCGCCATCGCGATGGCCTGGGCTTCGCCTGGCTTGGCGCCGGGAACGGCGACGGCCGTGGGTGCCGGACCAGCGGCCTGCGCCAGGTCGGTGCCGACGGGGTAGGTGGTTGCCATGCCGGCCGTCTGCGCCGACAGCGCAGCGGAGGCCGCGGTTGCCGCGCCATCCGGCGTCGGCAGGGCATAGGCTGTCATTTCAGTGCCGGGTTTTGCAAGCGGGGTAACCGTCTGCACGGCCGTAAGTTCTTCCACCGAGGTATGCTCGACAGTCGAGCACCCCGAGACGAGTGTCGCCGACAGAATAGCTGCCACGCCAAGCGTCTGTTTTGAAAGGGAAATACGGAACTTCGCCATGCTGTCACTTTCGTGCTTCTGGGCCCCGCAGCCCCTGCAAATCAGCGGCTGCCAGCCGCCATGCGTGAATCTCCATTAACCCATGGGGCGTCTCGCAGCAAGCGCGGGCGCGAATTTCAGGCCGATGCCCGCTTCATGGTTGCCGTCAAAAGCCCGGCACCGACGAGCAGCGAACCGCCGGTGCGGTTGACGATCCGCCTGATGTTCGGCTTGGAAATAGTGCTTTTGGCGGCCGAAGCAAGCGTCGCATAAAGGCCTGCATTGAGGATGGCGAGCGTCAGGAACGTCACCTCGAAAATAGCCATTTGGGTAAAGAGCGGTCGAGACAGATCGAGGAACTGCGGCAGGAAAGCGACGAAGAAGACGATGCTCTTGGGGTTGAGCGCGGTGACGGCGTAGGCATGGAAGAAGATGCGCAGTGGCCGTTCCTTGGCGGGCGCCTTTTCATCCGCGCCTTCGCCGCCGGCAACCGGTGCCCGCCAGAGCTGGATGCCGAGCCAGATGAGATAGGCGGCCCCCACCCATTTCAACACGGTGAAGATCGCAGCCGAGGTGGCAAGCAGCGCGCCGAGCCCGAGCATCGATGCGGTCATGGCGGTAAAATCGCCGAGGGCCACGCCGGCAACAGTGGCGCCAGCTGTCTTGCGGCCGTGTCCGAGCGCATAGGATATGACGAGCAGGATGGTTGGGCCGGGGATGGCGAGCAGCACTGCAGAGGCAGCGGCAAAGGCAAACCAGTGTTCGAACGACATGAAAAAGGCTCCGCGCTTGAGGGCTTCTCGAGACTGATCTCGGGAGGGAGCCACCAAGGCGCGGAGCCGTCAATCGTTAACTGAAAGGCTCTGCAGAAATTGCGCCCGAAGCCGAGGTTCAGCTTCGGGCGATACGTCTTAGTCTCCCGCCTGCCACTTCTGGCCGATGACATCCATGACGTCGCCGAACCACTTCGTCGAGGTGTCGAAGTGCTTGCCGCCCTTGATGCGCGGGAACTCGATGGTTCTGAGCTTGCCGCCCTGGTCCTCGTCGTGGCCGGTGACGCCGGAGACCTTGTTGAGCGCGCTTTCGACCGCAAGGTCGACCATGCTCTGGATCAGGCGCAGGTCGTCGCCGTTTGCCGGTGCGGAGCGGGCGTAGTAGCCCGACTTCTGCACCATCGACCGCTCGGCGCCGAGAAGGGCCGCGAACTGCTTGGTGAACCAGTTACCGACATTGATGGTGTCGATCTTCACGTGTCCGAAGGCGTCGCGCTTGACGGTTTCGCCGGCGGCTTCCCGCTCAGCCACGATCGCGTCGAGGCAGGCGCCTTCGCTGACGAACAGCGTGACGAAGCCCGAGCGGTTCATCACCGCGCGCAGGCGCTCGGCTTCGGCCTCGAGGTCGAACTTGATCTCGGGCAGATAGAGACCGTCGATGCTCTTCAGCTGCTTGTCCATCATGAAGCCGTCGACGAACTGCTTGTCCTCGGTCATCTGGACATAGGAGCGAGCGGTTGCCGCCGTCAGCCAGCCGCAGTGGCGGCCCATGACTTCATGGACGACGAGCGTGCGCGGGGCGGCACTCTGTTCGTTGCTGACATGATCGAAGAAGCGGGCGCCGTATTCGGCGGCCGTCCAGGCGCCAAGCGTCTGACGGATCGGCACGACGTCGTTGTCGACCGTCTTCGGCAGGCCGACGACCGTCAGGTTGTAGCCATTGGCGCCGAGATAGGCGGCGAGGTCCGCGGCCGTGGTGTTGGTGTCGTCGCCGCCGATCGTATGCAGGATGCTGATGCCGTCAGCAGCCAGCCTTTCGGCCGCGACGCGCAGCGGATTCTCACCTTCCTTGACCAGGCCGCGCTTGACGCAGTCGGCGGCATTGGTGAGCTTGACGCGGCTGTTGCCGATTGGCGAGCCGCCGTGGCGGTGCAGGATATGCGCATTCTCGCGCATATCCCTGGTGATTTCGATGCGGTCGCCGAGCAATACGCCCTGGTAGCCGGAGCGGTAGGCCACCAGCTCGTAGTCCGGCGCGATGTCGGTGTAGCGTTCGATCAGGCCGCCAACGGCGGATGACAGACAAGGCGCCAGCCCGCCGGCCGTCAGCATTGCGACTTTCTTCTTGGCCATGTTTCCTCCTCGGGGATTCGGCACGCAATTGGGATGGGGGCCTCTCTAGCGTAAAACGGATGGAAGTTAAATGACAGGTCTGTGGATGTCCGATCGGCAAACGCGCCGGATTCGTCGCACTCGTTTCGCATGCGGCCGTGGACATGATGTCGCGCAAGCGAGTGCAGTGAGGGCCAGGGCTTGCATCAACCGGCTGCGGGCCAGGGGTTCCGGCGCCTTTCTCATAGGGCCCAAGTGTTCCCCAGGGAACAGGTGGGAACACTTGCGCTGGCGCAACGTTGGTGTAACGGATTGACAATAGTGAGGGGCCATCACAAATTCGTCATTCCCGTGGTTCGCCGCAGGCCACCGCTTGCAATTTGCCACCACAATAATCCATGCTATAGGCTGGAGAGACAGGAAAATCGTGCATGTCATTCTGGGAAAGCCTCCTCAAGATCGTCACCGCCACGGGCAATGCGCTTGCCGGTGTGGTCGAGGCTGTGCGCACCCTGTTCGAAGGTGACCCGGAAACACGCCGCAAGGTGGCTTTCTCCGTGGCGATGATCGCGCTTTCGGCCAAGATGGCCAAGGCCGATGGCGTCGTGACGGAGGCCGAGGTCTCGGCCTTTCGCGATATCTTCGAATTTCCGGCCGATCAGGCGCAGAACGTCGCCCGTCTCTATAACCTCGCGCGCCAGGACGTTGCCGGCTACGAGGCCTATGCCGAAAAGATGGCGACGCTCTGCTCGTCCTGCGAGAGCAATTGCCCGATCCTGGAAGACATCATCGACGGGTTGTTCCACATCGCCAAGTCCGACGGCGCGGTGCACGAGAAGGAACTCACCTTCCTGATGCGGGTTGCCGAGATCTTCCGCATGGACGAAGCCCATTTCGAACGGATCATGGCGCGTCACGTGGATAGCGAGGGTCGGGATCCCTACCAGGTACTCGGCGTTTCGCCGAAAGACGATTTCGCCAAAATCCGCAAGCACTACCGCGTGCTGGTGTCGGAGAACCATCCGGACATGCTGGTTGCGCGCGGCGTGCCGGAAGAGTTTCATGCGATCGCCAACGACCGCATGGCCGCGCTGAACGCCGCCTATGAGGCGATCGAGAGAGAACGCCGCGCCGCATGACGTCGAAATACTGTGACTACGCGGGTGCACGCTTCATGCCGTCGCCCAACTTTGGCGACCGTGCGGATGCGCGGGTGCCCGATATGATCGTCCTTCACTATACCGGCATGCCGACGGCGAAGTCTGCGCTCGAATGGCTGTGTCGGCAGGAGAGCCAGGTTTCCAGCCATTACTTCGTCCATGAGGACGGCCGGGTGGACCAGCTCGTTCCGGAAACGCTGCGGGCCTGGCACGCGGGCAAGAGCTTCTGGAAGGGTGAGACCGACATCAATTCCTGCTCGATCGGCATCGAGATTGCCAATGCCGGTCACCCCGGCGGGCTTCCCGACTTTCCCGAAAAACAGATTGCCGCGGTCGTCGAATTGTGTCGGGACTGTGGCGATCGGTGGTCGATCGCGCCCGAGAGGGTGCTCGCACACAGCGATATCGCCCCTATTCGCAAGGTCGATCCGGGTGAAAAGTTTCCGTGGCATCGGCTGCACCACGAGGGCGTCGGGCACTGGGTGGAACCGGCGCCGATCGGCGGCGGTCGCTTTTTCCAGCGCGGCGATCGCGGCCAGCCGGTCGAGGCAATCCAGTCGATGCTGTCTCTCTACGGTTACGGCATTGAAGTCACTGGTGAATTCTGTGAAAAGACCGAGGGCGCAGTCGCCGCGTTCCAGCGACATTTTCGCCAGGAAAGGGTCGACGGCATCGCCGATATCTCGACCCTCGATACGTTGCACCGCCTGCTTGCGGAACTACCGCAATTCGGGGCCTGACACGCAAAATTTTTGCGTGCTAAATGAGCTTTTCCGGAGTTTTGTCGCACAAAATTGCTCCGTTGCCACATGTTTACCATGATGCGGCATTCATTTGCCGCTCATTGGAACTGCAGGGAACGTCAGGGCGCAACGCTCATTTCCTGTCAATGAAACGATCGGGAAGTGAGGCTTGAACGGCGGGGTGCGCCGTGCTGCCCAGTCCCCAGACCGGAGACTTCAAACTACATGAGAATATCGTCTGTTGCTGCGGTGGCGGCATGCTTTGGCATGTTCTTCGCCGGGATTGGTACGTCGTATGCGGGGAACGTCGACGAGACCATCAAGACCTCATCCCTCAAGTCAGTTACACGGACGACAGGTTACCCGAAGCCGGACCTCGCAGGGGGCACGCAGTACACGAGCCTCATCCAGTCCTACGCCAAGCAATACGGCGTTCCGGTTGATCTCGCCCATGCGGTGGTGAAGGTCGAAAGCAACTTCAACGCCAAGGCGCGCGGCAGTGCCGGCGAAATCGGCCTGATGCAGCTCAAGCCGGCGACGGCACGCATGATGGGCTATTCCGGCTCTTCCAAGGGCCTCTACGATCCTGAAACGAACATCAAGTTCGGCATGAAATATCTCGCTGTGGCGCATGAGCTTTCCGGCGGCACCACCTGCGGCACCATCCTGAAGTACAATGCCGGCCATGGCGCCAAGCGCATGAACCCGGTCTCCAAGCGTTACTGCGGCAAGGTCCAGAGCATCCTCAACTGAGTGATGCCGACCATACGGCGCGCACCAAACACTGCGCGCACGGCACGCTTTATGGACTTAAACGTGCATCATGACTTCCTCGCTCGATCGGTGTCGATTTGAGGAAGGCGCCCCGATTAAGGGGCATTGTGTCTGCCGAATACCGAGCATCATCCGCCGACCGTCCTCAAGCGGTGGCGGATGCTCCAGCCGGACAGGTCTTGCGTTCCGGCAATCTTCAAAAGGTGATGCAACCGCAGTGCCATATCTGCGCCGGCATGCTAATTCGACCCGATCGTAATGATGGGGGGCGGACATGTCGGAAGGCTTTGATTTCATCGTTGTCGGCAAGGGCATGATGGGGGCGGCGGCAGCGCGGCACCTGGCGCTTTCCGGCGCACGGGTGGCTCTCGTCGGGCCGGACGAGCCCAGCGACTGGGCCATTCACGGCGGCGTCTTTTCCAGCCATTACGACAATGCCCGCATCACCCGCACGATCGACGACGATCCTGTCTGGGCGCGGCTCGCCAAGCGCTCCATCGACCGCTACAGCGAGATTGCCGGGCAAAGCGGCATCGACTTCTATTCCGAGGTCGGCTGCCTGATCGCCGGACCGGCGCCGAGCGGAAGCTACGACTATATCGAGAGGGTCGCCAAGGCTCGCGATGCGCTCGGCGTCGACGCGCCGCTGCTGGACGAAGATGCGCTGTCCAAGCGCTTTCCGTGGTTCCGTTTTCCCCAAGGTTTTGCCGGCATTCACGAGGCGCGTGGTGCCGGCTACATCAATCCGCGTGCGCTCGTTCTGGCGCAGACGATCTGCGCGGAAAGGGCCGGCGCCCGGATCGTGCGCAGCGAAGTGGCTTCCGTATCGCAGGCCGGCGACCGAGTTGTCGTGACGACGGCCGAGGGCGCTACGCTCAATGCGGGACGGGTGATCGTCGCGGCCGGCGGCTTCTCCCTTTCCGAAACCCTTCTTCCCCGGCCGATCGACCTCGTCGTCAAGGCGCGTACCGTATTCTTTGCGGAGGTCGCGGCCAACGATCTGCCGACCTTTGACCACATGCCATCGCTGATCGGCGCGGCACCGGAGCAGGCGAAGAGCTACTATCTGCTGCCGCCGGTCGCCTATGCCGACGGCAAGCACTATATTAAGATTGGCGGCGATCCGACCGATCGCATTCTCGAGAGCGAGCCTGAGGTGCGGGCGTGGTTCCGCGGCAGCGCCGGTGCCGGGGCGGCGGAACACATGGGCCGGCTGCTTGCCGAGGTGATGCCCGGTTTCAAGCCCGTTTCGACGCATTTCCGCCCTTGCGTCACGTCGTTCACCCGCCATGGCTTTCCCTATGTCGGCTTTGCCGGCGGCGACCGCATTGCCGTGGTGACGGGCGGCAACGGCCAGGCGGCGAAAAGCTCCGACGAGATCGGCAGGCTCGGCGCCATGCTGGTGATGGACGGTCGGATCGACGATCCGGCCTATGAAACGGATTTCGCCGTTTCGTTCCGCTAGCGCGTTTCCGGTTTAGACAGAGTTGCAGAAACGCTCCAGCTCTTGGTTTTTACGCATTTCCTGACGGAAAACCGCTTCGCACTTTTCCTGGAAATGCTCTGAGCATGAAAGTGAAAGTGCGGCGGGCCAGCGTCGAAACGTCGAGACTGCCGTTTTTTTCTGGCGCTCGGCGTTCCCGTCGGTTAAGGACCGCCTGCCAGTTGGCCGGGCAGCCGCGCTCCGCAAGTGCCGAAAGGCCGCGGGGGGAGGAAAGTCCGGGCTCCACGGAAATACGGTGCCGGATAACGTCCGGCGAGGGCGACCTCAGGGAAAGTGCCACAGAAAGCAAACCGCTCCGCTTGCGGAGTAAGGGTGAAAGGGTGGGGTAAGAGCCCACCGCGGACATGGCGACATGGACGGCACGGCAAACCCCACCGGGAGCAAGACCGAATAGGGATGACGCGGACGCGCAAGCGTCCAGCCTGTTTCCGGGCCAGTCATCCGGGTGGGTTGCAAGAGGCTGCGTGCAAACGCAGTCCCAGATGAATGGCTGCCACGTTCCGCTGTCTTCGGGCGGCGGGGCCATACAGAACCCGGCTTACAGGCCAACTGGCGATTTTTTCCCTTTTTGCCCGGCGATGTTTTCGGCTGCGACGCGGCTTGAGGCAGCGCATGGTTCGCTCGTCGCCTTCTTGCTTTCAGCACTGGCGAGCGGCGAAAGCGATGCCCGGAGGGGCGTCCGCCCGCTTTGCCGCGACCTTGCTCACATTCCGATTTCCCAACGATTTGAAGCCGTTTGGCCGTCGCATTCCAGGACGACGGGGGTGCTTTCGTAACTCTTCATTAAACTTAACAGCTTATCAATTTTTGATCAGCCCGATGGCTGTTTGAGAGCCAATCCCATTGACGCCCATATGGTCCCATGATATCCCATAATGGTACTGCGCAAGGGCCGCTTCGTGGCCCGTCATCGCAAAATTCCAGGGTCTCCCGGCTTCGGGAGATAAGCGGGCATGTTGGTGTCCGGCAGGGGCGTTTTGTGGGTGTGGTCGAGTGTTCTCGCGGGTCGATGATTATGGCCCGTCAGTCTTGGGCGGCCGTTTCGCGTCATGAACCGCTTCTTGTCAAATGCTACCAATCGGATCGATGCAAAGGGGCGGGTGTCCGTGCCTTCGGCGTTTCGTTCCGTTCTGTCGGATGGGGGCGTTCGAGAGTTATACTGTTTCCAGGATTTCGTCTTTCCGGCGATCAGCGTCGGCGGGCCGGAGCTCCTGGATCGGTTCGAGAGGCAGATGGCGGCCGAGGATCCTTTTTCTCCGGCGGCCCACGAGATGTCGCTGCTCGTTCACGGGGGCGGGGTCTTCGTCAAGCTCGATCCGGAAGGCCGGTTGATGGTGACGGATTTCATCCGCGACTTCACCGGTATCTCGACCGACGTGATGTTCGTCGGGCGGGGCGATTATTTTCAGCTCTGGGAGCCGCAGGCCTTTGCAAAGGCGCAAGCGGCGGCCCGGGAAGGGCGCAAGTCACGGGGGTTGCGTCCGGAATAGAATGGAGAGGCGGAATGGTGACGGAACAAGGCGGAGGAGCTTCTGAAGCCGATGGCGGACCGGTCCGTCACATTCCCGTCCTCCTGAGCGAGGTGCTCGCCGCGCTTGATCCGGCTCCCGGCAAGGTCATTCTCGACGGCACGTTCGGTGCCGGTGGTTATGCCTCAGCCATCCTTGATGCCGGCGCCGAGGTGATCGCGCTCGACCGCGACCCGACGGCGATCGCCGCGGGCCAGCCGATGGTTGCGGCTTCGGGCGGCAAGCTCAAGCTCATTCACTCCCGCTTTTCGCAGCTCGCCGAGCATGCGCCCGCTGGCAGCCTCGATGGCGTGGTGCTCGATATCGGCGTGTCGTCGATGCAGATCGACGAGGCCGAACGCGGCTTCTCCTTCCAGAAGAAGGGTCCGCTCGACATGCGCATGTCGGCAGCCGGCGTCTCTGCCGCCGATGTCGTCAACCGCGCCAAGGTTTCCGACCTCATCCGCATCTTCGGTTTCCTCGGCGAGGAAAAGCAGTCGGGCCGCATCGCCCGCGCCATTGAAAAGCGCCGGGCCGAAACGCCGTTCGAAACCACCCGCGATCTCGCCGGGCTGATCGAAATCGTCACGCCGCGAAAGGCCAAGGACAAGATCCATCCGGCCACGCGTGTCTTCCAGGCGCTGCGCATCTTCGTCAACGACGAACTCGGCGAGCTCGCCCAGGCGCTTTTTGCCGCCGAGCGGGCGCTGAAGCCGGGCGGCCGCCTCGTGGTCGTTACCTTCCATTCGCTCGAAGACCGGATTGTCAAAGCCTTCTTCCAGGATCGCTCGGGCAAGGCGGCGGGTTCGCGGCATCTGCCGCTGGTGACCGCGCGTGCGGCAACCTTCACACCAGTTGGAAAGCCTATGGTGGCTGCCAGCGAGGAAGAAGCGTCCCTCAATCCACGCGCCCGGTCCGCAAAGCTCAGAGCCGGTATCCGCACGGAAGCGCCATCGCCGGGAAACGATCTATCCATTTTCAATCTGCCGGAACTGGCGAGCCTTGCACGGTTGGGGGGCTGAGAGAGATATGCTGCGAACACTCGACATAGTCCTGATCGTCGTCATGACGGCAGCCGCCACGGTCACCTACACGATCAAGCATCGTGCCGAAAACAAGCTGGAAGAGGTGCGCAAGCTCGATGCCGCCATCAAGCTGGAAGAGGACACGATCGACCTTCTGCGCGCCGACTGGGCGCTGCTGACGCAGCCAAACAGACTGGAACGTCTGGTTGGCGCCTTCGGCGCCGATCTGCAGCTGGCGCCGACGCCGTCGACGCAACTCGTCCGCCCGCAGGAATTGCCGATGCTGAAGGCCGACGTGCCGCCGACGGAAGAAGAAAAGAAGCTCGCCGCCGCCAAGGCGTCGGAAAACAAGACCGATAATATCGCAACAGGTTCGGTGGCGCGCTGATGTCGTTTCTCTCCCGCATCATGGTCTTGAAGAGCAAGGCGCATTTCTCCGCAGGCGGCAACAATCTGCCGGCCGAGGCCAAGCTCAACGTCACCTTCCAGGGCACACGCAAGAAGACCACCAATCAGGCGAAGAACCGCGTCGCGATCATCATCGCCAGTTTCGGTCTCGTCTACGCGGTCATCGGCGGCCGTCTGGTGCAATACGGCATGGCGCAGCCGGAGACTGTTTCGAGCATCGGCCGCGCCGACAACCTGATGGCCTCGCGCCCGGATATTCTCGACCGCAACGGCGAGATCCTCGCCACCGACATCCGCACGGTCTCGCTTTATGCCGAGCCGCACAAGATCGTCGATGCGGATGAGGCGGTCGAGCGTCTGGCAACTGTTCTGCCCGATCTCAATGCCCGCGAGATTTACAACAAGCTGAAGTCGAAATCGCGCTTCCAGTGGTTGCGCCGCCAGCTGACCCCGAAGCAGCAGAGTGAGATCCTGGCGCTCGGCATTCCCGGTGTCGGCTTCCGGCCGGAAAAGCGCCGCTTCTATCCCGGCGGCCCGACCGCTGCCCATATCCTCGGCCACGTCAATATCGACAACCGCGGCGTTGCCGGCATGGAGCGCTACATCGACGGGCAGGGGCTCGCCGATCTCGCCGCCATCGGCATGACCAGCGATGCCAAGCTCGAGCCGGTCAAACTGTCGATCGACGTTCGGGTGCAGAACATCGTGCGCGACGTGATCGATGCCGGCATGAAGAACTACCAGGCGCTGGCCGCAGGTGCCGTCGTGCTCGACGTGAACACCGGCGAAGTGCTGGCGATGGCGTCGGTTCCCGATTACGACCCCAACAAGCCGGCCGAAGGTGCGGAAGAGGGCTGGATGAACCGCATGTCGAACGGCACGTTCGAGATGGGCTCCACCTTCAAGACCTTCACCATCGCCATGGGCCTCGATTCCGGCAAGGTGACGCTCAACGACAGCTTCGACGCCTCCGCGCCGATCCGCATCGGCGGCTTCACCATCAAGGACTTTCACGGCAAGCGCCGCGTGCTGACCGTTCCGGAAATCTTCCAGTATTCCTCGAACATCGGCACGGCCAAGATCGCCGACCTGATCGGCATTCCCGGCCACAAGGAATTCCTCACCCGTATCGGCCTCCTGTCGAAGCTGCCGACAGAGTTGCCGGAAGTGAAATCCCCGAGCCAGCCGCGCGAATGGAAGAAGATCAACTCGATCACCATCTCCTTCGGCCACGGCGTTTCGACGACGCCGCTGCAGACGGCTGTCGCCGGCGCAGCGCTCGTCAACGGCGGCAAGCTGATCCCACCGACCTTCCTGCCGCGTTCGGAAGTGCAGGCCGACGAACTGGCAACCAATGTCGTCAAGAAAAGCACCAGCGACGATATGCGCTTCCTGCTGCGCTGGAACGGCATCGCCGGTTCGGGCAAACGCGCGCAGGTGCCGGGCTTCAACGTCGGCGGCAAGACCGGCACGGCTGACAAGGTCGTCAACGGCCGCTATGCCAGCGACCAGAACTTCAATGCCTTTCTCGCAGCCTTTCCGATCGACAATCCGAAGTACATCGTGCTGACTTTCATCGACGCGCCGAAGACCGGCGAAGGCGGCGGACGGACCGCCGGCTCGAATGCCGCGCCCATGGTTCGCGACATCATCAGCCGCTCCGCACCGCTTCTCGGCGTCGAACCAAAGTTCGGAGAAGATGGTTCTGCCATGCTTGTGTCTTATTAGGCATGAAATGAGAATGCGGGACGATTCGCCAGCCGGCGGATTGAGAGCGATGTGAGACGTGCGGTTCATGAAGATAAAAGACCTGGCGGGAACGAGCTTCCCTGAACTTTCTGCGCAACTGGATGGCGCTTCCTCGCAGATCGAGGTTGCCGGCATCACGGCCGACAGTCGGCAGGTGCAGCCAGGGGATCTTTTCGTCGCCGTGTCCGGCACCAAGGCCAACGGCACCAGCTATATCGCCGAGGCGCTCGCTCGCGGCGCCGTCGCCGTCGTTGCCGAAACCGGCGCGAAGCCGGACGGAGCTACCGCACCCGTTCTCTCGCTCGGCAACCCGCGCGCCTTTCTCGCGCGCGCGGCCGCTGCCTTCTACGGTCGCCAGCCCGAGACGATGGTGGCGGTGACGGGCACGGCCGGCAAGACCTCGGTCGCCTCCTTCACCCGGCAGATCTGGGCGCATTCCGGCCTTGCGGCGGCGATGATCGGCACGACGGGCGTGGTTGCGCCCGGCCGCAACGACTACGGCTCGCTGACCACGCCAGACCCGGTTTCCCTGCACAAGCTTCTCGCCGAGCTCACTTACGCCGGCGTCACCCATGCGGCGATGGAGGCTTCGAGCCATGGCCTCGACCAGAGCCGGCTCGACGGTGTGCGCCTTTCTGCAGCCGCCTTTACCAATCTCGGCCGCGACCACATGGACTACCACCCGACGGTTGAGCACTACTTGGCCTCCAAGATGCGGCTGTTCGAAGCGCTGCTGCCGAAGGGCGCGCCGGCGGTAATCTTTGCCGACGACCAGTGGTCGGAACAGGCGATCGCCGCTGCCCGCAAGGCCAAGCTCGACGTTCGCACCGTCGGCCGCAAGGGCGATTTCATCTCGCTGAAGCGGGTCGAGCATTTCCGTCACAAGCAGTCGGCGGAAGTGCATGTCGGTGACGACATCTTCGAAATCCACATTCCGCTTGCCGGCGACTTCCAGGTGGCGAACGCCCTTGTCGCCGCCGCCCTTGCGATCTCCACCGGCATTAGCGCCAAGGCGGCGTTCTCCGCGCTTGAAAAGCTGCAGGGCGCCTCCGGCCGCCTCGAACTGGTCGGCCAGACCAGGGATGGCGCGCTTGCCTATGTCGACTATGCCCACAAGCCCGATGCGCTCGAAAACGTGCTGGCCTCGGTGCGGCCGTTCACGACGGGCCGGGTGATCGTGGTCTTCGGCTGCGGCGGCGACCGCGACAAGGGCAAGAGGCCGATCATGGGCGAGGTTGCCACGCGGCTTGCCGACGTGGTGATCGTCACGGACGACAATCCGCGCTCGGAAGTGCCTGAGGTAATCCGCTCGGAAATCATGGCTGCAGCCCCGGGCGCAACCGAGATCGGCGACCGCGCCGAAGCGATCCGCGCCGCCGTCGGCATGCTGGCAAGCGGCGACACGCTGATCGTCGCGGGCAAGGGACACGAGGAAGGCCAGACGGTCGGTTCCGTCACGCTGCCGTTCTCGGATCATGCGGAAGTCCGCAAGGCACTGGGAGGTCTGTGATTTGAACTGGCTCTGGACAAGCAGCGATCTTCTGGCCGCAATGAACGGCCGTCCGGTTGGAAATCTGCCCGAAGGAGTAAGCGGCATATCGATCGACAGCCGCTCGGTCGGCAAGGGCGAGGCCTTCTTCGCGATCAAGGGCGACCGGGTCGACGGCCACGATTATGCCGGGCTTGCGCTCGCCAATGGCGCGGCACTGCTCGTCGTCAGCGAAGGCAAGCTGCCGGCGCTCGGCCGCCTCAGTGCGCCGATGATCGTCGTCGACGACGTGCTTGAGGCGATGATCCGGCTCGGTTGTGCTGCGCGCGACCGCAGTGCCGCCAAGATCATCGCCGTCACCGGTTCGGTCGGCAAGACCACCACCAAGGAGATGCTCCGGCATGTGCTGGTGCCGCAGGGGCGGGTGCATGCATCCGTCGCCTCGTTCAACAACCATTGGGGCGTGCCGCTGACGCTTGCGCGCATGCCCGAGGCCACCGACTTCGGCATCTTCGAAATCGGCATGAACCACCCGGACGAGATCCGGCCGCTGACGAAGATGGTTCGCCCGCATGTGGCGATCGTCACCAGCATCGCCGCCGCCCATCTCGGGAACTTCGAGAGCCTGGACCAGATCGCCGAGGCCAAGGCCGAGATCTTCGAAGGCGTCGTCAATGGCGGCCACGCGATCATCAATCACGACAGTGCCCAGTACAAGCTGCTTGAGAGGGCTGCCGGCACGGCCGGCGTCAGCTATATCCACTCCTTCGGCGTCAACCCGAAGGCGGAGTTCCGTCTCGTCGAGTTTGCCGGTGCTGCGGACGGATCGGTGCTTTGGGCCGCACTCGGCGGCCGGACGCTGGAAATCACCATCGGCGCACCTGGCCGTCATATCGCCGAAAATGCGCTGGCGGTGCTGGCAGCGGTGAAGCTCGTCGGCGCCGATGTCGATTATGCCGCCTCCACCCTTGCGACGATGCAGGCCGAAACGGGCAGGGGCCGGCGGCATCAACTGCTGATCGGTGCCGGCACGCTGACGCTGATCGACGAAAGCTACAACGCCAATCCGACCTCGATGCGCGCGGCGATTTCGCTGCTGCAGGATGCGGTTCCGGCGCCGGACGGCCGTCGTATTGCCGTGCTCGGCGACATGCTGGAGATGGGCGAACACGCCATCGACGTCCATGCCGCGCTCGCCAAGCCGCTGGTCGAAGCCGGCATCGCCGATGTCTGGCTTGCCGGGCCGCTGATGGCTCACTTGCGCGACGCGCTGCCGCCGGAAGTTTCCGTCGTCTACCGCGAAAGCGTCGACGAACTGAAGGCCTACGCACTCGGCGCGGTTGCAGCCGGAGACGTGGTGATGA
This sequence comes from Ensifer adhaerens, assembly GCF_001270265.1. Lineage (GTDB taxonomy): Bacteria > Pseudomonadota > Alphaproteobacteria > Rhizobiales > Rhizobiaceae > Ensifer > Ensifer adhaerens_B. Next base: position 58,949 of record NZ_LGAP01000017.1, read on the forward strand.
TCAAGTCTTCGAAGGGCACGGGCTGCGTCAAGATCGTCCACGCGCTGATCGAAGCCTATCCGGAGCCTGAGGCCGAGGGGAACGAAGCGACTGCATGATTGCCGGACCGCAAGCGGTTCAGGGGCAATGATGCAGCCGATGAAATGACTTGCCGCGACCTTCGTGCGCCTCGGGCGGCACGCAGCGTTGCGGCGGACGCCGTCGATGCTGGCGGCGGTGGATACAGCCTACTGCATGTTTCCTTAAATCGTAGCCGATTTGAGGACAAAAACATGCAGCAATTCAAAGTGCTACAGCGACCTTTGCGCGTCTGATAAGACGCGCGGCGCTGTAGGGTTAGGCAGCGCGGCCTAACACTTTCGCATACAAGCGCGTATCGTTTTTCAGATGATTCTGTTGGACGGTGTCCGATTTTAAACCTTTGGGGAAAGGTCCCTTATGCTCATCTGGCTCGTGGAACTGGCGGACCACTTTCAATTTTTCAATCTCTTTCGCTACATCACGTTCCGCACCGGTGCAGCGCTTTTCACTTCGGCTTTGATCGTATTCCTTTTCGGTCCGCGCATGATTGCCTCGCTCCGCATCCGTCAGGGCAAGGGCCAGCCTATTCGCGCCGATGGACCGCAGACGCATTTCAAGAAGGCCGGCACGCCGACGATGGGCGGCTTGATGATCCTCGCGGGCATCGTCGTCTCGTCGCTTCTGTGGGCCGATCTTTCCAGCGTCTATGTGGTGTCGACCCTTCTCGTCACGCTCGGCTTCGGCGCCATCGGCTTTTATGACGACTATCTCAAGGTCACCAAGCAGTCGGACAAGGGTTTTTCCGGCAAGGCGCGCCTCAGCATCGAGTTCGTCATTGCCGCAATTGCCGTGTTCTTCATGATGCAGGCGTCGCTTTCGGGCGGTACTGCCGGTTCGACCTTCGGCTCCTCGGTCACGTTTCCGTTCTTCAAGGATCTCGTGATCAATCTCGGCTATTTCTTCGTTCTGTTCGGTGGCTTCGTCATCGTCGGCGCCGGCAATGCGGTGAACCTGACGGACGGGCTCGACGGGCTTGCCATCGTGCCGGTCATGATCGCGGCGGCCGCCTTCGGCCTCATCGCCTATCTCGCCGGTAACGCCGTTTTCGCCAACTACCTGCAGATCCATTTCGTACCCGGCACGGGCGAGCTTGCCGTCATCCTCGGCGCGGTCATCGGCGCCGGTCTCGGCTTCCTCTGGTTCAACGCGCCGCCCGCCGCCATCTTCATGGGCGACACCGGTTCGTTGGCGCTCGGCGGCCTGATCGGCACCGTTGCCGTCGCCGTCAAGCATGAATTTGTCATGATCATCATCGGTGGCCTGTTCGTCATGGAAACGCTGTCGGTGATCATCCAGGTGTTCTGGTTCAAGCGCACCGGCCGCCGCGTCTTCCTCATGGCGCCGATCCACCACCACTTCGAAAAGAAGGGCTGGACGGAAAGCCAGGTCGTGATCCGTTTCTGGATCATTGCGGTCATCCTGGCGATGATCGGCCTGTCCACCCTCAAGCTGCGGTGAGCGGACGATGATCGCGGTCAGCACATTCAAGGGCAAGAAGGTCGCTCTCTTCGGGCTCGGCGGCTCGGGGCTGGCGACGGCCCAGGCGCTCGTCGCGGGCGGGGCCGATGTGACGGCCTGGGACGACAATCCCGACAGCGTCGCCAAGGCCGGGGCGGCGGGTGTGCCGACGGCGGACCTACACGGCATCGACTGGCGCGCTTATGCAGCCTTCGTGCTTTCGCCCGGCGTGCCGCTGACCCATCCCAAGCCCCATTGGACCGTCGACCTGGCGCATGCCGCCGGCGTCGAGATCATCGGCGATGTCGAGCTCTTCGTGCGCGAGCGCCGGGCGCAGGCGCCCGATTGCCCGTTCATCGCCATTACCGGCACCAACGGCAAATCGACGACGACGGCGCTGATCGCTCATATCCTCAGAGAGAGCGGCCGCGATACGCAGCTCGGCGGCAATATCGGCACGGCCGTAATGACACTCGATCCTCCGAAGGCCGGCCGGTTCTATGTGGTCGAGTGCTCGTCCTACCAGATCGACCTGGCGCCGACGCTCAACCCGACGGCCGGCATCCTGCTCAATCTCACGCCCGATCATCTCGATCGCCACGGCACCATGCAGCATTACGCCGATATCAAGGAGCGGCTGGTGGCCGGCAGCGGCACGGCCATCGTCGGCGTCGACGACAGTTTCTGTGCGCTGATTGCCGACCGTGTCGAACGGGCGGGCACCAAGGTGGTTCGCATTTCGCGCCGGCATGTGCTGGCTGACGGAATCCACGCCGAGGGCTCGCGCATCCTGCAGGCTCACGGCGGAACGTCGCGGCTCTTCGTCGACCTCGATGGCATCCAGACGCTGCGCGGCGGCCACAATGCGCAGAATGCGGCAGCCGCAATCGCCGCCTGCCTTGCCGTCGGCGTCAGCGAAGATGAAATACGCCAGGGGCTGACAAGCTTCCCGGGGCTGAAGCATCGCATGCAGCCGGTCGGCCGCAAGGGTGCGGTCGTATTCGTCAACGACAGCAAGGCGACCAATGCGGACGCAGCGGCACCGGCGCTGTCGAGCTATGAGCGCATCTACTGGATCGCCGGCGGCCTTCCGAAGGAGGGCGGCATCACTTCGCTGTCGCCGTTTTTCCCGAAGATCGTCAAGGCGTACCTGATCGGCGAGGCCGCACCTGCCTTTGCCGCGACGCTCGGCGAGGCGGTGCCTTTCGAGATCTCGGGGACGCTGGAGAAGGCCGTTGCTCACGCCGCGGCGGATGCGGAAGGTGACGACAAGGGCGCTTCGGCGGTGATGTTATCCCCGGCTTGCGCAAGCTTCGACCAGTATAAGAACTTTGAAATACGCGGCGATGCCTTCGTCGGTCACGTCAAGGCGTTGCAGGGCGTGACGATGCTGATCTGACATTGCCCTGTCTGCGCGCCCCAGCTGGCGCGCAGCGGTGGCGATGATGCCGGGGTTTCGGACGTTTGGCGCAAGCGCGCCTGATAAAGGGGACTGACAAGATGGTAAGCCGAGCCGAACGTGGCCCTGTGGCCGACTGGTTCTGGACGATCGACAGGTTCTTCCTGGCGACCTTCATCCTGTTGATGGGCGTGGGCTTCATGCTGTCCTTTGCGGCAAGCCCGGCGGTCGCCGAGCGCATCGGCCTCGACAGCTTCCACTTCGTCAAGCGCCATGCCGTCTTCCTGCTGCCGTCGCTGGTGGTGATGGTGGCCATCTCCTTCCTGTCGCCGAGGCAGGTGCGCCGCGCCGCGATCATCCTGCTTGGCGTGTCGCTTTCCATGATGGTGCTGGTGCTGTTCGTCGGCCAGGAGGTCAAGGGCTCGATGCGCTGGATCTCGATCGCCGGCATTTCGATCCAGCCCTCCGAATTCATGAAACCGGCCTTCGTGGTCGTCTGTGCCTGGCTGTTTTCCGAACATGCGCGCCAGCCGGAAATCCCCGGAAACCTCTTTGCGATCCTGCTCTTCGGCATCGTCGGCGCGCTGCTCGTCGCCCAGCCCGACCTTGGCCAGACGATCCTGACGACGGCGGTCTGGGGCGGCATGTTCTTCATGGCCGGCATGCCGTGGCTGTGGATCATCGTACTCGCCGGCGCTGCCTTCGGCGGCTTCTTCGTCGCCTATACCATGCTGCCGCACGTGGCCGGCCGTATCGACAAGTTCCTGACCGGGGAGGGCGACACCTTCCAGATGGACACGGCACGCGAGGCGATCATCCGCGGCGACTGGTTCGGCCGGGGTCCGGGCGAAGGCATCGTCAAGCGCATCATCCCGGACAGCCACACCGACTTCGTGTTCTCGGTCGCGGCCGAAGAATTCGGCATCGTCTTCTGCATGCTGATCGTGATGATCTTTGCCTTTCTGGTGCTGCGCGGCCTCAACCACGCCTTCCGCGAGCGCAACGACTTCAATCGCTTCGCCGTCGCAGGCCTTGTCCTGCAGATCGGCATCCAGTCGATGATCAACATCGGCGTGAACCTCGAACTGCTTCCGGCCAAGGGCATGACCCTGCCGCTGATCTCCTATGGCGGCTCGTCCATGGTGGCGATCTGCGTCACTGCCGGCTTCATCCTGGCGCTCACGCGCCACCGCCCGGAGAAGCGCGCCGTGGAGCGCAGCCTGTTTCGGTCCGGCATTGGCGTGCCGGCGGAGTAAAACATGACCAAAGGCATCATTCTTCTTGCCGCCGGGGGCACCGGCGGCCATCTGTTTCCAGCCGAGGCGCTCGCCCATGAGCTGAAGGCCAGCGGCTATTCGGTGCATCTGGTGACCGACAGCCGCGCCGAGCGTTTCGCCGGCAAGTTCCCGGCCGACGAGGTGCATGTGGTGCCGTCGGCGACGATCGGCTCGAAGAACCCCATCCATGTCGTACGCTCGCTGTGGACGCTCTGGACCGGCATGCGCGCGGCGCGCCGGCTGATCGCCCGGCTGCGGCCGAAGGCCGTCGTCGGCCTCGGCGGATTCCCCACCGCCCCCCCCCCTCTTGCGGCCACGGGCACGGGCGTGCCGTCGCTGATCCCTGGGCAGAACGCGGTGGAGGGCCGTGCCCACAAGGCGCCCGCCGCCCGCGTCAAGGCGATTGCCGGCGGCTTCCCGCCCGAGGGTACCGGCACCTTTGCCGCCAAGACGGTGACGACAGGCAACCCGGTACGTCCCGCCGTGCTCGAGGCTGCCAAGGTCTCCTATGACGCAGCCTCCGGTGACGTCCCGTTCCATCTCGTCGTCTTTGGCGGCAGCCAGGGCGCACAATATTTTTCGAAAGCGGTCCCGCAGGCCATCTGCCGTCTCGACGACGCGCTTCGTCAGCGGCTGAAGGTGACGCAGCAGGCGCGCCCGGAAGATCGCGACGGCGTCATTGCCACCTATGAGAAGCTCGGCGTTCCCGCCGACGTCTCGCCGTTCTTCACCGACATGGCCGAGCGCATCGCTAGCGCCCAGCTGGTCATCTGCCGCTCGGGCGCCTCGACGGTTTCCGAGCTTGCCGTCATCGGCCGCCCGGCGATCCTCGTTCCCTACCCTTACGCGCTTGATCACGATCAGGCGGCGAATGCGGCGGCGATCGCCGCCAAGGGTGGGGCAAAGGTAATCGCCCAGGCGGAACTGACCGCCGAGCGTCTTGCCGGCATTCTCGCCGACGCCATGGCCAATCCGCAATCGCTGGTGCAGATGGCCGCCCATGCGCGCGAAACCGGCAAGCCTGATGCCGCGCGCTTGCTTGCATCCATGGTAGAGGCTATTGCCAGCGGTTCGACAGTCGAGAAATTCAGGGAAACACGCTCATGAAAATGCCGAAAACGATCGGTCTGGTCCATTTTATCGGTATCGGCGGTATCGGCATGAGCGGCATTGCCGAGGTGCTGCATAATCTAGGGCACCGGGTGCAGGGCTCCGACCAGTCGGACAGCGCCAATGTCCAGCGCCTGCGCGACAAGGGCATCGAGGTGTTCGTCGGCCACAAGGCCGAGAATATCGGCGATGCCGAAGTCGTCGTCGTGTCGACGGCGATCAAGAAGGACAATCCCGAACTGATCGCCGCGCGCGAGAAGCTGCTGCCGGTCGTGCGCCGCGCCGAAATGCTGGCCGAGCTGATGCGCTTCCGCAATGCGATCGCCATCGGCGGCACCCACGGCAAGACGACCACGACCTCGATGGTTGCCGCCCTCCTTGATGCCGGCGAGCTCGACCCGACCGTCATCAACGGTGGCATCATCAATGCCTACGGCACCAATGCCCGCATGGGCGAAGGCGAGTGGATGGTGGTCGAGGCTGATGAGTCCGACGGCACGTTCCTCAAGCTGCCTGCCGATGTCGCCGTCGTCACCAATATCGACCCGGAACATCTCGACCACTACGGCAACTTCGATGCCGTGCGCGCCGCCTTCCGCCAGTTCGTCGAGAACGTCCCGTTCTACGGCTTTGGCGTGCTCTGCCTCGATCACCCCGAAGTGCAGACCATGGTCAGCAAGATCGAGGACCGCAAGGTCATCACCTATGGCGAAAACCCGCAGGCCGACGTCCGCTTCCACAACATCCGCATGGACGGCGCCACCTCCGTCTTCGACATCGAGATCCGCCGCCGCCGTACCGGCCAGGTGATCACGATGAAGGACCTGCGCCTGCCGATGCCCGGCCGCCACAATGTGTCGAACGCCACGGCCGCGATCGCGGTTGCGCAGCGCCTCGGCGTCAGCCCCGAGGCGATCGCCAAGGGGCTTGCCTCCTTCGGCGGCGTCAAGCGGCGCTTCACCTTTACCGGCGATTGGAACGGCGTGCGCGTCTATGACGACTACGGCCACCATCCGGTCGAGATCAAGGCCGTGCTCAAGGCAGCGCGCGAGGCGTGCCAGGGGCGAATCATCGCCGTGCACCAACCGCACCGCTACTCGCGCCTTGCGAGCCTGTTCGAAGATTTTTCCGCCTGCTTCAACGACGCCGACACGGTCCTGATCGCGCCGGTCTACGCGGCCGGCGAGGAGGCGATCGACGGCGTCAACGCGGAAGAACTCGTCAACCGCATCAAGGCCGGCGGTCATCGCGATGCCCGGTACGTAGTTGGCCCCGAAGCAATCGCGCCGGTTGTCAGCAAGATTGCGCAGCCGGGTGATTTTGTGGTTCTCTTGGGGGCTGGTAGCATTACTTACTGGGCCGCTGCCCTGCCGCGGGAACTCGCAGACATTTCAGGAAATTGAGCATGAAACAGGTCAACGGTCATAAACTACTCGAAGCACTCGGAAGCGGAATAAGCGACGTTCGCGGCCGCATCACGCCCGACGCGCCGATGGATCGCGTGACCTGGTTCCGCGCCGGCGGTCTTGCCGAGCTGATGTTCCAGCCGCACGATACCGACGATCTGGTCACCTTCCTGAAGCTGGTTCCTGCCGACGTGCCGGTCATGGTCATGGGCGTCGGCTCCAACCTTTTGGTTCGCGACGGCGGCATTCCGGGCGTCGTCATCCGGCTGTCGGCCAAAGGCTTCGGCGATCTCGAACTCGTCGGCGAGAACCGCATCAAGGCCGGCGCCATCTGCCCGGACAAGAATATCGCGGCGATGGCGCTCGATAACGGCATCGGCGGCTTCTATTTCTACTATGGCATTCCCGGCGCGATCGGCGGCGCACTGCGCATGAACGCCGGCGCCAACGGCACGGAGACGCGCGAGCGCGTCGTCGAAGTGCATGCGGTCGATCGTCAGGGCAACACGCATGTGCTGTCGAATGCCGACATGGGTTACGGCTATCGCCACTCCTCGGCGTCCAAGGACCTGATCTTCACGCATGCCATCTTCGAAGGTTATCCCGAGGACAAGAACAAGATCCGCACCGACATGGACGCCGTGCGCCAGCATCGGGAAACCGTGCAGCCGATTCGCGAAAAAACCGGCGGCTCGACCTTCAAGAACCCGGAAGGCCATTCGGCCTGGAAGCTGATCGACGAAGCCGGATGCCGCGGCATGATGATCGGCGGCGCGCAGATGTCGCCGCTGCACTGCAACTTCATGATCAATACCGGACAGGCGACCGGCTACGAGCTGGAATATCTCGGCGAGACCGTGCGCAACCGCGTGCTCGAACATTCCGGCGTTCGGCTCGATTGGGAAATCAAGCGCATCGGCACCTTCATGCCGGGCTACGAGATCAAGGAATTCCTCGGCCGCGGCATCGCCTGAGCCGGAGCGAGCAAGGTATGTGAGAAAGGGCCGCAGCGGCAACGCTGCGGCCCTTTTGTTGGTCCGGCAAACGCTCCAATCCGAACGGCTCCTCGCGCTCCGTCATGCTCGGGCTTGACCCGAGCATCCATAGCCACAGGTCTTCCCTCTTGCACGGAGGCTGGATCCTCGGGTCAAGCCCGAGGATGACGGGAGGAGAGGTTGCGCCCGATGGGTGGCGGCGTTGAGGCCAGCGGGATCAGACGCCGAGGCGGCGGAGTGAAGTGAGGTCGATCGGAAGAGAGGGTCGACGTCCCTTCAATTAGCTCAAAGGGCGGCCAGATCGCCACTGCGGCTCTTCCATTTGTCTGGGATACCCTGTCCCGAACGGCTCCTCGCACTCCGTCATGCTCGGGCTTGACCCGAGCATCCACGGGCTCAGGTCATCCCTCTTGCACGGAGGCTGGATCCTCGGGTCAAGCCCGAGGATGACGGGAGGAGAGGTTGAGCCCGATGGGTGGCGGCGTTGAGGCCGACGGGATCAGACGCCGCGGCGGCGGAGTGAAGTGAGGTCGATCGGAAGAGAGGGTCGACGACCCTTCAATTAACTCAGAGGGCGGCCAGATCGCCACTGCGGCCCTTCCATTTGTCTGGGTACCCTGTCCCGAACGTCTCCTCGCGCTCCGTCATGCTCGGGCTTGACCCGAGCATCCATGGACTCAGGTCATCCCTCTTGCGCCGAGGCTGGATCCTCGGGTCAAGCCCGAGGATGACGGGAGGAGAGGTTGAGCCCGATGGGAAGAGGCGTTGAGGCTGACGGTATGTCAAAGCGGCGGGAGGAGAAGTCGAAGCTGGGGAGGCGGACATCCTGTCATCAATGGAAAGGGCCGCAGCGTTGCCGCTGCGGCCCTTCTTTTGCCGGTGTCTGACGCGCAAGCGCGGCTGATCCTGATCAGGCCGAGACCTCTTCCTCCGAGGAGAGGACGAGGCACAGGAGCGTGATCGCGGCGGCCGCCAGCAGGTAGTAGCCGACATGGTCGAGGCTGTAGTTGGTTGCAAGCCAGGTGGCGATATAGGGCGCCAGCGACGCGCCGAAGATGCCGGCGAGGTTGAAGGTCATCGACGCGCCGGTATAGCGCACCGAGGTCGGGAAGGGGGCAGCGAGCGCTGCGCCGATCGGACCATAGGTGAGCCCCATCAGGCCGAGGCCGAGGATGGAGAACAGGAAGGCGCTGCCGAGGCCGCCGGCCAAAAGCGGCGCCATGACCAGGCCGAAGGCGCCGATGCCGATGGTGGTGACGATCAGCACCAGGCGGCGGCCGTAGCGGTCCGACAGGATGCCCGAGACCGGGATCATCAGGCCGAAGAAGACGACGCCGGTCATCTGCACCACGAGGAATTGCTCACGCGAATAGCCGAGCTTGGCCGTGCCCCAGGACAGCGAGAATACCGTCATCAGGTAGAACAGCACGAAGGTGGCGAGCGCCACGAAGGTACCGAGCACGAGGCTGCGCTTGTGGAACCGGAAGATCTGCGCGATCGGAACCTGGACGCGCTCATGCTTGTCGATCGCTTTCTGGAATTCCGGCGTCTCGGTGATCTTCAGTCGGACATAAAGGCCGACGATGACCAGCAGGATGCTGGCAACGAAGGGCACGCGCCATCCCCAGGCGAGGAAGGCCTCGTCGGTCATAACTTCGCCAAGGATGAGGAAGGTTCCGGCCGACAGGATGAAGCCGATCGGTGCGCCGAGCTGCGGGAACATGGCGTACCACGTGCGCTTGCCCTCGGGCGCATTCTCGGTGGCGAGCAGCACTGCGCCGCCCCATTCGCCGCCAAGGCCGAGACCCTGGCCGAAACGGCAAAGGGCGAGCAGCAGGGGCGCCGCGACGCCGATCGACGCGTAGGTCGGCAAGAGGCCGATGACGACGGTGGAAATGCCCATGGTCATGAGCGCTGCCACCAGCGTCGCCTTGCGGCCGACCTTGTCGCCGAAGTGGCCGAAGATCACGGCGCCGAACGGGCGGGCGAAGAAGGCGATGGAGAAGGTCGCGAAGGACTGCAGCATGGCCGATGTCGGATCGGCCGTCGGGAAGAAGAGGTGCGGGAAGACGAGCACCGCTGCGGTGGCGTAAACGTAGAAGTCGAAGAATTCGATGGTCGTGCCGACGAGGCTGGCGAACAGCACCCGGGCAGGGGAGTTCACTGCCGGCGTCTGCAACGCGCTATCCTTCGGCGACAGGGAGGTTGTCGCGTCTGTCATTGTTGTCGTTCCTGATATGGATGTCATGCCGTCTTGGGAGGCGGTCAGGGCGTCTTAACGCAAGTTTCCGCATGATGAAACCCTGAAATCGTAAGATATGCGAACGAAATCGAAGGGCGGCGCAGCATTATTCCGAGGCTGCATGGGTCAAGGGAATCGCAGCTCTTGCTGCTCTGAAAATAGGCAGATCGGTAAGGGGGCGGTGTCCGATTTCGTGTTTTACGGGCGATGAAGCTCACGTCACAACCGGGCTTGACCGGAATCAAAATGTGGCAAACTCTGGGCGACTGAAGCGATCGGCTTCGGTTTTCGGGAGAGAATGCATGTTCAGGAAGCTTTCTGCGGAATTTCTCGGTACATTCTGGCTCGTTTTCGGCGGTTGCGGCAGTGCGGTGCTGGCGGCTGCTTTTCCGGCTGTTGGTATCGGCCTGCTCGGTGTCTCCTTCGCCTTCGGCCTGACCGTTCTGACCATGGCCTATGCGGTCGGCGGCATTTCCGGCGGGCATTTCAACCCGGCCGTTTCCGTTGGTCTGACGGTTGCCGGCAAGTTCCCCGCCTCCAATCTCATCGGCTACATCATCGCCCAGGTGCTGGGCGCGATCGTGGCTGCAGCCGTGCTTTACATTATTGCCAGCGGCAAGGCGGACTTCCAGCTCGGCGGCTTTGCCGCCAATGGCTATGGGGAACATTCGCCCGGCGGCTATTCGCTGACCGCTGCGCTTGTCATGGAAGTGATGATGACTTTCTTCTTCCTGTTCATCATTCTCGGCGCTACCCACGGCCGCGTGCCCTCCGGCTTTGCGCCGATCGCCATTGGCCTGGCGCTGACGCTGATCCATCTGGTGTCGATCCCGGTCACCAATACGTCGGTCAATCCGGCCCGGTCGACAGGGCAGGCGCTGTTCGTCGGAGACTGGGCACTGGCGCAGCTTTGGCTCTTCTGGCTGGCGCCGATCGTCGGCGCGGCGATCGCCGGAATCGTCTGGAAGATTGTCGGCGAAGACGACCTTGCGTTTGTGCCCGATTCCCTTAGAGCGGAATCGGTTTAACGAGAATATCATGCGGCAAGTTTGAGCTGATCAGCGTCCTCAGCGCATCATGTTTGACACGTGGCGCTATCCGCTGAAAGGCGGCCAATCGTTAAGGTCCCGCACCGAACTGGTGCGGGGCCTTCATTTTTTAGCAGCTTTTGTTTCGTGTAAACAGGCGCTGGCAACACGCTGATTTTGCGCCAGAAAGTGTTGTATTCGCAGCGTTTTCGGGCGCAGCCGCCGATCGTTTCCCGACTAAGGTTAATAAAAGTAAACGGTTCATTAACTATAATGCCGTTCTAGTGCCCCCGATGGCCACCGGCGACTCGCGATGCCGGAACAAGCCAGGCGCAAGCAAGCGTTGCGATAGTGGCGTATTTTCGGGGGTATGGATGAACGGCAAGCATGTAGCTGTCCTTATGGGCGGATTTTCTTCGGAGCGACCGGTGAGCCTGTCGTCCGGGGCTGCTTGCGCCGATGCTCTGGAAGCTGAAGGTTACCGCGTTACGCGTGTAGACGTCGCGCGCGATGTCGCTTCGGTTCTTGCCGAACTGCGCCCGGATGTTGCCTTCAATGCCCTGCACGGGCCCTTCGGTGAAGATGGTACGATCCAGGGCATTCTCGAATATCTGGAAATTCCCTACACCCATTCCGGCGTTCTGGCTTCGGCGCTCGCCATGGACAAGGCGCAGGCAAAATACGTTGCTGCCGCTGCCGGTATCCCGGTCGCCGATGCGCTGGTCATGGATCGCCAGGACTTTGGCCCGAAGCACCCGATGCAGCCGCCCTACGTCGTCAAGCCGGTTCGCGAAGGATCGAGCTTCGGCGTCGTCATCGTCAAGGAAGATCAGTCGCACCCGCCGCAGGTCGTCACCTCGAGCGAGTGGCGCTACGGCGACCGAATCATGGTCGAGCGTTATGTCGCCGGCCGCGAGCTCACCTGCGGCGTCATGGGCGACAGGGCGCTTGGCGTCACCGAGATCATCCCGCAGGGCCACGCCTTCTACGATTATGATTCCAAATACGTAAAAGGTGGCTCGCAGCACGTCATTCCGGCACAGCTTTCACCAAATATTTACCAAAAAATACAAACACTCGCATTGAAGGCGCATCAGGCAATCGGTTGCCGTGGCGTCAGCCGATCCGACTTTCGCTTCGACGACCGTACCTCCGGTGAAGGCGAACTGATCTGGCTGGAAATCAACACCCAGCCCGGCATGACCCCAACCTCCCTGGTGCCCGAGATGGCCCAGCATGCGGGCCTTGGTTTTGGCGAGTTTCTGACTTGGATGGTGGAGGACGCTTCGTGCTTGCGGTGAGGGGCAAAAGGGGCAAGAGAGTTCGTGATCCGCTGGGCGCAGTTGCTGCCGAGGCCGATGGCGCACGCGTTCTGCCGCGGCCGCTTCGCAAGGCCGTTCGCTTCCTGGTCAGCCTCGGCAGCGGGCGCGTCCGCTTTCCCGCCCATACCGGTACGATCGCGGCCATCGCTTTCTTTGCTGCCACCGGATTTTATGGCATGTCGCTCGGCGGCCACACGCAGAACGTCGCGCAGGCTTCGACCACCGCGGCCGGTTTTGCCATCGAGGACGTGCGCGTCTCCGGCAACGAGCAGACGTCAGAGATCGATATCCTGCAGCAGCTTGGCCTGGACGGCACGACCTCGCTGGTGGCGCTCGACATCGTCGAGGCGCGCAAGCTGATCGCCGAACTGCCCTGGGTGCAGGGCGTCACGGTCCGCAAGGTCTATCCGAGCACGATCGAAGTGACGCTGACCGAGCGCAAGGCCTTCGGCATCTGGCAGCACGGTTCCGACCTGTCGCTGATCGAGCGCAGCGGCAGCGCGATTGCGCCGTTGCGCGACAACAAGTTTGCAGCCCTGCCGCTGTTCGTCGGCCGCGATGCTGAGACGGCTGCCGCCGATTTCTTCGACGAGTTTTCCCGCTGGCCGGAGATCCGCTCGCGGGTGAAGGCCTTCGTGCGCGTTGCCGGCCGTCGCTGGGACTTGCGCCTCGACAACGGCATCGTCGTCAAGCTGCCGGAACACGATGTCGCCCGCGCGATGCAGGTTCTGTCCGAAATGGAAAGCCAGCACCAACTGCTCGAGCGCGACATCGCCGCCGTCGACCTGCGGCTGGAAGATCGAACCACAGTTCAATTGACGCCGGATGCGGTCACCCGGCGCGAAGTTGCCTTGAAGGCGAGGGACAAGATGCTGAAGGCGCAGGAGACGGAGAAGAAGAAAGAGGGGCGGATATGAGTTTGTTCGGTTCCTCCAGCTTTGGCCTGCCACGCCTGAAGCCGCTTTCGTCGAAGCGGTCTCATGTCGTCTCGGTGCTGGATATCGGCTCGACGAAGATCGTATGCATGATCGGCCGGCTGACGCCGCGCGCCGAAAGCCAGATCCTGCCGAACCGCACGCATAGCGTCGAGATCATCGGCATCGGCCACCAGAAATCCCGCGGCGTGAAGAACGGCGTCGTCGCCGATCTCGATGCGGTCGAAAGCGTCGTGCGGCTCGCCGTCGATGCGGCCGAGCGCATGGCCGGCCTCACCATCGACAGCCTCATTGTCAACATCTCCGCCGGCCGCCTGCAGAGCGACGTCTACACAGCGACCATCGATCTCGGTGGCCAGGAGGTCGATGCCAGCGACCTGAAGAAGGTGCTGTCGGCCGCCGGTCAGCAATCGCTGCGCTCCGACCGCGCCATCCTGCATTCGCTGCCGACGGGCTTCTCGCTCGATGGCGAGCGCGGTATCCGCGATCCGCTCGCCATGTTCGGCGACGTTCTCGGCGTCGACATGCACGTGCTGACCGCCGAGCGGGCGGCGCTGAAGAATCTTGAACTTTGCGTCAACCGAGCGCATCTCTCGGTCGAGGGCATCGTCGCGACGCCCTATGCCAGCGGTCTGGCAGCTCTCGTCGATGACGAAGTCGAACTCGGCTGTGCCGCGATCGACATGGGTGGCGGCACGACGACGATCTCGGTCTTTGCCGAAGGCAAGCTGGTTCACGCCGACGCCGTCAGCCTCGGCGGCCACCATGTGACGACGGATCTGGCGCGCGGTCTTTCGACCCGCATCGAAGACGCCGAACGGCTGAAGGTCGTACACGGCTCGGCCCTGCCCAACAGCGCCGACGAGCGCGACATCGTCTCGGTCCCGCCGATCGGCGAGGACGACCGGGATCAGCCGACCCACGTGCCGCGCGCGCTGGTGTCGCGGATCGTGCGTGCCCGCATCGAGGAAACGCTGGAACTCATCCGTGACCGCATCCAGCGCTCGGGCTTCAGCCCGATCGTCGGCAAGCGCATCGTTCTGACGGGCGGTGCCAGCCAACTGACCGGCCTGCCGGAAGCGGCACGCCGCATCCTGGCGCGCAACGTTCGCATCGGCCGTCCGCTCGGGGTTTCCGGGCTGCCGGCGGCTGCCAAGGGACCGGCGTTCTCCACGGCCGTCGGTCTGATGATCTATCCGCAGGTCGCCGACCTCGAAACGCATGCGGCCCAGGGCGGCATGTTCTCGGGGCTCGGCAACGGCAACGGCCGCATCGCCCGCATGGGGCAGTGGCTGAAAGAGAGTTTTTGAGTACGACCGGTACCGAGCAGGACGGTGCTGGACGAAGACAGTTTTGGAATTTCAAGGATTTGGTCGGCTCGGCAAGGCGGCCAGAAAACAGAAGGAACGGGTACTATGACTATCAACTTGCAGAAGCCGGATATCACGGAGCTGAAGCCCCGCATCACCGTCTTTGGTGTTGGCGGCGGCGGCGGCAATGCTGTCAACAACATGATCACCGCGGGTCTGGAAGGCGTCGATTTCGTCGTTGCCAACACGGACGCGCAGGCGCTGACCATGACCAAGGCTGAACGGATCATCCAGATGGGTGTCGCCGTCACCGAGGGCCTGGGCGCCGGCTCGCAGCCGGAAGTCGGCCGCGCGGCTGCCGAAGAGTGCATCGACGAGATCATCGATCACCTGCAGGGCACCCACATGTGCTTCGTTACCGCCGGTATGGGCGGCGGTACCGGCACCGGTGCAGCCCCGGTCGTCGCGCAGGCCGCCCGCAACAAGGGCATCCTGACCGTCGGCGTCGTCACCAAGCCTTTCCATTTCGAAGGCCAGCGCCGCATGCGGCTCGCCGACCAGGGCATTGCCGAACTGCAGAAGTCGGTCGACACCCTGATCGTCATCCCGAACCAGAACCTCTTCCGCATCGCCAATGACCGCACGACATTTGCCGATGCGTTTGCGATGGCCGACCAGGTTCTCTACTCGGGTGTTGCCTGCATCACCGACCTCATGGTCAAGGAAGGCCTCATCAACCTCGACTTCGCCGACGTCCGCTCGGTGATGCGCGAAATGGGCCGCGCCATGATGGGCACCGGCGAAGCCTCGGGCGAGGGCCGCGCAATGGCCGCAGCCGAAGCTGCGATCGCCAACCCGCTACTCGACGAAACCTCGATGAAGGGCGCACAGGGCCTGCTGATCTCGATCACCGGCGGCCGCGACCTGACGCTGTTCGAACTCGACGAAGCAGCGACCCGCATCCGCGAAGAAGTCGATCCGGACGCCAACATCATCCTCGGCGCCACGTTCGACGAAGAACTCGAAGGCCTGATTCGCGTATCGGTCGTTGCCACCGGTATCGATCGCACGGCCGCGGAGGTGGCCGGTCGTTCGGCTGACTTTCGTTCGGTAGCAGCACAGAAGCCGATCGTCCGTCCGTCCGCAGCCATTCCGGCACAGCAGCCGGCAGTCGCCCAGCACCAGCCCGCTCCGGTCCAGCAGCCGGTCGCCCAGCCGGTGCAGCAGCAGCAGAATTCCGTCGACCAGATCGCGCTTGCGATCCGCGAAGCGGAAATGGAACGCGAACTCGACATCGCGACCCGTGCGGCCACCCAGGCTCCGGCCCCGGTGCAGCAGGCCCACGATGACTTTCGTCCCCAGAGCAAGCTTTTTGCCGGTGCAGCACCGGTAGAAGCCGCTCCGGTCATGCGTCAGCCGGCTCCGGTTCAGCGTCCGGCCGAAATGCCGGTTCACGCGCAGGTCCAGCCGCAGCCGGTTCAGCGCCAGGAGCCGATCGCTCCGGTCGTACGCCAGCAGGCCGAGCCGGTTCGCATGCCGAAGGTCGAGGACTTCCCGCCGGTCGTCAAGGCCGAGATGGACCAGCGCGCCCAGCCGGCGCCGCAGATGCAGGAAGAGCGCGGGCCCATGGGCCTTCTCAACCGCATCACCAGTTCGCTCGGCCTGCGCGACAGGGAAAGCCACAGCGTGGCCGCCGACATGACGGCCGGTGCGCCGGCCGCCGCTTCCCAGCAGCGCCGTCCGCTTTCGCCGGAAGCCAGCCTCTATGCGCCGCGTCGCGGCCAGCTTGACGATCACGGCCGCGCCGCTCCGCAGGCGCGCTCGCACGAAGATGATCAGCTCGAGATCCCGGCGTTCCTGCGCCGGCAATCGAGCTGATTTGAAGGCCCGTTCCTTCACCTTGCCGAATGCCCGGGCTACCGCCCGGGCATTTTTGCATTTCAACCATTGTTTCAATTGGTTGCTTCGTTCGATCCGCCTGTTGCAAATGCGTAACAAAGCGAAACGAACAGTGATTTGGAATGGTGCCTCAGAACCTCTATTTTCAAGCTCGGAATTGGGGATGCATGCGATTCGATCACGCGCTGTCTGTTCGAAACGCAGAGTTCCGGCCTTTGTGCCGAAACTCTCGGGCGCCTTTGTTGTGCCCTGAAAACCGCTGCATCCGCCTGATGTTTGGGCCTTAGGGCCATAGGTATTGAAAGTGAAGACGAGAATGGGAATCGAACTGCTCGGGTTTCAGACCACGATCGCTAGCCCGGTAACGCTTAGGGGTATTGGCGTTCATTCCGGCGCCGAGGTGGAAATCACCTTTCATCCGGCCGAAGCCGATGCGGGCATCGTTTTCCAGCGCGTTCTCGCCAATGGCCGCCTGAGCGAGTTCAAGGCGGTTTCCCCGCAGGTCGGCAACACCGATCTCTGCACCGTCCTCGGCATGTCGCCGGCCACCTCGATCGCAACGATCGAGCATGTGATGGCTGCCATCTACGCGCTCGGCCTCGACAACCTCACCATCGAGGTTCACGGCGCCGAGATGCCGATCATGGACGGCAGCTCCGAACCCTTCATCGATGCGATCGAGCAGGTCGGCGTTCGCGCGCTGGCCGTCAAGCGTCGTTACATCCGCGTGATCAAGCCGGTGCGAATCGAATCAGGCGCTTCCTGGTCGGAATTCACGCCCTATGACGGCATGCGCTTCGAGGTTGAAATCGATTTCGATTGCCCGCTGATCGGTCGCCAGGCCTGGAAGGGCGACATGTCGCCTTCGGTGTTCAAGCGCGAACTGTCGCGTGCCCGCACCTTCGGCTTCATGCGCGACGTCGAGCGCCTGTGGGCTGCCGGCTACGCGCTCGGCTCGTCGCTCGAAAACTCGGTGGTGATCTCCGACGACAATACGGTCGTCAATATCGAAGGCCTGCGCTACACCGACGAGTTCGTGCGCCACAAGACGCTCGACGCCGTTGGCGACCTGTCGCTCGCCGGCGCACCGTTCATCGGCTGCTACCGTTCCTATCGCGGCGGCCACAAGATGAACGCAAATGCGCTCAAGGCTCTGCTCAGTGATCCGACCGCCTACGAGGTCGTCGAAACCGCCACGCCACGCCAGCGCACCCGCGCGCGCGACATGGTTGCGGTTGCAGTTCCGGGCTTCGCGCCCTGGTCCGCATAACAACAAAAGGACAATCTCCTCCAGTCGCCGGCCGAAAGGCCGGCATTTTCATGTCGGCGCCGCCACAAATTTGCATGAATCACCGATCATGACGTTGCGGTCTTGAGGCAACTTGCTCTAAAAGCGCATGTCTGGCGGGGTCCATGCCCGCAGAATGGAACGGGAATATCCGATGGTTCTTGCAGTTTCTGTTGATTTGAGAAAGTCAGCGCGTGTGTTCGCCGTGGTAGTCGCGGCCGTTGCCGGCAGCGCCCTGATTACCGCCTGCCAGAACGATCCCGATATCGACATCACCAAGCTGACGGCTGAGACCGATCCGCCGGAGGTGCTGTACAACCAGGGGCTCGCCAACCTCAATGCCGGCAAGACCACGGAAGCGGCGCGCAAGTTCGAAGCGCTCGACCGGCAGCATCCGTTCTCCGAATACGCTCGCAAGGCGCTGGTGATGAACGCCTTCGTCAGCTATCGCAACGGCCAGTACCAGGAGGCGATCAACTCCACCGGGCGCTACCTGAACCTCTATCCGCAGTCGGAAGATGCGGCCTATGCGCAGTACATTCAGGGTCTTGCCTATACCAAGCAGATCCCGGCCGTGACGCAGGACCAGAAGCCGGCCTTCAAGGCGATCGAGGCGATGCAGGCCGTCGTCGACAAGTATCCGGACTCGCAATATGTCGAGGATGCCCAGGCGAAGATCCGCTTTGCCCGCGACCAGCTCGCCGGCAAGGAAATGCAGGTCGGCCGCTATTATCTCGAGCGCAAGGAATACCTCGCCGCCGTGTCGCGTTTCCGTACCGTCGTCGAGCAGTATCCCAATACCAACCAGGTCGAAGAAGCTCTGGCCCGTCTGGTCGAAGCCTATTACGCAATGGGCGTGACCTCCGAAGCGCAGACCGCTGCCGCCGTTCTCGGACACAACTATCCGGACAGCCAGTGGTATAGTGATTCCTTCAAGCTGTTGCAGTCGGGTGGCCTGGAGCCACGCGAAAGCGGCAGTTCCTGGATTGCGCGCGCAGGCAAGAAGCTGATCGGCGCCTGACACGGAAGATTTGACCCCGGATGCTCGCCCAGATCTCGATCCGCGATATCGTCCTGATTGAACGGCTTGATCTGGCGTTCGAGGCCGGCCTGTCCGTGCTGACCGGTGAGACCGGCGCAGGAAAATCGATTCTGCTCGACAGCCTGTCGCTCGCCCTTGGCGGGCGCGGCGACGGCTCGCTCGTGCGCCACGGCTCGGACAAGGGGCAGGTGACGGCGGTCTTCGACGTGCCGATGGGGCACTCGGCACGGCTGATGCTGCGCGACAACGGCATCGACGATGACGGCGATCTGATTTTCCGTCGGGTGCAATCGGCCGATGGCCGCACCAAGGCCTTCGTCAACGACCAGCCGGTCAGCGTTCAATTGATGCGGCAGCTTGGCCAGACGCTGGTCGAAATCCACGGACAGCATGACGACCGCGCCCTGGTCGATATCGACGCCCACCGCACGCTGCTCGATGCCTTCGGCGGCACCACCGACGAGGCCGAGCAGGTCTCCGGCCTCTATCGCGCCTGGAAAGATGCCGAACGCGGGCTGAAGAAGCATCGCGAGCGCGTCGAGGCGGCAGCACGTGAGGCGGACTATCTGCGCTCCTCGGTCGAGGAGCTGGAAAAGCTCAGGCCGCGTGATGGCGAAGAGGACGAACTTGCCGAAAAGCGCGCCCGGATGATGAAGTCCGAGCGCATCGCCGGCGACATCAACGAGGCCTCCGAATTCTTGAACGGCAATGGCTCGCCGGTTCCGCTGATCGCCTCGCTGGTGCGCCGTCTGGAGCGCAAGAGCCACGAGGCGCCGGGGCTGCTCGAGGAAACCGTCGAGCTGCTGGATGGCGCGCTGAACCAGCTTTCCGACGCGCAGATGGCCGTCGAGCGGGCGCTGCGCAACACCGAATTCGACCCGAAGGAGCTGGAGCGGGTGGAAGAGCGCCTGTTTGCGCTTCGTGGCGCCAGCCGCAAGTATTCCGTGCCGGTCACTGAGCTTCCGGCGCTGGCCGTCAGGATGATTTCTGACCTGGCCGACCTCGACGCCGGCGAAGAGAAGCTGAAGCAACTCGACGCACAGGTTGGTGCCGCGCGGGTTGCCTTCGACGCTGCCGCGCGCACGCTGTCCGAAAAACGTCACAACACCGCGTCTGCGCTGTCGGCTGCCGTCATGGCCGAACTGCCGGCGCTGAAGCTCGAGCGCGCCCGCTTCATGGTCGAAGTGCAGAGCGATGCCACGCAGCCGACCGCCGATGGCATCGATCTCGTCGAATTCCATGTCCAGACCAACCCAGGCACCCGGCCCGGGCCGATCATGAAGGTTGCTTCCGGCGGCGAACTTTCGCGCTTCCTGCTGGCGCTGAAAGTGGCGCTTGCCGATCGCGGCTCGGCGCCGACGCTCGTCTTTGATGAAATCGACACCGGCGTCGGCGGTGCCGTGGCCGATGCCATCGGCCAACGGCTGAAGCGACTTTCCGGCACGGTCCAGGTGCTTTCGGTTACGCACGCGCCGCAGGTGGCCGCACGCGCGGCAACGCATCTCTTGATCTCCAAGGGACCATCGAGCGAAAAGGCCGAGATGATTTCGACCCGCGTCGCCCGCATGGACGACAGGGCCCGCACCGAGGAGATCGCCCGCATGCTCGCCGGCGCCTCGATCACCGAAGAGGCGAGGGCGGCCGCCGCAAGCTTGCTTTCCGGCAACGGTTAGGGCCGTCTGACGGCATCGGCGCCGTCATCAGTCAAGTGTCGCCGCAGCCGGATGATCGCGCGATGGCGGTTGCTCTTTTCTTTCCCGGCAGTTGCTCTAAAAAACGACTCCCAATCCGGAGTCGTCGCGCATGTCCAGTGAACTGAAACCCGTCGAGAATCTGAACGAAACGGAAGCCGCCGAGGAGCTGGCCTTTCTCGCCTCCGAGCTTGCCCGCCATGACGCGCTCTATCACGGTAAGGACGCGCCGGAGATCACGGATGCGGACTATGATGCGCTGAAACGGCGCAATGACGCGATCGAGGCGCGGTTCCCGGCGCTTGTGCGCGAGGACAGCCCTTCGAAGAAGGTCGGAGCTGCGCCATCCGTCACCTTCCAGCCGGTCGTTCATGCCCGGCCGATGCTGTCGCTGGACAATACGTTTTCCGACGAGGACGCCCGCGATTTTGTCGCTTCTGTCTACCGCTTCCTCGGGCAGCTGCCGGATCATTCCATCGCCTTTACCGCCGAACCCAAGATCGACGGCCTCTCCATGTCGCTGCGCTACGAGAACCGGCGGCTGGTGACGGCGGCGACGCGCGGCGATGGCACGACCGGCGAAAACGTTACCGCCAATATCCGCACCATCGGCATGATCCCGCAGACGCTGCCGGCGGGCGCGCCCGAGATCGTCGAGGTGGGCGGCGGAATCTACATGGGGGAGTCTGACTTTGCCGCCCTCAATGCCGAGATGGCAGCGCTCGGCAAACCGCTCTACGTCAATCCGCGCAACACGGCTTCCGGCTCGCTGCGCCAGCTCGACGCCAAGGTGACGGCCAGCCGCAAGCTGCGCTTCTTTGCCTATGCCTGGGGCGAGATGTCGGAAATGCCGGCCGATACGCAATTCGGCATGGTCGAGGCGTTCAAGGCCTGGGGCTTCCCGGTCAACCCGCTGATGCAGCGGATTTCGTCGGCCGACGAGCTGCTCGCGCATTATCATCACATCGAGCGCGAACGCCCCGATCTCGACTATGATATCGACGGCGTGGTCTACAAGGTCGACCGGCTCGACCTGCAGGCGCGCCTCGGTTTCCGCTCGCGCTCGCCCCGCTGGGCGACGGCGCACAAGTTCCCGGCGGAGCAGGCATTTACGCGGCTGACCGCCATCGACATCCAGGTGGGGCGCACTGGCGCACTGACGCCGGTCGCCAGGCTGGAGCCGATCACCGTCGGCGGCGTTGTCGTCACCAACGCCACGTTGCACAACGAGGATTACATCAAGGGGCTCGGCAACAGCGGCGAGCCGATCCGCGAGGGCCGTGACATCCGCATCGGCGACATGGTGATCGTCCAGCGGGCCGGCGACGTCATCCCGCAGATCGTCGACGTCGTGATGGACGAGCGCAAGGAAGGGAGCGAGCCCTATCGTTTTCCGAGCACATGCCCGGTCTGCGGCAGCCATGCGGTGCGCGACATCAATGAAAAGTCAGGCAAGGTCGATGCGGTGCGCCGCTGCACCGGGGGCTTCGTCTGCCGGGCGCAGGCGGTCGAGCATCTCAAGCATTTCGTCTCACGCAATGCTTATGACATCGAAGGCCTCGGCTCCAAGCAGATCGAGTTCTTCTTTGAGAGCGAGGACCCGACTCTGTCGATCCGCACGGCGGCCGATATCTTCACGCTGGAGAAGCGGCAGGAGACGTCGCTGACGAAGCTCGAGAACATCGACGGCTTCGGTCGCGTAAGCGTACGCAAGCTCTATGACGCGATCAACACGCGCCGCTCGATCGCGCTTCATCGCTTCATCTACGCGCTCGGCATTCGCCATGTCGGCGAGACCACGGCCAAGCTGCTGGCGCGCTCCTACGGCAGCTACGAAGCCTTCGGCGCAGCCATGAGCGAGGCCGGCACTTTTGCCGGCGATGCCTGGAACGAACTCAACAGCATCGACGGCATCGGCGAAGTGGTCGCCCGCGCCATCGTCGAATTCTACAAGGAGCCGCGCAACCTCGAAGTGGTCACGCGGCTGCTTGCGGAAGTGACGCCCGAAGGGGCGGAGAAACCGGTTACCAGCGACAGCCCGGTCGTCGGCAAGACCGTCGTCTTTACCGGTTCGCTGGAAAAGATGACGCGCGACGAAGCCAAGGCCAAGGCGGAAAGCCTGGGCGCCAAGGTGGCAGGTTCGGTGTCGAAGAAGACCGATATCGTCGTCGCAGGCCCGGGGGCGGGCTCCAAGCTCGACAAGGCGCGCGAACTCGGCGTGCAGACGATGGACGAGGACGAATGGCTGGCGCTGATCGCCGGCTAATGCCCGCGATCAGCGCGTCGACATACCGTGTGGTTACGCCTGCTCGGTATCGTAGGCTTCGGATGCGGCCTTCAATGCGCCGATGTCGTCGGCGCAGATGAAACGGCGCAGTGCGTCGAATTTTGACCTCTCCCACCGGTAAATGCCGAGTGCGAGCAGCGCCTCGACATCAGCCTCGGGGAAGCGTTGGCGAACGGAACGGGCCGGATTGCCGGCAACGATGGTGTAGGGCGCCACGTCCCTGGTCACGATAGCGCCCGAAGCGATGACGGCGCCTTCGCCAAGCGTGACGCCCGGCATGATCATGGCGCGCAGGCCAATCCAGGCGCCGTCGCAGATGACGGTGTCGCCCTTGCCGATATAGGCCTCACCGATCACGTCGAGGAAGGGATAGAGGCTGACCCAATCGGTGCGGTGGGTGTGGTTGCCGCCCATCAGGATCACGGCCTCGGCACCGATCGCGACATAGTTGCCGATCCGAAGCTGGTCGATCGGCCATTGCGGCTCCCAGGCCTTGAGGCTGTAGTCATCGCCGTAGAGATAGCGCACGACGCTCTCTTCGAAGGAACCCGTCCAGGCGTTGCTGTAATAGCTGTTGGTGCCGCGCACATGGATGTTCGGGTTGCGCACGGTCTCGTGCAGAAGCTCGACCTTGGACCAATGCTTGGCTTCGACATTCGTGGACATGGGGCTTCCTCGTTCTGCATGCTTGCAAGCGTCGCCTACGGCTCGCTCGCCCTTCTCGACGTTTAAGCTCCCCAACTATCGGATTTCTCGAGCAATTTCTCCCCCAAACCGCCGCGACCGAAAGCCCTTTCGTTGTTCCTGTCGTTGGAACACGCAAAAACGCCCGCCGCGAAAAGCGGCGGGCGCAAGACAAGGGGGCATTGCGTCAGATCAGGAGGCCTGCTGCTGGGCGGCTTCCTGGTCCATCCACATGAATTCCCAGACGTGGCCGTCGAGGTCTTGGAAACTGATGCCGTACATGAAGCCGTAGTCGAGCGCCGGCTTCCAGGGCGTGGCACCGGCAGCGAGTGCCTTGGCGAGCATGTCGTCGCATTCGGCGCGGCTCGAAGCCGAAAGGGCGGTGATGACCTCGGTGCCCTTTCTGGCGTCGCTGATCTCGCCGGTGATGAAATCGCGGAACTTCGGTTCAGTCAGAAGCATGACGAAAATATTGTCCGAGATCACCGTGCAGGCGGCCGTGTCGTCGGAGAACTGCTCGTTGAAGGTGAAGCCAAGCGCGCCGAAGAACGCGCGCGACGCCTTCAGATCCTTGACGGGCAGGTTTACAAAAATCATGCGCATGGAATGCTCCTCGTAAGGGATTTTCTTGATTGGACATAACTAGGACGTTCGGCGGGACACGGGGCCGACAGCCCGTCAGAATTTTTTTGAGGAATGCGATTTGTCCCTGCTGATGTGGTGTGCAATCAGGGGTTTTCAACCACCCATGTCTACCCGAGGCTGCCGGCAAATCTCTCGGCAAGGCGGTTTCGTTTGAAATGCTCGGCGACGAAGTCGACGAAGACGCGGGTCTTTGCCGGCAGCAGCGTCCGGCTGCCATAATAGATCGAGATCGGGCCGGCATCGGCGTACCATTTCGGCACTAGGCGGATGAGGGCGCCGCTTTCGAGATGGGCGAGCACATCGGGAACTGCCACCAGGGTCACGCCGAGGCCGAGCAGGGCCGCACGGCACATGGCGCTCGGGTCGTTGACGACAATGGTTTCGCGCGGCGGAGCGCTCATTTCATTGCCGGCGGCGTTACGCATCGCCCAGTGGCGGATGCGGCCGGTACGGGTGGCGCGCATGACGATGCCGTCAAGGTCGGCGAGCCCGCTGGGGTCGACGGGCAGGGGGCGGTTCTTGAGGAAGGCGGGCGAGGCGACGGCAATGATGTGCGCCGGCGCTATCGGCCGCGAGACGATGCCGGGCGAAAGCTCGAAGCCGCCGCCGATCGCCGCGTCGAAACCTTCGGCGACAAGATCCACCTGCCGGTTGTCGAACTGCCAGTCGAGGCGGATCGCCGGATACTTCTCAAGGAACGCCGGCATGAGCGGCAGGATGTGGTCGGTGCCAAAGGTGGGGCTGAGACTGACCTTGAGCAGGCCGGCCGGCTCACCGCCTTGGCCCGCTATGCCGGCGATGGCGCTTTGCAGGCCCTCGAGATTGTCGCGGATGGCAGCGAGGAAACGCTCGCCTTCTTCGGTCAGCGTCAGCTTGCGGGTCGATCGATGAAACAACCGTACGCCGAGGTTCCGCTCCAGCATCGCCACGTTGCGGCTGACGGCCGCCGGCGTCAGCGCCAGCTTGCGCGCCGCACCGGAGAAGCCGCCGAGTTCGGCGCTGCGCACGAAGGATTCGAGATTGGCCAGCGTTTCCATGATCGAATATTCAAGCAATCGTTGAAGATGATGAAAGCCATTTCCGACTTATCCTAACGGAATGAAATGGCAATATCCACTCCATCAAAACCCTGAAGGAGTTGATGTCATGACCGAGAACAGAAAGACGCTTGCAGGCAAGGTGGAGCTGGTTACCGGCGGCTCGCGCTCGATCGGTGCCGCCGTCGCGAAGCGCCTGGCCACAGACGGTGCGACCGTCGCCATCACCTATCACGGCTCGCCGGAAAAGGCGGCTTCCGTGGTCGCGGCGATCGAGGCTGAGGGCGGGCGCGCCGTTGCCATCAAGGCGGATGCCGGCGATGCCGGCGCGGTGCGCGCTGCCGTCAATCAGGTGGCAGATGTGCTGGGCGGCGTCGACATTCTCGTCAACAATGCCGGCATTGCGCTCGGCGGGCCGATCGACGAGATCACCGACGAGGACTACAACCGCATGATCGCCGTCAACGTCACCGGCGTCTTCGTCGCCACCCAGGAAGCGGTGCGCAAGATGAAGCCGGGCGGCCGCGTCATCCATATCGGCTCGTCGATGGTGCGCTATGCCGCCTTTCCGACGGCCTCGCTCTACACGCTGACCAAGGGTGCCGTCGCCGGCTTCAACCGCAGCCTGGTGCGCGATCTCGGCCCCCGCGGCATCACCGTCAACACCGTGCATCCCGGCCCGACGGACACTGACATGAACCCGGATGGCGGCCCCGTCTCCAAGATCGTCGGCCCCGGCATGGCAATCGGCCGCTATGGCAAGCCGGAGGAGATCGCCAGCGTGGTGTCCTATCTGGCAAGCCCGGAGGCTGCCTTCGTCACCGGCGCCGACATCGTCGCCGACGGTGGCTTTACCGCCTGATCGGTGAACTCGCCCAAGGCCGTGCGCCGGCTGGCGCACTGACCATCGCTTCCTAACCCCGACCAGCGCCGCGGCAGCCCTTCGACACGGCTCGCCTCCGCGCGGAGCAAGCAAAGGAGAATGTCCATGTCCATCGGTATTATCGGCTCCGGCAATATCGGATCGGCCTTCGCCCGGGCGCTGGCAAAAGCGCGGATCCCTGCAACCATCGCCAACAGCCGCGGCCCGGAAAGCCTGACGGGGCTTGCCGACGAACTCGCATCCTTCATCACCGCCGGCACGCGGGAAGAGGCGGCAAGCGCCGATATCGTGCTCGTTGCCGTCAACTGGTCGAAACTGCCGACCGCGCTTGCCGGCCTGCCCGACTGGAACGGCCGCATCGTCATCGACGCGAACAATCCGATCGAGGCGCCGCTGTTCAAGCCGGCACAGCTCGACGGAAGACTCTCGATCGAGGTCTTTGCCGACCTCGTGCCCGGCGCCCGCGTCGTCAAGGCATTCAACCACCTGCTGGCGCCGCTCCTCTCCGGCGACCCGAAGGCCGAAGGCGGCAGCCGGGTGCTGTTCTTCTCCGGTGATGATGACGCCGCAAAGGCAGAGGTCGCAGTGCTGATCGACCGCCTCGGCTTCTTCGGCATCGACCTCGGATCGCTGGCGGTCGGCGGCAGGCTGGTGCAGTTCCCGGGTGGGCCACTGCCAGCGCTCAATCTCGTCAAGTTCGGGTGAGGGGGCCGGAGCCGATCTCTCTTCCATCACTGAGGTGCGCCGCGCCGAGTGCATTCGGTGCGGCGCATCGATCATTGCCGCCTGGCTCCGTCATCCTTCAAGCCAATGGTTCCTGCGGAACCCTTATCATTTGCACATCCGGCGTTTCTGGCGGATGTTCACGCAATTCTGCAAGGGCGAGGGGGGCGCCCATGATGTGAGGGGACACCATGCGTTTGAATCAGGTGACGGTGACGATGCCCGATCTCGATGCGGGGTGGGAATTCTACCGCACGCTCGGGCTCCGGCCGATCGTCGATGCGCGGCCGCATTACGTGCGCTTCGTCTGCCCCGATGGCGGCAGTTCTTTCTCCTTGCACCAGGGCGAAGCGGGAGGCGGCGGCACCACCGTTTATTTCGAGTGCGACGATCTCGATCTGACCGTCAGCCGGCTGATCGAAGCCGGCATCCTGTTTGCGAGCAGCCCCGCCGACAAGAGCTGGCTGTGGCGGGAAGCCGAAGTCTTCGATCCTGCGGGCAATCGCATCGTGCTCTATTTCGCAGGAGCCAACAGGCTTGATCCGCCCTGGCGGGTGCCGAGTTCCGCAGACCTGTGAGCCTGCGGGTTCCAGATACCCCACCCATGCCGTGCGGTAGGCTGGCGGATGTGTGATGGCATCGATGCCGGGTTCGCCCCATTCGCAGCGGCACCATTTCCGTTTGTCTTTTTGCGCTGCACAAGATAGAGATTTGCAGCCAAATTTTGTGCAATTGCCTTTTCGCGGAGCCGGCCGAGCGCCCTATACTGCGAGGCAGGGCGCTAGCGGCGCCTTCGCGGATTGGAGGGTCCGGATTTGAAGACCATTGCCACCATCACCGAGCTGCGCGCAGCCCTTGCCGAACACCGGCGGGCGGGCAAAACGGTCGGGCTCGTGCCCACCATGGGCTATCTGCATGTCGGCCACATGGAGCTCGTGCGTCGTGCGCGCGGCCAAAACGACGTGGTCGTTGCCAGCATCTTCGTCAATCCGCTGCAGTTCGGCCCCAACGAAGATCTCAGCAAATATCCGCGCGATCTCGCTCGCGACCAGGCAATGCTGGAGGAGGGCGGCGTCGACTTCCTGTTTTCGCCCGGCGTGTCCGACATGTATCCGCGCCCGATGGAAACGGTCGTCGACGTGCCGAAGCTCGGCTCGGAGCTCGAAGGCTCGGTGCGCCCCGGCCACTTTGCCGGCGTTGCCACTGTCGTGACCAAGCTGTTCAACATCGTGCAGCCGGACCGTGCCTATTTCGGCGAGAAGGATTTCCAGCAGCTGCAGATCATTCGCCGCATGGTCGAGGATCTCGCCCAGCCGGTGGAAATCATCGGCGTGCCGACAGTGCGCGAGGCCGACGGGCTCGCCTGTTCGTCGCGCAATGTCTACCTCAACGCCGAAGAGCGCCAGGCGGCTGCCATCGTGCCGAAGGCGCTTGCCGAGGCCGAGCGGCTGGTCGCGTCCGGGATCACCGATGCTGGCGAAGTGGAAAGGGCGGTCACGGCCTTTCTTTCCACCGAGCCGCTGGCCCGGCCGGAAGTCGTGGCGCTGCGCGACCCCGACACGCTCGAAACCATTGACGCGATCGGCGCCAAGCCGGTGCTCCTGCTGCTCTTCGTCCGCTTCGGCACGACGAAGCTGCTCGACAACCGCGTGATTGCTCCGAAATCAGCCCATTTTGCAAAGGTTGCCTGAGAATGAGCGTACAATCGTCCAGACGCCGCCTGAGCCCCGCCAATATCGAAGCGCTGAAGGGCGAGCGCCCGATCGTCAGCCTGACCGCCTATACGACGCCGATCGCCCGGCTGCTCGATCCGCATGTCGATTTCCTGCTGGTCGGCGATTCGCTCGGCATGGTGCTCTATGGTCTCGACACCACCGTCGGCGTCACGCTCGACATGATGATCGCCCATGGCCAGGCGGTCATGCGCGGTTCGGAGCGCTCGTGCATCGTCATCGACCTGCCGTTCGGCTCCTACCAGGAATCCAAGGAGCAGGCCTTCCGCAGTGCGGCACGCGTTCTGAAGGAAACCGGCTGCAGCGCCGTGAAGCTCGAGGGCGGCGCCGAGATGGCCGAGACGGTCGCGTTCCTCGTCAGCCGCGGCATTCCGGTCCTCGGCCATGTCGGCCTGATGCCGCAGCTCGTCAACACCACCGGCGGCTATCGCTCGGTCGGTCGCAACGAGAAGGAAGTGGCCAAGATCCGTCGCGACGCCAAGGCGATCGACGATGCCGGCGCCTTCGCCATCGTCGTCGAAGGCACGGTCGAGCCGGTTGCGCGCGAGATCACCAGCGAGTTGCGCTCGCCGACCATCGGCATCGGCGCGTCACCGGCCTGCGACGGCCAGATCCTGGTCTCCGACGACATGCTAGGCCTGTTCAACGACTTCAAGCCGCGCTTCGTCAAGCATTTCGCCGAACTGGCGCCGGCGATCTCCAAGGCGGTCGAGGAATACGCAAACGAGGTCAAGGCGCGCACGTTCCCGGGCGTCGAGCATACGTTCCAGGTCAAGCGCTAACCCATTTCGCATTCACGCGATCTCGCCGCGCCGAACGAAGGCGCGGCGAGGCGGTGACAAAACGGTGGCCGTTTGCCGGCCCATGCGCATTTCGTTCAAGCCTGCAGCCGGCAGGCATCATAAAATTCAATCATTGCATAAGCGCAATTGAATTGTTGGTCAGGGGCGAAGCGCCTATCTGTCCGGCACAGGACGATGGCCGTGCGCGCTTTGAGGCGCGCGACGGCGGTTGTCGCAGTTTTGAAATGCTGCATGTGGCCTTGATCGAAGGCGGCATGCCGCGGGCGCCCATTGCCGGTGCCGCGGGAGGACTCCATGAGAAAAGACGAATTCTGGGAAGGGGTGCGCGGCGGCTTCCCGATCATGCTGGCGGCGTCGCCGTTCGGTGCGCTGTTCGGGGCGCTTGCGGTCGACAACGGTTTTACCATTGGCGATGCCGTCTTCATGAGTGCGGCGGTCTATGCCGGCGCCAGCCAGATGGTCGGCATCGAGCTGTTCGGCAACCATGTCCAGCCCTGGCTGGTGGTGCTTTCGGTCTTCGCCGTCAATTTCCGCCACGTGCTCTATTCCGCCTCGATCGCCAAGCATGTCCGGCATTTCACCTTCGTCCAGAAGTTCTTTGCCTTCTTCCTGCTCGTCGACCCGCAATATGCCGAGACCGAGAAGCGCGGCGAGCGTGGCCTGCCGGTCACTTTCCCCTGGTATCTCGGCTTCGGCCTGGTGATCTATTTCCCCTGGATCTTCAACACGCTGCTCGGCGCGATCTTCGGCCAGCTGGTCGGCGATCCCAAGGCCATCGGTCTCGACGTACTGCTGCCGATCTATTTCCTCGGGCTGGTGATGGGCTTCCGCAAGCGCGACCGCTTCCTGCCGATCGTTGCCGTTTCCGCCGTGGCTTCCGTTGCCGGCATGCATTTCGTCGGCTCGCCCTGGCATGTCAGCATCGGGGCGCTGGCGGGCATTCTGCTTGCCGCCTGCCTGCCGCCAGCCGAGACCGTGGCAGCGCCACCCGTCGCCATCGAGAAGGAGGCCTGAGCCATGGATCCGCAACACCTCAACCTCATTTACCTCATCATCGCGGCGGCGGTTGCGACCTTCATAACCCGCATCGGCGGCTATGTGCTCATTACCCAGATGAAGCAGATTCCGCCGCGGCTCGAATCGGCGCTGAACGCCGTTCCAGCGGCGGTGTTGACGACGCTGGTGGCGCCGGCCTTCGTCTATGGCGGCTTCGACGTCGCGGTCTCGATGTTCGTCGCCTTCGCCATTGCGCTCGGGCTTAATCTCTCCACCTTGCGCATGCTCGTCATCGGCTGGGTGGTGGTGATGCTGCTCCGCCATCTCGTGCTGTAAGTTCTTCACACCCCTTCGCGCGGGCAATCCCTGTCGAAGACGGGCGGGCAGGGCGTGTTGAACTCTCAGGCGTTGGCGTCGGACGCGTCCTGGATTATCATCCTCTGATTGCCGGAGAGGCACTCCCGTACCACGCGCCCTGTCTGACGCGCAAAGGTCGCGGGGGCATCTTGTTGCAGCCTCCCGGCAGTGGAGGAGCGACCATGTTTACCAGGATCTCGATTGCCCTTTTGCTCGCGCTTGCGCCTGCGACGGCCCTTGCCAGCCAATGCCCGACCATGATGGCTGCGATCGACGCGGCCTTGCCCACGGCGTCTCTGTCCGACGCCGACAAGGCGAAGGTTGCGGAACTGCGCAAGAAGGGCGAAGAACAGCACAGCGCCGGCGATCATGCCGGTTCGGAGGCATCGCTCGGCGAGGCTAAGAAACTTCTGGGAATCTGAACCCAGCGGGAATTCCCGGCCCCCGCTGCTGCACTGGAGAACCGCGGCACGGCATGAAGCGGCCGCGGTGGCGAATGTGTGCCGCCTGGGCTCCCGCGATGGAGGAGCCCAGACGAATGCCTGACTCAGCGCGTGATTTCCTTTGTCGCGGCCTTCAGCCAGTCGCGGGTCTCCTCGCTCACCAGCAGCGGCATCAGCTTTTCGCGCGTCTCGGCGTGGTAGGCATTGAACCAGGCCAGCTCCTCGTCGGTCAGCAGCGCCGGCAGCACCAGGCGTCGGTCGATCGGGCAATAGGTGATCGTATCGAAGCCGAGCATGGCCAGGTCGCCGCCGGCGATCTCTTCGGCCGGCTGCACGACGATGAGGTTTTCGATGCGGATGCCGAAGGCGCCGGGGCGGTAATAGCCCGGCTCGTTCGACAGGATCATGCCCGGCAGCAGCTCCTGGGTGGAGAGCCTGGCGATGCGCTGCGGTCCCTCATGCACCGAGAGGTAGGAGCCGACGCCGTGGCCGGTGCCATGGGCGTAGTCGGCGCCCGCCTTCCACAGCGCGATGCGGGCCAAGGGGTCGAGGTCGACACCGCGCGAGCCCTTGGGGAAGCGTGCGGTGCTGATGGCGATCATGCCCTTCAGCACCAGCGTGAAGAAACGCTTCTGCTCTTCCGGAACCGCGCCGATCGCCACCGTGCGGGTGATGTCGGTCGTGCCGTTGATGTACTGCGCACCGGAATCGATCAGGAACATCGTGCCGGCTTCGATCGCGCGGTCGGTGTCGGTGGTGACGCGATAGTGCATGATTGCGGCATGCGAGCCGGCGCCGGAGATGGTGTCGAAGGAAATGTCCTTGAGCGGGTTCTGCATGCGCTCGCCGATGGCGGCGCGGGCGGCCTCCAACTGGTTGGCGGCACCGATCTCGGTGACAGTGCCGGGTTCGGCCTTGTCGAGCCAGGCGAGAAATTCGACCATGGCGGCACCGTCCTGCAGGTGCGCGCGGGTCGAGCCCTCGATTTCGGCCTTGTTCTTCTGGGCGCGGGGCAGGCGAGCCGGGTCGACGGCTTCGACCACCTTGCCGCCCTTGCCGCGGATCAGCTCGGAAATGGCGAAGGAGGCGAGGTCCGGGTCGATCATGACCGAGGCACCGGCGGCGCCCAGCGCGGACAAGCGGTCGTCGAAGGTCGAGGGCGCCGCGATCTCGGCGATCTGGGTGAGATAGGCTTCCTGCTCGATGCCGGTCTTGCGCTTGTCGAGGAAGAGTTCGGCGCGGCCATCGGCATGGATGATGGCGCGGGCGAGCGGATGCGGCGTGTGCGGCACGTCGGTGCCGCGGATGTTGAAGGTCCAGGCGACGGAGGAGGGGTCGGTGAGCACGACGGCGCCGGCGCCGGCCTTGCCGAGGCCGGCTGCAATCGTCGCGATCTTGTCCTTGGCAAGCTCGCCGGCCTGCTCGATCGGCTGGATGGAGACGCGACCGAGCGGGGCTGCCGGACGTCCGGTCCAGATGCGGTCGAGCGGGTTGTGATCGAGGAAGACGAGGGCGCCGCCGAGGACGGCAAGCGCCTTTTCCAGCCGGCGCACTTCGGCGCCGGTATGGAGCCACGGGTCGATGCCGAGCTTGAACCCCTTGGTGCCGTTATTCTCCAGCCAGAGATGCGGCGGCTCGCCAATGAGGTCGCCGCCGGTAAAGACTTGGCCGTCGACCTGCTCCTTCAACTGGGTCACGTAACGTCCATCGACGAAAACGACGGCCTGACGCTCAGTGATGAGGGCGACGCCGGCAGAGCCGGTAAAGCCGGTCAGCCAGGAAAGCCGCTCCGACGACGCCGGCACATACTCGCCCTGGAACTCGTCGGCACGGGGCACGAGAAAGCCGTCGATGCCGAGGCTAGCGAAGGAGGCGCGCAAAGCTTCGGTACGCTCCTTGCCGAACTGGGGCGTGGAGGTGACTTCAAAGGACTGAAACATGAGGGATTTCCGGTAGATTGGGCGGAGAACCGCGGGAAAGATGCGCGATCTTAGCGGAAACGCCCCTTGCGAGGAAAGAGGCGAGATCCTGCCGGGCATGTCGGCGGCAGGACGTGCACAGAATTGCTGCATGGTTCCTTAAGTCGGAATCGATTTAAGGAGAAAATTATGCAGCAAGTTTAGAGTGTTGCAGCGGCCTCAGCGCGTCACATTTGACGCTGCAGAGGGCAATTGCTCATTTACCATACATATGCGCTTTGTGCATGGCTCCTATGCTAAGAAGCCGCTATCTCTATCGGAATAATAGTTTATAAGCCGCCTCAACGAACACGGACGTACATCCGGTGGTTCAAAAGCCTGCAGTTCCGAGAATAGTTGGTCATTCTGTTCTCCTCCTCCCTCAAGGGTGGCCAATTTCGGAACGGTAGACGCCCGCTCGAGCGCTCCTCCTCCTCAGGCTCGCGGGCATGGTCGGTCTCAAGCCGACCAGCAGGCGATGCCCCTGGCATCGCCTTTGTTTCGAAAGGCCGCCCGTCATGAAAGACGTGGCGGCCTTTTCGTTTTTCCGACCTTTGGAAGTGTGCGTGGCGCTTGTTTGTCGCCGGCCGCGACAGCGGTGTTGCTATCTCTTGTTCATTTTAACCCTCTCCCCGCAGGCGGGTAGAGGGGACGTGCGCGCTGGCTGGGCCCACCACCGGGAGGTGGCGCACCGTGAGGCGACGAACCACCCAGCTAGAGCAATTGCAGGAAAAGTGTGAAACGGTTTTCCGCCCGGAATTGCGTAGTTTCAAAGAGTTAGATCATTTCACTGTTTCAATGAAACAATGAAATGATCTAGGGCTAAGCTGGTGCTATTGGGGTGCGGGATACGAAAGAGATGCAACGTGGCAAGAGCGCGCCGCAATTGCCTTCTCCCCGCAGGCGGGAAGAAGGTGCCGGCAGGCGGATGAGGGGCAGCCTCAACACCGAATGCCCCTGCGGTCGCCGCGACTACTTCTCCAGGTGGATCGTCACCCAGCCGTTGCGCCAGATGGTGCGCACGTGGCGCAGGTGCTGGCCGTTATAGGCCGCAAGCACCTTCCAGCGTTGTTCGGCGAGGATGCCGGAGAGGATGACGGAGCCGCCGGGGGCGAGGTTGGCGGTCAGCTGCGGCGCCATCTTCATCAGCGGGCGGGCCAAGATGTTGGCGATGATCAGGTCGAACGGGCCGTTGCCGCTGAAAGCGGTGGAATGAAAGCCGGGTGCCGTCGCAAAGGTCATGCCGGTGACGACGCCGTTGCGGCGGGCGTTTTTCTCCGCAACGCGGGGGGCGGTCGGGTCGATGTCGGGGGCGGGCACCGGCCCATGCAGGAGCTTCCAGGCGGCAATCGCCAGCACGCCGCTGCCGGTGCCGAGGTCGAGTACGTTGCGCACCGTGCGGGTGCGCGCCACGGTCGCCAGCACCTCGAGGCAGCCCGCGGTGGTGCCATGGTGGCCGGTGCCGAAGGCCTGGCCGGCCTCGATCTCGATGGCGATTTCGCCGGTCCGGATCTTGTCGCGGTCATGGGAGCCATGCACGACGAAGCGGCCGGCACGCACCGGCGCCAGCCCTTCGAGCGACTTGGCGATCCAGTCGATATCCGGCAGCACCTCACGCGCGATTGGAAGATGGGAGAAGCCGTCGGCGAGCGCGTCGGTCAGACGTTCGTTCACGCCCTCCTCGTCGGCCGCCATCATGTAGATCGAGGCTTCCCACACGTCGCGCTTTTCGTCGACTTCCGTCGTGCCGATGGCAAAATCCTCTTCGCCGAAAACCTCGCTCATGCGGTCGAGCACGGCTTCCGCCTGCTTCTCGGTGGTGGTGACGAAAAGTCTGATCTCGCTCAAGGCTCTGTCCTTCGGCTGGCACTGCATAATCTTCGCGCACCCGATCCGGCGCGCGGCACTGCATGCCCCGCCGCTACCATGAATGCCTGGCAAACGCAAAGCGCCGGGCGATGCCGGCGCTTGCAAAGATGTTCGATTGAGGCTGGAAGCGTCCTCAGCCCTTGGCGAGGTTCTCGAGCTTCTTGACCGCCGTCTCGGGGTTTTCCTCATAGGCGATCGTGCCGGAGAAGCGGCCGTCGGCGTCAAGCAGGAACACCGAGGCGGTGTGGTCCATGGTGTAGTCACCATCAGGTTTTTCGGCGTCGAGCGGCACCTTCTTGGCGTAGACACGGTAGCCCTTGACCATATCAAGCACCTTGTCGGCCGGACCGGAAATGCCGGTGATGCGCTTGGACACGTTGGAGACGTACTGGCCGAGAATTTCCGGCGTGTCGCGCTCGGGGTCGACGGTGATGAAATAGGCCTGCAGTTTGTTGCCTTCCGGATCAACCTTTTCCAGCCAGCCGTTCAGCTCGAACAGTGTCGTCGGGCAGACCTCGGGGCAATGGGTGAAGCCGAAGAAGAGCGCGGTCGGCTTGCCGGCGAAGGCCTTTTCGGTGATCTCCTTGCCGTCCTGCGCCACCAGCGCGAAGGGCACGCCGAAGGGGCCGGAGGCGGCCTGCTGCTTCGACTGGGTCATCTCATAGGTCAGCCAGCCGAGAACGCCGGCCATGACGACGACGGCGGCCCAAAGGGCGATGCGAATGGTTTTCATGCGTGCTACCGATTTTGTTGGGGCCTTGGCCGGCCGTATCAGGTTGATCGGCTTTTGATACCGTCTCCATCGCGGCCACGCAAATGGGACAATTGCCGCAGGCAATCTCTTGGTGTTGACGCATTTCCGGACGGAAAACCGTTTCGCACCCTTTTTCCTGGAAATGCTCCGGCAACAGGCTCGTCAGGTCAGAAACACCAGGCAAGGCCGGATTGGGCGAGCGCCAGGAAGATATCGGCGCCGTTCGACATCCAGCCGCGGAAGGCGACAAACGTCACGACGGCAAACGCCATCGCAAGACCCGCAAGCAGCGGAAGCCGGATCGATCTCTGCGTTCTCGTGTTCATGGCCCCATCATAGCATCTGAAACGGCGAGGGGAAGGGATGGCAGGCAAGGCCGAGGAGCAGGCGGTGCTGCTCCGCTTTCTTGAAGGCGCGACCGCGCTTCAGCAAAGCATGTCGCCGCACTCCGTTTCCCCATGATTCGGGTGACGTCTTAGCGAATGCTTAAGGTCTGTTTGCCAGTGTTTTGCCAACGCGGGTGAAGTGCTTCACCTCTACATGACATGACGTCATCCGGTTTGATCGAGCCCGGCTTTCCGCATCGATTTTAACGGAGGACTTCGCCTGGCTTTGGGCAGGTCCGTGACCATGGACTGCTCGATGACCGCAACGTCTGCGCCCCTGAAGAAGAACCTCTCCGTCAGCCAGCGGCTTGCCACGCTCGCCGGTGCCGCCTTTGTCGGCTTCGGCTCCGTGCTTGGCGTCGGCTGGTATGACGACATGCGCTCGAACGAGGCGCTGAACGGCGCCATCACCGCGCAGCGCGGCCTGACCACCGTCGCCGAGATGCGGCTTGCCGCCACCAACCTCGTGCTCAACGCCATGGACACGATCGTCGACCGCGACGAAGGCGTCATCCATCCGGAGCGCGCTGCCAGCATCGCCACCACGCTCGGCCATATCGAGGCAAGCAAGGCGGATATCAAGGCGCTTGCGGTACTGCTCGGCCGGGACGACGCGCTATCGACCTTCGACGCGGATCTGGCCGAACTTCGCCAGGCGATTGGCGTCGACCTGAAGGCGCTGGTCGAAGGCAAGGCCTCGACCGATGAATTCGGCAAGATCGACGACGCGATCGACGGTGCCGGCGAACGGCTCGGTACTGCACTTGCACAGCTCTCCGAAGCTGCGACGCAACTGGTTCAGACGCGGGTCGACGAAGCGCGCGCCGTATCGGCCGATGCGCTTTTGCTGCAGACTGCCGCCGGCTTGCTCGCCATGGCGACATTGCTCGGCCTGCTCTGGTTTCACGGTGCCACGCTGCGCCGCGGCATCCTCGGGCTTCGCGACAGCATGCAGCGCATCCAGAAGGGCGAGCTTGGCGCAAAGGTCGATGCGCTCGATCGCGGCGACGAGATCGGCGTCATGGCCCGCTCCGTCGACCTCTTCCGCGCCGCGGCCATCGAAAAACAATCGCTTGAGCAGAATGCCGCGGCCAGTCGCCGCGAGATCGAGAAGGAACGCGAACAGCAGCAGGGCGAGCGCGACGAAGCGGTGCGCCGCATCCAGGCTGCGGTCGACAGCCTTGGGCTGGCGCTGACGCAGCTTGCCGATGGCGATCTGGCCGTCAGCATCGAGCGCCCCTTCGACGGCAATCTCGACACGTTGCGCCGCAACTTCAACCAGACGGTCGAGCGCCTGCGCGACGTGCTCTTCAACGTCAAGGAAAACGCGCTCTCGATCGAATCGAACGGCCGTCAGATGCGCACCGCCGCCGACGACCTGGCCCGCCGTACCGAGAAACAGGCGGCCTCGCTGGAACAGACGTCCGCCGCCCTCGACGAGATCACGGCGACCGTGCGCACGGCGACACAGCGCGCCGAAGAGGCGAGCCGTATGGTCGACGACACCCGCACCAATGCGCGGGAATCCGGCCGCATCGTCGGCGAGGCGATCAGCGCCATGGCCCGCATCGAGGATGCCTCGAACGAGATCGGCAAGATCATCAACGTCATCGACGAGATCGCCTTCCAGACCAATCTTCTGGCGCTGAACGCCGGCGTCGAGGCGGCAAGGGCAGGGGAAGCCGGCAAGGGCTTTGCCGTCGTGGCGCAGGAAGTGCGCGAACTGGCGCAGCGCGCCGCCGGTGCCGCCAAGGATATCAAGACGCTGGTCAGCCGCTCCGGCAACGAGGTCGGCACCGGCGTCCGGCTGGTGCAGGCGACGGGCGAGGCGCTCGGCCGCATCGGCGTCGATGTCGCCCGCATCAACGAACATATGAGTTCCATCGTCATGGCGGCGCGCGAGCAGTCGACCGGGCTCAACGAAATCAGCACGGCCGTTGGCCAGCTCGACCAGATGACGCAGCAGAATGCGGCGATGGTCGAGCAGACCAACGCCTCCAGCCACACGCTGGCGCAGGACGCGGAAAAGCTGACGCAGCTCGTCGGCCAGTTCCACGAGGGCCGCGCCGTTCACGCATCGATGCGATCCAGCGCGCCGTCTCAGACGCCCCCGAGCGTGCGGCCGGTAGCAGCTCCCCCTGTCCAGACGCAGGCGACAGCGACGCCGGCATCCGCAAGGCTGGTCCCCAGGGGCACCGACAGGGCAGTGCCGCTGCGCAACCTCGCCTCGGCAAAATCGACCTCGCGTCCAGCTCCATCCCCCGCCAAGGCCCTCATGGGCAAGCTTGCGGGCGCATTCGGCAACCAACCGGGCTCCGTGCCATCGACGTCGGCCTCCGGTGAGAATTGGGAAGAATTCTGATCATGTCCAACGCAATCAAGCAGTCCGGTGCCTATCTCGAAATCGTTTCGTTCCATCTGGGCGACCAGGAGTTCTGCATCGACATCATGGCGATCCGCGAAATCCGTGGCTGGGCGCCGGTGACGCCGATGCCGCACACGCCGCCTTACGTGCTCGGCCTCATCAACCTGCGCGGCGCGGTGATCCCGGTCATCGACATGGCCTGCCGCCTCGGCATGAAGATGACCGAGCCGTCGGAACGTTCGGCGATCATCGTCACCGATATCGCCGGCAAGCTGGTGGGCCTGCTCGTCGAGCAGGTGTCTGACATGATGACCATCAAGAGCGAAGACCTGCAGCCGGCACCGGAGATCATTCCGGAAGCGCAGCGCGCCTTCTGCCGCGGCATCGTCGCGCTGGAAAAGACCATGGTCTGCTTCCTCAATCTCGACACGGTGATTGCAGACGAGCTCGCCCAGGCGGCCTGATCGCAGCCACATCGCAACGCAATTTGAGACGGCTCGGGACAAAGTTCCGGGCCGTTTGCTTTTTCTTTCTTCGGGAACTTTCCACGGTTGTGGATGGTTGTCAGCATTATCGTCGTCAAAACGGGCGACGACGCGAAGCAGCACGGCGTTTTCGCGCGCTCTTTCGGCTGCGGAAAATCACGAACTTTCAGTTGCTTGATGAAATGTCTCGGCGCCTGTGGCTCCACCGAGCCGAGGCGGTCAAGTTACAGTTGCGTAATGTTCATCACGGTTTGCACGAGATTAAGTGAGCGAAACGTCAACTACATCAGGGGAACAAGTGGGTGTATGGTACGTTCGTGCTCGTACCCGAACGGAGGCCGGGTCTTGCAAAGACAACGACATAGGAGTTGATGTCATGAAACTGTCTCTGAGAACTTCACTTGCTGCATTTGTCCTATCGACCGCCCTTGCTGGCGCAGCTGCTCCGGCATTCGCCGACAGCTACTACCAGGGCATCGATCCACATGCGATCAAGCCGCGCCCGACGACGCAGTCGCAGATGATGTACGACAATCGGTCCGTTGACCGCATGCCGACCGGCAGCATCTATCAAACCGCTCCGCCGCGCGTAATTTACCAGAATCCGCAGCTTCAGGATCGGTACCAGGGCGGTGACGGCGACTACTATCAAGGCATCGTCGCGCCGACTTATTGAGTGTTGAACCAATGAAAGCATGACCCGCCAGTAGTGTGGGGACTGGCGTCGCTCGCACCCTCCGGAAGTAAAGGCTTCGGGAGGGTGCTGCATTTTTTCAGGGCTGCGGTTTGCCTTCCTGCCAGTTGACGGTCTGGCCGTAGAGCGGGATCGTCGTGATCGACATCTTGGCCGAGCCGTCGGTCAGTTCGCGCGAGTGGGCGAGATAGATCAGTGTGTCGTTCCTGCGGTCGTAAATGCGGGTGACCAGCAGGTCTTTCCAGATCAGCGACAGGCCGGAGCGGAAGACTTCCTCGCCTTCCTTCGAAAGATCGATGTCGCCGATCTCGATCGGGCCGGTCTGGCGGCAGGCAATCGAGTTGTTGGAGGGATCCTCGAACCAGTTGCCCTTCTTCAGCCGGTCGATGACGCCGCGATCGAAATAGGTGACGTGACAGGTCACGCCCTTGACCTTGGGGTCGCTTACCGCCTCGACGATGATGTCGTTGCCGAGCCAGTCGACGCCGACTTCGCCGACGGTTTCGGCGCGGGCGGGAGAGACGGTCGCCACGAAAGCGGCGAGGCCCGCCAGGATCGAGACGCGGAACGAACGGGACATGGATTTCCTCCGGTGGACTGCACCGTTCACATAGGTTCTGCCGCTGTCAATGCAAGATTGGCGACAAGAGGCGGGCCGTGCGGAGGTTGCCTCAGCCGGTGTCGCGCAGCAGTTGCGGTGCACGCGAATAGTCTTCGGCTGCGCGAAGCTGCGCGGCGGCGGCGGCGAGCACGCGCGCGCTCGCATCCGGCTGCAGCCGGCCGGCGATCGTACAGCGGTCGCGGCCGTCGGCCTTGGACGCATAGAGCGCCATGTCAGCCCGGACCATCACGTCGGTCATGGTATCGCCCTGGCTCGCGCTGGCAATGCCGATGCTGACCGTCAACCGGATCGGCTGGCCGAAGCGGCCGATAGGCGTGTCACGTACCGTGCGGCCGATCTCCTCGGCGAGCAGAAACGCCTCCCCCTCCGTGTGATCGGACAGAACGATCCCGAATTCCTCGCCGCCGATGCGCCCGAAGGTGCCGCGTCCGGCAAGGCAGGCCGCGACGATGCCGGCGAAGTGGCCGAGCGCGGCGTCGCCGGCAGCATGGCCGTAGCGATCGTTGATCTGCTTGAAATAATCGAGATCGAGCAGCAGGAAGGCGGCCGGGCGTGTGCGGGCGAGGCACGATGCGAACAGGCGCTCGCCGAGATCGATGAAGGCGCGTCGTGACAGCGCTCCTGTCAGCTCGTCGCGGGCGATCGTGGTCTTGAGATCGGCGATAACGCGGTCATGCGCCATGAGTATGACGCCAAGAAACAGGATCGGCATGTAGAGCAGCCACATGGCCGCCAGCGCGAAATTCCAGGCGATCTGCGCGACCGGGCCGGTCTGGTTCACGGTGGCGGCTGGCAGGTGTGCGGCGATATGCAGGAGCGTCACGCCGGCGACGGCAGCCCCGACGACGATCGCCCGTCGTATTGTCGGATCGCTGGCCGTGCGCAGCCTCAGGACAAAAATGCAAGCGATCACGAAGACGGCGGCTGCGATGCCGAGCGCGATCAGCGCCCGCGTTGCGACACTCTCCGGGCCAGAGGCTGCCAGAACCGATATGGTGGCAGCCAAGGCTGCGCCGAGCGACAGGATTGCCGACCTCCAGGTGGGCAGAGCGAAGAATGCGCGGAAACCGGCAAGAACGAAAAGACAGGCGACGGCGAGAAACGCATAGCCGACAAGCGCCAGCGGCCGGAGCGGCGAAATCTCGGACAACATCACCAGCGCCATGGCAACGGCCGTCGTTGCGCAGCCTGAGGCGAACTCCGCGGCGCCCGGGGTCGAGGATTTCCGCAGTGACAGCAGCACCGGCAGCATCACCAGCAGGGAGATGATCGATAGGGCAGGGAGAAAGCTCATTTCGAAACGGCCCGTCGTGCTAAAATCGAGGAAGGCGGCTTGCGACAAAGCCAAATATGCAGGGTCAATTGGTAGCTTTGGCGCCTTAATGAAACCCGGCGAAATTCGCTGCAATTTTAGCGATTGCTGCAATTGGTGTGGTTGTCCAACGATGCTGGACGACAACTGCCGGACGGTGGGGCGTTTGGTTGGTCGCGACGCGGTGCCAAGTGGTTCAAAAGGCTTTCCGCTGATCGGGAGAGGCGACATGTTCACGGGACCGGTGTTGTTTGAGGATAGGGCCGATGCGGGCCGCCGGCTGGCGCAGGCGGTGGCCGCCGAGGCGCCGCCGGAACCCCTGATAATGGCGCTGCCGCGTGGTGGCGTTCCGGTTGCCTTCGAGATTGCCATGCATCTCCACGCGCCGCTCGAGGTGTTGATCGTGCGCAAGATCGGCGCGCCGGGCCATCAGGAATTCGGCCTTGGCGCACTGGTCGATGGCGAAGAGGCGGAGCTGGTGCTGAACCGCGAGGCCGTGCGCCTGGTGCGGCCGCCACGTGGCTACCTCGCCGCCGAAACCGAGCGCCAACGCGCCGAGATAGCAAGGCGGCGCATACTCTATCTCGGTGACCGCGAACCGCTTTCGCCAAAGGATCGCAATGTGGTGCTCGTCGATGACGGCATTGCCACCGGCGGCACGATCCGCGCGGCGATCGAGGCGCTGCGCCGGGCCGGTGTGCGCAGTCTGCTGCTGGCGGTTCCCGTCGCGCCGGCCAGCGCGATCGCGCGCCTGCGGTCATCGGTCGATAGCATCGTCTGCCTCTCCACCCCCGCCTTCTTCCGCGCCGTCGGCCTGCATTACCGCGACTTCGAGCAAACCTCCGATGCCGAAGTCATGGCGCTGATCAGCAAGGCGAGGTTGGACGACGGCGGAGATGCGTGAGGCGCACTGCCTCTACCATCATCTGCTGCCCGCCGTATTGAAACCTTGGAACCGCCGCGCCACATTCCCGGTGCTTGATTGAAGCGTGGGACGGCCGCCTGAGGAGGGGGCCGGAAGAGGGGAATGATGGCAGTTTCACTGGAAATTGG
Organism: Ensifer adhaerens; assembly: GCF_001270265.1. Classification (GTDB taxonomy): domain Bacteria; phylum Pseudomonadota; class Alphaproteobacteria; order Rhizobiales; family Rhizobiaceae; genus Ensifer; species Ensifer adhaerens_B. The sequence goes on from NZ_LGAP01000017.1 coordinate 101,521, forward strand.
GAAAACGCTTGCCGATTTTTGCCGACCGGACCGGATGGCGCTGGTCGTCTACGACATGCAGGTGGGGATCGCCAACCAGGTCAAAAATGGCCCGGCGATCCTGGCTGAGGTGCTGAAGGTTCTGGAGGCGGCACGGGCTGGCGGCTATCCCGTCATCTTTCTGCGGCACCTGTCGATGCCGAAGCCGCTGATGGGCGCGTTCCAGATGCGCCAGGCGATGGCCTGGCAGCGCACGGACGACCCTGATGCAGTGAAGCCCTGGTTCCTGCGCGGCACGCCGGGCTTCGAACTGGTGCCGGAACTGGCGCCGCGCGAGGGCGAAGCGATCCTGGACAAGATCACGTTCTCGGCCTTCGAGGGTACGCCGCTTGCCATCATTCTGCGCGATCTCGGGCTCACCTCGTTTGCCATCTGCGGCATTGCAACAGAAATCGGCATCGACCCGACCGTGCGTCATGGCGCCGATCTTGGGCTCGTGCCGATCGTCATCCGCGACGCCTGCGGTGCCGGCCACCACGAGGCGGGCGAACGCTCGATGGACAACATCGCCTTCATGGGCGATGCGATCCTGACCGGCGTGGACGGGATCATCGAGGCGATGGCAAGAGGCGCTACAACCATTCCGGGTGTCGCCTGACAGCCGACGGCGCGGCTTTGCGAAGCTGCGCCGGATACCGGGCTCTGCCGGCGGCGGCAACGTGCCGCAAGGAGCGAAAACCCGCTGTTAGCGGGCCAGGCTCATGCGCCATGTTTCGGTATCGCCAAATCCCTTGATGTGCGTGATTTCGCCGGCTTCAAACGCGAATTTGCCATCGAGGGCGGCCTTGACGTCACGTGTCGTGACGATACACCCGGCGTGACCGATCGCTTCGAGCCGTGCCGCAAGGTTCACTGGTGCTCCCCAGATGTCGTAGGCATAGCGGGTGCGGCCCAGCACTCCGGCAGTGACCGATCCCGAGGCCATGCCGATGCGCAAATGCAGCGCGACCCCGTGCGCCCTGCCGACATTTTCAGCGATCTCGAACGCGAGGAAGCCGAAGCCGGCGGCTGCCTCTACGCCATTGGGATGGGCGCTTGGTACTCCCGCTGCGGCCAGATAGGCGTCGCCGATGGTTTTGATCTTCTCGACGCCGAACCGGGCAGATGCCGCGTCGAGCTGCGAGAAGAAATCGTCGAGCAGCGCGACCGTCCGCTCCGGGCCGAGCTCGTTGGAAAGCCTGACGAATTGAACGATATCGATGAGCAGCACCGCAGCCATATCGAATTTCTTGATCGTGGCGGCGTGATCACCCTTGCGCAACTGGTCGACGATCTCGGCGGGCATGATCGACAGCATGAGATTGCTCAGACGCATCTGGGCATCGCGCGCCAGCGTGAGGGCATAGTGCATGGTGGCGAACATCAGAAGGGTGACGGTCAGGATCGACGAGACGTTTACGAGCTGGAGGAAGTTCTCGTCGGCATAGACGCCAGGCCATGGCGTCGGAAAAGCAATGCCGCCGAGGATGATGATCGCGGCGGAGAGGAGGCCCAGGCTGGCGACCATGCGCCAATGATCGAGGCCCAGGATTGCAAATGCGACGGGCGTGACGCCGAGGAGATTCAGCAGGGCGCCAGAATTCCGGCCGAGATGCGCGCTGACGATCGTCAGTGCCACAGCACTTATGGCGAATCCCCAAAGCGCCGACGCCCGCTTTCCAAACCGATGGAACAGAGGTGTCATTGCGGCGGCGACTGCCAGCAGAACATTGCAAAGGACCAGCCCTTGCAGGCTCGATTGCCCGTGGAGCGCGTAGATGACGGCGAAACCACTTGCCGAGACAGCGATAACGGCTGCTGCCAGGTTGGCGACCGATATGCCCTGTCGATCCGCCTCGCACGCCTCAGTCAGGCCCAGTTCCGCCAACCAACGTATCGCGCTTGTCCAAGACATGTCGCCGCTCGCCTTTTGATCGTTGAGACAGGCATTTCGCAATAATATAAGTCCGACCTAATGTTCTCAATTTGTGGGGGAAAAGTCAGTCTCAAAGATGCGCTGCGCCCACAATTCGCAGATGCTCCCGAGCAAAGCCACATGCGCCGCCAAAGAGCAGGAGCCGACATGACCGACGCACTTCGCATCCGCCCGATTGTCCGCGGCGACTACGAGCAATGGCTGCCGCTCTGGGATGGCTACAACGCCTTTTATGGTCGCTCGGGTGCAACGGCGCTCGATCCCGCCATTACCGCGATGACCTGGTCGCGCTTCTTCGATGCCTACGAGCCGATGCATGCGCTGGTGGCCGAAAGCGAAGGCCGGCTCGTCGGGCTCACCCACTACCTCTTTCACCGCAGCACCACGTCCATCGGCCCGAACTGCTATCTCCAGGATCTGTTCACCAGCGAAGCTGCGCGCGGCAAAGGTGTCGGCGCGGCGCTGATCGAAGCGGTCTACGAGGCCGCACGCAAGGCCGGCTCGCCGCGGGTCTATTGGCAGACGCACGAGACCAACGAGACGGCGATGAAGCTCTACGACAAGGTGGCGGAGCGTTCGGGCTTTATCGTTTATCGCAAGATGGTCTAGGTTGAGGTCGGCAGAAGGCCTTGCAACAGCGGGTGAAACGAGATGAGCGCCATGGGCAACGTGCAGGTTTCGACGATCGGCTTCACCAAGTCGTCGGCCGAAGATTTCTTCGATCGCCTGCAAAAGGCCGGCGTCAAGACGGTCGTCGATGTCCGGCTGCACAACACGTCACAGCTGGCCGGTTTCGCCAAGGCCAATGACCTTGCCTTCTTCCTGAAGAGAATTGGCGGCATCGACTATGTGCATCAGCCGCTTTTCGCGCCCACCGAGGCGATCATGAAAGCCTACAAGACCGACAAGGGCGACTGGAAGACCTTCTCGCGGGACTTCTTGGACCTCATGGCGGAGCGCAAGATCGAGCAGCACGTGAAGCCGGAGGCGCTGCAGGGCGCCTGCCTGCTCTGCGCCGAGGACAAACCGCACCGCTGCCATCGGACGCTCGTCTGCGAATACCTGAACGACCGCTGGGGCGGGCGCCTTCGCGTCGAGCATCTGTAGGCGGTTGACGCAGACGCATGAGACCAAAGAGACGGCGATGACGCCCTATGACCGGGCGGTGGAGCGTTTGGGGTTGGTCGTTTATCGGACGGTGATTTGAGTGGGCGATTGGATACTCGTTGCCCCGACGATACCGTCACTGCTAGCTTGACCGAGTGGCCAACAATATTCGGTGCAACTTATGCTAAAGCAAACAATAGACCCTGAGTTGGAACAATTGTTTGCTGATGGCCCGGTCTCCCATCAGACTATGTTGCGTTTCCTCCACGAGATCGAGCGCATCGATCAAGAGGAGATTGCATTTGCGAACTCCTTGCTGCCGAGCGCGGGCGACTATCTGAATGGGCGTTGGTTGAGGCGCTTCATCACGGCAGATATTTCCGACGATGACGCGAGACGGTGGATGTCTCGCCAGAAGGCGTTAGTTGGAAGGCTGTGTGCCCTTTTTCCAACCGTCCTCCGTTACGTGACTTTAGAGGAGAAAAGGCGAGCACTAAATATTTTGAGCATGATTTACGGCTGCGCCAACGACTATGACTATGTAATTTCTAATGGTCGCAGGGATGCGAACAGGAAGAAGATAGTAAATAATATTCGCAATGTTGGCGATATGGTTGAGAAATTGCTTAATTTTAGTGATTGGAATTATATTGGCTATTCCGAATTTGAGAACGCATACAAATCGTACCATAAAGGCGTAAAGGAGGTTGAGGGCGATCCATTAACAAGGCTCCAGCATGACCTAAAGTTCCTTGGGTGTTTTTTGAAGCTAAGCCTATATCGCGCTCAGAGTGAAGCCGACTACATCAAGCCGCCTGATAACCAAGCCAAGACACGCATCGTGGATTGCGCATATACGGTATCCCTCTGGTGGCGCGGCCCACCACTTGTAACGACGCCTGGCTCTGACTTTTCCGCAATGTGCAGCCTCATCTTCGAAATTGCGACCGGTATAGCCGACGAGAGTTTGGCAGGAGCGATCAACCGATTTGCTAGAAGTCAGGAGCGGGCACAAGCTGACAAGGATGAACTAGACTATGGTCCGGCCTGGGAGCGCGCGAGGAATGACGATAATTTCTATGATATTAAGGAGACTAGTCTCAGTCTTCAAAACAAAATTGAAAAGCTGAACGTAACTCTTCTTGATCCTTCATTGCCGGTTGAAGCAACGGCTATAGTGCGAAGCTTGCTCGATGACGCAATCGAGGAAGCAGAGCGAAATGAGAACGAGCATGGCCCGTTCCAAATGTGGGCATCGCAGGTGAAGGGAGATTGGAGTGCAGAGCTGCAACTATCCAATGACTTGGAATCTCTGAGACTACGGTTGGATATTGAGATTGGCAAACGTCGCCGCGCGGCGCGAGAACGAGGTTGACGTCATTCGAGTGATTTTCGACAAATCGCGTCAACACGGGTCTCTTTCAGCAAGGTAGTTAGAACTCAACGATGTCTTTTGCATCGTGGTCGCGGCGTAGCTCAATGGGAAGAGCAATTCGCTTTCTACTCGGATGGCAACGCATTCGGGGGTGGATAGGTTGTGGGTTCGAGCCCCATCGTCGCGTCTCCTGCTCTGGGAGGGTAAGGGACGATCTCAGAAGTCGTTTGCGAAAACAGGTCTTCTAACTACTGTTTACGATCCAGATTGCTCGGAGAGCGCATACACGCGGACAGGGGCCTTGGCTTAACCGACGGCGACTACCTGCCGCTTGAGCGCGCCTTCACACCTTCTCGACGAACCCATCGAGCACCCGCTTCTGGCCGGCCTTGTCGAAGTCGATCGTCAGCTTGTTGCCTTCGATGCCTGAGATGTTGCCGTTGCCGAACTTCATGTGGAAGACGCGGTCGCCGACAGTGAAGCGCGAGGGCTCGGTGCTGGTGGATTTCGCCACCAGCTCGCCGTCGATGGTGCGGCTGCGCGGGCCGCTTTCGCCATAGCCGATGCGCTCGACCGCGTGGCCGGAGCGCGAGCCCCAGTTGTCGCGCGTCGCATCCGAGCGGTGCTGCTGGGCGCGCTTCCAGCCGGGGGTCGAGTAGTTGTTCTGGAAGGGATCGGCCTTGTCGAAGCGCGATTGGCCATAGCCGCCGCGGCCGTAACCGCCATAGGACTGCTCGGTCTCGGCGACCTCGACATGGGTGATCGGCAACTCGTCGAGGAAGCGCGACGGCAACGTCGATTGCCACAGGCCGTGGATACGGCGGTTGGAGACGAACCAGATGTGGCAGCGGTGTTTTGCGCGGGTGATGCCGACATAGGCGAGGCGGCGTTCTTCCTCGAGGCCGGAGCGGCCGCCCTCGTCGAGCGCGCGCTGATGCGGGAAGAGGCCTTCTTCCCAACCGGGCAGGAACACGGTGTCGAACTCCAGGCCCTTGGCCGAGTGCAACGTCATGATCGACACGGCGTCGAGGTTCTCGTTCTGCTCGGCATCCATGACTAGGGCGACGTGTTCGAGGAAGCCGCGCAGGCTCTCGAAGGCTTCCATCGAGCGGATGAGTTCCTTCAGGTTTTCGAGCCGACCCGGCGCTTCGGCCGATTTGTCGTTCTGCCACATCGCGGTGTAGCCGCTCTCGTCGAGGATCTGCTCGGCAAGTTCGGTATGCACAGTGGTTTCGAGCAGGCTTTGCCAGCGGCGGAAATCGGCGACGACATCGAACAGCCCCTTGCGGGCCTTGGGCTTCAGCTCGTCGGTCTCGATGATATCGGTCGCAGCGGCCAGCATCGGCACGTCGCGGGCGCGGGCATAGTCGTGCAGGGTGCGAATTGTGGTGTCGCCAAGGCCGCGCTTCGGCGTGTTGACGATGCGCTCGAAGGCGAGGTCGTCGGCCGGCTGACAGACGAGCCGGAAATAGGCCATGGCGTCGCGGATCTCGAGCCGCTCGTAAAAGCGCGGACCGCCGATGACGCGGTAGTTCAAGCCCAACGTGACGAAGCGATCTTCGAACTCGCGCATCTGGAACGAGGCCCGCACCAGGATCGCCATGTCGTTGAGCTTGTGGCTCTTGCGCTGCAGCTGTTCGATTTCCTCGCCGACGGCGCGGGCTTCTTCTTCGGAATCCCAGGCCGCGTGCACCTGCACCTTCTCGTCGTCCGGGTCGCTGCGGTCGGTAAATAGCGTCTTGCCCAGCCGCCCCTCATTGTGGGCGATCAGATGGGCGGCGGCGCCGAGAATATGCTCGGTCGAGCGGTAGTTGCGCTCGAGCTTGATGACCTTGGCGCCCGGGAAATCCTTTTCGAAGCGCAGAATGTTGTCCACTTCCGCGCCGCGCCAGCCATAGATCGACTGGTCGTCGTCGCCGACGCAGCAAATATTGATTTGCTGCTGTTTGTTTGCGCTCGCGCTGTCGCCTTCGTCTCTTGAAAAGTGAGATGTCTCACCGGAAGACGGATCGCGTATCAATGAATCGGAGGATGCAGCATTGCCTCCTGCGTTGGCAGTTGTGGCCTTGCCCTTGGGCCGCTGCGCCAAGAGACGCAGCCACATGTATTGCGCGGTATTGGTGTCCTGATACTCGTCGACCAGGATGTAGCGGAACTTGTCGTGGTACTCCTTCAGCACATCCGGATTGGTGCGGAACATTCGGATCGGGTGCAGCAGCAGATCGCCGAAGTCGCAGGCGTTCAGCGTTCGCAGCCGGTTCTGGTAGGCAGCGTAAAGTTCGCGGCCCTTGCCGTTGGCGAAGGCGCGGGCATCGCCCTCGGGGATCTGTGCCGGGTCGAGGCCCTTGTTCTTCCAGCCGTCGATCATGCCGGCGAACTGTTTGGCCGGCCAGCGCTTGTCGTCGAGGCCCTCGGCCTGGATGATCTGCTTGATCAATCTGACGACGTCGTCGGTGTCTAGGATGGTGAAGTCGGAGCGCAAGCCGACGAGTTCGGCGTGGCGGCGCAAGAGCTTGACGCCGATCGAGTGGAAGGTGCCGAGCCAGGGCATGCCCTCGACCGCATGGCCGACGAGCACGCCGATGCGCTCCTTCATCTCGCGCGCCGCCTTGTTGGTGAAGGTCACCGCCAGGATCTGCGAGGGGAAGGCGCGACCGGTGGAAAGAATGTGGGCGATGCGGGTGGTCAATACCCGCGTCTTGCCGGTGCCGGCGCCGGCGAGAACGAGCACCGGGCCATCAAGGGATTCCACCGCTTCGGCCTGCTCCGGATTGAGGCCGGAGAGATAATCCGGGCGCTGTTGGCGGTCGCGGGCGGCCATGGCGCGCGCGGCAATGCCGCCCGTTGCCGGCGGCGGCTGCTTGCGCGGGGCCGGCTCATCATCGAAGAAGGGAATGTCGTCGAAACCACTCATCATGCGGCTCAATGTAGTGATTCGGAGGCGAAAGGCCAGAAAGGATGTTCTTCTTTTATTCCGTTTTCTGCGCCAGCCGCACCAAGTCTGTGGAAAGACAGTCGATTTCGAAGCCGCTTATCCTCCGCACGCGCGTCATCAAGCCGTCCTGTCGAAGGCGGCGTCCACCGGCACCTGCAGCGCAGTTGCCAGCTGGTTGGTTCTGGCGGCAAGCGAGATTACCCGCAAGAGATCGGCATGCTCGGCATCGGTCATGCCCTTGGCTCTGGCGGCGGCCGTATGGGAATGGGCGCAGTAGCCGCAGCCATTGCTGACGGAAACGGCGATATAGAGCATTTCCTTGACCAGCGGATCGAGTGCGGAGGGCGTTGCCATCACCGCCTTGACGTCGCGCCAGGTCTGCTCCAGCAGATCCGGATCGAAGGCGAGCCACAGCCACATATTGTTGATGAAGTCCGATTTGCGCGTGGCGCGGATGTCGTCGAACACGGCTTTTACGCGCGGGTCGGATTCCGGGTCGGTAGGCGGGGTGATGGTGCTCATGAGGTCTCCTGGTCAAAGGTCTCCGGCGGCGCTTGGCCGCCGGATCGGCAAAGGGGTCAGACGAGCGCAAACACGCGGGCCGGGCCGCCGGTGCCGCCACGATGTTTGGGGGCGCCAAGCACGAGGGTCGCGCCCTTGGCCGGCACCTTGTCGAGGTTGGCCGCCGCCTCCAGCCCCCAGCGGCCTTCAGGCAGCCAGGCATAGTGGGTGGCAAAATCGGGCGAGGGGCCGTGGTCGAGCGAAAGCGTGTCGACGGCAATGCCGGCTGCCTTGGTCTCTTCCAGCAGGTACTTCGCCGCCTCGACGTGGAAGCCGGGAAAATGCAGCTTGCCGTTTCCGTCGGCGTTGCGGAACTTGTCGGTGCCGAGATGGGCGCCCCAACCCGAAAGCATGGCGACGCAGGCGTTTTCGGGGATCTCGCCATTGGCAGCGACCCAGGCCTTGATGTCGTCGGGTGTGAGCTGCGCATCGGCGTCGGCGGACGCCTTCTGGCGGATGTCGACGACGCAGAGCGGCACGACCAGCTTTTCGACCGGCAGCTCGGCGACCGACAGGCCGTCGGCGGAAAAGTGCAGCGGCGCATCGACATGGGTGCCGGTGTGCTCGTTTACCCGGAGCTCGAACAGGTTGAACTTGTCCTTGGCATAGGTGAACTTCGCCTCGCGGAAGAACTGCTGTTGGCCGAAGAAGGTCGGGAACTCCTCGTAGAGTTCGTGGGTGAGGTCGGTGACACCAGTGTGGCCCTGAGCCAGCGCCGGCGGGGCGATGCCCGCGCTCGCCACGGCAAGGCCGGCGGTTCCAACTGCGGCGGCTTTGAAGAAGCTGCGGCGCGAGAGCATGCGCTCCTTGACCGTTTCCATCACACAGGCATCGCACATCGTCTTCTCTCCTCCTAAGCGCCTTGAAATGCAGGCTGCGAACCGACCGGCGGCCGCCGGTGGTTGCAGGATAACGCAGTCCTCGCGGCTGTAAACGGTGAGCGCCTGTAGAGCCTCCGTGTTAAGCCCGGATCGATGCACCGGCGTTGCGAGGTCGGCAAGGCGTTTCGATTGTGTATTTCTGTTTTCTAAAATTCCGCCGTGTGCTATTTATAGTTGAAGTGAGGGGAGCTGAAATCACTTCCCGTGGATCGGAGATTGCCGATGGCCAAACGTTCCTGGTCGGGCAGGGAAAGGGTTCTCCTCGTATACGGATTGGCCGTCGTATTGTTTCTTCTATGTTTGACTTTTGCGTTTGCTGCGATGGTCATATCGGCGGACAGGGACATTGTTGATAGGGTAAGTAAAACTCATAATATTCTCAAAAACTTCAATGTGTACATGTCCTGCGTTTTCAATCTTTTTGTTTCCTTTATGTATTATAGGCTTGTTGTTGAGTTCGATTCGATAAAGATGCAAATGAAGCCGCTTGAATTGTATATGGATTTCTTTGCTTTTCTCGTTCTTTTTACGGCACTGGCGCTGTTTACGATGGCATTTATGTTGGTGCCGACGGCCCTGTCTGCGTATCTTGTTTTTGTTCAATCATGACGGCGCACCAGACCGGCTGTGCCAGAGGGCGCCGTCGATGAGCCTGCAAAATTCCGGGGCCGTACAGACCCCTGACAGGCAAATACGTCATCATGCCGCCAACAAATTCGCTTTTATTACAATTGCGTAATGATGCCATTCCGCCGTTGCCCCCAAAGGTCCGAACAACGATACTCAGGGCAAATCGGAACGCTCCGCCGGCACGTGCCGCGCAGGAGCGCGCTTTGCATATTTGGAGACATGAATGCGGGTTTGGAAACAGCTGGCGGTGAGCGCCGTTGTGCTTTTGGTGGGTGCCGGCGTCTGGGTGCGGTTCGTGCCCGGGGCAGGCGAAACGCTGGCGGCGATCGGTGTCTCGCATCCGTTGATCGATGCCATTTCCAAGCAGGAAGGCGGTGCCGGCGGCGAAGGTGGTCAGGGCAATGGTGCTCGCAGGCAGGGCGGCAATGACGCCATCCTCGTCATGGTGCGCCCGTCGGCGACCTCCGTCGTCAACGACCGGCTGAACGCGATCGGCAATGGCGAGGCGATCCATTCCGTCACCGTGACGCCGACGGCTACCGGCAACCTGACCGAAATTCTCGTGCGCTCCGGCGACAAGGTATCCCAGGGCCAGGTGATCGCCAGGCTCGACAGCGACGACCAGAAGATTGCCGCCGACCAGGCGCGGCTGACGCGCGACAGCGCGAAGGAAAAGACCGAGCGTTACCGCAATTTGAGCACCGCGCGCGCCGTGACCGCGGTCGAGGTGCGCGACGCCGAAATCGCCATGCAGGCAGCGGAACTGGCACTGAAGACCGCCGAACTCGACCTCAAGCGCCGCGATATCGTAGCGCCGTCGAAGGGCGTCGTCGGCATCATCACCGTCAATGTCGGCGACTACGTCACCACGACGACGCCGCTTGCCGTCGTCGACGATCGTTCGGAGATCCTCGTCGACTTCTGGGTGCCGGAGCGTTTTGCCAACAAGATCGTTGTCGGCCAGCCGGTAACGGCAAACGCCATCGCCCAGCCCGGCAGCCAGCTCGACGGCGTCATCCACGCGATCGACAACCGCCTGGACCAGGCGAGCCGTACCCTGCGGGTGCGGGCGCGGCTGGAAAACCCTGACGACACGCTGCGGGCCGGCATGTCCTTCTCCGTCAGCATGGCTTTCGACGGCGACACCTATCCGACCGTCGATCCGCTCGCCATCCAGTGGAGTTCGGAAGGCTCCTATGTCTGGCGCGTCAGTGGCGACAAGAGCGAAAAAGTTCCGGTCAAGATCATCCAGCGCAACCCCGACAAGGTGCTGGTCGATGCCGCCTTGAGCGAAGGCGACGAAGTCGTCACCGAAGGCGTGCAGCGATTGCGCGACGGCGGCGAGGTCCGCATCGCCGGGCGCGAGCGCCTCGATGCCGCGCAGAAGGTCGCGGAGGAGGTGAAGTGAGCGGCGCGAAGGAACCCGGCCACCAGACCGCTCGCGAGGCCGGCAAGACCGGCTTCACCGCACTTTTCATCCGCCGGCCGATCTTCGCGCTGGTGGTCAATACGCTGATCGTCGTTGCCGGCCTTGCGGCCTGGAACGGCATCGAGATCCGCGAGCTGCCGCAGGTCGATCAGCCGGTGATTTCGGTGACGACGACACTCGACGGTGCTGCGCCCGAGACCATGGACCGCGAAGTGACCTCGGTGGTCGAAGGTGCGGTGTCGCGCGTTCAGGGCATCAAGGACATTTCCTCGACGTCCAATTTCGGTCGCAGCCGGGTGACGCTGCAATTCTCCGACACGACCGACATCGGCCAGGCGGCCAACGATATTCGTGACGCGCTCGGCCGCGTGCGCAACCAGTTGCCCGAGGATGTCGACGAGCCGAGCATCGTCAAGGCCGACGCCGACAGCCAGCCGATCATGCGGCTGGCACTGACCTCCGACACCATGTCGATGGAAGACATGACGCTGCTGGTCGAAAACGAGATCAGCGATCGGCTCGCCGCCGTCGAGGGTGTCGCCGACGTTGCCGTCTATGGCGACCAGGAAAAGATCTTCCGCATCGACCTCGACCAGGCAAAGCTTGCCGGACGCGGCGTGACAGTTGCAAACCTGCGCACAGCGCTTGCCAACGCCTCCTACGACGTGCCGGCGGGGTCGCTCACCAGCGCCAGCCAGGACATTTCGGTGCGGGCGACGGCCGACCTGCAGACGCCTGAGCAGTTCGAAAACCTGATCCTCGTCAACAATGTCCGGCTGCGCGACATCGGCACGGTGACGCTTGGGCCGGACACCGGCACGACGGCGCTTCGCTCCAACGGCCGCCAGGGCATCGGCCTCGGCATCATCCGCCAGGCGCAATCCAACACCGTCGACATCTCCGAAGGCGTGCGCAAGGTCGTCGAGACGATCCAGACGGAGATCCTGCCGGAGGGCACCGAGCTGAAGATCACCAGCGACGATGCGGTGTTCATCAACGGCGCCATTCACGAGGTGGAGATCGCGCTGGTCGTGGCGATCTTCATCGTTACGCTCGTCATCTACCTGTTCCTGCTCGACTGGCGCGCGACGCTGATCCCGACCATCACCATGCCGATCGCGCTGATCGGTACCGTGGCGGCGATCTACATGGCCGGCTTTTCGATCAATATCCTGACCTTGCTCGCGATCGTGCTGGCGACGGGGCTTGTGGTCGACGACGCGATCGTGGTTCTGGAAAACATCGTGCGCCGACGGGCCGAAGGGCTGGGCCCGAGGGCCGCGGCCGTGCACGGCACGCTCGAAGTGTTCTTCGCCGTGCTAGCAACGACGGCGACGCTTGCGGCCGTGTTCGTGCCGCTGTCGTTCCTCCCCGGCCAGACCGGCGGTCTGTTCCGCGAGTTCGGCTTCGTGCTCGCCTTCTCGATCCTGCTTTCGTCCTTCGTGTCGCTGACGCTCTGCCCGATGCTGGCGTCGCGCATGCTGACGCAGGAGAACCATGCGAAGCCGGGTCCAATGCGCCGGTTCGGCGCGCGTGCATCCGAGTTCTACCGCGTCACCTTGCGCGGCTGCCTCAATGCGCCGCTGATCGTCTTCGTCGTTGCCGCCTTCTTTACCGCCATGGGCGGCGTCGGCTTCATGACGCTGAAATCGGAGCTGACGCCGAATGAGGACCGGTCGCAGGTGATGATGCGCATCAACGCGCCGCAGGGCGTGTCGCTCGAATATGCGCAATCGCAGATGCGGCGGATCGAAGACGGCCTGCAGCCGCTGGTCAAATCCGGCGAGATCGACAACATCTTCTCGATCTCGGGCCAGGGCGGCTCGGCCAATAGCGGCTTCATGGTGCTGACGCTTGCGCACTGGGACAAGCGCGAGCGCAGCCAGCAGCAGATCGTCTCCGAGATCAACAAGGTGACGGCGCAGATCCCTTCAGTTCGCGTCTTTGCGATACAGCCCAACAGCCTCGGCATTCGCGGCGCCGGCAGCGGCCTGCAGGTGGCGCTGGTCGGCAACGACTACACCAAGCTCGGCGATGCCGCGGCCAAGCTCGTGCGCCAGATGGAAGACACCGGGCGCTTCGAGAATGTGCGACTGAACTACGAGGCCAACCAGGCGCAGCTTTCGATCACCATCGACCGCGAGCGCGCTTCCGACATGGGCGTCGATATCGGCGGCCTGGCCTGGGCGCTGCAGGCGATGCTCGACGGTAACAGCGTCGTCGACGTCTTCGTCGACGGCGAGTCCTATCCGGTCAAGCTTCTGTCCTCGACCAATCCGGTCAACGACCCGACGGATCTGCAGAACATCTTCCTCAAGGCCGGCGACGGCAAGATCGTGCCGATGTCGACCATCGCCAGCGTCGAGGAGACGGCCGTGGCGCCGCAGCTGTCGCGGGAATCGCAGCTTCGCGCCGTATCGCTTTCGGCCGGGCTGAAATCCGACCTGGCGCTCGGCGAAGCGCTGACCATGGTCGAGCAGATGGCGGAACCGCTGTTACCGCCGGGCTCGCGCATCATGCCGCTGGCCGAGGCTGCGACCCTCAACGAGAATGCCAACGGGCTCATCGTCACCTTCGGCTTTGCCCTCGTCATCATCTTCCTGGTGCTGGCGGCGCAGTTCGAAAGCTTCATCAGCGGCCTGATCATCATGGCGACGGTGCCGCTCGGGCTTGCCTGCGCCGTCTTCGCGATGATCCTGACCGGCAATACGCTCAACATCTACAGTCAGATCGGGCTGGTGATGCTCGTCGGCATCATGGCGAAGAACGGCATCCTGATCGTCGAATTCGCCAACCAACTGCGTGACCGCGGCCAGGATGTGCGCACGGCGATCGAGAACGCGGCCAACATTCGTCTGCGGCCGGTGATGATGACGATGATCGCCACCATCGTCGGCGCGGTGCCGCTGGTGATGGCGAGCGGCGCAGGTGCCGAGGCACGCATCGCGCTCGGCTGGGTGCTGGTCGGTGGTCTCGGCCTTGCGGTGGTCGTGACGCTTTACCTGACGCCCGTCGCCTATCTCGTCATTGCGGGGCTTACCAAGCCGCATGCGGACGAGGAGCGCAAGCTGCACGAGGAAATGGAAGCGGCGGCTGGGCTCGAGACGCGTTGAGCCTGACCAAGACGTTCCTTCGTCAATCAAGACGCCAACGATGACGGCGCGCTATCGCGCTGTCATCGTTTCGATTCAAGCTGTCAAGCGGGTGCGTTCGGTAGGAGCTGGACATGCTGCCCTATCCCGCCGTTCTTGCCGCATGTGTGCGGCGCTGTAACGCTTTGAACTGCTGCCTACAAAAAACCTAGAGCGTTTCCGTTTTAAACGGAGGCAGAAACGCTCTATCTATTTGTTTTTACGCATTTCCTGACGGAAAACCGCTTCGCACTTTTCCTGGAAATGCTCTAACCCTGAAGACCGAGCCAGGCGGCGACAAGAAAGACCACCGCCGCGATCGCGCCGAGCGCACTCCTGCCGGCGTGAAGCCTGCCCCAGTGAAGGAGAAGCTCGCGGGTTTCCTCGTTCACCTCGTCCAGTCGCGTTGTCTCAAGGCGCTGATTGACCGGCATGATCAACAGCATCGTGTAGGGCCAGTTCAGGATGATGATTGCTGCGCCTAGGCCCCAAAGCGGATTGTCGCTCTGCCACCATGCGGCAGCGCCGAGCAGGCCCGAGATGATTGCGAGCGAAGCTTGCATCTCGAAACCTCGTCGGTAGGCCGGCACCCATTGGGCCAGGGCCGCGCGATCATCGAGGTGAAGCCTTGCCGGGTGTTCGGCCACGTTGATGTAGATGGCGGCGCCGAAGAATACCGAGGCGGTGAGCAAAGCGAGCAGACCGAGCATTTGACCTTCTCCTCCCTTCCTTCAGTATAATATGCCAAGGGCGGCCAAACGACAGGTGTTTTCTCTGAAATCGCATCTTTCGCGAGTGGCGCCGGGAAAAAGGGCCGCCCGGCGCTTTGGCAGGACCTTGTTACAAGCCGGTGTCGTCGGCAGACAACAACGACTGCATCGGTCCCGGCCTTGGAATCGATTTCAGGAGAGAATTATGGATGCGGGTTATGCGCCGCAAAACGAAAGCTTTGTGACACTCAGGTCTCACCGCCGGCGTTTTCACGCGATAGTCTGTCGGAGACGGCGTGAACGTCTGGACAAAGTGATTCCGATTTGCACAGTAGCGCCTTGAAATGAAAGCGCTTCCCCAAGGTCGGAGCGGGGCGGCGCTAATGGCATGAAGAAGGGACGTTTTCCGTGGCATTGAAGGCGATCAGAGCTGGCTCGAGAAACGAAACCGGGATCGACACCGTTAAGGCGCAGCTTGCCGCCCGATTCGGCGATCGGTTCCAGACGGGCGAGGCGATCCGCGCCCAGCATGCCCACACCACCACTTACATCCCGGCGCAGCTTCCCGACGGCGTCGTCTTCCCCGAAAGCGCCGACGAGGTGCGCGAGATCGTCGCGATCGCCGCTGCAAGTGCCGTGCCGCTCATTCCCTTTGGTACCGGTTCCTCGCTCGAGGGGCACGTCAACGCGCCGAACGGCGGCATCTCCGTCGACATGATGCGCATGAACCGGGTGCTCGAGGTCAACGCGGAAGATCTGGATTGCCGGGTCGAGCCGGGTATCACCCGCGAGGAATTGAACACCTATCTGCGCGACACCGGCCTGTTCTTTCCGATCGATCCCGGCGCCAACGCCTCGATCGGCGGCATGGCCTCGACGCGGGCGTCCGGTACCAATGCGGTGCGCTACGGCACGATGAAGGACAATGTGCTGGCGCTGACCGTGGTGACAGCCGATGGGCGCGAGGTGCGCACCGCGCATCGGGCGCGCAAGTCGTCTGCCGGTTACGACCTGACCCGGCTGTTCGTCGGTGCCGAGGGCACGCTCGGCATCATCACCTCGATCACGCTCCGGCTCCAGGGCATACCGGAAGTCATCTCCGGCGGCGTCTGCCCGTTTCCGACGATTGCCGACGCCTGCAACGCGGTGATCCTGACGATCCAGTCCGGCATTCCGGTTGCCCGTATCGAGCTGCTGGACGCGCTGCAGATGAAGGCCTGCAACAACTATTCCGGCCTATCCTATGAGGAGACGCCGACGCTTTTCGTCGAATTCCACGGCAACAGCGAGAGCGTCGAGATGCAATCGAGGCACTTTGCCGAAATAGCGTCGGATTTCGGCTCTAGCGGTTTCCTCTGGACGACCAACCCGGAAGAGCGGGCGCGGCTGTGGAAGGCGCGGCACAATGCCTACTGGGCTCAGAAGAGCCTGATCCCCGGGGCGGCAATTCTCTCTACGGATGTCTGCGTGCCGATCTCGCGGCTGGCCGATTGCGTTGCGGCAACCCATGAGGATATCGCAGCACATGGTCTGACGGCGCCGATCGTCGGGCATGCGGGCGACGGAAACTTCCATGTCGGTCTGCTGTTTAACGACAAGGACGCTGTCGACGTGGCGCGGGCCGAGGCCTTTGTCGAGCGGTTGAATGCGCGGGCGCTGTCGATGGACGGAACTTGCACCGGCGAACATGGTATCGGTCAGGGCAAGATGCCGTTTCTCGAAGCCGAACTCGGCGACGCGCTGGATCTGATGCGGCAGGTCAAGCGTTCTCTCGATCCGCAGAACATCTTCAACCCCGGCAAGATCTTCGCCTGACGCGAGGCAACGGGCGAGGGGAGGCGCGGCAAAGCAGCCGCCCCTTGGGGCGGCAGGTAACGCCCGCGCAATTGATATGGACGAAGACGTCCAAATGTAATGGACGAAGACGTCCCTTTGGCGTTCATATGGGCGCAGACGGCGCCGACGGGCGCCTGAGAACTTGATGGGAATGTGGGCACGGTGCTTTCGCGAATTCTGGTTGCCATCGGCGGTCTTGTGGTCGTTGCGCTCTTTGCGGCGCTGATCGCCCCGTGGTTCATCGACTGGACGGGATTCCGCAAGGAGTTCGAGCGCGAGGCAAGCCGCATCATGGGCAAGCCCGTCGTGGTCCATGGCAGCGTCGACGCACGCCTGATCCCGTTCCCGACGGTGACGCTCAACGATGTGCGCGTCGGCGGCAGCGATGCCCGCGAACCGCTGATCCAGGTCGCGCAATTCTCGATGAGTGCGGAGCTTGCGCCGTTCCTGAGCGGCGAAGCGCTGATCTTCGACATGCGTCTCGACCGGCCGAAGGCCAAGGTCCGGCTGCTTTCGGACGGCACGCTGGACTGGGCGCGCGGCGCGCGCACGGCAATCCCTGCCAAGACCGTGGTGCTTGAAAACGTCGAGATCACCCATGGCGAGATCGAATTCATCGACGAGCAGACCGGCCGCACCCGGCGCGTGACCGACCTTTCCGCCGATCTGTCGGCTCGCACTTTGGCTGGCCCCTGGAAGGTGGAGGGCCGCGCGGCATTGGACGGCGAGGCCGGCAGTTTCGCCTTCTCCAGCAACGAGGTGGATGAGGCGGGAGCGCTGAGCCTCAAGGCGCGGGTGACACCGGACAAGCGCCCCTTCGGTATCGAGCTCGATGGCGCACTGAAGATCGTCGACTTCAAGCCGCTTTACGGCGGCCGTTTCACGCTGACCGAGAACCGCCCGCAGGACGAGGCGAAGGATGTCGACGGCCATGCGCCGCTGCGCATCAATGGCGATTTCCAGCTGACCAACGAGAGCATCCACGTGCCGGAATATCGCTTCGAGGTCGGCCCCTCGGACGATCCCTATGTGGTGACCGGCGAGGCGACGCTCGACACCGGCAAGGACCAGAAGTTCCTGCTGATTGCCGACGGCCAGCAGATCGACGTCAGCCGCATCGGCAACAACGGCGACAACGGCAAGACCGGGCGCGACCCGGCAATCTCCATGCGTCAGCGGCTGGAAGCGATGCTGGCGATTGTCGCCGACATTCCCATCCCGCAAGTGCCGGGACGGGCCAGCCTGAAATTGCCGGCGATCGTCATCGGCGATACGACGGTGCGTGACGTGCGCATCGACGTGCAACCGGATGGCGCCGGCTGGGTGATCGACAATGTCGTGGCACTTCTGCCGGGGCGCACGCAGCTCGAGGCCAAGGGACGGCTCAACCTCAAGGGCCAGCGCACCTTTCGCGGTGACCTGCTCTTGGCGTCCAACCAGCCTTCGGGCCTGGCAAGCTGGCTGGCGGGCTCCGTCGACCCGGCGATCCGCAAGCTGAAGACCGCGGGCTTTTCGGCAACCGTCAACCTGACGGACACGCTGCAGCAGTTCGAAAATTTGGAAGTTGCGGCCGGCGATGCGAGCCTCAAGGGGCGGCTCGAGCGCCAGTCCTTCGCCGAGCAGCAGCCGAACCTTTCGCTGCAGCTGAACGGCAATCGCATCGATCTCGAAGCCTTGCAGGCGCTGGCTGGCCTGGTCGCCGGCGACGCCTCGACCTCGACGCTGATGCAGCACGCGATCGCTGCCGACCTTTCGGCCGACGAGTTCTCCGCCTTCGGCGAAGAGGCGCGAGACGTTCAGGCGGTGGTGACGCTGAAAAACGGCCAGCTACAGGCAGAGCGCGTGGCGATCGGCTCGCTGGCTGGTGCGCAACTCGCCTTTTCCGGCCGCGCCAGCGGCGATCTGGCAAAGCCCGTCATTTCGGCCAAGATGAAGCTCGCGGCCAAGGATCTGACGCCGTTCCTGGACATGATCGGCCGGCACGCCGTCGATCATCCCGCCCTTCGCCGCCTGACCAGGGCCGGGCCGTACTATACGGACTCTGCCTTCGACGTGACGCTGACGGCCGGCAACAAGGAAGGCAACGCGCCTGCGACCTTCGGCATCTTCGGCACGGCCAACGGCACCAAGATCGCCGCCAGCTATCAGGCACCTGATATCGTCCAGGCGCTTGCCGGCAAGGGCATACTCCTGGAAGCGACGCTCGAAAATCCGCAGACGCTGCTGCTGCTCGGTCAGGTCGGGTTCGATCCGTTGCCCTTCGATGCCGATGCCAACGGCATCCTCTCGGTCAAGCTGCAGAGCACCGATGGCTCCAACGCCAACGGCACGGTGACCTTTACCACCGAGAAGACGTCGCTTGCCGCCAAGGGCAGCTTCGATCTCTCGCGCGACCATTTTCTAGAGGGCCAGGCCAAGCTGACGCTCCAGACGGAAGACCTTGAGCCGTATCTGCTGCAGCAGGGCATCGCCCTGCCGCAGACCGGCAGCGGCCTGCCGATCTCGGTTTCTGCCGATGTGGCAACGACGCCGGAGGCGATCGCCTTTACAACGGTTGAAGGCAAGGCCGACAACAACGGCTTTGCCGGCGCGCTGACGATCGACCGCAGGGTGCCGGGCAAGGCTGAGGGCCAGATCAACCTTGCGACGCTCGACCTCGCCTGGCTTGCCGAAGGCATCCTTGGGCCGGTTCAGAACATGTCGAGCGGGGCGCTGTCGAAATCGCCGGTGGCCCAGCCGGCCTGGACCGGCCTCAACGTTGCGCTTGACGTGCAGGCGGCCAATTTCTGGCCGGGGTTCTACGGCGCCGTCGGGAACTTTGCCGGCAAGATGGAGTGGAAGGGCGACGAGATCGCCTTCACCGAAGCAACCGGCGACTGGCTCGGCGGCAAGCTCGAAGGCCGGGTCCAGCTCGGCAATGCCAATGGTTCCGGTTTCCTGCGCTCGCGGCTCGACGTCAAGGGCGGGGATCTGGCGCAGGCGGGTTGGATGCGTGCCGGCGCCCCGGTCGCGACCGGCACCTTCGACCTCTCGGTGGCGCTCGAGGCATCGGCTGCGAACGCAGAAGCCATGGCGCATTCGGCAAGCGGCTCGGGCACCGCGACCTTCAACGGCGTGACACTCAATGGCGTCAACAGCGCGGCCCTGCCGCAGCTGATGGCAACCGCCGATGCGCTGAAGACGGAGATTTCGGCTGACGCGATCCGTCAGGCGGCGGAGGCGGCGGTGTTTTCAGGTCAGTCGGTTGTCGGTGTCGTCAAGGTTCCCTTCAGCATCGCCGGCGGCGTGCTGCGGGCGCAGAACGTGACGGCTGCCGACGGCAACGCAGCCTTTGCCGGCGAGGCGTCGTTCGACCTTGCGGCAGAACGCATCGATGCCGGCATCGACATGACCTTCCGTGCGGGCGACGAGGCGCTGACCGGTGCCGAGCCGCGCGTGCGGCTCGGGTTTGCCGGCCTGCTGGCGTCGCCGGGCGTCAGCCTCGATGTTGCCGACCTCTCGAATTTCCTGTCGCTTCGGGCGTTCGAGCGTGAGCGTCGGCGCGTCGAGACGCTGCAGGCCAACGTGCTTGAGAAGCAGCGGCTGCGCCGCGAGGTGCAGCTCTACAAGGCAAAGGCGCAGCAGCGTGAAGTCGAGCGCCTGCGGGCGATCGCCGAGGAACGGCGGCGCGCCGCGGCGGCAGCCGAAGCGGAACGGGTAAAGGCCGATCTCGCCGCCCGCGCCGAGGCAGCGCGCAAGGCGGCCGAGGAGGCTGCACGCGCCGAACGCGAGCGTCAGCAACAGCAGCAGCTGGGCGCGCCATCGCAGGTGCAGCCGGGAACGGGTGAGGGCGAAGCCCCGCAGCAGCCAAGCGGGCAGGGGCTGAATTTCGACGTCCTGCCTGACGTCACCGTACAATAGAATTTGGCGGCACACTGTCGCGCGCCGGCATTGCGCGAACAAGGGGTGATGTCGCCGCGCGTCATGTCAGGTCAGCAAGTGCGTGGCAGCGGATTGCTCGTCCCCGTGCTCGACCATCATGCTTCGCCGCCAAACTCGGCGATCCGTAGGCTCGCGCCAGGGATCGTCGAACCGCCGCGATGGCGGCGGTTCAGAAGTGGATGGCGACGCCGAGGATCGGTCCATGCTGCACGGTGTCGAATTCGAAGCCGTCATCGCTGTAGTCGACGCCGAGCGCGCGATAGCCGATGACGGCGGAAATCGTATCCGTGAATTTATAGCCGAGGCCCAGCGCTGCATCCCAGTCGAGATCCGCGCCGCCCGCGCCGACCAGCCCCCAGCCGGTCAGATAGATCTCAGGCGTGAAGTAATATGCGCCGCGCAAGCCGGCGACCGCATCGACCCAGGTTGCACCGTCGCTCCGGCTGACGCCGTCGAGCAGGCCGCCGGAGAACGAAAGCGTCGTATCGACCGACCAGACCTTGAGGCCGCCGACGATGTCGAGGTGGGACGATTGATCTTCGTAGATGGCGTAGCCGACCCCGAGCAGCCCGGAGAAGGTCTCCGATTCGACCTCAACGCTGTTGGCGAGGATGCCGGTCGGCGTGTTGCCGTCGGCGGAAAGCTTGGTATAGATGACGTCGCCGAAGATGCTGTAGGGACCGTTGCGCGCCTCGCCCATCGCCATGAAGGCGAAATCGAGATGATCCCAGATGTCGCTGAAACTGGAATCGACGTGCACAGGCGGCAGGCCGAACTGGGCGACATCGCCCGTCAGGCCGGCGATCCAGAAGTAGGGTGCAACGGTGAACTGCCAACCGCTCTCCGTTTCCTGCGGTTGGGCGGCAGGTGCAAGCAGGGGTGTGATATCGGCGGCGCTGGCGATCGTGGCCGATGACAGGGCCAAACAGGTGGCCAGACCGATCCGAGCATAGAGCTGCATGGGTTCCTCCCTCTCAGTCTCGTTTGCGCCAGCGGCGATGGCCGCTGGCGCCTTAGGATTGTTTGAAATTAGATGATTCTAAACAAGTGTATTCGTGTCGATTCCCGTACCGGCTCGCGCGGAATTGCTCGACCTGTGGCGCCAAATACACAGAAAACGGGAGGAGGCGGCTCAGCGCTGCAATTACAAGTCTATGTTTTGGCGGATCTGGAGTTGGGCTTTTCGAGGAATGGTACGTCCACGGGCAGGCATCGAGGCGCGGATTTGGTTGGCGAACGGCAACCCTGGCACAGCTTCGAGAGCCTGCATTCGTGCGCGGAACGAG
Organism: Ensifer adhaerens; assembly: GCF_001270265.1. Lineage (GTDB taxonomy): Bacteria > Pseudomonadota > Alphaproteobacteria > Rhizobiales > Rhizobiaceae > Ensifer > Ensifer adhaerens_B. The sequence continues at coordinate 123,277 of NZ_LGAP01000017.1, forward strand.
GGAACCCCTAAAATTCTAATGGACTGGTTGAGTTAGGGTTAGCATCCTGCCGTCACAGTGCTGCTTGCAACGGGGGGTGGCATGAAGTCGCTGGAGCAGGGCCTTGATCGCCGTGCGATCATCTGGATCATGAACTGGACGTTCTCGGGCACCGCCGGCTGCACCGCCGTTGCCCTTCTCATCACCTATTACTACATCGCGCCCTTCGGCGGCGAGGTGATGGCGACGTCGATGCGCCTTGCGCTCTTCATCCCGCTGCTGCTGGCCATTCCGCTTTTCGCCTTCATCGGCATCAAGCTGCAGCAGTTGGCGCATGCCAACGATCTCCTGACGCTGGCGAGCCGTTATGACGGCCTGACAGGGTGTCTCAATCGCGCCGCCTTCACATCGGACGTCACGGCGTTCTTTGCCGAGCAGGACCTCAAGCTCTCTCCGGCCATGTCGGCGCTGATGGTGCTCGATGCCGACCACTTCAAGCGCATCAACGACTGCCACGGCCATCTCGCCGGCGATCAGGCATTGGTGGCGATAGCAACCGAGATGCGCGAGGCCGTGGGCAACAATGGCCGGGTGGGGCGTCTCGGCGGCGAGGAGTTCGGCGTGTTCGTTTTCCATGCCCGTCCCGAAACGATCGGGGCGATGGCCGAGCGCATCCGTCTGGCGGTTGCCGAGCGCGGACAGGCAATCGCGCCGGGCGCCGAGCCGGTGACGGTCAGCGTCGGTGTGGCGCTGTTCACCTATCCCGCGCAGTATGAGGATATCTTCAAGATCGCCGACGACCAGCTCTATCTCGCCAAGAACACGGGACGCAACCGGGTGTGCCTGGTCGAGTACTCGCGGCTGCCGGGCGATATCAAGGCTATGGCGAGCCAGCTCCGCGAGGGCCTTGCCGGCGCGCTGACAGACGCATTCAGGAGCGGCCTTGATGATCGAGGCGAGGAGCCGTCACGTGTCGCCGGCCGCTGACCGCTCTGTGTTCGACTTGATCCAGTCGAGAACGTAGACCCGGAGCGCCGAAGACAGGTTGCTGTCGGCGCCACGCGCATCGTCGATCTCGACGATCAGCTGTGCGATCGGCATGGCACGGGCGGCCGCGATCGTCTTCAGCTCCAGCCAGAACGGATCCTCCAGCGAGAAGCTGGTGCGGTGTCCGTGCAAGGTGGCGGAGTGTTTTCGGATCATCGCCGGAGCTCGCAAATTGATTCAAGTCGTTGGCGGTTTGATTCGGAAGGCGGGCGTAAGCTCTTGTGCCGGAATCGTTTTTTACAGTGTCGCGCATCAGGGACGCGTGAGAGGCGCTTGAAGCCCGCTTCGCATAATCTCGCCCCAAGTCCATCCCGATCCGAAGCGTTATGCTGTGGCGGCGACAGCGCCGCGTCAAATCTGACGCGCAAAGGACGCTGTAACGCTTTAAGCTTGCTGCATAATTTTATCCTTAAATCGGATCCGATTTAAGGAATTATGCAGTAAGCCGGACTGCTCAGTCCTCTGCCTCATCAGGCTGATTGGCGTCAGGCTCGCGGCGTCCCTGGTCGAGCGCCTTTGCCGCCTTCGCGTTCAAGGCGCCGGTCAGTGATTTCTCGGCTTTGGTGCGACCGAACGAGATGCGGTTCTGTTCGGCCTGCTTTTCTTTTTCGGCGCGGGCATTGCGCTTGCGGAACTGGCGTAGATTGACGACGTCACCACTCATGCCGCGTCCTTTCGCTTGCCTCAGTTCTTCTTGCGGAAGGAGTCGAGCGAGACCACCGAGCCGCCGCCATTCTTGGTATCGCCGGATTTCTCCGCGTCCTTGGGCGGCACTTCGCCATCGGTTTCGGGCACGGGGTAGGCGGTGATCTCCGCCGATTCGGCCTCTTCCTCTTCGGCCGTCGCCACGTCGAACTCGAGTTCGAAATTGACGGAGGGGTCGTAGAAGCCGCGAATGGCATTGAACGGAATGACGAGCCGTTCCGGTGTGTCGGAGAAGGAGAGACCGATCTCGAAGCCGGCTTCGGAAACCTTGAGTTCCCAGAACTGGTGCTGCACGACGATGGTCATCTGCTCGGGATACTTGGATTTCAGGTGCTGCGAGATGCGAACACCCGGCGCGCCGGTCAGGAAGGTAATGAAGAAATGGTGCTCGCCGGGCAGGTGGCCGGTGGCCGCAACCTCGGTCAGCACCTTGCGGATGACGCCGCGAAGCGCGTCCTGCGCCAGAATGTCGTAGCGAATGTGGTCCTGGCCCATGGGATTCCCGTCTTTCTCGAACTCAATTCTACTGTCGGCTTTCCATTGCCCGTCTCAATATGACGAGTCAATTATTCAAGCATCTATAGACCATTTCGAAGCGGGGGAGAAGGTGAAGGCTTCTGTTGCCAGGTGCCTTCGGCCCCCGCCTTACGGTGCTACCCGGAAGGACTTGATTTGAAGTGTCGCACCGCCGTTAGGCAGCGAGACGTGCTTCAGCATAGTTGTCGTTTGCAACTATAAGTTTAGCCCGATAACGGTGGTACAATGCCGAGCAAAAAGTCGATCTTTACGCCCTTGTCGATCCTATTTCGCCCCCATCAAAAGCCGGTCATCGGGATATCGACCGGTTTTTGGTGGAGGCGCCGGGTACCGCCCCCGGGTCCAATGGGTTTATTTCACCGCCCGTTTATTGCCATAGCCGCCCGAAGACGGCATCTGTCATATAGGTCTTTCCGGCGCCCAAGAAAAGGGGGAGGACGCGGATATATCGCTGCTTTTCCAAAACCCCGACTTGCCAAAGCCCGACATGCCAAAACCCTTGACATGATTGGCAGCCATGAAAAACTCCGGCGGCTGCACGCAGCATGCCAAGGCATGCTAGGTCATGCCGGGGCATGCTGGGGTTTTCGAGCAAGATCAATGTGGAGGCATCATGACTGACTATCTCGCAGATGTGCTGAAGTATGACAGCGGCGCCGACGAAGCTGTTGTGAACAAGATCGTGCGCCATCTCGGCATTGCACTGCGCAACAAGGATTCCTCGCTCGTTTCGGCCACCGACCCGAAGGAACTCGAGCGCGTCCGGGAAAAATGGTGCGAGAAGAAGCTCGGCATTAGCGGCGCGGAAGCGGATGCAGCCATTTCGGCCACGACGAAGGCCATGTCGGCGGATCGCTCGAAGTCGCGCGTGACCTTCTATTATCTGGTCGCCAAGAACCTCGGTAAGCTGCAGACGCTCTAGATCACGATGATTTTGGGTCGGATCGACCCAAAATCATGAACGTGATCGATTCTCATAAGTGAAAGCGGGATGCGGGCGGAAAACCGCGCGCACTTTTCCTCATCCCGCTTGATGTCGGCTGAATTTGCGGGATAAACATCCCCAGGACATTGGTTTGCCGCCGGCTTCACCCTAAATTTGGGACAACACGAATCGCCGGCGCCAGACCATGCAGCAATATCTCGACTTCCTCGACCATGTGATGGCCAGCCGAACCGATCGGGGTGACCGGACGGGAACGGCGATGCGCCCGGTCGACATCTTCCTCGGCGTGACAAATTTTTTAGGGATAACAGTTCGATCTTCCGAACGAGTGCATTGACAGGCAAGGCGAAAATCCGTCGCGGAAATGACGGCGTTATCATTTTCGCACGGCGGTTGTCAGGAGCGTAAGAATACTCAGGGTTGAGCTGGCCCTGCAAATCGCTATCGTTCTGCAAGTCAACAAGGGAGCAACATGCGACACCCCGAGACGCAATATCTTGATCTTATGGCTCATCTCCTGGAACAGGGAGATAAGAGAACCGACCGAACTGGCGTGGGCACGCTTTCGTCTTTCGGTGCGATGATGCGTTTCGATCTGTCCGACGGGACTTTTCCTATCCTCACAACAAAGCGCGTGTACTGGAAGCTCGCCATCAAGGAGATGCTCTGGTTCCTCACGGGGCAGACCAACATCCGGCCGCTGCTGCAGGAGAATGTGAGGATCTGGACAGACTGGCCGCTCAAGAAATACCGCGAGGCAACGGGCGGTGATATCTCGCAGGCCGATTTCGAGGCGCGGATCGTCGCGGACGAGGATTTCGCGCGGGAATGGGGAGATCTCGGCCCGGTCTACGGCAAGCAGTGGCGGCGTTGGGCTGATGCGAATGGAACAGAACATGACCAGATTGCTGAGGTGATCGCCACGCTGCGAACCAACCCGACAAGTCGGCGGATGTTATTCCACGCCTGGAACGTGCCCGAACTGCCGGAAATGGCGCTGCCGCCGTGCCATATGGTGTACCAGTTCCATGTGTCCGGGCCGAGGAACGGTGGTCAGGATGGAGCGGATCCGAGATCTTGCCTGAGCCTCCTCGTTTACCAACGTAGCTGCGACGTGTTGCTCGGGCTGCCCTTCAACCTCGTCGGCGGGGCGGCTTTGCTGGCCATGGTAGCGCAGCAGGTCGGCATGGATATGGGAGAACTGGTCTGGGTCGGTGGAGATGTCCATCTCTACCTCAATCATGTTGAACAGGCTAAGGAGCAGTTGAAGCGTTCGCCGACGCCGCTACCGAGGCTAAGCCTGTCGCGCCAGCCAGCCTCGCTGGACGAGTACCACATCGACGATTTCGTGGTCTCCGGATACGAGCCTCACCCGGCAATTCAAGCAGAGGTGGCGGTGTAATTGGAGAGTATCCGCAGCGTTTCCGTACTTGGCTAGATCATTTCATTGTTTCATCGAAACAGTGAAATGATCTAACTCTTTGAAACTATGCAAGTCCGGGCGGAAAACCGTTTCACACTTTCCTGGAATTGCTCGTGAGGCGGAGGCTGCCGGATACTCGCCGGAACGACCGTCCGATCCCCTGCGTCCGCGGGGCTCTCCCCCCGTTTGAACAGGCCGACGCTCAGTCGTCGGCCTTGGCGACGAACCAGTTGAAATAGCCGTTCTCCGGATCGGTGCGCTGGAGCAGGTCCATGTCCCGAGCCCATTCATCCCGGTATCCGGCATAGGCATTGAGCGAAGCCTGATAGAACAGCATCAGCTGATTGTGCGACTTGGAGACCAATTTCGCGAAATCCGGATCTGCCGCCTTGACCGGGAGTTCGGTCCGCTCAGCAATCAGGGCAGGCAGAGTTCTCTGGATTTCGTCGGACCGCACCCAGGTGCCGTATTCGATCCGTGGATGATCATCGGTGACGGGGAGGGCGTTTCCCGCATAACGTTCGAGCCCCGCACGATCCATCATCCATGTGGCGAGCAGGTCAGCCGCGTTGCGCACACCGATTTCGGCGAGGGCGGCCGCCAGGACGGGGTCGTCGAAGCGGCGTGCTATCTTGTCTGCATCGAGGCTCTGCGGCGCAAGGGAGCCAATCAACAGCATTTCATGAAGCTCGGTCGTCCAAAGCGTCACGTGGGGAAAGACATCCAGAAAACTGCGAACGAGCGACCGCGTGTCTTCGTCGTTCTGGGTTGCGATCGGCAGCCATTGCGCGACTGATCCATTCGCCGTGAGTCTTTCCCGTGCCAGGCGGTAGAAATCCGACGAATAGAGATTGACCACCCCGGCGGCGGAAGGCGGCGGCGGCTCGAGCGTGATGAGGTCGTAACGCTCGTCGCTGGCCAGAAGCTCGCGTCGGCCATCCCGCAACCGCACCTCGAGCCGCGGATCCTTGGCGGCGCTAAAGTTCCCCTTGAAATGCGCGGAGGCCTCCACGACAGCCGGAAGCAACTCCGCCACGACGCGTCGCTCCAATCCCGGATACGCGAGCAGCGAGCCTGCGGTAATCCCGGTCCCAAGTCCGATGACGAGGGCGAACTTCGGCTGTTCACTCTGGATGATCAACGGCAACAACGCCTGAAGGCGCATGTAGCGGAGCGACGGCATCGCATCGCCAGTGTTGGATACACCCTGGATGTAGAGCCTTTTGAAGCGCCTGTCCGACTTGCCCTGCTCGATCACGGCAACGGTTGCGCCCAGGCCCTCGTCATAGGAGACAATCGTTCCTTCGCCCCGCGTCCGGTTGAGAAGGTCCGCCAGATGGTTTTTGGGGGTGGCGACCGTCAGCACCACGACGGCCGCACCCGCAGTGAGCACAAGAGCCTTGAACCTGTTCCTTGCCGATCCCTCATACGCGGCGACGATGCCGATCGCCGCCGCAATCGATGCGAGAATGCCGAGGCTGGTGACGATACCGAGAGCCGGGACCAGCACGAACCCAGTCACCAGCGTCCCCATAATTCCGCCAAACGTATTGAAGGCGAGAACGCGGCCGGTGTCGCGGCCGGCATGGCGGGTATCGACCGCGAGACGAAGCACCACGGGGAAGGCTGCGCCGAGCAGCAGCGTCGGACCGAAGACGATCGTGAGGGAGGCAACCAGGAAGCGGGCGCACATCCCGGCGAAGAGGCTGCCGGTCCCTTCGGCCACCCACGTCTCGGCCAGGGATTGCAGTGAGATCAGCCAGGGCCCGAGGAGGGCGATTTCGGCCAGCGCCAGGAGGCCCGCGCCGGAGATCAGCAGCCCGAACAGTCCCCAGGGGTCAACGGTGCGATCGGCCCGCCTCGAGAGCAAGAAGGAGCCGCCCGCGAGGCCCAGGAGATAGGTCGCGAGCACAATGGAAAACGCAAAGGATCGGGTCGATATGAATTGAACGACGGCCTGTGACCAGACGACTTCATATCCCAACGCGACAGCCCCGGCGATCGCGTACAACACAAGGGCGAGGATGGATCCGTGTTTTGGATCGGTCGCGCTCAGCGGCTGTGGCGAAGCAGCTTGTGAACGAAGTCTGAGAGACAGTGCCAGCATCGCCGCCGCAATCGCGAATCCAGCCGCGGCAAAGGCTGTCCCCGCGACGCCGAGCGCCGGAATGAGCGCGAATGGAACGGCCAGGCAGCCGACGATCGCGCCGAGGGTGTTTGCGGCATAGAGCCTCCCGCCCTTCACCCCCACGCCGCCAGGTGCCGAAGCAAGCGAACTCACAACCACGGGCAGGGTGCCACCCATCAGGAACGCAGGGGTGGCGACCAGGCCAATGAGAAGCCCCCAAGCGGCAAGGGGCGTGACCTGTTCGAGCGAGACAAAAAGCGGTGCGATGTGGGCAAGGCAAACGGTGACGGCAAGGCCGAGGACGGCAACCAGCACCTCGAACAGGGCGTAGAGGCGCAAGGGACGCCGGGACCGATCGATGAGGCGGCCAATAACCAGACTACCCGCTGCCATGCCGATGAAGAACGCGCTGACGCCCGTACTGACCGCGTAGACGTCGACGCCCGTGACAATAGAAAGCTGCTTTATCCAGAGGACCTGAAATATCAGTGCCGCAGCGCCCGACAAAAGCAGCATGACCCCAGCAATCGCAGGGATTGTTCTGTTCTGCGACCGGGATGCCGGAAGCGCCGAGGAGGCTGCAAGATCCGTTGTAGGCACGCTTCTACTCCTTGAAGGCCGAGAGGCGGCGGGGTTGCCCCGCCGCCTTATGCCGTTACTGCGTGGATGTGGCCTTCGCCTTGCTCAAGATCTCGTTGATCTTGGAATGCACGCCTTCCTCGACCTGGTCGACCGAGAAGCTCGCCGGATGTTGGCTCGGCGGGTATTCGATGAAAGTCTCCAGGAAGGTGGCAGCCTTCATCGTGGCTATCCCGACCAGATACATGTTCTTCGTTCTCCAGTCGTTGTACTGGTCCGACACGATGTCAGCGCGTTCATACGGGTCCATACGAAGATTGAACATCTTCGGTACACGCAGGCATGTGAACGGTTCCTGCCAGACCTCAAGGCCGCCGGGCTTGCGCTGCTCGCAGAAGACCGCCTTCCAATTGTCCCAGCGCATGGCGACAAGTTTGGCGTCGTCATTGAAGTAGAAAAACTCGTTGCGCGAGCCCTTCGGCTGCTCGCCGAGCAGGTAGGGCAACTGATTGTAGCCGTCGAGGTGCACCTTGAATTGCTTGCCGCCGAGGTCAGTGCCCTTCAGCAAGCGATCCTTGATGTCCTTGTCTCCGACAGCCGCAAGCAGTGTCGGAAACCAGTCGAGACCCGAAAACATCTCGTTGGAGACGCCCGGTTTGATCTTGCCCGGCCAGCGGATCATGGCGGGAACGCGGAAAGCGCCTTCCCAATTGGTATCTTTCTCGCTGCGGAACGGCGTGGTTGCCGCATCCGGCCAGGAGAACTGGTTCGGGCCGTTGTCGGTCGCGTAAACGACGATGGTGTTGTCGGCGATCTTCAGGTCGTCGATTGCCTTCAAGAGCTTGCCGACATCGTTGTCATGCTCGATCATGCCGTCGGCATAATCGTTGCCCGGCATCCCGCTCTGACCCTGATACTCCGGCCGGATATGGGTGAAGAGGTGCATGCGCGTCGTGTTCATCCAGGTAAAGAAAGGCTTGCCTTCCTTGACCTGCTTTTCCATGAACCCGATCGCCGCCGCAGTCGTTTCGTCGTCGATGGTTTCCATGCGCTTGGTGTTCAAAGCGCCGGTGTCTTCGATCTTGCCGTCTGCGAAGGTATGCAGCACGCCGCGTGGCGAGGCTGCCTTGACGAAGGGGTCATTCGGATCCTTCGGCCAGTATGGGCGCTCCGGCTCCTCTTCGGCGTTCAAATGGTAAAGGTTGCCGAAGAACTCGTCGAAGCCATGCGCCGTCGGCAAGTACTCGTCCTTGTCGCCAAGGTGGTTCTTGCCGAACTGGCCGGTCGCGTATCCGAGCGGCTTCAGCGCCTGGGCGATCGTGACGTCACGATCCTGCAGGCCGACCGGTGCGCCCGGTGCGCCAACCTTGGAAAGACCCGTCCGCAACACCGATTGGCCGGTGATGAAGGAAGAACGGCCAGCCGTGCAGCTGTTCTCGGCATAGTAGTCGGTGAACATCACGCCTTCGCTGGCGAGCCGATCGATGTTCGGTGTGCGATACCCCATGACGCCGAAGGAATAGGCGCTGATGTTGGTCTGGCCGATATCGTCGCCGAAGATGACAAGAATGTTCGGCTTTGCGGCGTCCTGCGCGTAGGCGGAAACGGCGGTGGCCGATATGGTCGAAAACAAAACGGTGCCGGCTAAGGCCAAAGCTTTGGGTTTGCCTGCACGGGCGACTGCGGACGCAGCCAGCCGCGCAAGACCACTCTTCAAGTCTATGCTCATCTAATGTCTCCCTGAGGCCATAAGTAGGTTGCTCTCGTGATGGAAGGTAAAGTCTCGAAAGAACGTCGGCAGCTTGGGAGAAATGGTCGCACGCACAAGTACGTAACAGTAACGAAAGCCGAAAAACGCCGTGGGGAGCGTCCTTGAGACTGGCCGTTCGGTCGCGACGGCCAGTCTTGCTCGAAAGGGGCTTTTTCGCCCCGCGTTGTGCTATCTCGCAGTCACCTGGGCGAACGCCATGGTGATCGAGGGTCAGCCCCGCAACGCGGTCCGTTACCGTTACGTACTTTCGGAACCGGCCAAGGCTCGGCATGCTCTCCGAAAGAATATCGGAAGCGCGAAGCGACTGAAGGGTACGCATCCGAGCAGGGCCGCATTGCGGATGTGAGTGAGACTGTGGATTCTCTGTCTATATAGACGGCAATATAGACGGTGCTTCAATGGACATCACAAACGATCTCTCAGGGCATTTCAGCCGGATGGAGATTATCGATAGCGGCCGTCGCCGGCGTTTCACGGATGAAGCGAAGCTGGCGATTGTGGCGGAGAGTTTTAATGGCCCGCGGCAGGTCACGGCCACGGCGCAACGTCACGGGATCACGCGCTGGCAGTTGAAC
>NZ_LGAP01000018.1 GCF_001270265.1 Ensifer adhaerens
TGCCTTGGCAGCAGACCATGACCCACAGGGCCTGACAATCGGCCGCGAGCCGGGGCAGGTCCTGTTCAAGAAGATCTGTGCACCTTGCCACACAGTGGGCGTAACCGACCATATCGGCCCCGATCTGCTCGGCGTCACGGACCGGCGTGACCCCAAGTGGCTTGTGGAAATGATCATGAACCCCGCCCGACTGCGCGCCAATAGAGACCCAATCCTCGCCGACCTCGACGCGAAATTCAAAGGCGTCCGCATGCCAAATCTCGGCCTGTCGGCGAGCGACGCATCGGACCTCATCTCGTATCTGGCCAGCAAAACGGTTCAGATAGAAGAATTGCGAGCCCAGCCCGAGGAAACGCATCTCCACCCCACACAAGGCGGGTCTCATCACCAGCACAAATAGGCGACCGCTTCCCACTAAAGTACGCCGCCGCCTGACCGGCTGCTTGGCTGTGAGCTTTCCGGAAGTCGCACATCGCGTCGCTGTGTGGCGCCCGGCTTGTTCAACCCGTGCCGCTACTTGCCAGCAGAGCGCAATGTCCCAAACCGGTCCACGTCAGAAAGGGATAGTGCCATGGATCAGCCTAGAGCATTGGAACTCACGAGGAACAAGACTGCCGATCCTGTGCCGTCCCCGAAAGAGCAGTGGTAAGCAGCACTCCAGGACATTTCGAGGGAACTGGCGTGCATAGATCCCACACTTGTTCGGAGGCAATTACATCGCCGGTCGATCGTGTTGTCCTACAAAGACTGATATTTGCGCCGGTCGTTCGCGACCATAGAGCACCTCGTGCAAATTCCAATAGGTCGGGGCCAGGAGTGCTAAAGCAACAATAAAGCCGATTGGAGCGCCGACGATTGCGCGCCGGAAAGCTGGTGCGAATTGTCCGTCACCCGCCGGCTCGATTGTCGCTATCACCAGCATCATTATGAGCAGACTGTGGCCGACGAGATCCATGCGTCCGAACGGCAGGACGGCTGCATTGAAAACGATCAGCAGTGCAATGGCTGACAACCGCCTGACGATAGGTGTCCAGATCAGTCCCAGGCCGAGGACAAACTCGACGACGCCTGCCATCGGCAAAAATACATCCGCCGGCATCCCCAAAGTCAGAAACGGCTTCTCCTGGGCCAGCGGATAGAACCATTCCGGATAGGCGAACTTTTCGAGACTGGAGCGCATCAGCGTAATGGCGATCGCCCAGCGCAGAAGGGTGAAGCGCCGTGCTCGCCAAGAGGTCTCCTCAAGCGAGAACAGTACGAGATAACCTGCAACACCAACGCCAAGCACAAGATAATCGAGGAGATGAAAGAGTTGATACTCATGAAGCGCCGTGCTCCAGAGCGTGAGTATCCCAATGCCGGAAAGCCACATTGTCCGGCGCGAGAAGAGACCCGCTGCGATGAATAGCTGCGCCCAACAAACCCATTGCGAATGTGTTTTTAGATCGGGAGTAAGATAGACATCGCCAATGACGAAGATTGCGATGAAGAAGGCCGCCGTTGTGGCGCGGACAAAGTCGTCAGCCCGATTCCACAAAGGTTTTGCCGCACGGTCCATGACAGCGAGGACCCTATCGGCGAAGGTGGTACGCTCGACGGCAACGGTCATGGCGAAGACCAGGACTGCAATGGCGACGGCAAGCCAGAACCAAGGCGTCGTCAATGTTTCAGTGAATGGCCTTGGCGGTGACGCTATGTCAAAGGGCGCAAACCATTTGACATGAGCCTCAGCCGCCGGGGGGCGGACCATAGACAACACTACGCTGCCAATAGTCACCACCGCAGCTTGCCCGTATTGTGTTGAGAGGAAATCGCTCCTGTTCATTCCAAAACGCTTCACAAGCATTGCAATCCCCTTTGCAGTTGCTGCTGCTAGCGAGCTGATTCTTCCCCGACAGTCCGATGGCGCACCGTGAACGCCCCTGCCTCATGTCTCGTCCGACCTGACCAGCCTTCGCTTCAATGGGCGGCCGCGCCGGCGAACAAACCTTCACCGCCGGTCCGGCCGCCTCGACGGCGCCGCACTGTTGGGTGTTCTCTTCATGTCGGTAGGATCTGTTCTCCCCGCGGGGACAGGTAGTTCCGTGCGGAACTGCGCGCCCACTCTTCGACCCAGCGCAGTCCTGAGCCGGTCCTGAAACAGATCATCCGAGATTTTGTCGCGGTGAAAAGGATCGCCTTAAACGAGCCCGACGGGAACGGCGGAAGGTCCAACGAGTTTTTCGACTTTCGTCGCAGCTGCTGTCGTACTCCCCTAGCCCCTGGGACATCATCACAGAGACTTGCAAGGGAAGAAGCAGTTGATGTGATCAATCAATCCAAGATGCGGGTATCTCCGGTAATCCCATTGCTTGTTGCGGCGGTCGTCCGGCAGCTCCTGATTCTGCAGGACACGATGGAATTTACATATCAACGGGAAAGCACCGACGTGATCGGCATGACGTATCGCGCCAACAGCTGTTAGGACAAAACGCGGTTCAAGCAGTTACCGCAGCCAGAAGACATCATACCGCTCGGATCTATCTCGGTTCATGGAAAGCAAAATTTAACCATACTTGTTCATCTTTTGTCGATCAGTCGTCAAGAAGGGGACAATCCGGGAAATCGCGCAGCGGTGGTCGATCGCCGACCTGAAGGCCTTTGCGGGATTTACTGGCTTGATATGCGTTGTGAGTAAGGTCGTTCGTCCAAAGTCTTTGCACCGTCTGTTACGCCCACTGCTGATCACGTGCTGCGGCCTCGCCTTTGCCGGTGTGGCTGCCGGGTCGGTGGCCGGCATGGTCGTGATGGGCAGCTTTTTCGCTCATGGTTCGGGCCACTTCCTGCCTAAGCCGCAACTCCATGTGGCGGAGAGAGTAAAGGAGCGCCCGTGGGTCAAGCAGGCCAGGGTCAAACAGACGCCGAGATTGGTCGCCGCCGCGGCTGAGCCTGTCGTGCTCGCAAGCCTTACCAGTGGCCGAGCGAGATTCGCCCACGGTCCCGATGTTCCCGGAGATGCCGAGACGAGCGGCAATGCAGCGCGCTTCGACGCCTTGGCGAGGCAGGCCACATTGACATCCGAGAAACCCGCGGGCCATTTCCGGGCCTCCGGTTCCGCCACGTCGCGCCCCGCGACTGCAAAGGTTGTCGGGCCTGCGCTGGAGCGGTTCGGGCCGCTGCGCGCCGGTTCGACCGATAAACCCCTGACCTCGCTCGCCTATGCCGACCCCTCGCAGAGCGGAGCGAACGGCTCTGCGTTCTCGGCGTTACTGGCGCCGCCGCTGGAGGACGACCTCGCCGCGTCAGAGGACCCCAACATCGTCGATGACCTCGCCGCCCTGCCAATCTATGAGGATACGCCGTCGTCCGGACCTCTTCCGCAGTTCCGTCCCGGTGGCAATCAAGCCCAAAAGCTTGGCGCTGAAACGGAGAGATCCGAGATCGGGCAAGCCCGAGACGGGGCAGCATCGAAGGTCGAACAAACCGCGAAGGCCGACGAGCGGGATACGCCAAAGCAGCAAAAGCTTGCTTACGCGCGGCCGAACGATCCGGCAGGGAACAGATCCGGCGGCCTCGGCCAGACCTTGCGCAGCATGTTCGGCGGTGGAACCAAGGCGGGAAATGGCGTCGCCGTCTACGACATCAGCGCCGCGAAGGTTTACATGCCCGACGGCAGCGTCCTCGAGGCCCATTCCGGCATCGGCAAGATGGCCGACAATCCCCGCTATGTGGATGTCAAGATGACCGGGCCGACCCCACCGCACACATACAATCTCAAGATGCGCGAAGCACGCTTCCATGGTGTCGAAGCGATCCGCATGCTGCCTATCGACGGAAAGAACAAGCACGGCCGCGACGGTTTCTTGACCCACAGCTACCTGCTGCGCGGCGGCCGAGCGGAATCGCATGGCTGCGTCGCCTTCAAGGACTACAGGCGTTTCCTCACCGCCTTCAAGGAGGGCAAGGTCCGGCAGATCGTCGTGGTGCCGAGCGGCGGACGCGCGGCTGGCATGCAAATGGCATCGAACGGAAAGAATACCTGACAGGCTCACCCGGCAGTCGACTGGTCGAAGGAAGAGATGGCGATCAAGGCTTTCGCCAACGAGAGGTCGGCATTAAGATCTCGCCTTCTAGAGAAGCGAGTTTAAAGCGGACCGGGAGCCCGTCATGTGCCGAAACATAAAACCCCTGTTCAATTTCGATCCACCAGCGACTGACGAGGAGATCCATGACGCAGCGGTGCAGTTCGTGCGCAAGCTGAGCGGAACGACCAAACCGTCCAAACGCAATCAGGCGACCTTCGAGCGCGCGGTCAATTCGATCGCCGCCTGCGCCCGAGAATTGCTCGATACGCTCGATACTTCGCAGCCCCCACGCAACCGCGAAGAAGAAGCAGCCAAGGCGCGCGCCAGATTGGCGCTCCGGTTCGCCTGACGAGAGCACCATCAGCCTGCCGTAAGCTCCGGGTCTCCTCCCGCTGTCTCGCCACCAACTGCCCCGGCAAGCCGCTCCGCTCACGCGAGGGATGACACCATCGCAATCAGGCGATCTGTCCCCTCACCCGCCCGGCCTCACCAGCGAGCCGGCGATATCGATGATGCCGTAGCGGTCGGGTCGTCCTTGCCCAAGGCGACACCAAGCCCGATCCTGAAGTCGACACCTCTCACCTACCGAAGCTCGAAATTGCGGTTGAGCAGATCCAGAAAATTGTTTCTAGTTGAGATTGCGGCCATAAGGTGATCCTATCTACACGTGTAGCTGAGTCCTCGCCCTCCTTTCCATTTAGAACCCGAGCGAGCCATGTCGATTTCAGATGCAATTTACCGTCCCTTTGAAACCCTGATCAGGCCCCTGGATATTCCTTACCGGCCGCTGCCGTCCAAGGGTGACCGTCCTTCTGCACTTCATATCGATGTTCCGTGGCGTGCTGATCGCGCTCGCGCTGTCATCCATGGCGATCGAGGCCATCAACCTCACCATCGTCTGGGGGCTCTCGGTCATCGTAGATGGCGTATCGCAGATGGGCGCATCCGCCTTCCTGCACAGCGAATGGCGCCTCCTGACTTTTCTCGGACTCCTGATCTTTCCGGCCATGCCGGTCGCTTCTTTTTTGCTAAACACACTCAACTCGCACACGCTCGGCGTCGGCATGCCGGCGGCGATCCAGTGGCAGGGTCACAAGGCGGTCGAGCGGCAGGATCTGGCGTTTTTCCACGACCTTTTTGCCGGACAGGTCGCTTCACGCCTGTCACAAGTATCATCCGCCGTCCAACAGCAGATCATTGCCGCCTTCCAGTCTATTCCGCGCTTCCTGCTGCAGATGGTCGGCTCCGTCATCCTGCTGAGCAGCCTGTCCTGGCAGCTCGCCCTGCCGGTCATGGTCTGGATCGCTCTCAACGTGGCACTCGCCATCAAGATGGCGCCGATCTTCGTCGAACGCTCGCGCAGCACCGCCAAGCAGCGCAGCTTGCTGGCCGGCGCCATCACCGACCTTTACACCAACATGCAAATGATCAAGCAATTCGCGGCCGAAGACAGCGAGGCTGGCGCTATCCGTCGCATCATTCAGAAAACCATACAGACGCAGCACAGGGAACAGCGCATCTACCGCACGTCAGAACTGACTGTCGTCGCGCTTAACATGGCTCTCTGGCTAGCGATGCTTTCGATTGGTTTTTCGGGCCTCGTCAATGCCTTTCTTACAGTTGGCGAGTTCGTCGGCGCGGTCTACATCCTCCAACGATTGTCCGGTCACACCTTCACCTTCTTGCAGATGGGCCAGCAGATCTTCCAGGCGATCGGGACGATCAAGGACGCGATGCCCGTGATGACGACGCCGCCGACCATCACAGATCGGCCGGAAGCGACGAGCCTCACGGTCAACAGCGGCGAGATTCGTTTCCAAGATGTCTGCTTTACGTATAAGTCCGGCAAGCCTGTCATCGACAATCTATCGCTGACGGTTCGACCCGGGGAGAAGGTGGGGCTGGTCGGCCTCTCCGGGGCCGGCAAGACCACGCTGGTGAGCCTGCTGCTGCGCTTCTACGACATCAGGCAAGGCGCGATCCTGATCGATGGGCAGGATATCCGCGATGTCACGCAGGCAAGCCTTCGCCGCAACATCGGGGTCATCGCGCAAGACGTAGCACTGTTGCACCGTTCGGTCGGCGACAATATCCGTTACGGCCGACCGGAGGCGACGCAGAACGAGGTCGAAGAGGCGGCGAAGACGGCGAGGGCCGATGTGTTCATCACCGATCTGGCGGACGGAGAAGGCCGCAAGGGTTATGGCGCTTTCGTCGGCGACCGCGGCATCAAGCTCTCGGGCGGTCAACGGCAGCGCGTCGCGATCGCCCGCGTCTTGCTGAAGGACGCGCCGATCCTAGTGCTTGACGAGGCAACCTCCGCCCTCGACAGCGAATCCGAGGCCGACATCCAGGAAAAGCTCAACCTGGTAATGGAGGGAAAGACGGTGATTGCCATCGCACACCGCCTTTCGACCATTGCCATGATGGACCGGATCGTCGTGCTCGATCAGGGGCGCATTGTGGAAGAAGGCAGGCCGGAGGAACTGATTGAACGAGACGGCTTATTTGCCCGTCTCTGGAAACGCCAGACCGGTGGTTTTATTCCTGAAGAAATCAGTTGAAGCACGCCCCTGTTCAACGCTGGCGCGGCTTCTCACAAGAACGCGTAGCGCTTGAGGAACTTGGAGCGAGTTTCGATCTCTCGAAGCGGCGCTTCGTACACCATCCCAGACGGTACGTTATGCCACTGACACGCTGAGGGGTGCACATTCTATTTTCGGCAGCCGGATGAATTCATCCGAACCCACAAACTGCAGCTTCGGCGGCACGCAACTATTCGAGAGTTCTAGAATTGCTTCTGATCTCAAGGTAACCGAGCTGCAAGCAACGGGCAAAATCGACCGTAACCAGCGATCCCGTGGAACAAAAACCTTCCGATGCGAATTACTCGCAGACCCCGTGATAGCTGGCAGTCCCCCGCACCAGCTGTCGTTGCCTTGGCCCCCTTACAGGGGCCTTTTTTTGGGGCCGCTGCCCTCGTCCCGGCTTGACGCCGAAATCTGAGCACCCGATATTTTCCCTGTCTTCTTTTCATCCCCGTTCGTATGTGAAGGAGGAACCAATGTTCATTGCAGAAATGCCATGGTCCGTGCCACTCACCGTTCGATTTCAAAACGGTACGAGCCACGTCTTCTCGTCTGTCTTCGATGCTCTTGATTTCCTCGAAAACGAGTGGCCACTGCGTCGCGGACAGCGCTACGAGCGCGCGATCAAGACGTGTCGGGGCGCTCTCCATCGGACGACCCCGGTCGCCGTCGCGCGGGAAGCGTTCATCGCAGCATGTCTTGAAGCAGGCCTGCCCGTCACCGGGACGATCGAGCCCGTGACGGCGCACCAACGCAACCGCGGCAACCGCCCAAGGGCCGCCTGATAGTCGCAGGGATCGCGGCGAACGATACTTCATCGTTCGCCGCGAATTCGCGCGAGATCCGACACCTGACTGCGATCTCTGCAATTCACCTACCAACGGCGGTTCTAAGCCCGCCATCCTCAACTTTTGCTCAGTTGGAGGCAATGATCATATCCGCTATCTTCACCTCCCCGGTGAAGGAGATAGCAGAGAAGGGAGGTCTCAATGGCTATTCACTTTGACCAGTCAGGATTTGAAATTGCCCCTGACCAAATTGATTTATTGCAGAAGATTTTTGATCAGATTTGCTTTGAGGCACATATTTCGCGCCAGGATGTTCGAGCCGGTCGGCTCGCAAAATTCCTCATGGATGAACTCAGGGTCGGCAATGCTGATGAACTCGCGCTGATCGAATGCGGCCGCTGGTTCTGTAGACGGGCCGGCTCAACGCACGGAAGAAGCTACGAGCAGCATCGGATGCGGACGGAGCATTAAACCAGGCCACCTCACAAAAAATGCGGCCCCGCTGCGGAGCATCGAGGCCGCGGAAATTGTGCAACGACGAACCAACGCCCTTTGGGCGTAGTTGGCGTGTGGCACGATCTGGCCCCGCGCTTGCGCCATCCTGCAGCAGCATTTTCGAATATCCGATTTTGTACGGCCGTCACCCCTGCCCAACAATGGCGTCCACTATGCGCCGGATTGTCCCGGCGAGGCTGACGCCCACAGCCATCGCGGCAAGCCTTGACAGGTGTCGCAGGCCAATGGATGCGGCCACCGGCGCCGCATCCATGCCTCGTTCGGGGTCAGGCCTCGATGAAGGCGAGCAGGTCGCCATTGAGGACGTCGGCATTGATCGTCAGCATGCCGTGCGAGAAGCGCGGATAGGTCTTCAGCGTGCCATTCTTCAGGAGCTTGATGGCCTTGAGCGCAGAGTCGGCGATCGGGACGATCTGGTCATCCTCGCCATGCAGGACAAGCGTCGGCACGCCGATTGCCTTCAGATCCTCCGTCTGGTCGGTTTCCGAAAAGGCCTTGATGCCCTCGTAATGGGCTTTCGCACTGCCCATCATGCCTTGCCGCCACCAATTCTGGATCACGCCTTCCTGCACTGTCGCACCGTCGCGATTGAAGCCGTAGAACGGGCCGGCGGGGACGTCGCGGAAGAACTGTGCCCGATTGGCAGCCAACGCGGACCGGAAGCCGTCGAAGACTTCGATCGGCAGACCTTCGGGGTTCGACGCCGTCTTGAGCATCAGTGGAGGTACGGCTGAAACCAGCACTGCCTTTGCGACGCGGCCTGCCGGTTCGCCGTGTTTGGCAACATAGCGGGCAACCTCGCCGCCACCGGTGGAATGGCCGATATGGACGACATTCTTCAGATCGAGCGCTTCGACGACTGCAAAGGCGTCGGCGGCATAGTGATCCATATCGTGCCCTTCGGAGACCTGTGCCGAGCGGCCATGACCACGGCGGTCGTGGGCAACGACGCGGTACCCCTTCGACAGGAAGAACAACATCTGCGCATCCCAATCGTCGGAGCTAAGCGGCCAGCCGTGATGGAACATGATCGGCTGCGCGTCCTTCGGACCCCAATCCTTGTAGAAGATTTCGGTTCCGTCTGCGGTGGTAACAAAGCCCATGGTCTTTCTCCTTTGCCTGGATGGATAGTGGTTGCTGCGGCGGATGTTGGGAAGTTGGGAAGCGTGATGGTCGTCGGCAGGATCCCGCCTGCAAGAATGCTTCACGGCGACTGATGAGGAAAGGTCGAAGTTACGGTGGATCTCCTGCATACTGTAGCGCGCTTGTTTTGCGGTATTGCGATTGTCTATGCAGGAATATTGGACCGGGGCGTGCACGCGAACAATTGCAATAATAATAACGAATGAGTTGCCATATTTGCAATAAAAGGAGGCGGCCGAAGCCGCCCCATGGGTTATGCCGATACGCTGCCCGGCCGGTTGATCGTGAGGAAATGCCTGACGACGGGTCTCTCCGGCCCGGAGTGATAGGCAATCACCTTGCCCTGTAGATCGGCATCTGCCAGCGACACGCGCTTGTGCTGTCTGAGATGTTCCGCCCAGGATTCGACCATGAACCACTCGACCATCTTTTCCGGATCGGCCGCATCCTCGGTTACGCCCCAGCCATAAGCGCCATCGCGGCGTCGTTCGTGAGACAGTTCATCAAGCGCGTGCAGGAATGCGGTGCGCTGATGCTTCTCGACATGGTACTCGATCAGGATCAGAACGGGGCCGCGGTCATGCGGGACCGGTTCCGCGACGAGCGGCTCCGGCCAATGGTTTGACGGGACCAGATCGGCATCACCCGAAGGCAACTTGATACGGTGCATGATCAGTCCAGCCACGAACAATCCGCACGCACCGATCAGCAAGGTGCCCGAGACACCGGCAACTTCGCCGACGGCACCCCAACCGAGGCTCCCGGCAGTCATCGCACCGTTGAAGACGGTCAGATAGACGGCGAGCCCGCGCCCCCGTACCCAGTTCGGCAGGACCGCCTGAGCGGCACCATTCAGGGTAGTCAGGGCCGTGATCCATGCAGCACCGAGGAAGAGCAAAATGACGACGGCAAGCCATTGCGGCGGCGCCAGCGACAGCGCTGCCATGACCAGCGCCGCCACGAGCGCAGACCCGAACAACAGGCCGTCGGCGCCGAAATGTTGGCGCAGCCTCGGCATGACGAGGGCGCCGCCGATCGCACCGGCACCAACCGAGCCAAGCAGGATACCGTAGAAACTGGCGTCACCGCCGAGCAGCTGGCGCGCCACCAGCGGAAGCAGCGCCCAGACCGCACTGGCAAAGGCGAAGAAGACGGCGGCCCTCAGCAGGACGACATGCAACGACCGGCTGGCACGGGTGTAGCGCAGCCCCGCCCGGAATGCCCCGAAAAACCCTTCCGAAAGCGCGTCATTCGCTTCCTTGGCGCGCGGCCACCAGACCAGCGCCGCAATGACGAGCACGTAGGACGCCACGTCCGCGCCGTAAGTGACGGCGGCACCGAAGGAGGCAAGCAGCAGCCCGCCTGCGGCTGGACCGATGGAACGTGCGATGTTGATACCCAGCGAATTCAGAGCGACTGCGCCCTTCACATCTTCGCGCGGCACGAGTTCAGGAACGATCGCCTGCCATGTCGGTCCCATGAGGGCCGCACCGATACCGCCCATGAAAGTCAGGGCGATCAATGCGCTGACCGACAATAGGCCCAGATGGGACAACGCCATCAGCGTTATGCTGACACTGGCGAGCAGAAGCTGAACGGCGATGAGGAATTTTCGCCGGTCGAGGATATCAGAGAGAACGCCGGCCGGGATTGCCAACAGGAAGATCGGCAACGTACCGGCCGCCTGCACCATGGCCACGGCCGCAGGCGCGGCGGAGAGATCCGTCATCAGCCAGGAGCTGGCGACATCGCGCATGAAGCTGCCGGTGTTGCCGAGAACCGTTGCCGCCCAGAGGACCGCGAAGACGGGCTGGCGAAGCGGGGCAAAGCTGCCGCCTGAGGATTTTGAGGCGCTCATTTGCTCGCTCCTTTGGTGATATCGATTGCTGCGACGAGGATGAAGGCGCCGGCGAGGCCCAGATGCTCGAAGAAGGCATTGGTCGCCATCATCCGCTCCATGCCCGGTGCAATCTCCCAGAACCGAAGAGCGATGAAGGTCGCGAGAACCGTGAAAGCGGCTAGAGCCAACGCGCCCAACCAACGCAGGAAACCGGAGACAACCATGGCAGAGGCAGCAAGCTCGAATGCGATGACGGCAACGGCGAACAGGCCTGCCGGATGAAGGCTGAAATGCTCCATTTCGGCAATCGCGCCGGGGAAGTCGAAGATTTTGGTCAGCGGCCCCTGAACATAGGCCGCGCACAGCGCGAGAAGCGCGATGGTCCGCGTGACGGGTGACGCGGCAGCCCGTTCAAGAAACCCGCCGGGGCGATTGGTGAAAAAAGAACGATCGGTCATTTCTGCTCCTGCGATCTTCGCCGTTCGATAAGAGCGACGGTGTGTTCGTCTGATGGAGGCTATGTTGCCCGGGAAGATTGCCGCTAACAATTGCAGTAATAGTTTAGATTTAATTGCGGTTCTTGCAACAATATCCCGTAAGACAGGAAAGTCGGCTTCCATGCTACGGCGACATGGGCTCGGGAAGAACGGGCAGCAACAATTTGCTGCCCGTTCAATGCTTCATGACTTGGCTGCGTTTCACACGGCCCAGCAGGAGCAACCAAGCGCACCGAAGAAGCCCTTGAGATCGGCGATCGGCAGCTTCGACGTCCAGGCGCCGGCATGGTCATGGCCATGCACGCCGCAGTCGTGGGCACAGCCGCATGTCGAGATTGCCGTGCGGCGGAGCGAGCGCTTGCCTGCGCCTTCCGGTTCACCCCAAGCGGCGTATCCGCCGAACGCGCGCACCGGCGACCAATCCGGCATGGCAGGCGGTACGTCGTTTTCATCGAGTGCCTTGAAGTCACCGGCACCGTAGACGATCTTGCCGCCCACCATGGTGAGGTCCGAGGTCAGGAAGGAAATCTCGTCTTCGGCGCAGGAAAAGAAATCCTTGTCCGGCACGACGAGGTCGGCGAACTGCCCCTTCTCGATGCGGCCCTTCTTGCCCTCCTCGTTGGAAAACCAGGTGACTTTTTCCGTCCACATGCGCAGCGCCGTCTCGCGATCGAGGCAATTGGCACGCGGATAGAGTTGCATGCCGCCGACGGTCTTGCCCGTTACCATCCAGGAGAGCGAGACCCAAGGGTTATAGGAGGCGACGCGCGTCGCATCCGTGCCGGCCGAGACGTTGACGCCCTTCTCGAGCATGCGCTTGATCGGCGGCGTCGCTTCGGCAACGCCATGGCCATAACGCTCGACGAAATACTCGCCCTGGTAGGCCATGCGATGCTGGGTGGCGATGCCGCCGCCGAGAGCGGCGATCCGATCTATGGAGCGATCCGAGATGGTTTCGGCATGGTCGAAGAACCAGTTCAGTCCTTCGAGCGGGATGTCCTTGTCGACCTTTTCGAAGACGTCGAGCGCGCGGCTGATGGTTTCGTCATAGGTGGCGTGAAGGCGCCAGGGCCAGCGGTTCTCGGCCAGCACACGAACGACCTCCTCGAGTTCGCCTTCCATTTCCGGAGCCATCTCCGGCCGGGGTTGGCGGAAGTCTTCGAAGTCCGCAGCGGAGAAGACCAGCATCTCGCCCGCGCCGTTGTGACGGAAGTAGTCATTGCCCTGCTTGTATTTGACCGACTGGGTCCAGTTCAGGAAATCCTGCTTCTCTTCTTTCGGCTTCTGGGTGAAGAGATTGTAGGCAAGGCGAACGGTCAGCTGATCTTCATCGGAAAGTTTCTGGATGACGGCATAGTCATCGGGATAATTCTGGAAACCGCCCCCGGCATCGATAACGCCGGTGATCCCCAACCGGTTCAGCTCGCGCATGAAATGGCGGGTGGAGTTGACCTGATAGTCGAAGGGCAGCTTCGGCCCCTTGGCAAGCGTTGAATAAAGGATCCCCGCATTCGGCTTGGCAAGCAGCATGCCGGTCGGATTGCCGTTTGCGTCGCGAGTGATCTCGCCGCCCGGCGGGTTCGGCGTGTCCTTGGTGTAGCCGACGGCGCGAAGCGCTGCCCCATTCAACAAGGCACGGTCGTAAAGATGCAAAAGGAACACGGGCGTATCAGGCGCGACCGCGTTGATCTCCTCGATGGTCGGCAGACGCTTTTCGGCAAACTGGTGTTCGGTGAAGCCGCCGACGACGCGAACCCATTGCGGGGCGGGCGTGATCGCCACCTGTCGCTTCAGCATGTCCATGGCGTCGGCAAGGCTGCGAACGCCGTCCCACCGTAGTTCCATGTTGTAGTTCAGGCCGCCACGCACCACGTGGGTATGGTTGTCGATCAGTCCCGGCAGCACCCGTTTGCCTTTCAGATCGATGACTTTCGTTCCCGGTCCGGCCAGGGCCATGACCTCACCGTCGGTGCCGACCTTCATGAACAGGCCATCCTTGATGGCGATCGCGGTGGCATTCGGGTTGGCGCGATCGAGCGTGGTAATCAACCCGCTGTGAAGAACGATATCTGCGTGCATGAGAGCGGCTCCGGTCTTGCTGGGATCGGCGGCATTTGCCGGTGAAAACAGGCTGGGAAAGGCGAGGCTCGTCGCAGCGCCTAGAAAGGTTCGGCGCGTCGTCATCAGCTTTTCTCCTCTGGCGATTGTCCGCTGATGGTGGCTACGTTCACCGCGTTGACGCCACCCTTCGGCAAGTGGCCGAACATGTGCGGCTTGACCTGGTGTAACCAGGATAGAGCGGCTGGCTCGCGGCCCCAGACGCCCTTTGCCAGCGGCACGAGCTGCTCGCCGACAAGGATGCCGAGCAGCCCGATGAGGGCGACGACGGGCGGGGCGGGCGAGCGCACGTTCAGCAGGCTGTAGACCACGCCCACCAGCAGGCCGGCACCGAGTGACAGAAGATAGACTTTCATGGGGTAACCTCGCGTCGTGAAAGAAAGGTCGCTCCGGCAGCAAGCGCCCTGCCGGAGCGATCGGCGGTGGTTACTTGGCGGGATTCGGGCCGATCCGCTTGCCGTGGCTGACGCGCTCCGTGCCACCATGGACATGCGTTACCGCGTAGTCGATGCCCATGCCGTAAGCGCCGGAATGCTCTTTCACGAGGGAAGTGACCGCGTCGTAGGTTTCCTTGCGTGCCCAGTCGCGCTGCCACTCGAGCAGGACCTGCTGCCAGGTGACCGGAACGACACCCGCCTGCACCATGCGGTCCATCGCATATTTGTGTGCATCGACCGACGTGCCGCCGGAAGCATCTGCGACCATGTAGATCTCATAGTCGGTGTCATTCATGCAGGAGAGCGCGAATGTCGTGTTGCAGACCTCGGTCCACAGACCAGCGACGACGATCTTCTTGCGACCGTCCGCAGCGTTTTTCGCAAGAGCGTCGCGCACATTCTGGTCGTCCCAGGAGTTCATCGAGGTGCGCTCGAGAATATCGTTTTCGGGGAAGACGCCGAGCAGTTCGGGATAGGTGTTGCCCGAGAAGCTGTCGGTCTCGACTGTTGTGATCGTCGTCGGGATGTTGAAGATTTTTGCAGCCTTGGCGAGGCCAACGACATTGTTCTTCAGGGTCTGCCGGTCAATCGACTGGACGCCGAAGGCCATCTGCGGCTGCTGGTCGATGAAGATGAGCTGGCTGTTCTGCGGGGTCAGGACTTCGAGTTTGCTGGACATTGGGTCTCTCCTTCGTGAGTTATGTGCCGTTTGGGCGGCGGGCTGGGAACTGAATAGGCTCGGCCGACCGGACGATGGTGTTTCCGCAGTTCGTCCGAAGCCTCAAGGTGGAAGAGGGGCGGACCGCCTGGGGCGGACCGCGGGCGTTTGTCTGCTATGCTGCAAGCGGAGCCAGGCCTGCCTCAATCCGGTCGCGCAAGGGTTCGTAGCGTTGGGGCAGCATCAGCGCCTCTCCGAGATGCGCGGTGTCCTCGTCACGATTGAACCCTGGCTCGTTGGTTGCGATTTCGAACAGGACACCGCCGGGGCTGCGGAAATAGATCGCCCAGAAGTAGTCGCGGTCGATGACCGGCGTGACCTGATAGCCCGTATCCATTAACGCCTTGCGAACCTCAAGCTGCGACGCCCGGTCAGCCACAGCAAATGCGATATGGTGTACCGAGCCGGCCCCCTGGCGAGCGAACGGCGTTTGCGGCAGCGCCTCGAGATCAATCGTATCGGCGCCGTTGCCGTTGGGGATCATCATACGCGTGATGTTGCCTTCCTTTTCTGCTCGCTCGTAGCCCATGAAACCGAGAAGCTCTTCCATCGCTGCGGTATCGTGCAGGCTCAATCTTGCGCCGGCAAAACCACGGATGGCAGCACCGGCCGGCACGCCCGCGGCGGACCAGGGAGAGCGAGTATCTTCGGCCTTTTCGACCAGCGCCAATCCGTCACCGTCCGGGCCGCTGAACCGCAGGCGGTTGGCACCAAAGATCGTGTCGGCCTTGATGCCGCCGACACCCTGCGATATCAACCGGTCCTTCCAGTAGGTCAGCGACCCCTTAGGAACCGAAAACTGCGTCTCGCCAACTTCTCCGACGCCGGGACGGCCGCGCATCATGTGATCGAATGGGAAGTATGTCATCACCGTTCCGGCAGCGCCCGTTTCGTCGCCATAGTAGAGGTGGTAGATGCTCGGCTCGTCGAAGTTGACGGTCTTCTTCACCCTTCGCAGACCGAGAGTGTCCGTGAAGAACGTGTTGTTCCGCCCGGCGTCCGATGCCATGGACGTCACGTGATGAAGTCCTTTGATATCCTTGATCATGACCGTGTTTCCTGCGTTTTGTCTGGTCTTGGTTGCTGAAAACAAATCTACGCAGATTGTCAGAACGACGGAATTGCAATATTAATTTCGAATGAATTGCGATTTTTGAAACAATGAGATGAACGACTACAAAGCTCTTCGCACCTTCCTGATGGCCGCCGAAAAGAGGAATTTCGCGCAGGTGGCCCGCGAGCTTGACATGACGCCCGCGGCGGTGACGCGAGCGATCGCCGCGCTTGAAGCTGATCTTGGTGTTCAGCTGTTCGTTCGAACCACCAGGCAAGTGTCGCTCACAACGGACGGCGCAATTTTCGCCGCCCAGATTCAGCCTGCAATGGAAACGCTCGAGAGCGCGCGACGTGACGTGATGAACGCCAACAAGGCCGATGAAGGTCGCCTCAGGATCAGCGCTCCGACGTGGCTGGGGAAAACCTTTCTGCCTGTCATCCTGTCGGGATTCAAGGAACTCTATCCGAAGATATGCTTTGAGGTCGTCCTGTCGGACGGACTCGTGAATATCGTCAACGATGACTATGATCTGGCGATCCGCATCTCTTCGCAGCCTTCCGACAAGTTCACCATCTGGCGGAAGATATGCACCATACCGCGCATCCTGGTCGCAGCACCCGGCAGTCGATTCGCCGCCCTCAACCATCCCGGCGAACTGACGCCCGAAGAGTGCCTCGCTTACAGTGGCGAGAGCCGTCGGGAAAACTGGGTTCTCTCGGACGGCGGTTCATCCGTGACAATATCAGCGGGTCGCGCGTTCAGCGCCAACAGCGGCGAGATTCTCGCTGACATGGCGGCAGACGGTGCGGGCGTGGCGCTGCTTCCCGGCTTTCATATCGCCGAACATCTGCGGACCGGACGCCTCGTCCATGCATTCAAGGGATGGGCGCCGCAAGATCTGTGGCTGACCCTTTACTATCCACCCTATCAGGCGCTGCCGCCGCGCATCGCCTCATTCTCGAAGTTCTTTGAGCAGCAGATTCTGGGAGTTGTGATTCCAGTTCACTGACCTCCGCAGGCGTCGTTGGCTCCGCCATCGAATTTCAGCCACGTGGTGAAACGATGCTGCGCGACGTTCCTGGAACGTTGGCACATATACTCCGCAACGGTCGCGCCGTAAGTCTGGATTTCCCGCAAGACAACGTTCCCGCGAACTGAAACGCCTCGAACGATGAGGGAACATCCACAGGACGAAACGGGGAAACCTAGCCCTGGATTAGCTCGCATGGAGGAGGAACAATTAATGATTGCGGCCACCGCGTGCGCTCGTAAAACGCTGGCGCGCGGATCAATTGTTAGGCAACAAAAAAGCCGAGGCGCGTTGCCTTCGGCCTCTTTTTTCTTCGCTATTAGAGCTCGTTCCAGTACATCCTTGATCAGAAGCCGGAAGCAATGTGCGATTAACAGCGTCGAATTCCGTCGCGCTCGGCAAAGGTGCTTATAGTAACTTTACAGGCACGATAGTCGTTCGGACTGCCCGAAAGCACCGAGAGCTGTCCGGCTCAGCCGCGGCAGCTCAGGTGGCGCTCTCATCAATAGTATGGCGAAATGCACTCCTGGCGTGGCCCGTAATAGGGCTGAAACGTGTTGTCGTAGGCGCTGTATGAACGGTAGCGGTTGTAACACCATTCGACGTGGGCTGAACTGGCGTTCGAATAGGCCCGGCGGGGTGGCGACGCGATCGCACCACCGATGGCTAACCCTGCCCCGAATGCGGCCAGAGGATACCACCATCCATCATTATGCCGACGGTAGCCGTCCCGTCGATAACCATGATAGCCGTTGTAATAGCCGTATCGTGGGCCCGAATTGTAACGAGGATTGCTGTATCCGCGCGAGTGCGGCGGACCACCATAGTGACCGGGCTTGTGATGGATCAGCTCCGCAGCCTGGAAATTCGGGGGATTCACCGACATTGGAGATATAGGCAATGCCTGTGCCGATACCGCCGTGAGGGCCGTGGCAACTGCAACTAGCACTGCACCTATCTTTTTCATGACATCACCCAACAGTTTTTCGTCAGGTCATTTTCCAGTGAATGTCATGAACACAGCATGAACAGCGCTCGGTTCGCCAGAAACTTGCGCCAACAACCGCCAACCTTCACTTTAAGCTGCCATTGAACGGGGCTCCGTTCTGCGCTGCGCCCCGAGTGTGATGCTCTCGCTTCACGTGCCCACGCCACCTTGCGCGCTGCAAGGGGCCAATGAGACGGCCCGGCTCAGGGCCCCATGACGTTTTCGACTTCCGGTGCCACCACAAAAATAGCGCTCACCTCCCTGCCGAACTCAATGGTAGCTAAACACGAATGCGCTTGATGATCGCAGCATGGGCGTTGAGGCACGCCAGAAATACGAGCACAAGCAGGACGAGCCCTGTCGGCGATCTCAGCACGACCGACCAGCTACTGGCCGGAAGCTGAGAGAATGAAGTGCTGGCAAGCCCTGCGCCGTTTCCTGAGATCTGGATTATCGCAAGCCCTGCGGCGATGAGCGCGACATGGGCGTGAACGAAGCGCAGTCGTAGATATTGTTCCGGGCGCACGGCGAGATAGGCACCAACCGCAGCGCCGACGATGAGCATCGCGACCGCGCCCCAGAATGCCGGATCCGGAGCGGAGACGAGGGCGAGCACGAGTGTGCGCGTCGAGGGCACCATGGTCATATACACGCCCCAGGCGAGTGCGCTGGACGGAGCGTTTGCGACCAGCGCGACGCTGACAAGGGAGAGGGCGGCGGCCCCGTAGACCGCGCAAGGCCCTAGCCGAATGACCGTCATTACCGAGGCTCGCATGTTTCGATTCCTATCCCCTGCACGCGCCGAGCAAGAAAATATAAGATGACGCTTAATTGAGGCTTACTGAGGTGCAGCTACTCGGATGAGAATCGGCCCCTCTGCTTTTACTACTCCCGCCGCCTCTTATTTGTCGTCATCGAGCAGACGGCTATCGTGCTGACAAGACCGGAGCGAAAAACGGAGCTTCGAGCTCGTCGTCATGTGTCTCTTTATTGCGACTCACAATTTCAATTCTTTCTTTATTAGTTATTTTTCCGCAAGATTTTCGATGAGCCCATCTGAAGGCGAGGCTAGGATACCCGAAATTGGGGGGGACGAATGGTAGTGTCTCGGAGCAAGTCAGGACGCGTTATGCTTTTGCTCGTTGGGGGGCTGATGCTGGCCGGATGCCAAACGGACGCGCTGGACGATGTGGCCGCCTTCGGCGATAGCGCGAATACTCTCCACGATGATTCGGCGGTCGCCTTCTACAAGAACGATGAACTGGTGACCACGGGCAAGCTCCAGTTTCAAGAAAAGAACTACGGAAAGTCCTACGCGATCTACAAGCGGGCCGTTAACGTCTTTCCGCGAGACCCTGCCGCATGGTTGGGCTTTGCGGCCTCTTCCGACATGATCGGCCGTTTCGACACATCCGACCGCGCGTACGCGCAACTCTCCAAAATGATTGGCGGTACGGCCGTCTACTACAACAATATTGGCTATTCCCACTTGCTGCGCGGCGACCTGCCGGGGGCCCGCAAGTACTTCCTGAAAGCGTACGAGCTCGATCCGGCGAACGAGACGACGGCCAGGAACCTCGAGCTGATGAAGAACAGCGTCAAATACGCGCAGCGGTAAGCCGCAGACACCACCCACACGGGTCCGCCGGTGCCAAAACGTCGGCGGTGAGCTGCCTTATGCAGCTTCCGTTCTGAACTGAACAACGCAGCAGCGCCGCCGGAGCGCGAGAAAACGCACGGCTTCCATAGCGACGCCGCGTCGAGCAATCTGCGGGAGAGGATCCATTTCAAGGCAGGTTCGGCCCTACCGCACCTTTCTCAGCACAAGCTTGCCATCCGCCGAGACAGACCGTTCGTAGCGTGGCAAGTTAGCGATGGAACCGCCCTGAGGATCGGCTGCGGCCAAGACATCGTCAACGGCGTTTTCCGGAGCGGAGACCGAATAGGATGATGGCGCCAGGCGCTGGGTCACTTCCTTTCCAGGCGCGCTGATGATCATGCTGCCGCTGGAGGCAAACATACTCGGGTTCATGCGGTCACCGAGATCTGCGACATCCTTTTGCAGCTCCTCGACAGTCTTTCGAACGGCCGCCATGTCGTCGGCCTTGGCGCCGTTGGCGATGTTCGCGGCCTGTTTGCTAATCTGCTGCTTCAAGCCATCGATCGAGCGTTTGAGAGCGGAAAGGCTTTCTCGGCTCTCGCGGACGTCTGCAGCATTCTTGGCCGTGTAGAGCAAAATGCCCGTGTTGAGCGGCAGCAGCATAAGGGCCAGTGCGATGATCGGTGTGCTCCGCGAACGGCTTGGCTCCTTGGCAGCGTGCTCGTTACGCCGCAATACAGCGTCGGGCTTGATGTCAACCTCGACATTCGAAATATGCGTCATCCAATTCCTCCGTCACGAAGCCGGGCCTTAGCCCAAGCTCTCTGTGTTTCCCGAAACCCCAAATCCCCTTGGGGCCACGTTCACTTCCGGCGTTCCGCGTTGCCGAGTTCATGATCGGTTTGCATCAGTATTTCAGACATCTCTTAATGACATCCCATCGGCGGCCCACTTCAGCCCCCCGCTTTAGTCCAATGTGAACACCCCTCCCCAAGCCCGGTCCAGCATCTCCAGCGACGCGACCTTCGGCATGTCGTTGAACTCGCAATAGGAGGCGATGAAATCCAGGAGGTATTTGGGATGGTAGCAGGACGCCGGCGTATCTCCCTCGTATTTTTGTTCGTAGAACAGGTGCAAATCACCGCTCACCAAGTCTATCGCGGCCTTTCGGGCGTAGGACTCGAAGATACGTACATATTCATCCCGCGAAGGGTTATTCACATATATCTTATATTTGAGGCGCCGCAGGCCGGCTTCGTCGGAGAGTTCTCGCGGTGCAATGTTGGTCGAAAAGACAACAAGCTCATCGAACGGCACCTTGAACTTCTTGCCGGTATGCAACGTCAGGAAATCGTAGCCCCGCTCGAGCGGCACGATCCAGCGGTTGATGAGCGCCTGGGGTCGGTCCTGCTGGCGCCCAAAATCATCGATGATGAAGACTCCGCCTGATGCCTTCAGATGCACCGGAGCTTCGTAGACATGGGATCCTGGGCTATAAGTCAGGTCGAGTAGATCCAGGGTGAGCTCGCCACCGGTCTTGATGACCGGCCGCCGGCATTCCACCCATCGCTGGTCGGCCTTCGGGTGCGGCCTAACTGCCGGTTCACTCACTGGCTGATGCGTCGCCTCGTCATAGAAGCTGATGACATAACCGCCGACCTCAATGGCATAAGGCACCCAGATCGTCTGCACGAAAAGCTCCGAGGTCCGCTCGGCGATGCTTGTCTTACCATTGCCCGGGGGGCCATAGAGCAGGATGGAACGGCCCGAATTTACGGCCGGCCCAAGCTTCTCGACCAACGCCGGCGACAGCACCAACCCTTCCAGACTCCGGATCAGCCGCTCGGAGGTGACGCGTTCGTGGTGAATCGACTGCAGGCCGATCTGGCGGCAGAAGGCATCGAGAGACACGGGAGCCGGGCCGACATATTCCGACTGCCGCGCTGCCGCCTGCGCGTAGTCCAGGCCCTTCATTGAAAGCGCATAGCGGATGTCGGACTTGACGTCCTCTCCCGCAAGCCCCCTCGCCTCGAGATAGGACAGCTTCACCAGCTCCTTGATCAGAAGATTTATCACCACCTTCGGCAGCTTCATCCGGGCCGCCAGATGCGATGGCGTCACGGTATCCTGCTCGGTCGCGCATTTGGCGGCGAGCCGCAACAGGAACGACACGCCAAGGCCGGTTTCTTCGAGGCTCATTGGCGCTATCGGCATTCGTGGGTCAAGCGCGACGGCAAAGTCTTCGCGATCTTGTTCGGGTGAATACTGCATATAGGCCCCCTTCCTCATCCACCAGGCTTCAGACCGGTGAGAATGCCGACGACACGTATGACGATGGGCACGAGTACGATGATGAGGCTCACTGGAAACAGGAAGGCCCCGAGCGGCAGCAGCATCTTGATCGGCAGTGCATTGGCCTTTTCCTCGGCCCGCACGACACGAAGATCGCGCATTTCCTTACTGTAAACGCGCAGCGTCTGCGTGACACTCGTTCCCAGCTCCTCCGACTGGCGGAACAGCACCGCGAGGGCTCGCGCCTCGTCAATCCTGAGCCGCGTTGCAAGATTGGCCAGAGCATCACGCAAGCGACGTCCGCCGCGTACCTCCAGCATCATGATCGAAAGATGCAGGCCGAAATCCTGCCGCTTGTGGACAAATTCCCTCGCGACACGGTTTGCCGCCGCCTCGATGCTCATTCCGGCATCCAGGCAGACGATCAGCATGTCCATGAAATCGGGGAAGAGCCGCCTGTATTCGCGCTCCTTGGCCTGACCGCGCCGATCGATTTGGATGTTGACCAGAACAAAAGTGATGCCGGCGGAAAACATGGCGACGACCACGCCTGCGAGGCCTGACATCTCAGGAATGAAACGATCCAGGGCCCAGACCACTGCAACCAGGACACCAATGCAGATAAGCGCACGGACCAATTGGAACACCGTTACCGCGCCGGCACTGAAATACCCGGCGCGGATCAGCCGGTTCTGTGTAGAGTTGGCATTCCGGTCGCGTCGGGTGATCTCGAAATAGCGGCGGATCAGTCGGTTTTCGACGTCACCGAAGTCGACAATCGCGCCGTCGCCAAGATGAAAGTCTTCACCGCCTGCCGTCACCGTCGTTTCCGATATTCGGACACCGACCTCGCGACGCCGGAAGACAAATTCGGATGCGGCGCCGGTAAATATCAGCACCGAGAAGAAAACGATGAGATAAATTCCATACTCACCTAGCATGGTGGCCTCAGTACTCGAAGTTAACCATCTTGTAGAGAATGACGTTTCCGACTGCCATTATCGCAAACAGAACCGCAACCACGGTCGTGGCGTGGGCGCTATTCCAAAGTGGGTCGAAATACGTCGGTGATAGTGCCTTGATCATTGCATAAAGAAGAAATGGATAGAGCGACATAAAGATCGCGGTGATCCGTCCCTCCGATGAGATCGCCTTGACTTTGGCCTTCAGCATTGAGCGATCACGCAACGTCTTTGAGAGATTCTGAAGGATCTCGACAAGATTGCCACCGGTCCCTGCCTGAACGCTCAGCGAGATCGCCAACAGATTGAGGTCTTCCGCGCCCACGCGATCGCTAAGATTGGCGAGTGCATCGTCCAACGTGACCCCATAGGTCAATTCGTCCGATAGAAGACCGAACTCCGTTCCGACCGGATCAGGCATTTCGCGCGCCACCAGAGCAATCGCGGCCGGCAATGGATGGCCGGCCGCAAGGCTCCGATTGGCAACATCGAGTGCTTCTGGAAGTTTTTGCGTGAATTTCCGAATACGTTTCGCCCTGGCGCGCCAGACGACAAGCACTGGAATGAGCAGACAAATCGCAAGGGAAACCGGAACGCGGATAACGTTGCTCGGCACCAGGAACTGGACGATCAACCAGATGAAAAGCCCGCCAGCGATTGCGTAGAGTACAAATCGCCTTGGGTCGAACTTGATGCCGGACTGCGTGTAGAATTGTCTGATGAACTGCATCAATGGCAGAGAACGCCAATCCTCGTCGGCACCGCGCTCCTTCAGCATATCGCGATAGGTTTTGCGATGGTCGTCACTTTCATCAAGCAGGCTCAGGCGATGGTTGACCGCCCGCTGACGCTCCGATTTCGTGAAAAAACTGCGCAGCAAGGCTTCGGCGGAAACCAGCACTGCAATGAACACGGCGGCGTAGAGCAGGAGCAGACTCATGGTTCGACGATCCCCGTTTGCAGCGGCTTTCCAGGATCGAAAATCAGCGGGGAGACGGCGATCCCGAGGTCCGCGAACTCTTCGATGAAACGAGGACGAAGCCCGGTTGCCCGGAACTCCCCACGAATGCGGCCATCATCCTCCGTGCCGGTCCTCTTGAACCGCATGATCTCCTGCATCTGGACGACCTCGCCCTCCATGCCGGTGATTTCGGAAATCGAGACGACCTTGCGACTACCGTCGCTCAAACGCTGAACCTGCACGATAACCCGTATCGCGGAGGAGATCTGCGAGCGGATACTGAGCTGCGACATCGGCATGCCCGCCATGCCGACCATCTGTTCGAGCCGGCCGACGGCGTCACGCGGCGTGTTGGCGTGAATGGTTGTCATCGATCCCTCGTGACCAGTATTCATCGCCTGCAGCATGTCGAAGGCCTCCTCGCCGCGCACCTCGCCGACGATGATTCGATCGGGACGCATGCGCAGCGCATTCTTCAGCAGCTCGCGCTGCCGAACCTCGTTGCGGCCGTCGAGCGTTGGCGGTCTCGTCTCCAATCGCCCGACATGCGGCTGCTGCAGCTGGAGCTCGGCCGCATCTTCGATTGTGATCAGACGTTCCTTCGGCGAGATCTGCGACGACATGGCGTTGAGCAACGTCGTCTTACCCGAGCCGGTGCCACCCGAGATGATCATCGACACCTTGCCTTTGACCGCAGCGCTGAGAAGAATGCGCATCGCGTCCGCCATCGCGCCGTATTCGACTAGGCGCTCCAGCGTCAGGGGCGAGCGGGTGAATTTGCGGATCGAAACAAGCGGCCCGTCAACCGAGATCGGCCGGATAGCAACGTTGACGCGCGACCCATCCTTGAGGCGGGCATCGACCAGCGGTGTCGATTCATCGACGCGACGTCCGACAGCTGACACGATCTTGTTGATCACCCGCAACAGGTGATCCTCGTCCTTGAAGCGAACCGCCGTGCTTTCGAGCCTGCCCCTTCGTTCGACATAGACACTTTTGTAGCCGTTGATGAGAATATCCGCGATCGTATCATCGGCCAGCAGCGGCTCTATGGGCCCGAGCCCGAGCATCTCGTCGGTGATTTCACGGATCAGATCATTGATTTCCTTGGCGTTGAGCGGAAAATTGTTGCGGCGGATGTAATCCTTGACGAGCGGCCTGATCTCGGCGGCAATTTCTTCGTTGTCGAGTGTGTCGAGAATGCCGAGATTGATGCGGTCCAGCAGGTAACGATGCAGATTGACCCGCTCGGCGACCATATCGAGGCCGAGCGAGGCTTCCAGCCCGACCGTTGCGGCAGCTTCGCCAACATGGGGATTAGGCGCCACCGTGTTCGCAGGCACCTCAGCGGAGAGAAGATCAGAGGGCTCCGCATGTTCCCCATCACCCGTCTGCGTCTGCTTGTAGAAACGTCCGATGAACCCGGTTGCCATTGACCTTCACCCTGTTCGACTATCTCACAATCACTGTCGCTCCGACGTTCACTCGGTCATAGAGATCGATGACGTCGGCATTGCTCATACGGAAGCATCCCGAAGATGCGAAGTTCCCGACCGTCGACTGGTCGTTCGTTCCGTGAATGCGGTAAAGCGTGTCGGCGGTTCCGCGGTAGAGATAGATGCCGCGCGCACCAAGCGGGTTGAACGGGCCAGCAGGCACCAATTCCGGAAGCTCCGGCGCACGCGCCTTCATCTCGGCCGGTGGCCGCCATTCGGGCCACTCTGCCTTTCGACCAACCTTCACGACGCCACTCCAACGAAAGCCGTCGCGGCCGACAGCGATCTTGTAACGGATGGCGCGATTGCCGGAGATGATAAGATCGAGTGTCCGATTTTCGCTGACGATAACGATCGTGCCGGCCGGATAGTTTTTCTCGACCGTCACCGTGGCGCTCGTCCTCGGCCCAAGGCTTCGCGGCACCGGCCCACTCGCCAATCCATCGGTTGCGGCGCTCGCAAGTCCAAACGACACCGCAAACAGCAGGGCCCGCATCACCCAGGCGCACGCTGAAGCATTGCCGTGTCGCCATCTCGGTCCGTCGCTGTGATGCGCGTACACTTTCATCTGACAAGCGCTCCAAGCTTGTTAACGGCGCCGCAGAAGCGCGAGCGCGAGTTTACCTCGATCGGCAGCACGCCACGGTTCACCGCCTCGCTCATCGTGTCCCAGTCATAGGGAATGATATGCGCATGCGTATCCTTGAAGATTTTGTCCACCTGCTCCCGGCGCACACCAAGGCTGAAAAACTTTGTCCGATACTTGTTGATGACGATCTGGATCGAGTCCGCATTGCCGCGCAACCGCACCAGATTGAGAAACAGATCCTTGGCCTGATGGAGGGCGGGGATTGTCATCTCCGTGACGATGCAGATGCTGTTGACTGATCCGAGCACAGCATCCTTCCACGGTGTGTTGTAGTAGGGAATATCGATGACCGTGTGGTCGCTCTCGAAGGCTGCGACATCCAGCATGCGCAACACCAGCTCGGCGCCCTTCGGTGCCAGAAGGACCGACGGTTGTTTGAAGGACAGCAGATAAAAGCCGCTCGAATGGCGTTTGCGCACGAGATCGATGAATTCGAGGTCGACACGCGACGGGTTGGCCATGACGGGCTTCAGATCGTAGTCGTTGACAAGGTTGAGATAGTAGCCGAGCGAGCCGGAGGAAAAATCCAGGTCGAACAGATCGACGCGCGGCGCCGAGTTTTTCGTCGACTGGGCCAGCACATGGGCGAGTGACGAGGAGATCACACTGGCGCCGGCGCCGCCAACGGCCGAGACGACGGCATGAACCCGGCTATCGCTGGCGCCCGCACCCGGCGCATGCGTGGAGATCATGTCGATCAGCGAGCGCCGCTCGAGCGGCTTCTTCAGCCAATCGTCGCCATTCAGCCGGAAGAGCGGCCGCAGCATTTCGTCCGGCAGATCTTCCGAAACGACCACGAGCGGAATGTTGCGGTGGCTGGTGCGGAACGCAAAGAGGTCGGGGCGGTTCAGCGTCTCGCCATTGTCGACATCCAGCACGATCAGGTTGAACTGCGTCGGATCGAACCGCCCCGCATCCGCAAGTGCCGCCAGCGCCATGTGGCGCACTTCGTAGCGCGACAGCGAACCGAACGTATCGAGCATAAAGCTCGCAGCGGCAGCGTCGTCCGAAAGGACAAGGATCTTTGTGGATGCTGCGAAGTTCATATGAGCTGTCATCTCGCTATCCCACGCTGTATTTCAGGGAACCGGGCAGGTTGAACATGTCCGGAGGTCTTCCGAAGTAATCGTCACCGGATGGGCGGGAATGGTGATGTCATTGAGCCCAAGCAGAGCGCCGAGGATTGGCAGGTCAAAGGTGATGTGCCGGCTTGCAAGGCGGATCGTGACCACCGCACCGTCTGGGCGGCCCCAATAGCCGAGCCCCGAACGCTCATAAGTGACGACCACGTTATCCTTTCGGATCCGCGGATTGATGTGGCACATCCCGGGACGTGTCCCGGGCGCAAGGTCCGGGCAACTCTCCGCCGCGGCGGAACCGTAAACGATACGGTTCAATTGACTGTTGCAGTTGACGCCCTCGCAGGACCATATGCGCGGAAGGCCGGCTGGAGCGGGTCGGACGCCTGTTCCGACGACCAAGGGATCAGCGGACTCAACAGCCGTAACCGGGTTGAAATTGGAGTTGACGGAATCAGAGACTGCCGCCAAGCGCGCTCCGTATTGCAGTGCTTTGACCGTCTGGTTCCACTGATGCATGGCATAGCCGAACTCGACGAAGGCAGCGAACACCAGAATGACGAGCGGAAAGGTAATCAGCCCTTCGGCGAGGCTGACGCCGCGGGTATCCTGCCAGAAGGTGCCGACTGTCCGGAGGGTCACCATCCAATATACCTCTCTTCATGGGAGGAGTTGATGGTGATGGTGTCGATGCCGAGCCAGCCGAACAGAGGCGAAGTCTGGTAGAGATGCGACGTTTCGACGGTGATCGTGCCATTGGTGCTGATCGGCGAAATGGTGAGTGCCGCCGTATCCGGGCCCCAGCCGGGAACGCGCAAGGGTGTTCCCGTGGGCGGAATCGGGCTCCCGTAAAACGCGATCTTCCTTGCAATATCTTCAGTGCAGTAAGACGTGTATGTTGGAGATTGTCGGCAGCGCGACCAATAGCGCCCGGCGTCTCTGAGCCCTGCGTCGATCTGCATCCGTTCCCAAAAGATGTTACCGAATTCGAGTATTCCCGCTGCAAACAGCGTCACGAAGGGCACCACCACCAGCGCCTCGGCAAGCACAGCGCCCTCCTCCCTCCACCAGAAGCCGAAACAGAGCCGATGCCGGATCAGGTGTCGGAGCGCCATCATCGGACCAACTCAGCTTCTTCGCGCAGGAACTCATCGAGCGTGCCGCGTCCGCCCTGCCCGGTTATGTCGATGGTTTCGAGCGTCATATAGCGGTCGCTGCCAGAGGATTGGGCGGGTTTGACCAGAAACATCCGGGCGAAGGCCAGCGCCTTGACGTGGTCGTGCCCCACCGGGTCCTCATGAATGCAGTTAACGATCGCGGCGAAGATCTCCCTCCGGTTGCCGTACACATTGTCCGGATAGGTGGAGAGGTCGTAGCCCTTGTGGCATTGCGGAATACCGGTCTCGCCACTCGGCGCCTTGTCCGCCAGCAGATTCGCATTGCCGAGCTCGTAGTTATAGACGTCGTAGGCAGACGGATTGACGCCAGCTGGTGTCGGCCCGCCCGGATAGCTGGAGGAATAGGCCC
This sequence comes from Ensifer adhaerens, assembly GCF_001270265.1. Classification (GTDB taxonomy): domain Bacteria; phylum Pseudomonadota; class Alphaproteobacteria; order Rhizobiales; family Rhizobiaceae; genus Ensifer; species Ensifer adhaerens_B. Next base: position 28,351 of record NZ_LGAP01000018.1, read on the forward strand.
TTATCGTTGACGCCGGCGCAGCGGGCGGGGTGTAGCTAGGATTGGACTTCAACGGACTCGGCTTCTGACCCGAATGCGTAATGTCCCAATACATGTTGAGATTCCAATTGTTGTCGGTCGCAATCCTGCCGCCGCCGCCACCGATGCCCTGCATCGTCGCGCCATAGCCGAGCGGAACTGCATTGTAGGCCTGTTCTTCGGGAGAGTAGGACTTGCAACTGTTACCGGACTGCTGCTGCGCCATGCGGACGTTGGCCGCAGGCCGGTAGAGCGTGTTGTTAGTCTCCTTGTTGAAAGAGCCGCCGTAAAGTCCGAAGCGCGTGTTGAGCCCATCCTCAACCGGCCCGGCCATCACGCCCGTCTTGGTTTCGAGGTCCTCCTGCTTGTAGCAGACACCCGGCTTGCCGGAGCCGAGTGCCTCGGCCAACGCGCTGGCTCCATTGCCGAGGGCCGTTCGGAGAAAGCCAAAATTACCGGGTCCAACGCTGTAACTGCCGCTGTTGTGCAGCTCGATCTGCACGCCGTAGAGTTGGCCGTCCGCAAATTTATCGTGGTATTTCTGAGCCGAACCCTCCGGGTCGCCCCCCGCCGGATCCTCGAAAGGATTGCAGATATAGAGCGGCGTCACGTCGCAGGCGCTCGCCCGGTAGACTGCCACCGCCTGGGCGGAAACGTTGATCGTATCCCTGCTGAAACCGACCGGCAGAGGGAAGATCGTTTGCATCTGTACGCGCTCGTCCGGGACGAAGACCCAGGCGTAGGACGCCTCGTTTGAATTCACCGTCTCCATCGATCCGGTGATGGGATCGTCATCGTCGTCCGGAATTTCCTTGAGAAATCGGACGTTGACCGTGCCCTTTGCTGGATCCCCGGCATCGAAGGACACGGGGGCGTATGAGCCGAGCGACATGCCGGTTCCGCCGCCGGCAAAGGCCGCGCTGTTGGTGACGTTCTTGATCGCCGCTTCGGCCCGATCGATCGCGTCGTCGCGGCCGTCAAGCTCGCGGGCGCCTGCAAGCGCCATGGCGTCAACAGCGTTCTGAAGGTCGGTATGAAGATTGCTGCTGCGCCCGACATCGATGACGAGCAGGGAGAAGCCGAGCAACAGTGGCAAGGCAACGAGCGTCAAAGCAATGACGTAGCCCTGATGATCGTTCCAGAACCGTCTTATAGCTCTGTTCAACATTGGCATGCCCCTCCATCGCGGCGGCGTTGCCGTCGTGACGCGCTGTTTCTACTGCAGTCCTTTCCGGCGCTGCCGCCGTTTCTCAACTCTGCCTTCGACCGTCACTGCCCGGATGTCGCTCCGTTGGCTCCCATCGACTGCGCGGGCGCCGGTATGACCATCGCCGATGGCCCCCCACCATTCTGATAGCTGCGGACAGCCCTATGGATCACCTTGCCGTCGGCGGCGATGTGGGTGTTCTGTGCCGCCCGCGGGAAGGGATCCTGTATGTGGATGCCTTTGTTCGCTTCCACCGCGTTTCCAAGCCCGAAGGTGATCGTGTCTCTGTGGTTCATGTAGTCGGCGCAGCCGGAGACAAGGCTCGCGGCGGCAACGACCAGGAATGCGCGCCTACTTTTTCGCAACAGCAAGATCGCCTCCCACATTGAGATCGAGACGGTGGCCATAGGGACCTGTCACGCCTTCGCCATTGCGGAAGCGGCGCAGCATGTCCTTGTCGACCTCCAGGATGCCGAGCGCAAACAGCTCGACATCATTCGACGAGCGCGTCTGGTCGAGCGGACTGTAAAGGTCCTCGCCGGGTGCTGCCGGTCGCACGATATGCGGCGTGACGACGATGACGAGATCGGATTCCTTTTTCAGAAAGCTGGTCGAGCGGAACAGCGCGCCAATCACGGGAAGTTTCCCCAATCCCGGCAATTGCTGGATGTCCTTGGCGTTGGTCGACTGCAAGAGACCGGCCATTGCGAAGCTCTGGCCGTCGCGCAGCGCCACCGTGGTCTTGGCCGCGCGGGAAATGAAGCCGGGATTGCCGTTGACGTTTATCGATGTGTCGATCTCGGAAACTTCCGGCTCGACCTTCAAGCTGATCAGTCCGCCGTCGAGCACCACCGGCGTGAAGGATAGCCGCACGCCGAACGGCCGGTAGTCGGTCTGGGTCGCAACCGTCGCACCGTTGGCCACAGTTGTCAGGATCGGCACTTCACCGCCCGCGTGGAAATTTGCGGTCTCACCGCTCATCGCAATCAGGTTTGGCTGCGCCAGGCGGCGCACCAGCCCCTTTTGTTCCAGAGCGTTGATGACGACATCGATTTGACCGCCGGAAATTTCCAGCACCTTGGCGATCAATTGGCCGAAAGGCTGCATACCCGTTGCCGCGCCGGCCGCATCCCCGAGCGTGCGGACGAGTGCGCCGTCGTCTACCGCGATACCCTGGCTCGTCGTTGCCTTGCCGATGCCGTTTCTGCCCTGCCCCGACCAGCCGATGCCGAGGTCCCGGCCGGTCTGGCGCGAGGCTTCGATCACCCGGACCTCAAGCATGACCTGCTGGGACTCATTGACGCGCAACTGGTTAAGGACCGGCTGATCGGAATAGGACTGGGCAATTTCCAGCACCCGCTGCAGCTCGGTCGCGTCGCGGACGATGCCAGTCAGGCGGATGCGGTCATTCGAGTTGATCACCCGAACCTGCGATCCCGGCGAGGCGGAGCGGATGGCTGAGGCGACTTCGCTGAAATCGCTGGCGATGCGGATATCGATGACACCGACAAGCTTCTTGTCGTCGTCATAGACCGAGATGTTGGTGGCCCCGGTCTTCTTGCCGCGAATGAACAGCGACCTGTCGGAAAGCGGCACCACATCGATCAGCTCGGCGCTGCCTATGACGAGGTCCCCGAACGGCTTGGCGGTTCTGATCGTCATCGTCTCATTCGGCGGGAGGTTCACCTGCTGAACGGCCCCCCCGAGGTTGACGAATTTTTCCTGTGCATCGGCGCGTCCGGCCAGGCCGGGACCCCAGACGCCATAGGCCGAAATTACGGCGACTGTCGCCGCAAGGGCTTTGGCACGTGCCGCCCCCTTCAAGCTTCCCCTCAACATTCCAGCCTTAGCCCCTCTCCTCGAAGCCCGGCCTGCTCCCCTCAGAGCAGGTCGCATTTCATGTCACTGGATCAGACCCACCCGGTGTTCTTCACGTTTGGTCGTGTTCCAGACGCCGACGGTCGCCCACTTGGGTTCCATCGGCAAGGTAGGTTCGACCTGACGCTCCACGATTTGCACCTGTTTTTCACGCAACGGTGCATTCATCCTGCTTTCGACCGAATTCAGTCTGCCCCCGAGGTCGTCCCCGACCTTCCGCACCAGGCGTTCGATCACATCGAAGCGCCCATCGTCAGACTTTTGCGCGATGTCCTTGCCAAGTTCGACTGCCATCGGACCTCCACCAAGATCCGCCACGGTGACCGGCCGCGTCTGCTCGACAGCGGCGGAAGCGATATTGCGCAAGGCCAGCGACAGCGTGCCGATATTGGCTCCGAGCGTCAGGCGTTGGGCCTCGTCGGTCGTCACCTCGAAAGTCACGGTCTTGACGACCGAGGGTTCGTCCTTGCGCTCATCGGCCGTCTGGTCCACCGCCAGAACTTTCACGCCCTGGAGCAGAACATCGACGGAGGTCTGCTCGCTGCCACTCCTCTGGTTTCGCACGAGCCGGGTCAGAAGGACGTCGACGCGATCCGAGGGACGCACGAAGCCCGCAACGCCGAGAACGTCGTTGACGCGAATGGAAACGGCCTTCATTCCCTGGTCGAGCGCCGCCGACAATGTCGCCCGCTCACCGGCACCGGTGATCTTCGAGGAAAGCACCGGCTCGCCGGGGTCGATCGCCTCCATGGCATAGCGCGGCTCGTCATTGTTTCCGATCACCGCCTCGATCGCCTGGAACGAACCTTCGGGCCGCTCCTCGGAAGGCCAGGGAATGGCCTTGAGATTTTCGGGGCGTACCCGATCGCCGAAGCGCATGGCCTTGGCGGCAACGACAAGCGTTTTTTCCTGGGACTTCGTGGCGCCGGCGGCCGCAAGCCGCGCCTGCTGGTCTGCAAGATAGGTACGTGTGGCAAAAACAGCGGCGAGGCCAAGCATAAGCGCAATAACTAGACTGATGATCGTAGATGAACGCATCGCCGCTACTCGCACATTAGGTAAAAATACACGAAAAGACATTACTAAATTAACGGAGAGGAGTTAACAAACTCCCCTCCTTCTTTTCGCTCGCCTCGCGCGCATCAACCCGCGGGTGGCGGATCTCCGGCTCCACCGCCGGCGGCCGGAGCGTCGAAGGTCTGCCCCTGGAACCAGGTGGCCCAGGAACCCCAGCTCGTGTTCAGTTCGGTGCCGATCAAACCGACCGACACCACGACACCGCCGACAAGCAGGCCGAGCAGGATCAGATATTCAGTCAGCGCCACGCCGTCTTCTTCCCGCGCGAAAGCGCGTACTTTGGACAAAAGTGCTTTCATCGAGAATTACCTCCAGATTACTTTCTGCGTGCCGCTTGTTTCCCCGGCTCGCCCCCGTCATCGAGACCACCTCTCCGACTGCCATGATTAATAATCCCTTAATTATTATATCGTCAACTTCTAATGTGGAGTCATGTCGAGCATCTATATTTTATGGTTAAAATCGGAACCTGGAGGAAACTGAATTGACTGGGATATACGCTACCAAAATACGACAGGCTGTAATATTTGTTGACACCTACCCACCGCAAAAGGATTAGAAAAAACTTGGAATTAGTCGAAAGTTGCTGAAATTGCGATCACATGACACGAAAGGGGGCAAAACATGACATCGATAATCGACATTATTACTATGATCTCGGTGTTGCTTTTTCTCTACGCCGCCTGGAGTGATTTTCGCAGCTGGAAGATACCGAATACCGCCATCCTGGCCCTTCTCGCCCTTTATTCCCTGCGCGCTTTGGCGGAATTGCTGACAACCGGGGACGTGGGCGCGGCGCTCTTTTCCTCCACCGGGATCGGTGGCGATCTCGCGGCCGGTCTCCTGCTTTTCGTCCTCGGTGTCTGCCTCTGGGCCTTCGGCATGTTCGGCGCCGGCGATGCCAAGCTTTTCCTGCCGATCGGCCTTTTCATCGGCTGGCACGGCATGCTCCCCTTCGCCGCCTTCCTGCTGATCGGCGGTGTTGTGACATTGCTGGCGCTCAAATGGCCGATGCCGCTGCAACTGGCGCATTTTTCGGTTTTTGCACGTATCGAGGAAATCCGCGCCACGCGCAAAATCCCCTACGGTGTCATCATGGCCTTGGCGGCACTGGCCACGATGGCAGTGTCCTACGCCAAGTCCTGACATTCCGCAGCGATACGGTAGATTGCGCTACGGCGCAGGCATGATGCTCAAGCCTCGTGAACTACCGCATCGTCATCAATTTGGCCATCAGTCCGGCTTGGTCAACGGCAGCGCGTCGCAATCGCCCGCGTCTTGCTGAAGGACGCGCCGATCCTCGTGCTTGGCGAGGCGACCTCCGCCCTCGACAGTGAAACCGAGGCCGCCATCGAGGAAAAGCTCAACCTTGTAATGGAGGGAAAGACGGTGATTGCCATCGCGCATCGCCTTTCGACCATTACTATGGACCGGATAGTCGTGGCCGATCACGGGCGCATTGTGGAAGAAGGGGATCGCCGTCCACCTTGCCTTGCGCCTCCTGGTGGTGAAACGCTTGGTACCTGTTGGGGAAGGCGTCTTCTGACCCCGTTGCCGACCTTCCCGCACAGAGGCTGATTGCGAAGTCCTGACCCGAGACGGTCGTTCCGCCAGGTCAGCCAGGACGGCATGGCCTGGACATGAAGCAGACCGTCAGTGCGAAATCGGGGTCAGTGTCAGCACTTCGCTGTTGGTCTTGCAGGAGTTCGGTATCCCAGCGATGCAGCCCGTTGTGGTCTGCTGGATCGTCATCGTGAAGCTGTCGCCCGACGGACCGATAGTATAGGTGCCGCTGCCAGCGCCCGCAACACCGCTTCCGGCAAGCACATAGTCTACCGTCCCGCCCGCGCGCGACGTCGGTGAGTATAGGAAATTCGCAGTGCCACCGGGAAACTTGCCAACCACCTCGAACGGCTCGTCCAGCCTCATCACGGTCCCGGTCACCACGATCCGCGCGCCGCCGCCGGTGACAGTCCAGGGGCCAGGGCAAATCTTGTCCAGCACGTGTTCGGTAATGCGGACAGCCTCGTCCACCACCGCATCGTCCTTGGCAAAGCCGGTGAAGCTGTCAACAAGCGCGCCGCCGGGGTTGGTTCTGATCTCAATGGTCCAGTCGGCTTTCCCGGCGCCGAACGTGATGCGGCCGCCAATCAGATAGTCTGCTGCTATAGTGCCCAGTTTCTTGATCGCAGTGGCCCGGTCAACATACTCCGTCTGCTGAAACCGCTGTTCCTTGTGCACCTCCTCGATCCGCCGCCATTCAACGACCCGTCCAGCGCACCAGGCAAATGGCCCACCGTCGTCCAGCATGGTGACGGCAGCGTGCACAATAGCCTCGCCAAGACCATTGCCAGCAAACTCCTGACCGGGATAGTTGTCGGTAGTGATTGTGCCGACAGCGAGCACCACATCGGCTTGTTGCGCTGTTGCGATCCCCGGTGAAAGCGAGGCGAGCCAAAGCGCGCAAAGCACAGGCACAAAACGCGACGCTAACGACCGAACCAGCACCATGATGCCCCCCGCATGGATCATGCGTTCACACTCCTCCAGTCACTATGGTCTGTCCAATGAAAACTCAGGCGCGGGGTGGTGGAACGACTGTTCCGTTCAGGTTCGCCTCAACATCCAACCGATCAACGAAAGCTTCGGATCGTCAGCGTGAAACCCGGTGAATGTCCGTCCTTGGCGCTCCCTGGTCGTTCCGTTCCGATCGGCGAGACGAACGGCAGCATTCGACCGACCCTGAACGGATTTACGGCTCTGGTACCAAGCGTTAGATTTTAACCACTAGATCATGCCGGTGAGGGAGACGTCATCGCCTCGAGGGCTCTGAAGGATCTCGTCGTCGGCTCCGGCGTTGCGTTTGAGGCACGTGGTGAAACGAACCTGCGTGACGCTCATGGAAACTGGCACACCTACGCGGCAATCGTCACGCCGGAGCGCGCTGACGAGTAGGCCCGCCGCACACCCTTGGCAGCCGCCGGCCGCAGTGGTCGAACCGACCGTTATTGCGCCGTCACCGGGCCAAGCCATAGGTCTGCGGCGATTTGCGATATGCCTCTTCGCATTGCGGTGAACAGAACCACGGCCCTTGCGGCGCGGCTCGTCGATAGGCCGAGTACGGTGCATGCATCTTGCACACCGGATCAATCCAGGCCGGATCAGCCGACGGAGCAAGCTCGATCTCATAAAGCGGGACTTCCCCGGTTACCGATCGAAGCGCCACGGTTCCGAGGTCTCGCACAAGAATGCCGCTAGCGACAGCCGCCTCGGCGATAGGTCGGGTGGCAAGCAATTGACCGGGGGATGCCATCGCAGCGATGCGCGCTGCGATGTTGACGGTCGTACCAAAGAGATCGCCTGCTCTACGGATGACTGGCCCATGGTTCAACGCCGCCCGAGTGAGCGGTATGCGTGGTTCGTTCCGGCATGCCTGCAGCAGCGTTCCGAGTGCCTGGATCGCCATTTGCGGCTCTGGAAACGAGAGCATTGCCTCATCGCCGATCCATTTAATCGGAGGCTCATACCCGCTAAGAGCGTCGCACACCATGCTCTCGAACACTTCAAGAACGCCAATCGCGACTGAATCTCCATAAACGTCGGCAATAGCGCTGAATCCAGCAAGATCAATAAACGCAACCGTAGCCGAAACGTCGGCAAAACTGCGTGTCGCTCTCATATCGCTCTCCATTGACGCGCGTTAAGCCTCTCACATCGTAATGCAAATTCAAATTTGAGAGGAAAAAAAGCGTAGCGCTCAGCGGTGCTCCGGTGCCATTGATGCAGGAGCCTCGGCGTCTTCACTGCTCGCCGCTCGCCGATCGCAATCGCCCACGCCTTTTGAACTATGGCCGGCGAGATAGCCTTCTCGAGATGATGTCCGTCTTTGCACACGTGATGGGATCGGCGGACTGATATTCGTCGCAACTTGCAACGCGCAATCGTGCAGCAGGAGAAGGATCCAGCGATGCTGGCGCGTAAACGCAATCCAGCGGACTGGGTCCTTCTCGCTCAGGCGAATGGCCGCGAAACGTTGCCTTGGGAGGAGGTAACTCCTATCGGAAACATCCTGTCCCGGCCGGATTGTCCGCTGGAGGCCGCCGCGAAGGGTCAGGCAGCAGCGGATGAAGCAAGCCCAAGGAGATTCCGCATCCGGCTTTCGTCGGGCGTGAACCCTTCTCCCCTGATAGCCCCGAAGGCTTCAGCTGCGGCCATCGTTCTTGCCGCCGCGTCCTCCAGCCGGTCCGGCCCATGTAGTCGAAAGGATACGGGCGACAGCGGACCGAACAACAGTGCCCGCTCGAGATGCGGGAAATCGCGGAGATCCGGTTCCACGCCCGCAGCGCGGGCAAGCGTGACGGCGAGCGCGTGAAGGACCGGCTGCTGGGCGCGGGAGCGCATTTCGCGGCAGGACGCCAGCCCCCTGTTCATCTCGGCGGATGAAGGCGGCGGAACCAGACCCGTGAGCGTATAGGCGATCCAGCGAGCCTGAAGCTCCAGAACCGGCAGGAACGGACCCACGAGATTGTAGAGGCCGACGAAGGCCAGTCCCGGCAACTCCGGATGGAAGGTATGGGCGTGGAGGTCGAGCCCGTTTCCATCGAAGGCGAGTGTGGCGGCGATCTCCGGCGCCAGCCAGGGCAGCGAAAGGCGATAGCCGGTCGCGAACACGATGGCGTCGGGCGCATCGACCGTCCCGTCGGAGAAATAGACCTTGTCCCCGTCGATAAGGTCGATCCAGGGCCGCATTGTGATGCGGCCTTCAGCAACGGCCGGCAGAAAGGACTGCGATTGGGAAATCCCTGCGGCGAAGATGTCGGCGTCGGGCGCCGGCGCGCCGTATTGCTCCGGGCTGCCGCCAGCACGTAGCACCGCCGCCTTCAGCCCTTCCGCCTGCGCCTCGGGTGGCAGGATCTCGCCCGCAAGCGTGGCGGCGCGGGTGAACATCACATGCTCGGTCGGAACGCCTCCGATCAGCTTGGGCAGGATATAGCGCTGGCGGCGCGCAGTCGAAATGACCCTCGCCTGGTTGAAGGCAAGGTCTGCGGCGATCTCCAGCGCACTGATCGAAGCACCGGCGACGAGGACGGAGTGGCCGCGATACCGCTCCGGCCCGTCATACTGCGCGGCATGGACCATGCCGAGCCTGCCGGCGAAACTCTCCATCCCGCGGATCTCCGGCACATCCGTCGAGGACTGGGCGCCGGTCGCAACGATGACGCGGCGGAACGACTCCTCCTGTTCCACCCCGCCGGTACGGGAGCGGATGGTCCATGCGCCGTGCGGCGCCGCCTCCAGCCGCAGCACGCGCGTGTCGAACCGGATGCGCCGGACGAGATCGAACCGGGCGGCATAGCGTTCGAGATAGGCGAACATCTGATCCTGGCGGGGATAGGTGGCGACATCCGCCGCATGGTCGAGATCGGAAAAGGCCGACATGATGCGGCTGGTATTGGTACGCATCCCGCGCCAGGTTGCGCTCGCGGCATTGGCGGTATTCCATTGACCGCCCAGCTTATCGGCCGCCTCGAACAGTACTGGCTCGAAGCCGTGCTCCGCGAGCCAGCGCGCCGTGATCAGACCCGCCGGCCCGGCGCCGATGATTGCTACGGATTCTTTTACAACGTGCATGGAAAGTCTCTCCATTGTTTCGGGGAGACCCTCTATAGTGGTTCACCGGAAGCGGCGTTGCTAAATGGTTCCTAACATGCCGGCCGCATTTCCTAAGACTTTCCTAAAAAAGAGCTTTAAGGGCCGAGATGCAGCTGACGGACGAGATAAGGCACTTCATTGCAAGCCCCGTCATGATCATCGTCGGATCGAGGGACGCCGCAAACTGCCCATCGATCGGCAGGGCCGTGGGGGCGCGCGCGGCGCGCGAGGATTGCGCGGAGGTCGTCCTGTCAGCCTGGCAATGGCCGGAGACGGCCGCCAACCTCATCGCCAACGGACAGGCCGCGATCACCTTCGCCCGGCCCTCGGACTATGTGTCCTACCAGATCAAGGGCAACGTCACGCTGCGCGCGGCCGGGCCGGAGGATCTGGAGCTTTCGGCGCTCTATCGCGCGGCCGTGCTGGAAATGTTCTCTGAGCTCGGGCTCGCAGCCGAGCTGGTGCGGCCGTGGCTGGTGGATCGCGACCCGGTCGTGGCAAGCCTGAAGGTGCGCGAACTCTATATCCAGACCCCGGGCCCCAAGGCGGGAACCGCGATCCGGGCAGAGACGCGATGATACGGCTGCGTGAGCTCGACGACTGCTTCGAAGGCGTCATTCCGTCCATCATCGCAACGGCGGCGGCGGACGGCACGCCCAATATCTCCTACCTCTCGCACGTCGCGATGGTGGACGACGATCATATCGCGATCTCCAACCAGTTCTTCGCGAAGACTGCCGCAAATATCCGCGCCAACCCGCATGTGTCGCTGCAACTGGTCAACGGGCGGACCGGCAAACAGTACCGTCTGGATGCCACCTGGGTCGCATCCGAGGATCACGGCCCGTTCTTCGCCCATGTCGAAAACCAGTTGCATGCCAGCAGCGCGCAGGCGGGCATGGCCGGGGTCATGCGCCTCAGGGCCATCGACATCTTCCGGGTCGATTCGATTGCGGCTGTCCCCTCGCCTTTTTCCACGGAGGATACGCCGGTCGGTGCGACGGCGCCGGATCTCGAGGCCACGGGACGCGTGGCGAGAACCATCGCCGAACAGGGTGATACGGAAGGTGTCATCAGTGCGTTGCTTGCGGGCTGCGGGGAACTTGGGTTCGACCATGCCGCCGTCCTCCTCCTCGGCGACCCGGCTCGCGGCCTGCTTGCCACTGTCGCCAGCCGGGGCTACGACCAGTCCGGCGTTGGCTCCGAGATCGGGTTTGGCGATGGGCTGATCGGCACGGTGGCTCTCACCGGACGCTCCGTCAAGGTGAGCGACATGAGCCGGATCCGACGGCTGGGCGCTGCTATCGGGGCGGCCGCAGCCAGCGACGAGAACCGCACCCGGACGATTGCATTGCCCGCCCTGCCGGATGCAATGAGCCAGATGGCCGTGCCGCTTCGGGTCCAAGGAGCATTGCAGGGCGTGCTTTTCACGGAGAGCCGAGAACGGCTCGCCTTCGGCAAGACCCATGAGCTGGTGCTTGAAATCCTTGCCGCACAGGGCGCGCTTGCGCTTGCCCTGTGCGAGGCGCTGGCGTCGCAGGCGCGACCAGCCAGACTCCGCCCGGTGAACGGCCCGGTCGGCGGCCGGGTGATACAGGTCGTGCACCACTCTTTCGACGACAGCGTCTTTGTCGACAATATCTATGTCATCAAGGGCGTCGCCGGCCGGCTTCTCGCCTACATGCTGGACCTTTACGTGAGCGAGGGCCGCAGCGAATTCACCAACCGCGAAATTCGTGCCGCCGCAAGCCTTCGCCTCCCCGAGATCAAGGACAATCTCGAAACGAGGCTATTGCTCCTGCGTCGGCGCATGGACGAAAGAAACCTGCCGATCAGACTGTTTCACGCAGGCCGGGGCCAGGTCAGGTTGTTGGTCAATGGCACGCCGGATCTTCAGTGCAATATCAAGTAAAAGCCGGGGGCACTGAGCGAAGCTACCTCCTCGAAAGCACTCACTTCAATCTGCAGCGGTCCCATTGAAAAAACTGTTCTTATCGCGCTGAACTTATCTAATCTTGAGCTTGGAATGAACTATTCTATGAACCAACTCTTCCGCTGCCCCAGAGGACCGGTCCATCCGAGCCAGTTCCTCCAATATGTGCGAGAGGGTATCAAGATCCAGATTCCTGGACTTCATCCAGGCGCCCATATCTCCTCCCGGCATGTGATCAAGGAAGGAATTGACGGTCTCACCAAGTGAGCGAACAGGAACCGGCCCCCGAGTGGCTCGGTCTATTGCCAAGGCGGCCGCGCCAGCAGCCACGGATACGGATACGGATACGGATACGGAGGATAAACCCGCGGTCGTATCGGAAACCAACTGAATCAGCCCGTGGGCGATGCGGCTTCCCAGCGGCAGTCCTGCCGCGGTGCATTGTACAAGTTGAGCGAAAGCATCCGTGAAGACGAATCCGCAGCTCGACCGGCCGTGTTCACCAGACGGCTGCTGCAGATCGGCGGCCGCTCGGGTAAGGCAAGCCACCGCATCAATGCGTTTTTGGTCCAGCCTCCCACCCGGCAACCAGCTTGCCAACTTCTCCGCGCGGACGCGATCTGGGTGGTCTAAGTCGCCCAATAGCCGACCGAAACTGCGCTCCGGGTAAAAGGTCGCTTTGGCCCGATTAATCAAGGTATCGGCAAGGTCTTCTTCGACAACTCCTGCACCAAGAGCGAACGACAGCGTCGATCGAATGTTCACGAGAGGCTCTGAAAGCGGCTCATAGTTGATTTCCGCCGGTCCGTGGACCAGGGCTACCTCATCGTCGCGCTCGAGTTCCCCCGTTTCGAAAGATTCGAAGATTTTTCCCACGCCGACCATGCCAAACCGGCTCAACTCCGCGGCCCTGAGGGCCCCGATTGAAGAGGCCCCATACACAGGAATGCCTTGGTCGAGCGCCCACAAGATCTCCTTGTGATGCACCGCAGGCACATGCTCGAAGTAGCCGTCGATCAAGACGATGGCTTTCGGAAAGTCAACCGCAGCCGCTATGACGTCTCCTTGAGAGGCCGGCGGGCGATAGTCGAGGTCGACCCCGGGGTAGGTCGGGTGGTGACCTCTGAGCGACGGTCCCACGAACACCGCAACTTTGTCAGTCATGTTCGCCATCGCCACCTCGGTAGGCGGCCAGCCGCCTGGCACGCGCTCCAGCTATATAGCCCGGCGCATCGCACGACCCTTCAAGCCCAGGCGCGATAACACGCACCACGGCAGCAGGAATGCCGCTATGCGATAGGTCAACGATGAGGGGTTCATCGATACCAGCAAGTCGCATTCTGCCCAAGAGGTCGTCGAGCGCATCGTCAATTCGGGCGAAACCCAGCGCACTGGGAATGTCGGTGAAGGCCTTGCCCGGACAGGAGACTGGTTCATCAAGTGGTGGCTGTGGAGGGCCGCGCACAAACAATTCTCGCGTCAGGTCATCCCTCGTTCCAGAAATCATCGTCAATCTGCTTTGGACTGCCTCGAGCACCGCTTTCCCCAGCGCTATCCCCCTTAGCGGATGGCATGCGCTACCGGCAGCAGGGCCCACGTTCCGGAACGTGGAAGAGCGGTCGGATGATATCTCGCAAAAGAACGCTGGTACGCCGAGATCACTCGTCATGTCCCAAACAGCGGCTCTCGTGCCGGATCGAATGACTGCGCTCAGAATGTCGGAGCACCACGGGTCATTAACCGATTCCAAATCGACGGCCGTTTCTTGAATCCGCGTGGCTTTGGCTCGCCACAGGGTGAGCGCGTCCCGTTCAATCAGTTCGCTGATCGCATGGACCGCCGCCTCCTTCATCGTATTCCCGGATGCCAGTCCGCCCGACCCCAACAACAAGCACTCAAGATTTGTCGGCAGCGGAAGAGCATAGTCCAAATGAACTATCTCAAAGGGGACCCATACGTTGTCACCGCTGGTCATGGCCGTTGCTCGTGCCCACAGGGAGCGGCGGGTCTTGGACGGCGGTGCCTCGACAATTCTGGGCAGGATATCCAAATCGACCACTCGCCCCTCGTCGCGCAGTTCATCGAAGGACGCGTATCTCAAGGTTACTTTGGGGTTCTCAGCACAGTGGCGTTCTAGTGCCTCCATGACTGCTGACGTTTTCGCCTCGGTCAGCGTTACACCTTTGCCGTGACAGGTTGTCAGCGACCGAGCGTTCGGTCTGTACGCAACCGCGACAGGCAATCCGATGGAATCGAGACCACTGATGTCGGCAATGCGCGAAACTCCGATTTCGCGCAAGAAAGGCGTCATTTTGGCCAGAGTCTCAGTCGGGCTTATCTCGCGAATGAATGGAGACCAAGACTCGATCTGTACCGTTTCCGACGTCACGGAACGTGGAACTTGGTAGACTTCTTCAAGCCTTCTATGTTCACGAGCCAGCAGGTGCCAAGGGGCTTCGGCTTGTCGGGTGGAAGCGTGGGAGGAACGGCTGCGAGCATTACGCCGCACTGTAGAAGCTCGCGAACGACCTTCCAGCCGTCGTCGTACTGGAAGGTCGACGCGTCGACGCGGTAGGCATCCTGGTCCCAGACATCACGGGGGATATGCAGAACAGTTCCATCGTCGCTGGCGATTATAAGATCGTGGCGAAAGTCGTCGCTGCTACCATCTTGGGGCATGGCTTCCTCCCGTTGCAAACTGCCACGATAGCACCTCGACCCCGATCTTCAATTGAAGCATCCCGCTTGTGCTGCTACCCAAATGAAGGGTGTCTATCAGCCGAAAGTTATAGAAGGTTCCACCTTCTGCAGGTGGCAATCAATTGCTGAAGGATAGATGACTGGTTTTCAATTGAACTCGCCGCGAGACTCTCGATCCCCGCGCGCACGGCTTTTGGCAACTCTTGCTGAGTGATGCTCAAGAGACGATTGCATAGTAATTTCATCCGATTGCAATCTTGATGCTCAGTTGCCAACAAGACCAGTAAGGCCGTCCACTCGAATGGGTAGGCAATCTTGGACTTGTCAAACTCCCGGACGGCCCGTTCCGCTTCCGAGTGCGCGTCCTCCAGTCGACCTCTCCTCCAGTGACCCCATGCAAGGTTTGCGCTGGTGAGCCCGACATACTCCGACATCGCCTCGACCCTCGCTGTTTCCGCTGCTTCCTTGGCTGCTTCAATGGCAGCCTTGACCTCGCCCTGCAGTCGGTAAACCAAGCTTAGATAGACGCGACAGCGTAGTTCGATCGCCTTATGGCCGGACCGTTGAGCGGCTTGTATCCCGTTCAACAGGGTGCGCTCGGCGCTTCGGAACCTGTCGTTGTGGAGATACGCAAATCCAAGGATGAATAGAGAAGATGAGATCGTAGCCAGATTGTTGGTTCGCTTGGCAGCCCTTACGTAGTCCCGGGCGTGCTTGATCGTAGCCAAAGAAGCGCGATAGCGCTGAAGTCTCAGATCCCTGAGGACGCACTGGTTGAAGAATTCCGCCAGTTGGTCAGCGGAGCAGACATTTAGATGAGGGGCGATCTGGTCCAGCAGATTGCTCATCTCGCTGCCGTTGCCGCTCCAGTAGTTGGCGTTGCATCTTGAGAGCTGAATTTCGATCCATTCGCCCAGGGCGTCTTTGGTCGATGTATCCTCGAGCTTGTTGAGGACCTGTTCGGCTTCGTCGAGGACTTGCAGTGACCGGTCCCGGTCCTGTTGAAGTGCTACACCCATTTTACGCAGCAGCCGGGCCCTTTGGAGAGGCTCATTGGACGCAAGATCCATGGCCTCGCGCAAGGCCGATTCCGCTTCGTCGATATTGTGCGAAAGGAACTGTACCTCGCTCAGTTGTTCAAGAAGAGACGTCTTCAGCTCTGCTGCGGAAGGATCAGACTCGTCCATCGCCAAGCGCAGGTGATCCAGTGATTTTCGGAAGTACGCGATGGCCTCCTTGTTCGCGAAGTTTGCCTTGGCGAGGGCGGCCGCGTGCGAATAATACTCAAAGGCCTTGGCGTCGTTCCCTCCCGAAGCCCAGTGCTGTGCGAGGAGGTGAGGTGACCCGCCTGCGGAATGGGTGTTCTCCAGGGCAACGGCAATCTTGCGATGCACCGCTTTTTTCGCCTTCGACAGCATGCTTTCGTAAATTGCGTCACGCATCAAAGAATGCTTGAAAATGAAATGACCCGGCCGCCCCGGGTCGGCCTTCACCACCTGGGCACTGATCAATCGACGCAGTGCGTTCTCCACCTCGGATCCGCGATATCCGAGCGCGGTCTTCAACACGTGAGAAGAGAATTCCCGGCCGATCGCTGCTGCTGCCTGCGGGATCTCCATCTTTACCGATAGACGGTCGATCCTAGCGAGGAGCGAGTCATGCAAAGTCATTGGAATAGATGTCACATTGAGATCGCGTTGCTGGCTTGGCTGAGACAGTTGATCGCCGTCCAGCACCGATTTCGCGAGTTCTTCAACATAGAGAGGAACGCCGTCGGAACGGTCTGCGATAGCGGCGCGGACAGGCGGAGGCAGTTCTGCGCTGCCTGCGATCGCGTCGATCAGTTGGTTCACTTCGCCATATGAGAGGCGCGGAACATCAACGATCTCATCGAAGCGCATACCGGACAGTTGCGACGTCGCTTCGCTGCGACAGGTAAACACCGCCAGCGCGTTTCGTCTTGCTGGATCATGAACGAACCGGTGGAAAAACTCGATTGTGCTTGGGTCGGCCCAATGGAGATCCTCCACGATTATCAAGAGCGTACGAAATATGGAAATCGTATCGAGCACTGACTGGATTGCACCGAACGTCCTTTCCTTCCGTCCCCGTGCGGTCAGCCCGGCAAAATGACCGTCGGGATCACCGGAGACGAGGGCAATGAGGACCTGGGCGGCGTCCCGGCGTTCTTGGCTTGTGTCTGCGACCAGCGCCTGGAACGGAGCCGACGAACCAGCAGATCCCTGCGGAATGATTGAGCGCCGGAGTTGGTCAAGCACCGGAAATAGAGGCTCGTGACTGTGAAAGGGCGAGCACTGAAACTCCAACAGCACGGAGTCTCGGCCTGGCTCGGCGTGTGTCAGCACTTCGGAGACCAAGCGCGACTTGCCAATGCCAGGATCCCCTCGAACCAGAACCGAGCGCAGGTTGCCGTTCTTTGCCTCCTCCCACAACCTCATCAAAGCATCGAGTTGCCCGGTGCGGCCAAAAATGGGCGTATCCCAGTGGGAAAAGTGCTTTACAGGTCCGCGCAGCCTTAACCCATCGACCCGCCAAAGTCTTACCGGCGATGAGATCCCCTTCATCGTGCGAAGGCCAAGATCGCTATAGACGAACTCCTCGCCCGCCAGTGTACGGGTCTCGTTCGTAACGACGATGGTGCCAGCTTCTGCTTCCGATTGCAGGCGAGCTGCAAGATTTGGAGTCCGGCCCACGACTTGGTCCTTGAGCTTCAGGTTGTCGCCTTGGATATCGCCAACCACCACGGAGCCGGTGGCAATTCCAATGCGGCAGGACAGCCCTATCTCTCTGACCGCCCTGCCGAGCTCAATCGCCGCCCGAACAGCACTTTCCGAGTTGTTTTCTCTCGCACTGGGCCAGCCGAAGTAAGCCATTACGCCGTCTCCCATGAACTGGCTTATCCTCCCGCCATATTTCTGTACCACTCGGACGGCCGTCGATTGGTAGCCAATAACGATGTCGCGCAACTCTTCGGCGTCCAGTTGTTCCGACATGCGTGTGGAGCCCACGAGGTCGCAGAAGAGAACCGCGAGGTTCCGTCGCTCCGCTCCTCCGGTCCAGCTACGGGATGCTCCTGCGCGAACCGTCCGGTGCGATCTGGTGGGAGCCTCGGACGTGGCACTGAACTGCTTCGCTGCAGCGATCAATCGTTTCCGATCGCCGACCGCCTTGACCCCGATCTCGCGAAGATCACTGCTGGTGAGATGAGTAAGAACCCCGAAATCAATGTGGTTTTCCTCAAACCGGTCTGCATATTCCAGCAAGCCTAGCTGCTTGAGCCATTGTCGGAGGGTAAGCGACATGGGCGCCTCCAATCGGGAGTACTGGAGCCTGCGGCCTTAACATACGTGGTCAGCATAGTACGAAACCGGTCACGCTCGTCACAGAATCTGCTTGACCGGCGATAGCGTAGCGAACAATCTTGGGCTCATTCGGCTCTTGTTGCGGGGTTCTCATGTCCGCCTCAACGTTGACTCTCTTGATCGTTGGCACGGGCACTGTCGGAAGCGCCCTTGCAAAACGGTTTGCAAAAACCTCGCATCAAGTCTTGCTAGGATCTCGAGACGATAAGACCGGTCAGCTTGCTGCCGAGGCGCTCGGCGTGCGAGGCGGGGCTGCGACATCCTTCGTGGCCGAGGCTGATGTGATTTTTCTCGCAGTTCCGTTTGTCAATTTGACCGAAACACTGGACCGCCTGGGAAACATAGATGGTAAGATCATTGTCGATTGCACCAACCCACTAACCTCGGACTATATGCATCTGACTATCGGGCACTCCGACTCTGCAGGAGAGACATGCCAGAGGCTTGCGCCACGCGCGAACGTGGTGAAAGCGTTCAATGCCATCTTCGCGGCTGTGGTATCCGCCGAGTTGTCGTACGGAGATATTGTTCCTCAGGTCTTTTTGGCCGGAAACGATGCTGAGTCCAAAAATCGGGTAGCGGGATTGGTCCGCGAAATCGGGTATGATGCCGTCGACACCGGCGGTATCGAATGCGCTCGGTATCTAGAGCCCCTGGCTGAGTTGATTATTCAACTGGCCTATACTCAGGGCCAAGGAACTGTCATCACACCACTAATTCTGAAGGCAAGCGGCGCCACGTCCGGCAATCATTGAGTTGCGGACGCATCATCCACCAGAACATCACTCGATCTCTATGGCCGCGTGCCCGATGACGCGCCGATTGTTGTCACGAGCAGATTGTCGTCGGTCGTCGAGCCCCGACAATCGTGTCTATCTTGGCTGGATGCGTTGGCGCGGTGAGTGCAACCGGCGGAAACGTGTAGCCTTCATCCTGCGGACCGCGCGTGACATGAGCGCGGAAGCGGCGAATGGGTCGCATGTGACGGCTTGAAATCGCCTTCCGTAGGCCTACCTACCATTGCGTTGCCTACCTTGAAGGAGCGCAGCCATGGAACTCACCGTGGTGCCAATCGTCAAGCCGGACGCCACCAACTTCATTTTTGGCCAGTCGCATTTCATCAAAACTGTGGAAGACCTCCACGAAGCGCTGGTGGGCGCGGTTCCTGGCATCCGCTTCGGGCTGGCCTTCTGCGAGGCCTCCGGTAAGCGGCTGGTGCGCTGGTCGGGCAATGACGAAGCCGTGCTCGCCCTCGCACGTGACAACGCATTGGCCATTGGCGCCGGCCACACTTTCCTGATCTTCCTTGGCGACGGATTCTTTCCCGTCAACGTGCTGGCTGCGGTGCGCGCGGTGCCAGAGGTCTGCCGCATCTACTGCGCGACGGCCAACCCGACACAGGTGATCGTCGCGCAAACGGAGCTGGGCCGCGGCGTGCTCGGCGTGGTGGATGGCGCCTCACCGCTGGGTGTCGAAACCGACGCTGACATTGCGTGGCGGAAAGACCTGCTGCGAAAGATCGGCTACAAGCTGTAGTGGCTGGAAAGTCGACGGGGCAGCATGGACAATACCGTCAAGCCCATGATCCAGACGCCCGGACCGTTCACGCAACGCCCGCGGTGACCCCGCTATGGTGCGCGGGCTCGCCGCACGCCATGCCTCCGGCGGCGCTATGGTTGCCCCATTGCGAGGACTTGCGGCGCAGCACGAGGAAACAGCGTCGGTGCGCATAGGGCCGCAGGTGCCCACAATAAGTGGTGCCCAGATCAACGAAGAACAGCCTTCGCTCTGACGCGACAATCAGAGTTCAGTTCTTGCGTTGTCGACTGCCTCCTTGACCCAGGCGAAACGTCCGGCGTGACGCCTTTAGCTAAAGGCGCACGAGACGAAAGCAATGGCGATGGTCACAGCGACACTCGCTCCAAACGCCACTTGCACGTGACAGACAAGGCCCACTCGGACCCGTTATGCCTCAAGAACAATTCGCTCGATGAGCCAACCGGCTGTCCCATCCAGATGAAGGCGTTGACCGTGAACGCGGAAGGGGACGCTCGATGAGTACCCGGCGTTGCAAAGGTGGAGCGCGGGGCGGTATGAATTCGATTGGCGCATTTCTGCCGGCCACACGTTCGAACCGCCGCAAAAAGTGAAGGAGAGTTCAATGCCTGCTGAAGCCCGGTCTCCTCGCCTCGCCGTCCTGATCGATGCCGACAACGCTTCGGCAAAAATCGTCGATGGCCTGTTTGAGGAAATCGCCAAGATCGGAGAGGCGAGCGTCAGGCGCATCTACGGGGATTTTGCCAGTGCACGATCAAAAGCCTGGATCGAGGTGCTGTCGCGGCACGCAATCATACCGCAGCAGCAGTTTGCCTATACCACCGGAAAGAACGCGTCCGATATCACCCTTGTGATCGACGCGATGGATCTGCTGCACAGCGGTCGCTTCGACGGCTTTTGCCTGGTCTCGTCCGATAGCGATTTCACAAGGCTGGCGTCGCGGATCCGCGAGCAAGGTACCGATGTCTTCGGCTTCGGCGAGCAAAAGACGCCGGAAAGCTTTCGTCAGGCATGCCGCAGGTTCATCTACACGGAAAACCTACTGCCGACAGTTGCGTCAAATGGTGCGGAACCCGCTCAGGCGCCAACTCCCCTGCAGCAGCCGAACGCTGCGACGCCCATCATCAAGAAGGTCATTTCTCAGATGGAAAGCGAAGACGGATGGGTTCCTCTCGGAGCCATCGGTACGCAACTGGCTAATCTGGCCTCGGACTTCGATCCGCGAACCTACGGCTTTCGCAAGCTGAGTGATCTCGTGCGCAAGACAAATGCCTTCGATATCGAGCATGTGGAAGGCAAGCCGTTGCGGATCCGCGTCAAGCAACAGACATCCAAGAAGAAGGCTTGATTGCCCGCCGTATTGCCCGCCGTCGTGTCGCGCTTGATCGGCCCCCTTGGAGGCGGAGTGAAGATCGCCACCCACAATGTTAACGGTTGATGTCGTCTCACGAGATCTGGCAGCAGGGCCGCTCGCTTGCGGTCACGCTCCTGTAGAGGAGCATTCATAGAGGACTTTGCCGGTCGACGCATCGATGCCTGCCAGGCTCACTTCATATCCCCAAAGCCGGCTTATATGCGCGAGAGTCGCGTCTCGATTGCTTTCCTCCAGCAAAATTCCGTTCTTGATTACATGCTTCAAACGAAGCTGCCGATCTCCCAGAAGGTCGACATCGACCACCTGTATGTCCGGTCTATTGGCCACCGGGTCATAATTGCGAGCGAGCGCGGCACGCACGGCAGAGTAGCCCCGCTCGTCATGGATGGAGGTGACTTCACAAAATTTGTTGGCCGCGCGGTCAGCGAGACGAAACAGGCGAAATTTGCGGATCACCGCCGGGCTCAGATATTGCAAAATGAAGGATTCGTCGCGGTGGTTCTCCCAGGCGTCGATCAGCGTGCCCATCGAGTTGCCGTTGCCGGCTATGGTGGGAAACCAGTCCCGATCCTCTTCCGTCGGCATCGTGCAGATGCGTTCGATATCCTGCATCATCGCAAAGCCCAGCGCGTAAGGGTTGAGGCCGTAGAAGCGGGAATTATCGAAGCCCGGCTGAAAAACAACATTGGCGTGGCTCGCCAGCAACTCCAACATTGCGCCTTCACTGAGTTTGCCCTGGTCGAACAGTCTGTTGATAATGGAATAGTGGACGAAGGTCGCGCATCCCTCGTTCATCACTTTGGTCTGACTTTGCGGGTAGAAATATTGCGCGATAACGCGAACAATTCTCAAGATCTCGCGCTGCCAGGGTTCAAGGATCAGACTGTGCTTCTCGAGGAAGTAGAGCAGGTTCTCCTCGGGAAGGTTAAGCGCCTTCTTCCGTTCCAAAGCCTCGCGCTCCACCTCCTCGATGCCGGAACTTCCGCCTGCCGTCGGCAGCGTCCGCCATAAATCGCTATAAGTCTGCTCTTCGTATTCCAGCCGCTCCCGGGCCCGCTCCGTTACCTTTTCCGATGAGAGCCGGGGGGGGCGGCGATAGTGGAACACGCCGTGATCCTGCAGGGCATGCGCCGAATCGAGAATCTCCTCCACCGCATTGAGACCATGCCGCTCCTCGCATTTGGCGATGTATTTCTTGGCGAAGTCCATGTAGCCGAGGATCGCGCCGGCATCCGTCCACTGGCGGAACAGATAGTTGTTCTTGAAGAAGTGATTGTGGCCGAAGGCGGCATGCGCGGTGACCAGCGCCTGCATCGGCATCGTGTTTTCTTCCATGAGATAGGTGATGCAGGGATTGGAGTTGATCACGAGTTCATAGGCCAGCCCGCGATAGCCTTTTTGATAGAGTTGGCTTTCGAAAACGAAGCGCTTGCCAAACGACCAGTGCTGATACATCAGCGGCATGCCGACGGACGAATAGGCGTCGAGCATCTGTTCGGAGGAGATGATCTCGATCTGGTTCGGGTAGACGTCCAGTCCCATCTCACCGATCGCTATCGCCTCGATCGCATCATAGGTGCGCGAAAGCGTCGCGAAGTTCCATTCGGAACCGTCGAACAGCAGGGTGGAGGCTGGCCGTCTTGCCATTCAATCGTCCCTTCACCTGCGCAGTTGAACGGGTTGATGCCGGGCGAAGAGTTTGCGAAAGACGGGGTAGATGTCAGCGGGCCTTGCAACGCGCGTCATCTGGAAATTCGGTACCGCACTGTCGACCGTGCGGTAGGCACGCCAGAGCGAGGTGCCGTTGTCCGTCGACCCGAAGATCTCGCTTTCGCGCTCGTCTATGATCTCGACATAGGCGTAGTACTGGCACAGACGCATAAGCGATCCCCGCAGAAGCTCGGCGCACCGCTCCGAGTCGCCGTTGGCATTGTCGCCGTCGGAGGCCTGGGCCGCATATATGTTCCAGAGATTCGAGGGATAGCGGTCCTCGATGACCCGCAGCATTTCCTCAAGCGCCGTGGAAACGACCGTGCCGCCGCTCTGCTTGCTGAAAAAGAACGTCTCCTCGTCAACTTCCCGCGCCTCGTCCGTGTGGCGGATGAACACGATGTCGATCCGCTCGTAACGACGCTTGAGAAACAGGTGCAAGAGAACGAAGAAGCGCTTGGCAAGATCCTTCTCGCGCTCACCCATTGAGGCGGAGACGTCCATCAGGCAGAACATCACCGCGCTCGCATTCGGCAAAGGCTGACGTTCGAAACGGTTGAACCGCACGTCGACGGGATCGACGTACGCGATACGCCGCCGGCGCCGTTCGATCACTTCCAGTTCTTCGCGCAAGTGCAAGAGCCTGTGGCGCTGCTGCGGGGATGGCTGCTCCTCCCTTTCCAGCGCAGCGATCTCGTCGGCAAGCGCCTGAAATTCCTTCTCGCTCGGGCGGCGCAGGGCCATGCGGCGCCCGAAGCTGTTGCGCATTGTTCGTCCGACATTGATGTTGCTGGGCGTGCCCACCGTCGAGAAACCGACGCGATGGGACTTGTAGCTGACGGTTTCCCGCAGGCTCAGCTTCACCATATCCGGAAGCTCCAGGTCTTCGAAGAAAAGATCGAGCACTTCCTCGCGCGACAGCGCGAAGACAAAGTCGTCCGTGTTTTCGCCCCGTCCGGGGCCGGCGCGCCCTCCACCGGCGCCTGTTTCCGGCTTCTTAAGTCGGTCTCCCGGCGAAAAGGTCTCGTTTCCGGGCAGGACATGGTGCCGCTCGCCGCTGGTCCTCGAATGCTGGAAACTGGGCTCGTCCGCGCCACGCTTCGGGATCGGAACGCCGTGGGCGGCGTCCACATCGATGATCTTGTCCGACTTTATCTGATCCCTTATCGTCCGCTTCAATTCCTCATGGACCCGCTTCAAAAATCGCTGCCTGTTGCCGAGGCTCCGGTCCTTGGGGTTAAGCCGGCGATCGATGAAATTCGGCATGTGCCATCCCCCGCTTGCGCATCGTCAACCGGCCTTGTTGACCCGCATGTACCAGTCGACGAGCCGCCGCACCTGGCGCTCGGTGTAGCCCCGTTCGGTCATGCGCTCGACGAATTCAGCGTGCTGCTTCTCGGTCGCGCTGTCCTTCTTCGAGCCGAAGCTGATGACCGGTAAAAGGTCCTCGACCTGGCCGAACATGCGCTTCTCGATCACTTCCCGGAGCTTTTCGTAACTTGTCCAGGCGGGGTTGCGCCCGTTATTCCTGGCGCGGGCACGCAGGGTGAACTTTACAACTTCATTGCGGAAATCCTTAGGGTTTGCGATCCCTGCGGGCTTTTCGATCTGTGACAACTCGCCGTCGAGAACGTTACGATTTAGGATTTGGCCCGTGTCAGGATCCTTAAAGTCCTGATCTTCGAGCCAGGCATCCGCGTAAGAGATGTAGCGGTCGAACAGGTTCTGACCATATTCGCTATAGGATTCGAGATAGGCCTTCTGGATCTCGTGACCGATGAACTCCGCATAGCGAGCCGCGAGCTCCGACCGGATGAAATCGAGATAGTTCGCTTCGGTTTCCTTGGGAAACTGCTCCCGCCGGATAGCCTGTTCCAGGATATACATCAGATGAACCGGATCGGCAGCGACTTCCTTGGTGTCGTAGTTGAAGGTCTCCGACAGAACCTTGAAGGCAAAGCGGGTACTAACACCGGTCATGCCCTCATCGACGCCTGCGGCATCGCGATACTCCTGCAGGGACTTCGCCTTGGGGTCGGTATCCTTCAGGTTTTCGCCGTCATAAACCCGCATCTTTGTGTAGGACGGCGAGTTCTCGTGTAGAGCGAGGCGCGTCGCTACCGTGAAGCGACTAAGGTTCTCCAGCACCTCGGGTGCGCATGGGCTCTCGGATAGTTCGCTCTCGCGTAGCAGCTTTTCATAGATCAGCCGTTCCTCCGTGACACGCAGGCAATAGGGAACCTTGACGACCAGAATCCGGTCGAGAAAGGCCTCGTTGTTCTTGTTGTGCTTGAATTGCAGCCATTCGGACTCGTTGGAATGGGCAAGCACGATGCCGTGGTAGGGGAAGGCACCGAAGTTCTCCGTGCCGTTGTAGCTTCCTTCCTGCGTGGCGGTGAGCAGTGGATGCAGAACCTTGATCGGCGCCTTAAACATTTCGACGAATTCGAGCAGCCCTTGCGTGGTCCTGTTGAGCCCGCCGCTATAGGAATAGGCGTCGGGATCGGCTTGGCTGAAATTCTCGAGCTGGCGAATATCGACCTTGCCGACCAGCGCGGAAATGTCCTGGTTGTTCTCGTCGCCCGGTTCCGTCTTGGCAATGGCGATCTGGCGCAGCCGCGAGGGCATGAGCTTGACGACGCTGAATTTCGAAATGTCGCCGCCGATTTCGTCCAGCCGCTTGGTCGCCCAAGGCGATACCAAGTCGGTGAGCCGCCTCTTCGCAATTCCGTATTTGTCTTCCAGCAGATCTCCCATGCGATCGCGGCTGAACAGGCCAAGGGGCGACTCAAAGACGGGGCTTATCTTACCGTCGATGGCCAACGTGTAGATCGGCTGCTGTTCCATCAGCTTCTTGAGACGTTCGGCAAGCGACGATTTGCCACCACCAACCGGCCCCAAGAGGTAAAGGATCTGCTTGCGTTCCTCGAGCCCCTGAGCGGCATATCGGAAGTATCCGACGATCCGCTCGATCGTATCCTCCATTCCATAGAAGTCCGAGAAGGAGGGGTAGACCTTGATGGTGCGGTTGGCGAAAATCCGGCCGAGGCGCTCATCCGCGCTCGTGTCTATCAACTTCGGCTCGCCGATGGCAGTCACCATGCGCTCCGGCGCCGTGGCATACATGCTCCTGTCGTCGCGACAGGCGAGGAGATATTCCTGTAGACTTAACTCCTCTTGTGCTCCGCTTGCGTAAATTTTTGAAAAAAGGTCGAAAACATCGCCGTCACTAACTCTCATGGAACTCTCCCGCAGTCGCTGGAAGTCACGCGCTTCTCCTACGGCCACTTCTTTTCAACGAAATTGGGCCGCGTTTGTTCCCTGTATTTTTTCACAAAAAGGGCGCGTGCCCAACATTTTCTGCCGGAATGCCGTGACTTTCTGCATGCCGACGCCTATGCGGGCTTCTGAACCAGGTGGCGTGCTGGGCCTATGGACGCCGCGATCTCTATAACGAATTCCTTCGAAACCGCGCACCGGCAGCCGAAAGGGATTGGGCCTGATCTCCGACCGGCAAGAGCGAGTTCGCCAAGGCGATCCGCAATATGGCCTCCCGCTGGACGGCCCTCACGGTTTACACCACAGACGGGCGCGTAGAGATGAGCAGGCGGTCACCATCGAAAACCTGTTGGGGCAGAAAAGCTTAGCTTGCAAAGCAGCTATCGAAACCGATCTCGAACTCCAAGTTCTAAAGGCGGTAGGAATGTTTCCGCTTATTATAGGAATGATCGATCTCAACGGAGCCAACAACACCTGGTAAAAATGTTTCCTCTCACGCACCGGGCTTCCTATCGCGATGAAACGGCAATGCGCGCTTCTTGTCTGCTTTGGCCTTCTGGGGGGCAGCACGCCCGGCCAACTTTCTCCATTTGACGTCGATCTTGAGCTGGTTCTTGCCGTTGATGTCTCCTACTCAATGGAGATCGACGAACAACAAACGCAACGTCAAGGCTATGTGAATGCATTTCTCCAGCCCGAACTCGTCAATGCAATACGGAGCGGACCTGTCGGCAAAATCGCAGTGACATACGTTGAGTGGGGCGGTTCTGCTGTCCAGATCATACCCTGGACGCTGATCGACGGCCCCGGCACTGCGGGTCAATTCGCAGATGCTCTGCGCCAGCAACCGATGAGAAGGATATCATTCACTTCGATTTCCAACACACTGGCGTTTTCCCGAAACCTCTTTCTCGTTAACCCGTTCCAGGGAATGCGACGCGTGGTCGACATATCGGGAGATGGGCCGAACAACGCCGGTGTGCCGGCACCCGTTGCCCGTAACTCGACTGTCGCCCAAGGCATCGTGATTGATGGACTGCCCATCATGTTGACGCGCCAGGATTCCGCATCGATTCCGGACCTCGACGCTTATTATGAGAATTGTGTGATCGGTGGAGATGGGGCCTTTCTGTTGAAAGTCTCAGATCCTGGCGACTTTGCGGAGGCTATTCTCAGCAAGCTCATCGTCGAGATACTTGGACCGAGCGTGAGCGACCTGCAGCGGTTCGAGCCACTATTGAAACGCGTCGACAACCGAGCAGACTACAATTGCTTTGTGGGCGAAGAAATGCAGGAGCGCCGCATTGGACAATAGTTCTGTGCGCAGAGATGTCTGCTGAGGTTCCGACGTCTCAATCCACTCGACTTGAACGGAATAGAACCGACGGCCCCGAGAAAGCTGCGTCGATAACGTCTAGGCGTCGTCAAACGCGAACGGCCACATCTGGGCGCCATGCAAAACACGCAGAATGCGAATCCTATCGGCCGTCACAACACAGGCGGCTATGTACGGCGTATGTGGAATAACCAGCTCCCGGGTTCCGGCAATCCGACCAGGACGCCCGCTTTCGGGAAAATCAAGAAGACGGCGCACCGCGCCAACAATCTCCTCGTCGACGTGTACAGCCACCCTCGGGCTCTCTTTTTCGATATAACTGAAGATGGAGTCCCGATCGTCAAACGCATATTGCGCCCAGACAAGCCTTATCGATCAACCGCTCCCGATTTGCGCAAGGCTGCCGCCCGTCGCTCGCGAAAGTGCGCTTCGGCGTCAGCATCATCGAGATCGGGCCTGGTGTCCTCGAGAGCCTGCAATACTTTCGCACGGAACCATGTGTCGTGTGCCTCGCTGTGGCTGACAAGTTCCAGCGGAAGGGCGCCTTCATTTGCTGTCCGAGTTAGCAATATGCGCACAGCATCCGAGACCGTCAGCCCCATGTTTTCTAGAACCGCCGTGGCGCGCTCCTTCACATTGGCGTCAATCCGGGTCTGGACAAGTGCATTCGAGGCCATGTGCAAATCTCCTTCGCAGTGACAATGTAATGCATTTGCACCACAAATTCCAGGGGACATCTGACGTCGCGCCGGTCCCGACCAGACTTTATGCGATTTTGAAGGCCTGAATATCGGCAGCATGGATGAAGGTCTCCTTTACCCAGGTGCGGGCATGAGCGCTTGCGGAAAGGTCTCATGGATCGGATCGGCGAGCAGCAGGCGAAGAAATGAGCGGCGGATCAACACTGATCGTCGGTGAAGAGACCCCGTCTGAGCGTTCGAATTCACAGATGGGGCGATGATGCTTCTCTTGAGCGTGATAGCAATCGCGCCGCAAATCTCCACCTGGGGAAATCTGCGGTTGAGAATATCCTCGCGGGCCTGCCGGGCCTGGGCAAGCGAGTACTTCCGAGCCGTGATGGTACCGAAGATACCGTTGGCCATGCCGCGAACAATTCGTCGGCGACCTGCTGCAGGTTATCATTCGTAACATGCTGGACAGTACTTCCATGAGGTTACCCCGTTGGGCTACCGCATCGGCCCAACAGAGGTCGAGAACGCTTTGATGGAACATCCTGCGGTTCTGGAAACTTCGTTCATCGGGAAGCCTGATCCCGTCAGGACCGAGCTCGTCAAGGCATTCGTGGTCCTTAAGGACGGATTTAAGCCCTCGGCCGAGTTGTGTGACGAAATCAGCCTGTTCGTAAAGCGGCGCCCAGCAGCTCATACCGATAAGAAAATGACGGCTGAGATGGTCGCGACTCCAGCGGTGCTGCCTGCAATTCGTCGAGCAGGACGGAGACGAAACGCTCTTCGCGACGGATCGGCGTCAGCTCGACGACGGATCGCGGGACTTCATCGGGACCTTTCAGATCGGGAATAATCGAAATACTCATGATCTGCCTCCTGCTCATCGGTAGCGGAATGCAATTTACTGCAGAACCTAGGGATACTCAGGTCAGCATATTTGCAAGCCGCCTTGCAGACCCCAGCGCCAGCGTCCATCCGAGCATGCCGTGCCCCGCGTTGACGTAGACGCCGCGGATATTCCGTGAAGGCGCAATGATGGGCTGGGAGGACGGTGTCATGGGGCGCTCACCAGACCAGTGGCGCTCCCATTCCGCTTGTCCAAAACAACCGGGCAGCACGGCACTTGCCGTTTCCCGCAGGACGGCAAAACGGTCAGGGGCGAAACCGGAACCGGACGTCTTGATATCGGCCAACCCGGCGACGCGGAACCGTTCGCCGATCGCCGCGAAGGCGAGCTTGCGCTTCACATCCGTCAGGCTGACGCGCGGAGCTCCTTCCCTCCATGGCACGGTCAGGGAATAGCCGACGACGGGTTGAATCCCTCGCGCTTCCGGCAGTGCGGCGGCGAGCGTGCGGATCAGTGGCCCAGCCGTAACGACGGCGGCATCGACCGGGAGCGGATCGCAATCCGAAAATCGGACAGCCGAAAGTCGCCCGGCGTGCTGCTCGAAGCCTGCGACCCGTCTTCCGAAGCAGGTCGATACGGCGTACCTGAGCGCAATAGCGTGCGTCAGTTGCCGGCAGAACGCCGCTGCATCGCCAAGCGCGTCGTCGGGTGTATAGACAGCACCCGCGATCTCCCCTTGGTAGGCCTTCAAAGCCGGCTCTACCTCTTCGGCTTCCGATCGCGACAGCACGCGCTGATCGAAGCCGAGCCGCCGCTTGCGTTCGACGACGGGCAGTGCGGCGGAAAGGCTCGCCGCATCCGGATAGAGATGCAGTTTGCCGGCAACGCGGTAGTCGAAAGCGAGATCTGCCTCCGCCAGAAGCAATGCCAGTTCCCGCCGCGATTCATCGGCGAGTCTCAGAATTTCGCTCGTATTCTTCCACCAGCGCCTGGACGGCGTGTTGGCCAGAAACCTCAAACCCCAGAGCAAAAAGTCCGGATCGAGCCGCAAACGGACGCGGAACGCCGGATCGCGATGAGCCAGGATGGCTGGCAGATGCTTCAGGAAGGCGGGTGATGCCATGGCATCACCGTAAGCCCAGGACAGTTGCGCCGCATTGGCCGCGCTCACTCCCCTCCCCGGCTCGGCTTCCGCGTCGATCAGCGTGACGCGATGTCCGGTCCGCGCCAGCAGATAGGCCGATGAAACGCCGACCACCCCTGCCCCGATAACGGCGATGTGCATCGCTTCAGTCCTCCACCTAGCCAAGTAGCGCCGTCAGCTCGATCTCCACCGGTGCGCCGCGCGGCAGCGACCCGACGCCCACGGCGATGCGCGCATGCGGCCAGCACTGGGGGAAAATCTCGCGCAGCAATTCAGAGGCCCCATCGACCACCACCCCATGCTGCGTAAAGTCGGGGGTGGCGGCCACGTAGCCGGCAAGCCGCACGAATCCCTTCACCCGATCGAGCCTTCCGGCGATCCGCTCCAGCTGCGCGAGCGCATTGAGAAACGCCCAGCGGGCGCATTCACGCCCTTCCTCAAGGGAAATCCCTTTTCCCAGATGGCCCGTTCGAAGAACGGTCTTGTCCTTCAAGGGCACCTGGCCGGATACCGTCACGGTATTGCCAGCCCTGATCGCACCGACAAAAGCGCCGGGAGGCGCGGAAGCCTCCGGCAAGGCGAGACCGCGCGCGGCGAGACGCGCACGCACGGAACAAGGTGTTTTCGGAATGCCATCCTTCGCGGCGCACTCGGCGCTCCGCTCCACGAACGTGCTGAAGATCCCGCGGTCGAGATCCGTCAGGCGATACTCGGGGTGCCATTGAATGCCGAGGCAAAAGCCCGGAGTTTCCCCCTCGAAGGCCTCGATCACCCCGTCTCGAGCACGCGCGGTGACGCGGAACCGGCCCACGCCCGTCAAGACATGCCGATGCAGGCTGTTCACTTCGGCCTCGACGCCGCCGAGAACCTCGGCAAGTACACTCCCCGGCTCCACCGATATTTTGTGGGCAAGCCGATCCGGTATGGCACTCGGCATGTGTTCTACGGTTTCACCGCACGAACCGGGCAGGCTCCTTGCAAAGGTGCCGCCCAACCATTCGCCGATCAGTTGCATGCCGTGGCATATGCCGAGAAGGGGCTTTCCTGCGTTTACCGCATGTTCGACGAGCTTCAGTTCGAACGACCGCCTCTCGGTCTCCCCTTCTGCGCCGGGGGTTGTGCCGGTGATCAGCACACCGTCGGCGAGATCAAGCGCCGTGGCGATCGCATGCGGTTCATAGGGAAGGATCAGCGGCATGCCGCCCGCCTCGCTGATCGCCTCGGCATAGTTGGCCCTCACCGCATACGTCTTCTCGGTCGGGATGCCGGTCGGGTTCTCGATATCCGGCGTCATGAGGATGACGGCGCGCCGTGCCCGGCCGCCTCCGTGTGTAGAAGTAGTCATTGTCTTGTCTTTCGATGGAAGCTAGCGGGCCGCGGGAGGAGCAAGCCGCTTGGAAAGAAGCGAAAAAGGCCAGGCGATCAGGAAGTAGCAGAGCCCCACAGCCACATAGATCTGTAAAGGCAGGAAGTATTCCGTCGCCATGGCACGGCCCGTCAGCGCCAGCTCGTCCACCGTGATCAGCGATGCGAGGGAGGAATCCTTGAGCAGCGAGACGAAAGTGACGATGAGTGGTGCAATGCTGATGCGCACCACCTGCGGCAACACGATCAGCGTAAAACTCTGATAGGGCGTGAAACCGACGGCGAGCGCGGCTTCGCGCTGGCCGGCGGGGATTGCCATCAGACCGGCCCGAAACAGTTCCGCCACCTGCGCGGCGAAGGCGAGCGCCAGCGCGAGAACCGCTGCGGTGAAGGCATCGAACGTGACGCCGGCACCCGGCAACCCGAAATAGAGCAGGAAGAGAATGGCAAGAAGCGGTACGCCGCGGACGGTTGCAACGTAGAGCGCCACGCCCCGTTCGAGCCACCGCCACCGCGTGTTGCGGCAAACCGCCAGCAAGAGCCCGAACACCAACGATAGGGCAAAGGCGCAAATCGAAAGCAGGGCCGTCTTGCCCATCGCTTCCAGAAGCAGCGGCAGCCATTCTCCGGCATTGTCGACATAGGGCTGGATGAACCTGTTCATGCCTTCAGCCTCCCGTACCGGTTTTCAAGAATACGGATCGCCTGCATCAGCGGCAGGGCGAGCGCGAGGTAGAGCAAGGCGACCGTGGTGTAGATCAGCGTGGTCTGGAACGAAGAGGTCACCATGGAGCGCGCGTAAAACATGATCTCGGGCGCGGCGATGGCGGAAACGATGGACGTATCCTTGAGAAGCTGCACGGCATAATTTCCAAGCGAAGGCAGCGCGATGCGCATTGCCTGAGGGGTCAGGATGTCGAGGATCGTCTGGAAGGGTGTGAAGCCGACTGCGAGCGCCGCCTCGGCCTGGCCTTTCGGCAGAGCCGCAAAGCCCGCGCGGAACAGATCACAGGTGACGGCGCCGCCGATCAGCCCCAGGCCGAGGATCGCCGCGGCAATGGACGAGAGCCGAAATCCGATGCTGGCCAGCCCGAAATAGAGGATGAACAGGTGAGTCAGCGCCGGAATGTTGCGCATGATCTCGCAATAGAGGTCGATCAAGGCGTGCAGCGCGCGCCGTTTTCCAAACTGCCGCACGAGGGCGAGAACGAAGCCGAGAGATACGCTCAGGAGCAGCGACACCAGCGTGACGACGACGGTGACGCCAGCCCCGGCGAGCAGCCCTTCCAGGATCAGAATGAAGGTCGATAGTTCGGTCATGGCACGCCCTCAATGCCGGATCTGACGGAGAAAGGCCTGGGTTCTCGGCTCCCGCGGAGAGAGGATCAGTTCGCGCGCCGGCCCCCCTTCGACGATCCTGCCTCCATCCAGGAACAGCACACGATCGGCAATGTCGCGGGCAAAGGCGATCTCATGCGTCACGATCAGCATGGTGCGCCCTTCTGCAGCGAGTTCCTCCATCACCTTCAGCACTTCATGCACCAGTTCCGGATCGAGCGCCGACGTCGGCTCGTCGAACAGCATCAGCTTGGGCTTCTGGGCGAGTGCCCGGGCGATGGCGACCCGTTGCTGCTGGCCGCCGGAAAGCTCTTGCGGCGAGGCGGCGGCGCGATGGGTCATGTGCACCTTCGCCAGCATGTCGAGCGCCAGTTCCCGCGCTTCCCTTGCCGAAAGACCCCGCACCTTGCGCGCGGCGATCGCGACGTTCTCCGTGACGGAGAGATGCGGCCAGAGATTGAAGAGCTGGAAGACCATGCCCATTTCGGCCCGCTGCGGCGCAAGCTGCCGGTCGTTCATCGGCCGGCCGAGACGAACGCCGATCCGCTCGCCATCGAGATGGATTTCTCCCGCGCTCGGCTTTTCCAGAAAGTTCAGGCACCGCAGGCAGGTCGACTTGCCTGAGCCGGAGGGGCCGATCAGGGCGATCTTCTCGCCCGCCGCTACTTTGAAATCGATCCCCTTCAGGACCTCGACCGGGCCATAGCTCTTGGTGAGGCCCGTCACGCGCAGGAGCGGATTCATGGCATTCCCCTTTGTTTGATTGAGACGGTGCTGGGCGGTAACCGCATGCGGCAACCGCCACGGCTTGCGCGTCAGCCGCCTGTAGCGCAGAAGGGCAGCTTGTAATTCGCCGGGCGATCGACGCCGGCACGGAAGTTTTCGCCGGCCGGCGTGTACCAGACGTCGGCGGAAAGGCCGTAGCGCTCGCCGATCGCCTTCATCTCGCAGGTCTTCCACATCTCCGCGATGATGGCATCCACCTTCTGGCGCAGGTCGTCGTTCTTCTTGTTGAAGCCGTAGACCACCTGTCCGAGACCCGTGAGCAGCGGAAAATCGGGGTTCGTGTCAGTGAAGGCGAGGAAGTGCATGCTCCAGTCGGGATTCTGCTTGATCGCATAGGACACGACCGGAGGATCGCCGATGACGGCGTCGATGCGGCCCGCGATCAGGTCGCGCACGGCGGCATCGGACGTATCGTAGAGCGACAGTTCCAGGCCCTCGATCTTCTTCAGCTCCGGCACAAAGGAGAAGCCGGTGATTGTGCCGACCTTCTTGCCTTCAAGGTCGGACAGCTTGTCCCAGTTCGTCTTCGACGACTGCATGATGCCGTTCTTGAAGTAGTGAATCGGTTCGGAAAGGCTCATGATCTGCGTGCGCTTTTCCGTCCAGCCCATCGTGCCGAGCATCACGTCGACGCGGCCCGCCTCGACCGAGGCGATGGTGCCCGACCATTCCATCAACCCCGGCTGAACCGGGAGGCCGAGCTTTTCGGCGACCTTCTGCATGATTTCGCCGTCATAGCCGATCAGCTTGCCGTCCTGCCAGCCGGAGCCGGGCATGTCGCCGGTGAAGGCGACCGTCAGCTTCCCCTGCTCGGCCAGTTCAAAGGCCTGCGCTGCAGAGGAAAATACCGAAAAGCTCCCGCCTGCCAGCAGCGCGCACACCACCAGCCTTCTCGAAAGAGAAAGTGTCATCTGTTCGATCCTTGAAGTTATTGGTTCCCCGAACCGGTCGCGTTCACCGACCGGATGTTGCATTCAACGCAGACCATGTTGCCACCGATGGCGGTCCGTGAATTTTAAAAAACAGACTTTTTCTTTGAAAAATGACACGGGGCCCTCCATAGTGCCGTAGCGGAGGGCGCTCCCATGACTACACAGGACGATGCTTCGCGCGTCGAAACCGATGCCGACTATATTCATTGGCTGGACAGCCTCTGGGCGGAGAGGCTGCTTGCTGCGCGCGACCGCAAGCCTGACATTTCCGTTGGCATCCTTCTGTGGCCGACCTTCCCGATGATGTCGCTGACGGGCGTCGTGGAGCCCTTGCGTCATGCGGCGGATTTCGCCGACAATTCCCGCCCGCTCCACTGCCGTTGGTCGATCATGGGAAAGCCCGGCTATGAGGCCGTGGCGAGCTGCGGAATACGCGTTCAGGCCGACGCGCCCTACATCAACCCCATCGACTTCGACTACGTTGTCGTCATCGGAGGCCTGCTTCCACATATCCAGACCTCACCTGCCTCCCATCGCGACTACATTCGCGTCGCCGCTTCTGCGGGCGTTCCCATCATCGGTGCCTGCACTGGTTCCTTCGTCCTGGCTCAGGAGGGGTTGCTTGTGGGACGAAGGGCCGCCATCCACCCTTTTCATGCGGAAGATTTCCGGGTGGCGTTCCCACGGCAACCCTTTTCCACCCGGGACGACTTCCTCATCAAGGACGGCCGCATCACCGTACCGGGTGGTGTATCCGTCCTATCGCTGATGACCGAACTCATCCGCAATCACTGCGGTCCCGACAGGGCCGCGAAGGCCGTTTATCAGCTCTCGCTGACCGACCAGAAAAACATGAGCGTCTTCGACCACGAACGGGCATCCTCGTTTCGACATGTCGAAGACACCCGGGTGCAGAGAGCCATCGTCCTGATCGAGAGCCGCAAGGGACGAGATGTGTCGCCAGAGCGCGTTGCCGCCATCGTGGGCCTGTCGCCTCGCCAGTTCACACGCCTGTTTCAGGAACATATCGGCATGACGCCGAAGCATTTCATTCTGGAAACAAGGCTGCGCTACGTACGCTTCCTTCTGGACAACAGCGTGATGGCCGTCACTGCGATTGCGCACGAAACAGGCTTTTCCGATTCAGCACATCTGGCGACGGCATTCCGCAAGAAATATCAAAGCTCGCCAAGCGAATTCCGACACAGACGCGGTTGACAAGCCCATTTACCCATTACAGGACGGATGCCCCTCCACGGGCCGTCTCCTTGATCTCATCGATCACCTGCTGAGAGCAACGTTGATTGGCCTGTTGCAGAGCACGGCGACATGCGCCTCGTCTTCGCGATGCTCTTGCCATTCATTGTCATTGGCCTGCTGCTGACCGACGAGGACTAACGGACGCTTCCATGTCCCCGCTGCGCGGCTCGCGGAAAATTGACAGGTCTGGCCCATGCCCAACCGGCCATGCGGCCGGCGGGCATGCGAGATCACGTGTTGAGCGATTTCGCGATTGGCAAGACGCGGATCCGCTTGCCGAGCGCCCTGTAGGCGGCATTGGCGACTGCGGGGCCGATGGGCGGAACGCCGGGCTCGCCGATGCCGGAGGGCGGATTGGCGGAGGCGACGATGTGAACTTCGACCTTTGGCATCGCATCGATCCTCAGCGGCGTATAAAGGTCGAAATTGCTATGGTCGACCTTGCCGTCCGTCAGCGTGATCTCCTCGCCGAGTATCGCACCCAACCCAAAGCCGATTCCGCCCTCCACCTGGGCGCGGACCTGGTCCGGATTGATCGCCAGACCGCAATCGACAGCGGCTACGACGCGCTCGACCTGGATCTGGCCATTTCCGTCAGTCGAGACCTCGGCGATCTCGGCCACAACGGAGCCGAAGCTCTCGGCGATGGCAACCCCTCGAAAACGCCCCTCGGGCAAGGGCTTCTGCCATTCCGCCTTTTCCGCCGCCAGCTTGAGGACGGTCGCGTGACGCGACTGCGGCTCAAGCATCGAAAGACGGAATTCTATCGGATCTCGCCCTGCCGTCTCGGCGACCTCGTCCAGGAAGGTTTCGGCTGCGAAGGCGGTATGGGTCGAGCCGACGGAGCGCCACCATAGAACCGGAACGCCGACCTCAGTGGTGGTCAGACCCACCGTCTGGTTCGGAATGGCATAAGGCAGATTGTTGGCCCCTTCGACCGAGGTCGGGTCGACCCCATTCTTGACCATTCCGTCGAACGCAGTCTTCGCCATGATGGACTGGCCGACGATGTGGTTGCTCCAAGCAACGAGCTTTCCGTTCTCGTCAATGCCGGCCTTGAGGCTATGCACATAGGCGGGTCGGTAGCGACCCGCGCGCATGTCGTCCTCCCGAGTCCACTGTACCTTTACCGGCGCGCGGAAACCAAGGGCCTTGGCCACATGCACCGCCTCGACGACGACATCACCGTCGAACACGGCCCGCCGGCCAAAGCTGCCGCCGGTCTTCATGACGTTGAGGCGCACCTTTTCGGGGGCAACCCCAGCCACCTGACCGGCGAGCATCTGGTATACGTCCGGGAACTGATGCCCACCCCAGACCTCGAGCGTGCCGTCCGCGTTCATGCGCGCCACGGCATTCAGCGGTTCCATTGCGGCATGCGCGAGATAGGGGAACTCGAAACTTGCCTCGATTACCTTCGTTGCGCCGGCGAAGGCTGTTTCGGCGTCGCCATCGTTGCGCGCGAGCGCGGCCGGCGTCTTCTTCGCAAGGTCGCGATACGCGGACATTAGCTCAGCCGTGCCGCGCGTCTCCGCCGCCCTTTCGTCCCAATTGACAGTGACCGCCTCGCGGCCCTTGATCGCCGCCCACATGTTTTCGCCGACGACGGCAATGCCCCGAGGCGTTTCGACGACGTCGATCACCCCCTTAACGGTGCGCGCGGCCGAGGCGTCGAAGGACTTTGCCTTCGCGCCGAACAGCGGCGGATGGATCATCACGGCGGTCAGCATGCCGGGAAGCTTGATGTCGATCGTGTACTGCTCGGTCCCATTTGCCTTACGGGCGCTGTCGAAACGCTTCAGCCCGGCATTGCCGATGAGCTTCCAGTCGCTCGGTTGCTTAAGTGCCACGTCCGTGGGCACCGGCATTGTCGCCGCCTTTGCGGCAAAGACACCGAAGCCGCCGCTCTTGCCGGACGGATGGGCAAGAATGCCGTTCTCGACGGTGATCTCCGCCGCGGCAACACCCCACTCGGAGGCAGCAGCAGCGACCAGCATGGAGCGGGCGACCGCACCCGCCTTGCGATAGCGCTCCCAAGAGGACGCCATCGACGTGGACCCGCCGGTGCCCTGAAAGGCGCCGCCAAAGGCGATGTTGCCGTAGGCCTTCACATCGCCGGCAGCCCCTTTCACGTCGATCGTCGACCAGTCGGCATCGAGTTCTTCCGCCACCAGTGTGGCAATACCGTTATAGGAGCCCTGGCCCATCTCGAACTGCGACGAAAGTACGATCACTTTTCCATCGCCGTTGATCGTGACGTAGGGGGAAAAGGCATGTGAAGCGCTCGTCGTCGCTGTCTCGCCCGCTACAGCCGGGGACGCGGGCAGGAGGCGAAAGCCGACGACCATACCAGTACCTGTGGCAAGAGCACCAATGAGGAACTGCCGCCGCGATGCCTGCACTTTCGCGGCGGGGAGGGAAACCGATTGCATGAGTTTGGGCAGCATGGCTTTAAGCCTCCAGGCGCTTAGCGGCTTCGTGGATGCCGGCTCGGATTCGGTGATAGGTGGCGCAACGACAGAGATTGCCTGACATGGCCGTGTCGATGTCCTCATCGCTCGGCTTCGGATTGTTCGTCAGGAGGTCTGTCGCCGACATGATCTGCCCAGACTGGCAGTACCCGCACTGCGGCACGTCGAGATCGGCCCAGACGGCCTGAACCGTTTCCGTGACCTTTCCCTTCAGGCCCTCGATGGTCGTCACCTTTGCCCCTTCGATGTCACCGACCAAGGTCTGACAAGACCGAACCGGCGAACCGTCGACATAGACCGTGCAGGCGCCGCATTGCGCCATGCCGCAGCCGAACTTCGTCCCTGTTAATCCAACTAGATCGCGGATCACCCAAAGAAGCGGCATATCCGCCTCGGCTTCGACCGTGTGTTCGACGCCGTTGATCGTTACAATTGCCATGGTGTTCTCCTCGCGTTCGGGCGCGTGGTCTCGGGATGCGTATCCGGAAACCCCGCTTCACACGCCGCGGCCATCGCCAGACCGCCGGCTGCAGCTTAGAAGACCATCCGGCATGCTGATAGGTTCGATCCTGTCGGATTATTGCCTATTCCTCTCGGCCTGACGAAATTGTGATCATAGCTAAGGATGCGCCGGCGCGCCCGACGGCCACGCTCTGCCTGTGCTCGGCAGCCCGTCAACCGATGGAGTCGCGTCTTTTCGAGTCGCTGGAGCTCAGAATTGCCTTGATGTCTCTAAGCGGCGGATGACCGAAGGCGCGCCGATATTCCCTGTTGAACTGTGTCTGGCTTTCGTAGCCGACGCGCAGCGCGGCTGTTGCGGCATCGAGCGATTCCGAGAGCATCAGTTCCCGCGCATGATGCAGCCGCAGGTGCTTCTGGAACTGCAGCGGGCTCATGGCTGTCATGGCGCGGAAATGGTGGTGCAATGTGGATACCCCCATGTTCGCAATCTCCGCGAGTTCTTCGACGCGAAGCGGCCGGGCATAGTTTTCTTTCAGCCACGCTACGGCCTTTGCTACCCGGTTACTGTTCGTGCCAGCGAGCGCGAACCGCCGCAGCCGCGCGCCTTGCTCGCCGGTGAGCAGCCGATAGAGGATCTCGCTCTGGATTTGGTTGGCCAGGAACGGGATGTCCGCTGGCGCGTTCGCGAGCGAAATCAGTCGCGATAGGGCGTCGAACAGCTCCGGTGTGGCGGCACCGACCACGACGCCGAGATCACGTTCGGGTGCATCCGGCGGCTGTATGTCGTAATCGGCGATAATTCGGCGCAGCTTTTCGAGATCGAGGCGTAGCGTGGCTGCCACATAGGGCTCGTTTTCGCTCGCCTCGCAGATCTGGCCGGTCATCGGCAGGCCGATGGCGGTCATGAAGAAGCAGGATTCATCGTAAACAAGCGTTTCGTTACCGACGTGGACGCGCTTGCTTCCCTTGATGATGAGCGCCACGCTTGGTTCGGAGACGCTGGAAAACGGGCCGGCTGGCTCGATGATGCGATAGAGCGAAAGTCCCGGAACTGGGTGGCCGTAGCGAACGCCGTCCCATGGCAGTTGCGAGAGCATGTCGAGAATTCGCGCCCGAAGGGGCGCGGTTTCCTCGCGCAGGTCGCGTGGCTGCATAATCGTCTCGCTCGTTGCCATGCCCTGACTGTCCTCCGACCCGCCCGTCAAATTGGCTGCTTATCAAATTATTTTGATCTCGACAGGATTAGGCAACCATAATGCCGGAGCGCGTTGCGAGGCAGCCACCAACGCCGGTCGTTGGCTAGCTGTGACCAGAACGGACAACCTCCGGCGTGACGAGATCATATCCCTGCGTTACCCACGCCTATGAAACCTCGGATCATAAATGATGGTCGACCGCGCAGGCTCAACGCCAGAAGCGCTTCGTGTCAACGAAGGCGTCGTGCGCCTCCGCGGCGTCCTCAAGAAGCTTGGACTTGTCTTCGGCGTTAAAGAGATCCTTCGCGCCAGCCACGTCCGAAAGCTCCAGCGCTGCCAGCATCTCAGGGGCTGTGACGAGATCGTTGAGGCTGCCGAGCTGATCCTGCAGGCCCTCCAGCGCCGCGATGAACCGGCGATGGCGTTTGGCTTCCGCCTTGCTCTTGTAAAACGGTTCGAAGAACTCCGCCGCATAGCGCAGTTTCTTTGCGGCGATACGCACCTCATGGCGCGCCTCGTCATCCAGATCGGTGAGATTGTTGCCCCCCTTCGCCACCTTTTTCCAAAGTTTATCAAACACACCGCAGGCGAAGTCCCTTGACGACTGCTCGTGCAACGGCTTGTCCGATTGGTCGGTTCGCCAGTCTGTGATGGAAATCCACTCCGCGGCATCGATCATCAAGGAGCGGGCGCGCACCGAGGAGAGCGATGCTTCCACCGCCCCATAGGCGTCGTCGCGCGCGTCTTGAAGACGGCGTGAAAGAGCTTCGCTCGAAGCCCGGCCGATCATCACGTCGATATTGCGCGCATCGCCAAGTTCCGAGGCGAGCCATTTCAATTCTTCTCGCAGGTGGTCGAAACGGCTGTCGTCAAACCGGGATTTAGCGATCGAGCAAAGGGAGCGCAGCCGTCGCAGCGATACGCGAGCCTGGTGCAGGGCCTCGGCATCGCGGGACCAGCCCAGCGCCGTTTCATTGAGACGAAACTGTCTGAGACAGGCCGCAGCAATGCGCGCGAAAGCGGTTGCCACGCTGATGTCGGACGTGAGCGGGGTTAGCGACGCTTTCACCGCACCGGGTGCTGAGCCAAGCAGACGATAGCCTCGTTCCGCTTTGCTCAGCACCCCGAGATGCGCCGGTGTGATCAGATCGACCTTTCGGGCGAGTGCAAACAGTGCTGTCGGTGAGCCCGCCTTCTTTTCCAACTCGATCTCGCAGAGCGGCGCCTCGCGATCCGCTGCAACGACCTTGCCAATATCCAAAGCGACTTCGATTGTGGCGTCGCCATCCATCACATTCCAACGATGCCGTTTGACATGAGCCTCGAACAAGGGTGCGAGCTTTGGGCCAACTCCTGCAAGCAGGTCTCGGATCTGCGGGTCGT
Source organism: Ensifer adhaerens (assembly GCF_001270265.1). Taxonomy (GTDB): domain Bacteria; phylum Pseudomonadota; class Alphaproteobacteria; order Rhizobiales; family Rhizobiaceae; genus Ensifer; species Ensifer adhaerens_B. The sequence continues at coordinate 69,329 of NZ_LGAP01000018.1, forward strand.
CGAGTACCGGTGTATCGCCGGCGACCGGTTGCTCCCATTCCTCGCGGGTGAACGCTCCGGCCGCGGCGCCATCGGTGGCCTTGACGGTTTGTATCCGTTCATTTCCCGAATGCCGGATGCGCAGCGACAGGCCGCGCTTGAACAGATCCCATCCGGCGGTATCGAAATAAATGGACACCTGCTGAAGGATGGTGGGCGAGGAATCGAACGGATTTTCCTTCAGGAGCGACCTCGCACCCGAATGCGAAAGCTCGAGCTTCAGTTCCGTTTCCTGCATGACGGCCTCGGCGCAGCGTGGCTTCCCCGTAATCGAAGGGCCGCATGGTGCGTCACAAGACTGTCACAAACAACCTTCCGCCTCTAGTTATGTCGAGCGGGATACGGGGAAATGAAACACACCAGCCATCCTTCGCCTCGCTTATGAGGCTGTGACTTGGTGCACTTGTCGCCTGGGTGAGCGGCCCATGACACGTTTATAGGCTGTGCTGAAGGCCGCCTCGGAGGCATATCCGACAGAGTGGGCGATCATTGAAACCGATTGGCCGCCTTCCCTGAGCTTTCGCTCTGCCAGCCACATACGCCATTCCGTGAGATAACTGAGTGGGCCGACGCCGGCGATCGCCTTGAAGTAGGTGGCAAAGGAGGTCCGCGACATGCCTTTGCGAGTTCCGGCAGGTGCCAGTTGCGGGCGGGATCGCGGTGCATCAGGCTCAGGGCGGGCGCGAGTTTCGGATCGCAGGCAGCCCGTAGCCAACCGACATGGACGCCGCGCTCCTGCGAAAGATAGCCGCGCAGCAACTGCAGGAACATGAGATTGGCAAGCCCCGAACGCGCCGCAACGGTTCCAGGAACGGTGGACGTCGTCTCCCTTACAAGCTCTTCGATCAGCCATCGCAGCCGGCCGGTTCCCGTCTCGCCTGCGCTCAGATGAATGACCGGTGGAAGACTGTCGATAAGGAGACGGCTGCCTTTGGACGCGAATTCGAGATGGCTCCCGAGATAGAGCAGGTCGCCGCCTTCACCCAGATGCGCGAAGGTGGATCGCCCTTCGTCGAATACGACCAACGCATCCGCTGGAGGCAAAGCGGGGTCGCTCGCGACCGTAAAGGCCGCCTCCGCGGACAGGAGGAAGACGTCGCCATTATTCAGATGGAAAAGATCGGGAAGGCCATCGACAGTGACAAAACACGAGCCATGGGCAATGGCAAAGAACTTGACCTTCTGCGGCGGCGGGAAACGGATGGCCCATGCGCCCCCGGCCGAAAAGCCGCCGCTGTAGACGACGCGCGTTTCGATCAGCGACAGGATCGCGGATAACGGATCAGCGGTCATGTTCTGAACTATGGCGAAGGAAGTGCGGACGATCAAGCATTCAAAGTCAGCGGGGCCAACAGTATCTCAGTCGGGTCTAAAACAGGAGACCCAAACATGTCTAGCATGCAACGGCCTATCAACTCCGGCTTCACTGCCGCCTCCACCACCTCGGACGTCATCGCCGGCATCAGCCTGGTCGGAAAGGTCGCCATCGTCACCGGCGGTTATTCCCGCCTCGGTCTCGATACCGCCAGGACGCTCGCGCCCGCGGGGTGCTGAAGGCTTTACCGTCGATGCCAGCCTGATTGCCGCCGACGCCAACAAGCAGCGCTCGATATCTGGCGCGGAATGGAGCGCGCAAGATGCGGAGGCTATGTTCGTGTCTCCGCCTCTCCCAATGAAATAATGAACTGCCTGGGGGATTGGCAGAGAGGTTCGTTCATGCAGAGGTCGAACCTGCATCGGGAAATCAGCAACTAAACCAAGTCACATCCAGGGCATGACCAAGGCTCAGCCCCGGCGGTTGCTATGCATATCAAGCATCTGACGGGCATGGTGGGCGCGGACCGCGACAAAGGCTTCCCATATCCGCCGGACGGCGCTGTGCGATCTCGGATTGGTGTTTGCACGCATTGTAAGATCCTCGTTTTTCTATCGATGATTCTACAGAGCGGATGCCGGCCGGGGCAGTGCCAATTGTGCATTGCTGCTTTGCAGCGCGTTCGCCGCTTGGCGATAGGGCCGGCAGGTGGTTAAAGGGTATAAACCCTTTGCGAACATGCCCCGATGCACATTCCCATCAAGCCGATTTTCGTGTTCCACACCGCCGCGCGCGCCGGCAGCATTTCGCGTGCCGCCAAGGAACTAAGCGTAACCCCATCGGCCGTCAGCCAACAGATCCAGACGCTCGAGCAGCAGCTCGGTGTCGCCTTGCTGGCGAAAGCCGGCCGCGGCATCGTGCTGACCGAAGCCGGCGAGCGATATTTCTCGATGATCGCCGATCAGGTCGAGCACATTGCCGAGGCAACTGCGACAATCAAGGGCTTCCGCTCCGTTACCAGTCTTACCGTTCGGGCAACGCCGACGCTTTCAAACAAATGGATCCTTCCCAGGCTTGGATCGTTCCTTGACCAACAGCCGGATCTGGAGGTGCGCCTCGACGGTACAAACGAGCCGACCGATTTCGGCCAGGAAATCGTCGATATCGAGCTTCGCCATGGTGACGGACGGTGGCCCGGTCTGTTTGTGGAAGGGGTTGCTGAAGAGGAATTTCTACCCGTCTGCTCGCCGCATTATGCAGCCGCCGGCAGCCTGACACCGGAAGAGCTGCCAAAATTTCGACTTATCCACTCTGCGAAATCCCAGGCCCAGTGGACGACGTGGTTTCCCTTGGCGGGCGTGACGCCCACCGATCGCTGGCAAAGGGTATTGTTCGACCGCAGCCACATGGCGATCGATGCTGCCGCAGGCGGAATGGGCATTGCTCTGGAAAGCACGCTCATGATGGAAGAGGAACTCGCCTCAGGCCGCCTGGTCTGCCCGGTCACGACCTATCCGACGGTTCGATTGGTGACCCAGTGGATCGTCTGCCCCTTCGACCATCTGCGAAGAAAGAAGGTCCGCATCTTCCTCGATTGGCTGCGCGCCGAGCGCGATGCCTGGGCGGCAAGGCGCTGAGGGTCAGTAGCCGTCTGCTGCCATGCGATCGAGGTGTGTCAGTGCAGCCGCCACGATGGCCTCGGGCGGCAGGCGAATATCCAGCGTGATGGTCGCCTCATCCTCCCCAGGCGGCTCAAGGGTCGACATCTGACTTTCCAATAGCGAGCCGGTCGCAAAATGCCCCGGGCGATTGGCAAGCCTCTCGCCGATCAGCTCCGGGGTGCCGATGAGATAAAACATCGGAAGCGCACCGATCTTCGCACGCAGGAAATCGCGGTAGCTGCGCTTCAGCGCCGAACAGGCAATGATCACGGGACTGCCGCTGGCGCACAGCGCGGCTTGTGCCACTGCCCCCAGCCACGGCCAACGATCGGCATCCGTAAGACCGATGCCCTGGCGCATCCGTTCAACGTTCTCGCGGCTGTGAAAGTCGTCCGCTTCGATGAACGTGCCGCCGAGGGCAGCCGCGAGCCGGTTCGCAATTTCGCTCTTTCCCGTCCCCGCAATGCCCATGACGAGGATATGACCAGCCTGCGCCCATTGAGGGCACAGGCCCGAAACCGCATTGGTCATCTTCAATACATCCCCAGCAGGCGGATCGGGCCGAGCGTGAGGATCGGGAAAAGCACCAGCGCAAAGATGGCGAGCGTCAGCACCGCCATCGGCGCCAGCGAACCCCGGATGACATCCTCGACCTTCATGTTGGCCACTTGCGCCGCAGCGAACAGGCAGACGCCAACCGGTGGCGTTACCAGACCGAGCGTGAGCGTCATGACCGTCACGATCAGGAAGTGGATCGGATCGATGCCCAGTGCCTGCACTGGCGGCATCAGCACGGGGATGAGGATGAACATCGCCGGGATCGCTTCCATGAAGATGCCGATGATGAGCAAGAAGACGAAGATCACCAGCATGCCCGTCAGCGGGCCGAGGCTCATGGCCTTGAGCAGTTCGGCCACCTTCTCCGGCAAACCATCATAGGTGAAGATCCAGGCGGCAAGTTGCGAGGTGGCTGCGATGAAAAGGATCGTCCCGGAGATACGCGCCGTCGAAATCAGGATTTCCGGGAGCTCCCGGACCGGAAGGGTTCGATAGACTAGAAGGCCTAGCACCGCGACATAGACGACGGCGACGCCCGCAGCCTCGGTGGGCGTGAACAGCCCGCTCGCGATTCCGATGATGAGGATCAGCGGGGTCAGCATCGGCAGGATGGCGCGCAGGCCCGTCACCACCACAAGGCGGAAGTTGAACGGCGTCGGCGGGTTGTAGCCGTAATAGACCGAGTAGAAGTGATTGAAGACCAGGAAGGCAAAGGCGATGAACAGACCCGGCACCAGGCCGGCGACCAGCAGCGTTCCGATCGAAACATTGGCGATCGAACCGGCAATGACCACGAGAATGGACGGCGGAATGATCGAAGACAGCGTCGCAGTGCAAAGCGTCATGCCGACGGCATAGCCTTTCGGAAAGCCATGCCGTTCCATCGCCTTGATCTCGATTGCACCGACGGACGCGATGTCAGCGACCGAGGACCCGGAGACCCCGGAAAAGATCACCGACGAAATTACGTTGACATGGCCGAGGCCTCCGGGAAGCCAGCCGACGATCGCTTCGGCAAAGTCGAAGATGCGTTCGGCGACCCTGCCGCGCTCCATGACGGTACCGACCAGAATGAAGAGCGGCACCGCCACTAACAGGAACGAGTTCATCGAGGAGAACATCGTCTGCGAGAGAAGATCCATCGGCATGGTCGTGTAGAGCCAGAGCGTTGCGACACCGGCGAGTGCCAGGGCGACGGCAAGCGGTACGCCGAGCATGCTTAGCCCGAAGAAGGAGATAAGGAGAAAGAGCGACATGGATCAATGTCCCGCTGAGATGGAGATGTCGGCATGGGCGGTCTCGCCCACCGGCAGGCCGAGTTCAGGAAGCGCGATGAGCTCGCGGCGGCTGCGCAGCGATTCCAGGATCGCCAGGATCGCGATCACCGCAGAAACGGGCATCACCAGGCCGATGACCCACATGGGAATGGGCAGGGTGGCCGCAGTCTCGCTCATCATGATCTGCTGGCGCACCAGCGTCAGCCCGGTCCATCCCATCAGCCCGAAGAAGAAGACGGAGGACACGACGTAGATCGGCACGGCGAGATGCTGGAAGAACCGGCGCGCGAGCACGAGGAAGATGACGACACGCGCGCTCTCGACGGTCCTGAAGCCGGCGGCAAGCCCGAGAAACACCATCCAAATGAAGAGAAAACGCGTCGCTTCCTCGGTCCAGGGAAACGGGTGTCCAGCGAGGCGGCCGATGACCTGGACCAGCACGACGATTAGGATGCCTGCACAGGCGGCGCCGGCCGCGACATCGGCGATGATCTTCACGAAGGTGCCGAGCGGGGAGCGCAAGGGAGCGCGCATAGGAATGCCTTTCCTCAAGGATTGAAACGGAAGCCTGGGCCGGCACCTGCCCGAAGGCAAGGTGCCGCCCGGGGGCATCAGTTCGTCTTGGCGAAGGACTGGGTGCGATCGAAGAAGGACTGGTCCTTGACGAGGGCGGAGAACTTGTCCGACAGACCGGCCGCGACCTGAACGAAGGCCTGGCGTTGCTCGTCGGTCAGCTCATTGACCTCCATGCCGTTCGCCTTAAGGGTCTCGAGCGACTTTGCGATATCGGCTGCATCGTTCTCAGCCTTCCAGGCCTCAGCTTCCTTGGCGGCGTCCCGCAATGCCGCCTTGAAACTGTCGCTCAGCCCTTCATAGCGCGCCGGGTTCATGCCGAGCACCCAGGCGTCGGCGATATGGTTGCTGATCGTCGCGTATTTCTGCACTTCGAACAGGCGCGCACTGACCGGAACGTTGATCGGGTTTTCCTGCCCGTCGACCACCTTCAGCTGCAGGGCATTGTAGACCTCCGCAAAGGCCATCGGCGTGGGCGCTGCACCCATCGCGCCGAAGAACTCGACCCACAGCGGATTGTTCGGCACACGCAGCTTCATGCCCTTGAGGTCAGCCGGCGAAGTGATCGGCAGCTTCGAATTGGTGATCTGGCGGAGCGGCCGGGACCAGAGATCGAGTCCGAGAATGCCGATATTGCTCAGATCACTCTGCAGTTCTTGACCGAGATCGCTGTCGAGATAGGCCCGCAGCTGCTCGATGTCACGGAACTGGTAAGGGATGGCGACCGCAGTGAACTTCGGATTGAAGGTCGCATAGAGCGAGGTCGAGTTCAGCAGCATGTCCAGCGAACCACCGGCAAGCTGTTTGACGCCGGCCGAAGGATCGCCGCCGTAGAGCGTGCCGTTCGGAAATACCTTGATGGTGAGCTCGCCATTGGTCTTGACCGATACGAGTTCGGCGAATTTGTTGGCGGCAAGGGTGATTTCCGACGTATCGGCATCCGGCGTCGAAAGCGTCAAGGTTTCGGCCTGGGCGAGCGAGGCAGAGAAAAGAGTGGCGGCTGCGAGCAGGCCGCGGATGGTAGCGAGTTTCATGTCATTCCTCCCAAAGTGTTGATGTCAGGCACAAGCCGTCGGTTTCGCGGTCTCGTTCATACGCCGAAGTTCAAGAATGATTCCGCTATGATCCAGATCGCCATCGCCGTTGTCGACCATGGCCTGGTAGAGCCGGTCGACCTCCTCGCCGACCGGTAGTCTCAATCCGCGGCTATGGGCAAATGCCAGAGCCGTGGAGGTATCCTTCACCTGGTATTTCGCCGGCCCGCCGGGCCGGAAATCACCTGTCACCATTCTTAAGCCGTGCTGGCGGAAAACAGTGGAGTCGGCGAAACCGCCAAGCAGCGCTTCTCTTACGCGGGCTGGATCCGCACCGCCCCGTTCGGCAAGCGTCAGAGCCTCGGCAACGGCGCAGATCGTCGAGGCGACGATGAGTTGGTTGGCGAGCTTCGTCAGCGCGCCGCTGCCGGCAGGGCCGACATGCGTCACCCGGCCGAGACAGGAAAACACGCCGGATAGTGCTGTAACATCTGCCTCCGCGCCGCCCGCCATGATGGCAAGCGTGCCTTCCTGTGCCCCCTTTTCGCCCCCGGAAACCGGGGCGTCGCTGTAGGCAAGGCCACACGCAACAGCGCGCTCACCGATCAGCACGGCCGTTTCGACCGGGATGGAACTCATGACGACGAGCGCGGCTGCGGGTTTCATTGCTGCGACAACTCCGCCGCTTTCGAGAAGAACCTCCTCGCAGACCGGGCCGGAGCTCAACATGCAGATCACGACGTCGGCATCGGCGGCGACTTCCGCCGCCGATCCAGCGATCCCTATGCCGCGAGACGAAAGCGCATCCGCTTTGTCCCGCGTGCGGTTCCAAACGGTCACCTGAAAACCCGCATCGGCCAGTCGCAGCGCCATCGGACCGCCCATGATGCCCGTTCCGATAACGGCAATCCTCTTCGCAGCTTCGGCCATGGCGTCACCTCCCTTCACGGATAGCGGCGCTGGAGGAAGCGGACTGGCCGCTCCTCCAGAATGAGGGACGGGAATGCCGTCCGAAACCGATCGAGATGCGGCGTCTGCAGATGGGCATCGAAGGCTTCGCGGCTGTTGTAGACCTCATAGAAGACGACAGTCCCGTCTTCTCCTTCCGGCTCAACGACATCGAACTGCCGGCACCCCGGCTCATCCGCCACGGAATGCGCCGCATCATCGCGGGCTGCCTCCAGAAAGTCCGCCAACCTCTCCGGCCGGACGCGGAACTCGGCAATCACGACGAAGGCTTCCATTTTCCCGTTCCCTCCCCCCACGATCAGGCTGCCGCGTCCTGGCCAGGCCGGAAGCGGTCTTCCATGTCCTGGCGGAGCTGCACGACATCAAGGTCGTTGACGATCTCGACGTCGTCGAAGCTGACGATCTGGTCCTTCTTGATCGGTCGCTTGAGCTTGACGTTGTGGGCAAGGCCGATCGGCAAGGCCTTCAGATCAAGGCTGCGTGTTGCCGGAATGGCGTTTGCCCAAACTGCGTATCCGCCCTCACCGTCCAGCATCTCACCCGGCTGCATGTCCTTCTTCGCCGTTGCGACTGCGTCGCCCCGGAACTCTTTGGAAGAGCCCGTCGGCTCGTTGCGCAGCACAGCAGACAGAACGCTGACGGACGTCTCCAGGCCGATGATGTGGAAGGGACGCCACATCGAGGCGTACCAGCCCGACGGGTCGGTCAACAGGCCGTATTGCTTGAAGCAGGCACGGGCATATTCGTTGTGCGCCTTGAAGGTGACGAACACACCGTAACGGATGTTGTTGAAGACCTCACGGCCATCGGGCTCCTGGCTGGCCGCTATATCGACCAGGCCGGAACGGGCCATGCGGCCGCCATCGCTCGCGGGGCGGAAGACGCGAGCAAGGTCGTGAAGACCAGCCGGCGGGAAGGCCAGGCCGTCATCCGGGCAATCGAGCCCCGTGCCATTTGCAACGGCCGCCATTTCGATCGCCGCCTTGGTGCCGTCTGTAAACGAGTTGTACATCTTCGGATTGAAGTCGCCCTTTGCCACTTCCTCTTCCGTCCAGCCGAAAAAGCCCCAGACCGTGTCCGGCGTCGAATAGCGATAGCGCGGCTCGAAATTCATGCCTTTGCCGGCAGCGGTGACTTCGAAGCCGGTGGCGCGTGCCCAGTCGACGAGTTCGCAGATAAGCGCCGGCTGGTCGCCATAGGCCATGGAATAGATGACGCCGTTGGCACGGGCCTTTTCGGAGAGGATAGGGCCGACCATCACATCGGCCTCGACATTGACCATTACGACGTGCTTGCGGTTCTCGATGGCGCCAAGCGCATGGCGCGCACCGGCGATCGGGTGGCCCGTCGCCTCGATGACGCATTCGATCTCGCCGCAGCCGAAGATCGCATCGACGTCGTCGGTCACGAAGGTTTGGCCTGTCTTGAGCGCCTCGGCGCAGCTTTTTGCCTGATAGCGTTCCTTGGTCCACCCGACACGCTCCATGGAATCGCGCGCCTTGCCGACATTGAGGTCGGCCACGGCCACCATGTGCAGGCCGCTGATGCGCTGGGCCTGCGCAAGGACCATCGAACCGAACTTGCCGGCGCCGATCAGCGCCACACGAACGGGACGGCCGTTGGCCGCACGCAGGGAAAGAAGGGAATAAAGATTCATCGATACGGTCCTCAGCTAGGGGATGATTGTGAGGAGTGCCCCGCCGAAGTCTGCGCATCAACGAACGCGCGGCAGCGCCATGCGCTCCACCGGTTGCAGTCGTTCGAATGAGCCTTGTCTCCTCCGGGGAAGGCGAAACTGCCGCCACTCCCAGCCGCCTCCCGAGCAGCTTCAAAAGGAAGGTAAGCCTGATGAGCACTTAGCTCAATTTAGAAAGTCGAACGATCCTGTTAGATTTTCTAAGCATTCAGGCAGTAAGCATTCCGCTTCAAAGGTGTTTCGGGATCGCGGCCGCAGATCCGGGCGCCCTGCCCTCACCTCACCTGCCCTGCCTGGCCAACGACCTTGCTATATCGATGATGTCGTCACGGGCGATGTCGGCTAGTTTTTTCGCTCTCGATTTTCGAAATTCAACGGGTTTCCAGCGCCGAACAGGTTCAGATGGCAACCCGATTCAAAGCGCGCTTTGGGCATCATACTCGTCACGCGGGCACGGGGATGCGCATCTGGCATCCCTCAATCACAGATTCTCCTTGAGCAGGACCTCAATACGGATTTTTTCCTGTGACGCGATGGGTTCGCGCTCATCGGTGCGCGCGCGCATGATGCGGATAGCGCTGCGCACTGCGTGCCCGGGGTCCTGCGCGATAATTGTATCGATTTGGTCGTTGCGGAGAGCTTCTTCGCTGAAGGGCGTGCGCTCGTGGACAACAATGACGATCCTTCGCGCGTCAGTATGCTGCCTGATCGCAGTGACAGGCACGCGGCTTTCCGGACTCATGATATACGCCGCTTTGATATCCGGATTATGTTCCAGGACTTGCCGTATGATCGCCGTGGCCCGGCGTTCATCACCATAAGTCTCAAGCGACGGGAGGTTTGTTAGGCCAGGGAACTGTTGATTAATAATACTGTCAAAGCCGCGACGGCGCTCGATACTGTCCCGCGCCACCATCGTTTCCGCAACGATCATGACCTTGCCGGGGTCCTTGCCGAGGAAACGGCCAATAATCTTGCCCGCTGTTGCACCAGCTGCGAAGTTGTCGACACCAACAAAGTCCGCGGTTTCCAACTTTTCCTGTCCGGACAGAAACTGAACCAGGTGAATGCCCCGCAACATTAGCCGGCTGAGCGCGTCGCGGACCTGTGGTGACTCAGGCGCCATGACGGCGACGCCATCCACCGCTTCGTGTTCGATCGAGGCCAGATGGCGTGAAAGCTGATGCGGATCATCCGTTGGGATTTGATCGACGGTTATTTCCGTTAGCTCGGATTTGAGCGTTTGACTTGCCTCCCGAACACGTTGCAGCAGCTCCAGAAGATATTGATCGCCTTTGCTTGGGAGAACGAAGCGAAAGCGGTAGAGCTTGTTGCGAGCCAGGACAACAGCCGCGGGATTGCGAAAAAAGCCAATTCGCTCAATGGCTTCGTTCACTTTTCGCACGGCTCCAGCACTGACATTCGGCCGGTCGTTCAAAACGCGATCGACTGTCGCCAAACTCAATCCGGCTGCTTCCGCCAGGTCTTTCGCCGTCGGTCGCATCATCTTTTTTCACCATCCTCCTGTTGCCGCCCACTGCCTCTTTTCCAACAGCACAAGCGAAAAAGCAAGAAATTGAGGTGCGCACCTCAAAAAAACCTTGCACTGAGGTGCGCACCTCAGTTATATGATTGACAACAGCAGCGGCCAGAGGAGTGCGCCGACGCTGGAGGGGAGGGTCGCTCCAAGGAGGGCGAATCTTCGAGTCTGTCGCAACTCGTTGAGAGCGCGAGGCACGTACCGATGGAGGTCGGAGTGTCACGCTGGAGGAGATTTCCATGGCAGTTTCATATTTGAAGTCGGCGCTTGGCGCCGGTGTTGCAACCGCATTTTTGACGCTGGGCGCTACCGCGCCGGCGCAGGCCGAGGATTTGACGCTGTGCTGGGCTTCCTGGGATCCGGCCAATGCGCTTGTTGCGCTCAGCAAGGACTTCGAGGCCAAGTCCGGCCACAAGATGAGTTTTGAATTCGTGCCGTGGCCGAACTTCGCCGACCGTATGCTCAATGAGCTGAATTCCGGCGGCAAGCTCTGTGACCTGATGATCGGCGACAGCCAGTGGATCGGCGGCGCGGCGGAAAATGGCCAATACGTCAAGCTCAATGACTTCTTTGGCAAGGAAGGCATCAAGATGAGCGATTTCATCCCGGCGACCGTCACAGGTTATGCCGAGTGGCCGAAGGGTTCGCCGAACTACTGGGCGCTGCCTGCCTTCGGTGACGTCGTTGGCTGGAGCTATCGCAAAGATTGGTTCTCTCGCCCTGAGTTGCAGGCGGAATTCAAGCAGAAATACGGCCGCGATCTTGCCGTGCCGAAGACGTTCGCCGAACTCAAAGATATCGCCGCGTTTTTCCAGGATCGCGAGATCGACGGCAACAAGGTTTACGGCGCCGCGATCTATACCGAGCGCGGATCCGAGGGCATCACAATGGGCGCGATGGACGTGCTCTACAGCTTTGGCTTCGAATATCAGAATCCGGACAAGCCCTATGAGCTCGAAGGATATGTCAATTCAGACAAGTCCGTGAAAGGTCTGGAATTCTACAAGGAGCTTTACAATTGCTGCGCTCCTCCCGGATCGTCCGACGCTTACATGTCCGAGAACATCGATGCTTACAAGTCCGGCCAGGTTGCCCTGCAGATGAACTTCGCCTTCACCTGGCCCGGCATCCATGCCGATCCCAAAGTCGGTGGCGACAAGTCTGGCTACTTCGCAAATCCGGCCGGCCCCGACGGCGTGCAGTTTGCGCAGCTGGGCGGCCAGGGCATCTCCGTAGTCGCAGCATCCGACAAGCAGGATGCCGCCCTTGAATATATCAAATGGTTTGCTCAGCCCGATATCCAGGCCAAATGGTGGCAGCTGGGGGGCTATTCCGCATTGCGCGCGGTCGTTGAAGACCCCGGCTTTGCCACGAGCCAGCCTTATGCGCAGACCTTTCTGGATTCCATGGCAATCGTGAAGGACTTCTGGGCGGAGCCATCCTATGCCTCGCTTCTACAGGCCTCGCAAAAACGCTTCCACAACTACGTTGTCGCCGGTCAGGGCACGGCCAAGGAAGCGCTCGACGGCCTGGCTGCCGATTGGACCGAGATCTTCGACGACGAAGGCAAGTACTAGACGCTGACCGCGTACCTCCCCGCGGCTTCAGATGTCTGTGCAGGACCGGCGCTCTTTAGCCGGTCCTGCGAACCAATCTGCATATGATTTAGGGGACTACCATGCTCGATTCATCGATCGAACGGGCGGCACGCGCAACGCCGCCTGTCGTTGCCAAACGCATCCAAGGGCTCTCGGATCGGGCCATTGCCTGGCTTTTCGTGGCACCGTCGATCTTCCTGTTGCTCGCCGTCAACATCTTTCCGTTGATTTGGACAATCCGGCTGAGTTTTACCAATTTTCGCGTCAATCGGCCGAATGCCGAGGTCAGTTTCGTCGGGCTCAAGAACTACATCAATATCCTGACAGACTCGGACGTCTGGCTGACGATGCAGGCAACGGCCCATTTCCTGATCTGGACGATCGTCCTCCAGGTTCTGATTGGCTTCGCACTGGCCTATCTGATCAACAAAAAATTTCGCGGCAACGACATGTGGACGACGATCATCGTGCTGCCGATGATGTTGAGCCCGGCGGTTGTCGGCAACTTCTGGACATTTCTCTACCAGCCGCAGATCGGCCTGTTCAACTACGCGGTGGGCTTCCTCACCGGAACCGACCCGTCCACCTTTTCGATGATCGGCGACGTGCCGCTGGCGCCATGGGCCATTGTAATCGTCGATACCTGGATGTGGACGCCTTTCGTCATGCTGATCTGCCTGGCGGGGCTGCGGTCCATCCCTGGCAGTATCTATGAAGCGGCGGAATGCGACCGCGCCAGCAAATGGCGGCAGTTCTGGACAATCACAATCCCCCTGGTCCTTCCATTTCTGATGCTGGCGATCCTTTTCCGCGGCATCGAAAACTTCAAGATGTTCGACCTCGTGGTGCAGCTGACCGGCGGTGGTCCCGGATCGACCACCGAACTGACATCCATCAACCTGAAACGCGAAGCCTTCGAGAAATGGCGCACGGGTTATGCGTCCGCCTACGCGGTCATCCTCTTCGTAACGGTCTTCGGCCTGGCATCGATCTACGTCAAAGCCCTGAACAAGGTGAAACAGAGATGAGCAGCTACTCCGTAACAGAACCTTCGGGTCGCCAGAAATTGTTCGCGGGAACGCTTGTGATCCTTTACGCCCTGATCACGATCCTGCCGCTCCTGTGGATCATCGGAACGAGCTTCAAGTCACCGTCCGATGCCATCGCCTATCCGCCCAAAACGTTCTTTTCTCCAACCCTTGAAGGGTATGTGAACCTATTCACCACCCGCACGCGGGCAACGGAAGAGGATGTGAAAGCCCTTGGGGAACCCACGACCTGGTACGACCGCATCGTGCGCAAGGATGGCTTCATCATCGCCGGCCCGTCGCGTTTCATGGAACGTTTCTCGAATTCGATCGTCATTGGCTTCGGTTCGACCGTGCTGTGCATTGTCCTGGGTACCGCCGCGGCCTATGCCTTCTCCCGCTTCAAGGTACCCCTCAAGGATGACCTGCTATTCTTCATCCTGTCGACGCGCATGATGCCGCCGATCGCCGTGGCTATCCCGATCTTCCTGATGTTCCGCTCGCTTGGCCTCAACGACACCCATCTCGGCATGATCCTGCTTTATACGGCGGTTAACCTGTCACTGGCGGTCTGGCTGCTTAAGGGTTTCATCGACGAAATCCCGATCGAATACGAGGAAGCGGCGCTGATCGATGGGTACACCCGGTTTCAGGCTTTTTATAAGGTCGTTCTTCCGCAAGCCATGACCGGCATTGCCTCAACAGCGATCTTCTGCCTGATCTTTGCCTGGAATGAATATGCCTTTGCCGTCCTTTTGACCTCGGGCACCGCCCAGACGGCGCCGCCGTTCATTCCCACCATCATCGGTGTTGGCGGTCAGGACTGGCCGGCGGTTGCCGCGGGCGCAACGCTCTTCCTCGTTCCCGTCATGATCTTCACGATTGTCCTTCGCAAGCACCTGTTGCGTGGCATCACATTCGGAGCTGTCCGCAAATGACCGAATTTATCAGAGGGTTGCGCGAACTGCGGCGCGGCGCGTGGGAGATGGTCGCATCAGTCCTCATTGCGCTCGGGGTGTTCATGCTGATGCAACCGTTCATGCTGTCGATGTTTTCCTACTCGTTCATCGTGACCCTGGTTGGCACGGTCATGTTCATCATCGTCAGCCACTTTCCGGAGTAACCCATGGCACAGATCAGAATTCAGAATGTGCGCAAGGAGTTCGGAGCATTCACTGCTGTCCAGTCCTCCTCGTTCACAGTCGAAGACGGCGAGTTCTTCATGCTGCTTGGACCGTCGGGTTGCGGCAAGACGACAACATTGCGAATGATGGCCGGCCTCGAACTGCCGACCAGCGGTGAAATCTACATCGATGGCGAGGAAGTCGGCATGAAGCCGGCAAGCCAGCGCGACATCGCCTTCGTCTTCCAGATGTTCGCACTCTATCCACATATGAATGTGCGCAAGAACATTTCCTATCCTCTGCTGAGCCAGGGCATGCCGCGGGCCGAGGTCAAGGCACGCGTGGAAGATGTGGCGCGCATCCTCAAGATCGAGACAATCCTTGATCGCCCGGTCGGCGGACTGTCAGGCGGCGACCGCCAGCGTGTCGCCCTCGGCCGCGCCATCGTGCGCCGTCCGAAGGCTTTCTTCATGGACGAACCCCTTGGCGCGCTCGACGCGGAATTTCGCGAGCATATGGCCGAGGAACTGCGCGCACTTCACGACCGCATCGGCGCGACCACCGTCTACGTCACCCACGACCAGCTGGAAGCCATGCAGATGGGCGACAAGATCGTGGTGATGAATCACGGCGTCGTCGAGCAATTCGGCAAGCCGCAGGAAATCTATGACTGGCCGGCGACCAAATTCGTTGCAAAGTTCATCGGCTCCCCGGCCATGAACTTCTTCGATTTCGATGGCATGATCGATGCCGGCGACACTGTCATCGAGCTTTCGGGAAAGAGGGTCAACGTTCCTTCGTCTCGGCAAGGAGCCAAGGGCCAGCTGACAATGGGGGTGAGGCCCGAACATATCCGCTTTTCCGATGCGTCTGAGTATCGCGGCAGAGTGCTTGCCACCGAATATCTCGGCACCACGCAGATCATTACGCTGACGACACCGAACGGCGAGGTCAAGGCGCGTGCATCCTCGAGGCAGGCTGTCAGGTCCGGCGAGACCATCGGGCTCGAATTCAATCCCGGCACTCTGACGATATTCGAGGGCGAGAAAGGGCGGGCCCTTCTGTCCGAAGCCAATGAGGGAGTATTGCGTCATGGCTGACGTCGTTCTTGAAAACGTGACGAAGAAGTTTGGCAATCATACAGCGCTCGACAACGTCTCGCTGACGATACCGGACGGTTCCTTCGTCGTTCTCCTCGGGCCGACGGGAGCCGGAAAAACCACGACGCTGCGCATGGTGTCCGGCCTCGATCGCCCCGATAGCGGCAACATTTACTTCGGCGGCCGCTCGGTCGAGGGGCATACACCGGCGCAGCGAAATGTCGCCATGGTGTTTCAGCAATATTCGCTCTATCCGCATCTGACGGTGCGGCAGAACCTCGAATTCCCGTTGAAATCGCCACTGCTGAAGACGCCACGGGAGGCAATCGACCGCAAGGTCAATGCGATCGCCGAGGTCCTGCAGATCTCCCACAAACTCGACAACAAGGCGACGGCGCTCTCCGGCGGCGAGATGCAGCGCGTCTCGATTGGCCGTGCGCTGGTGCGCACGCCGCAGATTTATCTGATGGACGAGCCCTTGAGCTCCCTTGACGCCAAGCTCAGGGCCGACCTACGCATCGAGCTGAAGAACATCCAGGCCAAATCCGGCGCCACCCTGCTTTATGTCACCCACGACCAGATCGAGGCAATGACAATGGCAACGCATATCGGTGTGCTTCACGAAGGCCGGCTGGTGCAGTTCGGCTCTCCGCGTGAGGTCTATGAACATCCGGTGAGCATCTACGCGGCAACAAAGCTCGGCCAGCCACGCATCAACATTATTCCCGCCGACACGTTTCCGGGCGCACCATCCAGGGCCGTGCACATCGGCTTGCGGCCGGAGCATATTACCCAGGGCAGCGGCCAGGACGCGCTGGTCAGGCGGGTCGAGCATCTTGGCGACCAGACCCGCCTTCACCTGTCCTTCCGGAAGAACGATCTCATCACCGTCACCGACGCCCATACCAGGCTGAAAAGCGGAGACACTGTGAAAATTCAGCCCGACAAGCCGCTCTACTTCGACGCGGCCGGCATGCGCTTAGCTTAGAGGAAAATACATGGGACAGTTCATTAACAAAAGGGAAGACGTCGTCACCGAGGCGATCGACGGCCTGCTGGCCATGAGCGGCGGTTCGCTGGCGCGTCTGGACGGCTATCCGCATATTCGCGTGGTTCTACGCAACGACTGGGATAAATCCAAGGTGGCGCTGGTGTCCGGCCGCGGGGCGGGGCACGAGCCAGCCCACGCCGGTTTCGTGGGGGCGGGCATGTTGACCGCGGCAGTTTGTGGCGACGTCTTTGCTTCACCGAGCGTCGATGCGGTGCTTGCCGGCATTCTCGCAGTCACGGGCCCTGCCGGCTGCCTGCTGATCGTCAAGAACTATACCGGCGACCGGCTGAATTTCGGCCTTGCCGCCGAACGCGCCCGTGCTTTCGGCCTCAACGTCAACATGGTCATCGTCGGCGACGACGTGGCATTGCCCGAGTTGCCGCAGGCGCGCGGCGTTGCCGGCACTCTCTTCATTCACAAGATTGCAGGAGCGTTGGCCGAGGCTGGTGCGGATCTTGAAACGGTGACGGCTGCTGCCCGGCGTGTTTCGGCCGGGTCGAAGAGCATCGGCATGTCGCTCGACACATGCACGGTTCCCGGATCGCCGAAGGAGGACCGCATTCCTGCCGGCATGGCCGAACTCGGGCTCGGCATCCACGGCGAGGCAGGCGTCGAACAAGTCGAATTCATCGATGCCAGAACGGCGATGGAGGCGGTTGCGAGCAAGCTCGCCGCTGCCATGGAGGACAGGCCACATGTGGCGCTCATCAACAATCTCGGCGGCACGTCCACCCTGGAAATGTCGGTTTTGGCGCACGAACTTGTCGCGTCCTCGATCGGTGCGCAGATTTCGCATGTGGTCGGTCCCGCGCCGATGATGACATCCCTCGACATGCGCGGCTTTTCGGTTTCTGTCTATCCCGCCGACGAAGCCGATCTTAAGGCGCTCGGTACACCGGTTCCCATGGCGGCATGGCCCGGCCTTTCCGTTGTCAAGCCGGCCATCGTCAGCATGCTGCCCGACGGGTTGACACCCATTGCCCCCCTGTCGTCCGACCACAGGGAGACGCGCGAGTTCATCATCAATTGCTGCCGGGTCCTGATTGCGGCCGAGCAGGACCTGAACGCACTGGATGCCAAATCGGGCGATGGCGATACCGGTTCGACACTGGCTGGCGCCGCCCGCGCCCTGATCAATGCGATCGACCGACTGCCACTGTCCGACCACACCCAGCTTTACCGGGCGATCGGCCAGGAACTCAGCCAGACGATGGGAGGATCGTCGGGGGTGCTGCTGGCGATCTTCTTCGCCGCGGCCGGCGACGCGGCGTCGAGCGGCCTTCCCATGCGGGATGCGCTGAAGGCAGGACTTGCCCGGATGCAGGAAATCGGCGGCGCCCGGCTCGGCGACCGAACCATGGTGGACGCGCTTTCCCCTGCTCTCGACGCGCTCAGCGACGGGGTCCGTTCGGCCGCCCTGGCTGCGCGGGAGGGAGCAAACCTGACGGCAACGCTACTCAAGGCCAGGGCCGGTCGCGCCGCCTATATCAACGCGCGACAGCTGGAGGGCCATGTCGATCCGGGTGCGGAGGCCGTCGCCCGGCTGTTCGAGCATCTGGCGTGATGCTCGAGCGCATCTGCGGTGCAGGTTGCGCTCGCTAAGACCAGCGACCGCGCGATGTCGATGATGTCGTCGCGGGGCGCCGTTGGATCGTCCTTACTCCAGGCGCGATCGTCGCGGCGCAATGGAGCCGAAGCAATCCCTACCAGCTGCGCGAAGAGCAGGAAATCTTGGATTTGCGGCTCCTTTGCCGTGGTCCCTCACACCGCGCGCAATTACAGGCGCGGTGTCGCGGCCTCTCCATTGAAGCGATAAGTTCCATCGGCCGCACGGTCCATGTCGCCAATGCCCGGATAGGGGAAATGGTAGCCGTGGAAGCGGATGTTTTCGCCCACCACCTTGGCGAAGAGCGCCGATTTGGCCGCCGCGCCCTGCTTCGGGTCGGTGTCGATATCCATGTGGAAGAACCATTCCGGATGCAGCGGGTCAAAAATCTGGTGATGGGCGACGTCGCCGGTGAAGACCACTTTCTGCCCTTCGCTCTCGAAGATATAGGCGACCATTCCGGCGGAGTGGCCCTTGACGCAGAAGGTCGAAACGCCCGGGAACAGGACATCACCGGCCTTGAAAAGCTTCAGCCGCTCGCGGTAGGGGGCGACGGCTTCGAGCGTACCTCGGGTCCAGGGCGCTCGGAAATCGTTGCAGCGGAGGTTTTGCGCATCGGTCCACTCTTCCCATTCGTCCCCCGTGCAATAGAGATCGGCATTCGGAAAGGCGGCTGAGCCGTCGGGGTTGACCAGCCCGTAGGAATGGTCTGGATGCAGGTGCGTCATTAGCACGACGTCGATCTGCTCTGGTCGGATGCCGGCAGCCGCAAGGTTCTCGGGCAGGCGGCCCATCGTATCTCCGAACAATGTCGAGGGGCCCATGCCAGCGTCGATCAGGAAGAGGCGGTCATCGGTGTTGACTACCACCGGGTTGACGTCCATCGGAATGTGGTCGACCGGCAGGCGGTATTCGGCTTTCAGTCGCGCCATTTCTTCTGGGTTTGCATTTGGGAATATCCCCTCGTAGCTATGGCGGATATAGCCGTCCCAGACCACCGTGCACTCGAACTTTCCGAGGCGAAAACGGTACCAGCCGGCATTTTGGGTGTTTTGAAATGGTGCGCTCATTATCCCGCCTCGCACTACGCGATGAAGCCAAATATCGAGGTCTTCGACCTCTCACCTATTTTCGCTGTTGCCCGCGACGGCATGCGGCAGACAATTCTCAAGGGACCAATTGTCCGCTCTGCGCTGAGTGTATACCTGCCGACTGTCGATGACGACGGTTCACCGTGGTTGTTGCGATCAGACCTGCTGGTTCCTGCCAAGCAATTACGGCACCAGACTCGATTTGGACCAAGTGTATGTGGCGGAGAGTTCAGTCGGTGCGGCACTGGCGTTTCAGAAATCCAGCAATCCCGCCTCTAAAAGTTCAGAGGCATGTGGCTCGCGTGAGCGGCTTGATCAGCTCGATCGACGCATGACCCGCCTGGAACGCGATCTCGGCATAGCGGTCGAGACGCTCGCCGCCTTGGTGCGCTTCTGGCTGACGACCAATCGCCGCTGCCCGAACCTGCGCAGGCTGCTGCCCGAGCCAAGGCCAGCGAGCGCTATGACGCTGTCGTCGCTGCCCTCGGCCGCCGTCTCGTCAACGGTCCGAAGCTGCGCCAGGAGATTTCAGAAGATGTCGCGGCGCTACCCACCGTCGATTAGGCTTGGTCGCGGGGACCTGATTGCACAGAGACTTGTAATCTCTGAATCCGCGGGCCTAGATATGCGGCAATGATTTCCGCTTGCGCCAAATCCGGACCTTCAATGACGGATGCGAGGCCCAGGCGCTGCCCGATCGAAATCCAATAACGTTAGAGCTTACTCATATAAATCATTTGCTGCGGTGCAATAAATGTGATGTGTTTGGCGGAGAAGGAGCCAAACACATGATCGCAGGCAGCGAGCCCGCAGAACGGCCAGTCGCGGATGTGTGCATCGTCGGCGCCGGCCCCGTTGGCCTTGCTCTCGCTCTCAAATGCGAGACGCTCGGATTGAGCGTCGTCCTTCTCGAGGCCGGCGCCCTGGACGGGCCCTCGAACGCCGATGAACATTTCGCACAAGTCGAATACGCGAACGCGCATCATGCTGCGGTCACCGCAACGACCAGACGTGGTCTGGGCGGAACGTCGGCGCTCTGGGGCGGTCGGTGCGTCACATTTGATGATGTTGATTTTGCGAAGCGGGCACATATTCCTCACTCCGGGTGGCCGATCACGCACGCCGAACTCAGCGACCACTATGCCGAAGCCTTCATGTTCCTCAATTGCGGCGAACAGAACACCCATCTCGACGGAGCAAGTATTCCGGGTCATGACGTGCAGACCTCCACCATCGAGCGCTGGAGCGCGCGACCCGCACTCGGACCTCTGTACAGGGAGCATCTGCTCGCCTCCAAGCGCATTGTTGTTTTCACTGGCGCAACGGTTGCTGGCATCGCGTTGGATCCGACAGCTTCGCACACCGACCATCTCAGGGTTCATTCCCACGGTCGAATGTTCCAAATTCGTGCGCAATCCTATGTGCTTGCGGGTGGCGGGCTGGAGAACGCACGTCTGCTTCTGACCGCACAGCGTGAATGGCCTCGGAAGTTCGGGGGACCAGAGGGAGCGCTCGGCCGTTTCTATCAAGGACACCTGACCGGCTACATCGCACTCATCGAGTTTCAAGACAGGAATCTTGAGAAAACGCTTTCGTTTCAGTTGGATAGATCTGGAAACTACTTCCGCCCAAGGCTGCAGATCAACGGGGAGGCCCAGCAGGAGAATGCGCTGCTGAATTCGGCCTTCTGGCTGGACGGGCTTTCAATCGCCGATGCCGCCCATGGCTCGGGCGCTTTCTCCGCACTCTATCTGCCGCTCGCTTTCTCCGGCATTTACCGGGTGCTGAAGAAAGGTCTGGCACCAAAGGCAAAACCTGACCGGCAGCATCATTACCGCGGCCATTTGCAGAATGTGCGGAACGACCCGGCGCTTCTCCAGGATCTCGTCAGATCCGCCGGCGATCTTCTGAACAGCCGCTTCCGAGGGCGCAGAACCGTGCCAAATCCCAAGGGCCGATACCTCCTGCGATACCACGCGGAACAAACGCCAATTCCTGAAAGCCGTGTTCGTCTCTGCGAAAAACAGGGGAACTCCCTTCTGCCCGGACTGAAGGTGGATTACCGTGTCGATGGCAAGGATGTCGTATCGGTTGTGCGCTCTCACCAGCTTCTCGATCGTTGGCTCCGCGAGCACGCCCTCGGCAAACTGGACTATCTGCACGACACGAACAAACGCAACGCGTCGGTGCTTGCTCAAGCATTCGACGGGTATCACCAGATTGGCCTGACACGGATGTCTCAACGTCCGCAAGACGGTGTTGTCAATACCGACTGCCGTCTCCACGATGTGGCGAACCTCTATGTCGCGGGCAGCGGAGTGTTCCCAACCAGTGGCCAGGCCAATCCTACGCTCCCCGCCGTTGCCCTCGCGCTGAGGCTTGGAACACACCTCGCGGCCAAGCGAGAGTGAGGCGCGCATGCGCTGTTGTGGACTCCGGATTGCGTCCTAGCCGGTTCTGGAGAAATCAGGTCTCGCCTTAGTGCCAACTTTGCACTTGGTGGACACTATCCCACCCCAAGACCGTGCCGTTACGCGGCGGAGAACATCCTCCCGTCAGCGACAGCTCGCAAAAAGCACACCTGCTGTTAAGCCTGATGGAAGGCTCCGGCTTCACAACTCGTCAGGTTGTCGCCGAGCGCTCCTATTAACACTCGCCCCTTGGCCGCCGCTGAACGTCCGGCGATGCTGGCTAGACTAGTGCCCATCCACAAACGGTAAACCGCTGAAATTATTGGATGAATCGCGATATTTGCGCGGGCAAAGCCCGGCGGTTTCAGGTATACTTTAGATCAAGCCATTGATTCTAAAGACAAACCCGCAACCGCCGGAGCCGACAATGCGCCAAGAACGCACCGTCCAATCCAATATATTCGATCTTTTCGCCGAACACGAGATCGGCCGCGAGCTGAAAGCCATGTCGCAATGGCTGGATGAGCATCGTGATCTGCTCGGGCTGGTAGCGCAGGACCTGCGCCGCCATGGCGTCAAGGAGACCGGCCGCGAGGGCCTGCCGGCGGAGGCCGTGCTGCGTTGCGCCCTGCTCAAACAACACCGTCAGTTGAGTTATGAGGAGCTGGCCTTTCATCTGGAAGATTCCGCCTCGTTCCGTGCTTTTGCCCGGCTGCCATGGGGATGCAGCCCGAAGAAGTCGGTCTTGCACAAGACGATCAGCGCGATCCGGGCCGAAACCTTTGAAGCGATCAATCGCGTGCTGTTGACGAGCGCGCGGCAGGACAAGGTGGAACGCGGCAAGGTCGTGCGCATCGACAGCACCGTCACTTCGGCGCTGATGCACGAACCGAGCGACAGCAGTCTTTTGTGGGACTGCGTGCGAGTGATGGTGCGGCTGTTGCAGCAGGCGGCTTCCTTGGGCAGCGCCATCCCATGGCACGATCACTGCCGCGCGGCGAAGAAGCGATCCCGGGCGATCCAATTTACCCGCGGTCGTCCGAAACGAGTTCAGCACTATCGCGCGCTGCTCAGGATCACGTGCACCACCTTGAGCTATCTCGAACAGGCGGCGGCGCAGCTGCCCTTGGCGGCGGGCCCGGCGGTCGAACTCTGGCAGGCCCAAGTCCGCCACTATAAGCCGCTGATCGAACGGATCATCGCCCAGACCGAGCGGCGGGTCCCGGCCGGCGGGGCGGGGCCGGCTGGCGACAAGCTGGTCAGTTTGTTCGAGCCGCATGCCGACATCATCGTCAAAGGCAGCCGCGACGTCGAGTATGGCCATAAGATCAATTTGACCACCGGCACAAGCGGGCTGATCCTCGACCTCGTCGTCGAAGCCGGCAACCCGGCCGACAGCGAGCGCTTGCTGCCGATGCTGGAGCGTCACATCGGCATCTGGGGCGAGCCGCCACGGCAGGCGGCGGCCGACGGCGGCTATGCCAGCCGCGAAAATCTGAGCGGAGCCAAGGCCTGGGGCGTGCGCGATGTGGCCTTCCACAAAAAGTGCGGCCTCAAGATCGAAGACATGGTCAAAAGCCGCTGGGTCTATCGCAAGCTACGCAACTTCCGCGCCGGCATCGAGGCCGGCATCTCCTGCCTCAAACGCGCCTACGGCTTGGGGCGCTGCACCTGGCGTGGGCTCGACCACTTCAAGACTTATGTCTGGTCCTCGGTGGTCGCTTACAATCTCGCCCTCTTCGCCCGCCTCAGACCGAACTGACATCCCATGTCGCCAGCCAAAACCGGACCGGCAGAACGCCGGCAGTTGCCAATGCGCGCATTTCCACCAGAAATCCTGGCCGCCGCAATTAGCACCCATGAGCCACACCGCATGGCTTCAAAGCCGCCACCAAGCGGAACCCAAACGCGCTGCAAGCACAAGAAAACCAGCCGTTTATGGACGGACACTAGACTAACGTGTATGGGCGCCATGCCTCCTCTGGCTCGCTTATCAGCTTCGATCATGATCGCGAGAATGACATGGACGCCGGCCTCGCCTCAGGCGGGCGGGCTACCGCCGAACAGCACGCCAACAGCGAATGCGCGCGCGGATGAGATTCGACTACCGGCTCCGCCCCACCAATTTGGGATGTATCGAGGACCCGGATGGCCGCGACAGTTACCCCGGGAACGATCCAGACGTATCCCCCACAATTGCCTAAGTTCAACTTCGGTCATGGACACCCTCCGATGCCTACATCCATCTGCGACACCTATCCTGGAATATGTGAGAAAAGCCGGCTTAGATATCCTCGCCCGCGCGCTCGACGGATTTTTCTGATACGCGTCGTCATTGTTCCGATGATTCCGCTTCGGATCTGGATGAATATGCAGGCTTCCTGCGACCTCAAGAAAGAGGAGTTAGCACTTCATGGTGAGCTGCAACGATCCTGGAAATCGAGAGGGCCGCATAGCTGGGTCATGTACGGCTCCGCCCAATCGAGTCTGACTACAGGATGATGCAGTAGCGTAGTCCGTGCACCCCGTTTTCGCGCGAGCAGTATTCCAGTCGATACAATATGCGACTTTCGAAGCACGAAACGAGAACATCTCCAGTCCCGCGCTGAGAATTGCTGAGCAGACTGAATTGTAGATTACTGACCATCGGCGAAAGCCGATGGTCGCCCTTGCGCGACAAGCAGAAAATCGCAGGGACTATTGTCGGCTGAGCCAGTGTCTCATGATCTCCGCTAAACGTTGCGGCTCTTCCAGGGGGATCATGTGCCCGGTGTTCTCGACTATCTCGAACGCTGAGCCAACTAGCCCTTGGTGAAGCTCAAGGACTTCCATCCGACTTCTAAGCTTATCCTGCTCTCCCGCGATAACGAGGGTCGGAGTTTTGATCGCTCCAAGGCCATCCCGCTCGTCCCTCCTTTCGAGAAGGGACTGTCGCCGAAACGTTTCTCCACCCAGCCGATGCCCCATCTCCTGAATCCGCGCGATTAAATCCGACCGACCTGCGTTGTTCGGATGCAGCGAGGATGCCACTGCCGACGCGCTGAGACTTTTGAACGCAGAAGCATCTTTCTGCATAGCGATGGCGGCTTTCCTCTGGACTTGTATTTCACTATCTCCGCGCGCTGACGTCGCGATCAAAACGAGGGCGGTTACGCGTTCAGGAGCTTGGCGAACTATTTCTCGCGCTACGTATCCGCCCATAGAGAAGCCGACCAACACAAATTTGGGTGAATCTGCCGATAGAGCGCGGTGTGCCATCTCGACTATCGTGCTGTCCTGTGAAAGGTCGGCGTGAAGCAGAGGACCGAATTCAGTTAACGCTGGCTCCACATCTCGCCAGAGATCGGCATCAAGCATGAAACCAGGGACCAGAAGCATCGACATAGTTATCAACCTTGGTTCTTTGTCGCCATAAGGAGCCAAGATCAATTACCGGTGCAAGTGGAAACACTTGATGTCCGCTTGGTGCCTGAAGCCGACCATCAGATCTATGCTCTTGATGGGATACGAACCGGCGTTGGCTAGTTCGTCTTTTGTGCAGGCACGTGATATTGCGATAGACTGCGAAGTATGACCAGCCGGACATCATTTTCAGAGTTTGGAAACACTGGGCCGAAACTGGAGAGCATTTATGGGTTGGAAAACGCCAAAGTTTGAATACGTGAATGGGTATAAGATCGTCGAAGTCGATGGACCTGCCTTCAAAGTTTATGACGGTGACCGTCAGTTAGGTGACCATTTCCCCTACTCCGGCGAGGCTGCTGCTTACGCAAATTCTTTGCCAAAGCGAGATCATCAGCGCAACTAGGCAGGAAGCCTACAATAATCAAAGGCGAAGCAAAATTTGACGAACTCCTGTCTCCACTCAGCGTTGGAATTGCTTGGTTGGTCTGGCTTTTTTTCGGATCAGGTAAAGCCGACCGAAGCAGACCTCGTACCCAAGCGCGTCGCGTCGGTTCACCGGGCACGCATTGAGGCGATGGGCGCCACGGGGTCAGTCAGGCTAGAGCTACCTGCCAATGCCAGTACGGCTGACTTCGCGGTGGGCGATTGGGTGCTTGCCGATCCCCGGTCCGACATGCTTGTCCGCCGGCTTGACCGGAAAACCGTGTTTAAGCGACGTCCGGAGGTCGGACGTGGCCAACAACTTGTTGCTGCCAACATCGACACACTGTTGATCGTGACCTCGTGCAACGCCGATTTCAATATTGACCGGCTAGAACGTTACCTAATCATGGCCAACCAGGCGGGCAGCAAACCCGTAATCGTGTTGACCAAGGCTGACACTGCGGACGACGTTGGCATATTTCAGGCCAAAGCCGAGGCTTTGCAGCGCGACCTACCTGTCGTTGCCCTGAATGGGCACTCTGCCGATGCAAGCTCCTTTTTGAGTTCCTGGTGCGGCGTTGGCCAAACGATCGCCCTGGTGGGATCGTCCGGAGTAGGAAAGTCGACGTTGGTGAACACGCTGACCAGACCTGCATCTGACTCAAAGCAGAAAACCGGGACTATTCGCGAACATGACGCGCAAGGCCGTCACACCACGACCGCGCGCTCGCTGCATGCTATTCCGGGCGGCGGCTGGGTCATAGATACGCCCGGAATAAGAACACTTTACGTCAGCGATATCACCGACGGGATCGACACGCTTTTTTCCGACATAAAGGAACTGGCACCGCTTTGCCGATTTCGCGATTGTACCCATGCGCATGAACCGGGCTGCGTGGTTCAGGCAGCTGTCAAAAGCGGCACTTTGGCCGCCGACCGCATTGAACGCTGGCGAAGTCTTGTTTCTGAAAACCGGGACAGAACACCTGTCATCAGCGGACCACGCGGCAACAAGATCGTTCGCAAAAAGAAATATTGAAGGTCTGACGCCTTGAACAGATAGGAACCCGCTACACCGTCCTATCGTTAATTAAGCGAATGCGTTAATAAACAAAATTGCTGTTTCGTTTATTAACGCGCGATGTCATTTAACTTCAGCACAACACCCGACGCGGGTGCGCGAATAATCAATTGCCCGCCCATAGGACGGTGCCTAAGAGTCGGACTCGAAAAGAACTCAATGGTAGCAATATCTTGCGAGACGTCGGGTGACGAGGCGAATGTGGGCGATCATGATCCACGCCTCGGCTGAAGCGACTGATTTCTCAAAGTCCTTGGCCAGTCTACGGCATCTGCCAAGCCACGCGAAAGTCCGCTCCACGACCCATCGGCGCGGCAGAACCTCAAAGCCCTTTGCCTTGTCGGTGCGCTTGATGATCTCCAGTGTCCAGTGCCCGATTTTCTTCAGCCGCCTCTTCAGCTTGTCGCCAGCATAACCGCCATCGGCAAAAACATGCAGCAACCACGGCCATCTATGGCGGATGGATTTCAAGAGGTCTGGAGCACCGTCCCGGTCTTGAATGTCGGCGCTGTGGACCATGAGACCGACCATCAGCCCCAGCGTATCGACAATGATGTGGCGCTTGCGCCCCTTGATCTTCTTGCCGGCATCATAACCCCGGATACCACCGCTTTCGGTGGTTTTCACGCTCTGACTGTCAACGACGCCTGCCGTTGGGGTGGCCTCTTTGCCCTCCAGTTCGCGCGCTTCCATCACGAGATGATGATTGATCCGCGTCCACAACCCTATCGCCCTCCATTCGTAGAAATAACGCTGAACGGTTGAACAGGGCGGGAAATCCTTCGGCAGCATTCGCCACTGGCAGCCCGTCGAGGCGATGTAAAGCAGAGCGTTCAATACCTCTCGGAAATCTGTGCTCCGAGGACGCCCCAGCCGCCGGGGCGCTGGCAGAAAAGGCTGGACGAGCCCCCATTCTCGATCCGTCATATCACTTGCATAACGGGGTGTGCGCCGGGCATATTGCCGACGGGTGATTTCGGTCCAGGACATCGCGGGCTCCATCGAATCTTTGCAAATCCGAAGGAATCACAACCTATTGAAATCACCCACTTCTTTTTGAGGCAGCCTCTAAGATCCGCCGGCGGCACATGACATTCAAACGATGAGAACTGCAAACGCCGCTGCAAGCGGCTTGCCCACAGTTCCCGAAGGCCAAGATCGACAACCATGACAGTCGCCATCCCCGCCCTGACGCGCCCCAAGACGCATCTTGCCGTGCTGGTAATCCTGGGTCTCACCGACCTCCTCAATGACCTGATGCAATCGCTGATTCCGGCCGCTTATCCGATTTTAAAGGATGCCTATGCGCTGGATTTCGTGCAGATCGGCATGATTACCATGACCTTCCAGATCGCCGGATCGCTGCTGCAACCGCTAATCGGCATGGTGACGGACAAACATCCCGCGCCCTATTCGCCGGTCGTAGGGATGATGTTTTCGCTCTCGGGCCTGGTTAGCCTCGCTCTCGCCGATAGCTATGCGGTGATCCTCGTGTCGGTCGCCCTGATCGGCATCGGATCGTCCATCTTTCACCCGGAAGCGACACGCATGGCGCGCTATGCCGCCGGCGGCCGCCAAGGATTGGCACAAGGTCTGTTTCAGGTCGGCGGCCAGGCGGGGGGCGCACTCGGCCCGGTCTTCGCCGCGCTGATCATCGTTCCCTGGGGACAGCCGAGCCTCGCCTGGTTTGCCGTTCTCGCGTTGATCGCCATGGCGCTTCTGGTGTGGATCGGCAGCAAACAGCGGGAGATCAGCGCCGCATTCGTGGCGTTGCGGGCAGATGGCAAGAAGGCGGGCGGCGGCGGCCATCACGCGCCAGCGACGATCGGGGTGGCCCTGGTGGTCCTAACGCTGCTGATGTTTACCAAGAACGCCTATGGCGAAAGCTTCCGCTCGTTCTACACCTTCTACCTCATGGAAAAATTCGGCCTCTCGATCCCGTCCGCGCAGATGATGTTGTTCATCTTCCTGCTGGCGTCGGCCGCGGGCGCGCTGATCGGTGGCATCGTCGGGGATCGCATCGGGCGCTACCGGATCATCGGGATTTCGGTTCTAGGGCCGCTTCCACTGACGCTAATCCTTCCGTATGCGGACCTATTCTGGACGGGTGTATTGACGGTGATGATCAACCTGATCATGGCGAGCGCTTTCGCATCGATCCTGATCTACGCAATAGAGCTGCTGCCGCGCCGGATCGGACTCATCGGTGGGCTGTTTTACGGTTTGAATTTCGGCCTTGGCGGCATTGCCGCAGCACTTCTCGGAATACTGGCCGACAGCTATGGCATCGAAACGGTCTACTACGTCTGCTCCTTCCTACCGCTTGCGGGGCTCCTTGCGTGGTTTCTTCCGAAGATTGAAGAGGGCCACCCTTGAAGGCGCCAGGCTTCTTGGGAAGGGCCGCACTATGGTCGCTGACCTCGCCACGGACTCAATCTGCTCCGCGTTAGCAGTTCACCAAAGTTGCGACCTGCCGTAAGACGCCCAGCCACGCCAAACAACACCAAGCCCGATCTTCAGATCCACGCCGCGCATGGGTGTAAGCGCGAAGTTGCTGTTTTGGCATATCCTTCGTCCATTCCGGCGCAAACCCGATGGCCAGCGGAAACCAGCGACACCAGCGAGAAGGTGTCGTCGCAGCTATAGGCGATGTTGCCGGTCAGACCATGAGTCTCGCACGCGACCGGCATCCATCACATGCGACCGCTTATTCCCACCTTTGCTCCGACTGGACTTTTCACCGTCGCCTTCGACATTTAACAGCAGTCCGGCATCGATCGACCACCCTTGCGGGCCATCGATCGACAGTCCGGCGGAAAGCGAACCAAAAACACCTTCACCATCGAGCCCGGAATAGCCGACCGTGCCGGCGAGCTTGGGTGTCAGCGTTATGTCGTTTTCAAGGGTGAACTGACGGGCAATCTCCTCTTGCAGTCGATTGGTAGGAAGCATGGCAAAAGCACCGCACAGGTTGTGCTCCGGTGGCTGATCCAGCGCAACATCGTCGCCATCCCGAAGTCCGTGCGCAAGGAGCAGCCGAGAAATTCGCGGTCTTCGACTTCGAGCTGGACCGGGAAGATGTCGCAGCGATCGGCTCGCTTGACCAGAAGGGCAGCAGCTTCTTCGATCATCGCGATCCGGCAATGGTGAAGTGGCTTGGCACGCGCAAGCTATGAATCGAGGATGTCGACTAGTCCAACGTTGAAGGCCCGGGCTAAGGCAAGGAAAGATCGGGACGCTTGCGCTTCCTGCGCGAGCAGGCTAAATACTGAACCATATGGTTCAGTATATTAGTCCTCCCCTCGATCTCTCATTTGCGGCGCTGTCCGATCCGACCCGCCGCGGGATCATCGATCAGCTTGGGCGAGGGGACGCGTCGATCACCAGACTCGCGGATATGTTCCAGATGACACTGACCGGCATGAAGAAGCACATCCAGGTTCTCGAGCGGGCGGGGCTCGTCGTCACGCAGAAGGTCGGACGGGTGAGAACCTGCAAGCTTGGGAAACGCGGCCTCAAGGCGGAGGCCGAGTGGATCGAGGCGCATCGCAAGCTCTTCGAGGCCCGCTTCGACGCATTGGACGAAATCATCAGCGAAATGAAACAGGAGGGAAGCGATGAATCAGGAAGTTAACAGTGCAGGTGGCGCGCAGAACCGCACGTCAGTCGAGCGCAAAGGGGATCGCGAACTCGTCGTAACGCGGACGTTCAATGCGCCCGCGAGCACGGTTTACAGGGCGTGGAGCCAGCCCGAGCTGTTCCAGCGCTGGTGGGTGCCAAAATCGGCATCCGGTGTTTCGCTCGTATCGTGCGATATGGACGTCCGTACCGGCGGCAAATATCGGCTGGAATTCGGCGCCGGCGGTTCGGACACCATGGCCTTCTACGGCAAGTATCTCGAGGTAGTGCCGAACGAGCGCATCGTCTGGACCAACGACGAGGGCGAAGAGGGCGCGGTCACGACCGTAACCTTCGAGGACCAGGGCGGGAAGACGCTGCTGAATTTCCACGAGCTCTATCCGTCCAAGGAGGCGCTTGAGGAAGCACTACAGGGCTCGGCGGCCGCATTGCCGGAACAGCTGGAGCAGCTCGACGAATTGCTTTCCAGCAAGGGCGAGTAGCGCGGGTCGGGAAACTCGCCTCGGGGGAACGTCTGCTCTTGGGAAGTGACTCCGTCGGCCATTCCGGAAGGAGCGAGGGCGCAAAGCCGTCGTTGCGCGTGGACCGTAGTTGGCATCGAATGTCGGACCAGCTACTTCGCCTTGACAGGAACTGAACCCTCGGTGCTTCTAGGGGACTGTCGAGCTCATGAACCAGTGACTTGGCAAATGAGCGTACCAGGCGTCGGCAGCGTCGCTGCCAGAGCCCGTTCGCGCGCGGCTTGACCGGTTAAAAAGGGTCGCGCGCCAAGAGGTTCAGCATTGCGCCGGCGATAAGCCGGGAACCGGGACCAACTATCCCCTGCAAGCCGCTCCATCTGATGGAGAGGTCATACGGGAAGCGACCCAACCATCTACGGCCCCCTCACCTTCTCTATTCGGCGGGTCGAGGTCAAGCATCTTCGAGCTCCTTCTCCGTCATAAAGAAATCCATCGCGGGGTCTTGCTTCTCTCCGGGATCGGCCTTGCGGGCCCTCCCACCATGGGGTCAGAAGAATGAAGTAGAACAATCTGCACCGACGTCCTGATCGCCTACAGCAGTCGATACAAGGTGAGGGCCGAACTTACTTCATCCGTCGTCCCGCGAGGGACTTCTTCTCCGCACGAATGCGGAAACCGTTATCTTGTCTGGATCAATGGCCGGGTCATGCGTGCACGGCGGTTGGCAATCCCTCCCTCGTCCAGCGGAACTCGGTGCCATCGCTCCACATGCGGTGCATGATCACTGCCAGGCGGCGCGCCAATGCGGTAATGGCTTCGACATTTTGAGCCACGAATGCCCCTTGCGACTCCAGGGCCCCTGCAACTGGCGGAGATACGGCGAAGGGGTACGCGAATTCCAGAAGTTAACTAATACAATCCTAGAATGTGGGGAGAATTGGCGCGTTCGGTTTTGCAAAAGCGTCCGGACTCTGACTGGGAGTTCGAGGGGGAACGCCATGGCGTCAGCCAAGCAGGACTTTTAGCACTTTATCGCCTGGCTTCACCAGCCGGAAAGGGAAATCCCGTCGAATGTACGGCGTCTTGCCAATCTAGCGCTCGCGAATTTCGACGCTTTGGCCCAGACCTCACGCCATCGCAGTCAGCGTTCCGCTTATCTGGCCGGGCTCGTTCGTCCCGCGTCGGACGAGGCGCCCATTGCTCAGCTCGCCGCGGCTAACGGGGCTTGGCCATGGAGACGCTTGCGGCATCTGGCGCTTGGGCCGTTCCGTGGTTTTCGCACACCGGAGCCCTTCGATCTCCAGAAGCGTATCATCCTGTTCTATGGCCCGAATGGCACCGGCAAGACCAGTTTTTCTCGGCCGTGGGTGGAGCCTTTTCGTGCTTCGGCTTTCCCACCTCCACGAGTCGATTGGGGTCCAATCAAAGGCGTAGTCAAGGCTTTCTCAAGAAGTCATATTAATAAATTTTTAGGTAGGCAAAATAAAAAAGTGTGGAGTGTAACGTAATATCTGTATAGTTATTAGAATTACCCGCGCGATCTTGGTCAGAATTATCGACTTATATTTTCCAACATTATTCCTTGTATAAAATAATATTTCTTGGCACTCCTATCAATCGAGTGCCAATCGTGCTATGTAAGGATTGCAGTCGCCCTATGCGCCGACCGCAGAAAGAATCTCTATGAAATTCCGTCCACTCCATGACCGCGTCGTCATCCGGCGCGCGGAAGGCGATCTCAAATCCAAGGGCGGGATCATCATTCCCGACATTGCCCAGGAAAAGCCGCAGGAAGGCGAAGTGATCGCCGTTGATCCAGGCACGCGTAATGAAGGCGGCAAGCTGATTCCGCTCGACGTTAAGGCCGGTGATACGATCCTGTTCGGCAAATGGTCCGGCACCGATGTCAAGATCGACGGCGAGGATTTGATCATGAACGAGGCCGACATCATGGGCATCGTCGAAAAGACCGTCGCGGCCAAGAAAGCTGCCTGACGGTCGATTTCCGACCCCGCAATCTCACGACCGAACTGGACGAACATAATGTCTGCCAAGGAAATCAAATTCTCCACTGATGCGCGCGATCGCATGCTGCGCGGTGTCGAGTTGCTCAACAACGCCGTCAAGGTGACGCTGGGTCCCAAGGGCCGCAATGTTGTCATCGACAAGGCCTATGGCGCGCCGCGCATCACCAAGGACGGCGTCGCCGTTGCCAAGGAAATCGAGCTGGCCGACAAGTTCGAGAACATGGGCGCACAGATGGTGCGCGAGGTGGCCTCTAAGACCAACGACCTCGCCGGTGACGGCACCACGACGGCGACTGTGCTCGCTGCCTCCATCCTGCGCGAAGGCGCCAAGCTCGTCGCCGCCGGCATGAACCCCATGGATCTCAAGCGTGGCATCGACCTTGGTGTCGCTGCTGTCGTCAAGGAAATCCAGGCGCGCGCCAAGAAGGTCAAGTCCTCGGGCGAGATTGCGCAAGTCGGCACCATCGCCGCCAATGGCGACGCGACAGTCGGCGAGATGATCGCCAAGGCGATGGACAAGGTCGGCAATGAAGGCGCCATCACCGTCGAGGAAGCCAAGACTGCCGAGACCGAACTCGACGTTGTAGAGGGCATGCAATTCGACCGCGGCTATCTCTCGCCCTATTTCGTCACCAATGCCGAGAAGATGCGCGTGGAGTTGGAGGACCCCTACATCCTCATCCACGAAAAGAAGCTTGGCAATTTGCAAGCGATGCTGCCGATACTCGAGGCGATCGTGCAGAGCGGCAAACCGTTGCTGATCCTCTCCGAGGATGTCGAGGGCGAGGTTCTGGCGACGCTGGTCGTAAACAAGCTGCGCGGTGGCCTGAAGGTCGCTGCCGTCAAGGCGCCGGGCTTCGGCGACCGCCGCAGGGCCATACTGGAAGACATTGCCGTCCTCACGGCCGGCCAGATGATCTCCGAGGATCTCGGCATCAAACTCGAGAACGTTACGCTCGACATGCTCGGCCGCGCCAAGCGCGTGCTGATCGAGAAGGACACCACCACGATCATCGACGGCTCCGGCGATAAAGCGACCATCCAGGCGCGCATCCAGCAGATCAAGGCACAGATCGAGGAGACGACCTCCGACTATGACAAGGAAAAACTGCAGGAACGCCTGGCGAAACTCGCCGGCGGCGTCGCGGTCATCCGCGTCGGCGGCGCGACCGAAATCGAGGTCAAGGAAAAGAAGGACCGCATCGACGATGCGCTAAATGCCACGCGCGCCGCGGCTGAGGAAGGCATTGTTCCTGGCGGTGGTGTTGCCCTGTTGCGCGCCAGGTCGGTCCTGGTCGGACTGACGGGAGCGAATGCGGACGTCACAGCGGGCATCTCGATCGTGCTCAGGGCGCTTGAAGCCCCGATCCGGCAGATCGCCGAGAACGCCGGTGTCGAAGGCTCGATCGTCGTGGGAAAACTCACCGACAGCAGGGATCACAACCAGGGCTTTGACGCGCAGACGGAGACCTATGTCGATATGATCAAAGCCGGCATCGTCGACCCGGCGAAGGTCGTGCGGACCGCTTTGCAGGACGCCGGCTCAATCGCGGCACTTCTGATCACTGCCGAAGCGATGATCGCCGACATTCCCTCAAGAGAATCTGCCCGGCCGGCCGGTAACGGCGGCATGGGTGGGATGGGATACTGAGAACAGTGCCTGGACCGTTTCGGTCAGCACGGCTGGGCGGCGGAGCCCAAACGGCAACCGGCTCGATCGCCCAGCGTTTCGAGAGCTACCAGCCATCCAAGACGTTTCTCGTATGTGCCTGCGTCGCCACGGCGGTCGCCACGATGATCATCGGATTCAGCTGGGGCGGCTGGGTGACGGGCGGCACGTCACGCGGGCGATTTCTCGGGCACGCGTTGCAAGGCATGGGCGGATGTGCTCGCGAAACACGCGATCATTCCGCAGCAGCAGTTCGCCTACACGACCGGCAAGAACGCTTGAGATATCACGCTGGTGATCGATGCCATGGATCTGCTGCATAGTGGTCGTTTTGATGGCTTCTGCCTCGTTTCGTCCGATAGCGATTTCACGCGTTTGGCCGCCCGTATTCGCGAGCAGGGCATCGACGTTTTTGGCTTTGGTGAACAAAAGACTCCGGAGAGCTTCCGGCAGGCCTGCCGCCGATTCATCTACACTGAGAACCTGCTCGCAGGCGCAGGGAAAGACGAACAGGATGCCGCATCAGCCGCAAAGTCCTTGCAACCGGTGAGCGCCGCCGTGCCGTTGATAAAAAAAGTTCTTGCCCAAGAAGAAACCGAGGAAGGGTGGGTAAACCTCGGTACCGTTGGCAAGCAACTGCTCAACTTGGCACCAGACTTTGATCCGCGTACCTTCGGGTTTCGAAAGCTCAGCGACCTCATCCGAAAGACAAACAAGTTCGAGGTCCAGCAGGCGGAGGGTAGACCCGTCAGTATTCGCCTGAAGCAAGGAACCAAGGCCCAGTAGCGATTGCAGGCATACGCCCTCCAACCTAAACTCGCATCAGACGCCAAAATCAGCCGTTGCGGTCGCCGGGTTCAGAGATCAAGCATTCCTGAGAATGCGCATCTCGATTCTTCCGGTAACGCCTGGGAGTGCAAACGGCCGTATCATCTCCGTAGCGGGCTCTGCAGCATGGAGTAGCGATCTCCGACATAATTGGGCTTCAGCCGACGGTATCTTAAGGAGGCGCCGTACCGCGGGGCCTCCCGTCAAAAAAAGCGCTACGGGTGTTTGTTCACAGGTGGAGGCGATCGCCGGCCAGCTTGGGGGTATTGAGAATACGCAGCGCCCGCACTGCATTTTTAGGGCTGAGCCCCTCCATCTTCCAAGGGCCTATTTCTACAGTCTCTCCCGTGAAGACGTGATAGATCGAATAGGTTCCGTCTCCGTCGAAACGGCGACCATACTGATCAAGCTGTCCGGATCTGTTCGGCGCGCCCCCTTCGGATTCCCATGCGCTGATGACGAGCGCGTGTTCTTCGTGTTTGCTTTTCATCTGCAGCCCTCCTTGCGGCGGTCGCCTGTGCCACGACTGGCGAAGCTGCTCAGTTATCGGGCGTCATGCCCCGTTCAATCGGCTGCAGATTATCTTCGTTGCTCACTCGCTCTTGGCCGATTTCATCATTGCGGATGCGATACTGAGGCGAGTTGTCCTTTAAAGGGAGTTTGGCGATGTTGTGATCGTTTCCGCCGCACGGGTTGAAATATTTGCGCGATCTTTAAGGCGCACTGACAGACCGATCGGGAATCGATGGTTACGCGTTGATGTTGCCATTACGGTTAGGGTGACGGCGAGATTGCGGCTTCGTGGCGATCGACGGCTATCAGGCGTTCAAGTTCCTCAGGATCGATTGCTATCAGACGCATTCGGTATTCGTTCGCGGCCGTGGCTGGTAGCGTGATAAAGGTCGCCACACGGCGATAGGCGAGCCACGAGATGCCTTCGATCAACTCCTCGTCCTCATCGACTTGGTAGTCGCCAGGAGCCACTATCTCACCGAGGTCTGGCATCCAGAATGGTTGGTCGAAATGGACTGTTCGATGTTTCGTCCGGGCAAACATGCTGCCCTCCTTTTCTGTGGCATACGTCGGCGAGATTCAGCCAGGATGGGCCGTTTGGCGCCAATCGCAGCGCGAACAGCTACCGTCGCTACAGCCTCATCGGACGAAGCTCGTAACGACGGCCCCGCACTTGAATATGCGGAATCGAGATTGGTGAGTTTGGCGGGCCTACTGCCTCTGATGAAGCAAAAAGCCAAGCTGGCCTCAAAAACCATCATAAATCTGTATGCATTGAATACGGCATTACTATGTTGCTTGATTGGATATTTGAATTATCCGAAAATAATGTCCTGACTTTATAAATATAGTATCACTGATAAATCGAGATTTGTCCTTTTAGGCGCAAGATCACGCACGATCATTAGTTGAAAAGTATTTTCAATGAACATTGGAATTGGTTGTTTACATTAATTCTTTTAAAGCGCACTGTAAAAAATCCGGATTGCCATTGGCTCCTGGTCCGAGCGCGGGCCCGCAACGATCCCGATAATCAACCTGATTAAAGGGAATGAAATCATGACATTCGATCAAGTCCTTGAGCGGACAAAGCCCTATGCGATCGGTCTAGTCGTTGGACTTTTCGCGGCACCGATCATCGGTTTCAATGCTGGATGGATTACCACCACGACTGCCAGCACTCAGGCGGCCGACGAGGCCAGAGTGGCTTCGCTTGCGGGCATCTGTTCAAGTGCGGCAGGGCGAATGGCAACTGCCAGCAGCACGGAGCTCGCAGCACTTAAAGGCTATGACAATCGTGCGAGGCGCGACGAACTCGTAGCAACCATTATGACCGATATCCAAGTTCCAGCGGACATCATCGGCAGAGTCAGCACGAGTTGCAGTCGCTCACTATCCTGAAGCGCAGCGGACGCCGCGCTTTGGGTAGATCAACCAGAACGAAAAATAGGAGATCGCTATGAAAAATCTCATTCCCACCCGCTTCAATACCTACGATTTCACGCGCCTGTTGGTATCGCTTGCCTTCACTCTGGCGATTGCTGTGATTGTCTATTCGGTCCTGTTCGGAAGCATCCTTTAGTCGTCTGATCATGCGTGCATCCGCTCTACGAAGCTGGAAAGCATGGACGGACGTTCGAGGTGCCGCGCCGTTGAATGAAGCTGGTAAGTTATCCCGACACTAGCTCTTTCGAGTAAAATGGACCTGGCATTAGGAAGAGTTGGTCGGGACTTTATTCATGACACAGGCTCAGGCTTTCGCCTTCGCCATTTTGATCGGCCTGATGGTCGCTTTCATATGGGGACGGCTCCGCTACGACCTCATTGCGGTTCTCGCGCTGCTTGCTGCAGTTTTCACCGGCATCGTGCCGCACAAGGCAGCGTTTTCCGGCTTCGGGGACGACATTGTCATCATTGTAGCCAGCGCGCTTGTCGTCAGCGCCGCGATTGAGCGCAGCGGTGTCATAGAGGCATTCCTCCATCGCGTGGCGCCCAGCGTGACCTCTGTGCAGGGTCAGGTTGTTATTCTCGTGACGACTGTCTCGGTTCTCTCCATCTTCATTAAGAACATCGGCGCGCTGGCGATGATGATCCCAGTCGCATTCCAGATGGCGCGCCGGTCGAAAGCTTCCCCTTCGTCTTTTCTCATGCCGATGGCGTTCGGTTCCTTGCTTGGCGGGCTCATGACCCTCGTCGGCACATCGCCGAACATCGTCGTCTCCCGGATGCGCGAGGAACTGACGGGCCGCCCTTTCAACATGTTCGATTTCACCCCCGTCGGAATAGGGCTTGCCGCAGCGGGAGTAGTCTTTCTGGCGATTGGCTACCGGCTGCTTCCCAAGGAGCGCAACGCGGTCGCGACAATGGAGAAGGCGCTGAACATCAAGGACTACATGACAGAGGCCCGCGTTACTGCGACTTCGTCCGTCATCGGCAAGTCGATCAGTCACCTGTCGATCTTGTTGGACGAGGAGGTCCTGGTCACTGGCCTCATTCGCAATCGGGTCGAACCGCTGTGGCCACTGCCGGACGTCGTACTCCGTCAAGGGGATATCGTTCTGTTGGAAGGAGACCCTCAGGCGCTCGAGCGAGGCATCAGTCGTGCGCGTCTGGAACTGGAGGGGCACGACCGCCCGACGGAAGCAAAGGGAACCGACGAGGAGATTGCAGGAATTGAGGCGGTGATCGGCCCGAAATCAGTCTTGATCGGGCAAACCGCCAAGCGTTTGGCGCTGCATGATCGCTTCAACATCAATCTGCTCGCAGTAAGCCGAAGCAGCGAGCGCTTCACTGATCGATTGCGCGACATCGCGTTAAGACCAGGCGACGTTCTCGTTTTGAAGGGCGATCTCGTGCTTCTCCCGACCAGGTTGATGGAACTCGGTCTTCTTCCGTTGGCCGGGCGCGAAATCCGCTTGGGGAACACCCGAAAAGGCCTGATTCCGGTGGTCGTCCTGGCTGGTGCCATGGTGCTAACGGCATTCGGCCTGCTGCCCGTCGCCACGGCCTTCTTTACGGCTGCTGTGCTGACGGTAATGCTCGGTTCACTTTCGCTTCGGGAAGCTTACGAGGCTGTCGATTGGCCCATCCTGATAATGCTGGGCGCTCTCATTCCGGTCAGCGAGTCGATCCGTGCGACCGGTGGTGCCGACCTTATCGCCGGCGGCCTCGCTCAACTTGCTACCATCTTGCCCCCCTATGGGGCCCTTGCGATGATCATGGTGGTCGCAATGGCAGCAACCCCGTTTCTGAACAACGCAGCCACCGTTCTTGTAGTCGCCCCGATCGCGGTTACCCTTGCTCAGCGCCTTGGCTACAATCCGGATGCTTTTCTGATGGCAGTCGCGGTGGGGGCGGCCTGCGATTTCCTGACGCCTGTTGGACATCAGTGCAACACTTTGGTGTTGGGTCCCGGCGGTTATCGCTTTGGCGACTATTGGAAATTGGGGCTGCCGCTCTCATTCATTGTGGTCTTAATGGGCGTGCCGCTGATCCTGTGGTTTTGGCCAACAGTTTAGCGCGTAAGCGTCGTTTCAATTCCGATTTCAGGTTCACCGTGGCGTCAGCCTAAAGTCTGCCCGTCGGGACCAGAATGAGCAGATCGATCGCCACGACGCCGAGGCGCCAACGCCGCCGTGTCCGTAACTGTAGCCATAGCCTCCGAATCGACCACTAAACACCCAATAGGCCAAGGCCGGCCCGACAACCACAGCCCCGCTCAAGCCGCCTGGCAAAAGCACCCCCAAACACCCAATAAAAACCCGCCGAAAAATCGACGGGTTTGTCAGCAGTCTGATCCCGCCGACGGTGGGGTGTTGACTATGCCAGACCGGAACCCATTACCAGTCATGTCTGCTGTACCAGTCGTCAATGTCCCGCTTCGCGCGGTCCTTCTCAAGACCATAACGTTCTTGGATTTTGCCTTCGAGCTGGTCGCGTTTACCGGCGATCTGGTCGAGATCGTCGTCAGTGAGCTTACCCCACTGCTCCTTGATCTTACCCTTGAATTGCTTCCAGTTGCCTTCGACCCGATTCCAATCCATATGCGTTTCCTCCTGAGTTTGCGTCTATACAAACAAACTCATAACGTCGGAATTAGTTCGAGCCGTCGCCAGTGATATGTCAGAATGCGGTTTACGGACTCCAACTCACGCCGATGAGCGGATTCTTACGCGCCCGCGTGCTCATCGAAGAATAAAGCTTGACTGATGAGCGCCTTGACCATGTCCGCATTGAACGGCTTCGTCACCAGAAACGCCGGCTCCGATCTCGCACCAGTCAGCAGGCGCTCGGGGAACGCCGTAATGAAGATCACCGGCACTGGAGATTGAGCAAGGATGTTCTTAACCGTATCGATCCCGGAACTGCCATCGGCGTGCTGGATGTCCGCCAGAATCATTCTGGGCGATGTCTTGCCATAGAGGTCGACGGCCTCATCATAGGTGCGTGCGATCCCTGTTACGCGATGTCCGAGGCTCGTGACCATGTGCTCGATATCCATGGCGATCAGCGGCTCATCTTCGATGATCATGATGTCGGTAGCGACCTGGCGCGAGATCTGTTCCGACGCAGTGACCAGGAGGCGGCCAAAGGTAAGGTTCATCAAGGTTCATGATTTCTGCAGCTTCCGACGCCGAAAATCCTTCGACCGCCACCAGCAGGAATGCCTGCCTTGGCGCCGGCGCGCACCAAATCGCTGGTTCCGCAACGGAGCAACAGTCGCATGCAAAACGGTCACTCCAAAACTCCAAAACTTGAACCATTACTCCACCCAGCTCCTGCGTCAGGTTGGCGACGATCCACGCAAGGAGGAAGGATCCTGAGCCTGGTTCGGAAGGTGGCGTGCAGACCAGCCCGTTAGAATCGGAATTTTACTCCGCTTTTCAATCAGGTAATCCGGACTCTGTGAGGTTTAGCCGAATGAACTGCGCTCATGCTCCCGCGATCGAGGGGCGGTGGCTATTCGAACATCGCGAAGACGGGCTGCTAGTATGCCGCCGCGTCTATCGCGAGTTGAGGGCAGGCAATCGCCGATCCAGACAATAGAACGCGGGGGTCCTGACCATAACGGCCGTGGGGCCGGCCGGAACGCAGATCGGCAAGAGGCCCGCTTCCGCTATGGACCCGCCGACGGAGCGAGCTGGACTACCGTCTGCCCGGAGACGTCAGCAAGGTCAATGCCAGGAGACCCAGGGCTGCCGAGATGACGGAAGCGCCGAGAACGCCGAGCTTGACGGAGTTCAGAAGCTCGGGCTCGAAAGCAAGGTCGGCAATGAACAGAGCCATGGTGAAGCCGATCCCGGCCAGCAGGCTTCCGGCTGCCAACAGACTCCACGATAGCTCGTCTGGACGAGTCCCAAAGCGCAGTTTCACGGCGAGGAAACTGAAGAGCACAATGCCAACGGGCTTGCCAACCACGAAGGCGGCGAAGATTGCGATCGTGAGGGGAATGTCGAAGTTTGCGTCTCCTATCGGAACGCCCGCGTTAGAGAGGGCAAAAAACGGCATGATCACGAATGCGACCCAGGGATGGAGAGCAATCTCGAGGCGCTCGATCGGCGACAGTGCCTCGCGGGTCGCGACGTCTGCCCGATGGAGGTCGCTGCGTGCCACGGTGTCGCGGCTCCAATGGTCGCCGGGCGGATGAGCGATCACCCGGTCGAGTATGGCATTTAGGCGGGTGTCGCTTACCCACCTCCGCGCCGGCGTCATTAATCCAAGAATCACCCCGGCGAGCGTCGCGTGGACGCCCGATGTGTCGAATGCCAGCCAGATGCCGCCACCTATCGCGAAATAGACCGGAATGCTGCGGATGCCCAGACGCGCGATTCCAGCTACGACGGCAAGGCCGAGACCGGCGGTTCCGAGTGCGACCCAATTCAAGGGTTCGCCATAGCCGATCGCCACGATCAGGACGGCGCCGACGTCATCGAAGATCGCAAGTGAGAGCAGGAACAGCCGCAAGCTCCCTGGCACGCGCGAACCGAGCACCGCAAGGCACCCGATGACGAAGGCCGTATCCGTGGACATCACGGTGCCCCAGCCGCTCGCACCCGGCCCGCCGCCGACAAGCAGCGAAAACAGTCCGGCCGGCACAGCCATTCCCCCGAGAGCGGCGGCGATGGGTAGAGCGGCTATTCGCGGATTGCGTAGCTCCCCCAGCACCAGCTCGCGCTTTAGCTCAAGGGCGATGACGAAGAAAAAGAGCGTCATCAGCCCGTCGTTGATCCAGTGCTTCAGAGAACGATAGATCTCGATGTCGCCAACTCTGACGCCCGCGGGCATCTCCCATAAGGCGAGGAACGACGACGACCACGCTGTGTTTGCGAGGCCTAGCGCCAAGAGCGTGCTGAGCAGCAGGATAATGCCCGCCGTAGCCTCAATGAGGAGGAATCGCATGAATGGCTTAGTCAACCGATCTGCGGGTTCCCTGGGAAGCTGTGAGAGGCTGTCCTTCATGCCGTGAACCGCTCCTGCGTTTTGATCGCGACTGGCAATGTTCCCAGCGGGCTATTGCAAGGCCGGCACCTCATAAGTCCACACCCGGAACGACTTGAGAACGTGCGGCCCGAACGAGTTGATGAGGGGGACATCGGCTGCGTCACGGCCGCGCGCAACCACGATCCTGCCGACACGCGGCGTATTGTTGCGCGGATCGAACGTGTGCCATCCATCGTCCAGGAAGACCTCGAACCAGGCACTGAAATCCATCGGGTCGAGGACCGGGATGCCGATGTCGCCCAGATGACCGTTGATATAGCGCGCGGGAATGTTGAGACAGCGGCAAAGCGTGACCGCAAGATGTGCGAAGTCGCGGCAGACACCAACGCGCTCATGAAACACTTCGAAGGCCGTCCGCGTCGACCGGGCTTGCATGTAGTCGAAGCGGATATGGTGGTGGACGAAATCGCAGATCGCTTGCACACGACCCCAACCGGGCGCGACGGTGCCGAACATGTCCCAAGCGCTCTGACTGAGACGGTCGGTTTCGCAATAGCGGCTGCCCATGAGGTAGGTGAGGCAATCGTCCGGCAACTCCGGCACTGGGAGCTCCTGGGCGGCTGGCAGCACTTTGTCCGGTTTGCCGTCGTCCTCGATTGTGGCATCGCCCCATATCGTCAGGTCACCCGCCGGCGCGACAAGCCGCCGGCATCGGTTGCCGAAGAGATCGCGATAGGTCGATGTCGGCACATCGGGGGCGGTGAATGTCGTTTCAGGAACCCGGATATCGGCCGCGCGATCCTCGTGGACCGACAGCAGGCATACCAACGCGGTCGGTTGTTGGAAGTTCAGCGTGATCTCATAGCCGTAGCGGATCAGCATCTGAATCCATCCTGGCGGAAATCGGCGGCGGTCAATGTGTAGGAATCGCGGCCACTGGAATAGGCCTTGCGTGCGACTTCGTAGATGGACAGGCGCAACGCGTCGAAAGCAGAAAGGAGCTTCGATTCCGAGATTTCCGACCTGCCCAATTCGGCATCCGCCATCACGAGCGCCTCGGCCTCGACGAAGAACCGCACCTCGAACATACCGTCATGGCCGATGAAGCGGACGGCGTTTCGCTTTTCATCGACGCGGCGGCTCGGATTCGGAAGTAACAGCGTCATCATCAGCGAACCTCTGTTTCGCGCGACGCGGGCCGCCTTGGTGCCGATAGGCTGATCCGCTTTATCCGCCGCTCTATATAGCGAAGGTTGTCGTCGACAAGCGCCGGTGCGCCTATGGAGACGTGATAGATCCTCCAGGGGCGATCCGTTTCAATGTGGCGGCCGTATTGATGATCCATTAGCTCGGGTGCTGACGTCCCCCCTTCATTTTCCCAGATGCTGATCGCAAGTGCATGTCGCCCGGCTTTAATTTCGTTGCTGTGGGCGTTCGTGGTGGTGGCCGTTCATCAGGATTTTCGACGGTGTCGAGCCTGCTTGTATGGAATTCGTACTCATCACCATCGGTAATGGTCGTGGCATCGGGACGCTACGGCATGTCCGCAAGAGTTCCCGCGCAGCCCCTATCGCCTCGTCGACATCTGCATCCACGCTCTCGCGGCCGAGGACTGCACGCGCCCGATCGGCGCAAGGCATTCGCATCAAATTTCGTGGTGAATGGCGGGTCCTCTGACGCCGCGAAGCCAAATCGGCTAGTCCAGCCAAATCAACGAGTTTCACATGTGAGCCTCAATTGGGTTCTAAACAAGATCCTCGGCGTCTTTGTTTTCGGCTGACATGACCCCGTTGATTCGCACGCCCATCAGTTGCCTTGGTCTAACCGAGGACAACCTGTTGAGGCTCCACATCTAGCACTGCTCAAGCGAGCCGACTCAGCAGTTCGACAATTGAGCCTTTTGCGAATTGCAACCCCGGCTGGCGCGCAGGTTTGTTGACGCCTTCGCCCAATCCGCCCCGCAAAGGCGGGAAAAGCGGGCTGAGAGCAACTCCCGGCCGGTGGCGTCGGCTGAGTCGAGTAGTGGCAAGCCCCGTGCACTGATCAGAATACGTCCAGCGAGCTGAGCAACAAGACTATGCCAACGACTACAACGACGATCTGAGCCATCTGCTTCATCGTCGAGTCAATCGGAAGTTTTTGCACGAGGTACA
The DNA here is from genome assembly GCF_001270265.1 of Ensifer adhaerens. Taxonomy (GTDB): domain Bacteria; phylum Pseudomonadota; class Alphaproteobacteria; order Rhizobiales; family Rhizobiaceae; genus Ensifer; species Ensifer adhaerens_B. Next base: position 113,640 of record NZ_LGAP01000018.1, read on the forward strand.
GCACCAACGCGATGACAAGGGCCGTGATCAGGATGCTGATTATGATGGACATGCCCCAGGTCCCTTTGAAGGAACCGCCTTCCGGCAGTGAAGGTGTAAATATGGCTGAGTTCTATAAAGGGAAGAGCGGCGTGGACGCGACACAGAACGCTCGCGCCGGTCCCATCGGCGCGGGATAAGCATCCCGGCCGCCGTTTACCTCACAGTGTGAGTTCGCACAGCCCATCGGTAAGCGCGAATTTCCCTCCACCTTTTGCCGACGAGTTGCTGTCGCATGGTTGTGCCCACCTGTTGAGTAGTGGACACAACGTGATGGATGATGAGAGCGAGCCAGCCAAGCAGCTGAGGGTGACGTTCGTGCACCCGAACGGTCGTCGGGAGTTTGAGCCGGTATCGAAGAAGCGGCTTATCCTATCCTGCCTTGTGCCTGGCGTTTCGATATCGCGGCTGGCGCTGGTGTCGCTTGGCAGTTAATCGTGAGAATTTCATTTCAACGATATCAGATGGTTAGCCTCGCACGTAATTTGAGGGGTGGCATTTAAATTGAGAACAGCGCTGGGCCGTTTCCACTTAAACTGAGATTCGGCTGCGGCGTGTATTTTGGCGGCGCATTTTGAGATGCGGCCTATAACTTCAAAGAATACAAAATGTTATTGCTTCCGGCATTGCATTTAAGCACGAGAATCTGCCTCAGAGATTCTCATATTTAAATGCCAAACGTCGCTGGAACGGCCGCATTCTCGCGATTAACTGCCAAGCGACACCCCCAGCCCCTCGCCTTATGTAAAATTGGGGCTTAAGCCCCACCGACAAGATACTCGCTGCCGTTCCCGGGGTATCTCGCTCGAGAACCGCGACGGGCAGCGAGTACGCAAGCGAACTTTCGCTCAGATGAAATGAAAAAACCCGTCCGCCATGCGTGGTTGCGGGAGACGGCCACGTCTAATAAGCTCCAACGGCAGTTCGCAAGCGCTCAGCTGGCGAGGATGATCCTGGCAATCGGTACCGTTAAGTTTTTCAATCAGGACAAGGGCTTTGGCTTCATCACGCCTGACAATGGGGGAGCGGACGTGTTTGTCCATGTGTCGGCGGTCGACGACGGAGGCCCGCTTCGAGAGGGTCAAAAGGTCAGCTACGAGCTTGGCCAGGACCGCAAGACCGGAAAATCCAAGGCCGAAAAACGTCAGGTCAGCCTGAACTGCTTTAACCTCACCTCGGACATCTCATTGTCGATACCGGATCAATACTCCCCAGAAGTGCCGTTTGAATCTTCCAGTTGCCGCCGAGGAGGCGCTCGCGCTCGACCGTTGGCAACGCCATGAGGTTGGCGAGATAGCCCGGATCGGCCGCCATCAGCGCCGCGTGTCCGTCAGCTTCGCCGGAACGAACGTCACCGACGGCCGGGATAGGCTGCAACCCGTTCACGCAAATACGCAGTGAACGGATCAATGACCGTCGCCCGAGGCTTCCTTGGTCCATAGGCCGGTGCCTCAAGGCCACGCTCGATATATTTGCGGATTGTCTTTCGATCGACGCCGGTCTGCCTGGCGATCGCAGACACCGACAAGCCCTGCCGGTGTAAATCTAAGATCATGACTATCTCCCCGAGTTTGATCACCACCAGTCCCCTCTCGACCATCGAGAGTAGTATCGGTGATGGCGTGCCGCCGGTCTTCCGGGGCGCGCCCCGGAAGACCGGCGGCATCGCTAAACTGGGGAAGATTCAAACGGCACTTCTGGGGAGTATTGATCCGGTATCGACAAGGACCGTCTTGTCGTGCTCAAGGTGAGCGAACGATACCGAGGCGCCGGCCGGGAAATTCCACTGCAGCACATGCTCTTTCGGTACCGCGCCGATCGAGGGATAGAGCTTCTCGCTCTCATCCCATAGGCCGCCCTCGTTTCGGACCTGCACCGTCGATCGACGGAAGAACACCGCGCCGTACTGTGGATTGGCCACGTGGCGCAGCGGCTCCATGAGCAGCGCCCATGTCTTGCCGCCGCCAGCCGAGCCACCGTAGATGGCGATGTCGGCCGGGGGGAAGCGAGGAATGCTGTCTGCGGGCCAGCCTGCGGCCGGATGATTGTCTGGGCGCCCTGCCCTTGCTCAGCTCCTGCCATTGTCGGGTAACTGGAAGATCGTGACCGGTGATACAGGAACCGGCAGATCCTTTCCGTCCTTCCCCGTCAGTTCGCGCCGGTTGGTGTAGGCGTTGCCTACTTCTTCCGCCGCTTGCTTCAACAATGACGAGGCCAGCACCATGTTGCCCTGGGTCTCTGCCTTCTCGGCCATGCGCTGGAGCGCCCGCAGCCGGACGGCGCGGTGGCTGATTGCGATCGAGGCCGTATCCTCGAGGAACGTCTTGCGGGTCTCTTCGAACAGCAGCTTCCACTTTTCAGCGAGGCGAGCCCCAGCCTTCTTGAGTGCAGCGACCACGACCGACGGGCTATCGAAGCAAGCCAGCGACTGGACAACAAAGGCCTGCTGCTCGTGTGTGAGTTTTGCCTTGGCCATAGCTTTATCAGGACACCATCAGGATCAGGCGGCGCGAGCCTGGCAGGTCCCGCATGCACAGCCAATTAAGTCCGCGGTCATCAGGGGCGGCTTGGATAACGCCTCGACCAGCTCCTTCACGCCTGCTTCTACAGCACCGTATCGAGCAGCAACTCCGATAAAGGCTTCCACATCATGTGAGCGAAGCGTGTAGACGGGTAGGCCGGTGCTCTTGCGGAACTTCGGAGTGCCGAAGTCGTCGAGCTCTTGCGCGCAGTGCGAAAGCTCGTGCTCGATCAAGGCACAGGCTTGCGCATCACTGGCAGATGCCCAGAAGTTGGCATCAATTGTGATGATGAAGTCAGGGACACCACCGAACCATGCGACGACCTGCGCCTCGGCTCTGGCTCTTGCCCACTTCCCCATCATGCCGCCCGGGCTGCCCATCTCGGCTTGGCCGATCACAGTGCGGCCCTTCTTGCTGTTTGCTACCGTGGTCCACAGCATGCCGATGGTTGCTGGGATGAGGTGAGCGTGATCCGGGTTGAACATGTCGCTGTCCGGATCGACGAAGGTGTCCCGGGCCCAGGCTTCGAGTTCAGGGGCAGCCACGAAGGCGCATCCACTGAAATCCTCGAACAACTCTGTCGGTGGCTGCGGTCGCATGAGATCACCACTTGCCTATGCCCTGCCGTTGAGCAAACTTGTTTTGCCCGGTGCTTTTTTTTGCACTGACACAGCAACCTTGGAGGAGAATGCAATGTGGCTTGAACTTACCAGCGAGGACGGACAACCGATATTCGTCAACATGGACAACGCCACGGACTTCTATGACGGCATGGGTGATGCCCCCAGGGCAATTATTCAACTCGCTATAGGCGGTGGCCGCGTTGTGTACGTCAAGGAACGTGCCAGCGTCATCATGAATATGATCGTAGAGGAAGATCGTCGGCTCCCCCGAGCTGGGCGTTGATGTTCTCCACCTCTACCCAAAGCAAACAACAGCCCGACGACTAAAATTGCCGTGTCATTGTCCTTCTTCTTGTTTTGGAATTTTCTGTGGTTTCTACTACCCATCGCACCTCCGGCGATTTGGAGTCGCTGGGCATGAATTCCGAGGCGCCGCCGCCGCCGGCGGCCAGCACGTATGTCGGCCACCCTGGATCAGTGGATTTGCCTGGAAATCCAGACTTTTCAGCCGTTCTTCAACCTTGTTTGACGGACTTTATCTGCCTGATGAATTGACTGACCCGATCCGAGCGACCAGGCGCAGACTTATCAGCCAGGCGATTGCTCCGTCTCCTTGTCCCCTGAAACGACAGGGCGCGACCCGATCCGGTTGCGGAATTCATTCGATCATAAGATTGCCTGCGGTCGTCGGACGGTCTAGTAAAAGATCCAACTTAGAGGCTCGACATGACCATGGCTCCGAAGATTGCAGAACGGCGACGCTGAAGCTCTCAACGCTTCCGCGCTCCCTTATTCATGCAATTTCAGGAAATGGTCCATGTCCGTAAAATCGGCCGCGCTCGCCGCACTTGCTTCCGCATATGAACTGAACGGTCTCGAAGCCGCCCCCTCCATCGTCCGGTCGACCAGACCCGAGTTTGGCGATCTCCAATGCAACGACATGATGCGGCTTGCGAAATCCGGCGGTAAGAACCCACGCGTGCTTGCCGCTGTGGTCGCAGAGGCGGCCCGGGGCGCTCTTTTCGAGGATGTATCCGTCGCCGGTCCGGGTTTCGTCAACTTCCGGCTGACCGATGCCGCCGTTGCCGCGGAGGCGAGCACCATGCTTGCCGATCCGTCGCTCGCCGCAGAGAAGGTGGAGCCGATGCGGACGGTGATTGACTTTGGCGGACCCAACGTCGCCAAGGCACTGCATGTCGGCCATCTGCGCTCCTTCGTCATCGGGGAAAGCCTGCGGCGCATCCTCGTGGAGGTCGGCCACGACGTTCTGTCCGACATTCACCTCGGCGACTGGGGCCTGCAAATGGGCAAGCTTCTTCTCGGCGCAGCTCAGTCCGCGGGATGGAAGGCCGGTGACCCCACACCCTTCATCGATCCATCGGCATTTAATGCCATGACCATCGAGGAACTGGGCGCCCTTTACAAGTCGGGCAATGCTGCCTGCCAGGACGAGACTTCGCTTGCGCTCGCGCGGATGCTGACCACGAAACTGCAGGATGGAGATCCGCTTCTGGCAGAGAGCTGGGCGCGTGCGCGGGCCATTTCCCTTGCATCGATCTCCGCCACGGCGGAGATGCTCGGCGCGCATTTCGACCTGTTCAAAGGCGAAAGCGACGCGCATGCAGAAGTCGCGCCCATGCTCGACGATCTCATCACGCGCGGGCTGGCGAGAGAGAGCGATGGGGCCCTTGTCATCGACGTCTCCGGCGACGGACTTCCGGACAATGTGCCACCTCTGCTTCTCCAGAAGAGAGACGGAGCGGCCCTTTACGGCACCACCGATCTCGCAACACTCCGGCAAAGGGTGCGTGACGTCGGCGCCCAGCAGATCGTTTATTGCACCGACGACCGGCAGGCGCTCCATATTGCCAGCGTGTTTTCGGCGGCGCGGACAGCAGGGTATGCCGATGGCGTCGAATTGCGGCATGTGACCTTCGGCACTGTTCGTGGCAATGACGGCAAGCCCTTCAAGACCCGTGACGGATCCGCAGCCTCCCTCGGTGACATGATCGATCTTGCGCTTGCCAAGTCGTCGGAAAAGGTTACCGACAGTCAAGCGGCCACGGTTGTGGGTCTCGGCGCGTTGAAGTTCGCCGACCTCTCCACGCCGCGCAAGACAGGTTACGTTTTTGATATCGACAGGATGACTTCCTTCGAGGGACGGACCGGACCGTATCTTCAATACGCCTACGCCCGGATCTGCTCGATCCTAGACAAGGCTGCGGAGGCCGGCATTGTTCCAGAGGAGACGGTCTCGATCAGTCATCCCTCCGAGCGTGCCGTGCTGATGGAAAGTCTATGGTATCCGCATGCCCTTTCGGAGGCAGCGCGACAGCTTGAGTCATTCGAAATCGCCGATAGGGCCTACCAGGTGGCAGATGCGTTCAGCCGCTTCTACACAGATTGCCCGGTGCTGAAGGCAGACGATCCGTCGGGACGGCTTACCACATGCAAGCTGGTCGCGAGGGTCATCGGAAAGTGTCTTGAGCTTCTTGGAATGGCAACAGTGCGGCGTATGTAACGCTCAACGGGTTGGCAGCTTTTGGCGGGAAGCTGCCGAGGCGTAGCGAAGCACACCACTGCCTAGCTACTCGATAATTCCGGTTAATCAGGCAAAATCCGGTGATCGTGGAAAACAAGAAGCGCAATTGATACAGTGATCTGGAAACCGCTTAATTAGGCCGACCGACATTGCCCGTCGCCTACTTTTCTGGGTCGCAGTTCTCGTTCTCCTTGTGGGGACAGGCTATCTTCTGCTGACTGCATTGCCGTCGGCACTGCGCTCGAACGGGTTTTCATTGGGCCCCTCGCGCAGTAGTCCCGATTCTCATGTGTTTCCCGCTGACCAAAGTTTACATATATTTTTTGGTCAGAAAGCGGAACCAAGATGCCTGACCCAACGTCTGATACTCTCGATCGAATCCGCGACCGGATTGAAAAGGCCGCGCCTTCTGGCGTCTGGTCACGCGCCGATTTCCTGGACATTGGTACGCCGAACGCCGTCGAGAAAGCACTTCAGCGGCTCGCGCACCGCAGCGTCATTCGGCGCCCCCACCGTGGTCTGTATGATCAACCCGGCACAAGCAAGTTGACCGGAAAGATGGTGTTTCCGCCGCGTTCCGCCTTCATCGACGCAATAGCCCGACGAGACAAGCTGCGCGTGCTCGTGGACGGCATGACCGCCGCGAATGACCTCGGCCTGACAACAGCCATTCCCGCCCGATCAACGATCTATGCGGACACCTATCCGAGAACGATCGCAATAGAGGCCAACGCCGGCGACCCGAATGCTGCGAAGCCCGTGATCTACACACTCGACTTCAAGCGCATCTCCGCCAAGACAGCCTTCTGGGCGGGCCGTCCGGCAATGCGTGTCGTGCAGGCACTCAACTGGTTTCGTGACGACCAATCAAGTATTGAGGCCGCCGTCAGTGGCATCGTCCGCTATCTGTCGCGAAGCCCTCACCGGCAGGCAATACTTCAGGATTTGCGGGAAAACATTCACGCTCTTCCGGCCTGGATGTATTCCGTTGTAAGCGCCATCATCGCCGAACTGCCCTCTTCAGTCGGAGATGAAACAGATGGGCAGGAAGCAGAGGATGAGCATGTATCCAGCGTTCCTTGAAATCCTTCGCTCCAGCGCTGATGAACAGAGAGCGCTCTTTTCCGACGCAGCCGCCGAACTCGACACTCGGGCCGAGAACACTGAAAAAGATCTCTATGTCTGCTGGGTGCTCGACTGGCTTTTCAATCGGCGCCCGGCTGACGCCGCGCGTCTCTATTTCAAGGGTGGCACCAGTCTGAGCAAGGCTTATGGGCTGATCCGCCGCTTTTCCGAGGACATAGATATCGGTATTTACAAGGCCGATCTCCATGTTCCCCTCGAAGCTGACATTGCCGCACTGAACTCCGTGACCCAGCAACAAAAGGTGCTTGCTGAACAGGTTGATGAGGCGGCACGGCAGTATATGTCCCGCCCGCTCAAGGAGATGCTCGCAAAAGAGATTGCGGAAGTGAAAGCAGCGATAGACAAGAAGGGCCACTTCTCCGTGTCGTTCGGCTACGACGCCTATCGGAAGAAGGAGGCGCTGGACATCCTCGTCGTTGGCTACAGGAGCGTCTTCGACACCAGCGGCGGCTACGTCGAGGCGGCCGTGCGGATCGAAGGCTGGGCCCGTCCCGATCCGGTCCCCGCAGAGCCGCGCGAAATCCTGCCCTAGGTCGCCGCGGTATTCGGGGCGAACAAAGACCTCGCCGTTTCGAATGTGATGACCGTCAAGCCCGAACGAACCTTCTGGGAAAAGGTGCTCATTCTGCACGCAATGACGGAGATGACTGAGAAACGAAGCGCTCAAGCAGATCCCGCCCGCAAGATCCCGGACCTCAACCGCTACTCCCGCCACTACTACGATGTTCACCAGATATGGAGCCATGCCAACCATGGAACCAAGACCGCCTCGATGGGCGACCTCGCCGAAGCAAGTCGCCAGCACAAGGAATTGATGTTTCGTGCACCCGATCATCGCTATGACCGGGCTGTACCTGGCTCCTATCGTCTGATGCCGATAGCGGATATGCGCGAGAAACTGGCTGCAGACTACGAACGGATGTCCGCCATGATCTTCGGTACTCCACCAGCATTCGATGAAGTCATGACGAGCGTCGGCAAGCTTGAGAAATTCCTGAACGCGCGGGTCGCATCGCAGACTTGATTACACCCGAGCCGCCAAAGAAACTCGGCCCAGACCGAGATCGACTGGCCCGCCTATCTTGCGAAATTCCAAGCCGAAGTCGTCGAATGCTACGGCCGCTGCCTCGGGCGCACCGACATGGAGATCACGCGCGTCGGGTTCGGTGCCTGGGCCATCGGCGGCGCCGACTGGGCCGCCAGTTGGCGCGCGCAGGACGACCGCGATTCAATCGCCGCCACTACGAAAAGAAGCGCACTCTCGGCGCACTTCGTCGTTCGGCGGCTAGAAGCCGCCGCGTAGAGCGGCGGTGCCCATACAGCACCTCAGGTGGCTGAGCCTGTAGGCGGAGCGGAGAGCAGCTCCTGTTGTCTCGCTATCCCGATTAGCCATTTGTGAAACTTCTGCCCGAACGGCTTTTCGAGAGCCGTCCGGTCCCAGGCTAAATAGTAGCTTTCAGACAGTTTCATGCGAATGTCGAAGGGAACCATCAAGGTCCCGGAGGCAACCTCGTCCAGCACCATCGAAACCTGTGCGAGAACGAATCCCCTACCGTTCACGGCCGCGTCAATGGCGCTGCTCGACAAGGCAAAGGAAAGGCCAGAGAACGTTTGGCGGCCGTCGGCATGCACCAAGGCGGCCCAGTCCCTCCATTGCGGCGAAGCCTTGTAATCCGCCTCCCATTCCACGTTTAGCAGCGGGAATTTGAGGATGGCCTGCGGACCGTCGAGGACACGGTTGGCGATCAGCGCGGGCGAACAGACCGGTACGACCCAGTCGGTGAACAGATTTGCAACATGCTCGTGCGCATAGGCGCGCCGGCCGTAGGTAATGCGGAAGTCCACCTGCTCGATACCGATGCGGGGCTCTTGCTCCTGGCCGAGAATGCGCACACTCGATTCCGGACAGAGGGACTGCCAGTCGAAAATCTTGCGACCGACCCACCTGTTGGCGACCGAGGTCAAGGCGCTGAGGACGATCCCGGTCTCGTTCCTGGCACGCGTGAGAACGTTGGCGGCATGGGAAAGCTGCTGAAAGCCTTTCGCGACTTCCTGGTAATACAGCCGCCCCCATGACGACAATTCGACCCGCCGCCCGCGTCGCTCCAAAAGCGTCAGCCCAAGACATTGCTCCAGGTTTCGTACCAGCTGACTGACGGCGCCGGGCGTTACACCGAGATCCTCCGCAGCGGCGCTGACCGAGCCACATCGTCCGATCGCCTCAAAGGCTTGCAGGCCGCGCAAGGACGGGTTCGACATCGTTAGGCACTCCTCGGACAGGTCACTCAATTTAGAAAATCTAAAAAAGAACGCAGGAGCTGGCAACTTGTTGGCACAAAAAAAACGACGGACATTCGCTTAACAAAACGCAAGGAGAGCGAAATGTTTCTCAAGAATGCCTGGTACGTCGCAGCCTGGGATCACGAGGTCGGCCGCGAGCTGAAACCCGTCACGATCCTCGGCGAAAACATCGTACTTTACCGCAAGCAGGACGGCCAGGCCGCCGCGCTCGAGGATGCCTGTCCCCATCGGAAGCTGCCCCTCTCCATGGGCCGCATCAAGGGTGACGACGTGGAATGCGGCTATCACGGCCTGACCTTCGATTGTTCGGGCAGCTGCACGCGGGTTCCGGGCGCCGAGCGCATTCCGCATGTCGCCAAGGTGCGTTCCTACCCAGTCCACGAGCGCTACGGCCTGCTCTGGATCTGGATGGGCGATGCCGAGAAGGCGGACCCGAAGGAAATCTTCGAAGTCGAGTATTTCGGCAATCCCGCCTGGGGAATCAATCGCGGCGAGTCCATGACGCTCAACTGCAATTACCTCTACATGACGGACAACCTGCTCGACCCGTCACATGTCGCCTGGGTCCACCAGTCGTCCTTCGCTAGCTCGGCCTGTGAGGAAACGCCGCTCGAGACAACCGTGAAGGATGACGGCGTCACCGTCTGGCGCTGGATGATCGATTCCGAACCGGCCCCGTTCTACGCGCCCTTCCTGCAATTCGAGGGTAACACCGACCGCAAGCAGCACTACGAGGTGCGCTATCCGAGCAACGCGATCATTAAGGCCATCTTCGCGCCGGCCCACACCGGCGGGGAAGGCCGCGCGCTGCCAGAAAACACCTTCCTCATGGACAGCTACAACTTCATGACGCCGGTCGATGAAAACCGGACCAAATACTATTGGTTCCAGATGCGCAACTTCGCGCCTGATGACGCCAAGGTTTCCGAGAGTTTCGCAAAATCCGTACGGGGCGCCTTCGAGGAGGATCGCGTTGTTCTGGAGGCGGTCCATCACGGAATGGCCAACATGCAGACACCGAACCTCGACCTGAAGATCGACGTCGGCCCGATGCGCTTTCGCCGCAAGCTGGCCCAGCTGATTGCCGCCGAGACGAAAGCCGACACGGCCAGCGCAGCGGCTGAATAAGGATCAATCCGGATGCTCGATGCCGCGGCCTCGCGCTTCCGCCCCTTCGAAGTCGTCTCGAAGGTACGCGAAAGCGCCACCATCACGTCTTTCCATCTTACGCCTCTCGAACGCCAGCACTGGCGGCCGTTCGAGGCGGGACAGTTCCTGACGATGCGCGTTCCCGACCGCAAGGGAGGACATGTCCTGCGCAACTACACCGTCTCCTCCTCCCCGCGCGAGGAAGGAACGTATCGGATCACCGTGAAGCGTGAGGCCGCACCGTCGCAGGACGTGCCGGATGGCCTGAGCTCCTGCTGGCTGCATGACGAGATCGAGCCCGGCGCCGTCGTCGAGATCGACCCACCGCGCGGCGCCTTCAAGATCGACAGCGCAAGCTCGAGGCCCGTCGTGCTTCTTTCTGGTGGCGTCGGGCTGACACCGACGGTCTCGATGCTGGATGTACTGGCAAGGGAAAGCGACCGCCCCGTCTGGTTCATCCATGCCTGCGACGGCGCGGCCGTTCATGCGTTGCGAGAGGAAGTCGAGCATCTCGCCGCCCTGCGGCCCGGCATCGCCGTGCACTTCTGCTACCGGTTCGCCGAGAACAATGATCTCGATGCGGCCCGTTGTCATTCGGCGGGCTTCCTGACGCGCACCACGCTCCAGAGCCTTCTGCCGCTCGACGACTACGACATCTACATGTGTGGGCCGCCGCCCTTCATGCAGGCCCTCTACGGCATTCTGACCGGCCTCGGGGTGCGGAAGGAACGCATCGCCTATGAATTCTTCGGGCCGGCGAGCCTGTTGTCGGAGACGGGGCAGACGACGGCGCGGCCCGCTATGGCGCGCGCCGCCGAGCCCACCACCGAAGGGGATGGCCCCCGCATCGTTCTCCAGAAATCGGGGCGCAGCCTTGCCTGGGATGGGACGAGCGAATCCATCCTCACTTTCCTGGAGGCACAGGGCATCGAGCCCGAATTCTCCTGCAGGGCGGGGGTTTGCGGGACCTGCGAACAGGGTCTCGTCTCAGGCGAGGTCGACTATTTCGAGGAGCCGCTCGACGCGATGCCGGGCGACCGGGTGCTGTTGTGTTGCACCAGGCCGAAATCCTCGATCGTGCTCGATCTCTGACGCGCTCAAAACAAGAGGCTGCGGCCTGAACCAGGGTGTCCAATCCCCGAAGGAGGATCCGTGACGAAACCGCTCCATACCGAAATCCAGCTCAATCCGCATGTAGCAGGCCTGCCGCCCTACAATGCCGGCATGAACATCACCGCCGCCCGAAAGCACAGCGGTCGGCAGGACATCGCGGCCCTTGCCAGCAATGAAAACCCGGATGGCTGTTCGCCGGATGTCGCAGCGGCGCTGGCGAACCTGAACCCCTCGCGCTATTCCGACCCTGCCTGTACGACGCTGCGGGCGGCGCTCAGCCACAAGCTCAGCGTTCCCGTCGAACACATCGTGGCCGGTAACGGCTCTGAGGAGATGATCGCCGCGGTCTGTCGCGCCGTGCTGCGTCCCGGCGCCCTCGCGGCGACGGTCTGTCCCGGCTTCGGGCTGCACGAGATCGAGGCGCTGGCCAATGGCGCCAAGGTCGAGAAGGTCACCATGCGGACAGATCTGGACTTCGATCTGCCGGCGATCGTCGCCATGCTCGAGCGGGCGCCGGCGATTTTCTTCCTCTCCTCCCCCTCCAATCCGGTCGGTCCGGCGCTCGACCGCGAAAGCCTCGACTGCATTCTCGCGGCGGTCACGCCTCAGACGCTTCTCGTTCTGGACGAGGCCTATTTCGAGTTCACGGACGAAGACATGCCCGACGGCCTTGCCGCGCTCTCGGCCACGGACCTGTCCTGGGTGGTGCTGCGAACCTTTTCCAAGGCCTATGGCCTCGCAGGCCTGCGCGTCGGCTACGCCGTGATGTCCGATGCGCGGCTGGCGCGCGCCGTGACCGCCGCCAAGACGCCGTTCAACGTCAATGCTGCCGCGCAGGTCGCCGCCGTCGCCGCGCTGGAAGACGAGGCGTGGATGCGCTCTTCGGTTGCCGCATTGAAACGCGAGCGGGCACGTGTGGCCGAGGCCGTCGCCGCCATGGGGCTTTCGGCGGCCAGATCGCAGACGAACTTCCTGTTCATCGGCGTCGGCCGGGACAGCCGGGCGGCGCTGGATCACTTCCTGTCGAAGGGGATCATCGTCAAGCCGTGGAAGGAAGAAGGCTACGAGACCTTCATCCGTGTGACGATCGGCACCCCTTGCGAAAACGACCGCTTTCTCGACGCGCTGAGCGCCCTCGCCGAGCGTGAAGGATGAGGAGACGCCTGCGACGTCCCCTCCAATCCAACACAGAACAAGGGGTCGGGCCACGACCCCACGGGAACGAACAATGAGCGCAAACGCACGTCTGCACAAAGCAAACCGGGAGCCCCCTCGCATGTCCCCTTCAACGCCATCCGGTCTTTTCGCCGGTGACTTTTCCGCCCTGCGCGCCCGGTTTCTCGCCGCCGCGCGCACCGCTGGGGCCAGCCTGGTCGAATACCCGCATCCGCTGCACGGGCCGAACGGCGAGCGTCTGGCGACCGACGTCGCCTATCTCGGCCGCACCGATGCCGAAAAGCTCCTGGTGTTGATTTCCGGCACGCATGGCGTCGAAGGCCCCTTCGGCTCGGCCTGCCAGACCGCCTGGCTTTCGCAGAATTCCCCCTGGCAGCTTCCCGACGATACCGCCGTTCTGGCGATCCACCTCATCAACCCCTGGGGTACGGCCTGGACGCGCCGGGTGAACGAAGACAACGTCGACCTCAACCGCAATTTCATCGACTGGCAGAAGGCACCGCCGAAAAACGAACGGTATGCCGCGCTGCACGGCGCCCTCGTCTGTCGGGCCTGGGAAGGCCCGGAGCGCGATGCAGCCGCTGAGGCCTACGAAGCGGCCAAACGGCAGCTCGGCGGCTATGCCGGCGTCGCCCCCATCGTGGAGGCCGGCCAGTACGACTTTCCGGACGGCATGTTCTATGGCGGCGACGGTCCAGTCTGGTCCAACCGCACCCTCATCGAGATCCTGTCGACATTCGCGCAACAGGCGACTGAGGTCGTCGTCTTCGACCTGCACACGGGCGCAGGCCCTTACGGTTATCCTGCTCTCCTCTCCGTCGCCGAGAGCGAGCACGACGGTTTGGATTGGGGGCAGCGCATCTTCGGTCCCACGCTCTCGGTCGTCGTCACCGGTGAGAATGCGACGACAGATACCGGCATCGCCGCAACGGCCGCCGGCTATGTCTCGGCCGCGATGCGAGACGCGTTGCCGAAGGCGCGCGTCCTGCCGTTGGTGGTCGAATGCGGAACCCTCGACGGTGCTTCGGTCTCGGATGCGGTTCAGGCGGACAACTGGCTTCACCTTTTCGGCAAGATCGATACGCCGCTCGGCGAAAGGATCAAGAAGACCTTGTGCGCCGCCTTCATTCCCGACGATGCGGACTGGCGGAGCACCTGTCTGACGGGCGCGCTGCGCCACTTCGACCGTGCCTTTGCCGACCTCAAAGCCATCGGCGGCGCGGGCGTGGAAAAGCCCGTTCCCGCAGCAGCGGCCGTTACCGTCGTCGCCCATCCGGAAGCCGGCGGCCCAAGACTTGATGGAAGGCCGGCGATCGAGGTGCACGACATCCACAAGCGCTTCGGTCCCCTCCCCGTGCTCAACGGCGTCAGCATCTCCGCGCAACCGGGCGAGGTCGTCTCGATGATCGGCTCCTCCGGTTCGGGAAAGAGCACCTTCCTGCGCTGCATCAATCTGCTCGAACAGCCGAACGACGGGCGCATCGTTATCGATGGCGAGGAAATCCGCATGAAGAAGACGCCGGACGGCAGTGCCGCCCCGGCCGACATGCGGCAGGTCGAGCGCATCCGCTCGCGCGTCGGCATGGTGTTCCAGAACTTCAATCTCTGGCCGCACATGACGGTTCTCGAAAACATCATCGAAGCGCCGCTGCATGTCCTGAAGGAGGAGCGGCAGGCGGCTGTCGACCATGCCCATGCGCTCCTGAAGAAAGTCGGCCTCTCCGACAAGCACGCCCAACATCCCGGCCAGCTGTCGGGCGGCCAGCAGCAGCGCGCCGCCATCGCCCGAACGCTCGCCATGCGCCCCAAGCTCATCCTCCTCGACGAGCCGACCTCCGCGCTCGATCCCGAGCTTGTCGGCGAAGTGCTGCGTGTGATCCGGCAACTGGCCGAAGAAGGAAATACGATGATCCTCGTGACGCACGAAATGCAGTTCGCGCGCGAGGTCTCGCACAAGATCCTCTTCCTCCACCAGGGAAAGGTGGAGGAAGAGGGTGCCCCGGCGGAGGTCTTCACCAATCCGCGCTCCGAACGCATGCGCCAGTTCCTGGCCCGGACGCTCTGACATTCCGCCGGCATCACCCGTCCGGGGATTTCTCCGGACGGTGCCCAACAAGAACGCTCAACATGGGGAACCAAAACATGAAGCTGAAAAGTCTATTGCTCGCCACGTTCTTCGCCGCCGGCCTCACCGCGGCCCAGGCCGCCGAGGGCGAATTGTCGATCGGGACGGAGGGCGAGTATCCGCCATGGAGCATGGCAGACTCCGCCGGTAACGTGACGGGTTTCGACGCCGATGTCGGGAACCTGCTCTGCGCCAAGCTGGAGATGAAGTGCCATTTCGTCGTGCAGGCCTTCGACGGCCTCATTCCGGCACTCAAAGCCAAACGTTTCGACATCATCATTTCCGGCATGTCGATCACGGCTGAACGCAAGAAGCAGATCAACTTCTCGGTCGGCTATGCGGAGCTCGCAAACATGTTCGTGGTGAAGAAGGGTTCCGATCTTGCCGGCATCAAGGACA
Source organism: Ensifer adhaerens (assembly GCF_001270265.1). Taxonomy (GTDB): domain Bacteria; phylum Pseudomonadota; class Alphaproteobacteria; order Rhizobiales; family Rhizobiaceae; genus Ensifer; species Ensifer adhaerens_B. Next base: position 128,775 of record NZ_LGAP01000018.1, read on the forward strand.
TCGAGACGCTGCTGAAATCGCTCGACGGCCGCACGGTCGGCGTCCAGGCGGGCACGACGCATGCCCATTTCGTGGAAAAGCGCGCCTCCTCCACCGACCTGAAGACCTACGACACGCTCGACCAGATGCAGATCGATCTCGCCAGCGGCCGCGTCGAGGCCGCCTTCGCCGATGCCTCCGCCCTTCAGGATTTCCTGGCGCGTCCGGATGGCAAGGACTTCCAGTTCGTTGACGTCAAGGTGCTCAGCACCTTCGACCCGACGCTCGGCGAAGGCATCGGCGTCGGTATCTCGCAGGAGAATACCGAGCTGAAGGCCCGCATCGACAAGGCGCTCTGCGAACTGGTCGCTGACGGCTCGATCGGCAAGGCGAGCCAGACCTGGTTCAAGACGGACATCTCCCGTCCCTGCCAGTAACACCAACACGACGTCTCCCGGGTGAGGAAAGGCCGTCAGGCCGATCCTTCCTCGGGGGGCTTCATCCGACAGGACAATGCGAAGTTTGGGCGGGTTCGATGGAACTTGGATTATGGCAGGTATGGGAAGGCGGCTGGGTCTCCGCAATCCTGCGCGGTGCGGCGATCACCATCGCCCTCGGGGTCGCGAGCATGGCCTTCGGCATCGTCATCGGCGTTGCCTGTGGCCTGATAAAATGGGCGCGGCTTTTTCCGCTGACGCTTGTCGTGGACTTCTACACGTCGATCGTGCGCGGCGTGCCGGAACTTCTGATCATCTATCTCCTCTTCTTTTCCTCCGTGGAATTCGTCGCCCAGATCGCCGCGGCGTTTGGCTACGAGGGACTGGCTGGCAACGGCTACGCCTTCACCATCGCGGTCGTTGCGATCGCAGCCATATCGGGGGCCTATTCGACGGAGGTCGTGCGGGGGGCTCTGGCTGCCATTCCGGGCGGACATATCGAGGCGGCGCGGGCACTTGGGATTCCAGGCAGGCGCATCTTCCGCCGCATTATCGCCCCACAGATGCTGCGGATCGCGGTACCGGGTATGAATAATGTCTGGCAGACCACGATCAAGGACACCGCGCTTGTCTCCGTGGTCGGCTTGCAGGAATTGATGCGCGCCGCCTTCGTCGGGGCGGGTTCGACCCGCCATCCCTTCATCTTTTATCTCATCGCCGCTGTCGTCTACCTCGCGATCACGCTGGTCAGCCAGGGTGGTTTCGACTGGATCGAACGCCTTCTGCGTCCCCGTACGAGGAAATAGGCCATGGATTTCGAACTCGTTCGCCTCGCAGTTCCAACCCTTGCCAAGGGATTGTGGCTGACCGCCGTCCTGACGGTCGCCTCGATCGCCATCGGCTTCAATCTCGGTCTGGCGCTTGCGGTCATGCGCCTGTCGAAAAACAGGGCTCTAAGCGGTTTTGCCAAAGGCTACAGCACCGTCTTCCGCGGCACGCCGCTGCTGGTCCAGCTCTTTCTCTTCTATTACGGCCTCGGCCAGCTTTCCTTCGTGCGCGACAACCCCGTGCTCTGGTGGATTGTCGGCGATGGCGCCCATTGCGCTGTTATGGCGCTCGCGCTCAATACGGCGGCCTATACATCGGAAATCCTGCGCGGCGGCCTCATGTCCATTCCGGGAGGGCTTGTCGAAGCTGCTCAGGCCTGCGGCATGTCGCGGCTCCTGTGCTTTCGCCGGATCACGTTTCCCCTTGCCATCAGGCAAGCGCTGCCGGCCTACGGCAACGAGCTTGTGCTCGTCGTCAAGGGAACGAGCCTCGCCTCCACGATCACCGTCCTGGAAATCACCGGCCATGCAAAGCGGCTGATGAGCCAGACCTATGCAATCCTCGAAATATTCGCCATCGCCGGTGTGCTCTATCTCCTGATCAATCTGGTGCTGATCACGCTCGTACGGCTCCTGGAAGCCCGTCTTACGCGCTACCTGCCCCGATAGGCCTACCGCCTGAAACGGCCGGAAACTTTGAAAGGAAAGAGAAATGCCCATGGATGTACGCGCCGCCGTCGCCGTTCAGGCCGGCAAGCCGCTGGAAGTGATGACCGTTCAGCTCGAAGGCCCGCGGGCCGGCGAAGTGCTGATCGAGGTCAAGGCCACCGGCATCTGCCACACCGACGATTTCACGCTGTCCGGCGCCGACCCGGAAGGCCTGTTCCCGGCGATCCTCGGCCATGAGGGCGCCGGCGTCGTCGTCGATGTCGGCCCGGGCGTCACCTCGGTGAAGAAGGGCGACCATGTCATCCCGCTCTATACCCCTGAATGCCGCTCCTGCCCGTCGTGCCTGTCGCGCAAGACCAATTTGTGCACGGCGATCCGCGCCACCCAGGGCCAGGGCCTGATGCCGGATGGCACCTCGCGCTTTTCGATCGGCAAGGACAAGATCCACCACTACATGGGCTGCTCGACCTTCGCCAACTACACCGTGCTGCCGGAGATTGCCGTCGCCAAGGTCAATCCGGACGCGCCGTTCGACAAGATCTGCTATATCGGCTGCGGCGTCACTACCGGCATCGGCGCGGTGATCAACACCCCGGATGCCGTGA
>NZ_LGAP01000019.1 GCF_001270265.1 Ensifer adhaerens
CCGGCAAGCGCAAGGCGCTCTATGAGCCGGTGCACGGCTCGGCGCCGGACATTGCCGGCAAGGGCATCGCCAACCCGATCGCCATGATCGCCTCGTTTGCCATGTGCCTGCGCTACTCCTTCAACCTTACGAAGGAAGCCGACAATCTGGAGAAGGCGATCGCCAATGTGCTCGACCAGGGCATCCGCACCGGCGACATCATGGCCGAAGGCGCCCGGCAGGTCGGTACCGTCGAGATGGGCGAAGCCATCCTCGCCGAGTTCAAGAGCCTGTCGGCCTGACTACTGCATAATTCCCGTCATCTTTTCAAAACACCTCCGGAGCGATCCGGAGGTGTTTGCGTTCGGTGGTCTTGAATTTGGCGGCCAAACCGACACATGCAGGCAAATGCCGCGAGCAATAGGTGCGAAGAGGGGCAGCTCGGCATCTAAGCGCATTTTTTGCATGCAGATCGTTTGGAAAGGCAATCATGAACCGACCGCTCGCATCAACCGGATGGATCCTCTTGACGACGCTGATCCTCGTGCTCGCTTTCATCCCGCTCGATCCGTTTCTCTCGGAGCGGGCGCAGGCCCTGCCCGAGAGCATCATCGCCTTCAACCGCCTGATCACCGACTTCGGCACCTTCGGCTGGATGATCTATCTCTCGGGTCTGGCCCTTGCCGTCGCCTTCATCCTCAGGCGTGTGGTCCGACGCGAGCCGCTTCAACGCAAGGCCCGCACCGTGCGCAATCTTGCTGCCTATTTTTTCCTGACCATCGGCACCGCCAGCGTGCTGGTTCACGCGCTGAAGGTCCTGATCGGTCGCGCAAGGCCGGAACTTCTGGTCGATCTGGGCGCCTACAGCCTGACGCCATTTACCGGCGACACCCTGTTCGAGAGCTTTCCATCGGGCCATTCGACCGCGGCGGGCGCCTTCTTCGGGGTCTTTGCCATGCTGCTGCCGAAGCTGCGGCCGCTCTTTTTCACACTGGCACTGGTGATCGGGGCCTCGCGCGTCATCGTCGGCGCCCACTATCCGAGCGACGTTGCCGCCGGGTTGCTGCTCGGCCTCTGGACCTCGCTGATGGTGGCGTTTCTCTTTGCCAAGCGCGGCTGGCTTTTCCGCCCCGACGAGGCGGGCTGGCCGATCCCCAAGGGCTGAGACACCCGCCCATAAAAAAGCCGGCGCGGAAGACCGCGCCGGAGTCAGGAGAGCCGTGATGCCTCTCGGGGAAGTCTTTAGTCCATCGCGTGGATGTCGCGATCCTTGGTTTCCGGCAGGAACAGCATGCCGATTACCAGGGTGATGCCCGCAAACACGATCGGGTACCAGAGACCGTAGTAGATATCGCCCTGGGCCGCGCTCATCGCGAAGGCCGTTGCCGGCAGCAGGCCACCGAACCAACCGTTGCCGATATGGTAGGGCAGGGACATGCCGGTGTAGCGGATGCGGGTCGGGAACAGTTCGACCAGCAGGGCGGCGATCGGGCCGTAGACCATCGTCACATAGATGACGAGAACGGTCAGAACGGCGATGATCATCGTCCAGTTGACGTTGGCGGGATCCGCCACCATCGCGAAGCTGCCAGCCTTGGCAATCGTGTAGACGGCCATTTCGGTAGCAGCACCAACCTCGTCCTTCGTCAAGAGCTTGTCGGCGATCAGCTTGTCGGCCGGAACCATGGTCTTTTCGCCGCCGCGAACGGCAGCGGCATCAAGGACCAGTTCCGGGTTGGCGGCAACAAAACCGTCGAGCTTGGATTCCGGAACCTTTGCCGCGCCACGAACAAGCGGATAGCCGGCATCGTGCAGAGCCATGTTGACCTGCTTTTCGAAGGCACCGTTTGCAGCCTTGGCGCCATCGCCTGCGGCGACCGCGTCGTAGCTGTTGATCGTGGTTTCTCCGACCTTGACCGTTGCTGCGGTCCCGGCGGCTGCCGTCGTTACGACGTCGTAGGGGACCGAGTTCTTGGTCAGGAACGCCGTTGCGATGTCGCACGAGGTCGTGAACTTGGCCGTACCGGTCGGGTTGAACTGGAACTTGCAGTCGCCCGGTGCGGCGGTCACGGTTGCCCGTACCGTTGCCTGGGCCTGAGCGAGCGCCGGGTTACCGGCCCAGGTCAATGCCTTGAACAGCGGGAAGTAGGTGAGCATGGCAAGCAGCAGGCCGGCCATGATGATCGGCTTGCGGCCGATCTTGTCGGAGAGCCAACCGAAGAGCACGAAGAAGCCCGTACCGATCAGCAGCGAGGCGGCGACCATGATGTTGGCCGACTGACCGTCCACCTTGAGCACGCCCGTCAGGAAGAACAGCGCGTAGAACTGACCGGAGTACCAGACGACGGCCTGGCCGACGACGGCGCCGAACAGTGCCAGAAGCGCGATCTTCGCGTTCTTCCACTGGCCGAAGGCTTCCGACAGCGGTGCCTTGGAACCCTTGCCCTCTTCCTTCATCTTCTTGAAGGCCGGCGACTCGTTCATCTTCAGGCGGATCCAGACGGAAACGCCGAGAAGCGCGACCGAGACGAGGAACGGAATGCGCCAGCCCCAGGCAGCAAAGGCTTCCTTGCCGACCAGGAACTGGACGAGCAGGATCACCACCAGCGACAGGAACAGACCGAGCGTCGCCGTCGTCTGGATCCAGGATGTGAAGTAACCGCGGCGTCCGTGCGGCGCATGCTCGGCCACATAAGTGGCAGCACCGCCATATTCGCCACCGAGCGCCAGGCCCTGAAGCATACGCAGGACGATGAGCAGGATCGGCGCGGCGATGCCGATGGAGGCAGCGCCAGGCAGGATGCCGACCAGGAAGGTCGACAGACCCATGATCAGGATCGTCACCAGGAATGTGTACTTGCGGCCGACGAGGTCACCGAGACGACCGAAGACCAGAGCACCGAACGGGCGAACCAGGAAGCCCGCGGCGAACGCCAGAAGCGCGAAGATGTTTCGCGTCGTTTCCGGATAGGAGCTGAAGAAGGTCGCACCGATGTAAACGGCAAGCGAACCGTAGAGATAGAAATCGTACCATTCGAACACGGTACCAAGCGATGAGGCGAAGATGACCTTCTTCTCCTCGCCGGTCATTGGACGCGCTTTTACGTCGTCCGCTGTCGCGACATTTGCCATTTTGTTTATCCTCCACTCCAAAACAGCCCATTGGAGCGCCCATTGGCTGGCTCGGACATTCCTCCCTTGAACGTCCGAACGTGGTGCGCATGATCACAGGATGTCAGAAAAGAGGCCCCCTAGGCAGGGATGCTTTCGGCTTATGACTTTGGTCTAAGAAGCCTCAGGACCTCAGGCCCTAAGGGCTGCCGCCGGCGATTGCCGGTAGGCGAGCACGGCCGGCAGCATGGCGAGACAGGCGGCGAAGGCGAGAATGGCGGAGACAAGAAATCCGTCGCCGGCGGTGAACATGACAGGCATGGCAACGCCGCTCTCGCCGGAAAGATATCCGGCTATCAACTTGGCGGCGCCGAAGCCGAGCGCGAAACCGATGAGCACGCCGGCTGCGGTCAGCGCAAACAGTTCGCTCCAGACAATGACAAGTACCGCCGTGCGCGGCGCGCCGAATGCCCTAAGCGCCCCGATCTGCCGTCGGCGCTGGCCGACATGCAGGATCGTGACGAGCAGGATCGCGGCTGCGACCAGAACCTGGGCGCCCGTCGTTACCCCTACGAGCACCCGCTTGGCGTCGCCGAGCGTGGCATAGAGGTTCGTCAGCACTTCGCCGGGAAAGACCGCCAGCGTCATGTTACTGCGGTAGTCCTGCCGGAGCTTGTAGGCATCGGCGATCGATTTGGGTTTGACGAGGATTGCCGGCAGGCCGGGCGTCGCCTTGCTCCAATCTTCGTCGAGCACCGCGTCCGCATCGATATGCGGGTGGTCCACCTCTGCACCGGGCGCGGTCTCGTCATGCGGGTGGTCGTCGTGGCCATCGGCATCTTGGTGTTCGGCCGCCGCCATTCCATGCAGCGCCCAGACGGCCTGCATCGGCACAAGAATGGCTCGGTCCCAGGCGGTATCAGTGGGTTTGAGCCGTCCGACGATGCGATAGGCGAGTTCCGTGTGGGCGTGACCGCCGAGTTCGGCAAATCCGTGGGTGGGCTTGACCGCATAGCCGATCGGCAGATCGACGGCAGCACCTGCAACCGCCTCGCCGAGGGCGGCAAAGACACGGCCCTCGGCAAGCTGTTCGAGTTCGCCGACCAGCCCGGTGGAGGTACCGACGACGGCATAACCACCAAAACTGTCGCCGAAACCGACCGGCGCTGCGGAGGCAACGCGCGGATCGGCGAGAAGACGGGGCAGGACCGTGCCCTCCATCAGCGGCAGCGGCGAGGGCTGCAGGAAGATCGATGAAAGCACGAGCTGCGTCTCGCTGCCAGGCGCGCCGATCACGAGGTCGAACTTGTCGGCGGCGCGCGCGCTGCCGAGACGAAGGGCGCGCTCCTGCAAGGTGACGGCAACGCCGAGCGCTGTTGCCAGCGCGACCAACAACACGACCACGAGGGAACCGGCCCAGAGACGACGCAGATCCGCAAGGATGAAGCCGATCATGCTGCGCGCTCCTCGATCACGCCGTCCTCGACGATACGCCCGGCGGCAAGCCGGATGCGGCGATCCATGCGTCGCGACAGCGCCAACTCGTGCGTCGCGACGATCAGGGTGCAGCCGCTTTCGGTGGAAAGCTCAAGCAGCAGATCGCCGACGGCATCGCCGGCGTCGCTATCGAGGCTGGCGGTGGGCTCGTCGGCAATAACCACCCCCGGCTTGCGTAACAGGGCGCGGGCAATCGCCACGCGCTGCATCTCGCCGCGCGACATGGTCTCGATCATCTGCGTCGGCCGGGCGAGGCCGACGCGCAGCAGCAAATGTTCTGCACGCGCGCCGACATCACGGGTCATGGCGCCGGAGAGCCTTGCCGGCAGCAGAACGTTTTCCAGCGCGCTGAGGCCGGGGAAAAGGTGAAAATCCTGCAGGACGAGGCCGATATTGGCACCGCGCCAGCGATCGCGGCCACCTTCGGAGAGCGCGCAAATATCCACACCGCCCCAGAGGACACGGCCTTGCCCGGCGCGCTCGAGCCCGGTCAGGATGCTGATCAGGGTACTTTTTCCGGACCCGGACGCACCGGTGAGCGCCACACGGCTGCCGGCGGTGACGCTGAGGCTGTCGATCGCCAGAGCCGGCGCCGCAAGTCCGGGAAAGCTGACATCGACCCCTGCGAGCTGAAGACCAAGCATGCGCTAGACCGCGTAGAACTGGGATGAGCGCAGGCGCAGCAGGCTGACAAAACCCGTCTCCGGGTCCGTCCAGGAGCCGACCTCCAGCGTCCCGCGAACCTCGATCGTCTGGCCGGGCGGCACGAAGGTCTGCTTCTCCCCGAGATAGACGACGACGATGTTGTCCGGCCAGTCGGAATCCGACGAACAGAACGGACAAAGGGCCATCGGGATCTCTGTCAGCACGAAGAACGCCGCCTCGGCCTTGAGCGGCGGCGCCATGAAGCCGCGCATGCGGACTTCCTGGCCGGCAAGGCTCTTTACCTTTTGCGAGAATTCCAGACCGAGCACGCTCACCTTGCCGTAAAGCTCATCGAAGGTGAGGCTGTCGTCGGCCAGGGCAGGGCGCCCGTCGATCGCAACAGCCACGCCGGCGATCAGGCCGAGCACGGCTCGACGGCTCAAGGAGATGGAAGTCGGTAGGGTCATCGTCTCATCGCCAATGGTGCCCCCGGCGGCACCTGAGCACCCCGCCGGCAGGAATGAACGTCAAGTGAAGCCTCCTCCCCGGTCTGAGGGAGGAGGCAGGTTTCAAACGATCAGTTGGTCTGCTTCACGCCGAGAGCAAGCGCGTCGACGAGAACGCGATAGACGTCGCTCTGCTCCATGTAACCCCTGAAGCCTTCGCTCCCCGGGCCTTCCGACTGCAACACGACGTCATCGACCGTGTGCTGGCCGGTGCTTTCGTCCTTCGGCAGGATGCCGACGCGCAGGACCGCGCCGGGCATGTCCTTATAGGCTTCGTTGGCGACATACTCGTCCTTCTCGTTCTTCACCGCCGGCTCGAACGGGCCATCCAGCTTGGGGCTGAAGGTTTCGTAGTAGTCGGGGAAGTTGGAGACGAACATCGCCAGGCGGCGGCTCGCATCGATCTTGTCGGGGTAGCCGTCCTTGTTCTCGTCGGTGTAGTTCGGGAAGCCTGCCGAAGCGCCTGTTTTGACCTTGTCGCGGCCTTCCTTGCCCTCGACGGTGTCATCGATGATGCCGAGCAGCGAGACGCCATGGGTATGGTCGCCGGTAACGACGACCAGGGTATCCGGGTTGTTCTTTGCAAACTCGCGGGCAACGCCGACAGCCTGGTCGAACTCGATGGTCTCGACGACCGCGCGTTCCATGTCGAGCGGATGGCTCATCTTGTCGATCGAAGCGCCCTCAACCATCAGGAAGAAGCCGTCTTCATTCTTCGACAGCCGGTCGAGCGCCGTCTTCGTCATGTCGACCAGACCTGGCTGGCCCGGAAACTTTTCGGCCGTACCCTTCTTCAGGAATTCGCGATCAAGCGTCACGTCCATGTTGCCCGTGTGGAACAAGCCGAGAAGCTTGCCGTCGGCAGGCGCATTGGCGAGTTCGGTCTTGTCGGTGGCGAGCGCATAGCCGGCCTCCTGGAACAGCTTGATGTAGTCCTGGTTGTCCTTGCGCTTGGAGCCGGGCGTCTCCTTGCCAAGGAAATAGGCCGAGCCGCCGCCAAGGATGACCTCCGGCTTGACGTCGTAGATCATGCCGACGATTTCGGCCTTGTCGTTGCGGTTGCGCGTATGGGAGACGACGGCTGCCGGGGTGGCATCCTCGATTTCCGAGGTGGTGACGAGGCCGATCGACTTCTGCGTCTGGCGGCGCAGCGCCTCCGCGATGGTTTCGACGCGCGGATCGTCGAGGCTGTCGGGCGTGCGGTCGCCATAGACGCCGACGGCGTTGATCACGGTCTTGTGGCCGGTCATGTAGGCCGACATGGTGTTGGCACTGTCGGTGTCGATCGAATTGGTGGCCGACGTGCCGATGAAGGCCATGCGCTCGAGGTCGTCCATGTTGAGGCGGCCATTGGCCTTACCCTCGGTCATGCCCTTCGACATGATGCGGGCGGCGGTGCGGTGCGCGACCGAAAGGCCGTCGCCCAAAAGGAAGATCACGTTCTTGACCTTCGGCTGTTCGGCCGTGGCAAAGACGTCCCAGGTCACGGTCTTCGTCTCTCCGCCGGCCGTCACTTCGACCTTGTAGCTGCCCGGTACGCCGATGATTGCATTGCGCAGCAGCAGCGCCGAACCGAGTTCCTTGTCTTCCTTGCCCTTTTCCATCGCGACATAGGCGGCTTCGGCACCGAGCGCTGCCTTGTAGTCCTGGCCGTTGACGGTCACCTTGATGTCTTCGGCCTTGACCGCACCCTTGAGCTCGACCTTGAAATCGAACGGCGAACCGGCAAGTATCGTCGCGCGATCAATGGGATAGACGTCCGCGGCCTGGGCGGCGTGGGCCAGAACCGTCGTGGCAAAGAGGGTGGCTAGAAGCGTGCGCATGGCAATCGTCCCTTTGAGGTGTCGGATTGCGCGGTCGTAACGCCCGGCCATGACAGCGCCATGACATTTGCGATCACGTTTGCGGGCGCCAAGCATCGCACGCTTGACTCGCCGATAGAAACAATTATTAGGAGCCTCGGAAAGGAAGGCATTCCATGCTTCGCCGCGAACACAACTTCGCTGACAGCAACGTCCTGGCAGAAATCGCCGGGCAGGATATGCATTTTCCAGCTTCCTTCAAAACAACGGCCAAAACGACGACGAAAACCGTCTGACGTCTCTGGCCCTCCGCTCTCTCCCCGGTTTGGCCGGGGACAGGAACCCTCGCGGCGGATCGCGCGGTTTCCCCCTCCACCCGACGAGGAGAGACAGAAAAGAGAGCTTAGATCATGGGTTTCAAGATTGCAGTCGCAGGCGCCACCGGCAATGTCGGCCGGGAGATGCTGAACATCCTTTCGGAACGCGGCTTTCCCGCCGATGAAGTGGTCGCCCTGGCTTCCGCTCGTTCCCAGGGCACGGAAGTTTCCTTCGGCGACAAGACGCTCAAGGTCAAGAACCTCGAAAACTACGATTTCTCCGATACCGATATCTGCCTGATGTCGGCCGGCGGCGCGGTATCGCTGAAGTATTCGCCGAAGATCGGCCAGCAGGGTTGCGTCGTCATCGACAACTCCTCGGCCTGGCGCTACGACGCCGAAGTGCCGCTGATCGTGCCGGAAGTGAACCCGGACGCGATCTCGCTCTTCACCAAGAAGAACATCATCGCCAACCCGAATTGCTCGACCGCTCAGCTCGTCGTCGCGCTGAAGCCGCTGCACGACCACGCCAAGATCAAGCGCGTCGTGGTTTCGACCTACCAGTCGGTTTCCGGCGCGGGCAAGGACGGCATGGATGAACTCTTCAACCAGACCCGTGCGGTCTTTGTTGCCGACCCGATCGAATCGAAGAAGTTCACCAAGCGCATCGCCTTCAACGTCATTCCGCACATCGACGTCTTCATGGAAGACGGCTACACCAAGGAAGAGTGGAAGGTTCTGGCCGAAACCAAGAAGATGCTGGATCCGAAGATCAAGGTGACCTGCACTGCCGTGCGCGTTCCTGTTTTCATCGGCCATTCGGAATCGGTCAACATCGAGTTCGAAAACGAGATCACCGCTGACGAGGCGCGCGACATCCTGCGCGAAGCACCGGGTTGCCTGGTCGTCGACAAGCACGAGAACGGCGGCTACGTCACGCCTTACGAGTGCGCCGGCGAAGACGCGACCTACATCTCGCGCATCCGCGAAGACGCAACCGTCGAAAACGGCCTCAACATCTGGGTCGTTTCCGACAACCTGCGCAAGGGTGCTGCACTCAACGCGATTCAGATCGCCGAGTTGCTGATCAACCGCGGTCTGATCCGCGCCAAGAAGCAGGCCGCCTGAACGAACAGGCGGTAAAGCGCAAATAAGAACCCCGCCTGGCCCGTTATCGGCCTGCGGGGTTTCCTGTTTCACGGGTCCGTGTGAAAAATTGATCGGATTCACGTGAAACCATTAGGGAATTTCCGCCCATGAGGGGCGGGTGACAGAGCCGGCGACGGCTGGCATCTTTCGTAACGGCAACCAGATTCGGGCAATGACGGGGTATTTCATGCACACGGCAAAGTGCGTAGCGATTGGGCTTGCGGCCCTGATTTCAACGGCGATCCTTCCGGCGACCGCTTCGGCGGCACAGTGCGGCAACGACGGCAGCGGTTTTGCAGCCTGGATGACGCAGTTCAAGCAGGAAGCCGCCGGCAACGGCATCAGCCCTGCAGTGCTCGACAAGGCGCTCTCCGGCGTTTCGTACAACAAGGCGACGATCCGCGCCGACCGTGGCCAGAAGAGCTTCAAGCTCTCGCTCAGCCAGTTCATGCAGAAGCGCGGCGGCCAGACGATCATTTCGCGCGGCAAGAAGATGAAGGCCCAAAACGCGGCGCTCTTTAACAGCATCGAGCAGCGCTACGGCGTGCCGGCCGGCCCGCTGATCGCCATCTGGGGCATGGAAACCGGCTTCGGCGGCTTCATGGGCAAGGAGCATACGCTCTCTGCCGTTTCGACGCTCGCCTATGACTGCCGCCGCTCCGACTACTTCACCAACCAGCTCTACGCGGCACTGCAACTCGTCCAGCGCGGCGATCTCAGCCCGGCTGCACGGGGTGCTGCCCATGGTGAAATCGGACAGACCCAGTTCCTTCCGGCCAACGTGCTGAAATTCGGCGTCGACGGCGACGGCAACGGCCATATCGACATGGTTCGTTCGAAGGCGGACGCGCTTGCTTCGACCGCCAACTTCCTGCGTGGACACGGCTGGCAGCCGGGCGCTGGATATCAGCCGGGACAGGCGAATTTCGGCGCGATCCAGGGTTGGAACGCCGCCAGCGTCTACCAGCAGGCCATCGCCATCATCGGCACGGAAATCGACGGCGACTGATCGCCACGATCAGAGATTTGCAGATGACGAAGCCCGGTTCGAAAGGACCGGGCTTTTTCGTTGATGTCGATCACATGCCGGGACGGGCAAAATCGCCGGTCTTCGGATCCATCACCCAGAGCTCGCCGGTTGAGATGTCGAACCAGGCACCGTGAAGCTGGAGCTTGCCCTTCGATTCGAGAATTTGAACGCAGGGGAAGGTGCGCAGATTGGCGATCGAGTTTCGGATCGAGACCCGTTCCAGCGCCCGCTGCCGCTCGGCCTGGGTCATCACGTCGTTGCTCTGGATCTGCTCGGCGGACGGCTTCAAGAGGTTCATCCAGCGGCCGATGAAATCACCCGGCGACAAGGGCTCGGCATCCAGGTCGAGTGCAGCCTTGATGCCGCCGCAGCGGCCATGGCCCATGACGACGATGTCGCTGACGCGCAACGACTGGACCGCAAATTCCAGAGCTGCCGACGTCGAATGGTAGTGACCGTCGGGCTCGTAGGGCGGCATGAGATTGGCGACGTTGCGCACGACGAAGAGCTCGCCCGGACCGCTGTCGAAGATCGTCTCGGGCGCTGCCCGGGAGTCACAACAGGCGATGACCATGGTCTTGGGTTTCTGCCCGCTGTCCGCCAATGTCTTGTAACGCTGCTGCTGTTCACTGAAACGACCGCTCATAAAGTTGCGATAGCCGTTCAGAAGGTGGTCCGGAAAACGCTGCATATCCATCGGTTACCCCGCTGCTGTCGAGAGTTCAATCCACCAAGCCGTCCGACGGCGTGCCGTGAACAGCTTCTTCTATTTCCGGCGCATCTGGCTCGGATGCAGCAGGCGCCGCATCTGCACCATCGCCATCGGCGTCGAGAGGCTCGACGCATCCTGTTCGAGCGTCAGTTCATCGGCGCCGCGCTTGACCGTGCGCGCGATAATTTCGAAAACGCTGGCCGTGGCCATCTGGAGCGCGCGCTCCTCGGACAGTCCTTCCAGCAGACGCGCCAGGAACACCGCCGTCAGCAGGTCGCCCGTGCCGTTCGGCGGGTTCTCGATCAGCCGATGCTCGGCAAGGAGCGCGTGGTTGCCGGAGAGATAGAGGTTTCCCGTGCCGCCGTTCATCATCGGGATCGCCGAGGTGACGAGCATCCGCGAAGGACCGAGCGCCAGCGCCGCATCAAGAATTGCCGCGTTGGTCTCAAGCGTCGCGCCGGCCAGCCAGGCCAGTTCGAAGCGGTTGGGCGTGGCGAGGCTTGCAAGCGGCAACAGCCGGTCGCGGATGGCGGTCGCCGTCGCCTCGGGCACGTAGAGCCCTTCGGCGTCGCCGATCACCGGGTCGCAGGCGTAGACGAGATCCGGATTGCGGGCGCGCAGGGCGGTGACCAGCCGGGCAACGCCGTCTGCCTGCCCTGCCGAGCCAAGATAGCCGGAGAGCACCGCCCGAACCTCGCCGGCCCAGGGCGCCTGAGCCAGATCGTCGATCACCGACTGGAACTCCGCGTCGGGTATCGTGATGCGCGTCGAACGGCCATGGCCAGGATGCCAGGGCAGAATGACGGTCGGCAGAGCCCAGACGGGATGGCCAAGTGTCTCCAGGGCGAAGACAACCGCCCGATTGCCGACGGTACCGCGAACCACATGACTAGAAATGACGATGACGGCACCAGGCAAGGAGGGCATTTCGGGCATCGGCCAGTCCAATCCTTCGATTTGAACTCTGATCACCGACTGTCACCGCCATGTCAACAGGCGATGGCAGACAGGTTCCGCACAAGCCGCTGGCGTTTTCGTGCTTTTTCATCGAAATTCGAGCAATTTTCGCCAATTTGCCTTCGATTTAAATGGATTTAAGCTGTTTTCGCGTGAGATTCTCCGACTTTTGGCTCGTTTTTGCCGAAATCGTCATAAAAAGCGGTCGCCATTAGCCATGGTTCTGATAGGGTCTAGCCTATCATGAATGGGAGAAACTTCATGGGCGTGAAATACAATCCGAAGCGGGACAGACACATCGACGCAGCGAAGGCGGCCGCCACCAAACTGGGCTCCGACGCGCTGGCGCCGGAGATCCTCTTCGGCGGGGCCAGCAACGACGACCTCGATCTCTATTCGGCGGACATGCTGGCACTGACGGCGGCCCATGCGAGAAGCGAACTCGCACGCTGGGACGGCGGCAAACCTCAGGTTTCGGTTGAAACAGTGGCCGGCGTCGCGCCTGGCGGCACCGAAGTTTCGATCATTGCGGTCACCGAACACAACATGCCGTTCCTCTATGATTCGGTCATGGGCGAGGTGACGAGCACCCACCGCGACATCCATCTCGCGATCCATCCCATTCTGGTCCAGGAGCCGGGCAAGCCCATCAAGCTGTTCGATCCGGATGAACCGAGCGATCCTGCGCATCGGATCAGCCATATCCAGATCCACCTGAGCAAGTTGACGCCGGCGGAGGCGCAATCGCTGAGCAACCGCATCCGCGACGTGCTCGATCAGGTTCACCAGGCCGTGCACGACTGGCCGGCAATGACGACACTGCTCGATCAGGCGATGCAGGAGCTCGAGGACTACAACGCCTCGCGCAAGAAGAGCGACCGCGACGAAGCGCTGGCGTTCCTCCGCTGGCTCAGGGACAACAACTTCACCTTCCTCGGCATGCGCGAATACACCTATTCCGGCAAGGGCGGGAAGGCGACGGTCGAGCGCGGCAAGGGCAGGGGCCTCGGCATCCTTTCCAATCCCGATGTGCGCGTGCTGCGCCAGGGCCAGGACGCGGTTCTGACCACCCCTGAAATTCTGGCCTTCCTCGAAAGCCCGGATTTCCTGATCGTCACCAAGGCCAATGTGAAGTCGGTCGTGCACCGCCGCGCCTATATGGATTACATCGGCGTCAAGCGTTTCGATGCCGACGGCAATGTCGCCGGCGAACTGCGCATCGTCGGCCTGTTCACCTCCTCGGCCTATACCCGCCAGGCTGCGGAAATCCCGCTCTTGCGCCACAAGATCGAGAAGATCGTCGATCATTTCGGCTACGATCCGCAGAGCCACTCCGGCAAGATGCTGGACAACACGCTGGAATCCTACCCGCGTGACGACCTCTTCCAGATCGACGTCGGTCTGCTGGCCGCGTTCTGCGAACAGATCAACGAGCTGGGAGACCGTCCGCGCATCCGCGTTCTGCCGCGCATCGACCATTTCGACCGCTTCGTTTCGGTCATCGTCTTCGTGCCGCGCGAACAATATGATTCCGATGTTCGCGAGAAGATCGGGGACTATCTGAAGACCGCCTATGACGGCCGCGTTTCGGCCTATTACCCGGCCTTCCCCGAAGGCGGCCTGGCGCGCGTGCACTTCATCATCGGCCGCTCCGCTGGCAAGACCCCGCGCATTCCGCAGGCCAAGCTCGAGGAGGCCGTACGCGGCATCGTCACGCGCTGGATCGATCGCTTCGACCTGCTTGCCCGCAAGGACGGTATAGAGCTCAGCGTTGGCGGAGCCTACCAGGCGGCCTTCGCACCGGCCGAAGCCTATGCCGATCTCGCCGATATCGCCGCCTGCAAGGCGGAAGATCCGATCCGGATCTCGTTCTACCACTACAACCGTCCGGTCAACCGTCCGGACACGGCGGAGCTGAAGATCTTCCACGCCGGCGAGCCCGTATCGCTTTCGCGCCGCGTGCCGCTGCTCGAAAACCTCGGCTTCCGGGTCATAAGCGAGCAGACCTACGACCTCAACGTCGGCAAGCATGGTGAAGACCAGCGTCTCGTCGTCCTGCACGACATGGAACTGATCCATCGCGACGGCCATGCGCTCAATCTCGACAAATCGGGCGCAGCGCTCGAGGAAGCCTTCCTCGCCGCCTGGAACGGCACCATCGAGGACGACAACTTCAACAGGCTGATCCTGCTCGCCGGTCTGAACGCCCGCGAAGTGACGGTGTTGCGCGCCTATGCCCGCTACCTGCGCCAGGCCGGCATCACCTATTCGCAAGGCTATATCGCCGACACGCTGAACAAATATCCTGATATTGCCGCCGATATCTTCAAGCTGTTCGTGACCCGTATGGACCCGGCGATCGAGGAAAAGCCGCGCGCCAAGAAATGCAACGCCCTTTTCGCGTCGATCGAGACCGCACTGTCGGCGGTACCGAGCCTCGACGAGGACCGGATCCTGCGCCGCTACGTCAACGCGATCGAGGCGACGCTCCGGACCAACTACTTCCAGAAGGACGCTGACGGAAAGCCGCGCGCGGTGCTTGCCTTCAAGCTCGACCCCAAGCAGCTCGAGGGCCTGCCGGAGCCGCGTCCGTTCCGCGAGATCTTCGTCTACGGCACCGAAGTCGAAGGTGTGCACTTACGCTTCGGCAAGGTCGCCCGTGGCGGTCTTCGCTGGTCCGACCGGGCACAGGACTACCGGACTGAAGTGCTGGGCCTGGTGAAGGCGCAGCAGGTCAAGAACGCCGTCATCGTGCCCGTCGGCGCCAAGGGTGGCTTCTATCCGAAGCAGCTGCCGGTCGGCGGCAGCCGCGACGAGGTGTTCAAGGCCGGTACCGAGGCCTACAAAACCTTTATCCGCACCATGCTGTCGGTCACCGACAACATCGTCGGCCAGGATGTCGTGCCGCCGGCCGACACCCTGCGCCGCGACGGTGACGATCCCTATTTCGTCGTCGCCGCCGACAAGGGCACCGCCACCTTCTCCGACACCGCCAACGGCCTCGCCCAGGAAGCGGGATTCTGGCTGGACGACGCGTTCGCTTCGGGCGGATCGGCCGGCTACGACCACAAGAAGATGGGCATCACCGCGCGGGGCGCCTGGGAAACCGTCAAGCGGCACTTCCGCGAGATGGACATCGACATCCAGACGACGCCCTTCACCGTCGCCGGCGTCGGCGACATGTCGGGCGACGTGTTCGGCAACGGCATGCTGCTTTCCGAAAAGATCCGTCTGCTTGCGGCCTTCGACCACCGCGACATCTTCATCGATCCGGCAGCGGATACCGATGTTTCCTTCGCCGAGCGCAAGCGCATGTTCGCCCTGCCGCGCTCGAGCTGGCAGGACTATGATCGCAAGACGCTTTCCGAAGGCGGCATGATCATTTCCCGCGCCGAAAAATCGGTGACGCTGACACCGGAAGCCATGGCTGCGATCGGCATCGACAAGCAAAAGGCCACGCCGTTCGAGATCATGAACGCGATCCTGAAGAGCCAGGTGGATCTCCTCTGGTTCGGCGGTATCGGTACCTATGTGCGCGGCAGCAACGAGACGGATGCAGAAGTCGGCGACCGCGCCAATGACGCGATCCGCGTGACCGCCGAAGAGGTTCGTTCCCGTGTCATCGGCGAGGGCGCAAATCTCGGTGTCACGCAGAAGGGCCGTATCGGCTTCGGCCTGAACGGCGGCCGCTGCAACTCCGACGCCATCGACAACTCGGCGGGCGTCAACTCGTCCGACGTCGAGGTCAATATCAAGATCGCACTGGCCTCCGCGATGCGCGACGGTCGCCTGACACGCCAGAAGCGCAACACGCTGCTGGCGTCGATGACCGAGGAAGTCGGCCATCTCGTGCTGCGCAACAACTATGAGCAGTCTCTGGCGATCTCGCTCACCGAGCTGCAGGGTGCCGGCAACCGGACGACCCTCGGCCGCCTGATGACGCGGCTCGAGGCCGACGGCCATCTCAACCGCAAGGTCGAGACGCTACCGACCGACCAGGCCATGACCGAGCGCTATCAGGCGGGCAAGCCACTGACGCGCGCGGAGATTGGCGTGCTGCTCTCCTACTCGAAGCTGGTGCTGTTCGACGAGCTGATCGCCAGCGCGCTTCCCGACGACCCGTATTTCACGACGACGCTGGAACGCTACTTTCCGGGCAAGATGCGCAAGGCCTATGCCGGCGACATCCACGGCCACCGGCTGCGCCGCGAGATCATCGCGACGGTGCTGGCCAACGAAACCATCAATCGCGGCGGCCCCGCCTTCGTTTCGACCTTGACGGACGCGACCGGCTTCCTCTCGGCAGACGTCGTCAAGGCGGCGGTTCTGGCACTTGACGGCTTCGATCTGCCGCGGATCTATGACGAGATCGACGCTCTGGACAACCGCATCAGCGGCGTCCTCCAGAACGCGCTCTATCAGGAAGTTGGGCGCATCTTCGCGCTTGTCACGGAGCGGGTATTGCGCACCCACGCGGCAACGGGCTCGGTCTCCGAGGCCGTGACGCGTCTGCGCGACGGGCTGCAGAAGCTCCGCGGTACCATGCGCACCGCGATTTCGGGCGAAACCGCCGACGAGGCTCGGACAAAGACCGCCGCCTTCGTCGAGGGTGGCGTGCCGGAAAAACTGGCGGACGAGATCTCGGAACTCGCGCTGATGACTCTCGTGCCGGAAATCATGCAGATCGCCGCTGAAACCGGCGAAACGCTGAGCCGCACGGCGCAGGGCTATTTTGCCGTCACGGAAACGCTGCGGGTCAACCGCCTTCTGGCGGCGGCCGATCGTGTACCGGCGAGCGAGCAGTTCGAGGCAATGGCGCTGTCGCGCGCGGTCTCCGATATTGCCGGCGCCCGACGCGACATCACGGCAGCGGCCTTGCGCGAGCAGAAGAGCGAGCGCAATCCGGTCCAGGCCTGGCAGGAAAACGACCGCGAACGCGTTTCACGCGCCGGCGGCCAACTGACGCTCCTGACCGAGAAGGGCGAGACCACGCTTGCCAAGATTACCGTTGCGGCGGGTCTGCTCAACGACCTTGCACGCGGCAGGGCGAAATGACACAGTCCGCCCCGGGCTAGCCCGTTTGGACCGGAGGACCCTCCGGTCTCGATGAGCGAGAAATCACGATCTTTCTGCGCCGCGCGTTCACTTGAACGCACGGCGCAGTCATTTCCGGGAGGGGCAATTGGCGATTTCGGCGGACAGAACTGCAGACAAACCTGCAACGACGCGTCGCGGCATTGTCGGATGGATGCTGTTCGACTGGGCGGCACAGCCCTTCTTCACCGTGATCACCACCTTCATCTTCGGCCCTTATTTCGTCTCCCGGCTGACGGAGGATCATGCTGTCGGCCAGGCTATGTGGGGCTATACGCTCACCGTTTCCGGCATCATCATCGCCATTCTCTCCCCGGTTCTCGGCTCGATCGCCGACGCCACCGGGCCGCGGAAACCCTGGATCGGCTTTTTCGCCGTCATCAAGATCGTATCGCTGGCGATGCTTTGGTTTGCCGCACCCGGATCGCCGATCATCTACGCCGCCATCTTCATGGTGCTGGCCACCGTCGCCGCCGAATTCTCGATCGTCTTCAACGATTCGATGATGACGCGACTGGTGGACGAGAAGGACGTCGGCCGCATTTCCAACATCGCCTGGGGGCTCGGCTATCTCGGCGGCATGATCGTGCTCATCGCCGTCGTCGCGCTCTTGGCTGGCAGCCCGGAAGACGGCAAGACGGCGGCCGGTATCGATCCGCTGTTCGGGCTCGACCCGGCAAAGGGCGAGGACGCGCGTATCACCGGACCGATATCGGCGCTCTGGTACCTCGTCTTCATCATCCCGATGTTCCTCTTCACCCCGGATGCGACCAAGGCGACCATGTCGCTCCGCAAGGCGACCGTCACTGGCCTGCGAGAACTGAAGGGCACACTTGGCGAACTCAAGGAAAGATCGGGCATTTTCCGTTTCCTGATCGCACGCATGATCTTCCAGGATGGCGTCAATGGGCTCCTGGCGCTCGGCGGCACTTTTGCCGCAGCAATGTTCGGCTGGCGAACCCTGGAACTCGGCATTTACGGCATCATCTTGAACGTCGTCGCGATCGGCGGCTGTCTCTATGCGAGCAGGCTCGATACGCGGCTCGGCTCCAAGGTCATCGTTACCGCAAGCCTCGTGTGTCTCATCATCGCGACACTCGGCATCGTCTCGACCGGACCCGGCTTCACCGCCTTCGGCCTTTTGCCTTTGCCGACGGAGGATTCCGGGGGCCTGTTCGGCACCGCTGCCGAGAAGGCCTATATCCTCTACGGTCTGCTGGTCGGCATCGCCTTCGGTCCGGTTCAGGCCTCGTCGCGCTCTTATCTCGCCCGCAGCGTCAGCCTGGACGAGGCGGGGCGTTACTTTGGCCTCTATGCACTTTCCGGCCGCGCGACATCGTTCCTCGCCCCAGCATCCGTCGCCACGATCACGCTTGCGACCGGCTCGGCCCGCATCGGCATGATGGCGCTCATCGCCTTCCTTGTCGTCGGCCTCCTGATCCTCCTGCGCACGCCCTATCCGGCGAATGCCGAGCACAAGAAAGCCGCCGCATCCTGGGGACGCGACGGCCTGTAACTGTCAGTGAAAGACTTGGGGGCAATTCCGGGAGCCGTGAAAACGGCCTTCCGGAAGAGCCTTAATGGCGGAAGTGGCGCATGCCGGTGAAGACCATGGTAACGCCATGCTCATCGGCGGCGGCAATCACCTCTTCGTCGCGCATCGAACCGCCCGGCTGGATCACCGCCGTAGCACCGGCAGCGATCGCCGAGAGCAGACCGTCCGCGAACGGCAGGAATGCCTCGGAGGCCACGGCGGAGCCCTTGGTGAGCGGCGTTGCAAGGCCCAGCGCCTTGGCGGCTTCCTCGGCCTTGATCGCGGCGATGCGGGCGGAATCGACGCGGCTCATCTGGCCGGCGCCGATGCCTGCGGTCTGGCCGTCCTTGGCATAGACGACGGCGTTCGACTTCACATGCTTTGCCACCTTGAAGGCAAACTTCATGTCTTCCAATTCCTGCGCTGTCGGTGCCCGCTTGGTCACCACCTTCAGCTCCAGGTCCTCGACCATGCCGTTGTCGCGGGTCTGGACGAGAAGGCCGCCGGATACGGTTTTGGCAGAAAGGCCGGGGATGCGCGGATCCGGCAGGGCGCCCGTGGTCAAGAGCCGCAGGTTCGGCTTGCGGGCGATGACGGCCTTGGCTTCGTCGCTGACCTCAGGCGCGATGATCACTTCGGTGAAGAGCTTGACGATCTCTTCGGCCGTTTCCGCATCGAGCATCTGGTTGAGCGCGATGATGCCACCGAAGGCGGACGTGGAATCGCAGGCAAGCGCCCGTCGGTAGGCCTCGACCAGCGTCGGAGCCGTTGCCACGCCGCAAGGGTTGGCATGCTTGATGATCGCAACCGCCGGGGCCTTTTCCGGCAGGAACTCGGCGACGAGTTCAAAGGCGGCATCGGTATCGTTGATGTTGTTGTAGGAAAGCTGCTTGCCCTGCAGCAGCTTAGCTGTGGCGACGCCCGGGCGGTTCTCGCCGGTGACGTAGAAGCCCGCCTTCTGGTGCGGATTTTCGCCGTAGCGCATCTCTTCCTTCAAGACGCCGCCGAGAACGCGGTGGCGCGGCATCGGCGTATCGAGCGCCTCGGCAAACCAGTTGGAGATGGCCGCGTCATAGGCCGCCGTGCGGGCATAGGCCTTGGCCGCCATCTTCTGGCGGAACGCATAGGTCGTTGCGCCCGATGCAAGCTCTTCGAGCAGGACCGGATAGTCGGTCGGATCGGTGACGATGGTGACATAGGCGTGGTTCTTGGCGGATGCGCGGATCATTGCCGGGCCACCGATATCGATGTTTTCGACCGTCGTCGGATAATCGCCGCCCTGTGCGCGAACCTCCTCGAAGGGATAGAGATTGATCACCGCCAGATCGATCGCGGTGATGCCGTGCGCCGACATGGCCGCCTGGTGCTCGGCATCGTCGCGGATCGCCAGCAGACCGCCGTGGACGCCCGGGTGAAGGGTCTTTACCCGACCGTCCATGACCTCGGGAAAACCCGTCAGTTCCGAGACGTCGCTGACCGGAAGGCCGGCCTGCGACAACGCCTTGTGCGTGCCGCCGGTCGAAACCAGACGCACGCCTTTTTCGTGGAGCGCACGGGCAAGCTCGACGACACCGGTCTTGTCCGACACGGAGAGAAGAGCGGTCCGGACTGGAAGCTCGTTCGGGGCGGGAATTTTCTTGGAGGCGACAGCCATCAACCATGCTCCTTTGGCGGCGCCGGACGCCCGGGAGGATGCTCCGGCCATTGGGATGGCTGCCCGTTAGCATAGCTTGCCGGCCGAAGGAACCTCGGGAAGCGCACATCCTAAAATAAGGAGCTCGATTGGCTCGCGAGTCAGTTCGTGCGCGAGAAGGTCCATTGGATCTCGGGCTGCCTGGCAACGGCGAAGGTGACCGTCAGCTGCGACGAGGCGCGAATGCCGGAGGGATCGGCAAAGAAGATGTCTTCCTCGACTGCCAGCTCGCCATCCTGGCAGGCGAACAGCCAGACTTCGCCATCGGGCGCCGTCAGGTAGATTTCGCGGCCGTTGTTCTGGCGAATGGTGACGGCCGGGTGGATATGGAAGCGGGCGACAGCGACGGCCGCGTTCGTTTCTTCAGGGTCGCTGCCATCGGCACGCGAAAGCCGGTCGCGCCCGCGGATCATCCGACCGCCGTTCAGCACGCCGATGTCGCGCTCATGCAGGAGCCCGAAGGACGAGAGGTAGCCGTCATGGTTTGCCGTGACGGATTCGAGACGGCCCGGTTCGTCCTTGCGCTCCACGACGACGCGCGAGACGCCGCTGGTCATGATCGGCCCGAGAAACCGTGACTGCGAGAAGCGTGAGGACGACGTGTCGTTGACCGTCACGGTGGAATGCGCGGCGGTCATCCGTGCCATCTGGCGGAATCGCTCGCCGGCAAACTTCGGCGCACCCGAATTGATCACGAACCGCGTCTTGCCGGAGGACATTTCGAACGAGAGGCATCCGGCATGGGCGCTGCGCGAAAGATCGACGGAAAGCGGCCGGCCGGTATCGACGATGACGACGGTGTTGTCGATCGACAGCCGCTCGTAATGGGCGTGCGGCAGCGAGTGAAACGGTTCGCCGGCGGTTTCGTCGTAGCGCAGCACCGAGGCAAGCTCATGCGCCAGCACCGAGGTCGCACCGTTGAAGAGCGCCAGTTCGCCACCCTGGTGGCGGAAGAAGCGCAATGCCGGATACATCCGGTCGATGCAGGAAATGAGACGCGACGGCACATCATGCCCAAGATTGACATAGGTCTGGCGCAGCGGCAGCAGGTCGAGCAGCAGCTCCAGCCCGGCACGTGGACTGCGCGAGAAGTGGCTGCCATCGGCGAGGATCTGACGGTCGAGCTCAAAGTCGAGGTGACGCGACGCCTTGCGGATGGCCGAAGGCGTCGATGGCATCGAGACTGAGGCCATGGCAAGCGCCATCCGCACGCGAAGGCGAGCCTCGCCATCACCGACCGTTTCGGCGATGTGGCGGAGATAGCGGACCTGAAAGGCAAGGCTTTTCAGGAACCGGCGATAGAAGCCGTGCTCGGCATTGCGCAGGACCACCGGCGAGTGCGACAGCCACGCGATGATGCGCTGGGCGATGACGTCAGCATCCCAGGCAATGTCACCGAAGTTGCGGCCGTGAGTAGCGATCCAGTCGTCGACGATCTGCCGTAGGCGCACGAAACCGGCATCCTCCCGGATTGCCCGCAAATGCCTGAGCCAGCCGAACGAATGCAGGCGGACGGCAAATTCCAGCGACGGCAGATCGATCTCGAAGGGCGATTCGCCTTCGGTGTCGAGCACCCGGCCCGCCAGTGGAAAGCGGCCCTCGAGGATCTCCTCGGCGACGAACGGATCGACGGCCCGCAGATCCGTCGGCGCGACGATCAGGCGGCTGGGCGTCGAACCGGTAAAACGCAGCGACGAGACACGGCCGACCGAAAGACGGCGCGACACGCGGCGCCAGCCTTCACGCGCATACAGATAGGAAAGCCTTCGCCTGCCGGAAAACACCATCAACGCCCGCTGGTTTCCTCATTCCTGAAGCAAGCCGCTCGAGACGTCCGAACGGATGCATCGGCTTCGCGCCAGTATCGCTAGCGCATGCCTGCCCGAAAATCCCTATTCGATTTTCGGAAGGCACGATGCGCGGTTTCAAGTGCCAGAGCGTCCTTGCCTGTCCGAACGGACGCGCGGCGCTCCGCGTGACTCCGGATGGTGCCGGAAAGATCATTAAACTTTTATCAATTGTATCGTCTTTGATAGGCCCGTGGCCTTAAAGCGTCAATTGACACGATAAAACAGCCCGTGTCCGAGGCCTTCCGGACGGCAACTCGACTTTTCCAGACTTATTTACGACGAATCACTGCGGCGTAGAATCCGTCGAGTCCACCGGCGAACGGCGGATCGAGCGGGAACATCGACGGCGTGGTGCGCACTTCACCGAGCGGGGTGATCGCATCTTCAAGGCCCTGCCAATCCTTGGCCAGAACCGGCACGCGCTCATAGGCGTCGCCCGCCGCGACCACCCGGGCGACCACTTCCTCGCCTTCGCGCGGGTCGAGCGAGCAATTGGAGAAGACGACGATCCCGCCCGGCTTGACCACCGTCAGCGCATGACGCAGCAAACGCTCCTGCAGCAGCGCGAGCTTTTCGATGTCTTCCGGCCCCTTGGTCCAAAGCACATCCGGGTGACGCCTCGTCGTTCCGGTCGACGAACAGGGGGCGTCGAGCAAGGCGGCGTCGAAGAGGTCGTCCGGCCGAAAATCGGCCATGTTGGTTTCCTTCATCGACGCCTCAAGGCGCAACCGCTCAAGATTGCCCTTCAACCGCCGCAGCCGGCTTGACGATTGGTCAAGCGCTGTCACCTCGGCACCGGCGAGGATCAGCTGTGCCGTCTTGCCGCCGGGTGCTGCACAGAGATCGACCACGCTCTTGCCGGCGAGCGATCCAAAGAGGCGGGCAGGAATGGATGCCGCCGCATCCTGGACCCACCATTCGCCATCGGTGAATCCGGCTAAGGAAGGGATCGAGCCGGAGAATTCGGCAAGGCGGACTGAGCCTGTCGGCAGCACCGTACCGCCAAGCCGGTCGGCCCAGGCATCGGGGTCGGACTTTACCGTCACATCGATCGCCGCCGGCGTCAGCTGGGCCTCGGCGATCAGATCGGCCTGCTCGCGTCCATAACGCTCGACGAGCCTGTCGAAGAACCAGTCCGGCATCGCCGGAACGGTCCGCAAGCTCTCCAGAATCGCTTCCTTTTCGCGCGACAGGCGACGAAGAACGGCATTGACCAGATTGGCAAACCGACGGTTCCGCGGGTCGGCCTGCGCCTGCTCGACGGCCAAATCGACGGCGGAATGATCAGGAACGTCGAGATAGAGGATCTGTGCTGCCGCCACTGCGAGAACGTGATCGAGGGCTCGGGCGCCTTCCGGAAGCGGCGTCTGCAGCATCGAACCGATTGCCGACTGGATGCGCGGCAGGTGGCGCAATGCCGAATTGAGAATGGCGCGCACCAGCGCCCGGTCGGCCTCGTTCAGTTCGCGGTAGGCCGGATTTCCATGCTCGTGATCGAGCATGCCATCGAGCGACGTCTTGCGATCGACGACCGCCGCCAGGATCTTGGCGGCCGCCTGTCGCGTCCGCAAGCCCGGCTTTTCCGGGCCGCGCGGCTGTTGCGCCGGTTTCGTCGATCTCGCCGGCTCCTTGCGCGAGCGGTTTTGTTTCGGACGTGAATCGTTGTTGTTTTCGGCAGACATCAGGACCAGGGACCTTTCGGCGGTTCGGAACCACCGCGACCCCAACCGGTAGAGGGAACAGAGCGCGATTTGCGCACCGGATTATCAGCACGAACCGGCGGCGTCGACCCCATGGACATGTCCTGCGCCATCTGTTGCAGGGCGGCAATCCGGTTTTCGGTGTTCGGATGGGTCGAAAACAGGTTATCCATGCGCTCGCCGGAGAGCGGATTGATGATGAACATATGCGCGGTCGCCGGATTGCGCTCGGCATCGTCATTGTGAATCCGGTGGGCGGCGCCGGCGATCTTCTGCAGCGCCGAGGCCAGAGCCAACGGCTTGCCGCAGATCTCGGCACCACGGCGGTCGGCGGAGTATTCGCGCGTGCGGCTGATCGCCATCTGCACCAGCATGGCCGCGAGCGGCGCGACGATCATTGCAACCAGCACCCCGATGAAACCGAGCGGATTGTTGTTGCTCTCACGGTTGCCGCCAAAGAAGAAGGCGAAGTTGCCCAGCATCGAGATCGCCCCGGCAAGCGTCGCCGTCAACGTCATCGTCAGGGTATCGCGATATTGGACGTGGGCAAGTTCATGCGCCATGACGCCGGCGACCTCGTCATAGGAAAGCGCCTTGAGCAGGCCGGTCGAAGCGGCAACAGCGGCATTCTCAGGGTTGCGCCCGGTGGCAAAAGCATTCGGCTGCGGGCTGTCGATGACATAGACCCGCGGCATCGGCAGGCCGGCATTCTTCGCGAGATCGCGCACGATGCCGTAATATTCCGGTGCGCTGCGTTCATCGACCTCCTGCGCACGGTACATGCGCAGCACCATGCGGTCGGAATTCCAGTAGGAGAAAAAATTCATACCAGCTGCCATGACGAAGGCGATCATCATGCCGCCACGTCCACCGATGGCGAAGCCGACCGCCATGAACAGGGCGGTCATCACTGCGAGCAGCATGGCGGTGCGAACGAGGTTCATGAACAGGCTCCGGGTGGTCGACGTTTCACGTGAATCAGGGTTTCCGTTCAGGCAACGGCGTCTTATATGATGGGTGCAAATGCCCCGTTCTTCAATACAGATGCACGAATCCGGATACTGGCGAGATGCAGAACGACAACGACAATGCCCCCGACCGCCCGAAAAAGCCGCTGCCTGCCGCTGCCTTGCGCGCGCTGAAGGAAGCAGAGGAACGGCGACAGGCGGAAGCGGAGAAGCTTATGCCGACGGAGATCGGCGGCCGCGGCGGCGCCGACCCGGCACGCTTCGGTGATTGGGAAATCAAGGGCCGGGCGATCGATTTCTGAAAAAGCTCTCCCGCCGCGCGAATTGACGTGAAGGAATATTTTCCGTCTTTTCAGATCGTTCGCGCTTGAATCCTCACATTTGGCGGTCGTAGACGTCGAGGCCCCTCACGGAGCGTGCCGACAAATCCGTCGCGCATGCTCGTCCCGAGTTTGACAGGGGTCGATCGAAAAACGGCCCTTGGTCATATCAATGTGCCCCGTTCGCCTGGGAAACGCCGCTTAACTTCAATTGGAATCCGGCTCATCAACGCCTGTCGGGCAATCCTGTCTTCGGTACGGCTCGCCCCAGCGATCGACCATCAAAGCACGTGAAACAAAAAAGGGCGGCCCGAAGCCGCCCTTTTCACTGTCTTTTGTTGCTTAAGCCTTGTTCTGCCGGTTGGCGATCAGGTCTTCCACTACCGCCGGATCGGCGAGCGTCGAGGTGTCGCCGAGCGCGCCGAAATCATCCTCGGCGATCTTGCGCAGGATGCGGCGCATGATCTTGCCCGAGCGGGTCTTCGGCAGGCCGGGGGCAAACTGGATCTTGTCCGGCGTGGCGATCGGGCCGATTTCCGAGCGGACATGCTTCACCAGCGCCTGACGCAGATCGTCATTGCCGACTTCGCCGGCCATCAGCGAGACGTAGCAATAGATGCCCTGTCCCTTGATCGGGTGCGGATAGCCGACGACGGCAGCCTCGGACACAAGATGGTGCGAGACGAGCGCCGATTCGACCTCCGCCGTGCCCAGACGGTGACCCGAGACGTTGAGTACGTCGTCAACGCGGCCGGTGATCCAATAATATCCGTCCTCGTCGCGGCGGCAGCCGTCGCCGGTGAAGTACTTGCCCTTGTAGGTGGCGAAGTAGGTCTGGCCGAAGCGCGCATGGTCGCCGTAGATCGTGCGCATCTGGCCGGGCCAGCTGTCGGTGATGCAGAGGTTGCCGTCGGCCGGTCCCTCGAGCACGTTGCCTTCGTTGTCGACCAGCTGCGGCTGGACGCCGAAGAAAGGCCGCGTTGCCGAACCGGGCTTGAGATCCGTCGCACCGGGCAGCGGCGTGATCAGGATGCCGCCGGTTTCCGTCTGCCACCAGGTGTCGACGATCGGCGACTTCTGATCGCCAACGACGTTGTAGTACCATTCCCAGGCTTCGGGATTGATCGGTTCGCCGACCGAACCGAGCAGGCGGAGCGACGAGCGCGAGGCGCGCTTGACGAAATCGTCACCGGCGCCCATCAGCGAGCGGATCGCCGTCGGCGCGGTGTAGAAGACGTTGACCTTGTGCTTGTCGATGACTTCCCAGAAGCGGCCGGCATCGGGGAAGTTCGGAACGCCCTCGAACATCACCGTGGTCGCGGCATTGGCGAGCGGTCCGTAGACGATGTAGGAATGCCCCGTCACCCAGCCGACATCGGCGGTGCACCAGTAGATATCGCCGTCGCGATAATCGAAGACATATTCGTGGGTCATCGAGGCGTAGACGAGGTAACCGCCGGTGGTGTGCAGCACGCCCTTCGGTTTGCCGGTCGAGCCCGAGGTGTAGAGGATGAACAGCGGGTCTTCCGCCTTCATCTTCGCCGGCTCGCAATGCGGCTTCACCGTGGCGATTTCCTGGTGGTACCAGAGGTCGCGGCCCGGCGCCCAACCGATCTTGCCGCCGGTGCGGCGCACGACCAGCACCTTGTTGACGATCACATGCTGCTTGGCGGCGATATCGATCGCGGTGTCGGTGTTTTCCTTCAGCGGCACCGGCTTGCCGCCGCGCACGCCCTCGTCACAGGTGATGACGAAGGTGCTCTCGCAATCGACGATGCGGCCGGCAAGCGCGTCCGGCGAGAAGCCGCCGAAGACGACCGAATGAATGGCACCGATGCGGGCGCAGGCAAGCATCGCATAGGATGCTTCCGGGATCATCGGCATGTAGATGGTGACGCGGTCACCCTTCTTGACGCCGTGTTTCTTCAAGACGTTGGCAAGACGACAAACCTGCTCGTAGAGCTGGTTGTAGGTGATCTTCTTGTCGATATAGGGGTTGTCGCCTTCCCAGATGATCGCGGTCTTTTCGCCGTGCGTCTTCAGATGGCGGTCGATGCAGTTATAGGAGACGTTGGTAAGGCCGTCCTCATACCACTTGATCGAGACTTTACCCTTGAAAGAGGTGTTCTTGACCTTGGTATAGGGCTTGAACCAGTCGATCCGTTTGCCGTGTTTGCCCCAGAACTTGGCTGGGTCCGAGACACTTTCCTCATACCACTTCAGATAGGTCGCGTTATCGAGCAGCGTCCGGCTCTTGGCAGACTTCAACACCGGATAGAGTTTGGCGGACATTCTTTCCTCCCTGCGCATTCCTGTCTGGGGTTCCCTCTCCCGGGGACCCCGCCTCGGCGACGAGTCATAGCAGGTCAAAGCCGCGCCGCAATTAGACAAAAGGACATTTGGAACTGGAGAATTGCAATTTTGCGACAACGACGTTATAGAGGCGCTCAATTCCCGGAAATCAGTGGTAGACTCCACGGCCCGCGACACCGGCGCGGCGGACAAAAGGACTATATCCATGGCTCAGCAACTGCTTATGCCCAAGGCAACAGCCGTCTGGCTCGTCGACAATACAGCATTGTCGTTCGAACAGATTGCCACATTCTGCAAGCTGCATCCGCTCGAAGTGAAGGCTATCGCAGATGGTGAATCGGCGCAGGGCATCAAGGGTCTAGATCCAATCGCAACCGGACAGCTGTCACGCGACGAGATCGCCCGCGCCGAGGCAAATCCGAACCACAAGCTGAAGCTTTCGGAGCCGAAAGTCCGCGTTCCCGATTCCAAGCGCAAGGGCCCGCGCTACACGCCGGTCTCCAAGCGCCAGGATCGACCGAACGCCATTCTCTGGCTGGTTCGCAACCATCCCGAGCTGAAGGACGCCCAGATTTCCCGCCTCGTCGGCACCACCAAGTCGACGATCGAGCAGATCCGCGAGCGCACTCACTGGAACTCGACGAACCTGACGCCGATGGATCCGGTCACACTCGGCCTGTGCTCGCAGATCGATCTCGACCTCGAGGTCGAACGCGCCGCCAAGGGCCGTCCGCTGCCGACCGCCGCCGAGCTCGGCGCAACGCTCGAAGCAGCGCAGGAAACCGAAAAGCTCAACTTCAGCTACGAGCGCGAAGAAGAGAAGGAAATCGATGCCGATGCCGTCTTCGCCAAGCTCAAGTCGCTGAAGTCGGATCGCAAGGACGAGGACGAAGACGATCACTATTGATCGACTTGTCATGACCTGACGAAAAAGCCCGGATCACTCGATCCGGGCTTTTTTGTTCGCAGGTTTCAATAGGCCGAACCGGATTGATCCCTGAGATTATGCCGCTCGGTCCCCTTGAGCGGCGGATTGAAGACGCTGACGAGGATCAGATCCTCGTCCTTTCCTCCCCGCAGAAAATGCTTGTCGTGCTGATCGAGCACATAGATGTCGCCCTGACGAATGGGAAAGACATTGCCCTGCATATCCCCCACCTCACCCTGGCCGGCGATGCAGTAGCAGGCCTCGAGATGATTGCGGTATTCCAGCAGCGAAACGGTGTTGGCGCGAACGATGGTGTGGCAGACCGTAAAGCCCATGCCATCCTTTTCCGTCAGCAGGCGGTGACTGGTGCCGCTCCCCCATTCGACGAAGTGATCGGTGGCCTCGATATCCTGCAGGCTGCGCACGAACATGTGCTATATCCTCCTATGAGAAATTCTTACATGACGAAGACCGGAATGCGTTCTCGTGATGTTGAAATCCTTATCCCACGGGACTTCTCGATAGAAAAACGACGATTTCTCAAGAGATAGTTGAGGAGAATTTGCAGATGCTTCCGCCACTCGGCATGCTTCGCGCCTTCGAGGCCGCCGCCCGATTGGCCAGTTTCTCACGCGCGGCCGACGAATTGAATGTGACGCACGCCGCGGTCAGCCACCAGATCCGACTGCTGGAGGAATGGTTCGGCCGGCCGCTGTTCCTGAGGGAAAAACGCGGCGTGCGGCTCCTAGAGGATGCCGAGCGGCTGGCGGATATCTTGACGTCGTGTTTCGACCGCATCGCGATCGAGACGGAGATATTGCGAGCCAATGCCAAGTCGTCGATCACCGTCGCCTGCATCCCGTCGATCGCCACGCGCTGGCTCATACCAGCGCTCAGCGATTTCCTCGAACGGCACCCGGACATCGATGTAAAGGTAATCTACGCGATGGCCGAGCAGAGGCTGCGGGAGACGGGTTGCGACGTGCTCATCACCCTCGGTGCCGACCTATCCGTCGGGACTCAATGCGACCGGCTGTTTTCACGCGTGAACCGCCCGGTCGCCAGCCCTCGTTACATCGAGCGCAAAGGCGCGCTCGACACACCAGAGGCAATCACCACCGCGGACCTGCTTCACGACGAGACGACCGCGCGGTGGCAAGAGTGGTTTGCGACAGCCGGCCTGCCCATGGCCCGACCGCCGCAGCGCGGTCCGGTCTTCCAGGACTTCAACCTGCTGGCGACGGCCGTGATCGCCGGCCATGGCGTGGCGCTCTGCCCGGTCGAAGTCTTTCGCCGCGAGATCGAGCGTGGCGATCTCCTCATCCTCTCGCAGATAGCCACGCTTGAAGACGAGAGCTACTTTCTCATCACCAAAAGCACGCGCAGCAAACCGGTGGCAGCCTTCAGCGCGTGGTTCAGTTCTGTCGTTCGACCGGGGGCACCTTAGGAAGGACGATCAGATGCCAATGCCCTTCGCGTGCAGCACCGCCGCGATCTCGTCGAGGATCGCCGGATCGTCGATGGTCGCCGGCATTTTCCACGGTTGGCGATCGGCAATCTTCTGGATCGTCGCGCGCAGGATCTTGCCGGATCGGGTTTTCGGCAGGCGCTTGACGCACATCGCCGTCCGGAAGGCGGCAACCGGCCCGATGCGATCGCGCACCAGGCTGATGACCTCTCGCTCGATCTCGGATGTTTCACGGGAAACATTGGAGTTGATGACCAGAAAACCGGCAGGGATCTGCCCCTTCAGATCGTCGGCAATGCCGATGACCGCGCATTCCGCGACATCCGGGTGGCTGGCGCACACTTCCTCCATGGCGCCCGTCGACAGTCGGTGGCCGGCGACATTGATGATGTCGTCCGTGCGCGCCATGATGAAGACATAACCATCATCGTCGAGGTAGCCGGCATCGGCCGTCTTGTAGTAGCCGGGGAACTCCTCGAGATAGGCTGCGCGGAACCGATGGTCGGCATTCCAGAGCGTCGGCAGACAACCCGGCGGTAGGGGCAGCTTGACCACGACATTGCCCAATGTGCCCGCTTCGACCGGATGACCGGCATCGTCGAGAATCTGAACATCGTAGCCGGGCAGCGGTACGGCCGGCGATCCGTATTTGACGGGTAGAAGTCCGAGCCCAAGCGGGTTCCCGGCAACCGGCCAGCCCGTTTCCGTCTGCCACCAATGGTCGATGATCGGTACGCCCAAGGCCCTTTCGGCCCAACGGATGGTGTCGGGATCGGCCCGTTCGCCAGCCAGAAACAACGCGCGAAACTGCTGGAGATCATAGTTCGCGACCAGCGCGGCATCAGGATCTTCCTTGCGGATGGCGCGCAGCGCTGTCGGGGCGGTGAACATGACGACCACGCCGTGTTCCGCAATGATCCGCCAGTAGGTGCCGGGATCCGGCGTGCCGACGGGCTTGCCTTCGAACAGGATCGAGGTGTTGCCGTTCAGAAGCGGGCCATAGACGATGAACGAATGCCCGACGACCCAGCCGATGTCGGACGCGGCCCAGAAGACTTCGCCCGGCTGAACGCCGAAGAAATTCTGCATCGACCATTTCAACGCAACCATATGGCCGCCATTATCGCGCACGACTCCCTTCGGCTGGCCGGTGGTGCCGGAGGTATAGAGAACGTAAAGCGGATCGGTGGACGCCACCGGCGTGCAGCCGGCTTCGTCGCCGGCCTCCTTTGCCGCCGCGAGTGCTGAGGCATAGTCGATATCGCGCACCGGCGTCATGTCGGCCTCAAGCATGTCGCGCTGGTAGACGAGGCAATGTGCCGGCTTGTGTTCGGCGATCGTCAGCGCCGCATCAAGCAGCGGCTTGTAGGCGACGGTGCGGCCGGGCTCGATGCCGCAGCTGGCAGAAACGATCAGTTTGGCCTGGCAATCGTCGATGCGAACGGCAAGCTCGTTGGCGGCGAAGCCGCCAAACACCACCGAGTGCACGGCGCCGACGCGGGCGGCGGCAAGCATCGCCACCGCGGCCTGCGGGATCATCGGCATATAGATGATGATGCGATCGCCTTTGTCGACGCCGAGCTTGCGATAGACGGCCGCCAGCGCTTTGACGTCGTCGAGCAGCGCGCCATAGGAGATGCGCTCGATGCTGGACGTGACCGGGCTGTCGTAGATGAAGGCGATCTGCTCGCCGCGTCCCGCCTCGACATGCCGGTCCAGGCAATTGTAGCAGCTGTTGGTCACCCCATCGGGAAACCAGTGGCCGTAGATGCCAGCTTCAGCCTCGAAGGCACGCTCCGGTCTTTCGAACCAGTCGATCGCCTCTGCGGCCTCTGACCAGAACCCCTCCGGATCCGTCTTCCACGCGCCATACACTTCGGAATAGCGGCTCGCCATATCCGTTCTCCTCCCAATGCATGCCGGGCAATGCCCGGCCTCCTCTTGCACAAGGATAGGCTAATGAGAACGAAGGTGAACCCCGACGAAAGCGTAATACCAACCTGCGCTGATATCATGCGACGTTTTGGCTTTCAGCGCGATCCGAAGATCGCCGAACCGACGCGCACGCTGGTGGCGCCGAACTGCACTGCCGTTTCGAAATCCCCGGACATGCCCATCGACAGCCTGTCGAGCTGGCATTCGCGGCCAAGCTTCGCCAGCAGCGCAAAGTGCGGGCCGGGGTTCTCGTCGACCGGCGGAATGCACATCAGCCCCTCGATCGCGATATCGAGCTCCTCACGGCAGAAGGTCACGAAGGCGACGGTTTCCGCGGGCGCAATGCCGGCCTTCTGCGGTTCCAGCCCGGTATTGACCTGGATGTAGAGACGAAGCTTCCTGTCCTGGCGCTTCATTTCCGCCGAGATCGCCCGCGCAATCTTCTCGCGATCAACAGTTTCGATGACGTCGAAGAGCGCAACGGCTTCGGCCGCCTTGTTGGATTGCAACGGCCCGATCAGATGCAGCACCAGATCCGGTGTTTCGCCCTTCAGCAGCGGCCATTTGCCCTGTGCTTCCTGCACGCGGTTTTCGCCGAACACGCGCTGGCCAGCCTCGATCACCGGACGGATCGCGTCAGTGTCGAATGTCTTGGAAACGGCAACGAGGCTGACGGCATTTTTCGGGCGCTTTGCCGCCTTCTCCGCCGTGTGAATCCGGCTCACGACATCGTGCAACCGTTCTTGAACTTCCATGGACTTATTCTCCGACATAACGACTTCCGGACGATGACCTAGCGGATTAGGCAAACTTGCGCGCCTTGCCAAGGCCATCGCCGTAGAACCCGGCCCAAATCCGCCAAAGTGTCGAGCCAAACCCTTCGAAAACTTGACCACCAAGCGGTTTCATGATGAAGGTCACCCCAACTATCATGAGGGCGCTCCCTTGCCCCGCAGAACTTCCGGAACACCTAAAAGACATGTCTACAGAACGATATAATCCGCGTGATGCCGAGCCGCGTTGGCAGCAGGAATGGGAAAACGGCCAGGTCTTCCAGACCGAGAACGATGATCCGCGCGAAAAATATTACGTGCTCGAGATGTTTCCCTATCCGTCCGGGCGCATCCACATGGGCCACGTGCGCAACTACACGATGGGTGACGTTGTCGCCCGCTACAAGCGCGCCCGCGGTTTCAACGTGCTTCACCCCATGGGTTGGGATGCATTCGGCATGCCGGCCGAAAACGCCGCCATGGAGCGCGGCGTGCACCCGGCCAGCTGGACCTACCAGAACATTGCCTCAATGAAGGCGCAGCTGAAGGTCATGGGGCTCTCGCTCGACTGGAACCGCGAGTTCGCGACCTGCGACCCGGCCTACTATCAGCGCCAGCAGCACCTGTTCGTCGATTTTCTCGAAAAGGGCTTGGTCTACCGCAAGCAGTCCAAGGTCAACTGGGACCCGGTCGACAATACCGTTCTCGCCAACGAGCAGGTCATTGACGGCCGCGGCTGGCGTTCCGGCGCGCTCGTCGAGCAGCGCGAGCTGACGCAGTGGTTCTTCCGCATCACCGACTTCAGCCAGGAGCTGCTGGACGCTCTGGACACGCTGGACCAGTGGCCGGAAAAAGTGCGCCTGATGCAGAAGAACTGGATCGGCCGCTCCGAAGGTCTGTCCATTCGCTGGCAGATCGTCGAGGGAACCGCTGCCCCGGAAACCACGGAACTGACCGTTTACACCACCCGTCCGGACACGCTGTTCGGCGCATCCTTCCTGGCGATCTCGGCCGATCACCCGCTTGCCCAGCAGGCGGCCGCAAAGGATCCGGCAATCGCGGCCTTCTGCGACGAGTTCCGGCGCGCCGGAACCTCGCTGGCAGCGCTCGAGACCGCTGAAAAGAAGGGCATGGACACCGGTATCCGCGCCAGGCACCCGCTCGACGAAAGCTGGGAGCTGCCGGTTTACGTCGCCAATTTTGTCCTGATGGACTACGGCACGGGCGCGATCTTCGGTTGCCCGTCCGGTGACCAGCGCGACCTCGACTTCGCCCGCAAGTACGACCTTCCGGTCGTTCCGGTGGTCATGCCGCGGGATGCCGATGCCGCCAGCTTCACGATCGGCGACGAAGCCTATATCGGCGACGGCGTGATGATCAATTCGCGCTTCCTCGACGGCCTGTCGACGGAACACGCCTTCGAAACCGTGGCGGCGAAGCTGGAAAAGGACATGCTGGCCGGATCACCACGCGCCGAACGCAAGGTCAATTTCCGCCTGCGCGACTGGGGCATTTCCCGTCAGCGCTATTGGGGCTGCCCGATCCCGGTCATCCATTGCGATGACTGTGGCGTCGTACCGGTTCCCAAGGCCGACCTGCCTGTCATCCTGCCGCCGGATGTCACCTTCGACAAGCCGGGCAACCCCCTCGACCGTCACCCAACCTGGCGGCATGTGGCCTGCCCGCATTGCGGCAAGGACGCGCGTCGCGAGACCGACACGATGGACACCTTCGTCGATTCGTCCTGGTACTTCACGCGCTTTACAGCACCTTGGGAGGACAATCCGACCGATCCGAAGGCGGCCAACCACTGGCTGCCCGTCGATCAGTATATCGGCGGCATCGAGCACGCGATCCTGCACCTGCTCTACTCACGCTTCTTTACCCGCGCGATGAAGGCCACCGGCCACGTCGCCCTCGACGAACCGTTCAAGGGCCTGTTCACCCAGGGCATGGTCGTGCACGAGACCTACAGCCGCGGCGAAGGCGCCCAGCGCGAATGGATCACGCCTGCGGAAATCCGCATTGACGAGGTCGACGGACAGCGCCGCGCCGTTCTGCTCGAGACCGGTGAAGACATCACGATCGGTTCGATCGAGAAGATGTCGAAGTCGAAGAAGAACGTTGTCGATCCAGACGATATCATTGCCTCCTACGGCGCCGACACCGCACGCTTCTTCGTGCTCTCCGACTCGCCGCCCGACCGTGACGTCATCTGGTCCGAGGCAGGTGTTGAAGGCGCCCACCGCTTCGTTCAACGCGTCTGGCGCCTGATCGGCGAGGCGGCGGAAACGCTTCGCGCCACAGAAGCGGCGCCAGCACACGACGGCGCCGGGCTTGCTGTTTCGCAAGCCGCCCACAGGACGCTGCGCGCCGTTGAAGCCGATTACGACAAGCTGGCCTTCAACAAGGCCGTGGCGCGCATCTATGAGCTCGTGAACGTGCTTGCAGCGCCGTTGACCCAGCTTGCTGCCGGCAAGGCCGATCCGGCGCTGACGGCCGCGGCAAAGGATGCAACGTCGATCCTGGTCAACCTGATCGCCCCGATGATGCCGCACCTTGCCGAAGAATGCTGGCAGGCGATCGGCGGCAAGGGTCTGATTGCCGAAAGCGGTTGGCCGAAGTTTGATGCAGCGCTTGTCGTCGAGAATGAAGTCACGCTGCCGGTCCAGATCAACGGCAAGAAGCGCGCCGATTTGACAATCGCGCGCGATGCAGATCAGACTACGATCGAAAATGCAGTTCTCGCTCTCGATGCCGTCAGATCCGTTCTCAACGGCAGCAGCCCCAAGAAAATCATCGTCGTGCCTCAGAGGATCGTCAATGTCGTTGTCTGATAGAGCTGGCTCCCGCATCCGGTCGATCCCGATGCTGGCTGGTGTTCTTATGTTGACCGCGCTCGCCGGCTGCCAGGTCAAGCCGCTTTATTCCGACGCCGTCGGCACATCGGCGGCGCTTGCGTCGATCGAAATCTCCGATGCCGACGACCGCGTCGAGCAGGAAGTGCGCAACGCATTGATCTTCCTGGCCGCTGGCGGCCAGGGCGAACCCGTGAACCCGCAATATCACCTCGCGCTGAACGTCACGACACGTGCCATGGGCGTGCTCTATGATCAGGCGAGGGACCGGGCAGGGGCAGGGCGTATCGTCGTCAAGGCCGACTACAATCTGTCCAAGACCGGCACGGGCGAAACCATCAAATCGGGCAACCGGACCGCTGTCGCGCTTGTCGACTTCCCGGTGCAGGAGTTTGCCAAGGTCCGCGCCGTCCGCGATGGTGAGAACCGCGCTGCAAAGGAACTGGCAGAGCTGATCCGGGCTGACATCGCCGCGGCCCTCAGCCGCTAGGCCGGTGGTGGAATGAGCGAAGTCAAGTCGCACGAATTCGACTCTTTCCTTCAGAAGTCAGCGGGACTCTATCGCCTGTTTGTCCTCTACGGGCCAGACCGCGGTCTGGTCTCGGAGCGGGCAGGGGCGATCGCCTCGCGCAGCGGCGTTCCGCTCGACGATCCTTTTTCCATCACGAAACTCGACGCCGGGGATCTGCAACAGAGCCCCGGCCGCTTGCTCGACGAGGTCAACTCGATCGGACTCTTCGGCGGCGAAAAACTCGTCTGGGTGCGAGGCGCCGCCAACGAGAAGGCGCTCGTCGATGCCCTGCAGATTCTGGCCGGCGAGCCGCCCACCGGCAGCTATGTTCTCGTCGAAGCGGGCGATCTCAAGAAGGGATCGGCGCTACGCAAGGTCGCCGAGACGGCGCGTTCGATCGCGACCATCGCCTGCTATAGCGACGATGCCCGCAGCCTGCAGGCCTTGATCGACAAGGAACTCGGCGAGGAAAAGCTCGGCATTACCCCGGCTGCACGCGAGCGGCTGATGGAGGCGCTTGGTGGTGACCGCCTGGCCTCGCGCAACGAAGTGCGCAAGCTGGCGCTCTATTGCCGCGGCAAGGCGACGGTCGACGAATCGGATGTGACCGACATTGTCGGTGATGCCAGCGCCATCTCTGTCGATGATGCGGTGGATGCAGTCCTGAAAGGTGATCTTGACGGTCTGATGCACGCAATGCAGAAGATAACCACGTCAAAAACGCCCGCCTTCCTCGTTTTGCAGGGGTGCCTCAGGCAGTTTCAGCAGCTTGATTTGATGCGTGCCGAAATGGACGCCAGCCGTCAGCAGGCCGGCCAGGTTATCGCCACCATGGGCCGGCACCTGCATTTTCGCCGCAAGCCCATCATCGAAGCCGCTCTCAGGCATTGGTCTTCGCCGGCGATCCGCCGCGAACTGACACGGCTGCAGAATACGATCTACCAGAGCCGTACGCGCCAGAGCCTCGAAGAGAGCATGGTGCTGCAGAACCTGATGGCGATTGCCGTACAATCAGGCAGGCGCTAGCGCATTTTCAGGAAAAGTGCGAAGCGGTTTTCCGTCAGGAAATGCTTGGAAACAAAGAGATAGGGCGTTTCTGCGACTCCGTTTAAACCGGAAACGCACTAAGCACCCGCTTTCGCGGGCGCAGGTCAACATGTAACGATAGTCGGGAAAACCGGAGAGCTTCGCTCTCAACGGCGCTCGAGCAGACGGCAGATCTCTTCGAGCTGATCAAGCGTCTTGTAGGAAATCCTGAGGTGCCCGCCTGAGGCCTTATGGCTGACGGTCACTTCGAGCCCGAGGCTGTCGGACAATGTCCGCTCCAGTGCCAGCGTATCGGCGTCTTTCTCGTCACGACGTGCGGTCTTTGCATAGTTGGGGTCGTTCTGCGCCCGAATATCGTTCTGCGCCAGCCGTTCGGCGTCGCGAACCGAAAGACCCTTGGCGACGATGCTACGCGCCAGCGTCGCCGGGTCCGACGTCGGGATCAGCGCACGCGCATGGCCGGCCGACAGGCTCCCATCCGACAACATATCCCGCACCGGCTCGGGCAGCTTCAAGAGTCGCAGACTGTTGGCGACATGACTGCGGCTCTTGCCGATGATCTCGCCGAGGTCGTTCTGCGTATAGCCGTGCTCGGCAATCAGCTGCTCGTAACCAAGTGCTTCGTCGAGCGGGTTGAGGTCTGAGCGCTGCACGTTCTCGACGATCGCTATTTCGAGCGCCGTGCGATCATCGACGTCGCGGATAATAACGGGAATCTCGGTAAATCCGGCAAGCTGCGCCGCGCGCCAGCGGCGTTCCCCAGCGATGATCTCGTAGCGGTCAGCGCCGATCGTGCGGGCAACGACCGGCTGGACGATGCCGTGCTGTCGAATGGAGCTGGCGAGGTCCTGCAGTTCACCTTCGTCGAACTGCCGACGCGGGTTTCTCGGGTTTCGTGCTACGAACTCTATCGGTACACGCCGATCGGGGTTGACCGGGGCAGGGGCAGCGCCGGCCTGTATCGGCTGGTCCATCTCGCCGATCAAAGCAGCCAGACCGCGACCAAGCCTTCTCTTCGAGCTGTCGTCGTTCATAGTATCACCCGATTTAAATTCCGGAACCGAAACAATTATGCGGCCTTGCGCTGCCGCTCGCGCTGGATAACTTCCGATGCGAGCTGAAGATAGGCTTGGCTGCCCGCGCATTTCAGATCGTAAAGGATCGCTGGCTTACCATAGGAAGGCGCTTCCGATACACGCACGTTCCGCGGAATGAGCGTGTGGTAGACCTTATCGCCAAGATGGGTGCGCACATCGCTCACCACCTGCTGTGCCAGATTGTTGCGCGAATCGAACATCGTCAGCACGATGCCCTGAATATCCAGGCTCGGGTTGACGGTTCTGCGCACCTGATCGACAGTCTCCAGCAACTGGCTCAAACCTTCCAGCGCGAAGAATTCACACTGCAGCGGCACCAGCACCGAATGCGCGGCGGCCATGGCGTTCATCGTCAGCAGGTTGAAGGATGGCGGGCAGTCAACGAGAACGTAGGAATACTCCAATGCCTCCGGGCTCGCCAACGCCTTGCGCAACCGAAAGGCGCGGTCGGCTTCGCGCGAGATTTCCATCTCGACGCCGAGCAGATCCATCGTCGACGGGACGATGGCGAGATTCGGCACCGCCGTCTGCTGAACGATCTCACCGATCGAATGCGATCCAACCATCAACTCGTAGGACGAGAGGTGGCGATCGCGACGCTGAATGCCGAGACCCGTGCTGGCGTTGCCCTGCGGATCCAGGTCGACGATCAGTACTTTCTCGCCAATGGCGGCAAGTGCCGTTGCCAGATTGATCGCAGTCGTCGTTTTACCGACGCCGCCCTTCTGGTTTGCTATCGTGATGATCCGATTTTTTGCGCCAAACATGTTTCCGCTCGCCAATCACTGAGTTCTTCGCGAAAGATTTGCGATCTCGAGCACAACAGAATCTGGCTCGACAATGCTTGGATGTTTTACCAGATCAAATTCATAGCGGCCAACGGCTTTGTCGATCTCGCGCTGGTAATCCCGCCCTTTATGGAAGTAGGCGACGGTTTTACCACCTTCTGCCATCATCCACGGCGACGAATAGTCGAGCAACAGGCTCAGATCAGCCAGCGCACGGGCGGATATCGCGTCACATTTCGGTGCGACGGAGCTCGCATCCTCGATTCGAATCGGATGAACCGATCCTCGCGCACCGGTTTCCATCAGAGCGACACGCAGGAAGGCGGCTTTCTTATTGTTGCTTTCGATCAAATGCACCCATCCGTCGGAGAACTCCTGGAGATAGATGGCGGTAATCACGCCGGGAAATCCACCACCGCTGCCGAGGTCGACCCAGGTCTTTGGATCCGGCGCCAGTTGCGCCAGCTGCAGGCTGTCGACGATATGCCGACGCCATAAGTCCTCAAGAGTGGAGGGCGCAATCAGATTGATAGACTTCGCCCATTTCTGAAACAGCGCGGCGAAGTGTTCTAGCCGTTCATTCGTTTCACGTGAAACACGCAGTCCGTTCAAGCCAGCGAAAGGACTCGTCTTCATTGCGCATCCACCTTTTCTTCCCGTTCAACGGAGCGGTTCATTCGTTTCAACCAGGCCAGGATCAACGAGGCCGCAGCCGGTGTCATCCCATCCACCTTCAATGCCTGGGCCAGATTCCGCGGTGCTTGCACCGTCAGCTTCTGCTTCAGCTCGTTCGATAGACCAGCCAGAGCCGAAAAGTCAAAATCAGCCGGAATGACCATTCTCTCCTCGCGGCGTATGCCGGCAATGTCGGACGCCTGGCGGTCCATATAAACGGCATAGGCTGCGTCGATTTCGAGCGCTTCCACCACCGTCGACGGAATGTCCTTCAACTCGGGCCACAGCGGTATCAATGCGCTGACGGTCTGTTCGGGATAGGACAGGAGCTCAAACGCCGTCCGCCGCTGGCCATCCTGGTTCAGCTTGAGGCCATGTCGGTTGCCTTCGGCCGGCGTCACCGACAACTGCTTGAGCAGTGCGCGACCGCTGTCAAACTGCGACTTCCACTCATAAAAACGCGCCTGCCGTGCTTCAGACACGCAACCGATCTCGATTGCTTTTGGCGTAAGGCGCATGTCCGCATTGTCGGCGCGAAGAGACAATCGATATTCGGCGCGCGATGTAAACATGCGATAGGGCTCGGTAATGCCCCGCGAGGTGAGATCGTCGACCATCACGCCAATGTAGGAGTCGGTACGGCTGAAGATAACGGTCTCGCGTCCCGTTGCAGCTTTCGCGGCATTCAAGCCGGCGACGAGGCCCTGCGCGCCAGCCTCCTCGTAGCCGGTGGTGCCGTTGATCTGGCCGGCCAGGAACAGCCCGGGCATCTTGCGCACAGTGAGAGTCGCATCCAGCTCGCGCGGATCGACGTGGTCATACTCGATCGCGTAACCCGGCTGCAGGATGGAGACGTCCTCGAGGCCAGGGATGGTTCGGATAAACGCGTCCTGGACGTCCGCCGGCAAGGACGTCGAGATGCCGTTGGGATAGACGGTATCGTCATCAAGGCCCTCCGGCTCCAGAAAGATCTGATGGCCATCGCGCTCGCCAAAGCGGACGATCTTGTCTTCGATCGAAGGGCAATAGCGTGGGCCGACACCCTCAATCTGCCCGGAATACATCGCCGACTTGCCAATGTTATCCGCAATGATCTTATGCGTCGCTTCGGTCGTTCGCGTCACACCGCAGTCGATCTGTCGGTTGACGATCCGATCCGTCATGAAGGAGAAGGGGACCGGTTCCTCATCCGGACCTTGGCGGCCGACGCGGTCCCAGTCGATTGTCCTGCCGTCCAGCCGCGCCGGCGTCCCGGTCTTCAGCCGCCCCAAGCGAAGCCCGTAGCGAGCCAGTGTCGCAGACAGTCCAAGGGACGGCTCTTCGCCGACCCGGCCGGCGGGTATCTTCTGGTCGCCGATATGGATCAAACCCTTCAGGAAGGTCCCGGTGGTAAGCACAACCGCTGCGGCGCCAAAGGACCTACCGTCCTTCATCACCACTCCAGCAATCTTGCCATCCTGTTCGATGAGATCGAAAGCATCGCCCTCGACCACAGTCAGATTTTTGGTGGCAGCAATCTCGCTCTGCATGGCTTCACGATAGAGCTTACGGTCCGCTTGCGTGCGCGGGCCGCGAACGGCCGGCCCCTTGCGCCGATTGAGCAGCCGAAATTGGATACCAGCCGCATCGGCGATGCGTCCCATCAGGCCGTC
The DNA here is from genome assembly GCF_001270265.1 of Ensifer adhaerens. Lineage (GTDB taxonomy): Bacteria > Pseudomonadota > Alphaproteobacteria > Rhizobiales > Rhizobiaceae > Ensifer > Ensifer adhaerens_B. The sequence continues at coordinate 40,910 of NZ_LGAP01000019.1, forward strand.
AAGCGCATCGATTTCGCGGACGAGATGGCCTTTGCCAAGACCACCAATGGCCGGGTTGCAGGACATCACGCCAATCGTCGACGCCTTGTGGGTGATCAGAGCGGTTCGCGCACCGAGGCGCGCCGAGGCGGCCGCAGCTTCGCAGCCGGCGTGACCTCCACCAATGACGATGACGTCAAAATGGACCATTTCTCTATCTCCGATCACAACGCATTCCGGCTTCGAATCGTTTCACGTGAAACACTTCGCATGACTCGCTGGCGTTGTATTGTTTTAGTCGAACATCATTTGCCGATACAGAATTCGGAAAATATCACATCCAGCAGGTTTTCAACATCCACGCGTCCGGTGATGCGCCCGATAGCATCGCCCGCGACGCGAAGCAGCTCGGCTTGTATGTCCAGCCCGTTCTGATGCAGGCTCAGACTTTGCGATAGCGCGGCACTCGCTTGGCGCAAACAATCCACGTGTCTGCGCCTCGAGGGAATGGAAAGCGCAGTAACACCAGATAAATCAGGGAGATAGCCCGCTATCGCGTTCAAGAGCAGATCCATGCCGGCGCCGGTCGTTGTCGAAATCGCCACGTCAGCGACGGCATGGGTATCGCCATTATTGCGGTCGATCTTGGTTGCAACCTTCAAGACGGGCACCTCCTTCAAACCGAGGTCGTCGAGAGTGCCGAAGCCCATCGTCGTCTCCGACAGAAGCAGAACCAAATCGGCGCTGGCAATCACATCGCGCGCGCGGCGAATGCCTTCCCGTTCCACCGTCTCATCCGTCTCCCGCAGCCCGGCGGTATCGAAGAGCTTCACCGTGAATCCGGCTAAGGAAAGGTCGACAGACAGGACGTCGCGGGTCGTGCCAGCAATCTCGGTCACGATCGCGATATCTCGCTTTGCCAGAGCATTGAGCAGACTGGACTTGCCGGCGTTGGGTTCGCCGGCGATGACGATCTTGAGACCATCCCGAATGATTTCACCAATCGGCGCCTGCGCGATATGCGCGTCGATCTCCTGGCGCAGCAGTTCCATGTCTTTCCAGATCCGATCGCTGACCGAGCCTGGAACGTCGTCCTCATCGGCGAAGTCGAGCTCCGCCTCGATCATTGCACGGGCGTGCGTGAGACGTTTGGCCCAATCGTCGTAGACCTTTGACTGGCCGCCGGCGGAATGCTCCAGCGCCAGACGACGCTGCATCTCTGTCTCGGCGACGATCAGGTCCGACAGTCCCTCTATCTCAACGAGATCCATCTTGCCGTTCTGAAACGCCCGCCGTGAAAACTCTCCGGCCTCGGCATGGCGCAGGCCTTCAAAGCCTGACAGTTCGTGCAACAGCGTTTGAACGACAGCGCGGCCGCCATGTACCTGCAGTTCGGCGCAGTCTTCGCCGGTAAACGAGGCAGGGCCGCGGAAGTAGATGACGAGGCCGCTGTCAATCGTGAAACCGTTGCGGGAACGAATCGGTTTCAACGACGCGATGCGTTGTTCGGGAACAGCGCCGCACAATGCGGCGAGCACAGCGGTGGTTTCTGATCCGCTGATGCGGATCACCGCCACGCCCGCCGGCAATGCCCCGCTGGATAGCGCATATATAGTATCCGCCGATGGCATCGTTTCACCTGAGATCCAATGAGGTTGTCCGCTCTACGCGCCCGGAACAAGGTTCAAGCGGGCTTGTCGCTCCTCATTTGGACTACAGGATGAAACGCGGTGGTCAGCGTCCCCGGCAGTCCAGAGGTGTCGAACGGTTGGGAGCTTATGACGAATAGTCGGGAAAAGATCAAGCCTGGCCGTCGGTCACCGCTCGTGTTTCACGTGAATCACCGTCCTGGCTCTCGCGGCTTGGACTTGAAACGCTCAAAACTCGTTGCGATAGCGAATCGAAAGGCGATCTGACCGGGTCTATCGGATGTGAATCCGGCTAAGCGACTGGGCTTGAAAAGGCCAAAATAGTCGCGCGTCAAGGAACAAAGAGACCGGGCAAGAAAACTTGCCCGGTCTCAATCACGATATCGGCGGTCGGCCGTATCAGGTGTTCATCGAGTCGAAGAAGTCGCCGTTGTTCTTCGTCTGCTTCAGCTTGTCGATCAGGAACTCGATCGCATCGGTGGTGCCCATCGGCGCCAGTATCCGGCGAAGGACGAAGATCTTCTGGAGATCCTGCCGCGGAACGAGCAGGTCTTCCTTACGCGTACCGGACTTGAGAATGTCCATCGCCGGGAAGATGCGCTTGTCGGCGACCTTGCGGTCGAGCACGATTTCGGAGTTGCCGGTACCCTTGAACTCTTCGAAGATGACTTCGTCCATGCGGCTGCCGGTATCGATCAGCGCCGTGGCGATGATGGTCAAGGAACCGCCTTCTTCGATGTTACGGGCAGCACCGAAGAAGCGCTTCGGCCTCTGCAGGGCGTTGGCATCGACACCGCCGGTCAGGACCTTGCCGGATGACGGAACAACGGTGTTGTAGGCGCGACCGAGGCGGGTGATGCTGTCGAGAAGGATAACGACGTCGCGGCCGTGTTCGACCAGGCGCTTTGCCTTTTCGATCACCATTTCGGCGACCTGGACGTGGCGCGTTGCCGGCTCGTCGAAGGTGGAGGAAACCACTTCGCCCTTCACGGAGCGCTGCATGTCGGTGACTTCTTCCGGCCGTTCGTCGATCAGCAGAACGATCAGGTAACATTCCGGATGGTTTGCGGTGATCGAGTGGGCGATGTTCTGCAGGAGAACCGTCTTACCGGTGCGCGGCGGAGCGACGATCAGACCACGCTGGCCCTTGCCGAGCGGAGCGACCAGGTCGATCACGCGGGCAGAAAGGTCCTTCGACGTCGGGACGTCGAGTTCCATCTTGAAGCGCTCGTTCGGATAGAGCGGCGTCAGGTTGTCGAAGTGAACCTTGTGACGGATCTTTTCCGGATCGTCGAAATTGATGGTGTTGACCTTCAGAAGCGCGAAGTAGCGTTCGCCTTCCTTCGGCCCGCGGATCGGTCCCTCGACCGTGTCGCCGGTCTTCAGCGAGAAGCGGCGGATCTGGGAGGGCGAGATGTAGATATCGTCCGGACCGGGAAGGTAGTTGGCATTGGCAGAGCGCAGAAAGCCGAATCCGTCCTGCAGAACCTCAACGACGCCTTCACCGATGATTTCGATATCCTGGGCCGCGAGCATCTTGAGGATTGCGAACATCAACTCCTGCTTGCGCATGGTGCTCGCATTTTCCACCTCGAGCTCTTCGGCAACGGCCAGAAGATCGGTTGGCGTCTTGTTCTTAAGTTCTTGTAGCTTCATTTCAGCCATGAAGAATCCATGTTTCGTATGGGAATGGAAAGACGGCGTGTTTTCTGAAGGGAGCTGCGGCAGGAGGGGGCAGGCTCTGGTCTTTGTCACAAGCCATGAAGAGGAGATGGCAGAAAATAGCGATTCACGTGAAACGCCGCAAGGGGCTGTCGAAAATTAGCGACAACTATCGCAATTCGCAACCGATAAAATTCAGAACGGCTTCACCACCACCATGATGACGATCAGGATCATCAGCAGCGTCGGGGCCTCGTTCATCAGCCGCCAGTAGCGCGCGGTGCGACGATTTTCGTCCCGCTGGAACGCCCGCACCGCCCGACTGAAGCGCATGTGTACCACAGTCAGCATCACCACGAACAGGAGCTTGGCGTGAAGCCAGCCGCCCTGGAAACCATAAACGCTCCAGGCGAGGTAAAGCCCGAGCACCCAGGAAATCATCATTGCCGGATTCATGATGACCTTCAGCAACCGCTGTTCCATCATCTTGAAGGTTTCCGACTGTTCGGAGCCCGGGGATGCGTCGGTGTGGTAGATGAACAGCCGCGGCATGTAGAGCAGCGCCGCCATCCACGACATCACCGCGATCACGTGAAGCGCCTTGATCCAGAGGTAGAGGCTCTCCGGCTGCCAGACGAAAAGCCCGACGAGCAGTGCGGCAAAACCGCCAATCGCAACCATCGCTCTGAGCCGCGCCCGGTTACCCGGCCCGCTATCCGTCTGGCGTTCACTCATCAGCGTGCTCCGCGAACTCGTGCGACCAAGGCCGAGACGTTCGCCGGATCGGCCTGCGGCGTGATCCCGTGTCCGAGATTGAAGATCAGCGGCCCGTTGCCGAGCGCATCAAGAATACGATCGATGCCCTGTTCCAGGGCGACGCCACCCGCGACGACCCGCATCGGATCGAGGTTGCCCTGAACCGGGCCGTCTTTCTGCAAATCGACTGCAAAGGACAGTGGGACGGTCCAATCGAGGCCGATAGCGTCCGCACCCGTCTTCCGGCGATAATGCTTCAGGAGGAGCCCTGCGCCCTTGGCAAATGCAATGATCTTCGCCTGCGGACGTCGCGCCCGCACCGAAGCGATCATTCGGGCGACCGGCCTGACCGCAAATCGTTCGAATTCCTCTTCGCCGAGAACACCGGCCCAGGAATCGAAAATCTGCACGGCGTCGGCGCCGGCATCGATCTGCTCGACCAGATAGTCGGCCGACACATCCGCAAGAAACGTCAAAAGCCGTTCGAAGGCTTCAGGGTTTTTGTAGGCGAACAGTCGGGCAGGAGCCTGATCCGGTGTTCCCTGGCCGGCGATCATGTAGGTGGCAACCGTCCAGGGCGCACCGCAAAATCCAAGCAGCGTCGTTTCCGTCGGAAGCTCTCCACGCAAACGCGACACCGTCTCGAAGACCGGTTTCAGATGATTGGAGATAGCGTCCGCTTTCAAAGCATTGATGCCGTCGACGTCGATCGGATCCATTCTCGGCCCATGGCCTTCCTCGAAACGAACGTTGCGCTTCAGCGCGTCCGGGATCACCAGGATATCGGAAAACAGAATGGCTGCGTCAAAAGCATAACGACGGATCGGTTGCAGCGTCACTTCGACGGCAAGATCGGGCGTGTAACAGAGATCGAGGAAGCTCCCGGCGACAGCCCGCGTCGCTCGATATTCCGGAAGGTACCGGCCGGCTTGGCGCATCAGCCAGACGGGAGGCGGATTGACCGTCTTCCCGTCCAAAACCTCCAGAACTTTCCTTCGTGTCTCGGCCACGGATGGTCTCTCCCAATATAAAATCAAAGATATTTAGACTCTTTCTATTTCTTAGAGTCGGTGGGTATCAAGGATTAAAAGATCACCACACTTCATCCACGGCTGCCCGATCGGATCGATCCGGGCGGGAGGCAAAGCGGGGCCCTTGGCGGCATTTCGTGGATAAGTGCAAAATTTCAATTTAAATCAGAGGATTGCCAGCCCCGGAAGAAAGCGAATTGCTGTGGACAATGAGTCGAAACACGTGACACTTTGTCATCGCCGTGAGTCTTGTCCACATCCTCTGCGAAGCTTTCTTCGGCGTTGCACCAATTGTGAATAAGTCGGCGGTTTTCCCGTTGCCTGGCGCGCCGCGGCGCCGTCAGCCATTTTTATCCCGGTTTATCAACAGCACCCGGAGAATTGCGTGGAGAACAAGAAAAACTACTTCCACCTGCATCTGATCTCCGATTCGACGGGGGAGACCTTGATCGCGGCGGGGCGTGCGGCGGCGGCGCAATTCCAGGCGTCGCATGCGCTTGAACATGTCTATCCGCTGATCAGGAATCGCCGGCAGTTGCTGCAGGTTCTCGACGCCATCGATGGAGCGCCCGGCATCGTGCTCTACACGATCGTCGATCGCGAACTGGCCGACATCATCGACCAGCGCTGCCGGGAGATGGGTGTGCCCTGCGTCTCGGTTCTCGATCCGATCATCGAACTGTTCCAGTCCTATCTCGGTTCGCCGTCGCGGCGCCGCTCCGGCGCGCAGCACGTGATGGACGCCGACTATTTCGCCCGCATCGACGCGTTGAATTTCACCATGGACCATGACGACGGTCAGCTGCCGGCCGATTTCGATGACGCCGATGTCGTGCTGATCGGCATCAGCCGTACATCGAAGACGCCGACATCGATCTATCTCGCCAACCGAGGCATCAAGACGGCCAATATTCCGATCGTCCCCGGCGTGCCGCTGCCCGACCGGCTGATGACGGCAACCAAGCCTTTGGTCGTCGGCCTGATTGCGACTGCCGATCGCATTTCCCAGGTTCGCCAGCATCGGGTGCTCGGCACCACGCAGGGCTTTCACGGTGATCAATATACGGATAGGGCGGCGATCGCCGAGGAGCTGAAATATGCCCGCGCGCTCTGCGCGCGCAACAACTGGCCGATCATCGACGTCACTCGCCGCTCGATCGAGGAAACCGCTGCCGCAATTGTTGCCCTGCGCCCGCGGCTGCGATAGAGCGAATCCGAACAATTCGGGAACTTCGATGATGACACCTTCACTCGTCCTGGCTTCAGCAAGCCCGTTCCGTCGTGCGCTGCTGGAAAATGCCGGGTTGGTGTTTACAGCGCGCGCCGCCGAGATCGACGAGCGCGCGCTTGAAAAGCCGCTCGAAGAAGAAGGTGCCGCTCCTGAAGACGTGGCGGTGAGGCTTGCCGAAGCCAAGGCAAGAGATGTCGCCAGGCACTTTCCTGAGGCTCTGGTGATCGGCTCCGACCAGACCATGTCGCTCGGACAGCGGGTCTATCACAAGCCGAAGGACATGGCGGAAGCCGGACAACATCTCTTGTCACTCGCCGGCAGGACCCATCGCCTGAACAGCGCGATCGTTCTCGTGCGCGGCGAGCAGATCATCTGGCGCCACGTCTCGTCGGCACATATGTCTGTGCGTATGCTGACGCCGGAATTTGTCGACCGCCATTTGCAGCGCGTCGGAAGCAAGGCCTTGTCCAGCGTCGGCGCCTACCAGCTGGAGGGCGAGGGCATCCAGCTGTTCGAAAAGATCGAGGGTGACTATTTCACCATCCTCGGTCTTCCGATGCTGCCGCTGCTCGCAAAACTTCGGGAATTGGGAACGATCGATGCGTGATTCACGTGAAACATTTGTTAACCACGCCTTCGTCACCGGCTATCCGATCAAGCATTCCAGGTCGCCGTTGATCCATGGCTATTGGCTGAAACAGCTCGGGATAGAGGGCAGCTACCGCGCGCACGAGGTAAGGCCGGAAGACTTTTCCGCCTTCGTCGCAGAGTTGAAACAAGGCACGGCCGGCTTTTGCGGCGGCAACGTCACCATCCCGCACAAGGAAGTTGCCCATCGGCTGGCAGATCGCCCGGATGATCTCTGTCTGGAACTCGGCGCTGCCAATACGCTTTGGATCGAAGCCGGCGACGTTCACGCCACGAACACCGATGGCCGAGGGTTCGTCGCCAATCTTGACGAGCAGTCAGCCGGTTGGGACCAATGTTCGACCGCGGTCGTGCTCGGCGCCGGCGGCGCCAGCCGCGCCGTCATCCAGGCCGTGCGCGACCGGGGCATCAAGACGATCCATGTCGTCAACCGCACAGTGGCAAGGGCTGAGGAATTGTCCGACCGTTTTGGATCTGCCGTGCACGCACATCCGATGGAGGCATTGAGCGAAGTGATGACGGGCGCCGGCCTCTTCATCAACACCACGTCTCTCGGCATGGATGGCCAGGACGCGCCGCAGATCGATTTCACCGTCATGGCTGGCGATGCCGTGGTGACCGATATCGTCTACGTCCCGTTGAAGACACCTTTGCTTCGCCAGGCGGAGGAGCAAGGTTTTACCATTGTCGACGGTCTCGGCATGTTGCTGCACCAGGCCGTACCCGGTTTCGAGCTCTGGTTCGGTCGCCGGCCCGTCGTCGACGCCACACTTCGACAACTCGTCATCGATGACATGGGATCGCACGCATGATGATTGTCGGCCTGACCGGATCGATCGCCATGGGCAAGTCGACGACCGCGCAGATGTTCCGCGAGTTCGGCGTGCCGGTCAACGATGCCGATGAAGTGGTGCACGCGCTTTATCGCGGCGAAGCCGTCGCGCCTGTTGAGGCCGTTTTCCCTGGGACTGTCAGGGAAGGGGCGATCGATCGGGCCGAACTGTCCCGGCAGTTGTTGGCAGCACCCGAAAGGCTGCGCGAACTCGAGAGCATCGTGCATCCGCTCGTTCGCCGGAAAGAGCGCGAGTTCCTCGACAGGAATGCCGCGGCCAACGCGGCCTTTGTCGTGCTCGATATTCCGCTGCTGTTTGAAACGGGAGCCGAGGCGCGTGTCGATCGGGTGGTTGTCGTTAGCTGCGCACCCGACATTCAAAGAGAACGGGCGATGAAGCGCCCCGGCATGACCGAAGCGAAATTTGCCATGATCCTGGCGCGTCAGGTGCCGGACAGTCAGAAGCGCGAACGCGCCGACTACATCGTCGATACCAGCGACAGCTTCGATAACACACGCCAACAGGTGAGGGCGATCGTCGACGATCTCACCCAAAATGGAGCGCCCGATGCGTGAGATCATTTTCGATACGGAAACGACCGGCCTCGACAATCGCGAGGACCGGGTGATCGAAATCGGTGGCGTCGAGCTGGAAAACCAGTTTCCGACCGGTCGTACGCTGCATATCTTCATCAATCCCGGCAATCGCAAGGTTCATCCGGATGCGCTTGCCATTCACGGCATCACCGACGAGTTCCTGAAGGACAAGCCGGCCTTTGCCGATGTGGCCCAGCAGATTGTCGACTTCTTCGGCGACGCCCGCTGGGTGGCGCACAATGCCACCTTCGACATGGGCTTCATCAATACGGAGTTCGGCCGCATCGGGCTTCCGGCCATTGCCGGCGAACGGGTGACGGATACGCTTGCTCTCGCCCGCCGCAAGCATCCGATGGGCCCGAACTCGCTCGACGCGCTCTGCCGTCGCTACGGCATCGACAATTCCCATCGCGCCAAGCACGGCGCACTGCTCGACTCCGAGCTTCTTGCTGAAGTTTATATCGAGATGCTCGGCGGTCGTCAGGCCGCGCTCGGCCTGGTGTCGAGCAACAAGGTCGCGGGACAAACCGTCGAACACGACGATGCGCCGATCGCCATCGCGCAGCGCCCACGGCCGTTGCCGAACCGCTTGTCGGAAGCGGATGAGGCAGCTCATGCCGCGCTGGTCGCCAAGATGGGGGCCAAGGCGATCTGGGCCAAATACGACCTGCAGAAATGAAAAAAGCCCGGCTCGACCGGGCTTTTTCCTGATTACAATCCAGACTGAGCAGATATCAGTTGGCGGTCTCGCTGGAGTTTGCGACCTGGGCGCGGACCTTTTCTTCGGCCATGCGCGGGGCGAACATCTGAGCGAAATCGATCGGGTCGATCATCAGCGGCGGGAAACCGCCGTTGCGGGTCGCGTCGGCAACGATCTGGCGAGCGAACGGGAACAGCAGGCGCGGGCACTCGATGAAGAGCAGTGGCAGCATGTGTTCCTGCGGGAAGCCGGCAACACGGAAAACGCCGCCATAGGAGAGCTCGACATTGAACAGGACGCGCTCGCCGTCTTTCGCTTCCGCGTTCAGCGAGAGTACGACGTCGAAATCGGACTCCGCGAGCGGGTTCGCGTTGACGTTGACATTGATGTTGATCGACGGGGCATTGTCACGGGCCTGCAGCGAACGCGGTGCGCCCGGGTTCTCGAAGGAGAGATCCTTGACATACTGGGCGAGGATGTTGAGCGACGGGCTCTGCTGCGCGCTGCCGTTGCCGTTGGATGCGGTATCAGTCGTCATTAGGGTTTCCTCGACTTCAATTCGGTGAGGCCATCTAGCATTTCGTCATAGGGCTTACAACCCTGCGCCACAGGCCCTTGCTATTGCCGACGACGCTCTTCGGACGGGTTGGGTTCGTCGTCATCGGTCCTCGAGAACTCGCCTTCGCCAAGGTCGATGACGCGCGGTTGCGCGCGCTCCTCCGGCGTTTGGCCCGGTCCGCGCCAGGACTGGCTCGACGCGGCCGTCACAACAGTCATTTTCGATCTCAAATAGCCGGCCACGGCATGCCTGACAGGCGGCACAAACAGAAGCAGACCAAAGATGTCGCTGATGAAGCCGGGCACCATCAACAAAAGGGCTGCGACGAACATCAAGGCGCCGCCGAGGACCTCGCGGCCGGGATCACTGCCGCTGCGTGTTGCTTCCTGCACGCGCTTGATGACGGCGAAACCCTGAAGGCGAAGCAGCACGACCCCGGCAATCGCGCTCAACAGAACGAGCAGCAGCGTCATGGCCAAGCCGATCTCGCGGCCGACGATAACGAAGCCGGCAATCTCGGCAAGGGGCAGTCCAAGAATGACCAGGGGAATTAACATTGAGCGCATTGGCGGTGCCTGAAAGGGTCGTCGCATCGTCGCCTCCGATCTAAGGGTGCGACAACGCGGTTTGAATGATCTATCCTTGCGGACTATATGGAATAGCTACGAGAAATTCTAACAGCGGTTTCGGGTGGAAATGGGCTCTTTCGACTTCATCACGTTTTTTTTCTTGATCGCCGCAGTGGTCATCTTCCTGCAGTTGCGCAGCGTTCTCGGTCGCCGGACCGGCAGCGAACGGCCGCCGTTTGATCCTTATTCGCCGAGGGACATGAGCCAGGGGCCCGAAAAGGCCGACAATGGCAAGGTCGTCCAACTGCCGCGCCGCGACAATGCCGAGGACGATTCGGCCCGCTATGCCGCGATCGACGACTTCGCAAAGGCGGGGACGCCGCTCAACGATCAGCTCCGCTCGCTGACCGACGCCGACGCAGGCTTCGACCCGAAGGAGTTCGTCAACGGCGCGAAAATGGCCTACGAGATGATCGTCATGGCGTTTGCCGATGGCGACCGCAAGACGTTGAAGAACCTGCTGTCGCGGGAAGTCTTCGAAGGCTTCGATGCCGCGATTGCCGAGCGCGAACGCAAGGGCGAAGTGGTGAAATCCACCTTCGTCGGTATCGAGAAGGCCGATATCGTCCACGCCGAAGTCAAGGACAGCGAAGAGAACATCACGGTCCGGATCGTCAGCCAGTTGATCTCGGCGACCTACGACAAGCAGGGCGCCATCATCGATGGAGACGCGGAGTCGGTGGCCGAAGTCAACGATCTCTGGACGTTCTCGCGCGACATTCGCTCGCGTGATCCGAACTGGAAGCTGATCGCTACCGAATCCGAAAACTGATCGGAAGGGGCGACCATGACGCTTCGACTTGAGCCTGTCACCTTCTCAGACTTGCCGGGGTGGCAGGACGACGATCCGACCGCGGTGATTGAAGCGCTGCGCCGCTGTCATCACCATGTCTCGACCGCAAAGCCTTATCGCACCGGTTCGCTTGGCATTTCGGTCAATGACTTGATGCCGGCGTTTTCGGCTGCAAGCGCAGACGTCGCCGACGCAGCTGCGGCGCGTGCGTTTTTCGAGCAACAGTTCGTCGCCTTCAGAATCCGGCCCGAAACTGGCAAGACCGGTTTCGTGACGGCGTTCTATGAACCCGAGATCGAAGTCCAGGCGAAACCGGACGAGATCTTCCGATACCCGATCTACCGGCGCCCGATCGATCTCGTCGATGTCGACGACACCAACCGGCCGACAGATATGGATCCTTATTTTGCCTTTGGCCGGCTGCATGATGGCGTGGTCGGCGAGTATCCGGACCGCCGCGCGATCGAGCAGGGCTTTCTGGCGGGGCGGGGTCTGGAGATCGCCTATGCCAGATCGAAGGTCGACGTGTTCTTCGTCCACGTCCAGGGCGCTGCCCGGCTCGTCTATCCCGATGGTTCGCGCCGGCGTATCACCTATGCCGCCAAGACCGGCCACTATTTTTCCCCGATCGGAAAGCTGCTGATCGATCGCGGCGAGATCGATGCCTCGACCGTCTCGATGATGAGCATCCGGGGCTGGCTCGCGGCCAATCCGGATCAGGTCGACGAGGTCCTTTGGCACAATCGCTCCTTCATCTTCTTCCGCGAGGCGGAAGTCGAAGACGAGCGGCTGGGCCCGGTCGCCGCCGCCAAGGTTTCGCTGGAGCCGGGCCGGTCGCTTGCCGTCGATCGGCTGATCCATACCTTCGGCGTGCCCTTCTTCATCTCGAGCGAGAGCCTGACGCGACTTGATGCCGGACGGCCGTTTCGACGCCTGATGCTGGCGCTCGACACGGGGTCGGCCATCGTCGGCCCGGCCCGTGGCGACATCTTCACCGGGTCCGGCGATAGGGCCGGCGAGCTTGCGGGTGCGGTTCGCAACGAAGCCGATTTCTACATCTTCGTTCCTCGCGCGGCTGCGGCAAGATACGGCAATGGCTAGGGGCAAGAAGCTTTCGGCGGAAGAGCGGATTCTATGGGGAAAGGTTGCGCGCACGACCAGGCCCATGCCCGGCCGCCTCGACGATCTCAGGGAATTTCTTGGCGAGGATGTTCCAGCCGAGCCCAAGGATGAGCCGCAAAAGGCGCAAGCCGCCACTCCGGCCGGTGGTACCGACGAACTGCAGGGAATTGCCCTCAGCAAGACCTCGAACGGCCGGCACCACTATCCGCTTGAAAAACCCGTCAAGCGCAAGCTGTCGAAGGGGCACCTGGCGCTGGAGGCGCGGATCGATCTGCACGGAATGGTCCAGAGTGAAGCCCACGGCTTCCTTCTGCATTTTCTTTTGAGAGCGCACGAGCGCGGGCTGCGCCACGTTCTTGTTATCACCGGCAAGGGAACGTCGATCGGCAGCGATGGCGCGTTGAAGCGCGCCGTGCCGCTCTGGTTCTCGCTGCCGGAGTTCCGGCCATTGATCTCAAGCTACGAGCCCGCAGCGCGTAATCATGGTGGCGATGGCGCGCTTTATGTCCGATTGGCGCGCAGCAAGGGGAGCGCCACGTGACCCCCTTCGGTGCGGCGGTGCGCGAGTTGCGGCGCAAGAAGGGCGTGTCGCAGAAACAGATGGCCGCAGCGATCGGCGTGTCGGCCGCCTATCTCTCGGCGCTTGAACATGGAAAGCGTGGCGCGCCGAGTTTCGATTTTCTGCAAAGGGTGGCCGGCTATTTCAACGTCATCTGGGACGAGGCCGAGGAATTGTTCCAGATCGCCCATGTCTCGGCGCCGAAAGTCGTGCTGGATACGTCCGGGCTGGCGCCGGAACACACGGCCTTCGCCAACCGCTTGAGCGGGCAAATCCGCGATTTGTCCGTCGACACCATCCGTGCCCTGGAAGATGTTTTGGAAAAAGCCACATTTCCTGCTAATGACAGGGGATGAACAGCTGTTTTCCGGCCGCTGCGCGCGGTCCGGGATTTGGAACCGTGGACAAATTTTCTATAGTCCGCGAGGCGTCCGAGACGTGATTCGCAACGAATCACCACGTCCGAAGAACCTGGAAAGACCCGAAGCCGAATGACCGATATTCCTGAAACCGATACCGGCGCCGCCGCCGAATATGGTGCCGACTCCATCAAGGTGTTGAAGGGCCTGGATGCCGTACGCAAGCGGCCGGGCATGTATATCGGCGACACCGATGACGGCTCCGGTCTGCATCACATGGTGTATGAGGTGGTCGACAACGCGATCGACGAGGCGCTCGCGGGCCACGCCGATATCGTCACGGTGACGCTGAATGCCGATGGTTCGGTCACGGTAACCGACAACGGCCGCGGCATCCCGACCGACATCCACAAGGAAGAAGGCGTCTCGGCGGCTGAGGTCATCATGACGCAGCTCCATGCCGGCGGTAAGTTCGACCAGAATTCCTACAAGGTTTCGGGCGGTCTGCACGGCGTTGGCGTCTCGGTGGTCAACGCGCTTTCCGTCATGCTGCGGTTGAAGATCCGCCGTGCGGGCAAGATCCATGAGATGAGCTTCACCCATGGCGTGGCTGACAGTCCGCTAAAGGTGATCGGCGACGCCGGCACCGATACCGGCACCGAAGTGACGTTCCTGCCAAGCACCGACACCTTTACCAAGACGGACTTCGACTATGGCACGCTCGAACACCGCCTGCGCGAACTCGCCTTCCTGAATTCCGGCGTGCGCATCGTCTTGACCGACAAGCGCCATTCGGACGTACGTCAGGACGAGATGATGTATGACGGTGGTCTCGAAGCCTTCGTCGCCTACCTCGACCGCGCAAAGAAGCCGCTCGTGCAGAAGCCGGTATCGATCCGCGGCGAAAAGGACGGCATCACCGTCGAAGTCGCGATGTGGTGGAACGACAGCTACCACGAGAACGTGCTCTGCTTCACCAACAACATTCCGCAGCGCGACGGCGGCACGCACATGGCCGGTTTCCGCGGCGCGCTGACCCGGCAGATCACCTCCTACGGCGAAACGTCAGGCATCACCAAGAAGGAAAAGGTGACGCTGACCGGCGACGACTGCCGCGAAGGCCTGACCGCCGTTCTCTCCGTCAAGGTGCCGGATCCGAAGTTCTCGTCGCAGACCAAGGACAAGCTGGTTTCCTCGGAAGTCCGTCCGGTTGTCGAAAGTCTCGTCAACGAAGCTTTGAGCACCTGGCTGGAGGAGCATCCCTCCGACGCCAAGATCCTTGTCGGCAAGGTCGTCGAAGCGGCGGCCGCCCGCGAGGCGGCGCGCAAGGCGCGCGAACTGACGCGCCGCAAGGGTGCGCTCGACATCTCTTCGCTGCCGGGCAAGCTCGCCGACTGCTCCGAACGCGATCCGGCAAAGTCCGAAGTCTTCCTGGTGGAGGGCGATTCGGCAGGCGGTTCGGCCAAGCAGGGACGCTCGCGCGAAAACCAGGCGATCCTGCCGCTGCGCGGCAAGATCCTGAACGTCGAACGCGCGCGTTTCGACAAGATGCTGTCGAGCCAGGAAATCGGCACGCTGATCACGGCGCTCGGCACATCGATCGGCAAGGACGAGTTCAACGCCGACAAGCTGCGTTACCACAAGATCATCATTATGACGGACGCCGACGTCGATGGCGCCCACATCCGCACCCTGCTGCTCACCTTCTTCTTCCGGCAGATGCCGGAACTGATCGAGCGTGGCCACCTCTACATCGCCCAGCCGCCGCTCTATAAGGTGACGCGCGGCAAGTCCGCCCAGTACCTGAAAAACGAGCAGGCGCTGGAAGACTACCTGATCTCCATGGGTCTCGAGGAAGCGACGCTCCAGCTTGCTTCCGGCGAGGTTCGCGCCGGCCAGGACCTGCGCGAGGTCATCAACGACGCGTTGCGCGTGCGTAATCTGATGGATGGTCTTCACTCGCGCTACAATCGTTCGATTGTCGAACAGGCAGCGATTGCCGGCGCCTTGAATGTCGAGCTGAACGGCCAGCGCGAACAGTACGAGCAGGTCGCCATCGAAGTGGCTCGCAGGCTCGACGTGATTGCCGAAGAGACCGAACGCGGCTGGACCGGAGCGGTCACGACCGAAGGCGGCCTCAAGCTTGAACGCATGGTTCGTGGCGTCAAGGAAGTCGCTATCCTCGACATGGCGCTGATTGGCTCGTCCGACGCCCGCCATATCGACCAGCTGACATCGAAGCTCAAGGAAGTTTACTCCGCACCTCCGGTGCTCCGCCGCCGCGATGGTGCACAAGATATCAGCGGCCCGCGCGCGCTTCTGGATGCGATCTTCGCGGCAGGCCGCAAGGGTCTGTCGATGCAGCGCTACAAGGGTCTGGGCGAGATGAATGCCGAGCAGCTCTGGGAAACGACGCTCGATCCGAACGTGCGCTCGCTGCTCCAGGTTCGGGTGAACGATGCGACCGACGCGGACGGATTGTTCTCGCGCCTGATGGGCGACGAGGTCGAGCCGCGCCGCGACTTTATCCAGGAAAACGCGCTGAGCGTCGCCAACCTCGATATCTGATCGCGACCAGATCCCCGCTTATTGAGATCCCGGTGCCGCAAGGCTCCGGGATCTTTTTGTCTATTCCGCCTTGAAACGGCCTTCGAAGGCCAGTTCGGCAAGCGGCTTGCGCTGGCTCGGCTTCTCCCGTTCGCGCAGATCGTCCGGAAGCGTCGAAGGATCGGCAAGCCGGCCGATCGCCACCGCCGCCTCGACCCGGTAATAATCGGGGACGCCAAGGGTGGTCATCGCCTTGTCGCGATCGATGCCGGCCATCGCGTGTGCGTGCCAGCAGGCAACGGTTGTCTGAAGCGCAAGGCTGAACCAGGCCGCGCCGGGGTCGAAGGCATGGGTATAGGTCGCCCGCATCTCGCCGCTGGCTGCCTGCGTGTGGGTCTTCGAGATGACGATCACCAGCGCGGCGGCGTGCTTCGCCCAGCGCTGATTGCTCTCGTTCAGAATATCCAGCACGGCCGCGAAATGCTCGGTGCCGCGGCGGGCGTAGACGAACCGCCAGGGCTGGTTGTTGCTCGCCGACGGCGCCCAGCGGGCGGCTTCAAGCAGCGAGAGCAACTCCTCCTCGCCGATCTCTTCTTGTGTGAACGCGCGCGGCGACCAGCGCTTCAGAAACATGGTGTCGATCGGATGGTCGGCGGTCCTGTGGTTGCTTTCCGTCATGAACATACCTCTGTTATCGTATCGGGAATCCCGTGGGAGGAGCGCCGCCATCGACGACAGTTGCCGCCGGGGAGCGAGGCCGTGTGGGCGAGATTCGCCGCGGACGCTACATGGGATCGCGGAGCTATGAAACCGGCTTTGCGCTCGAACCACCGATCGCTTCGCCGGCTCGATCCGGCATCACACCGGAATATGCAGAAACGGTGTTTCGGGTGATTGTCGAGAGCGATAAAAAAGTTGTATAAGTTCTGTAGATTTTTTCTGAGAGAGGACGCGCGATGACTTTTAAGGACCCGTCACTGTTTCGCCAGGCTGCCTTGATTGGTGGCGAATGGATCGAAGCGGATGCCGCCAATGCGATCGATGTGAACAATCCCGCAACCGGCGAGCTCATCGGCCGTGTGCCGAAGCTTGGAGGCAAGGAGACGAAGGCGGCGATCGAAGCGGCGCGTCTGGCGCAGAAGGGTTGGGCTGCCCGCACCGCCAAGGACCGCGCCGGCGTGCTTCGCCGCTGGTTCGAGCTGATGATCGAGAACAAGGACGATCTCGGCCGCATCCTCACGCTCGAACAGGGCAAGCCGCTGGCCGAGGCCACCGGCGAAATCGTCTATGGCGCCAGCTTCGTCGAATGGTTCGCCGAAGAAGGGCGTCGCATCTATGGCGACCTGATCCCCGGCCACCAGCCGGACAAGCGCATCATGGTGATGAAGCAGCCGATCGGCGTCGTCGCCGCGATCACGCCCTGGAACTTCCCGAATGCGATGATCACCCGTAAGGCCGGCCCGGCCTTTGCCGCCGGCTGCGCCATGGTGCTGAAGCCGGCGTCGCAGACGCCGTTCTCGGCCATTGCGATCGCGGTTCTTGCCGAGCGCGCCGGCCTGCCCAAGGGACTGTTCAGTGTCGTCACCGGTTCGGCCCGCGAGATCGGCGCTGAGATGACCGCCAACCCGGTGGTGCGCAAGCTGACCTTTACCGGTTCGACCGAGGTTGGCGCGGAGCTCTATCGCCAGAGCGCCGGCACGATCAAGAAGCTCGGCCTGGAACTCGGCGGCAACGCACCCTTTATCGTCTTCGACGATGCCGATCTCGACGCGGCTGTCGAAGGTGCGCTGATCGCCAAGTTCCGCAACAACGGCCAGACCTGCGTCTGCGCCAACCGCATCTATGTGCAGGACAAGGTCTATGATGCCTTCTCCGAAAAGCTGGCGGCGGCCGTTGCCAAGCTCAAGATCGGCAATGGTCTCGACCAGGGTGTCATCCTCGGCCCGCTGATCGACACGGCGGCGCTGGAGAAGGTGGAAGAGCATATCGCCGATGCCACTGCCAAGGGGGCTCGCGTGATCCAGGGCGGCAAACGCCATGCGCTCGGCGGCACCTTCTTCGAGGCGACGGTCCTGGCCGATGTCACCCAGGCGATGGCAGTCGCCCGCGAGGAAACCTTCGGTCCGGTCGCGCCGCTGTTCCGCTTCAAGGACGAGAACGACGTTATCGAGTTGGCCAACGACACCGAGTTCGGGTTGGCCTCCTATTTCTACGCCAAGGACCTGGCGCGGGTGTTCCGTGTGGCCGAGGCGCTGGAATACGGCATGGTCGGGGTCAACACCGGGTTGATCTCCACCGCGGAAGCGCCGTTCGGCGGCGTCAAGCTCTCGGGTCTCGGTCGCGAAGGCTCGAAGTACGGGATCGAGGAATTCACCGAGATCAAATATGTCTGCCTCGGCGGCATCGCCTGACGCATTTGCGCGTTGATACGATCTAATCGCGAAACCGGCCGGAAAGCTCTGGCCGGTTTTTTTGTTTGCCGGTACAGAGGTTGCAGTCGTGAAAAGAGGAGATGACGCGATGCCGGCACCGACCAATCCCTTCAAATCAGCCCTTCGCGAGCAGCGCTTTCAGCTCGGTCTCTGGGTCGCACTGGCGAGCCCCTATGCGGCCGAGGTCGTCTCCGGCAGCGGTTATGACTGGCTGTTGATCGACGGCGAGCATGCGCCCAACGACCTGCCGTTGTTGTCGGCCCAGTTCCGGGCAGTGGCGGCATCGGCCAGCCATCCGATCGTCCGCCTTCCCGTCGGCGATACCGCGCTGATCAAGCAGATCCTCGATGTCGGCGTGCAGACGCTGCTCATTCCGATGGTCGAAAGCGTCGAGCAGGCGAAAGAGCTGGTGCGCGCAACCCGTTATCCCCCGCATGGCATTCGCGGCGTCGGCGCGGCACTGGCGCGCGCGTCGCAATTCGGCCGGATATCCGACTATCTTCACACCGCAAACGACCAGATCTGCCTACTCCTGCAGATCGAGAGCCGTGCAGGCCTGGCGGCGATCGACGAGATTGCCGCCCTCGAAGGCGTCGACGGTCTGTTCATCGGACCATCGGATTTGGCCGCGGACATGGGCTACCTCGGCAGCCCGGGGCACCCGGAGGTGCGGGCAGCGATTATCGACGCTTTCACGCGCATCGAGAAGGCCGGAAAGGCGCGCGGAATCATGACGCTCGATCTCGCGCAGGCACGCGACTACCGCGATCTCGGTGCCGATTTCATGGCGATCGGCACCGACGTGACATCGCTGGTTCGGGCGACGCAGGCGCTGCGTCAAGAATTTGCCGGCGAGGAAAGCTATAAGACGAACAAGCTGGAATCCGGCTACTGATCGCAGATCGCGCCGAGCATCGGCATCGCAATGGTCGGGCTCCAGCGGCGGAGATCGGCGATCCGTCGCACGATCTTCTCAGTGTGATGGTTGGCGATATCGGCGAGCCGATGGTCAAGGAACGGATTTCGGAAGCGGTCGAGCGTCGTCGCGACATAGCTGCTTGCCTGTTGTCCGAGACCGTTGGCGGCAAAGGCAGGTACGACTTCTTGGCCGTAGATATCTTCGAGCCGCCCGGCAATCTCCGTATCGGCAAGGATCTGCCGGACGGTTTCGCCGGGGTCGCGCGCCTGCCTGAGCCAGATGTCCGCGAGCACCGTGTGGCCGAGATTGAGGATATGAAGCTTCAGTTTTTCGTAAGGTGCGAGGTCGTCGACCATCAGCACGCATTCGTGCTCGCAAGGCTTCCTTAGGCCCGGTTGTCTCTCGATCGCCCATAAAGCGTAGGGCTCGGCCACAGCACCGGCCGGCTGGATCGGTTCCGAGACGATCCGGTCGACCAGCGTATTGGCCCAGACTATCTCGTTTGCCAGCCACTCGGAAAATCGGGGTTCGCCCAGCCGCTCGCCGGCGAGCTCCAGCACGATGGCTTTCAGCACGTCGCCATTGCGCGACACCAGCTCGCAGGGAAGGATGGTGAGCGGTTTGCCGCCGGCATCGAAGCGGGCTTTCAGAAGCAGCAGAAGTTTACCGGGAAACGACAATGGTACCCGCGCCGACAGGTCGTCTCCGAAGATGTCGTAGCCGGTATCGCCGGTATTCGAGATCAGGAACTCGGCCTCGTCCGCCACGATATTGCAAACGGCGTCCCAACTATCATCAGTCGACAGCGCACGGGCGACGCTTGTGACCCGCTCGACCCTGTCCACTGGCTTGCCGTCGGCAAGCCCGCGGATCGCAACCGGATAGCCCCCGGGCTGCGTCAATGCGGCCAGACGTCCTGTCCGCTCGGTCGAGCCTGTAGTTTGGACCACCGTGATGTGCCCAGGGGCCGCCTGCCGGTCCAGCGCCTCGCTGATGAAGAGATCGGCATGCGCCTGGAGAAAGCGGCTCGTTCCAAACTGCACAAACGGTGTCTTCATGTCGCGGTCCAGTTAGCTGGCTATGGAATAGATTGCAGCAAGGTCTCGCGTGCCGAGCGCAGATGTCGTCGGCAGGCTTCCTCGGCGCGTTTGGGATCGTGCGACCGGAGCGCTTCGATATAGGCAAGGTGCTCTTCCAGCGCCCTTGCGTTTCGCTGCCGGGCGTTGGTCTTGTTCCATTGGTAGTGATAGTGGAACACGATCGCGATGATGTCGTAAAAATCGATGATGAAACGATTGCTCGACGACTTGTGCACCAAGAGGTGGAAGCGCTCGTCGAGCTCGGAGAATTCCTTGTAGCGGTTGTCGATGTCGGCCAGGATCTCGCGGTGCAGCGTCTCGATCTTGCTCAACTCCTGCCAGGCCGGATGGCTGTCCGGCAGCGCAACGAAGCTTGCGGCCGAGCGAAGCTCGAACATCTCGCGGACCTCGGTCAGCTCCAGCGCAAACTCGCGGGTGAAACCCTTGAGGATCCAGTGGCTGTTCGGTCGCTTCTCGATGAGCCCGAACCGGCTGAAGCGGATCAAAAACTCCCGCACGCTTGTGGTGCCGGTGCCGATCTCGCGCGCCAGTTCCAATTCGTTGATCTGCATGCCCGGCTCGGCTCCACCGGCCAGAATCCGGCGCATGAAGCTGCGCTCGATGATTTCGGCGAGCGAATCCGTTTCCTCCGCCGGGAAATAATCCTCCGGCTGCGGCTGGCGCAGCACGATCTTCTTGCGCTTGTCCCAAGTGATCAGCTTCGCCTCTTCGAAGCGGCCGAGAATGGCGCGCACCGTCGTCCGGCTGACGCCAAGCACCTGACCCAGCTCCGGTTCGGAGGGCAGCGAGGATGTCTCCGCCAGCACCTTCAGGCAGCGGTTATAGGCATCCTTGAAGACGGTGTTTTGCTTTGCCATTGCCAGGGTCCGGCCGGTTCGGGTTGCACGGGCGACGAGCCGCTGATCGTAAGATCAGCTTTCGTCGGCCGCCGATCTAACCTGCCGGCGGGCGCTTGTCTTCGCCTCTCGTACGAAAATCATGACGTTTCTCCTGTGTTGCCACCGTGGCCGCGGTGCGCTTCGTTCGCCCGATACTTGCCTCGATGCATAATACCCATTGACGGCAATCTGTCTATTGTGGATAAAAGACAAATAGACCCATCTCGAAATCGCAGAAGCTTTCACGGAGAAATTCAGAGTGTCTGTGCCGTCTTCAATCCTTCTGGCGCCTGAGGACAATGTGGTCGTAGCGACGCTGGCAATCGCTGCCGGCGAGGCTCTGCCTGGCGGCGTTCGGGCTGCGACGAAGATCGATCCCGGGCACAAAGTTGCGATACGGCCGATCCATGCGGGCGATCCCGTGGTCAAATATGCCCAGGCGATCGGACGCGCGACCAGCGACATAGAAGCCGGCGAGCATGTCCATTCCCACAACCTCTCCTTTGATCAGGACCGGCTGGCGATCAGCCCACAAGGTGCGCCGGAAGAGGCGAGTGCCGCCGACAGGGCGCGCACGTTCATGGGCTATCGGCGCGGAGACGGACGGGCGGCGACGCGCAACTACATCGGCATCATTGCCAGCGTGAACTGTTCCACCACGGTCTGTCGGGCAATCGCCGAGGAGGCCAACAGGCGCATCCTGCCGAAATATGATGGCATCGACGGCTTCGTACCGATCGTCCACGACCAGGGCTGCGGCATGTCTTCGACTGGCGACGGCATGATGAACCTGCACAGGACCCTGGCCGGCTATGCGCGGCACGTCAACTTCGGCGGCGCGCTGATGGTCGGGCTCGGTTGCGAGGTCAATCAGTTGACGCTCTACGGCCAGAGCGGGGCCGGGCAGGAAAAGCGCCATTTCAATATCCAGGAGGCCGGCGGCTCGCGGCGTTCGGTGGAGCGTGCGCTCGGCATTCTCGATGAAATCGCCGAGGAGGTCGGCAGGCAACGTCGCGTCGCCATCCCAGTGAGCGAGATCATCGTTGGCCTGCAGTGCGGCGGCTCGGACGGTCTGTCGGGTATTACCGCCAACCCCGCGCTTGGTGCGGCGGTGGATATTCTGGCTGCTGCCGGCGGCACAGCCATCCTGTCGGAAACCTCGGAAATCTACGGTGCGGAACATCTGTTGCGCAGCCGCGCCGCCAACGGCGCGGTTGCCGCAAAGCTCGACGGACTGCTCGCCTGGTGGGAAAACTACGTCGCGCTGCATGGCGCCTCGCTCGACAACAATCCTTCGCCGGGCAACAAGCGCGGCGGCCTCACCACCATTCTGGAGAAGTCGCTGGGCGCGGTCGCCAAGGGCGGGCGCTCGCCGCTCAATGCGGTTTACGGCTATGCCGAACGCGTCACCGAACACGGGCTCGTCTTCATGGATACGCCGGGCTACGACCCCGTGTCGGCGACCGGCCAGGTGGCCGGCGGTGCCAACGTGATCGCCTTTACCACCGGCCGCGGCAGCTGTTTCGGCTGTCGGCCCGCACCGTCGATCAAGCTGACCAGCAACACCGCGCTGTTCCGGGCGATGGAAGAAGACATGGACATCGATTGCGGCGTGATCGCATCCGGGGAGGCGACGATCGCCGGGCTCGGCCGCGAGATCTTCGATCTCATCATCGATACCGCTTCGGGAAAGAAGACCAAGAGCGAGCTTTTCGGCTACGGCGACAACGAATTCGTGCCCTGGCATCTCGGGGCGACACTCTGACGGTGTGATTTGCGCATCCTTGGAGGGAGGAGACAGGGAATGCAGACGAGAAAGATCGGTGGCACCGACCTGTCGGTGACCGAATACAGTTTTGGCGCCGCCGGCCTTGGCGGGCTCTACCGCGAATGCACGCGCGAAGCGGCAATGGAAACGCTGGAGGCTGCCTGGGCCGCCGGTTTGCGCTATTTCGACGTCGCGCCTTACTACGGCCTCGGGCTTGCCGAGCGGCGGGTCGGCGACTTCCTGCGCGACAAGCCGCGCGATGAGTTTGTGCTGTCCACCAAGGTCGGACGGCTGCTGCACCCCGTGCCGGAAGGTGAGGTGCCGGACTATTCCTACGTCAAGCCGCTGAACTTCGACGTGCGTTATGACTACAGCTACGATGCGATCATGCGCTCGGTGGAATTCAGTTATGCGCGCCTCGGTCTCAACCGCATCGATATTCTCTATGTCCATGACATCGGCGTCTACACCCATGGCGCCGCCCGCAACGCCGTCTATCTCAGACAACTCTTGGATTCCGGCCTCAAGGCGCTGGAGGAACTGAAGGCCGGCGGCGTGATCGCCGCCTATGGGCTCGGCGTCAACGAGGTTCCGGTTTGCCTGGAGGTGATGCGCCGCGCCGAGATCGACTGCATCCTGCTCGCGGGGCGCTATACGCTGCTCGATCGTTCCGCCGTTGCCGAACTCCTGCCGCTCTGCGAGACAAAGAAGGCGTCGCTCATCGTCGGTGGTGTGTTCAATTCCGGCATCCTGGCGACCGGCCCGGTCGACGGCGCGCATTTCGACTACATGCCCGCCAGCGCGGAGGTGCGCGGCAAGGTCGGCGCGATGGAGCGCATTGCCCGAGAGCGTGGTGTGCCGCTGGCCGCTGCCGCCATGCAGTTTCCGCTCGACAATGCAATGGTTGCCTCGGTCCTGCTCGGGACGGCGAAACCGGAGAGCCTGAAGCGCAACATGGACGCGCTGCGGCACCGACTGTCGGCGGACGATTTCTCGGCTTTTGAGCCTTACACGCTTGTGGCGCCGGAGCTTGGATTGGAGGCGGTCCGGGCCTGAGGCTCGGGTGCCGGGCCGGCGGTCTTCGCAGGTACGGCGCAAACGCAATCTCGGAGGAGACAGTGCAGTCACGCAAATCGCAGCAGCGACTGCTTGCAAAGCGGAGAATGTTGTATTAGCGTTTCAATATGTTTTTTATCGATAAAAGATCGATCCGCGAGCACCCGGTGAATCGATCTCCATAAGGTGGAACGAGGTGCACTGAGAGGAGAAACCCAATGAGCATAACCAAGCACATTCTTTCCCGTCGTGCCTTCACCGCCTTGGCCGGCGCGGCGATGATCGCCACGATGGCGCCTGTCGCGTCCTTCGCGCAGGATGTAACCATTCCGATCATCGTCAAGGATACCACGTCCTTTTACTGGCAGATCGTGCTGGCGGGCGCACGCGCGGCCGGGAAGGACCTTGGTGTCAATGTCCCTGAACTTGGTGCGCAAGCCGAATCCGACATCAACGGTCAGATCACTATTCTTGAGAACGCCGTTGCCGGTTCGCCGGTGGCCGTCGTGATCTCGCCGACCGAGTTCAAGGCGCTTGGCAAGCCGATCGACGAAGCCGCAAAATCGGTTCCGATCATCGGCATCGATTCTGCTGCCGACTCCAAGGCCTTCTCCTCCTTCCTGACGACCGACAACGTCCAGGGCGGCAGGATCGCCGCCGATGGTCTTGCCGCTGCTGTCAAGGGAATGACCGGCAAGGAAGAGGGTGAGATTGTAATCATCACCAACCTGCCGGGCGTCGGTTCGCTCGATCAGCGCCGTGAAGGCTTCCTCGATCAGATCAAGACGAAATATCCGGGCTTCAAGGTCGTGGCCGACAAATATGCCGACGGCCAGGCGACCACCGGCCTCAACATGATGACCGACCTGATCACCGCCAATCCGAACCTCGTCGGCGTCTTTGCCTCCAACCTGATCATGGCGCAGGGCGTCGGCCAGGCGATTGCCGAAAACAAGCTCGGCGACAAGATCAAGGTAATCGGCTTCGACAGCGACGAGAAGACCGTCGGCTTCCTCAAGGAAGGCGTGCTCGCCGGCCTGGTCGTCCAGGACCCCTATCGCATGGGCTATGATGGCGTGAAGACGGCGCTGGCGGTCTCGAAGAAGGAGAAGGTCGAGGCCAACGTCGATACCGGCGCCAATCTGGTGACCAAGGCCAACATGGCTGAGCCGAAGATCGATGCTCTGCTCAACCCGAAAGTGAATTAACGGCAATCGGCGGCAGGCGCGCGAACTTCGCCTGCCGCCGAGAATACGGTTGCCAGCGGCCGGGTACGAGGACCGGCCGCTGGCAGTCTGTGCGATTGGGAGGAATGCGCAGATGCCAGGTCTCGATGAGGTCAGTGATATCAAGAGCGACGGTTTGAAGACGGCTGCCCGCCACCCGGTGCCGAAGGGCGAGCCGATCCTGGAAATGCGCGCGCTGCAGAAGAAGTACGGCGCCGTCGAAGCGCTGAAGCCTGCCTCCATCACATTCCTGTCCGGGGAGATTCACGCGATCGTCGGCGAAAATGGTGCCGGAAAATCGACGCTGATCAAGCTTCTGACCGGCGTCATCCGGCGCACCTCCGGCGAAGTCTATTGGTGCGGCAAGCCGGTCCAGCTCGACAATCCGCATGAGGCGATCGCCCGCGGCATCAACGCCGTGCATCAGGAGGTGGTGCTTTGCCCGCACTTGAGCGTGGCCGCCAACATGTTCCTCGGCGACGAGATGAAAAGCGCCGGGCTGATGCGCAAGCGAGCCATGACCGAGGCGGCCCAGAGCGTCCTTGACGATCTCGGCTTCAACCTGCCGGCCGCGGCAACGCTCGGCAGCCTGACGATCGGCCAGCAGCAATTGGTCGCGACCGCCCGCGCCGCCATGCGCGGTACCCAGTTTCTGATCTTCGACGAGCCGACCGCCTATCTGACCCGACAGGAATCCGCGCAACTGTTCCGGCTCATTCGCCGGCTGCAGGGCGAGGGTGTGACGATCGTCTATATCAGCCACCGCATGGAGGAAGTCTTCGAACTGGCCGATCGTGTCTCGGTGCTGCGCGACGGCACCCATGTCGGCACGCGAAGGATCGGCGAGACCAATGACGCCGAGCTGATCACCCTGATGATCAATCGCACCATCGAGCAGATCTATCACAAGGAACATTTTCCGGCCGGTGAAGTGATCGTCGAAACCCGAGGCTTGAGCGGCCCCGGCTTCGAGGATGTGTCGCTGACCGTTCGCGCCGGCGAGATCGTCGGCCTCTATGGTTTGATCGGTGCCGGCCGCAGCGAATTCGCGCTAGGCCTCTATGGCCGCCATGCCTCGACCGCGGGCGAGGTCTACTGGCAGGGACGCAAGGTCAAGATCGCCAACGAGCGGACCGCGATGGACCTTGGCATTGCGCTGGCGCCGGAAAGTCGGCGCGACCAGGGCCTCTGCCTCAACCTGCCGATCGGTCTCAACATCAATCTGCCGGTTTTCAGTCGGCTGACGCGCGGGCTGACGATCAACCGTCAGAAGGAAATCGAGAATGCCGATCGGCAGATCAGGGATCTGAAGATCAAGACGCCATCGCGCCGCGTTCTTGCCTCGGCGATGTCCGGCGGCAACCAGCAGAAGATCGTCATCGGCAAGTGGCTGAGCCACGGCGCCAAGCTCTTCATCTTCGACGAGCCGACGGTCGGTGTCGATGTCGGCACCAAGGCGGAAAT
Organism: Ensifer adhaerens; assembly: GCF_001270265.1. GTDB lineage: Bacteria > Pseudomonadota > Alphaproteobacteria > Rhizobiales > Rhizobiaceae > Ensifer > Ensifer adhaerens_B. The sequence goes on from NZ_LGAP01000019.1 coordinate 67,406, forward strand.
CTACCGGCTGTTCGCTCGGCTTCTGGAGAACGGAGCGGGGATCATCCTGATCTCCTCTTACCTGCCTGAAGTCTACGAACTGTCCGATCGCCTGCACGTGTTCCGGCGGGGACGGCTGGTCGCCAGCCACGACTATCGAGCGGCGAGCCACGAGGAAGTGCTGACGCAGGCGATCGGTGTCTGATCGCCACAATGACAATCAAGGGGAAGCAGGGAGGACGACGATGAGTGCTGAAACGGTCGACAGCGGAGCAGGCCCGGCGCCGCGGAAAGGCGTGAGCATCCTGTTCGGCCTGACGCTTCTCGGGCTCCTGCTTTTCCTCTGGCTGCTGCTGGGGCTCGCCACCAACAGTTTCTGGACGCCCAACAACATCAGCAACCTGCTGCGTCAGGGCGCCATGACGGCAATCCTTGCCGTCGGCCAGACCTTCGTCATTATCACCGCCGGCATCGATCTTTCCGTCGGTGCCGTCGTCGGCTTCACCAGCGTGATCGTCGCCTGGTTGCTCGCCGCCGGCGTGCCGCTGTGGATCGCCATCATCCTGACGCTCGCCTTCGGCGTGCTGATCGGCGCCTTCCACGCCTTCGGCATCGTCCGCATGGGGCTGCCGCCGTTCATCATCACGCTGGCGACCCTGACCTCGCTGCGCGGCATTGGGCTGTTGATCACCAACGGCTCGACGATTTCGATCACCAACGAGGCCTTCACCAATTTCTCCCGCGCCGACTTCCTCGGCGTGCCCAGCCTGTTCTGGATGGTGATCGTGGTGGCGATCCCGGCCTATGTCTTCCTGCACTTGAGCCGCTTCGGCCGCTATCTCTTTGCCGTCGGTTCCAACAGCGAGGCGGCACGCCTTTCCGGCGTCAACGTGCATCGCACCATCTACCTCGCCTATATCCTGTCCTCGACCTGCGCGGCCTTCGTCGGCCTGCTGCTGGCGTCCCGTATCGGCATCGGCAATGCCACACAGGCCGAAGGCTGGGAACTGCAGGCGATCGCCTCCTCGGTCATCGGCGGCACGAGCCTGTTCGGCGCCGTCGGCTCCGTACATGGCCCGCTGCTCGGCGCCTTCATCCTCGCCACGATCAACAACGGCGCCAACCTGCTCAACGTCAATTCGTTCTGGCAGCGCATCATTACCGGCGTCCTGATCATCGTGATCGTCTATTTTGATCAGCTCAGGCGGCGCGGCGCGCGCTAGGCGTGAGGCCTCTGACAACATACGGAAAATGACATGAAAGCCGTCCTCTGTCCGCAACCCGGTCGCCTGGAGATTGTTGAACGTGCGCCTGTGTCGGCCCCACCTTCGGGATGGGTCAGCGTGGCCGTCAGCCATGTCGGCATCTGCGGCACCGACTATCACATCTTCGCCGGCAAGCACCCGTTCCTGGAATATCCCAGGGTCATGGGGCACGAGATCTCGGCGACCGTGGTTGCCAATGGACCGGGGACGACAATCGCCCCGGGGACGCCGGTGGTCGTCAACCCCTATCTCTCCTGCGGCGACTGTGTCGCCTGCCGCCGGGGCAAACCGAATTGCTGCACCGCCATCAGGGTCCTCGGCGTCCACACAGACGGTGCTTTCTGCGAGGAAATTCTTGTTCCCGAGGGCAATCTTTACCCGGCAATCGATCTATCGCCCGAGGCGGCAGCGACGGTCGAGTTCCTCGCCATCGGCGCCCACGCCGTGCGCCGGGTTGCCGCACCTGCCGGCGTTCGCGCCCTTGTCATCGGCGCCGGGCCGATCGGGCTTGGAACGGCCATCTTCTCGCGCATCGCCGGCCACGAGGTGACGCTGATGGATACCAGCAGTGAAAGGCTGGCCTTTGCGACCGAGCGGCTTGGTTTCGGTTCTGGCATCGTTGCCGACGAAACGTCCGGCCGGCGCGTCGCCGAGGCCACGGGCGGCGACGGTTTCGATGTCGTCTTCGACGCCACCGGCCATGGCGGCTCGATGGAAGCGGCCTTCGGCTATGTGGCTCACGGAGGAACACTGGTGTTCGTCAGCGTGGTCAAGGACGACATCCGCTTCTCCGATCCGGAGTTTCATAAGCGCGAAATGACGCTGATCGGCAGCCGCAATGCGACGCGCGAGGATTTCGATCATGTCGTGAACTCGATACGTGAGGGGTTGGTGCCGGTGGAGAGATTGATCACCCATCGAACGACGATGGATGCGGTGGTTGAGGATCTGCCACGCTGGGCGAACGAGAAGTCGGGCCTGGTCAAGGCGATCGTCCGGATCGCGGCGGCGTGACGGCCCGTTCTGCTGCGATGCGGAAGATCGGGCGGAAGACTGACCACCGTGGGGTCGCTTCAGAAAAGGCTGCTGCTCGCGCCCTAAGACCGCGATTTCTGACGAAAACGCGCTCTTTCGGCCAGCCTCGAGCAAGTCCGTTTGTTAATTATCAGTAATCCGGCGGCATTCTCGCAGAAGTCGCTTGTATCGAACCGAAACGGGTATACTTGTTGCAGTGCACAAGAAACATGGTAGTCTGGCAGGGATTGCGGACACCAAGACAAACAATCGCAAGCTTGCGTCCGACTGGGAGCGGCGTTGTCGTTGATTGAACCAAGGGGTACGCTTCCTATGTTCTACCAGCTCTACGAACTGAACCATGCCATGATGGCGCCGTGGCGAACGGCGGCGGATGCCATGCGGCTTGCTTTCAGCAATCCGATGAACCCGATCTCGCACACCTATTTCGGCCGCGCGACAGCCGCTGGCCTCGAGGTTTTCGAACGATCGACGCGCCGCTACGGCAAGCCGGAATTCGGCCTGCCTGAAACCCTGATCGACGGCCAGCCCGTTGGCGTTCATGAGCGCATCGTCTGGCGCGAGCCGTTCTGCAATCTGCTCCATTTCGAGCGGGCTCTTCCCAAGGGCAGGGCGGCCGACCCGAAGGTGCTGATCGTTGCGCCGATGTCGGGTCACTATGCCACGTTGCTGCGCGGAACCGTCGAGGCCCTGCTTCCGCACTCCGATATCTACATCACCGACTGGATCGATGCGCGCATGGTTCCCTTGAGCGAGGGGACCTTCGATCTCGACGATTACATCGACTACGTCATCCAGATGCTGCATTTCCTCGGACCCGACACCCATGTCATCGGCGTCTGTCAGCCGGCCGTTCCGGTGCTTGCGGCTGCAGCCCTGATGGAAGCAGCAGACGATCCGCTGTCGCCTGCGTCTATGACGCTGATGGGCGGGCCGATCGATACGCGCATCAATCCGACAGCCGTCAATCAGCTGGCTGAAGAGCGCCCGATCGAATGGTTCCGCGACAATGTCGTCATGCCGGTGCCGTGGCCGCAGCCGGGCTTCATGCGCATGGTCTATCCGGGTTTCCTTCAGCTCTCGGGTTTCATGTCGATGAACCTCGACCGGCACCTGATCGCCCATAAGGAATTCTTCGCTCATCTCGTGAAGAACGACGGCGACGCTGCCGAGAAGCATCGCGATTTCTACGATGAATACCTTGCAGTGATGGATCTGACGGCAGAGTTCTATCTGCAGACCGTTCAGGTCGTCTTCATGCAGCATGCCTTGCCCAAGGGTGAGATGATGCATCGCGGTCGCCGCGTCGATACCACGGCCATCAAGAAGGTCGCGTTGCTGACGGTCGAGGGTGAGAACGACGACATTTCGGGCCTCGGTCAGACGAAGGCGGCGCAGACGATCTGCACCAACATCCCCGAGCATATGCGGATGCACTACATGCAGCCGGATGTCGGACACTATGGTGTGTTCAACGGCTCGCGCTTCCGCCGCGAAATCGCGCCGCGTATCGTCGCCTTCCAGCGCGAGCATGCCCGCCACGCAAAGCCGGTGACGCAGGTGATCAAGGGCGGAAAAACCGCCTGATCCCAGCAAAAAGCGGGCTTTTGCCGGCGCAGAGTCAAGGGTTTGTCCGATTCCGGGCAAGGGCGTCTTGTAGTCGAAAGCGCGCCTTCCCACATCGTTTTCACCGGGCCGCGATGGGCGGCCCGGGTGATTGCGAGGAATCCTGAAGATGAACCAATCTGCATTGATCCGTCCGGATTGGACGCCCGCGACCATTGCATTGATGGTGCTCGGTTTCGTGGTCTTCTGGCCGCTCGGCCTGGCCATGCTCGCCTACATTCTCTTCGGCGAGAAACTGAAAACGTTCAAGAAAGACGCCAACAGCTCGGTCGATAGCATGTGCTCCGCCTTCAAGCGCGGCAATCGCGCCAACTGGACGCAGCATCATCGCACCGGCAACGTCGCCTTCGATGACTGGCGCGAAGCCGAGCTTGCCCGTCTCGACGAAGAGCGCCGCAAGCTCGATGAAATGCGCGAGGAATTCGATTCCTACGTGCGCGAGCTTCGCCGCGCCAAGGACCAGGAAGAGTTCGACCGCTTCATGCGTGAACGCCGCAACGGCGGTTCCGGACCGGTTGCCCCGTTCGAGGCAAACTGAGTGACGAAATGGACATCCGGTGTTTCACATGAAACACCGGATGTCGCGATCGGCCGTGCGGGGGCAGGTGTCTCTTGAGATGCGGAAACGCCGTAGCACATCGATCACGAGTATCGGCAACTCCCTGGACCGCGGCGCGCTTTAGGGAATTATGCATTAGCCGAAAAGGCCGCGAATCGGATAGAAAGCCGTCATGTTCCCTTCTTTCACGCGGCGGCGCATTCCCCCGGCTCCTGTCGACACGACCCGAGAAATCGAGGTCGCGGGCAAGATGCTTCCACTGACCATCCGGCAGAATTCGCGCGCCACACGGATGACGCTGCGCATCGAGCCCGGCGGCCGGGCACTGAAGCTGACGATCCCGCAAGGGTTGGCCGATCGGGAGGTAACTGCCTTCCTCAACCGCCATCAGGGCTGGTTGATGACCAAGCTGGCGCGGTTCTCCGGCGAAAGCCAGCTGGAAGAGGGCGGCTCGATCCTGATCCGCGGCGTCGCGCATCGGATCGAGAGAACCGGAAAAATCAGAGGTTTGACCGAGACAGTCATCGTCGGCGACGACGCGATATTGCGTGTCAGCGGCGGCGAAGAACATCTGCGCCGGCGTATCGTCGATTTTCTCAAGAAGGAAGCGCGGCACGACCTCGACCGCCTCGTCGCGGTCTATGCCGGCCGGATCGGCCGGCGTCCAAAGTCGCTTAGCCTGAAGGACACGCGCAGCCGCTGGGGCTCCTGTTCGGCCGATGGCGCCCTGAGTTTCTCATGGCGCATCGTCATGGCGCCGCCAAAGGTCATTGCCTATCTCGCTGCGCACGAAGTCGCGCATCTCCAGGAAATGAACCACGGGCCGGATTTCTGGGCGCTCTGCGAGAAGCTTTGTCCTGATACCAATGATGCCAAGCGTTGGCTGAGGCGCAACGGCACGATGCTGCACGCCATCGATTTCGATTGAATTGTCCGTTTGAGATCAGCCGCGGTTGCGGCCGGCCAGTGCCGCCTGAATCTTCTCGTCGGTCTTGTACTGGCTGAGCGCATAGACCGACCAGATCGCCGCCGGCACCCAGCCGATCAAGGTGATCTGCAGAATGAGGGCAAGCAGCAGACGCATTCGTCTCTCCGTTGTGATAGAATACATATGGTAAGCGCACGCGGGCACCGCAATGTCGCACCCTCGGGACGACGGTGCGCAGGGTGGTTTTTGGCTCGACTCCAGCGACATTTCATGCAAGGTCGCTTCTCATGAAAACCGAAGTGAAGATATGCGGGCTGAAGACCGCGGAAGCGGTGGATCGGGCTGTGGCGCTGGGCGCATCGCACACGGGCTTCATCTTTTTCCCGAAGAGTCCGCGCAATCTGGAACCCGATGATGCCGGCCGTCTGGCCGACCGGATACGCGGCCAGGCAAAGATCGTCGCCGTGACCGTCAATGCCGACAACGACGATCTCGACGAGATCGTCGCCGCGCTCAATCCCGACATTCTGCAGCTGCATGGCAGCGAGACGCCCGACAGGGTACTCAACGTCAAGGCGGTCTATGGCCTTCCTGTGATGAAGGCGCTGTCGATCCGCGATGCCGGCGATCTGGAAAAGGTCGAGCCCTATGTCGGGATTGCCGACCGGTTTCTGTTTGATGCCAAGCCCCCGGCGGGATCGGAATTGCCCGGCGGCAACGGCGTCTCCTTCGACTGGAAGCTGCTCGATGCGCTTGACGGCAGCGTCGATTACATGCTTTCCGGTGGTTTGAACGTGAACAACATCGGTGAGGCCCTGGCGCAGACGCGCGCCCGCGCCATCGATATTTCCTCCGGCGTCGAGAGCGCGCCGGGCGTCAAGGATCTCAAGCTCATGGAATCGTTTTTCGATGCTGTTCGCCAGGCGGAGGCGGTTACGGCACGGTCAGGGAGCAACACGTGAACGAGGCGCCAAAACTGAACTCCTACCGGGCAGGCCCTGACGAAGACGGCCGTTTCGGCATTTTCGGTGGCCGCTTCGTTGCCGAAACCCTGATGCCTTTGATCCTCGACCTGCAGGATGAGTGGGACAAGGCAAAGAACGATCCGGCCTTCAAGGCGGAACTCGACAATCTCGGCGCGCATTATATCGGCCGCCCGAGCCCGCTCTATTTCGCCGAGCGGCTGACTGAAGAACTTGGCGGCGCCAAGATCTATTTCAAGCGCGAGGAGCTGAACCACACCGGTTCGCACAAGATCAACAATTGCATCGGCCAGATCCTGCTTGCCAAGCGCATGGGCAAGACGCGCATCATCGCCGAAACCGGTGCCGGCCAGCACGGCGTGGCCTCGGCCACCGTTGCCGCGCGCTTCGGCCTGCCTTGCGTCGTCTACATGGGCGCGACCGACGTCGAGCGCCAGGCGCCGAACGTCTTCCGCATGAAGCTTCTCGGCGCCGAGGTGAAGCCGGTGACCGCCGGCAACGGCACGCTCAAGGACGCGATGAATGAAGCGCTGCGCGACTGGGTCACCAATGTCGACAACACCTACTACCTGATCGGCACAGCCGCCGGTCCGCATCCCTATCCAGAAATGGTCCGCGATTTTCAGGCCGTCATCGGCCAGGAGGCGAAGGAGCAGATGCTTGCAGCCGAAGGCCGGCTTCCCGATCTCGTCGTTGCTGCCGTCGGCGGCGGTTCCAATGCGATCGGCATCTTCCATTCGTTCCTTGACGACGAAGGCGTGAAGATCGTCGGCGTCGAGGCTGGCGGCAAGGGGCTCGAAGGCGACGAGCATTGCGCGTCGATCACCGCCGGCTCGCCGGGCGTGCTCCACGGTAACCGCACCTATCTGCTGCAGGACGGCGACGGGCAGATCAAGGAAGGCCACTCGATTTCGGCCGGCCTCGACTATCCCGGCATCGGCCCGGAACACTCCTGGCTCAACGATGTCGGCCGTGTCGAATATGTGCCGATCATGGACCACGAGGCGCTGGAGGCATTCCAGATGCTGACCCGTCTTGAAGGCATCATCCCGGCACTCGAGCCCTCGCACGCCTTGGCCGAGGTCATCAAGCGCGCACCGAAGATGGGCAAGGACGAGATCATCCTGATGAATCTCTCCGGTCGCGGCGACAAGGACATCTTCACCGTCGGCAAGATTCTGGGTATGGGGCTATAACGATCATGACCGCACGCATGGACAGAAAGTTCGCCGATGTGGCGTCGGAAGGACGCCCGGTCCTTGTCACCTATTTCATGGGTGGCGACCCCGATTTCGAAACGTCCCTTTCCATCATGAAGGCGCTGCCGAAGGCCGGTGCCGACGTCATCGAACTCGGCATGCCGTTTTCGGACCCGATGGCCGACGGACCGGCGATCCAGCTTGCCGGCCAGCGTTCGCTGAAGGGCGGCCAGACGCTGGCAAAGACGCTCGAGATCGCCCGCCGTTTTCGCGAGGAAGACCAGCGCACCCCGATCGTGCTGATGGGCTATTACAATCCGATCTACATCTATGGCGTCGATCGCTTCCTGACGGATGCACTGGACGCGGGCATCGACGGGTTGATCGTTGTCGATCTGCCGCCCGAGATGGACGATGAGCTCTGCATCCCCGCGCTTGAGAAGGGCATCAGCTTCATTCGCCTGGCGACGCCGACGACGGATGACCGTCGTCTGCCGAAGGTTCTCGAAAATACCTCGGGCTTCGTGTATTACGTCTCGATGAACGGCATCACGGGCTCGGCGCTGCCGGATCCGTCGTTGATTGCCGGCGCCGTTCAGCGCATCAAGACCCATACGAAACTGCCGGTCTGCGTCGGTTTCGGCGTCAAGACGGCGGAACATGCAAGAGCCATCGGTGCATCCGCCGATGGCGTCGTCGTCGGTACGGCGATCGTCAATCAGATCGCGTCGAGCCTGACCGAAGAGGGCAAGGCAACGGACGCGACGGTACCGGGTGTCGAAGCGCTGGTAAGGGGCCTTTCGGCTGGCGTGCGGTCCGCACGGCTCGCAGCAGCCGAATAATTGCCTATATTAGCGCGCACAACCCGAAGAAAATCTTCAGGAGTCTATAAGTGAACTGGATCACAAACTACGTTCGGCCGAAAATCAATTCGATGCTGGGCCGCAGGGAAGTTCCGGAAAATCTCTGGATCAAGTGCCCCGAAACCGGCGAGATGGTGTACCACCGCGATCTCGAGGAAAACAAATGGGTCATCCCGCAGTCCGGCTTCCATATGAAGATGCCGGCCAAGGCGCGGCTGAAGGATCTGTTCGACGGTGGTATCTACGAGGCCCTGCCGCAGCCCAAGGTGGCGCAGGACCCGTTGAAGTTCCGCGATTCCAAGAAATATGCCGACCGGCTTCGTGACAGCCGCGTCAAGACCGAGCTGGAAGACACGATCGTGGCCGGTGTCGGTCGCGTCCAGGGCGTCAAGCTCGTTGGCGTCGTGCATGAGTTCAACTTCATCGGCGGTTCGCTCGGCATGGCCGCAGGCGAGGCGATCGTGAAGGCCTTCGAGAAGGCGATTGCGGAGAAGTGCCCGCTCGTCATCTTCCCGGCCTCCGGTGGCGCCCGCATGCAGGAAGGCATCCTGTCGCTGATGCAGCTGCCGCGCACGACTGTTGCGGTCAACATGCTCAAGGAAGCCGGCCTTCCCTATATCGTCGTGCTGACGAACCCGACCACCGGTGGTGTGACCGCCTCCTACGCCATGCTCGGCGACATTCATCTGGCCGAACCCGGCGCCGAAATCGGCTTTGCCGGCAAGCGCGTCATCGAACAGACCTTGCGCGAAAAGCTGCCGGAAGGCTTCCAGACGTCGGAATACCTTCTGGAACACGGCATGGTCGACATGGTCGTCAAGCGCCATGACATTCCCTCGACGCTGGCCCGTGTGCTGAAGATCCTGATGAAGAAGCCGGCCGATGCGGTCAAGCTCAACGGCGGCGGTGCGGAACCGGCGGCTCTGCCGGTTGCGGCAAGCGCATAGCATACGATTCTATCGGGGCAGGGCGAGATGACAGCGGTGGAAGCCAGCGAAGCAGGCTACGAGATCGAAAAACTCCTTGCCTTGCATCCGAAAGGCTTCGACCTGTCGTTGGACAGGATAACCCGGCTTTTGGCGGCGCTCGGCAATCCGCAGGACCGCCTGCCGCCGATCATCCACGTGGCCGGTACCAACGGCAAGGGCTCGGTCACCGCCTTCTCGCGAGCGGTGCTTGAAGCGGCGGGCTTGAGCGTCCACGTCCACACCTCTCCCCATCTGGTCAACTGGCACGAGCGCTATCGGCTCGGCGTCAAGGGTGGCAAGGGCAGGCTCGTCAGCGATCCGGTGCTTGCCGACGCGGTTCGACGCGTCGCGGAAGCCAATGGCGGCGAAAAAATCACCGTCTTTGAAATCCTGACAGCCGTCACCTTCGTTCTCTTTGCCGAACACCCGGCAGATGTCGCAATCATCGAGGTCGGTCTCGGCGGCCGCTTCGACGCGACCAACATCATAGCCCGGCCGGCCGTCTCGGTGATCATGCCGATCTCGCTCGACCACCAGGCCTATCTCGGCGACCGGGTCGAGTTGATCGCGGCGGAAAAGGCGGGGATCATGAAGCGCGGATGCCCCGTCGTCATCGGCCAGCAGGAAGAAGAGGGTGTCCGCGACGTCCTGACCTCGACTGCCGAGCGTCTCGGCTGTCCGACGTCCGTCTACGGTCAGGACTTCATGGCGCATGAGGAATTCGGCCGCCTTGTCTACCAGGACGAGCAGGGTCTGTCTGACCTTCCGCTCCCGAAGCTGCCCGGTCGGCACCAGTATGCCAATGCTGCCGCCGCCATTCGCGCCGTCAGGGCGGCCGGTTTCGATGTGCCGGATGCGGCCATCGAGCGCGGCGTTGCCGGGGTCGAGTGGCCCGGGCGCCTGCAGCGTCTTGGCAGCGGCAAACTTGCCCATTACGGCCCGCAGGATGCGGAGATCTGGGTCGATGGCGGGCACAATCCCGGCGCCGGCCAGGTGATTGCCGAAGCGATGGCGAACTTCGAAGAGCGGGAATCCCGCGCGCTGTTCCTGATCATCGGCATGATCAACACCAAGGATCCGCTCGGTTACTTCCGTGCTTTCCTCGATCTTGCCGAACAGGTCTTCACGGTTCCGATCCGTGGCTCCGATGCCGGGCTCGATCCCGTGGCCCTGGCGCAGGATGCGGCCTCGGTCGGCTTCGAGGCGTCCGCCGCGTCATCGGTAGCCGAGGCGTTGACGGTCATTGCCAACCTTGTCGATGAAGACCCGGTGCCACCACGCATCCTGATCGGCGGCTCTCTCTATCTCGTCGGCGACGTGCTTGCCGACAATGGCACGCCACCGAAGTGATCGGGCGCTCGCGCCAAGGATCGCAGTGATCTTTGTCGGGCGACATTCGCGCTGAACCTCCCGCAGTATTCAAAGCAAGAAAAAAGCCCGGCAAGCCGGGCTTTGAAGTCGCTTTGATTTGGTGGCCTTAAGCGGACGCAGTCGAAATCCAGGACGTCAGAGCCGTCTTCGGAGCAGCGCCAACCTTGATGTCGGCAACTTCACCAGCCTTGAACATCGCAAGCGTCGGGATCGAGCGCACGCCGTATTGGGCGGCCAGCTCCGGGTTCTCGTCGATGTTCAGCTTCACAACCTTGACCTTGCCGGCGAGCTCGTTGGAGATTTCCTCAAGGCTCGGCGCGATCATCTTGCACGGGCCGCACCATTCAGCCCAGAAATCGACAACCACCGGCTCGGCGGCGTTCAGCACTTCCTGCTGAAAATTGGATGTATCGACTTTTACAGTAGCCATCGGCTGCTCCTTGCGTTCGAAATGTCGGTGTCCAGATGTTGTGTCTCATGTGAGGCCGTCCCACTGGATTTTCAATATCGGGTATCTCATTTTGTCGCGAGGTCTTCAAGGCTCCTGTCCAATACCACATCCTCAAGCACGTGGATGATCGGGCCTTCGGTGAAGATCAACGCACACTGGAAGCGGTGCGCCGGGTAGAGCGGCCGCAGCAGCTCGCGATAGATCGCAAGCTGGGTTTTATAGGCGGCAGGAACGTCGTCGGCTGAAGCCGGCACACTGCGATTGGTCTTGAAGTCGGCGATGGTGACGACACCGTCCGCCACCGATAGCCGGTCGATCCGTCCGGAAACGGCAAATTCCCGTTCTGCGAGCTTCAATGTGCCCATCACCGAGACTTCGGCACGGCTGGCGTCGGAAAAGAGCGATCGCAGGTCGCCATGATCGAGCACCTGCAGCACCGCATCGCGTAGGCGTCTGCGCTGCGTTTCAGGCCAGCGCGGTACCGAGCGGGCGAGGTATCGGTCCGCCGCCGCCTGGCGTTCGGAAGGGTCGATGGACGGCAGGACCTGCAGCAGCCGGTGCAGGATGGCGCCGCGCAACATCGAGACATTGGCGGGCGTCTTCTCGGAAAATAGCGCGGATCCGACGATCATGTCGCCGTCGTCCTCGTCGACCGCAATGCCGACGCCCGATGGGCTGAGCGGCCGCGGCAACCGTCGCGGCGGCGGCAAGGGCGTGGAAAGGGCAACAGGCAAGCCGGTTTCCGGGGAAGCCGTGAGGTCGAAGGTCTCATCGCCTGACGGCACCGCGCGTGGCACATGCACTTCTCGCCAGGAGTGCCCCGCCCATTCCTCATCACCCGCCTTGAAGGTGACGGGGGTGCTGCGTCCATTGTCGTCCTGGGACAGGCTTGCCTGCACCATGGCGTGCCAGGTGTCGGCGCTTGCCCGTTGCCCTCGATAGCCGCAGACCACCAGCCGGTCGGCAGCGCGCGTCATGCCCACATAAAGCAGGCGGCGGTATTCTTCCTCGGCAAGCGTCTTCAGCCGTTCGCTGTCGGCGGCGATGAGCGAGTTCGACGCCGAGCCGGGGGCCCGCCAGACGGGCAGGGGATAGCTCGAGCCATCGGCGAGCGGCATCTCCAGGAAGCGAAGATCGGGCACGTGCTGGGAGTTGAACGGCTTGCCGCCGCCGTCGACCAGAAACACGACCGGCGCCTCCAGCCCCTTGGCCGCGTGCACCGTCATGATCCGGACTTCGTCGCGCTCCTTGTCCTGCTCGCGCTTGACGGTCGGCGCCTCGATTTCGAGCGTCGAGATAAAGGCCTGCAATCCGGGAAGGCCGCTTCTTTCGTGTTCGAGTGCGAAGGTCAGGAATTCGTCGAGAATGTCGCTCACTTCACTGCCGAGCCGGGCGAGAAACGCCGCGCGCCCGCCATGAACGCCAAGCACGCGTGCATAGAAATCATGCGGAGCCAGTTGCTGCGAGAGGGCAGCATAGCGAACAAGCGTCCTGACCGGTCCCTCGTGCGGAGAGCCTTCCTCGGCACCGGATTGTTGCAACCTCTGCCAGAGGCTCATGCCCTCGTCCCGTCGGGCCGCCAGTTCGAACAGCGTGTCCTCGTCGAGGTCGAACAGGGGACTCTTCAACAGCGCTGCCAGCGACAGGTCGTCCTCCGGCAGCAGCATGAAGCGTCCGAGCGCCAGCAGGTCCTGGATGGCGATATGGCTCGTTAGAACCAGCCGGTCGGCACCGGCGACGGGAATGTCGCTGCGTCGCTTCAGGGCACGCGTCAGCGCATTGACGAAGGCGTCGCGCTTTCGAACGAGCACGATGACGTCGCCTGGGCGCATGGCGCGCCGCACGCCCTTCTCGATGATCGTTTCTCGCCCGATCCAGCTATCGAGCACGGCGGCAATGCGCCGGGCGAGAATGTTGACCGGTGCCGTTTCCGGCGTGGCATCGAAGGGTGCCGTCCATTCGTCGTCGGTCGCCGTCGGCTCGGCTGCGATCACATCCCAGATATCGACGGCACCGGGATGGCCGATGCGGTTCGAGGCGTGCACCACCGCCTCGTTCTGAGCACTGAGCCCGCGCGCATGGGCCGGGTTGGAAAAGACGGTATCGACAGCAGAGAGCACGTCGACGGTGGAGCGGAAGGAGAGCTGCAGACGGATCGGACTGAACGCCTTGCCGCCGTCGCGAACGCGCCTCTCGGTCTCGATGCTTTCGCGCGAGAAGCGCTCCGGGCGCGCGCCCTGGAAGGAATAGATCGACTGCTTCTCGTCGCCGACGGCAAACATCGTGCGATCGGTGCCGCGGGCGCTGTCGCCGGAGAAGAAATCCGCCGCCAGCGCCTGGATGATCGTCCATTGCGTCGGGCTGGTATCCTGGGCCTCGTCGACGAGAATGTGGTCGATGCCCTGGTCGAGCTTGTAGTGAACCCAGGCGCTGACGTCGCCGCGTGCAAACAGGCTCGCGGTCCGATTGATCAGATCCTCGAAATCGAGCTGGCTGCGGGTGCGCTTGAGCGCTTCATAGTCGTTGCTGAGCCGATCGGCGAGCGTGAGCGCCGAGAGCGTCGCCTCGTACATCTGAACGATGCTCAGCCGGTCGGCACAGGCGACGACATGGTCGCGGGCGGCTTCGACCAGCTGGATCAGATCCGGTGCCGCTTGAAGCATCGCCTTGTTGACGAAGGCGGACTCGGCGCGCGGTTTGCCGGTGCCGGTGAAAAACAGCTCCTGCAGCCCCTCGTAGCGGGCCATCGGATCGACAAGCTTCGCCGTCGCCCGGAGCCCCTCGGCGAAATCGAGTACCTTGGCGCCACCGGCGCTGGCGGCAAGCCCAAGGTAACGTTCGAGGGATGGCCCGTTCAGGCCGGCAAGCGGCCAGACGCTTTCCAGGATGTGCTCGACACTATCCTCGGGCTCAAGCTTGAGTGCCGCGCGCAATTGCACGGCGATGCCGCCATGGGCGTCGGCATGGTCGAGAAAGGCTTGGATCGCGGTACGGTTGGAAACGATCGCCGCCAGCAGCTTTTCAAGCCCGGTGTCGTCGGCAAGCTCGAGCACAGTGGCAAAGGCATCGGCAAGCGCCGCATCGCCGTCGGCCGTTGTTGCCGTCAGCAGGGCGCGGCGCGCGTCCGCCAGCAGCACTGCGGCTGCGCGGTCGTCGAGAACCGAGAAATGCCCGGCAACGTTCGCCTCCAGCGGAAACTGGTGCAGCAGCGCCTCGCAGAAGGCGTGGATGGTCTGGATCTTCAGTCCGCCCGGTGTTTCGAGCGCGCGCGCAAACAGCCGCCGTGCCTCCTGGAGCTTCAGGCGCGAGGGCCGCTCGCCTTCGATTGCCTCGATCCGCTTTTCCAGCGCCTCATCGTCGAGCGTCACCCATTCGGCAAGGCGTTCGAAGACACGGTTGGACATTTCGGAAGCTGCCGCCTTGGTATAGGTCAGGCAGAGGATGGCAGAGGGCCTGCAGCCGGCGAGCAGCAAGCGGATGACGCGCTGCGTCAGGACATGGGTCTTGCCTGATCCGGCATTGGCGGAAACCCAGGCGGAGCGGGCAGGGTCGGAGGCGAGCGATTGCCGGCGCGACGTCCAGTCGAGCCAGGCTTCGGGCGTCCTTTCGTCGGGGCCGGCGCTTTCATCCCTCATCGCTGTCATCCTCGCTGTCGGCGGTCGACCATTCCGCAACACGGGCCAGATGGTCGTATTCGCCGCCGTAGTCGCGCTCCTTCTGGACGATCAGGCGTGAAGCAAAGCCGTGTCTGCCCGACATCAGGGCGGTCAGCAGCTTCCTCAGCTCACTCAGGGCTTCGTCGGCCAGTTGGTCGGCCGATTTCGTTTCCTTCGCCCGGTTGTTCTCGTTGTTGACGGCTTCCACCTTGAAGCGGGATCCGGGTTTCAGCCGGACGTAAAGCAGTGATTGCGGATGGCCGGGACCCATGCCCTTGAACGCACCGGCTTTCAGCGCTGCGGCTTCCAGCGCAAGCTGCGGATCGAGCAGCACGCGCGCTTCCTTGATCGAAGGACTTGAGCCGGTCTTGTAGTCGATGATTTCCACCGTGCCGTCGGTCAGCGTGTCGAGCCGGTCGGCGATGCCGGTCAGGCGAATATCCGCCACCCCGATGTCCATCGATGCCGCAACTTCGGTCAATGGCTTGCGGATAAACCGCGCCCGCTCTCGTTCCCAGGCGAGGAACGCCTTGCCGACGGCGGCGAAGCGCGGCCGCCATATGGTGTCGATATGGGCTGGCAGCCGCTCTTCATCGAAGGCTTCGTTGAGCAGGCGAACCATCGCCTCGTCGGCGGCCGGAGCCAGAATGTCGAAGCCGCCGCGCACGAAGCGATCGACGATGCGATGATAGAGCGTGCCGCGCTCGGCCGCACCCGGATCGCGATTGAACGGATCGAGCGGATGCAGCCGCAGGATCCGGCGCGCATAGATCGAATAGGGGTCGCGGCGAAGCCGCGAAACTTCGCTGAACGAATATTTGCGCGGCTGCAGGTCGACTGGCGGCTTGGGTGCCGGGCGCTCGGCCAGCGCCTGGCGGCCGCCCTTGTCGAGCATCCGCGCCCATAGGAGATAGTCGCTGCCGTTCGATCGCAGGGTCTCCGCCAGCCGTTTGCCGCCCAGCGCCAAGAGCCGCTGCAGCCAGCGCGATGCCACGGTGGGCGCCGATCCCTGCCGCATCGAGCGGCTGAAGATCAGCTTGCGCGTGCCGCAGGCCATCTGGAAGTCGTGAGCGAGCTGGC
The DNA here is from genome assembly GCF_001270265.1 of Ensifer adhaerens. Classification (GTDB taxonomy): domain Bacteria; phylum Pseudomonadota; class Alphaproteobacteria; order Rhizobiales; family Rhizobiaceae; genus Ensifer; species Ensifer adhaerens_B. The sequence goes on from NZ_LGAP01000019.1 coordinate 83,369, forward strand.
CGATGCGGCGTTCGGGCGGCTCAAGGCCGATGCCGGTTTTCATCGTGCGGGAAAGGAAGGGATCATTGGCGGTCTGTCCAGGCCAGTTGCCTTCGTTCATGCCGCCGAGCACCACGAGATCCATGCTCTGCAGGCGGGATTCCAGCGCGCCGAAGATGAAGACGCGGGGATGGCGCATCGAGCGCGGCTTGACCGCCTCGCTGGCGGCAAGCGCCTCCATGATATCGCACCATTGTGGCCCGTCGGCATCCATCTGACCCTCGGTTTCGATGATGCCGCGCAGCAATGTCGCCAAGGCTTCGCCTGCCTCGCCGGACCAGAGGCCGCTCAGGTCGGCGCGCTCGTCGCCGCAGACGGCTTCCAGCGCCTGGCCGGTTCGTGTTGCCCATTCGGCAAAAGTGAACGTCTCGGAGAAAGGGCGGCGACCGTCGCTGCGCCGAACCAGCGCACCGGCAAGCGGCTCAGCCGCCGCTTTTACCCGCGCTGCCAGGTCTCGCGCTGCGAGAATGTCGTCTTCGGTGATGCCGATCCGCCACTCCGGCGGATGGCGATCCTCCTTGTGGTGGACGGCAGCCTGTTCGAGCAGCGGCTCCAGTAGCGAAATGTCGGCGATCTGCGTGCCGCTGCGCAGCGCCAGCCGCTCCAGCACATCGGCGCCGCGGCGCATCTCCACCTTCGGCAGGCCGAAGCGCGCGAGCGGATGTTTGAACAGTGCCACCAGCGGCACCGGATCGCCGGGGCGCAGGCTCGCCTCCAGCAAAAGTCGCATCAGCGTGCCGGCGGCCGTGGAGGCGAGCGGCGTTCCGGCGGAATCGTCGGCCTCGATATCGAAACGTGCCAGTTCCGCACCGACGCGGCGCGCGAGATTGCGGTCGGGGGTGATCAGGGCCGCCTGGCTGTCGTCGCTTTCCTCAAGCGCCAGCCGCAGCGCGATCGCGATCGCCGTCGCCTCCTCGCGCTCGTTGGCGGTCTCGATCAGGGCGACCTCGCCAAAGGCCCGCTGCAATGTTTCGGGCTTGAGTTCATTGCGGGTCTCGGTCCAGCCGTTCGTCGCCTTGGCGGGCAACAGCGCATGCGACAGGATCTCACTGCGATCGGTCAGTCCGGCGTCGGCCGCGTCAAGCGTCGGCACATCGCGGCGCTCGACATGCATGCGTTGCAGCAGCCGGTGAAAGCCATATTGCGGGTGGCTGCGGCTTGCCGGATCGGGGCGGCCGCCGATGACGGTCTCGCCGACGATCATGCCCCATTCGGCGTCGGTCATCGTCTGGTCGAGCCCGGGCAGCACGATTGTGCCGTTGGGCAGCTTCTGGACCGCGGCAATCAGGGCGGCGGTCGCCGGGATGGAGCCGGTCGAGCCGGCGATGATGATCGGCCCTTGGAGCGCGCCGGCGGCGATGCGCTGAGTCTCGGCCTGCAGGATGGCGTTGCGATGCCGCGCCGGCGAGGATTGCTTGAGTTCTTCCAGTCGTTCCGGCCAGTAGGTGCGGGCGATCTTGAGGAATTCGAGCGTCAGCTGCCACCACAGCGCATGTTCGCCGGCGTCGAGACTGTCGAGCTCTTCCCAGTCGAGTTCCTCCGTCTCCATCGCGTCGATGAGTTCGGCGAGATTGCGCGCCAGCCAGATGGCATCCGCGGGGCTTGCGGGGGCGATCAGCGGACTTTCCGCGTGAATGTCGAGCACCACCTTTGGCAGCCGGTTGCGCCAGGCAAGGATAAGCCGGCCGAGCTCGATGAGGCGCGCGGTGCCGGGAAGGGGCGGCGCCAGGTCAAGGATCGCCGGCACTTCGGCATCGAAAAAGCCGCTGTCGTCGTCGGTTTCGCCGAGCGCCCGGATCGTCGGCAGGATTGCCGAACGACCGCCGAGCAGATCGACGAATTCGGAGCGCAGCACGCGGGCGGAGCGGCGGGTGGGAACGAAGATCGTCACGCCGGCAAGCGGCAACGGATCGGCGGGGTCGTAGCGAAAATCCGGTGTCAGCGTGCCGTCGCAGAGTTTGCGCGCCAGTGTCTTCAGGAAGGGCAGGCCCGGCGGGATCGTGAAGACGTTGGGCTCGCGATAAGGCACGCTCATCCTCCCGGCTGGTAGCGGCGGATCGCGGCTTCAGCATCTTCGATTGCCTCAGGCGTGCCCACTGTCATCCAGTGGCCGTTAAGCACAATGCCGAACAGTCGCCCTTCGGCAATCGCCCGATCGAAAAAGATGTTGAGGTTGAACGCATCGTCCGGAGCATCGGCAAACAGTTTCTTGTCGAGCGCGATCGCGCCGGCATAGACCACGGGATTGTCCATGCCTTCGGCATAGCGGACCAGACGGCCATCGGTGCCGAGCGAAAAGTCCTTCTTACCGTTGTGTCCGGTCGTATCCTCGTCGCGCACGCAAAGCAGCGCCATGTCCATACGCTCCGGGTCGAAGAAGCCGGCGAGCCGCTGGAGATTGCTGGGTTCACCCGCATCCTCGCCGACCCAGAAGAGGTCGGCGTTCATCACCAGAGCGGGCCCATCCGGAAGCAGCTTCAAGCCCTTGACCAGGCCGCCGCCCGAATTCATCAGCGTGTTGCGTTCGTCGGAAATCACGATCTCGGGCGCTGCGCGCTGCGCCAGATGCGCCTCCATCTGGTCGGCGAAGTGGTGGACGTTGACGGCTGCCCTGGTGACGCCGGCATTCACCAGCAGGTCGAGAACATAATCGATCATCGGCTTGCCGGCGATCTTCACCAATGGCTTCGGGATAGTGTTGGTGATCGGGCGTAGGCGGGTACCGAGGCCCGCCGCGAGCACCATCGCGTTGCTGATCGACATTGCTTCTCTGTCAGTTCGCTGATTCGGGAACGATGATTCCCGTCTTCATACACCAGTCGCGCAAGGGTTTCAGCGCTTCGTGCAGGAGGGCGACTTCGAGATAGGCGAAAGTGCGCGGCATGTGCTTCATGTAGCCGGGTTTGCCGTCCCGCTGCATCAGCCGCACCCAGATGCCGACAAGCTTGCAGTTGCGCTGCGCCGACATCAGATGCCAGTCGCGAAGGAATAGGGCTTCGTCGAACGGTCCGGCGGCGCGGCGATCTGCGAGATAAACGTCCATCATTCGGCTTGCCAGCACCGGCTCGATCGTCACCCGGGCGTCCTGGACCAGCGACGCCACGTCATAGGCCGTCGGGCCGATCATCGCATCCTGGAAGTCGATCAGGCCGACCCGTTGGATACCTCTGTGTTTGGGACGCCAGATGATGTTCGGCGAATGAAAGTCGCGCAGCAGCAGGTTCTTCTCCGACGTCTCGATGAGGTCGATGAGATCGTCCCAGATCGCGGCGTATTCCTGCTTCTCCTGTTCCGTCGCCGGCTCGCCGCGTTTCCATGGCAGGTACCAGTCGGTGAGCAGCCGTGTCTCGATCTTCATCGCCGTCCGGTCGAAATCAGGGATATGGTGCTCGACGCCGCCAGAAAGAGCGATATCGCGCCTTGCCGGTGTGGCATGAAGCCTGGCGAGCAACCGCGCGCCTTCGACGTAGCGTGCCTCGATCGGCCTTCCGGTATCGTCAAGGACGCCCTCGGAACCGAGGTCTTCGATCAGCAAAATTCCCTGGTCGAGATCGCGTGCATAGATCGTTGGCGCTGCGAAGCCCCGTTCTCTCAGGAGCTCGTCGATGGCAACGAAGGGGACGACATCCTCGGCGAGATGCGCGAGTTGCTGGTAGTACTTGCCGTCCTGGAGGATCGGACCGGGCTTATGCCGCGCCGCATCCATCAGGATCTTGGTTGGAAGACCGTCTCGGCCGTCGACGCGCTCGTATGCCCGCACCGAGGCATCGCCGCTCAGGTGACGTCGCCGCGCGTCTGCAAAGCCGTTGTGTGCGAGGAAGTCACGGATCGCCAGCGAGCGGGCAATGCGCTGCAGGGCATCTTCGGGGCCGGCGATGCTGACGGTCCGCCCAGTCGCCTCATGGGTGATCGACAGCACGATCCTGCCTGCGGGCAACGCCTCGTCGGCTCTCTCCGGCCATTCGACCAGGCAGACGCCGAGAGACAACGCTTCGTCGAAGCCGAGCTCGTCGAGTTCGCTGGCGTCGGCGAGGCGATAGAGATCGAAATGCGCCACGGGAATGCGCAGGTCGTAGCTCTGCACAAGCGTAAACGTCGGGCTCGGGACTTCCAGGCCGTCATCATCGGCAACGGCGCGCAGGAAGGCGCGTGCGAGTGTCGACTTTCCTGCGCCGAGATCGCCGGACAGGGCCAGGCAATCGCCCACCTTCAGCGCCAGAGCTAGGTCTTCGCCGAGCTGGATCGTGGCTGCCTCGTCCTTCAGGAAGCGTTCGATCGGCTGCATTATTCCGCCGCGACGATCTTCTGGACCTCTGCCGAAGGAATGCGGCAGCTGACTTCTGTGCCTTCGCCCTCGCGGCTGCGGATCGATACGGTGCCGTGGTGGAGGCTGACGAAGCTTTCGACGATCGAAAGGCCAAGGCCGGCGCCGCCGCGTTGGCCGTGGCTTTCGAAGCGGTTGAACACCGTATCGAGCACATCCTGGGGAATGCCCGGTCCACTGTCCGAAACGGAGAAGACGAAGTCTCCACCGTCGCGACGGCAGGTAAGCTCGATGACGCTACCGTCAGGAGCAAAGTTGGCGGCGTTGGTCAGAAGCTTGATGAAGATCTGCTTCAGCCGCTGCTGGTCGGCGACCATGCGTCCGAGGTTGTCCGGTGCCGCGACGCGCAGCGTGACACCGCCTTCAACCAGCCGGTCGGCCATCTGATGGGCGATGTCGTCGAGGAAATCGGTAAGATTGATCTCCGACATATCGAGCTCGACGATGCCGGCATCGACGGTCGCAAGGTCAAGAATGTCGTTGACGATGGTCAGAAGCAGCGACGAGGACGTGGCGATGTGGTCGACATATTCCGCCTGGCGGTCATTGAGGTCGCCGAAGGCAGGCGTCTTCAGAAGATCGGCAAAGCCGATGATGTTGGTGAGCGGCGAGCGCAGCTCATAGGATACGTGGTGGACGAAATCGTTCTTCAGCGCATCCGCCTTGCGCAGTGCATCGTTCTTCTCGGTCAGGGCCCGTTCGACCCGCACGCTGTCGGTGATGTTGACGAAGGTCAGCATCGTCTGGGCGTTCGGCAGCGGAATGACGGCGAAGTCGAGGATCAGGCCGGTTCTGAGTTCGAGAATGCCACGGCTCGAGGGCCGCTCGTCGTCGAAACTGGTGATGATATGGGCGAACCGTTTCCAGCCGTCCGGCTGGTCGTAGGACATGAGGCACGCCTGTTCGATCGCGCGGATATGGGTGCCCGGCTTCGCCTCGGTCTCGTTGATGCCCCAGATCGCGCGGAAGGCCGGATTGGAAAGCCGGATGCGACCATCAGGACCGAACACCGCAACGCCTTCGGCCAGATGGTCGATGGTCTCGCCCTGGACCTGAACCAGCGTGTTGTAGCGGGTTTCGAGATCGACTTTCTCGGTCAGGTTCTCGAACACCCAGGTGACGCCGCCCTGCGGCCGGGCCGTTGCGAACACCCGCAAGGTCTGGCCGTTCGGCAGGTGCCAGAGGTCGGATTGCGTATCGAGCGCCTGGTAGACGGAGAGCGCATTCGCCTTCCACTGTTTCCAGTTGAGCTGTTCGGGCAGCTGTCCGCCGGAGCGCAGGCGGTCGAGCACTTCGCCATTGTCAGGCTTGCGCTCGAGGAAGCCCATGTCCAGGTTCCAGAGGCGCTGGAAAGCCTGGTTGTAGAATTGCAGGCGCTGATTGCCGTCGAAGATGGCGACCGGCGTTGCGAGATGATCAAGCGTTTCCGCGTGGCTCTTGAGCGTGCGGTTAAGCTCTTCCCGCACCGCCTCGACGCCGGAGACGTCGATGGCAATGCCGGTCGTTCCGGCTGGCGTGCGGGCGTCGACGACATCGAGGAATGTGCGGTTGCCCCTGACGACGGTCGAAAGCTTGTCGCGGAACGGCGTGTCGAAGGTCGAGACGGCGCGGATCTTTTCGCGCGCAACCGTCGCCAACAATTCACGCCCCTCGGCGATGGCCGCAGCGACGTTGGGTGCTTCCACCGCATCGGCATAGGCCTCATTGACCCATGTCAGCACGCCGTCGGTGCCGCGTTGCCAGACCGGCAGGTCGATCGCGTCGAGCAGGGTGCGGAAGGACATCAGCGAGTTGTTGAGTCGATCGCGCTCGAGTTTCAGCTCGGCGAGTTCAGCCCGCATGTTGTTGAGCGCGATGAAGCGCACGAAGGCGCGCCCGCCGGAGACGCGGCCCTGGGCCTCAAGAACCTCGTTGCGTTGCGTTTCGAGCACTAGATCGAAGCTGCGCGCTTGGGTGCGCAGGGCGTCGATCGCCTTTTCGAGTTCGCTGGCGGAATTTCCCTTGATCCAGCGTCCGAACGCCAGGAATTCGCGATCGTCCGCCGGCGCCCCGGTTTCGACCGGCAACTGGCCGAGCAGTTCGGCCCGCTCGGCCAACCCGTCCCAGATGACGATGCGGCGGTTCTTGTCGGCAATGAGCGCCTGGAAGCGCGAGAGGCGTTGATTGGCGTCGGACAGGTCGGTCCGCAGCTCGCGGTTTTCGGCCTCGATATTGCCGCGCTGGCGGATCAGCCAGATTGCCGAGATCATCGCTGCGGAAACGACGCCGATGAGGACGGAGAAGGTGATGACTTCCGACGAGCCGAAGATGTTCGCCTTCTGCGCCGAGACCTGGGCGACCGCATCCGTTGCGGCGAAAAGCGCCGTGCAGGCCATCAGGCGGCGCAGGAGTACCGGGCCCCTGCGGCGAGCGCCCGATGAGGTTTCTTGTGCTGTCGTCATGGCGCTGCCGTCCCCATCTGCCCGAAGGGTGCTGCCGGCCCTGTAGTGCCATGCGCAGTTCCGGCGATCCCCTGAAGGGTTCGCGTCAGTTCTGATTGCATCCCCGGTCTGTCTCCGTCTGTTTGCCGCTTGCCGACAAGACATCCCACTCGCAATGCCCGAAGGTCCGCACCGGCATCACGAATCAATGGGTTAGAGCATACTTCGTTGACGAATCGCCGGGAAGGGAGCCGCCCAAAAAAGAGGCCGCGCTCTCTTGTCAAGAACGCGGCCACAACATGTTGTGGATTGCCCGGGTAACGATTAGTACCGGTAGTGTTCCGCCTTGAACGGACCCTGCTGGCCGACGCCGATATAGTCCGCCTGTTCCTGCGACAGTTCGGAGAGCTTGGCGCCGAGCTTGTTCAGGTGCAGGCGAGCGACCTTCTCGTCGAGCGCCTTCGGCAGAACGTAGACTTCGTTCTTGTAGTTCTCACCCTTGGTGAAGAGCTCGATCTGGGCCAGCACCTGGTTGGAGAACGAAGCGGACATCACGAAGGACGGGTGACCGGTGGCGTTGCCGAGGTTGAGCAGACGGCCTTCCGACAGCAGGATCATGCGGTTGCCCTTCGGGAACTCGATCATGTCGACCTGCGGCTTGATGTTCGTCCACTTCAGGTTACGCAGCGCGGAAACCTGAATTTCGTTGTCGAAGTGGCCGATATTGCCGACGATCGCCATGTCCTTCATCTCGCGCATGTGGTCCATGCGGATGACGTCCTTGTTGCCGGTCGTGGTGATGAAGATGTCGGCAGACGAAACAACGTCTTCGAGCTGGACGACTTCGAAACCGTCCATGGCGGCCTGCAGGGCGCAGATCGGGTCGACTTCCGTGACCTTGACGCGGGCGCCAGCGCCGCTGAGCGAGGCGGCCGAACCCTTGCCGACGTCGCCGTAACCGCAGACGACGGCAACCTTGCCGGCCATCATCACGTCGGTGCCGCGGCGGATGCCGTCAACCAGCGATTCCTTGCAGCCGTACTTGTTGTCGAACTTCGACTTGGTGACGGAATCATTGACGTTGATTGCCGGGAAGGGCAGCAGACCCTTGGCCTGGAGCTGGTACAGGCGGTTGACGCCTGTCGTGGTCTCTTCGGTCACGCCCTTTATCGCGTCGCGCTGCTTGGTGAACCAGCCCGGCGAAGCCTGGAGGCGCTTCTTGATCTGCGCGAACAGGATCTCTTCTTCTTCCGAACCCGGATTGGAGAGAACGTCTTCGCCAGCTTCGGCACGGGCGCCGAGCAGGATGTACATGGTCGCGTCGCCACCATCGTCCAGGATCATGTTCGAGACGCCGCCGTCGGCCCACTGGAAGATCTTGTCGGTGTAGGTCCAGTATTCTTCAAGCGTTTCGCCCTTGACGGCGAAGACCGGGATGCCGCTGGCAGCGATGGCCGCAGCTGCATGGTCCTGGGTCGAGAAGATGTTGCACGAGGCCCAACGGATGTCGGCGCCCAGAACTGCCAGCGTCTCGATCAGCACGGCGGTCTGGATGGTCATGTGCAGCGAACCGGTGATCCGGGCGCCCTTCAGCGGCTTGGATGCGCCAAACTCTTCGCGGCAGGCCATCAGACCCGGCATTTCCGTTTCGGCGATCGTAATTTCCTTGCGTCCGAAATCGGCAAGACCGATGTCGGCGACGATGTAATCCAGAGTGGTGGTCATGAAATTCTCCAGGCTAATCTCTTCAAGCCGCTCTGGCCTCTGGCCATCTGGCGGCACGACAATGCCTCCCGCGCATACCATCGCGGTGAGAGTGCGATCGATCTATCAGGATTTCTGGGGCAGAGCAACCTCGATATAAAGAAGTCTTTATATCTTTATATTGTCGGTTACATTTCTTCGCCGAACTTGTCGCGCACCAGTGCGTCGAGCGCATTCAGCGCTTCTTCGGCCTGCGCACCGCTGGCGGTGACGCAAACGCTGGAGCCGGTGCTGGCGGCCAGCATCATCAGGCCCATGATCGAGGTTCCCCCGACAGTGCTGCCGTCCTTCGACACCGTGATTTCGGCGTCATAGGCCTCGACCGTTTGGACGAACTTCGCCGAAGCACGGGCATGGAGCCCGCGTTTGTTGACGATGAGAAGTTCGCGCGTCAGGGACATGTCGGGGCGATGGTCCATTATTTTCCACTCAGGACGCGGCTGGCGACGTTGATGTATTTGCGTCCCGCCTCGGAAGCCTCGAGCAGAGCCTTGTCCATATCGCTTTCGCCACGCACGCCGGCGAGCTTGATCAACATCGGCAGGTTGACGCCGGCGATGACTTCGACGGTGCCGCTGCGCATGACCGAGATCGCGAGATTGGAGGGCGTGCCGCCGAACATGTCGGTGAGAATAATGACGCCGTGGCCCTCGTCGACATTGGTCACGGCGTCGAGGATATCCTGCCGACGCTGATCCATGTCGTCCTCGGGGCCGATGCAAACGGTCTCGATAGCTTTTTGCGGACCGACAACATGCTCGAGCGCATGTCGAAATTCCTCAGCCAGCTTGCCATGGGTGACAAGCACAAGTCCGATCATGGGTATCTTTTCTCCGACTGCACGCGCAATTCACTGATGGTCAGATATCGCAATGCAGCAATTTCGTCCACCTGTTGGGGCGGCCATCTTGGCAAGGAAAAGGCGAAGTGCAAGCCAAAAATGCCGAAAAACCAGCCCCGTTGCCTGCAACTATAGCTAAAATCCTAATTTTTCGGGTAGCAGTGCACGCAGAGCAGCAAGCATATGCACACCGTTTTCAATGGGAACGCGAACAATTGGCAGGCCACCACCGAAGGGTAGGGGAAGTTCCTCGTTTTCCGGCGGCATGCGCGGGTCGTATGGCGCGCCGACGGGCAGGACTGCCCAATCCATAACCGCCGCCGGTACGGTCTCGAGCTTGGCAATGCCGGCGCCGCGGATCTCGATCAGGCCCTCGATCGATGCGGGGCAACGGGCGATGATCCGGCCTTGCTCCATGGAAAGGTCGACGCGATCGTCGGCGATCAGTGCCGCAAAGTGCCCCATCTGGCGTGCCGCCGAAATGCAGGCGAGCGCGAGCCTCGATTTGCCGATGCCGGAAGGCCCGATTACCAGGAAGCCGGTCGTCCCGAGGACCATTGCCGTGCCGTGAATGTTGTGCGTGGGCGGCGTCACGCGTGCGGCTCGGCGGGCAGGGACAGGACGAAGCGGGCGCCGACGATCTGCCGATCCGGCCCCATGATGTTCTCGGCCTTCAGCGTACCGCCATGCGCTTCGGCAATCTGCCGGGAGATCGACAGGCCGAGGCCGGAGTTCTGGCCGAAGTCTTCGCCTTCCGGCCTGTCCGTGTAGAAGCGCTCGAAGATCCGGTCGATGTCTTCCGCCTGGATGCCGGGACCGTTGTCCTCGACATAGACGAGGCAGCGCGACCGGGAGCGGGTGAGGCGCACGACGATGCGGCCGCCCTGTTCGGGCACGAAGGAGCGGGCGTTTTCGATCAGGTTGGTGATGATCTGACCGATGCGCAGTTCGTAACCGTTGATGGCGAAACGCGCCTTGGGGCTGTCCTTGCGGTCGATGACGAAATCGAGCAGCACCGGCTTCTTCTTGCTGCGGATCTGGCGCGAGATATCGACGAGATCGCCGAGCAGCCTTTCGAGGTCGACCACCTTGGCATCGCTGCGCGCCAGTTCCGCGTCGAGGCGCGAGGCGTCGGAGATGTCGCTGATCAGGCGGTCGAGACGGCGGACGTCGTGCTGGATGACGTCCATCAGCCGCTTTTTCGATTCGTCGGTGCGGGCAAGCGGCAGGGTTTCGACCGCGCTGCGCAGCGAGGTCAGCGGATTCTTCAGCTCATGGCTGACGTCGGCGGCAAAATTCTCGATCGCCGCGATCCGGTCGTAGAGTGCGGTCGTCATCTCGCGCAGCGCGACCGACAGATTGCCGATTTCGTCCTGACGCGACGAGAAGTCCGGGATTTCTTCTCGCTCCTTGGCGCCGCCACGGCGCACCCGGATGGCGGCGGCCGAGAGGCGCCGCAGTGGGTTGGCGATCGTCGACGACAGGAGCAGTGACAGAATGACGTTGACGAGCGCGGCCACCCCGAACACGCGGATAATGGCGAGGCGCTCGGCATGCACGATCTTGTCGATGTCGCCGGCCTGGGTGGACAAGAGCAATACGCCGAGAACGGCGCGGGACCGCTGAACCGGCACGGCGACCGAGACGATGAGCTCGCCTTTCTCGGTCACGCGGCGCACCGCACCGCGCACCCCGGTCAGCGCGTTCATTACTTCCGGATAGATCGAGCCGTTGCCGCCCGGCGGTTCCTTGTAGAGCGGCAGGTCGCCCGACTGCAGCAAGCGGTTGATCCAGCTGCCGAACTTTTCCTCGATACCGGAGGCTTCGGGATCGACGGGCGGCAGGTCGAAGCGCAGCACCTGGCCGCCGCTGTAGAGGTGGCGTGAATCGAGCAGCAGATCCGCATCGGCGTCGAACAGGCGGGCGCGGGTGCGGGTCGGCGAGATCAGCCGCCTGAGGACCGGGGCAACCCGTTCCTGGATGATCGGAAAATCAAGGTCTTCGTCGCTCGGCAGCGGCGTGATGCTCTGGCCGGCCTGCAGCTCCAGCAATTTTTCAGGATCGATGGTGATCGAATTGGTGTCGACGGAGGCAGAAGCCGAAATGGCGCCGGCGATGATTTCGCCCTGGGTCAGCAGGCTTTCGACACGCGCGTCGATCAGGCCTTCGCGGAACTGGTTGAGATACATGATCCCGCCGACCAGGACCACGAGCGCGACGAGGTTGAAGAAGACGATTCGTCGCGTCAGGCTCGAAAAGACGGCGTTGCCGAACAGGCGGCGAATCAGCGTGAAGGAATAGGCCCAGCGCCGCTGGCCGTTGCGGGCCGATGCCCGTCCGTCAAGTTCATCGACATCGCCTTGCAAGACTTCCACCAAGTCTTTCCGCTCCTGCAGCGGATCACCCCCGCCGTATCTTCTGTTTGCGAACACGCGTTACCCGTATGCCGGGTTTCGCAGGTCCGCCGATGTTCATTTTTCTGGTCTTCGGTCGCGTGGATCGGGTGCCACCGGCCAAGCCAAGAGGCGGGTCGAAGCCTGCCCGCCATCGCATCGGTTCTGAATGCTCCACAAACGACGCGATGGCAAGTCCTACAGCGCCGCGCGTCAAATATGACGCGCAAAGGACGCTGTAGCACTTTGAAACTGCTGCATGATTTTCTCCTTAAATCGAATCCGATTTAAGGAATTATGCAGTAGAGGCCCCGATCGCCTCAGGCCATCTCGCGAAAGCGGTAGCCGACGCCGTAGAGCGTCTCGATCATGTCGAAGTCGTTGTCGACCATCTTGAACTTCTTGCGCAGCCGCTTGATGTGGCTGTCGATGGTGCGATCGTCGACGTAGACCTGCTCGTCATAGGCCGCGTCCATCAGGGCATCGCGGCTCTTCACCACGCCAGGGCGCTGGGCGAGGGAGTGAAGAATGAGAAACTCGGTGACCGTCAGGGTTACCGGCTCGTTCTTCCAGGTGCAGGTGTGGCGCTCCTGGTCCATGATCAGCTGCCCGCGCTCCAGCGAGCGCGAGGGCGTGTCGGAGGTCTTGGGTGTTCCGGCGGTGCCGCCGGCTGCCGCCGCCTCGCGGTTGGCCGCCCGGCGCAGGATCGCCTTGACGCGCTCGACCAGCAGGCGCTGGGAGAACGGCTTGGTGATGAAATCGTCGGCCCCCATCTTCAGCCCGAAGAGCTCGTCGATCTCCTCGTCCTTCGACGTCAGGAAGATCACCGGCAGATCCGACTTCTGACGCAGGCGCCGCAACAGCTCCATGCCGTCCATGCGCGGCATCTTGATGTCGAAGATCGCAAGCTGCGGCGGCCGGGCCAACAGGCCTTCGAGCGCGGAGGCGCCGTCCGTATAGGTCTCGACCTTATAGCCTTCAGCTTCAAGGGCGATGGATACGGACGTCAGGATATTCCGGTCATCATCGACAAGCGCGATGGTCTGCATCGTGTTCAACTCCGTCATTTGAGGCCGATCGCCGGTTTCGTCTGCGAATCCGCGGCAACCGCGAGTCACGGGTGCGTTACTTGAGTATAAAGGTGGAACAAATTGTGGCGAAGCCCAAAAAGCGCTCGAGCGTACACTCCGTCGCTCAGAGGCAGATATGGCGCAGGGAACTCGGATTCAACCGATTAAAAAAACGATAATTTTCTTTAAATCGATTAATATACTGAAATCATTATTCTTTTTTTGACGTCGCCTTGTTTTTGAGCGAGCATGCAAGTATGTTCCGGCCAAATTCAACGCCAATGGCCAAACACGAAGGAAGCTTGACCATGGAGCAACTCGGCACTCGCAATGCAGCGAACGGCTTGGAAAAACTCGGCTTTACCGACCTGGAAGTGGTTCGGTACAACTTTGAAGCCGCAGAACTTTATGAGGAAGCCATCCGCCGTGGCGAGGCTCAGCTGACGGCGCATGGTGCGATCGTTGCGCGCACCGGCCAGCACACCGGCCGCTCTCCGAAGGACAAGTTTGTCGTCCGCGATGCGTCCACCGACGATCAGATCTGGTGGGACAACAACAAGCCGCTGTCGCCGGAGCATTTCGCCGTGCTGCGCCAGGATATGCTTGATCATGCCAAGGGCATGTCGCTCTATGTCCAGGACCTCGTCGGCGGCGCCGACAAGGACAATGCTCTGCCGACCCGTGTCGTCACCGAATTTGCCTGGCACTCGCTGTTCATTCGCAACCTGTTGATCCGTCCGGAGCGTGGGGCGCTGGCTTCCTTCCTGCCGAAGCTGACGATCATCGACCTGCCGAGCTTCAAGGCCGATCCCGAGCGCCACGGCTGCCGTACGGAAACGGTTATTGCCTGCGATCTCGCCAACGGCCTCATCCTCATCGGCGGCACGTCCTATGCCGGCGAAATGAAGAAGTCGGTGTTCACCGTTCTGAACTACCTGCTGCCGAAGAAGGGCGTCATGCCGATGCACTGCTCGGCCAATGTCGGCCCGGAAGGCGATACCGCCATCTTCTTCGGCCTGTCGGGCACCGGCAAGACGACGCTCTCGGCCGACCCGACCCGCACGCTGATCGGCGATGATGAGCACGGCTGGGGAGATCAGGGCGTCTTCAACTTCGAAGGCGGCTGCTATGCCAAGGCCATCCGTCTTTCGGAAGCCGCCGAGCCGGAAATCTTCGCGACGACCCGCCGCTTCGGCACGGTCATGGAGAATGTCGTTCTCGACGAACGCCGGGTTCCCGATTTCGACGACGGCTCGCTGACCGAGAACACCCGCTGCGCCTACCCGCTGGATTTCATTCCGAATGCCAGCGAAACCGGTACCGCGCCGCAGCCGCGCACGATCATCATGCTGACCGCCGATGCCTTCGGTGTGATGCCGCCGATCGCCAAGCTGACGCCGGAACAGGCGATGTACCACTTCCTGTCCGGCTACACCGCCAAGGTTGCCGGCACCGAGAAGGGTGTCACCGAGCCGGAAGCAACCTTCTCGACCTGCTTCGGCGCACCGTTCATGCCGCGCCATCCGTCGGAATACGGCAACCTGTTGAAGGACCTGATCGCCAAGAACGGCGTCACCTGCTGGCTGGTCAATACCGGCTGGACCGGCGGTGCCTATGGCGCCGGCAGCCGCATGCCGATCAAGGGGACCCGCGCTCTGCTCGCCGCCGCACTTGACGGATCGCTGAATGCAGCCGAACTGCGCACCGACGCCAACTTCGGCTTCGCAGTGCCCGTCTCGGTACCCGGCGTCGATGACGGTATTCTCGATCCGCGCTCGACCTGGGCGGACGGCAATGCCTATGACGCCCAGGCACGCCGCCTCGTCGACATGTTCATCGCCAACTTCGCCAAATTCGAAGAGCATGTCGATGGCAGCGTTCGTGATGCAGCTCCCGGCACGAAGATCGCCGCCGAGTAAACATCGCTGGCTATGATTCACGTGAAACCCGGTCTTGATGGCCGGGTTTTGCTTTTTGTCGTTGATTGTTTTCAAGCGGTTCGCGCTGTGCGATAGAACGCTCAAGGAGCGATCATGGCCAGCGACCCTTTATACATCAACGAGCAGATCGTTATCGCCGGGTGGGAACTCAGCGAGCAATTCGTGCTGGCCGGCGGCCCGGGCGGACAGAACGTCAACAAGGTGTCGACGGCAGTTCAACTGTTCTTCAACGTCCAGGCGTCGCCCGCACTGACTGATCGCATCAAGGCCAATACCCTGAAGCTTGCCGGACGGCGGGCATCGAAAGACGGCGTGCTGATGATCGAGGCGAGCCGCTTTCGCAGCCAGGAGCGCAACCGCGAGGATGCACGCGAAAGGCTCAAGGAACTGATCCTCAAGGCTGCCGAACCGCCGCCACCGCCGCGCAAGAAGACCAAGCCGACACGCGGTTCGGTCGAGCGTCGGCTGAAGGAAAAAACCGGTCGCGGCGAGACCAAGAAGTTGCGCGGACGCCCGACCGGCGACTGATCTGCGGTTGCGAAATCTTTTCGTCCTTCTCTTGTCTTTTGCCGCCATGCGCCCTCTCTTATGCCAAAGCGACTTTTGCAGAAGGAGGGATCCATGGGCCTTTTCAGTTTTATCAAGAACGCCGGCAAGAAGTTGGGCATTGGCGGCGACGACGATGCGCCTGATACCGAAAGCGTCCAGAAGGAACTCGCTTCGCACGATCTCGGCACCAAGGACGTCCAGGTCGAAGTCGTCAATGACAAGGTGGTGCTGAAGGGTGTCGTCAAGGATCAGACGGCGTTCGAAAAGGCCGTCGTCGCCGTCGGCAACACGCTTGGCGTTTCCGCTGTCGAAGCGTCGGAGCTGAAGGTGGCGGATGCCGGTGCAGCACCCGCGCCCGCCAAGGCCCCCGTCTTCTATACCGTCAAGAAGGGCGACAACCTCTGGAAGATCGCCGAGGCGCAGTACGGCAAGGGCAAGGGCGCCAAGCACACGGTCATCTTCGAGGCCAACAAGCCGATGCTGACCCATCCCGACAAGATCTATCCCGGCCAGGTTCTGCGCATCCCGGATCTGGATGCCGCGTGACAGTCTTGTCGATGCGTGCATTTTCGAGCGTCGTTCTGGTGGTGGCAAGTCTTGGACTTGCTTCCGCCGGCACCGCGCAAACGCTGCGTGAGCCGGCTAAGGGCAGTTCGGAGCGTGCGGCGATCCTCGATGCCTTGCGGCCTGCCGTCGAGGCAGAGATGCGCGGTTCGGTCGAATTCGTCGTCTCCACCATGCGGGCCACGCCGAATTGGGCCTTCGTACAGGTCGAACCGCAGCGTCCCGGTGGTGGCGCCATCGATCTGGCGCAAACGGGCTTTCGCGATGAAGCCGACATGATGGATGGGTTGACGGTGTTCGCGCTCGTCAGCTTCCAGGGCGGTCGATGGAATCTCGTCGATCATGTCGTTGGCCCGACAGACGTCGCCTATGCCGGATGGTCTGAGCGCTACGGCGTCCCGGCAAAGCTGCTCGGGTTTGAGGAGTGAGGGCAACCTCATGCAGGTTCTCCCGAAAGGGATAAAACACATCCCCGGCTTTCTGGACCGGGCCCGTCAGGAGCAGATCGTGGAAGCGATCCGCGGCGTGGTTGCCGAAGCGCCGCTGTTCGTGCCGGAAATGCCCAAGACCGGCAAGCCGATGTCGGTGCGCATGACCAATTGCGGACCGCTCGGCTGGGTGACCGACCGCGAGAAAGGCTATCGCTATCAGCCGCAGCATCCCGCAACGGGCAGGCCGTGGCCGCCGATGCCGGAGGTTCTCCTTGATATCTGGAATGCGGTGTCGGCCAGCGACAAGCAGCCAGAAGCCTGCCTGGTGAACTTCTATTCCGAAGAGGCGCGCATGGGCCTGCACCAGGACAGGGACGAGCGCGATCTCGAAACGGCGGTTGTTTCTATTTCTCTTGGGGACAGCTGTTTGTTTCGTGTGGGCGGCAGAGAGCGCGGCAGCCAGACCGTATCCTTCAGGCTCGAAAGCGGCGATATCGTCGTGCTCGGCGGCGAGGGGCGCCTGGCCTTCCACGGCGTCGACCGGATCTATCCGAATACGTCGACTCTTTTGAAGAACGGCGGGCGGCTCAATCTGACACTGCGCCGGGTGAACCCCTGAACGGCGACGGAAAGACGCCCTCGGTGAAGCGCCTGACGTAACTGCCCTAAACCCGCAGCATGAGCGAGTTGCGAAGAGCGCTCAAAGCTTGCGCAGCGCCACCTTCTCGGTGAGGTGGTTGGGACCTTTCTGCAGGATCAGGTCGGCGCGCGGCCGCGTCGGCAGAATGTTCTGGTGCAGGTTCTTCAGGTTGATGTTGTGCCACAGCCCTTCGGCGATCGCCCGCGCCGCATCCTCGCTGATGGTCGCGTAGCGGTGGAAGTAGGATTCCGGATTCTTGAACGCGGTTTCCCTGAGGCGCATGAAGCGGCTGACGTACCAGCTGTGGATCAGGCTCTCCTCGGCATCGATATAGATCGAGAAGTCGAAGAAGTCCGAGACCATCGGCACGATCTTGCCGTCGGCGGGCAGGTTGCGCGATTGCAGGACGTTGATGCCTTCGAAGATCAGAATGTCAGGCCGGTCGATGACCGTGAACTGATCCGGCAGCACGTCATAGGTCATGTGCGAATAGCTCGGCGCCTTGACGTTCGGCTGGCCGGCCTTGATCGCCGACAGGAACCGCAGCAGCGCGCCAAGGTCGTAGCTCTCCGGGAAGCCCTTGCGATCCATCATGTTTTCGCGCTGCAGGACCGCGTTCGGATAGAGGAAGCCGTCCGTCGTGACGAGATCGACCTTCGGGCTCGACGGCCAGCGCGACAAAAGCTGCGCAAGGATACGGGCGGCGGTTGACTTGCCGACGGCGACCGACCCGGCAATGCCGATAACGAAGGGCGTCTTCGTCTCGCCGGACATGCTGAGAAAGCGCTTGCGCTGCTCGAACAGAAGCTGGGACGATTCCACATGTGCGGAAAGAAGCCGCGACAGCGACAGGTAGATCTGTCTGACTTCGCCGAGGTCCACCGGGTCGTTCAGCGAGCGCAGCCGCTGCACTTCGTCTGCCGTCAGCGTCAGGGGCGTGTCCGCGCGAAAGCGGGACCACTCTTCGGCAGAAAACAGATGATAGGGCGAATAATCCCGCTTCTGGAGATTGTCCGGGAGATCGGCCGCTTCGATGTCTTGCGCAGCTAGGGTCATGGATCCTGCCGATTAGCCTTTTCCTGCAGACCGGATTGGCTTGTCCGCCGTGCAAGTTCGTCGAGCACATCCTGCAACGGAATGTCTGCAATTTTCAATACGACCATGAGATGATAGAGCAGATCGGCGCTCTCATCGACGAGATTCTGGCGGTCGTTCCGGATCGCCGCGATCACGGTTTCGACCGCTTCCTCACCCAGTTTCTTGGCCGCTTTCTGCTGGCCGTTTGCGACCAGTTTCGCCGTCCAGGATTCGTCCGGCGACGCCTTGGCGCGCGCGGCGACGATGGTCTCGAGGTCGGAAAGGGAAAAATCACTCATCAACGAAACCCTGAAACTCAATCGAGACGCATGGCGATGCCATGTTCGGCCATATAGCGCTTGGTTTCGCCAATACTATAGGTGCCGAAGTGGAAGATCGACGCGGCCAGAACCGCCGTGGCATGGCCGTCGCGGATGCCGGCGACCATGTGGTCGAGTGTGCCGACGCCACCCGAGGCGATGACGGGCGCGCGCACGGCATCGGCAACCGCCCGGGTCAGCGCGATATCGTAGCCGCTCTTCGTTCCGTCACGATCCATCGAGGTCAAAAGGATTTCGCCGGCGCCGAGATCGACGACGCGCCGGGCAAATTCGACGGCGTCGATGCCCGTCGTCTGTCGACCGCCATGGGTGAAGATCTCCCAGCGGTTCTCTTCGCCTTCCTTCGAGACTTTCTTGGCATCGATCGCCACGACAATGCACTGGTTGCCGAATTTGTCGGCGGCTTCGGCGACGAACTCCGGGTTCGTCACCGCCGCCGTGTTGATCGAAACCTTGTCGGCGCCTGCCAAAAGCAACTTGCGGATATCCGCCACCTGGCGCACGCCACCGCCGACGGTCAGCGGCATGAAGCATTGTTCCGCCGTGCGGGCCACCACATCGAAGATGGTTTCGCGGTTGTCGGACGAGGCAGTGATGTCGAGGAAGCAGAGTTCGTCCGCTCCGGCCGCATCATAGGCGCGGGCGGCCTCGACCGGATCACCGGCATCGATCAGATCGACGAAGTTGACCCCTTTGACGACCCGACCGTCCTTGACGTCGAGGCAGGGGATGACGCGGGCTTTGAGGGTCATCGGCTCATGCCTTTCTCGTAGCGCGGATCAGCGCCAGTGCTTCCTGCGGGTCGATGCGGCCATCATAGAGCGCACGGCCGGAGATGGCGCCTTCGAGCTTTGCCGCATCCGGGGCGATCATTCGCCGGATATCGTCCATCGAGGCGAGGCCGCCCGAAGCGATCACCGGGATCGAAACGGCATCGGCAAGCTCCAGCGTCGAATCCCAATTGATCCCCGTGAGAATACCGTCGCGATCGATGTCGGTATAGATGATCGCCGAAACCCCGGCGCCCTCGAATTTCTTCGCAAGCTCGATCACCCTGAGCTCCGACGCCTCGGCCCAGCCCTCGACGGCGACCTTGCCGCCCTTGGCGTCGATGCCGACGGCGACCTTGCCCGGAAACGTACGGCAGGCTTCGATCACCAGCGCCGGATCGCGCACAGCGACAGTGCCGAGGATGACGCGGGCAAGTCCGCGCGACAGCCAGTTCTCGATATGCTCAAGCGTGCGAATGCCGCCACCGAGCTGGACCGGGTTCTTGGTCGACTTGAGGATGGCATCGACGGCAGCGCCGTTGACGGTCTCGCCGGCAAAGGCACCGTTGAGGTCGACCACATGCAGCCACTCGAAGCCCTGCTCCTCGAAGGCACGCGCCTGGGCGCCGGGTTCCGGGTTGTAGACCGTCGCCTGCTCCATGTCGCCGAGCTTCAGGCGCACGCATTGCCCGTCTTTCAGGTCGATAGCGGGAAAAAGGATCATGTAACTATCCGATCAGAGATCGCCGAAGCCTTCAGGGCTTCCAACGCAGGAAATTCGAGATGAGGGCAAGGCCGAGTGCCTGGCTCTTTTCCGGGTGGAACTGCGAGCCGGCCTTGTTGCCGTTGGCGACGAAGGCCGTGACGGCGCCGCCGTAGTCCGCCTCCGCGACGACATCGCCGGCATTTTCCGCTGCCAGATGGTAGGAGTGCACGAAATAGGCGTGCAGGCCGTCGTCACCCGTGTGGATGCCGTCAAACAACGGATGCGCGCGTGCCAGTCGCAGCGTGTTCCAGCCGATCTGCGGGATTTTCAGCGACGTATCCGCAGGCTTCATTTCGACGACGTCGCCGGGGATCCAGCCGAATCCATGCGTCGTGGTCTTCTCGAGGCCGCGCGACGACATCAGTTGCATGCCGACGCAGATGCCGAGAAACGGTCGGCCTGCCTGCTCGACAACCTCGGTCAGTGCCTGCTCCATGCCGTCGACGGCAGCAAGGCCGCGACGACAATCGGCATAGGCGCCGACGCCCGGCAGCACGATGCGGTCGGCAGTGGCCACCCGTTCGGGCTTGTCGGTCAGGTCGATTTCAGCGGCGATGCCGACTTCCCGTGCCGCCCTTTCGAAGGCCTTCGTTGCCGAGCGCAGATTGCCCGATCCGTAGTCGATAATGGCGACGCGCATCAGCGTTCTCCGTAGGATTCAAAAAGCCCAAGTCCCGCGCCGGCTTTTGCCGGCGCCTGTCTTGGCCAGTCGACAGATGGCCGCTCCGCTGACTTTCGGTCGACTGAGGGCACGTTTGCGAAGTAGATTTCCTCGGCTGTCTCGAGGTCGCGTGCCGGCACGATGGAACGCAGCGTCCAGTCGCGGGCGATCAGCCGGCGGGCGATGAAGATAGGGCCTTCCAGCGAAACCAATAGTCCGAGCGCCAGATGCAACAGAAGCGCTGCCAGCAGGCCGCCGGCAATCGCCGACAGAGAGATTAACAGAATTTGCAGAACAGCAACTGCGATTCCGAAGAGCCACATGCGCTTGGCAAAAAGCCAGAGCGCCGGAAACAGGAAGGCGCCCCAGGAGAAGCCGTCGGCGACGAAACGTGCCCGGTCATCGTCGGCGCGGGCGCCCGGCGGGGTCAGGATCATGTAAGAGGCCATGGTCATCAGCCAGATAATGACCGCTCAGGCAAGCGTGCCCTTGGTCGAGGGAACGCGGCCGGCCTGGCGCGGATCGATTTCGGTTGCCGTGCGAAGCACGCGGGCGACGGACTTGAAGCAGGTCTCGGCGATATGATGGTTGTTGGCGCCGTAGATGTTCTGGATATGCAGCGTGATCCCGGCATTCTGGGCGAGCGCCTGGAAGAATTCGCGCACCAATTCGGTGTCGAACGTGCCGATCTTCGGCGACGTGAAGGTCACGTTCCAGACGAGGAACGGCCGTCCGGACACATCCACCGCCGCACGGGTCATCGTCTCATCCATGGCAAGATCGAGCGAGGCGTAGCGGGTAATGCCGCGCCGGTCGCCAAGCGCCTTGGCGATGGCCTGGCCGATGGCAATGCCGGTGTCTTCGACGGTGTGGTGATCGTCGACGTAGAGGTCGCCGTCGGTCTTGATCTCCATGTCGATCAGCGAATGTCGGGAGAGCTGGTCCAGCATGTGGTCGAAGAAGCCGACTCCGGTCGCAATCTTCGACGTTCCGGTTCCATCGATGTTGACGGATACGGACACGGCAGTTTCATTGGTCTTTCGCGAAACTTGGCCGGTGCGGCTGGACGTGGCTTCTGCCATCAGGCTCTCCTGTATGCGCTGGAGCCGCTCCTTATCAGGGGAGGCGGAAAATATCCAGAACCGCGGCCGAGATTCGAACGATTCGGGGAGGCGCCCGATTTACGGTGAACGGCGTGGCTGGTCGGCATTTGCAATCGCGTAAGCCGCACTTACATAGGCTTCAAGTAACCAGGCTCGTTCGAGCCCCCCAACGCCCCTGGTTCTGGGGCCGACAGGTATCTTTAATGAGTGAACACAATCCCTACGGAACGATGCATGCGACTACCATCATCACGGTGCGCAAGGACGGCAAGGTGGTCATGGCCGGCGACGGCCAGGTCAGCCTTGGCCAGACGGTCATGAAGAGCAATGCCCGCAAGGTGCGCCGCCTCTCCAAGGGTGACGTTATCGCCGGCTTTGCGGGGGCGACGGCCGACGCCTTCACGCTTCTGGAGCGGCTCGAAGCCAAGCTCGAGCAGTACCCGGATCAGCTGATGCGCGCGGCGGTGGAGCTCGCCAAGGATTGGCGCACCAACAAGTATCTCCGCAATCTGGAAGCCATGATGCTGGTCGCCGACAAGTCGATCACGCTGGCGATTACCGGCAACGGCGACGTGCTGGAGCCGGAACATGGAACGATCGCCATCGGCTCGGGCGGCAATTACGCCTTTGCCGCGGCCCGCGCTCTGATGGACAGCGACAAGTCAGCCGAGGACATCGCCCGCCGGGCACTCGAAATCGCAGGCGACATCTGCGTCTATACCAACCACAATGTCGTGGTGGAGACGCTGGATGCCAACTGACCAGGGTCATGTCAGCTTCGAACGGGTGGCCGATAACCACCTGCCGATGCTGCATGCCTGGCTGAGCGAGCCGCATGTGCGGCAATGGTGGGGTGAT
This sequence comes from Ensifer adhaerens, assembly GCF_001270265.1. Classification (GTDB taxonomy): domain Bacteria; phylum Pseudomonadota; class Alphaproteobacteria; order Rhizobiales; family Rhizobiaceae; genus Ensifer; species Ensifer adhaerens_B. The sequence continues at coordinate 105,920 of NZ_LGAP01000019.1, forward strand.
CCGGACAAGGAAGTCGAGCTGATCCGCGACGGCTGCGCCACGGGCGAGGTGGATGGCTTCATCTTCCACGTCGCCGGCGTGCCGGCAGGCTACATCCAGTCCTGGACACCGTCCGAATATGATGAAGAGCCGTGGGCGAAGGAGCTGCCGGCCGATGTCCCCGGCGTCGATATCTTCATCGGCCCGCCGGAGATGACCGGAAAAGGCGTGGCGTCGCTGGCTTTGCGAGCCTTCGCGCAAATGCTTTTTGCCGCCGGCGCATCACGGATCGTGATCGACCCCGATGCGGGTAACAGAAGGGCCGTCAGGGCCTATGCGAAAGCGGGCTTCGTGCCCTTTGGCGAATGGATAGATGCATCCGGCCGCACACTCCTGATGGAGCTGACGCGGACCGAGTTTGAGAGGAATTCATGAGTACTTTTTCACCCAGAGAAATCGTGTCGGAACTCGACCGTTTCATCATCGGCCAGAACGACGCCAAGCGCGCGGTCGCGATTGCGTTGCGCAATCGCTGGCGGCGCCAGCAGCTCGGCGACGAGCTGCGCGACGAGGTCATGCCGAAGAACATCCTGATGATCGGGCCGACCGGTGTCGGCAAGACGGAAATCTCCCGCCGCCTGGCGAAACTTGCCGGTGCGCCCTTCGTCAAGGTCGAGGCGACCAAGTTCACCGAAGTCGGCTATGTCGGCCGCGACGTCGAACAGATCATCCGCGATCTCGTCGAGGTCGGCATCGGTCTCGTGCGCGAGAAGCGCCGGGCGGAGGTCAAGGCAAATGCCCATCAGAATGCCGAAGAGCGCGTGCTCGACGCGCTGGTCGGCGCCACGGCCTCACCGGCGACGCGCGATTCCTTCCGCAAGAAGCTGCGCGCCAACGAGCTGGACGACAAGGAGATCGAGGTCGATATCGCTGAGACAGGTACGCCGGGCGGCTTCGAAATCCCGGGCATGCCGGGCGCCAATATCGGCGTCCTGAACCTGTCGGAAATGTTCGGCAAGGCGCTTGGCGCACGCACCAAGAAGGTCAAGACGACGGTCAAGGCTTCCTACGAGGTGCTTGTCAACGACGAGTCCGACAAGCTGCTCGACAATGAGCAGATCCAGCGCGAGGCGATGCGGGCGGTCGAGGACGACGGCATCGTCTTCCTCGACGAGATCGACAAGATCGCGTCGCGCGAAGGCGGCATGGGCGCCGGCGTATCGCGCGAAGGCGTGCAGCGGGATCTGTTGCCGCTGGTCGAAGGTACGACAGTGGCGACCAAATACGGGCCGGTGAAGACCGACCACATTCTCTTCATCGCTTCGGGCGCGTTCCATGTGTCGAAGCCTTCCGACCTTTTGCCCGAGCTGCAGGGCCGCCTGCCGATCCGCGTCGAGCTGCGCGCGCTGACGAAGGAAGACTTCCGCCGCATCCTGACGGAGACCGAGGCGAGCCTCATCCGCCAGTACAAGGCGCTGCTTGAGACGGAAGAGGTGAAGCTCGATTTTACCGACGACGCCATCGATGCGCTCGCCGACGTGGCAGTCCAGCTCAACTCGAGCGTCGAGAACATCGGCGCCCGGCGCCTGCAGACGGTGATGGAGCGCGTGCTGGACGAAATCTCGTTCAACGCGCCGGATCGGGCCGGCCAGGGCGTGACGATCGATGCCGAATATGTCCGCAAGCATGTCGGCGATCTCGCCGCCAACACCGACCTGTCGCGTTACATCCTGTAACGCCGGCGTTACAGGATGTAACGACCAGGGGTCGCGGCAATACTTTGCGTGTCGGCAACTGTGAAGATGCAAGGCGCCTGTCTCTCGACAGGCGCCTTCATTTTTTCTAACACGGAAACCGCAATCGATTGTGGGCGGAGGCATCTTTCCGACATGATCTTGTCGTAGGAGCCGCGCCGCCGGATGTGGCAATCTCCACCGTTCATAGGAAGAAGAGATCGTGCGTTTTACCGCCTGCATGCTCGCTATCGCCACGTTTTGCCTGACCGCAGGCCAGACGATGGCGGCCAACGTTGTTCCACCGGGCAACCGGAGTGTCGAACAACCCGGCATCCCGGGCGCATCCGTTCGCCGCACCAAGGCCGGCCGCACATCCTTTGACGCCAAATTCGAGAAGGTGCGGGACCTGCTGGCCAACGACCGACAGCTGATCAGCAAGATCAAGTCGACGTCACGCGCCTATGGCATCGCGCCGATCCATATGATCGGCGCCATCGTCGGCGAACACACCTACAATGTCGATGCCTACGACCGGCTGCAGTCCTACTACGTCAAGGCCGCGGCCTATGCCGGCAACAGTTTCCAGTTCGGCTATGACGGCGAGACGGTGGCTGATTTCGTCGCCCGTCCGCAGTTTGCCGACTGCACGGGAAAGAAGAGCTCCTATTCGCTTTGGAACTGCCGCGAGCGGGTTTGGGACAGCGAATTCCGCGGCAAGTCCGTCGGCGGCAAATCCTTCCCGGACAACCGTTTCAGTGCGGTCTTCTTCCAGCCTTTCTTTGCCGGCCAGACCTTCGGCCTCGGCCAGATCAATCCGCTGACCGCGCTGATGTTGACCGACATCGTATCGAAGACGTCGGGCTATGAGCGGCTCGACGAGAACAATGCTGCCGGCGTCTATGAGGCGATCATGGATCCGGACGTGTCGCTCGCCTACATGGCCGCATCGATCCGCCATTCGATCGACGTCTACAAGTCCATCGCCGGCGTCGACATTTCAGGCAATCCCGGCATCACCGCCACGCTCTACAATATCGGCAATCCCGATGGCCGCGCGGCAGCCCTTGCCGCCAGGAACCAGGGCGGCGAGACCCAGTGGCCGGAGGAAAACTATTACGGCTGGCTGGTGAACGACAAGCTGGCGGAGCTCGAAAGCCTGTTGTGATTCACGTGAAGCACTTTCCTTGATTGCGCCGTAAAAACCTGAAATCCTGGCGTAATCGAGAAAGGCAATCACCATGGACATGCGTCCGGAGCCCTTCGAACCGCCGGCTCCCATTCCTCGGGTCGGCGTGCCGTCCTACCTGAAGATCATCAGGACCGTCCTGCGCAATCCGCTCGAACTCTGGGGCGAACCGTCCTACACGCTGCCGTGGATCGAGACCAGGTTCATCACGCAGCGCACCCTGATCGTCAACGATCCCGGCCTGATCCGCTACATTCTCGTCGAAAACGTCAGCAACTATGAGATGTCAAAGGTCCGGCGACTGATCCTGCGCCCGATCCTGCGCGATGGCCTGCTGACTGCCGAAGGCGAGATCTGGAAACGATCGCGCAAGGCCATTGCGCCGGTGTTCACCCCCCGCCACGCCAAAGGATTTGCCGGGCAGATGCTGCGCCGATCGGAAGAGTTCGTCGAGCGTTACGCGCAAGCGAGCGTGAAGCCGTTCACCACCAATATCGCCAGCGACATGACCGAACTGACCTTCGATATATTGGCGGAAACGTTGTTTTCCGGCGAGGTCGCGGTCGAAAGGGAGGGCTTCGTCCAGAGTGTCGAAGAACTTCTCCACCGCATGGGGCGCGTCGACCCGATGGACATTCTGCTGGCACCGGAATGGCTACCGCGCCTGACCCGTATCGGCGGCAAGAAGGTCATGAACCGGTTCCGCACGATCGTTTCGGAAACGATGGCGCTGAGACGCCGGCGCATGGCGACGGACCCCGCCGGCACGCCCAACGATTTCCTCACCCTGCTGCTGCAGACGGAGGGCGCAAACGGTCTTTCGACCGCCGAGATCGAGGACAATATCCTCACCTTCATCGGCGCGGGGCATGAGACCACCGCCCGGGCGCTTGCCTGGACGCTCTATTGCGTCGCCAACACGCCAGCTTTCCGCGAGACCATGGAGACGGAGATCGAGGAGGTGCTGAAGGGCGGTGCCGACCGGGTCGAAGGGCTGACCCTGAGGCCGCATGTGTGGGCCGCCTTCGGGGAGGCGAGGCGGCTCTACCCGCCGGCACCGTCGATCAATCGCGCCGCCATCGAGGAGGACGAATGGACGTCGCCGACCGGCGAGCGTGTGAGGATACCCAAGGGGATTGCGGTGCTGGTGATGCCATGGACGTTGCATCGGCACATTCTCTACTGGGACCGCCCACGTGCTTTCATGCCCGAGCGTTTCCTGCCGGAAAACCGCGAGAAGCTGCACCGCTTTCAGTATCTGCCTTTCGGCGCCGGGCCGCGCATCTGCATCGGCGCGACCTTCGCGCTGCAGGAGGCCGTCATCGCGCTGGCCGTCCTGATGCACCGGTTCCGTTTCGACGTCACCGACGAGACGCATCCATGGCCGGTGCAGAGGCTGACTACTCAACCGCGGGGCGGCTTGCCGATGAGGGTTTCGGCTCGCTGAAGGTCTTGCCGGGAATGGGCGATTGTACGCCACGCACCGGTGAGTCGGCCGGCATCGGCTGCGGCAATTGCTTCGATGGCTTCTTGATCGTCTTGATTGCGGCACAGGTCGCGTCCCCGACATTGTCGCAGGGCTTGTAGACGACGATCTCGCTGCCGGCGCCGTCGTCCCAGACCGCCTGGATCGTCAGCGTCTTGGCTTCGTTCGCGGGCAGCGAGATGTAGACATACTCGGCTGTTTCGTCGGCGGGCAGGTTGAAGGGGATCTGCGGATTGCACTTGGCCAGCGGGAAGCGCTTGTCGAGAGCGTCCGAATTGATCGAGTAGCGGATTTCCGATAGCCGGCAATGCATCGTCTGCAATGCGGTAAAATAGATCAGCTGCCGGTCGTCGTAGTTGCGAAACTGGATCCACCCGGTCTGCTTGTTGGCGTCGAGCATGGCCTTATAGATCGAGACGTCGGGCAGTTGCGGCTTGTATTCCTCCTCCTCGGCGTCCTGTGCGCCGCCCGGCTGGGCAAAGAGCAATGCTGCGGCGAGAATGCCTGCGACTGCTGAACCTCTGGAAAATGTCATGCCGCACCCCCGTTCGCATCATGTCGCTCTGCTGACCGCGAATGTCCTGGACACGATGGCCTTCTCTTCCAATATGTCATATCACCGGATCGATCCCCATAGAACCCGGGGCTGCCCCGGCCGAAACACTGGACTGGTTTGAATTGACGTCCCATTTTCTTCTCGGCATCGATACCGGTGGAACCTACACCGACGCCGTTCTCTTCAGCGAAGCAACGGGTGTGGTTGCCAAGGCAAAAGCGCTGACGACGCGTCATGATCTTGCCGTCGGCATCTCTGGTGCCGTCGAGCAGGTGTTGCAGAAGGCAGATGTTCCGGCCTCCGCCATCAGCCTTGTGTCGTTGTCGACCACGCTTGCCACCAACGCCCTTGTCGAGGGTCAGGGCGGACGTGCCGGCCTGGTGATGATCGGCTTCGGGCCCGAGGATCTCAAACGTGACGGGCTGCAGGACGCGCTCGGCTCCGATCCGGTGATCTTCCTGCCCGGTGGTCACAACGTTCACGGCGGCGAGACACCGCTCGACATGACCGCGCTGGATGAGGCCCTGCCGGTTCTGGCCGATCAGGTGTCCTCCTTCGCGATCGCTGGCTATTTCGCCGTGCGCAATCCCGCCCACGAGCAGCGCGTCCGCGACCGCATCCGCGAAGTCTCGCATCTGCCGGTCACCTGCAGCCACGAGCTTTCGTCCAAGCTGGGCGGTCCGCGCCGGGCGCTGACGACATTGCTGAACGCCCGGCTGGTCTCGATGATCGATCGGCTGATCGGTTCCTGCGAAGGGTTTCTGAAGTCGCGCGGCATCGATGCGCCGGTCATGGTGGTGCGCGGCGACGGCGCCCTGATCTCGGCCGAGGAGGCGAAGCTCCGGCCGATCGAGACGATCCTCTCCGGACCCGCCGCCAGCCTTGTCGGCGCGCGGCACCTGACCGGCCTCGACAATGCCGTCGTCTCGGATATCGGCGGCACGACGACCGATGTCGCGGTGCTCGACCGCGGTCGTCCGCGGCTCGACGCCGAAGGCGCTGTTGTCGGCGGCTTCCGCACCATGGTCGAGGCGGTGGCGATGCGGACCTACGGTCTCGGCGGCGATTCTGAGGTTCGCATCAATGATCGCGGGCTGAAAGCGAAGATCGATCTTGGACCGCGGCGGCTGATGCCGCTCAGCCTTGCGGCTGCATTGCATGGCGATGCGGTGTTGTCCGTGCTCGAAAAGCAGCTGCGGGCGCAGCATGTCGGTCGCCACAACGGTCGGCTGGCCGTACGCACCGGCCTGCCCGATCACCTGGCAAGCGGTCTGCAACCACAGGAGCAGGCGCTTTATGAACGCATCGGCGCCGTGCCGATCTCGCTGGAAAACCTGCTGACATCCACCCCGCAGCGGGCAACGCTGGACCGGCTGGTGGCGCGCGGTCTGGTGCATATCTGCGGACTGACGCCCTCCGATGCGATGCATGTGCTCGGCCGACAGTCGCAATGGAGCGCCGAGGCTGCGCGTCTTGGCATCGAACTTGCGGCGCGCACCCGCGACGGCTCAGGCCAGCCGATTGCCTCATCTCCCGAGAAAATGGCCGAGATGATCGTCGACCGCGTCACGCGCCAATCGTCCGAAGTCATCCTGCAGGCCTGTCTCGGCGAAGACGGGGCGGGGGCCATCGACCCGGCGGTCTCGCAGGCGGTCGACCGTGCGCTCACGCGCGCGCCGGGCATCGTGCGGTTTTCGATCGGCCTCGATCGCCCACTCGTCGGTTTGGGGGCCTCGGCTCCGGTCTATTATCCCGCCATCGCCGCCATGCTCGGCACAGAGCCTGCCATTCCTGATGAGGCCGACGTGGCGAATGCGGTGGGTGCGGTCGTCGGCCAGGTGCGGGCATCCGTCACCGTGTTCGTCACCACGCCGGAAGAGGGCATCTTCATTGTCAACGGGGCGGGGGTGAGCGAGCGTTTCCTCGATCAGGAGCAGGCGTTTTCAGCGGCGCGGCGTCGTGCCGAAACGATGGCGCTTGAAACTGCTCGCACCAACGGTGCCGACGAGCCGGCCTCGATGCTGCGGGAAGAGATCGACGCCCCCGAGGTCGAGGGAAGCCGCAAGCTGGTCGAGGCACGCTTCATCGCGTCCGCGAGCGGCAGGCCACGCATCGCCCATGGATGATCTTTTCGATTTTGGAAACAATTCTTCGCATCCTTGCTGAATTGACAGGGAATGAATTGGTGAGAAACTGCCGGCCTTTCACGCGCGCGAGTGGCCTATTTTAAGGAGTTAGACGATGGACCGCATTGAGAAGTACGGATTGAAGATCGATGCTGGTCTGCATGGCTTTCTGGTCGACGAGGCGATGCCGGGCACGGGCGTCGATGCCGAGCGGTTTTTTGCCGCGCTTTCGGAGATCGTTCATGACCTTGCGCCGAAGAACCGCGCCTTGCTCGCCAAGCGCGACGATCTGCAGGCCAGGATCGACGCCTGGTATCGCGAAAATGGTGCGCCGAGCGACCTCGAAGCCTATCAGGGCTTTCTGAAGGAGATCGGTTACCTCCTGCCCGAGGGCCCCGAGTTTTCCGTTTCGACAGGCAATGTCGATCCGGAGATCGCAACGATCGCCGGTCCGCAGCTCGTTGTTCCCGTCATGAACGCCCGCTATGCCCTCAATGCTGCCAACGCACGCTGGGGCTCGCTCTACGACGCGCTCTACGGCACCGACGCCATTTCCGACGAAGACGGTGCGGAAAAGGGACGCGGCTATAACGCCAAGCGCGGCGCCAAGGTCATTGCCTGGGCGCGCGACTTCCTCGACGCGAGCGCACCGCTGCAAAACGGCAGCTGGACGGATGTCGCGTCGCTGACGATCGCTTCCGGCAGCCTTTCGGTCACGCTTGCAGGCGGAGCGAAGACGACGCTTCGCAATTCCGCGCAGTTTGCCGGCTATGCGGGTTCGGCTGACGCGCCGTCGCAGATCGTTCTCCGGCACAACAATCTGCATGCCGTCGTCGTTCTCGATGCGACGACGCCGATCGGCAAGGATGATCCGGCCCATATTTCCGACGTCATTCTCGAATCTGCGATCACCACGATCATGGATTGCGAAGACTCCATTGCTGCCGTCGACGCTGAAGACAAGGTCGTCGTCTACAGGAACTGGCTCGGGCTGATGAAGGGCGACCTCGAGGAAGAAGTCGCCAAGGGCGGCCGCACCTTCACGCGCCGTCTCAACGCCGACCGTGTCTACACGGCGCCGGGCGGCGGAACCCTGACCTTGCCGGGCCGCTCGCTGATGCTCGTGCGCAATGTCGGGCACCTGATGACGAATCCGGCTATCCTTGATCGCGACGGCAACGAGGTGCCGGAAGGCATCATGGATGCGATGGCAACCGCGCTGATCGCGTTGCATGACATTGGTGAGGGCGGCCGCCGCATGAACTCCCGCGAGGGTTCGATGTATGTCGTCAAGCCGAAGATGCACGGTCCGGAAGAGGTGGCCTTCGCCTGCGAGATCTTCTCCCGCGTCGAGGCGGCGCTCGGCATGCCTGAGAACACCATGAAGATGGGCATCATGGACGAGGAACGCCGCACGACGGTCAACCTCAAGGAGTGCATCCGCGCCGCGCGCGAACGCGTCGTCTTCATCAACACCGGCTTCCTCGATCGCACCGGCGACGAGATCCATACCTCGATGGAAGCGGGCCCGATGATCCGCAAGGGCGACATGAAACAGGCTGCCTGGATCGCGGCTTACGAAAACTGGAATGTCGACATCGGTCTCGAATGCGGGCTTTCCGGCCACGCGCAGATCGGCAAGGGCATGTGGGCCATGCCCGACCTGATGGCGGCGATGCTGGAGCAGAAGATCGCGCATCCGAAGGCCGGCGCCAACACCGCCTGGGTGCCGTCGCCGACCGCTGCGACCCTGCACGCCACCCACTATCACCGGGTCAATGTCGCCGATGTTCAGGCAGGCCTGAAGAGCCGGGGCCGGGCCAAGCTCAGCGATATTCTGTCGGTTCCGGTCGCAACCCGTCCGAACTGGACGGCAGAAGAAATTCAGCGCGAGCTCGACAACAATGCCCAGGGCATTCTCGGCTACGTCGTGCGCTGGGTCGACCAGGGCGTCGGCTGCTCCAAGGTGCCCGATATCAACAACATCGGCCTGATGGAGGATCGCGCCACCCTGCGGATTTCCGCGCAGCACATGGCCAACTGGCTGCACCACGGTGTCGTCACCGAGCGCCAAGTGGTCGAGACGATGAAGCGCATGGCCGCCGTCGTCGACGGTCAGAACGCCGACGATCCGCAGTATGTCGCGATGGCCGGCAATTTCGACGGCTCCATTGCCTTCCAGGCGGCACTCGAGCTGGTGCTCAAGGGCCGCGAGCAGCCGAACGGCTACACCGAGCCGGTCCTGCATCGCCGTCGTCGCGAGCTGAAAGCCAAACTGGCAGCCTGATCGGGCCGCCAGCTGGGTTCATCGAGGCTGGGTCAGAACTCGGCCCAGCCCTCGGTCGACAATGCGGTGTTGCCGTGCACCGCAGGCATGACGGGTCGCGCAGAGGAGGCCCTGGATCTCACATCCACGTGCTGAGCGGTGGTGACGGGACGCGGGACGGTCCGTCGCCCTTCCGTCTGACGGGCGGCGCTGCTCTCTCCCGACAGTTGAAACCGGTCGATCAGGGCCCGAAGGTTGGTGCCTTCCTGGGCGAGGGTCGCCGACGCGGCATTCGCCTCCTCGACCATGGCGGCGTTGCGCTGGGTCACCTGATCCATCTGATTGACGGCAGTATTGACCTCGGCCAAGCCCACGGACTGTTCCCGGGCCGAGGTGGCGATGGCAGCCATATGCTCATTGATCGTGATGACGTGCGCCTCGATGGTTTTCAGCGCCTCACCGGTGTCGCGCACCAGCCGCACCCCGCTCTCGACTTCGGAGGTCGAGCTGCGAATCAACTCCTTGATCTCCTTGGCGGCTTTTGCCGAGCGCTGCGCCAGTTCACGCACTTCCTGCGCCACGACCGCAAAGCCCTTGCCGGCTTCGCCCGCCCGCGCTGCCTCGACCCCGGCGTTCAGCGCCAAAAGGTTGGTCTGGAAGGCGATTTCGTCGATCACGCCGATGATGCTCGAAATCTGGCTGGACGACTCTTCGATCCGCCGCATCGCCTCGACGGCATTCGCCACGACGACGGCCGACTGGGTCGCGCTGGTCTTAGCTTCGCCCGCCACGTCGCGCGCTTCCTCCGTCCGGCGCGAGGAGTTGCTGACATTGGCGGTGATCTGGTCGAGGGCGGCGGCCGTTTCCTCTAGGGATGCCGCCTGCTGCTCCGTGCGTTTCGACAGGTCATCGGCGCTCTGGCTGATTTCTCGCGTGCCCATGCCGATATTGCCGGCGCTGTCGGCGACCGCGAGCATGGCATCGTTGAGCTGTGCCGCAGCCTTGTTGAGGTCGTGACGCAATTGCTCGAATTCTGCGGAGAAGGGTTCCTGCAGCCGCACGGCAAGATCACCGTCTGCCAGCCGCTGCAAGCCCGTCGCAAGGCCTGAGGTCGCCTGGATCAACCTCCGCTGCGCGGCGTGTTCGGCCTCCGCCTGCATCCTCGTGCGTTCCGCTTCGCCATTGCGGCGGCTCTCCTCGGCCTCGGCCTGCAGGCGAAGGTTGGATCGGGCCGCCTCCCGGAACGACTGGATGGCGCGAGCCATCTCCGCGATTTCGTCCTTGCCGGTCACCGGTTCGTCGGTGTCTTCGATGTGCCCGGCGATCAGCCTGCGCATGGCGGCGATCTGGCGGCCGAGTGGTCCGACGACGCCGCGCAGCACAACGAAGAAGGTGCCGGCGGCGAGCGCCATGACGAAAACGATGATGGCGATGTTCAGCTTCTGCACCGTTTCGAACTCGCGATGCTTGGCTTGGAAGGCTGCGCCCGACAGTTCGACCTGCAGATCAGAGATCTGCGAGATCGTCGCGGTCAGCGGGTCGATCGACTCGTAGAGTTGCTCGCGCACGAAGGTGCTCAGGGTTGCCTTGTCTTTCCTGGAGAGGATTTCGATCAACGTCGAGATCGATTCCATCGCGGCCACCATCTGGCGTTCGGCATCATCGACGAGCCGCCGCTCCTCGTCGGTCATCGAGGTCGCCGAATAGGCATCCCAGTTGGTCTTGATCACATCCCGCGCCGCATTGACCGAGGCAAGCCCGTCCTCCATCGATTCGTTGCCGTTGCTCGCTTTGTGGGCGGCGTCGACGATCGACACTGCAAAAGCGTCGGAGGTCGCCTTGAGGTTCTTCAATGGCACGATACGATCGGCGTAGACAGCGCTCATCGTATCGCTGCTTTCCGACAGTCTATGCTGGCTGTGAATGGCGATGCCGATAGCGATGGATGAAAGCAGCGCAATCGCGCCGATGAGCTTGGTCTTGATCAGCATGCCAGTTCCTCCCGAGCGGAATTTCTGGGCACACTGTTTCTCTTGTTTAGATAACGCTTACTTAATAAGCGACTGAATTTAAGCCGAAATTGAACTTTTCCGGGCTGCGCGGACCGGTTCTCGCGACCCTGATTTGAGCGCGGATTCGCACGGCAACTGTGCGTCGCTGAGCGTGCCCCGTTGCGTCGTCGGCATGACGGCAAATTGGGGTTGCATAGTCCATGAAAAAAGCCGCCGACTGGGTCGGCGGCTCGCCAACACCGGTGTGCTTCGCTTACTGCTGAACGACCACGCGTGCGTTCTTGCCCGGACGAACGCGCGAATAGAGATCGATGATGTCCTGGTTCATCAGGCGGATGCAGCCCGACGAAGCGGCCGTGCCGATCGACGACCACTCCGGGGTGCCATGCAGGCGGAACAGCGTGTCCTTGCCCTGGTCGTTGAAGAGATAGAGTGCGCGCGCACCGAGCGGGTTCTTCAGGCCCGGGCCCATGCCTTCCTCGACATATTTGGCCACTTCCGGCTTGCGCTCAGCCATTTCCTTCGGCGGGTGCCACATCGGCCATTCCTGCTTCCAGGCGATATAGGCCTCGCCTTCCCACGCGAAGCCGGCCTTGCCGACGCCGATGCCGTAACGAACCGCCTTGCCGCCGGGCAGCACGTAGTAGAGGAAGCGATTCGGCGTATTGACGACGATTGTGCCGGGGCGTTCGCTAGTCGAATAGTCGACGATCTGGCGATGGAAGCGGTTTTCGACCCTGTTGATCGGAATGGCGGGCAGCGCGTAGCCGTGATCCTCAACTGCGCCATAATCGCCCGAGAAAATCTGATTCGACGCGATCTTTTGCTCAACGGGAGCGGGCTCACCGTTTGCCGTCTCGGACTTGGTCGAGGTTGTCGAGCAGCCGGCCATGGCGAGTGTCGCCGCCAGGCTGCACAGGAGGAAGGCATTGCGGAAGCGCATAGGAGTCTCTTAAAATAAGAAGCGAAGAAAAAACTGGGTCGGCCCGACCGTCAGTGACTTCGGTTATTTTCGATTAGATGCGGCTATGCAAGGGATTGCGTGGCAACAAGGCGGCGGGAAAGTGTAAATTCCGTGACGCTGGCTTTTTTGCAACAAAAGTGGCGGCGGACGAGAGTCTAGGCGAATGACAATTCTCTCTATCCATGGCGACAACCCTCTTGTGGACGGTCGGCAATCGAATCGCGCGCTCATGGTGCGTCGCGGGGTTCAGCGGCTTTTTGCGGAATTGCGCCACTCGGTGCTGCCGGAATTGACGCTCGCCAGCGGCCGCCGTGCCGATCTCATATCGCTGTCGGCAAAGGGTGAAATCTGGATCGTGGAGATCAAGACGTCGATTGAGGATTTCCGCGTCGATCGCAAATGGCCGGACTACCGGCAACACTGCGACCGGCTGTTCTTCGCCACCCATGGCGACGTCCCGCTCGATATCTTTCCGGAGGATTGTGGCTTGCTGCTGTCGGATGGCTACGACGGACACATTATCCGCGACGCACCGGAACATCGGCTTGCACCGGCCACCCGCAAGTCGGTGCTGCAGCTCTTTGCCCGCACCGCCGCCCAGCGACTGATGCTGGCGGAATGGGCCGCCGAGCGCAACGGCGAGCTCGGCAACTCCATTCGTGATATCGTTTCCGGCTCCCGCGACGGGTCGGCCGAAGGCTGATTACTTCGGCGCGCGCTTGGCCAGGATGCGCTGCAAGGTCCGGCGGTGCATGTTGAGCCGGCGCGCCGTCTCCGACACGTTGCGCTCGCACATCTCGTAGACGCGTTGAATATGTTCCCATCGCACCCGGTCGGCCGACATCGGGTTTTCCGGCGGCTCCACCCGCTCGCCCTGACGCTGCACCAGCGCGGCGAAGATGTCGTCGGCGTCAGCCGGCTTGGCGAGATAGTCGACGGCACCGAGCTTCACGGCATTCACGGCGGTTGCGATGTTGCCGTAGCCGGTGAGCATGATCATGCGGGTGTCGTCGCGGCGGCTGCGGATCGCCTCGATCACGTCCAGGCCGCTGCCGTCGCCTAACCTCAGATCGATGACGGCGTATTTCGGCGGGTTGCCTTTTGCCTTGGCGATGCCTTCGGCAACGGACTCGGCGATATCGACGGTGAAGCCGCGCGCTTCCATGGCGCGGGCGAGGCGCCGAAGGAACGGCGCATCATCGTCGACGAGCAGCAGCGTTCTGTCCGGTCCGATCAGTTCGGCGTCCTGGGCATGCGTGCTGGGCGAAGCTGTCGATTTTTCGGTCATTCTCGCAATCCTTGGGCGAAAATCGGAAGGTTTTCACCGAGATTATAGGTTTCCTGTCATGCGGTTCAATAAACTGCCAAACGTCATTTCGCCAGTTTCGTATCCATCAGGGCACGCGGCCATTCGACGCTGACCTTGGCGCCGGGGCGATCGGGGCCGCCGTTCTCGAAACGCAGGCGAGCGCCGGACCGCTCGAGCAGGGTCTTGGCGATGAACAGGCCGAGCCCCAGGCCGCCGGCGCTGTCGTCCTTTTGCCGTCGCGTGACATAGGGTTCGCCGATGCGCATCAGAATGTCGGGGGCAAATCCATCGCCGTCATCTGCGATCGTCACTTTGACGTGTTCGGCCGTGTGTTCGACGGTTACGGTCACTTGCTTCTTGGCGTAGTCGACCGCATTTTCCAGGAGATTGCCGAGCCCGTAGAGAATGCCGGCATTGCGGTTGCCGACCGGCTCCGACGCCTTGTCACCCTTTTCGACGAGATTGATATGAATGCCGAACTCGCGGTGCGGCGCCATCACCTCTTCGATCAGCGAGGATAGCGGCAAAAGCCGCATGTGCTCTTCGCTTTCCGAGGACAGCGTCGTCAGCCGCTTGAGAATGTCGCGGCATCGCTCGCTCTGGCTGCGCAAGAGGTGTACGTCCTCGCCGAAGCGCGGGTCGTCGCCGAGCTCGCGTTCCATTTCCTTGGCAACGACGCTGATCGTGGCAAGCGGCGTGCCGAGCTCATGGGCGGCCGCTGCCGCCAGCCCGTCGAGCTGCGAAAGGTGTTTTTCGCGCTGCAGCACCAGTTCGGTCGCCGTCAGCGCCTCCGACAGTTCGCTCGCTTCCAGCGAGACACGATAGGTGTAGAAGGCGGCAAAGGCCGTCATCGACACGATCGCGAACCAGATGCCGGCCGTCAGCACCCGCGGCATCAGCAAAAGCGTGCCGGGATACCAGGGCAGGGGGAAGGGCGAGAAGGCAAGCGCGGTCACGCCGATCACCGCAAGTCCGGCAAGAACGATGCTGTGCGGCTTCGGTTGCGAGGCCGAGGAAATGATGACCGGGACGCACAGCAGCGGTGCGAACGGGTTGGCAAGCCCGCCGGTGATGAAGAGCAGGCCGGTCAACTGCGCCAGGTCGAGCCCGAGAAGCGCGAAGGCGGCCGGCGGTCGCAACCGATGCGTCGGCGGAAAGCGAAGGGTGAGATAGGTATTGACCAGCGCCAGGCTGGCAATCAGCACCAGGCACGAAAGCAGGGGCAGCGGAAACTGCAGCCACAAGGTGGTGATGATGACGGCGATCGACTGCCCGCCAACCGCAAGCCAGCGCAGGCGAATGAGCGTCTGCAGGCGCAGGCTTCTGTTCGAGGTCGGATCATTGTGTTCCAGCGCCACTGCCGTCATGCCTGCTCTCATTCCCACTACAGCGCCGCGTGTCAAACATGACGCGCAAAGGACGCTGTAACGCTTTAAACCTGCCGCTTAATTTTTTCCTTAAATCGATTCCGATTTAGGGAATTATGCAGGAGCCCCATCCGGGGTGTTGCCTCATGTACCACGCGGTTTGGCCCGTGTCGTCGGCGCAGCCTCCGCCGGGTTTTCCGGCCAGGGGTGCTTCGGATAGCGCCCGCGCATGTCAGCCCGGACATCCCGCCACGACCCCGCCCAGAAACCGGGCAGATCACGTGTCGTCTGGATCGGCTGCCGGCCGGGCGAGATCAGCTCGAGCAGCAGCGGCAACCGGCCATCGCCGATAGCCGGATGTTTCTTTAGTCCAAAGAGTTCCTGCACCCGGATCGAAAGAAGCGGCTCGTCGCCATCATAATGGATCGGATGCCGCTGTCCCGTCGGCGCCTCGAAATGCGTCGGCGCCAGTTTTGCCAGCTCTCGCTGGCGGTCGTGCGGGATGAGTGACAGCAATCCTTCGGACAGTGCACCCGCCTTGATGTCGGCGATAGCGGTGACGCCGTGCTGAAACGGAACGAACCAGTCCTCAAGCGTCGCGAGCAGGGCTGCGTCGGAAACATCCGGCCAGGGCTCGCCGATCGAGCGATGCAGGAAGCCGATGCGGTCGCGCAGCTGCATCGCCTCCTTGGAAAACGGCAGGACCGCCAGTCCAAGCTGGCGAACGCCATCGGCGAGCGCGCGTGCAGCACTTTCGCCGGTTGGCCTTGGAAGCGGCGCCTCCTCGAAGATGATCGCGCCCAATCTTGTGACGCGGCGCGCCCGTACCTGGCGGCTCGCCCGGTCGAAGACGCTTTGCTCCTCGCGCACGATCGCCTCGGGCATATGCGCCTCGACGTCGGCGCGCGAAAGTTCGGCCGCCGCCAGCACGCGCTGGCCGCCGGCGCGACCCGTCAAGTCGGCGATGACAAGCATGTTTGCCGCTGCAAGGCGCTCGGTTTCGGCGATCTCCGCCCCACGACCGTTTGCCATCACGAACCGCCCTCGGCCTCCGCGCTGAAGCGCGATACGGTCGGGGAAGGCGTGCATCAGCAAGGCGCCGGGCTGGACCGGCTCATTCGACCTTTGGGCACTCTTGAGTTCTGCCGCCATGCGGTGGGCGAGGTTGCGCGAGGCCTCGGCACGGTCGCCGCGCTCCTGGCGGAAGCGGCGCAGCCGGTCCTCGAGATCGATGGCGTTGCCGCCGAGGCCCTGCTCCGTCAGCATGACCGCCAGCAGGCAGGCAGCCTCGCCCTGGCCCTCCTCGGCCGCCGAAACCGCCATCGCCGCAAGGCGCGGGGGCAGGGCGAGATCGCGGATCTTGCGTCCCCTCGGTGTCAGCGCGCCGGAGTCATCGAGCGCGCCAAGTTCACCCAGCAGCTTTCGCGCTTCCTTGAGGGTCGTTTCCGGTGGTGGATCGATGAAGGCAAGCGCTGCGGGATCGTTGACGCCCCAGTGTGCCATGTCGAGCAGCAATCCGGAGAGGTCGCTTGCGAGAATCTGCGGCGGCGTGAAGGCGGCAAGCGCCGCGGTCTGGCCGGCATGCCAGAGGCGGATGGCGATGCCCGGCTCCGTTCGCCCGGCTCGGCCGGCGCGCTGATCGGCCGAAGCACGCGAGACGCGCACGGTCTCAAGCCGGGTGATGCCGGTCGACGCTTCGAAGACCGGCAGTCGCTGCAGCCCGCTGTCGATGACGATCCGCACGCCATCGATGGTGATCGAGGTTTCGGCGATCGAGGTGGCAAGAACGATCTTGCGCGTGCCCTTCGGCGCCGGCCGGATCGCCGCATCCTGCTCTTTCTGCGTCAGGTTTCCATAAAGCGGAACCACCGCGGTCTCGGCTGGGAACCGGTCGGCAAGCCGTGCCGCTGTGCGGGTGATTTCGGCCTGTCCTGGCAGAAAGGCAAGGATCGAGCCCTGTTCGCTGCGATGCGCCTCGACGATGGCGCGCACGACGGCGTCCTCGACGCTCTCGCCGCCGCGGTCCTGGTTTCGGATGTCGATGGGGAAACTGCGGCCCTGGCTTTCGATGACGGTGGCATCGCCGAGCAATCCTGCAACACGCTCGACGTCGAGTGTTGCCGACATGACGATGATCCTTAGATCGTCGCGCAGCGCAGATTGAACGTCGAGCGCCAACGCCAGGCCGAAATCGGCATCGAGAGAGCGTTCGTGAAATTCATCGAACAGTACCGCGGAGACGCCCGTCAGTTCCGGATCGTCGAGGATCATGCGGGCAAAGACCCCTTCGGTCACCACCTCGATCCGGGTTTTCGCCGATATCCGGTTGTCGAGGCGCATGCGGTAGCCGACGGTTTCTCCCACATTCTCGCCGAGCAGCTCCGCCATGCGGCCGGCCGCAGCACGGGCGGCGAGCCGCCGGGGTTCGAGCAGGATGATCTTGCCGCCTTTCAGCCAGGGCTGGTCGAGCAGAAACAGCGGCACGAGCGTCGTCTTGCCGGCGCCGGACGGTGCTGAAAGCACGACGGAGCGGGCCCTATCGAGTGCCGCGGCGATCTCAGGCAGGACCTCGCGAACCGGCAAGGCGGGCAGGGGAAGCGTCACGATTGTGTCTCCGCTCCGATATGAATGAGCGCACCGCCGGCCGCATTCGCATCTGCTCGGTCATGGGTCACGAGGATCGTCGGCAGGCCCGCGGATCGGGCCTTGGCAAAGACCAGTTCGCGCGTTTGCTGACGCAGGGCCATGTCGAGCTTTGAAAAGGGCTCGTCGAGCAGCAGAAGGCGCGGCTCCGATAGAAGCACGCGCTGGAGGGCGACGCGCGCTTTTTGCCCGCCCGACAGCGTCTCTGGATCGCGATCGAAGAACCCGCCGAGCCCGACCGCAGCAAGGGCGTCCTCGGCCATACGGCGCCTCACGTCACGGCCCTTGATTGCCTCGGGGATGGCAAAGACGATATTGCCGCCGACGGAGAGGTGCGGAAACAGCAGTGGGTCCTGGAAGAGAATGCCGGTGTGGCGCTGCTGCGGCGGTGTGCCGATCAGATCGTCCCTTCCGAGTAGAACTGCGCCGCTGCCGACAAAGGCCGGGTCGAGAAAACCGCCGATATAGGCGAGCAGAGGCGACTTGCCGGAACCGGATGGGCCCATGATCGTCAGCACGTCGCCGGGCATCACCGTCGCTGAAACGGAAAGCAGCACCCGGCCGGAAAGCCGGATCGTCACATCGGACAAAGTCAGAGGCGTCGTCTTGCCTGGTGTTTGCATTCAAATCCTCATTGCCCGTCGGTGGCGGAATAGCAACTGCGGCACCAGCGATGCAATGAGAAAACCGAGAAACGGCAGCAGCGCCTGAAGCAGCGCATAGACGCCGATGATGCGCCGATCTCCCCCGGATGACAGCGCCACGGCCTCGGTGGTGATGGTCGTCACCCGTCCGGCGCCGATCAGCACGGTCGGCAGATAGAGGCTGACGGAGACTGCAAAGCCGACGGCAAATGCCGTCAGGCAGGCGCGAAGCAGCATCGGCAACCGGATGGTCATGAGGATCTTGAATGGCGACTTGCCCAGTCCCGATGCGATCTGTTCGTAGCGACGGTCGAGCGCCCGCCACGGCGGTGCCAGCGACAGCAGCACATAGGGCAGAACGAAGACCAGGTGCATGGCTGCAACGGTGACGATCGACGGCGAAAATCCCGCCACCACCGTCAGGACCTGCAGTCCGAACACGAAGGCGATTTCGGGGACCAGCAACGGCAGGAAGACGGGAAGCCAGCGATCGGCGGAATTGTTGGCGCTACGCGACAGCAGGCCGATGGCGATCGCAAGTGCGACGAGCGATGATAACAAGGCGATGGTGACGGTAGTTACCAGAGGTCCGGCGAGCTCCGCAAGGGCGCGTCCCCACGTTCTGAGTGTAAGGCTTGCCGGTAGACTATCCGGAAAAGGCCATAGTCCTGCGATCGACCACAGGGCGAGCAGGCCGAGACCGGCGAAGATGAACACCGCGGACAAGGTCGTTATCGAGGCTGCGGCCAGGCGAAGAGGCCGGTCGCCGGCGAGGCGCTTTCCAGAAGAGCTCAGGCGCCTGTGGCAAAGGCGCCCAAGCCGTTCGACGCCGATCCAGATCACAATCGCGAACAGGCTGAGTCCAAGCTGCAGCACGGCGCCGGCCGAGGCAAGGAAACGGGCGCCGACGTCGTCGTCGGCCAGCCATTGGGCGACCCGCACTGGCAACGTCGGCGGCAGGCGTGGGCCGAGGATCATCGCCACGTCGACCACCGAGGTCGAGTAGACCAACACCGCGAAAACCGGCAGCCGGATCTGCCGGTAAAGGAGCGGCCACAGCGCGACGACAAAACCCGATACCCTGCTATAGCCGAGTGCCGACATCAAGCGCCGCGCATTCGCCAAGGGCAGCTGCGGCAGCGCGGCCAGCATCACCAGCAGCAGAAAGGGCATCTCCTTGGCGATAAGGCCGGATATCATCGACAGCCCGAGCGGATCGTTCGGGATGAGCCAGTCCGGCGGTCGGGCGAAGCCGGTGAGTTCGGGGGAAACGAGCCGAAGCAGGAAGCCGGACGGGGCGATCAGCAAGGCGATCGCAAATGCGGATGCGGCGTGCGGAACAGCCAGCAGCGGCGAAAGCAGATGCTGGATGAAGGCAAATGGCCGCGTGCCGGCAAAGCCGGCGACCAAGGTGGCAACCACCACCAGGGCGACGAAAGTGCTGGTCAATCCCGCCGCCAGACTGACCAGGGCCGAGCGCAGGATATGCGGTTGGGCGGCCAGCGCCTCGAAATGCCCAAGCGTCAGCTGCGTGCCGCCGAGTGCCGGCAGGTAACCGAAGGCCGGGAGCAGGGTGCCGGCCAGGCCGGCCAGCACCGGCAGGCACAGCATGGCCGCCAGACCGGTGCCGATGCCCCGTCGCAGGGCGTCTCTCACAGGAATGTCCGGCTGCGCGGACGCTCAGCCCTAATTGGCGGCGCCATAGCGGCGGATCCATTCGGCCTCGATCCGCACCATCCAGTCGGGATGTGGTTCGTCGAGGGCCGGGCCGAGCTGATCGGGCGACAGCGTCGCGACGCCGAGATCGAGGGCGGCAAAGGCGGCGCGGTCTGCATCCGAAAGCTTCGACATCGCCAGCACCGTCGGGTCGCCCCAGAACCGGGCGTCCTGTTTGCGCAACTGCGCCTCGGGAGAGATGAGGAAATCCGCAAGCAGCAGCGCGCCCGCCTTTGCATTGGCATTGTAGGGAACGGCAACGAAATGCGTATTGCCGAGGGTTCCACCGGAAAAGACGAAGGAGCGGACGCTGTCCGGCAGTTCGCCATTGGCGATCGCGGCCGAGGCTTCGGCGGGATTGAACGCGAAGATGATGTCGAGTTCACCGTCCGCCAGCTTCTGCTTCATATCGGGATAGTTCTGCGGATAGGCCTTTCCCTTGCGCCATAAGAAGGGCGTCAGCTGGTCGAGATAGGCA
This sequence comes from Ensifer adhaerens, assembly GCF_001270265.1. Lineage (GTDB taxonomy): Bacteria > Pseudomonadota > Alphaproteobacteria > Rhizobiales > Rhizobiaceae > Ensifer > Ensifer adhaerens_B. The sequence goes on from NZ_LGAP01000019.1 coordinate 126,388, forward strand.
AAGAGTGGCGCCACATCCGTCTGAAAGGTTGTCTCATCCACCGGCTTCAGCAACTTGCTCCTGTTATCGACAAGCTCGATCAACACCTGCTTCAGAAACGAGGAGCCGATGAAATCCGGGGGCTGGGGATAAGAGAAGCGCCCGGGATGGGCTTTTGCCCAGGCAAGCAGGTCCTTTGCCGATGTGGGCAGCTGTGCGGTCGGCGTGCGGGCCGAATCATAGAAGAAGACCAGTTTGGCGCCGCCCCAGGGGCTTTCGAGCCCTTCCGTCGGCACGGTGAAATCGGTGAGGATCGTCGGCTTCGTCTCGTGGTCGACATAGGCCCAGTTCGGAAGCCGGGTTGCCCAGCCGGGGCTGAAGAGCAGGCCCTGCCGCTTCATCGCGGCAAAGTTTTCACCATTGATCCAGATGAGATCGACGGTGCCGGCGACATCCTTGCCGGCTGATTTTTCCGCAAGCACACTTGCGACCGCCTTGGCGGTGTCGTCGAGTTTTACATGGACGACGTCGACGCCGTAGCGCGCCTTCATCTGTTCGCCGGCCCAGGCGATATAGGCATTGATATTGGTCGAACCGCCCCAGGCGTTGAAATAGACCGTCTCGCCCTTGGCTTCCGCGACGACGGAGGCCCAGTTATCGATGTCGATGGCAGCCGCCGGGCTGGCAAAGCCGATTGTGGCGACGACCGCCGCTGCCCATCGTCTTGCCCATCCGATCATTCGCACGCTCCCCCGCATTCGTGTTTCGGCGCGAAGGTAAGGCAAGTGCCGGTGACGTCAATGCGCGCCATGGGCGCCAACCGTCACGTTTCGGTGAAACGCTGCCCGCCCGGATTTGGACCCGGCTTGTCGTGAAAACGAGCAATTTGCCCGCGGAAAGTCGGCTTCTGTCGACGCACTTAAAGGGATGGGGTCGTGAGCGGCGGTATTTCTGCGGTTCGCGCCTTTGTTTTTGCCGATTTTGGCGCTGATTTGGGCGTTGGTTTGGGATTGTTTCGCCCTGTTGATAAGTTCCGTCTGTATTTTGTGTTTATTTTCAGATGGTTGTCCGATCTTGGTTGTTTTTTGAAATTGGCTGTTGACGTGTGTGAGGGGGTGGGTCTATAAGCCCGATCACTGAACGAGGGCGGCGGCGCTGCTGGCGACGACGATC
>NZ_LGAP01000002.1:0-365000 GCF_001270265.1 Ensifer adhaerens
TGCTTCTCAAAACTCAAACAGTTCCGCAGAGTAGCCACGCGCTACGAGAAAACGGCACAAAACTACCGAGCCGTCGTCACAATCGCAGCCATCGTCCTCTGGATCAGGTAAGTGTCCACACGACCTAGCGCGCTCAGTGCCCCTTGAGCGCGGCAATTTCGGCCTGAAGCGCCGCGACAATCTCTTCCAATGTCTGCACGCGCTGCTCCAGCTCGGACAATCCGGTCCCGACAAAGGAGGACGGGCCCGGTGCGGCGGCAACCGTCTGATCGACCTCGCCACACAGCAGATGCGCAAACCGGTCCTCGCGCTGGCCGGCGCCGCGGTTCAGCTGCACGATGAGCGGAGGCCTTCGCCCGATCATCAGATCGAGATTGTCCTTGAGATCCTCAATCGACTGGAACCGAGCCATGCGTTCGCTGCGGGACCAGAGCTCATAGGCCGTCTGCGGACCGCGCAGCAAAAGCAGACCCAGCACGACGACCTGCGGCGACGTCAGCGAAAAGCGGTTGGCGGCCAGATGTTCATAACGCTCGACACGCGATGCGAAGGCCTGTCGGACCAATCCCTTCTGGGCGAGCGAATTGAGCGCGCGATGGACGTCCACCTGTTCCAATGCCATCACCGGATCGCGCGCGGTTTTCTGGTTGGCGGCGGAGTGGGCGGAGTTGAGCGTCAGCGGATAGACGTCAGGCGTGGTTTCCTTCTTCTCGATCAGGCAGCCAAGGACGCGGGCTTCGATCGCATTGAGTTCGGGAAAATCGGTGTCTGGATTGGTGTTCATAAGCTCACTCTTCTCGGCAACGAGTTCAACGGCAACCCAAGGCTTCTCCAACCACGGATGATGTTATCCAGGTTCGTCGCCGTCTTCGGGCGAGAGCTCCTGAAACTCCTCGGTCGAACCGGGCTCCTCGATAGCCCGTTGAACGGCCAAGGCCAAGCCGCATTGCGGTTTCGATAGCAGATATGTCGCCAGCAATGATGGCTGGCACGGCATTCCACTCGATCGCACTCACCGGCACCATTTTATTTCACTGGCCACGATGCTGGTCGCGCGAACGATCACGATTGCGCCGCAGTTCGCGTCGATACGGTGCCCGTCAATTTCAAGCTGATTCCACCTACGCCCTCCCTTGCCTTACGTCGTCACATGCGCAGCGGTCGCTCCATCCGGATCACCGCCGCGTCGATGGCCGACAGCTCTCGAAAACGATCATCACAGAAGCCTCCCATGTCCCGTGTTAAAAAGAGGGTCGTTCTGCATTTTCCAGGCTTTGAGCCCTTCGATGCGGAGGCGCACCGCTCGCGTTACGCGCGTTCGGCGCGACAGAGCGCCAAGGTGTGGGACTTCAAGTCCGATGTCGGGCCTTTGGTGAGCACCAGCGCGGCGACGCACTTCGATGTCGACAGTGCCGGACCCGACTGGCAGACTTCAAGCCGCATCTATGTTTTTGATCACGATGTGCTCGTCGATACCTTGAGCCGCCGGTCGTTCGTTCGCCGGCTGGGCGGGGGATTTGCCAGTGCGCTGCATGTCGCGTTCAATGGCGGGCTTTGGGGCTATTTTCGCCATGCCTGGCGCTTCGGCCTGTTTTTCCTGTTTCCTTTCCTGCTCGCCGGCCTGATGACGGCAGCCGCCCTAGTCGTCGCATTCTTCCCACAGGGGTTGAACCTATCCAGCTGGAACCTGCTGTGGAGCGTGCCGTTGGCCGGCCTTCTGCTCCAGCAGATCCTGCTGCCATTGGCCAGGAAGTTCCATACGCTGCACCTGTTTGCCGACTGGGAAATGGCCGTCGCCATGGCGCGGCTGGATCGTCCCGATTTCAACCACTGGCTCGAAAGCTGTGTCGGTGCCGCCCGCGAGGCGTTCAGCGAAGAGGCGGACGAGTATTTGATCAGCTCGCACAGCATGGGTTCGAGCGTCGCCGCGCATGTCATCGGCATGCTGCTGGAACGGCAGCCGAATATTCTGGCGGGCAAACGGGTGGTGTTCGCAACGCTTGGCGGCGCGATCCTGCAATGTGCGCTGATGAGGCCTGCGCAGGCTCTTCGCGCCCGCGTCGGGGCAATCGCGCGCGCCAAGGAGATCTTCTGGTTCGAGGTCCATTGCCTGACGGATGCGATCCACTTCTACAAGACGCGCGTTGTCGCCCTGTCCGGACATCCGCAGGAAAAGCAGCCGTCCATCGCCTATATCAAGGTCAAGCACATGCTGTCGTCTGACCGCTACCGGCGGATCAGGCGCAACCTCCTGCGCGTCCATCGCCAGTATGTGCTCGGCCCGGACGTTCGTGCGTCCTTCGACTTTACCTTGATGACCGCAGGTCCGCTGCCGGCGTCGGCATTCGCGGATTTTTCGCGAGCAAACATACCGACGCTTTGACCAGCGGGGCCTTTGATCGTTGATGACCTGCCAGCGGTCTCCTCGCTGGCGCGTCCGGGCTTGGCGGCAACCGCATTCTCGTTTCGATTTCAACCGACGCATGCGTGCATGGCGATAGCATGGCTATCACCCGCGTCGGCATCAGGATCACATCCACTTGATCGAGCGACCAAGGCAGAGTTGATCCGAGGGGCAGGGAGAAGTATTTATCGTGTCGACAAAAGGATTCTTGATATGACCGACACAGATTCCAGCCCCACACTCGAACGCAAGCGCGGCTCTGGCGTAAAGATGGTCTACGACCTTCTGCGCGACGAAATCCTCGATCTGGTGCTGCCGCCGGGCAGCCCGATCGACGAGGTCCAACTCGCAGAACGCTTCAAGATGTCGCGCACGCCGATCCGCGAAGCGCTGGTGCGGTTGGCCGGAGAAGGCCTGATCGATACGCTGCCGAACCGTTCGACGATGGTTTCGAGCATCGACTTCCTCAACATGCACACGTTTTTCGATGCGCTCGTGCTGATGTATCGCGTCACCACGCGGCTCGCGGCACAGCATCATCGCCCGGAGGACTTGCAGATCATCCGCGCCCGGCAGGCCGAGTTTGCAGCCGCGGTGCAGGCCCAGGACGCGCTGGCGATGATCGCCACCAACGCGGCCTTCCATTCGGCCATCGCCGAGGCGGGGCGCAACACGTACTTTATCGGCCTCTTCAACCGGCTGCTCGACGAGGGCCGTCGGATGCTGCGTCTCTACTACCAATCCTACGGTGACCAGCTGCCGCAGCGTTTCGTCGACGAACACGAGGACATGATCACCGTGATCGCCGCGCGCGATGTCGAGGCGGCCGACCAGTTGGCCAAGGTACATGCCGAGCAGATCGTGACGCAGATCAAGCGGCTGTTCACCCGCGACGAGCGGCTAGATATCGCTTTGTGAAATCCTGTCGATTTCTTGTCGACAAATAAAATACAACGCGCTATTGTCATCGTCGAAGGCTGAGATCGGCGCCGGTGATGGCGTTGGTCTTTGCCCATTCGACAGATCAATAGGAGTTTGAGATGAAGGCCAAGATTTTCTCCGGCGTCATTCCTGCGCTGATGACCCCGTGCAACGACGACCGCAGCCCCAACTTCGATGCCCTGGTGCGCAAGGGCCAGGAGCTGATTGCCCAAGGCATGTCCGCAGTCGTTTACTGCGGCTCGATGGGTGACTGGCCGCTCCTGACCGACGCGCAGCGCATGGAAGGCGTGGAGCGCCTGGTCAAGGCCGGCATCCCGGTCATCGTCGGCACCGGCGCCGTCAACACCGCTTCCGCCGTCGCCCATGCGGCGCATGCCCAGAAGGTCGGCGCCCAGGGTCTCATGGTCATCCCGCGCGTGCTTTCGCGTGGCTCGGTCGTCGCCGCCCAGAAGAATCACTTCAAGGCCATTCTTTCGGCCGCTCCGGACCTGCCGGCGGTGATCTACAACAGCCCCTACTATGGCTTCGCCACCCGCGCCGACCTGTTCTTCGCACTGCGCGCCGAACATCCGAACCTCGTCGGCTTCAAGGAATTCGGCGGTGCCGCCGACATGCGTTATGCGGCCGAGAACATCACCAGCCGTGACGATGGCGTCTCGCTGATGATCGGCGTCGACACGGCCGTGTTCCACGGCTTCGTCAACTGCGGTGCGACCGGCGCTATCACCGGCATCGGCTGCGTGTTGCCGAAGGAAGTCATCCACATGTGCAACCTGTCGCGGGCAGCCGCCGAAGGCGACGTCGATGCACGCCAGCGCGCGCTGGAACTGGAACAGGCGCTCGCCGTGCTCTCCTCCTTCGATGAAGGCCCGGACCTGGTTCTCTACTTCAAGCACATGATGGTGCTGAAGGGCGACAAGGAGTACACGCTGCACTTCAACGAGAGCGATGCCCTGTCGGACAGCCAGCGCGGCTACGTCGAAGCCCAGTTCAAGCTGTTCAACAGCTGGTACGCCGAGTGGAGCAAGCTCCCGGGCGCCGTCCAGAAGTACAAGGCCTGATCGCCCGCATCGGCCCGCAAAACAAAAGGCCCTCCAGTTGGAGGGCCTTTTTTCGTTTGCCGTCTCGGCTGTACATCGAGAAGGGTATTGCCCGGCTGGGCCGTCGCTTACGCGACGGCGTCGAGCCCGAGCGCGAGCAGCCGGTCGAGCTGCTCCATCTCCGTCTTGTTCAGCACGATGCCTTCGGCTTCCGACTTGGCACGCGCCACGAAGCGGCGCTGCGACGGCAAGCGGGCGCCCTGGCCGACGATCGCCTCGAACAGCACTTCGGCGCGTGCAAACGGATTGCCCGGCCGGCCGGCCGCGAATTTTTCCGGCGAGAAGGCGATGATCAGTTCGCCATGGAACGGCGCCAAGGTCGTGGTGCCGAGATAATCGAGCACTTCCGGGCTCGTCAGGTCACCGATCATGATGCCGGCCAAAAGTTCGACCATCGTGCCAATTGCCGAGCCCTTGTGGCCGCCGAAGGGCAGCATGGCGCCGGCAAGCGCCGCTTCGGGATCGGTCGTCGGGTTGCCCTCGGCATCGATCGCCCAGCCCTCCGGCAGCGGTTTGCCCGCACGGCGGTGCAGCTCGATCTCGCCACGCGCGGCAACCGAGGTCGCAAAATCGAAGACGTAGGGCGGCTTATTCTCGCGCGGCCAGCCGAAGGCGAAGGGATTGGTGCCGAGCAGCGGCTTGTTGCCGCCGGTCGGCGCGACCGTCGCATAGCCCGGGCACATGACAAGGCCGGCGAGGCCTTCACCGGTCAGGCCTTCGACCTCCGGCCAGAGGGCCGAGAAATGGGTGCAGTCATTGATGACGAGTGCGGCAAGGCCCAGCGTGCGGGCACGGTCGGCGAGGACTGGCAGGCCAAGCTCGAAGGCCGGATTGGCAAAACCGCCCTTGGCATCGACCTTGACGATGGCAGAGCCTTCCTGCGCCAGCAGTTCGGGAATGGCATCCGGCTTGACCTTGCCGGCCTTGACGGTGCGCAGCGCGCCTTCGATCCGGTAGACGCCGTGCGACTTGCAGGCGTCACGCTCGCCCGCGACGATCACCCGGGCAAGGGCGCCCGCCTGGACGGCATTGAGCCCGCCCTTGCGGAAGATTGCCTCGACCCGCTCCTGAACTGCGGCGATCGTCAGGGTGGTGGTCTCACTCATCTTGTACCTTTCTGACTGCGTATGACCCTGTTGCGGGTGGTTGAAGTTCTGCATACATAGAGTATACAAAGATCCGACAAGTGCAAATCGGCTGCGTGCTATTCATGCCGAAAGACACCGGTGTTCTCAAGAAAGGATCCGCAGATGGTCTTCACCCCCAAAGGAAAACATCTCGTTGCCGGCGAATGGCTCGACGGCGCAGGCACCTTCGCCGCGACGCCGGCGCATGGTCCGGCACATGACTTCGCTGTCGGCACCGTGGAACTGGTGAACCGCGCCTGCGAAGCTGCAGAAGAAGCGTTCTGGACCTATGCTTATTCGTCGCGGGCGGAGCGCGCAGCCTTCCTGCGCGCCATCGCCGACGAGATCGAGGCGCGCGCCGAAGCCATTACCGCGATCGGCAGCCAGGAAACCGGCCTGCCGGAAGCGCGGCTGCAGGGCGAGCGCGGCCGCACCACCGGCCAGCTCCGGCTGTTTGCCGACCATATCGAGGCGGGTGACTATCTCGACCGGCGCGTCGATGCAGCACTCCCCGAGCGCCAGCCGGCGCCCCGTCCGGAAATCCGGTTGATCCAGCGGCCGATCGGCCCGGTCGCCGTCTTCGGCGCCTCCAACTTCCCGCTCGCCTTCTCGACCGCCGGCGGCGATACCGCCGCGGCGCTCGCGGCTGGCTGCCCGGTGGTGGTCAAGGGCCATTCGGCGCATCCCGGCACCGGTGAGATCGTGGCTGAAGCCGTCGAAGCCGCCATTCGCAAGACCGGCGTTCACCCGGGCGTCTTTTCGCTGATCCAGGGCGGCAGCCGTGACGTCGGCCACGCACTCGTCAAGCACCCGCTGATCAAGGCTGTCGGCTTCACCGGCTCGCTCGCCGGCGGCCGCGCGCTCTTCGATCTGTGCGCCGCCCGTCCCGAACCGATCCCGTTCTTCGGCGAGCTCGGCTCTGTCAACCCGATGTTCCTGTTGCCCGAAGCCTTGAAGGCACGCGCCGAGACGCTCGGACAGGGTTGGGCCGGCTCGCTGACCATGGGCGCCGGCCAGTTCTGCACCAATCCCGGCATTGCCGTGGTGATCGAGGGCTCCGACGCCGACCGCTTCACGACGGCCGCAGTCGAAGCGCTCGGCAAGGTGGCGCCGCAGACGATGCTGACCGACGGTATCGCCAAGGCCTACCGCGACGGGCAGGAGCGTTTCACCACAAGAAACAGCGTCAAGCCGCTGCTCGAGACCAGCTCGACGGAGCGCACCGCATCGCCCAATCTGTTCGAGACCAGCGGCAGCCAGTTTCTTGCCGACCATGCGCTCGGCGAGGAAGTCTTCGGCCCGCTCGGCCTCGTCGTCCGGGTGAACTCTGAGGACGAGATGGAACGGCTGGCGCGCGGTCTCCAGGGACAGCTGACGGTGACCGTTCATATGGATGCAGGCGACATCGAGCCGGCGCGTCGCCTGCGCCCCATCCTTGAACGCAAGGCAGGACGCCTGCTCGTCAACGGCTTCCCGACCGGTGTCGAAGTCGTCGATTCCATGGTGCATGGCGGCCCTTATCCGGCCTCGACAAACTTCGGCGCCACCAGCGTCGGCACCATGTCGATCCGCCGTTTCCTGCGTCCCGTCTCCTACCAGAACCTGCCGGAAGCCCTGCTGCCGGAAGACTTCCTGAACTGACACACGACCGATCGCTGCGCGGGGATCCCATTTGACGAAACAAATGGGATCCCCGAACGCATTTTGCGATAGGTTGATATACTTTTTGTATACTGTTTGTATTTTTAAGTTGATTTACGCTCTCCAACGCGGAATATTGCGCTCGCCGTCAAACGGCGCACCAATTTCAGGGAGAGAGAAAAATGAAGACCTCGGTCCTAGCCTTCGGCCTCGTTGCCGCCACCGCTCTGACCAGCCCGGCCCATGCCGACAAGCTGGATGACATCATCGGCTCGGGTACGCTGCGCTGCGCAGTGGTTCTCGACTTCCCGCCGATGGGTTCTCGCGACGAGAACAACAATCCGATCGGCTTCGACGTCGACTACTGCAACGACCTGGCAAAGGCGCTTGGCGTCACGGCTGAGATCGTCGAGACCCCCTTCCCCGAGCGTATCCCCGCGCTGATGTCCGGACGCGTCGACGTCGGCGTCGCGTCGACCTCCGACACGCTGGAGCGCGCCAAGACCGTCGGCATGACCGTTCCTTACTTCGCCTTCGAAATGGCCGTTACCGCCAACGACAAGACCGGCATCAAGTCCTTTGAGGACATGAAGGGCAAGGTTGTCGGCGCCACCGCCGGCACTTTCGAAGCCATCGCTCTGGAAAAGCAGGTCAAGGAATGGGGTGCGGGCGAATTCCGTCCCTACCAGACGCAGGCTGACGTATTCCTCGCCCTCAGCCAGGGCCAGATCGACGCCACCGTGTCGACCTCGACCGTGGCGCAGGCCAATGTCAAGACCGGCAAGTTCGCCGGCATCTCGGTCGTCGGCAAGGCGCCGTTCGACACCGACTACGTGGCTCTCTTCACCAACCGCGAAGAATATGGCCTCATCAACTACCTCAACCTCTTCATCAACCAGCAGGTCCGCACCGGCCGCTATGCCGAGCTCTATGAAAAGTGGGTCGGCGGCGAGCTGCCTTCGCTGGCGGTGAACGGCGTCTACCGCTAAACTGCCCGTTTCACTGGCGGCGCGAGGCAAACGTCTCGCGCCGCTGCTCATTGGCGAAAAAGTGAGACGGCAATGTTCAATTACACCTTCCACTGGAACCAGGCGCTGAAAGCATTGCCGCAAATGCTTGACGGCGCGCTGATCACATTGCAGATCGCGCTGCTTTCCATGCTCATCGGCGTGGTTTGCGCGCTCGCCCTGACGGGGTTCCGCCTGTCCGGCAACCGCGTCCTCAGCGGATTTGCTGCCACTTGGGTCGAGATCGCACGCAACACGCCCGCGCTGTTCCAGATCTACATGGCCCATTTCGGCCTCGGCAATTTCGGCATTCATCTGAGCCCCTACACGGCGCTGCTCGTCGGCATTGCCTTCAACAATGCGGGCTATCTGGCTGAAAACTTCCGCGGCGCCCTGAAAGCGATACCGGATACGCAGACCCGTGCCGGCCGTTCGCTCGGCATGACGGCGCTGCAGGCCTTCCGGTTCATCGTTCTGCCGCAGATGCTGCGCGTCGCCTTCCTGCCGACCACCAACCAGATGGTCTGGGCAATCCTGATGACCTCTCTCGGCGTCACTGTCGGCATGAACACCGACCTTGCCGGCGTCACCCAGGAACTGAACGCCCGGTCTTTCCGCACCTTCGAATTCTTCGCCCTGGCCGCCGTGATCTACTACATCATCGCCAAAGCCGTGACCCTTGCTGCCCGAGCGATCGCCTCGCGCATGTTCCGCTACTGAGAGAGGTGAGAGATGTTCAATACCGCCCTCACCTGGAGTGATCTTGCCTTCCTTGCACAGGGTGCGGCGATGACGCTCGCCGTCACCGCCGTCTCGGTTGCCGCCGGCACGTTGCTCGGCATCCTCTTCGGGGTGATCCGCGTTCAGGCCGGCACCTATTGGTCCGCGCCGCTGACCTTCGTGCTCGACGTGTTTCGCTCCGTTCCGCTCCTGATCCAGCTTGTGCTGGCCAATGCCTTCCAGTCCATCGCCAAACTGGGCTGGGGTCCGTTCACGACCTCCTGCGTGGTGCTGTCGCTCTACACAGCCGCCTATTGCACCGAGATCGTGCGCGGCGGCATCTCGTCCGTGCCGGCAACCACACGCCGCGCGTCGCGCTCGCTGGGCATGACCTGGTGGCAGGACATGCGCTACATCGTGGCGCCACTTGCCACCCGCGTTTCGCTTCCGTCCTGGATCGGCCTCGCGCTCGGCGTCATGAAGGATTCCGCGCTCGTGCTTTGGCTCGGCCTGATCGAGCTTCTGCGCGCCTCACAGATCCTCGTCACCCGCCTGCAAGAACCGCTTTTCATTCTCCTGATCTGCGGCGCAATCTATTTCCTCATCAGCTTCCCCATCGCCCGGCTTGGTGGGTATCTCGAAAAACGGTGGTCCCCCAATGATTGAGATTGAAAACGTCCGCAAATCCTTCGGCACGCTGGAAGTTCTGAAAGGGATCGACCTCACCGTGAAGAAGGGTGAAGTCGTCACCGTCATCGGCGGTTCCGGTTCCGGAAAATCGACCCTGCTCACCTGCATCAACGGGCTTGAGCCGATCGATGCCGGCAGGATCAAGATCGACGGCACCGAAGTCCATGCCAAGAGTACGGACCTCAACAAGCTGCGTAGCAAGGTCGGCATCGTGTTCCAGCAGTGGAACGCCTTCCCGCATCTGACCGTGCTTGAAAACGTCATGCTCGCTCCGCGCAAGGTGCTCGGCCTGTCCAAGCAGAACGCCGAGGAGATCGCCGTCAAACAGCTGACGCATGTGGGTCTGGGCGAGAAGCTCTCGGTCTATCCCAACCGGATGTCGGGCGGCCAGCAGCAGCGCATGGCGATTGCCCGCGCACTCGCCATGTCGCCGGAATACATGCTGTTCGACGAAGTGACCTCGGCACTCGACCCGCAGCTCGTCGGCGAAGTGCTCGACACGCTGCGCATGCTCGCCTCCGAAGGCATGACGATGATCTGCGTCACGCACGAGATGAAGTTCGCCCGCGAGGTGTCCGATCGAGTGGCCTTCTTCCACAAGGGCGTGATGGCCGAGATCGCCCCGCCGGAAGCGCTATTCGGTGCGCCGAAGGATCCGGAACTGCAGAAGTTCCTGGCAGCGACGCACTGAGCCGATCATGAAAGATGCAGCTCAGCCTGATGTCATCGTCATCGGCGCCGGCGTTGTCGGCCTTTCCGCCGCGATCGCGGCTCAGGCACGGGGGCTTTCGGTCACCGTGCTCGACCGGGAAGGCCCGGCAGCCGGAGCCTCGGCGGGAAATGCCGGGGCCTTCGCCTTCACCGACATCCTGCCGCTCGCTTCGCCCGGCATCCTGAAGAAGGCGCCGAAATGGCTGCTCGACCCGCTCGGGCCGCTGAGCGTCCCGCCCGCCTACGCGCTGCAGATCGCGCCGTGGATGTTCCGCTTCTGGCGCGCCTGCTCGCCGAAGCGGGTGGCGCACTCGACGGCCGCCCAGACTGCGATGATGGACCTTTCCAAGGCCGAGCTGGAGCCGTTCCTTGCCGCAACCGGCACCCTGCCGATGCTGCGCAAGGAGGGCAATCTTCAGGTCTATGAAAGCAAAGCCGAACTCAAGGCTTCGCTGCCCGGATGGCAGGCACGCGCGGAACATGGCATCGCCTTCCAGCATCTCGATACTGCCGCGATGGCCGAAATCCAGCCGGGTCTCGCGTCTCGCTTCACCCATGGTACGTTTACGCCGGGCTGGTACTCGATCGCCGACCCAAAATTGTACACCCTCGCACTCGCCGAGCATTTCCGCGCCAGAGGCGGCGTGATCGAGCGCGCCGAGGTAACTGCTCTTGCGCCCATCGATGGCGGCGTCGAGATCCGAACGACAAGCGGCAGCACACGGCGGGCGGCCCAGGTCGTGCTCGCGGCCGGTGCCTTCTCCCACCGGATTGCCAAATCTCTCGGCGAAAGCATCCCGCTCGAAACCGAGCGCGGCTACAACACCACGCTGCCGGCAGACGCCTTCGACCTGCGCACACAGGTCACCTTCGGCGGCCATGGCTTCGTCGTCACCCGCCTGTCGACCGGCATCCGTGTCGGCGGCGCGGTTGAGCTCGGCGGGTTGAAGCTGCCGCCGAACTACCGCCGGTCCGAGGCCATGCTGCAGAAGGCGCGCGCCTTCCTGCCAGGGCTCAAGCCCGAGGGAGGGGTGCAGTGGATGGGCTTCCGCCCGTCGCTGCCCGACAGCCTTCCGGCAATCGGCCACGCCCGCGCGACACCGCGGGTCATCTATGCTTTCGGTCACGGCCATCTCGGCCTGACCCAATCGGCGGGCACCGCCAGGCTTGTCGCGGATCTGCTGACCAGCCAGGCGCCGACGATTGACATCTCCCCCTTCTCGCCTCAACGGTTCTGACAGAGGTTTCGACCATGGCCACCTACACCTTCTCCTGTATTGACGGGCACACCTGCGGCAACCCCGTCCGCCTCGTTCCCGGCGGCGGCCCTCGTCTGGAGGGCGCGAACATGCTGGAAAAACGCGCCCATTTCCTCAGGGAATTCGATTGGATCCGAACCGGCCTGATGTTCGAGCCGCGCGGGCATGACATGATGTCCGGCTCGATCCTCTATCCCCCGACGCGGCCCGACTGCGATGTCGCCGTGCTGTTCATCGAGACCTCCGGCTGCCTGCCGATGTGCGGCCACGGTACGATCGGCACCATCACCATGGCGATCGAGAACGGCCTGATCACGCCGCGCGAGCCCGGCAAGCTGTCGATCGACGCGCCGGCCGGCAAGGTCGACATCAGCTATCGCCAGGAGGGCCGATTCGTCGAGGAAGTGCGCCTGACCAACGTTCCCGGCTTCCTCTATGCCGAGGGACTGACGGCCGAGGTCGAGGGCCTCGGCGAGATCGTCGTCGACGTCGCCTATGGCGGCAACTTCTACGCCATCGTCGAGCCGCAGAAGAACTTCCGCGACATGGCCGACCACACGGCCGGCGAGCTGATCGGCTGGAGCCCGAAACTGCGCGCCGCCCTGAATGCGAAATACGAGTTCGTCCATCCCGAGCATCCGGAGATCAAGGGGCTGAGCCACATCCAGTGGACGGGCAAGCCGACGCAGGCAGAGGCCCATGCCCGCAACGCCGTGTTCTACGGCGAAAAGGCGATCGACCGTTCGCCCTGCGGCACCGGTACCTCGGCGCGGATGGCGCAGCTCGCCGCCAAGGGCAAGCTGAAAGTCGGCGACGAATTCGTCCATGAATCGATCATCGGCTCGCTGTTCAAGGGCCGTGTCGAGGCAGCGACCAAGGTCGCCGACCGCGATGCCATCATCCCCTCCATCGCCGGATGGGCACGGATGACCGGCATCAACACGATCTTCATCGACGATCGCGACCCCTTTGCCCATGGCTTCGTCGTAAAATGAAAAATCCGATCTCCGCTCGCAGCATCCTTGGCGGCACGGCCGAGGGACCCATCGTTGCAGCACCTGAAGCGCTGAGCTTCTGGGGTGGCGTCGATCCGGCCACCGGAGCGGTGATCGATGTCCATCACCCCCTGCACGGGACCCGTCTCACCGACACGATCCTGATGATGCCGTCGAGCCGGGGCTCCTGCACCGGCTCGGGCGTGCTGCTCGATCTCGCGCTGACCGGCCGCGCGCCGGCAGCGCTTATCTTTTCCGAGGCCGAGGACGTACTGACCCTCGGCGCGCTGATCGCAGCCGAGATGTTCGGCAAACCGCTGCCAGTCCTGCGCCTTTCGTCCGATGCCTTCGCGGCACTCGCCAAGGCAAAGACTGCGCGCATAACCGATACGGCGATCGAGGCCGATGGCCTGACGATCCCGATCGCGCCGTTCGCCACCGCGGCGCTCGATCTTGATGAAGCGGACCTCGCCATGCTGGATGGCCGCAACGGCGTTGCGGTCGAGGTCGCCATGCGCATCATCTGCGCCATGGCAGCGCAGCAGGGCGCGACGCGCCTCATCAGCGTGACCCAGGGCCACATCGACGGCTGCATCTATGCCAGCCCCGCCAACCTGACCTTCGCCGAAAAAATGGCCGATATGGGTGCGCGGGTCCGGTTACCGACGACGATGAATGCCATCTCGGTCGACCGCGCCAACTGGCAGGCTCAGGGTGTGCCGTCGTCCTTCGGCGACCCGGCCGCGCGGCTCGCCGACGCCTATGTCCGCATGGGCTGCCGACCGACTTTTACCTGTTCACCCTACCTGCTCGACAGCGCGCCGCAGGCCGGCGAGGCGGTCGCATGGGCGGAATCCAACGCCGTCATCTATGCCAATACAGTGCTCGGCGCCCGGACTGCGAAGCACCCGGATTTCCTTGACCTCTGCATCGCGCTGACAGGCCGTGCACCACTCTCCGGCGTCTATCTCGACGAACACCGCAAGGCCCGCCGCGTGATCGACGTGGATCTGCCGGAAGGGGTGGACGACGCTTTCTGGCCGCTGATCGGCTATCTCGCCGGACGTGCCGCGCCCGATCGCATCCCTCTGCTGCGTGGCCTTGCCGCTGCAAAGCCTTCGTCCGATGACCTGAAGGCGCTCTGCGCCGCCTTCGGCACGACATCGGCGGCGCCGATGCTGCATGTTGAAGGCATCACGCCGGAGGCCGAAGGCGCGGCGATAACCGAGACTGACACCGTATCAATCACCCGCGCGGAGATGGCCGCCGCCTGGACCCTGTTGAACGAAGGGCCGGAGGACGTGGATCTGGTTGCCATCGGCAGCCCCCACGCTTCGCTCAACGAATGTCGAGCCTTGGCGGCAGCGCTCGCCGGTCGCAGACGGCACAGGGATGTGGCCGTGATCGTAACGGCGGGCCGCGAGGTGATTGCCGCTGCCCGCACTGAAGGCGTACTTGCCGAACTGGAGGCAAGTGGCGTGCAGGTCTTGCCCGACCTCTGTTGGTGCTCGATCTCGGAACCGGTTTTCCCGACGCGAACCCGCGCGCTGATGACCAATTCCGGCAAATACGCCCATTACGGCCCCGGCCTGTCCGGCCGTGCGGTGCGCCTCGGAAATCTCGCCGATTGCGTGACGGCGGCGCTGACCGGACGCGTGCCGGCGCGGCTGGCGGACTGGCTTTCCGCAGCAGGGCGGTAACGGGCAAGCTGCCCGCACACTGACAAGACGCCGCACGACATCACGCAGCGGAGCGACGCTTGTTGAGGTCACGCGATGACTAGAGCGCTTCCGGTTTAGACGGAGTCGCGGAAACGCTCTATCTCCTTGTTTTACGCATTCCCTGACGGAAAACCGCTTCGCACTTTTCCTGGAAATGCTCTACTGCATGTTTCCTTAAATCGTAGCCGATTTAAGGAAACATGCAGCAATTCAAAGTGCTACAGCGACCTTTGCGCGTCTGATAAGACGCGCGGCGCTGTAGGGACGGCCCAAGCGCGCCTACAGATCAGGCGCGCGGTCGACCAGGGTCTGAAACAACACGTTTGCAGCCTCCTGCGGCGTCGTCGCGGCAAGCCAGACCGGATCGGTCGCCAGGACGGCGCGATTCTGCCGGGTGGCAGCGCCGGATGCTTCGCATTCGTAGACGCCGCAGGCGCGGCGCTGCTTTCGATTGAACGCGATTTCGAGAACACCCGAAGGCCGCGTATTCGGCGCATCGAAGATCTGCAGCACGTAGCCGCGGAACCCGGTTCGGCCTCCGTTCGAATCGATCTCTTCGAGAACGGACGGACTGAGTTCCGCCTGCCCCACCGGAATAGGCCGTGTCCAGAACGGCCCCTGGTCGCCTTGATCTGCGCTCAGCATCTCACTCGCCTTTGTTCCCTCGGGGCCGCGAGCTTAACACTTGATCAGCGCGAGTTCAGCCGACCAGAGATAGAATTGCGGCTTCCACCCCAAGCTGTCATCTTGCCCCCCATCCCCTTGGAAGAAGGCCCAATATCGAACGGCACACACGATGTTTACACCATACGGCCAAGTGCTCGCCGGCACCCCTTCAAACTGAGGGTACTGCCCCCGGTGGCCATGACTATATTCCACCTCTGCGTGCAGAAGGCGCGGCTGCAGGCGGTCATGACGAACCGCAGTAGGATGCAATGTAACCGGGGCTGCCTCGGGTTTCGTTTTCGAAATGCGGTCAGATCCGATCTGGCGATCTACCCGAAGTTTCGGCAGAGAGACCCTCGTTCTCGAGCCCGGTCGCCACGCCAAATGCCCGGCATCGCCGACAAGACATCATCGCGCAACGCATGGGCCCGTACGGCCGACAGAAGTCCCCTCGTCAACAAACGCGTCTGGCCCGGCATAAGGGTTCAGCGAAAAGGAGGTCTCATGTCTCTCCACCAAGCATTTCTGGATTTCGGCTATGATCCGACCATCGTTGAGGTCGGCCGCACCATTCGTCCCAAAACGACCGGCGCGCCACCGGCTGCAGCAACGGTAGACGCGCAATATCTACCGCCGCCGAAGGCACAGGGCACTGCCCAGCATGTCGGCAGTCCCGGCAGCTGCGCCGCCTGGGCCTCGACCTATGGCCTTGCAACATATACGGCCGCGGCCGCTTCCGGCCAGTCGCCCTCAAGCACGTCGCAACAGGCAAGCCCCGCGCATATCTACATCGAGGTGATGATCAACGATGGACAGACGACGTGCAACGGCTCGAACCTGGCATCCTACCTCAACATCCTGCAAGAGGGTGGTACGCCGAACTGGGCGACGGCCCCCTATTACCCCAACTGCCCTGAACTCTGGTCGAGCTACAACGCCGGCGCCGCCTCCGACGCCAGCTTCCAGATCCCCGGCTGGGCGATCGTCGAGACGTCAGACCTCGACGCGATCAAGACCGTTATCGCCGGCGGTGGCGCGCTGTGCTACGGCACCGCGCTTAATTCCGGCTTCATGAGCTATAGCGGCCCCGGGCCACTGACGGGGCCGTTCGACAAGGTCAAGGGGGCGAACGGCAAGCTTGTCGGCCACTGCATGCTGATCATCGGCTACGACGATACGCAGCAGGCGATCCTCATCCAGAACAGCTTCGGACCGGATTGGGGCTGCCAGTGGAACGGCAGCGGCGGTTACATCTGGATGAGCTACGCGCTGTTCCAGTTCCTGGCACAGGGCCAGGCCATGTATGTGACCGGGTAAGCTAGGAACGTACGCGCTGGCTTCGCCTTACGTATCGACGCGAACTGGACGCCGCCGCGATCATGCGTGGCGGCGTCCATTAACGAGCGAGATCGCTGTGCGTTTTTATCGCGGCGATTGACTTATCGCGGCGTGACGTCGAAACCGAACCACTTTTCCGAAAGTGCCTTAATCGTGCCGTCCGCCTTGGCGGCTGCGATCGCCTCGTTGAACAGTGCCTTCAGCTCCGGATCGGTCTTGCGCAGGCCGACGGAACTGCCGCGACCGAGAAAGCCGCCCTGGAACCGGGGACCCGTGGTCGTCATATCCTCATTGCCCGGCTTTTCGGCAGCCGTCGTCAGATAAGCCATCGAGGCCATCACCAGGTCGACCCGCCCGGCGGCGAGATCGAGATCGTGCTCCTCGGTCGTCTTGTATTCGCGCACTTCGACAACGCCCTTCAGATACTTGTCGACGAAAGCGGCACCCGTCGAGGCGATCTGGACGCCGATCGTCTTGCCTTCGAGCAGCGGCTTCAGCTTCTCGATCTCAGCGACAGCGCCTGCCTCGTTCGAAGCGAGCGAAAACACCACGCCCTTTTCCGGCAGCGACGCGAGCGGGCCCGACTTCGAGGTCGCAAATGCCTGGCCGGTCGAGCCATAGGAGTCGCTGAAGTCGATGACCTGTTCACGCTTGGCCGTCGCAGACATGCCGGAAATGATCGCATCGAACTTGCCGGCGTTCAGCGCCGGGATCATGCCATCAAAATTCTGGACGTTGATCTCGCATTCGACCTTCATGTGAGCGCAGAGATATTTGCTGAGCTCGATCTCGTAGCCGTCGAGCGTGCCGTCGGGCTTGGTGAAATTGTAAGGCTTGAAGCCGCCTTCGGTCGCGATCGTCACATGCGTCCATGTCTTGTTTTCCGCATGTGCACCGTTGGCGGCAAACATCATCGTCGCGATGCACAAGGCCTTCATTGCCGTTCTCTTATAATTCATTCGTAGTTCCCCTTTTTTGAGTGGTTAAAGCCGCCGGTTCACGCCTTGATGAACCGCCGGAAGCGTTCGGATTTGGCATTGCCAAATACCTCGTCCGGTCGACCGTCTTCCTCGATCTGACCTTGGTGAAGAAAAATGACCCGGCTCGAGACATCGCGGGCGAAACCCATCTCATGGGTCACGACCAGCATCGTGCGCCCCTCTTCGGCGAGCGCGCGCATGACGCGCAGCACCTCGCCGACGAGCTCGGGATCAAGAGCCGATGTCGGCTCGTCAAACAGCATCACGGCCGGACGCATCGCCAGCGCTCGGGCGATGGCAGCGCGCTGTTGCTGGCCCCCGGACAGGTGCGCCGGATAGTGGTTGCGCTTGGCCGCGATCCCGACCTTGGCAAGAAGCGCTTCGGCTTCCTCGATGCACTCGGCGCGCGGGCGCTTCTGCACGTGGATCGGCGCCTCGATGACGTTCTCCAGCACTGTCTTGTGAGACCAGAGATTGAAGCTCTGGAACACCATGCCGAGGCGCGACCGGATGCGATCAACCTGGGCGCGGTCCTTCGGGCGGCTCTTGCCGTTGCCGGCGGCAAGCATCTCGATCGTCTCGCCGGCGACCGTGACTTCGCCTCGGTCGGGCGTTTCGAGCATGTTGATGCAGCGAAGCAGGGTCGACTTGCCCGAGCCGGAGGAACCGAGAATGGAGACGACCTCGCCTTCGCGCGCATCGAGCGAGATGCCCTTCAGGACCTCTATCGGGCCGAAGCTCTTGTGGATGTCCCGAACGCTGATAGCGACGGGCGCAATGGACGATGCGGGCGAGCTCAATGCGCTTCTCCTTCGATGATGGCGGGCAACACCGCAACCGGCTGCCTGAGATGCGGGCTCAGCCGGAACTCGACGAGTTGCACAAGGCGGGTGAGCAGAAAGTTGATGGTGAGGTAGATGGCGCCGGCGACGATAAACACTTCGATCGCGCGATAACTTTCGGAGATGATGCGCGCCGCAACGCCGGTCACTTCCATCAGGGTGATGATCGACGCCAGTGACGTGGCCTTGACCATCGAGATCATCTCGTTGCCGTAACCGGGCAGTGCCTGCCTGACGCCGAGCGGCAGCGTGATGCGCCGAAAGATCATGAAGCGCGACATCCCGCATGCCCTTGCCGCCTCGACTTGACCGAACGGCACCGAAAGCAGGCCGCCGCGGACGATCTCGCTGGTATAGGCGGCCGTGTTCAGCGCAAGCGCCAGCACCGCACACCAGTATGGCTCCCTGAGGATCGGCCAAAGCAGGCTGTGGCGAATGGCGGGAAACTGGCTGAGGCCATAATAGATGATGAAGATCTGAACGAGCAGCGGCGTGCCGCGGAAGACGAAGACATAGGCCTGTGCCAACCAGCGCACGGGAGCGATGGCCGAGAATCGGGCGACAGCGATGCCGACGGCCAGGATCGCGCCAAGGGCAATCGAATTTGCCGCCAGCAAAAGCGTCAAGGGAACAGCCGAAACGAGGCTGATGAAGGTCTCCTGAAGGAAGGTCCAGTCCATCAGCTTCTCCTCACGCCGCGGCTGAAATGACGCTCGGCCCGATGCAGGACGGTGCTCGACACCGTCGAGATCGCGAGATAGATGCCGCCGGCAATCAGGTAGAAATCGAAGGGCAGGCCGGTGGAGCCGGCGGCGATCTGCGCCTGGCGCAGCAATTCGGCCACGCCGGTGATCGAGACGAGCGCGCTTTCCTTGAGCACCACCTGCCAGACGTTGCCGAGGCCCGGCAGCGCGTGCCGAAGGGTCAGGGGTGCGACGATGCGCCTGAAGCGGAGCCAGCGCGGCATGCCGCAGGCGATCGCCGCCTCTATCTCTCCGGGATGAACCGCCCTGAACGCACCACGGAAGACCTCGGTATGCTGCGCGCCGGAGGTGATACCGACAGCAAGCATGCCGGCAAGGAAGCCGGGAAAGCCGATGAAGCCTTCGGCGCCGAACAGGCGCCCGATTGCGGTGATCGCGGCGGAGCCGCCGAAATAGAGCAGATAGATCACCAGCAGATCGGGAATGCCGCGCAGCACCGTCGTGTAGACGTCCGCAACAAGGCGCATCCCCGGACCGCCCCGGACCTTGGCCCAGGCACCAAGGACCCCGATGACGGCACCGGTCGCATAACCCGACAGCGCGATCAGGATCGTCATCATCGCGCCGGCAAGGAGGATATTCCCCCAGCCGCCGGGGCCGAAACTCAGGAGTTCGAAGATACCGGGTTGGGTCAAAACACCTGAACTCCCTTTTCGGCAGACCGAGCTGCGCGCGCAGGAAGAGGCGGATCGACATCATCAGGGATCGGATTGACGAAGGGCGTTCCGTCGAGGCGATTGCGATGATCCGCCTTGGCGGCCGCCACCAGATCGGCATCCGACATCAGATCGATGGCGAGGCTCGCCATGGCCTTGGCGGCATGCGCCATGCCCTTGTGCCCGGCCGGCAGTTTCCCTTGCGCGACCAGCTGCCAGGAATGGCCCGGCGTGCCGATCGCATAGGTCGCGCCACGCATCTGCACCGTCGGGACGACCCAGCTCACCGTCCCGACATCGGTGGAGCCGACGATGCTGCCGTCGCCGCCATAAAGCGGGTAGATCATGTCGCACAGCGGCTGCCCCTTGCGCGGCGAGAGACCGAAGCGCGCATAGGACGCGGCAATATCGTCGGGAGAATAGGTCGCCTGAAATTTTCGCGCAGTCTCGAGGTCACAGGCGTCGAACACGGCAGGGCCGAGATGCTCGAGGCAAGAGTGGAGCCGTGCCTCCAGAGGACCGTTGCCGACGAGATTGGCATCACCGCTGATCACCTCGTGGCGCACGGTCGTCTCCGTCATCAGTGCCGCACCCTCGGCAATCTTCTTGACGCGTTCGATCAGCCCCAGCAGTTCCGGCAATGTGCGGGCGCGAATGAGATAGCGCACCGTGGCCCGGGCCTGCACGACATTCGGCGCATCACCACCGGCGTCAGTGATCGCATAGTGCACGCGGGCGCTCGATGGCATGTGCTCGCGCATGTAGTTGACGCCGACATTCATCAGCTCAACGGCATCGAGCGCGCTGCGGCCGAGATGCGGCGTCGCCGAGGCGTGAGAGGCGCGGCCTGAGAAGTGGAAGTTGATCTCGTTGCAGGCAAGCGAGATCGGATTGTTGACGCCGGAAAAGGCGGCCGGATGCCAGGAGATGGCGATATCGACATCGTCGAAAGCCCCGGCCCGCACCATGAAGCCCTTCGACGAGCCGCCCTCTTCGGCCGGGCAACCGTAGTAGCGCACCCGCCCTTTCAGGCCGTTTGCCTTGAGATAATCCTTGACGGCGGCAGCGGCGAGCATGGAACCTGAGCCAAGCAGGTTGTGACCGCAGCCGTGGCCGTTGCCGCCGGCCAAGATCGGTCGCTCTTCGGCAACGCCCGCGACCTGGCTGAGGCCCGGAAGCGCATCGAATTCGCCGAGGATGGCAATTACCGGGCCGCCTTCTCCCGCTTCGCCCACCAGAGCGGTCGGCAGACCGGCGACGTTGCGCTCGATGCGAAACCCCTCCGCTTCGAGCAGTCGCGCATGCTCGCTGGAGGATTGAAACTCTTCATAGTTGGTTTCGGGACTGTCCCACACGCGGTCGCTGAGCTCGAAGAATGCCGGGCTCTTCTCCTCGACGATCGACCATACGAGTTCGGAATTCTTCATTGGCGTTTAGCGTCCCATATGCGATAGTTACCAAAATTGGCGCCAATTTAGGATACAAAAATAAATTGCGCAATGGGCGGCGATGGATATTTTCGGTATCCGTCGCGGGCTGAAAAACAGACGATCGCGAATGCGAACGAAGCGGATCGGAAAAGACCCGCCGGCAATCGAGCAAACAGGAATGTCCATGACCGAAATGCAAGATGTGAGCGAGACTGCGGCCAAGGAGCGGGACGTCACCGATCTCGTTCTCGAGGACATTCTGACCGGGGTGCTGCCGGCCGGTACCTGGCTCAAGCAGATCGACCTCGAAAAGCGATATGATTGCACCCGCCCGGAAGTTCGACGTGCTCTTGACCGCCTGTCGCAGAAACGGTTGGTCGAACACGTGCCCAACCGCGGCTATCACGTTTATCTGCCGGACGGCAGGCGCGCGCAGGAAGTCAGTGATATTCGCGTCATCCTGGAAACTGCGGTGGCCGACCTGATGGTGGAACGGGCCACACCCGAAAGCATCGCCAAACTGCGCCAACTTGCCAGGCACTTCGATCAGATGACCATGGTCGGCACAGTGCTGGAGCATTACGAGGCCAACCTCGCCTTCCATCGTGAACTGCTGCTCCTGTCAGGCAACCATGAGCTTGTGGACCTCGTTTCCGAAATTCGCCAACGCACATCATCCGCTCCGGTCTCGCAGTGGCGCACACGAGCGCGCGTCGAACGCTCCGCGCGCGAGCACCATATGATGGTCGATGCGCTCGAAGCCCGCGACGTCGCCGGCCTCAAACGCCTGATCGAGGCGCATATCCGCCAGACCGGCGATGCCGCTCCCGCTGAAGGAGTTGCGCGTCAAGCATGACGCCAACCGCCGTCCAGCCGAAAAAGGCCGAAATCCCCCTGATTTCTCAGAGTTGTGACGGAGTGGCGCAGAACCTAAGCTCGCGTCGAAAATGAGGTTCTGCCATGTCAAACACCCGCAATCCCCCAGTAACCGATGTCGTGGAGATGCGTGAGGCACTGACGGAGTGGTGCGCGAAGAACAATTGCACCCAATCCGACCCCCCCGCCAACAAAATCGCGCTTCGGATTTTCGACGTCGCGAGCGGCAAGAAACTCAATCGCGCCGAGATTTTGGCCCTTCTGTCGAACGGATAGCCGACGTTCGCCGGGTTGCGGCAACGGCGAGAGGTGTGGCCCATTTCTCAAGTCTGCGCCATTTTTCTTGCCGTCAACTTCACGCCCTCGGCTATGCGATCTCTGCTGATCGACGAATATCCCATGCGGAAAAAGCGACAGCTTTCCTCTTCGGTCGGAAAGAACGGCGATCCGGACTCGATCAGAACCCCGTCTTCGCGCAGATCGGCCATCAGCCTGTCGGCATCGAGACCGTCAGGCCCTTCGATCCAGAAGGAAGTTCCACCGAAAGCGGCCGATCCGGCGATCTTCAACCCGTTGGCGTTGAGCGCGTCTGCCATCACCCGATGGCGCAGATGATACTCCTCCCTCATCCTGTGAAGCACGGCGTCGTAGTGGCCGAGCGCTAGAAAATAGGCAGCGGTCCGCTGGAGGTGCCCGGGTGGGTGGCGCAGCATCAGGGCGCGGAGTGCCCGCGCTTCCCGGATGACCGGAGCCGGCGCGACGAGATAGCCGAGCCGCAGACCGGGGAAAAGCGACTTCGAAAAACTGCCGATGTAAAAGACCCGCCCGTTTCTGTCGAACGCCTTCAGCGCCGGTGACGGCGGCGCGAGAAAGCTCATCTCGAACTCGTAATCGTCCTCGATGATGACGAAATCCCTGCTTGACGCGGCTTCGAGCAGCGCGACGCGGCGATCCATGGGCATCGTCGCACCCGTCGGGGAATGATGGCTCGGCGTCACGAACACGGCATCGACCTGCTGCGGCAGGGCCGCCGGCGGCAGCCCGCCGTCATCGACATCGAGCACCGTGACTTTTGCGCCGCTCAGCCGCAGCGAGGCGCTCATATCCGGGTGGCAGGGGTTTTCGCAGACGGCATGGGAGCCACGCCGCAGCAGCAGTTGGATGACGATCCAGAGCGCATTCTGCGCTCCCACGGTCACCAGGATCTCGTCGGGATTGGCCCGGATGCCGCGCCCCGGTAGCGTACGCGAGCAGATATAGTTGACCAGTTGCACATCGTCCGATGCGGCGAAATCGCCGGCCATCAACTCGAAATCTTCGCGCGCCAGTGCACGCCGGGCGCAGTCTCGCCAGGCCGTGAGATCGAACAGTGATGGGTCCATCTGGCCATAGAGGAACGGATAGGGATACCGCCGCCAATCAAGCGGTTTGCGCATCTGCTTGGCGACGCGAAATGTCGAGCGCAACTTGGACGACCAGTCCACGGCATCCGCCCCCGGCGACGCCGCATCCGTGTCGAGCACGTTGAAAGGCGGCTTGTCGGCGACGCGGTAGCTGCTCCGGTCGGCCGCCTCGAGATAACCCTGGGCCGCCAGTTCCTGGTAGGCGAGCGTGACAGTCAGGCGCGAAATGTTGAGATAGCTCGCAAGCTTGCGGGTGGACGGAAGCTGGGCGCCGGGCGGTAACCGCCCCGACAACACGGCGGAAACGACCGTCTCCCGGATCTGCGCCTGCAGGCTGGTCCGGCTCGACCGGTCGACGAAGAAGATGGTTTCCGGAACAGAGATGCGCGCCAAGTCCGATCCCCCAACGGCCAGAACTGGACTTATCTAACTTTCAATCTGGCTATAAAGCAAACGAGAAAGCTGCTTTACCCCTAATGGTCGAAAATGAGATCGGCATATCAGTCGACAGACCCAAAAAATGGGTCGGAACCAGAGGGAAACAAATGTTCTATTCCAACGCCTTGAAAACCATGGCGGGGGCAGCCGCGATTGCGGCCGGCCTCCTGACCTCCAGCCTTGCCCGCGCCGAGACCAATGTGATCATCGGCTACCAGCAGATCGTCGGCCCGTTCATTGCGGCCATCGCCGACGGTCGCTTCGACGCCGCCGCGAAAGAGGCGGGCTATCTCGTCGACTGGCGGCAGTTCAGCTCCGGCGGCGATATCTCGACAGCGCTTGCGTCGGGTAACGTTCCGATCGGCGTCATCGGCTCCACCGGCACCACGGCAGCGGCGACGCGCGGCGTCGATCTCGAACTGTTCTGGATCCTCGACAACATCGGCAAGTCGGAAGCGCTGGTCGCCCGCGAAGGCTCGGGCATCGAGAAACCGGAAGATCTGGTCGGTCGATCCGTCGGCGTGCCGTTCGTCTCGACGTCGCATTTCCATCTGCTCGTCGGTCTTGAGCAGGTGTGGAAGGTCGATCCGCGCGAAGTCAACATCCTCAACATGAAGCCGCCGCAGATCGTCGCCGCGTGGCAGCGTGGCGATATCGATGCCGCCTATGTCTGGCCCCCGGCCCTGTCGGAACTTTTGAAGACCGGCAAGGTGATCTCCGACTCCGAGGTGATCGGCGCGGCGAGCGTCCCGACCTTCGACGGACTGGTGGTCGACAAGAAATGGGCGGCTGAAAACCCGAAGTTCATGGCCGCCTTCACCAAGGTTCTGGCCGAAGCCTACGCCGACTACAAGGCAAACGGCGCGAGCTGGACGGCAGATTCCGCACCGGTCCAGAACATCGTGAAGCTCATCGGCGGCGATGGCGCCGGCACCGTCGAGGCGCTCAACCTGCTGTCGTTCCCGACAGCACAGGAGCAGGCCTCCGAAACCTGGCTCGGCGGTGGCGCTGTGCGCGCCCTGTCGGAAAGCGCGAAATTCCTTGCCGACCAGAAGCAGATCGACAAGGCGCTCGACGACTACGCGCCCTACGTCAACAGCGCCTACGCGAAAGAGGCTGCGAAGTAGCCGACGCCCGCTCCTGACCGCAGGTCGGTCAGGAGCGCCGCAAACGCAACTCAACAGCCGTTTTTCGAAAGGCCTGCACAATGGAAACTCTCAATGTCAGCAATGTGAGCCTGACCTATCCTGGTCTCTATACGGACGAGGCGGTCATCGCGCTCAAGGGCGTCAATCTCGAGATCAAGAGCGGCGATTTCGTCGTCGCGCTCGGTGCCTCGGGCTGCGGCAAGACCACGCTGCTCAATCTGATGGCGGGCTTCATGGCCCCGAGCGCCGGCGAGATCACGCTGGGAAGCCGTCGCGTCTCGGGCCCCGGCGCCGACCGTGGGGTCGTGTTCCAGAAACATGCCCTGCTGCCCTGGCTGAATGTCATCGACAACACCGAATTCGGGCTGAAACTGCGCGGTGTCGACAAGGCGAAGCGCCACGAGGTGGCCGCCAAGAACCTCGCCCTCGTCGGCCTGCAGGATTTTCACCGGCACATGATCTACCACCTGTCCGGCGGCATGCAGCAACGCGTCGGCATCGCCCGAGCCCTAAGCTGCGACCCGTCGATGCTGCTGATGGATGAGCCGATGGCAGCCCTCGATGCGCTGACCCGCGAGACCATCCAGGAACTGCTGCTGAAAGTCTGGCAACTGACCAACAAGATGTTCTTTTTCATCACCCATAGCGTCGAGGAGGCGTTGTTCCTGGGGTCGCGCCTGATCGTGATGTCGCCGCGGCCGGGACGGATCACCCACACCTACGAGCTCGATTTCAACAAACGGTTCCTGGAAGAAGGCAATGCCCGTGCAATCAAATCCAGTCGCGACTTCATCGACATGCGTGAACAGATCCTCAGCATCATCTACGGCGACGAACGCCAGTCCGGAAACCCGGAGCTCCTCCATGCTTGAGCGCGTGACGAAAGCCAAGCCGGTAAGGCCGGGCCGGATCTACGGCGCACCGGGCGAAGGCATGAGCGGGCATATCAGCCTCTTGACCGCGCTGACCCTGGTGGCGCTCTGGCTGCTGGTCACCGAGATGCAATGGGTGCGGCCGCTCTTCCTGCCGTCGCCGCTTTCGGTCTGGGACAAGTTCGTGATCGCGCTGACGGAGGGCGTCTCCAACTCGACGCTCGCCCAGCATACGCTGGCAAGCCTTGGCCGCGTGCTCGGCGCCTTCGCGCTCGCCCTTGCCACCGCCGTTCCGATCGGCATTCTCATGGGCGTGAACCGGGTGATGCGCGGGTTGTTTGATCCGATCATCGAGTTCTACCGTCCCTTGCCGCCGCTCGCCTACCTGCCGCTGATCATCATCTGGCTCGGCATCGGCGAGTTCCCGAAAGTGTTCCTGATCTTCCTCGCGATCTTCGCGCCGATGGCAATCGCCGCCCGTGCCGGCGTTCGGTCCGTGTCGATCGAACAGATCCATGCGGCCTATGCGATGGGCGCAAGCCGCCGGCAGGTCATCAGCCACGTCATTTTGAAAGCCGCCCTGCCGGAGATCTTCACGGGGATGCGCATCGGCATCGGTGTCGGCTGGACGACGCTTGTCGCCGCCGAAATGGTCGCCGCCCACCGGGGTCTCGGCTTCATGGTCCTGAACGCCGCCGAGTTCCTCGCCAGCGATACGGTGATCATGGGCATCATCGTTATCGGCGTCTTCGCCTTCGCCTTCGATCTGCTGATCCGGCACCTCGAGAAGATGCTCATTCCCTGGAAGGGCAAGGTGTGACGATGCGCCGTTCAACAGGGGCGCGGCCACCGAGTTGATGGCCGCCCCGCCCTAACGGGATTCCATACACCACATGCAAAGCCGATCCGGCCGGTTCATCCGGCCACGGCGAAGCCATGCCCGAAAACATCGCCTGCAACGCTCAAGGAAACTACCCCATGACCGCCAACGACCTCTCCAATCTCTTCGACGCCTTCAACCGGCACGACATCGACGGCGTCATGTCCTTCTTCGCCGACGACTGCGTCTTCAACACGGTTGCCGGCAGCGAAGCCCACGGCACGCGGATCGAAGGCGCCGAGCAGATCGCGACCGCCTTCAGCGGTGTCTGGCAGACGATGGCCGACGCGCACTGGGCCCATCACGACCACTTCGTTCATGGAGATCGGGCCGTATCGGAATGGACCTTCTCCGGCACGAACGCCGACGGCAGCCGCGTCGAGGCGGAAGGCTGCGACCTCTTCACGCTCCGTGACGGCAAGATCGTCCGCAAGCAGGCCTTTCGCAAGAACCGGCCGCTGATTGCGGCTCCCTTCCGTTACTGAGCTCGAGCCAGGCCAGGAACCCGACATGGAACAGCTTGTCAGAACAGCACGGCCGAGCAAGCCCTTCGATCCGGCATACGATCCCAACCGCGCCGCCAATCCCGGCGACGGCAAGGACTATGCGCCGACCTACTGGATCGCAACGGCCGGACCGCCACCCGCCGACGATGGCCCCATTACACGGGATATCGACGTCGACGTCGCCATCGTCGGCTCGGGATACACCGGCCTCTCCTGCGCCATCCATCTTGCCAAGGAGCACGGCATCAAGGCGACGGTGCTTGAAGCCAACGGCGTCGCCTGGGGCTGCAGCACCCGCAACGGCGGCCAGGCGCAGATTTCCGCTGGCCGGCTCAAGCGCTCGCAATGGATCGAGCGCTGGGGCGTCGACGTCGCAAAGAAGCTTCACGTCGAAATCAGTGAAGCCTTCGATCTCTTCCGCGACCTGATCCGCTCCCCGGAAATCGCCTGCGAGCCGCAGGACGGAGGGCATCTCTACATCGCCCATCGCAACAAGGTGATGCCGTCGCTGGAGGCGGAGTCCCGCGTGCTCAACGACGTCTTCGGCTACCGTACGAGAATCCTCGGCCGTGACGAAATCCATCGCGATTTCGTGCGCGACAACGAGGCGGTGGGCGCGCTTTACGAGCCCGACGGCATGGGCATCCACGCGGCCAAGCTCGCCTTCGGCTATCTCACCCTGGCGCGCAAGCTCGGTGCCCGCATTCATACTTCGAGCCCGGTTCTGAGCTGTGGTCGAAAAGG
Source organism: Ensifer adhaerens (assembly GCF_001270265.1). Taxonomy (GTDB): domain Bacteria; phylum Pseudomonadota; class Alphaproteobacteria; order Rhizobiales; family Rhizobiaceae; genus Ensifer; species Ensifer adhaerens_B. Next base: position 27,861 of record NZ_LGAP01000002.1, read on the forward strand.
CGGCGTCTTTCACCTTCGCACCCCCGGCGGCGTCGTGCGGGCAAGGGCGGTGTGTTTCGCGACCGCCGGCTATACCTCGCCCGGCCTGCATCCACTGACCAAGCACCGGCTGATGCCGATCCTCTCCAACTCGATCGTCACGCGCGTGCTCACCGACGAAGAGCGGTCGGCGCTGAACTTTCAGACGCATATTCCGCTCACCGACACCCGCACGCTGCGCCACTATTACCGGCTGCTGCCTGACGGACGCGTGCAGATCGGCAGCCGGAGCGCGATCACCGGGCGGGACGCGGTCAACCCGAAGCATCTCGACCGCCTGCTCGAGGGCCTCTACCGCAAGTTCCCGGTGCTTGCCGGCATCAAGGTCGACTACTCCTGGTGGGGATGGGTCGACGTCAGCCACGACATGATGCCGCGCATCTTTCGCCCCGACCCGAAACAGGCGCTGTTCTACGCCATGGGCTACGGCGGTAACGGCGTCATGTATTCGGCCCAGGCCGGACGACGCATGGCGCAGATGGTTGCCGGCAAGGGCGGCACCCTCGACCTGCCGATCTTCACCTCCCCTCTCCCCAGCCATGGGCTGCTGACGCCGTTCCGGCGCATCGGCCAGTGGGGGATGTACCGCTGGTACTACCTCAAGGACGAAATCCTCTAGCCGCTCGGTCGGCCCCAAAACCCAACATGAAAGGAAACTGACAATGAAAATGACGACCGAAGAGGCTTTCGTAAAAGTCCTCCAGATGCACGGCATCGAACACGCCTTCGGGATTATCGGCTCGGCGATGATGCCGGTGTCCGATCTCTTTCCAAAAGCGGGCATCACCTTCTGGGACTGCGCGCATGAAACCAACGCCGCATTGATCGCCGACGGCTACACCCGCGTCACCGGCTACATGTCGATGGCGATCGCCCAGAACGGTCCTGGCGTCACCGGCTTCGTGACGGCAGTCAAGACGGCCTACTGGAACCATACGCCGATGCTTCTCGTCACGCCGCAGGCGGCGAACAAGACGATCGGCCAGGGCGGCTTCCAGGAAGTCGACCAGATGGCGCTGTTCGAGGAAATGGTCTGCTACCAGGAAGAGGTGCGCGACGCGAGCCGCGTTCCCGAGGTGCTCAACCGGGTTATCGAGAAGGCGTGGCGCGGCTGCGCCCCGGCGCAGATCAACATTCCGCGCGATTACTGGACGCAGGTGATCGACGTCGAGCTGCCGAGCATCGTTCGCCTGGAGCGCCCCTCCGGCGGGCGGCAGGCGATTTCGGAGGCGGCAAAGCTGCTGTCCGAGGCAAAATTCCCGGTGATCCTCAATGGCGCCGGCGTGGTCATCGGCGGCGCGATCACCGAATCCATCGCGCTTGCCGAACGTCTCGACGCCCCGGTCTGCTGCGGATACCAGCATAACGATGCCTTCCCCGGCGGCCATCGCCTGGCGGCAGGCCCGCTCGGCTACAACGGCTCCAAGGCGGCGATGGAACTGATTGCCAAGGCCGACGTCGTGCTGGCGCTCGGCACCCGCCTCAACCCGTTCTCGACACTTCCCGGCTACGGCATCGACTACTGGCCGAAGAATGCCGCGATCATCCAGGTGGACATCAACTCCGATCGCATCGGCCTGACGAAGAAGGTGACGGTCGGCATCTGCGGTGATGCCAAGCAGGTGGCAAGCCAGATCCTCGAACAGCTTTCGCCGTCGGCCGGCGATATCGGCCGCGAGGAGCGCAAGGCGTTGATCCACACCACCCGCTCGGCCTGGCTGCAGCAGTTGTCGTCGATGGACCACGAGGATGACGATCCGGGCACCGAATGGAATGCCGCGGCTCGCCGCCGAGAGACGGACCGCATGTCGCCGCGCCAGGCATGGCGCGCGATCCAGGCGGCCTTGCCGAAGGACGTCATCATCTCGACGGATATCGGCAACAATTGCGCCATCGGCAACGCCTACCCCAGCTTCGAGCAGGGCCGGAAATACCTTGCTCCGGGCATGTTCGGACCCTGCGGCTACGGCTTCCCGTCGATCGTCGGCGCCAAAATCGGCTGCCCTGATGTGCCGGTGGTCGGCTTTGCCGGCGATGGCGCCTTCGGCATCTCGATGAACGAGATGACCTCCATCGGCCGCGCCGGCTGGCCGCCGATCACCATGGTGATCTTCCGTAACTTCCAGTGGGGAGCCGAGAAGCGTAACACCACCCTCTGGTACGACAACAATTTTGTCGGCACCGAGCTCAACCCCAACCTCAGCTACGCGAAAGTGGCCGACGGCTGCGGCCTCAAGGGTGTGACGGTGGACACCCAGGCCGACCTGACGACCGCCCTGCAGCAGGCATTGCAGGACCAGTCTGAGGGCGTGACGACCTTCGTCGAAGTCATCCTCAACCAGGAGCTCGGAGAGCCCTTCCGCCGCGATGCGATGAAGAAGCCGGTGCAGGTGGCAGGCATCCAGCGCTCCGACATGCGGCCGCAGCAGCACATCTGACGTCCAACACATGCCCGGCGACTGATGTCGCCGGGCATGCACCTCCGACTTGGCATTCTCAGACGGGAAATTTGACATGAATGCGGTATCAGAAACGACGCGGCGGTTCCAATGGCTGCCTGTGGCCCTGTCGACCTATGGTCCCGGCCTGCTGGTGACGGCGGCCGTTGCCATGGCCGCGCAGTTCCTGTCGGATCATTATGGCGCCCCCGCCATGCTGATGGCACTTCTGCTCGGCATCGCGTTCCACTTCCTCTCCGAAGAAGGCCGGTGTGTCGCCGGCATCGAGCTATCGGCAAAGAAGATTCTCAGGATCGGCGTCGCTTTGCTCGGCATGCGCATCAGCGTCGACCTGCTGATCGGGCTCGGCAGCGGCACCATTCTCCTGCTGGTGGCAGCGATTGCAGCAACGATCCTGTTCGGACTGGCGGCCGCCAAGATCCTTGGAAGAGGCTGGCGGCTCGCCCTTCTCACCAGCGGCGCGGTTGCGATCTGCGGTGCCTCCGCTGCCATGGCGATCGCCGCCGTTCTGCCGAAAAACGAGTTTTCCGAACGCAATCTGATCTTCACCGTGCTTTCAGTGACTGTTCTCAGTACCCTGGCAATGATCGGCTATCCGATCCTCGCCCAGTCGCTCGGATTGGACGCACGCGCCACCGGCATCTTCTTCGGCGGCACCATCCATGACGTCGCACAGGTGGTCGGTGCCGGCTTTTCGGTGTCGCCGGAAGCCGGCGAAACGGCGACGCTCGTCAAGCTCATCCGAGTGACGATGCTGGCGCCCGTTGTGCTCATCTTCTCGATCGCGCTCAGGAACGTTCCGCAGGAGGGGGTGGAGGCCGGAAGGCGACCGCCATTGCTGCCCGGTTTCGTCGTCGCCTTCCTGATCCTTGCCGCCATGAACTCCGGCGGGATCGTGCCGGCCGCAGTCGCCGAACTCGGCATGGAGGCATCGCGCTGGGCATTGCTGGCAGGCATCGTCGCCGTCGGCATGAAGACGTCGCTCCGGCGCGTTCTCGATGTCGGCGGCGACGCGGTCGCGCTCATCGTCGCCGAAACCATCTTCCTCGGCGTCTTCATCCTCGGCGGCATGCATTATCTGGGACATCTGTGATGAAACCACTCGACCGGATCATCGAAACCGCAAGAAAAGCACCGCGCCACATCGTCCTTGCCGAAGGCGAGGACACGCGGGTGGTTGCTGCCGCCGTGCGTGCGCGCGCCGAAGGCCTGGCCGAAATCACCCTCGTCGGCCGGCATGAGATCGTCGCCGAGCGCCTCAGCGATCACGGCGGCAATGCGCATGCCTTCCGGATCGAAGACCCGGCGACGTCAGCGCTGACAGAGCGGTTTGCCTCCCGATACCATCAACTGCGCCAGAGCAAGGGCGTCGATCGGCAGGCGGCCGAAGAGGCGGTTCGCGAAGATCTGGTCTTTGCCGCCATGATGGTTCGCGAAGACGAGGCGGACGGCACCATCGGCGGAGCGGTGGCAACCACGGCCGATACGGTGCGCACCGCCCTGCAAATCATTGGCCGCGCGCCGGATGCCGGCCTTGTCTCCAGCTTCTTCCTGATGATGCTGTGCCAGCCCCACCACGCCAAGAAGGGCGCCTTCGTCTTTTCCGACTGCGGCCTCGTCGTCGATCCCGACGCCGCCGGTCTCGCCGATATCGCCCGCATGTCGGCGCAATCCTATCAGTCGCTGCTGAGTGATCGGGCAAAGGTCGCGATGCTCTCCTTCTCGACCAATGGCAGTGCCGCTCACGATCGTGTCTCCAAGGTGGTCGAGGCAACCCGTATTGCCCGCGCCGCCAACCCCGACCTTCTGATCGACGGGGAGTTGCAGTTCGACAGCGCCTTCGTCGAGGCGGTATCTTCGTCCAAGGCGCCCAACTCGGCGCTGCACGGGCAGGCGAACGTCTTCGTGTTTCCCAATCTCGACGCCGCCAATATCGGCTACAAGATCGCCCAGCGTATCGGCGGCGCGACCGCCATCGGCCCGGTGCTTCAGGGGCTCGCCAAGCCCGCCAACGATCTTTCGCGCGGCTGTACGGCCGATGACGTCTTCCACATGATCGCCGTCACCGTGGTCCAGGCCGCGTCGCTATAGCGGCGCGGTTTGGCCCGCGGCGATGCTTGCTTCTGCGGCGGTACGACCGATTCCGCACGAACGCCATTACCGCTCCCAAACCGAAAACAACTTCAAATCCCCCGCATGCAATGGTGCCGCCGATCCCCGGCCTATAGTTCGAGGCTCGCGTTTGCGATGGCAACGAGATCCCGTGCGGTGCCGCACCACTGAAGCATGGCGCGCAAAAACAAGAGCTTAAAGCGCAGTAAGCGAGTCCTGGAGATCGCGACGCGCTTTAGGTCGCCGCCGCGAATTATGCAGTAGGCGCGGCGGCAAGATTTCGGCTACGAAGCATCCATTGATGCGGCTGCGTTGCGGAATTGTCCATGGGGCACCCCCATGGACAATGCGGGAGACGGCGATGGAAGGACTGTTTGTCATACTGGTCTGTCAACTGATCGGGGAGATCGTCGTCAGAACCCTCGACCTGAGCATGCCAGCTCCCGCACTCGGCATCGTGCTTCTGCTTGTCTATCTCTGGTTTGCCGACAGGAGTGCCGGGTCGGGCGATGGCGCTGCCCACACCCGCGTCAGCGGCGTAGCCGACACTCTCCTCAAGAACCTCGGCGTGCTGTTCGTGCCGCTTGGCGTCGGGGTGATGCAGAACTATCGGTTGATCCACGACTATGCCGGCACGATCGTGATCGCCGTTGTGGTGTCCACCATTGTGACATTGATAGTGACGGTGGGAGCGTTCCTGCTCGCGAGCAGATTGTTCGGCGCGGAAGGGACTGGCGATGGACACTAGCGGTCGCGTGTTCGAGCTTTGGGTCTACCTCTCGACCAGCCCCCTGCTGTGGCTGACCGTGACGATAGGTGCCTATATCGCCGCTCAGCGGCTTGCGGCCCTGAGCGGTTTCAACCCGATCGTCAATCCCGTCCTGATTTCCGTCGTCCTGGTGATCTCGATACTGGCGGTAACCGGAACATCCTATTCGACCTATTTCGATGGGGCACAATTCGTGCATTTCGCACTGGGGCCGGCGACGGTGGCGCTTGCCGTTCCTCTTTACCGGAACCGGACACTGATCAGGCAGAACTTCGTGCCCGTCATCGTCGCGCTTATCGCAGGCAGTCTGACGGCGATCGTTTGTGCCACGGGTGTCGCCATCCTGCTCGGCGCACCTGACAGTGTTGCCATATCTTTGGCGCCGAAGTCGGCAACGGCAGGCATCGCCGTCGGCATCTCGCAGCAGCTCGGCGGCGACCCGGCTCTGACAGCGCTTCTCGTCATCTTCACCGGCGTGCTCGGGGCGATCATCGTCACGCCGCTGATGAACCTTCTGCGCATCCGGAATTATGCGGCGCGCGGTTTCGCGGCCGGCCTGACATCGCACGGCATCGGCACCGCACGGGCCTTTCAGGTCAACGAGATTGCCGGCACGTTTTCGGGCCTCGCCATGGCGCTCAACGGCATATTGACGTCAGCCATCGCAGCCATTGTCCTTGGGATACTGCTCTGATCCTCAGCCGTCTGGGGACTCCGCTACCAGAAGGCGCCGTAGAAGGTGACGCCGCCGACGAGAACGAGCACGATTGCCAGCGACGATCGAACCGTGAAATCGAGCAGCCTGAACTGATATCCGAAGCTTCCGACAGATGGCTTCATGGTTTTCTCCCGTGGTTGTTTCTGAACGACTGCGTCCCGGGTACCCGGGTTGGTGGAGAGGACGTCGAGACGACGCCTATAAGGCTTGCGGCCTCAGGCCGACTTTGCGAATTCGCCGTCGTGGTGACGGTAGAAAGTCTCGGCTGCGACGAGCAGCGCCTGTTCGTCCAGCGGACGGCGAAACTCGTGCATGAGAAATCGGGCGAGATGCTGGATCTGCTCGCCATCTCGCGGAATGTCGTACTCGATACACACAGTCTCAAAGACGCGCCAAAGCATGCCGACTTCCGCCGTGCTCAAGGCGGCAAGCATCTCGTCGGGAATTCCGCGCATAAAAACCTCGCTCCGCATTCGCGCCGTCCTGCCGGTGAGCAGGGACCGAATTGCCTATGGAGGGATCGATAAACGGGCGCATCGGCGGACCTGCAGTCGCCGCCGCAGCGAAAAGCCGGATGAGCCTGAGAATGACGATTGATGGGTAGCCGGTGATTGGGGCTTTACTGAGGTGATCAGCAGGATCGTCGGAATGCGACCACAGATCCACCTGACGAGCGCGAAGAACGGTCACGACGCCCTGGTCGGGGCCTGCCAAAAGCTCGCAAGCCCGTCGCCGATGCCGGACAAGGTTCGCCCGAAAGGCAGCGCGCGCTATTGCATTGTAACTGCTCCGTGCATTAGCATCCCCGGAATAAGACAGGAAGCCGGCTGGGGACTGCTTGCACTGCGCTTTGACAGGGGGATGAATGAGCAGGAAAACTGGCGGCGTGAGGTGCAATGCGCCTATCGAGCGAATTCGGAGGGGCGCAGTGGTCGCCATGCTTGCCTTTGTGCTAGCCGCGTGCGGCGGGCATCCGAAGGGCGTGCTGACGCCGGTCGCAGATACCACCCCGGACTCAAGCCGGGTCAACATGCTGATCACGACGACGCGCAGCCGGTCGGCAAATCCCGGAGAAATGTACAGCGGCGAACGCGCCCTGGCGCCCACCTTCGCCGACATGACCGTTTCCATTCCACCAGCCACGGTGCGCAAGGTAGGCGAGGTTGCCTGGCCGAAACGGCTGCCGCCCAATCCGGCAACCGATTTTGCGACGCTGAAGGCGGAGGAACTGGATATGGCCGGTGCCAAATCATGGTTGAGTGCAAGTGTTCGCAAAACTCCTGACAAAAGCGTTCTCGTCTTCATTCACGGCTTCAACAACCGCTTCGAAGATTCCGTCTATCGCTTCGCCCAGATCGTCCACGATTCCGGCGTCCACAGCGCCCCCATCCTAGTGACGTGGCCGTCACGCGGCAGCCTGCTTGCCTATGGCTATGACCGCGAAAGCGCCAACTACACGCGCAACGCGCTGGAAAACCTGTTCCAGTACCTCTACCGCGATCCGGAAGTGAAGGAAGTCTCGATCCTGGCGCACTCCATGGGCAACTGGCTGGCGCTGGAAGCACTGCGCCAGATGGCGATCCGCAATGGCGAGCTGCCGGCGAAGTTCAAGAACGTCATGCTGGCGGCCCCCGATGTCGACGTCGATGTCTTCCGCCAGCAGATCGAGGACATGGGCGAGAAACATCCGAACTTCACGCTGTTCGTCTCCCGCGACGACCGCGCCCTCGCCGTCTCACGCAGGGTCTGGGGCGACGTATCCCGGCTCGGGGCCATCGACCCGGAGCAGGAGCCGTACAAGAAGGAGCTCGAGGACAACAAGATCGCGGTGATCGACCTGACGAAGATAAAGGCGGGCGACCGCCTCCACCACGGCAAGTTCGCGGAATCGCCCGAGATCGTTCGCCTCATCGGTTCGCGTATCTCCGACGGCCAGACGCTGACCGACAGTCGGGTGGGCCTCGGCGACCAGATCCTGGTGGCAACGACCGGAACGGCTGCGGCCGTCGGCAACGCGGCGGGCCTGGTTCTTGCAGCGCCAGTGGCCGTCGTCGATCAGAACACCCGCGACAACTATGCCGACCACCTCGGAGGTTCTGCTGCGAGAAATAGCGGCCGCGCGGCAACGACTGGCGGATGCGACCGGACACGCCCGACAGCGCCGGGGTGCGTCCGCTAAAGACATGCGTGAGAAACCGGCACCCCTCGTCCGCAGCAACTTTTCCGCGTTGCCGGCCTGCGCCTAGAGCATTTCCAGGAAAAGTGCGAAGCGGTTTTCCGTCAGGAAATGTGTAGAAACAAAGAGATAGAGCGTTTCTGCGACTCCGTTTAAACCGGAAACGCTCTAGAAGCGCGAGAAGCCTTTCAGAGGCGGCATGATCATGCCGCGCCCGTCCTTCATGAACTGGGACACGCCTCTCGCCACTTCCTCGCTCGGATCGCCATAGACTTCGAACTTTTCGACAGCGCAATGCTCGGACACGCTCTGGATGTGCGTATCCGACATCTGCCAGTGGCGCAGGACGTCGGCCGAATTTCGATAAAGCTGGTAGCTGACCGCCCGCATTTCCGTCTCGTCGATGAACGTCCGGACCATCAGTTGCGGCGCGCTTTCTTCCACGAAGTCAACCGCCGCCCGCACCGCTTCGCGGAAAGGCTGAAGGTGCCCGGCTTTGATCTTCATAACATTTCGAAAGAGCAATTGGTCAGTCACCATGTTTCTCCATATCGCTGTACGGAGTGCCTTATAGAAGCTCAAGTATAGTTTAGGTCAATCTGTCAACGGCAAGATCTCGCATCAGACTTTGGTCTTGCAGGGCGGGCACCTACGTCGAAAACCTCGCGGAACCTAAGTCTGTGTCCCGCCGCCCTGGAAAGCCCTACCATACGAGAACTCGAAATCGACCATCTCGGGACAGATCGAGCCGACAGCAACGGGCAACCAGGCTGAGGAGGGGGCAATGGACTACGATGTCTTTTTTACCAACGCCCTGGAGGGACTGCGCCAGGAAGGGCGATATCGCATCTTTGCCGATATTGAACGCATGGCCGGCGCGTTTCCGCATGCAAGGCTCCACGAGGGAGACCGTGCGCGCGAGGTGATCGTCTGGTGTTCGAACGATTACCTCGGGATGGGACAGCACGAAAAAGTCCGTCGCGCCATGCACCAGTCGCTGGACCTCTCCGGTGCCGGCGCCGGCGGCACTCGCAACATCGCAGGCACGAACCACGCGCACGTCTTGCTCGAGCGCGAACTGGCGGACCTTCACGGCAAGGAGGCAGCACTACTGTTTACGTCCGGCTATGTCTCGAACTGGGCGGCGCTGTCGACGCTCGCGGCCAAGCTGCCCGATTGCGTCGTTGTGTCCGATGCCGGAAATCACGCTTCGATGATCGAAGGCATCCGCCATTCACGGGCGGACTACCGGATTTTCAAGCATAACAATCCGGACGATCTCGCCCGCTGCCTGCGGGAGGTGGAGCCGGATCGGCCCAAGTTGGTCGCGTTCGAATCCGTCTACTCGATGGACGGTGACATCGCCCCCATCAAGGAGCTTTGCGACGTTGCCGACGACTACAATGCCATGACCTATCTGGACGAAGTCCATGCGGTGGGGCTCTATGGCCGCCGCGGGGCCGGCGTCGCCGAACGCGACGGCGTCATGGATCGCCTGACCATCGTTCAAGGCACGCTTGGAAAGGCGTTCGGGGTCGTCGGAGGCTATATTGCCTCCACGGGACCGATCGTCGATTTCGTGCGGTCCTTCGCCTCCGGTTTCATCTTCACGACCGCACTGCCGCCGATGCTGGCAGCCGGCGCCCTGGCTTCGGTGCGACATCTGAAAGACAGCCAGAGCGAGCGCAGGGCGCATCAGGACAGGGTGCGTGTGCTGCGCGACAAGCTGGACGCAGCCGGTATCCCGCATATGCACAATCCGAGCCATATCGTTCCGGTCGTCGTCGGCGACGCGGCGAAATGCCGGGCCGTTTCCGATCGGTTGCTCGATGGCTTCGACATCTACATACAGCCGATCAACTATCCGACCGTCCCGCGCGGCACCGAAAGGCTGAGGATCACCCCGTCGCCGCTGCACACTTACGAAGACATCGACTATCTCGTCGACGCACTTGATGCGGTCTGGTCGGAGCACCATCTCGCCCGCACCCGGCCGATCGGACCGACGATGCCCCGCTGGCGGATCGCAAGCAAACAACCGCTGCCCGACCCGGCGCTATGCCAGGGTTGTCGCGAACTGATGGCGCTGGTGCCCTCGGCAGAAGAGCCCGCAGCCCACGAGATGCACTCATAGGCGCAAGAGGTGTCGTCATGATCCGCAGACGACCAACACGTTTCGAGGCACCGCCGTCGGCCAGAAAGCCTGCAGCCGCGCCGAGGGCGGAAAGCGGGCGGCGCCGAAAGATCGGTTCCGTCGCACTCGTGGCCTTTGCGACCTTGCTTGCGGCGGCTTGCCCGATGGTTGTCGGCAACCTCTCCTCGACCGCAGGTTCGGCAATGGCAGTCGCCACGGGAACCGGGCCCGCCTCGGCGCTCGATGGCGCAGGCGCCGCGGTGATGAGCGTATCGGTCGTCAATGCCTCACCCAGCGCCCTCACGACAACAAGCACCGTTTCCGGGTCGATCGTGGCGCGAGAAGACGTGCTCGTGGGAACGGAAAGCGAGGGCGCCGGCATTCGGTCCCTCCTGGTCGAAGAAGGCGATGCCGTACAGGAGGGCCAGGTGCTGGCCGTCCTGACGTCCGACCTCGACGAGATTGCCCTGGCGATGAACGACGTCGAGATCGAGCGCGCCAACGCCCTGCTGACCCAAAGCGAGAGTACAATCTCGCTTGCGCAAACGAACCTCGATCTCGCCAGCAAGGCACTGGCGCGCGCCCACCCGCTATCAAAATCCGGGGTGACGTCCCTCGACGTTCTGGAGCAGCGCGAGGCAGATGTGCTTGTCGCCGAGGCCAAGCTCGCAACCGCGCAACAGGCGAAACGCGTAGCCCTGGCGGAGCGGGCCATCGCAATGGTCAAACACCGCGAACTGACCGCACGCCTCGAAAGAACGCGCGTGCGCGCGCCCACTTCAGGCATCATCGTCGAGCGGTTCGCGCGTGTGGGCGACATATCCACGGGCAAGGCGCCACTGTTTCGCATCGCCAAGGATGGACTTTTCGAACTCGAGGCATTGGTTCCCATGCGCATGATGGATCGGGTCGGGCCTGCCACGGCAGCGTCCGTCTCTATCTCGGGCATGGCGGCACCCCTCGCCGGCACCGTCCGGCATCTTTCGCCGCGGATCGAACAGAACACCAGAATGGCACGGGTCCGCATTGCGCTTCCAGCGGCCGCCACGCCCAGGCTCGGCGCATTTGCACGCGCGGAAGTCCGAACCACAGAGCAGCTACAGATCGTTCTGCCGCTCAGCGCCGTCCAGTCCACCACCGATGGCAGTCAGGTGCTGTTGGTTGCAAACGGAACCGTCGAAACGCGAGCTGTCGTCACCGGTCGCAGAACAGCTGAGGCTGTTCAGATCGTGTCTGGCGTGTCGGCCGGCGAGCAGGTCATCCTGCGGTCGGGAAGCCTGGTGCGCGCCGGCATGCGCGTCACGGCAGTCCTTCCCGCCGCCGTCATCGCCTCAAGCTGGTGAGGCATTCGATGGCGATCAACGTCTCGAAATGGTCGATCGAGCGTCCCGCCGTCGGCATCGCACTGTTTCTCGTGTTGACGGCGATGGGATGGCTGTCTCTGACCTCGCTGCCGGTCAACCGCTTCCCGGACATGGAGCTTCCGGTCGTCACCGTCCAGTTGCACCAGCAGGCCGCGTCGCCGAGCGATCTCGAAACACAGGTGGCACGGAAGGTCGAAGACGCCTTCGAGGACATCGAAGGGCTTGAGCGGCTGGATGCCACAATCAGCGACGGCAGCGTCAGCTTGACGGCGGAGTTCGCGGCCTATGTCGCGCCGAACGTCGCCCTCGATCGGATACAGGCCGCGATGCTGGCGGTCCGGGTCCAGCTGCCGGCGACACTGGACGAGCCTTCGATCGAGCTTTCCAACATACGCAGGCTGGCAATAGCGACCTATGCTGTGCGCTCCGACCAGTTGTCGCTGCCGGCGATCTCCAGGCGCGTCGATGACCGCATCCGCCCCGCTCTGGAGAAAGTACCGGGCGTCGGCAGGATTGCCCGGGTGGGCGGCAGCGAACGCGAGATCAGGGTCTGGCTGCAGCGAGACGAAATGGTCGCCCGTGGCCTCGCTCCCCAGGACGTCAGTCGGGCGCTGCGCGCGGTGAGCGACAACCAGGCGGCCGGTACGGTGAAGACCGCCGGTTTCGATGAGCCGGTCCGCACCATGTCGGCACCGGTTTCAATCGAGGATCTCGGGACGTTTCCTGTCAGAAGCAGCATCGGCTCCAGCGACCGGCTCTCGGACATAGCCAGGATCGAGGATGCCTGGAGCGTGCCTTCGGGTTTCGCAACGCTCGATGCCGATCCGATCGTCGCCCTGTCGATCTTTGCCGAAAAGCGGGCCAACGAGGTGGAGACGTTCGAGCGGATCAGAGACGCCGTTCAGCGTATGGACGATGCTGACACCATGGTGCAGCTGACGCTGCTCGACGAAAATGCCAGCTACACCAGTAACAATTTCACCAGCACGATGCGAACCATGGCCGAAGGCGCACTGTGCACCGTCGCGGTCATCTTTCTGTTCCTGCGAGATCGCCGCTCGACGCTCATTGCTGCCATCGGTCTGCCGCTGGCGGTGGTCCCGACCTTTCTTGCCATGGAAGCGCTCGGCTTCTCTCTCAATCTCGTTTCCCTGCTCGGCCTGACGCTGGCGATCGGCCTTTTAGTCGATGACACCATCGTCGAGATCGAGAACGTGTCGCGCCACCGTGAGATGGGAAAGACAATCTGGCGCGCGGTCATCGATGCGACGGAAGAGATCGGCGGCTCGGTCATCGCCATATCGCTGACGGTTGTCGCGGTTTTCCTGCCGCTTGCGCTGATCGAGGGTTTGCCCGGGCGATACTTCCGGGAGTTCGGAATGACCGTTGCCGTTGCGACGCTTCTCTCGTTGCTGGTCGCACGACTGATCACACCCTTGCTGGCAGTGACGCTCCTGAAGACTGTGCCTTCCGGCAAGCACGGCGAACCCGGAAACATCCATAGGCTCTATTCGCGGCTGCTGCGGCTATCGACCCGCCGGCAGGCCATCCCATTCAGGCGCCGCGGCATCCATCTCGACATGACGCATGTGACCGTCGCGCTCGGCCTGCTTTCGGTCGCGATACCATTCCTGACGGTGCTGCCGGCCTTGCCGCGCGGGTTCATCCCCACGGAAGACGGCACGCGCCTGACTTTCGCAATCGATATGGCGGACGGTGCCAGCGCAACGTCGATGATGCAGAAGTCCCTGGAGGTCGCACGCTCGCTGAAGAGCGACGCCGATGTCCAGCATATCTACGCCTACCGTGGCGGTTCCAATATCGGTCGGTCGAACCAACAGTCTTTCATCGTTCAATTGATGCTGACGCCTCCCGGTGAGCGTATTCGGACCCGCCAGGACGTGGCGGCGGATGTCGCCCGGCGGCTCGCAAGCATTGCCGATATCCGCGGCAGCGAAGTGGGGTTGACCGGCAGCCGCCAGTTTTCGCTGACGCTCCTGGGAAACGAGCCCGAAAGCCTGGAGCAGGTAAGTGACAGCCTAGCCTCGGCGATGGCGCAAATGCCTGCATTTCGAACCGTGACGTCTCTTCGCCCCGCCCTTCGGCCGGAACTGCAGCTCATGCCCGACCGGGACCTCGTTTCCGAGCTCGGCATCAGTCTCGACGCGCTGTCGGACGCAGTGCGTGTGGCCACCGTCGGAGATATCAGCCGCGAACTTGCACATATCGATCTGCAGGGTCGCCGGGTCCCCGTTCGGGTTCAGGTGGAGGCTGGAGATGGCGGCGACATTTCGCTGCTAGAAAGCATGCCGCTCAGGACGGCCGACGGAAACGTCGTGCCGCTGGCCGCAGTCGCAGAGATCGTCACAGGTTTCGGCCCAGACGAGATCACACGGCGCGACGGGTTGCGGCGTATCGATCTTGCGGCTGACCTGAACGGATCGGCTTCGTCAGGCACTGCCCTATCGGCAGTGATGGCCTGGATCGAAAAGAACCCCTTGCCGGAGGGCGTCAGTCTGCAGCCAACGGGAGAGACCCTGTCAATGCAGGACTTCTTTTCAAGCTTCTTCCGCGCGGCGCTGCTTGGGCTCGCTGCGGTGTTCGCAATCCTGCTGGTGCTCTTCGGCAATCCATTCCAACCGCTGACAATCCTGTTGTCTCTGCCGCTGGCCCTGTCCGGCGGGATCCTGGCGCTTGCCATCACCGGAAACGGCGTGACAATGCCGGTGCTGATCGGCGCGCTGATGTTGATGGGCATTGTCGCCAAGAACGCCATCCTGATCGTCGATCTCTCGGGCCGGCTAATTAGCGAGGGCCACGCCCCCCGCGAGGCTGTGGTTTCTGCGGCCGAACAGCGCGCACGCCCCGTGGTCATGACCACGGCGGCCATGATTGCCGGGATGATCCCCGTATCCCTCGGCATTGGCGACGGCGGTGCGTTCCGCGCACCGATGGCGATCGTCGTCATCGGCGGCCTGCTCGCTTCGACGGCCCTTTCGTTGCTTTTCGTGCCGGCGCTCTTCCTGCGCGTTCACGCTCTGCAAGTCGTTTTCGCAAGGTTTGTCGGCGCCACGCCGCGCACATCCGCCACCCGATCGCGCAGCTGACGGTTGTCTCTCCCCAACGTTCCCTCACCCATTCGGTACGGATCGCGCGCGCAACGACACACAACCGGTACTCCGCATGATTGTGCCACTGATCATCGCCATCTCTCTGGCTCTGGGGCTCGGCGTCTCCCAGGTTCCCGAGTTCGTCACCCATATGCCCCGAGCTCTGGCGGACGTGCTGGAATCGGGCGTGGCGACCGGCGGCATCTGCGCGGTCTTCCTCAACTGGCTTCTGCCCGAACGCCAGGAGGAGATCATCGACTGACGATCAGGGGATCAGCGCTGCGACCGGCCCGGTTCATGTAAGCGACGGCCGGTCGCAGCTGCCTTCGAAGGTCAGTGCCTGCTCGGCGCAACGTCAACTGTCGCGCCGTCAATCGCGGAGGCGGCAGCAACAAGCCCTATCAAGGGCGAAGGCTCTTGCGAGCTCAAGTCGTAGATGCAGGGTGCCGCAAAGACGGCGGCTCCGAGCGTGATGATGATCATCAGCTTCATTTGTCCCTCCGATAGAGAGGCGTCTGCCTCACCCATTTCCTCGTTCCGCTTTCATCCAAAGAATTGCTCGCCGCGACGCAAAACCGTTGCGCGGCGAGCAACGCCATTGGCTAAGCGATCGTCAGCTCGACATTGATGTTGCCGCGCGTCGCCTTGGAATAGGGGCAGGTCTGGTGCGCCTCTTCAACGAGCGCATTTGCCAGCGCCCGCTCGATGCCCGGCATGTTCACCTTCAGCCGCGCCTGCAGCAGATAGGCGCCATCGGTCGATCCGAGATCGACCTCGGCAGCCACGGAGAGATCAGTCGGAAGCTTGACGTCGCGCTTTCCCGCCGCCTTGCCAATGGCGCCGATGAAACAGGCGGACCATCCGGCCGCGAAGAGCTGCTCGGGATTGGTCCCGGGGTGGGCGCTTCCCGGTGGCGAGAGCTTGATGTCCAGCCGGCCATCATCGCTGCGCGAGGCGCCGTCGCGGCCGCCGCTGGTGTGCGTCCTACCGGTGTACAAAACCTTGTCGATCTGTGTCATGGAACACTCCGTTTCTGTGTCGCTCCTGGCGACTGCGTTGACGGAGAAAGATTTGACCTTCTGAAGTATCCGGCATGTTTCGTAAATCGCCGGAAATGTACCAAAACGTAGCGGCTGCCAGACCTGACACGCAGCATTACAAACAGCTTCGACACAGTTTGCCGACGATCTCAGCGGATAACGACTTCGGCCGCCAAGCCACCGCCAGCACGATTGTAAAGCCGGACCGAACCGCCGATGGCCCCGGCCAGTTGCTGGGCAATTGCAAGGCCGAGCCCAGTGCCGCCGGTTTCCCGATTGCGAGATTGCTCGAGCCTGAAGAACGGCTGCATCGCAGCCTCGAGCATATCGTCCGGAATGCCAGGGCCGCGGTCCATCACCGTGATGGCGACCTCTCCCTCTTCGCTTCGCTCAACGCTGATCTCGGCAGCCCCGGCGAATTTCAGGGCGTTGTCGATGAAGTTGGACAGGATCCGGCGCAACGCATGCGGCTTGGTGGATATGGTGCCTTCAACGGCGCTGACGACGCTCACGGACTTTCCGGTGTCCTGATAATCGTAGGCCAGGCTGTCGACGAACGAGGCGAGATCGATGCGGGAGGTCTTCTCGACATTGCCGTGCGCACTTCGGGCATAGGCGATGCCGTCCTGAACCAGGCGTTCGATCTCACGGAGATCCTGCACCAGCTTGTCCCTCTCCGGAGACTCGTCCGCCATGTCGGCGCGAAGTCGCATGCGCGTGATCGGCGTCTGGAGATCGTGGGAAATGGCGGCAAGGATCTGCACGCGCTCTTCGAGATAATGGGCGATCCGATCGCGCATGGCATTGAAGGCCCGGGCAGCATGGGCGACCTCGCGTGGGCCTGCCTCGCTCAGGGGCGCGCCCTTCCTGTTCGGGTCCAACGCATCGGCGGCGGCTGCAAGGTCGCCCAAAGGGCGGATAACCTGGCGCACGGCAAACCAGACGCAGAGGAGCAGAAGCGCCATCTGGATTGCAAATACGTAGGGCAGCCATTCGGCGATCGGCATGACGCCCCGCGGCGTCACGTCGATGGTCAAAGGTGCGCCGTCGCTGAGCGTCAGGTGGGCCTGCAATCTCTTGTCGTCACCGGGGATCGCTTCCACCCGCAGCGGAAAGCTGTGCCCGGCCGCCTCCTCGATCTTGGCAGCGATCTCCGCGCCGCGGCTCGACAGATCCGGCACGCCGGGAAGGCCCGGTCCCAGCACGAAACGATAGCTTCCGCGGCTGAGGCGATCGAGCCAGCCCGCCCTCTCCTCTGCCGGCAGCCGATCGAGAATGGCGATCGATGTTGCAATGTCGGTCTCCAGCGTGCCGAGCATGACCGCTTTGGCCGACATGTAGCGTTCGAGAAAGAGAATGCTGAAGGAAAGGCCGTAGGCGATGGCCAGCCCTGCGAGCAGAACGAGGAAAAGTCGGGCGCGCAAGGTGCTTGGCCAGTGCCATCTGATGCCCGATGTGACGCCCAAGCTCATTGCCTGGGCTCCGAAATCTCCACCGGAACGGAGAAGACATAACCTTCGCTGCGCAGCGTCTTGATGTAGGTCGGTTCGCGCGCATCGTCGCCTAGCCGCTGACGCAGACGGCTGACGAGAAGATCGATCGAGCGGTCGAACAGCTCCGCGTCGCGCCCCTGGGTCAGGTTGAGAAGCTGGTCGCGATTGAGCACCCGCTGCGGATGATCGATGAAGACGCGCAGCAGCCGGTATTCGGCACCGCTCAGGGCAATCTCTGTGCCTTGCCTGTCGAGAAGACGGCGACCGACGGTGTCGAGCTGCCAGTCGCCGAAGGTCAGCAATTGACCGGCCTCGCTGATCTGCAGGTTCGGAGGCAGCATCCGGGTTCGGCGCAGCACGGCCTTGATGCGTGCCAGCAGCTCGCGCGCGGCAAACGGTTTCGGCAGATAGTCGTCCGCGCCCATTTCGAGCCCGATGATCCTGTCCATCTCGTCGCTGCGGGCAGTCAGCATCAGGATCGGCGTCGCCTTGTGCTTGCCGGCGCGCAGTTCCCTGCACAGGACCAGCCCGTCGTCGCCGGGCATCATCACATCGAGCACGATCAGATCGATGGTGTTTGCCTCCAGGAAGGCGCGCATCTGACGGCCATCGGCGGCAACGGCCGTACGCAGGCCGTTCTTCTTGAGATAGCTCGACACCAGCTCGCGAATTTCGCGATCGTCGTCGACGATCAGGATGTGATCGACGTGCTCCATATCCGACTTCTCACTCCCCTGTGTGCTCAGCGGCAACACCGCCTGATACCTTTAGATCCGAGGCGGCTTGCGCGAGGCACGCATCCAGAAGGCCGCGCGCCCTGTTGCGAGATCCAATCGTCCGTCTAAAAGCGATCAACGTCCAGAACCGCCTGTGCGAAAGCCTGCGGCGCTTCCTGCGGCAGGTTATGACCGATGCCGCCGGTGATGGTGCGGTGTTCGTATTTCCCCGAGAATTTGCCGGCATAGGCGGCAGGCTGCGGATGCGGCGCGCCATTGGCATCGCCTTCCAGCGTGATCGTAGGGACGGAGATCTTCGGTCCCTCGGCGAGCCGTTTTTCATAGGCGTCGTACTTGCGTTCACCGTCCGCCAGGCTCAACCGCCAGCGATAATTGTCGATGACGACAGCGACATGGTCAGGATTGTCGAAGGCTTCAGCCGAACGATCGAACGTGGCATCATCGAATTTCCAGGTGGGCGAAGCGGTCTGCCAGATCAGCTTGGCAAAGGCGCGCCGGTTCTCCTCATAGCCCAGCCGGCCGCGGTCGGTGGCGAAATAGAATTGGTACCACCAGGCAAGCTCGGCGCTGGGCGACAGCGGCTTCCGGTTGATTTCCTGACTGCCGATGAGATAGCCGCTCACCGAGACCATCGCCTTGCAGCGCTCCGGCCAAAGTGCCGCCATGATGTTGACGGTGCGCGCGCCCCAGTCGCAACCACCGAGGATCGCCTTCTCGATGCCCAGCGCGTCCATCAGCGCAATCATATCCGCCGCAATGGCCGATTGCTGGCCGTTGCGCGGCGTATCCTGCGAAAGGAACCGCGTCGTTCCGTAACCGCGCAGATAGGGCACGATCACGCGGTAGCCGGCTTGAGCAAGCAAGGGCGCGACGTCGACATAAGTGTGGATGTCATAGGGCCAGCCGTGCAGCAGCAGAACAGCCGGTCCATCGGCGGGGCCTGCCTCGGCGTAGCCGACATCGAGCACGCCGGCCGGGATCTGTTTCAGCGCCGCAAAGGACGTGTGCGTGCCGGGCTTGATGTCAGCCAACGGTGCGGCGGATGCTTGCCCCGACTGCGCCATGGCAGCCCCCGCCATGCCGAGTTCGACCGCGGCGATGGTCATGGCTGCCACGCCGAAGAACCTGCGGCGTTCATGGTTGATTTCGTCAAACATCGGTCTCTCCTGTTGAACTCAAGCGTAATGGGAGAAAGCGGGCCGCATGTGTCCTGCATGTGTCGCCGCCGCTCGATCTTGAATACCAGTGTAGCGCCAAGCCGCCCGGATACAGTCTGATACAATACGCCTTGTGAACATTCCTCCGCGGGCAGCCGGCGCATATTCGATGCCAGACCGCCGGAAGCAAATTTGTATCCCTCTGTAGCGCGCCGGGCTGCGCCTACACCCCGGTACAATTTCCCACCCCACCAGACACATGCGGGATACGTCGCGCCGACCACATACGGGTCCGTTGCTGGTCAAGGCACATCGCCGCCCAGAGCCCGATCAATCGGTTCAAAGGAAACGATGATGACGCTTCTTATCATTGCCTATCTCGGAGGCGCGCTGACGATCCTCAGCCCGTGCATCCTGCCCATTCTGCCCTTCGTCTTCGCACGCGCCGAGAAATCGTTCGTTCGGAGCACGCTGCCGATGCTTGCGGGCATGGCCATCACCTTTGCGCTTGTCGCCACGCTGGCAGCGATCGGCGGCAGCTGGGCCGTCCAGGCCAACGAATATGGCCGCATTGCCGCGATCACCTTGCTTGCGGTGTTTGGCGTTAGCCTTCTCTCACCGCGGATCGCCAGCGCGCTCTCGCAGCCGGTCGTCGATTTCGGCAACCGGCTGATGAGCGCGACCGGCCATGGGCGCGCCACGCCCGATATCGCCGGCTCTTTTGTTCTCGGCATCGCGACCGGCCTGCTCTGGGCCCCTTGCGCCGGCCCGATCCTCGGCCTGGTCCTGACCGGGGCGGCGCTGCAGGGCGCCAGCCTTGCCACGACATTCCTGCTGCTTGCCTATGCCGCCGGCGCTGCCACCTCGCTTGCTATTGCGATGCTTGTCGGCGGAAAGGTTTTCGCTGCCATGAAGCGTTCGCTCGGCATCAGCGAGCGCATTCGCCAGGTCCTCGGTGCCGCGGTGCTCGCCGGCGTGGCGGCAATCGCGCTCGGCCTCGATACCGGCCTGCTGGCCCAGCTTTCCTATGCCAGCACTTCTTCCTTCGAGCAGAGCGTGCTCCAAAGGCTTGATGCGAAAGCTGCCGGCGGGCCGCTCTCCGAGACCGCCACCAATGACGCGGTGGTCGCGTCAGCCGACGCGAACCGCGCCTTTCAAAGCGACCTGCCCGTGGAAGCCGTTGCCCCATCGCTTGACGGAGCGGTGGAATGGCTGAACTCTTCGCCCCTCACCACCGAAGCCTTGCGCGGGAAGGTCGTTCTCATCGACTTCTGGACCTATTCCTGCATCAACTGCATTCGCACCGTGCCCTATGTCCGCGCCTGGGCGGAAAAATACCGGGATCAGGGGCTCGTCGTCATCGGCGTGCATGCGCCGGAGTTCGCCTTCGAGAAGAAGATCGACAATGTCCGCAAGGCGGTCGGTGATTTCAAAATCAACTATCCCGTCGCCATCGACAACGACTACCGCATCTGGCGCGCCTTCGAAAACAGCTATTGGCCCGCACATTACCTGATCGATGCCAAGGGGCAGCTTCGCTATCACCATTTCGGCGAGGGCAATTACCCACAGACGGAAAGGGCCATTCAGGACCTCTTGCGCGAAGCCGGCAGCGACATGGATGCAAGCGCACCGGTCACGCCCGAGACCAAGGGCGCAGAACTCGGCGCCGACCTCAGCAATATCCGCTCCAGCGAAACCTACATCGGCTACCAGCGCGCGGCGAACTTCGCCTCCAACGAGAGCCTGAGCGCCGATGCGGCGCGCACATACACGGCCGCCGAACCGGGCCTCAACGAATGGGGTCTGTCGGGAACCTGGACCGTGGGCGCGGAACAGGCGACGCTCGATGCGCCCGATGGCGGCATCGCCACACGTTTCAGCGCCCGCGACCTGCATCTCGTTCTCGGACCGAGCGCGGGCGGAAAGCCGGTCCGCTTTCAGGTGACCATCGACGGCAAAGCGCCGGGCAACAACCACGGCGCCGATATCGACGCCAACGGAAACGGCACCGTTACGGCGACCAGGCTCTACCAACTGGTGCGCCAGTCCGGCGACGTCTCGGCGCGTACCTTCAACATCCGGTTCCTCGATCCCGGCGTCCAGGCCTACGCCTTCACCTTCGGCTGAGACCTCGAGACACCTTCAAGACTGCCAACAAACGTCAACCCGACAAGGAGTGAAATCCATGAACCGCCGTCTCTCCACCCTTGCGCTCGCTTTCTTCACCAGCGTGATCGCCTTTGCGGCCCAGGCCGCCGAGGTCAAGAACATCGTCATCGTTCACGGCGCATTGGCCGACGGCTCCGGCTGGCGCCAGGCAACGGAAATTCTCGAGAAGCGGGGATACGCCGTCACCATCGTCCAACAGCCCATCACCTCGCTGGCCGATGACGTCGCCGCCACGAACCGCGCCATTCATTAGGCCGGTCCCGGCTCGGCGCCACTGGCGCCGACATTCCTTCACCCGCTTGGGAACCTGAACGCCTCCAGGCCGTTAGTTGGGATCGACAAAACGAGGGCAAGGATATGAGCTTCGATCAACTCGTACTGGCATCGGATCTCGCCGCCAAGGGCAAGTCGCCCTTCCCCGGCGAAACGGCAGAGTACAGACGCGCGCGGCAGGCTCTGCTGCGCGAAGAAATCGAGTTCCGGCGGCAGATGACGCGGCTCGTCGAGCTGCGGCGGTCGTTGCCCGATGGACCAACGATTGAAAAGGATTATCGCTTCAAGGATGCCAACGGCAACGACATCGGCCTGCTCGACCTCTTCGGCGACAAGCAAACGCTCATCACCTATTTCTGGATGTACGGACCGCAGCGCCCGCGCCCCTGCCCGATGTGCACGAACTGGCTCGGCGCCGTGAACGGCAATGCCGCCGATATTAAGCAGCGCGTGGCGCTGAAGATCCTTGGCCGCAGCCCCGTCGAGCGTCAGCTGGCATTTGCGCAGGAACGGGGCTGGCGAGATCTTGATTTCGTTCAGACCGTCGGCGACGACTATGCCCGGGATCTCGGTCTCATCAATGCCGACGGAAGCGAAAATCCGGCGCTTTCCGTCTTCAAACGTGACGGCGACACTGTCAGGCTTTTCTGGGCAAGCGAGATGACGATGGAAATGGCCGACCCTGGCCAGGACCCGAGAGACGCGCCTGACATAGCCTCGCTCTGGTCGATGCTGGATCTGACGCCGGAGGGTCGCGGTACGGACTGGTATCCGAAACTCAGCTATTGACCGACGCGGCCATACAGCGGTCGGGATGCCGCCAACCGGTCTCTGCTCGTTTGGCGGCGCATCAGGCGGTAGATCGCACCGCTCTCAAGTCCGCAGGATTTGTCGGCCCTATTCGTGCAAGTCTGTTTATTATGGCGAGCCGACAAGGGACAAATATGCGCAAAGATCTACGGTGCGAATTGCAGGATACGCATCGGCCGCTGAAGCGTGTGCCATGACGAACCCACCGATTCCAGCGGTTGTCGCCGAGGTGCTCGCGCAACACGCCGAGCCAATACGGGCGCGCCTCCTCCAGGTTCGCGATCTCATCTTCACCGTTGCCGCCGAGACCGAAGGCGTCGGACCGTTGACGGAAGCGCTCAAATGGGGGGAGCCGGCCTATCTCACGGAGGCAAGCAAAAGCGGAACGACCATCCGGCTGGGCGTTGCCACATCAGCGCCCGGACAATGCGCGGTGATCTTCAACTGCAAGACGACGCTTGTCGAAACCTTCCGCGTTCACTTTGCCGAAGATTTCACTTTTGAGGGCAACCGCGCCCTCCTTGTCCCTATCACCGGCGAGATGTCCAGAGAACCGCTGGCGCTCTGCCTGCGGGCAGCACTGACCTATCATCGACGCGCAACGGGTCAGCCAAAGGCCGGGCTCAAAATATCAACGGGAGGACGGAAACAGCGAGCCTGACAGCGTATTGCCGCACGCGTTTAGACGCGCAATGCCTCGGCGCGGTACCTTTGTCGGCCGGGAGGCGGCAGGCCGCGATGCAGTATCGAGCCTGCCGTCAATTGCCTTGCTCAGACGATGAAGCGGATGGCACGCTGGATTTCGAAGAAGTCCTTGGCCTCGAAGCGCAGCGTGCGTGCCGCCACATGCTCGACGCCCGGATACCAGCTGCCGCGATAGGCCTCGATCGGGGTCGTATATTCGACGACCAGTTCGAAGCGGTCGGCGAGTTCCGGCAGGCAGGCCTTCAGATCGCCCGACAGCGCCTTCTCCACCCCCTCGCGAATGGCAGCAACCGAGGCGTTCGGCGTCAGCGACCGGGTCGCGGGGCCAAAACCTTCGCTGGTGGCAACGGTGCCGATACCGGAAACGATCGCCTTGGCCTCTGCACACATGCCGGCGTCACCGGACAGGAACGCCGACGGCACGCCGTAACGCGCGGCACAAAGCGCGTTCAACGTGAACTCGGACGCCACTTCGCCATTGATCAAGAGCCGCGACACCGTGCCGGTCAGAGTGTGGGCGAGCGGGTTCGTGTCGGCGCCGGCCTTGTTGTGATAGCCAGTGTAGAGGGCCGCGGAAAAACTCTTGTCGATGCCGAACATCATCAGATCAGGATGGCCGCTCCAGCCTCTGACGATGCTGACATAGGCCGGCAGTTTCGAGAGGATCAGATTGCGCGCGGTCGAATGCGCGTCCTTGACCACTACTTCCTTGGCGCCGGCAGCCTTCGCCCCTTCGCAGGCCGCCACCAGCTCGTCGGTCATGTATTCGCGGAACTCTTCGTATTCCGGATGCCCCTTCTTGGACTCGTCCCAGGCGGTGATCCCCGCCGTGCCCTCGATATCTGCGCTGATGAAAACCTTCATGATCGTTCTCTCATGTTTCAAAGAAGCTCGGCCATCGACTGCAGCAGCCGATCGATCTGAGCTGGGGAATGTTCGGAAAACACCGCGAGCCGCAGCGTCGGTACATCAGGGGCGTCGGAGTAGCCGCCGGCCTGCTGGACACGGACGATGATGTCGCGTTCGGCAAGACGGTCGCGAAGGTGCTCGAGATCGGTCACGCCCTTGACGGTCACGATCGGCACCGGCGTGTCGGCGACCTCGAAGCCCAGCGCCCGAAGGCCGCTGCGCACATGCCCGATATTGCGGGTCAGGTTGGTACGCTTTTCCGGCGTCGTTTGCAGCACTCGCAACGATGCAGCGGCCGCAGCCGCAAGGCCGGGCGGTGCCGGCGAAGCGCCGCGCATGATCATCGCGTTGCACGCGATCTTTTCGGCAAGGGCCGCATCGCCGGGAACGACGCCACCGAGCGCACCGAACGCCTTGCTCATGGTGCCGGCGAGATAATTGCCCTCGCCTTCGAGCCCGGCGTGCTGCAGCGAGCCTCGGCCGGTTTCGCCGAGAACGCCGACGCCGTGGGAATCGTCGATGCACAGCAGCGCACCTTCATAGGGAGCCATCGCCTGTCGATAATCGGCAAGCGGCGCGAGTTTGCCTGAGGATGGGAAAACGCCGTCCGTCAGCACGGCCGGCCGCACGCCTGCCTTCACATGCAGCGACAGCTGCGAGGCCAGATCGTCCGGGTCGGCGTGGCGAAATTCATGGATCGGCTTTCCGAGCGTCGGGATTGCGTCGCGGGTGCTGTAATGCGTCGCAGAATCCATGAGGACGACGTCGAAATCGTCGCGCAGCCCCTGCAGCAACACCATCGGGCTGGTGTAGCCGGAGATCATATAGACGACCTCCTCCGTGCCGAACCAGTCGCGCAGCCGCTCCTGCAGGTCGGCATAGACCTGCATATGGGCGAGCGTACCCGGCCCCATGCCGTACCGCCTCGTGGCGTCGCAGGCCGCCTCGATCACCTCCGGGTGGCCGTGCAGGCAGAAGTAGGACGTGCCGCAATAATAATCGACCTCGCGCCCGCCGATGAGCATGCGGGCGCCGAGCGGCGATTCCATCTTGATCGGAGCTGCCATGGCCCGGATCACGCCGCTTCCGCCTGGGACGGGCTGCGCCGCTCCAGGAACATCGGCCCGACGCGGATACCGCGCTTGCCGTTATCATCGACGGCGTCGAGTTCGAGGATCTCGTCTTCGTACAACCGCCCATGCATGCGGAAGCGCCCTTCTTCGACCGGCTCGCAGGTGTGCGTGCAAAAATACTCGATTAGGCACTTCAATCCGCCATGGCTGTAGGTCAGGTAGGTGATGTTGAAATCCGGCCCGTATTCGCCGAGATGCGGCGCGATCGCGTCGGGCACGGTCTCATCATCAGGCGCCTCGATGCGGGTCCAGCGCGCATCCTTCCAGACGAGCTTGCCGGCTTCAGGGAAGGAGAGGTTCATGTGGGCATAGTCGGCGCCGCGCCCGTAGATGCGGCCATCGATGACGAAGTCGTTGCCGGCCACCGGGCGGATCTGGTGGGGCACGCCCTCGCCCATCAGATAGAGCTTGCCGTCCTTAGATTTGACCTCGACGATCTCCTGCGTGGCGTCGTCGCGGTAATAACCCGGCAAGGTCTTGAACTGCGCTTCTGAGATCGCAGGCGGACGCTGGACGCGCTCCGGCATCTTGCCCATCTTGCGTTCGGCAAGGACGATGCGCACGCCGTCAACGCCGAGCCGCGAGGCGATCTGGTTGGAAAAATCGAGGGTCGCAAAAATCAGCACGCCGACGCCGGCGGCCGGCAGAAGCATCATCTGCGAGGCATAGCCATAGACGGCGCCGCCATGACCGACCGAGGTCCAGCCGTCGACGTCGCCGGCACCGAAGCACAGGCCGTAACCGTTGAGCGTCTTGTCGTGGCCGGCCGGCCGCTTGCCGAACGGCGTCCACATTTCGCGCAGCGAGGCCGGCGAGATGATGGAGTTGCCTTCCGTGTCGAACCCGCCGCGCAGCAGGCACTGGGCGTAACGTGCCATATCGCCGCTGGTGGAAAAGATGTTGCCCGCCGGCGAACCGCCGAGGCTGAACACCGGCGCCGGCGTGTCGCCTTCCAGCGTCCACATGTCGGCAGGCGCGAGCCGCTCGCGAATGCCGGGTGCCATGCCGCAGGACGAGCTGTTCATGCCGAGCGGCTTTAGGATATTGGCAGCGACATAGTCCGAATAGCTCTGGCCGGTCACCGTCTCGATCACCCGGCCAACGACGGCGATGCCGGCGTTGGAATAATGCATCACTCCAAGGCTCGGATCCTGCTTCAAGGTCGAGCTCGCAAGCTCGTTGACCGTGTCTTCGAGCGGTGGCCGGGTGGCGTCGAGATAGTGGCCGCTCTTCGGTTCGCGCACGAGACCCGCCGTATGAGTCATGAGCTTGCGCAGGCTGATCACCGAGCCGTAGGGCCCGCCTTCGGCGCCGGCGAACGGGTTTACCGGCTTGAAGCCGGGCAGATAGGTCGACACGTCGACATCGATTTCGACAAGGCCCCTTTCGGCCAGCTGCATGATCGCCAGTGAGGTGAAGGTCTTGGTGATCGAGCCGATGCGAAAGCAGGTGTCCTTGCCCATGTCGAAATGGCGGTCGTGACGCTGGACATGACCTTCGGCGAGCACGCCGTCGCGATCGACAAGGGCATAGGAGATCGAGGGGATCGCCTTGTCCTCGACCTCATAGCGGATCAGATCCTCGAACAGCTCGATCGAGGCGGCAGACAGAGAGGACATCGGAAATGCTCCTTGGGTCTCAAAGGGATTGGGGTCTCAATGGGAATGGCGGGGATCCAACATGTCGCGCAACGCATCGCCGACAAGATTCCACGACAGCACGAAAAGGAAGACGGCAGCGCCGGGAAAGGCCAGCGTGTACCAGAACTGGAAGGGGTTGCCGGGCTGGCCGACGATCCAGTTGCGCGAGTAGGCGATGAACTGCCCCCAATCGGCATAACCTTCTTCGGTGCCGACACCGAGGAAGCTAAGCGCCGAGGCCGACAGCACCATGGAGCCGGTCGCCATCGTCGCCAGCACAAGCACCGGGAACATGGCGTTGGGCAGGATATGCAGCACGATCAGCCGCAGGTCGCTGGCGCCGTAACTCCTGGCCGCATGGATATAATCCATCTCGCGGATCCTCAGGATCTCGCTTCGAACGATACGGGCATAACTCATCCAGCCGAACGTCGTCAGTGCGATCGTGATCGGCACGATGCCCTTGCCGAGCAGCGCCGTCAGCACCATTGCCGCGATCAGGAACGGCACCGCCATAAACACGTCGACGATGCGCATCAGCACTTCCTCGACAACCCCGCCATAATAGGCGGCAACTGCGCCGACGACGGTCCCGATCAGCACGGAGATGGCGACGACCCCCAGCCCGATCTTGAACGCCGTGCGCGTGCCCCAGACGACGCCGTAGAAGATATCGTACTGGCCTTGCGTGGTGCCGAAAGCAGCCTCGGGCGACGGCGGCTGCGGCGTGGCCAGGAAGCCGGCACGCGGCGTGTCGTAGGGCGAAAGCTGGAAGCTTTGCGGCGGTGCCAGAACCGGTGCGAAAACGGCGATCAGCACGAAGGCGAGCAGGATCACGACGCCGAACAGGGATACCGGATTTCTTGCGAGGTAACGAAGAACCTTCATTGCGTCTTCACCCTCGGATCGAGCAACGGATAGATGAGGTCGACGATCAGGTTCATCAGCACCAGAACGACCGCGAAATAGAGGCCGAAGCCAAGGACTGCCGGGAAGTCGAGATTGGCGGCGGTCTTGGCTGCAAACTGGCCGAGGCCGGCATAGTCGAAGATAGTCTCAGTGATGACGACGCCGCCCATCATCACGGCCAGCTCCATTCCGGCAATGGTCGCAAGCGGCAGAAGCGCATTGCGCCGTGCGTGGCGCAGTTCTACGACACGGCGCGGCAGCCCCTTGGCGCGGGCGGTGCGCACATAATCCTGACGCAGCGTCTCCAGCATCGAGGTGCGCATCACCCGCGTCATGCTGGCGACGTTGACATAGGTCAGCGTGATGACCGGTGCTGCGAGGTGGCGCAGCGCATCGCCGAAGATCGCCAGATTGCCGTTCAGCAGGGCATCGACGGTGTTGGCGCCGGTGTAGCGCACGAAGTCGCTGGAGCTGACCACGGTCTGCGCCCATTGGCTGAGCCGGCCAGGCGGAAACCAGTCGAGCGCCGAATAGAAGATCAACAGCATCAGCAGCCCGAAGACGTAGACCGGGAAAGACCAGCCGAGAATGGTGAAGATGCGAATGACGTGATCCGGCCAGCGGTTGAGGTAGATGCCCGCCCGCGAGCCAAGGAAGACGGCGAGCAGCAGGCACGGAACGAAGGCCAGCACCACCAGTTCCAGCGTCGCTGGAAACAGCGACATCAGCGCGGTAGAAACCGGCTGGCGGGCAGTCTCCGACCACCCGAGATTTCCGGTCAGGATGCCGCCGATCCAGCGGCCGTATTGGATATAAAAGGGATCGTTCAGCCCATACTGCTCGATCATCCGGCGGATGCTTTCCTGACCACCCTTGAGATAATCAGGCGACGGCGCATAGGCCGCCAGTCTCTGCGTCGGCGAAAGCGACATCTGCAGCGCAAAGATCATCAACGACAGCGCGAAGAGAACGATGGGCAGCATCATCAGTCGTCTGAGTGCATAGTTCAGCACGGTTCACACGTTCCGATTTCAGGGAAAATGAAGCAAAGGCACGCCGGGCTTTGTAGCCCGGCGTGCCGGTCGCCAATCAGTCGTTGGCCTTGGTGACCGGGTAGAAATCCCAGGCGCCGTAGAGGATCATGTTGTCGACGTAGCCATCGATGTTGCTGCGGGTGACGACGTAGCCGAAGTCCTCCCACAGGAACTGGGTGGTGGCGTATTCGTACGACATTTCCTGGAGCTTGGCGTAGATCGGCTCGCGAACTGCGGGATCGACCGAGGCCCAGGCTTCGTCGAGCAATGGCTTGAACTTTTCCGCCATCAGGTCGCGGTAGCCCTGGCCGACCATGCCGCCGACGAGACCCGTGGGCGAAAGGTAGTAGCTGGCGGCCCCGAGCGGACCACCCGGGTCGGAATAGTCAGGACCCCAGCCCATCACCGTCAAGGGTGCTGCCGGCTTTTCGCGGTTGTTGAGCTTGTCCGAGATCGAGGCCCAGGGCAGCGCCTGGATCTGCAACTTGAACTTCGGGTTGACACGCGACAGACCCTGCTGCAGCGCCGAAAGTGCCGCCGTCAGCTGCGGATTGCCCTCGGTCACATAGGCCGTGAAGGCGAAGCCGGTATCCCACAGCTTGCCGCCGAACGCCTTCTTGAAGTGTTCTTCGGCCTTGGCAGGGTCGTAGCTGTAGATCGGCGAGTCCGGGCGATAGCCCATGATGCCGCGCACGGTCGGTCCGCGCGATTGCACCGTCTTGCCGAGCAGCACCTGGGTGAGGAGCGCATCGTAGTTTTGGGCATAGTTGAAGCCCTTGCGCACGTCGATGTCGGCAAAGAAGTCCGGGGGGATGCCGGCGCCGTCGAGCTTGCCGCTTCCGATCGCCGGGTTGTCGTTGTCGTCGAGCGGCCAGGCGAAGAAGACGCCGCGCGAAAACACCTTCTGCAGGCCATCGATGACCTTGACGCCTTCGGTCTTGCTAAGCTCGTCGATGAACTCGACCGGTGCGGTGACGAAATCGGCGTCACCGGACAGAAGCTGCAGGCGACGCGTCGTCCATTCCGGAACGGTGCGCATCACCACCCGCTCAAGCTTGGCAGGCCCCATGAAGTAATTGTCGAAGCGCTTCAAGGTGATGCGCCGATCGGTGCGGTCCCACTCCTCGAGCATGAAAGGTCCGGTACCGTTTTCTTCGGCAAACAGCGGATTGGCGCCGAGTTCAGGGCGATAGTGGGCCTTCCAGGTATCACCGGAACCATCCCAGCCGCCGACCGAGGCAACCCATTCCTTGTCGAGAACCGAGGTGCCGAAGGGCAGCGCGATCACGCCAAGGGTGGCCGGAAAGGATTTGGGCAGCTTGAGAGTGAGATTGTCGCCGTCGACGACGATCTGCGAGGCGAGCTGGTCGTAGACCTTGCGCAGGATCTCGGGGCTGGCGTCGTTGATGGATTTGACCTCGCCTTCAGTCTCGACCCACTTGGCGATGTCGGTATATTTGCCGGCGGTGATCACCTCGGTGATCGCGTTCGACATCCACGACTGCCCCTGGAGAATGGCGCGCAGCAGCGAATAGCGCACGTCCTCGGGCGTGATCTGGCCGTAGCCCGGCGCGAGCGTCGCCTTCTGGGCGTCGGTCAGCTTGTCGTAATACTCCCAGGTCACCTTGCCGTCGGCGCCCTTGACGCCGACCTTGTGGGCAAAAACGCCCTTGCGGATCGGGAAGGTATAACTCACCGAGCCATCGTCGCTCTGCTTGATGAGGCCGTTTTCAAGCGACGGCACCTCGGTCGAAAGCGACGGCACGAACTCGGAAATCTTCGAGCCGTTGAAGTTCAACAACCGGCTGTAGATGTTGAGCGCGCCGTAGGAGCTCGGCGTGTTGGCGATATAGGCCGGATCGAACGACTGGATGTCGTCGGTCCACATGAAGACGAAAGTGCCGGGGTTCTTGGTCTCGGCCATAGCGGGCGCAGCCGCGATGCCGAGCCCCAGGCTGAGGGCTAGGGCTAAGGTGCGTTTCATCGTTGTTCCCATTTGGTGGAGGCGGAAGTTTTCTTCTCGTTATAGGGGAGGCTAGAAGAGCGCTTGCAGGTCTGTCCAATGTGTAGTTAGGATAGACTATGCAAAACACGCATGAGGGCCGGCATGGAACTGCAATGGCTTGAAGATTTTCTGGAAATTGCCGCCACGCGGAATTTCTCGACGGCAGCGACTGCACGCAATATTTCCCAGCCGGCCTTCAGCCGGCGCATCAAATCGCTGGAGAACTGGATCGGTGCGGACCTGATCGACCGCAGCACCTATCCCGTGCAACTGACGCGGGCAGGCACGATGTTCCTGCCGGGCTGCCAGCGGCTCGTCCGGGAAGCCTATCGCCTGCGCACCGACTGCCGCAATGTCGCCGGCGAAAGCTCGGCCATGCTCACCTTCACCTCGCTGCATACGCTGGCGATGTATTTCTTCCCGAGGTGGATCGGCTCGCCGCTGATCTCGCGCATGCCCCTTCGCACCAGCATGCATGCGGCCGACTTCCTCGAAAGCATCGACCATCTGTGTTCGGGCCAGTGCGATTTCGCCATCACCTATGTCCATCCCGATGGCCCGCCGGTGCTGGAGGGCGGCCCCTTCGAATCCCTGCAGATCGGTAAGGATCGGCTCATTC
Organism: Ensifer adhaerens; assembly: GCF_001270265.1. Classification (GTDB taxonomy): domain Bacteria; phylum Pseudomonadota; class Alphaproteobacteria; order Rhizobiales; family Rhizobiaceae; genus Ensifer; species Ensifer adhaerens_B. The sequence continues at coordinate 59,378 of NZ_LGAP01000002.1, forward strand.
TTGTATCGGGAACCGACGACAACGGCCGGCCGCTATTCGACATCGACGTGGCCGAAACCACGGAGATTCCCTATCTCGCCTATTCCTGGAGCGACGGCTATATCGGCAAGCTGGCAACGCTGATCCAATCGCGCTGGCGTCGCCCGCTCAACCTCAGCACCGTCTACCAGTCGGGCCTTGCCGACGGCCTGAAGCACATGGCCATTGCCGGCCGCGGCGTCGCCTGGCTGCCACAGATCTGCGTGGCCGAGGCGATGCGGCAGGGGCGCCTTGCCCAGATCGGCGGCCAGCAGATGTCGCTGGAGATGGAGATCCGGATCTTCAGGCGCGCGGGTCCCGGCAGCCATGACAGCGATGGGTTGTGGCAGCATCTCAAGCAATGCGCAGCGCTGCCCCAGTACAAGAGCGGTTTCGATGCGGATATCGACGCCGCCTGAGGCGTCAGGCCGCCCGAATTTGCCGGATCGGCGTCATATGCGAAGACAGACGATGCAATGCGCAATGTGCATAGTTTTGCCTGCCACAATCGTGACACATTGATTTCGCTGGGTTTTGCGCACCAAGCGGCGCAGGCCGATCCCGACGATCCGCTTCTACGACCCGGTTGAGCGCGGTGGCGGCCGCGCCCACCCGTATTGACAGGATGCGACCTCGTTGCGAGACCTGAGAGCGCAACGTCCCTTCGAAATCGGGTGCATGTGCTGATGATCCTGACCAAATCCGCAAAGCCTGAGCTGCCCGAGGATGTCATCCTTTCCGTGGAAGACCTCGAAGTCTCCTTCGCTGCCGGCACAAGGGCACAGCTGCGCGCGGTGCGCGGCGTCTCCTTCAGCATCGCCCGTGGCGAGACCGTCGCGCTGGTCGGAGAATCCGGATCCGGCAAATCGGTAACAGCCATGACGATCATGCGACTGACCGAATATGACGGCGCAGCCATCACCGGCGGACGGGTTTTGATGCGGTTGAAGGACGGTAAGGTTGCCGACCTCGCCAAGCTGTCGGATAAGCGGGTCGAAGCCCTTCGCGGCGCGGAAATCTCCATCGTGTTCCAGGATCCGATGTCGAGCCTGAACCCGGTCTTCACCGTTGGCGACCAGATCGCCGAGGCGGTGATCCATCATCAGGACAAGACACCGGAACAGGCGCGCCAGATCGCGCTCAATACCCTGAAGCTCGTTCGCGTGCCCGATGCCGAGCGCCGGCTCGACCAGTATCCCCACCAGCTCTCCGGCGGCATGCGGCAGCGCGTCATGATCGCCATTGCGCTCGCCTGCCGCCCGTCGCTGATGATCCTCGACGAGCCGACGACCGCGCTCGACGTGACCATACAGGCGCAGATCCTCGATCTGGTGCGCGCCCTGCAACGCGAGATCGGCATGTCGGTGCTGTTCATCACCCACGACATGGGCGTGGTTGCCGAAGTCGCCGACCGCGTCTGCGTCATGCTCAAGGGCGAAATCGTCGAGACCGGCTCGGTCTACGACATCTTCGCCCAGCCGAAACATGCCTATACGCGCGCCCTGATTTCGGCCGTGCCCCGCCTTGGCAGCATGGCCGGCAAGGACGCGCCGGAAAAATTCCCGTTGCTGGTCTTCGAACCCGAGCGCCAGTTCGCCGAGGTAACAGAATGAACGCGTCCGCGCCGATGAAGGAAACCCGCCTGCCGCTCGTCGAGGTCCGCAACCTGGTGACGCGCTTCGATCTCAAGGCCGGATTGTTCGGCCATGTCTCCGGCCGGGTACATGCGGTGGAGAACGTCTCCTTCGACATCTTTCCAGGCGAGACACTGGCTCTGGTCGGTGAATCCGGCTGCGGCAAGTCGACGGTCGCCCGCTCGATCATGCAGCTCGACCGGCCGCGCTCGGGCTCGATCCGGTTCGATGGAACCGAGCTGATCGGCGCGCCGCGCGCTGTCCTCGCACGGTTTCGGCGCGACGCCCAGATGGTCTTCCAGGATCCGTTCTCGTCGCTCAACCCGCGCATGACGATCGAGCAGTCACTGATGGATCCGATGCGGGTTCACAGGCTGGGTTCGACCGCGGTCATGCGTGCCCGCGCCGCCGAGCTTCTGGCAAAGGTCGAACTGTCGCCCGAGCATCTCGAGCGCTATCCGCATGCGTTTTCCGGCGGCCAGCGCCAGCGCATCTGCATCGCCCGCGCGCTTGCGCTCCGCCCGCGCCTGATCGTTGCCGACGAGGCCGTCGCCTCGCTCGACGTGACGATCCAGGCGCAGGTGATCAACCTGCTCATGGACCTACAGCGCGAGATGCAGATTGCGCTGTTGTTCATCAGCCACGATATGGCCGTGGTCGAGCGCATCGCCCACCGCGTCGCGGTGATGTATCTCGGTGAAATCGTCGAGATCGGCGACCGCCGCTCGGTCTTCTGCAATCCGCAGCACCCCTATACCCGCAAGCTCCTGTCGACCGTTCCGATCGCCGACCCGACGCGTCGCCCGGAAGGTCGCCAGCCGATGTCCGACGAGATCCCGAGTGCCGTGCGCGCGCCGGACTTTGTGCCGCGCGAACTGCCGATGCAGCAGATCTCATCGACCCATTTCGTGCGCGAGGTCGCGGCCGGCTGACGACGGCCGCATATCTCCCTTCCAGATCAGAGCATTCGAACATGAGCACTTCCGAAGTGACGCTGGCGGCTGCGAACGCCGCCGGCAACGCGACCGCAGAGATCGGCAGCGACCAGACCCAGACGAAAGCAGAAGGCTTTCTGCGCCCGGCAGCCGCGGAGCGACCGACGCCCTATATCGAAGTCAATGAGCCGCGCCTTGCCCGCAACTTAGAGGCCATGCAGCAGCGCGCCGATGCCGCCGGCGTCTCGATGTTTCCGCACGTAAAAACGCACAAGAGCCTCTATGTCGCACGCCAGCAGCTGGCACTCGGCGCGCGCGGCATCACCGCGTCCAAGCCCAGCGAGGCGCTGGTTTTCGCCGAAGCGGGAACCCCGTCGATCATCCTTGCCTATCCCATCGTCAAGGCGCAGTCGCTCGACCGTCTGCTGCCGGTGGTGAAGGAGCGCGGCACGCAACTGCGTACGATTGCGGCGAGCACGCCGGGTGTCGACGCGCTATCTGAGGCCGCCACCCGTCACGGCGTCGAAATCGGTGTATTCCTCAAGGTCGATGTCGGCCTCGGTCGCGTCGGTCTCAAGCCGAACGATCCGGCGGCGCTCGAATTATGCGCTCTGATCGCGGCCGCCGAAGGCCTGCATTTTGCTGGCCTGTTATCGCATGCCGGCCATTCCTATGCGGCCGCGAGCCTGCAAAGCCTGGCCAAGGTCGCTTTTGATGAAGCGGCAGATCTCGCCGGTCTCGCCGGCCGGCTTCAGGAGCGCGGCATTGCCGTCGACTGCCTTTCCATCGGTGCGACGCCGACCTGTTTGGGGGCGCCGCTGCCCTCTGAGGTCGATTGCATCCGGCCCGGCAACTACGTCTTTCTCGACGGCACCGCCCTTCGGCTGGGCATCTGCACCGCCGATGATCTGGCGCTCTCGGTGGTCGCCCGCGTCGTTGCGTCCAATGACACGCATTTCATCATCGATGCCGGGTCCAAGTCGATGAGTTCCGATCGCGGCGCCCACGGCATGGGCGGCGCCGGCTTCGGCACCGTCGTCAGCGCCGAGGGCGATGGCGAAACGGGAATGTGGACGCTCGAGCGACTGTCCGAGGAGCATGGCTTCGTTCCCTTCTCGGGACGCCCCTTGCCGCTCGCCAGCCGGGTGCGGGTCTTCCCCAACCACTCCTGCGCCTCGATCGCCAACTTTGACCATTTCACGCTGCACCTCGCCAATGGCGAGGCGACGACGCTGCCCGTCGATGCCCGCTGCTGCCAGACCTGATGGTGCAGGACGCGTGGTAGCGAACGCGCCGTATCCAACCGCCGACAGTTTCCCGCTGGTAGCGACGGCCATCGCCTGGCTGGGAATTGCGCTTGTCGGCGATATTTAAGCACTGTAGAAAATTCAGACCGCCGACTGGCTGTCGCCCTTGATCGGCCGCGGCTGAGCGGGCTCGCTTATGCTGTCGCGACATCACCGACGGCGATCGAGCGCCGGTGATTGGCATCTCGTCGCGTGAATGGATGAAGCGGCCGAACGCGACAACTGCTTGCGGCGGCGCTTACCGCAAACACTCGCTCTCGTCACCCAATTGAGCAACGATTTGACTTATGTCACGAGCGATGAATAATGTCAGGCGTCGACAATTGAAGGATCCCCATGCCTATCCGCAACACCGACCAGATCATGCACAAGGCCGCGTGGCTCTATTATAGCCATGGCCTGCGGCAGGACGAAGTCGCGCAGAAACTGGAGATATCCCGCGCCTCTGTTGCCACCTATCTCAGGCGGGCGCGCGAAACCGGGATCGTCAACATCACCACGTCCACGGAGCTTTTCACCGACGACGTGCTGGCGCGAGAACTCGAGGACGCGACCGGCGTCACTGCGGCCTGGATCGTACCGGAGGATCGCCAAGCCATGGACCCAACGGCTGAAATGCCGGTGCTGGCCGCATCCGCCTTCCTCGAGCTGATCAACAAGGGCGATCGCGTTGGTGTCGCCTGGGGACGCACGGTCTACCATATCGCCGATGTGATGCCCTTTGCCGACCTGCGCGGCGTGACGGTGGTCCAGCTCTGCGGCAATCTCGGCGCACCCTATTCCTATCGGCCGGACCAGTGCACGACGGAGATCGCCCGCCGGCTCAATGCCGAAGGCATCAATTTCTACGCGCCGCTGGTGCTCTCGTCCGAGCGGCTGGCCGAGGAGCTTCGCGGCGAGCCGGTGATCCGGGAGCAGTTGTCGACGATCGCCGACTGTCATCTGGCGCTCTATTCCGTCGGCGGCATCGAAGACGACAGCCACCTCGTCAAATGCGGCGCACTCAGCGCCAGCGAGATGCATCGCATGGGTGAAGAAGGCGCTGTCGGCGTCATCGCCGGGCAACTGATCGACGGCGACGGCCAGTGGATAAACTGCGCCCACAATCGGCGCTGCATCTCCGCCGACCTCGATTCGATCCGCGCCATCAGCAAGCGCATGCTGGTCGTCCAGGAAGACAGTAAGTTCGAGCCGCTGATGGCTGCGCTGAAGGGTGGCTTCGCTTCGCATCTCGTCGTCACCACATCGATGGCGCGACGGGTGATGGATCGCTGGCGGCGCGACGGCCTCGGCAAGGTGCATGCCGCAACCGCCTAGCCAGGTGTTGAAACGCAGCACGGCACGCAAGGTCGGCCACATGCAAACGAGGCGGCCTTTCGACCGCCCCGTTTTCCTGCAAGTGGCTGTTTAATCAGGGCTTCGGCATCCATGCCGGCATGGCGACATCCGCATGGGCGAACTGCGGCAGCTTGGTGCCGAGTTCTTCCATGTTCTTGATATCTTGATCGTTCAGGTCCTTCTGCGTGATCAGCGTCGGGGGCACGATGACGCTCCGGCCCGGATCCTCGCCGGCAAGCAGCATGGCAAGCGTCCTGACCGAGACTTGCCCGACCACGGCCGGGTTGGTGGCAGCTGTTGCCGCCCATGCGGAATCGGGCTCGCGCATCGCCGCGATATCCGAGGTCGAGATGTCGGCGGAATAGATCTTCACGCTCGACGACAGACCGGCTTCGTCGACCGCAATCTTCACGCCCTTGGCGAACTCATCATAGGGCGCGAACATCACGGTGATATCCGGGTTGGCGGAGATGACGGAGCGCGCCTGGTTGGCGACGGAGTTGGCGATCGGGTTGTCCATCGTGCCGAACTGCGAGATCTCGTTGATACCCGAATACTTGGCCTTGAATTCCTTCCAGGTCTCGTCGCGACGGTCGAGCGGCGCGATGCCGGCGACATAGACGTAACCGGCCTTGAAGCTCTCGCCGTTATCCTTGCTCGCCTGTTCCAAAGCGAGGCGGGCGAGGTCGCGGTCGGATTGCTCGACCTGCGGGATCTTCTCGTTTTCGACATTCACGTCGAAAGCCACGACCTTGATGCCCGCATCGACGGCGCGCTGGGCCGCTTCCTTCATCGATTCCGTCAGGCCGTGCTGGATGATGATCCCCTGCACGCCGAGCGCGATCGCCTGGTCGACCATGTCGGCCTGAAGCGCTGCATCCTGCCGGCTGTCGAGAACCTGAAGCTGGACGCCGAGAGCCCTTGCCTGCGCCTCCACGCCGGCAAGGTAGGACTGGAAGAAGTCGCCGGTCGAGAGATAGCGCACGAGCGCGATCTTGACGTCGCCCGGCTTGTCGAACGGTTTCGGCATGTCGGCGGCGAAGGAAGCGGTGGCGAAAGCCACGGTTCCGGCAAGGCCAAGCGCCAGCTTGCCCATTGCTCTGCGTGTAAAGTTCATTTCAGTCTCCTCCACTGGTGAACGTTTGTTTTCCGCGGGCGGGGTATTCCCGTCAGCGTTTGCCTCTTTTAGAGAGCGCAAAGGTGAAGATCAGGGCGATGACGAGAACCGCGCCCTTGATGAAATCCTGGGTGTAATAGGGCGCGTTCATCATCGTCAGGCCCTGAAGCAGAATGCCGACGAAGAGCGCGCCGATCGCCGTGCCGAACGCATTCGGTTTGGCGGCACCGAGCACTGCAAAGCCGATCAGCGCCGCAGCAACGGCATCGAGCAGCAGATTGTTGCCCGAGGCGATGTCGCCACGGCCGAGGCGGGCGGCGAGCAGGATGCCGCCGATAGATGCGAAGACGCCCGAGATGACATAGGCCGAGATCTTGTAGGCATTGACCGGGGCGCCCGCGAGGCCCGCGGCGCGCTCGTTGGAACCGACCGCATACATCATGCGCCCGAAACGGGTGTATTCGAGGAAGAACCAGATCACGACCGCCAGCACGATCAGCACCACGACGGAAACCGGCACGAGGTTCGGCAGGACGAGATCGAAGCGATGGCGGCCCAGCGCCAGGAAGGCCGGGCTGAAAGTGCCTGTAGCCACTGAGCCGTCGGGAAGTGTCATGCCGGCGGCGATGGAGCGGCCTTCGGTCGGTATGCGTTGCAGGCCGAGCAGCAGGAACATCATGCCGAGCGTTGCCAGGAGGTCCGGCACGCGCATATAGACGATGATGACGCCGTTGATCAGTCCGACAAGAACGCCGATCGCCAGGCAGACGAGCGTTGCCGTCAGCGCGTCGCCGCCCATCACCACCATCACATAGGATGACGCCATCATCGCCGTGGTCGCGACCGAGCCGATCGACAGGTCGAAGCCGCCGACGACGAGCGTGGCCGTGACGCCGAGCGCCAGGATACCGGTGATCGATACGGATTGCAGGATGAAGACGGCGCTCTGCGGCGAGGAAAACCCGTTCGTCACCAGCGAGAAATAGACAACCAATCCGACCAGGAGAACAAGGAAGCCGTATTTGATCGCGACGTCGCGCAGGCTAACTCCGGCACTTGGCGGCGGCGCCGGCAGCACCGAAGCGGCGGGGGACGCGGTTTTCATCTGTTCACTGCTCATGGGGCTGTCCCTGCTGATGATGTTGACCGGCGATCTCCTGGAGGAGACGCTCGACGTCGACCGAGGCGTTTCGATGCTCGCCGACGATCGTGTGCTCCGACATCACGAGAATGCGGTCGGCGATCTCGAAGGCTTCGTCGAGTTCGGTCAGGAAAACGATGGTTGCGCGGCCGGAGGCCGAGGCGCGCAGCTTGGCGCCGATATCGCGGCGCGCGGCGATGTCCACACCCTGGAAGGGCTCGTCGAGGATCAGGAGGCGCGAAGGCTCGGAAAGCCAGCGCCCGACCATGATCTTCTGCTGATTGCCGCCGGAAAGCGTCTGCATCTCGTCGCGCTCGCTGCGGCAGACGACGCCAAGTGCGGCGATCTGCGCCCGCGATTTCGCCCGTTCGGCCCGGCGGCTCGATATGCCGAAGCGCGACAGCCGCTTGAGGAACGGCAGGCTGATATTCTCGTAGATGTTGAAATCCGGAACGATGCCGCTGTCAGCCCGATCCTTGGCGACCAGAAACACGCCCTTGGCGATCGCCTGTCCGGTCGATTGTGGATGGTAGGATGCGCCGTCGAGCGTCATCTGGCCGGCTGCTGCCGACCGCGCCCCGAACAGCGTCTCGGCCAGCGCCGTCTTGCCGACACCGACGAGCCCGGTGACGGCGACGATTTCGCCATCGCCAAGCGCCAGGTCGAACGGACGGGACGTCTCCGTAAGCCGCAGGCTCTTCACCGAAAAAACTGCGCCACGCGCTTCGCGCACCGTCACGGCCCCTGCCGACACCTTTTGCCCGAGCATCGCGTTGACGGCAGCCTCGTAGTCGAGATCCGCCCCTTCGAAGCGGCCGGTTATGCGCCCGTCGCGCAGCGTGACGATGCTGTCGGCGAGCCTGCGGATGTCCGACATCCGGTGCGAGATATAAAGGATCGCCACGCCGCGGGCTTTCAGCCGATCGAGAAGCTCGAACAGCCGATCGGCCTCAGCACTCGACAGCGACGAGGTCGGCTCGTCGAGGATCAGCACCTGCGGCTCGTGTGCCATGGCGCGGGCGATGGCGACCATCTGCCGGTCTGCGAGCGTCAGATCGTTGATATCGGCGGAAAGATCGATGGCCAGACCCATGCGGGCAGCAACGACAGCCGCCTCGCGCCTTACACGGCGCGGATTGAAGAACAGGCGCGCGCCGCGGCCGTTCAGGCGATCGAGCGTGAGATTGGTCGCGACGTCGAGATCGGAGACGACGCCGTCATTGATGTTCTGGTGAACCGTCACCACGCCGGCCCGGATCGCCTCTGCCGGCGTCGCCGGCGCGAATGAGAGGTCGCTGAGCCGCATATCCCCGGCATCTCTGACGTAGACGCCACTGAGGATGCGCACCAGTGTCGACTTTCCAGCGCCGTTGGCCCCCATCAGCACCGTGACGGCACCCTTGCGCAATTCGAGATCGACGCCCTTCAGGACCGGTATCAGCCCGAAGGATTTGCGCACGCCCTCGATGCGAAACACTGCTTGTTCGCTCATGCTCTCCTCCCAATGAAGGCAGGTTAGGATGGCTATCCATCAAATGTCAAGGCTGTTGACATTTGACAGAATGGCGACTTACCTATGAGCCACGACAGCATGACGAGGAGCGGCCGAGGCCGGTCATGCCGATAAGGAGGACCGTATGGACACACACGTTTTCGAGGCGTTGAGCGCCGAAACGCTGCCATCAAGACTGAGCGGCAATTCAGCACTTTGCGACAGGATCGGCGGCGATCATGGCCGCTGGCAGGTCAAGGAGGTCGGCGACGGCAACCTCAATCTCGTCTTCATCGTCACGGGCGAGAAGGGTGCGGCGATCGTCAAGCAGGCGCTTCCCTATGTCAGGCTCGTCGGCGAGCGCTGGCCTTTGCCGCTGAAGCGCTCCTTCTTCGAATACCACGCCCTCATCCGCCAGGCGGCGCGAGACCCGGGCATGGTGCCGGAAATCCTGTTCTTCGACGCCGAGCAGGCGATGATCATCATGGAATACCTGACGCCGCACGTGATCCTGCGGCGCGCGCTGATCGAGGGGCGCACGCTGCCGAAGATCGGTCGCGATCTCGGGCTTTTCGCAGCGCGCACGCTTTTCCGCGGCTCGGATCTTTCAATGCCGACGCGCGACAAGAAAGCCGATCTCGCCCTGTTCGCCGACAATGTCGAACTGTGCGACATCACCGAAAACCTTGTTTTCTCCGATCCCTACTTCGAGGCGGAGATGAACCGGCACACGACACCGCATCTCGACGGCCTTGTCGAGGAACTCCGCCGCGACCGTGACCTGAAGGTCGAAGCCCAGCGACTGAAGCACATTTTCTCCGCCAAGGCAGAAACCCTCTGCCACGGCGACCTGCATACCGGTTCGGTCATGGTCACCGACGACGAGACGCGCGTCATCGACCCGGAATTCGCCTTTTACGGCCCGATCAGTTTCGATGTCGGCATGCTCTTGGCGAACTTCTGGATGAGTTACTTCTCGCAGGATGGCCACGAGAACGCCGCCGGCGAACGCGACCAGATGCGCGCCTACCTGCTGGATACGACAGAGACGATCTGGGAAACCTTCTGCGACGAGTTTTCCGCACTCTGGCGCAGCGAGCGCAAGGGCATCCTCTACCAGGCAAGCCTTTTCGAAGACCGCGACGACCCGTTCGGCTCGGAACAGGCGCTGACCATCGTCCTTGATGAGATCTACCGCGAGATGCTCGGCTTTGCCGGGGTCGAGATCCTCAGGCGCATCCTCGGCCTTGCCCACAATGCCGATTTCGAAACCATCGGCGACCTCAGCCGCCGCGCCGCGTGCGAAAGCAAGGCGCTGAAGCTCGGACGTCATCTTGCCGTCAACCGGGATCGCATTGCGAGCCTCAGGGACATTCGCGCCACTGCGCAACGGCTTCAGCAGGAGACACTTTCGTGAAAGTCGGAGAAAAGCACTACCATACGATCTGGCTCAACGCCGACGGCCGCTCGGTCGATATCATCGACCAGCGCTGGCTGCCGCACGAGTTCCGGATCGTCACGCTGAAGACGGTTGCCGATGTTGCGGTCGCCATCCGTGACATGTGGGTGCGCGGTGCACCGCTGATCGGCGTCACCGCCGCCTACGGCATTGCCATTGCCATGGCGGACGACCCGTCCGACCGTCATCTCGACGCGGTCTGGGAAGAACTCAACGAGACCCGGCCGACGGCGATCAACCTGCGCTGGGCGCTCGAGGCCATGCGGCAGTTCCTGCGGCCGCTTTCGGTTGAAAACCGTGCCGAGGCCGCCTATCGACGCGCCGGCGAAATTGCCGAGGAAGACGTGCAACTCAACCGGGCGATCGGTGCCAACGGCCTTAAGATCATCCGCGAGATCGCGGCAACCAAGAAGCCCGGCGAGCCCGTCAATATATTGACCCACTGCAATGCGGGCTGGCTGGCAACCGTCGACTACGGAACGGCGACCGCACCGATCTACATGGCGACGGAGGCGGGCATTCCCGTCCACGTCTATGTGGACGAAACCCGGCCGCGCAACCAGGGTGCGCAGTTGACGGCCTGGGAGCTGAACGGTCATGGCGTGCCGCACACGCTGATCGTCGACAATGCCGGCGGCCACCTGATGCAGCACGGCGCCGTCGACATGGTGATCGTCGGCACGGACCGCACTACCGCCAACGGCGATGTCTGCAACAAGATCGGCACCTACCTGAAGGCGCTTGCAGCCAGCGACAACAACGTTCCCTTCTATGTCGCGCTCCCCTCGCCGACCATCGACTGGACGGTCAAGGACGGCATCAAGGAGATCCCGATCGAGGAGCGCACCGGCGACGAGGTGAGCTTTGTGCAAGGCCGCGGCCCCGATGGCTCGATCATCTCGGTTCGCGTCTCGCCCGAAGGCAGCCCGTCGGCAAACCCCGCCTTCGACGTGACGCCGGCGCGGCTGATCACCGGCCTCATCACCGAGCGCGGCGTCGCCATGCCTTCGCCGCAGGGCCTCAAAGCGCTGTTTCCGGAAAGGAGCTGACCGGTGAGCCTGACAAACCAGAAAACCACCGAAGAGATCGCGCTCGGCATTCGCCGCCGCGTCTTCTTCCACACGATGAAGAACAATGGCGGCTATCTGAGCCAGGCCTGCTCGGCCGCCGAAAGCCTCGCTCTGCTCTACAACGAGATCCTCAAGCTCGGAGAGCCGACCTTGCCGAAGGTGCCGCTGCCATTTCGCGGCGTACCTTCCGCTGATAATCCCGATGCCTTTACCGGCGCCGGCTACCACGGTCCGGCGGCCCCGGACTACGATCGCTTCTTCATCTCCCCGGCGCATTACGCGCTGGTGATCTATTGCGCGTTGATCGAGGTCGGCCGCATGGACGACGGGGCGCTCGACCACTTCAACAAGGATGGAAGCTCGGTCGAGATGATCGGCGCCGAGCACAGCCCGGGCATGGAGGTAACGACAGGCTCGCTGGCGCAGGGGCTTTCCATGGCCGCGGGCGTCGCCTTCGCTCGCAAAAAGCAGAAAGAACCGGGCAAGGTCTGGGTCTACATGTCCGACGGGGAATTCCAGGAAGGTCAGACCTGGGAGTGCCTTGCCGCCATGGCCCACCACGGCATCGACAACATTCGCGTCATCGTCGACGTCAACCGCCAGCAATGCGACGGCGCCATGTCCTCGGTTCTCGATCTCGGTGACCTTCCCGGCCGGGTCGAAGCCTTCGGCGCCACCTGCCGCTCGATCGACGGCCACGATCTTCAAGCCATGCGCGAGGCGGCCAATAGCACTGAGCCGGGCAAGCCGCTGATCATTCTCGCGAATACGTCGCCGTTCCAGGGAATGGACTTCCTGCAAAAGCGCTTCCCGCGTCTTCATTACGTGCGCTTCAAGAGCGCCGAGGAGAGGCTCGAAATGCAGGCAGCGCTTGCCGCCGAACTGGGCGTGAGCCCGAACGAAATGGAAGGGGCCTGACCATGGTCGAAATCGTCAACCGCCCTTATGCCGGAGCATTCGAGGCTTTCGCGACAGCGCGCCCGGAAGTGCTTTGCCTTTCCGCCGACCTCACCTCATCCTGCGAGGTCGACGGCTTTCGCGACCGGCATCCGGACCAGTTCTTGTCGCTCGGCATGGCCGAGCAGAACATGCTCTCCTTCGCCGGCGGGCTTGCCATGCAGGGTTACCGGCCCTTCATCCACACCTTCTCGGTGTTTCTCTATCGTCGCCCCTACGATCAGCTGATCAATTCTATTGCCTATTCCAACCGCAAGGTCCGTCTGATGGGCTTCCTGCCGGGGATCACCACGCCCGGCGGCATCACCCACCAGGCGATCGAGGACATCGCCGTCATGCGCGCCGTGCCGAACATGACCATCCTGGAAACCGGCGACGCGACCGAGGTCGAGACGGTCCTGGAGGTTGCCGATGCCATCGACGGGCCGGTCTATGTCCGCATCCTTCGCGGTGAGGTCCCCCGGCTTTTCTCGACGCCGTTCGCGTTCAACAAGCTACGTACCCTGTCGGAAGGCGACGACATCCTCGTCGTCAGTTCCGGGGTCTGCACCGAGGAGGCCCTGCGGGCCACCCGGCCGATCGAAGCGCGCGGCATCGGGCTTCACCATCTGCACGCCTCGACGCTGAAGCCGTTTGACCGAGACGGGTTGCTCAAGGCCGCGCGCGGCAAGAAGGGCATCGTCACGCTGGAAAACCACACCATCGTCGGTGGGCTTGGTTCGGTTGTTGCCGAGATCGTCGCTGAAGAGGGCCTTGGCGTCCGGCTGAAGCGTCTCGGCCTGAAGGACACCTTCGCCCATGGCGCTTCGAAGCCCTACCTGATGAAGAAATATGGTCTCGACGCCGGCGCGCTGGTGTCGGCGATCGAAGAGTTGACCGGCAAGACGCTCGGCATCGGCGAGGACGAACTGACCGAGGTCCGCCTCGACCATGTGCACTCGGCCCAGAAGGCGGAGGCGCTGTGATGGCACCACGGTTCACCGTCAGCTATTACGTCAGGGCCGCCGACGAATCCGAGGCGCGCACGCGCGCGCTGGATATCGCACTGGAACAGACGGTCGAGATCCCGCGCGATGTCGTGCCCAAAGGTTATGTCGAGGATGAAATCCTCGGCAAACTCGAAGCCCTCGCGCCAGACCCGAACGGCCGGCCCGGTTATCTCGCGACCATCTCCTATAGCGAAGACGATGTCGGCGGTGACTTCCTGCAGTTCCTCAACATCGTCTTCGGCAACAGCTCGATCAAGCCGGGCTTGAAGGTCGAGGACATCGGCCTGTCCGCGGGTATCCTGGCGCTTTGCCCCGGCCCCCGCCATGGCATTGCCGGCCTGCGGCAAAGGGCCGGCATCGGGGCGCAGCCGCTGTTGATGTCCGCCATCAAGCCGGTCGGATTGTCTTCCGCCGAACTCGCGCGCCGCGCACACGACTTCGCGCTCGGCGGCATGCATTTCGTCAAGGACGACCATGGGCTGGTGGATCAAAGGACGTCACCGTTCGCCGAACGGCTGGCGGCCTGCGTCGACGCCATCGGCGAAGCCAATGCTAAGGGCGGCGGGCGGGCGAGTTTCGTGCCGAACATCACCGCGTCGGCAAAAGAACTGTTCGAGCGGGCGATGATGGCGCAGGGGGCCGGCGCCGGTGCCGTCATGATATCCCCGGCGCTTGCCGGCTACGATGTGATCCACACGCTGGCGGCCGATCCTGACTTCACCCTGCCGATCGTTTCGCACCCGGCATTTTCGGGTGCCAACGTCGTCTCGCCGGATACCGGATTTTCGCATCGCTGCTTCTACGGCGCCTTGCAGCGCCTGATGGGCGTCGATGCGGCAATCTATCCGAATTTCGGCGGCCGCTTCGGCTTCACCCGCGAGGAATGCCAGTCGATCGCCAAGGCCTGCGCCGTCGACATGGGCGGCCCGAAGGCGATCGTGCCAGCCCCCGGTGGCGGCATGAATCTCGGCCGTGTGCCGGAGATGCGCGAAGCGTACGGCCAAGACGTGATGTACCTGATCGGAGGCGCGCTGCTTCAGGACACGGACATTGTCTCAGCCAGCCGCCGGATCGTCGAAGCGGTCGCTAGCTAAGCGTCCAACGGTACAGCAACAAGATAACCTCCCCGGGTGCTGCCGAGCGCGATGGTGCGCTCGGCAGTCTTGATCACCGTCGCGGCAAGGACACGGCCTGCCGTGCACCCACAAAGGCGCTTCCCGGGGTGCCTACTCCCTCGCACGAACGACTTCGTCGCCTGTGGAAGAACTTGCAGCACTCCCGGTTCGTCTGATGTCGAGCTGCCGCAGTCCCGGAAGGAACAAAGCAAGCAGCGTCGTGGCGGCCAGAGCCGCGGCGCAGCCGAAAAGCAGCCACTGCGCGCCAAAGACTTCGACCGCCCCACCGGCCAGAATAATGGCCAGCGGGATCGCCGACAGTTCCAGCGCATCCGCCGCACCCAGCACCCGTCCACGCAACTTCACCGGCACGCGGCGAAGAGCGGCTGTCGCGACGATCGGCCCGATCGGCCCCGTTGCAAACCCGGCCATGGCGCCGGCCGCAATCAGCACCGAAATCCGAGGTGCGAATGCGAGCACGAGGATGGCTTGCGCCTCGACGGCGCAACCGACGATGAGGATGCCACGTCCGGAAAGCCGGTGTCCCCAGGCGGCATAGACAAGCGTGCCAACGATAGCGCCGCCGCCGGTCGCCGACAGGAACAGGCCGAGGCTCATGGCGCTTTGCCCGGTCGCCTTGAAGAAGGCCGGCATGACCACCGCCTCTAAAGCACCGAAGATGATGCCGAACAACGTTCCGAGCATAATGAGACTGCGCAGCAGCGGATCGCGCAGCAGAAACCGGACGGCTTCCAATGCGCCCGCCAGACCGATGGCAACGTCCTCGGTTCCGACGGATTTGCGGCGCGTCGGCAGGGAGATGACGTCGAGTATGGCCGCCGCAAGGGAACATCCCGCGGTCAGCCACAGCGTGTCTTCGACACCGACCAGTGCGATCATCACGCCGGCAAGCGCCGGGCCGACCAGGACACCGGCGTTCTCGACCAATTCGTCGATGGCCTTGACCCGCTCCAGCCGGAACCCGGCAAGACGCGCCAGTTCCGGATGGCGGCTTTCAGCGGCAATGGACGCAGGACCGTCCATTGCCGCACCGATCGCGATCAATACCACGAGCGTGCCAATCCCGAGCAAATCGAGATGATAGAGCAGCGGCACGGCCGCCACCGCCAGCGCGCTTGTAAAATCGCCGGTGAATGCGATCCAGCGCGGGCCGAAGCGATCGACAAGCCCGCCGCCGAACAGCGAGCCGGCAATCATCGGCAAAACGCCTGCGGCTGCGGCAACACCGGTCCACAACGGGCTTCCAGTCAACGTCAGCACAAACCAGGGCAACGCCACCATGGCGACCGCATTTCCGAGCGTCGAGAATGCGCCTGCCATGACGCTGCCCAAAACCGGCAGGCGGCGCCGGATGCGGATGGAATGCCCGCTCATTTGCGCGCCACAGAACTGAACTGCCATGGGGCACAAGCGCGGTTGAGACGGCGAAGCACAGGCGCGCGCACAGCGTTGAAGGATGGACTGAAATTGCGCATAAGCGGCATCACTTGCCCGTTGATTTTAATTAATCGATTACTTGATCTATTATTTGTACATGCTATTTTTGCCGTCAAGCAGACGCCGCGCTGGACTCGAACCGGCATTGACCAAATAAATTGAAGAGACTTATGTCCATGTTTGCACAAGAAATAACTGAGTTCTGGCGGAGAACCTTCCTGAGCGGAGGGGTGCTCCGTCGCGATGACAGCTTTACTGTCGCCGTGAACCCCGATTTGAGCGATGAAAACAGGGTGATGGTGCTGGAAGCCACCGACGGCCAGACGATGGTGGTGCTGACGCCTGCACTCGCCGATCGCCTGGACCTCGCACGGCGACCGGACCTCACCGCGCCAGCCTTTCGTCGGATACTGGATGAAGCATCGGTCACGCTGCACGGCGCCGACTATGTATTCTATTTCCCTGAAGCCAGGAGTTCGCTGTTGCGGGACGAGCCGACAGGCGATTTGCGCCAGTTGACAGCGCGAGATGGAGCGGTCTTCGCCGCCTTCGAGGATGCCGCGTCGGAGCAGGATCTGGAGGATGCCTATGTGGAACTGGACCACTGGGCGGTGTTTGGTGCTTTCGACCAGGACCGCCTGGTCTGTGCCGCCAGTATGTACCCCTGGGAGGATGCGCAGATCGTCGACACCGGCGTCCTCACGCTCCCACCCTCCAGGGGCAAGGGCCACGCGCGCAACGTCGTTCGCGCGATCAGCAGGCATGCCTATGAGCAGGGCTTCGAGCCGCAGTATCGATGCCAGCTCGACAACCAGGCGTCCGTGGCGCTTGCGAAGGCATCGGGCCTCATGCTGTTTGGAAAGTGGCAGGTGGTTTCGCCCGATTCCGCGAATTGAGCGGCCAGCTTCACTGAACGGCGGCACCGGATCCACGCCGCCTCCGCTCAGATATCGTGGGACGTGGACCACCTATCGCTCTTGCACCTAAGTGCAAATCAAGAAGCCTTCATGCGAAGCGGGCGACCGCTCGTCAGTCGGTGTCGCGATCGAACTGGTTGACGATGCGCATGGCGGTCTTCCGCTGCGCGTGGCGCACTTCGGCTTCGCGCTTGCTTTTCAGCATCAGGTGGGCGGCACGCACCGCCGGCAGTGCTACCGGCTTGTAGCCGGGCTCGGTTACGGGATGGGCTGTCGAGTTAAGCTTGGGCTTACGCATATGTTCACTCCTCATTCGAACCTTGGCCCGATCGCACCTGCACATCGGCAGGTGTGATCGAGACCAGGCACGGAGGGAGCGTGCCTGCCAATGCAGGCGAGCGTTTGATGAGGTTTTTCAAGATTTGTTGCGGTCTGAAATGACGTCTCGGTCCGATGAGATGAACCAGAGCTTCATATATCCCGAACCACGCAAAGAAGCAGGAACGTGTCATCTGCCCACCGGCGCTCTCTAGCGCACGGCAAATGCCACTCGAAACGACAATAAGGACCGCACCTTGACAAGGGCGGTCACGCTCGGTAAGTTCACTATATAGCACGCGTTCAATATGTTGAACAAGGAAAAAATCGCGATGAGCGGCCGAGGCGCGGAAAGAATTCTGGACCTGATTGAGTGGCTGGCGTCGCGCAGCGAAGCCGTGACGCTGGCCGAGGTCGTGCAGGCCCTTGCTCTGCCGAAGAGCAGCACCCTGCTTCTGCTGCGCACCCTGGTCGATGCCCGGTATGTCGCCCGCCAGACGGACGGGCGCTATCTGCTCATCCGGCTGCCCGGCGAACCGTCGGAGGCAAACAGCGGTTGGGGCACGATCCTCAGGGTAGCGGAGCCGATCCTTCGCGAAACGGTCGCCGCGATCGAGGAGACCGGCTTCATCGCCGTGCTGACGGATGACCGGCAGGTTCGCTACCTCAACAAGATCCTGCCCATGCGCGAGATCCGCTACGACCGGGACATCGCCACGCAGCGCGTCGCCCACTATGTGGCAAGCGGCCTGATGCTGCTTTCCGGCCTTTCCGACCAGGATCTCGAAACCTATCTCGACGGTTCCGTCCCGGCTGAGGACGACCCCGAAGCCATTGGCGAGCGTGTGAGCGCCGGGCGCAAGGACGGCTATGTCGCCAATCTCTACGGCCGGGTCGAGGGGGCAGCCGGGGTCGCCGCGCCGATCCGCGATCCTGACGGCCGCATCGTCGCCGTCGTCAACATTTCCGGTCCGCGCGAGCGGATCGCCAACAATCTCGATTGCGTCACCGAGGCGACGGTCGAGGCCGCGCGTCGCGCAAGTGAGGAGCTTTCGCGGCGCATCTTCAAAAATGGGAAAACCCACGGGAGGAATTGATGTCCTATTTGAAAAGGGAGCTTGCCGGTTGGCTGTTGGCCGCATCGGCCACGCTCTCGACCAGCGCATTTGCCCAGGAGCCGACGCTCCCCGATTACTATCCGGCCGACTACGGCCAGATCGTCGAAGCGTCGCGCAAGGAGGCGGGCCTCGTCGTCTACTCCAACATGGCCGACAACAACTGGCAGCCGGTGATCAAGGGCTTCAACGAACTCTATCCCTGGATCAAGATCGAAACGCTCGACCTCGGCTCCGGCACCGTGCACACCCGCTGGGAAGCGGAGGCCGGCAGCGGCGCGCGCACCGCCGATGTCCTGGTATCGGGCGCAAACGACCGCTGGGCACGTTATGGCAGCGAAGCGCGCATGCTCGACTATCCAAGCCCGGAAACCGAACGCCTGCCGGGCTTCGCCAATCCCTACCCCGGCATCTATGTGATGTCGGCCGATCCGCTCGTCATCACCTATAATGCGGCCCTGCTGCCGGAGGGCCAGCGCCCGACCGGTTTCGCCTCGCTCGTCAAGGCGGCCGCGGCCGATAAGGCGACATTCGACGGCAAGATCACCACCTATGACGCCGCCCGCAATTCCTTCGGGCTCGCCGCCTGGTGGAAGACGCTGCAGGTCAAGGGCGACGACGGCTGGACGGGACTGCGCGAAATCGGCCCGATGATCCGCGGCGAAGTCTCCGGCGGCCCGATGAACGAGAAGATCGCCACCGGCGAATATCTCGTCGGCATCGCTGTCTCCGGCATCACCATCTTCCCCCGCCTGGAGCAGCCCGGCGGCGAGATCCTCGGCTTTGCCTTCCCCGATGACGGCACCCCGGTCATGCTTCGCGGCCTCGGTATTCCGAGCGAGGCGGCCAACCCGAACTCGGCCAAGCTGTTCGTCGACTATCTGCTGAGCCAGAAGGGCCAGACCCAGGTCGGCAAGGGCGGACTGACCCCTTACCGCGAAGATGTCGACGAAGCCGAGGTGCGCTACACCTATCAAGCGATCGCCGCCAAGGTCGGCATGGAAAACCTGATCGCCGTCGGCTTCGACAAGGCGCTCATCGATGACGCCGCGGGCTTTGCCACCAAGTGGACCGCTGCGATGGCCGGCAACTAATCGGCCACGGCTCGGGAACCGCCGACGACAACACGGTCGGCCGGCGGTTCCTCTGCCCTCATTTTTCAACTCTACGAAGCCTGACGACCGTCTCTTCGCGTTTGCGGACGGCTTTCGAGGACTATTGCCATGACCGAGCTCTCAGCAGGGTCGGTACCGAGCGCCACGCGTGACCGGTCGACCATCACCTTCTGGGCCGTAAGCATCCTGACGACGATCCTGGTGATCGGGCCGATTGCGCCCATCATTCTCCAGGCCTTTCTCGACCGGCCGCTCTACAAGCCCGACGCCGTCGTCACCGCAGGCAATTTCGTTCGCCTGTTTACCGAGGCGGGCATGGGCAAGATCGTGCTCAACACGCTCTTCTTCGCCGTCGTCACCATGGTCGTTGCCCAGCTTTTCGGTTCGGTCATGGCCGTCATCGTCGGTCGCACCAATCTGCCCGGGCGCAAATGGATCGGCGAGATCCTGATCTGGCCGCTGTTCGTCAGCAACCTCGTAATGGCCTTCGGTTGGTTCACCATGTACGGCCCGTCGGGCTATATCACACTCGCCTTCAAGGCCGGCACCGGGCTTAGCCCGTGGAACCTCTACAGCCTGACGGGCATGAGCATCGTCGCTGGTCTCAGCCAGGCGCCACTCGCCTACCTCATGTGCATCGGCGCGGTCACCAAGGCCGACGCCCAGCTCGAGGACGCCGCCCGCTCGGCAGGCGCCAGCCCCATGCGCGCACTAATCAGCATCACCGTTCCGATGATGCGGCCGGCAATGGTCTATTCCGCAGTGCTGAACTTCGTCATCGGTATCGAGATGCTGGCGATCCCCCTGGTCTTCGGCGGCCCGAGCGGCATCCACACGGTGACGACCTTCCTCTATGACCAGGGCATTAATGCCGCGGTGCAATCCGACTACGGCATCGTCGGCGCCGGCGCCGTCATGCTGCTTTTGATCGTCGGCCTGCTCGTCTGGCTGCAGGGCCAGCTGATGAAGGACAGCGGCCGCTTCGTGACGGTGCGCGGCAAGGCCTCCCGCCCCTCGCTCGTCGATCTCGGACACTGGCGCTGGGTCGCATTCGCCGCCGTCGCAGCCTATGTGCTCTTCACCATCGTCGCCGTCTTCGCCGGCATCTTCATGCGCGCCAGCGTCAGCTTCCTGACACCACTAGTGCCGTTCTGGAAGCTCCTGACCTTTGCCAATTTCGAGCTGATCTTCAATCAGCCGGGCTATGTCAGGGCCATCCTCAATTCCGTGGTCATCTCCTTCCTCGGCGGCATCATCGGAACTGCCTGCGTCGTGCTCATCGCGCTCGTCGCCAAGCGTTCCGAATTCCGCTTCCGTCGCGCGCTGGAATACGTCGCCCTGTTCCCGCGCTCGCTGCCCGGCATCATCGCCGGCCTCGGCTTCTTCTATGCGGTCGTCTGGGTGCCGGGCCTCGACATGATCCGCGGCACGATCTGGATCCTGATCGCCGCCTTCGTCGTGCGCTACATTCCGATCGGTTTCGGTGCGATCGCGCCGGCGCTGTCGCAGATCGGCGAAGAGCTTGACCGCGCCTCGCGCATTTCCGGCGCCGACTGGTGGACGACGATGACCCGCATCGTCCTGCCGCTGTTGAAGCCGGCGCTGTTTTCAAGCTTCGCGCTGCTCTTCATCCACTTCTTCAAGGAGTATGTGACGGCGGTTTTCCTCTACCAGCCGGGATCCGAAATCATCGGCTCGACCATGCTGCAGCTCTATGCCCAGGGCGACAACGGTCCCGTCTCTGCCCTTGCAACCATCCAAGTCATCATCACGGCCTTGTTCGTCTTCATGGCGCGCCGTCTGCTGGGAGCCAAGATCTATGGCTGATCTCATCCTCGACAATCTTTCCATCAATTACGGCTCCTACAAGGCCGTCAGTGAGGTCTCGCTCACCATTCCGAAGGGGGAATTCCTGACGCTGCTCGGCCCCTCCGGCTGCGGCAAGTCGACGACGCTTTTTGCAATCTCCGGGCTCAACCACGCGACGTCGGGTGCAATCCGCATGGGCGACCGCGTGCTCTTCGACGGCAAGACCGGAACGGTGGTGCCGCCGGAACAGCGCAACATCGGGCTGGTCTTTCAAAGCTACGCGCTCTGGCCGCATATGTCGGTGGCGGAAAACCTCGCCTTCCCGCTGAAACTGCGCAAGATCGGCCGCGCCGAGCAGGACAAGCGCATCAAGGAAGCGCTTGAACTTGTCGAAATGGCCAAGTTCGCGGAGCGTTATCCCTTCGAACTTTCCGGCGGCCAGCAACAGCGCGTGGCGCTTGCCCGGGCACTCGTCTACCGACCGGGCCTGCTTTTGCTCGACGAGCCGCTGTCCAACCTCGATGCAAAGCTGCGCGAGCGCGCACGCGTCTGGTTGCGCGAACTTCAGGAGCGGCTCGGCGTCACCACCGTGTACGTGACCCACGATCAGGCGGAAGCGCTTGCGGTTTCCGACCGCATTGCGGTGATGGACACCGGCCGCATCCGCCAGCTCGGCACGCCAAAGGAGATCTATGAAACGCCGGCCGATGCCTTCGTCGCCGACTTCATCGGCTCCTCGAACTTCCTGACGGGCACCGTGGTCAATCGCGCCGCCGGCATTGCCAATGTTCGCCTCGATGACGGAACGGTGATCAAGGCGAATACGGGCAGGAACGGTGCGGACGAGAAAGTCGTGATTGCCGTGCGTCCTGAGCGGCTGCAGATCGTTGGCGGTGCCGGCGAGAACATCGTGCAGGCAACCATCCAGGGCGGCTCCTATCTCGGCTCCGTCTACCAGTACGAGCTGACAGGTGCGGGCAGCACCTTCCGCGTTCAAACCGCGCGTGAGGTCGCCGACAAACATGTCTTCGTCTATGTGCCGCCGGAAGCCTCGACGCTGTTTGCCGCGCAATCCCGGCCGCTGGCCTAAGCCGTGAACGCGGAGCACCCCATGAGCAAGCAACCCAAAAGCTTCGACACTGACGCGAAGGGGCCGCTTGACGGCATTCGCGTCGTTGATCTGTCGCGCCTGGTCGCCGGCAACATGTTGTCGCTGCAGCTCGGCGATTTCGGCGCCGACGTCATCAAGGTCGAGCCGCCGGTCGGCGACCCCTTACGCGACTGGCGCGACGGCGGCAGCTCGCTCTACTGGAAGACCTACGGCCGCAACAAGCGCTCGGTCATGCTCAATCTTCGCGAACCGGCGGCGATGGATGCCATGCTCAAGCTGCTCGATACGGCTGATGTCTTCATCGAGAACTTCCGCCCTGGGACACTCGAAGAGATGGGCATGGCGCCGGAGACGCTGCTTGCCCGCAATCCCGACCTGGTCATCGTGCGCATTTCCGGCTTCGGCCAGACCGGCCCTTACGCAACCCTGCCCGGGTTCGGCACGCTGGTGGAGGCGATGAGCGGATTTGCTGCCCGCACCGGATTTGCCGATCGCGAGCCGGTGCTGCCGCCGCTGGCCCTCGCCGACATGATCGCCGGGATCTACGGCTCTTCCGCCGTCAGCATGGCACTTTTGGCGCGGCAGCGCGGCACGGCGCGCGGGCAGGTCATCGACCTGTCGCTGCTGGAGCCGATGTTCTCCGTGCTCGGGCCGGAGGCAGCGATCTACAAGACGACCGGCAAGATCAAGGAACGGGTCGGCAGCGGCTCCAACACGACATCGCCGCGCAACGTCTACCGATGCGCCGACGGCAGATATGTGGCCCTTTCCGGCTCCACCCAGGCCGTCGCCAAGCGCATCTTCGAGATCATCGGTCGTCCCGAAATGATCGCTGATCCGCGGTTTGCCACCAATACAGACCGGGTGCGCAACCGGCCGCTGGTCGACGAGGCCGTCGGCGCCTGGTTTGCCACCCGCGAACGCGACGACGCGCTCGACGTCATGCGTCGGGCCGGCGCGACTGTCGGACCGGTCTACAACATCGCCGATGCCTTCAACGACGCGCATTTCATCGAGCGTGAGGTCTTCACCGAAGTCGAGGATCGTGAGCACGGCTCGCTGCCGATGCACAACATCCTGCCGCGAATGTCGGCGACGCCGGGCGTCTGGCGCAATCCGGCACCGGCGCTCGGCGAAAACACCCGCGACGTGCTCAACGAAGTAGGCCTGTCGACCGATGAAATCGACCTGATCATGGGAGGCCGAACCGAATGATGTTGCGCTCGCTCCTCTATGTTCCCGGCAGTTCGCCGCGCTTTCTGGAAAGGGCCCACGAACGCGTGGCCGACGCCATCATCATCGACCTTGAGGACGCTGTCGCGGCGAACGAAAAGGACGCGGCAAGGGCAGCACTCGCTCGAACCGTGCCGATGGTTGGCCGAGGCGGCGCCCTCGTGGTTGTCCGGATCAACACCCATGACGAAACGGCGATGCTGGCCGACGCCAGCGCTGCCTGCGAGGCGGGTGCAGGTGCGCTTTATATCCCCAAGGTGTCTTCGCCCGAAATTCTCCACAAGCTCGACGGGCATCTGCAGCCGTTGGAAACGGCCGCGAACCGTCCACCGATGCGGTTTGCGCCGCTGATCGAAGATCCGGCGGGGCTGCTGAACGCGGCCTCGGTCGCCGCAGGCCCGCGGGTCTTTGCCCTGTCGGCCGGTGGGGAGGACCTTGCAACATCCATGGGGGCCCAGCCGACGCCTGAGGTACTGCGCATGCCGAAGCTGATGATCCACTACGCCGCGAAGGCCGCCGGCGTCTTATCTTTCGGGCTGCTGCGCAGCACCGCCGACTATGCCGACAAGACCACCTTGTCCGCGGCCATAAGCGAAGCCAAGGATTTTGGCTTCGACGGCGCGACCTGCATTCACCCGAGTGTCGTTCCCCTGTTGAACGAAGGCTTTTCACCGTCCGAAGAAGAACTCGACCGTGCGCGCCGCCTGATTGCAGCTGCCGACGCCGCCGCACAAGCCGGGATCGGCGCCTTTACCTTCGAAGGCAAGTTCGTCGACCTGCCGATCGTCACGCGCGCCCGCGCTTTGCTTGCGCGGTCCCCGGGCTGATCCGATTGCCCTGCGTCCCCGCATCTATCCTGGAGAACAGAGTGTCAGACTTTCCCACCACCGAGAGACATATGGGCCGCAAATGGCGTGTCCTCGTAACCCACAACAGGATCGCGGAGAGCGCCGTCGAGCTGCTCAACGCCCATGACTGCGACGTGTTTTTCTCTCCGCCCTACGACGCCTCGGATGTCGTTGCCGCACGCGCGGCCGATCTCGGCATCGACGCGATCATGGTGCGGCAGGGCCAGATCAATGAGGCCGTCATTGCCGCATCGCCGAAGCTGAAGGTCATCGTCAAGCATGGCGTCGGCGTCGACAATGTCGACATCCAGGCGGCAGCCGATCGCGGCATACCGGTGTTGCGCTCGATGGGCTCGAACGCCCGCGCGGTCGCCGAGCACACGATCGCGCTTTCGCTGGCGCTGATCAAGGAGATCGGGCCGCTGACCGCGGCGGTGAAAGGCGCCCAGTGGCCGAAACCAACCTTTATGGGACGCGACATCGCCGGCACGCTCATGGGGCTCATCGGCTATGGCGCGATCGGTCGCGAAACCGCGGCCATGGCGCGCGCACTCGGCATGACCGTGATCGTCTACGATCCGCATGCCTCTGCCACACTCGCACAAGAAAACATTGCCGCCATCGACGACGTTGACGAGCTTGTCGCCCGCGCCGACATCGTCAGCCTGCATTGCCCCTTGACGGCAGAGACGCGCCACCTCATCGACGCCCGCCGTCTCGCGCTGATGAAGCCGACGTCCTTCATCGTCAACACTGCCCGCGGCGGCATCATCGATGAGGCGGCGCTTGCCGACGCCCTGCGCAACAGGCGTATCGCGGGTGCGGCGCTCGACAGTTTCGCAGCCGAACCGCCGGCCGCCGACAACCCGCTCTGGGCCTCGCCGCTGGTGCTGGCCACGCCACACATCGGCGGCGTCACGCACGGTTCGTCGAAAGCGATGGCCGAGATCGCGGCGCGCCACATCATCAGCGTCCTCAACGGCCAAGCGCCGGATGCCTTCAGCCTTGCGACACCGCAGAGCCTCGGCCTGCGCAAGGCGACCGCCTGAAGCTTCTCCAGGGAAAGTGCGAAGCGGTTTTTGCCACGAAATACGTAAAAACAACGAGATAGAGCGTTTCCGCGACCCCGTTCAAGCCGGAAACGCTCTAAAGCTCCACAAGGAAAGAACACATGCCCATCGGTTTCAGAGTGAAGAACAGCATGGAACGCGTCGACGCCTCCTACGTCGAGGCATTCCGCGTCCTGCCGGTCGCCAACGTGTCCGACAGCATGTCGCGGCTTGTCGCCGGCGGCGACCGGTTGCGCCCGATGCATGGTGGCGGCGTGCTGGCCGGGCCGGCGCTGACGGTCAAGACCTGCCCGGGCGACAACCTGATGCTGCACAAGGCGATCGACATGGCGGCACCGGGCGACGTGATCGTCGTCGATGCCGGCGGTGACACCACCAATGCGCTGATGGGCGAACTCATGTTGGCGCATGCGGTCAAGCGTGGCGTCGCCGGCTTCGTCCTCAACGGCGCGATCCGGGACGCCGAGGCCATCCGCGCCCAAGACCTGCCGCTCTACGCGCTTGGCGTCACCCATCGCGGCCCTTACCGGACCGGCCCAGGCGAAATTGGCTTCCAGATTTCCATCGCCGGCATGGTCATCAATCCTGGCGACCTGATGCTCGGCGACGTCGACGGCATCGTCTGTGTGCCCAAGGCGGATGCCGAGGCGGTTCTGAAGGCAACCCAGACCAAACACGACGCCGAGGCGAAGCAGATGGCGGCGACACTGTCGGGAACGACCGACAGGTCCTGGGTTGATCGCGAGTTGCAGCGGCTGGGCTGCAGCCTGGTCGACTAGGCCGCCACAAGCCTGCGCGTGAGCTCAGAAAGACAAACGATCGGGTGCCGTGGTCGCTTGCCGACGATAAGCACGGGACTGCCGCAAGCGCACGGCGATCGATTTGACCGCCAAGCGGTCGTCGACCAGGTGCATGTTATCCGGCGTCGGCCACGAAGCCGACGGCCTCGATGCCGGCGATGGCACAGGCCTCATCATTGTCAGACGTATCCCCCGTGATGCCGACCGCGCCGAGCAGATCGCCATCGGCCGTGCGGACCAGGACACCCCCGGGCACCGGCACGATGCGGCCGCCGGAGACAGCCGAGAGGCTTTGTATGAAATGCGGCCGCTCGATCGCAGTGTTGTTCAGCCAGCGTGATCCCATGCCGACGGCCAGTGCGCCATAGGCTTTTCCCGACGCGATCTCGAAGCGCAGCATCGATGATCCATCCTGTTTCTGGAAGGCGACGAGATGGCCGCCGGCATCGAGGACGGCTACCGAAAGTGGCTTCAGCCGGGCTTTTGCCGCCGCGCCGAAAGCACCGTCGATGATGCCGTTGGCGAGATCAAGGGTCAGTTGAGGCATAACAGTTCCAATCATATTTTTTGCCGGCACCAGCCGGCCTGAAGATTTCGGTTCATGGCTCAGAGGGGCTATCGGAATCCATCCATTTCGTAAGCTATGACAAACGCAACTTGCCCGTCGCCCCGGACACGGTCAACCTGGGCGGCATGGCAAGATCGACTCACCAGTTAGCGACGCCCATGACCGGACCACAGTGGCCTCTTGCACCGCCATCGTTTCGGGCGAGGCACGTCACGTTGCAAGTGCAGCGCCGCGGCACGAATGCCCCCGTTTCTGTCCAATTTCTCTCTCGAGGAAGAGGCTCGGCGCCCCTAATGTCCTGCCCATGCCGACATTAGAGCTCGCGAGGGAGACGAAGATGGAAAGCACTCTAGATACCTACGTCACCAGCCGACCAGCGCCTGCTCGTGGCAGCAGCCTCGGCCGCAACTGATCCAACATCGAGGAACAAGGCTATGGCCGAAGAAACATTGAAGAAGATCGTAAGCGCCAATGGCGCCACAATCGCCACGGAAGCCTTTGGCGATCCCTCGGCGCCGCCGATGCTGTTGATCATGGGCGCGATGGCCTCGATGCTGTGGTGGCCCGACGCGTTCTGCCGCAAGCTGGCGGCGAGCGGCCGTTATGTCATCCGCTATGACAACCGCGACACCGGGCTTTCGACCAAATATGCCCCGGGCAATCCCCCCTATTCGATGGACGACATGGCCGGCGACGCGGCCGCCGTGCTCGACGCCTATGGCTTTGCCTCGGCCCACATCGTCGGCATGTCGCTCGGCGGCATGATCGCCCAGATCCTGGCCCTGTCCGCCCCCGGGCGCGTGTCTTCGCTGACCCTCATCAGCACCACGCCGATCGGCCTCGGGCTTGAGCTGCCGCCGATAAGCCCCGCCTATCTGGAACACGCTGCTGCGGGCGAAAGCCTTGACTGGTCGGACCGTGCCCAGGTGATCGATTTCATGGTCAGGGATACCCGCATGATCGCGAGCACCGCGCATCCCCACGACGCGGACCGAATCCGCGCCTTCATCGAGGAGGACTATGATCGTTCGGGCGGCCTGCTCTCCGCCACGAACCACTTCATGCTGCAGGGCGGCGAGACCGCCAACGGCAAGCTCAAATCGCTCGAAGCGCCACTTCTGGTGATCCATGGCACCAGCGACCCGATCTTTTCGGTCGAGCACGGGATGGCGATTGCCGATGCTGTGCCCGGTTCCGAATTTCTTCCGATTGAGGGCGGCGGCCATGAGTTGCACCGGCAGGACTGGGGCACGATGGTCCCAGCCATTGTCAGGCACACGGAATAGGTAGCGTCCGCATCCAGACGCCGCGGTATCCGCATTGAAGCAGGCGGACTTGATAACAGGCGCTGCGTGCCGCCATTGGTTGGTGGCGAAGAAATAGCCAGGCGCGTGCCAACAATGCCGTTGACGCCGACAGGCTTCAGCGAGAACGGGCCCTGTTGCGGGCGATGTCTCGTCTGATCTCCTTGAGCGTGTGTCGCAGCTCGGTGAGAGTGCCATCATCGCTCAGAGCGGTGCTGGTGCACTCGAGAAAATCGAGCTTGAGCTCCAGTTCGTCGTGCCGTTCGATCAGTCCGGCCAGTATTCGAGACGTGCGCATGTCATACCCATCAAACGTCGGCGCGACCACAAGTGGGCGCGGACGTCAAGATTGCTTCGCCGTCTTCGATACGCTCCCTGTGCGACAGTTTGTTGAAACCGTGAGCGCCTTCCACGGGAAGACTGCCTTTGTGCTGGGCTCACAATCCGGGACGCCCATAGTCTCAGCGCCGATCCGGCCATATAGTCGCGCCGAGGCTCATCCGGCATGCTTTCAACGCTTGCTTGGCTGGGCGAAACCAAAGACGCGCAAGGGAGATGTTTGATGTATTACGCCATCCTCGCCTATCACGAAGAGGGAGTGGTCGAATCCTGGACGGAGGAGGAGGACGCCGCGTTGATGACCGACCTGCTCAAGGTCAACGATCGCCTCGTGCGAGAAAAATCCTTAGGGCCCGCCGCACGGCTTGGCCCAACCCAAGGCGCGGTGACGCTGCGAGGCAAAGGCGAGGGCACGGTTATCGATGGCCCCTTTGCCGAAACCAAGGAACAACTGCTCGGCTTCTACGTCGTGGACTTTCCGACGCAGGAGGCTGCCGTAGCGGCAGCCCTTGAGCTGCGTCGCGCCAACCCGACAGCGACCTATGAAATCCGGCCGATTTCGCTTTACCTTCCCGGCACGTCATTGGATTTCAAGGAAGAATAGCCGTAAGCTATGCCTTACAATGAAGACAGGGCTCTCCGTTCTGGTGAGCCCTGTCTTTTGCGTCTGTCGGTGTGCCCTATTTGGCGGCCGGTTCCCCCAGCCAGGTGATCAAGTCGCGCCAGCCTTGCTCTCGACGACACAGTTCCAATCCTCCTGTCGCAGGCGGAAGCACATCCATGGTGACGGCATGCCCGAGAGGTCCAGCGTCGCATCGTAGACATGGGTCGCGCCGAGCTTTGCAGTCGCCTTTTGCGAGCGAATGTTCGTCGGCGCGATATGAAACCAGACATCGGGATAGGCGTGAAAGGCATGGCCGAGCATCAGCCGTTTCAGCTCAAAATTGGTGCCGCCGCCCCAATAGGCGTTGTTGAGGAAAGTGAAGCCGATCGAGATGCTGTCCGGCATATCAGGGGCGACGTAGTAGCGGGAGCATCCGATGATCTCGTCGGTCTGCCGATCGACAGCTACAAGCGTCGCCCCGCTTTCGAGCAGCAATGAGAAGTAAGGCTCGAACTTTTCCCGCTTGTAGCGGTCCGTTGCCGGATGACCCGCCCAGACATCAGGATGGCTTGCGGCTGAATACAGTCCCTCGAGGTCGTACGGCCGCAGGGGCCTGAGGAGAATGGCCTCACCACTCAGTGCCGGCTGCGGATCGAAATCATTCCTGAACATGCTGCTGTCTCACGATGAAGATGATGGAACGGGGATCATGTCCGCGATGGCACGGTCAAAGTCGCGAGAACTTTCGGAAAGGCCGTTCTTGACGGCCACTCTGTCCGCTTCAGGGCGGTTCTGGCTGAGCTTGCGTTTGCCGGTCAAAAGCGTGATCGGCATCCGAATTCCGACGATGCCACGCAATTGCGCTGCGACATACGCCGCGGGCGCATCGCTGACGGCCCACGGTTTCGCGGCTGTCCCCTCATGGAGGTCGGTCAGCCGCTTGACGATATCGAGCAACCGGCCCGGATCGTCGAAGAATTCGACCGGGCCCCTCGCCTGGACGGCGGTGTAATTCCATGTCGGAACCACCTTCCCATGCTCGGATTTCGCGGCATACCAGGCCGGAGTGATGTAGGCGTCGGGACCCATGAAGACCGCCAGGCCCTCACCGATCACCGGCATTTTCCACTGCGGATTGGGGCGGGCGAGATGGGCATAAAGCGTACCCCTTTCCCCTTCCTCTGCGTCCAGAAACATGGGGAGCGGTGTCGCGACTGGTCCCTCCGCCGTCGCCGTGATGAAGTTGGCGATACGGCACGCCCGCATCATCGCGTGTATTTCGCTGGTGTCGTCGACCACAAAAGCTGGCGGCGTGTACATCGAACTCTCCTTGAACTCGGCACAGCATCGGCGTTAACTGGCACAAAATAAATATCCAGTTGTGGGGATTTTCATTGGGCCAGTTGGATGGCGCGAAATCAAGACGTACGGGCGCTGCCCGCCGCATCTACCTCGATCTGCGCGAGCAGATCGGCGCCGGTGTCTATGCGCCCGGTGACAGGCTGCCATCGAGCCGGGCGCTCGCCGAAGAGCTGGGCGTGTCGCGCACGACAGTCACGGCCGCTTTCGACCAGCTCGTCTCCGAGGGCTTCGTGACCAGCCACCAGGGCTCAGCCTCGATCGTTTCGGAACTGGCCGGAGAAAAGACGCAACACGGCCGACCAGCTGAGGATCGCTTGGAATGGCCGATGTCCGATTATGCCGCCCGACTGATGCAGCTTCCGATCCACTATGCAGAGAGGCGGCCGGCGCTGGACTTCGATTTTCGCTACGGCGATATTGCCGCTGCCGACTTTCCGACGCTGCTGTGGCGGCGGGCGATGAATGCAGCGCTGCTGCGCCACCGCGACAGCCTTTCCTATGAACACCCGGCAGGGTCCGCCGCCCTGAGGCAGCAACTCCAGGGCTATCTCTGGCGCGTACGCGGCATCCGCTGCGATGCCGACCAGATCGTCGTCGTTTCCGGTTCGCAGCAAGCGCTGGATCTTTGCGCCCGCGCCCTCGTCGATATCGGCGATCGCGTCATCGTGGAGGAGCCGTGTTATGCCATGGCACGCAACGTCATGGCGGCCGCGGGCGCTGAAATCGTTCCAGTTTCCTGCGACAATGCCGGCCTTCTCGTACAGGACCTGCCGCACCAGGGAAAATCGGTTCTCGGATACGTAACGCCGAGCCACCAGTTCCCGCTGGGCGGCGTCTTGCCACAGAGCAGACGGGATTCGCTGCTGCAATGGGCCTATGCCGTCGGAGCCTATATTATCGAGGACGACTACGACGGTGAGTACCGCTATGACGTGAAGCCGATACCGCCGTTGTTCCAATCGGATCAGGATCGCGTCATTTATGTCGGCACGGTTTCGAAGACGCTCTCACCTGCCCTCAGATTGGGCTATCTCGTCGTTCCCACGCCGTTGATCGACCTCTTCACTCGATGCAAGCAGCTCGCCGATCGTCATAGCCCCAGCCTCGAGCAGGAGGCGCTCGCGACCCTGCTGGAAGCCGGCTCATACGAGCGACATGTGCGAAAGATGCGCCGGTCCAATGGCGAGCGTCGCGCCGCCCTGATTGCGGCACTGAAATCGTCCTTTGGCGAACGGATAGAAATCGTCGGCACATCGGCCGGGCTGCATGTCGTCGTCTGGTTTCGTGGGATCGGCGCGCAGCATGAGGCGCGGCTCATCGAGACCGCCAGGGCTGCGGGGATTGGCATCTACCCCGTGTCGCCGCTCTATCTCGAACGCAAGCCAGACCTGGCCGGCATGGTCCTTGGCTATGCCTCGCTTAGCCCAGCCGAACTGCGCAGGGGAACAGAAAGGCTGGCATCGGCCATTCGCAGCTCTACCGAGTTCTGAGGCGAAGCGGAAGTGACACCGGGGCCGACATCCCCCGCGCTTCAGCCGCGGCTGTCGCGTTTACGGATTGACCTGCACCCTGGTCCAAAGGTCGTTGAAGGCGATACTATCGAAAAAAGCGGAAGCCTTGGTAACCTTGCCGCCCTTCAGGTCGAGGAACCAGGCATAGGTGTTGACGTAGGGCTTGCCATCGCGCGCAGTGCCGCTCGCGTCGAAGAAAACCACCACTGTGTCGCCTTCCGCATAGAGGCTCCTGATGGTCGGCTTCAATCCGACGCTCATACGGGCGTTGAAGGGGCGAATGACCTCGCTCATGAATGCCTCGCGGCTGGGATAGGTCTTGGAAGCGAGCGAATTGCCGGTGATCGTCCAGGTCGCGTCGTCAGCCAGCAGATCGTATGGTCCACCCGTTCCCGCCGCCCAGGCGTCGAAAGCGCGTTGAATGATGGCTTTGTTGCTCGCTTCGTCAGCGACAGTTTCCGCCTGCGCCGACGGGATGAGCGCTGCCATGGCAAAGCCCACCGTTGCAATTGCCGTCAATATGCCGATGCTTGTCATTGCCATCTCCGTCCATAGGAACATTTCTGTCGGCTGGCTGTCGTGCCGGACGACAGAAGGGAACGAGCGGCGGATGCGCCACCACTCGACATCAAGCGGCCGCGCTTAGATCTTGTTCTCCCAGGCGGCGAGCTGATACTCCTTCAGCATGTCTTCGATCTTCTTCGGAACAACGTTGCGGAACTTGCCGGTATCGGCGGGCACGATCTCGATCATGCGATCGATCATCTCCTGCGGATCCATCTTCCCTTCGGGCGTGGCGAAAAAGTCGTCGAATCCCTTGCGAAGGTCGGCTCGCCTGGTGAAGTTCTTGCTATCGTCCAGCCAGCGGAAGGGGTTGTCCGCCATGGTCTCGTTGTATCCGGTGTAGTAGGCACCCGGGTTTATCGTCTGAATCTTGATGCCGTAGGCGGCAAGCTCCTGCTGCAGTGCCTCCGCAATCGATTCCAGCGCGTGCTTGGTCGAGACATAAGTTCCCCAATTGGCTGGCGTGAACAGGCCGCCCATGGAGGAGGTGAAGACGACCTTGCCTTTCTTCTTCTCGGCAACCCACTTCTTCACGACACCCTGCGTGAGCACCAGAGGCAGGAAGACATTGGTCTCGTAGTTGCGGCGGACAAGGTCGATCGGGATTTCCCAGACCGGCCCGGCTTCGCCCTGGCCGGCATTGTTCCAAAGCACGTCGAAGTCCCAGGATTGCGCCTGCGCGATATCGTACGGGTCGGTCAGATCGAGGCGTTCGACCCGCAGATTCTCGAGCCCGAGCTTCTGGGCTTCCTCGCGCAACGGCATCACCTGCGGCGAGACCTGCACCGTGGCAATGATCTTGTGGCCGTTTCTGGCCATTCCGATGGCGGCGGCCTTGCCGAAGCCGGAGCCCGCGCCGGTGATAAGGATGGTCTTGGACATGAGGGTTCCTTCTCTGGTTGATGGCCCGAAGTCGTTGGCGACGGTCGAGATCAGCGGGTTAGTTTTTCGAATGCGGCGAGCGCTGCCTGGGCGACCTCGACGTCCTGCGGCACCGCGCCACCGGAGACTCCAAGCGCGCCGATGACGACGCCGTCCGGCCCTTTCAGCGGAATGCCGCCGCCGAAGGTGGCAAGGCCGCCGTTCGTCAGCTGCAGCCCCTGCGCCGGGGCACCCGGCTTGCAGTATTCCCAAACCGCTTCGCTGTTTGCCTGAAACAGGACCGCCGTCCTGGCCTTGTTCATGGCGATGTCGATCGATCCGAGAACGGCACCATCCATGCGCCGGAAAGCTTTGAGGTAGGCCCCGGCATCAAGAACCGCGATGATCACGGCGAGGTCCAGTTGGCGGGCCTTGGCCTCCGCGCCATCAATGACGGCCTGCGCCTGGCGAGAGGTGAGTTGCATGGCGTCGGTCTCCCCTTCATGTCCTGTTTGGCCAGCCCGCATTTTTTTCGAAGCGATCGTAACCGTTGCCGTCCGAGCGACCTCGAACGCACGCACTGCCGTCTGGTGTGATCCGATATGCGAATGACAAAGAAACGCCTGGCCAATTCAGGTGGCCGGTTGAAACATAGGGCCTATGCAGAGGCGTGACTGTCGCGAGATTTCGGGTTTGTTCGGAAATTGCGATCATCGGCAGGGCGTTCCGGCCAAATCCGCAGTCCCGGCTTCCTGCGACCGGATGTCGACGCTGGCGATCGTCAGAGCCTGCGTCGAAACTCACGCGGCGTGAGGCCCACGACCTTGCGAAAACTCACGGCGAAGGACGATTGCGTCTCGTATCCGACCGCGAACGCGATGTCGCCTATGCGGAGCGTCCTGTCCTTGAGCAGCGTCTTGGCATAGGCGATGCGTTGACGTGTCAACCATGCGTGAGGGGTGTATCCGGTGGCTATCCGGAAAGCGGTGCAGAAATGGAAGCGGCTGAGATTGACCAGATCGGCCAGCTCCTGGAGACGGATATCCGCCGCCAGGTTCTCCCGCATGTAATGTGTGACACGCCTTAGCTGCCAGCCGGACAGACCGCTTCGCGGGCCCGGCGCAATCGCCACCGTTGCGGCCGAATGGGCTCTGATCAGCTGCAGGCACACGAGATCGAGCAGTTGCTCAACAAACAGGTGGGACATCGCATCGCGCAAACCGATCTCGTCATTGATCATGGACATGATCGCAAACAGCTTGGGGTCGCCAAAGTTCACGCGGTCGAGCAGCTCGGGTTCCCGACCATTGCCCAGTTGGTCCGCACAGGCCAGCAGGCGATTATGCCCCAGGAAGATGTTCGAGACCTCGACAGGAGCATCGGCGCGCCAAAACCCAGCATGTCCCCTTGGCGCGAGCGTTATGGTTCCCGCGAGCGCCGGACCATGAACCAGCTGTCGGCCGATCTTGACGGAAGCCATGCCGCTTCCTGCAAATTTTGCGGCGAGGACATGGTGCTTCAACGGCGGCAAGTCATATTCGAAAGGCTCGTTCCGCCACCGGCTTACCAGCCGCGTGTCCCCGAAAAAGACTTCCGGAGCCACGGGCGGAGCCAAGCCTCCCTGCAACCGGCGAATGTGAATGGTCGTATCCGCAAGTGTATTTACAGACATGGAAACGCTCTCTCAACGGGCAATACCTATAGTTTTATGTATCCCTAAAGATTACGATCCTATCAGCGGAATACAGATCTGCAATATTTGGCAGGACCGAGACAAGATGACTGCCTCAATGAGAATTGCCGTTTCGAATTTCTGCGGCATGAACCACCTTTGCGTCTCGCAACTGTTGAGCAAATTCATTGCAGGCTGCCGCGACCTGTCATCGTCTTGGAAGCGGACGCTCCCCGTGCTGAGTAAGGGAGCGTCCGCCGATCTGAATGATCACCGAGCCTGTTGAAAATCGGTCGAAACCGAAACCTGGCGCCATTGGGCGAGAAGTTCACGATCCGACGCGTGCTTCGCTTCGATTGCGGCAACTGTATCGCTGCCGAGCGGCAGGCGGACCGGCGGATCTTTCGCGTCGATGAAGGAGATCACCACCTCGGCCAGCTTGTCGGGATTGCCCGGCTGGTTGTGGCTGATCTCCCTGGCCTTGCTGCGCACGGCGCCGGCCGTTTCCGCATAGTCGCTGATCTCGATCGGGCTGACGCTGAGCGACGTGGAATCCAGGAAGTCGGTGCGGAAATAGCCCGGCTCGATCGCCGTGGGATAGATGCCAAGGGGCCTCAGTTCATCGGCCAGAGCCTCCGTCAAACCTTCCACGGCGAACTTCGTCGAGCAATAGACGCCGAAACCAGATCCGCCGCGATAACCACCGATCGACGAGAAATTGAGGATGCGCCCCGAGCGCTGGCGGCGCATGTGCGGCAGAACGGCCCGGGTCACCGAAAGTAGCCCAAAGACGTTGGTTCGGTAGAGAGCCTCGACATCGGCTCCACTTGCCTCTTCAACCGCGCCGAGGAGCCCGTATCCCGCATTGTTGACGAGTACGTCGATGCGGCCAAAGCGGGCGATGGCTTCCTTGACGGCCTGGTGCGCCCGCGCCTCATCGGTCACGTCAAGGGCGACGGCAAGAAGATTGGCGTGCGCACCGAAGCGGTCGACGATCGCCTTGGGATTGCGCGCCGTTGCGACGACCTGATCGCCTTTTGCCAGGGCCTTTTCGACGATGAGAGCACCAAAACCACGGGATGCGCCGGTGATGAACCACGTATGCATGTGAACCTCCTGATTTGCGTGACCGCTCCATTGCTTGGCGGTTGAAGCGTTTTTACCGCGGGAAGGCTGCTGAGATAATCGACTGGATTCTCTTTGAGTTGATGAATATAGCTCAGCAATGCGAACAATATCTCCCTCCGACCTCTCGCCGTTCCTGGCCCTTGCCCGGCACCGCAGCTTTCGCCGCGCCGCCGATGAGATCGGCTGTACGCCCTCGGCGCTCAGCCACGCATTGAAGGCGCTGGAGGAACGGTTGGATCTGCGTCTTTTCAACAGAACGACGCGCAGCGTCGCGCTGACGGAAGCGGGCGAGCGCCTGCTTGTCCGCGTCGCACCCGCCTTCCGTGACATCGAGGATGCACTCGATGATCTCAACGAGTTGCGCGGCACGCCGATTGGCCGGCTGAGGCTCAATGCGGCGCGCGCATCCGCGAAGATGGTGCTCCTGCCCGTCGTCGCCCGTTTCCTGGAAACGCACCCGAAGATCAGCATCGAGATCGTCGTCGACAACGATCTCGTGGACATGGTGTCCGAAGGGTTCGATGCCGGGATCCGCTTCGGCGAAGTGATCGCACAGGACATGATCGCGATCCCGATCGGACCACGTCAACGCACCGCCATCGTCGCGTCGGCCGCGTTTTTCGAACGGTACGCCCAGCCGACGACGCCCGATCACCTGCACGACCTTCCCTGCATCGGCTTGCGCTTCGGCAGCGGCCGGCTCTACGCTTGGGAATTCGAGCGCGGTGGCGTCGAACTGAGCGTCGAGGTCGACGGTGCCTTGGTGGTCGATGATCAGGATATGATGGTCGATGCAGCGCTTCTCGGCGCCGGCGTCGCCTATACGTTCGAGGACCAGGTCCGGACGCATCTCGAACAGCAGCGTCTTGTGCGCGTGCTTGAGGACTGGTGTCCGTATTACAGTGGTTTCTATATCTATTATCCGAGCCGCCGACAAATGCCGGCGACGCTTCGCGCCTTTGTCGATTTCGTCAAAGCTTCGGGGTCCGGATCTTAAGCCCTGGCAAGGAAAGCCTCGAACAGAAGGAACGCGCCATGGAGTACGGTCACATTGCCAAGATCAATGATTGGCTCCTGGACCAGGGTCTTCGCGGACTGGGAGAAGCGGACCTGCTGGCCGGCTTTTGCGAGCGCCTGCGCGATGCGGGCATCGGCATTGCACAGGGCGCAGTGTTCATCGACACGCTCCATCCCGTCCTGGAATCGCAGGGCTTCTATTGGCATGCGAACAAGACAGACGAAGTCGAACAACAGGTGTTTTCGCGACGAGAATCGGAGGACAACGCCAAGCGCTGGCGCAGCAGTCCGTTTCATTTCATGTCGGACAACGGGCTTTCGGAGCTTCGTATTGCGCTCGACTGTCAAGGCGAGGCGCGCTTTTCGATTCTCGACGATCTCAAACAGGAAGGCCATAGCGACTATCTGGCATTGATACACCAGCTGAGTGACAAGGACGCGATCGGCGAGATGGACAGCATCTACTCCCGGTGGTCGACCCGGCGGCCCGGCGGCTTTGCCGCCAGCGACCTCGAGGCCCTGCGCAAACTGGTCCCGGTCCTTGCGCTCGGCGTCAAATCAGCCACGCTCAGAAAGATAGCGAACTCGTTGGTCGAGGTTTATCTTGGAAGCGATCCGGGCCGCCGCGTGCTGGAGGGGCGTATTGCACGCGGAACCGTGGAGAGCATCCATACGGTGCTTTGGTACTCCGACATGGAGAACTACACTTCGCTTTCCGAGGCGGTGGATAGCAGCAAACTGATTGCCATGCTGAACGATTATTCGGAGGCGGTCATCTCGGCGGTCTACGGTGCAGGCGGGGATGTCCTCAAGCTGATCGGCGACGGGACGCTCGCCATTTTCAACCATGTGGACCAAAACTTGGCTGCAGCGGCCGCCCTGCGCGCAAGAGACGACCTGCAAAGACGCCTGTCAGAGCTCAATGAACGTCGGCGCGAAGACGGGCAGGCGATCACTTCGGCGTATGTGGCACTCCATGTCGGCGAGGTTTTCTATGGCAACGTCGGCAGTGATCAACGGCTCGATTTCACCGTCATCGGCCCCGCAGTAAACGAAGTTTGCCGGATATCATCGACGTGCCGGGCGGTCGGGCATTCCTTCGTCGTTTCGCAGGAATTCGCCGCCCTGCTTTCCGAGCCCGACAGGGCGCATTTTGCGGACCTTGGTCCGTTTCAGTTGAAGGGCGTTACGAACGCAAAGCGGCTCTACGCTCGAAAACCCAGCTAGGAACTGGTTCGCACAATCGGACGCCAACCGATGGCACAGCAGGGCAGGCGACCACGGCAATCCGCCTGGCACCAACAATGGCACGGCTCTTCTAGAGCATTTCCAGGAAAAGTGCGAAGCGGTTTTCCGTTAGGAAATGCGTAAAAACAAAGAGATAGAGCGTTTCTGCGACTCCGTCTAAACCGGAAGCGCTCTGGCCATGTATGCGCTAGATTTCTGCGACAAGCTTCGCCAGCGCCAGAGATGCGGTCAGGCCGGGCGACTCGATGCCGAACAGATTTATCAGTCCGGGTACACCGTGCACGCTTGGCCCTTGCACGACGAAGTCCTGGCTCGCCACTTCGGGCGGCACGATCTTCGGGCGAATACCGGAATAGGCTGGCACAAGCGCGCCGTCCTTCAGGTCAGGAAAATAGCGGCGGACACCGGCGTAGAACGATGCAGCCTTCGCCGGATCGACGTCATAATTCAATGCATCGACCCATTCGATATCGGGCCCGAAGCGCGCCTGGCCGGCCATGTCGACCGTCAGATGGATCCCGAGGCCGCCTTTGACCGGCACGGGGTAGATCAATCGGGAGAACGGCGCCTTGCCGACATGCGAGAAATAATCGCCCTTGGCATAGTATTCCTTCGGCACGAGCGCGAGAGGCATTCCCTCAAGCCGGCGCGCCAGCTTCGGTGCGGCGAGGCCGGCGGCGTTGACGAACAGGCGGCAAGCAAGGCTCACCGGCTCGGCGCCGCCGACATCGACGACGACACCGTCATCGGTCACTTGGCCCCGCTCGACGGGACTGTTGAGCGCAAGAACCGCACCGGCGTTCTCGGCATCGCCGAGCAGCGACATCATGTAGGCATGGCTGTCGATGATGCCGGTCGCCGGCGATAGGAGGGCGCCGGTCGTGGCAAGCGCCGGTTCGCGGATACGGGCATCCGCGGTCGAGATTTGCCGGAGATCCGTCACGCCATTCCCTGCCGCCCGGGCCGCGATATCAGGCAGTTGTTCAAGTTCGGACGCCGAGGTCGCCACGATCAGCTTTCCGCACTGCCGATGGGGGATGCCGCGTTCCCGGCAATAGGCGTAAAGCAATGTCCGGCCTTCGACGCACAAACGTGCCATCAGGCTGCCCGCCGGATAATAGATCCCGGCATGGATGACTTCGCTGTTGCGGGACGACGTTTCACTGCCGATGCGATCAGCCGCCTCGACGATGATCACCTCGCGGCCCGCCTGCGCAAGCGCACGAGCGACGGCCAGCCCGATGACCCCGGCGCCCGCGACAATGCATTCCACTTGCTCAATAGACATTGGCCGACCTCTACAGCGCCGCGCGTCAAACAGGACGCGTCAAGGACACTATAAGGCGATGCAGTAGCACAGGATGGCGGGATGCGTCAGGCAGCACGGGAACGGATGATCCGAACCATCGACATCCCGCGCTGCCTGATATCACACACTGCCGTCCAGCTTTTTTCAGGCCGCCCGAGCGCCTGCGGCGAGCGGGATCTCGATGTCGACTTCAAGGGTCGTCACGTGTTCGCCGCGGTCCATCTTGACGGTGACCTTGTCGTCATCGATCTGCACGTGCTTGGAGATGACGGCAAGGATCTCTTCGCGCAGCAGCGCTACGAGATCCGATTGACCGACGGAGGCCCGCTCATGTGCCAAAAGGACCTGCAGCCGCTCGCGCGCCGTCGGGGCCGAACTCTGCTTTTTGAAGAAACTGAAAATGCTCATGCTGCCCTCCGTCCGAAGATCTTGCCGAACAGACCGCGCTTTTCGCCCGGAATGGTCATCGGCACCGTTTCGCCCGCAAGCCGGCGGGCTGCGTCGAGATAGGCAAGCGCCGGCGCAGACTTGCTGTCGGCGAGCGGCACCGGTGCGCCGATGTTGGATGCCCTCAGCACGTCCATGCTCTCGGGGACGATGCCGAGCAGCGGGATCGACAGGATCTCCAGGACATCGTCGACCTTCAGCATGTCGCCACGTTCGGCGCGCAGGGCGTCGTAGCGGGTCAGAAGCAGGTGCTTCTCGACCCGTTCTCCCCGTTCCGCCTTCTCGGTCTTGGCGTCGAGCAGGCCGATGATCCGGTCGGAGTCGCGAACCGACGACACTTCCGGATTGGTCACGATGACGGCCATGTCGGCATGGCGCATGGCAAGCGTGGCGCCGCGCTCGATCCCGGCGGGGCTGTCGCAGATGATCCAGTCGAAGTGCTTCTTCAGGTCGTTCATGACGCGCTCCACGCCTTCCGGCGTCAGGCTGTCCTTGTCACGGGTCTGCGATGCCGGCAGCAGGAAGAGCGTGTCCAGGCGCTTGTCGCGGATCAGCGCCTGCGGCAGCTTGGCGTCGCCCTGAATGACGTTGACCAGGTCATAGACGACCCGGCGCTCGGCACCCATGACGAGGTCGAGATTGCGCAGGCCGACATCGAAATCCACGACGACGGTCTTCTCGTTGCGCTGCGCCAGGGCAGCACCGAGAGCAGCGGTCGACGTCGTCTTGCCGACGCCGCCTTTGCCCGATGTAACAACAACTACTTTCGCCATCTTCCGCTCCTGTTTCCTGGCCGGCAGCCGGCTCAGTTAAGTCTCTCTGCCATGATCGAGTCGTCTTCGAGCCAGAGCTGCACCGACTGTCCGCGAAGTTCGTGCGCCATATCGTCGGCGGTCTTGTAGACACCATCGATGGCCAGCAGTTCCGCCTCGAGCCGGCGGCAGAAGATGCGCGCCGAAGTGTTTCCCACCGACCCCGCCAGCGCCCGCCCCCTGAGCGCTCCGTAGATATGGATCGAACCGCCGGCGATAATTTCCGCACCCGAAGCGACCGACCCGATCACGGTGACATCGCCTTCCGGAAAGATCACCGATTGTCCGGAGCGAACGGGCTCCCTGACGATGATCGAAGCTGTCGCTCTGGCCGCCGGTGTTTCCTGGCCGATGACGGAGACAGCCTCAGGCGCCTTCGGCTCTCCGGCGATCAATTCGCCCGCCGCCGCCTCGAATTCCGGCGCCGGTCGGCCGCCTCTCATCGATGGCGGCATGCCGGGCTCGAACAGCGAGGGGCGCCCGCCCTCGATACCGAGAACCCGGACGTTTCTCTTGGCAAGCTCGTCGAGCAGGCCCTTCAGCTGCGGCCGGTCGATTTCGAGATCGACGATGTCGAGCACCACCGGCCGGCCGAGAAAGAACCCCGCCGAGCGAGCGGCCAGATCGTCGAGCCGCGTCAGCCACGAATCGAGTGGCAGTTCCGGCGAAAGCGCGAGGCTCAGAAACGAGCGGCCCTTGATACGGATCGAACGAGCGTCTGTTAGCACTTTGATCATCTTCGTTAATTTTTCGTTGCCAAGATCTAGGCGACGGATGGTTAACAAATGGTTAACAGCCACCTGCCGCTTCTCGCAGGCAGGCTTTTTCAAAGCGGCTCGATGCCTTCGGCGGCAGTGTCTGATGTGCTCGTTCGCCACCGAAAATTCCATTCCGATCACGATGAAAACGGGACCGGGAAATGGGCCGATAAATGGAGCCCACGTCATGCAGCCGGAACAGAATGCAAGCCAATGACGTTGCGGGCTGCGGCGGCAAGCGCCGCGGCTCTCAATCGGAAGGTGAGTCCCTAGATGTGACCGTCAAAACGGTGATCCTGGGAGAAGCTTATATCGAGCGCAACGGGACTGCGGGAAAGGCGGATCGATTCGTGTGCCTGCTTGGCGACAAGGGGTGCTGTTGACGAACTTCACGGCGAAATGACATCCCGCCTCGGCCAGGCAGTCATAGCAACCGGATGATGACGATCAGCAGATCCAGGCTCGCCTGCGCATCAGTTGCGGCATGCGTTGCTCGTGAAGAGGATCGGCTCGGAGCCTGGGCAACGGCGTCATCCAGAACCGATGACCGCAGGGCCAAGATCGGGTCCGGTCAGGCAGGGCTCCGCTATTGCCGCTGTTTCACGACAATGCGGCACGAATGGAGCGTTACGTCAGTTCACTGAACTGGCAGGGTTGACCGGGGCCTGCTCGGCCGCCCGCTTTGCCGCTAGTCGCAGGGTTGCAGCAAAGGTCCTGGGCGCGATTCCGTCGGCGCGCAAAACCTGTCTGATCAGCGGATCCTTCAGCACCTCTGTCATGGTCATATCTGACGGCATCGTGGCTCTCCCTCACGATTTATCACCACTTCAATCTTGAGAGAATAGTGGGTCGGTCCCGATTGGGCTGTTCCGCGGGGAACAGGGAGAAACTCGACTACGGTGGCTCGCCGCAACACCTCGCCGACAATGGGCAGCTTGCAACCGCGAGCCTAGCCAAGCCAACCGATGACAGGATACCGATTTACCCTCAGGATCCCGGATCGATTTGCCACACGATCGATGCACGCTCGGCCGGACCATCACAAAACGTTCATGAAATCTTCATCGCAGATTGGATCTTGATTAACCGACGGCATCTAAACGGCAAGGATCGCATGAAGCCGGAGTGGGGCCTTGTCATTCGTTTCCAACCTTAAGATCGCTCATCGTGTGTTGCTGCTCGCATGCGTGGCATTTGCCGGTATTGTGACGATATCGGGCATATTTCTCGCCCAGCGAACGATCGAGGCGGATTACCGCGCCACGGCAGAAGGATTGTCTGAGCGGGAGGCCGAGGTCGCTCGGATGATGGGCCACTTCCGCGAAACGCTTTTGTGGGAGCAGGACTTCCTGTTGTACCGGCAAGCCACGTCGGTCGAAAAATTCAACGCCGCGCTTTCAAGCGCAAGCGCTGTTGTCGATGCCCTCAGCGCCATGTCCGCCCCGCAGCATGGCGCCGATCTTGAAGCGCTTCAGCTCGGCCTCCGCAAATACGCAGCCGCATTTTCGGACCTCGTCGGCCGGAATAAGGACCTTGGGCTTGACGCATCGAGCGGGCTGGAAGGCGCCATGCGCGAGGCCGTTCACTCCATCGAGCAACGGCTCGAGGCGACTGCAGATCTGGAGCTGAAAGCCAGCATGCTGACGCTGCGCCGTCACGAGAAGGATTTTATCCTTCGCCGCCAGACCCATTACCTCGAAAAACACGCGGCCGAGATCGAAAACTTCTCAACGCTTGCCAAGAAAGCGTTTCGCCCGGGTGCGCAACGCATGCGCATCCTGGAGGCTCTCAAGGTCTATGCCGATGCCTTCAGGCTCTATGCCGATGCTACGCTCGAGGAGGCTGCCGCTCGCACGTCCGTGACGGCCACCTACCGCCAAGTCGAGCCGATCGTCACACGCATTCTCGAACACTACGCGCTCGAAAAGGCAGCCACCCTGTCGGAGAATGCCGATGTGGCTGAGCGCAACATTACGCTTGCAATCCGTCTCATTGCCCTTGCGCTCGTTGTCATCCTGTCGGGTGTGTGGTTGATCGGCCGGTCGATTAGCAGGCCGATCCTGGTGCTTGCCGCTTCGATGCGCAACCTTGCCAGGGGCGATACCATGACGACCGTTCCGGGCATTGGGCGTCGGGACGAGCTGGGCGAGATGGCAACGGCCCTCGAAGTCTTCCGCCAGGCCGCCATCGAACGAAGCGAGCTCGAAGAAGACGCAGCCCGGGTCCGGGCGCAGGCCGAGACGGACCGGTTGCGGATGCAGGAAGCTGCAGACGTTCGCGCGCAAGAGCGGTTGATGCGGGCTACGGCCGATCTGGCCGCAGCACTCAGACGACTGGCCGCCGGCGATCTTTCGTTCCAGCTTACGACCCAGTTCGCACCCGATTTCGAGCCCCTGCGCCACGATCTGAACGCAACGCTCTCACAGTTGCGGGACGTCATGGCACAGATTGCCAAAGCGAGCCGGTCGATCGACGAGCGAAGCTGTGAGA
The DNA here is from genome assembly GCF_001270265.1 of Ensifer adhaerens. GTDB lineage: Bacteria > Pseudomonadota > Alphaproteobacteria > Rhizobiales > Rhizobiaceae > Ensifer > Ensifer adhaerens_B. Next base: position 103,738 of record NZ_LGAP01000002.1, read on the forward strand.
TCAGCGGCAGCGCGAGCGAGCTCGCCCGCCGCACAGAACGTCAGGCCGCTTCACTCGCGGAAACCGCGGCAGCGCTCGATCAGATCACGGCGAATGCCACCATTGCTTCGACACGGCTTCAAGAGGCCCATTCGGCCTCACAGCGAACGAACCACCGCGCCAGCGAGAGTTCCGACCTTGTCGAGGACGCCATCGAAGCGATGCAGCGCATCGAACAGTCCTCTGCTCGCATATCCAACATCATCGGCGTGATCGACGAGATCGCATTCCAGACCAATCTTCTAGCCTTGAACGCGGGCGTCGAGGCCGCGCGCGCTGGGACCGCAGGCAAGGGTTTTGCCGTCGTTGCCCACGAGGTGCGGGAGTTGGCGCAAAGATCGGCGCTGGCCGCCAAGGAGATTAAGGGACTGATCCAGAGCTGCGCACACGAGATCGAGAAGGGCGCGGCGACAGTGCGCAAGACGGGTGAAGCGCTGAGTGACATCAGCATTCAGGTCGACGCAGTCAGTCGGCATGTGGAGGCCGTCGCCTTCTCCTCGAACGAGCAGTCGGCCGGCTTGTCCCAGATAAACGCTGCGGTCAATCAGATGGACCAGACCACGCAGCAGAACACCGCCATGGTCGGGCAAAATACCGCTGCGAGCACCGTTCTAGCGAGCGAAGCCGCAAGCCTTCGCGAACTACTGTCGGTTTTCCAGCTTGGGCAGTTTGCGACAGGGGACGCAGGCGCGAGCAACATATCCGCCGCCGCCTGACGGCCGGCCTCCCCGGCGTGGCAGCGGTCGTGCCAACAAGCGGCCCCAGGCTTCGCGCTTCGCGGTCCCAACCGGGCATCCGGGTCCTTTTCCCGATCACGCGCGTCTTAAGTAATGGGGTTCTAACCGGCGTCGACCGGCGTGCACCTAACCCTGCCGCGCGCGATGAACGACGAAGATGCCCGCCGCGCTCATCAGTGCCAGCACATACCAGGTTGCCGCATAGACGAGGTGGCTGTTGCGAAAGCTGACCACCGTCAGACCGCCGACCGGCAGGCCGCCCGGATTGGGCGTGGCGTCGGCATCGATGAAGTAGGGCGCGGCATTCGTCAGGCCCTGGGCCTTGGCGATCGCGACGACGTCACGGGAATACCATCGGTCGCCTGTCGGGTCGTTGGAGCGCAGGAAGCCGCCACCCGGCTCCGACATGCGCAAGAGGCCGGTGACATCGATGATACCGGACGTCTGGCCTTGAGCGCGCGCGGCAGGATCCCGCCGGTCCGACGGCACAAAACCGCGATTGATCAGGATGGTCGAACGGTCCTCCTGCACGATCGGCGTCACCACCCAGAAGCCGGCGCCGCGTTCGGTGACCGCCTGAACCAGGACTTCCCGATCATGGTCGAAGGCGCCCTGCGCGGTCACGCGACGATATTCGTCCTTTTCCGCGCTGATGCCGGGCCATTCCGGCAGGGGCGGCGCCGGCACCGGTTCGGCATGAACGCGGGCGTCCACACGGGCGATCAGGTCGAGCTTCCAGAAGAGACGCTGCACTTGCCAGGAGCCGAGAGCGATGAAAACCACCGCCAGCACCGACAGGGCGGTGGTGAGAACGAGGCGGGAGCGGGAAGGCCGCGCGCCCGCCTTCATGTCTGCCGCACGCTCGCTCATGGCCGTACGCGTCAACGGGCCGTCACGGCATGTTCTTCATCATTTCGTGGGTCATGGGCATCATGTTGACGTTGAGGTGATGCATGACCCAGAGCGAACCGGCGAGCGCGATGCCGACGATGATGAGCGTGAAGATCAGCGCCATCATCGTCCAGCCGCCTTCCGAGCGCGGGTTCATATGCAGGAAAAAGACCATGTGCACGACGATCTGGATGGCGCCGAGGCCCATGACGAGGACGGCCGTCATCATCTTGCTGTCGAGCACGCCGCTCATGACCAGCCCGAAGGGAATGGCGGTCAGGATGACGGAAAGCGCAAAGCCGATCAGGTAGCTCTTAAGCGAGCCGTGGCCCGCTACGTGACCGTGGCTGTGGCCATGATGCGCCTGGCTGGCATCTTCATGGGTGAGGCTGTGTGGCTGTGGGCTCATCCGATGGCTCCGATCAGATAGACGAAGGAGAAGACGCCGATCCAGATGACGTCGAGGAAGTGCCAGAACATCGACAGGCACATCAGCCGGCGGCGGTTCTCGGGGATCAGGCCATGCATCTTGACCTGCACCATCATCGTCACGATCCAGATGATGCCGAAGGTGACGTGCAGGCCGTGCGTGCCGACGAGCGTGAAGAATGACGACAGGAAGGCGCTGCGTGTCGGGCCTGCACCCTCAAGGATCAGGTGATAGAACTCGTAGAGTTCGATGCCGAGGAACGCCAGGCCGAACACGGCGGTCACGCCGAGCCAGAAGATCGTCTCCATCTTGGCGTTGCGCTCCATCTGGAGCATGGCAAAACCATAGGTGATCGAAGAGAACAAAAGCATCGCCGTGTTGATGGCAACAAGCGACAGATCGAACAGATCGGCCGGGGACGGACCGGCCGCATAGTTCCGCCCGAGCACGCCGTGGGTGGCAAAGAGGACGGCGAAGATGAGGCAGTCGCTCATCAGGTAGAGCCAGAAGCCGAGCATGGTGCTGCCTTCGGGATGGTGCTCCTCCTCCAGGTAGAACTGCGGCGCTTCGGTTGCTTCAGCTTGGGTTGTGTCGGTCATCTCAGCTCCGCTCCGCCAGAAGTTCGGAACGGGCGTCTTCCGTTGCCGTCACGGTCTCTGAGGGGATGTAGAAATCCCGCTTGTAGTTGAACGTATGCCCGATCGACACGGCCAGTATGGCAACGAACGAGACGATCACCAGCCACCAGATGTACCAGATCAGTGCGAAGGCGAGCACGGCGCTGAACCCCGCCAGGATGACGCCGGTTCCGGTGTTCCTTGGCATATGGATCGGCTTGAAGCCGCCGAGCGGGCGCTCGTAGCCGCGGTTCTTCATGTCGTACCAGCTGTCGTGATCGTGGACGACGGGGGTGAAGGCGAAGTTGTATTCCGGCGGCGGCGAGGAGGTCGACCACTCCAGCGTCCGGCCATTCCACGGATCGCCAGTCGTGTCGCGCAACTGATCGCGCCTGAAGTAGCTGACGATAAGCTGGATGACGAAGGAAGCAATCCCGAGTGCGATTAGGACGGCGCCGAAGGCGGCGATGACGAACCAGATCTGCAGCGAAGGATCCTCGAACTGCGACACGCGGCGGGTGACGCCCATCAGGCCGAGCACGTAGAGCGGCATGAACGCGAAGAAGAAGCCGATCTGCCAGAACCAGAAGCTCATCTTGCCCCAGAACGGATCCAGCTTGTAGCCGAAGGCCTTCGGCCACCAGTAGACGAGGCCGGCCATCAGGCCGAAGACGACGCCGCCGATGATGACGTTGTGGAAGTGGGCGATCAGGAACAGCGAGTTGTGCAGCACGAAATCCGCCGGCGGGATCGCCAGCATGACGCCGGTCATGCCGCCGATGACGAAGGTCACCATGAAGCCGACGGTCCACAGCATCGGCACTTCGTAGCGGATGCGGCCCCGATACATTGTGAACAGCCAGTTGAACATCTTCGCCCCGGTCGGGATCGAGATGATCATCGTCGTGATGCCGAAGAAGGCGTTGACCGATGCGCCCGAACCCATGGTGAAGAAGTGGTGCAGCCAGACGAGATAGGACAGGATCATGATCACGCAGGTTGCATAGACCATGGAGGCGTAACCGAAGAGGCGCTTGCCGCAGAAGGTGGCAACAACTTCCGAGAAGATGCCGAAGGCCGGCAGGATGAGGATATAGACTTCCGGATGGCCCCAGATCCAGATGAGATTGACATACATCATCGGGTTGCCACCAAGGTCATTGGTGAAGAAATTGGTGCCGGCGTAACGGTCGAGCGACAGCAAGGCGAGGGTCGCCGTCAGGATCGGGAAGGTCGCGACGATCAGGATGTTGGTGCAGAGCGACGTCCAGGTGAAGACCGGCATCTTCATCAGCGTCATGCCCGGCGCGCGTAATTTGACGATGGTCGCGATCAGGTTGATGCCTGATAACGTCGTGCCGACACCCGCCACCTGCAGGCCCCAGATGTAATAGTCGACGCCGACGCCCGGACTGTAGTCGGCGCCCGAAAGCGGCGGATAGGCAAGCCATCCGGTGCGGGCGAACTCGCCGACGAACAGCGACATCATGATGATGACGGCACCAGCCGTCGTCATCCAGAACGAGAAATTGTTGAGGAACGGGAAGGAGACGTCGCGCGCGCCGATCTGCAGCGGCACGACATAGTTCATCAGGCCGGTCACGAACGGCATGGCCATGAAGAAGATCATGATCACGCCATGGGCGGTGAAGATCTGGTCGTAATGATGCGGATTGAGATAGCCCTCGTTGCCATTGAAGGCGATCGCCTGCTGCAGCCGCATCATGATCGCGTCGGCAAAGCCGCGCATCAGCATGACGAGCGCCAGGATCACGTACATGACACCGATCTTCTTGTGGTCGACGCTGGTGAACCACTCGTTCCAGAGATAGCCCCAGAGCCTGTATTTGGTGATCAGCGCCAGGATGGCGAGGCCGCCGATGGCCACGGCGATGAACGTCGCGACCAGGATCGGCTCGTGATAGGGGATCGCTTCCCAGGTGAGCCGCCCGAAGATGAATTGTGTGAGGTTGGTGTTACCGAACATAGGGCTATCCAAATTCTCTTGAAATGCGGGCGTCAGGGCTTTGTGGTGCCGGCGTCGTTCAACTGCGCAGGCGCCGGGCCGTCCTGGTTCTCGGCGGGCGCCGTCTCGTCCCCGTGCATGTTGTGCATGTCGTGGTTCATCGACTGTGGCTCGTTGTCGATGCCTTCGGCCGGCTCTTCGCTCTTTGATGGATTGCCTGTCGCCGGGAAGGTGGCGCCCGGTGCCGCTTCGCCGGCATGGCCCGTTTCCCCCGCATGGCGGTTGTCATGCTCGAGCTTGGCGCGGTTCTCGTGGCTTTCGACGCCGGCACCGCCCATCATGTCGATGTGCATCATGTCGTTCATGCACATCTGGCCGGTGCGCACGCACATGTTGAGCACCGCTTGGAAAAGTCCGCTCTCGACGCTGGCGAAGTAACGCACCGGTTCCTTGGTGCTCGGCTTTTCGAGCTTCAGGTAGCTGTCGCGGTTGAGCAGGGTGCCGTTCTGCTTGACCCTTGCGACCCAATCGTCGAAGCCCGCCTGCTCCAGCCCGTGAAACTTGAAGCGCATGTGCGAGAAGCCGTCGCCGCTGTAGTTGGACGACATGCCTTCATACTCGCCCGACTTGTTGATGACGGCGTGCAGCTTGGTCTGCATGCCGGGCATCGCATAGATCATACCGGCCAGTGCCGGCACGTAGAAGGAGTTCATGACCGAGGATGCGGTGATCTTGAAGTTGATCGGCACGTCCACGGGTGCCGCCATCTCGTTGACGGTCGCGATGCCGTAATCCGGATAGAAGAACAGCCATTTCCAGTCGAGCGCCACGACCTCGACCGTCAGAGGCTTCGTATCGGCGCGAACAGGTCGATCGGCATCGAGCCGGTCGAGCGGCCGGTAGGGATCGAGCTTGTGGGTGCTGATCCAGGTGATGGCGCCGAGCGCAATGATGATCGCCAGCGGCGCAGACCAGATGACGACTTCCAGACCGGTGGAGTGATGCCATTCCGGATCGTACTTGGCAGCCGTGTTGGACTGGCGGTAGCGCCAGGCGAAAAACAGCGTGAGGAAGAGCACCGGCACGATGATGATCAGCATCAGGATCGTCGAAACGACGATCAGATCTCGCTGCTGCGCCGCGATATCGCCGGACGGCGACATCACGACCATGTCGCACCCGGCAAGGGCCAAGGTCGAGAAAAGAGCGGCCGATCGTCCGGCGAGCTTCAATGGAGTGGGCATTTCGGGCTCCATTTGCGTTTTGTCTAGTCGGCACTAATCGCGTATTGGGCTCGGCGGAATGAGGTTGTTCGTCGCACTGCAGCATTCTGTCGCACCGCAGCAGAGTGGACGGCGATGTCCGCAAATGCCCAATCTAGAGCATCCTCGCCGGCTGACCATTGGGGAGATGCCGATGAGTTCACGTTTTTTTTCGCCGCTTCCTTGATCTCAGGCGTTGATTGATCAACATTTCGACGAGGCGGCACAAATCGCCGGGAGGAATTCATGAGCTCGGTCGTCAATCCTACGTCTTCAGGCCCAACGTCGTCTGGCCTCGAGCGGGATGCCCGTCGCATCCATGACGACAAGCCGCTGTCGCCGGGCAGCATTGCCATTGGCGTGGTCATCGGCCGCATGTCGGAATTCTTCGACTTCTTCGTCTACGGCCTCGGCTCCATTCTGGTTTTTCCAAAACTCATCTTCCCGTTTGCACCCAGCCCGGTCGCCGCCACGCTGATGTCGTTTGCGATCTTTCCGCTGGCCTTCATCGCGCGTCCGGTCGGCTCGCTCGTCTTCATGTGGATCGACCGCCACTACGGGCGCGGTACCAAGCTGACGATCGCGCTCGTGATTCTCGGCGGCTCGACCGCCTCGATCGCCTTCCTGCCGGGCTTTGAGACGATCGGCTACTGGGCGGTGGCGCTGCTGGCGCTTTTCCGACTTGGGCAGGGCTTTGCACTCGGGGGCGCGTGGGACGGGCTTGCATCCCTGCTCAATCTCAACGCCCCGCCGAACCACCGGGGCTGGTATGCGATGATCCCGCAGCTTGGCGCTCCGATCGGCTTTGCGCTTGCCAGCATCATCTTCTACTATTTCGTCGTCAATCTTTCAGAGGATGACTTCCTCTCCTGGGGCTGGCGCTACCCCTTCTTCGTGGCGTTTGCGATCAACGTCGTGGCGCTGTTTGCGCGCCTGCGCATCGTCGCCAGCAAGGAATTCGGCGCGGCGATGGAGGCACAGGAGCTGAAAGCCCGGCCGGTGTTCGAAATGCTGAGCAAGCACGCGCTGGACGTCGTGCTCGGCGCCTTCGTGCCGCTGGCGAGCTTTGCGTTGTTCCATCTGGTGACGATCTTCCCGCTGAGCTGGGTCATCCTGAACGGCGGACAGTCGGCCGCCCGGTTCCTACTGGTCCAGGTAGCAGGTGCCGCCGTCGGTGTGATCGGCATTATCGTGTCGGGCGTGATCGCCGACCGCATCGGCCGCCGCACCGAGCTGATGATCGGCGCGATGCTGATCGCAATCTTCAGTTTCTCCGCACCCTTCCTTCTTGACGCCGGCGGAGCCGGACAGGACGCCTATATCCTGATCGGCTTTGCCGTTCTTGGTCTGACCTTCGGCCAAGCCTCCGGTGCCGTTTCCTCGCGCTTCACCCAGTATTACCGCTACACCGGCGCGGCGCTCACCTCCGATCTGGCCTGGCTCGTCGGCGCCGCCTTCGCGCCGCTGGTGGCGCTTGGGCTTGCGACCAGCTTCGGCATCGTTTTCATCGGCGGCTATCTGATCTCCGGCGCGATCTGCACGCTGGTGGCGCTCAGCCTCACGCGGGCGCCCGACCAGAATTAGCGTCGCCGTGTTTTAGCAGGCCTCTTCCAGCATCGGCAGCTGCGGCGGCAACGCGCATCGTCTCAGCTCACATATTTACTCCTGTCGATCGTCGGGTGAATAGTGGCCGTTTGGCAGCTATTACTCCGGAGATCGGCAGAATGGACCGCATCGACGCAATGAGGGTATTCGTCACCGCGATCGACGAGGGCAGCCTCGCCGGCGCGGCGCGGCGGTTGAACCGGTCACCGACAGCGGTCAGCCGGGCGCTCGGCTTCCTGGAATCTCACGTTGGTGTCGAACTTCTGCATCGCACAACCCGCACCCTGAAGCTGAGCGAAGCAGGCGAGCGCTATGCAGCCGCCTGCCGACGCGTCCTCACAGATCTGGAGGAAGCTGACATGCTTGCCGGCGGCGAACGTTCAGCGCCTCGCGGCGTGTTGACCATCTCGGCGCCACCGATCGTCAGCGAGGAAGTGTTGCGCCCAATCGTCGATCATTTCCTCGATCTCTACCCGGATGTCTCAGTCCGGCTCCTTCTGCTCGATCGGTTCGTCAATCTCGTCGACGAAGGTATCGACATTGCGTTGCGCATTGGCCATTTGGCCGATTCATCAAACATCGCCACCCGCCTCGGCGGCGATGTGCGGCGCGTCGTGGTCGCGTCGCCTGACTATCTTGCAAATCACCCGCGCATCGAGGAACCCGCGGATCTGACAAAACACCGGATCGTGGCATTCAGCAACTTCGGTCTCGAGAGCTGGAACTTCACGCCGGCGAATGGTTCGACCATTCCCCGGACGGTTCACCTGACACCCCGTTGCATCGTCAACAGCGTGCGCGCTGCGGCTGACTCGGCTGCCGCCGGCAAAGGCTTGACCAGGCTCTATTCCTATCATGTCGCGGAGCATATGAGGAACGGGCGACTGAAGATCGTGCTGGCTGATGCCGAGCATCCTCCCCTGCCCGTCCATCTGCTCGCGCCGCATGGCCGCATGTCCGTGCCGAAAGTGCGCGCCTTTGTCGACTTTGCCGCTCCAACCCTACGAGCGGAGTTTGCACGTCTAGCCCTCGAGGCCGGTACGCTCAACTAATTATGCCGGTATTCGCACGAGTATTCGCCAAACAGCGATTATTCTGCCGAGAAACGAATGGATCTAAAACAGTCGCACCAACGCCGAGGGCGTAGGGCGGTCGCCGATAGCGATCGCTGCAACTGAAAAGGATCAAGATCATGAGCAAGGACCAGAAAGTCGTCATCATCACCGGCGCCTCGCAAGGGATTGGCGCTGCATTGGTGCAAGCATACCGCAGCCGCAACTATCGCGTGGTCGCCACGTCCCGGTCGATCAAGGAAAGCGTCGATCCTGATATCGCGACTGTTCAAGGCGACATTGCCAAGCCGGAGACCGCCGACCGGATCGTACAAGTGGCGCTGGAGCGTTTCGGCCGTATCGATTCGCTGGTGAACAATGCCGGCGTTTTTCTCTCAAAGCCGTTTACCGAGTTCACCCTGGCCGACTATGACGACAACCTGGGTGTGAATGTCGCCGGCTTCTTCCACATCACGCAGCGCGCCGCTGCCGAAATGCTGAAACAAGGTGCAGGTCACGTCGTCAGCATCACCACGAGCCTCGTCAACCAGCCGATCGCCGGTCTGCCGGCCGCTCTTGCCTCCTTGACCAAGGGTGGTCTGAACGCGGTGACGCAGTCGCTCGCCATGGAGTTCGCAAAGACCGGCGTCCGCGTCAACGCCGTTTCACCGGGCATCATCAAGACCCCGATGCATGCGCCCGAGACACACACCTCGCTGGCAGCGCTGCATCCGGTCGGCCGGATGGGTGAGATCGGCGATATTGTCGATGCGGTGCTCTATCTCGAAGCGGCCAATTTCGTGACCGGCGAAATTCTCCACGTCGACGGCGGCCAGAACGCCGGCCGCTGGTGACCACGTCGAGGCTGGCTCGGACCGAGGTCGAGCCAGCCAACGTAAACCTACCCACAAAGGAGGTGCCATGCCCATCGTCACCGTACAGGTCACGCGCGAAGGAACGTCCGCCGATCGCAATTCGGTATCAGCCGAAGAGAAGGCGGCCATCATCAGCGGCGTAAGCGAAGTGCTGCTCAACGTCCTCAACAAGCCGCTTGAATCGACCTATGTGATCATTGAGGAAGTCGAACTCGACAATTGGGGCTGGGGCGGCCTGCCAGCAGCGCAATACCGGGCTCAACGAGCAGCGGCGGCACGGTCCTGAGACAAGGACTTCATGGCCCCGCGGGTTCAGCCGCAGCGGACGGCCCTACCGTCATCGAACAGACCGCGTCAGGAGCGGCGCGGTCTGTTCAATCAAGTCAACGCAGCGGTTGGCCACCCAAAGCTCTTTAGAGAACAGCTCCGGCTGCTCCCAAGCGACAACACGGGCGTATCGGTCAGAAGGATGATCTTCCTTTGTGTTGCCGCGACCCGCAGGGCGGCGATGAAGCGGGCAGACCAGGCGACGCCGAAGAGCTGTTCGGCAGCCGGAAGGGCTGACTAAGGCTGATGCCGGGCCTTCCATCGCTGATCATCGCCTGAGACGATCACTTCGCGGGCACGACGAGTGGGGTCGCTTTCTTGACGATGTATGTGGCGAGTTCCGACGCTTTGCCGCTGCCGACATTCCGGGCCACATGGTTCACTCCGGCTGGAATGAACAAGGTCTCGCCGGCCTTGAGTGTGACGGATTTCCTGCCGTCCAGCTGGTACTCCAATGAGCCCTCGAGGACGTAGGCAACCTCTTCGCCCGGATGAGAATGCTTTATGGAAACCGCGCCCGGCTCCAAGTCGACGCGCACCTGGACGACTTCACGTCCCGGCACACTGATGTCGTTCTGCAGGAGGTCGGTGCGTTGAAGTCCATGTTGTTGTGCATGCGCAGCCTGCAGTGTCAGTCCGCCACCAACAATCAGCAGCGTAGCGGCGATGATGCTCGTCGTTTTCATCCGGTCGTCCTTCCCTTTTTGAAGCTTTGCTTGAAGCCAATGTCGCAATCTGACCAGCGGCATGTATGAGCAGTGTGTCCGCCCCGCCCGACTTTTGTAACGTCATGTAGCCTGTGGAGCGCGCCACCGACGACGCGCGCATCCGTCGCCCGAGCCGCGCGTATTGCAACGCGCCGTGGAATAATCTCCGGCGCCGCCCGTTCTTCCGTCCACCGAACGGAGAACGAACATGTTGCACTTTCTGAAGAAGAAACCGTCACGCATCCAATTCCTTTGTCATCCGGAAGACCTGGGGGTCATCGCGCCGCCGGTGGCCGCCAAGACCATTCTCCCGGATTGGTACCGCAAGCTGCCCGCAGTCGATCCGCAGCATCTTTCCGCCAGAGACAATGGCCTGACCATCAAGCGCTGCATGCCATTTCTGGATGCGATGACCACCGGCTGGATCCTGCCATTGGCAGCCACGGTGCGTCTCGAAATCCGGGATGAGGGGCGAAACGTCGAAGCCGGCTGGGAATTCGACCGGGTGATGGTCAGTAATCACGGTGCTCACCAGGTTGCGGGCAACCCGAAGGAGCCGAGCCCGCCCTGCAAGTTTCACAATTACTGGTCCATCCGCACTCCTCCCGGCTGGAGCTGCCTGTTCGTGCCGCCTTTGAACCGACCGGCGCAGCCGTTCGAGTGCGTGGCCGGCGTTGTCGATACGGACACCTATTCCGCCAACATCCATTTCCCGTTCTTTGCCACCGCAGCTGACGGCGTCCATGTGATCGAGAAGGGCACGCCGCTTGTTCAGGTCGTCCCTTTTCGTCGGGATGGGGCCGCGATCAAAGCGGACATTCGCGCGGAAACAAACGAGGAAGCGGCGAGCCGCAACGTCGTCCACCGGAACACGATCGCCGGTGCGGGATGGTATCGGCGGATGGCACGGTCCGCGCGCTAGCCTACCGCAGAAAGTAAGAAGCGGGGACCGGTCGCCCGGTCCCCGCTCTTTTGCGATTTCGCTTTCACCGCGTATGCCACAGCTTGCCGGAACGATACGAACGGTCCGAGCCGTTCGAGCTGGAATTGGACGAGGTGTTCGATGACGAGTTCGAACTGGAGTTCGAAGAGCTGTTCGATGAGGAATTGGAACTCGAATTCGACGAACTGTTGGACGATGAATTCGAGCTGGAGTTGCTCGACGAGTTGGAGGAGCTGTTACCCGCAACGATGATGGTATCGTCGTGGTGGCCGCCTACCTGCCTGCCGACCGCGTGGGCTGGAGCGGTCGCCTGCTTTGCCTGCGCGTCGGCGCCGGCAAAGGCGGTAACGCCGGCGATGAGGGCGGCGCTCAGTTTCCAGTGGTTTTTCATGCCCGTAACTCCTTCTTGAAAAAACGGACCGGCATCTCCGGTCCGAAGGGATAACGGACGTAGCGACGCTCTATTCCATCCGGGAACACTTTCCTCACTCGAACTGTTGCGCGAGCCTATGTCTGAGATCGGTCATGAAACCGCCGGCACCCTCACCCGGCGCTCGCGGCTTGCCATCAGCCCGCCAACGGCGGTGGCGATGATGACGGCCGCGTAGATGTCGGTCGTCGCCTGATAGCCCAGTGTCTTTGCAAAAAACCCGGCGGCCATCGCCGGCAGGCTGAAGGCGAGATAGCTCTGGATGTAGAAGGCGGACAGCAGCCCGGCGCGCTCCTCCGCCTTGGCGAGCGGCATGATCGACCCCATGATGCCAAGAAAGCTGGTGCCGAAGCCGGCGCCGGTGAGCAGTGTGCCGAGGATCATGACCGGCACGTTCGCCAGGTGGGTACCGGCAACTACGATCAGCATGCCGGTGGTCGTGGCCGAAACGCCGAAGGTTACGTTTGCCCGAGGACTGCAGGCGCGACGCAGGAAGACGCTGAAGGCACCGGCCGCCATCAGCGTGGCGACAACGGCTCCGCCCGTCAGCGGCGCCCTGCTGCCGGTGACGGACGCGACGAGCGAGGGCATCAGCGAGAGATAGAAGCCGCCAAGGGCCCAGTTCGCGATGTTGATCGGGGTCGCCAGTGCGAGCGGCCGCTTGATCTGAGGCGGAATGGCGATCGTCGGCTTGAGCGATGAGAGCGCGCCGGTGCGTTTGCCGCCCGTCTCCGGCGTCAACCATATCGCCACTGCCTGCAAGACAAAGCCGATCAGGAGCAACCCGTAGACGAGGTGAAGGGGAAATGGTCCGTATTGAATGAGTGCGCTGGTCCCCAAGGCGCCAACGGCCATGCCGATCAGCGGCGCGAGCGAATTGACGAGCTGGCCCTTGGCGCGATCGACATCAACCAGCGACGCACCGATCGAGGCGCCGGCGATGCCGGTCGCCAGCCCCTGAACAACGCGCGCCGCGATCAGCCAGGACGGTCCGTCGGCAACGACGAAGAGCAGCATCGCCACGATTTCGAGAAGCAGCGCACTGAAAATCACCGGCTTCCGGCCGAGGTGGTCGGAGATCGAACCGGCGATCAAAAGCGCGGTGAGAAGCGCGAAAGCATAGACCGCGAAGATTCCTGTCATCATGACCGGAGAGGCTGCAAAGCTCTCCTGGTAAATGCGGTAGAGCGGCGTGGGCGCGGACGACGCGCCGAAGAAAGGGGCAAGCGTGACCGCGTGGGACGCCCTAGGGGTGGCGGCGGCAGCGCCACTCTCCCTGGATTTGGCAGAGGAGAACATCTATATAATCCTTAACGCTAAATCGTTGCGTTTAGGCGATGTAGGAGCGAGCCGCCGCAAAAGCAAATAATTTGCGTTTATGGTGCTGTGAAAGTTTCTGATCCATACGCTGCAGACGGAAGGAAGAGTTGGAATGGCAGGCAGGGAAGGTCCGCGCCCGGGCGGGCGAAGCGCCAGGGTACAGGCATCGGTGCACGGGGCCGTGCAGGCGCTGATGACAAGAATGGAGCGCGCGGAGGTCACCATTCCGATGATCGCCGTGGAAGCGGGCGTGACGCCGTCGACCATCTACCGCCGTTGGGGCGATATCCAGGAACTGTTGGCCGATGTCGCGGTCGAGCGGTTGAGACCCGACATGGAGCCGGTCGATACCGGGAATGGCGGCCAAGATCTGCTGGCCTGGGCCGAGCAATATGCGGAGGAGATGTCCTCGAAACCCGGGCGCGCGATGATACGCGATGTGCTGGCGGCACAGGACGGCAGCGGCGCCTATCAGTGCTGCAACTTCACCAAGCAGCAGATCGAGGTGATCGCGGCGCGCGCTGAAGGCCGCGGCGAAGCATTCCCGGATGTCGACGCCGTCATGGACCGCGTCGTCTCGCCCATCATGTACCGCATCCTCTTTGGCGAGGCACCGGATACGGCTCGTGTCGCGCGTCTGGTGACCGGGGCAATGGAGCTGGTTTCGCCTGCGCCCGCCCCCGTCTAATCAAAGCGCGCGCAGTGCAACGGTGCGGCGCTGCCGGAAGCGACCGAGCATCGCCATGCCCAACACGAGGACGGCACCCAGCGCATAGGCCAGCACATCCCACCAGTCTGGTGTGGCTCCCAACACGACCCTCATAATGGGGTTGGAAACGCGGATACCGAAATTGGACGCCAGGTACTGTGCAAGTTCGACCGCCACGCCAAGCGAGAATGCGATACCGGCGACCAGCTGGGGCCGAGCCTTCACCACCGATGCTAGCATGCAGTAAACCCACATCACGGCAAGGACATCGCCGGAAAAGCTGCGGATCCACCCCCATCCGGCCCCGACCGTCGCCAACAGGACGAGGACGACGAACAGCAGGATGGAGAATACAAAGGCGGGGCGGTTGAAGCGGAGTTCCATGGCGAGCGATGTAAAGGGGTGCGACCCGCCTGTCGAGCGGTTCCAGAGCTGCCGGTAGGATGACGAAGTCTGTCAACGAATCCTTGTTCATGGCGGCGATCTTATCCGCCTTCGCATCGACAGCGCGATAGATGATCGGCGCGGAGCGCGCGATGGTGACGATCCGTTCCCGGGGGCTTTGCAAACTTGACCGTCTTTCCGCGGCGATCGACAAACGTGTTTTCGGCACGCAACATTGTCGGCAGGAAAAGCCACAACGACGACACCAATGGGGATAAGGCCTTGAGGCGGATGGACATGGATCATTCCCTTGACCGGCGAGCCGGCATCTGGTGACCCGAGCGTCGACGTCACCAGATGCCGGGAACCAGCCTCCATCGAACCCGACGGGAATAGGCTTCATATCCGGCAAGCTCGGCCCGCAGCAGCCGATCTTCCCACGACGTGCGCAGCACGAGCAGCGTCCCTGCCAGCGCTGCGGGAATGAGCGCCCAAAACGAGCCGAGCGCAAGCGCCATGCCGAAGAAGAGGAACAGGGCGGCGATGTAGCCGGGATGACGGACGAAACGGTAGGGGCCGGTATCGATCACGCGGTGATGCCGCTCTGATTGTATCCGCACACCCGGCTCGAAGAACGGATTGACCGCCTGCGCCCAGGCGGTCACCGCGACGCCGGCCAGCATGGCGCCGTAGCCCGACAGCATCGCCCAGGCCGGAACGACCGACCAGTGGAACCGCCCGGCGTCAAGCGCTGCGACCGGGAACACCGCAACCATTGCCGGCAGGATGATGGCAAGCAGAGCCTTGTCCCAGCTTTTCGTGCCCGCCTGAAACCGACTGCGCGCGCGGAAGATCACAGGATTGACCCGCGCAAGCACCAGAGCGGAAGCGCCAAAACTCAAGATCAGGACCGCCAGGAACATCCAACCAGGGCGCCAGGCAATCGTGCCGGCCGGCACGAAGATCAATGCCAGCAGCGAAAGCGGTAGGCCGATCGCATAGGCAATGGCCATGCGGCGCGACATCGCGCGCGGCTCCCGCGCCGCTTCGGTCTCTTCCATAGCCTTGGTCCTTTGGAGAAATATCTCCGGA
The DNA here is from genome assembly GCF_001270265.1 of Ensifer adhaerens. Taxonomy (GTDB): domain Bacteria; phylum Pseudomonadota; class Alphaproteobacteria; order Rhizobiales; family Rhizobiaceae; genus Ensifer; species Ensifer adhaerens_B. Next base: position 119,124 of record NZ_LGAP01000002.1, read on the forward strand.
CTACCTTTTGCGCTTGTCCCCCCACGGGGATTGGCAATGGCGATCACGATGTCACCATCGCCACAACCACCAATTAGGGCGGCAGGCGCCGGAAGCAACACGATCGGGCTTTTTCGCGCAGATAGAGCAGGCCGCTGGCCCAAGACCGGAAAGCCAGATCAACCGCTGACAAGCGCGGCCTGCTGACGATCCGTGATTGGCCAATGCAAATCACCCGGTGACGGCGCCCTCATTGGCCGGGCGCGCCAGCGCTGCAAATTTTGCCAGCACCCCGCGTTTGTAACGCGGCTCCGGCTGTCGCCACTTGGCGCGCCTTCTTGCTAGTTCTTCCGGGTCCACGTCGAGATGCAGCAACTGTCGATGGGCGTCGATAACGATCCGGTCACCCTCTTGCACCAGCGCGATCGTGCCCCCTTCGAAAGCCTCCGGCGTGACGTGACCAACCACCATGCCCCAGGTTCCGCCCGAGAAGCGACCGTCGGTGATGAGACCGACGCTATCGCCCAAACCTCTGCCGATGATCGCCGAGGTCGGCGCCAGCATCTCAGGCATGCCGGGGCCGCCCTTCGGCCCGAGGTAGCGCAGCACGAGAATATCGCCGGGTCTGATCCTATCCGACAAAATGGCATCCATCGCCGACTGTTCGTCTTCGAAGACACGCGCGGGTCCGGTCATAACGGGACTTTTCAATCCGCTGATCTTTGCGACCGCACCGCCTTCGGCCAGATTCCCCTTCAGCACCGCGAGATGGCCCTCGCGGTAGATCGGTCTTTCATACGGCCGGATAACGTCCTGGTCCGAGTGGGGCTGGTCCGGAACGGCTGCGAGCTCTTCACCGATCGTCCTGCCCGTGATCGTCAGACAGTCGGCATGCAGAAGGCCCGCATTCAAAAGGATCTTCAACACCTGCGGCACGCCGCCTGCCCGGTGCAGGTCGACGGCCATGTATCTGCCCGATGGCTTGAGATCACAGAGGACGGGGACGTTGCGGCGAACGCGCTCGAAGTCGTCCAGCGTCCACTCGACTTCCGCCGCATGCGCGATGGCGAGGTAGTGCAGTACCGCATTGGTCGATCCGCCGGTCGCCATGATCAAGGCGACCGCATTCTCGATCGACTTGCGCGTGACGATGTCCCTTGGCTTGATGCCCTTCTTGACGGCTTCGACGAGGACACGGGCCGATTGCGCGGCGCTCTCCAGCTTTTCCTGATCGGGATTGGCCATGTTGGACGAGTAAAGAAGCGACATGCCGAGCGCCTCGAAGGACGAACTCATGGTGTTGGCCGTATACATGCCGCCACAGGAGCCGGTCGACGGACATGCATTGCGTTCGATGCCTTCGAAATCCTCTTCGCTCATCTTGCCGGCCATGAAGGCGCCGACGGCTTCGAACGCGGACACGACGGAAAGGCTCTGCCCCTTCCAGTGGCCGGGTTTGATCGTGCCGCCATAGACATAGATCGCCGGAGCATTGGCGCGAAGGATGCCGATCATGCCGCCCGGCATGTTCTTGTCGCAGCCGCCGAGCACAAGCACGCCGTCCATCCACTGCCCTTGCACCGAGGTTTCGATGCAGTCGGCGATGACCTCGCGGGATACAAGCGAATACTTCATTCCTTCGGTGCCCATCGACATGCCGTCGGAAATCGTCGGCGTTCCGAAGATCTGCGGATTCGCGCCGGCAGCTTTGATTGCCGCCACAGCAGCATCGGCCAGCGGTTGCAGCCCGGCATTGCAGGGCGTGATCGTCGAATGACCGTTGGCAATGCCGATCATCGGCTTGGCGAAATCGGCCTTCTCGTAGCCGAGTGCATAATACATCGCCCGGTTGGGGGACCGCGCGACACCTTGCGTAATGTGTTTCGATCGTTCGTTGTAGGCCATGACTTGCTCCCTCAGTTGGTTCGAGATCGAGTTTACTGGCGTTCAAGATGACTGTGAAATATACTTTTCTCGAACAAATAAGTCGCAGAAGATATCAATAGAGATAGATCATGGATTTGAGGCAACTTCGCCAGTTCGTCGCCGTCGCCGAAGAACTGCATTTCGGCCATGCGGCCTCCCGCCTCAACATGACGCAGCCGCCGCTCAGTCAATCGATCTTGGCATTGGAGAAGGAGCTGAAGGTACAGCTCTTCAAACGGACGAAGCGGAACGTGGAGCTGACATCTGTCGGCAGGCAATGGCTCATCCATGTCCGCCAGGTGCTCGACGGGGCGAACGGCCTTGCTGACACCGCAAAAAGGCTATCACACGGCGAGATCGGGCACCTGCGTTTGTCCTTCGTCAGCACGGCCGACTATAGCGTACTGCCCGACATCGTCAGCCGCTATCGCGCGGCCTATCCGCATGTGGAACTGACGATGCGCGAAGCCACCAGCGATATACAGATAGAGGCGCTGCTCGATGAAGAGATCGATGTCGGGCTGATCATTGCCCCCAACCAGGCGTCCCTTCATCCGACCCTTTCCTACCTGCCGCTGCTGCGGGAACCGCTGGTTGCCGCGGTGCCCACGGCCTGGGTCGAGGAACAGCGAGTGGGTTTTGCAGGAAGTGTTCTGGAGCCAGCCGACTTCTTCAAGGCGCCCCTCATCGTTTTTCCACGGCGGGCCGCACCGGCCTTTCACGATATCGTCTCGAGATATTTCGCCGAGCACGGAATGGCATTCTCGACCTATCAGGAAGCCATCCAGATGCAGACGATCGTCGGTCTGGTCGCATCCGGCCTTGGGGTCGCTCTGGTCCCCCAATCGATGACCAACCTTCAGCGGCGCGGCGCGACCTATTTGCCGCTGGCCGGCCATGTACCGGAGGTGGAAACCGGCCTTGCGTGGCGTCGTTCGGACCAAAATCCGGCCCTCGACACCTTTCTTGCCGCGGCGATACCGGTCGACAACAAATGATGTGCGCCCTTCGGCCCGTAGACTGCAGCGCAACGGCCCCGCTGGAGCACCACGTGCACGCTACCGCGTAAGACCACGCAGGTCGGGCATGCGGTTGCTGATGATGGTTTCCATCGAGAAGAAGCCGGTGACCGTCATCAGGTCGAAATCGGTGATGAGCTTCTGATAGAAGGCATCATAGCCGGCCATGCCGCGCGTCACCACCTTGATCAGATAATCCCAGTCGCCGCCGATCCGGTACAGATCCGTCACCTCCGGCAGACGCTCGACATGCTTGCGGAAGCTGTCGGCCCATTCCTTGGAATGATGGCGGGTGCGGATCATCACGAACACTGTGAGGTCGAAGCCGAGCGCTGCGACGTCGACCGCGGCATGGGTACCAAGCACGAGCCCGCTGGCGTTCAGCCGCTGCAGGCGGCGCCAGCAGGCATTCTGCGACAGGCCGACACGGTCGGCCAAATCACGCTGCGAGATCGCGCCGTCCTTTTGCAGGCAGGAGAGGATTCGCATATCAATTTCGTCTATTTTTTCCATTTTAGCGATCACATGACCCAATTGCAGCGCATCCAAGCATAAGAATGATGAGGTTTCTATGCAACTGCTCGATTAGACTTATCGTCTGTCCGACCCTGGGAGGAAACGATGACGACGCCGTGCCCACGCCAGCCACACCTTACCGGTCCGCTCGATGCGTTTCGGGAGAGCCTTGCTGGCGATAACGCGATCGCGGCCCTGCGAGCCGGACTGGTCGGCAAGAACGCAAAGATCGAGGGGCCTTTCGGCGTCAAGAAGCTCGTCTATGCCGACTATGTCGCTTCGGGCCGGGCATTGATGCAGATCGAGGATTTCATTCTCGAACAGGTGCTACCCTACTACGCCAACAGCCACACCGAGGCCTCCTACTGCGGTGGTTTCATGACCAGGCTGCGCCGCGATGCGCGCGCGGCGATCGCCGCCTGCTGCGGGGCGGGACCTGAGCACGCCGTCATTTTCGCGGGTTCGGGCGCCACCGCCGGCATCAATCGGCTGGTGAAGCTGCTGGGGGTCGCCGACGCGGTAGTGGCCGGCCGGCGCGTGCGCATCCTGATCGGGCCCTATGAGCATCATTCCAACATCCTGCCCTGGCGCGAAAGCGGCGCCGAGGTGGTCGAGATCGCCGAATGCTCGACGGGTGGTCCGGATCTCGCAGCGCTCGATGAAGCGTTGAAGCAACCGGCCGATCTCACCGTTTGCGCATTCTCCGCCGCCTCCAATGTCACGGGCATTGTCACCGACGTCGCGGCCGTCACCAGCATCGCCAAGGCTGCAGGCGCAAAGATGGTCTGGGACTATGCCGGTGCTGGGCCGTACCTGCCGATCGACATGTCGCCCGACAAGGACGCCGCGATCGACGCCGTCGTCGTCTCGCCGCACAAATTCATCGGCGGTCCCGGCACGTCAGGCGTGCTGATCCTGCGACGTGACGCGGCCGTTACCGTGAAGCCCTCCTGGCCCGGCGGCGGCACCGTCAAGTTCGTTTCGCCCACCGGCCATGACTACAGCCAAAGCCTCGAGGCGCGCGAGGAGGCAGGCACGCCGAATGTCGTCGGCGATATCCGCGCGGCACTCGCCTTCCTCGTCAAGGAAGCGATTGGTGCCGAGGCAATGCAGGCCAAAAGTGCCGAGCTGACCCGCAGCGCGATTGCCGCGTGGCAGCGCAACGAGCGGCTGGAACTGCTTGGTCCTCTAGAACCAAAGCGGCTGCCGATCTTTTCCTTCCGCGTTAAGGACGGCAAGGGCGGCCATGTCCACCAGCAACTCGTGACCCGTATGCTCAGCGATCGCTTCGGCATCCAGGCGCGCGGCGGCTGCGCCTGCGCCGGGCCCTATGTGCACCGGCTGCTGGGCATTGATGACGAAGAATCGCAGCGACTGCGCGAGGCCATCCTTTCAGGACAGGAAATGCTGAAGCCGGGCTTTGTCCGACTGAACTTGAGCGTCCTGCTTGCAGACGAGGAAGTGGCGTTCATCCTCGACGCCGTCGCCAAGCTTGCCATCGACGCGACCAGCTACGAGCAACACTATGATTTCGACCCGGCACGCGCCATTTTCTTCCCGCGCGCCGCGCTTGCAATGGGGGCGTGAGACATGGCGAGGCCTGACATTGCGGCTTTCTTCGACCCGCGAACCTGGTCCGTGCAATATGTGGTCAACGATCCGAAAACCCGGGCCTGTGCGATCATAGATCCGGTACTCGACTTCGACGAGAAGTCCGGCGCGATCGCGACTGCCAATGCCGACCGGCTGCTCGACTTCGTGCGGGATCAGAACCTTGACCTCCAGTGGATCCTGGATACCCATCCGCATGCCGACCATTTTTCCGCCGCCGCCTATCTGAAAGCCAAGACCGGCGCGCCCACGGCCATCGGCACGCACATCGTCAAGGTCCAGAAACTGTGGGCCGACATCTACAACTGGCAAGAGCTGAAAACGGACGGATCGCAATGGGACCGGCTGTTTGATCGCGGTGACACATTCCGGATCGGCAATCTCGAGGCCGGGGTGATGTTCTCTCCGGGTCACACGCTGGCGTCGATCACCTATCTCGTCGGTGACGCCGCCTTCGTGCACGACACGGTCTTCATGCCGGACAGCGGAACTGCGCGCGCAGACTTCCCCGGCGGCAGCGCCAACGCGCTATGGGCGAGCATCCGCGATATCATCGCCCTGCCTGATGACACCCGCGTTTTCGTCGGCCATGACTATCAGCCTGGTGGACGCGAACCGCGTTGGGAAAGCACCGTCGCCCGGCAGAAGGCGGACAACATCCATTTGACGCGCTATGGCTGCGAAAGCGAGTTTGTCGCGTTCCGCGAGGGACGGGATCGAACGTTGCCGATGCCCAAGCTCATCCTTCATGCCTTGCAGGTCAACATCAACGGCGGCCGGCTTCCGGAGCCGGAGGAAAACGGCCGGCGCTACCTGAAACTCCCCATCGACGCCCTGCAAGGTGCGGCATGGTCCTGACGCCGCTCCATTCACGAGCACGCTCTGCGCCCAGGTCGTCTTCCGGCTTCGACGCATCGCATGCGCCATCGTTTCCCCGGCGGCACGGCGCCGAACCATGACACTGGATCTGGTCCAATACATCCTGGCAGCGTTGAGCGGCGGTCTCGTCGGCTTCAGCCTTGGGTTGTTCGGCGGTGGCGGCTCCATTCTGGCCGTCCCGCTGCTCGTCTATGTGGTCGGCGTGAGCAACGTGCACGTGGCGATCGGGACGAGCGCCGTCGCCGTCGCAGCGAATGCGCTCTCTGGACTGGCGATGCATGCGCGACACGGCACGGTGAAATGGCGCTGTGCGACAATGTACTGCATCACCGGTATCGGTGGCGCATGGGTCGGCGCGACGCTCGGCAAGGCTCTGGATGGCCAGCGGCTCTTGCTGTTGTTCGCGGCCCTCATGGCCGTTGTCAGCCTCACTATGCTGAAGCGACGCCACCTGGCTGGCGATCCGGCGTCAACCTGCACGCCCAGAAACGCGCCGAAAGTGCTCTCCTTTGGCGCCGGAACCGGCATCGTTTCGGGTTTCTTCGGGATCGGTGGCGGATTCCTGATCGTGCCGGGCCTGATGGTTTCGACCGGCATGCCGACGATCAACGCAATCGCCACATCGCTGGTTGCCATTTCCGCTTTCGGTCTTACCACAGGTGCAAGCTACACGTTTTCCGGCCTGGTCGACTGGCCGCTCGCCTTCTCCTTCGTTGGCGGCGGGGCTCTTGGCGCGCTGGCGGGATGCCGAGCCGCCCATAGTTTCAGCAAGTACCAATCCACGCTGAACCTGCTGTTCGCAGCACTGACCTTGTCCGTCGCCGTTGGCCTGGCGTTCTATGCCTGGCGATAGGATCGCCGGCTCGCGCCAACTACCGGATGGACGACGAGTCACTGTAATAAATCCAGCGATTGAGCTGCATTGAGCACACACCTCTTCATGCGATCATTGAAAGACAAGGTCGCCTGTGTCCATCGCCGCCTGTTCCGTGGCCTTACGGCGGATGCCGTAGAAGCGCGCGGGAAATGCCCGGGTCCTCGACAGAATGAGCGCAGTCAGCACCAGCGCGCAACATTCCGGATCGTCTGGTAGACATGGGTAAAGTTGCACGGAAAGAACAGACCAGCGATGAACGGCATTTCCACCACCCTCAACTCCCCCACGAATACGGCCGAGGAGCAGCCTTCCTCCCAGGGCCTTCACGTCTTCACGGATGGTTCGTATGAACCGATCTCCGGCAAGGGCGGATGGGCATTTGTCGTCTATCACGAGGGCGTGGAAATAGCGTCCGAGTTTGGTGGCGCGCAAGGCTCCGCCGACAACACAATGGAGCTGACCGCGCTGCTCAAGGCAGCGCTTTGGATCAACAGCAATGCTTCCGGTCAACCGGCGGTCGTCTGGTCCGACTCTGCCTACACGGTAAAGGGCTGCAACAGCTGGCGTCAGATCTGGAAGAACAACGGCTGGAGAAAGATTGTCCCGAATGCAAAGGCCCGAAGCCGAACAATAGCCAATCGGGACCTTTGGATGGCAATCGATCTTCAGCTATCCCGCAGCCCTCTCCTCGCCATCTCATGGTGCAAGGGTCACTCCGGGATAGTCGGCAACGAACGCGCGGATACACTCGCATCGCATGGACGCCAATCGATCCGGAGCGGCGAACCGGCGCCCTAGACCGTATGTTCGCTGGGTGAAGGTGGCCCGCCCCCGCGGTAAGCTGAATTCGGGGGTTGCTCTGGATAGGCCGGAGCCTTGCCCCATGCTTAGCGAGGGCGAACCATGAAAGACGATAGCGTAATTTTCATCGGCTTGGATACGTCGAAGTTGAAGATTTCGGTGGCCATTGCCGACGGAGCACGCAACGGCGAGGTGCGGTTTTTCGGCAACATCTCTTCCGAGCCGGCATCAGTGGCATTGATGGTCAACAAGCTTTCCAAGCGTGGAGCCAAGCTTCACTTCTGCTACGAGGCCGGTCCGACCGGCTACGGTCTTTACCGCCAGCTTATTGAGCTTGGTCATGACTGCGTGGTGGTGGCGCCGTCCCTGGTGCCCAAGCGTGCGGGCGACCGAGTGAAGACCAACCGCCGGGATGCCGTAAGCCTGGCACGCCTGCACCGGGCGGGCGAGCTAACGGCGGTCTGGGTTCCCGACGAAGGCCATGAGGCTATCCGCGACCTGGTGCGGGCTCGCGAGGCGGCCGTCGATGCGCTGAAACAGGCGCGTCAGCAACTTCAGTCTTTCTTGTTGCGTCATGGCCGGATCTATACCGGCCGCAAACCATGGACGCGCGCCCATACAAGGTGGCTGGCGTGCCAGGCCTTCGACCATCCCGCCCACCAAATCCTGCTGGCGGAATATTGCCAGGCCATCGAGGATGCCGGCGTGCGCCTAGATCGGCTGACCAAGCTGGTAGTCGAAACCGCGTTATCCTGGTCGATGGCGCCGGTTGTGGCCGCCTACCAGGCGATGCGCGGCGTCGCGTTCATGACGGCGGTCACCTTTGTGGTCGAGATCGGGGATGTCAGGCGCTTCGACAATCCTCGTCAGCTGATGGCGTATCTCGGTCTCGTACCGTCGGAAAGCTCAACCGGCGAACGGGTCAAACGTGGTGGGATCACCAAGGCAGGCAACACAAGGGCGCGGCGGGTCCTAATCGAAGGCGCCTGGACATATCGCTTCCCTGCACGTGTAAGCCCAACGATCCAGGCGCGGCTGGAGGGATTGCCAAGGACAGTTCGAGAGATTGCCTGGAACGGCCAGGTGCGACTTTGCGCGCGCTATCGCAAGCTGATGGCGGCAGGCAAGCCGAAGGTCGTCGCGGTCACCGCCATTGCGCGAGAAATGGCCGCGTTCCTGTGGGCGATCGGACAGGAGGTCGCTCCCAAAGCAAAATCCTAAAGCCGATAGTCAGCTTGAAGAGCAACGCTTAACCGAAAAATTGAAATCATCTGCTGTTGAACAAAGATGGAGGCAGGGCTCCCGTGGGGAACCCTCGTCACAGCTATGTGGCGGATAAAATCCACGCCCGATCCTAGACCGAGGCAGCCCCAGACGAACACACGGAAATGCGGTACCCAACCCGCGCATAAGAGTATGCCAGCCGTCGTCTAAATGCCCTGCCTCCTGCTTTGTTCAACAGCTTCACGCATGTGCTTTCGTCCTCAAGGCCGGAAAGGAAAGAGTCATGATTAAAGAGCTTGCAAATGAACATAAGAGCTGTTTAGTCCCGGCATTTGGTGGAGCGGATCGAGGGTGAAGCGTTCGGGCTGTGAAGCCCATGCAAGCCAACGAAGGTACCGTCCAAAGACCTACTGACGCACCTCCGAAATGCTGTTCATGACAGCGGTCGCCGCGCGACCGGACCGTGTTGAAGAAAGATGCACAAGATTTATCCCCAATTCGAGGAGCAACTCGGCCGGCTTGAGATCATGTTCTGCAAGGTTGGCCGTGTATCCGCGGATCGTACCCGCCACGCATTTCGAGTTGGTGGCGAAGCGCGTATCGCCCCGATCGTCGGCCTCTTCAGCGATAGCCTCGAGCGCACAGGCCACCGTTTCGAGTATGCCGCACCGCTCGCGCAAGCTCATTTCTTCAAGCGTCTTCGGAATCCCGTTCATATCGCCTCCTTCGCGCCCGGCAGGCTCGCTGCGGCGCTGGCATCGCGTTCGAAGTCAGGTGTTAGGCAACATATGGAGTTCCGCGCGAACATTAGCAAATCATGTCCGCCATGCGGCTAATGCATGACATGCATCGGCCAACTGACGACGCGCCGTGGAGTCCAACCGACGGCACAGTGCTGGAGAGTAAAAAGTTCTGAGCGCGATCGCAGTCGCGCCGCATGCCAGTTGAGCAGGTGACCGTCGGTCGATGATTGTCCAAACGGTGCGCTCGGCTGTTATTTCATTGTCCGGAGTAACGCGCTCGTGGACGAATCATGTGGCCACTCTCCACCTGCTCCATCGCATGGGCAAGCCAGCCGACCGTACGCGAAAGCGCAAAGATCACCAGCGGCGCTTCGTCAGGCAGCCGGAACGTGGCCGCGAGCGACGCCAGTGCGAAATCGATATTCACCGGCTCTCCCAGCAGCTCTTCGCCCGCCTCGGCCAACAGTCCATAGAGGGGCGGAGCCTCGAAACTTGCCATGATCGCCTTGGCGCGCGGGTCGCCGTGAGGATAGAGCCGATGGCCGAAGGCCCGGACAGCACCTTCAGAGGATAGCATGCCGCGTATCGCCTCGCGTGCGCCGACTGCGTTCGTCCGCTCTGCAAGCTGTGTGACGCTGAGCCAGGCGCCGCCGTGGCGAGGGCCGGTCAGCGCCGCCAGCCCGGACAGGACGGCGGCCGAAAGAGCGGCGCCGGAGGAGGCCGTCACGCGCGCTGCAAACGCGGAAACATTGAGTTCGTGTTCCGCCGCCAACACCAGTGCCTTTCGGATGGGCTCTGCCGCTTCGGGCCGTGCCCATCCGAGAGCCAACCGCCGATGCAGCGGCAGTGGTTCCGGCCATGGTGCCAGTGCCGCTGCCACGGTCGACAACACATCGGCGGCCTCAATCCTCAAAATGGGCGATGCACGACCAAGAGCAGGCAGGTCCTCGGCCACCCGGGCGGCAAGGCTCATCAAAGCCGCGGCCAAACGCGATCGATCCGCCAAGTCGCAGCCGGCAGCGCGGACAGCGACCGCTTGTGTTTGCCAGAGCAGCGCGGCGACCTCCTCCAGGTCGGCCTTCACGGCGAGCTCGACCGCGTCATGGCCACGATAAGATAGTCGTCCGTCGGCAATGCTGGATATCGTCGTCGGCAAGACAGGGTCGCCCCAGCGGATCGCCTCGGCCGCGACGGCCGAGGTGCGCGGGCGGCCCGCATGACGTTCCGCAAGCCGCTTCACATCATCGGCCTGATAAAGGCTGCGGCGCGAATCGAGCGGATCAGGCTTGGCGCGTATGCGCCCGCGGCTGACATTCGCATAAAGCGTCTGCGGTTTGGTGCCGAGCTGGCTGAGCGCCTCCTCAGCGGTTATCCAAAGTGTCTTCATATTGATCATATTTATCAAGATTGACGTCAATACATCTAAGCTGGACCATTCTCCGGGTAAAGGAGAAACGCTTATGAAAAACGGACTTGAAGACGTCGTCGCCGCTGAAACCCAGCTCTCCGACGTGGATGGCGAGGCGGGTCGGCTGGTTATCCGCGGGGTGTCACTCGACCATCTTGCCGAGTACGCCACCTATGAGGATGTCGCTGCCCTCCTGCTCGACGGCCTGATCGAAGGAAACCTGGCAAAAGAAAATGTGCGCCAACGCCTAGGACAAGCACGAACAGAGGTCTTCGCTCATATCCGGGCTATCGACGACGATATGCTTGAATTGCCGCCAGTGGACATCATGCGCGCGCTCATCGCCCGCCTGCCGGACACCGACGATCTTGAGGCGGCGCTCGGCTTGCTTGCGGCACCCGCCGTCTTCCTGCCGGCAATTCTGCGCCTGAAGAATGGTGACGAGCCTGTTGCCCCATCGCCGGCGCTCTCCCAATCGGCGGACATTCTCGCCATGCTTGACGGGGGGAGACCGAGCAAGGAAAAGGTGAAGGCGCTCGATACCTATCTCGTGACGATTTCGGATCACGGCCTCAACGCTTCGACTTTTGCTTCAAGGGTGATCGCCTCCACCAAAGCCGGCCTCACCTCATCAGTGCTCGGCGCGATCGGCGCATTGAAGGGGCCGCTCCATGGCGGCGCGCCTGGACCGGTGCTGGACATGCTGGATGCGATAGGAAGTCAGGACAACGCGAAAACATGGCTCAACCAAGCGCTCGATCGGGGCGAACGTCTGATGGGCTTCGGCCATAGAGTTTACCGCGTCCGTGACCCCCGCGCCGATGCGCTGCGGTATGCTTTAAAGCCCCTGATCGACGCCGATCAGGTTGATCGCGAACGCATCGAGCTTGCAAATGCGGTTGAACAGGCAGCACTGGCGATACTGAAGGAGCGCAAGCCGGACCGACCGCTTGACGTCAATGTTGAATTTTACACGGCACTGTTGCTCGATGCATTGGGCTTCCCGAGAGGTGCCTTCACCGGTGTCTTCGCCATCGGTCGCACCATCGGCTGGATCGCTCACGCACGCGAACAGGCGCTCAAAGGTCGGCTGATCCGTCCGCGCTCGGTCTATGTCGGACCGCTGCCGCAGGCTGCCTAGGTCGTCCGGCCCAGGATTCGACGAAGAGCCACTCGGGGCTCAGCAGCAATGGCTGCCGGTAGGCAGGGTCGAGTGCTTCGGGCTCGATCGGACTGCCCAGTGCTGCGAGGCGCCCAGCCTTATCGGGCGCCAACAACTCTTTGCCCCAGGACGGCTCTGAGTATGGTCGACTGAAACCGAGGGGCTATCGGACGCCTCAGGACGCCAGTTGCCCCCTGGCTGAGCTTTTGCTTCGGTAATGGCTCGGTGGTGCCCCGATGATCTTGCGGAAGGCGCGACTGAACGAGGCCTCCGAATCGTAGCCGAGGCGGCCAGCGACAAGGGCCACCCGCTGCCCTTCCTGCAGCCATTGATGCGCCTGGTGCATCCGCATGCGCGCGACGTAGCGGGCCGGCGTCTCGCCCACGGTGTCGACAAAACGCTGGGCGAAACCCGATCGCGACGCCCCCATGAGCTTTGCCAGTTCGGGCACTGTCCAATCCCTTGCAGGTTCGAGATGGATGGCTGCAAGGACACGTCCGAGTTCCGGGTTGCGAACGGCCGCGAGCCAGCCAGTCGCCGTGCCGCAGCCATGCTCTACCCAGGTCCGAATGAGCGTAGCGGTGAGCACGTCGGCGAGCCGCGCCAGAATGCCGCCCGAACCGACGCGCTGCATCTCGGCTTCCCGCATCATGGCATCGAGCAGCGCTGGGATCGAAGGCTCGCTCGATGCAAGGTCGCTCGTGCGCATGACGGCCGGCATCAGTTGCAGCAGCGGATGCAGCCGATCGACATTGAACCGCATCACCGCGAAGAACAGGAGGTTCTTGCTGTCCGATGACGGGCATTGCACGTCGACGATGCCATCACAAAGCTGTCGTCTCGGCAGGTCTCCTATCGAAATGGCCGGAATGCCCGGCTTGCTGGCAAGGACATGCGCGTCCCCTTTCGGCAACAGGACCGCGTCACCCTGCGCGAGTTCTATCCATTCGCCATTCGGTGTCTGAAGATGGGCCGAGCCTGCCGCGAGAAAATGGAAGCGTGCGGGCTCCTGCGCCGGGTAAGCCGTCGCCCAGGGCGCACAGGGTTGGCAACGCCCGTATTCAACGCCGTCGAGCCTCAGCCCGCGCAGAATCTCGGTCAATGCATCGCTCATAAGGCGCTCCGCAAGTTTGGACAAACGGCATAGTCTTTTGGATTTTCTAGCATAGAAACTCCGAACAGTCATGCCTACTTTCGCCATCAACAATCGCGGAGATAAAAATCATGGATGGCGTCGTGACGAAATCAGGGCCCCCGACGGACGAGCAGAACAGAGCCCGATGGGGCGCCGTCGTTTCCCTTTCGCTTGGGGTCTTCGGCCTGGTGACGGCAGAATTTCTGCCGGCAAGCCTGCTGACCCCGATGTCGGCGGATCTCGGGGTCAGCGTCGGCGCTGCCGGGCAATCGGTGACGACGACCGCGGTTGTGGCGGCGGTCGCCGGCCCGGCGATCGTCGTCTACACGGGACGGCTCGACCGCCGCACGGTTCTTCTGGCTTTGACAGGCCTACTCGTCGTCTCGAGCCTGATGGCAGGCTTTGCGCCGAACCTTCCTTTCCTGCTTGCGGCCCGCGTCTTGCTCGGCGTTGCGCTGGGCGGCTTCTGGGCCATGTCGCTGGCGCTGGCCATGCGGCTGGTTCCCGGCAGGTTGATGCCTCGCGCCATGGCAATCGTGATGTCAGGCGTATCGATCGCGACGGTCTGCGCCGCACCCGTCGGCGCCTGGATAGGAGCCACGCTCGGCTGGCGTTATGCCTTCCTGCTTGCAGCCGCAGTCGGGGTGATAACCTTTGTCGTCCAGGCACTGACTGTTCCATCCCTGCCGCCGATCGGGACCACCGGCCTTGGCACGATCGCAAGGGTGCTTAGACGCCCGGCGATCCGGCTTGGGCTTGCCACGATCCTGCTGGTGGTCACCGGCCACTTTGCCGGCTTCACCTACATCCGCCCCTATCTCGAACAGGTGCCCCGTTTCGACGTCGAAATGATCACCGCGATCCTGCTCGCGTTCGGTATCGGCGGCTTCTTCGGCAATATCGCCGGCGGTTTCCTGGCAGAGCGCAATACGCGCCTGTCCATGACGCTGGCGGCCATTGGCATCGCCGCCACCGCACTCCTGCTCGCCGTAGCCGGCATGCTGCCGGCCATTGCCGCCGCTGCCACAGCAGCCTGGGGCTTCGCCTTTGGTGCACTCCCGGTCAGCGTCCAGTCCTTCATCAGCCGGGCCGCCGGCGACGAGGCGGAAGGCGCGGGTGCCGCGACCTTGACAACATTCCAGATCGCCATCTCGACCGGGGCAATCCTCGGCGGCCTGATCGTCGAGCTCCAGGGACCCGCGGGCGTCTTCCTGTTCGCGTCACTGGCCGCGCTGCTGGGCGCCTCGCTCGTCGCGGTGTCCCGCAAGGTGGCCCTCCAGCCGAGCTGAGATGACAGTCCTACCAGTTGGCGGCCGAGATCCTGTGTTTCCAAGTTAACAGTCAGCGCCGTCACCATTCATCGCCGAATGGCGGCGTTTCCCGCAAAGATGGCTGACCGTCAACGCCTCATTTGCCTGTCAGAGGCAAGGCCAAGAGCCGGTCGGTGGTGACGATGTCACCAAAGGTGTCGTCGATGGAGGCCAGAGCGGCGCGGTGCAGAGCGATATGCGAGACGGTGTTGCCATCCGCCATGTCGAGATCCCGCGTGGCACAGGCGTCGCCTGCCACGATCACGTTGTACCCGAGCGGGACGGCGTCGCGAGCGGCACCGGCAACGCAGGCGTGGGTCATCAGCCCGGCGATGATCAGCGTATCGACGCCGGCCTCTTTCAGGCACTGGTCGATGTCGGTGGTCGGAAACACACTCACGGACGATTTGCGCACCACCGAATGATGGGCGGACGGCTGGATCGCGTCGTGAAACCGGGAGGTCTCGCTATCCTCGGCAAAGACCGGGCTGCCTGCCGGCGTCACGTGTTGCACATGATAGACTTTCATGCCGTCCTGATCGGCACGGTCGATGAGGCGCTTGGCGTTGGCGAGCGCCTTTTCACCATCCGGGATCGGCAGCTTGCCGCTGAAATACTCGTTCTGAAAGTCGATCACCAGCAAGGCGGTTCTGGCCGGATTGAGCCCGTGCGGCGCTGTGGCTCCAGCGATGGCGCGGATGGTGGGGTGCTGCATGATGGGAAGTCCTTTCGCGTCGTTGTCGATGGCGAGAAATTCCCGCAGGCGGCGGTTCCGCGAAAGTGGCCGGAATGACAATATATGATAGGTTCTGGCCAAATTATCAGATTGGGGTCACACGCCGATGCACACCATTGCCATCATCGCCTTTGAAGGCATCAGCGCCTTTCACCTCTCGGTTCCCTGCATCGTGTTCGGCGACGAACTCTTGAAGCTCGGAGCACCCCGCTACCGCCTGCTGATCTGCGGCGAGAACACGGGGTCGGTCCCCACCGGCTCAGGCTTTCGCATCGAGGTGACGCATGATCTCAGTCACTTGGCCGAGGCCGACACCGTCATCGTGCCGGCGTGGCGCGATCCAGATGAGCGGCCTTCAGAAGTCTTGCTGAAGAGCCTCAAGACTGCGCACGAACGCGGGGCGCGATTGGTCGGCCTATGCCTTGGCACCTTCGTGCTGGCGGAAGCCGGGGTGCTTGACGGGCGCCCAGCCTCCACCCATTGGGCCTGGGCCGAGGAGTTCGAGCGACATTATCCGCAGGTCGCGCTGGATCAGGATGCGCTCTACGTCGATGATGGCGACATTCTCACATCGGCCGGGACAGCAGCCGCGATGGATTGCTGCCTGCATATCGTGCGCCGCGACCATGGAGCGGAAATTGCCAACCGCATCGCCCGACGGCTGGTGGTGGCGCCCCATCGCCATGGCGGCCAGACCCAATACATCGAGAAACCGATGCCGGCTGCCGGCAGCGAGGTGCAGCTCGGCGCGACGATCAACTGGGCCATCGAGCATCTGGGCGAGCCGCTGTCACTCGAAAAGCTGGCGGCGCGGGCCGGAATGAGCCTGCGCAGCTTTACCCGGCATTTCAGAAAAGCGACCGGCACGACGTTCACCCAATGGCTGCTCAACCAACGGCTGGCGACCGCGCAACGCCTGCTCGAAACCGGCTCCTGCCCGATCGAACGGGTCGCAGAGATGGCGGGCTTCGGCTCCACCGTCTCGCTGCGCCAGCACTTTACCCGGGCCTTCTCGATCTCGCCGGCAAGCTACCGCCGGCAGTTCAGGAAGGCACCTGCCACCCTGACGGTTCCGTGAGGTGTCCCAAAGCGCTGTTTCCGCTGTCCAAGGTCGGCCCGTGGCGGTTCACGAGCTTCTTGGTCAGCGTTCAAGCACAGGATTTTTTGACGGGCCTTGCCAGGCGAGACATCTGGAGCCGAATGCCAAACGGCATTAAGAACGTGTTGAACCAACCCGCCAGCGCTTTTGGGAGACTTTCTGCGACGAAAGTTTCGAAGCCAGCTTCTGGGCGTTCCTTCCATAGGTGCTCTTCAATATCCAGTATCCCAATACCAGTGACAGCGCGCAGCTGCCACCGAGGATCAGAATCCAGACGCCCGTCCCGAAGTCCAGCCACATCGATACCAGCTGCTGGCGCAACACATAGTACTGGAGTTGAGACCACGGAAGCGCGACCACGAATGCCATGGCATAATGGTAGGCGAACAGCGCCAGAAGGCCGACGACGCTCACCGATAAGCTGAGCGCTGTGCCCACGCGGGCAAGCCTCAGCTTCTCACCTTCTGTCGGCGCGCGGCCAGTGGTCTTCACAAAGTGTCCCGCCGAGTATCCGCCGGCCGCAAAGAGCTGGCCAATCCAGAGTCCCGTCCCGGCGCCGCTTGGAATTGGAGCGACGAGGTTTTCATACAAGACTACTCCGGCGGTGCAGGCAAGGCACAAGCCGAGTGCAACGAAAGCGTAGTGTCGATAAAACGGCGTAAGCGGGATTGGATCGACCATGTGTAATGCTTGCCCCAGCGGTTGCATTCATTCATGACACACGCGCGACGCCAGTTGCACGAGGAGGCTATCCCACGATTTTCAAAGAGGTTCTAGCGCTGCCGCAGCAGTATGTTAGGCTTGAGAAGCTGCCCTCATGAGCAAATCAGAAACACAGCGTTCGCCCTCCAACATCTGTTGCTCGGGGCCATCCCATGCCATCTAGGGCAATAGCAATGACACATTCCCAGGCGGCGATATCGTGAAGAAAATCGGATTCCTTTCCTTCGGCCATTGGACCCCCTCCTCCCAGTCGCAAACCCGCTCGGCAGGCGACGCGCTTCTGCAGTCCATCGATCTTGCGGTCGCGGCCGAGGAGCTCGGCGCTGACGGCGCCTATTTCCGCGTCCACCACTTTGCCCGGCAGCTGGCTTCCCCCTTCCCGCTTCTGGCGGCCGTCGGTGCCAAGACGAAGCGCATCGAGATCGGCACGGCGGTCATCGACATGCGCTACGAGAACCCGCTTTACATGGCCGAAGACGCCGGCGCCGCCGACCTGATCTCGGGTTCCCGTCTTCAACTCGGTCTCAGTCGCGGGTCGCCCGAACAGGTGATCGATGGCTGGCGATATTTCGGCTACCAGCCGCAGGATGGCGCATCGGATGCGGATATGGGCCGCAGCCACGCCGAAGTGTTTCTCGAAGCGCTGAAAGGCAACGGTTTCGGCCAGCCCAACCCGCGGCCAATGTTTCCGAACCCACCTGGCCTGTTGCGCCTCGAGCCCCATTCCGAAGGATTGCGCGACCGCATCTGGTGGGGCTCAAGTTCGAACGCCACCGCCGTCTGGGCGGCAAAGCTCGGCATGAACCTGCAGAGTTCGACGCTGAAGGACGACGAGACCGGTGAGCCGTTTCACATCCAGCAGGCCGCACAGATCCGCGCCTACAGGCAGGCGTGGAAGGAAGCGGGCCACGCGCGCACGCCGCGGGTTTCCGTCAGCCGCAGCATCTTTGCGATCGTCGATGATCGCGACCGCGCCTATTTCGGCCAAAGCGGCAAGGAGCAGGATACGATCGGCTTCATCGACGAGAATACAAGGGCGATCTTCGGACGGTCCTACGCGGCCGAGCCTGACGTGCTCATCAGGCAACTCGCCGGGGACGAAGCCGTGGCCGAAGCCGATACGCTGCTCTTGACGGTCCCGAACCAGCTTGGCGTCGACTACAATGCCCACGTCATCGAGGCCATTTTGAAACATATCGCTCCCGCGCTGGGTTGGCGGTAAACGGCAAGACCAACTCATTCGAACGGCAGCTGGATTTCGCCCGCACGGACGATCGTGCGGGCCGAGATTTCGACGCCCGGCGACCGCTACGCGCAGGAAAATTATTCCACCTATGGTGGGCCACGTGCCAAAGCATTGCTTATCCCAGGCAGCAGGCTTGACTAGATTGCGCCAGTTGCGGAAGCTCTCTCCGAACGCTCCCCGCCCGCCATCAATCGAGTGTGAATCGTGTCCCAAGCTACTACCAAATCCCAGCCGAAGCCGTTTTTCCTGTCTTTCGGCTTTCAAGTTCTGGCAGCCATGGTCATCGGACTGCTGCTCGGCCTCATCGCCCGAAATATGGGCGCCGACGCGGCCGGCAACCCCAACTGGCTGACCGTGACGCTCCAGACCATCGGCTCCATCTTCGTGCAGCTTTTGCGCGCCCTGGTCCCGCCGCTCGTCTTTACGGCGATCGTTGCCTCGATCGCCAATCTGGCGACGCTCCAGAATGCGGCAAAGCTTGTCTGGCAGACGCTCCTCTGGTTCGCGATCACGTCGCTCATTGCGGTTATCATCGGCATTGCGCTCGGCCTCATCATCCAGCCCGGCATCGGCTCAGCCGTGTCGCAGGAGGCTGCCAAGGCGCCATCCTATGCCGGCTCCTGGCTTGATTTCCTCAAGGGCCTGGTGCCCGCCAACATGCTGGGCCTTGAGGCAAGCACCAAGCTGACGGACGGAAGCGCCAGCACGTCGCTGAATTTCAACGTGCTGCAGATCCTCGTCGTTTCCATCGCCTTCGGTGCAGCCGCACTGAAGGCGGGCGAAGCGGCCAAGCCCTTCCTCGCCTTCAACCAGTCGCTTCTCGCCATCGTCCGCAAGATCCTGTGGTGGGTCATTCGCCTGACGCCGATCGGCACCATCGGCCTGCTCGGCCGCGCCGTGGCGCAATATGGCTGGGGAACGCTGGCACAGCTCGGCTGGTATGCCGCGGCAGTCTATATCGGCCTCGCCATCGTGCTCTTTGTCGTCTATCCCGCGCTGCTGATCGCGCATGGCCTGAAGCCCTCACGCTTCTTCGCCGGTGCCTGGCCGGCGATCCAGCTTGCTTTCGTGTCGCGCTCTTCGGTCGGAACACTGCCTGTCACCGAAACCGTGACCGAAAAGAGCCTCGGCGTGCCGCGCGAATTTGCGGCCTTTGCAGTGCCGCTCGGCGCAACGACCAAGATGGATGGTTGCGCTGCGATCTACCCGGCCATCTCGGCGATTTTCATCGCCCAGTTCTTCGGCGTGCCGCTCGGATTGCAGGAGTATGTGCTGATCATCTTCGTCTCCGTGCTCGGCTCGGCAGCGACCGCCGGCCTGACCGGGGCGACAGTCATGCTGACGCTCACCTTGTCGACGCTTGGCCTTCCGCTCGAGGGTGTGGGCCTGCTGCTTGCCATCGACCCGATCCTCGACATGGGCCGCACCGCCGTCAACGTCGCCGGTCAGGCACTGGTGCCGACGATCGTTTCCAAGCGCGAAGGCATTCTCGACGAAACCGTTTACAATGCCGGCAAGTCCATAGAGGACCCGGAACCGGCGGCTGCGCTCCAGGCGGCATGATCGCCTTCACATCCAGAGAAAGCCGGCACCTCGCCGGCTTTTTTGATTCTTTTGCTTGGCCATCCGCCGGATGCCACGGAATGTTGCAGTTCGGGCCCTGCGCATCGCATCGGCCTTCCGCGTTTTTGCACTGCTCGCATCGAAAGCGTCAGTGAAGCAGGACCCCGAAGCCCGGTTGGATCACGACGGTTCCATTCCGAATTCAAGATTGGCGGTTGCCAGCAGTGCTCGCGCTTCAATCTGCGCGTTTCAATGACGACCAGCAATATCGTAGAGTTGTTATCGGCCGGCGATTGGAATACTGGGTGACTGTGATTTCTGTCTTAACAGCACGTTACGCAGCGGAGCTTGGATGCCGGTCACCTTCCAGCGGATAAATGAAGACCACGCGTTGCAGGCGGCTACCATTATCGTGAAGGCATATATTGAGCCGCCTTGGAATGAGGAGTGGACGCTTGACCGGGCGACGGCGCGCATGGGCGAGTTGTCGGCCACCCCGGGCTGGCTGGGCGTCGGGGCACTCGAGGATGGCAGGTTGTATGGGTTTGCCATCGGTCTCCCACACACGTCCGCTTCAGGCCGAGGCCTGTATATACCTGAGATCGCGGTGCTTCCATCTCACCAGGCCAGAGGCATTGGGAAGCAGCTGCTCAAACTGCTCGAGGCTGAAGCCCAGAACGCCGGCTTCTCGAGCGCATGGCTTTTGTCGCAAGGTCAGGGCACCGCTGCAGAATATTACAAGGCAAGCGGCTACGAACAGGCCGCGAGGCTCAGGGTCTATTCAAAATCGCTACAATGACGTTCTGAGGCCCTACCCCTCGTAGTGACCCGATGATGCGGCGGCGGCCGACTTGACGACCAACGCCACGTCCGCACCCTTGATCACGCTCACCCCTGCCGCGCGCAGATCGGCAACCGTCCTAAGTCCGCCTGCCTTCGGCGCTTCAAGTGGTTCGACGCTGCGCGCATCCAGATCGACAATCCAAAGGCCCTGTTCGCCTTCGATGCCTATGACAACAACTTTGGCCATTCGCTTTCCCCTCTTGCTATGGATTTGCTCGGTCTAAAATCCCGCCCTCTTCAAGCCTTCTCGATAGAGGTCCTTGTGCCATTGTTCCTTGCTGGGAACGGCGGCAAGCCATGTATCCAGATCGAAATTGGGGTTGGCTTCGCGCACTCGGCGAACAAAGACGCGCGCCTTGTCCCGCTGGCCCAACATGGCCCAGTTCGCAGCCGAAAGCCGGTCAGCCAGGCTCGGATCGGCCATCCGCCCGATGCAATCGAGCGAGGTCTCGAATTCGCTGAGTGCGTAGTTCGCTCCCGCGGCGGTCCAAAGATAGGAATCCGGGCTCAAAGGATTGAGCTCGATCGCGCGTTCGATCTTTTGCAACGCCTTGCCGGGAAGTGAACAATGGACGAGAGTATCGGCATGGTCGGCGATGATATCCGCATGGTGGGGACCAAGCGTCTCGGCCAATTCCATCGCTTCAGCGCTTTCATCGAAGGCCCCCTGCAGCAGCTTGGCCACGCCGAACTCGCGATAGCCATCAGCCAGATTCCGACGGGCATCGATGGCACGCATCGCGAACACCTCGGCCGACTTCAGCAGTTCGATATCGCCACGTGCCGTCAGCAGCCATTCCTTGGAGTAGGTCCTGGCGATCGAACTCAGCGCCGGCGCGAAATCGGCGCTCGCATGCAGCGCGGTCTTCATCTCCTTGCGCGCACGCCGCAGATCCGGAAGCGTCAGCCGGTTCAAGTGTCGCCTTCCCACGAGATAACTATGATACGCAGCCGGGTTCAGTTCGCGATAGATGCGCGCCGCCTCATGCCGTTCGATCTCGCTTGAAACCGAAAGCGCGATGTTTCGCGCGATCAGGTGTCGGGTACCGACGAGGTCCGGATGGTTCAGGCTGAACCGTTCCGCCCACACAACCTCGTTGTCAGGAAAGAAGACGAGCTGAACGAACAACGTCCCGTCGCTATCCCGGTCGCTGATGCGGCTGTCGAGGATGTAACTGAGAGAATGGCGTTCGAAGAAATCGTTCCGGCCCTCGAACTGGTGGCCTATCTGGACGGCGGAATGATGCGCAATCACCTGAAGGCTGTTGAAGGCACAAAATCCGATCGTGATATCCTCGATCAAGGCGTACGCGAGAAACCGATTGTCCGGACGCCCGGTGTGGTCGCTCGGGGGCAACAGCACCAGACGAGGAACCGTCTGATGGCGGATCTTTTCAGATCCAGCCTGGAAGCCGGATTCCGACATGCTCGCGGGACGAGCGTGCACCCCGGCGCCCGGCGCCGTTTCCCTCATACCTCTGTTCGCCCTAGCGTTCACGAGATCGGCGCCGCGTGCAAGCGCACGGCTTCGCCTCTCGATAATCTTGCTGAGATGATCGACTTGATCCTCGGCGTGAAAGACTTCGACGAGCAATTGCAGCGTATCCGAATCCGCGTGTTCGACCCCGAGCAACAGGATCCCCGCGTCCTTGAGAACTTCGGCATCCGCCTCCGACCGCGCCGAGCGCGATGCCTTTCTCAACAAAGCCTTGAGTAGGGCGTTCTGGCGGTCCTTCTGCTCGGCAACCCAACCATAAAACTCACCGCTCTGACAGCCGACTTGCCCAAGGAAAGAGCGATGCATCAGCGTCGCAAGCTTGCTGAGCTGGGGCAATGGCTCGGCCATGTCCCAATCGGTGGTCCAAACCATATCCGACGACAATGATAGCCGATCAATCAGGATCATACTGTTGGTAAAGGACAGCAGCTCTACTCCGAGTTCCTTCTGGCGGAGCTTGATCCTCGAGATCATCTTGCGCATGTTCACGAGAGAAACGGAATTGTCTTCGTTGCCCCACAAAAATGCGGCCATAGCCGTTCGGTGTTCGGCTGCATCTTTGGTCGTCAGCAAATAAGCGAGAAGTAACAAACCTTTCTCGGGATAGGCGACCTGTTGTCCTTCTGGATCAACAAGCTTCAGGCCACCAAAGGTTTGCAAGACGAAAGCCATTTGTACCTTTAGCCGGTTGCGCCAATATTGATCAGCATCCCCCGCGCCGCAAAAACTCAACGGCAGTGTCTAAGCCTTTCGGGCGATAGTCGGGAAGCACTTTGGACAAACGATTGCTCGAAAGAGTTTGTATCAATGCCTTCCAGAATTCAACCAGGAATTTACATCGACAATCGAAACCTATGATAGTTTACCGACAGGTATTCTCCGTGCAGCTGCAGTTTATTTTACCTTCAATTCCAGGCTTTATTCCAAACTACCCCGAAAAGACTGAAAAACGCTTCGAATGACACAGGAGCCGTGTGCACCGGGATCGGCACTTCGCTCCATCCTTCAGATCTGCCGCGGAACCACCGCAGACCTTACGATCAGTTTGAACTCGCGCGAAGATCAGGTGGGCATCACCGAAGGAGAAGGCAGGGGCCGTGACCTTATACCAACCTGCGCCGGCATGACGCTCGCACCTGCGAAACGCCATCGTGATTGGACTTCGTAGCCTCGCGGAGTCACGTTTTCACGACAGGAAATGGGCTGGCGCGAGGCATCTATCGTCTGAATGGAGGCGACAATGAAGCACCAAACGCGCGAGCAACTGTTGGCCGTTGCGCAGGTTGAACAGGACCTGCAGCCAGCAAGCATGTCTCGCAAGCAACGTCTTGAACGCTGGGCGGAACTTCTTGAGCAGATACCGCAGCAGCTTCTCTCAACAATCTTCGAAACCGAGTACAGGCCCGTCGAGGTCCGCGCTATGTTGCGCAGCGACAATTCGCCGATCTCCGTCGCGTTCGCAGATACGACGCTACGCTCGGCCGGATTGCAGAGTGACACTTATGGCGAAGCAAAGCGGTTCTTCGAACTGAGCGACGCTCAGTTGCACGAGGTCATCTGCTATTGCCACTTCGGAACCACCGTCAGCGCGGCAACAGCGGCCCGCACCATCCGATCTACGCTGACTGAGTGATCATCGAGAACAGCGCTCTTCAGGGGACGACAAGGACCAAGTAAGTGCGGTGATGGCTTTTTGCGATTTCATCGAGGGCACCCAATACCACATGAGGTTCGGTCACAGCAGACAGCACGCTGCGGATCGCAAGGCACGAACCGACGGCGCCGTCCTGCCCTCAATCCAATTTCAATCCGGATCAGATGCGGCCGGCTCATTCGCTGGCAACGGTTCGGAGTCCTGATCTCCCATCACGACATCTCTTGCCAGCACCGCAACCTCTTGCTTCCCCCAAGCTTCGGCTCGATCCATCAGCGAACGCATCTCGGCGTTGAGGGCATGGGAGCGCAGGATGTGATCGGCGTGGCTGGTATTAGTGCGCGGATCGTAAAAGCTGCCGATGTCCTCGCCGGTGACGCGCCTGGCCTGCTCCAGCAACGCGCGCAGCGCGGTGAGTTCAGCCTTTGCCACAAAATATCGTCTCATCACGTCGATGAGTTCGCGATCGCGCGCTTTCGTCTTCATGAATGCCTCCGTCACAATGCAATTTGAGTGATCCCACAAGATGTCAAAATCTGGATCTTCAGCCGGGAACAGGCGCGTTGCCTGTGGATGATTTTCCGCGGCCTCGGCTTGGAAGCGCAGGCCGAAGCGTCATCGTGATTGGACTTCGCACCCAACAAGAGTCACGCTTTCCCACAGGGAGAAATGGGCTGGCGCAGAGCATCTATCGTCCAAATGGAGGCAACAATGAAGCACCATACACGCGAGCAATTGCAGGTCTTTGCACAGATCGAACCGGACTATCGGCCGCTGAGCATGTCGCGCAGGGAACGTCTCGAGCGCTGGGCGGAGCTTCTCGAGCAGAGCCCGACCCGACATCTGGCGACGCTCTATGAAACCGAGCACCAGACGACCACCGTGCGCGATACCCTGCGCAACGACGGCTCGCCAATCTCCGTGGCGTTCGACGACCCCATACTGCGTGCCGCCGGCATGGAAGACGACACCTACGGCGAGGCGCTCCGGTTCTTCGAACTACGCGACTGGCAGCTACACGGCGTGATCTGCTATTGCCACTTCGGTGCAACGGTGAACGCCGAGACGGCAGCTCGGCTCGTCCGGTCAATTCTGACTGGCGAACGCAGCGGCCTGTTTGCGCGGCTGCGCGCGCTGTTTGTCGGCTGACGCGAGCCGCATTTCGTCATGGTGTGAGCGGTGGCGTCGGCGGGATCACGGTTCGCTGAGGTACAGATGATGCCCGGATGAAAAGCGCACGGCCCTGCCGCCGGTTGCGTCAATTCAGCGTCATTCGATCTCAGCGTCGCCGGGTACGGAGGCCAGCAGGGATCGGATCACGTGAAGCCCGCGCTCCAGTTCCTTGAGCGGCGGAGCGGAGATCGCGACCCGCACCGCGTTTGGCGCACGCCCTGGGATGGCACCAAACACGCCAGCAGGCGTGATGGCGACGCCTTGCAGAGCGGCGGCCGATACGAACGCCTCGGCATTCCATGCCTCGGGGAGTTCGAGCCAGACATAAAACGCGTTGCTACCTGCCGGCGGCGGCGCGCGGTCGAGGATGCGCGCCGTCAGCAACTGCCGATCGCCCGCATCCTTCCGCTTCAGGCTGGCAACACGGCCGGCTGTGCCATCCGAGATCAACGATAACACCAGGCGCATGGATAACGACGACGCCATCCAGCCACCCGCGCGCATCACAGCGGCAATGCGATCCTTGGCCGACGGCGGTGCGACGACGAAGCCGACGCCGATGCCCGGCCCAAGTCGCTTTTGCATGCTGTTGACGTAGATGACCTGCGCCGGCGCATAGGCCGCAAGCGGTGCTACGTCGGAAAGGAAGGCAAAGGCCGCGTCCTCGATACAGAAGATCCCAGTCTCTTCAAGCACCTCGGCGAGGGCAGTCCGCCGCGCGTGGGACATCGAGAAGCCGAGCGGGTTATGGATCGTCGGCTGGATGTAGATCGCATCGAGCGGCTTGGCGCGATGCGCCCTGGCAAGGGCCGCGACATCGACACCGTCATCGTCGACCTCAAGCGCCACGAGCTGCAATCCGAGCCGGGCCGCCATACGGATGATCGAAGGATAGGTCAGCGGCTCGACGCCGATGCGATCGCCAGGCTTGCAAAGGGCCGCCATCACGCACGCGATCGCTTGACGCCCGCCACCGGCAAAGAGGATGCCATCGGGCCTGGGGGTCCAGTGATCGTGCCCGAGGTAGTGCGAGACGATCGCGCCTGCTCCCTTTGGCCCGAAGGGACCGAGAGCGTCCATGGCGCCAAGGAGCACAGCCGGGTTGGCCAGGCTCTCGAACGCTGGCGCCATCAGGGCCGCCTGCTCCAGGGAACCCGACGTCGCCAGTTGCAAATCAATCGGCGCGTCGGCGATCTCGCTGATCCGCGTGGACTGCAGCCGGTCCGGTGTCCTGACGAAGGTTCCCCGCCCGACTTCGCCGACAACCAGTCCGCGGCGGACAAGTTCGGCATAGACGCGGCTCGCGGTCGAGACCGCTATTCCTCTTTGATAGGCAAAGGCTCGCTGCGGCTGAAGTCGCGCACCGGCCGGCAGTTTTCCTGAGGCGATCTCGGCGGCAACGGCGTCGGCGACGGCGCGGTAATCCAGCATCTCAAATGCTCCGAGGGCAATAAATCAATTGCACTCTTATGCCATCGGTGCATTTGTAAATCAAATTGCAGCACCGGATCATCTCATGACCTTTCCCGCCTCCTCCGCACTTTCCTTGCCGACGTTGCAGGACGTCGAAGCCGCCGCCCGGCTGATCGACAGCTACTGCATCGAGACGCCGCTCTTGGAATCGTCCTATCTCAACCGCAAATATGGAGGCCGGTTGCTGCTCAAGGCTGAAAACCTGCAGGTTACCGGTTCGTTCAAGTTGCGTGGGGCGGTCAACAGGGTCGGGTCGCTGACCGAGGACGAACGGCGCCGTGGCGTCGTCGCCCGCTCTTCCGGCAATCACGGCCTTGCGATTGCCTATTGCGCCGGACTGATGGGCACGTCAGCCGTGGTTGTCGTACCCGAGACCGCACCGGCGGCAAAGGTCGAGCGGATCGCAGCCTATGGGGCACGCGTCGTAATGGTTCCGATGAAGGACCTCGCCGACGTTGCCGCCGAAATCACCCAACGCGAGGATCGGGTGCTTATTCCGCCGGCCGACGATTTCTGGGTGGTTGCCGGCGCCGGCACCGTCGCGCTTGAAATGGCGAAGCAAGCCGCAAAACTGAACGCCCAGATCGACGTCCTGCTCACCTGCTGCTCCGGCGGTGGACTGACCGCCGGTTGCCTGCTGGGCCTGAGCAAGATGTCTCCGGCCACCAAGGTCTATGGCGTCGAGGCCGTCGGTTTCGAGAAGATGGCAAAGTCGCTCGCCGTCGGCAAACGCATCAACCTGGCACCAGGAGGCCATTCGATCTGCGATGCCATCAGCGGGCTCTATATGGCGGAGATCCCCTTCGAGATCATCAAGCCTGATTTGGCCGGCACGTTCGCTGTCACGGATGACGAGGCAAGGGAGGCCATGCGTGTCGCCTTCAGCGAATTCGGCCTCGCTCTGGAGCCGGGAAGCGCCGTGGCGTTGGCGGCTGTGCTCGCCCGCAAGATACCGCTCGAAGGCAGGACATTTGCCGTCACGCTATCCGGCCGGAACGTCGATTTGGACCTTGCCGGTGCCATACTGGCGGGTGATGCGCCAACAGTCGGCAGGGCATGAGCATGTTCAGCCACGTCACGGTCGGCTGCAGCGACCTCGGTCGCGCCACCCTCTTCTACGATGCCGTTCTAGAACCTCTCGGCCTCGTCCAGCGGCCAGTTACGCCGGATGGCGGGCCGGCATCGTCCTGCTGGATCGCACCGGGTCAGGCATTGCCACGCTTCTACGTCTATGAACCGTTCGACAGGAACCCCGCCAGCGTCGGAAACGGCAGCATGGTCGCGTTTCTCGCACCAGCTTCTGCGGCGGTCGACCGAGCCTACGCTGCGGGCCTCGCTGCCGGCGGCACGGACGAGGGCGCCCCCGGTCCACGCCCGCATTATGGAGACGGCTACTACGGCGCATATCTGCGCGATCCCGATGGCAACAAAGTCCATGTCGTCTTTCGAGGCGACCTTCAGCCCGCGTAGCATCGGCATCGCTGCGACCAGGCATTCCTTCCCTTATCCGCATCCGTTCACCACCAACGCAAATGCGCGGCAATTCACGTCGCAGTGTGCACGGCCAGAAAATCGTACACGCCGCGCATATCTGCAATCAACGTGACGGCTCGGTAAGGTTCCCAAACAGCAAAGGAAAAATGTAATGAAGCGTTTTGCAGTCTGCGCTCTTATTGTGTGCTCGTCATTCGTCGCCCCTCTCACAGCATCGGCCGAGGAAAGCTCGGCTGCCGCTCTCAAGGACGTTTATGAAGCGTCGCGCAACATGCAGGGCGTGATAAAGTTCTGCGTCAAAAGCGGGTACCTCGGCACCGAAAGCGAAGGCCATATCTCCGCGCTCGTCAAGATGACGGACACGCCGGACGTCGATAAGAGCGGCGGTAACGCAGCCGAAGCCAAGGGCTTGGCCGGCAGGCTGGTCCTGGACGGCAACGAGGTCGAACTGGCTTCCAGCCCGCTTGGCGCCGAAGAGTTGTGCAAGCACTCGGGCGAAGCCTTGAAGCAACAGGCCGCCCAGCTTCCGCAGTAACATCAGGGCGCGTTCAGCGACGTCTGCGTGTCTGAGCGAACGCGCAACCTGCAATGCGCCGAGGCGATCGCATCGGTACGACTGCCTCGGCGATAGACCGCTCAAGACGCGGGATGGTTGCCACAAGCACTGCGGCCTTATCGGGCAACCCCCGCAACGACCGCAGCGACTGTCGCTGGGGAAAGCTCCACCTCTGCCAACACCTCGGCCGTATGCTCCCCAAGCGCCGGCGCCGGGCGGCGGAAACGCCCCGGTGTTTCGGACATGCGCGGCACGATATTGTGCATGGGCAGCGTCCCGTGCTCCGCATCGTCCAGCGACACGATTACCTCACGCTCGGCGAAATGCGCGTCCTCGGTGGCATCGGCAATGTTGTAGATCGGCCCGACCGTCGCGCCGCTGTCGCGCATGATGGCAAGGGCTTCGTCATGAGAACGGACGGCAAACCAGGCGCCGATCGCCTCATCGACCAGATCGCGATGCTTGAGGCGCTCGCTGTTGGAGCGGAAGCGTGGATCTTCGTTCATATCGGCGCGGCCGATGATCTCGAATATCCGCCGGGCGACGGCCGGCGTCGAACCGGAGAGCGCGACGTATTTGCCATCGGCGCATCGGTAGACGTTGCGCGGGCAGGCGGTGTTCGAGGCGCTGCCGATGCGCTCCTTGACCGTACCGTTGAGCGCATAGATACCGGCCTCGGGGCCAAGCACGGAAAAGATCGGCTCCAGCAGCGACAGGTCGATGACCTGCCCGCGCGCCCTGCCCTGTTGGCGTGCAAAGAGCGCCGTCATCGTCGCCGACATGCCGTAGACACCGGCGATCATGTCGGCAAGCGCCAGGGGCGGCAAGACCGGTTCGCGGTCAGGAAAACCGGTGCGGTAGGCATAGCCGCTCATGCCTTCGACGATGGTGCCGAAGCCGGGAAATGCCGCGTAGGGCCCGGTTTGCCCGAAGCCGGAAATGCGCACGACGACGAGATCGGGATTGCGCGCCAACAGCGCGTCCGGGCCGAAGCCCATTTGCTCCAGGGTTCCCGGGCGAAAATTCTCGATAAGGACGTCGGCACCCGCCACCAGCGCCCAGAGCGCCTCGCGGTCGGCCGTTTCGCGCAGGTTGAGGACCACCGAGCGTTTGTTGCGGCCATAGGTCTTCCAGAAGAGCGACAAGCCTTCGTCTTTCCACTCGCGCAGGGGGTCGCCGGCCGGCGGCTCGATCTTGATCACGTCGGCGCCGAAATCGGCAAGCTGCAGCGACAACATATCGCCGGCGACCAGACGCGATAGATCGAGAACCCTAATCCCTTCAAGAGGGCCCTCGGCGTTCGGATCCCAGTGTTTCCTGGCAAATTCGTTCATTGGATGCGCCCGCCGGTCTTGTCGTCGAATAAGAGGATATTGGCGGTGTCGAAGCCGATCGTCACGCTTGCGCCCGGCTGCAGAAGTGCCCCCTCGCCGAGAACCATAGTGATATCGGTGGTTTCGAGCCGCAGCATCACTTCCTGAGCGTCCCCGGTCGGCTCGACCAGCACAACCTCGGCAGCGATGCCGCTGTCGGCAAGATGGAGATGCTGCGGACGGATCCCATAGACCCCCTTGCGGCCCGGGGCGAGCCCATGACCGGGCGGCAACGGCAGACGGGCGCCATCGGCAAGCCGCAGCATCTGGCCGTCGACCTCGCCACGCAAAAGGTTGATCTCGGGCGAGCCGATGAAGCTGGCGACGAACAGGTTCATCGGATTTCTGTAAAGCTCCAGCGGCGGCCCCATCTGCTCGATCTTGCCGCCGTTCAGAACCACGATCTTGTCGGCCATGGTCATGGCTTCCGTCTGGTCATGGGTGACGTAGATGGTCGTCTTGCCCAGGCGCTGGTGCAGCTTCTTGATCTCGCCGCGCATCTTCACCCGGAGTTTGGCGTCGAGGTTGGAAAGCGGTTCGTCGAAAAGGAAGGCACGCGGATCGCGCACGATGGCCCTGCCCATGGCCACGCGCTGACGCTGGCCGCCGGACAGTTCGCGCGGGAGCCGTTGGAGCAGGTGCTCGAGCCCGAGGATATCGGCGGCCTCGTTGACGCGGCGATTGATCTCGCTCTTCGAAACGCCCGCAAGCTTCAGCGCGAAGCTCATATTGTCGGCGACCTTCATGTGCGGATAGAGCGCATAGCTCTGGAACACCATGGCAAGGTCGCGCTCCTTGGCCGGCATGTGGTTGACGATACGGCCGCCGATGGTGATTTCGCCGGCGCTGATGTCCTCCAGCCCGGCGATCATCCGCAGCAAGGTCGACTTCCCGCAGCCGGACGGGCCGACCAGGACCACGAATTCGCCGCTGCCCATGTCCAGCGAAATATCATCGAGCACCGACAGGCTGCCGTAGCTCTTGCCCACATTCCTAAGTTCAATCTCGGACATGGTCTGCTCCTCCCACTTGATGAGCCCACACGGTTCTCGCCCCGTCCACCGGCCCGCTTGACGGACCGGCAGGCGGGATCAAAGCCGCTCAGGCGGTCTCGACAATCTCGATCTTTCCGACACTCATGCGGCCGAGCGCACCGAGGCGAAGGCCGGCCATGCCATAGGCAAACTGGTTGTCGCTCGCCTCGATCAGCGGCTTGCCGTCGATCGCGAAGGACAGGGTGTTGCCGTTGACGGAAAACGCGAAACCGTAGCTGTTTCCGAGCTCGCGCTTGAACGGCGCACGCGCAAGAACGGTGGTGCCGAAATCCTCCTTCAGGATGACCACATCGTCGCCATCAAAACCTGCGGCATAGAACCGACTGGTGCCCTGCACGCGCGCCGTGACCAGTTGCGACGGCCCGGCGAGTGGCTGGACATTTGCCAGGACCTTGACGTTGCGGGCGTAATAATGGCCAGTCCACATATCGGCATCATTGGCCGTATGGGCGTGAATGCGGCCATCCTGCAGGGTCCAGTGGCCACGGTTCCAGGTGAAGCGCGAGATCGCCCCCCATTCCTGCACTTCGCCCCTGGGATCGATGACCGCCTTGCCCGGGCCTTCGACCTTGAAATCAGCGAGGAACAGGCGGCCGAGGAATTTCAGGCGACCGAAATATTCAACCTGAATGCCGATCTCGTCGATCGCTTCCGCACCTTCCGGCACGGTAAATGCATAGTCCTGCCAGCCTTCATGGTTGGGCACGTGCCAGGCACCGGTCTCCTCGATCGCGCCTGATATCGCCCGACGGATATAGGGTGCGACGCGCAGGTTTCCGTCACCATTCCACGGGTCGAGCCACAGCTTGAACGACACCTTCTGGCCGGCATCGACCAGCGGCGAGAACATCGGGCGATAACGCTCGTCGTCGAAATCTGACCGGCGATAGAACGGCTTCCAGAAGATGCGTCCGCCCTGGCCGCGCTCGAGCCGGTCGAGCTGGATTTCGAGCGAACCGCGCGAGCCTTCGACCTGCCTCTCGCTCGATCCCTTAAGGCTGATCTGGTTGAACCCCTCGGTGCGGAAACCATGGGTCGAGCCGGGCAGGTCGAAATCAAAGCGGACGCCACGGCGGGCGGAGGCCTCCCGCCAAAGGGCCGGCCCTTCGTCGCCGCGCCACTGCAACGCAAGCACCGTCCGGTCCCGCGCCAAGGACGGGAGGTCGGCTATGTTGATCGAGCCAACGACGCCGGAGGCAACAATGAAGTCGTTGATGGGTTTCCGGTATTTGTCCCAGTTCGGCTGGAGCCCCTGGAACGTGCCGACAATGGCGCCCGCATTGCCGGCGTTGCAGTCGGTGTCCCAGCCGGCCATGGTGGCGATCTCGGCAGTGCGCGGCAGATCGCCTTCGCCATAGAGGATCGACATCACGGTGACGCCGGCATTGGGGATGATGTGGCAGACGCCGGGATAGCGGTCATAGCCCCACTCGGCCGTCAGCATGTCGCGGCAGGCACGCCAGTTGCCCGGGTTGGTCTTGTGGAAGTCGATCACCGCCTGCGCCACGCGGGCATAGGTCGATTTCGCATCGATGGTGGCCATTGCAGCCGCAATCACTTCGGCGATTGAGGTCGCCTCGAAGGCTTTGGCAATGGCGGCAGCGCAGAAGCGCGCGCCGTTCAGGCCGTCGCCATCGTGAGCAACGCTTGCCGCGCGGGCAGAGGCGTCGGCCGCCTTCTGCGGCTCGCCCGGATGCACCCAGCCCCAACTGTCGATGAAGATCTGCCCGCCGATCTGTTCGGCCACCGTTGCGCCGTTCTGGGCGATCGAGCCGGATTGCGGCGCGGGAATGCCGGCGCGCAGGTTGCGGTAGGCGGTGTGTTCGGTCGAGACGCCAAAGCCGCCCCACCAGTACATGCCATGCTCCTCGGCGGCATAATTCATCCAGGTCTTGCCGACGTCGGCGGCGCTGGCCTTGAGGCCATAGTCACGCAGCGCGCGGATGAAATAGACCGGGCCGTTGGTGTCGTCGTCTGCGGCGAAATTCTTGAAATCACGCAGGTACTGAGTGACTTCGCCATAGGTCTTGTGGACGCGCTCATAGCTCCAGACCGTCGGTTCGACCGGTGCGCCAAGGCGGACGCCAACGGCCTTGCCGATGAAACCGGCATAGATCTTCTCGTAAATCATCTCTCTGCTGAGCTTGGGCATCATGCGTCTTTCGTTATCAATCAAAATGTGAGGGCG
The DNA here is from genome assembly GCF_001270265.1 of Ensifer adhaerens. Lineage (GTDB taxonomy): Bacteria > Pseudomonadota > Alphaproteobacteria > Rhizobiales > Rhizobiaceae > Ensifer > Ensifer adhaerens_B. Next base: position 152,388 of record NZ_LGAP01000002.1, read on the forward strand.
GCTCGGAAGCTGGCCCGCCTGTCGGCGGACGCCTGGTCTGCGGCGAGCATGGCTGTTGCCGTTTCGGTGAACCGATCGGCGGAGGCGGTGAGGTCGAGCCTGTTGACCTTGTCGAGAAGCGCGCAGTCGGCAGCGTCGATGACGCCTTCGCCGTGCATCGCGCCGAGGATCGCACCGGCCATGACGCCGATGGAATCCGTATCGCGCCCGGAATTGATGCCGTCCTCGATCGACCGGCGGAAATCGCCGTCGTTGAACAGACAAAATCCGAGCGCCAAAGGCAATTCTTCGATCGAGCCGAGGCGGTTTGGCTGATAGGCGCCAGTCAGCCGTCCGGCCTTGGCGGGCGTATGGTTGACGTCGTCGCCCATGGGAGAATAGGGCGCGATGGCCGCATGGAACGCGGCGACAACCGTTGCATGGTCGGCGCCCTGCGCCTTGAGCCTGCGGGCCACTTCGGCGATGTCGGCGATGGCGTTGTGCGTCCCGTCCTTAGCCAGCACCAGAACGGCTTCAATCACGCCTTCGATATCGATGGCCGGTACGAAGGCCGCGGCAACCGCGGCGGCGAACACGCCCGCTGCCTCAAGCCCGAAGCTTTCCTGATGGCCGGAGGCGAACGCGATCGCCTCGTCGTAAGCGGCCTTCGGATCGCAGGCGTTGACGACGCCGATCGGCGCCACATACATCGCGGCACCACAGTTGACCATGTTGCCGATACCGCCTTGGCGCGGATCGCAAGATGCCAGCTGGTGACGCTGGAATATCCATTTCTCGGGATAGAACAGCCGCTCGATCAGCATCGCTTCGCGCTGCAGCTCCGGCACGTAGCGCGGCACCCAGGCGATCTGTTTGACCATGCCGTCGGCCATGTCCCAGGCATCGAGATGCCTGCCGACCTCGCCATAGATATCCATCAGGCAAAGCGTCATCAGCGTGTCGTCTGTGACGATGCCGTTGCCGCGCACCCGGCCGTTGCGGGCCGTGGCGTCCAGCGACATCTTGTGCCACTCAGTGTCGAGCGACGTGACCCGCCCATATCTGGCCGCGATCTCCGCGGCCGGCAGTTTTTCGACCGGCGCCCCCATGGCATCGCCGAGAGCGACGCCATGGATGAGCGCGCGGACTCTCCCCTTCAGGGAGAGCCCTTGAACGCTACTTTTCTGCATCTATAACCGTCCTTGCATAGTCATTGAGACGCTTGCCGCCGGCCGCTTCCCACTCCGCGACATATTGGTCCCACTGGTCCATCTTGGCGGCGCCGGAAATGAACTTGTAGACCCAGGACCGGTAGACGTTTTCGGTCGCGTCGAGATCGGCCGCGTAGTCAGCCGGCCATACGAAGGTGTTGTCCGGCTTGAAGTCTTTCTGGATCGTCGCCAGCGACTGCTGGGCTGCTTCGGACTGCCACACGACGGGCGGGGTCCAGTTGGCCGCTACCATAAAGCGGGCGTACCAAGTCGCGATCTTGTCGGTGACCTTATAGCTGTCGCCATCCTTGGTGTATTCCTGGCCCTCGAAGCCGAGGCGGTCGAACATCTGGCCATCGGGGCTCGCCATGAAATCGAGCAACTTCATCACCTCTGCCTTGTGCTCGGAGACGGTCGAGATCGCCAGGCCGCGCGATTCCTTGGACACGTCGACGGCTGCGAGACCCTGTCCACCCGGTCCCTTCGGCGGCGGCAGAAGCACGAGTTCGGCGCCGGGATGAACCTGGCGCATCTTGCCGCCATAGATGTCGATGACCTCGCCGGAGGATCCGAAGATCACGCCGGCCCTGCCGGTGTAGAACTTGTCTTCCTTCACGTCGAACTTGGTGGTGATGTACTCAGGATCGTAGAGGCCCTGCTCGCGCAGCGATGCGTAGAAGGCGATCTTGTCCTTCTCCTGGGCTGTAGTGCGCGAATGGACCCACTCACCCGCCGGGTTCTTCATCCAGGTGCCGGTGATGCCGAATGCCTGGTTGAAGATCGAATCGAGCTCGTTGGTATTGTCGGCCGTGGTCACGCCGTAGCTGTCGGCGACGCCGTTGCCGTCGAGATCGCCATCCTTGATAGCCTTGAACAGCGTCACATAGTCTTCGACGGTTTCCGGCGCCTTGAGGCCGGTTTTCTCCAGCCAGTCCTTGCGGATCACCGGCTGGGGTCCGCGCACGGGATAAACGTAGAGCAGGTAGGGGTAGTTCTTCAACCGCTCGACATTGTGCGGCCACAGCGCGTCTTTCAGATACTTCGTCTCGGCCAGCATCGGGCCGAGGTCTTCAAGCACGCCCTGCTCGACCATCTTGGCGTCGCCGCCCTGGAAATAGATCAGGTCCGGGATATCGCCCGACAGTAGCATCACCGACAGCTTGTCGGCATAGCCGGAAGACGGCAGGTCGACGAGTTCGATGTCGAGATCGGTGCCCTGCGCCCTGAGCGCGTCCTCAATGCGCTGCAGGTGCTTGACGTCGTCAGGATTGGATGGGGTGAAGTCCTTGGACACCACCCGGATCTTGATCGGTTCGGCCATTGTCGGGGCGACCGCGCCGAGGCTGAGCGCCAGGGCTGTCGATGCCAGCAGGACCATTTTTCTAAGCATTTCGTCTCCTCCGTTTAGATAGGCTTCCTTGTTGGATCTCGTGTCGTCGTCAGCCCTTAAGCGCACCGCTCATGGTTCCCTTGGTGAAGAATTTCAGGATCAGCGGGTAGATCGCGAGGATCGGTACGATGGTCAGAAGGATCATGCCGGCTTTCAGCGACCTGAGATCGATCTGGCTTGCGCCGGTGTTGTTGCTGGCGTTGTTGGCTCCGACGATCGCGACCTTGTCGCCATCGATGACGAACTGGCGCAGCACCACCTGCAACGGCCATTTGCCCTGGTCGTTCAGATAGATCATGGCGCGGAAGAACTCGTTCCAATGAAAGACGAGGTAGAACAGCGAGATCGTGGCGAGCGCCGGCTTGGCGAGAGGCAGGACGAGATGCCAGAAAACCTGGAAAGGGTTGGCGCCATCGAGTTCGGCGGCTTCCAGCAGTTCCTTCGGGATCTCCTCGAAGAAGCGAATAAGGATGATCAGATACCAGGCATTGACCGCCTTGAAGAGGATCACCGACCAGTAGCTGTCCAGCAGGCCCAGGCGCTTGTTGACGAAATAGTCGGGAATGATGCCCGGCTCGAAAACGATGGTGACGAGAACGAGGATGAACAGCGCCTTTCGTCCGGGCAGGCCGGGTCGCGAAAGGCCCCAAGCCATCAGCGCGGTACCGACGACGCCGATCACAGTGCTGACAGCGGTGATGAAGATCGAGTTGAAGATGCCGCGCTGCACATTGGGGTGTTGCAGGAGAACGCTCCAGACCTCGAAGGAGAAACCCCTGGGTATGATGGTCAGCCCGCTCATGCCCGGCACCTTTGCCGGCTCGGACAGCGAGACTGCGAGCAGGTTGAGGATCGGCTGGACCGTGACGACGACGAGCAGCAGCAGCGTCGAGACGATGATCGCATATTCGATGCGTTCGATCGGGGTCTTGCGCGACAGGGCCATTACCAGACTCCCTTTCCGGTCAGGCGTTTCGACACGAAGTGGGCGATCACGATCATCATCGTGCCGAGCACGGCCTTGAACAGACCGGCGGCGGTTGCCAGCGAGTATTCGCCAGTCTGCAGCCCGATGCGGTAGACATAGGTGTCGACGATATCGATCTTGCTGCGCACGACGTCGTTGGAGAGGTTGATCACCTGATTGAGGTCGGCGTTGAGGAACATGCCGGCGTTGAGGATGAACAGCGTCGCGATCGTCGGGACGATGCCCGGCAGCGTGACGTGACGGATCTTCTGCCAGCGGTTGGCGCCGTCGATCTCGGCCGCATCATAGAGCTGCTGGTCGATGGCGATGATGGCGGCGAGATAGAGCAGGCTGTCCCACCCGGCCGAACGCCAGATTTCAGTGAAAACGAGCACCCAGCGGATGGCGCCGGTATCGGTCATGAACGACCGCGGCGCCATGCCGGCCATGCCCAGGAGATTGTTGACGGCACCGTCTGTCGGCGACAGCGCCGCGATGAAGATGCCGGCGATCACCACCCAGGACAGGAAATGCGGCAGATAGATCGCCGACTGGATGAACTTGCGCAGCGATCCGCCGCGCACTTCGTTGAGCAGCAGCGCGACGATGATCGGCACCGGCAGGAAGAATACCATCTTCATTGCCGAGATGATCAGGGTGTTGGCGAGCACCTGCCAGAACACCGGCGACGAGAACAGCACCTGGAAATGCTTGATGCCCACCCAGATGTTGGGCGGCACGATCCGGACCTGTTCGAAAGCGATGCGCGCTTCCCAGATCGGCAGGTAATGGAAGACGAGGAAGAACAGAATGCCCGGCGCCATCATGACGTAATAGGGCCACCAGCGCCGCCAACCATCGGCGGCGACGGCAAGGCGTCCCTGCCTACGGCGCGCGCTCAATTTGGGAACGTTCCCAAATTTGGGCGAAATCATCGCCTCGTCGCGATTGGTCATTCCTTACCCCCTCCCGGAGCTTGCTGCGCGTCTGGGCTGGTTGAGCGACAGATCGGCCAGCGAACCGCGCTCGATCAGCCGGCATGGCATGAACACCCGGCCATGCTCGGGGCGGCCGGCGATTTCATCGAACAGGCAGTCGACGGCGCGCACGCCGATCTCACGCCCGGGCTTGGCGACCGTCGTCAGTCCCGGCCAAGAGAATGCCCCGGCAGGGATGCCGTCGAACCCGAGGATCGAGACATCCTCCGGGCAGCGCAAACCGGCCTCGCGCACGGCGACCATGGCGCCGAGTGCCATCAGGTCGTTGGCGGCGAAAACCGCGAGATGGCCGACCCGATCGCGCTGCAGGAGCCGCATCATCGCCGTGCGCCCGCCTTCGACGGTGTATTCGCCATCCTCCATCGGCAAAGCCGCCGGATCGATATCCCGCTCGACGCAATGTTCGTGAAAGGTTCGCAAGAAGCGGGCCCGCGCGATGCGCGATTTCGGTCCCAGGATCAGCGCCGGCGCATGATGCCCCTTGGAAACCAGATGATCCATGCCGAGCCGCACCGCCTGGGCGATATCGGAACCGACGCTGGAGGTCGCCGGAAAACGCTCCGCACTCGAGCCGATCAGCACGAAGGGCAGTCCGAACCGGTCGAGATCGTCGAAATTGTCGGCGACCGGATTGATGATGGCGCCATCGACCCGCGCCTGCCTCAAGGCTCGCAAATGGCTGGCCTCCCGGCTGTGATCCCAATCGGAGGAAAAAACCAGGAGCGAGGCCTCGTTTTCGACCGCGCGGTCCTGCGCGCCGCGCGCCACCTCGGCCCAGAACGGGTTGGTTATGTCAGGAATGACGAGGCCAAGCAGACCCGTGCGGCCAGATCGCATGCCGACGGCGAGATCGTTGCGCTCATAGCCGACGGCGCGGGCCGCATCGAGAACCCGCGCGCGCGCCTCGTCCGTGACATTGGACGCGCCGGAGAGTGCCCGACCGGCGGTGCTCTTGGACACCCCTGCCTTGCGCGCGACGTCAATGATCGTCGGCCGCCTCCGCTGCATCAAACACGCCCTCCCATGGCATGAACTCGTGGGAACGTTACCACGGTGATTTCAAGTCCGCAAGTCCGCCCATTGCGGATGCGGCTTTGCCGGCAGTTTCGAGACGTGGAAAAGAAAAAGGCCACCGTTCGAACGGCGGCCTCAAAGTGAGAGGTGTAACCTCCAGAGGGAACATCGCTATCGCAGCCGGGAGGATGGCTGCACATCAAGCGACCCGGATAATGTGACAGCTTCGCACCCGGTTCTCAATCAATGCAAAACCAGAACTCAAGCCGGAGCGGGATCGCTCTTCCAATATTCGCCTAACCTTCGGGATTTTTTTCCTTCCCGTGGAGGCCTGCTCGTTTTGGTTCCGCGGAAGGCTCCCGGCTTGAAACCACATCTGGTTCCGGGCGACGGCCCATACAGGGTTCGCGGCGTTTCCGTTCAATTCGGCCACTGTACGGCGGGTCGCTGTCCGTGCTCGGCCGAGATTGCGCAAAGGCCGCGACCCCACAAACGGCCGAAGGGCATGGGAAAGAGCGGCGGTTTCGCACATCGGGCGCATCGCCTTGACATATGCGCCGTCGCATTTACGATAGTGGCATGCTGATCGTGACTTCATATGCCCTTCGAGAACCCGTGCGCCTCAAAACGGGATCGTAACCCGGCCGCGGCTTTCGTCGTACGCGACCGGGGTATGTCACTCCATCCCAGCTATCTCCCTTTTGGCTGAGACGATGAAATCGATCGCCGGCTCGTTCCGCCTCCAGCGGACACCCTGATAGCGAGCAGGCCTTAGTTCTCGACAGCATGAATGAAAAACATCCCACAAATTGACAGCTGGCGCTCGGGCCTGTTCACCGAGTTCGACATCGTAACCGCACTCGGCGAGAGCGGGGTGGCGCTGGGGGAATTGTTCGCTTGCGACATGCTGAGGAGCGCACAACGCCCGGCCGACGCAGGCGGCCTTGTGCGCTTCGAGCTGTCACCATCGGCCCGTGCCAGCCTCGCTATCATGCACGACCTCTGGCGCCACGCTGATCTTCCGCTTCGCGTAGCCAAGCAGGCGCTTTCGAACTGGCCGCAAATCGCCGTCTCGGTGAGCCGTATTGTCGACTTTGAGCCGGAAGCTTGCGAGGACAATGGCGCAAGCTGGGAACCGACCCATGCGGATCCCTTCCAGTTCTTCGGGCCGTTTGCCGAAGAAAGTCTGCCCGTCGCCGCGGTCGACGAATATATCGACCTGATCGACGAGCGATTTCTGCTGTGGCGGAAACCGAAGCATGGTTCGCACGGGATCGCGGCGGCAATCCACGCCAGCCAAAACCGCCTTCTTCTCGACCCGCAGGATACGGCCGCTCAAGCGGATTTTCTTGACGCTGCGGCCTTTCTCAGGCGGCCGGCCGAGTACGAGTTGATCTGGTTGGGCTCGACGAGAGACGGCCTGTTCCGCCCGACACCGGCGGCAAGCAGCCCCTGCACTCCCGAGCGCTTGCCCACGGCAACCCTGATGGCCGAAGCAGGCAACGCGGCGACATTGGCCACGAACTACCGCTCAAAACGCTCGGTCAATATCTCGCTTGCCGCCCGCGTCATGAAACGTCGGGCGCTCGGGCTGAACGTCAGATAGCCCTCCCCCTTTCACTGACACCGCACGCTGTTGAAGACACAAGGCACATCATGATCCAGACCCCCTATTACCTGATCGACAAGGCAAAGTTGCTTCGCAACATGGAGAAGATTGCCTATGTGCGCGAACGATCGGGCGCCAAGGCGCTGCTCGCGCTCAAATGTTTCGCCACCTGGTCGGTGTTCGATCTGATGCGCGAATACATGGATGGCACGACCTCTTCCTCGCTCTACGAGGTACGGCTCGGTCGCGAGAAATTCGGCGGGGGAACCCACGCCTACAGCGTCGCTTATGGCGACAACGAAATCGACGATGTGATCGGCCATGCGGACAAGATCATCTTCAACTCGATCGGCCAGCTCGACCGCTTCACTGACAAGGCATCCGGCATTGCCCGCGGCCTGCGCCTCAACCCGGGCATGAGCTCGTCCAGTTTCGACCTCGCCGATCCCGCCCGCCCCTTCAGCCGTCTCGGCGAATGGGACGCGACCAAGGTCGAGGCGGTCATGGACCGCATCAGCGGCTTCATGATCCACAACAATTGCGAGAACAAGGATTTTGGCCTGTTCGACCGGATGCTGTCCGAGATCGAGGAAAAGTTCGGCGCGCTGCTTTCCCGCGCCGACTGGATCAGCCTCGGCGGCGGTATTCACTTTACCGGCGACGACTATCCGGTCGATGCGTTCTGCGAGCGTCTGAAAGCCTTTTCGGGCCGCCATCGCGTTCAAGTCTATCTCGAGCCCGGCGAAGCCTCGATCACCAGAAGCACGACGCTCGAGACCACCGTCCTCGACACGCTCAACAACGGCAAGGATCTGGCCATCGTCGACAGCTCGATCGAGGCGCACATGCTCGACCTCCTGATCTACCGCGAAAGCGCGAAGGTCGAGCCGAATGCAGGGCCGCACAGCACCATGATCTGCGGCAAATCCTGCCTGGCCGGCGATATCTTCGGCGAGTTCCGCTTTCCAGAGCGGCTGAAGGTCGGCGACCGCGTCTCGTTCCAGGATGCAGCCGGCTACACCATGGTCAAGAAGAACTGGTTCAACGGCGTCGGCATGCCTTCGATCGCCATCCGAGATCTTGACGGCAGCGTCAGGCTTGTCCGCGAATTCACCTTCGCCGACTACGAACAGAGCCTCTCCTAGAGCATCCTGCCTTCAAGTGGAGTCACTTAAGGCGGCTCTAGAATCAAAGGCCTAGAGCGTCCTTAGTGCGTTCTTTGAACGCACGGCGCTCTAGGCTCTTCATACCCCCAAGGGAAAAGGAGAAATCCCCCGAAATGAAAAAGAACGTTCTCATCATCGGCGCCGGTGGCGTGGCTCAGGTCGTGGCGCACAAGTGCGCACAGAACTGCGATGTACTGGGAGACATCCATATCGCATCCAGAACGGTCGAAAAGTGCCGCGCGATCGTCGACTCAATCCGCGAGAAGAAGAGCCTGAAAACCGACGTGACGCTCGAAGCCCATGCGCTCGACGCCATGGATGTCGAGGCAACGAAGGCGCTGATCGAAAAGACCGAGGCCGGCATCGTCATCAATGTCGGTTCCGCCTTCGTCAACATGTCGGTCCTGCGCGCCTGCATGGATACGGGCGCAGCCTACATGGACACCGCGATCCACGAAGACCCGAAAAAAATCTGCGAAACGCCGCCGTGGTACGGAAACTACGAATGGAAGCGTGCGGAAGAATGCAAGGAAAAGGGCATCACCGCCATCCTCGGCGTCGGCTTCGATCCGGGTGTGGTCAACGCCTATGCGCGTCTCGCCAAGGATGAGTATTTCGACAGGGTCACCGCCGTCGACATCGTCGATATCAATGCCGGCAGCCACGGCAAGTATTTCGCCACCAACTTCGACCCGGAGATCAATTTCCGCGAATTCACCGGCGTCGTCTACTCCTGGCAGAACGGCCAGTGGCAGACCAACTCGATGTTCGAAGTCGGCAAGGAATACGACCTGCCGGTGGTCGGCAAGTGCAAGGCCTATATGACCGGCCACGACGAGGTTCATTCGCTGGCGAAGCACATGGACGGCGCCGACGTCCGCTTCTGGATGGGTTTCGGCGATCACTACATCAACGTCTTCACCGTGCTGAAGAACCTTGGCCTGTTGTCGGAACAGCCAGTAAAGACGGCCGAGGGACTCGAGGTCGTGCCGTTGAAGGTGGTCAAGGCGGTCCTGCCGGATCCGTCGTCGCTTGCGCCGAACTATCAGGGCAAGACCTGCATCGGCGATTTCGTAAAGGGCATGAAGAACGGCCAGGAACGCGAAGTCTTCATCTACAACGTGGCCGACCACAGGCAAGCCTTCGACGAAGTCGGATCGCAGGGCATCTCCTACACCGCCGGCGTACCGCCGGTCGCGGCCGCCATGCTGATCGCGTCGGGCGAATGGGATGTGAAGCAGATGGTCAACGTCGAGGAACTGCCGCCGCGCCCGTTCCTCGACATCCTCAACCGGATCGGGCTTCCCACCCGCATCAGGGATGCGGACGGCGACCGCGCGTTGACGTTCTCCTGAGTGGGCAGAGCCAACCATCTCCAGTAAGTCGTTACATCGGACGGCCTACTGAGGCAGAAGCGAGACCCAATCATCACGAGGTGATTGGGTCTCCGCCGTTTTTTACAGGCTGCTCGGCGCCGCACGTCGATCAGCACCCGGCTAGGGAAACGCTTCATTAACGCGATTCACTTAGCTGCCCGTACCCCGGCGTCTCGCCGGTTAACCACGTATGAGTTGCAAGTGACATGCCCCCATTGACTGCCCCGGTTCACAATTTCCATCAGAAGATTGAATCGTTTTGTGAGCTCCGACTCGCCCGCGCCCTTCCCAAGCACGACTACGACAACCTCCGCCACTACATGCTGGACTTCGTCACCCGGCGGGCAATGCCGCCTCAGACCGGCAACAAGCTTGATTGGAAGGAAATTGGCCTCGCCTGCGATCTCGACGACGACAGTCTGCGGATCACGAAACGCCTCGCCAAGCACGGTTTCGAGGCCATCATCCGTTGGCTGAAGGGACCGAGCGCCAGCAAACCCGACAGAAAGCCGCCGACCGGGCAGGGCTGGGTCAAGGCCCCCACGGCGCCGGTGCGCAGGATCGGTTTGGAACAACGGCGCGTAGTTGCCATCCGTTAAACTTTCCCTTTGGCTTCTCCCAGATCGAGTTCGATCTGGGATGCTCTACAGCCCAAACGCTGGCGGCGGGTAGGACATCCATGTGTCACCGCCCTCGGCACTCAGGACGCCGACAACTCAATCTTTGGCCAGATCTTTTGCGCCGACGTGTCGGTTTCGATCGACGCCGCATGCCGCTCCCTGAAGGCGGCGGCAAGGGTTTGCAGGGCCTTGCGGGATCTCGCATCGGTCAAGGTCGAATGCAGCACGATCTCCGAGGACGGAAGCGGCGGCAGGCCGAACTGCTTGCTGACTTCGATCGTGTCGGAGGGCGCAAGACGACAGGAGAAGGGGCCAACGGCGAGCCCCGCCGAAACAGCCGCGTTGACGGCGGTCGACACGCCGACGAACACCTCCACCCAGGGAACCCCGGCCGCGTCGAGCGCGCGCGTCGCGATATCGCGTACCCCACACAAAGGCGCAAGCGCCGCCAGGCGAAGCGGTTCACCGGGCGCGCGCTTAAAACCGGGTGACGCGAACCAGCCGAAATGTTCCGGCCCGAGCGTCTCGCCGTCGCGCCGGTCCTCGTCGCGCCGGATGATGACGGCATCGAGCTCTCCGCGGTCGAAGGCGCCGAGCAGGTTTCGCGACGTTTCGAGCCGCACTTCGATGCACAGTCCCGGGTCATGGGCGTAAAGACGCGCCAGCAAGGTCGGGACTTCCGGCCCGGCGACATGGGCAGCGATACCGAGGCCGAAGCGGCGGCGCGTGGACGATAGCCCGGCCAGTGCCCGCTCATGGGCGGCGAGGAATTCGCGCGCACCTTCAATGAACACGGCACCCTGTGCTGAAAGCCGAACCTGCCTCGGCGTCCGCTCGAGCAGCCTGACCCCGAGCCGGTCTTCGAGCCGTTTCAATTTGACGCTGATCGCGCCCTGCGTGCTGCCGAGGAATTCCGCCGCACGGGTAAAACTTTGAAAATCGGCAATCGCGACAAATGCCTGCACCGCATCCACATCCAGCGTCGTCATTACAATCATCCGATTTTGTTATCTCTGAAATAGCTATCCATACAATTCAGTTGTGATCAAGGCCCGACTATTGTGCCCCGACTCGAGCGTTATCAATTCGGGCGGAACGTGTGGAAAGGCATGCCGGTTCTCCACGAGACCCGCCGCAGCATCGAAAGACCATGAGCATGAACGAACCCATAACCCGCCGCAGTGCGCTGGCGCTGGCAGCCGTCTGCCTCTCCTCGCTGATGTTCGGCCTGGAGATTTCGAGCATTCCGGCGATCCTGCCGACGCTGGAGCAGGTGCTCGGCGCAGATTTCAAACAGCTGCAATGGATCATGAACGCCTATACTATCGCGGTCACGGCGGTCCTGATGGCGGCAGGCACTTTGGCCGATCGCTACGGCCGCAAGCGCGTCTTCGTCGCCGGCATCATCGCCTTCGGCATCGCCTCGCTGATCTGCGGGCTGACCGACAACACCTCGGTTTTGATCGTCGCCCGCTTCATCCAGGGCATGGCCGGCGGCGTGATGCTCATCTGCCAGATTGCCGTCCTTTCGCACCAGTTCCAGTCCGGCCGTCAGCGCGGGATCGCGTTCAGTTGGTGGGGCATCATCTTCGGGATCGGGCTCGGCTTCGGCCCGATCGTCGGCGGCGCGACCGTGGCGCTCTTGAGCTGGGAGTGGGTGTTCCTCGTCCATGTCGTGCTTTCGGGCGTGACAGTGGTGCTTGCGCTTGCCGGCGTTCAGGAATCGCGCGATCCCAATGCCGAGAGCCTCGACATCGCCGGCATCATGACACTGTCTGTCGCCGTCTTCTGCATCGCTTATTTCATCACGCAAGGGCCAGAACTCGGCTTTGCCAGCCCGACCGCATTGTCGATCCTCGGCATCGCCATCGTCAGCCTGGCCAGCTTTGTCATCGCCGAAAAAGTCAGCGCCCGGCCGATGTTCGATTTTTCGGTGTTCCGCATCCGCAGCTTCTCCGGCGCCCTGTTCGGTTCGATGGGCATGAACATCAGCTTCTGGCCGTTCATGATTTATCTGCCGATCTGGTTTCAGGCAGGCCTTGGCTATGACGGCGTCACCGCGAGCATCGCACTTCTGGCCTATACCCTTCCCCCGCTCGTCGTCCCGCCCTTTGCCGAGCGCCTGATGCTTCGCCTTCGCCCGGGGATCGTCATTCCGGCCGGGCTGTTCACGATCGGTCTCGGCTTTTTCATGATGAAGCTCGGCAGCAGCGTCGCCAACGCCAGTTGGCTGACGATGCTGCCTGGATGCGTGGTGGCGGGCATCGGCCTTGGCTTCACCAATACCACGGTCACCAATGCCGCAACCGGCGCGGTCGCCTCCGAGCGCGCCGGCATGGCCTCGGGCATCGACACCAGCGCGCGGATGATTTCGCTGGCGATCAACATCGCGCTCATGGGCCTCATCCTGGTCGAAGGGGTGCTGTCTTCGCTGCAAAGCTCGCTTTTCGGACAGACGGCCGGCGCCGACCTGCGCATGCTCGCCGAGAAGATCTCGGCAGGCGGCATGTTGAACTCCGACTACGGCCTGTCGGAAACCGTCATCCATACGGCGCTGCGCGAGGGCTTCGGCTGGGTCATGCTCTACGGCGCCATCGGCGTCTGGCTATCGGCAGCCGCAAGCCTGCTCGTCTTCGGCCTGCGCCCGAGGACGGAAGAGACGCTTGAGTGTTCGACGGCGAAATCGTCGTAACGCACGTCGCAAATCACCGGTCGCCTCCGCCGCGTCGACAAAACCCGTCGGCGTGGCGAAAAGCCCATTCACGGCGGCGTCAGTGATGCGCTATAGCGGGGCTATCGTTGACGCAGATATATTGGACGCTTTGCCCATGACCGACACTGTTATCGATCGATTCCTTCGCTACGTCGTTATCGACACCCAATCGGACGCCAAATCGAAGACCACGCCCACCACCGAGAAACAGAAGAACCTTGGCCGGCTTCTGGTCGAAGAACTGCTGGCGATGGGCGTGTCGGACGCGCATCTCGACGAATACGGCTATATCTACGCCACCATTCCGTCGAACGTCGACAAGCCGGTCCCGGTCATCTGCTTCTGCTCGCACATGGACACGGCGCCGGATTTCACCGGCACCAACGTCAAGCCGCAGATCGTGAAGAATTACCAGGGCGGCGACATCAGGCTGACCGGCGACCCGCAGCAGGTCATCCGCGTCAGCGAGCACCCGGTTCTGCTCGACCAGATCGGCAACGACATCATCACCACCGACGGGACGACGCTTCTGGGTGCCGACGACAAGGCCGGCGTTGCCGAGATCATGTCGGCAGCGCAGTTCCTGATCGACAATCCCGATGTCAAGCACGGCACCATCCGCATCCTCTTCACGCCTGACGAAGAAGTCGGCCGTGGAGCCGACAAGGTCGATCTGAAAAAGCTTGGCGCCCAGTTCGGCTATACCATCGACGGCGAGACCGCCGGCCATATCGAAGACGAGACCTTTTCCGCCGACGGCGTCGAGATCACCATCTCGGGCGTTGCCATCCATCCTGGCTTTGCCAAGGGCAAGATGGAGAACGCCATCAAGATTGCAGGCGCCATCATCGACCGCCTGCCGAAGGAGATCGCGCCTGAAAGCACCGAGAAGCGCGAGGGGTTCATTCACCCGACCGGCGTCACCGGCACGATGGAAAAGGCCAGCCTCAGCCTGATCGTCCGCGATTTCGAGGACGAGGGCCTTGGGACCAAGGAAGCGCTGATCGAGAGCATCGTCAAGGACGTGATCGCCGCCTATCCAGGTTCCTCCTATACCTTCGAGGTCAAGCAGCAGTACCGCAACATGAAGGCCATTCTCGCCCGCAACCCCGAGATCGCCGAAAATGCGCTCGAGGCGGTGCGCCGCGCCGGCATGACACCGGTGCGCGGCAGCATCCGCGGCGGCACCGACGGGTCACGTCTGTCGTTCATGGGCCTGCCCCGCCCCAACATCTTCGCCGGCGGCCATGCCTTCCACTCGCCGCTCGAATGGGTGAGCCGGCAGGACATGGAACGGGCGGTCAAGACACTGGTGGAACTGGCAAAGGTCTGGGAAGAGCGCGCCTGACGTCGGTCATCCGAGCCGACGCAACGGTTTCGGATAAGGTACGGAAAACGATAAGGGCCGGAGCACGTGACGCGCTTCGGCCCTTATCGTTTTGGACAGTTGTCACGGCTTGGCCGCGACCGATCGATGTTAACTGCGCAGGCCCGGCGCTTCCTGGCCGGTGCGGGCGACATATTCGGTATAGCCGCCGCCATATTGATGCACGCCGTCGGGCGTCAGCTCCAGCACGCGGTTGGACAGCGCCGCCAGGAAATGGCGGTCGTGCGAGACGAACAGCATCGTGCCCTCGTACTGCGCCAGCGCCTTGATCAGCATTTCCTTGGTGTCGAGATCGAGGTGGTTGGTGGGCTCGTCGAGCACCAGCAGGTTCGGCGGATCGAACAGCATCATTGCCATCACCAGCCGCGCCTTCTCACCGCCGGAAAGCACCCGGCAGCGCTTCTCGACGTCGTCGCCAGAAAAGCCGAAGCAGCCGGCGAGCGCCCTGAGCGGACCTTGGCCGGCCTGTGGGAACGCGTCTTCGAGCGACTGGAACACCGTGCGCTCGCCATCAAGCAGGTCCATGGCGTGCTGGGCGAAGTAGCCCATCTTAACGCTGGCGCCGAGCGCGACACTGCCCTCGTCCGGATCGGTCGAGCCCGTCACCAGTTTCAACAGCGTCGATTTGCCGGCTCCGTTGATGCCCATGATGCACCAGCGCTCGCGGCGGCGCACCATGAAATCCAGACCCTCATAGATGCTGCGCTCGCCATATTTCTTGTGCACGTTCTTGAGGTTGACCACGTCTTCGCCCGACCGCGGCGCCGGCCGGAACTCGAACGACACGGTCTGGCGGCGCTTGGGCGGCTCCACCCGGTCGATCTTTTCGAGCTTCTTGACCCGGCTCTGTACCTGGGCTGCGTGCGAGGCACGCGCCTTGAAGCGCTCGATGAACTTGATTTCCTTGGCGAGCATCGCCTGCTGGCGCTCGAACTGCGCCAACTGGTGCTTTTCGTTCTGCGCCCGCTGCTGCTCATAGAAGGCATAGTCGCCGGAATAGCTGTTGAGCGAGCCGCCGTCGATCTCGATCACCTTGGTGATGATCCGGTTCATGAACTCGCGATCGTGCGAGGTCATCAGCAGCGCGCCTTCGTAGCCTTTCAGGAATGCTTCAAGCCAGATCAGGCTTTCGAGATCCAGATGGTTGCTCGGTTCGTCGAGCAGCATCACGTCAGGCCGCATCAGCAGAATGCGAGCGAGCGCGACGCGCATCTTCCAGCCGCCCGAAAGCGCGCCGACATCACCGTCCATCATCTCCTGCGAGAAGCTCAAGCCCGCCAGCACTTCCCGGGCGCGGCCTTCCAGCGCATAGCCGTCCAGTTCCTCGTAGCGCGCCTGCACCTCGCCGTAGCGCTCGATGATCGCGTCCATCTCATCGAGACGATCAGGATCGACCATGGCCGCTTCAAGCTCGTGCAGTTCGGCGGCAACGGTGCTCACCGGGCCGGCACCGTTCATCACCTCGGCAACGGCGCTGCCGCCGGACATTTCACCGACATCCTGGTTGAAGTAACCGATCGTCACGCCCTTATCGACGGCGACCTGGCCTTCGTCCGGCATCTCTTCGCCGGTGATCATCCGGAAGAGCGATGTCTTGCCCGCACCGTTGGGGCCGACGAGACCGACCTTCTCGCCCTTGTTAAGAGCTGCGGATGCCTCGATGAAGAGTATCCGGTGGCTGAGCTGTTTGCTGATATTCTCGATACGAATCATATTTTAGGGGCCCGAAACGTTGCGGCGCCCTTATGTCACGGGTAACGGCCGCGCCGCAAACGTTGATTCGCGGCGTCTGCCCCCTCAAAAACGCACGGGAAACGAGGCATCGCATCGCTTTGATGCCTCGTTCAACAGCAAGGATTATTGCTCGGAGTAGAAGCCGTAGAGAACCGGCATCAGCCCGACCAGCGCCTCGAAGCGTTTGAAATTCTTGCGCTCCGGGCGCGTCCAGCCGGTTTCGGCCAGCGCCGACAGCCGCGGGAACACCAGACGGTCGAACACACCGCGATCGGTCATCGGCTCGGACCAGATGCAGCATTGCAATCCGCGCAGATGTTTCTTTTGGGCCTCGGTCCATCCCTCGATCGGGTCGAACAGGTAGAGTTTTTCCGGATCCGACCACCCGGCCCAGCTGCCGCCGGGCTCCGACCAGGCCGGGCTGTTGGCCATGTCGAGATAATAGACCTGCCCCGGGCAAACGACGATGTCGTAGCCTTCGCCGGCAAGCTCGGCATTGGCCTCGACCGTTCGCCAGCCGAACAGCAGCGATTTTTCCTTGTCGATGACGTTGCCATGGGCGGCCTCCTGCCAGCCGCCGGTGACGCAGCCGCGACTTGCGAGGAAGCTCTGGACGCGGGCAAGGAACTCGGCCTGCAGCACGGCTGCGCCCGACCCGTCGATCTCGTCTGCCCCATGGGTATTGGTGACGACATTCAGCCGCTGGGCGTGGGTTGTCGCCATCTCGTCGCCGGCCACGGCACGCAAGCGTTCGAGCGCCTCGGGCGAACCCGACCAAGCGCCGAGCGGCACCTCGTCGGCACCCACATGGATAATCTTCGACGGGAAGAGTTCGATCAGTTCGTCCAAGACGACTTCAAGCACGCGATAGGTTTCTTCGCGGGCCGGGTTGAGGCAATTGTCCGGAAAACCCTGCACGGAATAATAGCTGCCGGCCTCATTTGGATCGCGCAGCTCGGGAATGGCCTGCAGCATCGCGAAGGAATGGCCGGGAACATCGATCTCCGGCATCACCTCGATACCCAAAGTCGCCGCCAATGCGACGATCTCGCGAACGGCAGCCTTGGTGTAGTAGCCGCCCGTCACCTGCGGGCCGGAGCCGAGCAGCGGCGGGATATTGCGGCCATGGCCGCGCCAGGCGCCGACATCGGTCAGCGCTGGATAGGCGTCGATCTCGATCCGCCAGGCCTCGTCGTCGGAGAGATGCCAATGGAAGCGATTGAGCTTGTTCCAGGCCATCAGCCGCAGGAACCGCGAGACTTCGGCGGTGCTGTAGAACTGGCGGGCAACGTCGAGATGCGTGCCGCGCCAGGCGAGCGCCGGCTCGTCCCTGATCTCGCCACCTGCCGGAAACAGGAACGTGCCGGGATGAAGCCTCGCGCCGCGCAGGATCTGTCCGAGCGTGATCAGGCCATAGAGAAGACCGGTGCGCGTGCCGCCGGTCACCGCGACGCCCGCTGGCGAGAAGCGGATGACATAGCCCTCCTCCGCGAGATCGCCCGAGAGCGAAAGCGTTGCCGGAAGGCCGCCTTCCGCCACCGGCCTGACAAGGCCTTCGACCGGAAACAGGCTGCCGGTCAGCTCGGCAAATGCCCGCGCTGCGGCCTCGGCTTCCGCCCCGTCCGGAAAAAGGTCGAGCCCGAGCGGCGGCGTCAGGCGGCCGGAGACGGACACCTCCTGCGGCCAGGGCACGACGGAGACGGCAACCGGTGCGACCTTCGGCACGGGATAGATGACCGCGCCTCGTTTCAGCTCGGCATTGTCGCCGTGGGCGCGCGACGGCACGACGGAGATCGGCGCCGTGCTGCCGTCGGCAAGAACGAGATAGGCGGAGTTGGCGCCGTCGGTCCAGTGCTGCGGCTCGAAGCTCATTCCATGCGCCTTTACGGTCCACACACTTCCCGGCTGAAGCACCAGGTCAGCCGGCGGCGCAAACTCGGAATGGTTGGAAAGCCGGCTCAACAATGTCCCGCCCTCGACGACAGCCGCGGGGTCGATGCGGGCGGGTCCCGAAACGCAGAGCCGAAAATCCTTAAGCGGACGATCGGAGGCGTTCGTCAGTGTCAGTGAATAAACCGCTTGGGTATCCGTCTTTGCCGGCGTCCAGAGTGTTTCCAGCCGAAATTCCGGTTTGGTGGCGATCGTCATCATCATCTCCAGCAGGGTTAGTCGTCGATTTTCAGCATGCCGGCATAAATGCCCGGCGCGGAATTGGGGATCGGCATGGCGCCGACGGTCTTCTCGTAGAACTCCGACGGACCGACGTCGCCGATGATGGCATAGGCGTAGCCCATCGTCTTCAAATCGAGCAAAGAGGCAAGCAGCAATGCGTGCCCTATGCCTTCGCCGCGTGCCGCTTCGTCGACGCCGGTCGGGCCGAAGAAGCCGCGCGCGATCGACTCGTGGCAGGCAAAGCCGATGAGCTGTCCATCGCGCGTGGCCAGAAGGCAGGTTGGCGGCTGGCGGGCGAACGCGACGGCGGTCTCGCCAGCCCAGCCAGAACCGAATTTTTGCTGCACCCACGCGGTCACCAATTCGAACTCGGGCGCCAGGGCGCGCCTGATCGTCACCCCGGCCGCCTCCATCCGCCGGTCGAGTTCGGGCTTTGAGCGAAGCAGAGATAGATTGACGAGATAATCCATTGAGAACCTGTGAGGTGCGAATTAGGCGGCGCCAAGTGTGCGCTGGCGTTGGCTCAGGTGAGACGATGGGTAAGACGTTCATTCTCCCACTCTCTTGCGGGAACCGGGAGCGGCAGAAGCGCCCCAGAGCTTGCGAGTCGTGTGCGAGCGGCTGCTCTGCTGGACATCCGCCGAGAAGCCGTGGAGGCTCTGAATGTTGACTACCTGCTTGAGGATCTCGCGCTGCACCACCATATCGAGCGCCGTCGTCGGCTCGACCATGAGGATCAGCTGCGGCCGGAGTGCGAGGCAAATGACGATGCACTGCCATTGACGACGGCACAACCGAGATCGGCAATTGCGACCATTCCCCCTCCAGGCTCAATGAACGCATTAATAAGTCAAATAATTTGACTTAATGATATGTCCAGGATCGAAGGCGTGTCAATCTGCGTCTTTTCGCTACGACGAAGGATGGAGATGCAACCGAGGGGAGGCGCGCGCCCTTCAGCTTTCAACTGTCTCGTCGCGGAGATCTTCCGTTATCATCGCGAAGGCGTCTGCGGCC
The DNA here is from genome assembly GCF_001270265.1 of Ensifer adhaerens. Taxonomy (GTDB): domain Bacteria; phylum Pseudomonadota; class Alphaproteobacteria; order Rhizobiales; family Rhizobiaceae; genus Ensifer; species Ensifer adhaerens_B. Next base: position 171,741 of record NZ_LGAP01000002.1, read on the forward strand.
CGGCTTGTCGGAGCCGTGATGCGGGCCTGATGTCCAGACAATCATGCAGGCATCAATCGACCAAGCTCGACAAGGCTAGCCTCGACGATATCAAACATCTCGTCGATCTCGGCCGAGGTGATGATCATCGGAGGGCAAAAGGCGATCGAGTCACCGATATTGCGGCAGATCAGGCCGTTCCTCTGCAGCATGGCACTCACCCTCGCCCCCGTTGTTCCGGCGGCAGCGCCGTCGGCCGGCTCGAGTTCGAGCGCGCCGATGAGGCCGACACCGCGCGCTTCGACCGCACGCGGGTGACGTTCGAGCGCATTGAGCCGGCCAAGGAAATGCGGCGCAAGACGGCGAACGTTGCCGACCAGATCCTTCTCTTCGATGATCTCAAGGTTTTCGAGCGACACGGCAGCGGCGACCGGATGTCCGCTGGCGGTGAACCCATGGCCAAGCGCTCCAATCCGGTCCGCCTCAGTGGCGATCGGCTCATAGACGTTGTCGTTGATCATGAGGGCTGCGATCGGCTGATAGGACGAGGACAGCTGCTTGGAGAGCGTCATGATATCCGGCCGCATACCGAAGGTCTGCGATCCGAACATGTTGCCGGTGCGCCCGAATCCGCAGATCACTTCGTCGGCTATCAGCAGGATGTCGTATTTGCGCAGCACATCCTGGATCTCCGCCCAATAGCCCTCCGGCGGAACGATGACGCCGCCGGCGCCCATGACCGGCTCGCCGATGAAAGCGGCAATCGTCTCCGGTCCCTCCTCGAGGATGAGCGCCTCCAGCTCTTCGGCACAGCAGCGCGAAAACGCAAGCTCGTCCTGCCCCGGTTCCGCACCGGTGCGGTAGTGCGGGCAGGTCGTGTGCAGGATGTTGGCAAACGGCAGATCGAAGGAGCGATGGTTGTTGGGCAAGCCAGTCAGGCTGGCGCTCAGCGCCGTCACGCCGTGATAGCCCTTGATGCGCGAAATGATCTTTTTCTTCTCCGGCTTTCCGAGCGCATTGGAACGGTACCAGACAAGCTTGATTGCGGTGTCGTTCGCCTCGGATCCGGAGTTGGCGAAATAGACCTTGGACATCGGCACCGGCGCCATGCTGACCAGCTTCTCCGCCAGGTCAACAACCGGTCCGTGCGATTTCTGCGAAAAGGTATGATAGTAGGGCAGCCTCTCCATCTGGCTGCGCGCCGCCTCGACCAGCCGTTTCTCGCCGAAGCCGACCGCCACGCTCCAAAGCCCCGCCATGCCCTCGATATAGCGCTTGCCGCTGTTGTCAAAGACATGGATGCCCTCGCCCCGGTCGATGATCAGCGGCCCCTCCCGCTCCAACCGCCGCGGGTTGGTGTAGGAATGGAGATGGTAGGCCATGTCCCGCGCTTCGGTGGAATTCGGCTGTGCGGTCATCGGCGTCTCCCGTTCTGATGCGTGATCACTCTGTTGCGTGATCACAAGGCAATATCATAGGTCAGCCAATCCGTTCTGGTGGCCAGCTGGTCGTAAAGGCCGCGAGCCCTGTAGTTGTTGTCGCGCGTGATCCAGCGGATGACGGACCAGCCGCGTTCGCGCCCGATGTCGGCAACAGCGCGGATCAGGGCCGGTGCTGCCCCGTTCCCGCGAGCCTCGGGCGCAACAAACAGATCGTCGAGAAAACCGCCGCGTGCCGCCATCAGCGGCCTTATGTATTCCCGGAAATGGGTCAACCCGATCGGGCGGCCAGAGCTATCGAGCGCCAGTCGGCATTCGAGCTGGCCGTCGCGGATCCAGCCCCAGACCCGATCCCGCATCTCGTCGGTCTGCTCAACCCGGTAGAAGGCGGCAAATCCCGCATGAAGTTCGTTCCATGCGGATCTGTCGTCCTCGCCCGCGGCAACGATCGTAACACCTGCCATAACGTCCCCCCGTGTTCGGGTGGGCGAGCCGCCCACCAACCAAGCGTTTGCGTCCTTACTGCCAGGCGTCCGCCGACCGTTTGCGATACATGTCGCGGAATTGGTCGGTTGAGACAGGCAGCAGGTCGCCCGTGTCCCAGTTGAGGATCACGGCATAGCGGCGCACGGCGTCGAGCGCATTGATCTCTCCGGCCTTGAATTTCGCCGAGACCTCGGCGGGATCCTCGTCCAGCCAGCCCAGGCGGTCAGCCCGGATCTGTCGCCGCAGTTCCGCCGTCGCGGCGGTATCGATCTCGTAAGCGCAGATTTCCGGATCGACGGGCTCGATGACGACGCCATAGTCCTTCGCCGCTCGCTCGACCGAGACGTAATCGTCGATCACATCGGCAAGGACGCGTTGCGGATCGCGCTCGAGCGGATCGCCAAAGCCGCCGCCGCCGGCTGTCGGGCGCGAGAAGATATCGCCAGCCTCGATTGCGACATCCGAAAAGGTGGCGCCGAGCCATTCCTTTTCTCCCGTCTTTTCCCGCGTCAGCGTCAATCCGTGCGGCATCGACGGCAACCCCCCTTCGATGCCCCAGACAATGGCGCGCTCGCGGTCGCAGATGTAGGAAATGACCGTGTTTTCGGCTTCGAGCATGCGGGAGGTCTTGAGCACGCCGGCGCCGCCACGCCATTTCCCAGGACCGGCCGAATCGGTCAGCACCTCGAATTCGGTTGTCAGGATCGGATTTGCCCGCTCCTGCCCCTCAACCGGCTGGGCCATCAGTCCCGTTCCGAAGCAGGCCGTCGTCACGTTGCAGCCATCCATGCCGTTGCGCCCGCCCCAACCGCCGGGCAGCCAGTCATAGAACATGAAGATCGGTTTCTCCGCTGCCCGCGCGTCGCGCCCACCGGTCAAAAGATATTCAAGATTGAAGGCGCAGGCGATGGCGCGCTCCGGGATGATCTTCGACCAGATCTCGTAGATCGCGTTCATGATCTTCTCGAACGGCATGAGGAAGCCGGTGACGGCCACCGGCCACTTGGCATCGACGATCGAGCCTTCCGGCGCGATGATTTCGAACACCCGGTAGAAGCCGCTGTTGAGCGGCAGGTCGGGGAAGAATGTCTTCATGCCTGCCGCGACCGCCGAGAAGGTCGCGCCAAATGCCGAATTGTAGATCGAGCCAATGGTCGGGTGGCTGCCGGTGAAGTCGTAGATCGCCCGGTCGCCCTTGATCGTCAGTTTGACCTTGATCGGGATCATGCCCTCGTTACCGGCCGGGTCGCGGTCGATGAAGTCCTGGGTTTCCCATTCGCCGTCGGGCAGCGCGGCAATGCGCTGGCGCATCGCGCGCTCGACATAATCCTGCACGGCGCCGAGCCCCTGCTTCACCGTGCCCTCACCGTATTTGCCGACGAGCCGCAGGATCTCGCGCTCGCAGACCTGGGTCGCCTGCGCCTGGGCGTGAATGTCGCCGATGATCGAGGCCGGGTCGCGGGTGTTGGAGGCAATCAGATGGGCGACGTCCTTGCAGAAGCGCCCCTTGTCGAACAAGCGGATCGGCGTGATCCGCATACCCTCCCTGAACATCTCCTTGGCGGCGACATCGAAGGAGCCGGGTACGCTGCCGCCGAGATCCGACCAGTGTCCGTTCGACTGACTGAAGGCGATGATCTTTCCGTCGACGAAAATCGGTCGGATGAGCCGGACGTCGTTGAAATGGGTGCCGCCGGCATAGGGGTCGTTGATCGCGTAGACGTCGCCCGGATGCATATCGCCGTCAAAGGCGCGGATCACATCCTTGCAGGTGAAATGCAACGTGCCGACATGGACCGCGATGTCCTGGTTGCCCTGGGCTGCCGAATTGCCTTCGGCATCGTGAAGGGCGCTGGAGAAGTCTCTGTTATAGATGACGAAGGAATAGCAGGTTCTCAAAATCTGCTCGGCCATCTGATCGACGCTGGTGATGAAGGAGTTCTTCAGGACCTCGAAGGTCACCGGGTCAAGGTTTTGCTGTTCAGACATTCGCTTCACCTTCGATGCGGATGATGATGTTGAGATAGGTGTCCACCTCCGCGGTCGTTCCCGGCGGGACGACGACGGTGGAATCGAGCTGCTCGACGATGGCGGGTCCCTTGAAGACGAAGCCTGCGGGCAGAGTTTCGCGGTCGTAGACGGGCGTATCGAGCGCGGCGTCGGCCGCAAACCAGACGCTCCGCCACGTTTTCGGCTCGGGTGTGAGCCCGCTCGGCTCGTGCCGGGCCAGCGACGCCTTTGGCACCATGCCGACGGCTTTCAAGTTGATGCGGAACAGGCTGACGGGCGTTTCGTCGCGACGGAAATTGTATTCGCGCTGATGCTCGCGATGAAAGGCTTCGACCAGCGGCGCGATGTCGGCGACAGGCGACGGCGCAGAGACGGCCAGAGAGCGCCACTGCCCGAGATACATCATATCGATGCTGCGCTGGAGCACCACGTCCTTAGCCGCGACGCCTTCATGGGCAAGCCGCTCCGATGCTTCCTGTTCGAGACGGAGGAAAGCCTCCTCGATCGCCGTTGCGTCGGCGTCGGCGGCCGCCTTCAGATAGCTCTCGGAAAAATCGTGCTGCATATCGACAAGCAGGCAGCCGAGCGCCGAGGTGACGCCGGGGTTCGGCGGAACGATGACGGCGGGGATCGACAGTTCGCGGGCAATCGCCGCGCCGTGCAGCGCCCCGGCACCACCGAAGGCGACGAGCGCGAAGTCACGCGGGTCATAACCGCGGCTGATTGAGATCAGCCGCACAGCGTCCGACATGTTGGCATTGGCGACGTGGATGATCGCATCGGCCGCCGCATGGGGCTCGAGCCCGAACGGCTCGGCTACCCCTTCGCGGACCGCCTCAAGGGCAAGGTTCGCGTCGAGCGTGATCTTACCGCCGGCAAGACTGGTGCCGAGGCGGCCGAGCACGACATTGGCATCGGTATTGGTCGGCTGCCGGTTGCCCTTGGCGTAGCAGGCCGGGCCCGGATTGGCGCCGGCCGACTGCGGCCCGTTGCGCAACGATCCGGCCTCGTCGGTCCAGGCAAGCGACCCGCCGCCGGCGCCGATGGTCAGAACCTCGATCGACGAGAAACGGATCGGATATCCGAACTCGATGAACCAGTCCTTGGTGATGCGCGACTGGCCGTCATAGGCCAGCGACACATCGGTCGACGTGCCGCCCATGTCGAGGCCGATGGAGTTCCGGAAGCCGCAGAGTTCGGCAATGTACTTGCTGGCGATCGCGCCGGCGGCGATGCCGGAGCCGGCAAGACGGGCAGCAAAGTCCTCGACGCTTTTCGGCGTCATCACCCCGCCGCCGGTGTGCAGCAGCAGAAGGTCGCGCTCATAGCCTTCCTGCTGCAGCCGCTTGCCGAGCCGCGACGTGTAATCGACGACGACGGGGCTGAGCGCCGCATTGGCGACAGTCGTCGAGAAACGCTCATGTTCGAAGATCTCGGGCAGGACTTCGGACGAGGTCGATACCGGCACGCCGGGCATCACCTCCATCAGGATTTCCTTCATCCGGCGCTCGTTGGCACCGTTCATGAAGGCGTTCATGAAGCAGACGGCGACTGCCGCGACATTGCGGCGCTTGAGAATGCGCGCCACCTCGCGTGCCTCTTCCTCGTCGAGTGAGGCGACGATCCCGCCTTGCGCGTCGACGCGCTCGGAGACCACCAGCCGGTCGCGCCTCGGCACATAGGGCGGCACCACATCCTTGTAGGTATCCCAGAGATCTTCCTTGTTGGCGCGGCGGATCTCGATCACGTCGCGAAAGCCGCGGGTGCACACCATCGCCGTGCGCGGCAGGCGCCGCGTGATCAGGGCGTTGGTGGCAACGGTGGTACCGTGCGAGAAAAGCGCCACTTTCGACAGATCGATGCCGGCTTTCTCGACGCCGGACATGATCCCGTCGATCGGATCGGCGGAGGACGACGTCTTTTCGACCCGGATCCGGCCCGTGGTCTCGTCCATGATGCAGATATCGGTAAAGGTGCCACCGACATCGACCGCAACGCGAAGGTTCTGCAAAATCCGTCTCCTGTCTTTCATCCGTTGAAAATCGGGCAAGGCTTCGCCCTTCGCCCATTCGGGCGTGCGATCACCTTGTGTCTTCCTAGAGTTTGTCGGCTGCCCGGCTCAGCCGCTGGGGCTCCCCAGGCTATAGCGCTCGCGCGCTTCGCTCGGGCTGTAGCCGAAATGTGCCTTGTAGTGGCGGCTGAGCTGCGCATGGTCGCTGAAGCCAAGCGCATAGGCGATTTCCGAAACCAGCTTGCGGCAACACGGATCGCGCAGCATCTCGTCGCAGCGCAGAAGCCGCTGGACCCGGATCCATTGGCATACGGAAGTGCCTTGCCGCTTCATCAGCTGATGCAGGTAGCGCACCGAGATACCGCAGGCATCGGCGATCGCCTGCGGCCCGAGATCGGTCCGGGCAAGATTGGCACGGATGTAGCTCTCGACGCGATGGAGGTGGCCGACCTGAACCGAGCCGGCATCGGACGTCAGCATGCGCTCGTCGGCGGTGAGCGACATTGCGAGAATATCGACCAGATGTTTGCCGGTCATGTCGCGGGCGGGGGCATCCATCTCGACAAGCCGCGGCGCGATCAACCGGATCATATCGACGAACAAGGCGCCGGTGCCCCGGGTCGAATCGAAGCTGAGTGATGCGATGCGCTCGGGCAGGCCGACACGCGGGCGCAGCGTGGCGATCGGCACCTTCAGCACCCAAAGCATGTTCTTCGCGGCATAGCTGAACTCATAGGGCAGATGGCTGCGCTCGACGAGGAAGGCGCCCGGCTTGCAGCGCACCGCCTTGCCGCTCTGCTCGAAACTGATCTCCGCTTTCTCGGGCACGGTGATCAGGTAGCTTTCTTCGCGTTCATGCAGCAGATGCCGCTTCTGTCGTCGGTAGAGAAGCCCGTCGGATTCCAGTCGCGACAGCGACACCGCGCCGAGATCCCAGACGTTCAGCTCGCCGGAAAACTCCGCCGAATTCTGGAAGCGCAGGTCGAGTGGGAAGTAGGTGCTCGACACCGCCTCGTCCCAATAGCGCTTGCGCTCGAACGCAACCGTGCCTGCCGTGGAATAACTCACGTCCATGCGAAGCTCCCATCCAGTCCGCCGTCCGTTCGCTTCGGCTGTTCCCGTGTTGCCGATGCGACGGCCGATCGCGGCCTATTTTTCCTGACCGGCCACCGTGGACGTCGCGGCCTCTTCAGGGCCTTTGCGACCGGCGTTTCCGGAAGGTCGTCAAGCAGTAGACTATGCCTTTCCCGCCCCGGCTAGTCGCAAAGTGCGCTTGCTCTTGTCGCTGGGCGTGTTCGCAGGGCAATGAGCACCTCAATCGGCGCGCACGACCGCTTCCGCCGCAAGCGCCATCGACAAGAGATGCGCGTCGTGATGCGGCTGGGCGGAAAGGAGCAGGCCGACCGGCATGCCGGCCTCCCCGCTACCGCAGGGCAGCGAGACGCCGCACCAGTCGAGAAAATTGCCAATCGAGGTGTTTCGCAGGGTGCGGGCGTTGGTTTCGACAAACAAAGCATCGTCAGTGAGAAGCGGCGCCATGGGAGGCGCCACGTGGGCGACCGTAGGATAGGCGATAAGCTCTTTCGGCCCAACGCTGGCCGCGACGTCGGCGATCAGCGCCTCGCGTATCTCAAGCGTGGCGATGTAATCGGAAAGGCTGATCCCCTGCCCGAGCCGTGCCCGTGCCACGACGCGCTGGTCCATCGATGCCGCCTGCGGGCCTTCCAACCGCTCGCGATGCAGCGCGAAGGCCTCGGCCGTGACCAGAGGCCCGTGCCGCGCCATTGTCTCAAAAATACGTGCGAATGCCGGAAACGGTTGGCGGCGGATACGGGCGCCGGCCCGTTCCAGCCGGTCGAGGGCTGCTTCGAAAGCGGAAACGACACCGTCTTCGACGCCGTCGAAGACCACCGTTGTCGGCACTACGATCGACAGGCCCTCGAGACTGCCGCGACGGATTTCCGGCGCGGGCAGGCCGCGCATCGCGGCATCGACCCAGACGGCATCCTGCACCGTGCGGCAGAGGGGACCAAGCGAATCGAGGCTCTTGGACAGCGGAAAGACGCCGCGCATGGAATAGCGGCCCCGGGTCGCCTTATAGCCGACGATACCGTTGAAGGCGGCGGGGATACGGATCGACCCGCCCGTATCCGTGCCGATCGACACGGGCACAAGGTCGGCCGCAACCGCAACGCCGGAGCCCGACGACGAGCCACCCGGCAGCCGATCGACGTCGCGTGCGCGCGGATTGCGCGGCGTGCCGTAATGCGGGTTGATGCCGAGCCCGGAAAAGGCGAACTCGCTCATGTTGACCCGGCCGATGCTGACCAGGCCGGCATGGGCAAGCGCCGTCACCACGGCCGCGTCTTCTTGCGCCGCCAGCGCGTCCTTCAGCACGGCTGATCCCGCCGTCGTCGGAACGCCGGCGATCGCAAATAGGTCCTTCCAGGCGACGGGAATTCCGTCGAGAAGCCCCAGCGAACGGCCTGCCGCAATGCGCCGGGCGGAGGCGCCAGCCTCGTGTAACGCCCGCTCCGGCAAAACAGTGGTGAAAATCGTCTGGTCGTCGTGGTTGCGGATCCGGTCGAGCGTCCAGCCTGCCAGATCGCGCGGATCGAGCGCACCGGATTGCAGCAGCGCGGAAAGCTGCGCGATCGACCGTCCGCCAAGATCCTGCGTCATCGCGTTTCCCTCTATCTCTCGACCAACTGCATCCAGCGGCGGACCAGATAATTGTGTTCGTCCATGGTGGTGTTCCAGACCGCGATGCAGTTGGCGCGCTGCCAGTAGGAACCGCCGCTTCGGACCGATCCCGCCCGGATGCGAATGGTGCCGTCCGGGCCCGGCAGGTCGCATGCCGCAGGCAGGCCGCCATACCAGTAGTCCCACTCGGCCACCGACATGAATTGCCGCGAGCGCTCAGGCGTCGAGATGTAATAGCCTTGGCGTGCGACGACCGAGCCCGGCCAGCCGGAAATCCACCAGTTAAGATAGTCGTAGGCGACGTCGCGCATGCGGCCCGAGAGATGACGCGCCAGGCACAGCCCGCCATGCCAGGCGCGATAACCTTCCGCCGGCACCGCCTGTTCCACCGGAACGCCTTGGCCGTTGAGAATGCTGATGCCCGTGGACCACATGCTCTGGATATCGGTCTCGCCGCGCACCATCAACCGCGCCGCATCTTCGGCCGTGCGCCAGAAGGCGCGGAAATAACCGTTCTTCTTGCGCTCCTCCAAGAGCCCGATCAGCCGGTCGATCTCGTCGACCGTCATGCTGCCGATATTGTCGAACGACATCAGCCCGGACGCCTGTGCGGCAAGGGCGGCATCGAAGATGCCGATCGCCGGCTCGTCGACGAGGGCCGCGCGCCCTGCCCAGCGCTCGTCGAGCAGCGCCGCCCAGCTGTTCATCGACACCGTATTGGGCGCAACATCTGTCCGATAGGCAAAGCTGTCGAAATTGTGCGTCGTCGGCAGCATCGAGATCGTGCTTGATGGCGTGTCGCCCAGTTCGAGATTGGGCTGCACGAACAGCTTCTTGACCGGCGCATCCCCCTGCCCCAGGCGGGCATTCGGGCCGATATGGCCGGTCTTGGTCAGATCGTTGATCTCGTTCCAGAGCGTGATACGGCCGATATCGATCGGCTGGATCGCCCGCCAGTACCAGACGATATCGAGGTTATGGAAACACTGGTCGTAGATGTCGTAACTATCAGGCTCCTGCGCCGCTTTGTGCTGGGTCGTCAGGAAGTCGTTGTTGTCGAAGACGACATCGATGCCGAGATCCGCCTCGGCGCGGACCCGCAGCTCCTCCAGCAACGAGATCGCCGTGCCGAGCACGCGCAGGCGTGGACGACCTGCGAGATGAAGGGCTGGTGTCGCTGTTGTCGCTTGGTCAGGCTGGTGTTTGCTCATGAAGACGACTGACGTTCCTGAAGACTGCGTTTCGGGACGGCCGCGGCCTCGGCTGGCGACCGGTCGAGGGCGAATGCCTCGAACGATCGTTTCAGCAGGCCAACGTCCAGACCGTCAACAATAAAGACGATGCGCGAGCGGCGATCCTCGTCTGGCCACCGCTCCATGTGCACCGGCGTATGCACCAGGTGCTGAACGCCATGAATGGCGACCGGGCGCTCCTCGCCGGCAATGTTGAGAATGCCCTTCACCCGCAGCACCTTTTCGCCGTGGCGGTTCAACAGCATCGTTAGCCAGATACCGAAGGCCGTCCAGTCGATGGCGCGCTCCACCGTCATCACGAAGGAGGTCACCGCCGATTGATGAACGGCACCTTCCGCCGTTGTCAGCTGAACCGGTGCCTCGCAGTAGAAGCCGCTTGACGATTGTAGCGCCGCTGCGCGCAGGCTGAGGTTCTCGTCAACGAGGTCGGCAACATCGAAGGACGGATCGGTCGCCGTCAGAAGCGGCGCGTCCGGATTGATGCCGCGCAGTTTCTCGACAAGACTGACGACGTCGCCGGCTGGCGCCAGGTCGACTTTGGTGATGACCAGCCGATCCGCGACCGCGGCCTGGCGGTTGGATTCGACATAGGTGCCGAGCTGGCTAAGCCCGTTGACCGCATCGACGGTGGTGATCACGTTACCGGGGCGAAAATGGTGGCGCAGAACCGAGTCGGATTTGATCGTCGACAGCACCGGGAATGGATCGGCAAGCCCGGTGCTTTCAACGACGATGCGACGGAAAGGCGGGACCAGCCCGCGCTCCCGCTTCGAATGCAGGTCCTTGATCGCATCGGCCAGCTCGCCGCGCACCGTGCAGCAGAGACAGCCCGATTGTAAGAGCACCATGGTGTCGTCGATGCGCTCGACCAGGTGATGGTCGAGGCCGACCTCTCCGAATTCGTTGATGAGAACGGCGGCGTCCGAAAGGGCCGGATCGGCGAGCAGACGTGCAAGCAGCGTCGTCTTGCCGGAGCCGAGGAAGCCCGTGAGCAGGTTGATCGGGGTCAGCAGCGGGACCTGTGGTTCAGTCATCGATCGCAACCTCCGCGGCGACAATCAGCGTCGGGTCGAGCGGATCGCAAGGGCGGCCGCAGAGCCGTTCGGCGGCCGGCCAGAGATGGCCGAGATCCTCGATGATCTCGCTTTTGCCGGTGCGGGTGGAAAGCACGAAGGATGCACCCTGCCAATCCGATATGGTCAGGCCGAAACGTGCCAGCATCGCATTGGCGATCCGCACGCGATTGGCGCGTTCGCGCCGTCGATCGATGCGCTCGACATTGCGGGTATAGACGCCTGGCCGCGCCACGGCATCGGCCCAGTGTTCGTTGCCTCCAAGGACGCCGCAGAGAGAGCACATCGCTTCATCCAGCCTGTCTGATGGACAGGGGCGGTCAAGCCACCCCTGTCGGTGGATCACTTCTTGCGCGGGAAGCGCTTGGCGAAATCGTCGGCGATTTCGTTCATGGTCACGAACTTCACGCCGGGATGCTTGATCATGTGCGCATAGAGCCGCTCGAGCATCATCAGCACCTGTGGGCGCCCGGCAACGTCAGGATGGATGGTAATCGGAAACACCGCATAGTCCATCTCGCGATAGACCCAGTCGAACTGGTCGCGCCAGATCTGTTCGATGTCATGCGGATTGACGAAGCCGTGGCTGTTCGGCGACTTCTTGATGAACATCATCGGCGGCAGGTCGTCGAGGTACCAGGAGGCCGGGATTTCGATCAGATCGGTTTCCTTGCCGCGCTGCAGCGGCACCATCCAGTCGGACGGCTTCTTGGAGTAGTCGATCTTGGTCCACTTGTCGCCGACACGGACATAATAGGGCGTGAAGTCGTTGTGCATCAGCGAGTGGTCGTACTTGATGCCGCGCTCCAGTAGCAGCTCGTTGGTGACGTTCGAAAACTCCCACCACGGCGCGACATACCCGGTCGGCCGCTTGCCCGAGAGCTTGGTGACGAGATCGATGCACTTGTCGAGGACTTCGGTCTCCTGCTCGCGCGTCATGGCGATCGGGTTTTCATGGGTATAGCCGTGAATGCCGATCTCGTGGCCGGCGTCGGCAACGGCTTGCATCTGTTCCGGGAAGGTCTCGATCGAATGGCCGGGGATGAACCAGGTGGTCTTGATGCCGAAGCGCTCGAACAGTTTCAGCAAGCGCGGGCTGCCGACTTCGCCGGCGAAAAGGCCGCGCGAAACATCATCAGGCGAATCCTCGCCCCCATAGGAACCGAGCCAGCCGGCGACCGCGTCGACGTCGATGCCGAAGCTGCAGAGGATTTCCTTGGCCATGGTATGTCTCCTTCGTGTTTCTCGTTCGAAAAGTCAGGCTGGGATGACCGTGGCTTCGCCCGGTTGCCAGCTCAGAAGAATGTCCGCGCCGACGGGGAAGGCGTCGGGCTGGTACTTGTCGACATGCGCTTCGAGCGAGACGGTGCGCCCGTCCGCAAGCGCCGCCGTCAGGTGGGACACGTGGCCGACCACGTCGAACCGGCGCACGCTGGCGCCGACGACGTTGCCGCCGACCGTATGAGCAATCTGCTCACGCGAAACCCGGGCAGCCGGATGCACCTCGATCGCTTCGGCCGGGATGACGACATTGACCCGCGACCTCGCGGAAAGCGTGCCGTTCGGGCGGCCGGAAAGCTGACCGAGCGGCGTTGAAACCAGCATCCGGTCGTCCGATGCGCCATCAACTTCGCCTTGGAAGATCGTGTTGTTGCCGATGAACTGGGCGACGAAGGCCGTGTTCGGCCGGGTATAGAGCTGGTGCGGCGGGCTGATCTGCTCGACCTTGCCCTGGTTCATCACGACGATGCGGTCAGAAAGCGCCAAGGCTTCGGACTGGGCATGGGTCACGAAGACGAAGGTGACGCCGAGCGTCTTCTGCAGCAGTTTCAGTTCGTTCTGGATCGCCTTGCGCAGATTGGCGTCCAGCGCGCCGAGCGGCTCGTCGAGCAGAAGAATGTCCGGCTCGACGACAAGCCCGCGGGCCAGCGCGATCCGCTGGCGCTGCCCGCCGGAGAGTCTATCCGGCTTCTTCTCCGCAATGTCCTCCAGCCCGAGCGTCGCCAGGATACGGTCGACCTTGGCATCCCGTTCGGCCTTTGCCATGCCCTTGACGTCGAGTCCGTAGCCGACATTGCGGCGCACTGTCATATGGGGAAAGAGCGCGTAACTCTGGAAGATCATCGACGTCGGCCGGTGCTCCGGTCGGATGTCATTCATGCGCTTGCCCTTGATCAGCATCTCGCCGGAAGAGATCGATTCGAAGCCGGCGATCATGCGCAGCGTCGTCGTCTTGCCGCAGCCTGAGGGCCCGAGAAACGCGATGAACTCGCCCTTGGAAACCGACAGGTTGAAATCGATCACGGCGGGGGTGCCGTTGTCGTAGACCTTGCCGACATTGTTGAGTTCGAGGTCGAAGATCATCGTGGCTCTCCGGAGCTTGCTGAAATTGCTGGTATCGGGCGCGTGGCCGCACGGTGGTTCGCGGAAGGGCCACGCGCCTGTGTCTGGAGACACCGGGAGGCGCCTGCCTCCCGGCCTGTCCGATCAGGCGTTGAGGAACTCGTCCCACTTCTGGATCAGGTGGTCGTACTCATCCGGCCACTGGTGCCAGTAGGCGACGTTCTTGGCGCGCTCTTCGAGCGAGCCGCCGTCGCGCAGGTCCCCTTCCTTGATGCCGCGCTCTTCGGCGCCGACCCAGGGCTTGCCCTCGTACCAGAAGGCGTATTTTTCCGGCGCCATGACGTTCTTGATGTTCGTCGACGGAGAGTAGTAGCCCTGCTCGGAAACGGTGATGCCCGGCTCGCCCGAGAGCCAGTAGTCGGCATAGGCGATGACCGCCTCCTTGTTGGCCGTTCCGGCGATCATCGCCGGGCCGATCGCCCAACCACGATAGCCTTCCTTCGGCACGGCGTAGCGGCAGGGCTTACCCTGCGCCTTGACCGCCATCACGGCCGGCTGCCAGGCGTCGCAGACGACCATCTCGCCTGATGCCATCAGGTTGACGAGTTCGCCGAAATCGCCCCAGAGCGCGCGGAACTGGCCCTCCTTCTTCTTTGAGATCAGGAAGGCGGCAGCCTCGTCGATCTCGGCTGCGGTCGCATTGCCGGGGTTCTTGACGTCGGAAAGGCCGAGCGAGTTCATCGCCATCATCGCCTGGCCAATGGCGATCAGCGGATCGGTGTTGATGCCGGACTTTCCCTTCCACTTCGGATCGAAGATCGCGGTCCAGCTGTTGGCCTCTTCGGCCGACAGCACGTCCGGATTGTAGCCGATGGAATCGTAATTATAGACCGCCGGCACCATGTTCAGCGCCGTCTGGCTTTCGTCGGTCCAGATCTGGCCGATGATCTGCGCGCCACGGTCCCACTTGTCGCTGGCAGTCGTGAAGGTATCGCGGATATTGGCCCAGTTCTTCAACGCCGAAGCCGGGATGGGCTCGACATTGTTGGTCATGACGATCGACGGCAGGCGCTCGGCGATGATTTCCCAGCAATCATAGTCCTTGGAGCCGGAGAGGATCTTCGTCTGGGCATCCGGGAAGGTCGCCGCCGTTCCGGAGGTGCCGCCGACGCCGGCAGCCGCCTTGAACTGTTCGAGGATGCGTTCCTGAACGGTGACCGAAAGGCCGATGGTGCGCAGCTGCTGGCCCGCCAGATCGGCGGCCTGCGCGAAGGCGGCGCGCGACGACAGGAACGGCGTGCCGCCCCCCATGGCAAGCGCCATCATCCCGGCGGACCGTTTGAGGAGCGAGCGGCGATTGAGTTCCAGATTTGGCATTGTCTCTTCTCCAGTTGTTGTTGTTCCCCGGAGCCCGTTTGATGCGAGCTCCTTGTTTCTTCACCGCGCAACGCGGCGCTAGTAGCGGCCCACCAGGAGGCCCCCATCCACGACCAGCACCTGGCCGGTCATGTATCTCGCGCTGTCGGATGCCAGGAACGCGATCACGTCGGCGATATCCTCCGGCGTTCCGAGCCTCTTCATCGGGATGAAGGCGGCAGCCGCCTCCGCGCCTTCCGGTCCCAGCGAATTCTCTTCAGAAAGCAGTTGCGCCGTGCGGATGTAGCCGGGTGCTACGCCGTTGACGCGAACGCCGTCGCCGGCAAGCTCGACCGCAAGCCCCCGAACCAGGCCGACCACGCCGGACTTGGCGGCGGAGTAATGCACGTGCTCGTCCCAGCCATAGGCAACGCCCATGATCGAGGAGAGGGCGACGATGCTGCCCTCGCCGCGTTGGCGCATGCCGGGTGCAACGGCGCGCGCGAGGCGGAAGATGCCTTTGAGGTCGATGTCAAAGGTCAGGTCCCACTTGTCGTCGGTGAGCGCTGCAAGCGGTGTACGATGGGCAATGCCGGCATTGGCAACGACCACATCGATGCGGCCGTGCCGCTTTTCCAGGTCAGCGACCAGCGCGTCGGTCGCAGATGTCGAGCGGACGTCGTAATAGGCAAATTCGGCAGAACCGCCAGCGTCTACGATAGCCTCGACCGTGGCCGATGCCTCACGCTCGAGGATGTCGGTGACGACGACATGATTGCCCTTGGCGGCGAATGCCCTGGCGGTCGCCTGGCCGATACCGATGCCGGCACCGGTGACGATGACAATGCGGGAAGTCTTGGGAGGATTTGGCATTTTCATCTTTCCTGTCAGAGCATCACGTCGCCGGAATTGGGCCCGAGCGTCTGGCCCACGAACAGGCTCGCCGATGGCGAAGCCAGGAACGAAACGGTCGCGGCGATTTCGTCCGGCTCGCCGAAACGCCCGAGCGGCAGCTGCGCCTTCTTGGCGGCCCGCCAATCCTCAGAAAGCCCCATCACCAGCGGCGTGTTTATGGGGCCGGGCGCGACCGCGTTGACGCGTACGCCGCGGCTGGAAACCTCGCGGGCAAGCGCCTTGGTCATGCCAATGATTGCGGCCTTGGCGGACGAATAGTGAACGAGCTCGACACCGCCGATCTGGCCAAGCTGCGAGGCCATGTTGACGATCACGCCCTCGCCGCGGGCAAGCATTGCCGGCAGCACCGCCTTGGTCATCAGGAAGGTGCCGCGCACATGCACCGCAAACATCCGGTCGAAATCGGCGACCTCGAGATTTTCGAACAGCGCCTGATGGGCGATGCCTGCATTGTTGACGAGCAGCGCCGCGGGCCCATGGAGCTGGGCCGCCTTCTCAGCCGTCGCCTTGACGTCGGCTTCGCTCGAAACGTCGCCGGCAATCGCTGTCGCCACGCCGCCGGCCGCAGCGATCTCGTCCGCAACCGCCTTGCAGCGTTCCGGCGAAAGATCGTTGACGACGACGGCATAGCCGTCGGCCGCCAGCCTCAGAGCAATGGCCCGGCCGATGCCGGAACCGGCACCGGTGACGATCGCGCAACCAAGCATCGAGCCGGCCATCACGCCTCCTCCTGGATCGCGATGCGCTTGGCGCGGCGTACCGAAAGCATCATCAGCGCCGCGTAGGTGCCGAGCAGCGCGAAGGAGAACAGCGTCGTCAGCACGCCGAAGGCAAAGACGTTCGGGTGCACTTCGACGGAGAAGGTGCCGTAGATCGCAAGAGGCAACGTCAGGTCGCGGCCGGAGGCGAAAAGCGTGCGCGAAAACTCGTCATAGGAGAGCGTGAAGGCAAAGAGCATGGCGGAAAGCACGCCGGGGAAGATCAGCGGGAAGGTCACCTTGCGGAAGGTGCGCGCCGGCGTGACGCCGAGCGACCAGGACGCCTCCTCCATGCTCGGATCGAAGCGGTTGAAGATCGCCAGCATCACCAGGAAGGCGAAGGGAAAGGTGTAGACCACGTGCAGAACGAAGGCGGTGCTCCACCAGTGGCGGTCGATACCGAGCGTCTTGGCAACGAGCGCCATGCCGAGGCCAACGAGCACGCCCGGCACCATCATGCCGAGAACGATGAGGTAGAAGACCACGCCCGAGCCGCGGAACTTCCGGCGGAAGGCTTGCGCTGCCGTGACCCCCAGCACCGTCGAGACGATCATGGTCATCACCGCAAGGCCGAGCGAGCGGACCAGCGCCTGCTCGATCGGCAGCGGCGCGATGCGCGACGGCGGCGTCAGGCCGAAGAGGTGCTTGTACCAATAGGTCGACCATTCGATGATCGGGAACTGCGGGCCGCCCTCCGGTCCCGTCTGGAAGGACAGGATGGCAAGCACGACGAGCGGGCCATAGAGGAAGACGAGGAAGAGCGCGGTATAGGCGCCAAGGCTGAGTTTCATGCCGCTGGCATTCATGATCAGAGCTCCTTCCTGAGATCGACGACCCGCAGGAGTGCGGCCACGACCGCCCCCATCAGGATGGTAAGCACGACGCCGGCGACCGCCGCGAAGGCCCATTTCAACGAACCGACCTGGGTGACGATGATGTTTCCGAGCAGGTTGACCTTGCGGCCGGAGAGGGCGGCCGAGGTTGCGAATTCACCGAGAACCATGACCGAGACGAAGATCGCGCCGACGACCACGCCCGGCATCGACAGCGGCAGGATGATCGTGCGGAAGATCCGCCAGAAACCGGCGCCGAGATCCTGAGCAGCCTCGATGATCGAGGTGTCGATGCGGCCGAGCATGAAGGCGATCGGGCCGACCATGAAGACGCAGTAGATCTGCGTCATGCCGATGATCACCGACAGCTCGGAGAACAGCAGCACCTCGATCGGCGCGTCGGTAATGCCGAGGTTCATCAGGATCATGTTGATCGCGCCCTCCTTGCCGAGCATCGGCCGCCAGGCGAGTACGCGGATCAGGAACGAGGTCCAGAAGGGGATGACGCACAGCACCAGGAGTACCGTCTGCAGCGCCTTGTTCTTGACGAACAGCCCGACGAAAAGGGCAGCGGGATAGCCGACCAGCACGGTGGCGACGAGAACGATCAGCCAGATGCGCACTGTCGTCCACAAGGCACCGAGATAGGTGTCGCTGGTGAAGAACGTGACCCAGCTTTTCAGCGTCAGCGTCGGCTCGATCGTGAAGGTCGTCTGCGTCCAGAAGGAAACGTAGACCATCATCAGCATCGGCAGGACGAGGAAGAGGCTCATCCAGATAACGCCGGGCGCAAGCAGCCAAAGCGCCTTTCCGGGTGATTTCTTCTCGGCGACGGTTTCGGTTTCCGTCTGCTCCGCAACGGCCATCATGCTCATCTCTCATTCTCCGGGCGGGAACGGTGCGGCGCGCAGGCGCCGGGTTTTGCGAAAGCGGTTTCAGGCATAGACGTTTCAAGCGTAGACAAGGGCATCCTCCCGCTTCCACACGAGGGCGTAGCGGCCCTGTTCGGCATAGGTCTCGGGCGCTGCGTGGCTGAGATGGCTTTCGACCTCGAAAACCCGGCCGTCATCGAGCGCAAAGAAGGAATTGACCGCGGCACCGGAATATTCGCTGGCGACGAAATTCGCCTCGATCCGGATCTCGTCCTCGGCGATGGCGGCTTCGCGCGGCCGGACCGAAACACGGTCGTAGCGGATGGCATAGGCGGGCGACGCCGCACGCGACGGCGTCGCCGATCCGAGCGCGAACTGTCCGGAGCCGCCGACGAACACGCCGCCTTCGATACGTCCGGGAAAGAGGTTGTAGCAATTGAGAAAGCGGGCAACGGCCGGCGACGCGGGCCTGTTGTAGACGGTATCGGAATCCGCCGACTGGGCGATGCGGCCGCTTTCCAGCACCAGGACCGTATCGCCCATGGCCAAAGCCTCGGCCTCGCTGCCGGTCACATGCAGGAAGGTGACGCCGCAGCGCTCGCGGATCGCCCTCAACTCCGCCCGCATCCGGGCGCGCAGATTGGCGTCGAGCGCGCCGAGTGGCTCATCGAGAAGCACCATGCGCGGTTCGGTGACAAGCGTGCGCGCCAAGGCCACGCGCTGACGCTGGCCACCGGAGATCTGGGTGACGGCCCTGCCTTCAAGACCGGAAAGGCCGACAAGGCTGATGATGTCGCGCACCCTGGTGTCGACGAGACGCCGGTCGGCGACGGGATCGACATCCCTGTTTTCCAGGCCGAAGGCGATGTTCTGCGCGACGGACAGATGCGGGAAGAGGGCGAAGTTCTGGAAGACGAAACCGATGCCGCGCTTGTGCGGCGGCACTGTGTCGATGCGCTTGCCGTCAAACAGGATCGCGCCGCCATCCGGATGCTCGAAACCGGCAATGACTCTTAGAAGAGTCGTCTTGCCGGATCCGCTCGGCCCGAGAAGCGAGATGTAGGCGTCGCCGGGCAAAGCGAGATCGATGCCGTTGAGCGCACGCATGTCGCCGTAGGTTTTGGTGATGTTCTTGAGCTGAAGGACCGTTGACATTGGTTTCCTGCCAGTTTGCCGTCCAGACACCCACCACCCAAAGCTTCGCCTTCGCCGGAGCCGAGGAGGCATCCGAACGGACATGCGATTGCGTTCGCGCATGGTCACATGCGCGTCGGAGATGAAGGTCCTTTGCGGTTCAAAAAATAAGTTCCACCTGCACGCTTCTTCTGAGCGCTTGCATGTCACGAACAATGACATGAATGATTTTTGTATGCAATAGACTTTTATTCGTCTTTTCTGCTGCGGCGAGACGCACCGTCATCCCCGGCACTCCGCCCATCACAGCTTCGATGAGAAAATGCATCAGGCCACCTGAAACACCATGCAATCTAGTGCATCGACCGGCTCCACCCTTCCGTGTAGACACAACAGGACGACAGCCAATTCACCACCAATTCCATCGGACAGCACTCTACGCCCTGCGCTTCAGCGACAAATACGATGGACAGACACTCATTTAATTTGCCAATCAGTATGCAAAATGCATTTATTTTCAGCTGTCACATTCCCCGGCAAGTGGCGTAAAGAAAGAGGACGAAATTGCCAGCCAAACGGAAGACGCCCGATCGCATGAGCGAGCCACGCCTCGGCCAGAATACCCAGCGCCGCTACGAAATTGCCGAGGACGTTCTGCGCAGCAATATCGCCGAAGGCATTCTGCCGCCCGGACTTGTCCTGCTCGAAGGGCCGATCGCCGAGATCCTGCAGATATCGCGTGCGCCTGTTCAGCGCGCGCTGTTGCAATTGGAAAGCGACGGCCTCGTCCACCGCTTCAAGGGGCGCGGCTACCTCGTCGGACCGCCGGGTCGGGCGATCGAGCCCAACCGCACCGACATCAAGTCGCTTGGGCTGACCATTCCGCAACACGCCGACGAGGCGCTGCAAAGCCGCTCGTCCTGGGAGCGCATCTACACCGAAATCGAAAACGACGTCGCCGGCTGCGTGATCTTCGGCCAGTATCGCATCATCGAAAACGAGCTTGCCAACCACTTCAGCGTCAGCCGAACCGTGGTGCGCGACGTGCTCACGCGGCTGCGCGAGCGCGGGCTGGTGCGCAAGAACCAGAGTTCGCACTGGATTGCCGGTCCGCTGACGGCCCAGACCGTAAAGGACCATTTCATGCTGCGCCGTCTGCTCGAGCCGCAGGCGCTTGCGCTCGGCGCCAGCCATATCGACAGGGATCGACTTGCCGCCCTGTTCAGCCAGCTGGTGGAACTCGACGGCTCGCAATCGGCGGACGCCTGGCAGAACCTTGAGGACATCCGCACGCAATTTACCGAATGCTGCGTGCTGGCGATGCCGAACGAACGGCTGCGCGAACTGATCCGCAACAATCTGCTGCCGGTGACGGCGACGGAGCGGCTGCTGCGGCAGCTCGGCTTGCCAGGAGACCCGGCGGTGATCGCGGAAATCAGGCTGATCGTGGAACTGATGACGCGTGGTGCGACCGCCGCGGCGGCAGCGATGCTGGAGAACCACATCGACGCCTCGATGAACCGGACGATCGCACAGATGAAGATCGTCGCGATCATTCCGGGCCCGAGCGTCACTGCCGCCTATCTGACTCGCGTCGTCGAATAGGCAGAAGCGCTCGGCATCGTTGCATAGCCGGCTCAGGTGGCTAAGCGCGGCTGCTGGTCCCCTGTCCTTTTGCCCGCGCTCCATGTTGCCCTCCGTTTCCCCGGGACCCGTCAGCGCAGCGACGTGCGCAGCGCTTCCAGCCGGGCGTTTTCCTGCGTTCGCGCCGCCAGCGCCTCATCCATCGTGACCTCGACGAACCGGGTCGGCGTATGCGGCTGCATCTGCCCGATCAGGTCCATGTCGGCAGAAATCACCGTTCCAAGCATGAAGTAGCCGCCACCGGAAACCGCATCGCGATGCAGGATGATCGGCTCGGTTCCGCCGGGAACCTGGATCGAGCCGTAGGGGTAACAACTGTCGACGATGTTGGACGGGTCGGAACCGGCACCGAACGGTTGCTCACGTTCGATGAAGGAGAGTTTGCGGCCGCCGCGGAAGCGGTAACCCATGCGGTCGGCTTCGGGCGCCACTTTCCATTCGTCGGCAAAGAAGCTCTGTTTCGCCTCGTCGGCGAGGCGATCCCAATAGAGGCCGGGCAGAACACGCAGGGCCACGGGTGCGGCCGGCAGGCGTCGCAATTGCTCGCCGACCGAGCGGCCTTCACTGGAACCGTTGCCGACACCGACCGGGAGTTCGTCGCCAGGCTGAAGCGGCCGGCCGTTGTAACCGCCAAGCGCGCCGATCGGGTAGGTCGAGCGGCTGCCGAGTGCCAGCGGCACATCGATACCGCCGGCAACGGCGATATAGATGCGGGCGCCGGATTTGAGGAAATCGAAGGTCAGGGTCTGGCCGGCGCGAACAGGGAAGGCCGTCCAACCCGGTTGCTCCACCCCATCGACCTTTGCCGGCATGTGGGCTCCGGTGACGGCAACCAGCGTGTCTTCGGTAAATTCGAGCTTGGGGCCGAGGAACACCGTCTCGAGGCCAGCCGCGCCCTCCTCGTTTCCGACCAGCAGGTTGGCGGCTCGCATCGCATAGCGATCCATGGCGCCACCGAGCGGAATGCCGAGATGAAAGTAGCCGGGACGGCCAAGGTCCTGGACGGTGGTCGCAAGACCGTGATGCAGCACCTTAATGGCCATTGATCATGCCCTCCAGCCGGATGTTGTAGCCAGTGATATCCTTCTGGAACTCGCGCAGGTCGAAGCTGACCTCGCGGACCGGCGGGCTGAAGCGCCCCTTGTCGACATCCTCGACCGCCTGATCATAGGCATCGCGGTCGATCGGCTTGAATTTGACGACATCGCCCGGCCGGAAGAACACCATGAAATCGCGGAGATAGCTGGTGGTCTGCGTCGGGTCGAAGATCGGCATCGGCGTGATGCCGAACATCTGGTAGCCGCCGGCGCCGCGAACCGAATAGATGCAGCCGAAGCAGCCGCCATGGCCGACGGTCAGGCGCGGCGTATCGGTGCGCGGGCGAAGATATTTCGGCACCTGGATCTGCCGTTGCCGCTCGACCATCTGATACATGAACGGCAGGCCGGCTACGAAGCCGACCATCGACACGAACCAGGGCGAACCGGAATGGGCGGCGACAAAATCTTCAACGTCGCCGTAACCGTTGATCCGTGTCGCGTAGTCGAGATCGGTTCCTGATGGCTCCTGGTGGCGCTCGCGAAAGCGCATCAGCGTCTCATGCGTCCAGGGGTCGTTGTAGAAAACCGGGATTTCGACGATGCGGGTGCGAATGACGGGTTCTGCCCGTTCGGCCGCGCCCTCGATCGCCCGGACTTCCCTCAGCACGTCATCGGGTTTGATTACGTCCGGGTTGAACTTGATCTGGAAGGACGCATTGGCCGGGCAGATTTCGGTGATGCCCTTGATGCCGCTCTCCTTGACGCCGTTGGCCATGGAGAGGCTCTTGAAGAAGGCCTCCAACGACATCTCGTCGCTACACTCGACGAACAGATGCTCGTCGCCTCCGAACGTGTATCGTGTCGGCATCACGCGACCTCCGCAGCACGGCCACCATCGGCGGCAAATTCAGTTTCAAGCCATGTTTCGAGAAAGCGGGTATGGAAGGCGCCCTTTGCGATCTGCGGATCGGCAGCCAGCGCCCGATGCAACGGAACCGTTGTCGGCACGCCCTCGATCTTCAGCTGCTCCAGCGCCTGGGAAAGGCGGACCAGGCACGCCGGGCGGTCTTCGCCCCAGACGATCAGCTTGCCGAGCAGCGAATCGTAGAACGGCGGGATGACGTAGCCTCCGTAGAGCATCGTGTCGAAGCGGATGCCCTTGCCCTCGGGCACGGCGAGCCTTTCGATCCTGCCTGGCGCCGGCATGAAGCCGCGCCTCGGGTCCTCGGCATTGATCCGGCACTCGATGGCATGGCCCTTGACGGCGATGTCGGCCTGGCGGACCGACAGCGAAGCGCCGGCGGCAATGCGGAACATCTCTTCGACCAGATCGATACCGGTGATCATCTCGGTCACCGGGTGCTCCACCTGGATGCGGGTGTTGACCTCGATGAAGTAGAACTGGCGGGTCTCGTCGTCGTAGAGATATTCCACCGTGCCGGCCCCGCGGTAGCCGACGGAGCGCGCCAGCGCGACGGCGCTGTCGCAGAGCTTCTGCCTGACCTCGGGCGGAAGCAGGAAGGACGGCGCCTCTTCCCAGACCTTCTGCCGGCGGCGCTGCAGCGAGCATTCGCGCTCGAAGCAATGCACGACGTTCTTGCCGTCGCCGAGAATCTGGACTTCGACATGGCGGGCGCGGGTGATGACCTTTTCCAGATAGAGGCCGCCATCGCCGAAGGATGCCAGCGCCTCGGCGGACGCCTGGGGAAACTGCGTCTCCAACTCGGCCGCAGTGTTAACGATGCGGATGCCGCGGCCACCACCGCCGGCTGCCGCCTTGATCATCACGGGGAAGCCGGTGCGCTTCGTCACCTCAAGCGCGTCGGCAAGGCTGGAGATCCGGCCGTCGCTTCCCGGAACTGTCGGCACACCAGCCTTCTCGGCGACGGCTCGGGCGGCGACCTTGTCGCCCAACAGGCGAATGGCATCGCCGGAAGGGCCGATGAAGATGAGGCCGGCGGCAACCACGGCGTCGGCGAAATCGCCGTTCTCCGACAGGAAACCATAACCCGGATGGACCGCATCGACATCGGCACGCTTGGCCGCCGAGATCACGGCTGCAATGTCGAGATAGGATTTCTTCGGCGCCGGCGGACCGATCTCGATCGCCTCGTCGGCGAGCTTGACCGCCAGCATGTCGGCGTCGGCAGCACTATAGACCTGGACCGTGCGGATACCGAGTGCCTTGGCGGCGCGGATGATGCGGACGGCGATTTCGCCACGATTGGCAACGAGAACCGAGCGTAGCTTCATTGGTCGACCTCGGCGATCACCTGGCCGGCCATGACGGGCTCTTCGTTGTCGACGAGAAAGCGGATACTGCCGCCCGCCACACCGGCCTGGATCTCCTGAAAGGTCTTCATGACCTCGATCAGACCGATAGCGTCGTTCGAGGAAACGGTATCGCCATCCGTTTTGAAGGGCGGGACATCCGGAGCAGACGAGCGATAGAAGGTTCCTGGAAGTGGCGATCGGATTTCGTGCTTGCTCATGGTTGCCTCCGCTATGTTATTTGGTTTTGACCTGAGAGACGGGAGCAATGCGGATGCCCTCGGCACTCAGCGCCTCCCGCATGAGCCGCACGATATCGAGCGCGCCCAGCGTATCGGAATGAAAACAGATGGATTCGAACGGGACCTCGACGTCGGCACCCGTGACCGTCCGCACCCGTCCTTCCCGACAGGCGCGCACGACCTTGCGCGCGATTGCCGTGGCATCCGGCCGGCCGGCATCACGGGTAAACACGATCGAGCCGCTGTCGTCATAGTCGCGATCGGCATAGAACTCTCGGATGACAGGCTGGCCGACCTCCTGTGCGGCAAGCTCCGTCGCCGATCCGGCCATGCAGAAGACGAAGGCGTTCGGCGCGACCGTGCGCATATATTGCATGAAGATCTGCGAGAGTTCGCGATTGACCGCCATCTCCATATAGAGCGCGCCGTGCGGCTTCACATGCTGCAAGGGCGCGCCGTGGCGGCGGGCGAATTCGCGGATCGCGCCGACCTGATAGACGATGTCGTTGACAAGCTCGCGGGCAGTGCCCGCAATCTTGCGGCGGCCGAACCCCTGCAGGTCGCGATAACCGGGATGGGCACCGATGCCGACGCCATGTTCGGCGGCGAGCCGAACCGTTTCATCCATCAGATTGGGATCGCCACCATGGAAGCCGGCGGCGATATTGGCAGAACTGATCAGCGGCATCAGTGCCGCATCATCCGTATCGCCGATGCGCCAGCGGCCGAACGCTTCTCCCATGTCGCAATTGATGTCGACGACGTCGAGCAATGCCTCATCCCTCTCTTGCGGGCCGCTCTCCATGCGACCTTGAACAGAGAGAACGCTAGGGTGAAACAAAGCATTTGAAAAATTCTATTTTCATATGCCACGTATCTGAATTTCAGAATTCGCAGTTGCAAAATGCCGCTGTGAAAATTAGCGTCTTTTGAGCCGCTTACGTGGGAATGCCTGAGGGATGATCAACGGACTGCTCAAAGGCGCGGCAGACTTTCTGATTTTCTCACCTACGGTATAAAAAAATCAGATGGGAGATGCGTTATGTCGATCAGCCTTCGCCAGCTTCGCTATTTCGTCGCAACGGCGGAACTCGGACAGATATCGCAGGCGGCAGTCGATCTCTCGATCTCCCAGTCCGCCGTGACCACGGCCATCAAGGAGTTGGAGCGCATCGTCGGCGCCAATCTTTTCCTACGCACCCCAAGCGGCATGGACCTGACGATGGCAGGCCGCCAGTTCCTCTCGCACGCCTACGAGATCCTGAAGAAGGTGGACGAGGCAACGCATCTGAACGTCGTCAGCAGCGCCGTCGAAGGCACGCTGGCGATCGCCGCCACCTATACCGTGATCGGCTATTTCCTGCCGCAGCATATCGAGCGTCTGCGGCGCCTATTCCCCAAGCTCGAGCTGCAGCTGTTCGAACTCAAACGGGAATCGATCGAGGAAGGCCTGCTCACCAACCGCTACGACATGGCGGTGCTCTTGACCTCGAACATCCTCAACCCCGCGCTGACGACCGAAAAACTGATGAGCTCGACGCGACGGCTCTGGGTTCCGGCCCAGCATCCGCTGCTTCAACGCGACAGCGTCGGTTTTCGCGAGATCTCCGAGGAGCCCTACATCATGCTGACGGTCGACGAGGCGGCGCATTCGTCGCTGAAATACTGGAGCACGTCGACCTACCAGCCGCGCGTTATTCTCCGAACGTCGTCGGTCGAGGCGGTGCGCTCGCTGGTCGCCAACGGCCAGGGCGTGGCCATTCTGTCCGACATGGTACACCGCCCCTGGTCGCTCGAGGGCCGGCGCATCGAGACGATCAACGTGCGTGACCCCGTCCCGGCCATGGATGTCGGCCTTGCCTGGCGGCGTGGCGCTGAGTTCACGCCGCCGATGCAGGCGCTGCGGTCCTATTTCCAGCAGACGTTTCATATTCCGGGCGTGCGCGACGCGTCGTTCGCCACACCCTGACGCGGATACATCCTCGGCTGGCGATCAGTTGGCGACGGCAAGTTCCAACGCCCGGCGATGCGCAGCCACGGCCGCCCGCTTCACGAGGTCGGCCAGGTCAGAATCAGCCATGAGAACCTCGAGCGCTGCAGCCGTGGTGCCGTTCGGGCTGGTCACCTGTTGGCGCAGCTCTGCCGGGGAAAACGTGCTTGTTGCAGCAAGAGCAGCGGCGCCACCGACCGTCTGCTTTGCCAAAGCATGCGCGGTCTCCGCCGGCAGGCCGACAGCAATCCCCGCGTCGGTCAAACACTCGATAAAGTGGAAGAGATAGGCCGGCCCCGAACCGGATATCGCCGTTGCCGCATCGACAAGCCTTTCCTCCGCCAGCCAATGAACACTGCCGACGGCCGCCAGAAGGTCGGTAACATAAGCCGCTCGAACGTCGTCGATGTGGGTGTTGCCAAAGGCTGCAATCACCCCCATGCCGATCGAGGCCGGCATGTTTGGCATGGCGCGCACGACCGCGGTCTCGCCCAGTGTGGCCTCGAAGGTCGAGATCGGCACGCCGGCGGCGATGCTGACGAACACGGCCGCTCCACTGAACCGGCGGTATGCCGCAAGCATCGAGCCGACGATCTGCGGCTTGACGGCGACAATGACGGCGCGCGGCTGCAGCGCCTCCGGCAGGTTGGATGCATCGGCGTAAACCGTGGCGCCGCGAGCGGCAGCGCGGCCGCGAAGAGGTTCCGCCGGCTCGACCACGTGAATTCGGCTCGCAGGAATACCGGCCCTCTCGAGCCAGCCTTCGAGGAGGGCAAAGCCCATGTTGCCGCAACCGACAAGCACGATATCTCCGGACTGTTCCATCCGCGCGTCTCCTCTCATTGGTGACGGTCTATTGCCGCGCTAGCCGATCCCAACAATCGTTAAGACCGGCGGGCAGCCGGTGTTTCATGATACGCTGGCTCGGCGTGCGTTCGAAATCATCGACAACGGCGATGTAGCGCGGGTTCTGGTAGGGCGCGAGCCGATGCGCCAGCCATCCCGACAGGTCGATCGGATCGATCGCGCTGCCCGCCTTGGGCTTGACGAAGAGCTTGATGTCCTGCTCGCCGACATCCGCGGCGACGCCGATCATGGCGCAATCCTCGACCGCCGGATAGGCAGCGGCAACATGCTCCACCTCCCAGGCGGAGACGTTTTCACCCTTGCACCGGACGCTGTCGGTGAGTCGGCCGTGGAACCACAGGTTACCGTCAGCATCGAAAGAGCCGGAATCGCCGGTGTGAAGCGCTTCGTTGCGAAGGGTCTTTTCGGTCGCTTCCGGATTGCGCAGATATCCCTTGAACAGCGCGCCCTCAAGCGAGGTACGCACGACGATCTCGCCCTTGTCGCCAGCCGGCACCGGCTCGCCCTTTTCATTGAGGATATCGACCGAGAACCAGGGCATCGGCCGGCCGACGGCGCCGACGACACCGTTGGCGTTGCAGGTGGTAATGCTGGACGCTTCGGTCATGCCGTAGCATTCCCGCATCTCGACGCCGAAGCGCTCCTTGAATAAAGGCCAAACCTCCTTCGGGCAGCCGCCGCCCCAGGCAACGCGCACCGGATGCTGGCGATCGCGTTCGCTTTCGGGCTGCTTGAGCAGGATCTGCAGGATGCCGCCGAGATAGTGGATGTGGGTGGCGCCGTAGCTGCGCACCTGGTCCCAGAAGCGGCTGGCGCTGAAACGATCGACCATGGCGAGCGACAGGTCCTCGATGATCGGCAGCACGATCAGTTGCGCGCCGCCGATATGATAGAGCGGCTCCCAGACGAAGAAGGCATCGCCCGGGCCTGCCACCGAAAGAGTGCGGACCGCCTCACCGGCGAGCCGGATCATGCCGTGGGTCACCAGCACGCCCTTCGGCCGGCCGGTGGTGCCGGAGGTATACATGATCGCAAACAGATCGTCGGCGGCCGGCAGCTCCTCGTCGAAGGCGGCACCCGAAGCCAGGATCGTCTCAAGTGACGCCGCGCCGGCCTGTTCGCCGGCGAGAATAACCCCGGCCGCAGGCAGAACGGCACCGCTTTCGGCGATGGTCTCGGCAAGCTCCGCGTCACAGATGACGGCGCCCGGCTCGCAATGTTCCAGGATATAGCGCAGGCCCTCGCCGCGCAGCTGGGCGTTGACCGGCACCCAGACGACACCTGCCTTGGCAAGTCCGAACAGGACGGCAAGCGACAGGCGCGAATTGCGCATCATCACCGCGGCGCGATCGCCGGATTTCAGGCCGCGTTGACGCAGGTCGGCGGCAAGCGCCCCGGACATCGCGTCGAGGGTGGCAAAGGTGATCGGCTCGCCGTTGAAACGGGCGAACACCTGGTCCGGTCTGCGGGCAGCCTTGGTCGTGAAGCTTCCGAGGAAGCCTTCGAGAGATACGGTCATGGGAGGATCTCGGATGTGGTGTCAGGAGGAGCGGCGGAGTTTTTCCGCCGCCAGGAGAAGTGTTGTCACGACGATGAAGACGACGACCGAAACCGCCGCGAGCGTCGGGTTGAGCTGAAGGATCATGTCATCCCACATTTGCTTCGGCAGGGTCGTCTTGACGCCGCCGCTGACGAAGATCGCCACGGTTAGCTCGTCGAACGAGGTGATGAAGGCAAAGAGGAACGCTGCCGTCAGGCCGCTCTTGATCAGCGGCACGGTGACGAAGCGCAGCGCCTGAACGCGGTTTGCCCCGAGCGTGGCCGCCGCCTGGTCGAGCCGCCAGTCGTAGCTCTTCAGGACGGCGGCGATGGCGACGAAGGCAAAGGGCAGCGCCAGCACCGTGTGGCCGATCACCAGGCCAAGGTCGGTGGCGACCAGTCCCATCTGGGCAAAGAGATAGAACAGGCCGACGGCGATGACGATGCGCGGCACGATCATCGGCGCCAGGAAGAAGGCGAAAATGATGCCCCGCCAACGCGAGCGCGAGCGGGCAAGCGCCAGCGCCGCAAAGCCACCGATCACCGTTGCAACGATGGCCGTCGCGAAGGCGACACCGAACGAGCGGATGGTGGCCGCAACCCAGAGATCGGAGGTGAAATAGGTCCTGAACCATTCCAGGCCATAGCCCGGCGGCGGGAACTCGAGGAACTGCGAGCTGGTGAAGGCGATCGGCAGGACGACGAGCGTCGGCAGCATCAGGAAGGCGAACATCAGCAGGCTGTAGATGCCGAGCATCCGGCTCGAAACCGCCGCCCCCAGCAGCCGGTGGCTGCCGGCCGAAATAGCGCTGCGGACGCTCGCCAGCCGATCGAGGATTGCCAGACCAAGGGCGCGCAGGAAACCGGTTTTACCGGCCTTGCCATCGGAAGGTTCGCCGGACAGGCTCGAAAGGCCGAACACCCGATCGTAGAGCCAGCACGTGACCAGTGCTGCAGCCAGCATCATGGCGGCGAGAGCCCCGGCAAACGCCCAGTTCAGGATTTCCTGCACCTGAACGATGATCAGTTGCGCCAGCATCGTCTGTTGACGGCCGCCAAGCAGGGCCGGAACGATGAAGAAGCCGAGCGAGGAGATGAAGGTCAGCAGGCCGGCAGCCGCAGCCCCCGGAAGCGAAAGCGGGAAATAGACGAGCCAGAAGCCTTTTGCAGGGGTCGCGCCCAGCGTCCCCGATGCCTGCGTCAACCGGCGATCGATACCGGTCATCACGGGTAGCATGGTGAGGATGGCCAGCGGCACCATGGCATGGACCATGCCGATCATCACGCCGAGCTCATTGTGCAGCAGCTCGAGCGGCTGGCTGAGCACGCCGGTTCCAAGGCCGATCTGGTTGATGATGCCGGTGCGGCCCAGCACGATGACCCAGGCAAAACTCTTGACGAGGTAGCTCGTCCAGAACGGCACCATCACGAGCAGAATCATGGTGCCACGCGTCCGGTCCGGCAGGCGCGACAGCCAGTAGGCCAGGGGGTAGCCGAGCAACAGGGAGAAGAGCGTCGTCAGCCCGGCGATGCGGAACGTGATCAAGAGGACGCGGAAATAGACGTCGGTCTCGAAGATCCTCGCATAGTGGCTGGCGGTCATCGCGCCGGTGTCGGCATCCTCCAGGCTGAGACCCATCAGCCTTGCGACGGGGACAAGGAAGAAGATCAGCAGAAAGGCGATGCCCGGCACCGCCAGCCAAAGCGGGCCGAAGCGGAAGCGGTTGGAGCGCTGAGCGCGCGTGGTGGTAACAGCCGTCGCGTTCATGGCGTCACCAATACTGCCGCCTCGGGCGCCCAGCTCAGCGTGATGTTTTCGCCGAGGCTCGGCAGCGGCTTGCCGGGAAGAACGCGAACCGTGACCAGTTGTTCGGCCGAGATGTCGACGAGCAGGCGGGTTTCCGATCCGGCATAGACGACCTCGGCGACGCGGCCGCTGATCTCGTTTGCTCCGGTCGAGCCGAGTTCGAGATGCTCCGGCCGCACCACCAGCGCCAGCTCGGCATTATTGGAAAGGCTGGCGCCATCGATCCGGTAGCGGCCGCTCGCGGTCGAAAGATGCGCAGCACCGCCCGAGCCGAGCTCGACGCGACCGCGGAAGATGTTCGAGATGCCGATGAAATCGGCGGCAAAGGCAGTGCGCGGCCGGGCGTAGATTTCCTGCGGCGGACCGATCTGCTCGACCATGGCGTGGTTCATCAGGCAGATGCGGTCGGAAAGCGCCAGCGCTTCTTCCTGGTCATGCGTCACATAAATGATCGTGGCGCCGGTCTGCCGGTGCAGCCGCTTGATCTCGAATTGCATGTGCTCGCGAAGCTTCTTGTCGAGTGCCCCGAGCGGCTCGTCCATCAGGATGATCGATGGCTGGTAGACGAAGCAGCGGGCAAGCGCCACGCGCTGCTGCTGCCCGCCCGAAAGCTCGCGCGGGAACCGCCCGGCCAGATGGCCGAGCTGAACCATGTCCAGGGCTCCGTTGACCTGCTTGTCAATCTCCGCGGTGCTCTTGCCCCGCATCTTCAGGGGAAAGCCGATGTTCTCGGCGACCGTCAGATGCGGAAACAGCGCGTAGTGCTGGAACACCAGGCCGATGTCGCGCTTGTGCACCGGCGTGTTCGTCTCGTTGCTGCCGTCGATGAACAGGCGCCCCTCAGTCGGCAGGACCAGCCCGCTGATCATTTGCAGCAAGGTGGTCTTGCCGGAGCCCGATGGCCCGAGAAGCGTCAGGAACTCGCCGGACTTGACCGCGACGTGAGTGGGCTTGAGAGCGACGGTGGCTCCGTAGCTTTTCGCCAATCCATCGACGAGAAGTTTTGGCTGAGTGGCTTGTTCGGGCTTCGCGAGCATCAAATTTTCCCCTTAAGCCAGGATCCAGGCGTTGAAGCGCTCGGTCATTTCGGAACGGTTGGCGCTCCACCAGTCTTCCCGTGCAATGGTCATGACCTTGAGATTGGCCTCGGAGGTCGGAAGGGCTGCAGCGCGTTCTGCCGGGATATGCTCATAGGCCTTGAGGTTGGTCGGGCCGTAGGCGAGGAACTCGGTAAAGAGCGCCTGCTGCTTTGGATCGGCGCAGAACCGGACGAACTGCCGGGCGATATCAGCGCGCGGCGAGCCCTTGGGAATGCCCCATCCCTCGATCGAGTAAAGCCCCTGGTTCCAGCCGATCTTGACCGGCGCACCGCCATCGATGACCGCCTGAGCGCGGGCGTTCCATAGGGCGATCACGTCGACTTCGCCGCTTTGGATCAGCTGGCTCGACTGCGCGCCGCCGGTCCACCAGACGTCGACATGCGGCTTGATCTTCTCGAGGCTGGCATAGGCACGCTCGATGTCGAGCGGGTAGAGTTCGGCAAGCGGCACGCCATCGGCAAGCAGCGCCTGCTCCAGCGTATCGATTGGGTTCTTGCGCAGGGCGCGACGGCCCGGGAATTTCTCGACATTCCAGAAATCGGCCCAGGAGTTCGGGCCATTGGCGGCGTCGAAACGATCGGTGCGATAAGCCATGATCGTCGAATAGACATCAACGCCAAGCCACAGCTCGGTCAGCGCGTCGGGCATCAGCCCGGGCACGTCGGCCGCCGGCAGGTTGATCGGCTCAAGCAGGTCGCGTTTTTTCAGGATGTCGCGGGCGGAAAGCGTCAGCGTGCAGACGTCCCAGCTATAGGATTGTGTCTCGACCATCGCCCGGAACTGCGCGGTCGGTTCGGCGTCGCGGGCGACATTGATAACCTTGATGCCGGTTGCATGTTCGAAAGGATCGTAGAATGCCTTGCGGTATCCCGGGCTATAAGGACCGCCGGGATCGGCGACGGTCAGCGTTTCGGCGGCAAATGCCGATCGCGTGAAGACGGCAGGCGCGGCCAGGGCAACGCCGAGGCCGCCGCCGATTTTCAACAGGCTGCGGCGATCAATCAGAATTCGTTTATTGTTGGTCATTGTTCTACCCTCTTGTTTTGGATTGCGCGCCGCCTCCCATAAGCGGCTCTGGCCTTTGTCAGGCCTTGCTTGCCGCACGTCGTGCGAGAAACTGTTCCATCATCCGCGCCGGTTCGCCGGAGGCGTAGGCTTCGCGCTGGATGCGAGCGCCGGCTTCGAGGCAGTCGCGGAAACCAGCCTCTGTCATCTCCCTGAAGCGCTGTTTGTCAAGCCGCATGGCGACCGGCGGCTTGGCGGCGAGTTCGCGCGCCAGCGAGAGGGCCTCATCCATGACGCGTTCCTGCGGCACGATGCGGTTGATGATGCCGATGGCCTGGCATTCATCCGATTGCATCAGACGGCCGCTGAGGGTCAGGTCGATGGTGCGGGCAAGACCAATCATTTCACGCATCATCCACGGGCCCGTGGTGCTGGCGATGCCGGAGTTGATTTCCGGCTGGCCCATGCGCACGCCCGGATGCGCGATGCGGAAATCGCAGAGAAGCGCCACCTGGAACGCCGAGCCGGCGGCAACGCCGTTGAGCGCGGCGATCAGCGGCTTCGACAGCGAACGCATCGCATCATAGAGCCGCTCCCATTCGCCGACCCATTCCTGGCCGCGGGCGGCGTCGAACGTGCGGGTCTCGTTCAGGTCCTGGCCGGCGCTGAACGCACGGTCACCGGCACCGGTGAGGATAATGGCGCGGACCGCCTCGTCTTCTTCGAAAGCCTTGAAGGCAGCAACCAGCTGCTGGCGCATCGGGCTATGCCAGGCATTAAGGATTTCGGGGCGGTTCAGCGTGATGACGCCAACCTCGCCGCGCCGTTCTGTCAGGATGAAGCGATCCATGATTTTCTCCGTTGCAATGAAACAACTATTGCAATGCGATAATTGTTATGTCATAGTGTGATTATGTTTATTTTAGCTGTCAAGCACCTTTTCCAATGCTTGGCGATTCTGTTATCGATATGTGGGAAACGGCAGGGACCGGGGATACATGGCGCGCAAGGCGAACAAGGCTGCGGCAGAAGAAAACGAAACGTCGGGAGAAGACCGCGACCCCTTGCTGGTGCAGTCGGTCGAGAAGGCCTTCAGGGTTCTGAGAGCCTTTGATGGTCGCCGGCCGAACCTCAGCCTGTCACAGATCGCGGAAGAAACCGGGCTCGACATGAGCGCCGCCCAGCGCTTCACGCATACGCTTGCGAAGCTCGGCTATCTCGGCAAGAACCCGGACACCAAGCGCTTTGAGCTGACGGTGAAGGCGCTCGATTTCGGCTATCACTACACCCGCGCCAGCGGCTTCGTTGAGCGCGGCATGCCCTATCTCCTGCACCTGAGCAAAGCGACCGAGGAAACGGTCAACCTGACCGTGCTCGACGATACCGACATCGTGTTCGTGTCGCGCTTCATGAGCCGTCACGTTCTCAACAACGACGTCATCACCGGCACGAGGCTGCCGGCCTATTGCACGGCACCGGGCATCGCCATTCTCTCGGGCCTGCCGGAGGACGCCGCGCATGCGATTCTCGAAAAATCGGACCTTTACCCGTTTACGCCGCATACGACATGGGACATCGACGCACTGAAGGCAAAGCTGAAACAATCCGCGACCAAGGGCTATGCCACGGCCTTCGAGGAATACTTCCATGGCGACCTGTCGATCGCAGCACCAGTGCTCGATGCCAACGGCACGCCCTACGGCGCGATCAACATCGCGGTATCGCGCAGTCGCTACACGCCGGAAGAAACGGAAGAACGGTTTGCCCCGCTGGTGACCGCCGCGGCGCGCTCGATCTCGCTCGTCGGCGGCGCCCGAAGATAATTGTCCAGCTTCGGGCCGCGTCTTAGGCGATGCCCCGTGCCTCGTGCCGGATGATATCTCCCAACCGGCGGGCACCCGGTCCGGCACCATCCGGATCGGGATAGACCAGATACATCGCCCCCCATCGCTCCGCCCCTTCCTTGAGCGGCAGGGGCTTGAGCTGTCCTGCGGCCAGTTCTTCGCGGATCCAGTCTTCCGGATACCAGGCAAAGCCCATGCCCATGCAGGCCGCCCGAATGGAGGTCGATTTGTGGCTGACCGTGAGCCTCTGCTCGGTCACGTTCCAGACACTATGGCGCACCCGTTGCAACCCGCTGTCGCGGATGACGAGATGGCGGTGCCCGTTCAAATCCTCCATCGCCAACTCGCGGCCGATCTGATGCAGCGGATGGAACGGCGCGGCCGCCACGATTGCCCGATAGCGCATCAGCACCTCTCCCCTATGGCCTGCCGGAAGAGTATCGGCGCAGATGGCAAGGTCGACGGCGCCTTTGAGTAACAGTTCGTCCGTGCCTCCCATGACGGTTTCGAAGAGCTCGATGCGCGTCTCCGGGTGTTCGGCTCCGAACTGATCGAGGCAACGCAGCAGTAGCCAGGTGGGAAATAGCCCCTCGACCGCAAGGCGAAGTTCCAGCTCCTGGCCCTTGGCGAGGTTTCGCGCCGCCCGCTCAAGCCTTAGCGCTTCATCGACGAGCGATTTGCCGCGCCGGTAGAGAACATGGCCCTGGCGCGTGAGCAGGGCCTTGCGGCCTTCGATCTCGAAAGCCGAAACACCCAGACGCTCCTCGATCTGCCGGATCGCGTAGCTAACGGTCGACTGCGACTTGTTGAGCGCTTCGGCCGCCTGCGCGAAACCTCCGGCCTCCACCACGGCGACCAGCGCCTTCCATTGATCCAGGGAAATACGTGGCGACATTCCATCTATCCATTCGATGATTTAGCGCGAAAAATCGAACTTTTTTATCGATCTGCTGCCTGATTGTATAGCGCCATACACCAGACAGGAAATCAGTCATGCACATTCTCGTCATAACAGCCGATCCGAGCAGCCGGTCCTTCGTGGCATCCTTGGCGGAGCGCTACCTCGCGGGCGTGCAAAGTCATGCCACGCCCGCCGTCGAACGAGCCGATCTGTTTGGCGAGGCTTTCGACCCTCGGATGACGGAGGATGATCTGGCGCTTTATCGCAACGAGGAACCGGTTCCGGAGGATGTGCGTCGCGAGCAGCTGCGGATCGAGCGCACCGATGTCCTGGTTCTCGCCTTCCCGATCTATTGGTGGTCGATGCCGGCCGTCATGAAAGGTTGGATCGACCGGGTATTCACCAACGGCTGGGCCTTTGGTGCGCAAGACCGATTTTCAGGGCCGCTCGCGACCAAGTCCGTTCGCCTGATCGCTACAGGCGGATCGAAGCCCGGGGCTTACGAGAAGCAGGCTACCGCACGGCGATCGCCGCGCAGATCGAGCATGGCATCTTCCGTTTCAGCGGCGTTCGCGACCTGCAGACGCATCTGTTTCTCGACGTCGAAAATGGCGACAGCGCGGCCCGTCCGCGCAACCTCGCGACCGCCTTCGAACTCGGGCAAGCGCTCGGCGCCGGATACAGCACCCGCATTCCCGCAACAGCTTCCTGATCTTCCTTCCCCAATCAACCTCCCTCACGAAAGGAACGACAATGAGTACCACCACGCGCGAAATCCGCCTGAAGAGCCGGCCGCTTGGCCTGCCGACCCCCGAAAACTTCGACCTTGTCGAGACGACGTTGGCAGCGCCCTCGCCCGGCCAACTGCTTGTGCGCAACACCTGGATGTCGGTCGACCCCTATATGCGCGGCCGCATGGTCGATCGCGAAACCTATATCCCTCCGTTCAAGCTCGGCGAAGCGCTGGAGGGGGCGGTCGTCGGCGTCGTCGAACGTTCGAACGATCCTGCATTTGCCATTGGTGATCGAGTGGTGCACTTCTCCGGTTGGCGCGATCACGCCATCGTCGCAGCGGATGGCGCAACCAAGATCACCGACACGGGCATCGCGCCGCAGACCTATCTGAGCGCGCTCGGCTTTCCCGGTCTGACCGCCTATGCCGGGCTCATGCGGATTGCCGAGATCAAGGCGGGCGAAACGATCTTCGTTTCTGCGGCGAGCGGTGCCGTCGGCAGCATCGTCGCCCAGATCGCAAAGAGCAAAGGCTTGCGTGTCGTTGCCTCGGTTGGTTCAGCCGACAAGGCGAAGTGGCTCGTCGACGACGTGGGCGTTGACGCCGTTATCAACTACCGCGAAACGCCGGATCTGGTTGCGGCGCTGGCGCAGGCGGCCCCGGAAGGCATCGACATCTACTTCGACAATGTCGGCGGCAAACATCTGGAAGCTGCGCTGGCGATCGCCAATGTCAATGCGCGGTTTGTGCTCTGCGGAATGATCTCCGGCTACAATGCCGAACAGCCGCAGGCAGGGCCATCGAACATCTTCGCCGCCATCGAAAAACGCATTCGTTTGCAAGGTCTCATCGGTTCGGATCATCTCGACCTCTCAGCGGACTTCAATCGCGATATGATCGGCTGGCTGAAAGCGGGACAGGTCAAGATCCGTGAAACCGTGGTCGACGGCCTCGATAATGCGCCATCCGCCTTCATCGACCTCTTCAACGGCGTAAACCACGGCAAGATGCTGGTGCGCCTGACGACGGACGCCGCCTTGTCAAGGTAACGCAAAGTCCAGAGGTTCGCCGCGTCGTCTCCACCGCCTATCCCCCAGCGCGGTGGAGAACGTCGACCGACCTGCAGGCGGCACCAGGCGCGGCAGCGACGCGAACATACCCGTCTTTTGTATCTTCATGGCTGGACACAGCCGGAGCGCGCCTTCACATTCCCTGCCGATATCAAAGCTCGATCGGCGGCGCCGCGGGCATACTTTCTGCTGTGGGATGCTGGGCATGTTTTTGAATGGTGGCGAACTGGACGAGATCATCACGTTTCGACGCGAGCTTCACCGCAAGCCGGAGCTTTCGGGCGAAGAGGTCGAGACAGCCGGGATGGTCGCACGGGCACTACGGCCGGGCGAACCGGACGCGATCGTCACCGACCTGGGCGGACACGGCATTGCTGCCATCTATCAGGGAACGGCCGACGGTCCGACGGTGATGATCCGCGCCGAACTCGATGCCCTGCCGATCGAGGAGCTTTCCACCGTACCCCACCGATCCGAAATCGCCGGCAAGGGACACCTCTGCGGACATGACGGCCACACGGCAATTCTGATGGCTCTCGCCAAAGGGCTCGCTCACAAAAGGCCGGCATGCGGACGGGCGATCCTGCTTTTCCAACCCGCCGAAGAGAACGGCGCCGGTGCCGCGGCCGTATTGGCTGACCCGAAATTCGCGGCGCTGAAGCCGGACTTCGTGTTTTCGCTGCATAACTTTCCCGGCCTACGACTGGGTCACGTCGCTTTGGCGGAAGGCCCGGTCAATTGTGCATCGCGCGGCATGAAGATCACGCTTTCCGGCAAGACGGCGCACGCGTCCTGCCCCGAGGATGGCATCGCGCCGACCTTCGCCATGGCTCACCTTTTGGGCGAGCTGACCGGGCTTGGCGCTGGCGGTTCGCTCAATGCCGATTTCACGCTGGTGACCGTGACCCATGCGCGCCTCGGCGAACCCGCCTTCGGCATCAGCCCCGGCTATGCCGAGATCTGGGCAACATTGCGCACGCTGACAGACGAGCGAATGGGCGGCCTAGTGGAGCGCGCCGAAGCGCTGGTCCGTAAACACGCGACGGCAAGCGGCCTCACGTCGTCGATCAGCTACGAAGACATCTTCCATCACTGCAGCAATGCACCGGCGGCAGTCCACGAGCTGCGCCGCGCTCTTGGCGACGAAGGGATCAGCCAGCACGCAGGCCCTACGGCGCTGCCGATGAAGGCGTCGGAAGATTTCGGCCTTTTCGGCCGTGTCGCCCCCTCGGCAATGTTCTTTCTTGGGGCAGGTGAGAACCACCCTCGCCTGCACAATCCGGACTATGATTTTCCCGATGCACTAATCGAGGTGGGCGCGCGCGCATTCATGCGAACGATCCGTAACCTGCTCGGCTGATCGCCGCCGGGGAGCCGACGGGGCCGCATCACAGCAGCCGCGGCGATCAGCACCGGTTAGCATTTTTTGCGGGCGAGATCAGGATCGACGGCTGTTGATCCGGATCGGCTGCGGCGGCCTCACCCCGGAAAAACGTCGCGCGGCGTCCGTGCCCTTTGCACCGACCGGTCGTCGTCTGTCGCAACCTCATTGTACCGATCGCGAGCCGTCGCCCGCGTTGACCCATAAGACCGCGGCGAGCTGATATATTATGGGCAAGGACGTTTGCCGATCGCGCAATTGCTTGACCGGCTAAAGTATGCCCCAGCCGCGGTAACGCCCCCTGCCCGTCATTTCCTTGGCCCCGAGTTCCCGAACCAGATTGAGTGCGCCCCGTTGGGTGACGCCGACATGGCGTGCCACCAGTCCGGCGGAAACGATCGGCCGGGACAGCAGAAGCTCGATCAGGCTTGGCAGGCTGCTGTTTGAACGACGGTCGCGCACGCGCATTTCCATCTGGGTCTTGGCAAGAAACAGTCGATCCAGTTCCTTGAGGCCAAGTTCGCCAGTGAGAACCAGGGCCTCCAGAAACGCTTTGAGCCGCACCTCCTGATCCTTCGCTCGACGCCGTTCGTGGCGGATTGTCTTTAGGCCGGTATGGAAGCAGAGCAAATGCGAGGTCACCTTGCCGCGCGCGCGCAGGTAGGCGCCAACGAGCAATCCGCCCAGCCAATGCTGCCTGCGAAGCGGCTCGATCTGCTCCCAGGCATCGAAGAGGATCGCAGCACCGAGACAGGCCGGCAGTCGATCCACCGCCGGGATCAACGATCGCCACGCGTCGAGCCGCACGCCCTCGTCCCATTCGTCATCGAAAAGCAGGCCCAACTGCCCCTTGGGCTCTGAGGCGGACGGGCGCTCCAGCCCGCCAAACCCACTGTCGCCGAACTCACCGGTTTGTTCATCCAGCAAACGTTGCGATCGGGCGATCGCCGCGTCGATCTCCGCGAACTCAAGGGAAAGCGGGTTGTCGTCGTCATCGCCGTCAGCGACGACATCGTCCTCATCCGCAGCCCCGGACGAAACGTCCCGGTCGATCTCGCCTGGTGGTGTCTCTCCACCCCCCTGCTCTCCGCGAAGGACAGCGAGGCCGGCGGTCGACAGCGCCCAATCCGGCTCTGAAAGCCAGATCCTCCGGCGGGCGCGCAAGACTGCGTGCGCAATCGTCAACTCATGCGTCGGCGCGCGGGCGTCCATATGCGCATCATGCAGCACCAGGTCCTCGACATGAACCAACTCGCCGGCGACCCAGAGGGCACCGGCCGCATCGAAGAACTGCCCACGCTCGCGAAAGCCCTCGGCAACGGGATGGCGACCGGCGCGCTCATCCAGCCGCGCTAGGCGATCTTCAACTTCGATCGTCGCGGAAAACAGCGTCTGCAGGAGCAAATCCGGGATGTCGTATCGCATTACAATCACACGCTATTTCTGGCAAACGGAAGAAAACGCATGTTTTCCTTCCGACACATGGGAGGTGTCGTTTTAGCGGATACCACGGTGATTGTCGTCGGGTTTCTGCATCGGTCAATGCGGAGGACTAAACTGGCCCTCTCCGCGCTTCAACTGAGCGCAAAATGGGCGCGAATCGGCGAAATTGACCATGCCATTGTACGCTCTTGAGGGCCATTCGCAACGCATGAAGGCCAGCGTCACCAACATAGCAACATTTCCTTTCCATTCCGATAACAGGCCGAAAGGCGGCCGCGCAGTCTTTTAGAGGTCGAAGACCATA
This sequence comes from Ensifer adhaerens, assembly GCF_001270265.1. Classification (GTDB taxonomy): domain Bacteria; phylum Pseudomonadota; class Alphaproteobacteria; order Rhizobiales; family Rhizobiaceae; genus Ensifer; species Ensifer adhaerens_B. The sequence continues at coordinate 212,087 of NZ_LGAP01000002.1, forward strand.
GTCAGGTCAGGCAGCATCGCGACCAGACGACACGTCCTTGAAGAAGCCATAAACCCGCATGGCATCGCAGGTCGGGAGCCGACAGAGCCCACGTGTTGACAGCTGTCAACCGGCAACGATGCGGCAGTTGGATACTAGCCTCGGCGATGCCGCCGCCACTGCACCCCGCCCTCCTCTAGCCGACCGACGCACAGCCCCGTGACCTGCACTGTCGTCATCGGTCCCGGCGCATGTTCATTCCCCGCCTCACCCATACGAGGAATGCCCCGGTGTGACCGCCGAGATATCCACCCGATCGGACAAGAAGCGCGTCGTCTGGCTATCCAAAGAACTCACGATCGAGATAATCACAGGTGGCACGTGTGATACTTCCAACCTCTGACAAACGGTAGCAGCGTGCGTTTTACCCGAAGACAAGCATTCCCAACATTGAGGGTTCGCAGTTGGTAGTGACAGTGCCTGGCTAAGTTGGCTGGCCGTCCAGCGCCAAGAATGGGACATATCGCCCGCCATCGTCGCCCACTTGCCTGCGTTCTGCGATCGGAAGACGTTCGCGAAAGCTACGTGCCCCAGCAATTCTGGCTGTCTCGGCTAACCCCGCAAACCAGTTCGTTGCCATATAGTCAACCCGCGGTGTAGACCCCATCGGGTCTTATATCTATTTCTGCTGTTCAATCGAGTGGCGCGCGATTTTCAGGCACCGGGCAAGGCCCGTCCATAAGTTGACAGCTGTCTACATCTCGGTCGTTCGCAGAACGACACTCCGCGTGCTTGCGCCAGGCAAGCCTAGAGACGACCGCAAAAGTGCATTTCCGCGGGCGATACTGTTGACAGCTGTCAACTCACCACCGGATGCTCGCATCGTGATCGCGCGAATTTGGCAGGAACAACTGCTACTCTGCATGCTCTGCGGAGAGATCGTCGTTCCCTGTGAGAGTTGCGTTCGCCGAAGGTTGCTGGTTAGACGATGATTAAAACGCCACACTGTTAGGCCGTTAACTTGTGCCCCCAAGCGGGGAAACTCGGTGGACGAAATTATTGGCCATTTAGCTTGCACTACGTCCTTGGCACTCGTCAGGAGCAACGGCTTGCCGGGATCACAATGTCCCCACCACGGGAGGAAAACCTAAGAATACCTATCGCGGTAGCAACGCTGTTCGAGGCACAGTGCTTAGCTTTCACCCCGCGGAACTCGGCATCAGTCCACCTCGCGGCCTCTCGCTCGGCCTTGATTGCTGAGGGATGCGCGCAGCCCGCTGCAGTTGACAGCTGTCAACGTCTGTCTAAACAGTCGAGTTGCCCTAGGTTAGCTGGCTAACGCGATATCGCCGGTATTGGCTCGCAACAGCGCCATGATCATGGGTCCAACTGCAAATTCCTGCCGAAGAGACCGACGTGTCAGGTCCCGTAGGTAACCACCGGCGGACGTGATGTACGGCGAGCGCTGCAGAATACATGCGAGCACGGCCGCGGCCACTTCCGGACCGAGTACCCGGCAAGCCTCATCATGCGCTCCCTGGCTGACATTGAGCATGGAGCGAACCACAACTGCAGCCAGCATCAGATCGCGCCAGGACTGCACCTGACCGCCCGGACCATAATCGACGATGTCAGGGCAAGCTTTCAGCACCGTTGCGAGCGGGAACGCTTGGGTAGATCGATGCACTTCATCTCGTGTCAACTTCGGCATTTCTGCATGAGAGGCAGCATCCGTTGCAATTGCCTCCCGCTGACTTACCTGCACCACGGGCACATTGCTGCTCCGGCTCGCGCTCAAACTCGCCACTGCTTCACTTCCAAAGCCCTGTTCAGATTCAGTAAAAGAGTCTGGATGTGAACTCTGTATGTGGCAGCCATTTTGGCTATCATTGGTGGCCGTTTTCTCAAGATTTAACTGTTTTTCCAATTGGTTGAGCACTTCCACGCGCAAAGCGTCGAGCTGCTTGAGCACAGGCTCGATTTCAGCAAGACCAGGCTTTCTTGGAAGAGTGTTGACGGCGAGCAGATAACGACTTTGAAAGTCACTCCACTCAGACGTTCCATCGGTTTCGCGCAGCACGTCGATGAGTTTGGTAAGATCGCGACGGCAAAGGCTGAGACGCTCGCGAGCGAGCTGCTCCTCCTGACGGGCCAGTGCGACTGCGGCTGCGGCGGTCTGTAGTTCATGGGCGCGTGCAAGCAGCGGCGACAGATCGAACCCGAAGGCATCGCCGATCGAGCCCTTGCTGTCCCTGCGTGCATAACGCTTGCCATTGGGACTATCCTTACGAAGGATGAGGCCGGCCTCCACCAATGCAGCCAGATGCCTGCGCAGCGTCGTGCCCGCCATTCCATGGGTGCGCAGCGCGAGCTGGTTGTTTGACGGGAATACCACCAAACCTTTGCCTGAGGTCAGCTCGACCTTCGGATAGAAGCTGAGCAGCGCATTGAGCACGGCCAAGGCACGATCGGACACGCCGACGACAGCCTTGGCTTCGCAGACGGTACGAAACAGTTTCCATTTATCGATCGGCTGACGCGAATCGATTTCGCTCGCGATGACTTGGCTTGCGAACATGCCAAGCGTCATCGCGCGCCGCCCAAAGGGCGTCGTCACATTTCTACGCTCCATCTTTCTTCACCTTTTCAAAGGCAAAAGAAGTCCGTTCGCCGAGACGACGCTGAAAACGCTTGACAGTGATTCGCGGAAATGGGATTCTCTAGTTGCTACACGAGAGAAGGGTTTCCGCAGCGCTAGTCGTTCGGAAGCCTTTTTCTTTTGCTCTGTTAGTCTCCTGTTTCCTCTTGAAATTCGAGGTACAGAGATTTGAGCCTCTGCCTCACGAAATCTGCAAAACCCGGCGCGACCTTCCTGTTGAAGGAAAGCGTGGTTTCGCTGTTTGTTTCTCGGATGCGCACGGGGCGCGTATCATCCGGCGCTACCCAAGCAACTGCCTGGCTCCTGGCCTTGACGGTGCTCAGGAAGGAAAAGAGCGTCTCAAACCGTTGATCGCTGTCCCGGGCCAGAAATTCGGAACGACGCACGAACTCATGGGCCTCGGCGAGCTTGTCATCGTTTCCTATGAGATCAGCGAGTTCCGTCCACCGCCGCCGCCCGATGGAGGGTGCGGCGCCGATGGCCTCGATAACGACGACCGGCAGCCGGCGGACAATGGCAATCATCTTCGACAGGGCCGCCTTGTCGACGCCCAGCGACGACATGATGACGTCACGCGAGAATTCGCGGTCTTCGAGACGGGTGGCGAACAGCGACCGCTCGATGAAGGACAAGTCCGTGCGGGCGCTGTTTTCCTGCCCTTGCGAGATCACCAGCTGTTCGTCGCTGAGGTCGCGAACGACAGCCCTGACCTTGCTGCCAAGCTCACGCGTGGCGGCAAGACGACGGTGACCGTAAGCGACCTGGTAGCGCCCGTCCTCGCGCGGATGGGGTCGAACCAGGATAGGCACATGTTGTCCGTGATCCCGGATCTGTTGAAGAAGCGACTGCTCGGCTTCGGCTGCGACGCCAAGGCGATCTGCGACGAAGGAGGCATCGACGAGGGCTGGATCGAGCTCGATAATTGCCAGGCCCTCGGCGAGCTGGCGTTCCAGCTCCTGAGCGCGCTCCACTTTCTGCGTAATGTTTGACAGGGATCGAGTGATGCCGCCGATCGGGCTCAATGGCCGTTGGCCGGGATTGAGACCAACGATTGGCCGTCCGGCAAGCGGACGATCATCCTCGCCGTCTGTGGCCGGGCTGTCTGAAACACCGATCAGGTTCTTGCGGGCCATGGCTTACTTCCTTCCCCACACTTTGCGTAGGAGTTCCTCGATCTCGCCATTGACGAGCGTCAGGGAATCCATCGCGCGATCGTAGGTGCCGCGGACGAACTGCGAGCGTTCCACTTCATAGAGCGTCTGCTTGGTCACGCCGGCATCGGAAACGGCTGTCGACTTGACCATGGCATTGTGGAGCATGCGGTTGCCGAAGATCGACCGCATGAATCCGGTCATCTGGCTTTGCGGGCCGTCATTCGGCTCGAACCGGGTCACGAGGTAGCGCATCCAGTCGTAGCTCGTCCGACCGCCGGCATTCTCGACGACGCGCATCAACTCACTGGTCATTGAGAGAAACTGGGACATGGACATGACGTCGAGCATCTGCGGGTGCACGGTGATCAGCACCGATGTCGCCGCGCACAGCGCCGACATGGTGAGAAAGCCGAGCTGCGGCGGGCAATCGATGATGACGATGTCGTAAAAGCTCTCGATATCGGCAAGCACGTCGCCGATACGCGCGAAAAACATGGTTTCTGCCGAGCCACTGGTCATGGCCTTCGGCGTTTCGTGCTCGAACTCCATGAGTTCGAGGTTGCCGGGGATCAGGTGCAGGTTGGGCAGATGGGTGGAACGGACAATCTCTGCGATCGGTCGCGGGTTTTCGTAGCGGATGGCGCCATAGATCGTTTCAGCCTCGCCGACGTCCAGCTCCGGCTGATGCCCGAACAGGGCCGAAAGCGATGCCTGCGGATCGAGATCGATCGCCAGTGTCCGGTAGCCTCGAAGTGCGAGATATTGTGCAAGATGCGCCGAGGTCGTCGTTTTCGCCGATCCGCCCTTGAAGTTCATGACCGAGATGACCTGCAGCCTCTCGTCGCCGCGGCGATGCGGAATGTATTTTCCCGACTTACCGCCTTCGTCCAGAACACGGCGAATGCGCTCGATGTCGGAGATCGCATACATGCGACGCCCGTTTGACAACGGCTCGGGGCCGTGACCCTCCGACGCGATCTGGCGCAAGTAGCCTTCCGCGATCCCGATGAAGGCTGCCGCCTCAGCTGGGCTGAAAAGTCGTAATGTCTTTTGCGCTTGCGGCGGGAAGATTTTCTTCTGATGCTGCTGGAGTTGGTGCGCAAGTTCCAAGGCATCGGCAGCCAGGAGCGTTGGCAAATGCTCCTGCACATCGAGGCCCTGAATTTTCTGCTGCAACATCGAACTCTCCAAAAACTGCGCAAAAATTGTCATATCGCGGCAATATGCGCAGATGCACTATGATCCGATTCGGCGTGAATGTACAAATGGATAGCCGAACGGCTGTCTTGTCGCTTCGATGAGCGGGGAGGGGCGCAGCCGGCACCAGTTGTCCGCGGACAACTCATGTGATGGCCGACCAGACTGCTATCATGTGGATGCGATTCCAACACCAAAAATGCAACGGCGCGCGTGTTTGTTTTGGAGATGAACGGGAAAAGGACGTTGCCTTGGCTGCCTCGCTCACCGGCTCCAGACGCACGCTATTAGAATATGGATTTAGTGTACTATTGACAGGAAGGTGAATTGTGGCAAGATCGTGATGCAACGACGATCGTGTCGGACGGACTGGAAGGGATGCAGCATGTTCTATCTCGGTGGGATGACACTTGGTTACCTCGAGCCACCAGCACCGAAGGCCGTCGTACAGTCGGTTAAGCCGCGCATCGAAGTGACGCCTCGGGAGCCGGCGGACGATCGTGAACGCGAGCGCGACCAGGAATGGGCCCGAGCCTTTCTAACGCCTTGGCATCTGTTTTACTGATACGAACGCTGCCCTCAAAAACGTGCGGTGGTCGGCGCTACCGCTGCGTATGGTCTGAAGTGAACTTCGCTTCCACGGTAAAGCGCGCCGCGATCGTTCAGATGCGCTGCGGCGCATTAAGCTCTTGTTTTTGGACAAGTCGTTATCCCAAAACCGCTGTGCACTTTGCACGGCATGCCGTTGGCCTTGGCTTAGTTGTGTCTGCTTGTCGTGAAGCCATGGCCTGTGGCGCCGCTCTTTGGAGCGCCGATACGCTGGGCCGTCAACGTTGACAGCTGTCAACTGCCCATGCGCGTTTCCTGCTCAAGAACGAGCTCGAGCCAGCTCGGCGACGGCAGCGAACATTCCGCTTCGAAAGGAGATTCGAAGCGGAACAAAAACGCCAGAAAATACAATGTGTTAGATGGGTCACCGGCAGGCGACGCAAGGCGTGGGACCGCGGAGCAGCCACCGGCCGGTGTCGGGCGGTGGCTGCCGCTGGAGCGAGATTGGCGGTTGGGTGGATCCTGGCAAGTGCCTTTGACGGCCGATTACGCAAGCTGCGGCGTTCCCGTGGTAATGCGGCGGCTGGGAAGCTTTGGTGGAAAAACAGGAAAGGGTGAGGGGAGGGCTGTCGCGAAGCTGGGAAATGTTTAAGCTTGCCGGCAACAGCAAACCATTGAGGGTGCCAACATTCCGAGCGATCAGCCAGCCGACGAAACGGGCAACCAGCCTCAGTCGCTTTCGTTGCACCAGAGAATCCTCGGGGATGTGGAAGGTCATATTCTCTCCGGCGCGTGGCCGCCTGGCCACCGTATCCCGTTCGAGCACGAGTTGACCGAGCAATATGGTTGCTCGCGTATGACTGTGAACAAGGCGCTGACGGAGTTGGTCAAACGTGGACTGATCGAGCGTCGGCGGAAGTCCGGGAGCTATGTCACCTTTCCGCATGTGCAGTCGGCGGTCATGGAAATCCACGATGTCAAACTGGAGGTTCAGTCCCTTGGGCTGGATTACAGCTTCCATCTGGATGAGCGCAGCATCCGCAAGGCCGAGGGAAGGGATGCCGGTCGGCTTGACCTGCCGCCGTCTGCGAGACTGCTCGAGGTCAGCTGCCGGCATTTCGCAGGCGGCCGGCCCTTCTGTTTCGAGGAGCGGCTTATCAGCCTGGCGGCCGTTCCCGAGGCAGAGACGGAGCTTTTCGAGACGTCGGCGCCTGGTTCGTGGTTGCTGGGAAAGGTGCCGTGGAGCACGGCTGAGCATCGCATCCGGGCCGTGGCGGCAGGGCGCAGTGCAGCGCAGGCGCTCGACATCTCGACAGGGGCGGCTTGTCTCGTCATCGAGCGGCGGACCTGGAGCGGCCGCGCCCCGGTTACCCATGTCAGATTAACCTACCCGGGTGATCGGCATGAATTGGTGGCACAATTCGCGCCAAGTCCACTTGGTTAGATGCATGCGTCGGGCGGTTAGGGGAGGCACGACGCGCGTCGCCTCACGCCGCCGGATCGGTTCGCCGTTTGCGCTTCTTGCCGACGGCATTCGAAATCTTGCGGTGAAGCGCGTGATCGTGCGCGTCCTGCGCATGCTCCTTCAGCAATTCCGTTAGCCGGTCCAGCTCATGTTCTTCCAGCTTCTCGATGCCGATATATTTGTTTTCGGCTGAGCTGGTCAGGATCAGTTCGTCGAGCTTGGCTTTGAGTGCGGTGCTGTCGCGGTTCTGGGAATTCTGGAGCACGAAGACCATCAGAAATGGGATGATCGTCGTCCCGGTGTTGCTGGGCACCCGTGGCTGACGGCGCTCGACATGGTAGAAGCACGTTAGTCGCAAGCGGCGACAGGCCGCTGGCGCGGAGTTTGACATGAGCCTGCAATTTGGTGGCGTTAGGCCAGAAGGTAGCGAGATGGAGAAGACCATGCTGTTCGATGGGCCACAAAACGCGCCCGTAACCATCTTGCTGGCGCATGGCGCCGGCGCGCCGATGGATTCGGCTTCGATGACCGCCTCAGCCAAGGCGCTTGCTGCCGAAGGCTTTCGTGTCGCCCGGTTCGAATTCGGCTATATGGCTGCGCGTCGGTCGGGTGGCCGCAAGCCGCCGCCGCGCGCCGAAACGCTAAACCCGGAGTTCAAGGCGGCCGTGGCGACCATCGGCGCGACCGGTCCATTGCTGATCGGTGGCAAATCGATGGGTGGACGCGTCGCCAGCATGGTTGCCGACGAGCTCTATGCCGAAGGAAAAATCACCGGCCTGCTTTGCCTTGGCTATCCCTTCCACCCACCGGGAAAGCCCGATCAGTTGCGGACCAAGCACCTCGAAGCGTTGAAGACGCCGACGCTGATCTGCCAGGGTACGCGGGACGAATTCGGTACACGCGAGGAAGTTCCCGGATACCTGTTGTCCGACGCGATAGAACTCCTATGGCTCGAAGATGGCGACCACGATCTCAAACCGCGCAAGACGATATCCGGCTATTCAGCCGCGGATCACCTGAAAACGATGGCACAGACCGTCGCCCGCTGGGCGGGCGATCGACTGAAGTGAATGGCTGCGGCCTTCCCGAGGGGAAGGCCGTCCGGTTATCGAGGATCGAGGTCCAATCCGATCATTCCGCTGCTTGAGCGGTGCCCGACGAAAATGCGAAGACGTCGATCGGGTCGTCGAGACCTTTCACCGGAAAGGTGCCCAGATGCTCCATTTCGCGCGTGCGTCCCGCCAATTCGACGAAGGCGCGTGATAGCAGCACCGGGCGCTTCGCCTGCTTGGTCAGGTTTTCCAGACGTGAAGCGATGTTGACCGCCGGTCCGATCACCGTGAAGTCGAGCCGCCGACGCGAGCCGATATTGCCGTACATCACATCGCCGACGTTAACGCCGATACCGTAGCCCAGGGCTTCGCGCCCCCTTGCCAGGTTTTCCTGGTTCAGGGTGGCGATCGCGGCCTCTGCCTCGCCGATCGCCAGCAGCAGGCTTTCGCAGGCCTGAGCGTTGCTGAGCGGGAAAATCGCCAGCAGGCCATCGCCCATGAACTTCAGGATCTCGCCGCCATGCCGCTCGATCGGTTCGGACATGGCGTCAAAATAGCCATTGAGAAGCTCGATCACGTCGTCCCGCGGCCAGAGGTCGGATAGCTTGGTGAAGTCGCGAAGGTCACAGATCAGGATTGCGGCGCTGACGGTCACGCCGCTTCCACGCGTCGTCGCGCCGGCAAGGATCTGCTCGCTTGCATGCGGTCCGACATAGGTTTCAAGCAACGTTCGCGCCATCCTGTTCTTCAGCCGGATTTCGCTGACAAGGGCGAGAACCGGCAACAGACCGACGAGAACCTCAATATGTCCCGCCTCGAAGCCGCCTTTTCGATCGGTGGCGAAGGTGACGACATGGCGCTTGCCGAGCGTGTGTTCCAGCGGCAAGGCGAGGTAGTCGGTGAGACCGTCGGCACGCAGCTCGTCATAGAGCGAGTTCGGCACCTCACCGTCGGCCCCTGCCTCAAGGTCCTTGCGAACCTGGCTGGCGCCATTGTTGATGGCGTAAAGTGGGCTGTTGAGGTATTGGGACGTGTCTTCGACGCCGTAGTCGTACATGCGGATATCCGCCTCCGACAGACCCTTGCGCCAAAGAATTCGGGCGCCGAGCCATTGCGGGTGATGAATCCGGAAATGCAGCGTCGCTCGCGCAAGCGGCAAGCCTGCTTCCACCAGTCGTTCGCACAGATCCACGAAGATATTGTCGACGAAGCGCTGGTCGCGGGTCTCGGTGACCAGCCAGTCGAGAATTCCCTTGCTGTCGATGGGACGGGCGCCGCTGTCATGCAGCGGTCCGGCCATTGCCTCGGATGAAGTCTGCATCGCAATTCTCCATTCTGTTCTGACGGCCTTGCTGCTCTCGAAGCGGAAGCTCCGGAGAACGCTGACCTCGAAACGCCGAGACATATGTGGACCATCGGTCGACCCTTGATAAGGCCCAAGGCGAAAAGTGATCTGAAAAGTTGCTTCAAGCCGCCGGTGCCGGTTCGGCTTTCCACGTGTCGCTCTGCGCTGTTCAGACGGTGGCGGTTAAGAGCGCCGCGGGATGATTTGCGTCGAGCATTGGCAATTGCAGCCGTATCCGCGCGCCGGACCACGAGCCGTAAAGGATATCGATGCGGCCGCCATGCAGCCGGGCGATCTCGCGGGCCAGATTGAGCCCGAGGCCCGCGCCGCTCGAACGCGGGCGCAGGCGATAGAAGGGCTCGAAGACACGTTCGCACTCATCTTCGGGAATACCGGGGCCTTCGTCGTGGATTTCGATGCCGCCGCGGGCATCGACCAGAACGGTGATCGTTCCGCGATTGCTACCATGCTCGACGGCATTGCGCAGGAGATTGGCGACCGCCTGTTCGATCTGCTGCACATGAATGCTGACCGGCACCGGCTGCGTCGCATTCGCCTCGAAGGCCAGTTCGTAGCCGGCTTCGAAAGCAAGCGGCGCGAAGTCGGCAGCAAGCGTTTTGGCCAATGCCACGAGATCAACGACCTCGCGGGTGCCCATGCCGTGCTCAAGCACCTGGCGGTCCAAGAGCTGTTGGGTCAGATGCGACAACCGTTCGATATCCTTGCGGAGCCGCGCACTCTGCGGATCTTCCTGCAGCAGTTCGGCGCGGGTGCGAAGGATGGCGATCGGCGTACGCAACTCGTGGGCAGCGTCAGTCAGGAACCGATTGCGTTGATCGTAGCCTTCGTCCAGGCGGGAAAGTGCATTGTTGAAGGCATGGACCATCGGCGCGATTTCGGTTGGAACCTGGGCCGTTTCGAGCTGCACCGCGCGATTGTCGATATCGATCCGCCCCGCCTGGTCTGCCGTTGAAACGAGACCGGCAAGCGACCGCCGCACGACCGCCGGCGTTGTGACTAGCGTGGCGACGCCCATCACCAGAATGATCGGCGACAGCAGGCAAAGGATAAGCAGCGCCAGGACCGGCAGCACGCGCAGCCACTCGGGATCGCCGTTGGCATCCTTCGCCATCTCGACATCCACGTTGATCTCGACTTCGAGGCCATCGTTCTCGTCGCGTGACGAGATCGAGGAGGCAAGGATCTGCACCCGGCCGACGTCGGTGTCGACATTGGCGAACGCGGCTTCCGGCCTCCGATCGCCCTGATCAAACCGCAATGTCGCGCGGCCGATATTCTTCAACAGCTCTCCGCCAGCCGCTTCATAGGCGGCGGGAATGCTGCCTTGCCGGACCATATGTCCGTCGGCATCGCGGATGACGAACCAGAGATTGGGGAAATCTTCCCGGAACGCGCGGAGCTCTTCGGTGTCGCGCACGATGAGGTCGCCGTTCTCGTCGCGGGCTACGGCTTCGGACAGGTGTTTTATGGCCGCCTCGTTGTCGATGATCAGCCGAGGCTGGGCAATCGTCAGGATCGCGACCAGCAGGCCGATGAAGGCAACAAAGGTCGCCGCCTGCAGCAGGATGAGGCGACGGACCAGGACCCATTGAAGTGAACGCGGGCGGGGTTTTCTCATGCCGTGGCGCGCAAGAGATAGCCGAGGTTGCGGATTGCCCTGATCTCGACGCCGGCTGCGACCTCGTCGAGCTTTCGCCTCAGCCGCGAGAGGTGAGAATCGAGCGCATTGGAATCGATCTCGTCTTCCATAGCGTAGACGGAATCTTCCAGCGTGGCGCGCAGGACGGTGCGCCCCGGCCGGCGCATCAGCGCCTCCAACGCCAGCCTTTCCCGCCGCAACAGGTCGAGCGGCTTGTCGTCGACGACCGCTTCGCGATGGCGGAAATCGTAGGTCAGGCGGCCGACCATGGTCTGGTCGGACTTGAGCGTGACGGGGCGGCGGCCGAGCGCACGAAGCCGCGCCATCAGCTCCTCGACCGCAAACGGCTTGGCGAGATAGTCGTCGGCCCCGCCATCGAGACCGGCGACCCGGTCGTTGATGGCGCCGAGCGCCGTCAGCATCATGATCGGCGCTTCGACGCGCAACGCACGCAGTTTAGGAATGAGGCTCAGGCCTTCGCCGTCGGGGAGGCGGCGATCGAGCACGATCACGTCGTAGGACCAGAGCTCGACCACGGCCTCGGCATCGGCGAGCGTCGAAACATGATCGACGATCACCTGTCGACGCTCGAGTGCAGCCTTCAGGGCCGATGCCATTTCGGGCTCGTCCTCTAGCAGCAGGATGCGCATGCCGATTTCTCCTGAATGCGGCGACGGAAGGTCCGTAACCGCGGTATCGAATGCATCATTTCTCAAATCGGGGGCGAGTTGAAGCGCTCACTCGCATTCGAGCTTCGGTTGACGGAAGTTGGTGACGTACCAGCGGCCGCCCTGCTGGCGGGCGTAGAATGTGTAAAAGCATTCCTGCTCCTCGACATAGCCCGGCGTCACGGTCTCTTCGTAGCGCTGGCCGCGCCGGGTGTCGCGAATCTCGCCGCTGGTTGAACCGGAAACGACGTTGGTCGAGATCTTGCGCCACTGGTAGGCGCGTTGATCCCAGCCGAGGTCAAGCACGGCCGTCGGCGGGCCGTAATCGATGATGACCGATTCCACCGGCTGACCGATATAGTTCTTCATGACGGTGGAGGCGCAACCGGCCAGAACGACGGCTGCGGTGGTGGCGATGACGGCGAAGGCGCTGCGCGCATTGCAGAAGGGCATGATCGATCCCGGGTTCGAATTGTCTGCCCCGGAGCTAATCTGCGAAGATTACATAGACATTGCGGTCACCTTCGAGCGTCGCGGCCGGCACCGACCGGTGGTTATCAGGCGGCTCGGTCCGCGGGAGCAATGGAGGCAGGGGCGTCGTCGATGCTGGCATAGACCAATCCCGGTTGAACGATCCACTCGCCCTTGCGCAGCGACTGTACGTCCGGCCCTCCGGCAGCGTTACGCGCGGCCACACCGACGAACCGGTATCGAAGCCCGCCGCCGTCGGTAGCGGTTTCGCGGATCGGCCGCCCGGCGAGATATCCGACGACCTGTCCTTCAAAACGCACATTCGCCAAAGTGAAATATTCGGTGGGCAATCTCCGGCTCTGCTTCGGCGCGAGCTTGAATGCGTTTTTTATCTTCATCGTCTGGTACTCGTCATAGGGTCTCGCTTCGCCTGTCGGGCACCGCTAGCGGGCGCGCATGCCGGGAAAGAGAAAGGCGGGCGTCTCAAGCCACCCGAAAGCGGCGCAAGCATGGCAACGGCGTTCAAGTGTGCTCTCGGCCGTCGTTTCGCTGGTCACCACTGATCATCCAAGGGCGGCGGCAACCACTCACAGAGCCTAACCCGAGCGCACATAGAAAATCGCTTGGGAAGACGCGGCTTGGGAATAAGGAAACCGTAAAGCACCGAGTGTCAGGGTCGGTTCGGCCACGCGTGTCGAGGGGCTAAATGTTCATGACCCGATGCTGGCGGGGCGTCCTCGAGGCTGTTTGCGGCTCGTGTGTCGAAGCAGAAAGGCAAAGGGTAGGGGCGAACAGGCGTGCTGTGACAAAAGATGAGTTTTATTCTCATATTTGTTGTCTGCGCAGCAAGGACACGTTAATGAACGCCGGCGCCGGATTTTCGCGGGCGCCTTGCCGTCCATCTTCTTCCCGCCGGCCGGCCCGGATCGGTCCTGAAAACAGACATGTCAGAGAAATCCGCTTCGCATTTGATGCTCGACGACGCGATCGTGGCCTACTACGACGAACTTTGCACGATGACGCGGCGGCGCGGTCACGCACCGGCAACGGCAAACGAGGTCGTTCACGAACTCTATGTCCGTCTGGTGGACCGCCGGACATCGCTTGAAGGCAAATCCTCGTTGAAGGCCTTCCTGCGCCGTGCCTGCGCCAATCTTGGTATCGACTGGCTGCGACGCGACCGCTTTGAACTCAAGCTGTTCTCCGGCAGCGAGGCAGAAGCCCTGACTGTTGCGAGCGATATCGCTGCTCCCGATGCGAATATCGATCTTCGCCGCAGGCTGTCGATCCTGAAGGCCGCCATCATGGAGATGTCGCTGCAGCGAAGGCGGGTGTTCCTCGCCAGCCGCATCGGCAATCTGACCTCCGACGAAATTGCCCTGCGCACCGGCATCAGCCGCAACATGGTGGACCGGCACCTGCGCAAGGCTTACCTGCATTGCCTGGACCGCCTGGAGGACGCGTCGTGACCGCGCTCGACGGACGACATCCGCCAACCAACCGCGAGGCGCTTGAAAAACGCGTGCGCGAACAGGCGGTGGACTGGCTCGTCCGCCTGACCGGCGAGCCTGGAGATGAAGAGCTGCGGCTCGCCTTCGAACGGTGGCGAGCAGACGACCCGCTGCATGCCGAGATTTTTGAACGGGCTCGGCGGGCGGTCGGCGATGCGACGCTGTTGATCCGGCGCGAGCCGGAGTTCGCCCAAAGAGCGGCGAGGGCGCCGGGAAATCGTCGAAGGACACTTTCGTCGCTCGCTGCCGTCCTCATTGCCGGCACCGCTGCCTTCCTAACGCTCGACGGCGCGATGTGGATGCGGGCTGACGTCATTGCCGGCAAGGGCGAAAGACCGATCCTGAGGCTGGACGACGGCTCGACGCTGCAGCTCAACGCCCAATCGGCCGTTGCCTATGAGTTCACCGCCAGCGAACGTCGGATCGTTCTGTTGCGCGGCGAGGCATTCGTTGAGGTCGCGGCCGACAGGAACAGACCCTTCGTCGTCGAGGCGGGGGCGGGAACCGCGACGGCGCCCGGGGCGGCATTCGACGTCAATCTGGCCGACGACGGGGGAAGCGTCACCGGGCTTGAGCACGCGGGGTCGGGTGCCACCGGCACGGCGACGGCGCCGCGCCGCGTCGAGGTCAACGAGCAGGTGAGCTATAACCATCAGGGCGGGCTCGGCGATATGAAGCCGATCGATCCGCTGCTGGCGGCCGCCTGGCGGAACGGGCGTCTGATCTTCGAGGAACGCACCATCGCGTCGGTCGTCGAGGAAATCGGGCGCTACGTGCCGGGCACGATCCTGATCGCCGACGCCGCTGTCGGCGCCAGACGGGTGTCCGGCAGCTTCGATCTCTCCGATCCCGTCAGGGCATTGCAAGGTCTTGCCGAAGCCTTCGATATCAAGGTCACCCGGATCGGGCCCTACGCCACGATCCTGCGCTAAAAAAATTTCGAGGCGAGGTGTCCCTGAAGCGGCGCCTCGTTCGTCCAACCACCAGACCCGGCCTTTTCTCGGCCATCTCTCATTGTCTGGGACTGTCATGCCATATTCGAATGCGACCGGCGGATACCGCCACCCCGAAATTTTCAACCTGCTTATGGCAGGTACTGTGTTTGCCTTTGCGGTCACCGGCGCCCTCGCGCAGGATGCGCTGGTGCATCACGTCGACGTGCCGGCCGGCAAGCTGACTGCGGCCGTCAACCGTCTGGCGACACAGCTCAAGCTGCAGTTCGTGTTCGACAGTTCAGTCGCGTCAGGCGTGAGCACGGCCGGTCTTGCCGGCGAGATGACGGCGGATGAGGCGCTGTCGCGGCTGCTGAGCGGGACCGGCGTCCGCTACCGGTTCGTCGGCGGCTCGACGGTAAAACTTATGGGCGCCACCGAAGTATCGACGCCTGTCGATACCGACGGCACGAAGCTCGCCCCAATCGTCGTGCGCGGTGATGCCAAGCGCGGCGATCGCGCGCCGAATGTCGCCGTGCTCGATGCCGAGGACATCGAGAAGGCCCAGGCCTCGAGCCTTCCGGAGTTGCTGCAGAAGACACCTGGCGTGTCGATGGGCGGTGGCGTCCGCCTCGAAGGACAGACGCTCGCCATCCGCGGCTTCGCCCGGCAATCGGATGTCCGGATCATCCTCGACGGCGCGCCGAAGAATTTCGAGAAATACGACCAGGGCACGGTCTTCATCGAGCCCGAGCTGCTCAAGCGCGTTGAGATCGAAAAAGGCGCGACCTCGGTGCGCTACGGCAACGGCGGCTTCGGCGGCACCGTGCTGATGGAAACCAAGGACGCCACCGACATGCTGCGGCCGGGCGAAGAATGGGGCGTCTGGGCCAAGTCCGGCTTCCAGAGCGCCAACAAGCAGTTCCTGGAAACCGGCGCCCTCTACGGAAAGTCGGATTTCGGCGGGCCTGTGACCTATGACGGCCTTCTGGCGGCGACATGGCGCAAGAGCGACGACATGCGCGTCGGCGGCGGCGAGATCTACAACTATTCCAACTCGAAGCTGACGACCTTGCTTGCCAATGTCGGTGCCGAATACGACGGCCACGAGATCAGGGGCACGGTCGCCTACGGCCAGAACGACAATTGGGGGCCGGTGGCTGCCATTCGCGGCCAATCGGCGCCGTCGGAGTTCAACATCGCCCGCTACGGCTACAAGGAAGCGATGCGCCGCCTGCTCACCTGGCGCGAGATCGAGGATTTCACCTCGACGTTGAACTACAGCTATACCGGCGACAGCGATCTGGTGAACTACCGGATGATGGCCAGCTTCTCGTCGACCAGCCAGCACGCGACGCGGCCCGATATTCCCGGGCTCAATCCGAGCGCATCGACCGGCGGTTTCGAAAACGATGCCACCTATACCGACATCAAGTTCGAGGCTGAAAACACCTCCAACTTCACGCTGGCTGGCCTGTCGCACAGCCTGAACTATGGCGTCCAGTATTTCGATCATGACCGCGACATCTGGATGTACGATGTCGCCAACCGGACCCAGGCGCAATACAACTACGGCTACTACGCGCCGTGGTTCATGCCGGAAGGCACCCAGAAGACCTTTGCTGCCTTCGTTCGCGACAGGATCGAACTGACGGATACCCTAACCGTGACGCCGGGCCTGCGCTTTGATCACGTGCGCTCCAAGGGCGTGCCGAACGAGGCGCCGCGCTTTAACAATCCGCTGGCCGGACACGATTATTCTGCCGTGTCGCACCAGGGCGTGACGCCGGCAATCAGCCTATCCTGGGAGGCGACCCCCACGGTGCGGTTCTTTGCCGATTGGGCCTACGCGATGCGGGTGCCCAACATCGACGAGATCTACTCGGCGCAAAGCGTGCTGACCAAGGCCTCCGGTACCAGCCGCGATCTTGATGTCGAGCGCAACAGCACCTTCAATATCGGCGTCGACATGAGCTTCAACGACGTGCTGACGACGGGCGACATGCTCTCGACGCGCATTTCGTTCTACAACAACCACGTTTCTAATCCGGTGACGCGTCGGTTCGGCTCGGCGAACCTCGCTGGCGTGTCGGGCAACGTCCCGTTCTACTGGAACACGCCGTCCTACGACATTCGCGGCATCGAGCTGCAATCGCACTACGAGACCGAGCGCATGTTCGCCGATCTCGGCGTGTCCTGGATGACGGGCGAGCGGACCGGTGCCGTCAACAATATCTGGGGTCCCGACACCTATATCAACGATCTCGCCCCCTTGACCGTCATCGCCACGGCCGGGATCAAGGTGCCGGACCAGGACCTCGCCTTTGGTTGGACAGGCACCTTCGTCGACGACCAGAACCGGACGCCCTACAATCAGGGCGGACAGACCTATGCTCGCCCGCCGAGCGTCGGTTACGCGGTGCACGGCCTCTTCCTCGACTGGACGCCGACATCGGGCCTCATGCAGGGCGGCGAGGTGCATCTGGCGGTCGACAACATCTTCGACAAATACTACGAGCCCTATCTCAGCGACGGGATTTCGGCGATGCCGGGGCGAAACTTTAAGATCGCCATCAGCCGGAAGTTCTGACTATCTGGGTCGTGTCGTTCTACTTCCCGACGATCGTCTTTTCGTGACACCATCCCTATCCGCACTCCCGTCGGTTCTTGCATCGACATCCTGAGTGTCGATGCAAGAACGCCCGAAGGGGCCAAGCGCGTTGGACCTGATGCTGGAACTGCAGGAGACGGTGGGGCTCGCCTATCTCTTCGTCTCTCACGACATGGCCGTGATCGAGTGCATGTCGCACCACGTCGCCGTGATGCGTGCGGGTCGCATCGTCGAGATGGGCACGCGCTTTTTGAGGATCCTCAGCAGGCCGATACCAGGGCATTGATGGCCGCAGTGCCTATCCCCGATCCGGCGTTGCGGGCGGTTGCCTAGCCGGGGCACATCGAGAGGTTCGACCGGACACGCGTCAAGGCATGTCGCGCAAAAGTGTGCCGTTTTGCGATAACGGCATGCGCAAAAGCAAGAGCTTAAAGCGCAGCAAGCGAATCCTGGAGATCGCGGCGCGCTTTAAGGCTGCTGCAAGCAGAAGATCGCGAAATTGAGAACGAACAGCGCGAGCAGCGTCGCGAGGAAACTTCCGAGCGAGACGAGCGCCCGTTCGCCGGCGGGTTTCCCACGGTGCTTTCGGGAGAATATGATGGCGATCGCAACGCCCAAGGATATGCCGGCAACAGCCGGCATGGACATCAGTTGCATCGTAAATCCTGTTTAAGGTGCGGATCTATCGGGCGCGCGCAGTGTTGTTGGACTGACCGAGGATCATTAAGCCTGCGGAGTTTGTCGGTTCACTGGCCGGCGGCCTTGCCGCGGATCCGCAGCGCGCCTTCCAGCGCATCCTTGACCTGTATCGCGCGGCGCAGCCCTGGTGACTGCGTCTCACCCGCGGCCTCGATTGCGTTCTGTGCATGGGAGATGGCGATATTTATTTCGGCATCGCTGACCGAACGATCGAGGGCCAGCGCTTGCGCGGCAGCCTCATTTTCCATTGACATCATGTCACTCCATCAAATCACCCAGCATCGGGTGAGGAGCGTGTACTTAGGTGAAGCCGTGCGCGTCCCCAAGCCCATCGGACGGCCACGTTCAAGCTATGCTTAATAAAGCCTTAAGGGGCGCGGTGGGTTGGCGAGACGCCATCTGCGAACTGTCACATGCGTTCGTCGGGCAGTTGGCTGGCTTGCCTTACCCAATCGGCGAATTGCTCTTCATCGAGTTGGTCGTCTTCGCGAATGTCGAGATAACGCACATCCTTCTGCTTCGACTGGCCGGGCGGGATCGGATTGAGCGACGAGCCGCGGAAGAACGCCACCTTGACGTACTTCGTGAAGACATGGATGCCGAGGAACCAGCCGTCGCCCTCAAGGCCATAAAGCGGAGAGTTCCATTTGACGGCCTTGTATACGTCGGGGACGGTGCGTTCGATGAGCGCGTCGAGGCGCCGCCCGACATCGCTCTTCCAGCCCGGCATGGCCGCGATATAGGCCTGGACGGGGGCGTCTCCATAACCCTTGGCGATCTGTGGGTTGCCACCCGACAGCAGGGTCACGTTGCCGGGCTGCACGGGTGCCGTCCCGTCCGGCTTGGCTGCCTTTGCTGCCACCGGCTTCTCCGATGAGTTCGCCGGCTTTCTGGGCGTCTTGCTCACCATTGTGCTTGCGCCTATCCGGCGGTCTGCCGCCCGTTGAGATATGGCAGCACGAACATGTAGAGACCGGTGGCGACCAGGATGGCGAGTGGGAACAGGGGCAGGAAATAGACCCATTCGGCGGGTTGCTTGCCAACTCCCAAGGCTATGAAGATCGCAGCCACAACCACTGCGAAGGCAAGCGACGTCCAGCGGTGAATTTGACGAATCCAGTTGTTCCAGTTCATGGGCACCTCCTCAAAATACCAGCCGGAACGGATCGGATGATCCGCCCGGCGCGAACACACGATTTAGGTCTGATCGTCAGTCCAGCCGCTCCAAGACTTGCTCGAGAGCTGAAAGGAACCTTGGCCATCCGGCCTGCGCACCTTGATAGTAGGGCTGCTGATCCGGCCGGAAACCGGATTGTTCCATGCGCAGACGGGTCCCGGCGCCCGTGGGCGTGAGTGTCCAGGTGACGACACTCTTCAGGTCCTTGGTGTCCCAGCTGTAGGACAGTGACTTGTTGGGTTCGACCGCTTGCACCTGACAGTCGACGGCGCCCCAGTCGGCCGTGAGATTGAAACGGTGCCCCTGGTCTGGGCTGAAGGTGTTCTTCATCAGCCATTCCTCGATCAGGTGCGGCTGGGTGAGCGCGCGCCAGATCTTCTCCGCCGGATAGGGCACCTCCCGTTCGACGACGACGGTGAGCGTTTCGGTTGCTGTTTCGATCATTGATCCATCCTTTTGAGCAAATCTTCGAGGTCGTCGAAGCGGTTGTGCCAGAACCCGGTCATCTGGTTTGCCCAGCCGACCAGCGGGTCAAGCGCGCCGAGCTGCGCGCTATAGTGCGTCAGGCGACCTTGGTGCCGATCTTGCACCAGGCCGGCGCGCTTCAGGACGCCGAGATGTTTGGAAACCGCCGGCTGCGAGATCCCGGCATGCGCCGTCAGCGCCCCGACCGTCTGGTCGCCGTCGCGGCATAGCCGCTCGAAGATCGCCCGTCGCGTCGGATCGGCAAGCGTTTTGAACAGAATCTCGTGGGGCTGCGGTGTCACAATTCAATAACTCGTTGGCTATGGGTTAGATCAATAACCGCCGAGCTATATGTAAGTCAAGCCCAGCTAAGCGATCAACGCTGCGCCGGAGATAATCGTCAAATGGTCGGAAGCATCGAACCCGACCCGTCGTTAAGACTGACGGCAATCGTTTGCCCAGGTCATGGCGATCGATACGGATGAACGCAAGTGTCCTCAGCTCCTGCCATCGGTAAACTGCACCAGATCCCAAAGGTTGCCGTAGAGATCCCTAAAGACCGCGACGATACCGTAGGACGCTTCCTTGGGTTCCCGGGCGAATTCAACGCCTCGCTTCACCAGATTGTTGTAGTCGCGCCAAAAGTCGTCCGTGCGCAGGAAGAGAAAGACCCGTCCACCCGCCTGGTCGCCGACGTAGTTTTGCTGATGAGCAGTAGAGGCGCGTGCGAGAAGCAAGGAGGTATTGCCGTCGCCCACAGGTTTGACGACGACCCAGCGCTTGTCCTGCTCAGGTTGATAGGTGTCCTCGACCAGAGCGAAATCCAGCTTGTTTACATAGAAATCAATCGCCTCGTCATAGTCCCGGACGACAATTGCGATTAGTGCGAGCGCCTGGTTCATCTCTGCCCTTCGTTTTCTTACGGGAGTGCAGCTCCGCTGCCAAACATCTGTCTGCGGGGCCGACCGGCAAATAAGTTCGCGATATCGGCGCCCAAAGCAATGACCCATCAGGTAATTGGGATCCGCCGACACGTTATCCTGGCCAAGTTGCATACCGCAATTTGCAATTGTTGTTTGCGACACCCAGTTAAAGCAGCAGTTTCGAAACCCGGGAGCCGTCGTTGTGGATTGGGCACAGGCATTACTCAAACCTTCACCCTCCGACTGGATCCCCGTCATCAGGGGAGAGTCGGGGGATCTCGTCTACCGACGCGGCGACGGGCGAGCTTACGCCAAAGCGGCGGCGACAGAACGTTCCGCGGACCTTGTCGGGGAGCGCGACCGGCTCTTGTGGCTGCGCGACAAAGGTGTTTTGACCCCTGAGGTTATCGATTGGCGCATTGCCGACGAAGGTGCCTGCCTGATCATTTCTGCAATCGAAGGCATCCCGGCAGTCGATCTTTCGGCTGCCGACCTGCTTGGTGCCTGGCCCTCCATGGCGCAGCAGCTCGGTGCTCTCCATGCGCTGGATGCTGGCGGGTGCCCATTCGATCGCGGCCTGGCGCAGATGTTTGCGCGCGCCGCGGACGTGGTTACCCGGGATGCCGTCAATCCCGATTTCCTCTCGGTCGATGATCAGGAGACGCCCGCGCGCGAGCTGCTGGCGCGCGTGGAGCGCGAACTCGTGGTTCGCCTCGAGCAGGAAACAAGGGACCAGGTCGTTTGTCACGGTGACCCGTGCATGCCGAACTTCATGGTCGACCCTCGAACTCTTCGCTGCACCGGCGTGATCGATCTCGGTCGCCTCGGAACGGCGGACCGCTACGCCGATCTGGCGCTGATGACCGCCAACGCCCGTGAAAGCTGGGCGAGGCCGAATCAGGAACAGCGGGCCTCTGAAATCCTGTTCGAAACATTGGGGATTGCGGCACCCGATCGCGCGCGTCTTGATTTCTACTTGCGTCTCGATCCACTGACATGGGGATGATGGAGCCATCTTCGGCTGGACGCTGCTACCATGAACCTGGTGGCCGGCTTGCCGCTATGATGTCCTCGTCGCTGTCCGACCGCATAAATCCGTAAATCGGATCCGATCGAAGGGCAAAATTTGCAGCATGGATAGGGTGCCACATCGTCCTTAGCCCGTCATATTTGCCGCGCGGCGCTGTAGCGGCAGGTCACGGGCACCACTGGCGTGGTGCCCGTGCTGCGACGGCGGCTTCACTACCGCTTTGCCCTGACGGGCCTGGCGGTTGCGTTACCTCCTCAGTTGATCCGAACGGCCGGAGCCCACCGAGGCGATGCCCATGCCGAGATCCAGGGATCGTCGGGCGGTTCGTCGGTTTCGGGAAGCCCGATATCGCGACGCATCCGGTTGGAGAGACCGGTCGTCTGGTTGATCAGCCGGCGCTGCCGCCAGGCTGCCCGAACGAGGCCGATGGTCGTTCTCCAGATGCCGAACGTACGGCACAGTTCGTCGAGGGCTGCCGGCAGAGTGCCGGCGACCGGAAATGATGTTTCACGCATGTGTTCATCCCGACGCTGCGACGCGATCGGGTCCTCTAAATGTTGATTTGGGCTTGGACGCAAATGTGCGCGCCGCGGGCCGGTAACGTTAGGTCAATTGGGAAATGCCGAACCGTTGACGGTCAGCGTTTAGGCGCTTTGTGAACCCGATGGGTCAAAGCAGGATGCTCGATGCATCCCGAGCACAGCAACGAATCCACCAGAGGTGCGCATGTTCAAGAGAGTATATGTCATCTCACGCCTCCTCCAATGTGGGTTGCCGACAATATAACGTCGCATGGGAATGTTCTTTCCGCAAGACGCAATTTCGAATTGCAATGATCGGCGAGAATACTGTTGCTCTATGGCAACAGTATTCTGTGGCCACCATGCCAATATGCTTATGCGCGTGAGCCTCTATGAAGAGACATTACCAGTTTCCAGGGTCGGCGGTGTGGTCGACACTGGCGAACTCGTCTGCCTTTTCCCGATCCAGCGTGAGGGTGGTGGTGGTCTTCGCCTCATCGGTGACCGAATAACGTAATGGCGGCGGTCGCCTGGTCAGTTCCTCATACATGAGCAAAGCGGCCTCCTCGGCGGTATCGGCCTCGATTTCTTCGGTAACGGTGACGGTGTACTTGTGCATAGCCTTAGACCCGGTCCGTGCTGGTTTTGACGCCTTGCGATGGACAGCGATTGTAGTGTTTCCGTCCGCGCCCGCATACCCATTCCTACGCGTCCGGTACCGGATCGGTTCGTGCGTGAGGTCGCGATGGAAGCTGCTCGTTGAGAGTTGCAGAACGCAGAGCAGAATTCAAACAAGAAGCCTGACAGCTGTCAGGCTTCTAAGCTCTCAAGTTCAAGGATCGGGCCGCCTTGCGTTCAGAGGCAAAGTGACCGCACCAGTCACTGGCTGCAACGACCGGCCATAGCCCACGCGCATCAGGCTCAGAGGCCGGCGTCGGCTGCGACAGTCGCGCTGTCGGCTACGAATGCGCAGATGTTGCAACGGCAATGAGATCTGGCGAAACCCGGGGGGCCATCTCGTCAGCAAGCTTCGAAGCCGGCGATCGCGGCAAAATTAATCAGCGGTTTCCCGTGCCGGTTTGCGGGTCAGCCACCACGTCGCGGATGCGCGCCGCAGCAATGTTTGAACTTGATGCCGGAGCCGCAAGGGCAAGGGTCATTGCTACGCCGTTGCAGTCGGCCGATCAGCGGCAACATGATTGCGGATGGCAGCCACGCGGCCGCGAACGCCGCCAGTTTCGCGGAAAGGCCCGGCACGACGAGACGTCGCCCCGACTTGAACCCGCGCCAAGCGCGCTCGGCGACGTAGTCCGCGTCGAGCCTCGGCAAGACCTTGAAAAGCGGCACGCGGTCGGCACCCGATCGCTGAAGGAAGTCAGTCGATACCGGGCCGGGAGCAACGCATGTCACGGTGACGCCGGTGCGGCGCAGCTCTTGGTGAAGGGCTTCCGAAAATGACCGCACGAAACTTTTGCTGGCGTAGTACAGCGCCATGTTGGGGCCCGGCATGAAGCCGGCAATGGAGCCAAGGTTGAGCACGCCACCGCGGCCACGCGCGACCATCTCCGGCAGGAAATGGAGGGACAAGTCAGTGAGGGCGCGTATGTTGAGGTCGATGATCCCCAGCTGATCCGGGATGGGGAGCGTTGTTGCCGCACCCCGCAAACCATAGCCGGCGCTGTTGACCAGGACGTCGCAGCACAGGTTGTTTGCCGTTAGAAAGTCCGCCAGACGCGATGACGCGTCGGGCGAGAACAGATCGAGCTCGAGCATGAATGCTTCGCTGCCGGCCTCGCGAACCTCGTTTGCCGATGCCGCCAGATCGTCGTGAGATCGTGCGACCAGCACGACCGGCCGTTTTTCTCGGGCCGCAACTTTGGCGATTGCCCTGCCGATACCGCGTGAGGCGCCGGCGACCACGACGGCCGGTCGGATTTCGGACTGTGCCATCATTTGGTCTTCCGCGACAACGGGGGCGCCTGAACGGTTTCGCCTTGAGCAAGGTTCAATACTTCGTCGGCGACGTCACCGTTCAGGATCGCTTCGAAGCGCTCCAGCGCGCGCGCGACATTGGCTCCATCCATGACCCGGTGGTCGTAATGGATGCGGACGGTAACCGAACCGCTCTCGGAAATTGGGCCGTAATTGAGGAGTGTGGTCAGAGGTGTCAGTGGGTTAAGCGACTCTGCTCCGAGGCCCGAGTAGACAGACAGCTGGAAGGTGCCGAAATAGTGCGCCCGCCGTGACCCCAGATTGAGCCCAAGCCACATGAGCAGCCAACGGATTGGCCCCGGCAAACGGGCAACCTTCAGGGCGCGTCGAAACTCCTTGATCTCCATCACCGGACGCGATCGCGCCGCATCGATCAGGGCGGCCAGTTCCGGGATCGGGCGGCGCTCCGGACACTTGATCTTGCTCAACAGGACCGCCCGCTCACCGTCATGCTCGCGCTCGTGGGCGATGGACGCCACGCTTTCCGGATATTCATAGAGCTGGGGTCTGGGAAGTTTGACGTATGCGCGCCGGAGCTCGGGCGTCTCCCGGCAAAGAAGCGCGTATCCCTTCAGGAACAGCACGGTCCAGGAAGGCCTGCTGGTTTGGGCGATTCTGGCTTTTTGCAGTGGGTCGAGGTTCATCTGCCGCTGAACGGTAACGCGCGGCACCCCGATCGAAAACCGCATCAGATCGCAGACAAGGCGCCGCGGCGCCGAAAGCTTGATGGCTCGGCCTCGCATCATGCCACCTTCAATAGAGATAAGGGACGATTCGCTTGGTCCTCTGCATGTAGTCGCGGTATTCAGGACCGAAAATCTCCAGCATCATACGCTCCTCCTTGTCCACCCTTAGAAAAAAAAGCACTGCGAACCCGACCAGGCCCGCTAGCCCCGCCACCCAATTGGACAGCAGCAAGGCTTGGCCGAGGCCCATCAGCATGAACGACGTGTACATCGGGTGGCGAACAAAGGCGTATGGCCCGCGGGAGATCAACTCGTGTTTGTCGCGAATCTCCAGCGTGATGGACCAGTTTCGACCAAGCTCCTTATGAGTCCGACGAAAGATCCACAGGGCAGCAAGGAAAATGACCGCCCCGAGTGCGAGGACCCACGGACGGGCGGGATAGTCGGCCGCACGCGGAATGCCGGTGGCCACGTAAAAACACGGAACGATCGCAAGGCCCAAAAGCCCGGACGCAAGCCCGAACATGTCCACAGGCGAGCGGCGGTTGCTGACGACGCGAACGCGCTTGGCGCGGCGGTCGAACGGGACGCGAATAAAGTACCAGGCGATGATGCCGATCACCCACACGATTTTGCCCAGAGCGGCCATCGATACGCTCACTTCAAATCACCGAAGCCTTTCTGCGATCTACGATCGATTGGACACAAAATTCTGGACTGATCGCCGTTAGCCCGCATTCATCTGCCGAAGCTTGGTAACGAATTGTTGCGGTCTAAGCCAGATGCTGGGCGTCTTATATCCCATGGAGCGCGCGATGTCCGCCACGAACGCATTGCAGTTGTAGACCGAAGCCTGCCAGAAGCGCGATTTCGCCTTAAGCTGTCTGATATAGGCGACAGTCTTGGTGTACTCTGCCTCGGTCAGCATGACGCGCCAGCTTGCCGACCTGTACTCCTCCTCGAGATCGCCGTCGCTCGCTCCCGTTTCGGCAGGAACCGGCAAAAAATGCCCGAGGACATAGGGGGTGGCGCTGGTCGTCGCCGGTGCAAGCCCCGCCACCTCGGGATTGATCATGCCTCCGGCCTTGTTCGTACGCCCGAAAATGACGTAGGTGTGGCCGTAACTCAGGGCATAACGGGATCGGAATTCGATGAAGTAACCGCTTTCCCTGGCTACATCTGCGCTTATCGCAGGTGCGCCGCTGCTGCTGGAGACAAAACGCGGTTGGGGCTTCTGATCTTCTGATTGGCAGGCAGCCGCCGCAAACGCCAGCATCACCACTAGCGTTAGTCGGCCTCTCATAAGCGGCATCACTGTGAGCTATCTCCTGAACTCCGATGATCGCAGTCCGGCAAGGCTGACAGCTTCAATGCCGGTCCAGCCGGTTGGGATGGTGTGGGAAGAGCACTGGCCCTCCCCACACATCAGATGTTCAAATTATTTGTAGACAGGCGCAGGTTCAGCCGTCTCCACTGCAGGCGGCGGTGCTTTGCCTTTGCCTTTGCCAATAGTATCGCAGCCGCTCAGGCTGACGACGGAAAGCAAGGTAGCGATCACGATTAGATTTCTGCTCATCAAGACGTCCTCTCCTCATCATGGAATAGGTTTATCGAAGGCAACGCTTATATTAATAGGGCGTTCGACGCGGACGCCTAGTGCAAAAAGAACACATTTTGTGCCGTTGAACATAAAAGCGCGATCAAATCACGAAAACCTTCGTTCCGACCGGGGTGCGGTTGTACAGATCGACGATATCCTCGTTGGTCAATCGGACGCATCCGCTCGATACTGCCTGACCTATGGTCCACGGCTCGTTTGTTCCATGCAGCCGGAACATCGTGTCCTGCCCACCGCGGTAGAGATAAAGGGCCGCTGCACCAAGAGGATTGTGCAGGCCGCCGCCGACGCCACCGGCGTATTGCCGTAAATGCGGCTTGCGCTGCATCATGTTTTCGGTTGGCCTCCACGAGGGCCACTCGGCCTTGCGGCCGATTTTTGCTTCGCCTTTGAGCGTGCGTCCCTCTTCCCCGATGCCGATACCGTAGCGCATGGCCCGACCTCCGCCTTCAACGAGATAGAGGTAACGCTCCGACGTGTTGACGACGATCGTTCCAGCGGGTTCGCTTCCGTCATAACCCACATTCCGGCGTCGATAACGAGAAGACGGCCCTCCTCCGAGGGCAGAAAGAATGGGCTCGCCCAATCGCTGTGCTGTTGAGGTGCATCCAGATGCCGTTAAAACCAAACTGCCGAGCAGAATCGCCCGCCGGGTAACGCGGTCACTGTTCATATCCACCTACTAGTAATCGGTCAGCACTGTTTCGTCTTTAACACTCAAGCGTTCACCGGCCAAGTCGCTATTCTTCATTTTGTTGCGGAGAAAACTAGTAGTGCAGAAAGCACCAAGACCATTGCACTTCACCTTTCGCAAGTGCAGGCTGACGAAGCACGTCACAATGGATGAAACTTCTTGCAGCTTGCGTCCGTCTCTGGTCGATTGGGCTCTCGAACAAGGATGCACAGAATGGAGCTTGGCTTCGCCGGCAAAGTCGCGCTTGTAACCGGCGCAGGATCTGGAATAGGTGCTGCCGTTTCCCGTCAGCTCGGCGCCGAGGGCGCGAGGGTCGTCGTAGCGGATATCAATGCCGACGCCGCGCGTGCGGTGGCGGCCGAGATCTGTTCATCCGGCGGCAATGCTTTTTCCTTGGCGGTCGACGTTGCCAGGGCCGCGGAAGTGGAGAAGCTGGTCGAGTCCGTTGTTCAGACACACGGGGGCCTGCATCTGGCCGTCAACAATGCTGGGATCGACGGCGTCCGAAGGGGGACGGCAGATTACCCGGTAGACGATTGGGACAAGCTGATAAGCGTCAATCTCAACGGCGTATTCTATTGCATGAAGTACGAAATTGCTGCGATGGCGGCGCAAGGGGGCGGCTCCATCGTCAACATGTCGTCCATTCTGGGGTCCGTCGGCCTGCCGACCGCATCGGCCTATACGGCAGCCAAGCACGGGATTGTCGGCCTGACGAAGGTCGCCGCAATCGAGTATGCAAAGAGGGGTGTCCGTATCAATGCTGTCGGCCCCGGCTTGATCGAAACGCCACTGCTGTCCGAGCAGTCCGAGCTCGCCAGCAACCGCCGCCTGGAAGCGCTTCAGCCAATGGGTCGACGCGGTACACCGCAGGAAGTTGCAGCGCTCGTCTGTTTTCTCCTGTCCGAACAAGCGAGCTTTATCTCCGGTAGCTACCATCTGGTGGATGGCGCTTATACCGCTCACTAAAGTTCGCGCAAAAGTGTGCAGCGATTTTGCGATAACGACATGCGCAAAAAAAGAGCGTGAGGCGCAGCAAGCGAATCCTGGAGATTGCGAGACGCTCTAGACGAGACGCTGCGCCAGCTGCCCCGAAGAGCGTTCGGGGTCGCCGCCCGCCCCGCAGGGCCACCGCGCGAGGACACGGGCCGGCTGGCGGCCGTACTTAAGGCGCTTCGGCAATGGCCCCAAGCCGGGCGACGGGTCTAGATCAGCATCATCAGCAACGTGGCGCCGAGAATCAACAATGTCGACGCGATAATCGCTGAGATCAGCAGGGGGTCGCGATTGTGGCGGTGCTCTTCTTCTTCGACGCGGCGCATGCAGGTTTCCTCACGTGTGTGAATAAACGTGGGCTGCATCAACTATGTTGGAAGAAACGGGCGGACGCAATGAAATCTGTCGCGGCAACGCAAAACGCGTGATGTCGGCATCTTCCCTCCGCAGGATGGACAGATGGTCTTCTCGAATGCGATGTCGAATTTCGGCTGCCGATGCGCATGACCCGCAGATAGCCGGTCTTGTCTTCCACGGACTATCCCCGAGGCATCGGGCCTAGTTTGGGCGTCTATGGCGCGCCGCGATCATCGATCGATATCGAGTTCGGGATACCTGCGGAAAATGCCGCTTTCGTTGAAGGCCAATCGTCGCGGCGATGCGAGGTAAGCAGCGATCGCGGGTCTGTTCTTCACCAGCCGGTGCAGGCGTGCAAGACCGGGATAGCGGGACTCGTGGCCTGTCATCGCCTTGGGGAAGGCATAGAGCAGCCCTTCGATCATCTGGAACATCGACAGGTCGACATAGGTAAGGCCGTTACCGACGAGATGGCCGCCTTGTGCCGAGTTCTGTGTCAGTACGCGTTCGAAGTAGTCGAGGAACTTCGGGAGACGATTCCTGACGAATTCGAATGACCGCGCCTTCGCCTCGTCCTTCTGGTCCTCATAGTATTTTGAGGTTGCGATCGGGTGATGCGTGTCGTGCACTTCCGCGACGAAGTCGGTGATCGTCAGTTGAAGGCCGTTCGCAAACCAGCGCGATGCTTCATCCAATGGGGCAAGACCAAGCCTCGGGCCGAGATAGAAAAGAATATTGGCGACGTGCGAGACGAGTTGGTCGCCGTCCCTGAGAAAGGGAGGCGCGAAGGGAATATGCGCCTCTGACGAGCTATTGATGATCTGCATCATCTCCTCAGTCCCGCGGTCCGGCTCCCGCGTGACATCGACATAGTTCGAACCGGTCTCTTCCAGCGCCAGGCGTATGAATTCACCGCGACCCTGGATGCCATCCCAGTAGTAAAGTTCAAATGCCATGCCACCTCCCGAAGCAATCTGAGCCATCGGATTGCTGTCATATCAAGATGCCGATCGCGGGCTCGTCAATCCGGCGCGATCGGTCGCGCGATGCGATCGTTTTCAAACATTGAGCAGAAGTCGGCGCTTGTCTACCGCGTCGTCGATAGCGGGAAGTGCTCCGCATTGTCCCGCTGCGGCTCCTTCGACGCGCTGCCGCGGAGACGGTCTAGCCTCGGCGGTTTCATCCGCGTTTCACTGGATGATGCCGCGCAAGGCTGCGAAAGCTTCGACCAGGGTGCGGCGACGAAATATCTCCTGAATCAGCACGGCATCTAAGGGCGGCGTGATACCACCACTGAGTGGCGAGGCGGCAATCGACAATGGCTTTGATCCGAGGACGAGCGTGGCCATTTCGGGTCTCACCACTTGGAGCGCCCACCAATTGCGACGTCAGGTCGATGCCAACGCGGGAACTGCGTTCGTGGTTGGCTTCAACCTACCGGTCAGCATCAAGCTTACGGCGAGGAATGGAATAAGCATGCCCAAGCCGAAACGCATGTCGCTGTGCTCTGCGACGAGCCCGATCATCGGCGGCCCGATCAGAAAGCCGAGGAGCGCCACGAAAGACAGGATGGCGACGCTCGCTGCCGCTGGCCGGTCCTTTTGGTCGGCAGCGGCCGTGACGGCAAGCGGGAAGCCTACCGAGACGCCGAAGCCCATCGCGGCGAAGCCGGCGAGCGCGGCCCAGGCCGCGGGGCTTGCCACCACCAGGAACAAGCCTGCGATGCTCGCCAGTCCGCATGCCCGGGCCACGGCGATGGGCCCGTAAGTTGCCTTGAGGCGGTCACCGCCAAAACGCCCAGCCGCGACCATGAAGGCGAAGATCGAATAGCCGAAACCGGCGCTGGCGCTGGTGAGCCCGAAGACGTCGCGCAGGTAAACCGCCGACCAGTCGGCCACCGCGCCTTCGGTCATGGTGATGCCGAAAACGAAGAAACAGATACCAAGCAACGCCCGGCTTGGTCGGCGGCGCCTTGTTTGGGTGGTGTCCGCCTGGTGCGCTTCTGCTGGGTGCAGGTCCGGCAGCGCTCTTGCTGCCAACAGGCTGATCGGTAACATGATCGCCGCTGCTATCAGCACGGCCCATTCCGGCGACACACCGGCCGCGGCAAAACCGATGCCGACCAAGCTGCCGGCCATGATGCCGAGGCTCCAGAAGCCATGGCATGTGCTCATGATCAACTGGCCGGAACGCTTCTCGATGGCATCAGCTTCGACGTTGAGGCCGAGCTCCAATGTGGCCAATGCCACCCCGACGGCGGCGAGCGTAACAAAAAGCGCTTCGATGTTTGGCGCCCATGTCGGCAGCCACACCAGCCCGAGGAATACCACAAAGCCATAGAGGATGGTGGCGCGGCCGCCGATCCAGGCGACGAAGCGTCCGGCGAAAGGCAGAGTGAGCAGGATGCCCGCCGGCATCCCGAGCAGTGCCAGTGCCAGTTCCGCCGGTCCGAGGCCGAGCTTTTGTTGAATGTCGGGAATGCGTGGCAGCCAGGCGCCAAAAGCGATCGGCTGGAGGAAAAAGATCAGCATGATGAGTCGCTGACTGGTCATGCGCATTGCTCCTCGAAATATCGTGCTGTCAACTTGTCCGCATGCCCGTGTCTTGGGGCAGGGATGTCCTTGTGTATTCCGGGTCGTCGTTGAAAATTATTTTCACAATTTGTGTGATAGACGAGCGCGGCTGTCAACGGGGATACTTCGGTGATGTGTCGAATTTCTATGCAGAACGACGCTGTCTTGCCACCGGAATATTAGGCGATGCGCAACAAATGTGACCAGTACTCTTGGATGGTCAAGGGAAATCGCTCAACTCTGGAGTATCGCGGATCATAGCGACATGCGCGCACTATGGCGCGGTTTGTGAGCTTACGGTGATGAAATGAAAAAAATATACATGGAAGCGGAGCGGGCACCATCGTGAGGGGCAGGCGCCGGGATTGATCCGGGCATCCGTTGTGGGCTTTTGAAGGCGATGTGTTGCGAGCTTCTCCCCCTCCACCAGGCCAACGCCGACGTCAATGCGCATGACGAAGCTCGCGGCGTTTGGTTGACCGGCCGACTTCAGGCGAAGACGGCCGGCCCGAGATCGGCCGGAGGGCCGAATAGCAACGCGCCAAGAACAGGGGTGACGCTGTCAGGCGATTGCGCGGATGGGCGCCATCAGCGCATGCATCTCGCCGGAGATCCCCGCTGCAATGTCGGCGCGCGTCATTGCCATATGCAGATTGGCCGCGACGAAGCCGGCAGGATTTCCGCAGTCGAAAGTGCGGCCGCCAAATTCGAAGGCGCGAATTTCCTGGTCTTTCATCAGAGTGATCATGGCGTCGGTCAGCTGGATCTCGCCGCCTGCGCCGGGCTCCTGGCGTTCGAGGATGTTGAAGATCTCGGGCTGGAGAATATAGCGCCCGGAAATAAACAGGTTGCTTGGCGCCGTGCCCGGTGCCGGTTTTTCCACGAGGCCATCGACCAGAGCGCCCGCAATGGTCTGCTTCAAGGAAACGATGCCGAACTTGTGGGCCTCTTCCGGCAGGCACCGCTCGACCGCCACGACATTGCCGCCGTGTCGCTGGTGGAGGCTCGTCATGGATTTGAGGCAGGGCTCGTGATCGACCATCAGCATATCAGGCAGCAGCACCGCGAAAGGTTCGTCGCCGACGATGTGGCGCGCGGTCCAGACGGCGTGTCCAAGGCCACGGGCCTGTTGCTGGCGCACGAATGAGATGCTTCCGACATCGGGCGTTGCCGTCGCCAGACGATCGGCAAGCGGGTTCTTGCCGGCCCGCCGAAGCGTCGCGTCGACCTCGAATGCGTGATCGAAGTAGTCCTCGATCGCACCCTTCATGCGGCCGGTGACGATGATGACGTGTTCGATGCCCGCGGCAAACGCCTCGCTGACGATGTAATCAAGGATTGGCCGGTCGACGATCGGCAGGAGTTCCTTGGGAACGCTTTTCGTCGCCGGCAGCATTCGCGTACCGAATCCGGCGGCCGGGATGATCGCCTTGCGCACTTTGTTCTGCATCTTCGCGTTTTGCATGTTCACACCTCTTCGCTTCAGGCAACTCGGGAGATTTTCGCCTGTGGGGATTTGAGGATGTCGTGCATCTTATGCGCGACACCATTTTCAGTGAGGAAACGGTACATTTCGTCGTAGGTGTGGAACCAGGCACGGTTGTACCTGTCGAAAAGCGCCTGGTCCCAATAGTCCTCGAGACAGAACTCCGCCTGCCCGAAGATGTCGAAACTGGGGATCTTGAATGTGTCTGAGAATTCGGCCGTTCGGCTGTCATAGGTGCAGTAGATCGACGGTACCCCGTTCGCCAGCGCCATGAGATTGCCGTGAAGACGATAGCCGAGCACGAGATCCTGGGCACGGATCAGCCGTTCGTAATCGGCAACGACATCGGAATAGAAAAGTCTTTGCTGGTAAAGGCGCAGCATCGTTTCATCGAGATACCATGATGATGTCCAATGGTCGGCCTTGAGCGCAGCGATTGCTTCGTCGCGCTGCGCTTCGTTTCCCAGAACGAGCTTCTTCTCCTCGACCTCGCCTTGCGTCAACAGTACGGTCTCGAAGCGTCCGGCCATAGTTTTCACCAGGTCTCGGTGGAAGCCGAGATAACGTTCGATGTCCTTGGCGTAGGCGTCGGAGACTTCCCGCCTGACGGTGACCCCGACGTTGCGGACCTGTTCCAGCGGCGGCAGCGTAATGCGCAGTTCCGGGTCGTTCAGCCGGAAGGCGGTGGGGCACCCGACGATCCGGACATTGCGGATGCCGAGGTCCCAGAGAACTTCGGCCGAATAGGCCCCACGCACACCGATCGAGGTCGTCGATTCGGACATCAAGTGCAGGACGGCGCGCGTATCGTCGGAGAGCCTGATTTTGCCATCCACCGGCGCCTGTGCGCCGATACCGAAGCCGATGACGGGCAGGCCGAGCGCCTTCAGGACCGTTGCGGCCGCCTCCCAGTTCATGGCGTCGTGAATGTAATTGGATCCGCGCAGGAATACGTAATCGTATTCCTCCCGAAGCCGGGCGATTTCGCGTGGCCTGAATTCCGATATTTCGAGGACACCGAGTTCTTCGAAACGTAACAGCTTCAGCGACGAGTCGAAGACGAACGCATCACCCATATTATGGTAGGTGTTGATGTGAGACTGGACGTCTTGATGTTGATACCAGCGAACGCTGTCATGGGCGTAGACTTCGCCGGCGGGGATCATGACCAATATGCGTGCCAAAAGCTTTATTCCGTCATTGAAACTGTGACGAGACGCGCATCTCGACGCGCTGTTCGCGCTGCGCGGCATTGTCTTTCGCGCGCAGCAGGCTGCGATAGACGCTGTGGTGTTCCCGGGCGCAATCCTTGGCGCTGAAGGGACCCCTCATGGTGCTGCGCAAGCGGTCCCAGACCGTGTCGTCGTTCAGGACCTCGACGATCCGGTCCGCGAGATGCTGGCCGTTGCCGGCGCGGAAATGCAGGCCATCGGCACCATCGCGGACTTTCTCGGCCATGCCGCCAATGTCGGAGCAGATGATCGGCCGGCGGTGCAGCAGCGCTTCCTGGATGACGACCGGTGAGTTCTCCCACCAGATCGATGGAAAGATCACCCAGTCGACGGAGCGCATGAGCTTTGGCAGATCCGCGTTCTGGTAGCTGCCGTAGAAGCGCACGCGGCGACCGGCTCGCTCGATCAGCTTCTTCATCCGCTCCTGGAATTCGACCGGCTGGCGTTCGAGATTCGCGCCGAAGATCATCAGGTAGGCGTCGTCCCCCCAAATTTCATCCGGTACGCGGCCAACGGCATCGATCAGCACGTCGACGCCTTTGAACGGCGTCATCTGACCGAAGAAGGCGAAGCGATTGCGGGGCGCGTCGCTTCGCGCAAGTTCGCGGGCGGGCGTCGCCTCTTCGCCCATGATCCCGTTTTCGATGACATGAATGCGTTGTCGATCGATGCCCCACTCGGCGTAGCGCGTGGCGAGAAAGGCGCTCGGCGCAACGAACGCATCGACCATGTCGAGGAGCATTGTGCGCACGAGCGCCTCGCGCCTTAGGAACCTTGATGCTGGAATATCCGGAAAACAGCTGTTGCAGGCCGTAGGCGAGGCCTGTTCGCAAAGTTGGCCTGTCGGCCGCTTCACCATCTGCCCGTGATTGTGGCAGATCGGCACGAACTCATGAAGGGTGAGAAGCACGACGGCGTCGGGCAGCGCCGACCGCACCGCATAGAGCGCTTCGAGACCGAAGCCCAGAACGTGATGGAAATGAATGACATCCGGTCTCACATCGCGCACGAACCGCAGGAGGTCGCGCTCAATTGATAAGACGTCCTCATTCGCCAGGTGAAAATGATCATAGGTATCCGTGTGGAACAGCACCTCTTCCTGTGGGAGGCGCGCACTCATGAGCGCGGACGACGCGTGTCTTTGCAGCGGAGGCGATGCAGCCGCCAGATACACGGATTCGACGTTTTCCATCGCATTCAACCCGCGATGCAGGTTGTGCGAGGCGATCTCCGCCCCACCGAGCGAAAACGAGGGATGCGCATGCGAGATCACCAGGACGCGAAGCTTTTGCTCCCTCATGCGGAAATCCTGTCAAACGATGTTTGGCTTTGGTGGCCGCTTCGCCACCGCGACTTGAGTATTTCCGCATCGATGCGTTCGGCGAGCACGGCAAGCTTGCCGTTTTGCTCTGCCGACGTCGGCTCGTCGCAGCCGAGCAATTGGGTCGATGGCAGCAAGTAGGCAGCGATGCCTGCCTGGTTGATCCGCAGGCCTATCTCGCAGGCCTTTTGTTTTGAGCCAAGATAGACGCCGCAATCGCGCATCGCGTCCTTCAGGGCCTCACGCGGCATGATGCAGCATTCGAGCGACGCGACGTCGACGCGGGTTAATTGCAGTGCCGCAATCGCCATCAGCGGATAACCAGCATAGCGATCGAGCAGCATTTGATCGCCGTCCTCGGAGAGCCAGCTTCCCGCCCATTTCACCGAGTGATCGTCATAGGCGAGCATCGGCGAAATCACGCTTCCGACGTGGGCCATTCCGACCATCGTCAGTGCGCCGTACCAACCTTTGGCCATCGGCACGAGCGACCCCGACATCGTTACGATGGTCCCACACGAGACCACTTCCGCCCCGACCGCCATCAGATCGAAGCGATCCTGCGCTGCGGCTGCGCAGACCAGTCGGACCGAGAGCCCGTAAAACCGTACCAGCTGCCGTAAACGGACGAGATCCCTCTGGAAGGCGGGCTTGCTGACAACGATCACGAGCGGAGCGCAGCACGTCTGCGGATCAAGGGCAAGCAGAGCAAGGAGCGGCCCGACTTCAGTCATACCGACGGTGGATCCAACGACGATGGGAACGCCGGCGGTCTCGTCGAACACCCCAACGTCGATGATCGTTTCCACGCGCGGCGCAGCGCAGGCGGCCTTGGAGAGCAGCGGAACGATCTGATGATCGACAATCGCGGGCAGCGCCCAGTTGGCAGCATCGAACAACGACAATTGCTGGAGTGCGGCCCTTCGTGCGGGCATCCGCTTGGGCGTCAAGGGCAGAAAGGCGCGGCGACCCTCTCTTAAGGTCAGCTCAAGATAGGGTGTTGCGTCGAGATTGCCGCCAGACAGTCTCGCATGGGCGACAAATCCGTGGGCCTGATCGTCGCCGTCGAGTGATGCCCGGAATGCGGCTTGATCGGCGAAGCTTTGCGAAACGTCGAGCCGATCGAGCCGCGTCCACACGTCATCGAGCCTGGCCTCCGTGCCGGGTCGCCGCAGTTTGACGGAGGAGACGTGGTGCTCCGGGTCGAGCAGCCAGCCGGAAATCAGCATGTCGCCGTCATCGGTCTCGAAAACCCGATCGACGTCCATGCGAACCGGCAATGGGAGGCTTGATACCGTGTCCTTGCCGGTAAAGCCGTTTGCCGCCGAACGTAGGCGCAGCATGGCCTCTGGGGTGGCCCGGGCTTCAAGCAGTACCGAGCGGATGTGGTCCGGGATGTCCAGGGCCGCGCTGACCTGCACGCGCGAATGCGCCGGTGTCAGGTGCCAGCCTCCCCCGGCATTGTATATGATGCCTTTGAGAGTGTCGGCGCGCACTCGTCCGCCCGTTTCCAGAACGGCGATGAAGCCAAGTTCGCCCTCCGGTATGTCAGGTCGGGCAAAACTGGCGACGAAACAATCGGCAACTGTCGTTGCGCCGGCTAGAAGATAGGCCTGGCAACGGCCGGGAACGAACGCGCGGCTCCAACCCATGATGACGATGACACCATCATGGGTCTCTCCGACCAATTCGATGAAGCCGTCGGACGGCTGCAGGGCCTTGATCAGCGAAAGTCCGGCGGAAATCCTGTTGCGGTTCGTCGGCTGCACCATGAGCTGGTCGACGAGGCGATTGGCGACGGCGACAGTTTCTCCTGCCGCCGTTTGCGCGATAAGGGTTGCCGCCTCTTCGATCGAGATTTGTCTGGGAGTGACGATGAAACGCTCGCTCATACGCCCATCGTCAACGTCGATCGTCGAGATGGGAATGTCAGGCTTCGGCTGTGTCAGGAGCGCGGCGAAGCCGCGCATCGCGGTTGGCGATGACGCCGACAAGGCCCAGCTTGCAACAGAAGCGCCGTCCAGTGAGGACCTCGCGTCATTGGCCCTGACCGAAATGGCACGGCCCCCGGCACGTCCGCTACCGAGGACGAGCACGGTTTCCTGATCGATCCTGCTGCAAAGGGCGCGGCCCTTCCCGAGGCGCAAGGCTGCTCCATCGGTCCGGGAGCCGGTCGGGCTGGTGGACCTTTCGTCGGTCGCTGTCGCCGGCCGCATCATCATCTTGCCAGCAATGCCAGCAGCGCCCCCGCTGCAAACCCCATCAGAACGAAGAGGAGCAGCACGAGCGGTTTGGTGTCGCCGCCGGCGCGCTTCTGCAGAGCGGCAAGTGTCTTCTCCATGCCTGCCACGACGCCATCCATCCGCAGCAGATGCACGTCCAGATCGTCAAGCCGCCGGCTCATCTCCGCACGAAGGCCATCGATGCCCGCGTTCGGATCGTCCGCTCCGTCCGTCTCCGCCGCATCTGCACCGATATGAGGTACACGCTGCAGCGAACGTTGGGAAATCTGCAGCTGACGCTGCGCAGCCATCAGCACATCCAGTTTGTCGAGCACCCTGGTTAACGGTGCCGCGATCAGCGCTTCGGCGGCCTGTTCGTCTGGTTGCGGTACGCGCAGGGGCTGCCCCGCGTCGTCTCCCGTAAACGCCATGACGACGAGATCGCGGCTGCGCTTCTGCACCGCCTCCGGCAGGGCGATCTCGAATGCGTGCTGGCCGTCACCGATCCCGTTTCGCCGGAGGTCCGGGCGATTGCGGTCGGCGATCGCTTCGGCGACCGGTGCGCCATCGAGGAGCACGCGCACTTTAAGCCGTTGGCCGGGGGCGGCGGGATCGTGAGCCCAGCCGAACATGCGTCCGCCATCGATGGCATCGACGCGACCGTTGATGGGTTTGGCGCCTTCGTTCTCGGGCGGCGGCGTGTCGAGTTTCTCTGCGACTTGAGCCATGGGTCCTCTTTATGCGGCCTGAACCTGCTGGAGATTGAAAAGAGCGAGGTAACGCCCGGCTGTCGTGTCGATGTCATCGGGGCGAACGGCTCGGCCGGAAAGCTGACGAAGAAGCGTCGGCTTTTCGACGATCTGGCGCATGGCCGCAGCAAGCTGACGCGGATCGTCGGGTGCGACGGTCAGTCCGTTGACGCCGTTCCTCACCAGCTCCGCCATGCCGCCGATATTGCTGGCGATCACCGGGCGGCCTTGAGCCTGCGCCTCCTGGATCACCAGCGGCGCATTTTCCCACCAGATGGAGGGGACGACGGTGCAGTCCACGGCGCCGATGAGGGCCGCGACGTCTTCCCGTCGATAGGGTCCGCGCCGCTGGACGAAGGGTGCGGTTTCGGAAAACAGGCGGTCGATATCGGCAACGAATTCCTGGGTCTGAAACGGCGCGCCGCCGTGGACGCGCAGCTCGAAGTCGACGCCATCGGCGATGAGCTGGCGCGCCGCCTCCAGCAGCACCTTGATCCCTTTCCAAGGGTTCAGGTTGCCGAAATAGCCGAAGACGGGGCGGCCGGTCTTGGGCTTGTCTTTGCCGGTTTCGAGTGCTCGGGGCGGAAGGCCGTTGGCAATGACGGAGATGCGGTTTTCGGCAATTCCCCAGTCGACATATCGGCGTTTCAGGAATTCGCTCGGCGCGATAAAACAATCAACCGTGCTCAGGAGCGCCTTGAGATGTTGTTCCCTGAGCGCGAAGCGGTCGGGTTTGATGTCCTTGAAGCACGCGTGACAGCGGTCCGGGCTTGAACCATGGCAGAGCTCCCGCCTGTCGGTTCGCACCATCAGACCGTCATGATGGCAGATGGGGTAGTAGTCATGCAGCGTCATGACGATCTTGCATGCAGGGAGGGTCCTGCGCACGATATGCGGAAACTCGGCGCCCATCAGCAGGATATGGTGAAGATGCACGACATCAGGCTGGAATTCGCGCAACAGGTCCGTGAGATCAGGCACGAAACCATAGAGGTCGATCTGGCTCATGAAAAAGCGATCGAAATGACCCGCCCAAAGCAGAATTTCGTCGCCCGTCGGCCCGATGGCCTGGAAACTCGTGCCCGGTCTCGCCTCGCGATGAACCTGATTGACCGCGCCCAGGAACAGCGCCTCGTGACCTGCTCGTTGGTAGGCGCGGAAGAGGTCATGCGCGAAGACCTCAGTGCCGCCGGGATGAAGGGCCGGGTGATTGTGGGCCACCACGAGAATGCGCTTGCTCATGCGCGGCTCCGTTGACGCTCACCCACAAGAACGTCCTGATAATGCGTGCCGCCCGGCTCGCGCCAATGGCCGTAGGACTTGAGAGCGACCGAGAGGCCGGTACGATTGAACGCGCCCTCGAGAAAGCCGTCATCGAAGCCGACGGCGGCCAACGGTGGCTGACCCGGTACGAACCAGCAAGGCCCTTGACCGGCGCGCTCGAAGGCAAGGCGCGGATCGCGCCGCCCCGTGGCATTTCGCCTGGCGATGTCGTCGACGATGAAGGCGGTCATGAACAAACGGCCGCCATGTGCCAGGACCCGGACGATCTCCGCCAGATAGGCCATGACCTCGTCAGCCGGCAGGTGCGTGACGACCGACGTCATGATGATGAAATCGAACTGCGCGTCGGCAAATGGCAGTTTCAGTTCCCTGCCCTTGATCGTCCCTGTCGGGTTGTAGAGATCATGGGCGATATCGAGGCGTTGGAAGGTGAAGTTCGGATAGGTTGGCGTCACCGTTGCCCGGCACCAGCGGATGCCGCCCTCTACGGGGTCGAGGCCATTGTAACGGCCGCGGTCGCCATCGAGATATTGGGTGAGCGGCACAGCCATGCGGCCGATGCCGCAGCCGATATCGAGAACGCGATGACTGGCACGCAAGCCGCCCATGCGGATGAAATGTCCGAGAAACTCCGCGCCGATCGCCCGGAAATCACCGTCGCCGACAAAAATGCTGTTCGCGTCCGGCTGCGGAAGGAACCGGTTGCGCGACACGCTGTCGGTCAGCCAGCGAAGATGTGCGTCGTCCAGTGGCGGTGATGCACCGATTTCATCGCGCGGCAGGGCATCGATCATGCATTCGTCCATTCAATTGTGCGATCGGGAGACGCGATCTTGGATCCGCTCGGCGACCGATAGTCGCGCGCCATCAGCGCGGCGATGTCACCGTCCCAGCGCTGGGTGTGGAGCCAAGAATTGTATTGGCTGGCGACCCCGCGCATGTAGTCCTGGCTGCGCCGGATCGACTGGCGCTCGAAATGATACAGGCAGGCCGACGGCTCATAGCCGATCTCGAAGCCGGCCCGACGGATCTTCAGGCAGAGGTCGCTGTCTTCATAGTCGCCGATGATATAGTCCTCGGTGAAGCCGCCGACGCTCTCGTAGATATCCCTCGAGGTGACGAGGCAGGCGCCGGTAACGCCGGGAACCGTTCGAGCGTGTTGCGCCGGCACGTAGTCACTGGGCATGCCTTTGTAGAAGTGGTGGTTCAGCCAGATCCCCCGCTGGTCGCGCCCGAAATAGAGACCTGCATGCTGCAGCGATCTGTCTTCGAAGATCAGCCTGGGGCCGACTGCGCCGAATGCCCCGCTCATGATCGGTTGTATCAGGGTCTGCACCCAGCCGGGTTCGCAGGGGACGACATCGGAATTGAGCATGACGAGCATGGAGCCGCGCGCCATCCGCGCCCCGGTATTACAGGCCCGCGCGTAGCCGCCGTTCCGGTTCATGACCACCAGTCGCATGGGCAAACCGTGCAGCAGATGCAACCCACCGAGGAGGTGCTCGGTCTCGTCCTGAATTTCCGGGGAATCCAAAACGAATACCAGTTCCGCGTTTTCCATGAGCCAGGGGTCGGTGGCCATGCCCGACAGCTGGAAGCGAAGAAAGTCGAGGACCTTGTAGAGCGGGATCACGATGGAAACGAGAGGCGCATGCTGCGGCAGGCCGTAGTCCCTCGTCCGCTTGACCTCTACCGTCTTGCCCAGACGTTGCTCCACCTCTCTGAGCGCCGGCGCAAGTATCGTGCGGAATGCGTCATCGATGGCGTGTTGCGGCGGGACAGCGCGCAGGATCTGGTTTCGCTGCAGCACGGGTTCGAAGGGTTGCGGCGGCGGGATGAGAGGCTTCACAGCGCCAGAGGCCAACCGCATCTGAAAACGTGGCTGAAGCAGCGGGCCGAGCGATTGATCGAGAGGTAGCCGGGCGACAAAGCCGGTCACATCCGTCTTCGATTTGTCGGCCTGCGTCTGCGCCCATCCGGGAAATTCGTAGATATTGCCGTCGAGCGGCACCGTTTTCCCATCCGCCTGCAGATAGTCGATGCCGGCCAGCATGGATGATGGATCATGATACCAGCCGCCGACGAGCAGGCTGTCGGAAAGTGCGAGCGCCAGGTCGACCTGGCCGGATGGCTGCTGTGCCGCTCTCGGAACGTGCCGCTCTTTCAACGGCGCCCGGACCTGCAGGTCGATCGCGGTAGCCGGTCCACCGTTCGGCCAGGTGGCGAGATGCTGAACGAGCAGTTCGCGCAGTTCGACGGCGTCGCGATTGTCTGCCCACCAGCGCGTCAGGTTTGGACATTGCGCTTCGCGCTCGGAAAGCTGCCTTATGGCGCCGCCGTTCTTGCTCAAGAGCACAAGTTGGAAAGGTGGGCTGAGGCTTGGCATCTCGGCGATGAAGTGACAGGCCTGCCAGGCTCCTCGCGTGCGGCGGCGTATGATTGCCTTGGGTCGCAACTGGCTGACGCTTGCCGAGCCCACAACATAGATGGCGAGCTTGTCGTCGAACTCCGGATTGATCGTCGTTTCGATCAAAAACCGGCCACGGCCAAGCTCGCAGGCAATGCGCGCCGGCCGGGGCATCGGCGCCAATGCGTTGAGGGCGTCTTCGACGATAAGTGAGAAATATGGATCGCCGGCGACCTTGAATGCGCTTCGCCAAGTCGACAGCAAGACGTTGAGAAATCTGATGCGCGCCTCGGGCGCGAGTTCCAGGAACAGTTGCTCCATGTCGAGGGGAGGCAGGCTGCTTGCCGGTTCGATGCTGATCGGGACCGCGCTGACGCCGTCTTCGACGGCAATGACGGCCGACATCGGCACCCTCGTCGTGCGCATGGCCCACAGCGTTCGCTGTCGTCCGTCGACGAGCGGGAGGGTTACGCTGACGAGCGGCACAGGCGGTTTTGACATCGTCAGCACCGGCCGCGTCGGACTTGGCAGCGCCGGCGGCAAATCCCAGATGAGAACAGCCAGGTCCGATCCTAAACGGAATGCCTTTGCGTCCCGGTGATCGGCATTCGGCTGCTTGATTTCGCTGAACGGCAAATTCGATCCCTCTTGGAGTGCGCGCCCTGCGGGAGGAATGCAGGGCACGCCTCGTCCACGCTTAGTGAACCGTGAAATAGTTCTCGGGATTTGCGTGAATGTCGTCGACGTCGACATTGACCAGGGTCAGGGAATCGCCGTGGCCGAGGTCGATGATGACATTGCCGCCGACCTGAGTGATCCGCGAGGCGAGGTCGTCAGGCGTGGTGATATCGAGACCGTTGATGCCCTTCGAGATCTGCAGCAGATCTTCGCCGGGCGTAAAGTCGAGGATGACGTCGTTACCGCCGCCGCCGTCGAATACGAAGACATCGCTGCCGGCTCCGCCAACCAGGAGGTCGTCGCCAGCGCCGCCGTCGATGACGTCATTGCCACCAGCGCCGAACAGCGTGTCGCTGCCTTTGCCGCCGGACAGGAAGTCGTTGCCCTGACCGCCGAGCAATATGTCGCTGCCTTTGCCGCCGAATAGGAGATCGTCACCCCATCCGCCGATCAGCGTGTCGTTGCCGTTCTCGCCGTAGAGAACGTCGTCGCCTTCGCCGCCAAACAGCGCATCGTTGCCGTTGCCGCCGAATAGCTGGTCGTCACCTTCGTCGCCGAAAATGATGTCATGTCCGTTGCCGCCGCTCACGAAATCATCACCCGCTCGGGCGTGGATGAAATCGTTGAAGCGAGAGCCGAACAGCGCGTCGTCGTATGCGCCGCCTTCTAGTGTGGCCATCTGCCTCTCCTCTTGGTGGATAAATC
Source organism: Ensifer adhaerens (assembly GCF_001270265.1). GTDB lineage: Bacteria > Pseudomonadota > Alphaproteobacteria > Rhizobiales > Rhizobiaceae > Ensifer > Ensifer adhaerens_B. Next base: position 255,155 of record NZ_LGAP01000002.1, read on the forward strand.
GCACGTCCACCGACCGCGTCGATGTTGATGCGCCGGGAGTGTGCATCGGCCTGGAATATATTTCAACAGGGATTCCAGATTAAATCATGAAATCTTCGCGACATTATTGTTATTTTTCATGTGAAATCAATACAAAAATTAAACTATGCACATTGTTCAGCAAATAAGTAGTTAGTTTATCCGCAAACTAGTTCAATATTTGTAGTAATTTACTCGGTATCCCGCTCACGGCCGTCAGTTCAATCTTCCCTGAAAGCGCGATTGAAGCTTTCTGTAAGCGGAGATACCAGGTAGTCGATAGCGCGGCGCGCCTTGTGCACGATCAGCACCTCGGCCGGCATGCCCGGATACAGGCGAACATCGGGATCGGCGGCAAGAGACGCCGCATCGATCTTCGCGCGAGCGGTGAAATAGGAGACGCCCGACTTCTCGTCGACCGATTGGTCTGCGGCAACGTAGGTCACCGCCCCATTGAAGGGCAGGCGAGAGCGCTGATTGTAGGCGGTCAGCCTGATCTGCGTCGCGGAGCCCACCGATATGCTGTCGATGTCGCGCGGGTTCACGCGTACTTCGACGACCAATGGCTCGTCTTCAGGTACGATTTCGAGCAGCGGCTGGCCGGGCGTGACCGCGCTTCCGGGGGTGCGCAGCCAGATGTTGCTGACCACGCCTGCCTGCGGAGAGCGGATCTCCATGCGCCGCAGGACATCCTTGGCCGCGATGATCTGTTCCTCGACATCCGTCAGGTCGATGCGCGCCGTGGTGATCTCTCCGGCGATCGTCGATTGAAACTCGCTTTCGATGCCGATCAGTGCGAGCTGGGCGCCAGCCCTTGCCTTTTCAGCCTGCGCCTTGTCGCCTGCCAGTTCGCCGCGCGCTCTGGCGAGTTCGCTCAGGCGCGTGTCGACTTCTATGAGCTTTGCGCGCTGCACGAAGCCTTTCTCGACCAGCGTGGCGATGGCGGTGCGCTGTTCGGTGATAAGCGCGATCTGCCGGTCGGTCGCTTCGAGCTGGATGAGCAGCGATTTCGTCTGCTCTCCATATTCCTCGATCGTTTTCGTCTGAACGTCGACGCGCCCCGCCTTGGCCTCGCGTCGCTTGTCGAAGAAGACATTCTCCGCCTTGATCGCTTCATCGACCGCGATCTCGCCGGCTTCGCCGAATTTTTTCGGGAAGGCGATTGCGGCCGCGCCGTCTTGTTCCGCTTTAAGCCTGGCGAGCCTGGCGATGAGGCCGATGCGACGGCTGTTGAGCGCGTTCAGGTTCGAACGTGCCCGCGTGTCTTCCAACAGGATGAGCGGTTGCCCGACCGTGACCTGTTCGCCTTCCTGAACCAGAAGGCGTCCCATCACGCCTCCTTCGAAATGACTGATCGTCTTGCGTTTGGAATCGACGATGACGCTGCCATTGGCAACGGTTGCACTGCTGAGTTCCGTCGATACCGCCCATGTGAAGAAGCCGCCGAAGGATACGATGATCGTCGCAAGCCCCGCGACCATCAGGCGGCGAAGAGCGCGTTCGGCATGCGCATCATCGGCATCGGCCGCGGTCGGTGCTGGCTGAGAGGTTACGTTTACCGGGGGCTTGACGTCGACCTCGGACGGCTGCACGCGAAGCGGAAGCATAGGTTTTTCTGTCATGCGGAAGCAACCTCGCGCAACGTTTCGCCAGGCCCTGGCACAGCAGTCAATATGTCCGTTCGCGGCCCAAACTGGCTGATACGACCATTTTCGAGGACGAGAAGCTTGTCGGCGACCTGCATGATCGATGGTCGATGCGCGATCATGATGACGATGGCGCCCTGGTCGCGCATGCGCTGGATCGCGCGGACCAGAGCGCGTTCTCCCAGGGAATCGAGATTGGCATTGGGTTCATCGAGGACGACGAGGCGCGGGCGATTGTAAAGGCAACGTGCCAGCGCGATGCGCTGCCTCTGTCCGCCGGAAAGCGTAAGATGGCCATCGCCGACGGGCGTGTCGTAGCCGAGCGGCAGACGGCCGATCATCTCGTGCACCTCCGCCAGCCGCGCGGCCTCGATGACCTTGTAGGGATCGCCATCTTCCATTCTGGCGATGTTTTCCCGGATCGTGCCCTCCAGCAGCGATACCGATTGGGGGAGATAACCGACCGATTCCCCGAAGGACCCGCGCTCCCAGAGATAGGTGTTGTGGCCATCGAGAAAGACCCCGCCCGATGTCGGCTTCAAGATGCCGACCAACAGCCGGGCAAGCGTCGACTTGCCGGCGGCCGATGGGCCGACCACGCCCAACACTTCGCCGGGGGAAAGCGAGAAGGAAATGCCCTTGATGATTGGCACTTCGACGCCGGGGACGGCGTAGACGAGTTTATCCACAATCATGTCACCGGCCGAATGCGGTGTCGGCGTCGTCTGGCGGACCGCCAGATCTTCGCCGATCGCCGCCTCGATCCGACGCCAGCCGGCGACGGCGAGCACCCATTGGCGCCAGTTTTCGATGATCGTGTCGAAGGGGATAAGCAGGCGACCGACGAGGATGCTTGAGGCCATCATCGCGCCGGGGGTGATGGCCTGGTCAAGCACCAGCAGCGCACCCGCTGCAAGCGTGATGACCTGGATCGAGTACCGCAGGCTGCGCGTCAGCGACGTCATCGCCTTGCTTCGGCTTCCTCCGGTTTCGAGCGCGCCCAAAGCGTGAATTTGCAGGGCGCGCCAGCGCTTGGCGAGCGCCGGCAACATGCCCATCGCCTCGATCGCTTCGGCGTGCCTGAGGGAGCCGGCGATCTTGGAGACCGCTTCGACATTCGCCTGGTTGGCCTCCTTGGTGAGCTGGCGCGTCATCATGTCGTTGACGAGCCCGCAGCAAACGAGCAATGCGATCGACACGACGCCGATGAGGCCGAACAGTGGGTGCAGCAGAAACAACGCCCCTAGAAAAATCGGGGACCATGCGGCGTCGAGCGGCGCGACCACTGCCGATGACGTGAGGAAACCGCGAAGTTCCGACAGGTCGCGAAGGGATTGGGCGGCACGGCTGAGCCCCTGGTTCACCGACGCCTGGACCGCCGATGCCAGAACCGGAGCATTTAGCCTTCGCACGATGGCGCTGCCCATCGCCTGGAAAGCAAGGGCTCGGATGAGATCCAGGACCCCATAGACGACCAATGCGCTGATCGCCAGGAGCGTCAACATGGTGAGCGTATCAAAGCTCTGGCTGTTGAGAACCCTGTCATGAATCTGCAACATGAACAGCGGTATCGTGAGCTGAAGCAGGCTTATGCAGACACTGAGCAGCGCGGCGTAAAGCGATACGGATAGAAACACACGCTTGGCTTGCAGTATTAGCAATCTTGGATTGATAATCTCATCCCGGCGCATAACCCCTAAAATTTGACCGTTGTTTCTCGTCTCGTTCCGAACAGTATCACGCATGGGCGGTTGCCTGAAGTTAACGTTAAAGCCATCCGTGGAGGACGTCTGGCTTACATTTAGGGCGAATAATAGTATTGCTTCGCCATGTGTGGCACAAAAGTAAGAGGTAATGCAAGTTCGGGGTCGTGGGAGGGGAGTGTTGTAGTTCAATTTACTTCAAGATTTGAAGTAAATTTCGAAATGGAGAGTTGGATGAATGAAAGAGTACTCTATCCGTCCACGGGGATCAAAGATGTGTCGTTGCTCCAGCAGGAGGACCAGACATCGAAGGCGGTAGGAGCCCACGATCAAGCCGAAGCCGCAAGCGATTGCCGACAGCTAACCTATTTCGAGCTTGCGCGCCTGATGGAGAGGGTGAGCAGGCGGTTTTCCGGTTTGGTGCGCGCCGAGCTGACCAAGCTGCGTGTCGACGACATCGGTCCAGCTCAGGCCATGGTCTTGCTGGCGATCGGAGATGCCGAGCTTTCGGTGGCCGAGCTGCTCGATCGCGGACACTATGTCGGCTCGAACGTGTCGTACTACCTGAAGCAGTTGGCCGATGGGGATTACATCGATCGGGTTGCCTCTCAGCGCGACAAGCGTTCGGCGCGCATCAAGCTGACGGAAAAAGGCCGGCTGCTGAGGGCGAACTTGCGCGATGCAGCGATGGCCTATGAGCGGGCGCTCAATCGTGGTCATCAGGATCGCCAGAACCTGGAGACCGCCTTCCAGACCCTGCATCAACTCGAACTCGTTTGGGGCAGCGTGTCACGTTACGACATGTGACCGGGCGGAACTCAATGTGTACGTCACTCAGGTAGCGGATTAGATAGCATGCATGTGGCATTTGTTCATCGGCGCGGCTTCGGCCAGTTCGCCGCGTTGGCGGCTGATCTGGTGCGGTCAGGCAACAGCGTCAGCCTGATCACCGAAACCGTGGATCAGAAGATTCCGTCCGTGCGTGTCATTCGACATAGGGCCGAGCCCGGGCCGCGCATGTCCGCGGCGATCGCTCGACACATGGCGGTGCCGGATCACCATGCCAGGATCGGACATCGCGTCGCCGAAACGCTCGATGCGATGACACGACAGGACATGACGCCGGATATCGTCGTCGGCCACATCGGCTGGGGCAGCATGATGTTCGTCAAGGATGCCCTTCCTCGTGTTCCGGCCCTTGGCTATTGCGAGTTCTTCTATCGGTCGCACGGCGCTGACATCGGCTTCGCGCCGGACGATGAACCTGACCTCGAAGAGCGCAAGAGATTGCGGCTGCGCAATGTCGCGCAACTGCTGTCGCTGGAATCCATGGACGGCGGCATCAGTCCGACAGAGTGGCAAAAGAGCCTTTATCCCGCCGATACGCGGGAGCGCATTGCCGTTTGTCACGAAGGTATCGATACCGCGCAGTTCCGTCCCAACCCTGCCGCGTCGGTAAGGCTTCCGGACGGTCGTGTGCTGAAGGCCAACGATCCGCCGGTGGTCACCTTTGTGGCGCGGGATCTCGAACCCTATCGTGGTTTTCCCCAGGCGCTGCAGGCTGCCGCTCAAGTCGTCAAAAAGCGTCCCGACACGGTTTTCGTCTTCGTCGGAGGTGACGGAACCAGTTACGGGCCTCCTCCTCCTGGTGGTGGTTCGTGGAAATCGCACCTGCTCGCCTCGCTCGACGTGGCGCCGGACAACATCATTTTTCCAGGTGTCGTCCCGCATCATATTCTTCGCCAGCTTTTCCAGGTCTCTGCGGCGCATGTCTACATGACCTACCCCTTCGTGCTTTCCTGGTCCGTGCTCGAAGCCATGGCATGCGGTGCCCTGGTCATCGGATCCGACACGCCTCCAGTTCGCGAAGTCATCCGCACGGGTCACAACGGTATTCTGGTGCCGTTCTTCGACGCCGACGCGCTCGCCGAAGCAATCCTCGGCGCCGTAAGCAATCCGCAGGCGTCCGTCGGCATGCGGGCGGCAGCGCGAAGGACCATCGAGCGGCGCTTCCGGCTGGAGGATTGCCTGCTGCGCCAGAGGGATCTCATGACGACGATGACGGGGCGGCCGGCAATGGCTTGATAACGACCTAAGTATTACTTCAAATATTGAAGTATATACGAAGTTTATTGTCGCCGTTTGCATGTATTTTCCCGTTGTGCACTGCGAAATTCACTGCTACGTAGTCTGTGTGATGAATGGCGCCTCGCTAATATAGGCGATGCCAATTCAGAAACTCCATCGATATGCGTTATCGTTTCTTCAGAGGGCGTTACGTGCAAGAAGTAAGACAATCCACCCTGGGGCCCCGGCTCGGTTTGAAGAAGCTGTTGCTGGCATCGGATCGCGATCGGGCGATCTTGCAGGGCAGCAATGTTGCCCATCTGGTGGACTACCTGGAAGCCGATGGTGGTTCCTTCGACACGTTGAAGGATGCGTTTCCGCTCGCCGCGGTCGCCTTTTCCGACAAGGGTGAGGCGGACCTGAAGAAGGGGCTGGCGCGGCTGTCCGGCTTGCGCACGATCCCGGAGTTGGCGGTCTTGCGTCTTGACCCCGCCAATGTGGCGGAGAGCTCGGCTCTCCTGCGTGCGCTTGCCGAAGACGGCGTGGGGCGGCTTGCCCGATATACGGCTTCGATCACGTCAGAACTCGCCATGCTCAGGCGTGAGCGCGAAGAGCTCTTTGAAAACTATCGCCTTTTGGAAGACGCCTTCCACGCGCGAAACTGGGAGCCGGTTGCCGAAGTTTTTGCCCATGATCCCTTTGCCGATCCCAAGGATGAGGGTGTGGGGCAGCTGCTGAGCAGCGCGTTCATTGAGCAGCTTCTGCCCGTCTCCAGTCTCGGTGTCGCCGGGTTCGCCCTTCACCTTCACTCGCTGCCGAAGGGCAGTGGCGAACTGATCGTCACGCTGACCTATCTGGAGAGTGGCGAAGGTGTTGCGGAATGGAATGTTCCCTTTGTCGGCCTGGTCTCCGGCTGGAACTTCTTTTCTCTGCCGCGTGCCTGTGGCGGGGCTGCCAGAACCCTTCGTCTGCGTGTATCTGCCAGCGGCTCGGACGCGCTTGGCCTTTCGCTCGGGCACCATATCGCCAGTGAGCGATACTCGGCGCGATCGGAACACCCGCATCCAGATCTCGATCTGCGCCCGCTCGCGTTTCGCGTATTTACGGGCTTGCCGGGGGTGAAGCCTGCGAGCACGGCGAACATGATTGCCCCCACCAGCTTGCTGGAAGGGCAATTCACCGTCGACTACAGGCTTGGGCTGGAGAAGCTCAGCCAGATCGCCGACGTTTCGGTGACCCCAATCGTCCCGGATTTCCAGACCATCCGGTTCCTGGAACATGAACATGCGATCGTCTGTCACCCTTTGCCGAGCGGTATCTCAGCCGGCGCGATCAATCGCGCCATCGAGCCTGGTACGGTCTCGTTGTCGGCGAGCGCCATTATCGATCATCCCAAAGGCGCGCCGGCGGCCGTCAGCTTTCTCTTGAGCCCGGCCAGTTCGAACGCCCGCTCGGAAGTCGCCGAACTCGCACGCAAGGGGTCGGCAAAACCTTCGACCCTGTTCAGCGGCTGGCGGGAGGTCGGTGCTCAGCAATCCATAAGCATCAGCATGCAGATGGACGAGGCGATCCGCGTTCCAATGGATCTGATCATCCTCAGCCGGGCCGTGGGTGATACCGTCGATTTTTGCTGGCTCAAGTTGTCGAGCTTCCGACTGGTAAAGCAATCGACGGAGGCCCTGAATGCCAGGTAATCCGGAGGCCGATCTCATCGCCATCGCGATGCCGCTTTACGGTCATGCGGCACTTGTCCTGGAAGCCATCGAATCCGCTTTGGCATCCGATCTCAGCACATCCCGGCTTGCGATCGTCGTATCGGTCGATGGAGACCCGTGCCACGAAACGTTCGACCAGTTGTTGCTCTACGCTGCGGCCCATCCTTTCATTCACGTGATATTCGGCCGCAATGCGGGACCGGGTGGTGCCCGCAACCGCGCCATCGACTTCATTGTCGAGCATCTGCCCGAGGCTCGGGCGGTGTATTTCCTCGATGCCGACAATCGCGTTCTGCCCCGCACGATCGAGACGCTCTACGAAAGGCTCAACAGCAGTGCTTGTGGCTGGGTCTATACCAACATCGACACGTTCTCGGTGTCTTGGCGCGCGCATTACGGCAATCAGTATTCGCGGCTGGCTCACTGCATCACGGACAATATTTGCGACACGGGATCCCTGATTTCCATCGACGTTTTCCGCGCCGGCGTGCGCTTCAGCGACGACAGGCAGAACGGATTTGAAGACTGGGAATTCTGGTTGTCCTGCATTGAGAACGGCTTCGTCGGGGTGCCATGCCACGACACGGTCTTTGAGTATCGCTTGCGCGCCGAAAGCCGCTTCAAGGAAGCCAATCGGGAACGCGCCACATCGGTAAGTTATCTGCGAAAACGCCACAAGGCCCTGTATCGACGGCCGATGCTCGTCGATTTCGAGCATGAGGAAGCCCCGCGCTATCTCTTCGCCCGTACCGAAAATGCGTCGATCTCGCTGTTTACCGATCCGACCAAGACGCCGACCGTGCTCCGTCTGGATGACATCATACCGGCATTCTGGGCGAATGTCGGCGAACCCGACAATGTGCATTTCCCCCCCTTTCTCGTGGCGGGCAGCGGTTCGGCTTTCGATCTGCTGCTGCGCTCGCGCATGCTTCCAAACATTCTCGCCCACCTGGAGCGGTTGAGCGAAAACACCAATGCGTTGTTCGTGCAGCTTGCGAATGACGGTGTGAAGCGCGGGATCGAGGCGATTGCCCTGCCGGCGGGTTCGCAGAATGTCGGACCGGCTGACCTTGTTTTCCTTCCGACGCCGCTGGTTAGAGACGTGATCCAGAACAATGCGCTGGAGTGGTTCGCATCGATCGGCAACCAGCAGGTCTGGCCGACGGTGACGTTGCTGAAAGTGCGCTTTCCCTTCCCCAAAAGCCTGCCGCGCCGATCGCTGATCACGCCGCAGCAGATGATGATCAACTGCATCAATGCCATTGCTTCGAGCCCCTTGCGCCATACGGCGGGCAAGCGGTGGACATGGCGTCCGTCGCGGCTGGTGCCCTATGGAGAGCTATACAGGGAGTTGCGAAGGGAAGTCGGCGGTTCACCGATCCTGCCGCTCGGCCATAGTTCCGGCAAGCGGACCGTCGCCCTCTTGGTACCGAACGCCTCTTTCGGTGGAGCCGAGAAAGTCGTTTATGCCGTCGCGCGAGAACTGAAGCGAACCGGTTTCGAGACGCATCTGTTCGTCCTCGGCAGCGCCAAGATGGATGTCATCGACGAATTCGATTCCAGCTTTGATCACATCCACTTCTGGGACGCCGGCGTTCCTGCCTGGGGAGGCTCGGGCTCGTTCTTGGGACAGGATTTCATCGCCGAAGAGCATGGGGTCGATTGGCAGGCGTTGAAGGGCCAGCTTTCGGGGTTCGATCTGGTGATCAACAACCATGTCATGGCCGTCCATCCGCTCATCGCCCGGCTGCGCTCCGAGGGGACGCGCACGGCATGTTACCTTCACGTCGTCGACAACACCGCGTTCAAGCGCCCCGCGGGACAGCCCTTTGCCGCCATCGCCCACGAGCATTGCTATGACGCGTTCCTGACCTGCTCGGAACAGCTGAAGACCTATCTGCACAGCTTCGGCGTGCCGCATGCAAAAGTCTTTGCGGTCGCAAACAGCGCGGGCTTTTCGGTTCCACCCAAAGTTCAGACCGATGTTGTTGCCGCCCGGCGGCAGCCACGCAGCGATGCGCGCCTGCGCGTGCTCTACCTGGGGCGGCTTGACCGGCAGAAGGGGATCGACCGACTGGCCGCGACGCTGTCTGAGCTCAGGGCGAGGAATGTGCCATTCGAGGCGCGCGCCGTCGGCGGCGAAATCCTTGCCGATTCGAGCGTTTCATGGACAGAGCGATTGAGGGATCTCGGCGTCGACGTCCGTCCGCCGGCCTTCGCCAGTAAGGAACTCATCAAGGCGCTGTCCTGGGCGGATGTGCTCGTCATGCCCTCGCGCTGGGAGGGTGCGCCGCTCGCCATTGCCGAGGCGCAGCAGCTCGGATGCGTTCCGATCGCCACGTCGGTTGGGGCCGTCGACGAACTGATCATCGATGGGGAGGACGGTGTGCTGATCCACGCGGCAGCCGATCCCGAAGTCGTGAGATCAATGGCCGAGGCCATCGAAACGGTTGCCCGCAACCCGGACCAACTTGCTCCGCTGATCGAGGGCTGCATCAAGACTGCATCCCGCCGTTCGTGGACATCCTCGTTTTCGCAGTTTCTCGCGTGGTGCGACACCTGGGTCGACAATTCGTCCCAGGCAAGAACCGCCGTCTTTCCGTCGGATCCAGCGGTCGACGCTGGCATTCGGGCGGCCGGTTGAGCCCACGCCGGTTTTTTAAGCAGAAAGGTCGATTGCATGCCTGCAAGGATTCTTGTGACGGGTATTCCCGGTCACTACACGCGCCTGGTCAACGGCGCCCACGGTTTGTCCGTCTCCTATGCGGAGCGCCAGAAACAGCCGGAGACGAAAGAGGAGTTTCTGCAGGAGCTGCGCAATATCAGCAACACCGGCAACTACCTCATTGGCGAAGGGGCGCTGCGTGCGCTTTCACCCCACGCCAAGCACGTGCCGTTCTGGCATCTCTACAATTGCGCCAAGAATGGCGTCGGCCTCGAAGAATTCAACGCGAATTTCGATATCTGCGTCTTCACCTGCGCCAATCTGCTGCGCAAGGGGCTTTCGGCTGACGCGGAGGCGGATGTGCTCGAGCAACTCAAGATGCCGATCGTCATGCTCGGCATCGGGCAGCAGAACCGCAAGGACCTGGAGAACAATCTGCCGGAGGGCACGAAACGGCTGCTGGCCATTCTCAAGGAGCGTGAGCACTTTTTCCTAACGCGCGGCTTCGAAACCGAAGGTTTTCTCAAGGATCAAGGTTTCAAGTTCGTGCGGCCGACGGGCTGCCCGTCCGTCTACTTCATGCCCGACAATATGCGCAAATCGCTACGAAAGCTGCCTGAGGTCGACGTCGGCAAGGCGCGGACGATCTTCTCCGGTTACCTCGGCGGCAACCAGGATACGGTCCTGGATGCGAAGGCCCTGCCCGGGGGCAACAGCGTGCCGCAGTACGTGGTCCAGGACGAGTTTCTCCACTTCGACATGAGCGTCGAGCCCAATGCTGAGGGACGCGTCTACGACACCGCGTCGGGAACGATGGTGGGCAACCTCGCCTATCCCGGGGCCGACAGGCTCGGCAAGGCTTTCCAGGTGCGCACCTTCTTCGACACCAACCAGTGGCGAGCCTGGGCTTCGTCGATGGATTTCAATCTGGGTCGCCGTTTTCACGGCTCGATCATCGCCATGCAGGCGGCCGTGCCGAGCCTGATGGTCGCGGTGGACGACCGCATGCGCGAAATGCTCGGTTACACCGGATTGCCCGCAGTCGATATCAACGAGATCGACAGTGCTGAGAACCGCAGCGAATTCGTTGCCGGGCACCTGGCAAAGCTCAATGCATCGGAACTCGTCGACAGATATTCCGATCGCGAGCGTACGTTCCGTTCGACTTTGCGAGAAATCGGCATCGGTCACTAGCTGAACCCGACATCCTCCCTACTGCTCGTTCAAAGGACAGTTATGCGTATCTTACTGACAGGGATCCCCTCGTATCTGCAGCGCACGATCGGCTCGGTTTCCGGCCTGACGGTGCACCACCGACCCTTCTTCGACGAGGTGACGGCGAAGAAGGACTTCCTCTCCCAGGTCAGGAGAATTGCCAATACCGGCAACTACCTGATCGGCGAAGGTGCCGCCAAAAGCCTTCGGGCGCATGACGTCACCTATGTGCCCTTCTGGCACCTCGTCAACAATCGCACCTCGGACGATCTTTACGAGCAGGCAAACCGCGAATTCGATATCTGCGTCTTTGCTTCCGCCAACCTGTTGCGGCCCGGATACTCTGCCGATCTCGAAGCCGAGGTTTTCGCCAAGCTGAAAATGCCCGTGGTGGTGATGGGCATCGGCATCCAGCGCAAGGAAGGGCTCAAGGAGTTGCTGCCGGCCGGGACGCTCAAGTTCCTGGACGTGCTCAGGAACCGCGAAAGCTTCTTTCTCACGCGCGGCTATTTTACCGCGGAGTTCCTGAGAGAGCAGGGGATGAAATTCGTCAAGCCGACGGGTTGCCCCTCGCTTTACTTCGCGCCGAACGAGATGGTCCGGTCACTCACAGCACTCGCCAATCCTGCTTTGGCCGACGCGCAAAGGATCGCCTTCGGTGGTTACCTCGGCAGCGTGGCCGACACGCTCGTCGACGCGCACGCATTGCTGGGGCCGAAGTCCGTTGCCAGCTATGTCGTCCAGGACGAGGTCATCGCCTACAATCTCGATCTGCCGGGAGACGACATGATCCCGGTCTACGATCGTGCAAGTGGACGGATTACCGGGGCAACGCAGTACAAGCACAAGGAGAAGTGGCAGCGCGAACACGAGCTGATCGCTTTCTTCGACACCAACCAATGGCGAGGCTGGACGACGACCAGAGACATGTGCTTCGGCCGCCGGTTCCACGGCTGCATCATCGGCATGCAGGCCGGTGTGCCCGCATTGATGATTGCGGTGGACGACCGTATGCGTGAAATGCTGGAGTTCATCGGCTTCCCCTATATCGAGGCGGCGACCTGGAACCGCGAGGCGGACAAGCGGACCTATCTCTCGAACTTCCTGTCCAAGATCGACTCAGAGGCGGCCATCGACCGCTATCAGGCCTGCGAGGCCAACTTCAGAAATGTGCTCGGTCAGATCGGCATTTGAGCGCGGACGGTCGAGTGTTGCGGCGCGCATGGTGCTTCTTTGCGCGCTGCTTTCGCTTCTTGCCTTAGAACCGGGCTCGGCGTTCGGACGGGACCGAAAGCCGGCCGGTATTGTTGGAATCAATCGGGTCAACCTGGCTTGGTTGACACCGGACGAGCAGAGAAAAATCCTGGGCGACATCGCCGCAAGCGGCGTAACCCACGTGCGGCTCTCCCTGTCGGCCCCGGTCGACCGGAGCATCGACGCGGTCGAAATCGCCCATGGCCTCGGGCTGAAGATCCTGCTGGAGATCCAGCTGAGCAACCCGGATTATTATGCGGATGAGGTGCGCGCCCGCACCGGCTTCGGGCGCATCTGGGACATTCGCCGGCTTTCCGACCTCGACCCGGCGAGATACCGCGAAAACCTCAAGGCAGCGCTTCGACGGATGGACGAGGCCGGCGTCAAGCTCATGGCGGTCGAGCCTGGTAACGAGATCAACTACAGTGCCTACAATGGCGACCTGATCGTCTTTCGAAAACCTGGTGCTTCGACGCCGCGTCGCGCCTCCGATATCCGCACCAGCGTGGCCTTCGAGCGTGGTTTGGCAACCTATGTCGAGATTGCCAGAATTACCCGGCAGGAGCTGAAGGCGACGATCCATAGTAGCGATGCGGCGGTCATCTCCGCCGGTTTGTCCGACATGAGTGCCGACGAGGCAGATCAAAGGGGCATGGAGCGGCTTGACCCGGAGGAGGTGATCTCGCTCCTTAAACTGCTTGGGCTCGACGACCATATCGATGCCTATGGCATTCATGTCTATCCGGGACGTAAGGTGGGGCCGAAGCTTACCGGATATATCAGTGAACTCCTGCGTTTCTGCGGGGCGGGGGACAGTGGCAAGCCCTGCTGGATCACCGAATGGGGTGTGGCAAACTCCGCCCGTTCCTGCCCGCTTGACGACCGAAAGCGTGCCAATGCGGTTGCGGCGATACGGTCGGTCTTTCGCCAGCTGATGTCGTCGGGGCGGTTGGCGGCCGCTTTCTACTACGATTGGGACACGCACTCCGCCTATGGCGTCTGGCGGTGCGCTCATCTCAGTTCTGCCGGGGCGAAGGCGATCGCCCCGAATTAGGTCCTGACCCTAGACGGGTGGTGCTGATCGGAACAACCTTCCGCGCGTTTCGTAATAGTCTCAACGCCCTTTTTGGTACTGTAAGTTGACTTCGCCATGGCCTTCTGAATACTTCAACTTAGGATCGTGTTGGAATCTGATAGGGGTCGGGCGATTGGATTCAGGCGGCGAACCACAGTCCACTGCATTCTCCCTGCGGACATTTGGTGGTCTGGAGTTGCTCGATGAGCGAGGGCAGGCCATCCCTTTTTCCGCAAAGGCACTGGTGATCCTTGCTTACCTCATCTCGACCGGGCGGCGGACCGCGACCAGAACGGAAGTCGCCGAACTGCTTTGGGGTAGAGGAGCGCCTTCCACGGCATTTACCAATCTTCGCAGGTTGGTCTTGCGGATCAGGAGCCGTCAAACGGAACTCGATGCGCATTTTCTTGCATTTTCGAGCCGCGAGGTCGAGATCAGGCCATCCTTGCTCAAATGTGATGTTTCGCTGTTGGCGACGGCCGAACCTCAGGGCTCGTTCGATGAACTCAAAACGCTTGTCGACCGGCTCAGATTGGTGTTTCTGGGCGAAACCGACCTTCGGAATCCCCTGTTTGGTCGCTGGGTAGCGCAGCAACGAGAGCGGCAGTCGGCCGCGCTTGAGCACGCCCTGCGCACAATGGCGTCTCTGGCCAAGACAGCCGAGCAACGCGCCGTCGTTCAACAGGCTGCGCTTCACGTTTTCCTGACGGACTCAAACGACCAGATCGCGCGAAAATTCCTGCTGCAGGCCTACGATGTGCAGGGAGAGGTCGATCATCTTCGACGCACGTTTGAACGGCGCAACGAGATGCTCGCATCCTGGATGAAGGAGAAGCGTCAATCGCCGCCAGTCAAGATCGCCGCCCGCGCAGCAACCGTGGAGGCGATCAATCCGGCCGGACTGGTTGAACCTCCAACAGCTTGCCTGCCGCGCCTGGCATTGCTGCCACCCAATAACTACAGCCGCGAACCCGCCGCCGCGATGATCGTGACCTCGCTTCTGGAGGACATCACCATTGGTTTCTGCGTCCTGAGCAGCGTTCAGGTGCTCGCACCCTATTCGGCGTTGCAGATAAGCCGCAAGACCGAAGACCAACTGGCGATGCTTGAGCACCATGGCCTGACCTATGTGCTCGAGACGCGGTTGAGCGGCGTGGATGAGGAACTTTCCTTGTTCTCGCAACTCGTGTTTCTCCCGACCAGCGAGATCGTTTGGGCCGAGCGGCTCAGCCTCGATGGCGCGCGTTTCGCGCAGAACAGACGTGACATATCCGGGCGCCTGGCCTTCTCCGTGGCAAGCGAGATCGAGCGGCACCGGATCACGCGATCCAATTTCGATCGGAATCCGACCGCCTATCACCGCTATCTCCTGGGACGGCAGTTCTTCGACCGCTTGACGCTGCCCAATTTGCATCGGGCCCGAAAGGAGATGAAGGCGGTTTTGCAGGAAAGCGCCAATTTCGCGCCGGCTTTGAGTTCGCTTGCACGAACCTATTCGGAAGAGTGGCTGCTCACAGCGCGAGGCGAGGCAGATTTGCTGAGGTCGGCGGAAACCTATGCCTTGCAGGCAATTGAGACGAGCAGCGATATGGCGGATGGTTACCGCGAGCTTGGCGTGGCAAAGCTGCTGCAGGGCGCTCTCGACGAGAGCGTCGAAACCCTGCAATTGGCGGAGACGCTTAGTCCGCATTATGCCGATGTCATCGCCGACCATGCCGACGCCCTGGCCCATTGTTCGCGTCTGGATACGGCGTGTCAGACGATCGAGCGCGCCATTGAACTCAACCCCATAAGCCCGGATTCGTACCTGTGGACGGCGGCGGGCGCCTGCTACGGCCTCGGGCGTTTCGAGGCGGCTCTGGGCTACATCGACAGAATGGCAGATGCCAGCTTGGCCGACCGGCTGGCGGCCGCGAGCTGGGCCATGCTCGGCCATCGCGACAAGGCGCATGTGTTTGTTACGAGAGTCCGCCAAACCCATCCTGAGTTTGACGTGGATAATTGGTTGTCCATCGTGCCGATTAAGGAAAAATGGCACAAAGACATCTATCGTGAAGGTCTCAAGAAGGCAGGCTTCTGAGAATAGAACACAGAAGGGAAGCAAGCATGGCAAAAGTCGCTATCTTAGGCCTCGTCGGCGAGGAGGGCCTTTACATTGTCGACCTGGAGGCAGGGACGGTTGCACCGATGACGGTACCGGTCAAAGGCGCCTTGCAGGCCGTCGTTGATCTCCAGAAGGCGGGAGGCTCGGTCATGAAAGGTGTCAGCGTCGCGATTTCCGTGAAGTCGGCGGAGGACATCTCGAACGGCCGGTTCGACGGCTAAACCGGTTCAGGCGGATGCGTTCACCGCATCTCATGACGGTGCGGAAGGCCACAGTGGGCGATGGCGCGAGGCATTGACCGCGAGTATTGCCGATGCGTTCACGGCGGAAGGCTATTCTATCGTGAAATCGGTGCACGATCCCTCTGATGCATTATGAACTTGCTGTCTTCAGCCACTTTTGCGGTCGGTGGGACAATGGTTGCGCCGGAGCAAGTCCGGTCGTTGACCAACGGCTGAGTTCAGGACGTCCAGCGTTCCGCTGCGCTGATTTCGGGCTCGGTAATGCTCTCGGCGCGGGCGGGACGCGTCGGCTGTCAACAGCCGCCAGCTGCAGTGCGAACAAGATTTGCGAGGACCCGTGGGATCGAAGCCTGCAAAGTTCGGGAATGTTGTGATCTTGGGTGACAGGACTTTGAATCCTTGCCTGTATTGGATCATGCCTGCAACTGCCGATCGGCGATCAGCCGGACGGGGAACGGCCCTGGTAACGGCCAATTGGAGTAATGATTTTGTTTTCAAGAGTTTTTCTGCGTGCCCTTGCCGTCCTGGCCGTTTCAAGCCCAGCTGCGGCCCTTGCATCCGATGACGTAGCGGCCTTTTATGATGGCGCCCTCTGCAACCCGCCCTACACGATGCAATCGGCAACCGAGCTCTATGACGCTGCCGAGAAGCTTACGAAACCCGACACGTCGTTGCTGACGGCCTATGTCTACAAGCTGCCCTCCGACATCGAGCGCGATGGCTTTAAGACCAATGAGGTTGTCTTTGCCGGTAGCTCCGTCGGCGTCCTGATCGAAGGCGCGCGTGCGGACGAACTCGCGGCCCGCTACCGGCTGGAGCGGGAAAAAAGCAGCATTCTCGGCACGTCCACCAAGGGCTATGCGCGCGTATTGCCGGACGCCGAACAGCCGACGGCGGAAATGGGCGTCGTGTCGATCGTTGCGCGTGAAAGCGAAGCCATTCCGGGCAAGACATTGCTCGCATGCGAGTTCGTTTCGCATGCGGATCTGGAAGCGCTCAAGAATCTCGAAGGTGGTAACTAGCACCAGGCGATACGGCCGGCTGGCAGGGCCGTCGGGGCGCATTCTGGGATGCTGGGGGAGCTGCGAAGATCGCCTGCGCCCCGTCTGCCGCGTGCGACAAGAGCATGTTAGGCTGATCGCAATATCAACAGCACGAGGCGCGACGCGCCCGAAGGGAGATCATGTCCGGCTCGGATGGCAGTATGTTCGATTATCTCGGGATACTGGCCGTGTTTCTGCTTGTCGCCGCCAACGGCTTTTTTGTTGCGGCCGAATTCTCCTTGGTTTCCGTCCGCCGCAGTCGGGTGACCGAGCTGGTGGCGCGGGGACGAATGAATGCGAGCGCGCTCCAGCATGCCGTCGATAATCTCGATGCCAATCTGGCCGCCACTCAGCTCGGCATCACCATATCGTCGCTGGCCCTCGGCTGGGTGGGCGAGCCGGCCCTGGCGCATCTGATAGAGCCGCTGTTGAGCGGACTGCCGATGGCGTGGGCGTCGTTCGGCTCGCATGCAATTGCGGTCGCTATTTCCTTCATCATCATCACCGCGCTTCATATCGTGCTGGGAGAACTGGCGCCGAAGAGCCTGGCGCTCCAGCGCAGCGAGGTTACGGCTCTTGCTGTTGTGCGCCCGCTCGGATTTTTTCTGTTTCTGTTGCGCCCGGCGATTCTGGCTCTCAACGGTCTCGGCAATCTGGTGCTTCGGCTGGTCGGCCTGCGGCCGGGCACCGGCGAAGCATCGCTGCATTCGCCGACCGAGCTGAAGCTGCTTGTCGCTGAAAGCCAGGAGGCCGGACTTCTCGATGTTGCACAGCAGGAGCTGGTCGAGCGGATCTTCAACATCGGCGATCGCCGGATTTCCGATTTCATGACGCCGCGCATGGAAATCGATTGGATCGATGCCGACGATACGCGCGAGGAAATCCTGCGCACCATCCGGGATTGCCATCACGAGCAGCTGCTGATCGGCCGGGGCGGTATCGACTATCCCTTGGGCATGGTGCTGAAGAAGGACCTGCTCGATCAGCTGCTCGACGGCCAGACGCTCGATCCGATGAAGGCGATGCGCGAACCGCTTGTGCTGCACGAATCGGCACGCGTCTTCCGCGTCCTCGAAACGTTCAAGACCGCACCCGTTCGCCTCGCGATCATCGTCGACGAATATGGCAGCCTCGAAGGCATCATCACCCAGACCGACCTCCTGGAAGCGATTGCCGGCGACCTGCCGGACACGGAAGCGAGCGATCCGGATATCGTCACCCGTTCGGACGGCTCGTTGCTGATCGAAGGACTGATGTCGGCGCACGACGCCTTCGAGCGGCTCGGCATTTATGACCGGCCGGAGGGCGACTTCCACACCATTGCCGGCTTCGCGCTGCAGATCCTCGGCCATCTTCCGCACGTTGGCGAAACCTTCGATTTCCAGGACTGGCGCTTCGAAATCATCGACATGGACGGCATGCGCATCGACAAGCTGCTGGCGTCGCGCAAGGAGTAATGCCCGGCTCCGCTGCTTCGGAATTCGCCTGGTCCGGTGGGCCAAGCGATGAAGGGGATGTCAGAGGGTCGCCAGCGCCCGGTTCGACAGGGCTCCGCCATAGGCTTCGCGAATGGCGAGCTTGTTTTCAAGCGCGATTACGATCTCTTCGGCGAAATCGATCGCATGCAGGGCCCGAATGGATTGCAGGCCGCCGGGCGTGAAGACATTGATCTCCAGGATCTTGTCGCCGACGATATCCAGGCCCACCAGGAACATGCCGTCGTCGATGAGTTTGGGCCTCAGCTTTTCGGCAATCGCCAGTATGGCCGGGGTAATGGTGGCCGCCTGGGCGGTGCCGCTCGCGTGGATGTTGGACCGCACCTCGCCCTTGGCAGGAACACGCCGGAAGGCGGCATAGACGTCGTTGCGAACCAGCGGGCGGCCGTTCATCAGGAAAAGCCGGATGTCGCCGGCAGTGGCTTCGGGCAGATAACTTTGGGCGATCAGATATCCGACTTCGCTGACGGCTTCGAAGATCTGGTTGAGGTTGGCTTCGTCACTGGATTTTATCTTGAAGACGTTCTTGCCGCCCGAGCCCTGCAGCGGTTTCAGGATAACGCCGTCACGATGGTCGTCGATGAAGGCGCGGATCTCTTCGATGTTTTTCGAGATCAGCGTCGTCGGGCGCACGGCCTGGGGGAAGTCCTGAAAATAGAGCTTGTTCTGCGCAAGCGAAAGGCCGGACGGATCGTTGACGACGATCGCGCCGCGCTCCGAGGCGACGCGACCGAAGTTCGCGCCGACATTGGTGGCCCAGGGCCGGCCCTCCGCATCTTCGGAGGGGTCGTTGCGCAAGAACAGCACGTCGATCTCGCTGATGTCGACCACGCTCATTTTCGCGTCGTCGGCCTTCAGGGCTGAAATGAAGGTCTCCGGCTTCTTCGGCTTCGTGCCGTTGAGGCTGCGCGCCCGGATCATCAGCGTGTCGTCGGGCCGCAGGATGAAATCCCCTGGGGTGGCATAGCAGATCTCGTGCCCTCGGGAGAGTGCGGCGAGCGCCAGCGACGTCGTCGTATAGGACGCTGTCTCGGTCTCGATGGCGTTGACGAAGAAGGCTATGCGCATCAGGTCTCCTACTCTGCGACCATGTCGAGCGGGGCAATTCCCCCACGTGCCCGGTCCAGCCGGGCGCGTGCATGGGCGTCATCCAGAAAGATAGGGCGCACCGCCGGCGCACCCAGCAAGCCGCGCAAGCTCAACTCTTGCATGGCGGTAAAATGCGAGGCGGCGATCTTGCCCATCCAGAAGGGTTCGAGGCTGCCGCCGGCGGCCAGGTGGGCAAGCAGTTGAAGAAGACCGCGCAGATAGATGGCGTCCTTTGCCAGTCCGCCGCCGCGATAGATCCGCAGAACGATATTGAAGGCGTCGTTCGGTTGAAATCGATGCTGATCGACGAGCAGCCGATATGTCTCCGGGAAAAGCGCACCGTTCAGCATCGCCGCGCAGGCAACCACACGGGCCGCGATGAGACGCAGACGCGCCAGCGTCATGCCGCCGCTCAAATACTCGGCAAACACGGCGAGCCCCTCCTGCATGCCCTCATAGCCCGCCAGACCAGAGCGGAAGAGCCGCAGTCCCTGCGCCGAGCCGTTGAAGTAGGTCAGCAGATGCACGCCGATTTCGTGATTGAGCAGGGCCTCGACACGGTGCCGGCTCATCGTTGTGCTGCGCGCAATCAGAAGCTGGCTTCTCGACACCAGCATTCCGGCGGGAATGTCGTCGCGCAGCTCCACCGAGGCGGTGAAATCGGCATATTGCCGCTTGTAGGCCGAAACCATCGTTTGCGCCCGGTTGCGAACATAGGCGCAATCCACGTCGTCAACCACTGGCTTCTGCCTGGGCTCGCCGACCCGCTTTTGCGTTCGCATCAGGATGTCCGTCGCGACATCCAAAAGTTTGGCCTCGACCGGACCGTAGAGTGCCCGACCGAGTTCGACGAACGTGCGGCCTTCGCGGGCCGAGATCATGGAAAGCTGCAGGTCGAGTTCCTGTTGCTTCTGGCGATAGAGCGCGTAGAGGAGCGGATCTTCGAGGTGCTCGAAGCTGATGGAAAAAAGCTTCTTCTTCGCGGCCTCGACTTCAAGCGTCAGCGGCCGATAGAGCAGCCGCGGGCTGACTTCGTACCGGCTCGAAGCAAATTCCGCTAAGGCGGCATCGGCATTGATCGGTGTTACCGCCAAGAGGAAATCGAAGCTCGAGGCAATCTCGTCGATGGCGCGGTCGGTGCGTGTCACCGTCTCGACGAAGGTCTTTCTCCCGAAGGCCCGGTGCGTCGAAACGCTCGTGTCTGTCGCGCTTTGCGTCGCTGCCGCCAGCGCCTTGAGACCGGCATCGAAGATGTTGGCAATCAGGCGTTCCCGCAGCTCCGGATAGATCCTCCGGGTTCCCGGCTCGCGATAGATCGGCGCAAATCGCACGCGGATGTGAGGGAATGTTGTCAACGGCTTGCCGCCGGTTTCTTTTGCCGACTGCGGCGCGAGCAGGTCCATATGGGCGGTGCGAAACTTTCCTTCGATCGTGCTGACGGAGCCGACGAAGGCTTTCGCGGCGGCCTGCGCCACCGGGTCTTCGCCGGCGGTGACCTCAATGGTGAAAGGCGGCAGATAGGGTGCATCTTTGGTAGGTGGATCGTCGTGTTCGAGTTCGCCGTATTCGAGCACGAAGAAGGCGCCGAGCCGCTGGCGAAGCACGCCGCCGACCGCCTCGACAATAGCTGTCGCCGCCGTGGAGTCCGGTGCGATGAGGTAGGACGCATTGGACTGGGTGATTTCGCGTGCGACGGCGGCGTGCTTCGCCTCAGCAATATGCACGCAGAGAAAAGGCAGCGGTCGATCGATGTGCAGGCGCCCGCCCCTGGCAAAGTCGCGCCGCACCGCCTTGCCGGCCTGAAGGCAGGCGATGATCTCGCCGAGCCTCCGGTCATCGGGTCCCTGGCGGTCGCCTTCCGGATGATCGGTAAGGTCGCGGTTTCTTTGGGTGGCAGCACTCTTCATTGGCGTGCATCCAGTGCCTTGACGAGACCGGGTACGGTTGACGCCGTCAGCGCGCGCAACGCCTCAAGCACCTCGAAATCCGGCTCGCCGGTCCATTCGTCCATGAAGAATTTCTTGAACTCGATGGCGATCGCACAACCCGTTTGCGGAAAGTGCTCATGAATGAAACGTGTCTGTTCGCCGCGACCCTGAAACGCGACGTTCTCGCGAACGTCGAATCGCCTGCCCCGAAATTCGAAGCGTCGAAGGGCGTTGAGCAACGTCTCAAGCACATCCGCCCAGCGGCTGCGGTCCATCGAATGGGTGCCGATGTTGATTTCGGGCGCCCCGGCGGGGTCGGAAGGGGTGGCGTCCGGTCCGTCGCGGCGGTGGTTGTAGCTGTGTACGTCCAGGACGATGAACCCGCCATGCCGCCGCTCGATCGACAGCAGCATCGACCGCAGCATGCGATAATATTCGTCATGCAGGACGAGCGAGCGCTCGTGAAGCCCGCGGGGAAGCGCATCTCGCCAGACGGAAAGCCCCCAGGCTTGCGATGGATCGACGTAGACCGCACCGTCGCGGGCACGGTTGAGATCGACCTCGAAGCGCGAACGATGCACGATTATCCGATTTGCCAGGTCCTGAATGATATAGGCCGTGTAGGGGTCTTCTTCCCGCAGGCGCTGGTCGTCGGACAACGCCACGAGCGAGCGGAGATCGGCGCGCAGGCCATGCCCGTCATGTATCGCCGTGCCGACAATGGGGATATCGCCACGATGCACCGTCCACCAACCGTCTTCATCGACGTGCTGTCGCTTCTCACCTGTTTGATCAAGCATATCCGGGTCCTGTTCCTCCCTCGTCGATGCCCTTGCGGTCTGGTTACAATTCGCGAGCGACCGGTTCGGTTCCAAGTGCAGCTGAATTCGCGTCGCGAGCTGAAGCGGGGAACGGGAGCCATAGGCGTTGACGCCACGGCCGTCGCAGCTAGCCGCGAGTTTGCTGCTGGACGGGCGGCGGAACCAATGCGGCTCCGCTGCATTTTCCCAACACGTAACAACGTATTAGGGAATTGAGCCATGCTTGGTACTGTTCTGCTTATCGTTTTGATCCTGCTGCTGATCGGTGCGTTTCCGCGTTGGCCGCATTCGACCAACTGGGGCTATGGCCCTTCGGGCATACTTGGCGTTCTGGTCGTCGTTCTCCTGATCCTCGTGCTAATGGGGCGGATTTGACTTGGACATAACGCGTGTCATCTGCGTCGATGGATCCCGACCTCATTTACGTCACTGATGCCGATCCGGGCATAAGGCGCTACCGCAAGGGAAAGCGCTTCAGCTATCGCCTTCCGGACGGTTCCGTCCTCAAGGATCCGGGCGAAAGGGCGCGCATCACGGCACTCGGCCTGCCGCCTGCCTATGAGCGCGTCTGGATCTGCCCGAAACAGAATGGCCATCTGCAGGCCACGGGCTACGATGCGCGCGGGCGAAAGCAGTACCGCTACCACGATGCGTGGCAGGAAATGCGCAACCACGCTAAGTTCGATCAGTTGATCGACTTCGCCAAGGCTCTGCCGAAAATTCGCCGTACCCTTCGCCGGCACATGGATGGGCCGCTTGACGATGCCCGCACGGTGCTGGCGGCGCTTGCGGCCCTGCTCGATCAGGCGTGCCTCCGCGTCGGCAGCGCCACCTATGTCGAGGAAAACGGCACCTATGGCGCAACGACGCTATTAAAACGGCATCTCAAGTTGCGCGACGAGGGCATCGAGCTTCGCTTCATGGGAAAGGGCGGCAAGCGTGTGGTTCGCCGACTGCGCAGTCCGCGGCTGCAGCGGCTGCTGGAGGACATTGCCGACCTGCCCGGACGCCAGCTTTTCGTCAGCAAGGATGCCAACGGCGAATTGCATCCGATCGATTCCGGCCGGCTCAATCGCTACCTCGCCGACATCTCCGGCGCACCGATCTCGGCCAAGACGTTTCGCACCTGGGCGGGCAGCGTCGCGGCCTTTGCCGAAGCCCGCCTGACGCTTACCGAGGGTCGGCGTCCCTCGGTCAAGCGAATGTGCGAAGCTGCCGCCGACGTGCTGCACAACACCCCGGCCGTCTGCCGCAAGAGCTACGTTCACCCTGATATCCTCGCCGTGGCCGACAAGGATGCCAAGATCAACCTGCGGCGGCTCGAGGCGCGGCCGAGGCAACGCAGCCTGTTGCGCGCCGAGGAGGATCGTCTGCTGCGGTTCCTCCGATACGCCGCGCGCGCGAAGAAGCGCGCGACCTGAGCCGCACCATCGTCACTTGCCGGTCAGCAGGGCCTCGACGGTGCGGATGAGGTCTTGACTGTTGAACGGCTTGGCGAGGCGGGGAAGACTGCGATACTGCTCGGGAAGGTCGGACGCGGCGTAACCGGTTAGCAACAGTACCGGAACGCCTCGGGCGAGGAACTCGTCCGCTACGGGGTAGACGAACTCGCCGTTGAGATTGACATCGAGTGTCGCCGCCTGAGGGGTCTCCCGTTTTGCCGCCGCGATCGAACTGCGCAGGCTGGTGAATGGACCGATGACCGCGAAGCCGGCGGCCAACAGATCATCCTGGATCTGGATCGCCAGCAGATACTCGTCTTCGACAACAAAGACGCTGCGTTGTCCGCCATTCATCGTTCAGCACCTGCGGAGTAGGGCATTTTGATCGTGTACCTCAAGCCGCTCTTGGCAAAATCCAGTTCGACTTCGCCGCCGAGGTCCGCGCCAACGACGCGTTCGAGCAGCAGCCGGCCAAACCCGTTTCTCGAAGGCGACGCTACGGCGGGTCCCCCCGTTTCGCACCAATCGATATGAAGCGCCTTGTTGACGGGGTCCAGGCTCCAGCTGACGTCCACATGCCCGCTCTCCACCGAAAGCGCGCCATGTTTCGCCGCGTTGGTTGCAAGCTCGTGGGCGGCCATGCCAAGGGCAAGCGCGTGCCTTGGCGACAGCATGATCGCTGGACCGCCGAAGGAGACATTGCCGGCATTCTCGTTCTTGTAGGGTGCCAGCTCGTCGCAAAGGATCGTTTCCAAGGAAACCCCGGCCCAGGTCGCCTCCGCAAGCCGGGTATGCGTCTGCGCCAGTGCCCGGATACGGGCATGGAACGATTGCTCGGCCTCCTTGCGGTCGGGGGTCATAGCGAAGGACTGGCGGGCAATTGAGGTGACCGTCGCCAGCGTGTTCTTGACGCGGTGGCTGAGTTCGGCGACCAGCAGATTGCGCTGGGACTCGGCATCCTTTCGTTCGGTAATGTCCATGCAAACACCGGCCAGACGCTGCGACGACGAACCTGCTCTCGGCAGAAAACGCCCGAACGCTTCCAGCCAGCGAATGGAACCGTCGGGGCGGCAGATGCGATAGGATGTGTGGTAGTCCTCCCGCGTGTCGATCGCGGTCCGGATTTCTAGCTCGACCATGGCGAGGTCATCCGGATGGATGTCGGCCTTGAAGTCATCCAGTGTGCCGCCGAAGGTACCCGGTTCCAGTCCGTGAAGGGCTTCCAGGCCCGGCGACCAAATCACCTTGCCGGTGTCGAAGTTCCATTCCCACGCCCCCATCCGGCCGGCTTCGAGCGCCATCTGCAGCCGCCGCTCGCCGTCGCGCATTGCCTGTTCGTTCTCCTTGCGCTCGGTGATGTCGACGAATGCGGCGACGGCGCCTTGCGGAATCCCCAAAGCATCAAACAGCGGCGTGGCATTGCCCAGGAGATGCCGGGACGTGCCGTCGTCAAAGCGGATCTCCTGTTCGAAGTTTCGGACCTCTTCACCGCGCGCAGCGCGTTGGACGGGCATTTCGTCCGGCGACAGCAAACTGTCCTGCGAATAGACCTTGAAGTGCACGGGCCTTTCGCTTGCCGGTGCCGAGAGCGAAGGATTGCTGTCGGGCGGCAACCGCAGCAGTTCGAACGAACTTCTATTGCCGCTGATGACCCGGCAATCCGGGGTCCTGGCAATCCAAATCGGGGCAGGCACCGCTTCCATGAGCGCAAGCACCTCCGTCGCCCTGGCGCGCTCCTTTGCCTCGTTGTGCCGCAGCAGATCTTCGGCTCGCCGTCTTGCCTCTTCTGACCGGATGCGCTGCACGCTGAAGCTCAGCTGGCGTGCAATGGTCAGCGCGAGATCGATTTCGGAACCGGCGAAGTGGTGCGGCGTGTCATAATAGGTCATGAATTTGCCGATCAGCCGGCCGGCCGAAACCAGCGGGATGAAACCGAGCGCTCCGATTCCTTCGGTTTCAACGGCCTTGCGCAGGTCGTCCGAGATGTCGGCCAAGTCGACATCTTCGATAAGGATCGGGTTGGGATCCTGTGCCTCCGCGCCCCACGGCGTGTGACCATCGACAGCGTGGCGGTAGCTTTCCGAAAGCCCGCGGGACGCGACAAAGCGCATGGTACCGGTTTCGTCGATGAGCAGAATGGATGCCCGGCTGCAGCGCAGCGCCGACTGAATGGCATCAAGCGCCGCCTCATAGACGGCGGCGATCGAACGTGCGCGATGCACCCGCTCAGTGAATTGATAGAGCGAGGCCTGCTCCCGCAAGCGCTCGGCGAGCGCCAGTTCGGAAGCCTTGCGCTCGCTGATATCGCGGGCAATCTTCGAAGCGCCGACGATGCGCCCATCGTCATCAAGGATCGGCGATATCGTGAGTGAGATGTCGACGAGGGTGCCGTCCTTGCGTTGTCGTCTGGTCTCATAGTGATCGACACGTTCGCCTCTGCGAATGCGGTCGAGGATCTGCACCTCTTCGTCCTCATGGCCTTTCGGAATGAGGCGCATGATCGGCGTTCCCACCATCTCCTGCACGCTATAGCCGAACAGCGCCTCGGCGCCCCTGTTCCAACTGGTGACGATGCCGTTCAAATCCTTGCTGACGATCGCATCGTCGGAGGATGAGACGATCGATGCGAGGTGGCGGGCCGAAAGCTCGGCGATCCGGCGGCTCTCGGTTTGTCTTTGGCTGTCGGCGAGCAGTCGGGCATTGTCGATGGCGATTGCCGCCTGGGCGGCGATGGCAACGACGACGTCCTCGGAATCGCGGGTAAAGACACCCGGTGCGTCATGACCGAAGAACAGTCCGCCGAGCACTGCCCCGGAGCGGGCGATCACCGGAACAGCAAGGTAGCTGACAACGGGCAAATGCCCTTGCGGCATGCCGAAATGCGGCTCGCTCAGCCCGTAACGCGGGTCCTTGCGGATATCGTCGCTGCGCACGACCCGTTCACCCTTGAAGGTCGGCGCGAATACGGCCGTGTTGCGGGGCAGGCCGAGTTTCTCGAAGGCTTCCCGCGGAGCTCCAGACAGGGTGAAGAGCTGGAAATGCTCTCCGGTCTCATCGACGACGGTGTAGAAAAACGCCCCGAATTTCGCACCAGTGAGTTCGGTGGCGCTGTCGGTCACAGTCTGCACGATATGCTCGACATTGAGGTCGCTGGACAGAAGCCTGGAGATGCGATCGAGCGCCTGAATACGGTTGGTCTTGGCGCGCAGTTCCTGTTCCGCCGCCTTGCGTTTGCCGATGTCGATGAGGACGTTGACGGCGCCGATCATCTCGCCTTCTGCATCGAAGATCGGCGTCGGGTAGGGAAGCACCGGCACCATCGCTCCATCCGGGCGCGCGACGATCAGTTCCTCGCCACGAACGGCGCGCTTGCTGCGAAGCGCCTCGGCCATCGGGCACTGATCGGCCGGCAGCCCGGTGCCGTCGGGGCGATGCAGGCGCCAACAGACGCACCAGCGGTCGGCATTGAGCCGCGGTTCGCGCCCCGCCAATTCTGCCGCGGCGCGATTGAAATAGGTGACGACCCCAGCTGCATCCGTGGTGTAGATCGCGATGGGAAGGCTGTCGAGAATCGCTCTGGATTCAATCGTCTGCGACCCCGCTGCGCCCGCCAGCGCTGCCGCCAATGCTTCTGCGCGGCTCATAATTCCCTCCGCAAGCGCTTGCTAACGCAGGGCAACGCGGCACAATGCGATTTTGTTCCGCTTGCGTCTTGACCCTAGACCCAGCCGTTCTCAACGGCTTGAGGTCGCTGCACCGAGGATCAGCCGATTGACGAAGTCGAGCTTTTTGACAACCGGCTGCGATAGGACGAAGGGATAGCTGTCGGGCTGGCCCATCGACCGCTGGATGGCGTTGAGAGCGACGCTGAGCGGCACCCACGCCGCGACAATGACTTCTGCGCTCGCTGCCCGGTAGGGATCGAAGGCGATCTCGGCTTCGAGCGCACCATGCCCGACCGGGTCGAGATTCATGCCGAAGGCGCGCCCGGTCTCCAGCGCGTCGACGATGTGGAAGAGATGGGCCCAACACTCGGCGAAATCTTCTGACGGGTGGGCACTCGCATAGGGGCTGATGAACCGCTCCTGCCAGTCGTCGGGAGGGCCCTGTTGGTAGTGGCGCTCCAGTGCCGCCGCATAGTCCTGCGTTTCATCGCCGAACAGCGCGCGCGCCTCGGTCCTTGTTGCCTCGTCAGCAACGAGTTTCTGCCAATAGAAGTGACCGATCTCATGGCGAAAATGCCCGAGCAAGGAGCGGTAGGGTTCGTTCATGGAAACCCGCACGCTTTCGCGTAAGACGTCTTCCGCCTCGGAGGCGCGCAGGCTGATCAAACCATTCTCGTGGCCCGTTCGGGCGGGAATGGTGTTGCCGTAGGCGTCGACGGCGTCGGCGAGGAATTCGAACGCCAACCCGCCCTCCGGATCCTGCTCGCGCGTGGGGTGCGGCAATCGCCAACGCAGCAGCGAGTAGAACAGGTGGCGCTGCGCCAGGCCTATTCTGCGCCAGCGTTCAAGGCCGACGCCGTCGGTCGTCGGCACGATGGTGTTGTGGCGGCAGGCGGCGCAGTATCGATCGGGCTGATTGGCCGGCACCAGCCAATGGCAGACATCGATGGCGGCGTTGTCGCAGAAACGAAAGGTCCGCGTTCCGTCGCCGTGGATCTGCCAGAGCCCGTTGTCGAGCGGCACCAGGGCGCGCATCGATAGATCGCCCGGATCGAATCCCAAGGTGGCCCCGCAACGCACGCAGCTGCGGTTTTCAAAGTGAATCGTCTGGCCACAGGCGCCGCACTGGAAGAGCCGCATTTTATCTCCTTGCAGGAACTTCTCGATCTTCGAAACGTGGCGTCAATCGCAACTTTTGCGTGCTTTCATGGCGGCGTCAAGTGTCTGTCGCGACAGACCATATTGCTGAAACAATGGCCGGGCTTCCAGCGGCGGAAGATCATAGGCGCGGATGAATTCGGTCAGGTCGTAGATGTTGCTCCAGCCGTAGACGACGTCTCTTTGAGCTGTCGGCCTGCTCTTTTGCGCGGATCTTGCCATCGGTGTCGATTCTTCCCTCGGGTTCATAAACGGCCACTTTCGTGGCCCTGCCAACAACTCGCTGGGCTGGACAAAGTTCCCTTTCTGTCGTGCGTCGGACAAAAGAAACCCCGCAGGAGCGGGGTTTCCAAGATCATTGATCGTTAGTGCTGGCGGCCATACCAATCGTCGATATCACGGCGAACACGGTCCTTTTCGATGCCGTAGCGCTCCTGAATCTTGCCCTCGAGCTGATCCCGCTTGCCGGCAATCTGGTCGAGGTCATCGTCGGTCAGCTTACCCCACTGTTCCTTGACCTTGCCCTTGAACTGCTTCCAATTGCCTTCAACACGATTCCAATCCATCTGCGAGTACTCCTGACGTTGTGGTTGCACTGATAGGCAAACGCCTCGTGCCGGCTTTGGTTCATTCATCGCGGCAAAAAGTTCGGGAATACGACGACGCTGCGAGCGTCCGCACGGCTGTTCGCCTCGTCTTTCTGCTCCACCGCCACAGATGATGAGTGAACAAACGTCCGCGCCTCATGGCGCCTTCTTGAGGAGTGCTACCCATGAATGAGCCCGTCGTGGCTTTCGATCTCGGCAGGATGGTGTTCGGGGACGAGCCGCCGCTTTTCCTGCTCGAAATCGCGCTCAGGACGCTGATCATCTATGCCTATACGTTACTTCTGATCCGCTGGATCGGCAGCCGGTCGATCGGCCAGCTCTCGCTGGTGGAGTTCCTGCTGGTGATCGCGCTTGGTTCCGCCGTCGGCGATGCGATGTTCTATCCCGACGTCCCCTTGGTGCATTGCATGGTCGTCATCACGGTAGTCGTGCTTCTGGACAAATCGTTGAGCTATATCGTCGCTCGCGACCGCAAGCTCGAGGACGTGATCGAGGGCATCAGCGTCGAGGTGGTGCGCGATGGCGGCATCCTCTGGAAGGCGCTGAAGCAGCTGAATGTCGGCCACGACGAGCTGTTCGAGCAGCTCCGCTTGAAGCAAGTTCGACATCTCGGGCAGGTGCGGGCTGCCTATTTCGAAACCAACGGGCTGCTTTCGGTTTTCACATTCGACGAACCGTCGAGGCAGGGGTTGTCCATCGAGCCGCCCTGGGACGTCAGCAAGCCGACACAGTTTCGCTCCGGATCCGCCGTTCGGGAGAAACGCCGTCTTGCCTGCGTGCAGTGCGCAGAAGTCGTCGAGCTTTCGCCTGACGAGACGGTGCCGCCATGCCCACGCTGCGGGGCGGATGTCTGGCACGAGATCCGTTAGTCTGTCACGCGATCCGGGCTGAAATCCCGCCAATGCCGCTTGGTGCCCGCTTGGGAATGTGGCAAGGATTTGCGCACGCCACGCAGGGGGTTGCACGCAATCAGGAAGGACAAACGCATTGAAGGTCATGGGACTTATCGGCGGCATGAGCTGGGAAAGCTCTGCCCAATATTACCGTATCGTCAATCAGGAAGTCCGGGCGCGCCTCGGCGGTGTGCACTCGGCCAAGAGCTTGATGTGGTCGATGGATTTCGGCGAGATCGAACGGCTGCAGCATAAGGGCGACTGGTCAGCCCTGACAGGTGAGATGACCGCTGCCGCCCGACGCCTTGAAGCCGGCGGCGCTGATTTTCTGGTGATCTGCACCAACACCATGCACCGGATGGCCGACGCAGTGTCCGCGGCCGTCGCCATTCCGCTCTTGCATATTGCCGACCCGACGGCAGAAAAGATCAAGGCGCTCGGCCTCAGCCGCGTCGGCCTGCTGGGCACGGCCTTCACCATGGAACAGGATTTCTACAAGGGGCGGCTGATCAAACGGCACGGGCTGGACGTTCTGGTGCCCGGCGACGAGGACCGGAAAACCGTTCACGACATTATCTACAAGGAGCTTGTGGTTGGCTGTGTCGAGGCCGCCTCGCGGGACGCCTATCGGCAGGTCATTCAGCGGCTTGTGGAGCGGGGCGCCCAGGCAATCATCATGGGCTGTACCGAGATCATGCTGCTGATTTCCCAGGCCGACAGCCCGGTTCCGGTTTTCGATACCACGGAACTGCACGCGCTTGCGGCTGTCGATCTCGCTCTCGGTTGAGACCGCAAGGAAACTGTAGGGCGCCGTCGCGTCGCGGGGGGCGTGACAGGGTTTTGGCCACGGCCGGACAGTCTTTTCCGGCCGTGGCATCTTGCAGTGTTCGGTCGAGACGCACAGCGGCAGACAATATCAGCCGTTGCGGAAGGTGTAGCCGTAGCCGTTGAGCGCCGGGGCGCCGCCGAGATGGGCGTAGAGAACCTTTGATCCCTCGGGGAAATAGCCCTTGCGAACGAGATCGATCAGGCCCTGCATCGACTTGCCCTCATAGACAGGGTCGGTGATCATGCCTTCGAGGCGGGCGCAAAGGCGGATGGCCGCCTTGGTTTCGTCGGAGGGCACGCCGTAGACCGGATAGGCGTAATCCTCAAGCAGGACCACGTCCTCTTCGGTGAGCTCGGTGCCGAGTTCAACGAGATCGGCGGTCCTGCGGGCGATGTCGAGGACCTGTGCTTTTGTTTGGGCCGGTGTGAAGGAGGCGTCGATGCCGATGACGCGGCGCTGGCGTCCGTCCTTGGCAAAACCGACCAGCATGCCGGCATGGGTCGAGCCGGTGACCGTGCAGACGACGATGTAGTCGAACTTGAAGCCAAGTTCCTTCTCCTGCGCCCGCACCTCCTCGGCAAAGCCGACATAGCCGAGCCCGCCATATTTGTGCACGGAGGCGCCGGCGGGGATGGCGTAGGGTTTGCCGCCATGCGCCTTGACGTCCTCGATCGCCGCTTCCCAGCTGTGGCGGATGCCGATGTCGAAACCTTCGTCGACCATCTGGACGTCGGCGCCCATGATGCGGCTGAGCATGATATTGCCGACGCGGTCGTAGACGGCATCCTCGTGCGGCACCCAGCTCTCCTGAACGAGCCGGCACTTGAACCCGATCTTGGCGGCAACGGCGGCGATCATGCGCGTATGGTTCGATTGAACGCCGCCGATGGACACCAGCGTGTCGGCGCCGGAGCGGAGCGCGTCCGGAATGATGTACTCCAGCTTGCGCAGCTTGTTGCCGCCGAAGGCAAGGCCGGAATTGCAATCGTCCCTCTTGGCGTAGATCTCGACCTTGCCGCCTAGATGGCCCGAGAGCCGGTTGAGTTTCTCGATATGCGTCGGCCCGAAGGTCAGCGGGTAGCGTTCGAATTTTTGCAGCATGTTGTTCCCTCCTTCCGTCTTGAAAGTCAGGAAACGCTACCACCCATGATGTGAAAGGTGCTCTCTAATATCGTGTTAGAATTTTGTATTTCTCTAGGAATGCCGCGCCTGATAATAGATTGCATCCGTCTATTGCGCTAAAAGAGGAAGATTCTTTCATGCAAGGTGAACTTGATCGTATCGATCTCAGGATGTTGCGTCTGCTGCAGAAGAACGGCCGGCTGACCAATGCGGAATTGGCGCAGATGGTGGATGTCAGTGCCGCGACGTGCCATCGCCGGACGCAGAGGCTGTTCGAGGAAGGCTATATCACCAACGTCCGCGCGCTCGTGGCGCCGCAGAAGGTCGATCGCGGCGCACTGGTCATGGTCGGCGTCGTGCTCGATCGGTCGACGCCGGAGAGTTTTCGCGACTTCGAAAAGGCGGTCGAAAAACTGAAGTTCATCCTCGACTGCCATCTCGTCGCCGGTGACTTCGACTACTTCCTGAAAATTCGCGTCGGCGACATGGCCGACTTCAATCGCATCCACGGAACGCAGCTGATTGCGCTGCCGGGCGTCCGCCAGACGCGGACATTCTTCGTCATGAAGGAAGTGGTCGACAATGCCGCTCTCGATTTCTGAGTGATCGGCGCCGGCTAGCCCGTGGTGATCAGGATCAGGAGAACGAAGACCGTCGGCACAAGGGCGAGCGCCGGGATGATGATGGCGGGATATCCGAAGGCAATGATCGCCAGCAGCCAGATCAGCATGCAGTTGATGAGGAACAGCACCTTGGCGGTGCCCGAGCCCTCAGCCGCTTCCTTGAGCATCCAGCCGAACACCGGCACGTGATAGACCATTTTCGCAATCATTGTTTTCAAGCCTTTCTTTCGGGGGGCGAAACCCACCGTGATCTGTTGGGGTATCTGACCTTGCGCGAGGGTCAGTCTCTGCGCGTCAGGCCCGCCATTGCCCGTAATTGGTGTTCGTCGAGGATGCGCACCGTCTTCGGGTGGTTGAAGTCGATCAGGCCGTCGCGCTTGAAGCGGTTGAGACAGCGGCTGACGGTCTCGACCGTCAGGCCCAGCCAATCCGCAAGATCGGCGCGCGAGAGGTAGAGGTTGAAGCTGAACCTGGCCGTGCTGGCTGCGCGCCCGCGCCAGGCGAACTGATCGGCAAGATCGATGAGCGCTGTTGCAACCTTCTCCGTCGCGGTCTTGCGGCCGAGCAGCGTCGCATGCGCCTGCATCCGGTGCAGCGTCGCCTTGAGTTCGGCGGCGACGCTCGGCTCGTGGCCGCCGTCTTCGACTTGGCTGCCGGCGAGCGTCTCTATCCGGGCAAATGTCAGTGTTTCGGCGGTGGCGATATTGCGGCCGTCATGGGTGAAGCCGAAGAGGCGCCCGGGGCCGAGCACATCGGTGATCTGTCGGCGCCCGTCGTCGAGCAATTGCGACAGCGCGACACAGCCGTCGACGACGCGATAGAGATGGCGGTTCCGCCCTCCCTGGAAGAGCAATGTGGCATGTTCTCCAACGAGACGCTGCCGATTGGGAGAGACTTTTGCTGTCGAGAAAGCGGCCGGCGGCGGGGGCGGAAGCGTTGTTTCCGCGAAGGTGATCGTATCGGGCATGGTCGGCGATCCGTATTGCGATCTCGTCGGGATGGTCGTGCAGCGACGCGCCGGAGATCAGGCATCAGCGTTCAGTCACGATCGGGCGTGACTTGGGGCTCAGGCTTGGAACCTTGGCTCTGGCGGACCGCGCGGGCTGGCATTGGGCGGGAGCTGCGATCGAGCGGATGCAATCGGCTGCCCCGGCGGCAGCACCATTTTGGTCTTGCGGACGATCGTGCGCGCCGCGTCGGCCGGCGCAGGCAGGACGACCCAGAAGATGCGGCAGGCGCCGCAGAAATGGCTGTGGGAGAGTGGTTTTCCGCTGCCGTCGTCGTCACCGGCTCCGGGCAGGCAGAGATCGGGCAACGAACCATCAGGCAGTGCGAACTGCGCGCGTTCTGTCGCCGACAGCGCTGTTGCCGCTGCGGGCGCCTGGTGCGCGAAGCCGAGAAGCAGCACGGCCAATGCGCAAAACAAACGCATGACCTGCTGCATTCTGATCCTCGTGCGAGGCTTCATTCGGTTTGCCTATCCCTATGCCAATCTGCTGGCTCAGGGATAGGCGACGTTATTGACAAATCTCAATGTGGCAAACCGCGCAGGGGCAGAATGCCGCATCCCTCCGATCAATCTTCCTCGACGAAGACCTGCTCGCGCTTGGCCTTGACGCTCGGCAGGAAAACCACCGCCAGCACCATGGCTGCGATCAACAGCAGGATCGCGCTGATCGGGCGTGTGACGAAGGTGGTCGGATCGCCGCGCGACAGGATCATCGCCCGCCGCAGGTTTTCTTCCAGCAACGGACCGAGCACGAAGCCGAGCAGGAGCGGAGCAGGCTCGCAGCGCAGCTTCAACAGGAGGTAGCCGACGAGGCCGAAGAAGGCGACGGCATAGAGGTCGTAGACGTTGGAGTTGACGCTGTAGACGCCGATCGAGCAGAACGCCATGATGATCGGGAAGAGCACGTAGTATGGGATCTTCAACAACCGCACCCACAGCCCGATCAGAGGCAGGTTCAGCACCACCAGCATCAGGTTCCCGATCCACATCGAGGCGATGATGCCCCAGAAGAGAGCCGGTTGTTCTGCCGCAACGTTGGGTCCGGGCACGATGCCCTGGATGATCATCGCGCCGATCATCAGCGCCATCACCGGGTTTGCCGGAATGCCGAGCGTCAGGAGCGGGATGAACGAGGTCTGGGCGCCGGCATTGTTGGCGCTTTCCGGGCCCGCGACACCGGCGATGGCGCCATGGCCGAATTCTTCAGGCCGGTCGGAGACGCGCTTTTCGACGGTATAGGAGGCAAATGCTGCCAGGATGGCGCCGCCGCCCGGCAGAATGCCGAGGGCCGAGCCGATCGCCGTGCCGCGCAGAACCGGGCCGACCATGCGCTTGAAGTCGTCGCGCGTCGGCATCAGGTCGGTTACCCTGGCCATAAGAACCTCGCGCGTGCGTTCGTTTTCGAGGTTGCGGAGAATTTCGGCGATGCCGAAGACACCGACCGCCAGCGCCACGAAATTCAGGCCGTCGGCATACTCCCGTATCCCGAGCGTGAAGCGCGGCGTGCCGGTGTAGATGTCGGTACCGACGAGGCCGAGCAGCAGCCCGAGCGCCACCATCGCCAAGGCCTTGACGATCGATCCGTGCGCCAGCGCGATCGACGACACCAGGCCGACGATCATCAGCGAGAAATACTCGGCTGCGCCGAACTTCAGCGCGATCTCGGTCAGGGGCGGGGCAAAGACCGCGACGAGGAATGTCGAGACCGTGCCTGCGAAGAACGAGCCGAGTGCGGCAATTGCAAGTGCTGCACCGGCGCGGCCCTTGCGAGCCATCTGGTAACCGTCGATCGCCGTCACGGCGGACGAAGATTCGCCCGGCATGTTGATGAGGATCGCCGTGGTCGAGCCACCGTATTGCGCGCCGTAATAGATGCCGGCGAGCATGATCAGCGAGGAGACCGGCTCCAGCTGAAAGGTGATCGGCAGCAGCATGGCGATAGTCGCCGTCGCACCGATGCCGGGAAGTACGCCGATCAGCGTGCCGAGCAGAACGCCGATCAGGCAGAAGAGCAGGTTTTCGGGCGATGCGGCCGTGGAGAAGCCGAGTGCGAGATTGTTGAAGAGATCCATCATCCGTCTCCTAGAACTGCGTCCAGGGGCCGAAGCGCTGGAAGGGCAAGCCGAGGCCGTAGCTGAAGACCGCGACGGAAAAAGCAGTGAGCGCCAGCGACAGCGCGATGGCCGTCAGCGGTTTCATCCGGCCGGAGGCAAAGCAGGCAATCAGCGCGGTGAAGAACAACGACGGGACGAAGCCGAGACCGCGCACCGTCAGGCCGAAGAAGATTGGCGCGGGCAGGATGAACAGCATACCGCGTACGGCGATCGCTCCGATCGGCTCTCCGTGAACCCGTGCCGACTGAACGAGGATCACGATGCCGAGAAGCGTCAGGATGGTGGCCAGCACCAGCGGGAAATAGCCCGGCCCCATGCGGAAGGCGGTGCCGAGCTCGAGATTGAAAGCCTGCCAGGCAAAGAACAGCCCGACAGCCGTCAGGATGCCGCCACAGAGCGCATTGGTGGTGTCGAAGGAGATTGGTTTCATCGTGTCCCCATTTGGTTATTGGAGCCGAGCGTCGGCCGGAAAGGACCGCAGCCAAACCCGAACTGCCTGTTATCAGCGGCGCGGCGGCGGCGCCTGGACGGCACTTTCTGGACGTCCAAGGCAGAAGGCCACCGGGATGAACGCTTACTTGTCCTTGCCGGATACTATGCCTGAAACGGCAAAAACCGCCACGATCGCGGCACTTCGGCCGAAGGATCGTGGCGGGCAGTGGACTTAGATCAATCGGCGTACTGGCCAGCGGCTTCGATCACCGGCTTCCAGCGTGTGATTTCACCTTCAAGCTTCGCCTTCAGGGCTGCCGGGGTCGCATCGGCTTCGCTCGACGGTAGGGTGCCGAGTTCGCCGAAGCGGGCGACGACGTTCGGGTCCTTCAGCGCCACCTGCAGCGACTTCGACAGGCGTTCATTGACGTCGGCCGGGGTGCCCTTCGGCGTATAGACGCCGTGCCAGATGCCGACCTGCAGATTGGGAAGCCCGGCTTCCGTCGTCGTCGGCAGATCCGGGAAGACCTTGAGACGCTCGGGCGAGGTAACGGCATAGGCCTTGATGGTGCCGCCCTGGATCTGCTTGGCGGTGTTGGTGGTCTGGTCGCACATGATGTCGACCTGGCCGCCGAGCAGGTCGGTCATCGCCGGACCGGTACCCTTGTAGGGAACGGTGGTCAGTGGCGTTTCGATGGCGCTCATGAACATCATGCCGCACAGGTGCGAGGCGGCACCAATGCCGGCATTGGCAACCGTGACCGTGTCCTTGTTCGCCTTGGCGTATTCGACGAGGCCCTTGAGATCGGCCGGCTCGAGATCCTTGCGCGCGACGATCGTCATCGGCACTTCGGTGACGAGACCGACATATTCGAAGGCGTTCAGCGTGTCGTAGGCGAGCTTGCGGTAGAGCGTGGCGCTGGTCGCCATGCCGATGTGGTGGAGCAATACGGTATAGCCGTCCGGATCAGCCTGGGCGACGCGGCCGGCGCCCAACGTGCCGCCGGCGCCGCCGACGTTTTCGACGATGATCTGCTGGCCGAGGTCCTTCGACATGGATTCGGCGACGAGGCGCGCGACGGTGTCCGTCGGGCCGCCGGCCGAGAACGGGACGACCATGGTGATCGAGCGTTCGGGATAGGTCTGCGCATTGGCGGAAGCGGCAAACAGGGACAGCGCGGCAACGGCGCCAAGAAGCGCATTCAGGGTTTTCATCTTTTCCTCCCGGATGAAATATCGACCAGCCGGCAAGGCTCCTCCCACGCCGATTCTGGTTGACCCATTTGCAAATGCAATCTTAGCACAGACAACGGGTTAGCTGCGCACCGCCGCGCATTTCTGCTGCCGATTGTCTGAATTTGGGTGGATTTGGAAACAAGGGGCCCGTCTGGTGGGTGGATTTCCACCCATTGCAAGCGCCGCGCGTGAGACTGGCTTCGCCGACGCGGCCTCCGACTGGATGCTCAGTGGCTACGATTGTCCCGTACGCTGCCTCAGATACCGCACTTCGTCTGTTGTCAGCGGGCGTGTGGCGCCTTTCGCAAGCTTCCCAAGTGCGATGTCGCCGATCGAGACGCGCACGAGCCGCAAGACCTCGAAACCGAGGACATCGAGCATTCGGCGGATCTGTCGATTGCGTCCTTCATGCAGCTCAACCTCGATCCAGCTGTTCTTCTCGCCGCCCCTTAACTGTTCGGCGCGCGCGGCGCGCAAGTGCTCGCCGCCCTCGTCGACGCCGTTGACCATTACGGCAAGCTGGCTGTCGTCGATCTCGCCGGTGACCTGCACACGGTAGACTTTGCCAAGATGGGTTTCGGGATCGAGCAGGCGCTGGGCAAGTACGGTGTCGTTGGTGAAGAGCAGCAGGCCTTCGCTCGCCTTGTCCAGCCGGCCGACCGGGGAAACGAACTGCGCATCGCCATCGCTCAGGCAGTCAAAGACGGTCGGGCGCCCCTCCGGGTCGTGGCGTGTCGTCACGAGACCACGGGGCTTGTTGAGCATCAGGTAGATCTTGTCTTCCGCCAGAACGGCCATACCATCGACGGCGATGCGGTCCTTTTCGATATCGACCCATTGCGAAAGGTCGGTGGCCTTGTTCCCGCCGATGCTGACACGCCCTTCAAGCACGAGCTTTTCGGCCTGCGTTCGCGAGCAGTAACCGAGTTTGGACAGTGCGCGGGCGATGGTCACGCGCTTGCCGACCTCGCCGGTCATGCGGCCGGAGCCTTCGCCTCGTCCTGCTGTCGGCCGCTTCTGCCTCACTTCGGGTCGTCTCCGTCTATCGCTGGCTGCCGGCGCGCGTCTCGCGGCGTCTCGGAACTGTCGTTCAGCCGATTTTGATATAGTCGATTTGCCGGGCAAGCCAGCAGCCGATCGTCAGACCGGAAATAGCGCCCTGTCTGTCGCGGTGGATCCGCACGGTCCAGTCCCCCGGCGCCGGCGCGTCCATCGAGCGCTTGCAGCTGAGCAGCCAGACATCGTCGGCAAACGGCTGCATCGCATGCATCGCGCCCTTGCCGAGCATGCCGTCGAAGCCGGCAAAGAACATACCGTTGGTCGAAACGATCTCGATGTCAGCGTCGAGTTCTGCGGAGTGGTAGCGCCCGGCAATATCCGGCTTCGCCTTGCCGACGACCCTTTCGGCGGTCGTGGCCAGATTTTCGCGTTCCCGTTCCATCTGCAGGCCGGTGCCGTTTGCCGTCAGCGAGACCGCGCCGGAGCGGGCAATGCCGTCCGCTGCGATCTGCAGAGGTTCTCCTGCGGTCGCAAAGCGCAGCTCGATCCGCCCCGGTCCCAAGGGGCGCGTCGATAGGGCAAGGCCGGTCTCCGGTTCGAGATAGGTGCCGAATTGCCGGCCATCCCAGACGCCGGCTGCCCTCTCGACATCCTGGTGACCGAGCGCGACCTTCATCAGAGCCGTCGCGGCGGCATGGGCGTCGGCCTCGTGGTTGAACATCACGACGATCGAGAGGCGTTCGCTTGCGGCGTGAAGGCGGCGGCTGCGAAAACCGCGCAAGGCGCCGCCGTGGCCGGTGATCGCGACGTCGCCGATCTTTTCGTGGGCAAGACCGAAGCCGTAAGGCGCGGCCCGCCCATCCGTATAGGACTGCGGTGCGGAGAGCCTGCGGTAGAGACCGCCTTCGTCGTTACGCGTCCGGTCGATGAAGCACTCCCAAGCCAGCATGTCGTCGAGCGTTGCCGAAATACCGGCGTCACCCGCCCAATAGATCCGGTTCGCCGCCTCGAAATAACCTGTCGCCTCGTTGCCCTCGTATCCGACCACGCCGTTCGGCGAGACGCTGGTATCTGGAGTGAGGGCGGCCGTTGTCATGCCGGCCGGATCGAAAGCGCAGCGACCGTAGAGTTCGGACAGCGATTTGCCGCTATGGTTTTCGATGAGGTCGGCCAGGATACGGAAGTTGCCGTTCGAATAGGAATAGCGCGTGCCAGGCTCGAAATGGGTCGAGCTTGCGCGCGACAGCAGCGGCCGGGCGTCCTCGCGGCGAAAGACGCCGTCGGCCATGGCCCCCTGCAGCACGGTCAAGGCCCAGTAGTCGCGCAGGCCTGATTGGTTGTGACAGAGGTGTGCAACGTCAGGGCGCTTGCCTTCGATGAGTGGCAGGTAGGCATTAAGTGCGCTGTTGAGCCTGGTGGGATCGCCGACCGTGTCGAGCAGCACCGCGCAGGTGAAGTGTTTGCTGATCGAGCAGATCGGCAGCAGCGTGCCTGAAGTCATCGGCTTGCGTGCAGCGAGATCGGCGTAGCCCCAGACGTGCTTCAGGGTCACCTCGCCATCCCTGACCACGCCGACGACGCCGCCCGGCCCGTTGTACCGCTGCGGCAAGGCAAGGATGGCTCGTTCGAGGGCGGGAAGATCCAGGGTGTTCATGGTGTGCAATGCCAGTCGGTCGGGAAGGAACCTGCCGCCCGGCCGGGCGGATCGGTTTCGTACCTACCGCTCCGTCCGTGCAGTTGCAACAGCGCTCCGTGTCTCCTCAGCGCAATCCGGCCTGGGCGTGATAAAGCCGGCTGTAGGTGCCCTTGGCGGCCAGCAGCGTGTCGTGTGGCCCTTGTTCGCTGATCCCGTTCGCGTCGACGACGATGATGCGATCGGCATCGCGGATCGTTGCCAGGCGATGGGCGATGACCAATGTGGTGCGGCCCTTCGAAAGCTCGGCCAGCGATTGCTGGATCGCCTTTTCGGTTTCCGTATCGAGCGCCGACGTGGCTTCGTCGAGGATCAGGATCGAGGGGTTCTTCAGGAACATCCGGGCGATCGCCAGGCGTTGCTTCTGGCCGCCGGAAAGCTTGACGCCGCGCTCGCCGATAACCGTGTCCATGCCATCAGGCAGGTCCGCGATCATGCCTTCGAGCTTGGCCCGCCGGGCAGCATCGAGAATGTCGGCTTCGCTCGCGCCTAAGCGTCCATAGACGATATTGTCGCGGATCGTGCCGGCGAACAGGAAGACATCCTGCTGCACGATGCCGATCTGTCCGCGAAGCGAGGCGAGCTTGATGTCGCGGATGTCGATGCCGTCGACGGTGATGCTGCCTTCGGCGACCTCGTAGAAGCGCGGCAGCAGCGAGCAGATCGTCGTCTTGCCGGCACCCGAAGGGCCGACGAACGCCACCGTCTCTCCGGCCTTGATCGTCAGGTCGATGTTGGCGATGGTCGGCTTGTCAGCGCTGTAGCCGAAAGAGACGTTGCGATAGGTGATGTCGCCGCGCAGGCCCGACACGTCGACAGCGCCCGGACGATCCTCAATATCAGGCTCGGTTTCCATCAGTTCGATGAAGCGTTTGAAACCGGCGATGCCCTTCGGATAAGTCTCGATGACCGAGTTGATCTTCTCGACCGGACGGAAGAAGACGCCGACCAAAAGCAGGAAGCCAATGAAACCGCCATTGCTCAATTGTCCCGTCAATACGAAATAGCTACCGGTGATCATCACGATCAATTGCGTCAGCCGCATGCTCATGTAGCTGAGCGATGTGCTGGCGGCCATGATGCGATAGGCCTCGAGCTTCGTTTGGCGGTAATTCTGGTTGTCGGTCTCGAACAGGCTGCGCTCGTGCTCTTCGTTGGCGAAAGCCTGGACCACGCGGATGCCGCCGACATTCTCCTCAATGCGGGCATTGAAGTCGCCGACGCGGCCATAAAGGTTGCGGAAGTTGTTGGCCATCCGACCGCCGTAGCGGCTGGTGACCCAGGCGGTGATCGGCACGACGGCCGCCGTGATCAGCGCCAATTGCCAATGCACGGTCAGCATCAGCAGCAAGGCGCCGATGAAGGTCATGATCGCGATGAACAGATCCTCAGGGCCGTGATGCGCGACTTCGCCGATCTCTTCCAGGTCCTTCGTCAGGCGGCCGACGAGATGGCCGGTCTTCTGATTGTCGAAGAAGCTGAAGGAGAGCTTCTGCAAGTGGTCGAAGGCCATGCGACGCATGTCGGTCTCGATGTTGATGCCGAGCATGTGTCCCCAATAGGTGACCGTCGCCATCAGGCCTGTATTGACGAGGTAGACGACGAGAAGACCGACGGAGGCCAGGAGGATCAGCGTCCATTCCTGGCTCGGCAGCAACTGGTCGACGAACAACTTGACCGCGACCGGGAAGCCGAGTTCCAGCAGGCCGGACAGCACCGCGCAGGTGAAATCGAGAATGAAGAGGCCGCGATAGGGCCGGTAGAACGCGAAGAAGCGCTTCAACATGACAACCGCACTCACATGGGCAGCCGCTTGGGTACGGCCGTAAAATTTGAGTTCAAATGTCATGTTTCTACCCGGAAGCCAACAGATATGCGACCGAAAAAGTGCATCGATGCTGCCACCAGACGCACCAACCCGGGCGTGTGGTCCCCGGACGAGGCATGACGCGGGGCGGAAGGAAGAAAACGTTAACCATAAGCTCCGTAGAACAAGGAATCACCAGGGGAGCGAATGAAGCAATGGCAGGCGATCGATCAGATGAAGCAGCGGTGTTTGGCGGACGTGACGTCGTCCCGTTTCCGATGGCAAGAAGACTGAGCACCATTCGCTTCTGCGCCGCCGAACTCGAAGATCTTCATGGCGATGACGCCGTGCAATACTGGCGGCGCGAATGCCGGCTGCTTGCCGACGAGTTGCTTGCGATCGGCTGCTCCGAAGCCGAAATGCGGGAGCAGGTCATGGCGTTCCAGGCCGAGGTCCAGGCCGAGCTTTGGCAGCGCCACCAGTCGCGGCTTTCCGCTGGCGCGGTAAGCCAGTAATTCGACAGCTCGGCCCGCGCTTAGGTCGAACCACCAACGAGGAATGGCCCCGGCGTGTCCGCCGGAGCCATGATCGTCAGCGCGCAATGGCGCCCTGCAAGCGATGCGCCAGCCAAGCGGCCGCACAACCGAGAGCGGCGACGCCCGCCAGCTCGCAAAATGCGAGCCATCCGGGCTCAAGATGCGCCGCAAAGAACGTGATCAGGCCAAGAAAGTAGGCGGGCACGTTATTGACGGGCGCAAGTGCGCGCAAGGAGACGACTATCATCGCGACGATGAAGACGACCGGCCCAAAGGCCAGGGCGCCCATTGCCGGCATCAATGCCTGGAGTGCGAGGGCCGCGGCCATGCCGATCGCGATGCCGACGACAAGGCAGGTGTAGCTCTTCAGTGCCTCGCTAGCGCTATGGCCACGGGTAAAGAAGGCAACCCACCCCATGAACATCGCCCAGACGGGCCAGCCGATGCTTGCGGACGTGGTGGCAGCGATGGCGGCGGTGGTTGCCGCCACGACCGTCAGCAGATTGTACTTCCAGGCAAAAGGCGCTCGCTCGGTTGGTTCTGTTTGCACGGTCATGACATATCCTCGAAATTGGGTTGAAAGGGCGCTGTCACCGGATAGCCCAAGTTCAAGCTTGGGGCTTTTCGATCGACAGAAGGTCGGCAATGCCGATGCGCCGGGCGAAGTCGATGCGCATGCGCTCGGCGATCTCGATCACTTCGGCAGCGCCGTCACCGACGAAATCGATGACCGATCGAGCGGGGCGCGATCCTTCCGGCAAGCCGACGATGCGCACGACTTCGTCAGCGACGGCCTGCGGATCGGCATGATCCGGCGTCAGTTCGCTGAGACGTTCGCCGACCCGGTCCAAAAGACCGTCATAACGGGAATAGGCCCCAACCGTTTCCTTGTCCGCCGGACGTCCCGCGGTCGGAAAATGGTTGGTCCCACGGGTAAAGGCGCCGGGCACGACAATCGAGGTCTCGATGCCGAAACGCGTCAGTTCGTAGGACATGGTGACGGCAAGGGAATCCATTGCGGCCTTGGCAGCGGCGTAGGGCCCAAGGAAGGGCGGAAAGCCGCCTTTGGTGGTGGTGCTGCTGATCCACAGGACAAGCCCGTGCTCACGCTTGCGCATTTCGGGCAGCACGGCGCGATTGACCCGCTGCACGCCGAAGAGGTTGGTGTCGAAAACTTTGACCAGTTCCTCCGGCGTGAACGCCTCGGTCGGACCGATGACGAGATGGCCGACATTGTGCATGACCACGTCGATGTGGCCCTGTTCCGCAATGATCGCCGCAACGGCGGCGTCCGCAGAGGGCTGGGACACCACGTCGAGTTCGAGCGGGCGCAGATCGTATCCATCGCGCTCGGCAGCGGCGCGCATCGCTGAGGCGCGTTCGCTGTTGCGGCCATCAATGCCGCGCATGGAGGCGTAGACCGTGTGCCCGGCGCGGGCGAGCGCTTCTGCGGAAAGTTTGCCGATGCCTGAGCCGGCGCCGGTGACAAGAATGACGGAAGACATGG
Source organism: Ensifer adhaerens (assembly GCF_001270265.1). Classification (GTDB taxonomy): domain Bacteria; phylum Pseudomonadota; class Alphaproteobacteria; order Rhizobiales; family Rhizobiaceae; genus Ensifer; species Ensifer adhaerens_B. Next base: position 298,909 of record NZ_LGAP01000002.1, read on the forward strand.
TTCTTTTCCTTGGTTCGACGATGGGATGGGCGGGAATGTCAGGCAACGCCGCCGTTGGCGCGCAGCACCTGGCCATTGACCCAGCCGGCATCGGGACCGACAAGGAAGGCCACGACACTGGCGATGTCGTCCGGCTGACCGAGCCGCTCAAGCGGCGGCATCTTGGCAAACTGCGCGACAAGCTCCTCGCTCTTGCCCGACAGGAATAGATCGGTCGCAATCGGACCTGGCGCGACAGTGTTGACGGTGATGTCGCGGCCGCGAAGCTCCTTGGCAAAGACATGCGTCAGGGCTTCGACGGCGGCCTTGGTGGCGTTGTAGACGGCATAGCCCGGCAGGTTGAGGGCGAGCGTTGTCGAGGAGAAGTTGACGATCCGGCCGCCGTTGCGCATGCGCTTTGCCGCTTCGCGCAGGGTGTTGAAGGTGCCCTTGGTGTTGATGGCGAAGTGACGGTCGAACTCTTCGTCGCTGGTTTCGGCAAGCGCCACCGTCTTCAGGATGCCGGCATTGTTGATCAGCACGTCGATGCCGCCGAAGGCCGCCTCGGTTGCGTCGAACATCCGCTTGACCGCATCAGGGTCGGCAACATCGGCCCTGGCGGTCAGGGCGCGGCCGCCCTTTTCCTCGATCCTGCGTGCCAGTTTCTCGGCGGAAGCGGCGTCGCCGGCATAGTTGATGACGACTGTGAAGCCGTCGGTGGCCAGGCGCTCGGCAATCGCCGCGCCGATACCGCGCGAGGCGCCGGTAACGATCGCGACCCTGTCGGTGTGTTGTTGCATGATCTTTCTCCTTCGTTGTGAAGCGGCTTGGCTTCGTTGGTGAGGAGAAGATGACGCCTTTCACATTCCGGATAATCATGCATAATTCTGCATCATAATCCGGAAAGTACGAACAAATGGACAGATTCGATGCCATGCGCGTGTTCTCGCGCGTTGTCGAAAGGCGCAGTTTCACTCAGGCCGCGGAGGATCTCGGCCTGCCGCGCTCGACGGTGACCGACGCCGTCAAGCAGCTGGAGGCACGGCTAGGCGTTCGCCTGCTGCAGCGCACGACACGCCATGTCAGCCCGACGCTGGACGGTGCTGCCTACCACCTGCGCTGCATCTCCATTCTCGACGACATCGAAGATGCCGAGGGCGCCTTTGCCGGTGCCAGGCCCAAGGGCCTGCTGCGCATCGACGTGCATGGAACGCTGGCGCGACACTTCGTGCTGCCGAGTCTGCCCGCCTTTCTCGCAGCCTACCCGGAGATCGAGCTCTACATGAGCGAGGGCGACCGTCTGGTCGATCTCGTCCGGGAGGGCATCGATTGCGTGCTTCGGGTCGGCGAACCGCAGGACAGCGACATGATCGGGCGGCGCATGACGATGCTGGACGAGGTTACCTGCGCGTCGCCCGACTACATCGCCCGCCACGGCAGGCCCAAAAGCTTCGGCGGCCTGGAAGGACACCGCATGGTCGGCTTCCGTTCGTCGATAACAGGCGTTCCGATACCGCTCGAATTCCAGGTCGGGGACAAGGTCGAACATGTCGCGCTGCCGGTGACGGTCGCGGTCAACGCTGCCGAAAGCTTCGTTGCCGCCGCAAGGCTCGGGCTCGGGCTCATTCAGGTGCCGCGATATCACGTCGAGCGAGACCTGCATGCGGGTACGCTTGTCGAGCTTCTCGAAAGCTGCCGTCCGACGCCGACGCCGGTTTTCCTGCTCTATCCGCGCAACCGCCAGCTTTCACCGCGCGTGCGCGTCTTCATCGACTGGCTGGCCGGCGTGTTCGCTGCGGGCAACATTCGATAGCGGATCTTCAATCCGCCGGCAGTTCTGGATCCCAGGTGAACAGTTCCTTGGCCCGCGCGATCCCGCGCAGGGCAAAGCGCCCCAGCGACACAGCGTCCGCCTGAAGCTGCGGCGGGCAGGCCTCGACGAAATCCGCCGACATGATCACCTGCCGTTCGACCGAGCGGCACATCGAAGCGATGCGGCTGACCTCGTTGACCGCCGGGCCGACGACGGTGAAATCGAGGCGGTTCTGGCTGCCGATATTGCCGTAGAAGACCTCGCCGATATGCAGACCGAGATAAACATCGGTGGTCGGCTTTCCCTCTTCTTCGCGACGAGCATTCAGCACTACCAGCATGCGCCGCAGTTGCCGCTCGGCGGCGATCGCGTTGGCGCAGGCGGTCGCCGGCTCGTCGGCGTTGAAGATGGCGAGCACGCCGTCGCCGATCAGTTTGAGGACGCTGCCGCCGTGATCATGAATGGCCGAAATCACCGTCCCCGAATAGTCGTTGAGGAAGGGGATGATGTCCTCTGGGGCGGCTGTGTCGGAGATCCGGGTGTAATTGCGCAGGTCCGAAAACCACATCACGGTTTCGATCCGCTCGGCCTCTCCACGCACGATGCTGCCCTCGACCACGCGCCGGCCGGCGTCGGCGCCGAGATAAACATCGGCAAGCGTGCCGATGATCCGGACGCAGGAGGTGGTCTTCACCGCAAGGGCAAGGGTCGGCAGAAGAATGCGAAGCGCGGCGATATCCTCGTCTGCAAAGCCGCTTTGCCGACGTGTGGTCCAATAGGAATAGAAACAGTCCATTTCGCCGACGCGGCCCCGGTCGGTGAAATGGTGGATCATGTTGAGGCAGTCGGTATGGCCCTCTTCCTTGAGGCGGTCGAGCACCTGGTATGGCACCGAAGGTTCATCGGCGAGGCGCACGCGCCGCTCCGGTTCGCGCGCCGTCAGCATGTGGTAGAAGATCGAGCGATGCCAGTTCGCCTGCGCTTCTCCTCCCGTGGTCGAGGAATATTGCACGACCTCCGGCGTCACATCACTTTCGCTGTTCCATTGGAACGCGCGTCCCTCGAATTCCGGATGCAGCGTGTCGATCAGTCCCTGCGCCCGGGCAATGTCCATGCCCGCCGCCAGGCAACGCTCGCAAAAGCCAGCGAGCATCTCGGGCTCCTCCAGGCCCTTCAGGCCTTCTTCGGACAGCCACAGGATGATGTCGCGGATCTGTTGGTCGTTCATTGCTTGTCCCGCGTTGGAGCTGCCGGTGGTTTTGCGGTTGGCATTAGCCTCACGCATTATCAATAGCCGAGTCCGGCATGAGAACAAGCAACCCCTCAAGGCTCTGTGCGGTTCCAGGGCCCGCCACGGTTCAGGTCTCGAGCAGATAGGATGGCGCCGCCCGCAGCCGGGCAATGTCGCGTAGCGGCGGCGCGCCGAAAAGGCGGGCGTATTCGCGCGAAAATTGCGAAGGGCTATCGTAGCCGACATGATGTCCCGCCGTGGCTGCGTCGATTGCCTGGCTAAGGATCAGGCGGCGGGCTTCCTGCAGCCGGAGCTGCTTTTGATATTGCAGCGGGCTCATCGCCGTCACCGTCTTGAAGTGCTGGTGGAAGGACGAAAGGCTCATATTGGCGCGCTCCGCCAGGTCCTCGATGCGCAGCGGCTTGCGGAAGTCGCGCTTGATAACGTCGATCGCGCGGTTGACCTGGGTCAGCTTGCTCTCGGCCCGGGCGATCTGGCGCAGACGGTGGCCCTGCTCGCCCATCAGCAGGCGGTAGAGGATCTCGCGTTCCGCCAGCGGCGCCAGGACGGCGATTTCATCGGGTCTGTCGAGCAGGCGCAGCAGCCGGACGATCGCGTCGAGCAGCTCCGGCGTGGTGTCGCTGAGAAACAGGCCCGGTCCGGGCAAACCGCCATCGATCAGCGACGATCCAACCTCGACCACCATTGCGCTCAACATGGTCGGGTCGAGGTCGAGGCGCAGGCAGAGGTAGGGCTTTTCCGATGATGCGTCGATGACCTGGCCGATGATCGGCAGGTCGACGGAAACGGTGAGATACCGATTGGGATCGTTGCTGTGGACTGTGTCGCCCAGCATCACCTGCTTGGATCCTTGCGCAATGAAGCAGACAGCGGGCACGTGCAACGTATGGATTGGCTCGGTCGGGCTCGACGACCGGATCAAAATGAGGCGCGGTATCGCTGTCGACAGCACGCCGTCAATGCCGCTGTTGCGCTCCATCAGACGTTGGAATTCTTCGAGATCGCCCAAGGCCGTTTTCCTTCGTGCGGGTTTGGCGTCCGGCGCAGGCTGACCTTTCCCGGGCGCAAGTTCAACGGGATATATGGGGCGGGAGCGGCAGACGTCGTCAGCCGCCGCCCCCTTGGTCTAATCTTCGCGGCGCAGGACCATGCCGGCATGGTAGAGCACGCCGTCGATAAAATCGCCGTCGGCGGTAAAGCCGGTATCGTCGACATAGTCGATATGATTGCTGGTCACCCAGTAACGGCCCTGATAGGCGCTCTGCCGTTTGCCGCGCGCTTCGTCATAGCGGCCGTCGGGCAGGAGGTGGTGGCGGACATGCCCATCTTCGGTTGCCCACATGCCGATATAGGGGTGCAGTGCCTGTTGCATGGTTTTTTCCTGTGCGAATAGCGGATCTGGCGAGAGAGCGGAAAGGACAAGGCCCATCGCCATCCATGTTCGAAGAGTGCGGTTCATCTGCGGGCGCTCCCTCGAACCGGGTCAGTGCGGGCTTGCCGTCGGGCGCACTATGATTTCGCTGACATCGACATCTTCAGGCTGTTCGATGGCATAGGCGATTGCCCGGGCAATTGCGGTGGCCGGTATCGCGATCCGCCGGAAGTCGCGCATCGCGCCGCGGGCGGTCTCGTCGGAGATGCTCTCGGCCAGTTCCGATTCGGTGACGCCGGGCGAGATGACGCTGACGCGGATCCGATCGGTTTCCTGGCGAAGGCCATCGGAGATCGCCCGGACGGCAAATTTTGTCGCGCAATAGACGGCGGCGGTCGGCGAGACGGCGTGACCGCCGATCGATGACAGGTTGATGATCTGGCCGCTGCCCTGTTCGTTCATGACAGGCAGGCTTGCGGCAATGCCGTTCAACACGCCGCGAATGTTGACATCGATCATCCGGTTCCACTCATCGACCTTGACGGCGGAAAGTGGCGACAGCGGCATGACGCCCGCATTGTTGACGATGACGTCGAGCCGGCCGAATTCGCAAACGGCATGGGCGACGAAGGCCTGCATATCATCAAGGTCGGTGACATCAAGCGCCTTGAAGCTGGCGGCGCCGCCGGCGGCGCGGATTTCGCCGGCAAGGGCCGACAGCCGATCGGTGCGTCGTGCACCGAGGACGACGCGGGCGCCGGCGGCGGCCAGATATCGCGCGGCGGCCTCGCCAATGCCGCTGCTGGCACCGGTGATGGCAACGACTTTGCCTTGAAGCTCGGACATGTTGTTCCTTTCGAGATAGACTGAGGACCTCCCCGGTTCCGAAAGTCACCATGCGCCGTCCCGCTGAAGGAGCGGTAGAACAGCACTCCGGTATTCTTGCACGATTCTCCGAATGGCTCGCAGCAACGGTGCCGAAGCGTCGTCGGGCGATTGATGCCGCGGACCTAAACGGCCAGCTGGAGTGCCCGCCCGTCATTTTTCGCCGGCACAGCGCAGCAGATGAGGGCCTCGCCTTGGCTGACCTCGAACGAGGGCCGCTGCGGATAGGCGACGTCGCCTTCCAGAACCGGCGTGCTGCAACTGCCGCAGCTGCCGTTGCGGCAGCCATATTCTGGCGAAAGGCCGCGGGCCTCGGCCAGGTCGAGCAGAGTACCTTCGCCCGGTTGCCAGCGAGCTTCCTTGCCGGAGGCCGCAAAAATCACGCGGACCGGTGTGCTGGCCGGTGGCTTCGCCGTTGCCGACAATCCGATATCGGGGCTGCGCGTGAGTGAAGAAAGACCGAAGGTCTCCGCATGGATGCGGGCGTCGGCGATGTTCAGCGCGCGCAGGCCGTCATAGAGCGATTGCATGAAAGGCCGCGGACCACAGAGATAGAAGTCGTAGTCGTCGAAGGGCAGGATTGATTGCAGCAACGGGATGTCGATGCGGCCGGCGGCGTCGTAGTCCTCGCCAATGCGGGCTCCATCCGGTTGGCTGAGCACGCGCGTCAAGTGGATCTTGCCTTGGCCGGCATCGATCAGCGATGCGATCTCCTGGTCGAAGGCGCGTTCATCGAGATTGCGGGCCGATTGGAACAGCCATGTCGGGCGGATACGCCGTTTGCGCTGCCCCTCATAGAGGATGTCGCGCACCATCGCGATCATCGGCGTGATGCCGACGCCGGCGGCAAGAAGCGCCGCCGGCCGCCGTTCGGTCGCGTCGATGACGAAGCTGCCGGCCGGTGCCCGTGCCTCGACGATGTCGCCCGGGCCGAGGGCGTGGAGAAAGGACGAGACGGTGCCGTCACGCTTGATACTGATCCGGTAGGCTCCATCGGAAGCGGCGGCCGAAAGCGTGTAGCTTCGAACGGCCGGCTTGCCCGCCGTCTTGATGCGGATCGACAGATGCTGGCCGGCGCGAAACGGTACCAGTCCCGCATCGTCCGCCGGCTCAAGGTAGAGCGAGCGGATGGTCGTGCTCTCCGCCTGCGTGCGTATGACCCGAAAAGGCCGCCATTCTCCGGCACGTGCAGCGGCGCGCAGGCGATCCTCCGTCTGCTTCCAATCGCCTGTCATCAGCGAATTGGGCGACCGGCCAGCTTCGCCAAACGACCAGCGAAGCGGCGATCCGTCCGGCCGGTAGACCACCTGCCGCGGCCGAAAGCGCCAGAGGCGTTCGGCGCCCTGGAAGGCGTCGATTTCCGGCGAGGCGAGGATGACTTCGGCCTCGCCCGTCATTTGCAGCATGTCTCCGGTCGCAAAATCGACGAAGAGCAGACCCGCCTTGGGGTTGAGCATGAAATTGCCAAGCGTGTTGAAAAACAGGTTGCCGGCGAAGTCGGGGATCGTCAGCACGCCATCCTCGCTAACACGGACAAAGCCGGTCCTGCCGCCGCGATGCGAGACGTCCACCTGACGCCCGCCGTTGTCGCGGTCGACGTAGGAGGCGACGAAGAACGTGTCGGCGTTGGCGATGATCTCCTTCGCACGGGCATCAAGATCGTCGAGGTGGACGGGGCGCGTCTCCGGCGGAGCGTTCGGTTGGCGCACGAATGAAAAATCCCGAAGCTGAATATATTGCGGACAGTTGCCGAAGCTCTGGCCGACGGCGACGGCAAAGCGATCGTCGTCCATCCGTCGGATCGTGCCGTTCAATCGGTTCCGCCGCCGCGTTTCCAGCTGGATGCCGAGCATGGCGATCGCGGCTCCGTCCTCCATGCCGACATCGGCGGGGTCGTTCCGGTCGCGTGGCAATTGAACATCGAGGGCATGGGCGTCGGGCGCCTGCATGAAACCCGGTTCGCCCGCCCGCAGGCTTGCCCAGACATTGCCGGTGGGATCGACGGTCCCAAGCACGATGAAGGGCAGCAGCGGATAGAACTGTTGATGTTGTTCGGGCATGAAGGTGCGAACGAAATTGCGGCCCGGCGCGTCCATGCGGTCGACGACGCCGAGGCTGCGTTGAATGGCGAGTTCGCCCTCATGCCACGGTGACGCGGCGCGGTTCGGTTCGATCGTGTCCGGCATCGGTGGCTTCCTTGCTGACGGGAAAGGCCAGGGCGAAGCAATCCGCCCTGGCAAGGGCAATTATGCGGCAAGGCCTGCCGCCGTTTTCTGGAAGCCGACGAAACCCGGTAAGGCCTCGATGCGCCCGAGCCAGCCCCTGACGTTGGCGTAGCCGCTGAGGTCGACATTGCCTTCGGGCGCACTGGAGACATAGCTGTAGAGCGCGATGTCGGCGATGGACGGCCGGCTGCCCAGCAGGAAGTCGCGGTCGGCGAGTTCGGCCTCGATCCGCTCCAGGATCCGATGCGCTCTCGCGATCACCTCTTCGGGGCGAAGGCTTGCGCCGAAAACGGTAACCAGCCGTGCGGCGGCCGGTCCGTAGGCGATTTCGCCGGCGGCGACCGACAGCCATTTCTGTACTTTCGCCGCACCGACGGCGTCTTCTGGCAGCCAGTCGGTGCGGCCGAGCTTCTTGGCGAGATAAACGAGGATGGCGTTGGAGTCGGTTACCACAGTGTCGTCGTCGTCGAGCACCGGGACCTGCCCGAAGGAATTGAGCTTGAGGAAATCCGGCGCCTTGTGCGCCCTGGCCAGGAGGTCGACATCGACCAGTTCGTGCGGCACGCCAAGCAGAGCCAGGAAGAGCTGTGCGCGGTGCGAGTGACCCGAAAGCGGATGGCGGTAGAGTTTCATTGCAATTTCCTCTTGGTAGCGGAGCCCGTGGATCGGGAGCACTGGCAGACGCTCCATGCGCCCCATTTCGCCTGCGTCTGCGGTAGCGAAAACCGGATCATCGGAGCGCCTGGCGCGGTTTCGGACGGTTCGGAATGAACTGCCTTCCCCAGCAATCTATGCCCTTCCAGATTTTAGCTGTAGAGTGCGTTCTTGATAGATGGGCTCTTGAATATTGGAAGGCAGATGGATCGACTGGATGCAATGACCGTGCTGCTCGGTGTCGTCGAGGGCGGAAGCCTGTCTGCTGCGTCGCGGCAGCTGCGCATGCCGCTGGCAACGGTCAGCCGCAAGGTGTCGGAGCTTGAAGCCCACCTCGGCGCGCAATTACTCACCCGGACGAACCGCAGGGTCCAGCTGACGGAGGCGGGGCGATCCTATGTCGAAGCGGCACGGGAAATTCTCGCTCGGGTCGACGAGGCGGAGCGGGTGGCCGCCGGCGAATACAGCGCGGTAAAGGGGGATCTGACGATGACGGCGCCGATCGTCTTCGGACGGCTGCATGTGCTGCCCGTCGTCGTCGATTTTCTGAAAGCCAACCCTGAGGTCAACATGCGCCTGTCGCTTGGCGATCGGCTCGTCAGCCTCGTTGACGATCACATCGACGTCGCACTCAGGATCGGCAATCTGCGCGACAGCAATCTGATCGCCACCAAGCTCGGTACGATAAGGCGGGTCGTTTACGCGAGCCCGAGCTATGTCGCCCGACATGGCAAGCCGGGCCATCCGCAGGAACTTGCCGACCATGATTGCATCACGTTCGAAGGCTTGATGTCGAACCGTAGCTGGAGCTTTGCCGATGAGAGGGGCGAGATGGCCGCACCGATCCGGTCACGCCTCGCGGTCAACACTGCAGAGGCCGCGGTCGACGCTGCGGTTGCCGGGCTCGGCCTGACGCGCGTTCTGTCTTACCAGGCGGCACGCGCCGTCGCCGACGGTTTGCTCGTGCCGTTGCTGGAACCTTTCGAGCATCCGGCGCTGCCGGTTCAACTGGTCTATCTGCCGCAGGGCCACGTGCCGATGAAACTCAGGGCCTTCGTCGATTTCGCCGCCCCTCGGCTCAGGGCTGTGCTGAAATGACGACCGCCGCAGCTTCCTCCACGGATTTTTGCGCTGATATCACCGGCTGATCTGCGGTGCCTCGCCGACGATGGCACCCCCATCACCGGTCGCCGCATGCAGGTTACCGGCCGACCGCGGCTGAAGCACCGCCGGCAGCGGTCGCGGTCGATGGACGAGCGTAACCAGCACGAAGGACAGGATCATCAACAGGTACCAGGCGCCCAGCTTATGCAGCGATACCGGTGTCCAGCCGGCATGCTGCGAGGGATAGATCCAGGCGCGGGACCAGGTTCCGATGTTTTCGGCAAACCAGATGAACAGGGCGATGAGCAGAAAACCAATGACCAGCGGCATGCGGTGGCGGAACCGGAAGACGCGGTAGTGCACGGTCGTGCGCCAGAACAGGATCGCGATGATCGCAAAAAGCAGATAGCGCAGGTCGAAGACGAAGTGGTGCGTGAAGAAGTTGGCATAGATGGCGAGAGCCAGCAGTACCGTCGCAGAGCGCGGCGGATAGTGGGTGTAATGCAGCTCGAGAATACGGGTCACGCGCGCCAGGTAGGAGCCGACGGCCGCATACATGAACCCCGAAAAAAGCGGCACGCCGCCGATGCGAAAGAAACTGGGCTCCGGATAGATCCAGGAGCCGACGGACGTCTTGAAGATCTCCATGAGCGTGCCGACGATATGGAAGATCAGGATAACCTTGGCTTCGGCAATGGTCTCGAGCTTGCAGGCGAGCATGAGAAGCTGGATGCCGAGTGCAGCCAGGAAAAGGAAATCGTAACGGGCAAGGCCGATCTCGTCCGGCCAGAACAGTTTGGTGGCGATCATCAGCGCCAGCAGCGCGCCGCCGAAAAGGCATGCGAAGGCCTGCTTGATGCCGAAAACCAGCAGTTCCGTCAGACCGCCAAGCAGGCCGCTGTCGGGAAGCCGGTCGAGCAGCCGGTGCGCGGCCGCGTCGATGCGCGCTTCGAGCGATGTGAAACGTCTATCGTCCGATCGCCGAGCCACGCGAATCGCCCCCTTGCCAGTGCCGCTGGTGCGGTGCCGGGGCAATGCGGTCGAATTGTGGATCAGCCCGAGCTTGACGCTCGGGCTGATCCACAACCTCGTCTATGTGAGACGCGTGGAGCCGCCGGCTACCGGAACAGGCTTGGCAGCCAGAGGGATAGGCCGGGGATATAGGTGACGAGCATCAACACGGCGATGCTTGCGCCGAAGAACGGCCAGATCGTGCGCATCGCCTCGCGGATCGAGATCCCGCCGACGGCGCAGCCGACAAAGAGCACGGTGCCGACCGGTGGCGTGTTGAGGCCGATGCCGGCGTTCAAAATCATCACCACGCCGAAATGCACGGGGTCGATGCCGAACGCCTTGACGACAGGTAGAAGCACAGGCGTGCTGATGATGACCAGCGGCGCCATGTCCATGAAGGTGCCGAGCAGCAGCAGAATGACGTTGATCAGCAGTAGGACAATGATTGGATTGTCGGAGATCGCACTGATTGCCGCGACCATGCCCTGCTGAACCTGCAGGAACGCCATCAGCCAGCCGAAGGAGGCGGCGGTGCCGATGACCAGCAGCACCATCGCGGTGGTGCGCACCGCCTGCAGAACGGCCTCGACAAAGCCGTTCCAATCAAGTTCGCGGTAAACGAGGAGTGCGACGAGAAGGGCGTAGAACACGGCAATGCACGAGCTTTCGGTCGCCGTGAACACGCCCGAGCGCACGCCGCCGAAGATGATGCCGATCAAGAGCAGCCCCGGAAGCGAAGCCAGCAGATAGAAGCCGAGGCGGCGCAGGCCCGGGAAGGGCTCCGACGGGTATCCCTTTTTCCGCGCCACCACATAGGCCGTGACCATCAGGGCGGCGGCCAGCAACAGGCCGGGCAGGATGCCGGCGGTAAAGAGATCGGCGACGGAGACGTTGCCGCCGGCCGCGATCGAATAGAGGATCATGTTGTGGGAGGGCGGGATCATCAGCGCGATGATCGCCGCGTTGACCGTAACGTTGACGGCGTAGCTGCGGTCGTAGCCGCGCGCCGCCATCTGTGGGATCATCAACCCGCCGACAGCGGATGCGTCGGCAACGGCGGATCCGGAAATCCCTCCGAACAGCGTGGAGGCGACGATATTGACCTGGCCGAGGCCGCCGCGCAGATGGCCGACGATGCCGGCGGCAAAGCGGATCAGGCGGTCGGCGATGCCACCGCGCACCATCAGGTCGCCGGCGAAAATGAAAAACGGAATGGCCATCATGGCAAAGACGTTCATGCCGGAATTCATCTGCTGGAAGACGACGATCGGCGGCAGCCCCATGTAGATGACGGTCGCGAGCGAGGCGATGCCGAGGCAGAAGGCGATCGGCATGCCGATCATCATCAGTATGGTGAAGGTGCCGAAGAGAATGCTGTAGGCCACTATGCTGCCTCCTGAATGACGATGTCGGCTACCGGAGCTGCGCCCAGAGACACGTCGGCGAGCCGCTCCGCCGCAAACAGCGCGATCAGCAGGCCACCTGCGATCATCGGAAAGAAATCGACGCCGCCCGGCCAGCCGAGCACGGGGATCGTCGCGGCCCAGGTGCCGGCGGCAAGCAGGGTCGAATAAAAGCTCATGGCCAGGCCGAAGAGCACGATCAGGGAGAGGCTGACGAGGTCCATCAGGCGCTGTACGGCAGGGGACGCCGAATGGCGGATGAAGTCGAGGCCGAGATGCACGCTCTCGCGCACGCCGACGGCAGCTCCGAGCACGATGAACCACGACATCAGATGCAGCGACAGCGGTTCCGACCAGCTGGGCGTGTCGTTGAGGACATAGCGGGCGAAGACCTGCCAGCCGACGATTGCCGTCATGGTGACGAGACCCAGGCCCGAGATGTAGAGCGAAAGCCGGCTAAGCCGGGCAAGCACAGGCCTGACGGCCTGCATGAAACGCCACATTGCCTTTTCCTCCGTAGACTGCCGACGAGCGGAGTGTCCGCCCCATCGAGCCGGACACTCCGTAAGGTCGCGGGATGCCGCTAGTTGATGGCGCGGATCCGTTCGAGAAGATCCTTCATCTGGGGATCAGTGACGAAGCGGTCGTAGACCGGCTTCATCGCCGCGGAGAATTCGGCCTTGTCGACGGTGATGACGTTGGCCCCGGCTGCGCGAACCGTTTCCTCCGACGCCTTCTCCCGTGCCGTCCAGAGTTCACGCATCTTCACCACCGATTCCTTCGCCGCTTCTTTCAGGACCTTCTGGTCGTCGGGCGAAAGCTTGTCCCAGCTCATCTTGGAAATCACGAGGATCTCCGGATTGAGGGAGTGTTCGGTCAGGGTGTAGCTCTTGGCAACCTCGAAATGCCTGGAGGATTCGTAGGACGGCCAGTTGTTTTCGGCGGCATCCACGACACCCGTCTCAAGCGACGAATAAACCTCGCCGAAGGGCATCGGAGTGGCGTTGGCGCCGAAGGCTTCCATCATCGCGATCCACAGATCCGACTGCTGGACGCGAACCTTCATGCCCTTGAGGTCGGCCAGCTTCTCGATCGGCTTCTTGGTCGAATAGAACGAGCGCGCGCCGGAATCGTAGAAGGCGAGCCCGATCAGGCCGTGCGGTTCGAAGGCGGCCAGCACCTCGTCGCCGATCGGTCCGTCGACGGTCTTGTGCATGTGCTCGGTCGAGCGGAACAGGAAAGGAAGCCCGAGCACCACGGTTTGCGGCACCAGATTGTTGAACGGTGCGGCGTTGACGCGGTTCAGGTCGATGACGCCGAAGCGGGTCTGCTCGATCGTGTCCTTCTCGCTGCCAAGCGCTGCGTTGTTGGTGACGTCGATCTTGATGCGGCCATTTGTGCGCTTGGCAACCAGCTCGCCCATGTATTTCACCGCCTCGACGGTCGGATAACCATCCGGGTGGATGTCGGCCGAGCGCAATGTGATTTCCTGCGCCTGCAAGGTGCCGGCGCCAAGGGCAACGCCCAGGGCCAGGCAAAGCGTTTTTGCGATGTTCATTTTGTCCTCCTCCTTCTTGTAGCGCCGAAGCCTCCTCGCTCCGGACGAATGCGGGTGGCTTCAGGCACCTCCGTCCGTGAATGGCTTCAAGCCAAAGAGCCGTTCAGGATTTTCGACGAGCACGCGATGACGGGCTTTAGCATCGGGCAGCCAGCCCAGAACCGTGTCTGTCAGTTCGGCGTCGTCGGGATAGTCGGCGTTGGTCTTTGCGAGGTTGTGCGGCCAGTTGCTGCCCCAGACGACGCGTTCGGGCGCGTGCGCGGCAATCGCGCGCGACAGCGCGGCGACGTCGGCAAAGTCGGGGCCGCCGACTTTTGAGGATTCGTAGACGCCTGCGAACTTGAACCAGCAATTGCCGGCGTCGATCAGTCGCCTGACCGCGGCGATTTCGGGCCCATCGGGTGCCGCGCCGGAGAAAAACTTGCCGTGATGATCAAGGACCCAGCGGGATTTTAGCGTCTTCAGTCTTGGTTCGTGCTCAAGGATGTTGCTGCCGTCGAACTGGACGGCAACCATCCAGTCGCGTGCTGCCGCGCGCTCATCCACCGCTTCGAGTTCGTCGAGGCCGACGGCGCCACCAGGCAGATCCATGATCCTTGCGCCGATGACCCCTGCGGCCGATAGGGCATTCAGCTCGCTTTCCGAGGTTTCCGCGCCGAAGGCTGCGACGCCGCGGGCCACGGGGCCCATCGCGTTCAGGCAGGCGATCAGGTTGGCATTGTCGCGCTGATGGGCATTGCCCTGGGTGATGATGACCCTGTCTATGCCGAGCCAGCGCATGAATTCTCTATATTGATCCGCATCGGGCAGGGCGCCGGCGGGCAGCGCTGGCCCGCCCGGGCGGGCGGGAAAGCCGGGCAGATACATATGCATCTGCGTGTCAACCGTGCCTCTTGGCAGCGCGATTTTGGGCGGGCGACCGGAGAGCATTCTGACCAGCATCTCAATCATCCCTCATCCGGAACTCGGCAAGCGCATCGCGGTCGATCTCGATGCCAAGTCCCGGGCCATCGGGGATTTTGACAACCCCCTGGTCATGCTCGATCGGTGTTTTGATCACCGCCTGTCGGAACGGGTTTTCAGTGCGATCGAATTCCAGGATCGGCTCGATCGGATTGACGCGTACCGGATTGGGTACCATCGATGCCATGAACTGGAGGGCTGCAGCGATATGAACCGCCGTGCCCCAGACATGCGGCACGACGCGGATGCCGTGGAGTGCTGCCAAATCGGCGACGCGCCGAGCCTCGGTGAACCCGCCGACGCCGGCGAGATCGGGCTGGAGAATGTCGACGGCGCGCGTCTCGACCGGTTCGCGCATGCCCCAGCGGCTGTGCCAGGTTTCGCCACCGGCCACCGGTATCGGCTGGCCGGCGCGCACCTCGCGATAGGCGCCGAGCTGTTCCGGCACGACCGGCTCCTCGAACCAATCGATATCAAGTTCGGCGGCCTTGCGCCCGAATTCGAGCGCTTCGAGCACGTCGTAGCCGTGATTAGCGTCAACCATCAGTCGCATGTCCGGCCCGACGGCGTCGCGCACAGCACGCACGACGGCGAGGTCTTCGCTGACGCCAAAGCCGATCTTGATCTTGCTGGCGTGAAAACCCTCTGCGTGATAGCGCGCGACTTCTGCAGCATTGTCCTCGACGCGGTCGATACCGTCGCGCTTGAAGCTGCCGGTCGCATAGGCCCTGACCGTTTCCCGGAAGCGCCCGCCGAGAAGCGTGGAGACAGGTACGTCGAAATATTTGCCCTTGATATCCCAAAGCGCGATGTCGATCCCCGACAGGGCAGTGAGCGCGAGGCCGCGCTGGCCCTGGTCGCGCAGCGCATTGTAGAGCCGCGCCCAGATCTTTTCGGTTTCCAGTGGATCGGTGCCGACAAGCCAGGGTGTATAGGCGCCAACCACTGCGGCGTTCGGCCTTGCCGGGCCGAGGCATTCACCCCAGCCGGTGGTGCCGTCGTCGCAGACAATCTCCACCAGCACATGGGCGCGCCGGTCGAAGCGCATCGACGCGCTCTCGAACGGCACCGCAAGGCGATGCTCCAGCAGATGCGTGCGGATGGCCGTGATTTTCATCCTAGCGTTTCCAGGGCGCAATGAGCGTTGCGAGCATGTCTTCTTCCTGAGGCGTCAGGTCGTCGAGCGGCGGTCGAACGCTGCCCGCATCGAAACCCTGCAGCCGGACGCCGGCCTTGATCGCGGCGACGGCATAGCCCTTGCGGCGGTTGCGGATGGCCATGAAGGGGTAGAAGAAATCCCGCAGGATTTCTTCGCAGCGTGTCCGATTGCCGGCGCGCAGTGCCCTGTAGAATTCGACGGCGAGCCCCGGCACGAAGTTGAAGACGGCTGACGAATAGGTGGTGAAGCCCGCTCCGAGATAGGCTTCGGCGAAGAGTTCGGCCGTCGGCATGCCGCCGAGATAGGTGAGCCGGTCGCCCATCGTAGCGGTGATCTGGCGGATGAGGCCGATATCGCCCGTTCCATCCTTGAAGCCGATGAGGTTGGGGCATTCGTCGCACAGGCGCTTCAGCGTATCGACCGCCAGCACCGAGTTGTCGCGGTTATAGACCATGACGCCGATGCCGACAGATTGGCAGATCTCTCTCACATGAACGAAGAGCCCTTCCTGCGGCGCGTCGATCAGGTAATGCGGCAGAAGCAGGATGCCGTCCGCGCCTGATTTTTCGACCGCGCGGGCCAGTTCGACGCCGATCTCGGTGCCGAAGCCGCATCCCGAAACGATCGCGGTCTTGCCGGAAGCCTCCTTCGCGGCGGCGACGATGCCGGGTATTTCCTTCGGTGAAAGCGAAAAGAACTCGCCGGTTCCGCCGGCGGCAAACAGCACCGGAGCGTCGAAGCCGGAAAGCCATTCGACGTGGCGACGGTAGCTTTCGGGACGGAACTTTCGCTCCGTGTCAAAATGCGTCACGGGGAATGACAGCAGGCCGGCGCCAAGCGCGGCCTTGATTTCTTGCGGCGTCATGCTGGATTTCCTCTGCCTGCCTCCTCTGGCAATGTTGTCGTACATGTATGATGAATTTGTGTCAACAGCTTATCGTACAGGTTCTCGCTGTTCGCGTAGCAACGTCCGGTAGCGTGCCTGGCTGCCGCGCAGATGCCGCCGCATTGCTTCCCGGGCACCCTCCTCGTCGCCGTTCGATATGGCAACGACGATGTCGTTGTGCTCATTGTCGAGCATAGCGATATAGGCCGACTGGTCCTGTTCGCTGTCGTCGTTGCGCAGCGCCCCGCGCGGGATGACGTTTCGGCCGATCATGGCCAGGAACTCGCGAAAGCGCGGGTTGTTGGTGGCCTCGGCTATGGCGAGATGCAGGGCAAAATCCGCCTCGACACTGGAGACGCCGGCGTTGAGACAGGCGCGCACCGCATAGTGCCGTTCGATGATCACCTCTTCCTGCGCCGGCGACCGGCGAAGCGCTGCAAGCCCCGCGGCTTCCACCTCCACTGCCGTTCGCAATTCCAGCAGTTCGATCATCGAAGATACCCGTGCCGGGTCGATATGCTGCAGGAAGAGCGCTACGGGGCCGGCGGCGGGCGGAGTGTCGAGCACGAAAACACCGGCGCCCTGGCGCGCTTCGACCAGCCTGTCTGCCCGAAGTGCGGCGATCGCCTCGCGCACGACCGTTCTGCTAACGCCATGGGTTTCGGAGAGCTGCGCCTCGCTCGGCAGCTTACTGCCCGGGGGAAATTGGCCGGCGGCAATCGCGCGCCGCAGCGTGTCGCCGAGCCTCGACGTCAACGTGCCTGTTCCGGTGCCCGGCTCCAGTTTCACCTGAACGCTCATCTCGTCTCCTTCTTGTGGTCGTTGGCATGCTACCGGCTACCTGGCCAACCTGTATGCCAAATTCATCGGCGCTTGCATCCCATGTCCGATTTATTGACGCCATTGCCTCAACCTGTATGATGAGTTGAGCGTAAATGCAATGCATCGATACCGGCTGCGCGGCGCGCCGGTTGCGGAGGACGAGACTTGAAGCGATTGTTGATCACAGGTGCTGCGGGCGCATTGGGTCGCGCCATGCGGGGGCGGGTGGCCCATCTAGCCGAGGTCGTACGCCTCTCGGATATCGCCGATCTTGGCACCGCAGCGCCGCATGAGGAGATCATGTCCTGCGATCTCGGCGATGCGGCTGCCGTGCATCGGCTGGTCGAGGGCTGCGATGCCATTCTCCATCTGGGCGGTATCTCGGTCGAAGACAAGTTCTCCAAGATCCTCAATGCGAACCTGCTGGGTCTCTACAATCTCTACGAAGCAGCACGGGCCTATGGACAGCCGCGCATTCTCTTTGCCAGCTCCAACCATACGGTCGGCTTCTACCGGCAGGACGAGCACGTGGAGGCGGATGCGCCGATGCGTCCCGATGGCCTCTACGGCGTGTCGAAATGTTTCGGTGAGGCACTGGCCCGCATGTATTTCGAGAAATTCGGCCAGGAGACGGCGCTGGTTCGCATCGGCAGTTGCATGGAGAAGCCGGTGAACCACCGCATGCTTTCGACCTGGATGTCCTATGACGATTTTGCGGCGCTGATCGCCTGCGTCTTTAGAGCGCCGATGCTCGGTTGCCCGATCCTTTGGGGGATCTCAGACAATGACAGCCGCTGGTGGGACAACTCACACGCCGCCTATCTCGGTTGGCGGCCGCGCGACAATGCCGAGCGCTTCCGCGCCGAACTTGAGACCTCCCCCGGCCGGCCGGAGGTATCGTCGCCGCTGGCCGTCTACCAGGGCGGATTGTTCACGCAGGACCCGATCTTTACCGAGGACTAGGGGGATGGTAGCCTGACCTTTGCCATCGGCGACAGTGCGCCGTTGGATGCTGCGGTCGGCCGGCGTGCTAAAGCGTTTCCGGTTTAGACGGAGTCGCAGAAACGTTCCATCTCTTTGTTTTTACGCATTTCCTGACGGAAATGCCGCTTCGCACTTTTTCCTGGAAATGCTCTAGCGCTCTGTGGAGAGGGGGCGCACGTGCTTTACGTAGGTTCGCCCGACGCGGATTTCGCTTCCGTCCGACAGAAGCGCGATCAAGGCGGCAAAGGGCGCCTGGCGCAAGCCGACGATGCAATGGCGCCGAACGATCGAGCTTCGGTGGAGCCGGAGAAATTCAGCCGGGTCCAGCCAGCCTTCCAGTGACGCCAGGCTCTCGTGGTGCAGGTAGGATTTGTTTTCGGTGTGGATGCGGACATAGTCGCGCTCCGCCTGGAACCGCACCACGCGATCGAGCGCGATGCGAATGAACTCGCCTCTGGCCTTCACCCAGATATCGGCGACCTGCGCTTCCTGCTTGCGAAGCGCCTGCCGGAGCGCCCGCACGGTTTCGTTGAGTTCCAGCACGCGTTCGGCGCTTGTTCGTGCCGCAATCGCCATGCGGGCCCGGTCGATCGCGGTTCGTAGACGATTGGGCTCGATCGGTTTGGTGACATAGTCGACCGCGGCGGCCTCGAAGGCGCGAAGGGCATAGTGGTCGAAGGCGGTCACGAAAACGACGGCAGGTGCGTTGTTGCCCAGCCGTTCCAAAATGTCGAAGCCGGTGCCGCCGGGCATCTGGATGTCGAGCAGGATCACGTCCGGCAAAAGTTCGGCGACGAGAACGCAGGCCTGCTCCACATTGCCGGCCGTCCCGACGATCTTGATCCCGGACATAGCCCCGAGCAGGCGTATAAGGCGGCGCCGCGCCAGGGGCTCGTCATCGATGACGAGGATCGACAGGGGCTCTATCTGGATTTCGTTCATGCGAGCCTCAGGGGCATTGTGATTGCTGCTCTGAAACGCTTGGGCGTTACAAGGCCGGATACACAGGCGCCGACGCCTGGAAAGCGCGCCTGCACCCGATCGGCGACATTCTTGAGACCGATCCCGGTGCCGGAAGACTGGCGTCGCCCGCCCCCGGTCTCCGGCGCGATATCGTTTTCGACGGCGATCTCGAGCGCATGGCCGACCTTGGCCGCGCTGATGACGATCTCAACCTGATCAGGAGAGCGGCCGACGCCGTGTTTCACGGCGTTCTCGATCAAGGGCTGCAGGATCAGGCTTGGCACCAGAGCCTCTTCCAGGCCATTGGCGATGTCCATCCGCAGCTTCATCCGGTCGGAGTAACGCTCGCCTTCGATATGCAGATATCCGGTTTGCAGGGCAAGTTCATCCGCAAGCCGCACGTCGTGCAGCGGGTCGAGCTCCAACGTCGTGCGCAGAAAGTTCGAAAGCGACATCACCATGCGCGTCGCTGCAATGGTCTGCCCTTCCTCGATCAGGCCGGTGATGGAGTTCAGCGTATTGAACAGAAAGTGCGGATTGACCTGGTATCGGAGCGCACGCATTTGCGCGGCCAGTGCTTCCTCGCGCGAGATCGCCAGGCGCCGTTCGCGCTCACGCAGCTCGAAGCTGTAGAGCAGCGCGACGAAGAAGAACGACCACCCCACGAACGTCGCCATGCTGTAGACGAGCGTGTAACCGGTATTCGTCCAGTCGACCGTGATCGGGTCGGGACGCACGAATAAAACATAGAGCAGGAAGTCGATGCCGGTATTGGCAAAGGCGGCAATGAGAGAGGTCGAGAATCCAACGACGATCTTGGTGGCGATATGCCGGTGCCTAACCCGAAACATCGCCGCCGCGATACCGTAGGAAAGAACCATGCCACAGGACATCAGCAGCAATTTGCCGGGGGCAGACACGATCGGATCGATTCCGAGTATGCCCCACAGGATACTGCTGATGAGGAATTCCACGAACCAATAGAGAAAACCGAGCCAGAGCGTCGTGCGCCGAACGCTGCCGATATAGGCGCTTTCGTCCCGCGATTTTGTTTCGTCCTTGGGTTTCATGCCATTTTTATCGTTCAACCGGCCGCCAATGTCGATTGTCGTTGGTCGGCGAAATCAAGCCGTTTGCAGAAAGTCCTGACCTTTCGGGCGCTGCCATTTGCCGCTTGCGGAATGCAAACCCCCTTGCTTTTGCCGGCTTGCCGCTCCGCGGAGGCCTTAGGGGCATGCCAGCCTCAAGGGCATGGTGATCGCCGCCCGAAAGCGGTGTGGTGCGACAAGACCGGAGATGAAGGCCCCCATCTCGGGAAATCGGGCCCTGATGCGGTCGGCGACATTCTTGAGGCCTGTGCCCGTTCCCGGAGGCTTTTTGATCGCGCATTGCGGTTCGGTCGTCAGATCGTTTTCGACGGAAAGCTCGAGGGTTTCACCGTGGCGTGCCGCACTGATCAGGATTTCGACCGCGCCGGCCGAACTGCCGACGCCGTGTTTCACCGCATTCTCGATCAGCGGCTGGAGAATGAGGCTCGGCACGAGCGCCTGCTCCAGGCCGGGTGCGATGTCGAGCTTCAGTCGCATGCGGTCCGAGAAGCGCTCGCCCTCGATGTTGAGATAGCCGATCTGCAGTGCCAGTTCGTCGGCGAGACAGACGTCCTGCATTGGGTCGAGTTCGAGCGTCGTGCGCAGGAAGGAGGAGAGTGAAAGCACCATTCGACCCGCCGCCGTCGAAGAACCTTCCTCGATCAGCCCGGCGATCGAATTCAAGGTGTTGAACAGGAAGTGCGGGTTGACCTGGTAGCGCAGCGCCCGCATCTGCGCCGCTAACGCCTCTTCTCGCGTCAAGGCCAGGCGCCGTTCGCGTTCGCGCAGCTCAAAATTGGAGAGAAGCGCAATGCAGAAGAAAGCCCATCCGTGGAACAGCGCCAGGCAATAGATGACGGTATAGGTGACATTGGTCCAGTTGACGTCCGCCGGATCGCCATGCGCGATAAGAAAGTGGCAAGCGAGGTCGACGCCGGCGTTGATCACTGCAGCGACGAGCGACAAGGCGGAGCCGACCAGGAGCTTGAAGAGAATGGAACGCTCCCTGCACCTGAAGAGCGTGGCCGCCATCGCATAGGACATCAGCGTGCCGTTCAACACCAGGATCAAGGTGATCGGCGCAACTTCTATTGGGTCATATCCGAGGACTGCCCATAATACGCTGCTGATGACGCCCTGCATGAATTGATAGAGGAAGCCGAAGGAAAGCGTCGCACGGCGAACACCTGCGGTATACTGAGTCTCTTCCGGCGAAGCCGTGTCATTTCCTCGTGCCATGTGGGTTTATCCCTCAAGCCGAGATGGTTGTCGATTGCCGTTCGTCGGCGAAATCGAGCCGTTTGCAGAAAGCCCCAACCTTTCGGCGCTGCAATTTGCCGTTTGCAGAAAGCAGAATTCTCCCCTTTCCCCGGCTTGCTATAGCGCCCCATGACCCGCCGCCCCCCGGCTCGTATTCGCCTGGGGGTTGTGCGCTGACGAACGCAAATGAAAAGGGGCAGACATTGAATACCTGTGTGAAGGCGGACGTTTTGAGGATCAACCTTCTGAGCTCGACTGCGCTTGGACGCGCCGGTCTTGTCTCGATCATGCTGGCCGTACCGTTCGTCCCGTCGCCGGCGAAGGCGGCCGGATTGCTCGTTCCAAACGACACGACCTGGACCACCGACCATACGATCAACGGCAATCTCGTGATCCGCGGCGGTCCCAGTGGCGCCACGCTGACGATCAAGGACGGCGCCTCCGTCGAGAGCAAGGGCGGCTACATCGCTGACGGCAGGGGCACGGTCGGAACGGTCGTCATCTCCGGTCCTGGCTCGACCTGGGATATCGTCGATCCCGATCCGCGCGGCTACCGCATGCTTTTCGTCGGCGGTTTCGAGAGTGGCATTTACGGTGGCAAGGGCACGCTGATCGTCGAGAATGGTGGCAAAGTCTCCGCCAAGGAGACCTACATCGGAGCCCTGCAGGAAGGCAATGGAACGCTTGTGGTGCGCGGTGCCGGATCCATGCTCAGTACCGATTTTCTGGGGGTCGCCTTCGGCGCGCTGAAGCTCAACACTGGCGCGGTCAGGATCGAGGACGGTGGCGTCATCAACTCCAACAAGGCCATTTTCGAGAACGGCACGGTTCTGGTGAGCGGCGAGAATTCGCGCTGGATCAACACCGGCGACTTTACGATCGGCGACAACTTCACGATCGAGAAGGGCGCCGTGGTCTCCACCAACACTGCGACCCTGCGGGAGGATGAGAGCGTCGACACCATCCATGTGTATGTCGATGGCGCCGGCAGTGAGTTCAAGGTCAACGACAAGCTGATGATCGGTGAGGCCGGAGACGTCAATCTTTCGGTTGCCAACGGCGCAAAGCTCTCAGCCGGCGGTGGTATTGTCCTCTCTGGCGTTGGTGGCGCGATCCGGGAAGGCATGGGCAGCCTTTCGATCGGCGGCAAGGTCGACATGGATCGTGTCGGCGGTCCGATCGCTCGGCAGGCGCAAGCGGCCGGCACGGTCGATCCCTCGACGAAGATCGATTTCGGCCCACGACAGGGCCACGTCAATTTCAACCACACGAACACCGGCTACGACTTCGCCAACACGATCGGTGGCAAGGGCGCGATCAATAATTTCTCCGGCGAGACCATTGTCACCGGCGACCTGACGAAGTTCTACGGCAAGGTGAACGTCTCCGGCGGTAAGCTGGTTCTCAAGAGCAACCTCGACACTATCGATAACGACGCGGACACGGGCCCCGTGGACTACAGCACGACCCGGTTCGACGTGAAGGATGGAACCCTGATCGTCGATGGCGAAGCGGGAAGAGTGCAGACAAATTTTCTCGGCGGGCAGACCTACACCAACTCCGTCGTCGTCTGGGGGGAAACGCTGAACCGTATCGGCAATCCGACCTCGACGGCGTTTGGCCGTCTTGGCGGTTCCGGCACCATCGGCGCCACGGCGGTCGACAAAAGAGCGGTCATTGCGCCGGGAAACAATTCGATCGGCACGCTGACGATCATGGGGCAGCTGGAAATGAGCGACGGCTCGATCTATGAGGCCGATATCGCCGGTGACGGCCGCTCCGACAGGATCGCCGTCAGGGGCCTGCAGAACGGTGTGCGGGGCGACGGTGTCGCGACGATCGGCGATGGCGTCAACGTCGAGGTGACCGCGCTCGATGCCAATACCAGCTATCAGAACGGCCACACCTACACCATTCTGACCGCCGAAAACGGCGTCGACGGCCAGTTTGCCCAGGCAATTTCGAAGTCCGCCTTTCTCGATGTCACGCTGGAACACAAGGACAAGCAGGTAGACCTCAAGATCGCGATCAAGGACACGGGGAACCCCAATCCAGGTAACCCCAACCCCGGCAACCCAAATCCGGGGAATCCCAATCCAGGCAATCCGAATCCCGGGAACCCGAACCCAGGCAATCCCAACCCTGGAAACCCAAATCCCGGCACACCAGGCACATCGGCTAGGTTCGAACGCGTCGCCATCAACGGTAATCAGAGGAACACGGCCCTAGCCCTCAACACGCTTGCGCAGAGCGGGCCATCGCTTGCGCTTTACAACATTCTACTGGAGCTCAACGCCGACAATGCGCGCGGCGCTTTCGAGCGCCTGTCCGGCGAAGTTCACGCATCGGTGAAGACGGCACTGATCAACGATAGCCAGCTGCTGCGCAATTCGGCCAATGACCGCATCCGCGCGGCATTTGACGACGTGGCGGCGACCAATGTTCCGGTTCTTGCCTACGGCCCCGAAGGCAAGGGCAAGACGAGCGCGGCTGTCGGTGCGATCGATGCCGCATCGGTCGAGCCTGCCGCGATCGTCGGCTGGGGCCAGGTCTTCGGTGCCTGGAGCAACACGGACGGCAACGGCAATTCGGGAGAGCTGGATCAGTCGACAGGCGGTTTCGTCACCGGCTTCGACGCGGCAGTCACCGAAAACACCTTGGTCGGCCTGATGGCGGGCTATAGCCGGTCGAACTTCGACGTCGACAGTCGCTCGTCGTCGGGTGACAGCGACAACTACCACCTTGGCGTTTACGGTGGCGGCCGTTGGGGCGATGTCGCCCTGCGCTCCGGGCTCGCCTACACCTGGCATTCGATCAATACGGAGAGAACCGTCGCGTTCCCAGGTTTCAGGGATCAGCTGAAAGCCGACTACGATGCCGGGACGTTCCAGGCATTCGGCGAAGTCGGCTACCGCATCGACCTGCCGAGCGTGGCGCTCGAGCCCTTCGCCAACCTCGCCTATGTCAGCCTGCATACCGATAGCTTCACCGAGCGTGGCGCTGCGGCGGCTCTGTCGAGCAGGAGCAACACGACCGATACGACCTTCACCACGCTCGGCCTGCGCGCCTCGGCTCCTCTCAGCCTTGGCACCACTGATGCGAAGGTGCGCGGCATGCTCGGCTGGCAGCACGCCTTTGGCGACACGTCGCCCCTCTCGACGGTGGCTTTCGGCACGGGCAGTGCCTTCTCGGTTGCCGGTACGCCGATCGCCGAGGATGCGGCGATCATCGAGGCCGGCATCGATTTCGCACTAACCGGCAATGCGAGCCTCGGCATCACCTACACCGGGCAGTTCGGCTCCGGCACGACGCAGAATGCCATCGATGCCAAGCTTGACGTGCGCTTCTGATGCGGCTTGTACGCTGGGCCTCCCCAATGCTGATGGCGACGATCGTCGCCATCAGCCCGCTCCATGCGCAGGAGGCGCCGAAGGACGGGCCGGCTCCTTCTTCGCTTGCCGAGACCTATGACGACTGGAGCGTCGCCTGCTCAACGACAGACGGCAGTCGCAGGTGCGTTCTATCGCAACGCCAGGTTCACCAGAGCGGGCAGCGCGTACTGACGCTGGAACTGGAACCGGCCGACGGGACAGGCGTTCAGGGCAAGCTGGCGCTGCCTTTTGGCCTTTATCTCGACAAGGGTGTCTCCCTTGGGGTCGATGATGCCACAGGCAGCAAGCCGTCGCGATTTCGCACCTGCATGCCGGTCGGATGCATCGCCGCACTGACATTTACCGAGGAGACGATCAAGCTTCTGCGTGGCGGCAACGTGCTGAAGCTGGTCGCCTTTGCCAGCGACACGGAGAAGGAGGTCAGCTTTTCTATCTCGCTCAAGGGATTCGGAGCCGCCCTCGATCGCGCCATCGCCTTGATGCAGAAGGCCTAGACGAGGTTCTCGCTGGTGACCAGCTGCGTCTGAACTGCGGATGCGATGATTGCTGCAAGGGCCGAAGGTTAGGCGCAGTTCGCCATCGGACCACTCTCGGTCCTCCCCGGGGAGGGCGCTCTCTTGCTCGATTGGGCCGCCAGCCCCGATGCGAACTGGGGAGCGCCATCCTTGCCGGCGATCCAGACCGCGTTTCGCCCTGCGGCCTTTGCCGCGTAGAGCGCTCGGTCGGCGCAAGACAGGAGCTCGCTTGCCTCCTGTTGCCTGCCAACAAAGGCCACGCCGATGCTGACAGTCGCCGAAAGCGTGGCATTGCCGGCCCTGACCAGCGCCTCCTCGAAGGCGCTGCGGATATCCTCGGCAATCGCGGCGGCCTGCGGCCGACCGACCCCTGGGAAGCAGGCCGCGAATTCTTCGCCGCCCATGCGCGCCAGGAAGGCCTGGCCACTTATCGCTTGCGAGACGACAGCGGCGAACTCGATGAGCACCTTGTCGCCGACGGCGTGTCCATGGCGATCGTTGATCGCCTTGAAGTGGT
The DNA here is from genome assembly GCF_001270265.1 of Ensifer adhaerens. Taxonomy (GTDB): domain Bacteria; phylum Pseudomonadota; class Alphaproteobacteria; order Rhizobiales; family Rhizobiaceae; genus Ensifer; species Ensifer adhaerens_B. The sequence continues at coordinate 324,717 of NZ_LGAP01000002.1, forward strand.
CGATGTCCATGTACATCAAAGCGCCTTCGCCCGACGCCGTCGCCATATAGTCGTCGAGTTTCGACATGAAGGCGCGCCGGTTCTGCACACCGGTGAGAGCGTCGGTTTCCGAAGCCAGCTTGTATCTGTATTGCGTTCTTTCCTTGATCAGCGCGAAGAACGAGAACCCGCCCGCAAGGCTGTGAATGAACAGTTCGAACGTCAGGAGCTGATACCACAGCGGCTGCTCTGCGCCCGAAGCCGTGTTGCCGAAAAGCGGCCAGACGAAGATCAACGGAATGCGCACGAGATAGAACAGCCCATGCGTCGCGAAGAGAAAGGCGACGATGTAGGAGCTTGGAAGTTTGCGGAAATTGTCGGACCGGAAAATCTCGACCGCGATCATCGCCGAATAGACGAAGATCAGCGCCGAAAACAGCACGATCCTGCTGGTGACACTGTTCTGGACATAGTCGGAAAAGCCTGTGGCCAACAGCCACAACACGGGTCCGGCCAATGCGGACGCGATCTTCAGCGGCTGATTATCGAAAGCACGCAAGCCAAGCCAGATCAGCGCCAACCCCAGAACCGCCAGAGCGTTGCCGAGCGAAACCGGGACGAAGGAATAGCCCGGGCCTCTGAGAGCCAGCAGGGTAAATCCGAGGGCCGCAACCAGAAATGCACAGGACCACAGCCGCAGTTCCAGGCTGTTGCGCTCCTGGCGTGAGGCGAGCGCGAAGTAAACTGCGAAAACCACCAGCGTCGCGAAGGAGCTGATCATGATCGTCGGGGTATGTAGCGCTTCCACCGTCCACTCCTGGATTCTGAGCGACGTTATGCGCCGGAATCTTAAAGGTTTCGCAAATGGCGGTTGCGACGATTAGCAGGGGGCACCGGCGCCGAGCCGGTGTTTCGGCGCGTCCCACATCGGCTGCAGGAAATCTCCAGTCCGTTATGACGGCCTGGCTCTTCGCATCGTCAGGTCCGACATCAGCCGCTGCTGGCCGGCCCGGATCACGTCTTGCATCGCATGCCGCGCGCCTTCGGCGTCACCGCGGCGAATTTCCTCGACGATGCGGATATGGGTAACGGCGACGCGGTCGATTTCGCTCCGGTCGGCGGTCGGGTTGGTGAGCTTGAAGACGCCGATGAGCGCGGCCTCGATCAGACTGCCGACCGTGCGCATGAACGGGTTGAGCGACGCCTCGAGCAGGTGCAGATGGAATTCGAGGTCGGCATGGGCCAGCGTTTCGGCGCTGTGGTCTTCATTGCCCAGGGCAACGGCGAGCCGCATCATCTGGGCAATGTCGGCGTCGGTGGCGCGCTCGGCGGCAAGTGCCGCCGCAGAGGGTTCGAGCGCCAGCCTGATTTCGCTCAGATGGTTCAAGAAGTCCTCGTCGACGCCGACGCTGAAATGCCAGGAGAGCACGTCGCTGTCGAACAGGTTCCAATGCGCCTGCGGCATCACCCGCGTCCCGATGCGCGCACGCGGGAAGACCAGGCCCTTGGCCGCGAGCGTCTTCATCGCCTCCCGCAGCACGGTGCGCGACACCTTGAAACGCGCCGCCAGCTCGATGTCACCAGGCAGAATATCGCCGGCTGCGAACTCGCCGCCGATCACCGCGCGCCCGAGCTCGTCCACGACATGGCCATGGCTCGAGCGTTTCACCGGTTGCTTTGCGAAGGTTCCTGGCAGCATGAGGTGCAACTGGGCCCTTTCCTCGAGCGTTTTCAGCTTAAACGGGATCGCAGAAACGCTCTATCTCTTGGTTTTTACTGCATTTACGGACGGAATACCGCTTCGCATTTTTCCTGGAAATGCTCTAGGCATGCCGCCGTTCGCTGCGCGATACGTAGACGATGCCCTTCTGCATCAGGATGAAGACGAACAGCAGCAGGCCGATCAGGATTTTCGTCCACCAGCTGGAGAGCGAGCCATCGAAAGTGATGTAGGTCTGGATCAATCCCTGGATGAGGATGCCGATGAAGGTTCCGGCCACAAAGCCGGAGCCGCCGGTTAGAAGCGTGCCCCCGATCACCACTGCCGTTATCGCATCGAGCTCGACGCCGACGGCCGCAAGCGAATATCCGGCCGAGGTGTAGAGCGAGAACACGATACCGGAAAGCCCGGCGAGCAGGCCTGACAACGCGTAGATCATGATGGTGGTGCGGCCGACTGGGACACCCATCAGCTTGGCGGTGGCAGTGCCGCCGCCAAGGGCATAGACGTCGGTGCCGAAGCGGGTGCGATGGGCAATGAGGATGCCGATGCCAAAGACGAGCAGCATCAGCCCGCCGATGAGCGTGATCCGACCACCGCCGGGAAGCTTGTAGTAGAGCCCCTTCAATGTGCCGTAGAACGGATGCTTGATCGCGATGGAATCGATCGACAGCACGAAGGCCATGCCGCGCGCCAGAAACATGCCGGCGAGCGTGACGATGAAGGCTGGCATCTCCAGGTAGTGGATGATGGCGCCCATCACCGCACCGAAAAGCGTCGCGATGAGAAGGGCCATCGCAAAGGCGACGAGCGGATGAATGCCGGTATTCTCCAGCACGACGGCCAGGAACACGCCGGTGAAGGCGATGACGGAGCCGATCGACAGGTCGATGCCGCCGGAGAGGATCACGAAGGTCATGCCGACGGCGGCGATGCCGAGAAAGGCATTGTCGGTCAAGAGGTTGCCGATCACCCGCGTCGACAGGATGTTGGGATATTGCGCCACGCAAAGCGCATAGCTCAGCACGAAGATGACGATGGTGGCGGTCAGCGGCAGGTATTTGGGGTTCATCGCGCTTGCCGCTCCGTCGGTTTTCTGCTGGCGCGCAGGAGCGCTAAAAAGGTGAAGGCGTTGCGTGCCGGCGGCGACTGCAGCACGAGAATGAAGACGATGATCGCCGCCTTAATGATCAGGTTGAATTCCGGCGGGAAGCCGGAAAGCAGGATGCCGGTGTTGATCGACTGGATGATGATGGCGCCGAGAACGGAGGCGGCGATGCTGAAGCGGCCCCCGAGAAGCGAGGTGCCGCCGATGACCACGGCGAGGATGGCGTCGAGTTCGAGCCAGAGCCCGGCATTGTTGGCGTCGGCGCCCTTGATGTCGGCGGCTGCGATGATGCCGGCAATCGCGGCACAGAGCCCGGACAGCATATAGGCCGCGATCAGCAGGACCGGGGTCAATACGCCGGATAGCGTGCTAGCCTGGCGGTTGACGCCGATCGCCTCGATCAGCATGCCAAGCGCGGTCTTGCGCACGATCAGGGCCACCAGGATGCCGAAGACCAGCCAGATGATCACGGGCAGGGGCAACCATGCAAACGAGCCGCTGCCAAGGAAGATCAATCCCGGATCGTTGAAGGTGAGGATCGCGCCCTCGGTCACCAGCTGGGCGATGCCGCGCCCGGCGACCATCAGGACCAGCGTCGCGATGATCGGCTGGATATCAAGTATCGCGACCAAGACACCGTTCCACAGACCGCAGAGAATGCCCGTGCCGAGCGTGATCAGAAGTGTCATCGCCAGGGAGTGGCCCGACGTGATCGACGAGGCGGCGACTGCGCCGCAGATCGCCATCACGGCGCCGACGGAAAGGTCGATGCCCCTGGTGGCGATGACGACGGTCATGCCGATGGCGAGAAGAACCACCGGGGCGCCGCGGTTGAAGATATCGATGAGGCTGCCATAGAGGCGGCCGTTCTGGATTTCGAGGCGGAAGAAACCCGGGAACACGAAGGATACCATCAGGAGAATTGCTGCCAGCGCGATGAGCTGCGGCAGGAGCCTGAGCGAATAGCTCCTTAGTATTGCTGTCATGCCGCTCCCCGTTCGTTCGACGATGCGATGGCTTCGATGATCTGGTCCGCCGTGATCCGCTCGCCTTCGAGTGAGGCCACATGCTGTCGGTCGCGAAGCACGACGATGCGCGTGCTGTAGGCGACAAGCTCCTCAATTTCCGACGATATGACCATCAGCGACATGCCCTTCTCGCGCAGGCCCTCGATCAGCCGGACGATCTCGGCATGCGCGCCGACATCGATGCCGCGCGTCGGCTCGTCGAGGATCAGGAATTCGGGCTCTGTCGCCAGCCAGCGGGCGAGAATGGCCTTCTGCTGGTTGCCGCCGGAAAGCAGCCTGATCGGCTTTTCGCGATCGGCCGTGCGGATGTCGAGTGCGCGGATATAGTGGTCCGCCAAGCGGTTCTGCTCGGTGCGGGAGATCGGACGGGTCCAGCCGCGTCTGGCCTGAAGCGCCAGCACGATGTTTTCGCGCACCGAGAGATCGCCGACGATGCCCGCGGTCTTGCGGTCCTCAGGGCAGAAGCCGAACCGCTGCGCGATCGCCCGGCGCGGCGACGATAGCTGGACGGCCTTGCCGTCCAACTCGGCCGTGCCACTGTCGGCGCGATGGGCGCCGAAGAGGATCTCTGCCGTCTCCGTGCGGCCGGAGCCGAGAAGCCCGGCAATGCCGACAACCTCTCCGGCCCTCACGTCGAGGTCGAAGGGAGAGATGTGGCCCTTGCGGCCATAATCTTTGAAGCGATAGCGCACCGGCCCGGTGACATCCGGCTCCTTGCGCGCAGAGTGGATCTCCGCCGCAAGCTCGCGGCCGATCATCATCGAGATCAGATCGCGCCGCTCGAGCGTGGCCGTGTCACGGGTGCCGACCAGTTGACCGTTGCGAAGCACGGTAATGCGGTCGGAAATCTCGTACACCTGTTCGAGGAAGTGGGTGATGAAGACGATGCCGAGGCCGCGGGCCTTCAACCGTCGGACGATGCGAAACAGCATCTCGACCTCATGGGCGTCGAGACTTGCGGTCGGCTCATCGAGGATCAAAACCTTGCCCGACAGGTCGACTGCACGGGCGATCGCGACGACCTGCTGGATCGCTACGGAGTAGCTGTCGAGTGCGCGGGTGACGTCGAGGTCAAGTTCATAGTTTTCAAGCAGTTCGCGCGCCTGGCGGTTCATGGTGCCGACATCGACGAAACCGAACCGGCGCGGCTGGCGTCCGAGAAAGAGGTTTTCCGCCACCGTCAGGTTGGGCAGCAGGTTGACCTCCTGATAGACGGTGCCGATGCCGAGTTTCTGCGCATTGAACGTGTCGCGCGGATCGACCTCGACGCCGTCGAGCAGGATCGTCCCGCCGTCGCGCCGGTAGGCGCCGGTGAGGCATTTGACCAGCGTCGACTTACCGGCGCCGTTTTCGCCGAGAAGCGCATGAACCTCGCCCCTGCGCAAATGAAAGTCGACCTTGTCCAGGGCCTTCGCGCCGGGAAAGACCTTGTCGATCCGGGTCGCTGAAAGCAGGTTGTCGCCAGCGGTCTGCATGATCCCTCCCTGAGTGGAACGTGGAGCGCCCGGTCGGGCGCTCCACATTGCTTCAGTGTGCCGCAACACGTGCCTCGCTCTCGGCCTCGATGGCCGAATGCGGCAAGCCGGCGGAGCATTGAGGCCTCGAGGTCGACGAAGTCGGCGTGCCGTCTCATCGACCTTTCCGCAGGCGTCTATTGCCCGAGATAGGATGAGGCGCCGAGGCAACCCGCATCCGCTTGCCGGCAGCCGGCGCCGCAGTGCTTGAAAGCTGCCGCATGATTTTCTCCCCGGATCTCACTCGGTTCAGGCAGACATGCGGGCAAGCGTCCTGCACAGGCGCCGGTCATGTTTGGGATCAGTAGCCCAGGCCCTTTTTCGCTTCGTAGACCTTCTTCGGATCGTCAGCCTGGGTGTAGAGCTTCGATTCCGTCTGGATCCACTTCGGCGGCTTAGTTCCGTCCTTCTGGAACGCGGCAAGCGCGTCGAAGGCGGGGCCCGCCATGTTCGGCGTCAGTTCGACTGTGGCGTTGGCTTCGCCTGCGGCCATCGCCTCGAAGATATCCGGGACGGCATCAATCGAAACAACGAGGATGTCACTGCCCGGCTTCAGGCCGGCTTCCTTGATCGCCTGGATGGCGCCGACGGCCATGTCGTCGTTATGGGCGTAGAGCGCGCAGATGTTCTTGCCGCCGTCCTCTGCCTTGAGGAAGCTTTCCATGACTTCCTTGCCCTTGGTGCGGGTGAAGTCGCCGGTCTGGCTGCGGACGATCTTGAGGTTGTCGTGGCCGGAAAGGGCCTGTTCGAAGCCCTTCTTGCGGTCGATGGCCGGCGAAGAACCTGTTGTGCCCTGGAGTTCGACGACGTTGCACGGCTTACCGGCAACCGTGTCGGCAAGCCACTTGCCGGCGACGCTGCCCTCATGCACGAGGTCCGAAGTGACAGCAGTCATATAGAGGTCGTCGGAAGCATCGACGGTCCGGTCGAGCAGGATGACGGGGATCTCGGCATCCTTGGCTTCCTGCAGGACCTCATCCCAACCGGTGGCGACGACGGGGGCAAGCAGGATTGCGTTCACGCCCTGCGCAATGAACGAGCGCAGCGCCTTGATCTGGTTTTCCTGCTTCTGCTGGGCATCGGCGAATTTCAGATCGATGCCGCGCTCTTCGGCCTGCTGTTTCGTCAGCGTCGTTTCCGCAGCGCGCCAGCCGGACTCCGAGCCGATCTGCGAAAAACCGACAACGAGATCTGCGGCAGATGCGCTGCCAAACGTGCAGGCAGCAAGGATCGTTGCACTCGCGAGTGCTTTGGCGAATTTCATGATTTCCTCCCAAAGAAAGCTGCTCTCCTCGCAGCGGGCTCAAAAAATCATATAATAATACTTTTGTAAACTCACGTTTGAAAACAAGTGCCCAGGGGTGCATCGGGAGGATGCTTTGGCGTTTGGCCGACTTGCGCACTGGCGCACGAGCAAGGTGATTTAAGGTGGGGGCGCTATTGCCGACATGAGGTGCGTGCGCCCAACACCGGTCATTGGCAACGAGCGAGATGTTCGCTGCTCGACCCAGCGCAAAACGGGGGCTTGTCACCAATGAACGCGCGTGCAAAGATGCTCGCGTGTGCAAAGGAGTCATGCCCGAATGAACCTCGAACGACCACTCTATTCGAACGATCTGCAGGGTCGGGCAAAGCTGTGCCGAGACGTCATCCTGTCGGCCGGAGCGCTTGTGCTTCGCGGCTTTGAAAACAGCGCGACGCGCGGCTATTCGATGAAGGGTCCGCAGGACTTTCTGACCGAAACGGATGCTGCCTCCGAGGCGCATATCCGCAAGGCGATCGCCGACCACTTTCCTGACGACGCCTTTTTTGGCGAAGAGGGCGGCGGCTCGATCAGCAATCGTCTCTGGGTGGTCGATCCCGTCGACGGTACGGCCAATTTCGCCCGCAGCATTCCGCACTTTTGCATCTCGATCGCCTATATCGAAAACGGCCGGGCGGAGATCGGCGCCATCTACAACCCCGCGCTGGACGAGCTCTATTTCGCGCAACGCGGCGCGGGCGCGACCCGCAATGGTCAACCGATCGCCGTTTCCGCCACCACGGCGTTCGAAACGGCGTCGGTGGAGATGGGCTGGTCCGGTCGCGTGTCGAACGAGATTTATCTCGAAACGATCCGCGATCTGCTGGCGCTCGGCACCAATGTGCGCAGGGCGGGCTCGGGCGCGCTGGCACTCGCCTATGTCGCCGACGGCCGTTCGGATGCCTATGTCGAACTGCATATGAACTCCTGGGACTGCGTGGCCGGATTGCTGCTCGTTGCCGAGGCTGGCGGCGACGTCTGCCCCTTCATGGAGATCGGTAGCCTTCGCGGTGGTGGACCGGTTCTCGCGTCCGCTCCGGGCATCGCCGGTGGAGTAAGCCGGGCATCGCGGATACCGATCGCGTCGGCAGATGGGCCAGTTGCCGAACTGCGGCTCGCCTGAACGGCTGCGCCAAAAGACGCGGAGACTGAGAATCATGGGCATGCCTTTCGGCACCGCCCGATCTGGAAAGGGAAACGGCATGGATGCACCGGTATATGCGCGCCCGGCAATCAGTCTGATCGCCAAGGGCCTGGGTCCGCACAAATCCGATCTCTATATCGGTGGCAGCGACGGCGCACGCGATCTTGAATTGCTCAAGCGACATGGCATCTCGATCGTCGTCAACTGCGCGATCAATCTTGACATCAACTGGGTGCGCGAGATCGAGGCTGAGGACAACGGCGATCTGCGGCAGAGCGGCTACGCCGACATTCGCTATTACAAGCTTGGTCTGATCGACGGCGAAGGCAGCCCAGACACGATGATGCTCGGCGCCTACTACATCCTCGATGGCGCGTTGCGTCAGGCGATGCCGAAGCGCGAAACCTATCCCTTTGCCGATGGCGGCAATGTGCTGGTCAACTGCCGCGGCGGACGCAGCCGATCGGTCTCGCTCGTGGCGCTGTTCCTGCACAAGCAGCAGCCGGAGCTGTTCCCGACGCTTGACGCTGCCGTCGCCCATATCCGCGAACACCGTGAATTGCGTCCGGACGAATGGTTCGAAACACCCAAGCCGATGCTTTACGAGGCGGCACGCCGGGCGTCCGGATGGATCGACATGATCGCCGGCAAGACCTCCGGGCAGGGCTGATGTTGAAGCGCAGCCAACCTAGCATCGCCGTCATCGCCGACGCGCATTTCCACGATCTTGAAGGCGACTTCGATTTCCCTGGCATGACCATCGACGGTCAGCGGATGATGGTTCGCAGCTGGGCGGAAACCCGCCAGTCGACCCGTGTTTTTAACGAAAGCGTCAGGGCACTTTCAGTGGCATTGGACGAGGTCAGAAATCGCGGCATCCGGCACGTCGTCCTGCTCGGTGATTACACGGATGACGGCCAGCGGCAGACGACCTCAAGCCTGCGCCGCATCCTTGACCGGCACACGAGCCAACACGGAACCGCGTTTTACGTCCTGCCTGGCAATCACGATATTTTCGGCCCGACGGGACGCCACCACACCAAGGAATTCCTGGATCAGGATGGCGCCGGGGTCTGGGTGACAAGCGACCCGGCATCGGCAGCGGCGGGCGCGATCGTCACCCCACGCATGTATTGCGAGGGATATCCAACCGGTCTCGGCCCGATGGCCGCCTATGGCTATTTCCGCAAGCCGGAATATCTCCATTGGGAGACGCCGTTCGGTCTTTCCGACGACATCGAAAGCCGGCGCTACGAGGTCGCCTCGCCGGACGGAAGCAACCGGTATGCGTTGATGGATGCCTCCTATCTGGTGGAGCCGGAGCCGGGTATCTGGCTACTGATGATCGACGCCAATGTGTTCGAGCCGCGGGACGGCACATTCATCAACGGCGAAGACGCGGCCTTTGTCGACAGCACCGCCGCCGGCTGGAATGCCATGCTGCGTCTGAAACCCTTCATCGTTTCCTGGATCACGGACGTCTGCGCGCGGGCAAAAGCGCTGGGCAAGACTGTGCTCGCCTTCTCCCATTACCCGGCGCTCGATCCGTTCGACGGCGCGACCGGCGCCGAGCGCGTGCTCTTCGGAGAAACCAACGTCGCCCGGCGCACGCCCCGCGACGCCGTAACCGACGCCTTGCTTGGCGCCGGGCTGAGTGTGCATTTCAGCGGCCACCTTCATGTCGAGGGCGTGACGCGGCGCGGGCGTGCCGAGCGTCAGCTCACCAATGTGGCAGTGCCCTCGCTTGTCGCCTATCCGCCGGCTTTCAAGGTCATCCAGCCGGCGACCGGCGGCATCGTCGTCGATACCATCGAGTTATCGGTGACGGCGGTGGATCCGCGTCTGTCGCAGGCCTATCGACGCGAGACGGCGCGCCTCCGGGAAGCTGACGATGTCGCCTTTAGTGCCGGGAATTATGGCGCCTTCCTGCGTGCCCATAAGCTGGCTTTGGTTCATCACCGCTATTTCCCTAAGGAGTGGCCGCAGGATGTCGTGAGCCGCGTCTCGGATGCCACACTTGCCGATGTCTGCATGGAGCTCCTTGGAGCTACTGCAGCAGCACCGGCGTTGCACGCGCTTGCAAAATCTTCTGGAATGACAGCGGAACAGGTCGCGGCTTGCGGCATGATCGATGTGATCGCCGACTGGTACTGCCTGCGCCAGGCCGGCTTCCTGGCGTTGCCCGCCATATCGCAAGAGCGGCTGCGGCTTTACCGCGCCCTTTCCGACCAGTTCGGCCGGGAACCGGAAGAGGGGTGGAACGGCTCTGCTGCCAGTTTTCTGTCGATCTTCCTCGGCGCGTTTGCCGCTTTCCTCGACCGAGCGGAAACCGGTGCGCGGCAGATCGAGATCATCTTGCAACCGGAAGCGAAGGAGGTTGTTTGACCATGGACCAGCAGTCGTTTGTCTTGCCCAGCCGGGGGCCGAAACCGCCGGCGAATGTTCCCGAATTGAAGGAAGCGTTTCGCCTTCGTGCCCGCGGGCTGAAAGGCGGGCGGCTCGAGGTCGCCAAGTTCACCCTGTCGCATCCCTATGACGTCGCCTTTGCCAGCGCACGGGAAGTGGCTGAGCGCGCCGGCGTTTCGACCACCACGGTGATGCGGCTCGTCAACGACCTGGGCTTTGAGAAATACGCTGCGTTCCAACAACTCTTCCGCGAGGAGCTGCGGCGCGGCAGGCAGTAAAGCGCTGCCGTCAGCCGCAATAGGCCAAAACGGATCGTCCGAGCAGAGTTAAGTCCATGGAATCGACCATTGTCAGCATCAATCTCTTCGGCGCCGTGGCGCTGCTGCTGTTCGGGCTGTCGGAGGTCAAGAACGGCGTTCAGCGCGCCTTTGGCGCCAGGCTGAAGGCGGGGTTGGCCGCCGGCACGCGCGACGGTGTGCGATCCTTCCTCGCCGGACTGGTCGCGACGGTCGCACTCCAGAGTTCGACCGCGACGGCGCTGATGATCGCATCCTTCGCCGAACGCAATCTCGTCGCGCCGCGTATGGCGCAGATCGTGCTTTTGGGTGCGAATGTCGGAACCGCGATGACCGCCTGGATCGTATCGCTCGGGATCGGCTGGCTCTCGCCGCTTCTGATCCTTGTCGGCGTTATCCTTTCGCGCGGAACGTCGAATGCGCGAAAGGGCGGTGGCTCTGCCCTTGTCGGCATTGGCCTCATGCTCTTGTCGCTGCATCTCATCGGCATTGCGACAGAACCGGTGCGCGCGTCTGCGGCGCTCTCGGCCTTTCTTGCGATGCTCGACAATGCCTGGCCGGTCGCCCTCGTCTTCTCGGCCGTCCTGGCAATCCTTGCATCTTCAAGCCTTGCCATCGTCGTGCTCATCCTGTCGCTTGCGGCAACGGGCGGCATTTCCACCGGGCTCATCATCGTCCTGGTTCTCGGCGCAAATCTCGGCGGCGCCGTGCCGCCGGTTCTGGCGACGTTGCGTGCGCCGATCAGCGCGAGACGCGTGACGATCGGCAATCTCATCGTGCGCGCCATCGGCTGCCTTGTGGCGTTGCCGCTTGCTGGCTACTCGGCACAGTTGCTCGACATCCTGCCGCTATCGCATGACAAGCTGCCTGTCGATGCACACCTCATCTTCAATCTGGCGCTGGCAATGCTTGCCTGGCCGCTGTCGCGACCGCTTGCGCGGCTGTTGCCGGAACCGAAGCAGATGCTGGACGCACCGAGTTATCTCGACGAGGACAAGCTTTCGACGCCGGTCGCAGCGCTTGCCGGTGCAAGCCGCGAGGTCTTAAGCGTCGGAGATCTGATCGAACGCATGCTGGTGCAGGCAAGCGATGCGCTGCAGCATGCGGACCCGGCAAAGCTGGCTGGGATCAGCACGCTCGAAGGCCGGGTGGATCGGCTGCAGCATCAGATCAAGGTCTATGTCTCGCGCCTCGGCCAGGCCGACATTGGCGACGACAACCGCCGGCGGGCAATGGATGTCGTCGACTACGCCATCAATCTCGAACATATCGGCGACATCATCGAGAAGGGCCTCCTTGCCGAACTCGCAAAGAAGATCGCGCTGGGTTTGACGTTTTCGAGGGATGGCCACGAGGAACTGACGCGGCTCTTTGCAATCACGCTCGACAATCTGCGTATGGCGCAGACGGTGTTTGCCACCCGCGATGCGGCTTTGGCCCGGCGGCTGGTGGAGGTGAAGGAAGACGTGCGCCGCCTAGAGCGGCAATCGGCCGAACAGCACCTGCAGCGCCTGCGCGACGGTCGGGCGGAAAGCATCGAAACCAGTTCGCTGCACCTCGATATGCTGCGCGACCTCAAGCGCATCAATGCCCATATCGCGTCGGTTGCGCACCCGATCCTCGATGACAGCGGTCTGTTGATCGAAAGTCGCATCCGGCAGGTCCGCTGATTTCAACGCGCCGCCCGGAGGAAGGACTAACGCACCGTCTTGCGCTCGATCATGGAGACCGGCACCACCTGCAGCCGAGTCGCGGGCTCGTCAGAGCCGAGTGCCACCAACACGTTGTCGGTTAGAGCCGATAATGACTGCGCGATGGTGGTGAGTTCATAGCTCTTCCAGCCCGCCTGCGGAATATCGTCGAAACCGACGATGGACACGTCCTGCGGCACGCGACGATGCATCTCGATGCGCGCGGCGTCCAGGAAGCCGAGCGCCAGCAGGTCGGTGACGCAAAAGGCACCGTCAATCCTCTTGTCCCTCAAGAGATCGCACCCGGCCTGATAGCCGCTTTCGTAGCTCGTCGGCCCGTCCGACCAGGCGACCACCTCGATGCCGGCGGTCTGCACCCTTTGCGTAAACGCCGTCGCTCGGCGAACCTGGGCCGGTGTCTGACTGCCGCTGGAGACGACGGCAACTTTCTTGCATTTGGCTGCAATCAGCCGGAGCGCGGCAAGATCCGCCCCACGTGAATCGTCGCTCAGCACCATGTTGGTGTCGGTGCGGTCGAGCCGTTGATTGACCAGGATCAGCCGCACGCCGTTGGCGATACATTCGTCGACGATCGATGACGGCGGCTCGCCGGAGAGCACGACGATCGCCTGGGCGCGGAACTCGAACAGCAGCTCGATCAGCGGCGCGATATCCTTGCGGGCATCCGCGGCGTTCAACAGCAGGCACTGAAGCCCGCGTCTGAGCAGGCCGATGCTGAGAAGATCGAGCTGTTTGGAAATGAACGGTGCACTGAGGTTGGTACCGACGACGCCGATCAGGTTCGAACGGTCATTGTTCAATCCCTGAGCCAGCCGATTGACCCGGTACCCGAGCTCGCGCGCTGCCTGCAGCACCTTGCGCCGGACCGACTGCGAGACGCTGGCGCCCGGTGTGAACGTTCGCGAGACCGCCGAGCGCGAAACACCTGCGCGCTTTGCGACTTCCTCGGCGGTGACGAACCCTCGTGCCATGGGTTCCCTCAAGAATCAGCTCGCGGCTATCTGGGCCACAAAAGCCGGTTCATTCCAACGAAAAAGTATCGTTTGCCTCGGCTGGCACTGTCGCCTGAGCGCCGCGCGCCCGCCGGAAATCCGGCTGTTTGGTTCACCATTCCGTATGCCGCTGGCGCGTCATCGCCGAGTGGTCACGTGGCAGTGATCACGTGTTCGAAAAAAGTGCATCTGTCCATTAAAAATAATAAATAAAAACATCATGATAGATCATTGCGCACGTGTGCATTTTTTTGTTGACAAGCGCGCCCTCTCAATGGATCATGCATTCCATAGGCGGTTCCGAAATGGAATTTCTGTTCCGTCTATGTTCGTGATGATGGCGCCGGCCTCTGAGGAGTGGCTGGCTGCCGTCGGACCCGATCCGGACAGGATCGTTTGAACGGGGTCAGTCGCGGATAGGGAGGATTGGATCGATGACGACGTATCGCGTCCTCGCGGCAGGTTGCCTTGCTCGAAATGGAGCAGGGGCGGCCCACCGCGCGGCTTTCCCTGATCCTCCCCGTTCGCATGTTCGCTCGGCCGCAAGGTGCTCGGCGCATAGCCGGATCGCGTTGCGAGACGAGGTCTCAAGGGGAAAGAGCATGGCTTTTCTAAGTGATTCAGCGAAGGCGCCGCCGGCAGCGAGCGGCGAGGCGGCTGTGCCTTCGTCTTGGCAGGTCTGGCGATATCGGTTGAAGGTCGCCTCCCGGGAGCCGACGACATTGATCGGCGTGCTGACGGCGCTGCTCTTTACCTATCTGATTGTCGTGCCGATCATCTCCATCGTGCTCGATGCCGTGCGGGTCCAGTTCGGCCATGAGCGCCGGCTCGGCAAGGATTTCGGCGATCTGACGCCGTACTATCTCGACAGGACGTTCCTGTCCCCTGTCTCCGTCGATCTCTTCTGGCGGCCACTGTTCAACACGCTGACGGTTGCCGTCGGCGCGATCCTGTTGTCGCTGCTGATCGGAACCATTCTCGCCTGGTTGATCAGCCGCACCGACATGTTCGGAAGGCGCTGGTTCGCGACCGCCCTGATCGTGCCTTACATGCTGCCCGCCTGGACCTTCGCGCTTGCCTGGACGACGCTGTTCAAGAACCGCACGGTTGGCGGTCAACCCGGCTGGTTCGAGGCTTTGGGATGGACGCCGCCGGACTGGGTCGCCTATGGCCGCTTTCCGATCACCATCATTCTCGCCCTGCACTATACCCCTTTTGTCATCCTGCTGTTCGGCTCGGCGCTTCGGCGCTTCGATTCCCAGCTCGAAGATTCCGCGCGCATTCTCGGTGCCAAGCGCTACCAGGTGGCGATGCAGATCATCCTGCCGCTGATGCGTCCGGCGCTGATGTCGTCGATGATCCTGATCTTCGCAAAATGCCTCGGCGAGTTCGGCGTGCCCTACGTTCTCGGCCTGCCGGTCAAGTTCGAGGTGCTTTCTACCTCGCTCTTTCGTAGCATCGCCTCCCGCCAGACCGGCGTCGCCGGTGTCGTTGCCGCGTCCATCATGCTGATCGGCATCATCACCCTGATGATCGATGCGCGGCTGGTGCGTGAAGCGCGCCGCTTCGTCACCATCGGCTCCAAGGGCTCGATGAACCGGCAAAGCCGCCTCGGCAAGCTGAGGCTTCCGGCAACGGGGTTTGCCGCGACCATCTTCATGCTGAGCGTCGGCCTGCCGCTTTTGACCCTGTTCCTGTCGACGATCATGAAGCTGCCGGCGCAGTTCACGCTCGACAACTTCACGCTCGACTACTGGATCGGCCAGGACCTGCACACGGTGGCGCTGCAGACCGGCGTGCTCTTGAGCCCCGATCTCTGGGCTGCTGCCAAGAATACGCTGATGATCGTCGGCCTCGCCTCACTGGCCTCGGGCATTCTCGGCCTGCTCGTCGGCTATGTCGTCATCCGTACGCCGGTCCGGGCCCTGTCGGTCTATCTGCGCCAGGTGACGTTCCTGCCCTATCTGGTGCCGGGCATTGCGTTTGCGGCCGCCTATCTCTCGCTCTTTGCGGTTCCCAGAGGCCCAATGCCGGCGCTCTACGGCACGGTCACCATCCTGGTGCTGGCCTTGATGGCAGACCAGATGCCCTACGCCTCGCGGGCCGGAATCTCGGCGATGACCCAACTCGGCAAGGATCCGGAAGAGGCCGCCCAGATTGCCGGTGCCGGCTGGTTCCGCCGCATGATGTCGATCGTCATCCCGATCCAGAAAGGCTCGCTCGTCACCGGTGTGCTGCTGCCGTTCATCTCGGGCATCAAGGGCCTCAGCCTGTTCGTCATCCTCGCGGTGCCCAGCACCGACGTGCTCACGACCTATTCGCTGCGGCTCGTCGACTACCACTACACCCAGGCGGCAAACGCAGTCGTACTGATCATCGCGGCCATCGCCTATCTCGGAACACTGGCAGCCCAGAAGCTGACCAAGACCAATCTTGCAGAAGGACTCGGAAGCTGATGCCCACTATCAATCTGCGCGGCGCCCAGAAGAATTATGGCGTCAACTCCGCCAATGCCGTCTCCAACCTCGATCTGGAAATCCGCGACGGCGAGTTCATGTGCCTGCTCGGCCCATCCGGCTGCGGCAAGACGACGACTTTGCGCATGATCGCGGGGCTTGAAAACCTGTCGGGCGGCGAGATCCGCATCGGCGACCGGGTGGTGGACTCAATCTTCGACGGCGTCTTCGTGCCGCCGGAGAAGCGGGAAATGGGGCTCGTCTTCCAGAGCTACGCGCTCTGGCCGCACCTGACCATCGAGCGCAATACCGACTTCGGCCTGCGATTGCGCAAGCTGCCGAAGGCCGAGCGCGAGGCCCGTGTCGAAAAGGTCATGCAGGCGCTCGATATCGCCAAGTACCGCGATCGCTACCCGTCGCAGCTTTCGGGCGGCCAGCAGCAGCGCGTCGCGCTTGCCCGCATGCTTGCCGTCAATCCAGGCGTGCTGCTGCTCGACGAACCGCTGTCGAACCTCGATGCGCGGCTGCGGCTCGAAATGCGCGCCGAACTGAAGCGGCTGCACAAGGAATTCAAGACGACGATCGTCTTCGTCACCCACGACCAGTGGGAAGCGATGACGTTGGCGACGACGATCGCGGTGATGAACGAAGGCACGCTGCAGCAGATGGGCACGCCGAACGACATCTATGATCGTCCGGCCAACCGCTTCGTCGCCGAGTTCGTCGGCAGCCCACCGATCAACATCCTGTCCTTCGACAAGAAGGGCACCTCGGATGTTGCCAAGGAGGCGGAAGCATACCTCTCTGCCCGCTACCCCAGCCTGCGCGGCATCGGCTCCGTCGGTATCCGCCCGGAAGCGCTCAGCTACGCAACCCGGAAGGAGGACGTTCCGCAGGGCAGCTTCAGCGGCAAGATGGTCGTGACCGGCATCCTGCCGACGGGCGGCAGTTGGATCCTGGAGTTGAAGAGCGACAGCCACACGCTGTTCCTGACGACACACGCACTGCCGCGGCTCGAACTCGGCGAGAAGGTCCGCTTCTGGGCACCGCCGGAGGCGCTGCATGTCTTCGACAAGGACGGCCAACGCATTGCCGAGGCCGACAAGCTGCTACGCAGCACGAAGCTGAACTGACGACATGACTGATCACATCAACCGAAAGACGAACACCGCTTACTGAGGAAGAGCAGTCGATGCAATTTCGGAAGAATGGAAGGGCAGACAAGACAAGGCGCTGCCTGTTGTGGACGACGGCCCTTGCTGGTCTCTTTGCCGGACAGGCCATGGCTGAGGACGCCTTCGACCTCAACGCCCTGGTCGAGGCGGCCAAGAAGGAAGCGCCGATAACTGTCTATGACAGTACCGGCAAGATCGTCGAGATGGCCAAGGCCTTCTCGGCCAAGTACGGCGTTGCCGCCGAGGGCTCGAAAGTCAAGGCGTCGGCGCAGCTCGAAATGATCATTCGCGAAGCGCGCGCCAACAATATCCAGGGCGACGTTTCGATCATCAGCGATGCGCCCGCCGCCATGGCGCAGCTGATCCCGCAGGGTTTTGCCGAGAGCTGGCTGCCGCCGGACATGGCGTCGAAAATCCCGGAGCAATACCAGAATCCCCTGACGGTCGTCACCAGCGCCAACGTTTGGGCCTACAACACTGAGATCTTCGACAAGTGCCCGGTCACCAATATCTGGCAGCTGACCGGCCCTGAGTGGAAGGGCAAGGTCGCCATGCAGGATCCGCTCGGCAAGGCGTCCTATGTCGACTGGTTCAACCAGATGGCAAAACACGGCGATGACAAGGTCGCCGCCGCCTACAAGGACCTCTACGGCAAGGACCTGGAACTGGACGACGGCAGCGCGACGGCGGCCTGGGTGAAGGCGCTTGCAGCCAATGCCCCGCTCCTGACCGATGCGGACGCCGCCGCGGCTGATGCCGTCGGTGCGCCCGGCCAATCGCAGCCGTTCATGGGGCTGATGAGTTCGGCAAAATTCCGCGACAATGCGGAGAAAGGCATGAAGCTCGGGCTCTGCAAGGATCTGAAGCCCTGGCTCGGCTGGATGTATCCAGGCGTCGGCCTGATCACCAAGGGCACCAACAGCCCGAACGCGGCAAAACTCTTCATCCACTACGTCATGACTGAGGAAGGCATCGCGCCGCAGGCCGTCGACGGAAAGATGTCGACCAACAGCGACGTCGCGCTTCCGGCCGACGAACCATCGGGCATCGGCAAGGTTCTGGATCAGGTCCTGCCCTACCAGATGGCGACGAGCCTCGACGATTGGGATGCACGCGAAACCTGGCAGGATTTTTGGCGGGTGAACTACCAGAAGTGACCGTGTGACCGGGAGAGTGACGACATGATGGAAATGAAACGCAACGCATTGTGCGACCGCCCGATAGCCTGGGCGGTCGCGGGCAGCCTTGCCGCCATACTCACGCTGACATGCGGAGCGGCGAAGGCCCAAGAAGCCTTCAACCTCGACGCCCTGATCGAGGCGGCAAAGAAGGAGCCGCCGATCACCGTCTATGCCGTCACCGGCAAGATCGTCGATACCGCCAAGGACTTCTCCGAGAAATACGGCGTGCAGGCGACGGGCAAGAAGGTCAACGAAGCCACACAGGTGGAATTGATGATCCGCGAGCACCAGGCCGGCAACATCCTCGGCGATGTCAGCGTGGGGACCGATGTGGCTTCTGCCATCGGGCAATTGCTGCCGGAAGGGATTGCCACGAGTTGGACGCCCCCGGATCTCGCTAAGGATATTCCCGAGGCACTTCGCAATCCGCTGGTCGTGGTGTCGGACCCGCATGTCTGGACCTACAACACCGAGAAATACGACAAGTGCCCTGTTACCAACATCTGGCAGCTGACCGAGCCGCAATGGCGCGGAAAGCTGGCGATGCTCGATCTCTTCGACAAGCCGCTCTATGCGGACTGGTTCAATCAGATCGAGACGCATCGCGATGCCGATGTCGCCCGCGCCTACGAAAGCCTCTACGGAAAGAAGCTGGAAACGAACGGCCAAAGCGCGACGGCCGCCTGGGTCAAGGCCTTTGCCAAAAACGGCCCGCTTCTGGCGGATTCCACCACGGTTGCCAATGCCGCCGGCGCGCCCGGGCAGGCCGAGCCGTTCTTCGTCATCACCTCGACGGCCAAATTTCGCGACAACCTGACGAAGGGGCTGAAGCTCGGCATCTGCGCTGGCGTCGAGCCGTTTTCCGGATTTCTCTATCCGGGCTTCGGCCTGATCGCCGGCCAGACGAAGAGCCCCAATGCCGCAAAGCTGTTCGTCCGCTACCTGATGACGGAAGAGGGCATCGCGCCCCAGACCGAGGACGGCAAGATTTCGGGCAATTCGAAGGTCGGCGTGCCAGGGGACGAGCCTTCCGGCGTCGCCAAGTATCTCGATCAATTGATAGCTTTCGATCCCGCCACCGCCGGCGACGATCTCGACAAGCGCGAAGCCTGGCAGGATCTCTGGCGAATAAACTACCGAAAATGACGTGACGGGCGGTGCCGATCACCGGGCACGGTTTCCTTGGGAGGGGAAGCGATGACAACGGAAAAGAGCAGAGTGCGTGACATGACGATGACGGCGGCGGCACTTGCGGCCGGCCTGTTTTCTGCGCAGGCCAATGCGGCCGATGGCTTCGATCTCGGCGCGCTGATTGCGGCGGCAAAGAAGGAAAAGCCGATCAACGTCTATGACAGCACCGGCAAGATCGTGGAAATGGCCGAAGCCTTTAGCGCCAAGTACGGCGTCAAGGCCACGGGCGTCAAAGTGTCGGCCAACAGCCAGCTTGAGATGATCATCCGGGAAGGGCAGGCGGGCAACGTGCAGGGCGATGTCGCGCTGATCACCGACGCGCCGGCGGCTCTGGCGCAGCTTTTGCCGCAGGAGTTCGTCGAAAGCTACCTGCCTGCCGATATGGTCGCGAAAATCCCGGCGGAGTTCCAGAACCCGCTGGCGATCTCGACCAACGCCAATGTCTGGGCCTATAACACTGAAGCCTACGACAAGTGCCCGGTGGCCAACATCTGGGAGCTGACCGAGTCGAAATGGAAGGGCAAGGTCGCGCTCGTCGATCCCCTGACCAAGGGCACCTATACCGACTGGTTCAACCAGATGGAAAAACATGCCGACGACAAGGTGGCCGACGCCTACAAGGCCCATTTCGGCAAGGATCTGAAGACGGAGGAGAAGAGCGCATCGGCCGCCTGGATCAAGGCACTTGCCCAGAATGCGCCGCTGGTCACCGACGGTGACGATCCCGTGGCAGAGGCCGTTGGGGCAGCGGGTCAGAAGGAACCCTTCTTCGGCCTGCTCAGTTCGGCGAAGTTCCGCGACAATGAAGGCAAGGGCTACAAGCTCGGCATCTGCAAGGAACTCAATCCCTGGGTCGGCTGAACCTACGTCAAGCTCGGCCTGATCGCGACGAAAACGCAGAGCCCGAACGCGGCAAAACTCTTCATCCACTACATCCTGACCGAGGAAGGCATCGCGCCGCAGATGAAGGACGGCAAGCTGCCGACCAACACCGATATCAAGATGCCGGCCGACGAGCCCTCGGGGCTGATGACGGTCGCCGAGCGCCTCTTCGGCTACAATTCTGCGACCGGGCTTGACGATTTCGACCGGCGCGAGGAGTGGCAGGATTTCTGGCGCGTGAATTACAGCAAATGAACCAAGGCCGGCGCGCCAAGTGGTGGCGCGCTGGCAATTCTTCGACTTAGGGACGGATACGAACCAAATGGAAAAGTGCCTTTCCGCGGCGACATCGCTAGCGGCTGACCCTGAACGAAGGCTGGAGCGCTCGAAACGTCTCGTCGAGATCGCCCGTGGGGCGGCGAGCGAAGTGCGCGCGCCGTTGCTGAAGGCGTTCCGCTCCGACATGGTGGTCGACTACAAGCGTGACCTGCATGATGTCGTGACGATCCACGACAAGTGTGCCGAAGCCACCATTCGCGATTTCATATTCGCGCATGAGGCCAATTCCGCCATGCTCGGCGAAGAGGGCGGACAGGTGGGCGAGGGCGACATCCAATGGTATGTCGATCCGATCGACGGTACCTCGAATTTCGCCAGCGGACTGGCGTTCTGGTGCGTCTCGATCGCCGCCGTCGAACAGGGAGAGGTGATTGCCGGCGTGGTCTATGACCCGGTCGCCGACCTGATGTTTTCCGCCGATCTCGAACACGCCTATCTCAATGGAGAGGTTATTTCCTCGCAGGCGGTCGATGACGAGAGCCGGGCGACGCTGATTACCGGCTACCCCGTATCGCGCGATTTCCGCCTCGATGGCCGGGAGGCGGCGCTAGCCAATCTCTGCGAGCTGGTCGAGACGTTCTCGACCCTTCGAAGGCCGGGCAGCGCCGCCCTCAGCATCGCCCATGTGGCGGCGGGTTGGGCGGATGCGGCGACCGGGTTCGGCGTCAATTCCTGGGATGTGGCGGCCGCGACCTTGATCCTGAAGAATGCCGGCGGCCATTACGAGCCGCTGACCCTGGGCAAGGTGCCCGCGGATGCGCCCGATTTCATGTGCCCCGGTTATATCGCCACCGGTGCGGGCGCAAACTATCCGACATTGCAGCGCGTGGCGCGGGCGATCTCGGCCACACGCATTGCCGCGGCGACAAACTGAACCGACGGCGGGGAGACTATGTTGGATATAATCCAGGAAACCGAGACGAAGGCCCAAGCGTCGGCTGAAATAGCCAAGCTCAGCCTCGTCTACGAGCAGCACCCGCTCTATGGGGTCGATATCTATATCGCCGGCAAGGAGGGGACGAGCGATCTCGAACTTCTCCGACAGAACGGCATCACTACCGTCGTCAACTGCGCCGTCAATCTCGACTTCAATTTCGTCAGGCAGGCGCAGCTGGTGTCCGATCATGAGGGCAGCGTCTATGGCCCGGGCGAGATCCGCTACTACAAGATCGGATTGATCGACGGCGGCGGCAATCCCGATACGCAGATGCTGGCCGCGCACTATATCCTGCGCGCGGCATTGGAGCAGGTGCTGCCGGAAAAGCCGTCCTATCCGCGCCGGGAGATGGGCAACATTCTCATCAACTGCCGCGGCGGCCGCTCGCGTTCAGTCATCGTCGTGTCGCTGTTTCTGCACCTGACCTTGCCGGCCGAGTTTCCGACGCTGGACACAGCGATCGCCTTCGTCCGCAACCGTCGCGGCCTGCCGGAGAACGAATGGTACAAGGCGCCGAAAGCCGTGCTGATCGAGTCCGCGCAGCGCGCCGCAAGCTGGGCGAGGATGATCGAGGCCCGGTAGGGCCAATCCTGAGACGCCGACTGCGAAACAGTCCCTTTCGCAAGTCGGCGGGCAACGTGTGCCGATCCAGCGGGGCACGCAAGCTGTTGGCGACCACGCTTGTCCGCAGGAATCGGGTTGAATTCGGCAGCCGTCCGCACGATTTTCATCCTGTGTGAGAAACGCGAGGATGGCGTCATGGCCCAGACAGTTCACAACTATCTTATCTTCGAAACCGCTGCCGGCTTCTGCGGAATCGCCTGGAACGCCATCGGCATCACCCGTTTCCAACTGCCGACCAGCAAGGCGCAGGGTACCGAACGGCTGCTGCTGCGTCGGCTTGTTGCCGGCGAACCGGGTACGCCGACACCGGAAGTCGCCGAAGCGGTTGCCGCGGTTCGACGCTACTTCAACGGCGAAGCGGTCGATTTCTCCGATATCACGCTCGACCTCGAAGGGCAGGATCCGTTCTTCAAGCAGATCTATGCCGCCGCCCGCAGGCTCGGATGGGGACAGACCACCACCTATGGCGCCTTAGCGAAGGAACTCGGCGTCGGTCCCGAGGCCGCGCGGGATGTCGGCCAGGCGATGGCGAAGAACCCGGTGGCGCTGATCATTCCCTGCCACCGGGTGCTGGCCGCCGGCGGCAAGGTCGGCGGCTTCTCGGCTCCCGGCGGCTCAACATCGAAGATCCGCATGCTGGAACTCGAAGGCGTGCGTCTCGGGCCGCCGGAGCCCGCCCAGCAATCGCTGTTTTGAGCACGGCGGCTCCGACCGCCGATTTCAGCGAAACAGGCGGTCGATATAATCGCGACCGAGGCCGACCTTCTCGTAGTGGTCGCGACAGAGCGCGATATAGTTGTGCACGTCGAAGAAGCCGTCCGGCGCGCCCTGTTCGTCCAGCCAGATCAATGGCCCCTTGACCTGGAAGAACACCTTCATCGGCTGCTCGTGTTCATAGGCGACCAGCGTATGTCCCTCGCCGGGCGTCCGCGGGGCAGGACTACTCCTAGCGGAATGCTAGGCCGGCCTGACGAGGCTGACCGGGCGCGGTTTGGCATCCGCTGTCACGTGATAGCTGTCGGCGGAAGCGGGGCGGCCGACATGGAAGCCCTGAACATGGTCGATGCAGAACTTCCGCATCAGCGCCATTTGTTCCTCGGTTTCGACACCTTCCACCAGGATCTTGTGGCCGCGATTCCTGACCAGCCCAATGATATCCTTCAGCATCGCCTTGCCCTTTGGCGTCCCGCAATCGTGAAGGAACGAGCGGTCGATCTTGACGGTATCGAAATCGATCAGCCGGAGCCAGGAAAGGCCGGCAAAGCCCGTCCCGAAATCGTCGAGCCAAATCCGGATGCCCAGCGTCTCGAGGTCGCTGATGCAGCGCAGCACATCCGAGTGCATCTCCATCTCGAGGCCCTCGGTAATTTCGAAGGCGAGCCGGCCGCCGGCCACTCCCGTCTCACCAAGGATAGCGGCAACGGACGTGGCGAAACCGGGCGTCTTCAGCTGGATAGGCGAGACATTGACGCTGACGACAGGCACATGATCGTTTGCGAGAAGCTCGCGGCAGACCGTGCGGATCGCCCAGCGCCCGAGGTCGATGATGGCACCGGTGCGCTCGGCAATGGGGATGAAAAGGCTAGGGGGAACCGCTGTCCCATCCAGCATTCTCAGCCGCATCAGTGCTTCGACGGCCTCGACGCGGCCTGTCGCTACATTCTTGATCGGCTGGTAGACGAGGGAGACGAGATCCTGATCGGTCGCGATCTTCAAGAGCGCCGCGATGTTCTCGCTCTCATCGCTGGTCTGCGGGTCGTTCGGGTCAAAGACCCGGGCGCAGTTGCGGCCGCTCGCCTTGGCGGCATAAAGCGCCCGGTCGGCCTCGTGGATGATCCGCTCGAGCTTGGAGCCCGTCTGATGTCTGGTGAAGGAGGCGCCGACACTGACCGTGACGATGGACGTGCCGTCGCGCCGCTGTCCGTGCACCAGTTCGAGGCGCTGCACCGTGCGGCAGATGGCGTCGGCCAGATCGGCGGCCTCTTCGAGCGTGTCGATGCGCGCGAGGATGATGAATTCTTCGCCGCCGTACCGGCCGATGGACGCGTCGAGTTGCTCGATCGATTCCTTCAGCGTGTTGGCCACGAGAATGAGGCAACGGTCGCCTTCCTGGTGACCATAGCAGTCGTTGTATTTCTTGAAGAAGTCGACGTCGATCAGGATCGCTGCGAAACTGTCGCCGAACTTTTGCCAGTCGCCCCAGTACTCCCGCAGCTTCTGGTCCACGGCCCGGCGATTGTCGAGACCGGTCAGGGAATCGGTGTTGGAGAGCCTGAGCAGCGCCTTGCCGCGCTCGGTCGCCTCCCGCTGTTGCACCCTTGCCTCGAACGCATTGAGGAAGACCTTGTAACGTTCGCGGTTGAGCTTCCAGTTTACGTAGGACGTGAACACGAAACAGGAGACATAGAAGGTGCCGAACGCCAGCTGGTAGGAGGGGTTCTGCTGCGAGAAATAGAAGAGATCGAGGAAGAACGCGCCAAGGATGATGCTCGACGAGATCACCGAAAGACGGAACTGGAAGATGAAGAACAGGTTGGCGCCCATCATGAAGATAGCGCCGAAGATCATGTAATAGGACATGTTCTGCACGTGCGCGGTCATCATCGCCGGAATGAGCCAGCCGAGATAGCCGAAAACAAGCGCGCCGGAACAGGTCCTGTCCAGCCAGTCCGTCCTCACGTTGAAGTGGACCTGGACTTCCAGAACGGCCAGCGCAACCGCGCCTACGACAAAGCGCGAGGCGATCGTGTAGTGTGCGACGTCGGAGATCAGCAGCAGGTCGGTAATCGAAAACAGGAGATAGACGGCGACGGCAATCCACAGCCCTTTTCTCGTCGCTTCCCTGCGGGTCGTTTCGCCTTCTTGGCGATAGAGTAAGCGCAGCTCCGCCGGCAGCGGTCTGAGTGGCTGCTTGTGCAAATCTATCTCAACGACGTCGGCCAGGGTTTGCTTCATGCACCGGTCCAGGGAGTTGCGTCTCGCTCAACGGAAATCTGGTCTCGTTTTTCCATCTCTGGACGTTGCTTCAGACGCTCCACGCTTGCCATCCACGGGGTACCACAACAAGGACAAGCAGGCCTCAACGACATCGTAGAAGACGCCTATTAAATTTTGATAAATTAGCCGAGACTGACGGCCGGCGCAGGGGTGTATCCAAATGGATACTGTCCGCCAGAATTTACCATATACTCTACAAAAACTTGCAATTCGAGACGCAGTTCGCGCATTCTTACCCATATTGTTAACAGAGCATTAACGGATGGGTTTTGCGTGAGCCAGCTTCAAATCGTGTTCGATGGCGAAAGTCTTATTACTCCCCAATCAATCGCAACCGAGTTCACTTCGTCAAGAAGCGAGTTTTATGACGAGCAGTTTGCAACAGGAAAAGCCGAACTTGCCCTGATTCTCCAAATTGCACAGCAGCAATTTGCCCAGGAACTGGACCCCAGGAAGATAATACATCGATTGGCGGCAGCGCTTCATGAGACGCGCGCAAAGTTTCATCCGAGCGTTTGGCAGGAACTGATTCCGATCGCACAAAAGCATCCGGTGTCGGAATACTTCCTCCAGGACCCTTTTACCCGCTGGTCCTTCGAAAAACCGCGGGGTTACTCCGGCGACGCCCAATTGCTCGACTTCATCTACGGCCATCCAAGTGTTGCCGGCGAGATCGCCAAGGCGTCGCCAGTGGGCAAGGCTCTCTATGACTATACCAAGGACGCCTCGTCGTCGGTTGCCGTGCGGGAACGCCGGGATCTGCTGACGCAGCATGTCGATCAGATCGCCGCCACGCGCGGTGGGGAGGCGGAAATCCTGACGATTGCCGCCGGGCATCTGCGCGAGGCAAACCGTTCGGTCGCCCTGCAGGAAGGCCGCATAAAGCGTTGGGTCGCGCTCGACCAGGACCCGCTCAGTGTCGGATCCATCACCAGGGATTTTCGGGGAACCCGCGTTGAGGCGATCGACGGCTCCGTCCGAGGGATCCTGACCCGAGCGCACAAACTCGGCAAGTTCGATTTCGTCTATGCGGCGGGGCTTTACGACTACCTGCCCCACAACGTGGCGGTGAAGCTCACACGCCGCTGCCTGCAGATGCTGAAACCCAACGGCGTCTTCCTCTTCGCCAATTTCGCAACGGATATTGGCGTCGACGGCTATATGGAGACCTTCATGAACTGGGCGCTGCTGCTGCGCTCGCAGTCGGACATGTGGAGCATCGTCAACGAAAGCGTCGACGGCACCAATTTCGAATCGCATGTGACGTTCGGGGCGAACCGCAACGTGGTCTATGCGACGCTGCAAAAGCGCTCGTAATCGCCACTGAAGTCCGTTACCGCGGCGCGCGTCATCTTTGACGCGCACCGCGGTCGTTCGGAATAGGCGTGGTGTCACGTTGGCGGGCAGCGTGACACTCTTGACGCTTCCTGGCCCAGTGCCGCTGTTCGCGCGAAACGTGCCGTTCTTAAGTTCGCGATAGGGAAGTTTTTCGCCGGTGCGGCGCAGTTATGCAGGTCCTGCAAGTCTGGCGACCGATCTACCCAGAGCTGTTATGCAATAATTTCATAGCGCCTGAAATTCTATGCATTGGCGAGCCGCTTTCCTTTTCTCTAGCATCCCCAACTGCACAACTTGTGGCCCATGAGAGCGCTGCACCGAAACGGACAAAGCTCCAGTTTCGGCGCGCAACTGGTGGGGGGCGGGAGACACGGGCTGTGCCGAGGGCCGCGCTTGCAACCAAGCGTGGCTCTTAATTGCAGTGACGGCCGAAGGGGAGGAGCCTTAGATGCCAGCGGGACAGTGTTTTCACGCCGACATGATCGTGCACAACGGCGTGATCTGGTGCGGTCTAGCCGAGGGCGTCGTCGAGGCCCTGGCGATCTGGCAGGGCAAGATCCTGGCAACAGGCACCAGGCAGGAAATGGAAGCCTATCGCGGAAACGGGACGCAGCTTCTCGACCTTCAAGGGCAATTCGCGACCCCCGGTCTCAATGATGCGCATCTGCATTTGATTTCGGTCGGCCTGACGCTGAACTGGGTCGATGCAACGCCGCAGGCAGCACCGACCCTCGAAAGCCTGCTGGCCGCAATCAAGCATCAGGCCGAAAGCACGCCGCCCGGCACCTGGATCCGGGCGCGCGGTTACGACCAGACCAAGCTCGATACCGGCCGCCATCCGCTTCGCGCGGAACTCGATGCGGTCGCGCCGCACCACCCCGTGATGGTGGTGCGCGCCTGCGGGCATGTCTCGATCTTCAATTCAGAGGCATTCCGTCTTGCCGGCGTCGACGAGAACACAGCCGTGCCGGAAGGCGGCTTGATCGAACAGGTCTCCGGCGCCCTGACGGGGCTGGTCGCAGAAAATGCGCAGGGCCTGGTCCGCGCGGCAATCCCGAAAGCTTCGACCGACGACATGATCGATGCGATCGAGAGCGCCGGCAATCTTCTCCTGTCCTACGGTATCACCAGCATCATGGATGCGGCGGTCGGTCAGGTCGCAGGCTTTGACGAGATCAAGGCCTACAATCTGGCGAAGCTGCACAACAGGCTACCGGTGCGCACCTGGCTGGTTCTTCTCGGCGACCCCAACGTTTCGATCGTGCCGCAGAGCTACGAGGCGGGCCTTGTTTCCGGTGTCGGCGACGACATGCTGAAAGTCGGCGCTGTCAAGATCTTCCTCGACGGCTCGGCCGGCGGCCGCACCGCCTGGATGAGCAGTCCCTATCTCGGCGACGACAACAATATCGGCGTCCAGATTCTTTCCGATTCGGAACTCGAGGCACTCGTGCTCGACGCGCATGCCAAGGGCTATCAGCTGGCCTGCCACGCGATCGGCGACGCTGCGATCGATCAATTGATCACGGCCTACGAGAAGGCGCTCGACGCGGTCCCGGATGCGGACCGCCGCCACCGGATCGAGCATTGCGGTTTTTCCAGCGACGCACAGCACCGGCGCATGGTGAAGGCGGGCATATATCCGTGTCCGCAACAGGTCTTCATCTACGATTTCGGCGATGCCTATGTCTCGGTGCTCGGCGAAGAGCGAGCGCTTTCGAGCTATCCCTTGAAGACCTGGAAGGAACTGGGGCTGAAGCCTGCGACCGGCAGCGACGCGCCGGTCTGTCATCCCAATCCGTTCCCCAACATCTACAGCATGCTGACGCGCAAGACAGCCAAGGGCACCGTGATGGATGCTCGCGAGCGGGTCTCCATCGAGGAGGCTCTGCAGGTCTACACCGAATACGGCGCGTTCTCGCAGAAGCTCGAGACGGTCAAGGGACGGCTGGTCCCAGGGCAGCTTGCCGATATTGTCGTGTTCTCCAGGAACATGCTGACGGCCAGCCCCGAAGACATCCTCAACGATACGCGCTGCACCCTGGCAATCCGGGGCGGCGAGGTGGTCTTCGAGCGACAGAACGCCTGACGAAGGCGAAAGGGAGCCGCAAGGGCGGCTCCATGCATCTCAGCCGATCCGGGAGGTCGGATGAGATCGCGATCTTGTTCATCCATGAGCAGAACAACAAGTGGGGAGGAATACGGGAATGATGAAGAAAATAGCATTGCTTTCGACACTGACGGCGGCGTTGCTGGCGGGCGTAGCGTCAGTCCAGGCGGCCGACACGCCGCGGGCCGGGGGGACGGTAAACTTCGTGGCGCCCTATGGCGATAGCTTCTCGACGCTCGACATCCAGGCGTCGCCGCAGACGCAGGACGAATTCTACGCCAAGGCGATCCACCGCACCCTTTACGATTGGGACGCGGACAAGAACGTGCCGGTGCTGGCGCTTGCGACCGATGTCGGCATCTCCGCCGACAAGCTGGTCTATACCTACAAACTGCGCCAGGACGCCTATTTCCACAACGGCAAGCAGATGACGGCCGACGACATCATCTCGAGCTTCACCCGCATGGCCGACCCGGCCAAGGCCTATCCGCCCTCGCGCTATATCGCCAACATCAAGGGCGGTGCCGACTACATGGCCGGCAAGGCCGAGGCGATTTCGGGGCTGAAGAAGCTCGATGATTTCACCCTGGAAGTGACGCTGACGGATCCGGTCGATCCAGCCTTCCTGTTCATGCGCAACAACACGGCGATCTACCCGGCCGGCGAAGCCGACAAGGAAGGCTTCCAGAGCCACCCGATCGGCCTTGGCCCGTACAAGTTCGCCGAATATGTGCCCGGCTCGCGGCTGACGGTCGAGAAGTGGGAGAAGTACTATGACAAGGACAAGCCCTACGCCGACAAGATCAACATCCTGATCATGGGTGATGCCTCGGCGCGCGACGTGGCCTTCCGCAACAAGGAGATCGACGTCTCCGTCCTCGGGCCGTCGCAATACGTCGCCTATCAGGCCGATCCGGAGCTGTCCAAGGGGCTGCTCGAAGTCGCCGAAGTCTATACGCGCTATGTCGGCTTCAACCTCGATTTCGAGCCGTTCAAGGACAAGCGCGTTCGCCAGGCGTTCAACTATGCGATCAACGCCGACCTGATCATTAAGCGGCTGGCGAAAGACAAGGCCTACCGGGCGAGCGGCTGGCTACCGACGTCATCGCCGGCCTACGACCAGGACGCCCAGCCCTACGCCTACGATCCGGAGAAGGCCAAGGCCCTGCTGGCCGAGGCAGGCTATGCCGATGGCTTCGATGTCGAACTGACGGCGACGCAGAACGAGAGTTGGGGTCTGACGATCGTCGAGGCGATCATCCCGATGCTGGAAAAGGTCGGTATCCGGGTGAAGGCAAAGCCGGTCGAAGCTTCCGTGCTCTCCGAAGTCGTACCATCAGGCGATTTCCAGTCCTTCATGTGGTCTTCGGAAAGCGGCCCGGATGCATTGACCGCGATGCAGTGCTTCTACTCCAAGACGTCTCAGGCGGCGTGCAACTACCAGAAGTTTGCCAATGCCGATTTCGACAAGCTGTTCGAAGCGGCCAAGGTCGCCAAGACCGACGAGGAAAAGAACGACTTGCTGCGCAAGGCCAACAACCTTGTTCAGGAAGAAGCACCGGTCTGGTTCTTCAACTACAACAAGGCTGTGATGGCCTACCAGCCCTGGCTGCACGGGTTGCAGCCGAACTCTGCCGAACTGGCGATCCAGTCCTATGAGAAGCTCTGGGTGGACGAAACGGTTCCTGCCGGACGTTGATGAAAGCCGCCCCGGCGTCGCCCGTGCGATCCCGGGGCTCCTTCCGCTGATATCTGGCACGCATTGCCGTGAATAACGTAGGCAATACTTACGAATTGGCCGCTCGGCAGAATGATCTGGCCGCACAGGCCGCTATCGCTTGGCGCCGCAGAGCTATCGCCCGCGCATCCGTTGATGGGCGTCGCGAGGGGGAAAATGAATGCTTCAGTTCGTCGTGCGCCGCATCTTGCAGGTGATCCCGACAGTCATCGCGATATCGTTATTGATCTTCGTGATCTTCAGCGTGGTGCCGGGCAGCATCGCCACGAGCCTGACGGCCAATGGCAAGGGCGGCGGCGACCCGAAGATCGTCGAGAAGATGACGCGTGAATTCGGTCTCGACCAACCGCTCTACGTGCGGTTCGGCGCGTATCTGTCTGATCTCGCAAGGTTCGACCTCGGAACATCGTTCCGCAGCCGCCAGCCGGTGGTCCATCTGATCGGCGAACGCATGTGGCCGACCTTGAAGCTGGCATTTGCTGCGATGGCGATCGCGATGTTCGTCGGCGTGCCGCTCGGCTTTATTGCGGCCTTGAAGCCTGGCAGCATCATTGACACGCTGACCATGATCGGCGCGATTTCGGGCCTTTCCCTGCCGCAGTTCTGGCTCGGACTGCTTGGCATGTATCTGTTTGCGCTGACGCTTGGCTGGCTGCCGAGCTTCGGCTACGGCGACGGCGGCCCGATCAACCTGATCCTGCCGGCATTGACGCTCGGCGTTGCGCCGATGGCGCTGTTGGCGCGCACCACGCGCGCCGCCGTGCTCGACGTGATGAACGCCGATTTCATCCGCACCGCCCGCGCCAAGGGCATGAACGGCTTTCGCCTCGTCACATGGCACGTCGTGCGCAACGTGCTGGTGCTGATCATCACCACCATCGGCCTGCAGTTCGGCTCGATGATGGGCCAGGCGGTGGTGGTAGAGAAGCTGTTCTCGTGGCCCGGCCTGGGCTCGCTGCTGGTCGACAGCGTCAGTCTGCGCGACATCCCGGTGGTTCAGGGCGCAATCCTCGTCATCGTCCTGTGGTTCCTGCTTATCAACACCATCGTCGATATTCTTTACGCGGTCATCGATCCGCGCATCAGCCACGGATAGATCCATGAGAATACGGCTCAATCTCCTCATCGGTGGCGTCATCTGCACCGTCGTCATCGCCGCGGCGCTGCTTGCGCCTTGGCTGGCACCGACCGATCCGGTGCTCGACGCGGACCTGATGAATGCGGAGCTGCCGCCGGACGCGCAGTTCTGGTTCGGCACCGACGCGCAAGGGCGCGACGTTCTCAGCCGCATTCTCTACGGCGCCCGCATCTCGCTTGCCGTCGGCATCGGGTCGCAGGTCATCAACACGCTGATCGGTCTGGCACTCGGCATTTCGGCCGGCTATTTCGGCGGCTGGTGGGACGATTTCGTCACCGGGCTCACCAACCTGATGCTGGCCATCCCGAGCCTGATCTTCGCACTCGCCATCATGGCGATCCTCGGCCCTGGTCTCGTCAGCCTGCTGATCGCGCTCGGGCTCACCAACTGGTCATGGACCTGTCGCATCGCGCGAAGCTCGGCGCTGTCGCTGAAGAAGCAGGGCTATGTCCAGGCGGCCAAGACTCTCGGCTATGGCGATATCCGCATCATGATCACGCAGATCCTGCCCAACATGATCGGCCCGATCCTGGTGATCGGAACGCTGGGCATGGGCGATGCGATCCTTGCGGAAGCAGCACTTTCCTATCTCGGGCTGGGCATCAAGCCGCCATTCCCGAGCTGGGGCAACATGCTGACGGATGCACGCGAACTCATCGTCATCGCCCCCTGGGCGGCGATCTTTCCGGGACTGGCGATCTTCGTCACGGTTCTCGGGCTTAATCTTTTCGGCGACGGCCTGCGCGACTGGCTGGACCCGCATATGAGGGCGCGGCAGCTATGACGGACAATTTGCTTGAGGTCAGGGACCTTCGCCTCGATATCGTATCGGGCAAGGCGAGCCACAACGTCGTCGACAACGTGTCCTTCTCGATCGGACGCGGTGAAGCCTATGGCCTGGTGGGTGAATCGGGCTGCGGCAAGAGCATTACCGCGCTTTCGATCATCGGCCTCTTGCGCGCGCCGCTCGCCGTCACTGGCGGTTCGCTGAAGTTCAACGGCCGGGACCTGAGGGAGCTTTCGAAGCGCGAGCTGCGGCGGCTTCGGGGCGAGCGCATCGCCATGATCTTCCAGGAGCCGATGACCGCCCTCAACCCCTTGTCTCCGGTCGGCCGCCAGATCGCCGAGATGTTTGTGCTGCACAAGGGCGCCACCTGGAAGGAAGCCGAGAAGCTGGCGATCGAGGCGCTTGGCAACGTACAGGTGCCGGCGCCGGAAGAGCGGGTGAAGAACTATCCGCACCAGATGTCCGGCGGTATGCGCCAACGAGTGATGATCGCCATCGCGCTCGCCTGCAATCCGGATCTGCTGATCGCCGACGAGCCGACGACGGCGCTCGATGTCACGGTGCAGGCCGAGATCCTCAAACTCGTCAAGGAACTTTGCGCCGCGCGTGGCACATCCGTCCTGATGATCAGCCACGATCTGGGCGTGATCGCCAACATGTGCAATAGGGTGGGCATCATGTATGCCGGGCGCCTGGTCGAGGAGCGGCCGGTCGCCGACCTGTTCCTCGATCCGGCCCATCCCTACACCGACGGCCTGCTCAGATCGCTGCCGCATCTGGGCTCGCGCCGGCAGGAGGGACGAAAGCGGCTGCAGGAGATCGAAGGCACGGTTCCCTCCATCGCCAGCTTTCCGCCGGGCTGTCGCTTTCAGCCGCGCTGCCACAGGGCGACGTCCATCTGCACCGCCGAAATTCCACCGCCAACCGGCCTCAGCCATGATGGCTTCGTGAAGTGTTTCAACCATGAGCGATAAGAACGAACCATTGGTCAGGGTCGATAGCCTGAGCGTGCACTTTCCGGTGCGCAACGGTATCTTCGGTCGCTCGAAGCGCACGCTTCGCGCGGTGAACAACCTGAGCCTGACACTGAACAAGGGCGAGTGCCTGTCGATCGTCGGCGAATCCGGTTGTGGAAAGTCGACGCTCGCGCTTTCGATCCTCGGACTTCAGGAGCCGACCACCGGCGAGATCTATTTCGAAGGGAGATCGATCACCGGCAAGGCGCGGCCGTCCCGGCTCGAGCGGGCCGGCATGGCGCAGATGGTATTTCAGGATCCTTACGCGTCGCTCAATCCACGCCAGACCATCTATACGTCGCTGGCAGCGCCGCTCCGGCTGCATGGCGTCTCCGACCGCAAGGAGATCGCCGGGCGTATCGAAAACATGATGCAGCTGGTCGGATTGAAGCCGGAGCAAGCCAAGCGCTTCCCGCATGAGTTTTCCGGCGGCCAGCGCCAACGCATCGGCATTGCCCGCGCATTGATCCTCAACCCCAAGGTCGTGGTGCTGGACGAACCGGTGTCGGCGCTCGACGTTTCCATTCGCGCCCAGATCATCAACCTGCTGCTGGAGCTCAAGGAACAGCTCGATCTGTCCTACATCATGATCAGCCACGACCTGAGCGTGGTCGAACATATGAGCGACCGCGTGGCGGTTATGTATTTCGGCCAGATCGTCGAGACCGGCAGCTGGGATCGCGTTTTCGCCGAACCGCAGCATCCCTATACGCGGCGCCTGATCGGGGCCATCCTCGACCCCGTGACCGAACTGACGGGCCAAGGCCCGGTTGATACGCGCGAGCCGCCCGAGCCGCCGCCGGGCTATGACTACTATCCCAGGGAATTCGGAAAGCACGACGTCTACAGCCTGCCGCCCTCCTCGCAATTGGTTGCGCTGAGGGACGATCACAGCGTCCGTCTGATCGCGCGCGGCTGAGCCGGTTTTCGGGATCGAGGTTACACCGCCGGGGTGACCGTGTTCCTCCGCCGGCGGCGACGGGCCGCAAATGCACTTCACTGGGACGACTGTTGAGAAGGTCGTCGACGAAGATTGCCGTGGAGACCGGCTTCGACGGAGAGCTCCTGGCCCCGACACCACTCGCATGACAGCGGCCTGCTTGGCTGCACGCCACATCGCGCAGAAAACGGGTGGCGGAGCTCCACCTTCTCGGCGAAGCTTGTCTGGTGCTGCCACTCGTTAGAGCGGTAGTCGTCACGACGATCACGCGGTGTGTTGCGCTCCGGCGTGGTCCGATTGCTCAATGGCCTCGTTTTCGGATGCAACGCGATCCGGGGAACTCTTTCGACATGAACATCGACCGCCGCCCCCTTCAGAATCGCGTCACGCCATTCGGCGACATTGTCGCCATCGCGCAGCGCGGTCTGTTTACCGGCAACCGCGGTATCATCCACGACCCCGAGACGAAAAACCTGTCGAGGAGGCGGTGGACGTCCAAGGCGTGGCTGATCTGCACCTGCGATTACGGCGATCGCCGACGGGACGTCATGGCCGGTCGAAGCTGGACCGAACTTTTCTTTCTCGACGAGGCCGTGGCGCTGGCGGCGGGACACCGCCCCTGCTTCTTCTGCCGGCGGGAGGCCGCTCTTTCTTTCAGGGCCGCCTGGACCGGCGGCTCGAAGACGACGCCATCGGCGGGCGACCTTGATGCGGTGCTCCACAGCGAGAGACTTTCTGGCGGACGAAAGCGAATTCATCCGCTGCCGTCGCCGCTCGCCGAACTGCCTGATGGAACGATGGTGGTGGCATCCGACTCGGCCTACACGATTGCATCCGGACGCTGTTTTCGCTGGACCGAGGCGGGCTACCACGGGCCGGAAGCGGGCGTCACCGCCGAGGGGATGCTGACGCCGCCCTCGACCGTCAGGGCTCTTCGGGCGGGCTACCGTCCGGTCCTTCATCCCGATATCGCCAGTTTTCTCTCCGGATCGACATCATGACCGACCTGTTCGCCAAGTTTTCCGTTGAACCGTCCCGCGAGACCATGGCCGAAGGGGCTATGCTGCTTCGCGGCTTCGCGCAGGCGCTCGAGGGTCAGATCCTGCCGGCGCTGCGAACGATCATCGCCGAGGCGCTGTTCCGGCATATGGTGACGCCGGGTGGCTACACGATGTCCGTCGCGATGACCAATTGCGGGGCGGCGGGATGGGTCACGGATCGCAGCGGGTACCGCTACGACAGGCTCGACCCGGAGACCGGCAAGCCGTGGCCGGCGCTGCCGTCGTCCTTCCTCGATCTTGCCATCACCGCGGCGACGGAGGCAGGCTATCCCGATTTCAGGCCTGATGCCTGCCTGATCAACCGGTACGAACCCGGCGCCCGTCTTTCGCTTCACCAGGACAAGGACGAGCGCGATTTCTCGCACCCCATCGTCTCGGTTTCGCTCGGTCTTCCCGCCACATTCCAGTTTGGCGGGCTGAACCGCACCGACCCGGTCCGGAAATTCGCGCTGGGCCACGGCGATGTCGCGGTCTGGGGTGGGCGGTCGCGCCTTTTTTATCACGGGGTAACCGAGTTGAAGGACGGCGAACACGAGACCCTCGGCCGAATGCGCATCAACCTGACCTTCCGCGGCGCACTTTGAGGAACCATCGATCGCAAGCCTACACTCATCGCCAAGGAGGCAATTCTATGGATCCACGTGTTTCAATCGTACTTCCAGACCCCGTGGGACAAGGCGCAGCGACGCGTGTCGCAGCTTACGATTGGCAGGCGATTTTCGACGATTTGAACGGCTACGGTTGCGCGGTCATGGAAAAGCTTCTGTCAGTGGAGGAGTGCCGACAGATTTCGGTGCTCTATCAGGAGGAAGAGCATTTCCGCAGCCATATCCACATGGCCCGGCATGGTTTTGGAAGGGGGGAATATCGGTACTTCAAGTATCCGCTGCCGGACCTGCTTGGCCGTCTTCGCACCACGCTCTATCCCCGCCTCGCTGACGTTGCCAATGAATGGAACGGCCGCATGGGGATCGAGGGACGGTACCCGACCGAGCACGCGGAGTTCCTGCGGCAATGCCACGATGCGGGCCAGACTCGACCGACACCATTACTGCTGCAATATGTGCCCGGCGATTTCAATTGCCTGCATCAGGATCTCTATGGCGATCTTGCCTTTCCGATCCAGGTTGCGATCCTTCTTTCCGAACCGGGACAGGATTTCACGGGCGGAGAATTCGTGCTGACGGAGCAGCGTCCGCGCATGCAAAGCCGGGTCGAAGTCGTTCCCCTTCGCCAGGGCGACGCCGTGGCGTTTGCCGTTCACAACCGGCCGGTCCAGGGGACGAAGGGCAATTATCGTGTCAACCTTCGCCACGGGGTCAGCCGTGTTCGATCAGGCTTGCGCCACACTGTCGGCATTATCTTTCACGACGCAAAATAGCGCGGTTCGATTCGTCTTTTTCATGGCTCGCGGTAAGTGCCTCTCGCTTTCGGGCGAGGGGCTTTGTTTGACAACGACCTTCCCCTGCCTATTTGCCAGGCGAGCAGACAGGAGGAATTCGATGTTCAAAACGACCATTCTTGCCGGCTTGCTCGTGCTTGTTTCCTTGGCCAGTTCCTGGGCAGCGGATGCGGGTACAGTGCTCGAAGGGCAAAAAATGCCCAGCAGGATTCTCGGCAAGGATGTCGAATATACCGTCTATCTCCCGCCGAAATACGAGGCTGGGAACCGCTCCTATCCAGTCATCTATCTCATGCATGGCGGCGGCAGAGGCAAGAATACCGACTGGTATCGTTTCGGCGGAGCCGACCGGGTGTTCGATCGGATGATCGAAAGCGGCGAGATCCCGGCCTTTATCGCCGTCACCCCGGAGGGGCGTCGGGACACGGAGAACAGGTTTAATACTTACTACATGAACGATGCCGACGGCGGTTACCGCTGGCAGGACATGTTCCTGCAGGAGTTCGTGTCCTATATCGACCACACCTACCGAACGGTGCCCGAGAAGGAATCGCGAGGCATTCTTGGCCTTTCCATGGGCGGATATGCGGCAATCGCCTTCTCGTTCAAACAACCTGAAATGTTCTCCGCCGCCGCGGCGCTGAGCGCAGCCTTTCGAACCGACGCTCAGGTCGTCGAGATGGACCAGAAGGGATACGACCGTCGCTATGGCAAGGCCTGGGGGGTGGGTCTCGTCGGCAGGAGCCGGTTGAATGCCGCCTATCACGACAACAGCGTGCTCGATCTGGTCGAGAAGATACCTGCCGAGCAAATCAGCAAGACAGCGCTCTATATGGATTGCGGTTCGAGCGACGATTTCTTCGTCGGCAATTCCGCGCTCCACCTGAAACTTCAAGAACTCGGTGTGGAGCACCGTTTCATGGCGCGCGAGGGCGGCCATGACTGGGCCTATTGGCGCAGTGGCCTACCCGAGGCGTTGAGCTTCGTCGGCGCCATCTTCCGAGATGACTAGGCATCTAATCTTTCGCTGGGTTGGGACGGGAGTGTTTGGGAGCGACCGTGCCGAGCCTTGAGCTCAGCACGGTGGCGCCAGTTCGCCGAACCGCTTTGAGGGCAGCTTTCGTGCCTGGCGGCAACTCTGATATGCCGCGTGAAGCAATGACTGTCGTGAAAGAGCGGGCCGGTCCGGTTGCGTTTGGCAGAACCTTGAGAATGGTCTCGCTTTGAGAGGGCGGATGATGCGTCCGAGCCCTCCGCAACAGCCCGGCCAGGTTATTTGCCCAGGCCAGTTGGTCGGCCCGCCCGATGCGCGTCACCAAGGCGATCGGCCTCTTTACATCCGGCTCCTGCGTCAGCGTGCAAACAGGCTGTCGAAATCGGCAAACCCCTTGACCTCGATGGGATTGCCGCTCGGATCAAGGAAGAACATCGTCCGCTGCTCGCCGGGCTCGCCCTCGAAACGCACGACCGGCGGGATATCGAAGCGCACGCCCTTCTGTTCGAGACGCTCGGCCAGTGCAAACCAATCGGCAAGGCGCAGCACCACGCCCAGATGTGGCATCAGCACGAGATGATCGCCGACCTTGCCGGTCCGCGTGACCTTGAAAGGCTCACCGAGATGCAGCGACAGTTGATGGCCGAAGAAATCGAAATCGACCCAAGTGTCCGTGCTGCGCCCTTCCTCGCAGCCGAGCACGTCGCCGTAAAACCTGCGAGCGTCGTCAAGATCCCTGACGTGATAGGCGAGGTGGAAAAGCGACTTCATCCGTAACTCCCGTGTCCTGGTTGACACAGGGATATCGTCTTGAGAGGCTAAGAAAAACTATGTAATTCTTTCTCTGAGAATAAGGATTTCCATTGGATATTCGCTTCCTGCAAAGTCTGGTTGCCACCGTGGAAACGGGCTCCATCGCGGCCGCCGCACGCCGGGAGAAATTGACGCCCGCCGCCGTCAGCCAGCGCATTCAATCGCTCGAACGGGCCCTCGGATGCGTTCTGCTCGCCCGCGGTGCCCATTCGGCTCAGCCGACGGAGGCCTGTCTTTCGCTTCTGCCGCGGGCACGTCTGCTGATCCGGGAAGCCGAAAACCTGAGATACGACGTTGCCGGCGGCGGGCTTACCGCCGAGTTGAAAGTCGGGTCGATCTCGACGGCGCTGACGGGCATTTTCCCTGAGGTTCTGGACGAGCTCTCCCATCGGGCGCCGAGCCTGAAGCTGATGCTGCGCCCCGGTTCGTCGTTGCAACTTTACGAACAACTGCTCTCAGGCGAGCTCGATGCCGCCGTGCTGGTCGAGCCGCCATTCGCGCTGCCGAAGGGATTGACGGCGCATGTCATCCGGCGCGAACCGCTTGTTCTTATCAGCAAGGATGCCACGGATCTTGATCACATCCACGAGCGGATCCGGCAGGCGCCATTCATCCGCTACGATCCAGGATCGTGGGGTGGGCGGCTATCCCAACAATACCTCGCCGATGCCGGGCTTGATCCGGACATTCGTTGCGATATGGACGCGCTGGAGACCATCGCCATTCTGGTTGCCAATGGAATGGGAAACTCGGTCGTTCCGGCTTGGCAAGGCCTCCAACGGAATGGCTTTCACCTGACCGAGGTGCCCGACGCCGCCGCTTACGAGCGTAGGATCGTCTTCCTGCACCAGAGCGTGCCAAGTCGGCCGACGCCGCTTGCGCTCTTGAAGGAGATTCTATCGCAGGGGCTTACCGGCTGAGTGGCGCCGGCCTCACGAGGATTATCGCGTTTGCGGGATCCGCGCCCGGTGCCGGGAGGAGGCCGAACGGCGCCCGCTAGGAAGGGCGCCGTGTCGGGATTGCATCTGGTGCGAGCGCGACGCCCGCTGGGCCTAGCTGAGCAGGAAAGTGGTTACGGGCAACTGAAGTGCGGCGGCAATCCGCTGGAGTTTGCCGGGATCGGCGTCGGCCCCAAGCTCGATGTTGGTGATTTCGGCGTCGGTCAGCCCGCAGGTAAGCGCAAGTTCGTCGACGCTGTAGCCGACGGCCTGGCGGGAGCGCCTGACGGCGTCGCCGATATCGACGTGGGTCGAAGTCGCGGTGGTGGAGGCATCAAGATTGTTTATTGAAACAGTCATGAAGTGATCCTTCGGTTGTGCGCGAAAAGCGAGGCTTTTCGCGTGAAGGCGGCGTGCAGCCATGAAAAACTCGGCCAGAAAACGGGCGCCGAGTGCAGTGCAATATAAGTTCAAAAGATGGCAGCGCAAGGCTTGTCGGCAATTGCGGCCAAGGCGCCGCCTCGATTGGCCACCAGGATCCATGGTGAGACGGCGGCGGGCCATCCTGTGGATACGGGCCTGCCGGGCCGGTCGCCCTGATTAAGGTGAGAGCTGGCGGCTCGGTTTGCTCACTTGGAGAAAGCAGGCTTACGAGCGCGTGCGCAGCTCATCGACCAGTACGCGCATGTTTTCGGAGTAGTCGATCGGCACATCAACAAGATGCACGCCACCGCCGGTAAACGCGGCCTCCAGCGTCGGCACCAGCGCCTCCGCGCTCGTGACCCGCGTGCCCTTTGCGCCATAGGCCTCCGCATAGCGTACAAAATCCGGGTTGCCGAATGTCAGCCCGAAATCCGGGAAATCATCGACGGCCTGCTTCCAGCGGATCATGCCATAGGCACTGTCGTTCAGGATGACGACAACGAGGTTGAGCCCGAGGCGAACGGCGGTCTCCATCTCCTGGGAGTTCATCATGAAGCCGCCGTCGCCGCACACCGCCATGACGCGGCGCTCGGGATAGAGCATCG
>NZ_LGAP01000002.1:370000-819559 GCF_001270265.1 Ensifer adhaerens
CAGTGTCCTTGAGTAAGGCGGGACACGTGAAATCCTGTCTGAACATGGGGAGACCACTCTCCAAGCCTAAGTACTCGTGCATGACCGATAGCGAACAAGTACCGTGAGGGAAAGGTGAAAAGCACCCCGACAAGGGGAGTGAAATAGAACCTGAAACCGGATGCCTACAAACAGTCGGAGCCCGCAAGGGTGACGGCGTACCTTTTGTATAATGGGTCAACGACTTAGTGTGACGAGCAAGCTTAAGCCGATAGGTGAAGGCGCAGCGAAAGCGAGTCTGAACAGGGCGTTCAGTTCGTCGCATTAGACCCGAAACCGAGTGATCTAGCCATGAGCAGGTTGAAGGTTGGGTAACACCAACTGGAGGACCGAACCCGCATCTGTTGCAATAGATTGGGATGACTTGTGGCTAGGGGTGAAAGGCCAATCAAACTCG
This sequence comes from Ensifer adhaerens, assembly GCF_001270265.1. Taxonomy (GTDB): domain Bacteria; phylum Pseudomonadota; class Alphaproteobacteria; order Rhizobiales; family Rhizobiaceae; genus Ensifer; species Ensifer adhaerens_B. The sequence goes on from NZ_LGAP01000002.1 coordinate 370,437, forward strand.
GAAATAGCTGGTTCTCCGCGAAAACTATTTAGGTAGTGCGTCGACCGAATACCCTCGGGGGTAGAGCACTGGATGGGCTATGGGGACTCACCGTCTTACTGATCCTAACCAAACTCCGAATACCGAGGAGTACTAGTCGGCAGACACACGGCGGGTGCTAACGTCCGTCGTGAAGAGGGCAACAACCCTGACCTCCAGCTAAGGTCCCCAAGTCATGGCTAAGTGGGAAAGGATGTGAGGATCCCAAAACAACCAGGATGTTGGCTTAGAAGCAGCCATCATTTAAAGAAAGCGTAACAGCTCACTGGTCTAATTAAGGGTCTTTGCGCCGAAAATGTAACGGGGCTAAAGCCATGCACCGAAGCTGAGGATTGTACATTCTTTGAATGTGCAGTGGTAGCGGAGCGTTCCGTAAGCCTGTGAAGGGATACCTGTGAGGGGTCCTGGAGGTATCGGAAGTGCGAATGTTGACATGAGTAACGATAAAGAGGGTGAGAGACCCTCTCGCCGAAAGACCAAGGGTTCCTGCTTAAAGTTAATCTGAGCAGGGTTAGCCGGCCCCTAAGACGAGGCGGACACGCGTAGTCGATGGGAACCACGTTAATATTCGTGGGCCTGGTGGTAGTGACGGATTGCTTAACTTGTTCAGACTTATTGGATTGTCTGGGCGGGGACGCGGTTCCAGGAAATAGCTCCACCGTATAGACCGTACCCGAAACCGACACAGGTGGTCAGGTAGAGTATACCAAGGCGCTTGAGAGAACTATGCTGAAGGAACTCGGCAAATTGCACGCGTAACTTCGGAAGAAGCGTGACCCTTTTTGACGCAAGTCAGAAAGGGTGGCACAGACCAGGGGGTAGCGACTGTTTATCAAAAACACAGGGCTCTGCGAAGTCGCAAGACGACGTATAGGGTCTGACGCCTGCCCGGTGCTGGAAGGTTAAGAGGAGGGGTGCAAGCTCTGAATCGAAGCCCCAGTAAACGGCGGCCGTAACTATAACGGTCCTAAGGTAGCGAAATTCCTTGTCGGGTAAGTTCCGACCTGCACGAATGGCGTAACGACTTCCCCGCTGTCTCCAGCATAGACTCAGTGAAATTGAATTCCCCGTGAAGATGCGGGGTTCCTGCGGTCAGACGGAAAGACCCCGTGCACCTTTACTATAGCTTTACACTGGCATTCGTGTCGGCATGTGTAGGATAGGTGGTAGGCTTTGAAGCAGGGACGCCAGTTCTTGTGGAGCCATCCTTGAAATACCACCCTTATCGTCATGGATGTCTAACCGCGGTCCGTTATCCGGATCCGGGACAGTGTATGGTGGGTAGTTTGACTGGGGCGGTCGCCTCCGAAAGAGTAACGGAGGCGCGCGATGGTGGGCTCAGACCGGTCGGAAATCGGTCGTCGAGTGCAATGGCATAAGCCCGCCTGACTGCGAGACTGACAAGTCGAGCAGAGACGAAAGTCGGTCATAGTGATCCGGTGGTCCCGCGTGGAAGGGCCATCGCTCAACGGATAAAAGGTACGCCGGGGATAACAGGCTGATGACCCCCAAGAGTCCATATCGACGGGGTTGTTTGGCACCTCGATGTCGGCTCATCGCATCCTGGGGCTGGAGCAGGTCCCAAGGGTTTGGCTGTTCGCCAATTAAAGCGGTACGTGAGCTGGGTTCAGAACGTCGTGAGACAGTTCGGTCCCTATCTGCCGTGGGTGTAGGAATATTGACAGGATCTGTCCCTAGTACGAGAGGACCGGGATGGACATATCTCTGGTGGACCTGTTGTCCTGCCAAGGGCATAGCAGGGTAGCTATATATGGAATGGATAACCGCTGAAGGCATCTAAGCGGGAAACCAACCTGAAAACGAGTATTCCCTTGAGAACCGTGGAAGACGACCACGTTGATAGGCTGGGTGTGGAAGTGCGGCAACGCATGAAGCTTACCAGTACTAATCGTTCGATTGGCTTGATCGTTCCCATTGCTTGTGTTCATCGAAGATGAACGACGTGTTCAAATCAAAACGAGTTGGCTTGACCAACTCACCAGCTTCTCATTCGGTTTGCGCTAAGCTAAGCGCAAATCTTGCGCTTTGCCGACCTGGTGGTTCTGGCGGGGTGGCTGCACCCGTTCCCATTCCGAACACGGCCGTGAAACGCCCCAGCGCCGATGGTACTTCGTCTTAAGACGCGGGAGAGTAGGTCGCTGCCAGGTCTGCAAAACGCAAGATAAAAAAACCGAAACGCCGCTCCCCTTCGAGGCATTGCCGAGAAGGATAAAGTAGCGGCGATACAAAGATCTTCTTCTCGACACACGCTCGGCCCAGCCGAAACGCAAGGGCCGCCACCAAGCGGCCCTTTTGCTTAGTTAAGCTGAGAACGTCCCTTACGCGAGACAAATTGCTCCGCAATTTGCTCGGCACAGACCGCAAATCCATCGGATTTGCGTTACCGCGATAAACCGGATAGCGGTTTACGCTTGGCGCGGGGTGGAGCAGCCCGGTAGCTCGTCAGGCTCATAACCTGAAGGCCGCAGGTTCAAATCCTGCCCCCGCAACCAAATCAAAAAGCCCGCGAGACAGAAATGTCCGCGGGCTTTTGGCGTTCTAACAACAATGCGGACGAAGGACACGCGCGCTTGAAACCAAGCAGGCGTGCGATAATGGGCAAGCCCATCGCAGATGGCCCCGGCGTGCCGGACAGACTCAGCTCCCAGGCTTCACGTTCTCCGGGTCGGAAAAGCGGCATGTAACCGACCCCGGCGACCTCGAAAGGGTAGGTCTCGCCGACATGCTACACCGAAAGCTTGCGGCCCTCCCGGACATGCGACCAGGGCCAGACCACGAAGCATCTGCTGGGTGGCACACGAGGAACGTCGCCAAAATCCAGTTGCAAATATCGCCATGCGAGCGACACGCGTTGCATCATTGTCTCGATGAACAACGCGAGTTTCACTACTCAAGATATGTTACAACCGACCAATTTTGAAAATTCAATCAAAATAAGCTTTGTTATTCAATTTGTTAGCGCAATTGGTCCAATCGGATTAATCCCCATTTTCTCATGACATGATGCATGTTCGGGCCTAGTATGCGCCCCTTAGAGGTTGCAAACATCCTGGGGGTCGACTCGTGTCCATCAGTTCAGGAACGGTGCGCCGCAAAGGGCGCAATGCACCGACCGGCATCGTCATCGAACCGCACACGCTTGCCCGCACCGCCATCGTCACGCTTCTCGAGCGCGAACTTGCGGGGTGGAGCTTCATCGATATGATCTCGACCGCGAGCCTCGACAGGGCTCTGGGCATGGACGTGCGCCTGATCACGCTTGATCTGGCGGGGAGGGGCGTCCGAAGCGGTAGCCTGCTGGCCGACCTTGCCGCCGTTGCAGCTCGCTTTCCCGAGGCGCCGATCGCTTTGTTGTCGGATACAGACGACCGCTCGATAGCGGCGCAGGCGCTCCAGATGGGCATCCGCGGTTTCTTCACCACGTCGCTGCCGATCGAAATCGCTCTTGCCGGTCTGCGACTCGTGCTTGCGGGGGGCGTGTTCTGTCCGCATCCGCTGGGTGCGTTCGCTGACGATGCGGCACTGCATGTGGTGCCGGATGACACGCCACGTGAGCCCAGGCGGCCGCGCGCCGACGATCTGATTCTGGCCGACTTCACGCCACGGGAAGCCGACGTGCTGGCCGAGTTGCAATGCGGCTCGTCCAACAAGGTCATCGCCGGCAAGCTTAATCTGTCGGGCCACACGGTGAAAATGCATCTCCAGCATATCATGCGCAAGCTTCAGGTGCAGAACCGCACGGAGGTCGTCGCGCGACTGGGTGGCAGGCCATCGCCTGGCAATGGAGCGGCGGTCACGTAGCCGCCGTCATTTCGAGGTTTTCTCCAACATCTCGCTTAGTGTCGCGGCTGTTAGCATGGCTTCGGCAAGCAGCTTCTTCAGCTTTTGGTTCTCCTGCTCGAGCGCCCGTATGCGTTTGACGTCGAAACCGACGGTTCGAAGCTGCGAGGATTGCCAGCGGTAGAAGGTCGGTTCGCTGATGCCATAGCGTTGGCAGACCTCCACCACCGTCGCGCCAGCTTGATGCTCCCTGAGGATGTCCATGATCTCATCGTCATCGAATTTTCGCTTGCCCATCATGGTATCCTTCGGTGGAACCAAGCCAGGGATGCAAGGGGCATCGGGCATCAATGGAGCACGAACCTCCATTCGCATCGCGCACAGAGCAGCCGGCTACAGCATGTTTCAGTCCTCACGAAATGCTCTGTTGAAACTATCCAGCAGCGGTCGCAGCGCATAGAGGGCAACGCTGTTGCGTCCGGTCTCGATCAGCGTTTGGGCCGGCATGCCGGGCACAAGCTCGACTTCGCTCATCGTCTCCAGCCGCTCGTCGACCACATGGATCGTTGCGGCATAGTAGGATTGCCCGGTTTGCTTGTCGACCAGACGGTCTGCCGAAACATATTCGACCCTACCCTTCAAAAGCGGTACCCGGCGCTGGTTGTAAGGCAGCAGATGGACCTGCGCCTCAAGGCCCGGATGCACGAGATTGATGTCCTCAGGCCGCACCCGGGCCGAGACGATCAGGCGGCCCTTGCGCGGGACGAGGTCGACGAGCGGCTCGCCGGCGCCGATGACGCCGCCGTTGGTATGGATCCGCAAATCCATGATCACGCCGTCTTCAGGCGCCCTGATCTCGGTTCTGGCAAGCTGATCATCGATCGCGCGCAACCTTTCGCTCAGTTGCAGGATCTGCGTTTCCGTTTCGCGCATGGTCTGCGCGACTTCGTTTAGCCGGTCGCTTCGAAGTTTGACGAGATAGGCCTGGGCTTCGCTGATCACCTGGTAGGCACGGGAAATCTGGGCGGCGATTTCGCCCAGCCGCCCGCTGATATCAGCCTTTTCCCGTTGCAGGTTGAGGACACGGCTTTTCTTCTCAAGCCCCTTGGCAGTCAACGTCGTGACGCTCTCAAGCTCCTGTCTGGAGATTTCGACCCTTTCGCTCAGTGCTGCCTTCTGGGCGGCAAGGCCGACGACTTCCTGCTGAACCTGCTTCATTCTTTCTTGGGTGATCGCAATCTCGGACAGCATGACCTGGCGACGGGTCTCGAAAATCCGCTGCTGCCCGGTGACGATCGCCTTGACCGAGGGGTTGTTGACCATGACAGCCAGCATCTCGGTCGGGTAGCTTATGTTGTCGGCATCATCCTGCTCGGCCAGCAGGCGCGCGCGCCTGGCCTCTGCGTCCCAGAGCTGTCCTTGGAGGCTGTCCCGTTCCGAGCGGAATTTGGTGTCGTCCAGTTCGATCAGGACCTGGCCGGAGGTGACGGCGTCGCCGTTCTTGACATGGATCTGCCGGATGATCCCGCCTTCCAGATGTTGAATGGTCTTGCGGCTGGCTTCCGGCTCGACGACGCCGGAGGCGATTGCCGCACTGCTGAGCGGCGCCAACGCCGACCACGTGCCAAGGCCGATGACGAAGAAGCCGATCAGGAGATTGCCGGTCCAAGCGACGGAGCGCAGCCTGGACAGAGGCGAGGCGGCTGCGAGCTCGATCGGGTTGATGCCGTCCTGCGGCGGCGAATAGGTCAGCAGCTTTCCGAACGGGCCTTGCGCCTTTGCGAGGCGATTGACCGCGTTCGGGGAGTTTGTGACCCGTGCGGGAGGCGGTTCGATCTGGACGAGGTGCATGGCGTCGTCCCCCTCACGTTCCGGTTCGCGCCGGAGGCTGAAGATGGGTTTCGAAGATCTGCTCACTGTCTCCGAAGGCGTCGACCGTGCCGTTGCGCAGGATGGCGATCTTGTTGGTGACGGGCAGAATTCCCATCCGGTGGGTTATGACGACGACGATCATGCCGCGGGATCTCATCCGCGAGATGGCGGTGAACAGCTTGCGTTCGCCGTCATAGTCCAGGCTCGAGTTCGGATCGTCAAGCACGACCAGGGACGGATTGCCGTAGGCGGCGCGCGCCAGCCCAAGCTGCTGGCGCTGCGCCCGCAGGAGCAGGCCGCCGCCTTCGCCGATATCGGTGTCGTAGCCCTTGGGCAGGCGCATAATCGTTTCGTGCAGCCCGACGAGCTTGGCTGCCTCGATCGCCTTGCCGGGATCCGCTCCGTCCAGCCGGCCGATGACGTCCTTGACGGCGCCGCCGAAGAGTTCGATGTCTTGTGGCAGATAGCCGACATGGCGCGTGCCCGCGCACAGGCGCAGGGCCGATATGTCGACTCCGCCCAGAAGCGCGCAGCCGCTTGTCGCCGGCTCGACACCGGCCATGATACGGCCAAGCGTCGACTTTCCCGATCCCGATGGCCCAATAAGGGCGACGCAATCGCCCGGCGCCAGCCGAAGCGTCACACCCTGCAATATCTGGCGATCGGCGAAGGGGAGCGTATAGCCGACGCCCTCGAGAACGAGACCGCTGGGTTCGGGGACCGGAACCATGCGTGCGCCACTGTCCGACGCGACGGCGATCAACATAGCATTGAGCCTGTTGAAGGAGTTGCGCGCAAAGGCGAAGGACCTCCAGGCGCCGATCGCCCCTTCAACAGGGGCGAGCCCGCGCCCGAGCAGCAAGCTTGCGACAAAGATGATGCCAGGACTGCTGTTTTCCTCAAGCACTAGCCAAGTGGCTGCACCCATCATCAGAATTTGCGTAAGCGTCCTGACGGATTTCGACAAGCCCAGAATGATCTCCGTGCGATGCATTGCGTTGTCTTGCGCCTTTCGTGCCGTCTCGGCGTCGCGGTAGACGATCTGTGCGGCACCATCCTGCATACCCATCGCGCGGATGACCTGGATGTATTTGAGGGCGCTGGAAAAGCGCGTGTAGCTGCGGGCCAAGGTAAGATTGGCGTGGGCCAGTGGCCGCCGCGTCGCCATCTCTGTCAAGATGGCAAGCAGAAGCAGGGTGAGCGCACTCAGAAGCCCGATGATGCCGAGCAGAGGATGAACGAGAAAGAGCAATAACAGGAAGACGGGCGCCCAGGGAATGTCGAAAAGCAGGGAACTGGCAGGCGAATCAAGGAACTGGCGCAGGATCGACAGGTCCTTGTAGCACTCGGTCGCGACACCCGCGTCGGTGCGCGCGCCATATTCGAAGGAAGCGGTGAGAACCACCGGCCGCAACCGATGATCAAGCCAACTGCCAATGCGTGAAAGGCCGGCGCGGCGCACGATATCCAGCAGCGACCCGACTACCACCGCGATCGCGATGATCAGCGTCAGCATCACCAGCGTATCGGCGCTGCGGCTCGACAGGACCCGATCGTAGATCTGCAGGAGATAGATGGACGGGGCGAGAAGAAAGAGGTTGTAGCCACAGCTATAGAGGAAGACCAAACCGAAGGCCCCGGCGCAGGCCCTAAGGGCCATGACCAGATGCGTCGGTTCGCGCTGCGAGGGTGTAGATTTCGCTGTCATTATCAGATCTCGGTGCAATCGATTCTGACAAGGCAAGTGTTTCGGCCAAGGCACGGGAAGATGAGGATCACCGGCCGAAACCAGCGATCCTCATGACTGACTTCACGTCCCGATATCGCTCAGATCGATGGTGCCGAAATCGTTACTGAAGTTGGCGAGCGCATTCGAAACCGTCGCGGTTTCGGTATTCGTTGATGTGCTCGTGTTGGTTTCGGTCCACGGATTCGTGTGCACCAGGGCCGACGATATGTCGCCACCTTGAGCGAAGTTGCCGTTGCCGCCGCCGCCGCCGACGCCGGCGAGAATGGTGGCGCTCTGATCGGCCAGGAACTGCGTGTTCTGCGTGGCTGTGGTGTCGGCTGCCACGGCCGCTACATTGCCGCCACTCGAGTTGCTCTGGTCGCCACTCGATGTGGGATTGCCGCCGGCGCCGCCCGCACCGCTATTGGTGAGGGCCGCAAAGACGGCGATCGGTACCTGAACAAGACCGCCGCCATCAGCGCTGCCCGTTCCCCAACCAGCGCTTTGCCACACATCGTCGCCGTTGTAGAGCTTGGTGTAGGCGCCTTCGACGGTCTGCGCGTTGGAGACATAGGCCACTGGGTTGTAGTGGATATCACCATAGTTGAAGCCGTCGCCGCCGTTGCCGGCACTCGCGTCGCCAGCATCGGAATTGCTGAGATTGATCGTGTCAGATGCTTGCGGAATAGGCATAGTGTTGCTCCTCTATGTATTTTACCCCGTGTTCTCGAGCGGTTTCGGTAGGATGCGACGTTGTCGCAGACGGGGTGCCCGCAGACAGATGGTGCGCGTGATCGTCTGCGCGAACCAGCCGGACATTCGGGGACGTTCTTTTGGGTGGGGTATGTATAGGTGCCGATCCGGCCACAGAAGGCTTCGCGCGCACGGGTTGGCAATCGCCACCAAGCCATATATGCGCCAGGAGAAGCCACCAAGGGCACAGCCGCGGATGTCAGCCGTCCACGAAGCTCAGGATATCGTCGACGAGGGCCGAGTGCGCGTCGGACAGATTGCCTTCGCCGCCAAGCCCGCCGATGCCACCGACCTGCAATGCGTGCTGGTCGTATAGGACGGTGTCGAGCTGTTGCGCATCCGCCGTGCCGCCGGCCGGAACGGCAATGTTGATCGGGTGGAAATAGCCGATACTGACATCGACCATGCTCCCGTTCGAATAGCCCGATCCGCCGCCGCCGGCCATCTGGCCGCCGGTGAAGATCGTGTCCGACGACAGGTTGAAGCCGCCGCCGGCGCCACCGATACCGGCGATCTGCACGCCGCCTTGATCGAAGATGGCGTTGTTGGTCTGGTGGGCTTGGGCGTCCCCGCCGGCAGCGCCAATTGCGATGTTGATCGGCGAAAAGACCGCGACGTTTACGTCGATCATGCTGCCGATGAAGGTGCCATCGCCGCCGTGTCCGGCGAAATTGTCGCCGGTGAAGGTGATGGATGCTCCGTGGTTGGCAGACGAGCCGCCGCCACCGGTAATGTTGTTGTCGCCACCCGAACCGCCGATGCCGCCGATCTGGGTCGCACCCTGCAGCATCGCTGCGTTGTTGGTCTGGGTGGCCGTGGCTGTCGATTCCGGTCCTGCTGCAACGGCGGTGTTCACCGGGGCAAACACGCCCACGTCCGTGCTGACGAGGCCGCCGATGAAGGTGCCGTTGCCGCCGCCGCCGGCATTGCCGCCACCGCTGCCGGCCATGTTGCCGTTGCCGCCATCTCCGCCCATGCCGGCCATTTCGGTCGCATGTTGGTTGATCAGGGCGTTGTTGCCCTGTTGGGCATCCGCCGCCGAGTGGGGGCCGGTGATGGCAGCGCTGGAGGGCATGAACACGGCCAGGGTATTGCTGCTGAGCGTGCCGATGCTCGTACCGTCGCCGCCGCTGCCGGCCGAATTACCATCCGGGTCAGGGACGAGCTCGAGGGGAAGCCAGGTGGGAACCAGCGCCAGGTGCCCGGCGGACGCGGTCGCGACCGTGTTCTGATTGGTGTTCGCGTTCGGCGCTTCTTCCGTCAAGGGACGAGTTTCCGTCATCGCCGTCTCTCCAATCCACCTTTCAGCACAGGCCCCGCGAATTCGCGCAGGACTTGGGTCCGAATTGAACGGCTATTCTGTAGCCAGATGCAGGAAAAGAAGAGCCTGCAATTCGTCTACATCCGTTTGGGCGTGACGCTAGCCGTTTGGCGGTAATATCGCAGGCCTGGGAGGCTGTTCGGTACAACCCAGAGAAGGCGTCCTCGCAGGGACGTCATTTGTGCATTGAAAGAGCGAGAGCTTACGCAGTAGTATCTGCGCACATTTAAGGTGGCCAAGTGGCTGCCGACACATCAGACCAACAGACAGGCAGATAGCGACCGACGCACCAGCAGATAAGACAGGTGACGCGAGAATGCGTCCGATCGGGAGGGGAAATGGCAGTCCTGAATGTCATCCGTTTGCATCGATCGATCTGCTTTCTGGCGACGGCGTGTCTGCTGATCCCGGAGCCCTATACCTACAATTTTCGTGCCTTTGCGCAGGAGCAAGCCGCTGCCGACCCGTCGGCGCAGCAGGCCGCGTCGGAACAACCGACACCGCTCAGCGAAGATGAACTTGAAGTTCTGGTCGCCCGCATCGCGCTTTATCCCGACGAGCTGATCGCGCTCATAGCGTCGGCGTCGCTCTTCCCGCTGCAGATCGTAGAGGCTGAGCGCTATCTCGAGAACCTCAAGAAGAACAAGGACCTGAAGCCCAAGGACAGTTGGGACGGCAGCATCATCTCGCTTCTGAACTATCCCGATCTGGTCAAGATGATGAGCGAGGATCTCGACTGGACGCAATCGCTGTCCGACGCCATGGCCTATCAGCAGAAGGATGTGCTGATCGCCATTCAGCAGCTTCGCGACAAGGCGGTCGCCTCGGGCGTGCTCAAGACCGACGACAAGATGAAGGTCGTTCAGGAGAACGACAACGTCATCATCCAGGCGGCGAACCCGGAGAAGATCTACATCCCGCAATACGAGCCTGAAATGCTCTATGTTCCGAATTATGCGATGGAGCCGCTGGACTACTATCCGGAGCCTTATCCGAACTATTACTATCCGATGGCGACCTTCTTTGCCGGTGCAGTGACCGGAGCGGTGTTCGGCGCCATTGTGGATTGGGACGATTGGGGTGTCTGGGGCGGGCGGTTTGACGGCGACATTGATGTCGACTGCAACCGCTGCTTCAACGACATCGATATCAACGGCAAGGTCAAGTTCAACGACATCGACTGGAAGAATGTCGACCGCAGCAAGATAAACATCGACAAGAACCAGTTCGCCAAGTTCGATCGCTCGAACATGAAGAGCAGGATCGAAGCCAACGGTGGCAACAACATCCGCGACAAGGCAAAGATTACGCGCAGCGACGCGAGCGCGAGCCTGCAACAGAAGGTCAAAACCGGGTCGTTCAAGGATCTGAAGGACGTTCGCAGCAACAAGATCGACGGTGCGAAGAACCGGGCGGCGAATGTCAGGCCGAATGCCGGGTCGGGCAACAGGCAGGCTGGGGCCGCCGCTGCAGCGAAGCGGCCCGGGAATGTCTCAAAACCCAGTGCCGGTTCTGGCGGCAAGATCAATCGGTCGGCGGGCAAGCCGCGTCCGGCAGGCAAAGCCGACAATCGTCAGCGCAAACCGTCAGGTCTGGGGGAGGTGCGTCCCGGCAAGGTGACGAAGGTTCAGTCGCGGCGCGGCGGCCAGGCCCTCGGTGGCGGCGTGCGCAGTGGGGGGGCGCCACATCGCTCAGTCAGTCGTGGCGGCGGCGGTGGCGGGCGGGCCATGGTCCGGCACGGCGGTGGCGGCGGACCTCGGCATGGTGGTGGACGTGGCGGCGGCGGACGTCGCCGGTGAACGCGCGAAACGGGAGAGTATGGCCATGACAAGATATCATCGTCAGCGCATGATTTTCCGTTCGGGAGTCGGGCTGTTCTTGCTCGGCCTGTCGGCGTTCTCTGGAAGTCCTTTGGCGGCAGAGAGCGAGCCGACAGAGCTTGCCGACTATGTGTCGCCGACGGATCCTCCCACCTTCGACGACCCTGACAAGGCGCTGGCTGCCTTCAAGGAAACGTTGAGCTCGAACGATTTGAGCAAACTCGCCGCGTTGCTTGGCCTTGATGCGGAAAAGCTGCTGGCGAGCGAAGGGGCGAAGAATACCTACGAGCAGATCAAGGAAGGCGCAGCCAAGAAGATTGTCCTGACGGACGAGGGCGAGAACAAGGTCATCGAACTCGGCGATCAGCTTTGGCCGTTGCCTTTCCCAATTGCCAAGGGTGAGAGCGGCAAATGGGCGTTTGATACCTATGCCGGGATCGAGGAGATCATCAATCGCCGCGTCGGCGAAAACGAGATCGAGGCGATCAATACGGTGCGAGCCTATGTGGACGCGCAGGAGGAATACACGCAGGAAGATCACGACGGCGATGGTGTGTTCGAATATGCGCAGAAGTTGATTTCGAGCGAAGGGCAGACGGATGGCCTGTATTGGCCCGCAGAACAGGGTGACGGTGACAGTCCCGCGGGAGACCTTTCACAAGCCCAACTGGACAAGGCCAAGGCGAATGAGGGCTATTATGGGTATCGCTTCAAGATCCTGACCCGACAGGGGGGCAATATCGCCGGCGGTGCCTATGATTACATCATCAACGGCAACATGATTGCCGGCTTCGGGCTGGTGGCCTGGCCGGTGAAGTACGGCGAAACCGGCGTCCACACCTTCGTCGTCAACCGAAACGGTATCGTCTATCAAGCGGATCTCGGCGCGGGCACGGATACGATGGCGCGCGATATCAAGCAGTTCAATCCCAACGACAACTGGACGATCACCGAGGATTGAGCGCCGTTGACCGCTGACGATAAGACAGAAGATGCCGCGGGACCGGCGGTGGCGACATCGCGGCGCCGTGATCCGTCGGCAAGCGAATATCTCGCCGCGCATGGTGGGCCGTTCTTCGAGCTGCAGCGACGGCTTGGGCTGCTTCACGAACATTCGCTGAAAACCGGCAGGCGGGCAGTGCTATTCATTGCGCTTGCCTGGCTCGTGCCGCTCCTGCTCGGGTTTCCGCGCAGCTTTCTCGCTGCGGATACGCCGGGCTCCTATCTCGGAGATCTCGGCGTGTGGGGGCGTTTCGTGGTGGGTATCGGCGCCTTTGTGCTTGCCGAGCAACAGGTCGAACGAGGATTGCGCATCAAGCTCGGGCAGTTCTTGAAAGCGCCACTGATTGCGCCTGGTTCCGTCGCCTCTTTCGGTGATGCCGTGACGAAGGCACTCGAACGACGCGACTCACGGATCGCGGAGGCCGTTTGCCTTGTCCTGGCCATTGCCGCCGCAGTGGTGGCTTTGGCCAATGCCCACACCGCGACCGTATCCTCCTGGGCGGTCGAGGTTTCGGCCGCAGGCAACCGTCTTACCGCAACCGGCTGGTGGGTGGTCTTCGTCAGCCAGCCGCTGTTCATTTTTCTGCTGTTGCGCGGGTTATGGCGGCACCTCGTCTGGGCGCAGCTTTTGCGCCGGATCGCACGGCTGGAACTCCGGCTGGTTGCAACCCATCCAGACGGAAATGGCGGGCTCGGCTTTCTGGCAGGCTATCCCAACGCCTATGTACTTTTCATCTTCGGCGTCAGCGCGGCGATTGGCGCAGCAATAGCCAAACATCTGCTGCAGGAAAGCCTGACGACCACCACTTTCAGCATGATCGCAACCGGTTGGCTGGTGATCGTGATTGCTCTCTTTGCCTATCCGCTCTCGGCCTTCTCGAAGCCGCTTGCGGAATTGAAGGAACGCAGCCTGTTGATGCTGGGCTCGCAGGCCACTCGCTATCAGCGTCTGAACGAGCGCAAGATCATCGGGACGAACGTGGCGGCGGCAAGTGCCGACGAGGCGCAACAGCAGGCCGACGACACCGCCGACCCGACAAAACAGTATGAGACGACGCGCAAGTTGTCGGCGATTCTGCTGAGCCGGACCGCGATCGTCCCCGTCGCGGCGGCTGCGCTGCTGCCGATCGCCGCCGCCGGGGCCACCATTCTTCCCTACAAGGAAGTGTTCTCGGTTCTCAAGAAACTACTGTTGCTCTGACCGGTTCCTGGCCGCGGCTTACGGTGCGGCACCGAAGAAGGTGAGGCGGCTGAAGAGCACATAGTGCGATTCCGATACCATCAGTGCGACGAAAACCAGCACCAGAAGCGGTGGCAGCAGGATGGCGTAGATCAACGCCAGGCGCTCCCAGGCCATATGCATGAAGACGGCGACGATGAGACCGGCCTTCAGCATCATGAAGATGAGGATCAGCGACCATCTGAGATAGCCCTGCAGGCCGACATAGTCGACCAGATAGGAACAGGCGCTGAGCACGAAGAGCAGGCCCCAGACGAGCAGGTAAAGACTGATCGGGTGCTGCTGGTGCTCTGTCACCGCGGTATGTGCAGGTACGTCAGTCATGGCCGTTCCTCACCACAGATAGAAGAATGCGAAGATGAAGACCCAGACGAGGTCGACGAAGTGCCAGTAGAGGCCGGTGATTTCGACGATCTCGTATTGGCCCTTGCGGCTGGTGAAAAAGCCGCGTTTGCCCGTTTCGAAGTCGCCGCGCCAGACCTTGCGCGCGATGATCAGCAGGAAGATGACGCCGATCGTCACGTGCGTTCCGTGGAAACCGGTGATCATGAAGAAGGTCGAGCCGAATTGGGCCGCACCCCATGGGTTGCCCCAGGGGCGCACGCCTTCGGAGATCAGCTTCGTCCATTCGAACGCCTGCATGCCGACGAAAGTGGCGCCGAACAGCGCGGTCAGAAGCATGAGCGCAGCCGTCTTGCGCCGGTCGCGGCGATAGCCGTAGTTGACCGCCATGGCCATGGTGCCGCTCGATGAAATCAGCACGAAGGTCATGATGGCGATCAGGATCAGGGGGACGTCCGAGCCGCCGATATGCAGCGCAAAGACCTCGCTCGGGTTCGGCCAGGGCACGGCGGTCGACATGCGCGCCGACATATAGGCGACGAGGAAGCAGCCGAAAATGAAGGTGTCGCTGAGCAGAAAGATCCACATCATGGCCTTTCCCCAGGAGACATTCTTGAAGGTGCGCTGATCCGATGCCCAATCGGCGGCAAAGCCGACCAGACCCGAGGGCCGGGGCAAGGGCTCTGTGACAGGAGAATGTGTCGGCGCGGACATGGGGCGGCTCCTAGGTCAAGATTTGCCGGCAGAGGTCGATGAAGTCGCTCGCCCAGCCCGAGAACAGTCCAAACAGCACGAGCCAGACAGCGAGCATGAAATGCCAATAGGTCGCGCAAAGCGTGATCGACAGGGTTGCTCTTTCGTCGATCGGTCGCGCGCGTGTCGCAAGGATGGTGCGCGTAAGTGCGACCAGGCCGCCGACGATGTGCAGGCCGTGCATGCCGGTGATCATGTAGAAGAAGCTGTTGGCCGGATTGCCGGCAAGCAGGTAGCCGGCATCGGTGAGTTCGCGCCAGGCGAAGACCTGGCCGACGAGGAAGGCGAGGCCTGCGGCAAGGGCGGCGATAAGCGCCGTGCGGCTGGCATCGTCACGATGATGTTCGGCAGACACCTTGGCGGCGTGGAGCAGCAGGCTCCCTGTTGCAAGCACTGCGGTGTTCACCCACAGGAGCTTCGGCATCGGCGTCGACCACCAGTCGGTCGATGCCATGCGCATGAAGTAGGCGCTGATGAACAGGGTGAACAGCGCGCCGACGACGGCGAGGAAGACACCGAGGCCGAGTTTCGCCGGTTCGATCGGGTGCCGGCCCTGCGGGCGCGGATCGTGATGATGGCCGACCTCGAGCCAGGGCTTCGACATCATCCGCTGTTGCGACAGCCACCAGCCGGCGATCGCGGCAACGACGGCAAGGAAGATCAGCGTGACGCTCATGTCGCCGCCTCCCGCGTCAGATTATCGGGGCCGGGCTGGTTCTGCGGGATGAAATCCTCGGGCGCGCCCGGCACGCTGTAGTCATAGGCCCAGCGATAGACCACCGGCAGCTCCTTCCAGTTGCCGTGGCGCGGCGGCGTTTCCGGCGTCTGCCATTCGAGCGTGGTTGCCCGCCAGGGGTTGCCGCCGGCATCACGGCCGTGGCGGATGCACCAGACGAGATTGAAGAGGAAGACGATCTGCGCTGCGCCGACGATCAAGGCGGCGATGGTGATGAACTCGTTGAGCGTGTGGGCGGAAGCCGGCATGAAGGCGGTTTCGCCCATTTCGTAGTAGCGCCGGGGAACGCCGATCAGGCCGAGATAGTGCATCGGGAAGAAGATGAGGTAGGCGCCGACGAAGGTGATCCAGAAGTGAAGCTGGCCCATCGCCTCGTTGAGCATCCGCCCGGTGACCTTCGGGTACCAGTGATAGATGGCACCGAAGATGACGAGGATGGGTGCTACACCCATGACCATATGGAAATGGGCAACCACGAACATCGTATCGGAAAGCGGCACGTCGACGACGACATTGCCGAGGAAGAGGCCGGTCAGGCCGCCATTGACGAAGGTGACGATGAAGGCAAGCGCAAACAGCATCGGCAAAGTGAGGTGGATATCGCCGCGCCACAGCGTCAGGACCCAGTTGTAGACCTTGAGCGCCGTCGGCACGGCGATGATCAGCGTCGTGGTGGCGAAGAAGAAGCCGAAATAGGGGTTCATGCCGCTGACATACATGTGGTGCGCCCAGACGACGAAGGAGAGCGCACCGATGATGACGATTGCCCAGACCATCATGCGGTAGCCGAAGATGTTCTTGCGGGCATGGGTGCTGATGAGATCGGAGACGATGCCGAAGGCGGGAAGGGCGACGATGTAGACCTCGGGGTGACCGAAGAACCAGAAGAGGTGCTGGAAAAGGATGGGGCTGCCGCCGCCGTGCTGCAGCTGTTCGCCCATCTCGACGATCGCCGGCATGAAGAAGCTGGTGCCGAGCACCCGATCGAACATCATCATGACGCAGGCGACGAAAAGCGCAGGAAAGGCGAGCAATGCCATGACCGTTGCGGTGAAAATGCCCCAGATGGTCAGCGGCATGCGCATCAGAGTCATGCCGCGCGCGCGGCCCTGGAGCACGGTGACGACATAGTTCAGCCCGCCCATGGTGAAGCCGATGATGAAGAGGATGAGCGAGGAGAGCATCAGGAGAATGCCCCAGTCCTTGCCGCCGGGCGTGCCTGAGAGCACCGCTTGCGGCGGATAGAGCGTCCAGCCCGCGCCGGTCGGCCCGCCGGGTGCGAAGAAACTGGCGGCAAGCACGAGCACGGCAAGCAGATAGATCCAGTAGCTCAGCATATTGGCGTAGGGAAACACCATGTCGCGTGCGCCGAGCATCAGCGGGATGAGGTAGTTGCCGAAGCCGCCGAGAAACAGTGCGGTCAGCAGATAGATCACCATGATCATGCCGTGCATGGTGATGAACTGGTAGTAGCGCTCCGCATCGATGAAGGCGAAGGCTCCGGGATAGCCGAGTTGCAGGCGCATCAGCCAGGAGAGAACCAGCGCGACCATGCCGATGGCGATGGCGGTCGAGGCGTATTGTACGGCGATGATCTTGGCGTCCTGGCTGAAGACGTATCGCGTCCACCAGCTATGGGGATGGTAGAGTTCGACATCCTCCACCTCGGCGTGTTCAAGCGCCCCATCTGTGCCTGACCGGATATCGACCATCTAAACTCTCCCAACAATGGCCGTCGGGGCGCCTCCTACCGCGCCGGGGCGGCATTTTCTGCCTGTGCCGTTTCCTTCGTTTGCGCTGCTGCCATCAACTGCGAAAAGGTCTGCTGGCTGGCGAGCCAGGTCTGGTAATCGGCTTCGCTGTCGACGACGACGGTGCCGCGCATCTGCGGGTGGCCGACGCCGCAGAGCTCCGCACAGAGCACCTCGAAGGTGCCGGTGCGCGTGGGGGTCATCCAGAAATAGGTGACCATGCCGGGTACCATATCCATTTTAGCGCGGAACTCGGGCACGTAGAAATCATGCAGCACGTCGACCGAGCGCAGCAGCACCTTGACCGGCTTGCCGATCTCGAGGTGCAACTCGCCGCCTTCGATGACGATGTCGTCGAGGGCGGCCGCGTCGTTGCGGTTGAGGCCGAGCGAGTTTTCCGGCGAGATGTCGCGCGTCTCGGAGGTGCCGAGTTTGCCGTCGACGCCGGGCAGGCGGTAGCTCCACAGCCATTGCTGGCCGACGACTTCGACCTCGCTGGCGCCCGCGGGCACGGTGACGAACTGATGCCAGACGAACAGGCCAGGCGTCAGCATCGCGGCGACGCCGAGCGTCGTGCCGGCGGCAAGCCAGCTTTCCAGCTTCTTGTTTTCCGGTTCATAGGCCGCCCGGTTTCCCGGGCGGTGCCGAAAACGCAGGACACAGTACGCCATGAACAGCACGACGGCGACGAAGACGACGCCGGTGATCCAGAAGGTGATGATCAGCGTATTGTCTATGTAGTTCCAGTTGGACGCGATCGGCGTCCACCACCACGGGCTCAACAAATGGAACAACACCGATCCGGCGGCCAGCAAAACCAGAATAACCACCACGGCCATTTCTTGTCCCTCCTCGCCGCTCGCGGCTGTGGGCATGAATACGCAATCCGTAGAGTTCTAAATGCAATTATTGCACGAACGGAAAATACTCGCAATTGACCGTTCGGGTTGAACACTCGCCAGTGCTTCCACCCGCTACGTCTACTGCGAATATTGCTTGAGATAGGCGATCAGGTTGGAGATATCGCCTTCGTCCTTCAGTCCGGGAAAGACCATCTTGGTGCCCTTCACCTTCGCCTTCGGATTGTGGAGATAGTCGCGCAACGCCGCCTCATCCCAGACAAGACCACCCTTGCCGGCATCGACCATTGCCGGCGAAAACTTGAAGTCGGGATGCGTTCCGGCGGTTCGGCCGAGGATATGGTTGAGCGAAGGGCCGACCTTGTTGGTATCGCTATCGACGACATGACAGATCGCGCATTTCTTGAAGACGGTGGCGCCCGCCTCCGCATCGCCCTCTTGCGCGAGGGCGGCGATGGGACAGAGCAGCGTTGTCGAAAAGGCAAGGGCAACAACTAAGTTTCGCATGACACTTCCTCAAAATCGCCGGGCGCGTGGCAAGGAAGGCTATCGTCAATTCGTCGTCTTGGCGGTACTTGCTTCTCTTAATTGGGCGCCACGGGCGGTTGATACTTGCGACGGCATGACGGTACGCCTCGTCCCGAAGATGTCAATCTCCGGTCTTGGGCGGTACCGTCGCGCACCTGTCGATGTCTTGCAACTGCGCCTGCGACCCGGCAATCAGACCCGATTGCCGGCGGCGTCGAAGAAATGCAGCCGCTCGGGCGGCAGCCGCACGGGGATTTCGCCCGCTGCCTTAAGAAAGGTGCGGTCGTTGGTAAAGGCCTTGAAGCTCGCCTTACCGAAGGACAGATGCAGGATGATGCCGAAACCGGTCGGCTCGACCAGATCGACCGTCGCCTTCAGCGCATCCGGTGCCGTGGTGCCGATCTCGACATGTTCCGGCCGGATGCCGAGGGTCGCGCTGGCGCCATCAGTCAGCTCCGCATGCACTTGCGCCGGGATGGTCACGCCGCCCTCAGTCTCGAAGCGCGGTGCCGTGCCGTTGCGATAGGTGCCTTCGAAGAAGTTCATGCCGGGCGAGCCGATGAAACCGGCGACGAAGAGGTTTGCCGGGCGATCGTAGAGGTCGAGCGGGCTGCCGACCTGCTGCACGAAACCGCCGTTCATTGCGACGATCCGGTCGGCAAGCGTCATGGCCTCGATCTGGTCGTGGGTCACATAGATCGAGGTGGCGCCCAGATCCTTATGCAGTTTCTTGATCTCCGCGCGCATCTGCTCGCGCAGCCGCGCGTCGAGGTTCGACAGCGGCTCGTCGAAGAGGAAGGCCTTGGGTTCGCGCACGATGGCGCGGCCCATGGCGACGCGCTGACGCTGGCCGCCGGAAAGGGCGCGCGGGCGGCGCTCCAGGAGCGGATCGAGCCCGAGCTTGGCGGCAGCGCCCGAAACGACACTGGCGATCTTCTCCTTGGCGGTCTTCCGCAGCCTGAGGCTATAGCTCATGTTCTTGGCGACCGACATGTGCGGGTAGAGCGCATAGGACTGGAACACCATGGCGATGTCGCGGTCCTTCGGCGCCAGTTCGTTGACGCGCTTGCCGGCGATGCGAATTTCGCCTGAAGTGACGCTTTCAAGGCCGGCGATCATGCGCAGGAGGGTGGATTTGCCGCAGCCCGACGGGCCGACAAGCACGACGAATTCGCCGTCGCCGATCTTGAGGTCGACGTCGTGCAGGACCGGGTGGATGCCGTAGGATTTACGGATGTTGGCGATATCGATGGAAGCCATGAAACAATCCTCAGCCTTTGACCGCGCCGGCCGTCAGGCCCTGGACGAGATAGCGTTGAATGAGCAGGAAGAAGAGGCAGGCCGGGATCAGCGCCAGCACGCCGGCGGCCATCATCTGGCCGAAGTCGACCGAGAATTTCGACACGAAGGACAGCAATCCAACGGGGAAAGTCGCCTGGTAGTTGCCCGAGATCAGCATCAGTGAGAACAGAAGCTCGCTCCAGGCGGCGGTGAAGACGAAGCCGAGTGTCGCGGCAATGCCAGGCAGCG
This sequence comes from Ensifer adhaerens, assembly GCF_001270265.1. GTDB lineage: Bacteria > Pseudomonadota > Alphaproteobacteria > Rhizobiales > Rhizobiaceae > Ensifer > Ensifer adhaerens_B. Next base: position 390,514 of record NZ_LGAP01000002.1, read on the forward strand.
TCAGCGGCAGGATGATCTGCCGGAACGCCACGAACTGGGTGGCGCCGTCGATCATCGCCGCCTCTTCGAGATCCTTCGGAATGCCGTCGAAGAAGGACTGCATCAGGAAGGTGGCAAACGGCACGTTGAAGGCGGTGTAGACGATGACGAGGCCGGTCAGGCTGTTGGTCAGGCCAAGCGGCGACAGGATCTTGAAGATCGGCGCAACCAGCATGACGAGTGGGAACATCTGCGTCAGCAGCATCAGCGCCACCAGCCAGTATTTTCCGCGGAAATTGAAGCGTGAAAGCGCGTAGCCGGAAAGCGACGCAAGGATGGTGACGATGACGGCCGTCGAGCCCGAGACGATCAGGCTGTTGCGGAAGAACACCGGGAAGGCGCTGTGGCGCAGCACGAAATCGAAATGCTCGAGACTGGCGCGCGACGGCCAGAGGCGAATGCCTTCGGAATAAAGCAGATCGTTCGGCGTCACGGCCACCTTCAACAGCCAGTAGAGCGGGAAAAGCGCGAAGGCGATATAGGCGAGGATCGCCAGCCGATGCGCGGTCACGAGAAGGATAGGTTTGGCGCGCATCGGTCTCAATCCTTGCTCAGCAGCCATTGGCGCAGGATGACGATCAGCATGGAATAGGCGAGCAGCAGTGCCAGAAGCACCAGTGCAATCGCCGAGGCATAGCCGAAGTCCAGCCGCTTGAAGGCCTGGGTGAAGATGTAACTGGCGACAATCTGGGTGCGATCGGCCGGCCCGCCATTGGTCATGACGATGATCAGGTCGGCGAAGTTCGAGATCCAGACGGTACGAAGCAGAATGGTGATGGCGATCGTTGGGGCCAGGAAGGGCAGGGTAATCGACAGGAACCGCTGCGCCGGGCCGGCGCCGTCGATGCTCGCGGCCTCGTAGAGATCGCGCGGGATCGCCTGCAGCGCGGCGAGCAGGGTGATGGCGAAGAACGGGATGCCCCACCAGACGTTGGCGATGATCGGCCCCCACATCGCCAGCTGCGGGTCGGACAGGATGTTGGACGGCTCGCTCATGATGCCGAGCGCGAAGAACCAATGCGGCAGCGGTCCCACCACCGGATTGAACAGCCAGGACCAGTTGAGGCCGGCAAGGAAGCTCGGCACCGCCCAGGGCAGGAAGACGAGCGCCTGCGCGAGACCGCGGCCGTAGAACGGCTTGTCGAGCAGCAGCGCAAGGGTGAGCCCGAGGAGGAACTGCAGGAAGACGGAGGCGCCGGTCCACCACAGCGTGTTGCGCAGCGCCCGGTAGAAGGCCTGATCCTCGGATAGAGCCCGGAAATGATCGAGGCCGATGAAGGCGCCGGAGAACGGATTGAGCAACTGGATATCGCGGAAGGCGTAGGAGACGCCCAGCGCCAGCGGCACCAGCATGACGGTGACGATCAGGATCAGCGCCGGCGCGCTGTAGAGATAGGGCGCGGCGCCATCGGTGATACGCTTCATCAGCGGCCGGCGTGCGGGCAGGCCGTCATAGCGGGCGGCATAGGCCATCGGTCGAAATTTCCCCTGTGCGGCCGCCGGTTTTTTCGGGCGTGCCCTGTTCTCTTTAGATCACGTTCGTGATTTTGGGTCGGATCGACCAAAAATCATGAACGTGAACGATTCTAATAGGTTAGAGCGGAATGCGGGCGGAAAACCGCATACACTTTTCCTCATCCCGCTCTAATATCGGGTGACCGGCGGCGGTTCTGCCCGCCGCCGGCCGAGGGCTCACTTCTTGGCGAGATGCTTCTGCTGCGCCTTGGTAAGGTAGTCCGCCCACTGGTTGGCCAGATCCGTCGGTGTGATGTCGCCGAGCAGGGCTTCCTGCGTCGTCTTGATCGCCAGCGAATCCTTGAAGAAGGCGAATTCTTCGAGGTAGGTCGGCATCACCGTCAGGACGACGTCCTTGTCGGCAAGCTCGTCGAACCAGCCCTTGAACTGCGGGCTCGCATAGAAGGGATCCTTTTCCGCCGATTGGTGCACCGGCAGTGCGCCGGTGCGCTTGTTCCACTCGATGTTGCCTTCAGGGCCTTCGAGCGTTTCGATCAGCTTCCAGGACAGGTCCTTGTTCTGGCTGCCGGACAACATCGACCAGCCGGCAAAGCCGATGGTGGTGAAGGCCTTGCCGCTCGGGCCCTTCGGCATGGTGGTGACGCCGAAGTCTTCCGACTTCATCCGCTCGGCAATGGCGATCAGCGCGTCCGGATACTGGTCGAGGAAGGCGCAGGTGCCGCTGTAGAAACCGGCGACGATTTCGTTGAAGCCCCAGTTGACGCTGTCCTTCGGTGCGAGGCCGTTCTTGTAGAGGTCGATCACCCAGGTGAGGCCCTTGACCCAGCCTTCGCTGTTCATCGTCGAGGTGCCGTCCTCGTTGAAGAAAGTGTTGCTGCCGGCCATCGTCGCGCCGAACATCACCCAGCCATTGAGGCCGCCCGGGCCGCCGCGCAGGCAGTAGCCGGATTTGCCCGGCAGCTTGGAGACGGCTTCCGACGCCTTGACGAAATCGTCCATGGTCTTCGGCGGTTCGCTGACGCCGGCTTCCGACAGCAGCTTCTTGTTGTAGAACATCGCGCGCAGATAGAAGCCGTAGGGCAGCATGTAGGCGGTGTCGTTGATGTCGCGGCCGAGCTCGAGCGTGCGTTCCGTCAGACCCGGCGTGTGCTCCCATTTTTCGAGATAGGGCTCGAGGCTTTCGAGCATGCCGTTGTTGGCGTAGAGCGAAAGCCAGGTGTCCGGCATTTCCATGACGTCGGGCAGTTCGCCGGCCGAAACCATGGTCGCGAACTTCTGGAAGGCTTCGCCCCAGGGCAACGAGATGATCTCGACAGTGGTGCCGGGGTTTGCCGCCTCGAACTTGGCGACGATCGACTTCAGCGTTTCGGTGCGCTCGGGGCTGGTGATGACCTCGACGAGCTTCAGCTTGGTGTCGGCCAGTGCGCTTCCTGCCATCAGGGTGGCAAGCAGAGTGGCGGTAATCAATTTCCTCATTTTTGTTCCCTTTGTTTTTTGATGGTTGATCCACATTCGAAGAGCGGGGGCGGAAAACCGTTCGCGCTTTCCTAATCCCGCTCCTGTCAGCCTGCTGAAGCGGCTGACATCGCCGCTTCAAGATCGCTCCAGAGGGCCTCCGTTCCCTCCAGGCCGACATGGAGCCGTACCGACCGCGGTGAGATGCCGAAGGCGGCCGCGGAATTGGGCTGGGCTTTCTGCGCCAGAACGACTTCGCCCGGCACGATGAGGCTTTCGTGTCCGCCCCAGGAAACGCCGAGCTTGAACAGTTCGAGGTGATCGGCGAAGCGGCGCACGTCGACGCCGTCGCGGAAGATGAAGGAGAACAGGCCGGATGTACCGGAAAGGCCAGGCGGCAGGGTGTTGCCAAGGCCGGGATGGCAGACGGTTTCGACCAGTGGATGGGCCTGCAACCGCTGCGCCACCGTGAGCGCCGAACGCTCGTGCGCCTTCATGCGGATAGGCAGGGTGCGAAGGCCGCGGATCAAGAGCCATGCGTCGAAGGGCGAAAGCTTGCCGCCGAGATAGGGATAGGCCTCCGAGCGGATGCGACCGATGAGTTCCTTCGAGCCGGCAACCACGCCTGCGACCACGTCGCTGTGTCCGCCGAGATACTTCGACGCCGAATGGATGACGAGATCGACGCCGAGCGACAGCGGCTGCTGGAAGATCGGGCTCGCCCAGCTGTTGTCGATGGCGGTGATGATGCCCTGTTCCTTGGCGAGGCGGGCAAGCGAGGCGACATCGTGGGTGTCCATGACCCAGCTCGTCGGGCTTTCCATGTAGAAGAGCTTGGCGCCCGGCAGGGCCCTGGCGACGGCCTCTTCATCGCGGCCGTCGACATAGGTCACTTCGATCTTCATGCGCTTCAGATGTGTGCCGAAGAGGCGGAAAGCGTCGGGATAGACATGGTTGACGGCGACGATGCGGTCGCCCGGCTCGACGAAGGAAAGCACGGTCGACGAGATCGCCGACATGCCGCTGGCAAAGCCGATGGCGTCTTCGCCGCCTTCGAGTTTCGCCAGCATCTCCTCGAACATGCGCACTGTCGGGTTGAGGCCGCGGGTATAGATCGGCCGTACACGCTCGCCCTTGTAGGACGCGACCATGTCGTCATAGTTCTTGAAGGTGAAAAGCGACGTCTGAACGATCGGCGGCACGACCGCATCGAAGGCGTGGCCTTCGTCGTGGGCGACGATGAAAGAGGCATTGTCGAACGGATCGAAGCCGTTGTTCATTTGGACATTTCCTTGATGTCTTCCTCGACGATCGCGAGGATTTTCAGAGTTTCGTCGCGCGCGGCTTCCTGATCCCGCGCAGCGATCGCATTGAAGAGGGTGCGGTGGAACGGAAAGGAGCGACGGGCGAAATCCGACCGGTCGAACGGTTCTTCCCAGAAGCGCTCGAAGGCCTCGCGCATCTGCTCGAGCAGTTGGCGGAAGAGCGGATTGTGGGTCGCATCATAGATCGCCAGGTGAAAGGCGAGATCTTCGGGGCCTGACGTGCCCTTCGACAGGTGCACGCGCTCCATCTCGTTCAGCTTCTCCTCGATCGTTACGAGGTCCTGTTCCGTGTGCCGACGCGCGGCCACCATGCCGGCTTCGACTTCGATGCCGCGGCGCACTTCAAGCGTCATCAGCAGGATGTCGCGGAGATGCCCGGTATCGAGCGTCAGCGGCATATGGACGGTGGCGGCCGAGATGGCGCGCAGCAGATAGGTGCCGCTGCCCTTGCGCGCCTCGACCACGCCGAGCGCCTGGAAATGACGGATGACCTCACGCACGGTCGAGCGCCCGACAGCAAGCGCCGTCATCAATTCGCGTTCCGCCGGCAGCCGATCGCCGGGTTTCAGGCCCGACTGCTGGACGTAGTCGGCGAGCGCTGCAATGACCTGCTGCGCCCGGTCGGCGGGCGGCAGTGGCAGAAGTGCTGCTCTTGCTTGTTCAGTCATTCAGCCTCCCCCTTGGCGCCAAATTGGTCTGACATCTGATCAATATGACCAAGGCTTGGACGGTGGTCAAGCGCGAACTTATAAACACAGGCGCCGGTTGACCGGCCGCCGTGCGCGGAGTGATATGGCGCAGTAAGGAGTTCGAAGATGAAGAAAACAGGACGTCTGCTCGTGGCACTGGCGGCGATCGCAATCGCGGCGGGCACTGCTACGAGCGGTGCCGAGGCGCAGATGCGCACGGGCAAGGGCGAGTATTACCAGGGCATCAAACGCGCGCCCTATGGCAGCTATCTCTGGCTGTGGCCGCCGGAGTGGAGGCGGGAACCGGCCTATCAGCAAAGGCCGCAGAACAGGCCGACCAGCGGCAAGTCTGACAGCCGCAGGAAGTCTTACGCGCAATAGTTTAGCGGCCGAGTGCGTGGCCGGGACAAAGGAAAGTGGCGCCCGAGGGCGCCACCTGAATGTCGTATCATATTTGCGCGACGTGAACGTCGCGCGGCAGCGAAGACAGCACTTCCGGGCCGTCCTCGCGCAGGATGACAATATCCTCGAGCCGGATGCCGAAGCGGCCGGGCAGGTAGATGCCGGGTTCGATCGAAAAGACCATGCCTTCTTCCAGCACCGTTTCCGAAGTGGCCGTGATGTGGGGCGGCTCGTGGCCGTCGATGCCCATGCCATGACCGGTGCGGTGGACGAAATATTCGCCATAGCCGGCGTCCGTGATCACCTTGCGGGCAGCATCGTCCACGTCCTTGGCGAGAGCGCCGGGGCGCGCGGCCTTGAGCGCCGCCTGAACGGCCCGTTCGACGATGGTGTGGATCTGGCCGTAACCTTCCGGTGCACGGCCGACGATCGCCATGCGGGTGATGTCGCTCGGAAAACCCTGCTTGCGGCCGCCGATGTCAACGACCACGGCATCGCCTTCGGCAATCACCCGTTCGCTGGCGGAATGGTGCGGGAAGGCGCCGTTGCCGCCGGCACCGACAATCCAGAAGGCCGGTGCCGCACCTTCGGAGGAGAAGTGCGCGCGGATTTCTGAGGCCAGTTCCTTCTCGGTGATGCCGGGGCGGATCTTGGAGAAGGCCGCCTGCATGGCGCGGTCGGCAATGCCGGCATTCATCTTCAACAGTTCGTATTCGCTCCTGTCCTTGCGCATGCGCAGCGCGCCGAGCGTTTCCGGCGTGAAGTCGCGGGCGGTGTCGTCGGGCAGATTGTCGATGAGCAGCAGCGCGAAATCGGCGCGCATGGTTTCGTCGATCACCACGCGGCCCGGCTTTTCGGCACCGATCCCGGCAAGCGCCAATGTCAGAGCCTCGAGCGGACCTTCGGCGTCGGACCAGTTGTAGAAATCGATATCCGTATGCTCGCGCGTTCCCTCGGCATTGAGCGCCGGCATCAGGAAGGCTTCCTTCTCCGGGCCGATCAGCAGCAGGCAGGGGCGCTCGTCGGGGTGCGGGTGATAGCCGATCAGCCAATCCATGTGCGATCCGGGTGCGAGCGCAACCAGCCCGCTGCCGGTTTCATGCATCTTGGCGCGCAGGGCGGCGAAACGTGTTTTCGTCTGTTCTTTCATGGCGTTTCCAGTTCTGGTTCTGGCAGGGTTTGGTGAGGTGAGGGGCCGCGCGCCGGTCTCGTGTTCGGGCGTCGATCGACGCGCGGCGGTCGCCGGGCGCAGGCGCCCGGGCGAAAGGCTTGAAATCTGGGGGCGCGATTGCCGACGCGCTGCGCAGATAGGGCGGGTCTATCCGGTGCCCTTGCCCGGGCTGGCCGCGGCACTGCGACGGTCCTCGGCGCGGGTTACCGCAAAGGTGCCTTCCGGTGTTTCGGTTGCCTGCGCGTCGCCGAAGACATCCATCGTGCAGGTGTGCAGGATGACCGTCGGTTCGCTGGTGTGGTTCCAGGTGAGGTGGGTCAGGCCCGACAGGAAGTGTGCGGAATCGCCCGTTTCCAGCACGGTCTCTTCACCGTCAATCTCGATCGTCAGCGCGCCCTGAAGAATGAAGAACATCTCTTCGCCCTCATGGGTCATGGCCTCGCTGCGGTGACCGGGCGGTGTGTGCACCACGGTGCTGCGCAGAACGCTGCCGGGAAAGGAAGCGGACAGGCGTTCGTAGGAGATGTTGTTGTCGAGCGAACCGGCAAGCGCATAGGCGCGGCGTTGGTCATGGCGGGTAAACGGCGTGGCCACCCTGGGCGAGTTGAGGAACGTCCCGACCTCAACCTTCAGCACCCGGCAGACCGCGACCAGCGAGGTCAGCGACGGCACGGTGATGCCACGCTCGATCTGGGAGATGAAGCCCACGGAAAAATCGGCCCGATCCGCAACTTCCTTGAGCGTCAGCTTCAAGGCCTTGCGCCGCGCGCGCAGCCGATCCCCGAGCGGGGGAAGCTCCGATGCCGCACCGTCTGGCTGAGACTGCGAATCCACTGCGAAATCCCCTCTGATCCCACATCTTCCCCCAGGGGAAGATCTCCTGTGTGGGTGCAAGCAGACGCGCCTGGAAATCGCCAAGGATTTCAGGGCTATGCGCTTGTATTTTCTGAACTTTGGTGCGGTGATCGCGGCTTGTCAATGGAAATTTTAGTCACACTAAAATTTCACGAGCGCGGCGAAGCTTACGCGTCAGGCTGCGAGCTTCAGGAGGCGCGCGACGGCCTGCTGGTCGAAGCCGCCGATGCCCTCGCGAATGTCGGCTGCAATGGCATCGGCAACGGCATCCTCGTCGCGGCGGCGCAGGGCTTCGATCGCCTCGCGATGCCGGTCGACAACATAGAGTTCGGTGACGTGCTCCATGGCGATACCGAGGATCGGACCCAGCTGCAGCCAGACGCTTTCGATCAGCGGCATGACGATCTGGTCAGGGTTGGCGGTGTAGATCGTGCGGTGGAAGGCCTGATTGGCGATCAGCGCCGCCGCCTGGTCGCCGCGGCGGATTTCGTCTTCGATGCTGTCGTCGATCGCGACGATGCGTTCGATCTGCCGCTCGGAGAGATGGGCGACGGCGCGGCGGGCGGCATGGCTCTCGAGCGCGATGCGAAGTGCTATCAGCTCTTCGAAGCGGGCCGGCGTGATGCGCGGCACGACGATGCGGCGGTTTTCGAGGAACTGCAGGGCACCGATGGAGGTCAGTTGCCGCAAGGCTTCGCGCACCGGCGTCGGGCTGCTTTCCAGCGCCTCGGCAAGCCCTCGGATCGTCACCGAGGTGCCCGGGCGAAAACTGCCGACCATGATCGCCTGGCGAAGCCTGGCAAAGGCGTAGTCGTGTGTCGTCATGCCTTCGGGCCGGTCGAGAAGAGGCAGGGGCGGGGTCTTCAAATCAGCGGTTTCCTTCTGCCGCGCGGGCGTTTGCGGGCTGATAGCATCAGTCGAGGTTGACTCCAACTTCTGAATTATGTCAACTTTCTGATAATGTGATCACAAAATGAGATTTGCGATATGTCCCTCGACGCGGAAGACCCGAGCGCCTTCAAGGCCTGGCTGGAGCAGAATGGCCCTATCGAAAGCATCCAGGCCGTGGTCTGCGACCTGAACGGCATCATGCGCGGCAAGCGCGTACCGGTGGAGCAGGCGTCCAAGGTGCTTGGCGGCGGCATCCGCATGCCGCTGTCGATCGTCGGTGTCGACGTCTGGGGCGAGGACATCATCAACAGCGAGCAGGTGTTTGCGAGCGGCGACAGGGACGGCATCTGCGCCGTCACCGGGCGCGGCGCCCTGCCGGTCAACTGGACCTCGCGGCCGAGCGCTCTGGTGCCGCTGTGGCTGCTGCTCGAGGACGGCAAGCCGTTCCTTGCCGATCCGCGCCAGGCACTGGCGGCGATCGTGCGCGAATACGAAGAACTGGGCTTGCGCCCCGTGGTCGCGACCGAAATGGAATTCTACCTGATCGATCCGGAGCCCGACAGCGCTGTGCCGCCGATCTCGCCCTATACCGGCAAGCGGCTCGATTCCGACGCGATCCTGTCGATCGACGAACTCGACGATTTCGGCGAGTTCTTCTCCGACGTCTACAAGGAATGTGCCCGCCAGAACGTGCCGGCGGATGCGGCGATCGCCGAGAACGGCATCGGTCAATTCGAGATCAACCTCCTGCACACCGACGACCCCTTAAAGGCGGCCGACGACGCGATCTTCTTCAAGCGCATCGTCAAGGGGGTCGCCCGCAAGCATGGGCTGGCGGCGACCTTCATGGCCAAGCCCTACGGAACACGCTCGGGCAACGGCATGCACATTCACTTCAGCCTGCTCGATGCCGACGGCAACAACGTCTTCAACGACGGCAGCGACGAAGGCTCGGCGGTCCTCAAGAACGCCGTTGCGGGGCTGTTGCGCGGCATGCCGGAAACGACGCTGCTGTTTGCACCGCATTTCAATTCCTATCGTCGGTTGCGGCCGGATACGCATGCACCGACGGCGGTGTGCTGGGGCTATGAGAACCGGACATCGGCGATCCGCATCCCCGGCGGCAATCCGGTGGCGCGGCGCATCGAACACCGGGTCGCCGGCGCGGACGCCAATCCTTATCTGGTCATCGCCGCGATCCTTGGCGCAGCACTCGTCGGCATCCGTAACAAATGGAAACCCTCGGCGCCGGTGACCGGCCGGGCCTATGCGGCGGAGAAACTGCCCAAAATTCCCGCCGATTGGGGGCAGGCGGTCGATGCCTTCGAGGCAGGACCGATTGCCGCCGAAATCTTCGACCCCGTGCTGCGCTCGATGCTGATCGCCTGCAAGCGGCAGGAGATCGCCGGTTTTGCCGAGCAGGTCACGGACTATGAGTTCAGCGCCTATCTGGAAATCGTATGATGACGACAAACCACAAATCCTATGCCGGCGACGGCAGCTATCCCACGAGCTACTACGCCGCCTCCCGCAACATCATCCGCACGCCGGTTTCGCTGAAGGGCCGCGTCGAGACCGATATCTGCGTCGTCGGCGCGGGCTATTCCGGCCTGTCGACGGCAATCCACCTCGCCGAGAAAGGCTACAAGGTCGTCGTCATCGAGGGCGCGCAGGTCGGTTGGGGCGCATCGGGCCGCAATGGCGGCCAGGTCGTCAACGGTCTGAACGCCAGCCTTGCGACCATCCAGCGCCGCTACGGCGAGGATGCCGCAAGCTTCGTCGGCGGGCTGGTGCAGGAGGGCGGCAGGATCATCCGCCGTCTCGTCAGCCAGTATCAGATCGACTGCGACCTGAAGCCGGGCAATATCTATGCCGCCTATACGCCGGCGCATATGAAGGAACTCGAAGCCAAGCAGACGCTCTGGCGAAAATACGGCATGGACGACCATCAGCTTCTCGACCGCGATGCGCTCAGAAAGCTGGTGAATTCAGATGCCTATTGCGGCGGTATGCTGGATACGACGGGCGGCCACATGCATCCGCTCAATCTGGTGCTCGGTGAAGCGCGCGCCTTGGAAAGCCTGGGCGGCACGATCTACGAACAGTCGCCGGTCACGCGGGTTGACCATGAGGCGGCAAGGCCCACGGTCTATACCGCCGACGGCGAAGTGTCTGCGCGGATCGTCGTTCTCTGTGGCAACGCCTATCTCGGCGAAGCCGTGCCGAAGCTCGTCTCGCGCGTCATGCCGGTTTCCACCCAGATGATCACTACGGAGCCGCTCGGCGAGGAACTGGCCCATTCGCTCATTCCAAGCGACATGTGCGTCGAGGACGTGCGCTACATCCTCGATTATTTCAGGCTATCGGCCGACAAGCGCATGATCTTCGGCGGCGGCACCGTCTATGGCGGCACCGATCCGGCCGACGTCGTGGCCAAGCTCAAGCCCAATCTGGAAAAAGTCTTCCCGAGGCTCAAGGGCGTGAAGATCGACTATGCCTGGAGCGGCAACTTCGCGCTCTCCTTCACCCGTGTGCCGCAGATGGGCCGCATCGGTGCGAACACCTATTTCGCGCACGGCTATAGCGGCCATGGCGTGACGGGATCCCACCTCTTCGGACGCACGCTTGCCGAGGCGATCGACGGCGATGCGACACGCTTCGACATGTTCGAGAAACTGCCCTGGTATCCGTTCCCGGGCGGACGGATGTTCCGCGCCCAGTACTCGACGATTGGCTCCTGGTGGTATTCCTTCAAGGATGCTGTTGGCTGGTAAACTCACCTTCAGATTTTTCATGTGACTGGAACAAAGAGGCGGCGGAGGTCGTTTTCCGTCGCTCGAAGGCGCACACGCAGCACCCGGACTTCCTTTCTGCACAATCACGTGACGCACTTGAAAGCCGGGGAACCCGGTGGTGCGTTGCGATATTGCGGCGCCGCGTCCTTGGCGGCCGAGGATGGTTCGCCGAATGCGGTTGTCGCCTCCCGCATTCGGGCATAAAATCCATCCGGTAGGAAGAAGGGCTGGAATGCCGGCCAGCGTTGTCGTTCCGGTGCGACTGAATGGTGCGGTAGGGCGCCTCGTTGCGCTCCGTGGTCCCCTCCATTTCGAACCCGATCGAAGCCGCCGAGCGTTTCAGCTTTTGCGTTAGTCTGCAATCGGCGACGGTAAGGTCTTTTCACCGTCGTTCTCGGGAACAAAAGAGTTTGCGAAACATTCCTGCCGAACGAGGGAGGTCGGAGATGTTTGTACGCTTTGGCTATGAGATCGGCATTCGCTGCCCCCAGCCGACGCCGATGATGACTTACCTTTCCGTCATTGCCGAGAAACGCCGCGACATCCGGCGCGAGCGCGGCCCCGTGACCTCGCCGATCGTCAAGATGGAGGAGGTTGTTGACCCCCACGGCAACGCATGCCTGCGCATGATCGCGCCGGAAGGGGATTTCAAGCTGACCTATGATGCCGTCATCGAAGACGACGGCAGGCCTGATGTTTCCGATCCGCTGGCGCAGGCAGTCCCCGTCGAGAGGCTGCCACCGAACACGCTGCCCTATCTGGCCGCCAGCCGCTACTGCGAAACCGATCGGCTGGGCGCACTTGCCTGGAGGCTTTTCGGGGAGGCGGCGCCCGGCTGGCCGCGCGTGCAGGCGATCTGCGACTATGTGCATGAACGCCTGGTGTTCAGCTACGGCTATGCCCAGGCGATGCGGACCGCGCTCGAGGCCCATGAGGATCGCCTTGGCGTCAGCCGGGACTATGCGCATCTCGCCATCGCGCTTTGCCGGTGCATGAACATGCCGGCGCGCTACGTCAACGGCTACATGGCCGACCTCGAAACCGAGCAAAGGATGGCGCCGATGGATTTCAATGCCTGGTTCGAGGTTTTTCTCGGCGATCGCTGGTACACGTTCGACGCCAAGAACAATGCGCGCCGGGCGGGGCGCATCGCCGTTGCCCGTGGTCGCGATGCCGCTGACATTCCGCTCATCCAGACCTTTGGAAAACACGAGCTGACGGCGTTTACGGTTTGGACCTGCGTCGAGGCGGATGGCGGGCTGACCCGCTCGCACCGCGATGCCAATGTGTCATTGCTGACGCCATGGTTCAGCGAAAACTGGTCGAGGCACGTGCAGGAGCGCGACCGCAATCGGCACTGACGGCGCCACTTGGCGGACCGATTTTTTACTTTCGGGGTGGAATGCAGAAAATAATATCTATAAACTCAATCGAGAATATCGGAGAACATGGCTATTGCCGGCCTGTTTCCGGCCCGAACGACGGAGAGACGCGATGAACGCTGCGAAGCCGACAATCCAGTCCCGATATGCGTTTTACGTGGCAGCCCCGCCGCGCCGCTCGCCCATCATCCTGTTTCCGCACGCGATCGCCTTCGTCGCCGCGTTCTGTTTCATTGCCGCGGTCGTCATCGGCGCGCTCTAAGACGAACTTTAGGGCCGCTAACCGGCGCGCGACAGGTGCTCGTGGACCGCCAGCCAGCCGCCCGTCCCATCCCGCTCAAATACGATCGTTTCCCGCTCTTCCGACGTCAGCGGCTCGCCACCGATTTCAACCTCGGTTCGAACGCCGTGCGTGAATACGGCAACGTTACCCATCACTTGCACGTGCCGGTCGCTGGACTGGCAGGCGCGGACCCGGAAGCTGTCGCGCGTCTCCCATAGCGCCCATTCCGCCTCATATTCGGCCCGGCTGCGCAAGGGCCGATCGAGATTGTGGAAGATGAACGTGGCATTGGGCGCGAAGGCTGAGAAATAGGCTGTACGGTCATGGCGGGCAAAGGCCGCGACAAGCCGATCGGCGGCGGCGAGCACCGTGTGTTCGGAGTCTTGCATCAAGATTCTCTTCATTGTCCGGGTTGAATTATGGCGCCGCAATCAGCGTTGCGAGCGGTCGGTTCTGCCGGCTGACGCGTGCCTTGAGCTCGTCGAGCGGCATCGCCTCGTGCTTGGCGAATTCGATGAACATCATATTGAGGTTGTTGAAGAACATTTCGCCTGCGGCCTCGGAATCGATGCCCGGCGCCACAACACCTTTCAACTGCAGCTTCTGAATGAGCGTCGAGACCTGGCCGCACAGGCGGCGATCAAGCTCGGTATAGCGCTTGCTGAAAGGGCTTTCCGGCTGCTGGATCGAAATTGCCATGGCGGTCCGCCACATCTCTTTGCTGAGATAGACGAGCGAGTGATCATAGTACTGGCCGATCAAGGCCTCCAGCGCGCCTTCGACGGAGGAGGGGGGATTGTCGACGATCGTGCGCCCGGCGGCGAGAACTTCCTCCACTTCCATGGAGACGGTGGCGACCAGGATGTCGCCCTTGTTTTCATAGTAATTGTAGAAGGCCCCGACCGAAACTTCGGCCCGTTCGGCGATGTCCTCGATGCGGGCGCTGTCGTAGCCGACCTCGCGAAACAGAACCGCCGCGGCGTCCAGGATACGTCTGTTCCGGTCGGCTTTCTGCCGTGCGCGCAGACCTGTCATATGCGTTTCCTTGAATTCTGAATGCCTTCAAAATTGAGATTGACTTAAAAAATGAATTCATTCAATCTTTTTTTGAAGACGCCGAAACGAGCGTCAGAACAAGAGGGCAACAGCATGATGCAGTCAGTTCGTGACGGCGCGCACCAGCGCCGATTCTTCTCCTCGGTCGCCGCAAGCGCGATCGTCGCCACTTCGCTGGTCTCGGCACCGGCACCGGCTTTTGCCACCGAAGAACTCAACGCGCTCGTCTGGTGCGACCACACGGATCCGGCCCTGGTCGAGCCGTTCGAGAAGGCCAACGACGTCAAGGTCAACCTGAAGGTCTATGAAGGCACCGGTGCCGCGCTCTCGATCCTCGACCAGTCCCGTCCGGGCGATTGGGACGTGCTGGTTATCGACGGCGTCGACGTGCACCGCGCCATCGATCTCGATCTGCTCGCCGAAATGCCGGCCGATGCCCTGCCGACATCAGACATCTTCCCCGAGGTGCGGATGGAGGCCAACAACACCAAGGACGGCAAGACCTATGCCGTCACGGAAAAGTTCGGCTACAACACCATCTCCTACGACAAATCCAAGGTCGATCCGAAGGACATGCAGGATCTCTCGGTGATCTGGTCGGACAAGTACAAGGGGCGCATCGCGCTCTACGACTACTACCTGCCGATGATCGGGCTTGTCGGACTTGGGCTTGGCAAAAAGACCGCCGAACTGACCGAGGCGGACATGCCGGCGATCAAGGAAAAGCTGGCGGCGATGCGCGCCATGTCGAAGCAGGTCAGCGACGTCGTGTCCTCGCAGACGGCGCTGGCAACGGGCGAGGTCGATATTCTGGTCGGCGGCGGCGAGTGGATCACCGCGGTGCTTTCGGCCGACAAACCCAATCTCGACTGGACGATTCCGGAGCAGGGGGCGGTGCGCTGGGCGCAGTCGATCGGCGTGATGAAGGATTCGTCCAAGCAGGATCTGGCGCTGAAATTCGTGCAGTACATCGTCAGCCCCGAAGGCCAGGCGCGGCTTGCAACATCCTCCTGCTACTGGGCGATGCCGGCAAACAGCAAGGCTGGTGAGCATCTGACCGACCAGCAGAAGGCGGCACTGCGCTTCAACGAACAGGCCGAATACCTGAAGAAGACGCAGCTCTATCCGATCCCGTCCACCGAACTGGATCAGCAGTTCCAGGATGCCTGGACGGAAATGCTGCAGCAGTAACGCCCCGCGCGGGCAGCCCGATCGCCGCCCCGCCGCCAGGCGGGACGTTGAACTGCGCCCACCATCCTTGTCGTGGTGGGCGCGCAAATCTGGAGCTTTCATGACTGCGACAACTCTCGAAGATGCCGACCGCCGGAAAGCCTGGGGCTTTGCCGCGCCTGCACTTTTGTGGACGCTCGCCTTCTTCGTCGTTCCTTTCCTGTTCATGGCGGCGATGAGCCTCTGGAAGCGCGAAGGGCGGGAGATCGTCCGCGTCTGGAATCTCGACAACTATCTGCGCTTCTTCTCCGAGAGCGCTCTGTTGCAGGGTCTGGTCAATTCGCTGGAAATCACGGTCATCGTCACGGTGCTTTCGGTGCTACTCGCCTATCCGCTCGCCTGGATCATTGCCGAGCGCGTGCCGAAGCGGTTTCAGCGCATGGCGCTGATCCTGGCAATCCTGCCGTTCTGGACCTCCTATGTCGTCCGCTCCTATTCCTGGCTGCTCGTGCTGTCGAAGAACGGCGTTATCAACCAGATGCTGACGGGTCTGGGGCTGATCGCCGAGCCGCTGGAGATCGCCAGTACACGAACGGCGACGGTGATCGGCTTCGTGCATTTTTTCGTGATGCTTTTGACGCTGACCATTTACTCCAACCTGATCCAGCTCTCGCCGAACTATCGGCGCGCGGCCGCCGATCTTGGCGCCAACGCCTTCCAGACGTTCTGGCATGTGGTCCTGCCGCTGACCTTGCCCGGCATCATGACCGGCGCATTTCTCACCTTCGTGCTCTGCATCGGCGATTACGTCACGCCGCAGATCCTCGGCGGCAACAACGAGCTGGTTCTGCCGCAGATCATCATGCTGCAGCTCGGCCGGCGCGCCGATTTTCCGATGGCAGCGGCGCTGTCGATCATTCTCATGCTGGCGGTCACCGTCGCCTATGTGCTGTGCGCCCGTTGGCTGAAGATCGAGAGGGCCTGATGCTGCGCAGAGTTTTCGTCAGTGGCGTGTCCTGGGCCTACCTCGCCATCGTCTATGCCTTCATCTTCCTTCCGGTCGCGGTACTCGTGCTGTTCTCCTTCCAGGACGGGCGCCTGCCGGTGCCACCGTTCAACGGCTTTTCCACTCAGTGGTACGAGGCTGTTTTCGTCGACCGCAAGCTTATGGCAGCGCTCGGCAATTCAATGCTGGTCGCCATCTGCTCGTCCGTGGTCTCCTGTGTGCTCGGCTTTCTCGCCGCCTATTCGTTGGCGCGCTACAAGCTGCCGGGCTCGGCCTTGCAAAGGGGCCTGCTGATCGCGCCGATGACGGTCAGCTATCTCATCATCGCGCTCGGGCTGCTGGCGCTGCTCAACGCGCTGCATATGCCGCTGTCGCTTTTGACAGTCGGCATCGGTCACGTTGTGATCAACCTGCCGCTCTGCTTCGCGATCATTTATGCCTCGATGGGCGATCACCAGATCAATATCGAGCGAGCGGCGCGCGACCTGGGTGCCAATGATTTCAAGGTGATGGCGCTGGTGACCGCGCCGATGCTGATGCCCTCGATTCTCGCCGCCTTCTTTCTGTCGGTGACCTTCAGCTGGGACGAGTTCATCATCGCTTTCCTGCTGTCGCGCTTCGACGTGACCTTGCCCGTCGAGATCTGGAGCATGCTGCGCTCCGGCCTTAATCCCAAGACCAACGCCATCGGTTCGCTGGTCTTTCTCGCCTCGGTGGCGCTGCTGCTGATCCTGGAGTTTTCCCTGTTCGGAAGGACGAAGAAACAATGACCGCTCCCGTCTCGATCGAAAACGTCAGCAAGACCTTCGGCCACTTCACGGCGCTGGACAGGGTTTCGCTCGACATCCGGGCAGGGGAGTTCATCGTGCTGCTTGGGCCCTCGGGCTGCGGCAAGACCACGCTTCTCTCCATCCTCGGCGGTTTCCTGTCGCCAAGCTCCGGACGGGTCGTGATCGGCGATCGCGACATGACCTTCGTGACACCCGCGAAACGCCCGACCACGACGATGTTTCAGGACTACGCGCTGTTCCCGCATATGCGGCTTGTCGACAATGTCGGCTTCGGGCTCCGGATGCGCGGTCTTGGCAAGGCCGAGCGGGACGAAAAGGCGCTCGGGTTTCTCGATCTTGTCGGCCTCAAGGCGTCCGCCGGCAAGCGGCCGCACGAACTCTCCGGCGGCCAGCGCCAGCGCGTGGCTCTTGCCCGCGCGCTGGCCGTCGACCTCGAAGTGCTGTTGCTCGACGAACCGCTCGGCGCCCTGGACCTGAAGCTTCGCCGCCAGATGCAGGACGAACTGAAGGCGATCCAGAAGCGGGTCGGCACCACCTTCGTGCATGTGACCCACGACCAGGAGGAGGCGATGGCGATCGCCGACCGGATCGTCGTCATGAACCAGGGCCGGATCGAGGATTTCGGTCCGCCGTCGCAGATCTACATGCGGCCGCGGTCGCTGTTTTCGGCGAGCTTCATGGGCGAGGTCAATTTCGTCTCCGGTCGCGTGCGGACCGCCGACGCATCGTCGGCTGAGGTCGAAACCTCGCTCGGCAACCTGGCGCTTCCTGCCGCCAACTTCACCGCGAGAGCGCCGAAGGCCGGCGATGCAATCACGCTCACCATCCGGCCGGAGCATTTTCGCGGCGCCGACAAATCGGATGGTCCGATGTTCACACTCGGCGAGGCGCGGGTCGCCGGCAGTGCGTTCTTCGGCACCCATTACCGTTGCCATCTCCAGCCTTGCGCGACTGACGGCGATGCGCTGGTGGCGCACCTGCCGCAATCTGCCGACGTGCGCGACGGCGAGATCGTCCCCCTTGCGGTGCGGGCCGCCGACGTCGTAGCCTTGCCGGCGGCAAGCGGAACCCTGTAGCAAAATGCGGCGAATAGCTCCGAAAGACTGGTATGCGGTGAGACGTCTCGACGACGATGTCACCTATATCTGCGAACCCTTCATCCAGGAGTTCTACCGCTGCAACATGTGGCACGTGCGCGGGCGCGACCGCGACATGCTGGTCGATAGCGGCATGGGGGTCGTGTCCTTGCGCGCGTGGGTGCCGCTGGTCACCGAGCGCAAACTGACCGCCGTCGCCAGCCATACGCATTTCGACCATATCGGCTGCCATCACGAATTCGATTGCCGGGCAGTGCATGCGGCGGAGGCCGAACTGCTGGCGCATCCGACTCGTGCTAACACGCTCGCCGATCCCTATGTCGCCGACGAGATCTTCGACGCGCTGCCGCCCGAGCCCTATGCCTCGACCACCTACGCGGTGAAGGCCGCGCCGGCGACCATCATCCTTGCCGATGGCGACCATATCGATCTCGGCGATCGCCGCTTCGAGGTGATCCATACGCCCGGCCATTCGCCCGGCGGCATCGCTCTTTGGGAGGAGAAGACCGGCGTGCTCTTTTCCGGCGACATCCTCTACGACGGGCCGTTGATCGAAGATACCTACCACGCCAATGCCGACGACTATCTGGCGTCGATGGAACGGTTGCTGCGCATTCCGGCGCGTATCGTTCACGGCGGACATTTTCCGAGCTTTTCAGGCGAGCGCTATCGCGCACTCATCAAGGACTGGCTCGCGGAGAAAGAAAAGACAATCTGACGGGAAGGAGGAGCATATGCTCGACAAGAGGAAGTTTTATATCGATGGCCAATGGGTCGACCCGATCGCGCCGAACGATCTGGACGTGCTGAACCCGGCGACCGAGAAGCCGATTGCGGTGATCTCGATGGGCACCGCCGCGGACATCGATCGCGCCGTTGCCGCTGCGAAGAAGGCCTTCGTGACCTATAGCCGCACCAGCGTGGACGAGCGTCTGGCGCTCTTGGAAAAGCTGCTGGCAATCTACAAGCGCCGCTACGATGAGATGGTCGCGACCATCACCATGGAGCTCGGCGCGCCGACGACGATGACGCGCGAGCAGCAGGCGGATGTCGGCGTCGGCCATCTGCAGGGTTTCATCGATGCGCTGAAGCGGCTGAAGACGCGCGACACGCTGCCGAACGGCGACGTGATCCTGCGCGAGCCGATCGGCGTCTGCGGCCTGATCACGCCCTGGAACTGGCCGGTCAACCAGATCGCGCTCAAGGTCGTTCCCGCACTTGCCACCGGCTCGACCTGCGTGCTGAAGCCGAGCGAGTTCACGCCGCTGAATGCCATGCTTTATGCCGAGATGATCGATGAGGCCGGTTTCCCTGCCGGTGCCTTCAACCTCGTCAATGGCGATGGCATCAATGCGGGCGCAGCGCTGTCCCAGCACCGGGATATCGACATGATGTCGTTTACCGGTTCGACGCGCGCCGGTATCGCCGTCAGCAAGGATGCGGCCGAAACGGTCAAGCGCGTGACGCTGGAACTTGGCGGCAAGTCGCCGAACATCGTCTTTGCCGATGCCGACCTCGAAGACCGCGTAACCGGAAGCGTGCTCGAATGCTTCAACAATTCCGGCCAGTCCTGCGATGCGCCGACCCGCATGCTGGTCGAGCGCAGCGTCTACGACAAGGTCGTCGAGATCGCCGGCCGCGTCGGCAGTGAGGCCGAGGTTGGCGATCCCACGAAAGAGGGCAGCCACATCGGCCCACTGGTCAGCGACGTCCAGTTCGGCCGTGTGCAGGCGCTGATCGAGGCAGGGATTGCCGAAGGCGCGCGTCTTGTCGTTGGCGGCGCCGGCAAGCCGGAGGGCTTCGAAACCGGCTATTTCGTCAAGCCGACCATCTTTGCCGACGTCAACAACACCATGCGCATCGCCCGCGAGGAAGTGTTCGGACCGGTGCTGACGATCATCCCCTTCGATACCGAGGAGGAAGCGATCGCGATTGCCAACGACACCAATTACGGCCTTGCCGCCTATGTGCAGACCGGCGACCCCAAGCGGGCCGAGCGGGTGGCGTCGCGCCTGCGCGCCGGCATGATGCACATCAACGGTGGTCCGCATCGTTATGGCAGCCCGTTCGGCGGCTACAAGCAGTCCGGCAACGGTCGTGAAGGCGGCATGTTCGGGCTCGAGGATTTCCTCGAGGTCAAGACGGTGCACATTCCGGACGCCGCCTGACGAGACGAAGCATAGCGCTGGTAAGGCGCAATAGATCTGGCGGCCGCCGTGTTTGCGCATGGCGGCCGTCTTTGTTGCATCGGGCGATTTATTGCGACTGTCGCCGGCTTCGGTCTTCTGCTAGCTGCCTTGTCGCGGGCGCCATGATCGTCCGCGCCCGCCAGCAGACAGCCGGACATTGCCGTGCCCTCAGCCCCCGCCACCGCCTCTTCCCATAACCGTCTTGCCATGGCCGCTCTCCTGATCGGCGGTGCTGCGATCGGCGGCTCGCCGATCTTCGTGCGGCTGTCCGAGGTCGGGCCGATGGCGACGGCCTTCTGGCGCGTGGCGCTGGCGCTGATCCCGCTTCTCGCCTGGTCCTGGTTTCGCGAAGCGCCTGCGTCGGATCGGCGGCCCGAGCGGCTCTCGGAATATGCGCTGTTGGTGCTGCCCGGTGTCTTCCTCGCGATCGATCTTGCCGCCTGGCACTATGCCCTGACCAAGACGTCAGTTGCCAATGCCACGCTGCTTGCCAACCTTGCCCCTGTTTTCGTGACGCTCGCGAGCTGGCTGCTTTTCCGCACGCGCATCAGCGCGGTGTTCGCCCTCGGATTGGCGACGGCAGTCGCGGGCGTGATCGTCCTCAAGGGCGGACCGATGGCGCTTGGCGACGGCAATCTGCTGGGCGATGGCGTCGCCGTTGTCGCTGCGATGTTCTATGCCGGTTACATCCTGGCGATCGGCCGGCTGCGCAGCCTGTTCAGCACCATCCGGATCATGGTCTGGAGCACGGCATCGGCGGCCATCTGCATGCTGCCGATCGTGCTCTTGTCCGAGCCGACATTGTTGCCGCCGACGCTCTTCGGCTGGTCGATGCTGTTCGGTCTGGCTTTCGTCAGCCATGCGGGCGGGCAGGTGGCGATCACCTATGCGCTTGCCTACCTGCCGCCAGCGTTTTCGTCGCTGACGCTGTTGCTGCAGCCGGTGGTCGCCGCGATCCTCGCCTGGATGCTGCTTTCGGAGCCGGTCGGGCTGATGCAGGCGATCGGCGGGGCGATCGTGCTCGTCGGCATCCTGATCGCCCGTCGGGGTTAGACCCTATTAAAGACCGGGCAGGTTGAAGCCGGCGAGCCGCTCTTCCAATTGGCGGATCGTGTCCGCATCGGCATTGGCAAAGGCAAAGCGTAGGTAATTTTCCTGACCCTCGCCGAAATAGTCGCCCGGCAGGCAGACGACGCCGGCGAGTTTTGCCAGTTTCTCGGCGACGAACTGCGAATCGATATCCGGGAACGGATGCCGGATATAGGCGAAGTAGGCACCGATCGCCTGCAGTTTCCATTGCGGCAGCCGGCTCATGACATCGCGCAGCGCATCGGCACGGGCGGCGATTTCGGCGCGATTGCCAAGGCGCCAATCGGTAAGCGCCGGGATGGCCTTGGCGACCGCGGCCTGCGCCGAGCGAGGTGCGCAGATCTGCAGGTTGTCCATGATCTTGGTGACCTGCTCGACGAGCGCGGGCCCGGCCGTGATCGCGCCGAGGCGATGGCCCGGAATGCAGAAGGATTTGGAGAAGCTGTAGAGGCCGACGAAGCTGTCCTGCCATGCTTCCGCCTGCAGCAATCCGTGCGGCGCCGTGGCGGCGTCAGGCAGGAAGTCGCGGTAGGTTTCGTCGAGGATGAGCCAGGTGCCGTTGGCACGGCAGACGTCGTGAATGCGCGACAGAAGCTCGGGCGGATAGATCGCACCGGTCGGATTGTTCGGCGAAACGAGGGCGAGGGCGCGAATGCCCGGCCGCAGCGTTGCGGCGATCGCGTCCACCTCCGGCAGGAAACCGGCACCGGCATCGCAGGGCACCAGTTCGACATTGATGCCGAGCATGGCCAGCGTCGTTTGCTGGTTGAAGTAGTAGGGGTTGGTCATCAGGATCGTATCGCCGGCCGCCGCGATCGCCATCGCGGTACAAATGAACGCCTGGTTACAGCCCGAAGTGATGTGGATGTTGTCGGCCGTGATCGCGGCACCGTAGAGATCTGCCACATGCGCGGCATAGGCCTCGCGCAGCACCGCTTCGCCTTCGATTGCGCCATAGCCGGTATAGGCAGTCGACGCCGCCGCTTCGCCGAGCCATGCCAGCATGTCCGGGTGTGCCGGATATCCGGGCACTGCCTGCGACAGGTCGATCAGCGGCCCGCGGGAGCCATCATAGCTTTTCGCCCAGGCAAGCACCGACGGCACGGGCGGCGGCGAGAGCTTTTCGACGAGCGGATTGAAATGCGGCATGGCGGGTGTTCCTATGTCTCAGGCTTTGTTCTTGCGTTTCTGTGGGCGTTCCAGCCGCCGGCCACGGGCCGGGGCTGAAACCGGCTGAAAGCCGTCCTTCACCGATTTACGGTCTGTCGGCT
Organism: Ensifer adhaerens; assembly: GCF_001270265.1. Taxonomy (GTDB): domain Bacteria; phylum Pseudomonadota; class Alphaproteobacteria; order Rhizobiales; family Rhizobiaceae; genus Ensifer; species Ensifer adhaerens_B. Next base: position 412,946 of record NZ_LGAP01000002.1, read on the forward strand.
CGGATTTCGAGGCTCGGCTGCGAATAATCGTGCGCGCCGAAGTCTGCAGTTCCGGCATAGGGTCGTTTTCCAGTGCCGAGAACATCCAGTCGATGAAGATGCGCACGATCGGGGCGGCCAGCACCTCGTTGCGGCAGGCGACGTAAAAAGCATCGTTGGCCGGAACCGTCAGGTCGAAAGGCGCGATCAGTTCGCCGCGGGCGATCAGGCTGCCGGCGGTGATGGTGTCGCCGAGCGCGACACCCTGATTGTGCAGCGCCGCTTCGGTCGAAAGCCGCGCGTCGCTCATGAAATGCTGGCGGCCGCGCTGCAGATCGCTGGCATCGGCTGCCGCCAGCCACGTGTTCCATTCGCGGCCGTCGTCGCCATGCAGCATCACATGGTCGCGCAGGTCGCGCACGGAGCGCAACGGCCGCATGTTCAGCAATGTCGGGCTGACCACCGGGAACAGTTCCAGCCGGCTCCAGAGCTTTGACCAGCAGCCCGGCCAGTTGCCGTCGCCATAGATCACGCAGACGTCGACATCGGACGCATCGAGATAGGCGTCGTCGTTGGAGGCGATCAGTGTCAGGCGCACGTCGGGAAACTGCTCGGTGAACAGATGCAGACGCGGGATCAGCCAGAAGGAGAGCAGGGCGGGGACACAGGTGATGCGCAGTTCGCCGCTGGTCGTCGGGCGCGTCATTGCGGCAGTTGCCGCGGCGATCTCGGCGAAGGCGTGGGTGACGGCCGGCAGCAGCAACGCGCCCTGCGGCGTCAGTTTCAGTCGCTTGCCGCCGCGCTCGAACAGCGTGGCGTTGATCGACAGTTCGAGCGCCCGGATCTGGTGGCTAATGGCGCCATGCGTGACGTTGAGCTCGCGCGCGGCGGCCGACACGGAGCCACGGCGCGCCGTCGCCTCGAAGGCGCGCAAGGGGTTCAGGGGCGGCAGGCGGCTGGACAAGAAGGTGGGTTCCGGCGGGTTGTTGTCATGTGAATTTTTCTCACACGAAACGCTATAACAATGTCAATTGATTTTCCAGAGGATTTGTCACCTAATGGTCCTCAACAAGGGCAAAAAGCCTGGGGAACATGATAGCGCCGGAGAGAACCGGCCCCATCCGCAGATGCTGATCTGTGGCGCCTTTGTGCGCATTCCCCGGCTGACATGACGGAGGTTTGTAGGGATGGCCTGGGACGAAAAGAAGCTTGGCGAACTCAAGGCGAAATACGGCGAGAGCCATGGCGGCGAGCTGTTCGACCCGACCTTCCGCCGCGTCGCCGACAAGATCTTCACCAAGAGCGGCACGCGCCTTGCGCCCTATTCCGGCATCCCGACCTTCCTGACCGCGCCGCACATGGCTGTCGATGCCGACGAGCCGGACTTCGGCAATCTGCAGGTCGCGATCGTCGGCATTCCGATGGATCTCGGCGTCACCAACCGTCCGGGTTCGCGTTTCGGGCCGCGGGCGCTGCGTTCGATCGAGCGCATCGGCCCCTACAACCACGTGCTCGGTTGCGCGCCGGTTCACGAACTGCGTGTTGCCGACATCGGCGACGTGCCGTTCCAGAGCCGCTACCGGCTGGAACTCAGCCATGAGGACATCGAAAAGCGCATCAACCAGATCGTCGATGCCGGCGTTATTCCGCTGTCGGTCGGCGGCGACCATTCGATTACCCATCCGATCCTCAAGGCCGTCGGCAAGAAGCAGCCGGTCGGCCTGATCCATATCGATGCGCATTGTGACACCGGCGGCGCCTACGACCTGACCAAGTTCCACCATGGCGGCCCGTTCCGCAACGCGGTGCTCGACGGCGTGCTCGATCCGACCCGCGTCGTGCAGATCGGCATCCGCGGCTCGGCCGAATATCTCTGGGAGTTCTCCTACGAGTCCGGCATGACCGTCATCCATGCGGAGGAAGTCACCGGTCTCGGCATTCCCGCGATCATCGAGAAGGCCAAGAAGATCGTCGGCGACGGCCCGACCTATCTCACCTTCGACATCGACAGCCTCGACCCGAGCTTTGCGCCGGGCACCGGCACGCCCGAGGTCGGCGGCCTCACCACCCGCGAAGTGCTGGAACTGATCCGCGGCTTCAAGGGCGTCAACCTTGTTGGCGGCGACGTCGTCGAGGTCGCGCCGCAATATGACGCGACGACCAACACGGCACATGCCGGCGCCCAGGTTCTGTTCGAGATCCTCAGCCTCATGGTGTTCAGCCCGGCCGTTACAGGCAAGTCCGCCTGACGCCTGAGAAAAAGATTGTCGGCTGCCGGACTGGAAGCGGCGGCCGACCAGCAAATGCCACAACCAACAATGCTTCCGGACAGGGGAACGACAATGACACTTCACAAGACGATGAAAGCAGCATTCGCCGCCGCTCTGATGCTGGGCGCGGCAACCGGTATCGCGCGCGCCGACGCGCTCGCCGACATCAAGTCGGCCGGGCAGATCAATGTCGGCATCTTCTCGGACTTTCCGCCCTTCTCTTCGGCCAGTGCCGACATGAGCATCAAGGGTTATGACATCGACGTTGCTCAGCAGATCGCCGACGGTCTCGGCGTCAAGCTCAACCTGGTCAGCGTCACCGGCCAGAACCGAATTCCCTATCTCAACGACAAGCGTGTCGACATCCTGATGAGCGTCGGCTTCTCCAAGGAACGCGCCGAAGTGATCGACTTCGCTGCGGCCTACGCGCCTTACTACATCGCCGTCATCGGTCCGGCCGAACTTAAGGTCGCCGGCAAGGACGACCTTGCGGACAAGACGATTGCCGTCAACCGCGGCACGCTGGAAGATACCTCACTGACCGAGGCGGCGCCGTCGACGGCCGAAATCCAGCGCTTCGACAACTACAATGCCGTGATCCAGGCGTTCATCTCCGGCCAGACCCAGTTGATGGTCGTCGGCAACGACGTTGGCGCGCAGGTGCTTGCCCGCCAGGAAGCGCTGAAGCCGGAACAGAAGTTCCAGCTCTTGACCTCGCCGTCGCATATCGGTCTCAACAAGAACGAGGAAGCCCTGAAGACGGCCGTCAACGAAGCGGTTGCCAAGATGCTGGCCGACGGCAAGCTGAACGCCAGCTCCGAGGCCTGGCTGAAGACGCCGCTCAACCCCGAAAACCTCAAGGACTAATCAGCACTTGACGCCCACGGGGACTTGCGTCTCCGTGGGCCTTTCGGGGAAAGGTTGCGACGATGGGTTACAGCCTCGATTTCGGGTGGCTTCGGGACGCCGCGGGCGCGATCGTCCATGGCGCCGCGATGACGCTCTTCCTGATCGCCTGCACCACGGTGCTTGGCATCCTGATCAGTATTCTGTTTGCCGCCGCCCGCCGCAGTCGCTACGGCGTCTTGCGCAAGGCGGTTGCCGTCTATGTCGAAGTGATCCGCAACACGCCGTTTCTGGTGCAGTTGTTTTTCATCTTCTTCGGTCTGCCGAGTATCGGCATCCGGCTCGATCCGATCGTTGCCGCGATCCTGGCGATGACGCTCAACATGGCGGCCTATACGACGGAGATCGTCGGTGCCGGCCTCGATGCCGTGCCGAAGGGCCAGGGCGAGGCGGCGTTTGCGCTTGGGCTGAGGCCGAGGCAGGTGTTCGTCAAGATCATCCTGCCGCAGGCGCTGAAGGTTATCTTTCCGGCGCTGATCAGCCAGGTGATCATCATGATGCTGGAATCGGCCGTCGTGTCGCAGATCGCGGTGCGGGAGCTTGCCCATGAGGCGGACCTGCTGCAGGCGCGGACCTTCCGTTCCTTCGAAACCTATTTCGTCGTCACACTGATCTATCTCGGCCTGTCGATGGCGATCCGCCGCCTGTTCGTCGCCGGCGGCCGGCGAATGCTCGGAGCGGGCGTGTCATGATCGAATTCACCTTATGGGACATCCTGCGCAACCTGGTGTTTGCCACCCGCTGGACGCTGCTTCTGTCCATCGTCGCCTTTGCCGGCGGGGCCACCGTCGGCCTCCTGATCCTGTTCGCCCGCATATCGAAACAGAAGTGGCTGCGCCGTTTCGGCTCGGGCTACATCGCGCTGTTTCAGGGCACGCCGCTGCTGATGCAATTGTTCCTGATGTTCTTCGGCCTGCCGATGCTCGGCTTTCGCATCGAGCCGTGGACTGCCGCGGCACTGGGGCTGACGTTCTATGCCAGCGCCTATCTCGCCGAGATCTGGCGTGGTGGCGTCGAAGCGCTGCCACTCGGTCAATGGGATGCCGGCGCCAGCCTCGGGCTGCACCGCCTGCAGGAGCTGCGCCTGGTGATCCTGCCGCAGGCGTTCGCGATCACCCGGCCGCCGGCCGTCGGCTTTCTCGTCCAGCTCATCAAGAGCACGGCGCTGACGTCGATCATCGGCTTCGAGGAGCTTCTCAGAACCGCGAATGCGATCAATAATGCAACCTTCGAACCTTTCACGGTCTATGGGCTGGTCGCGGTGATCTTCTTCGTGTTGTGTTATCCACTGACGCAATATGCACGGATGCTGGAGCGCAAAATGCCCGCGCACTGAGACCGAAAATGTGCAAGAAATCAAAGAGAACAGGGAACAAGGCGGATCACCGCCGAAACAAAGGAGACAGATGATGATCACCACTTCCATCAAGCGCCGCACGCTGCTCGGCGCTGGCCTAGCCGGCGCTTCGATGCTGGCCATGCCTTCGGTGCTGCGCGCCCAGGACAAGTCGCTGAAGGTCGGCGTTTACGGCGGCTATTTCAAAACCTCGTTCGACAAAAACATCTTCCCCGAATTCACCAAGGCGACGGGTATCGCCGTCGAATCGATCGCCGAGCCGACCGGCGAAGCCTGGCTCGTTCAGCTCGAGCAGGCCGCTCGCGCCGGCCAGGCGCCTGCCGACGTTTCGATGATGTCGCAGGTGGCGATGCTGAAAGGTCAGTCGACCGATCTCTGGACGCCGATCGACATGGCGAAGATCAAGAACAGCTCGAACCTGCTCGACCGCTTCGTCAACAAATATCCGGATGGCCGCATTGCCGGCATCGGGGCCGTTTCCTGGTACATCACGCTGGTGACCAACACGGACGTCTACAAGGAAGCACCGACCTCCTGGTCTGCCTTCTGGGATCCGGCAAATGCCGACAAGCTGGGCCTGCTGGCACTGGTCTCCAACTCCTTCCTGCTCGAAGTGACGGCCAAGACGTTCCTCGGCGGCACCAATGCGCTCGATACCGAAGAGGGCCTTCTCAAGGCCTTCGAAAAGCTCGCCGAGGTGAAGCCGAACGTCCGGCTCTGGTACCGCGACGAGGCGCAGTTCGAGCAGTCGCTGAAGTCGGGCGAAATCCCGATGGGCCAGTACTATCATGACGTGACGGGCCTTGCCGCCGCCGACGGCAATCCGGTGCGCTCGACCTTCCCGAAGGAAGGCGGCATCCAGGATTCCGGTTGCTGGGCGCTGTCGCGCGCCTCGCAGAAGTCCGAAGAAGCGCATATCTTCATCGACTACATGTGCCAGCCTTCGATCCAGGCGACACTGTCGCGCAAGGTCGGCACGTCACCGACCGTCAAGCGCGAAGTCACGGACCTGACGGACAAGGAGTTCGCAGCCGTCTCGTCGGATATCGAGCCGATCGTGCCGCGCTACGACCTCTACCAGAGCAAGTCGGATTGGCTGAACCAGAAGTGGACCGAGTTGATCGTCGGCTGATGACGAGAGGTTGGCCCGCCACCATCCATGGGGCGGGCCGGAGCTTAAACGAAGGGGAGGCCATGGTCTTCGTCTCCCCTTGCAACCCCTCCCGCAAACGGGAGGGGCCCATTCCGCGGAGAGATAATGTCCGGACTTGCCCTTCAAAACGTCGTCAAGGAATTCGGATCCTTCAGAGCCGTCAACAATGTCGACCTCAACGTGCCGCACGGGACGTTCGTCTGCATGCTCGGCCCGTCCGGTTGCGGCAAGACCACGCTCCTGCGCATGATCGCCGGCCTTGACCTGCCGACCGGCGGGGCGATCCGGCTCGACGGCGATGACATCACCCATGTGCCGACGCACAAGCGCAATCTCGGCATGGTGTTTCAGTCGCTGGCGCTTTTCCCACATCTGACCGTCGGCGAGAACATCGCCTATCCCTTGCGCATCCGCGGCGCGGCGAAGGAGGACCAGAAGAAGCGGGTCGATGAACTGCTGTCGATGATCCATCTCACCGGCTATGCCGACAGGCCCGTTGCCAAACTTTCCGGCGGCCAGCGCCAGCGTGTCGCGATTGCCCGGGCCCTTGCGATCTCGCCCAAGCTTTTCCTTCTCGATGAGCCGCTCTCTGCGCTCGACGCCAAGCTGCGCGAGGCAATGCAGGTGGAGCTGCGCCAGCTGCAGCAGAAGCTCGGCATCACCACCATCGTCGTCACCCACGACCAGCGCGAAGCGATGACCATGGCCGATACGGTCGTCGTCATGAATGGCGGCGAGATCCGCCAGGCGGCGTCGCCGATCGAGATCTACCGCCGGCCGGCCGACAGCTTCGTCGCCGACTTCATCGGCCAGACCAATCTTCTCGAAGTGCAGGCCGACAGCACTGGGCGCGTCGAGGTGCTGGGACAGCCGATCGCCGGTCTTGCCCTGCCGGCTGGCGCGTCCAAGGGAACGCTGTCGGTTCGTCCCGAGGACGTTCACCTGACCGCGCCTGGTGCCGGCGCGCTCACCGGCAAGGTTACCTTCGTGCGCGATCTCGGCGGCACGATCGAAACCTTCGTCGACATTGCCGGCCGGCAGATCGTCGCGGTCTCGACGCCGCGCGCCCGGCCAGACGTCACCGTCGGCCAGGAGGTCGGCATCGCGCTCACCCCTGACGTTTGCGTGGTCTTGAAGAAATGAGACGCGAACCACCCCAGACCCTTGGCGATTACGCGCCGCTCCTCTTTCCCGCGGCGATGCTGACCATCTTCTTCGTCGTGCCCTTCGGCACCATGATCGCCGTCAGCTTCTTCCAGCGCCAGCAGGGCGGCTTCTATACGCCGGCCTTCGTCTTCGACAATTATGCGCGCTTCCTTTCCGCCTTCTTCGGCGGCGTGCTCGGCTTTTCGCTGTTGCTCGCGATCACCGTGGCGATCTGCTGCGTCGTGCTGGCGCTGCCCTTTACCTACATGCTGACCCGCATGGCGCGAAAGGTGCAGGTGGTCTGGCTGGTGGCGCTCTTATCGATCCTGTCGCTGTCGGAAGTCATCATCGGCTTTGCCTGGTCGACGCTGTTTTCGCGCACGGCCGGCATCACCAATATTCTGGTGGCGCTCGGCATCATGAGCGAGGCGAAGGCGCTGACCCCGAGCTTCGGTGCGGTGCTGACCGGCATGGTCTATCAAGCTTTCCCCTATACCGTGCTCGTGCTCTTCCCGGCGCTTGTGCGGCTCGACCCGACCCTGACGGAGGCAGCCCGAACCCTTGGCGCGTCGCCGCTGAAAGCCTTCTTCACCGTCGTCGTGCCGGCGCTCAGAAACACCATCACCGCCACGCTGATCATGGTCTTCATCTTCGCGCTCGGCTCCTACCTGCTGCCGCAGCTGCTCGGCCGGCCGCAGCATTGGACGCTGTCGGTGCTGATCACCGACCAGGCAATCTACCAGTCGAACATGCCGTTCGCCGCGGCGATGGCGGTGTTCCTGGTGCTGGTCACGCTCGGGCTCGTGGCGCTGACCGTGATCGCCGGACGCAAGGGAGAAGCGGCATGACCTCGATCTTCCGCAAGGCCTATTTCTTCCTCATCGGCCTGTTCCTGTCGCTGCCCTTGATCGTTGTTGCCGGCGTCTCAGTTAACGCCAAGCAGACGCTCGCCTTCCCGCCGCAAGGCTTTTCGCTATCCTGGTATGGCGAGATCTTTTTTAATCCCGAATGGCGCAGCGCGCTTTTCGCTTCCGTCACACTGGCGTTGCTGTCGGCAGCGCTCGCGGTTGCGATCGCGCTGCCGCTTGCCTGGTTCCTCTGGCGGCGGATCGCGCCCTGGGCCAATATCTTCCAGCTGCTCGGCGTCGCGCCCTTCACGCTGCCGCCCGTCATCACCGCCCTCGGTCTGCTCACCTTCTGGGCGACGGTCGGCTTCTATGGCCAGCCCTGGACGGCGGTCGTCAGTCACGCGATCTTCTTCGTGACGCTGCCGCTGGTGACCCTGTCGCTCGGCTTCACCTCGATCGACCGATCGCTGGTCGAGGCGGCCGCGACCATGGGGGCCGATGAACGCACGATCTTCCGCACCATCGTCTTGCCGCTGATCCTGCCCTATATCGTCTCCGGCTATGCGTTCGCCTTCGTGCTGTCGCTCAACGAATATATCGTTGCCTACATGACCGTCGGCTTCACCATGGAAACGCTGCCGATCAAGATCTTCAACGCGCTTCGCTACGGCTACACGCCGACCATGGCGTCGGTGACGGTCCTGTTTGTCACCACGGCGGCCGTGATCTTCGGGCTCGTCGCCCGCTTCGGCGACCTGCCGAAGCTGCTGGGCGCCATGTCGTCGGACGGAAAATGATGAAACTCGCCGCTCTCCAGATGCAATCGACCTGCGGCGACGTCGCCGCCAATCTCCACCGCCTTGCGCGAGCGGCGAAGGAGGCGGCTTCGAAAGAGGCAACGCTGTTGATGACGCCAGAACTCGGCCTGACCGGTTACGGCGCGGGAGACGCGATCCGCGATCTGGCCGAGCCGGCGGACGGGCCGATCGTGCAGCGCTTGGCGCAGATATCGCGAGAGAGCGGCATCGCGCTGATCGCCGGTTTCGCTGAGCGGGACGGCAACGACATCTATAACAGTGCCGTCTATGTCGATGGCGGCGCAACGCCGACTGTTTACCGGAAATCACATCTCTACGGCGACTACGAGCGCGCGCTGTTTACGGCCGAGAAACCGTCGACGCGGCTGTTCGTCCATCGCGGCGTCACCTGCGGCATGCTGATCTGCTACGACGTCGAGTTTCCGGAGAATGTGCGCAGGCTGGCATTGGCAGGTGCCGAAGCCGTGCTGGTGCCGACGGCGCTGCCGGCCGGATGGTCGGGCACCTTCATCACCGATCACATGATCCCGACGCGTGCCTTCGAGAACCAGGTCTTCGTCGCTTATATCAACCATTGCGGCTCCGACCCGCTGTTCTCCTTTGCCGGCCTGTCGCGCATCGCATCGCCGGATGGGCAGGTGCTTGCAAAGGGTGACTCCGGCCACGAAACGCTGATTTTCGCCGACATCAATCCGGCGAGCTTCGCGATCTCGCGATTGGAGAACACCTATCTGGGTGACTTGAAAGCCTGAGAACGGGCGAAGATCGTTCACTCCAGAAGAACATTCCGTTCTTCATTGTCTACTTTCGTAATCGCGGCGCCGACCCATATTGTGCTCAACGGAAAAGCCACACATTGGAGGCAATCATGAGTTTGCAACTGACGGGTATTCATCATCTGACGGCGATCACCGCGAACGCGCCGGAGAACCTGCGCTTCTACACCAAGGTTCTCGGGTTGCGCCTGGTCAAGAAAACCGTCAACCAGGACGACACCACCGCCTATCACCTCTTTTATGCCGACGGCAAAGCGACGCCGGGTACGGACCTGACCTTCTTCGACTGGCCGGTCGGGCGCGAAGGTCGCGGCACGCACAGCATCTCGCGCACCGGCCTGCGCGTCGGCAGTGCCGATAGCGTTCGCTGGTGGAAGGGCCGCCTCGACGAGATGAAAGTGACCGCCGGCGACGTCAGCGAAATCGACGGCCGTACCTCGCTCGACTTCGAGGACGGCGAAGGCCAGCGTTTCCGGCTGATCGACGATGGCGGACTTTCGCCCTCGCATCCCTGGGAAAAGAGTTCGGTGCCGGCTGAGCACCAGATCAGGGGCCTCGGTCCGATCACCATCAGCGTGCCTGACATCACCAACACCGAGCTGGTGCTGACGCAGGTGATGAACATGACCGAAGCAAGACGCTATCCGTCGCCGGATGGCGAGGGCCAGGTGCATGTGTTCTCGATGGGCGAGGGTGGTCCGGCCGCCGAGCTGCATGTCGCCGTTCAGCCGGGCCTGCCGATCGCCCGCCAGGGGGCCGGCGCCGTGCATCATGTCGCCTTCCGGGCGCCGGATACGGATGCGCTGACGGCGTGGACGGAGCGCCTGCAGGGCTTCCGCCTGCCGTCGAGCGGTGAGGTCGAGCGGTACTATTTCCGTTCGCTCTATTTCCGCGAGCCGAACGGCGTGTTGTTCGAGATCGCCACCGACGGACCGGGCTTTGCCGTCGACGAACCGATGGAGACGCTGGGCGAAAGCCTGTCGCTGCCGCCGTTCCTGGAGCCGAAGCGCGCGCAGATCGAGGCACGGCTGAAGCCGCTGGAATAACGATCGAAAACAGAAAGCCGGGGCTCGTCCCCGGCTTTTTCCGCTTTATATCCCTCTGATCCCATTGGCTTTACCGCCGCGTCGACCCATGATGGCGGCAATGAGCAACAAAGGGTCCGATCATGGTGAAACTCCTCGGCATTTCAGGCAGCCTCAGGCAGGCGTCGTTCAACACCGGCCTGATGAAGGCTGCCGCTGCCGGCGCGCCCGATGGTGTCGAATTCGAAACCGCGACGCTGCACGGCATTCCGCTCTATGACGGCGATGTCGAAGCTAGGGACGGTATCCCTCAGGCCGTCACGGCGTTGAAGCAGAAGATCATCGCGGCCGACGGCGTGATCCTGTTCACGCCCGAATACAACAATTCGATGCCGGGGGTTTTCAAGAACGCGATCGATTGGCTGAGCAGGCCATCGGCCGATATCGCCAAGGTGTTTCGTGGCCGGCACTTTGCGCTGGCGGGCGCGTCGCCGGGCAATTTCGGCACGATCCTCAGCCAGAACGCCTGGCTTCCGGTGATGCGCACGCTGGGGGCGGAACTCTGGTCGGGCAAGCGGCTGATGCTGCCGCGTGCGGAAACCCTGTTCGATCAGGATGGGGTGCTGACGGACACTGACGCGGGCGACCGTCTGCGCGCCTTCGTCAAGGCTTTCGCCGATTTTGCCGCGGCGCAAAGCAGCAATTAAGGGCTTCAGTCCTGAGGGGACACTTGTTTGGGCTCCCCGAACTGGCGAAAGGACCAAAGACCGAATTTTGTCATCCTCGGGCTTGACCCGAGGATCCATCCGCGCGCGACCGTCGGTGCAACTTGGCTCAAAGCCTTGAGGCGGTGGATGCTCGGGTCAAGCCCGAGCATGACGGAGAGCGTGGGTCGGCCGCGACCGTAGCACCGGAACCGCCAGCAGCCTGTAATCCCTCATGCGCCTTTTTCTTCCAGCCATTGCTGGATGGCAGCGATATCGGGCGCACCGATTTCGTGGCCCATGTCGAGATCAATTGCCGTGAGCTTGGCGCCAGTCTTCGTGAGCTCGGCTTTCAGGCGCGGAGCAAATTCACCGTAGCTGTCGCTGCGGCCGGTCAGCAGCAGAATATCCGTGCCAGTGAGATCCGGCGTCGGCATATCGTCGAGCACGACCATCGAGCGCATCAGCACCACGTGCCGGATCAGCCCCGGATGCAGCGTCATCAATGCGACCAGCAGGTTCGCGCCATTGGAATAACCGATGAACACGGCCTTCGCGAGATCGATGCCGTAGCCGTCGCGCGCGCCCTCGAGAAAGGCGGCAAAGGCATCGGCCTCGGCGCGAGCGTCTTTCTGGTCGAAGGTGGTGGAGGAGTAGCGCCGGAACCAGCGCGGCGAGCCTTCTTCGGTGGAGCGGCCGCGAACACCGAGCAGCGTTGCCTGGCGGTCCACTTGATGGCCAAGATGCAGGAGTTGCGTCTCGTTGCCGCCGCTGCCGTGCAGGAGCACGAAGGTGCGCTCGTCGAGCGTATCAGGATGATAGAAGCGGTGAACGAAGGGTAGGTCCCGTTCCGTCAGGCGCGGCTCGCCCGGCAGGGCGAACTGCGGCAGGCTGACGAGCGTTTCCGCGGTCCGGTCGGCAAAATGGGCGGGGATGAACAACTGCGTGCCGAGCGTCTCCTTGGGCTCGTCGATGGTGAAGCCGGGCTTGTCGGTTGCAAACTCATAGAGCGAGCCACCGGGTTCGCGGACATAAAGCGAAAAGAAGTATTTGCGATCATGGGCGTTGATGACGACGGCATCGCGCTGGAGGTCGTCGCGGACTTTCAGAACGGTGTCCTTGTCCGGTGCGCGAAAGGCGATGTGGTCGATCGTGCCGGTGCCGGGTGCCGAGGTCCAGAAACCGGTGGCATCGCGCACGTCGATGATGTCGCCCGATTGGGAGGTGAAGCGGCGGATCGTATCGGTAGCGCCGGTTTCGCTATAGCCGAAATGTTCCGCGAGAAAACGGGCGGATTCGGCCGGCTGCTCGGTCAGGATCGTGGCGCCGCGCAGGCGCCGGATCGCATCCGCCTCGGGAATGTCGCGTGTGCTCCATGGCGCTGCCGCCGGCACCGCGTCGGTGCCCACTAGCTTGACGATGACGCCGTCGGGGTCCTTGAGCCGCAGCACCGGCTCGCCGAACTCCTGTGCCGGACCGGAGATCTTGATGTTGTACTGGAGCGCCCGCGTCAGCCAGAAGCCGATGCTTTCCGGCGCGATGGCAAAGGCGATCTCGCTCGGCTGGCCGTGGCCGACACGACCGGGCGCGCCGTCTTCCCACATCAGGAATGTCACGAGCGAACCGGGCGTGCCTTCGGCGTCGCCATAGAAGAGATGAAGCTGGGTGGCATCCTCGTAGCCGCCGGTTCTCTTCACCAGGCGCAGGCCGAGGAAACCGACGTAAAAGTCGACATTTGCCTGCACCTTGCGGGCGATCAGCGTGATGTGGTGGATGCCGCTCGTCATTTTTCGTCTCCCGATATCATGCCCTCACAAACCACAAGCGGGTCACCCGCGCCAGAACCACGCCGGCGAACGCTGTGTCAACGTGGGCGGAAAGTCAGCTCCGGTCCTTGGCGAGGAAGGCCTTGAAGGCATCGCTGTAATCCGGATGCCAGCGCGACAGCGGCGGCCGGTTCTCGACGATGTCGCCGGCGGCCCACAGAATGCGTTTCTCGTCGGTCAACCGGGCCACGTCGTTGTCGGGGCAGAGGATATAGAAGTCGCCGCGCTCAAGGCTTTCCATCATGAAGTCGATGGTCTGATCCGGTGTCCAGGCGCCCTCGGGCTTTTCCGTGCGGCCATTTGCCGTGAGCGACGTGTAGACGAAGCCGGGGATCAGCAGATGGGCGTGGACTTGTCCGCCGGCGATGTTGCGCAACTCGTGTTCCAGCGCCTCGGTGAACGCTTTCACGCCGGCCTTGGAGACATTGTAGGCGGGGTCGCCGGGCGGTGTGGTTATGCCCTGCTTCGAGCCGGTGTTGATGATGATACCCGGCTGCCCATGGGCGGTCATGTGCGGCGCGAAAACACGCGAGCCGTTGATGACGCCCCAGAGATTGACGTCGAGCACAGTCTCCCAGTTTGCCTGTGGGCCAAACATTGCGCTGCCTGGCTGAATGCCGGCGTTGTTCATCAGCACATGGACAGGCCCGAAACGCTCCCGGACGGCGCGCTTCAGCGCCTCGATGTTCTCCAGGCGAGAGACGTCCGTCGGGATGGCTGCAACGTAGCCCGTCCCATGCGGCGAAAGCTCCGCGACCTCCGCTGCGGCCCGCGTCAGGCGCTCACCCCTAAGATCGGCGAGCACGACACGCATGCCGAGCCGCGCGAAGCGGCGGGCGGCGGCAAGGCCGATGCCGGAAGCGGCACCGGTGACGACGGCAAGGTGATCGGGGGCAAAGGCGGGATGAGACATGGCGGAGGCTCCAGCGGGCAGGATCGAATGCAAGAGATAGGGCGCGAGGCGACGGCTGTCCATCATCACCGCTCACAGTAGCGAGCCATGAAGCGCCTGAAATCTATCCGTTTTCGGCCCGGCAAACCTTGCCGCCCTGGCCGTGCACGCTAGTTCCGATCAGGACCATGGTAGCCAAAGCGGCCTGCCGCAACATGTATCGGATGGATTGATGGCCGGAACGGCAACCCGCAACGACAAACGCATCCCATGCGAAAGCTGTCCCTTGCGCAAGCTCGATCATTTCCGGGCATTTACCTCGGACGAGCTTGCCTTCGTCTCGGAGTTCAAGACCGGAGAACTCGCGGTCGACAGCGGGGCGACGATCCTGGTGGAAGGCGCGCACAGCGCTCATCTCTTCACCGTGCTGACCGGCTGGGGCTTTCGCTACAAGATGCTCGACGACGGGCGGCGGCAGATCCTCAATTACATCATGCCCGGCGATCTTGTCGGGCTGCAGGGCAGCTTGATGGGGGAGATGCAGCACTCGATCGAGGCGCTCTCTCCCGTCACGCTCTGCGTCTTCGAACGCGGCAAGCTCAATCGGCTGTACAGCAGCTATCCCGATCTCGCCTATGACCTGACCTGGATCGCCGCGCGCGAAGAGCGCATCCTCGACGAGAACCTCTTGAGCATCGGCCGCCGGTCGGCGCTGGAGCGGGCCGCCTATCTCATCGCCTTTCTCTATCAACGTGCCAAGGCGCTCGACCTCTTCAAGGGCAGCCGTGTCGCGATCCCGATCACCCAGCAGCACGTGGCCGATACGCTCGGGCTTTCGATCGTCCATACCAACAAGACGCTGAAGAAGCTGGCCGAGCGCGGCATGATCCGCTGGGCGGACAAGGGCTGCAACGTTCGCGATATCGACGGCCTGCTGGCAATCGCCGGCTGGGAAGGTTTCAGCGAGAGCAAGCGACCGCTCATCTGACACGTCGTCGGCGGGAGTAAGGCGCGAGAAGCGAGGATGATGGCAAAGCTGTTTTCGCCGCCCGACCGCTCGGTCGTCATCCTCGGGCCTGACCCGAGGATCCAGCCCTGTCCCATGGCGCAATGGCTTGAGGGCGCTGGATGCTCGGGTCAAGCCCGAGCATGACGGAGAGAGGGGGAACTGTTGGCGATCCGCGTTGCACCGAACCGAACGGGAGTTCGTCAGCGATCTGGCGATCAGGTCTGCGACCATCTCGGCGGCGGTGGTATGGTTGACGGAGGCGCTGGTCGGCGCGAACTGATTGGCCTCGCCGAGCTTTGCCGGGGCCAGTGCCCAGGGGTCCACTGAACGCCCCGGCGCGCACCTTGTTCCTTCGCATGCCCGGGTGGAGATGAGACAAAATCGCAAGCGATGCCCGACATGTCTTTTTTAAATGCCGGGTGGGTTCGCGGGGGCTATACATCGGTGTTGAATGCGGTGGTCACTTCTGCGGCCGGAGCATGGTTCTCGCGAAAGGTGGACGGAATGCCAACGATCGAGATTCCACCGTCGGTCAGAACTGTGCTCGTTCTGGAGGACAATTTCATCATCGCGATGGATGCCGAAGAAATCCTGAAATCAATGGGTATCAGCGACGTCCAGATCGCCACCAACGCCGATCAGGCGATGAAGCTGATCGCCGCCCAGTCGTTCGATTTCATCCTGCTCGATGTCAATCTCGAGGATGAAACCAGCTTTGCCGTCGCAGATGCGATCCTCGCCCGCGGCCTGTGTTTCGGCTTTACCAGCGGTTATGGCGACGCGGAGATCTTCCCGGCGCATCTGCGCGGCATACCGAGGATCGACAAACCGTTCAACGAGAACTCGATCGGGAACCTGATTGCCACAGCCACCCGGCGGGAAGGCGCTTAACGCCGTCGCCTTGCCGTTCTTCATCGCGTGTGTCGAGCGGCGCTGCCACCATCGGTCGCAGCGCCGTTTGCTATTGCGGGACTTCCAGACGACGGCCAAGTATGCGACTTTATTGGCATCCTCGCGATGAACGCGGTGTGCATCTTGCGTATTGAGGGCAATAGAAAAATGCCCCGATCAATGCCGGAGCCGGGTGGAGCGTATGCAGCAATTCACATGCAGGGTGCGGCAATGTGGTTGGGGCGTCATGCTCGCCTCCACCGTCTTCCTGGCTTCGTGCCAGAAGCAGGAAGCAGAGGCCGCCAGGCCGGAAACGACCGTCCGGATCGTCGAAGCACAACTCACCGACTACCAGCAGACTGTCACCTTGACCGGCGAAGTCGTGGCGCATGTGCAGGCGAACCTTGCCTTTCGCGTCAGCGGTCAGGTGACGCAGTGGTTTGCCGATGTCGGCGCCCATGTCGATGAAGGCGAGCTGCTGGCAAAGGTCGATCCGCGCGAACAGGAAGCCGATGTTCAGGCGTCCGAGGCGGCGGTGAAGGCCGCAGAAGCGCAGTTGCGGCAGGTTTCGGCGACGTTGACCCGGCAAAACACTCTGATGACGCAAGGCTTTACGACGCGGCGGGATCTCGTTCAGGCGGAGACCGCCGAACGCACCGCTGCAAGTGCGCTCGATGCCGCCAAGGCAGAACTCGGCGCGGCCCGCACGGCCCTTTCCTATACCGAGTTGCGTTCGAGCGCCGCCGGCATCGTGACGGTGCGACATGCCGAAGTGGGGCAGGTGGTGCAGGCGGCGCAAACCATGTTCTCCGTTGCCAAGGACGGGCCGCGTGACGCCATCTTCAATGTTCACGAGGGCCTGTTGTTCATGAAGCCGGCGAGCCAGGACGTGATGCTCGCGCTGGTCAGCGACCCCTCGGTTACGGCGATCGCGCGCGTGAGCGAGATCTCGCCTACCATCGACGACAAGGCCGGTACGGTGCGGGTGAAGCTGGCAATGCAACAGACGCCGGATCGCATGACGCTCGGCTCGTCGGTGATCGGTGTCGCCCGCTTCGAACCCGCGAAGGTCATCGCGCTGCCGTGGACGGCGCTGACCGCCGTGGACGGCAAGCCGGCGGTCTGGATCGTCGACCCCAGGGACAGCACGGTCAGCCTCAAGCCGATCGAGGTGAAGACCTATGAGAGCGGCCGGGTGCTGGTCGCTTCCGGGCTTTCGGTCGGCGACAAGGTCGTGGCTGAGGGGGCTAAGTTCCTGCGCCCGGGCCTGGCGGTGCATGCGGTGGCAGAGGAGCAGGCGAAATGAGCTGGTCGACATTTACCCGGCTGGTCGTGCCGGTCGCTGCGCTGCTGCTGGTCGGATGCCAGAAGGAAGAGGAGCGGGCGAGCGACGTCGTTCGACCGGTGCTGTCGATGGTTGTCAGCAAACGTGTCGACGCGGCTGCGAGCTTTGCCGGAACGGTACAGCCGAAGGTGCAGACGGAGCTTGGCTTCCGGGTGATCGGTCGGCTGGTCGCCCGCGATGTTACGGTCGGGGATGAGGTGGTTGCCGGCGCCGAGCTTGCCGCGCTCGATCCCACCGCTTTCGAACTGGCCCTGCGGTCAGCCAAGGCCGATCTGGCGAGTGCCGAGGCGACGCTTGCCAATGCGACCGCGGCCGAGGAGCGACTGACCGCCCTTCTAAAAACAGATACGGAATCGCAAGCCACGGTCGACAGCGCCCAGCAAGCCCGCGAGGCGGCACAGGCATCCCTCATACGGGCGACGGCGGGGCTCTCGAAGTCCGAGGAGCAGCTCTCCTATACCAAGCTGAAGTCCAATTTCGACGGCATCGTCACGGCGACCGGGGCCGAGGTCGGCCAGGTGGTGTCGGCAGGCGAGATGGTCGTGACCGTCGCCAGACCCGGTGAGCGCGATGCAGTAGTCGACATACCCGACGGCATCGCGCTGTTTCCGATCGGCACGCCGTTTTCAGTCTCATTGCAGATCAATCCGGATCTGCGGGTCAATGGCACGGTACGCGAGATTGCGCCGGCGGCCGACCCGGTTACCCGGACGCGACGCGTGAAGATCGCGCTCGACAATCCGCCGGTGGGATTCAGGTTGGGAACAACCATAACAGCGACGCGCCAGGGCGCCGAGCATGAACTCATGCTCGTTCCTTCAACCGCCGTGTTCGAGAGGGAGGGCAAGAACTTCGTCTGGATCGTCGACGAACAGGGCGGCGATGTCGCGGCACGCGAGGTCGAAGTCGGTGCCGATGTCGGCGGCAACCGGTCAGTAACCGCCGGCCTCAACCCGGGGGAGCGTGTCGTCACGGCGGGCGCGCACAGCCTTGAGGAAGGCCAGAAAGTGAAGATTTCCGGCGGAGCGCGTTCATGAAGAAGTTCAACCTTTCGGACTGGGCGCTCGATCACAGCTCCATGGTCTGGTACTTCATGATCGTCTTCGTCGTGCTCGGCATCACCTCCTATGTGGAGCTCGGTCGTGAGGAGGATCCGTCCTTCACCATCAAGACGATGACGATCTCGGCCGCCTGGCCGGGCGCTTCGGTCGAGGAAACGACGCTTCAGGTCACCGAGCGCATCGAGCGCAAGCTCGAGGAGCTGGAATCGCTCGACTACACCAAGAGCATGACGACGCCAGGCCAGACGCTGGTCTTCGTCAACCTGAAACCGGAGACGAAAGCGCGCAATGTGGCGGCGACCTGGGTGACGGTTCGCAACATGATCAACGACATTCGCGGGGAGTTCCCTTCGGGCGTCGTCGGCCCCGCCTTCAACGACCGCTTCGGCGATGTTTTCGGCAATATCTACGCCTTCACCGGCGACGGTCTCACCCAGCGGCAGCTGCGCGACTATGTCGAGGATGCGCGCCGCGATATCCTGACGGTGCCTGATATCGGCAAGGTCGATCTGATCGGCGCGCAGGATGAGGTGATCTATCTCGAGTTTTCGCCGCGCCAGCTCGCCGCACTCGGCATCAACCAGCAGCAGGTGGTCGAGACGCTGCAGGCACAGAACGCCGTATCGCCATCGGGCGTCATCCAGACCGAAGGCGAACGCGTCAGCATCCGTGTCGGCGGCCAGTTTTCATCGGAAGAGAGCATCCAATCGGTCAACCTGCAGGTCAACGACCGCTTCTTCCGCCTGAGCGACATTGCCACGATCAGCCGCGGCTATGTCGACCCGCCGTCTGCCCTGTTCCGCTTCGAGGGCAAACCGGCGATCGGGCTGGCGATCGGCATGAAGCAGGGCTCGAACCTGCTCGATTTCGGCAAGGCAGTGGAGGAGAAGATCGAGCTCCTGGAAGAGAGGCTGCCGGTCGGCGTCGACATTCACCTCGTGTCCGACCAGCCGCTTGTGGTCGAAGAGGCCGTCTCCGGCTTCACGCAGGCACTGTTCGAAGCGGTGATTATCGTCCTTGCCGTCAGCTTCGTCAGCCTCGGCATGCGCGCCGGCTTTGTCGTGGCGCTCTCCATCCCGCTGACGCTGGCGATCACCTTCGTCTTCATGTCCTATTGGGGGATCTCGCTGCAGCGCGTTTCGCTCGGCGCGCTGATCATCGCGCTCGGCCTGCTTGTCGACGATGCGATGATCGCGGTGGAAATGATGGTGGCACGGCTTGAGGTCGGCGATTCGCTGCGCAAGGCGGCGACCTACGTCTATACCTCGACCGCCTTTCCGATGCTGACGGGCACACTCGTCACCGTTGCCGGTTTCATTCCGATCGGCCTCAACAACAGCGCGGCCGGCGAATTCACCTTCACGCTGTTCGTCGTCATCGCGATTTCGCTGCTGGTCTCGTGGATCGTGGCGGTGATTTTCGCGCCGCTTTTGGGCGTCACGATCCTGCCGAAGACGATGAAACAGCATGCCGGCGAAAAAGGTCGGATCGGACGGCTGTTTTCCAAGCTGCTCGACCTCTGCATGCACTGGCGCTGGACGACGATCATCGCCACGATCGCCGTCTTCGGCCTCTCGGTCTTCGGCATGGGCTTCGTGCAGCAGCAGTTCTTCCCGTCCTCGGACCGGCCTGAAATCATCGTCGACTGGTCGCTGCCGCAGAATTCCTCGATCGAGGAAACCAATGCGCAGATGGCGAAGTTCGAGAAGGAGAAGCTCGTCGGCAACCAGGATGTGTTGCGCTGGTCGAGCTATGTCGGCGAGGGGGCCGTGCGTTTCGTCCTGTCCTTCGACGTGCAGCCGCCGCATCCGTCCTTCGGGCAGATGATCATCGTCACCAAGGGGCTCGACGTGCGCGACAAGGTGCGTGCCGATCTGCAGGCCTATCTCAAGCAGACTTTCCCGGGAACGGATGCCTATGTGAAATTGCTCGATATCGGCCCGCCGGTCGGACGCCCGATCCAGTATCGCGTCAGCGGACCGGATATCGACCAGGTGCGCAAACATGCGCTCGACCTCAGCACTGTCCTCGGACGCAATCCGCTGCTCGGCGAGATCGTCTATGACTGGAGCGAGCCGGCGCGCATGATCAAGGTCGATGTCCTGCAGGACAAGGCGCGCCAGCTCGGCGTCACCTCGCAGGATATCGCGACGGCGCTCAACGGCATCGTCGGCGGCACGACCGTCACCCAGGTCCGCGACGACATCTACCTGATCGACGTCGTCGGCCGGGCGCGCGAATCCGAGCGGCAATCGATAGAGACGTTGCGCGATCTCCAGCTTCCCGGCGCCAGCGGCAATTCCGTGCCCTTGGCGGCGGTCGCCAACTTCCGCTACGAGATGGAGCAGCCGGTCGTCTGGCGCCGGTCGCGCCTGCCGACGATCACGGTCAAGGCGGCGGTCAACGGCATTGCACAACCGTCGACGGTTTCGGCGCAGTTGGAAAAGGACGTGGCGGCGTTCGCCGCTGGGCTTCCCGACGGCTACAGAATAGAGATCGGCGGCACGATCGAGGAAAGCGCCAAGAGCCAGGCACCGATCGCCGCCGTCGTGCCGCTGATGCTGTTCACCATGGCGACGATCCTGATGATCCAGCTTCAGAGCTTCTCGCGCCTGTTCCTGGTCTTTGCCGTGGCGCCGCTGGCGCTGATCGGCGTCGTCGCAGCGCTGCTTCCGAGCGGCGCACCGCTCGGCTTCGTCGCGATCCTTGGGGTGCTGGCGCTGATCGGTATCCTCATTCGCAACTCGGTCATCCTCGTCGTGCAGATCGAGGATCTGCGCAAGGAAGGGGTGGCCGCCTGGGATGCGGTGCGGGAGGCGACCGAACATCGCATGCGACCGATCATGCTGACGGCGGCGGCCGCGAGCCTCGGGCTGATCCCGATTGCGCGGGAAATCTTCTGGGGGCCGATGGCCTATGCGATGATGGGCGGCATCATCGTCGGGACGGTGCTGACGCTGCTGTTCCTGCCGGCGCTTTATCTCGCCTGGTTCCGTATCAAGCCACCGGTCGAGAGCGGCAGTGCCGAAGGAGAGGCGACGCCGAGCGATGGTGAGGCAGTGCCTGTGTAGCATTCTGCGGGCGATGCGGCTCGCTTGGGGCCGGTGTCGGCCTCAGATCTTGCCGCGCGAAACAAACCAGGGATTGGCGAAATCGCTGTCGCTTTTCTGGTTGCGCTTGCCATAGGTGAGCGGCGTGCCTTCCATCGTCAGCGTCTCGCCGCCTGCCGCACGCAGGATGGCATCGCCTGCGGCCGTGTCCCATTCCATCGTACGGCTGAAGCGCGGATAGACGTCGGCAAGCCCTTCGGCCAGCAAACAGAACTTGAGCGAGGAGCCGACGGCCTCGTGGTCGGTGACCCCATGTTCGGCGAGATAGGCGATGGTCTCTGCGCTGTTGTGCGAACGGCTCGCCAGCGCCACCAGCCGATCGCCGCGACTGCGGCAGCCGATGACGGTTTCCTGCTGGACCTGAAAGGTTTCGGAGACGACGGATTTCAACGCCTTGCCGCCGGCCGCGGCGTAGAGGATACCGAGTGCTGGCGCGTAGACGACGCCGGCAACCGGAGCGCCGTTTTCGATGAGCGCGATGTTGACGGTGAAGTCGTTGTGGCGGCCGATGAATTCCTTGGTGCCGTCGAGCGGATCGACGAGGAAGAACGATTTGCCCGAGATGTCGGGAATGGAGCCGGCCGTGACCGATTCTTCGGCCACAACAGGAATTTCCGGAAAAGCTGCCGTGAGATCAGCCAGGATGATGCGCTCGGCACATTCGTCGGCGTCCGTCACCGGTGAACAGTCGGGCTTGTAGGTCACCGCCGGACCGGAGTTGTAGATGTCGAGGATGGCGCGCCCGGCGGCGATCGCGGTTTTTTGCAGAATGTGCAGCATTGCTTCTCGTCTTTCGGGCCTTTGTCGCGCCATACCACACTCGGCGGCGGAAGTTGCCCATAGTTTTCGACGGTTATGGCGAAATGTCTTCTTGCAAATGCCAGTGCGGCGAATTCTCGGGCCTTACGGCAAAAGGCCAACCTGATTTTTGCACCTGCGAGAAGCTTGCATCTTTGCTCCTCGCGTCGGCTGTGCAAATGTGCCGATGCAACTGAACTGGATGCCTTCATGCGTTATTCCGCATTCTCGATCGTCAGGAACGCCCTTTCCGGAAACCTGAACTGGAAACCGCAATGGCGACAGCCGCAGCCGAAATCCCATTATGACGTGATCATTGTCGGCGGCGGCGGCCATGGCCTTTCGACCGCCTACTACCTCGCCAAGGAATTCGGCGTGAAAAACGTCGCGGTGCTCGAAAAGGGTTATCTCGGATCGGGCAATGTCGGCCGCAACACCACGATCGTGCGCTCCAACTACATGCTGCCCGGCAACGAACCCTTCTACGAGTTTTCGATGAAGCTCTGGGAGGGGCTGGAGCAGGATCTGAACTACAACGTCATGCTGTCGCAGCGCGGCGTCATCATGCTCTACCACAGCGACGCGCAGCGCGACGCCTATGTCAGGCGCGGCAATGCGATGTGGATGGAAGGGGTAGAGGCCGAGTTGATCGAGCGCGACCAGCTGAAGAAGATGATCCCCTTCCTCAATTACGATCATGCGCGCTACCCTATCCTCGGCGGCCTTTTGCAGCGGCGCGCCGGCACGGCCCGCCATGATGCCGTCGCCTGGGGTTACGCCCGCGGGGCCGACCAGCACGGCGTCGATATCATCGAGCATTGCGAGGTGACTGGCATTCGCCGCGAAAACGGCGTCGTTACCGGGGTGGAGACGTCGAACGGCTTCATCGGTTGCGGCAAGCTGGCTCTGGCGGCGGCCGGCAATTCCTCCCGCGTCGGTGAGATGGCGGATCTGAAGCTGCCGCTCGAAAGCCATGTGCTGCAGGCCTTCGTGACCGAGGGGCTGAAGCCATGCATCGATCATGTGATCGTCTATGGCGGCGGCCATTTCTACATCTCGCAGTCGGACAAGGGCGGACTGGTCTTCGGCGCCGAGATCGACGGTTATTCCTCCTATGCCCAGCGCGGCAATCTCGCGACGGCCGAGCATGTGATGGAGGAGGGGGTGTCGATGATCCCCGGCCTGTCGCGCGTCCGGGTGCTGCGCGCCTGGGGCGGCGTCATGGACATGAGCATGGACGGCTCGCCGATCATCGACCGCACCTCGATCGACAACCTCTACCTCAACTGCGGCTGGTGCTACGGCGGCTTCAAGGCGACGCCGGCATCTGGCTACTGTTTCGCACATCTGATCGCCAGGAACGACACCCACCCGGTGGCGCGCGCCCTGCGGCTCGATCGTTTCGCGCGTGGCTATGCGGTCGACGAGGCCGGCGCCGGACCGCAACCCAATCTTCACTAAAGCGGCGTCTGTCGGATGACGACCATCCGGCTGTCCAGGAATATGAGCGAGCCGCGTTGGGGCTCCAGGATACGGAAGACAATGGCAAGCCTGATCACCTGCCCCCATTGCGGGGTCCGTCCCAAGGAAGAGTTCGCAATTCGCGGCGATGCGTCGCTCATTCGGCCCGCGCCCTCGGCATCGGATGAAGCCTGGCATGACTATGTCTATGTGCGCGCCAATCCGCGGGGCCGAACGGTAGAGCATTGGCATCATATTGCCGGCTGTCGCCGTTTCCTGGTCGTCGAGCGCGATACGGTCACCCATGAGGTCTATTCGGTTGTCGACGGCACGGCCGCCGCGCGGGAGGCCCGGCGATGACCGCCTATCGCCTGTCCTCCGGCGGTCTTGTCGATCGCAGCAAGGCACTGAGCTTCACCTTCGACGGTCGGCCGCTGCGCGGCTTTGCCGGCGACACACTCGCGTCTGCCCTGCTTGCCAACGACCAATTGCTGGTCGGACGCAGCTTCAAGTACCACCGGCCGCGTGGCATTGTCAGCGCCGGGCCATCGGAGCCGAACGCGCTGGTGACCCTCGGTTCGGGTGCCCGCAGCGACCCCAATACCAAGGCAACCGTCGCCGAGCTCTATGCCGGTTTGACGGCCCGCAGCCAGAACCGCTGGCCCTCGCTCGGCTTCGACGTCGGTGCGGTCAACGGCCTGCTTTCGCCGTTTCTCGGTGCCGGCTTTTACTACAAGACCTTCATGTGGCCGCGGCAACTCTGGGAAAAGCTCTATGAGCCCGTGATCAGGCGGGCTGCGGGTCTCGGGCGGGCGGGGCTCGAACGCGACCCGGAGAGCTATGAAAAGTCCTGGGCCTTCTGCGATCTGCTTGTCGTCGGTGGTGGCCCGGCAGGTTTGATGGCGGCCCTGACGGCCGGCCGCGCCGGACTTCGCGTTATCCTTGCGGACGAGGATTTTCGCCTCGGCGGATCGCTGCTCTCGGAAACCGAAACGGTCGACGGCGGGGCGGCGCCGGCGTTTGCAGAGCGCGTCGTCGCCGAACTGCAGTCGCTCGAAAACGTCACTTTGCTGTCGCGCACTACGGTCTTCGGCTGGTATGACGATAATGTCTTCGGGGCCGTCGAGCGGGTGCAGAAGCACGTGGCCGAACCATCGGCCAAGCTGCCGACCGAGCGCGTGTGGCGTATCGCCGCCAAGCGGGCATTGCTGGCGACCGGTGCCGAAGAGCGGCCGCTGGTGTTTGGCGGCAATGATCGTCCCGGCGTGATGATGGCCGGCGCGATTGGCACCTACGCCCATCGCCATGGCGTTTCTGCCGGCAAGTCGGTCGCGATCTTCACCAGCGGCAGCAGCGGCTATCGCACGGCGCGCAGCCTGTCGGCGAAGGGTGTGACCGTCTCGACGATCATCGACAGTCGGCCGGAGGCCAGCGACGCTGTACCCCATGGCGTGCGCGTGATCCGCTCCGGTTCGATCGTTGACACAAAGGGCCGCCAGCGACTGTCGGGCATCGTCGTCGAGCGCTCGGGTTTCGAGGAACTGATTGCCTGCGATGCGCTCGGCATGTCCGGGGGGTGGAGCCCGGTCGTTCATCTCGCCTGCCAGCGGGGCGCGCGGCCGGTGTGGTCGGATGCGCTGAAGGCATTCGCAGCACCCGACGTCGGCGACACCCTTCGCGTCGTCGGCGCGGCCAATGGTGTCTACACGCTTGCCGGTTGCCTGCGCGACGGCGCCGAGAAGGCGGCGGCGATTGCCGCCGAGTTGGGCTTCAACGCCGCCGCAGCGCCGCTGCCGGTGACGGAGACCGAGGCGGAACCTTCTTTTGCAGCCCTCTGGTATGTGCCGGGCGCCAAGTCGAAAGCCTTCGTCGATTTCCAGAACGATGTGCATACCAAGGATCTCGGCCTCGCGCTGCGCGAGGGTTTCGGCCATGTCGAGCACGCCAAACGCTATACCACCAGCGGCATGGCCACCGACCAGGGCAAGCTTTCCAACATCAATGCGGTCGGCATTCTCGCCGGCATGCGCGGGGTGAGCCCGGCCGAGGTCGGCACGACCACGTTCCGGCCGTTCTACACGCCGGTTTCCTTCGGTGCGTTGGCAGGCACGTCTCGCGATGTCCATGCGACACCGACCCGCAAGTCGCCCTTGCATGAATGGGGGAAGAAGCACGGTGCGACCTTCGTTGATTCCGGGCTCTGGTTCCGCTCGGCCTGGTTCCCGCGGGCCGGCGAAAAGACCTGGCGCGAAAGCGTCGACCGGGAGGTCCTCAACGTTCGCGCCAATGTCGGGCTCTGCGATGTGTCGACGCTCGGCAAGATCGAAGTCTTCGGCCCGGACGCGGCGGAGTTTCTCAACCGCCTCTACTGCAACGCCATTCTGAAGCTGCCCGTCGGCAAGGCCCGATACGGATTGATGCTGCGCGAGGACGGTTTCGTCTTCGACGACGGCACGGTGAGCCGGCTTGCGGACGACCATTTCTTCGTGACGACGACCACGGCCATGGCCGGCGCCGTCATGTCCCATATGGATTATTGCGCGCAGGTGCTGTGGCCCGATCTCAAGGTGCGGTTCTGCTCGGTGAGCGATCAATGGGCGCAGATGGCCATTGCCGGCCCGAATGCACGCGAGGTGCTGCAGCAACTGGTCGACGAGGACATTTCGGAAACGGCGTTCCCGTTTCTGTCGGCACGCGCAACGGCTCTTCGCGGCGGCATCAATGCCCGGCTGTTCCGCATTTCCTTTTCCGGTGAACTCGCCTTTGAGCTCGCGGTTCCCGCCGGTTACGGCGAAGCCGTTGCCGACCAGATCATGGAGGCGGGAAGGGCGCACAAGATCTGCGCCTATGGCGTCGAGGCATTAAACGTGCTGCGGCTGGAGAAAGGTCTGCTGACCCACGCCGAATTCGACGGTCGCGTGACGCCCGACGATGCCGGGCTTGGACGCATGTTTTCGGCGCAGAAGCCCGACTTCATCGGCAAGCACCTGTCGGCGCGCTACGGCCTGACGGCGGCAGACCGTATGCAGATTGTCGGGCTGAAGCCGGTGGACAAGGACAAGGACATACGCGCGGGCGCCCATCTTCTAAAAGAGGGCATGAAACCGTCGACGCTCAACGATCAGGGCTGGGTCAGCTCCGCCGGCTACTCGCCGGTCCTGGGGCACCACATCGCGCTGGCCTTCCTCAAATCCGGGCGCGAGCGTTATGGCGAGAAGGTCGCCGTATGGGACAAGCTGCGCGATCACGAGGTCATCGCCGAGGTCTGCGATCCGGTGTTCGTCGATCCCGAAAACAAGAAGCTGAAAGCCTGAGGAGGCGGTGATGGTTCGCGACTACAACAACCGCCATGCGCTCGACCAGAAGCTGCGCGGCACGCCGAAGCCCGCCAATGCGGATCACCTGGAGGTCGGCCATTGGCAGGCGATCGCGACGGTGCTTGCGCATGTCGGACTTGAAACGGCCGTGGAGCGGGCGCTTTCGTCGACGCCTGAGCTGTCTCTGCGCTATTGCGGACCCGGCGAGTGGCTGGTCGTATCCGAGGTCGACACACCGGTCGGCCTCATGCGCCGTCTCGACATGCTTTGTGGCACGCAGGCGCATGTCGTCGACCAGAGCGACGGCCGCGTTCTCATGCGTCTGTCCGGGCCGTGCGCGCGGCGGATCCTTGCCAAGGGCATCGGCGTCGATCTCCACCCTGCAGCCTTCGCACGCGGCGGCAGCACCAACGTGCTTTGCGGCCATATCGCCATCAATCTGGCGCGTACCGGCGAGGATCTCTTCGAACTGATCGTTTCGCGCAGCTTTGCCGAATCGCTGTTCGACGACCTGATGACGATGGGGCGCGCGTTCGACCTTTCGGCCGCTTTTTCCGACTAAAAACAAATGCGGCATCGAATGCCGCATTTGGGTCGCCGATCCGCCAGCGGATGGCGGAAACGGACAAGCCTCCTTCGCAGCCACGTCTTTATCGCAGCCGCCTTTCTGACTAGGCTTTCCTTGTTCGCCACTTGCCGTTCCCGTGCCGGAACAGACCTGGGCGGGCGGCAGTCGTGCCTGATCCTTTTCCCCTGAAAACTGAGCCGCGCTTCGCCGGATGCGCGGGAAAGCGGAGTGCGCGCATGAAAAGCCATGTCAGAGTCGTCGTGATCGGTGGCGGCGTTGTCGGTTGCTCGATCCTCTACCACCTCACGAAGTTCGGCTGGACCGACGTGGTGCTGCTCGAGCGATCGGAGCTGACCTCCGGCTCGACCTGGCACGCAGCCGGCGGCATGCACACGATCAACGGCGACCCCAACGTCGCCAAGCTGCAGAAATATACCGTCGAGCTCTACAAGGAGATCGAGGAATATTCCGGTCAGGACATCGGCCTGCACATGACGTCGGGCATGATGCTGGCTGCGACCAAGGAGCGTTTCGACTGGATGAAGTCGATCCTCGCCAAGGGACGTTACATGGGGCTCGAGGCCGAGCTGCTGACGCCCAAGGAAGCGCACGATCTGATGCCGCTGCTGGATCCCGATCAGTTCGTCGGCGCGGTGTTCGATCCGGTCGAGGGGCATCTCGATCCCTATGGCACGACGCATGCCTATGCCAAGTCGGCCAAGAAGAATGGCGCCGAGATCTATCTGCACACGAAGGTCGAGGATCTCACGCAGCGCGAGGACGGGTCGTGGCGCGTCATCACCAATCAGGGTGAAATCATTGCCGAGCATGTGGTCAATGCCGCGGGCCTCTGGGCGCGCGAGGTTGGTCGCATGGTCGGGCTGGAACTGCCTGTTCTGGCGATGGAGCACATGTATCTCATCACCGAGGACATGCCCGAGGTCATCGAGTTCAACCAGACGCGCGGCAAGGAGCTGATGCACTGCGTCGATTTCGACGGCGAGATCTATCTGCGCCAGGAGCGCAACGGCATGCTGATGGGCACCTATGAGAAGGCCTGCCGCCCCTGGTCGCCGGTGACGACACCCTGGGATTTCGGCCACGAACTGCTGGCCGAAGACATCGACCGGATCTCGCCGGAGCTCGAAGTCGGCTTCCGGCATTTCCCGGCCTTCAACAAGGCGGGCATCAGGAAAGTCATCAACGGCCCCTTCACCTTCTCGCCGGACGGAAACCCGCTGGTCGGGCCGGTGCGGGGCCTGCGCAATTTCTGGTCGGCCTGCGCCGTCATGGCCGGGTTCAGCCAGGGCGGAGGCGTCGGACTGGCGCTCGCCAACTGGATGATCGAGGGCGATCCCGGCTTCGATGTCTTTGCCATGGACGTGGCGCGCTATGGCGATTTCGCCACGCTCGCCTATACCAACGCCAAGGTGCGCGAGAACTATTCGCGTCGCTTCTCGATCCGCTACCCCAACGAGGAGCTGCCGGCGGCACGACCGCTGCTGACGACGCCGATCTATGACAGGCTGAAGGCGGCCGGCGCTGTGTTCGGCGCTTCCTATGGTCTGGAAACTCCGCTTTGGTTTGCGCCTGCCGGCGTCGAGGATCACTTCTCCTGGCGCCGCTCGACCGACTTCGACACTGTCGGCGATGAGGCCCGTGCCGTGCGTGCCGCCGTCGGGCTGATGGAAACCTCCGGCTTTGCCAAGTACGAGATCAAGGGTGCGGGGGCGGAAGCCTGGCTCGACTGGATGCTCGCCTGCCGCATTCCGGCGGTGGGCCGGATGTCGCTGGCGCCGATGCTGAAGGACGACGGCAAGCTGATCGGCGACTTCACGCTCGCCAAACTCGGCGAGCAGGATTTCCTCCTCATCGGTTCCGGCATCGCCGAGGATTACCACATGCGCTGGTTCGAGGCGCACTTGCCGGATGATGGCTCGGTCTCGATCCGTCCGCTGAAGCTGGAACTGGTCGGCTTGTCGATCGCCGGGCCGAAGGCGCGCGACGTCCTGGCGGCGCTGACACATCTCGATGTCGCTGATTCGGCCTTTGCCTTCATGGACATTCGCCGGATGGATCTCGGCATGGTGCCGGCGATCGTTGGCCGCGTCAGCTATACCGGCGATCTCGGCTACGAAATCTGGATGAAGCCGGAATACCAGCGCTATCTTTTCGACCTGATGCTGGAGAAGGGAGCGGCTTTCGGTATCAGGCTGTTTGGCCTTCGTGCCCTCAATGCACTCAGGGTCGAAAAGTCCTTCGGCAGCTGGTCGCGTGAGTTTCGGCCGCTCTACGGCCCGCTGGAGGCCGGCCTTGGCCGGTTCGTCGCGCTCGGAAAACCGGCGGATTTCATTGGAAAGGCGGCAGCGACCCGCGAGAAAGCAGAGGGCGGGCAGCTTCGTCTGCGCACCTTCCTGCTGGAGACCCAGGATACCGACGTCATCGGCGACGAACCGATCTACTTCGGCGGTGCCGTGCGCGGTTGGGTGACATCAGGCGGCTACGCTCATGCCAGCGGCGTGTCGGTGGCGCTCGGTTACGTGCCCAAGGAGATCGCCGATGAAGCGGAAGGTTGGGCGATCGAGCTGCTCGGCGAGATCCTGCCGGCGCGGTTGCAACCCTATCCATTGTTCGACGCAAACGGTGAGCGCATGCGTGCCTGAAACGGCCGAACCGGCAAGCTGGTCTTGTTGTTTGCCGATTCATCCACAGCCCGGATTGCTCGCCGTTTTAGACTAAAGTTGACTATTGCGCAGGCGAGACGTGCATTTTTTTTGTTTTTTCTGACTTCAAAAGCGTCAAATCGATTTTATCGGCGAAGATTTTGCCAGTCCCACGTTTTTTAGCTTTTCTTTTCGTTTGAAAGAGGTATGGAATCGATCAAACAGAACGCTCAACAATGAGCTCAAAAAACAAGAGACCGGACCTTAGGGATCTGGTCCAGGGGAAGATTGATGGAGTATTTCGTCCAGCAGCTCGTCAACGGGCTGACTCTTGGGTCTATTTATGGTATGATCGCAATCGGTTATACCATGGTCTACGGCATCATTGGCATGATCAACTTCGCCCACGGCGATATCTTCATGCTGGGCGGCTTTGCCGCATTGATTGTCTTTCTGCTTCTCACCTCATTTATAGCAGGCGTGCCGGTTGTACTTGCGCTTTTGCTCATGATGGTCGTGGCTATGCTCGCGGCGTCGCTGTGGAACTGGACGATCGAAAAGGTGGCCTACCGGCCGTTGCGCGGGTCGTTCCGGCTGGCGCCGCTGATCACCGCGATCGGCATGTCGATCGTGTTGTCGAACTTCATCCAGGTGACGCAGGGACCGCGCAACAAGCCGATTCCGCCGCTCGTTTCCTCGGTCTATGAGGTTTTCGGCATCTCCATTTCGCTGAAGCAGATCATCATCATCATCATCACGGCGATCCTGCTTTCCGTCTTCTGGTACATCGTCAACAGAACGCCGCTTGGTCGTGCACAGCGCGCCACCGAGCAGGATCGCAAGATGGCGGCTCTGCTCGGCGTCGACGTCGACCGCACCATCTCGGTGACCTTCATCATGGGTGCGGCACTCGCTGCTGTCGCGGGAACCATGTACCTGATGTATTACGGCGTGGTCGTTTTTACGGACGGCTTCGTTCCCGGGGTCAAGGCATTCACCGCCGCCGTTCTCGGAGGCATTGGCTCGCTGCCGGGCGCTGTTTTGGGCGGACTTCTGATCGGTCTGATCGAGTCCCTGTGGTCGGCCTATTTCACCATCGACTACAAGGACGTTGCGACATTCTCCATTCTCGCAATCGTCCTGATCTTC
This sequence comes from Ensifer adhaerens, assembly GCF_001270265.1. Classification (GTDB taxonomy): domain Bacteria; phylum Pseudomonadota; class Alphaproteobacteria; order Rhizobiales; family Rhizobiaceae; genus Ensifer; species Ensifer adhaerens_B. The sequence continues at coordinate 444,018 of NZ_LGAP01000002.1, forward strand.
AAGCCGTCGGGTATTCTCGGACGACCGGAAGTCGAGAAGGTATAATTCAATGGCAAACATTGCTTCTACAACTGCAAGCGCCGGCACTGAGGTGACGGCGCGGGCCCTGCGCGAGTCTGTCTTCGCGGGCCTTATCACGCTCGGACTGTTCGTGCTCTTCGTCGGCCTCAAGACCGACCAGAACATCCGCAACGAGCTGATCCTGACACAACGTTGGGGCCTGCTGGCGATCTTCGTGATCATCGCCATGGTTGGCCGCTTCCTCATGGTCGCCTACGTCCAGCCGCGGCTTGCCCAGCGAAAGGCTGAAAAAGCGGCGGCACCGGAAGTTGCCAAGGAAGAAAGCTTCTTCAGCCGCAATTTCTCGACGATCGCGATCGCTGCCTTGATTCTTTATCCGCCGGTCATAGTCGCGCTAACCGGTGTTCAGGGCTCGCTGAAATGGGTGGACAATTTCGGCATCCAGATCCTGATCTATGTGATGCTCGCCTGGGGCCTGAACATCGTCGTCGGCCTCGCCGGCCTTCTGGACCTCGGTTACGTCGCTTTCTACGCAGTCGGTGCCTATTCCTACGCGCTGCTCTCCACCTATCTGGGCCTGTCCTTCTGGGTGTTGTTGCCGGTGGCCGGCCTCCTCGCCGCCTGCTGGGGCGTGGTCCTCGGCTTCCCGGTGCTTCGTCTGCGCGGTGACTATCTGGCGATCGTCACGCTCGCCTTCGGCGAAATCATCCGTCTTGTCCTGATCAACTGGACCGAGGTCACCAAAGGTACGTTCGGCGTGTCCGGCATTGCCAAGGCAACGCTGTTCGGCATCAAGTTCGATGCCTCCAAGGATGGCTTTGCCGCATTGATGGGGCTGCCGATCTCGTCGGTCTACTACAAGATCTTCCTATTCTACCTGATCCTCGGTCTTTGCTTGATCACGGCCTTCGTCACGATCCGCATGCGTCGGATGCCGATCGGGCGCGCCTGGGAAGCGCTGCGCGAAGATGAGATCGCCTGCCGTTCGCTCGGCATCAACACGGTTACCACCAAGCTGACGGCCTTTGCCATGGGCGCCATGTTCGGCGGCATCGCCGGGTCCTTCTTCGCGGTGCGCCAAGGCTTCGTGTCGCCGGAATCCTTCGTCTTCCTCGAATCGGCGGTGATCCTCGCAATCGTCGTTCTCGGCGGCATGGGGTCGCTGACCGGCATTGCGATCGCAGCGATCGTCATGATCGGCGGCACCGAAATCCTGCGTGAGCTTACGTTCATGAAGCTGATCTTCGGACCGAACTTCACGCCGGAACTCTACCGCATGCTGATCTTTGGCCTGGCCATGGTCGTCGTCATGGTCTGGAAGCCGCGCGGCTTCGTTGGATCGCGTGAACCGACCGCGTTCCTGCGCGAACGCAAGGCCGTCTCCGGCAGCTTTACCAAGGAAGGGCATGGCTGATGGCCCTCGAGACCACGACGATGACAATGACACAAGACCCCATTCTCAAGGTTGAGCACCTGTCGATGCGCTTCGGCGGTCTGATGGCCATCAACGACTTCTCCTTCGAGGCCTATCGCGGCGACATCACCGCGCTGATCGGCCCGAACGGAGCGGGCAAGACGACGGTATTCAACTGCATCACCGGTTTCTACAAGCCGACGATGGGTATGATCACGATGAAGCAGCAGTCCGGAAAGGAGTATCTCCTGGAGCGGCTGCCGGACTTCGAGATCACCAAGCATGCAAAGGTGGCGCGCACGTTCCAGAACATCCGGATGTTCTCCGGCATGACCGTGCTCGAGAACCTGCTGGTCGCACAGCACAACAAACTGATGCTGGCGTCGGGCTATACCGTGCTCGGGCTCCTTGGATTTCCTGCCTACCGGCAGGCCTCCAGGGAGGCGACTGAACTCGCCAAGCATTGGCTCGAAAAGGCATCGCTGATGGACCGGGCAGACGACCCGGCCGGGGACTTGCCCTATGGCGCGCAGCGGCGGTTGGAGATTGCTCGTGCCATGTGCACGGGACCGGAGTTGCTGTGCCTCGATGAGCCTGCGGCTGGCCTCAATCCGCGCGAATCGCATGCCCTCAATGAACTGTTGCAGGGCATCCGCAGCGACACCGGCACCTCCATCCTGCTGATCGAGCATGACATGTCCGTGGTCATGGAGATATCGGACCATGTCGTCGTGCTCGAATATGGGCAGAAGATCTCTGACGGCACCCCGGATTTCGTCAAGAACGATCCAAGGGTCATCGCGGCCTATCTGGGTGTCGAGGATGAAGAGGTTGAACAGGTGATCGAACAAATCGAGGAAATCGAAGGCGGGCAGGGAGGCACCAAGCAATGACTGCGCCGCTGCTGCAAGTGAAAGCCGTCGAAACCTACTACGGCAACATTCGGGCGCTGAGCGGCGTCGATGTCGAGGTCCATCGCGGAGAAATCGTTTCGCTGATCGGTGCCAACGGCGCGGGCAAGTCGACATTGATGATGACGATCTGCGGCAGCCCGCAGGCGCGTACCGGCACGGTGATGTTCGACGGCCATGACATCACGCGCCTGCCGACCCACGAAATCGCGCGTATGAGGATTGCCCAGTCGCCGGAAGGCCGCCGCATCTTCCCGCGCATGACGGTTTTCGAAAACCTGCAGATGGGGGCGAGCCTCGACAACCTGAAGCATTTCGACGAGGACGTGGAAAAGATCTTCAGGCTCTTTCCCCGGCTCAAGGAGCGTAAGGCGCAGCGCGGCGGCACGCTGTCAGGCGGCGAGCAGCAGATGTTGTCGATCGGCCGAGCGTTGATGGCCCGGCCGAAGCTCTTGCTGCTCGACGAGCCGTCGCTGGGTCTTGCCCCGCTGATCGTCAAGGGCATCTTCGAGGCGATCAAGAAACTCAACAAGGAGGAAGGTCTGACGGTCTTCCTCGTCGAGCAGAACGCCTTCGGAGCGCTCAAGCTTTCGGATCGCGGCTATGTGATGGTCAACGGCAGGGTGACGATGAGCGGCACCGGCAAGGACCTGCTTGCCAATCCCGAAGTTCGTGCGGCCTATCTCGAAGGCGGCCGTCATTGACGGGCTGCATCTGGAGCAAGTGACATGCAGGGAATTCTCTACGAAGAAGCGTCGATCTGGCAGTTTCTTTTCATCAGCTGTGTGCTTGGCGGCTGGACCGCATGGCGTACCGGCAAGAGTGTCGCCGAAAGTTGGCATAACGTTCCGCGGCTGCTGCTCTATGTGGCGTTGCTCGGGCTGGCGATCCGTTTCATCCATCACGCCCTCTTCGGCGGCACGATGTTCAGCCTGCAATACTATATCGTGGACACGATCGTGCTTTTGTTGTTTGCTACCGTAAGTTTCCGGTACTATCGGACCAAGCAAATGACCAACATCTACTACTGGCTCTACGAGAAGGCTTCGCCCTTCTCCTGGAAGACCAAATAAAGGGAACAGCGCGTGCCGGTCCGCCGCGGCCGGTGCGAAGGAAACACCGGCGCAACTATGGTGGGCATTGCGCAGGTTGATAACGAGACCCGCTCGAATATTTGGGAGTAACAAGATGAAAAAATCTCTTCTGTCGGCCGTTGCGCTGACGGCTATGGTCGCCTTCAGCGGCACCGCCTGGGCTGATATTCTCGTTGGTGTCGCTGGCCCGCTGACTGGCCCGAACGCCGCCTTCGGTGCGCAGCTCCAGAAAGGTGCCGAACAGGCCGCTGCCGACATCAACGCCGCTGGCGGTATCAACGGGGAACAGATCAAGCTTGTGCTCGGCGACGACGTTTCGGACCCGAAGCAGGGCATCTCGGTCGCCAACAAGTTCGTCGCTGACGGTGTGAAGTTCGTCGTTGGTCACTTCAACTCCGGTGTGTCGATCCCGGCATCGGAAGTCTATGCCGAAAACGGCATCCTGGAGATCACGCCGTCTGCGACCAACCCGCAGTTCACCGAGCGGGGTATGTGGAACACGTTCCGCACCTGCGGCCGTGACGACCAGCAGGGCGCAGTTGCCGGCGCCTTCCTCGCCGCCAACCATAAAGACGCGAAGATCGCCGTCATTCACGACAAGACCCCCTATGGTCAGGGCCTTGCCGATGAAACCAAGAAGTCGATGAACGAAGCCGGCCTCACCGAGGCCCTCTATGAAGGTGTCAACATCGGCGACAAGGACTTCTCCGCACTGATCGCCAAGATGAAGGAAGCCGGCGTTTCGGTCGTCTACTGGGGCGGTCTGCACACCGAGGCCGGCCTGATCATGCGCCAGATGAAGGACCAGGGCCTGAAGGCAACGATGATGTCGGGTGACGGTATCGTTTCGAACGAACTGGCCTCGATCGCCGGCGACGCCGTCGACGGCACGCTGATGACCTTCGCGCCGGATCCGCGCAAGAACCCCGCTTCCAAGGAACTCGTCGAGAAGTTCCGCGCTGCCGGCTTCGAGCCGGAAGCCTATACGCTCTATTCCTACGCCGCTCTCCAGGTCATCGCAGAAGCTGCGAAGGCTGGCGGCACGACCGATGCGCAGGCGGTTGCCGAAGCGATCAAGGCCAAGGGTCCGTTCAAGACCGCGATCGGCGAGCTCGGCTATGACGAAAAGGGCGACATCACCCGCCCGGACTACGTCATGTACACCTGGAAGAAGGGCGAAGACGGCAAGTACACCTACTTCGAAAACGAGTAAGTCTCGCTTCGGATTCGCTGAACCACGTCAGAACTTCGAAAGCCCGGCGAGCGATCGCCGGGCTTTCTCATTTCTCGATGGGCCGGCTGGTGCCTGAAGCACGTGGCCCGAGGACGGATTCAGGTGACGTACTTTTCTCGCATGTCGCTGCAGCGAAACCGCCGTACATTTTCGGGCCGACACGTGCGGCGCTGTCGTTGGCAGACGGGCGGGTGCCAGGCGCGCTATTTCAGCAAGGTGTTCCGCAAGCTCGAGACCTCAAGGCGCAGCCGCTCGAGATCCTCGGCGCTGAGATGCATGACATCCATCAAGCCGCGTGGCACGTCGGTCGCCTTTTGGCGCAGCGAGCGGCCGATATCGGTCAGCTGCACGCGCACTTGCCGCTCGTCGGCCTTATCCCTGACGCGGGAGATATAGCCCGCCGCCTCAAGCCTTTTCAGCATCGGCGTCAAAGTGCTCGATTCCAGGAACAGCTTTTCGCCAAGGCTTCCGACCGTCTGGTCGTCGTTGTCCCAGAGCAGCACCATGACGAGATACTGCGGGTAGGTGAGGTCGAGTGCCTCCAGCAGCGGCTTGTAGACACGCGTAAAGGCGTGGTTGGCGGAGTAGACCGCGAAGCAGAGGAAGTTGTCGAGCTTCATCAACTCGTCGTCGGCTTTGGCATCGGATGTCATCGTTTCAGTCCTGCTTTCCATTTCTTAAAATAAATCGTTCGCGATCTAATCGCAAGGCATTGACATCGGAAATATCGACAGATAATCATTATCGCACGATCTAATCGACAGCGATACAATGGAAGCGGCTACTGTAGCTATGTAAATCTCCGCTCTTTGATATCGTGCACGATTTAATCGCTAGCTATTCAACAGAAGCGGCGCAGCCGCGAACAAGGAGCGGTACCCATGAGCAAGGCAGAGACAATGACCAACGACAATCGCATCTCCCGCCGGGACATTCTGGCTGGCGCTATGGGCGCAGCCGGTGCCGCCGCTGCGATCGCATCCGTTAGGCCCGCTTCGGCTGCCGAAACCGCGACGCCCACGAGCAAGCCTGCTGGTGGCAACGCGTCCGGCAGCCGCATCATCACCCGCGATGGCGTCGAGATCTATTACAAGGACTGGGGGCACCGGGATGGCCCGGTGGTCGTGCTCAGCCACGGCTGGCCGCTGTCATCAGACAGCTGGGAGGCGCAGGCCTTCCATCTCGCCAACAACGGCTTCCGCGTCATCACCCATGACCGTCGCGGCCATGGCCGCTCCTCGCAGCCGTGGGACGGCAACGACATGGATCACTATGCCGACGATCTCGCCGACCTGATCAATGCGCTCGACCTGAAGGACATCTTCCTCGCCGGTTTCTCCACCGGCGGCGGCGAGATCACCCGTTATATCGGCCGCCATGGAACGAGCCGCGTCGCCAAGGCCGGGCTGATCTCGGCGGTGCCGCCGCTGATGGTCAAGACCGACAGCAATCCTGGCGGCCTGCCGAAGGAGGTGTTCGACGGGTTGCAGGCGGCCAGCCTGAAGGATCGCTCCAAGCTCTATCGCGACATCGCCTCGGGTCCGTTCTTCGGCTTCAACCGGCCGGGCGCCGTCGCCTCGCAGGGCATGATCGACAGTTTCTGGCTGCAGGGCATGATGGGCGGGCACAAGAACACCTATGACTCGATCGTCGCCTTCTCGCAGACCGACTTTACCGAGGACCTGAAGACGTTCGACGTGCCGACACTGATCATCCATGGCGACGACGACCAGATCGTGCCGATCGATGCCGCCGCCCGCGCCTCGAAGCAGCTGGTGCCGAGCGCCACTCTGAAGGTCTATCCCGGCGCCCCGCACGGGATCACCGACACCCACAAGGACCAGCTCAACGCCGACCTGCTGGAATTCGCTCGGTCGTAACGTCTGAAGCTCGAAGGCCTGTATCAGGGAGGCGCTCATTGTGGCGCCTCTTTTCGTTGGCGTCGCCCGGGCTGACCGCCGCCGCCAATTCGTGCACTATCGCCGAACGATTCTGTTTCGGAGGTTGCCCCATGAGTTCCAAGCCGCGCATTCTCGTCACCCGCCGTTGGCCCGAAGCGGTGGAGCGTGTGCTGGCCGATCGCTTTGACATGGCGTTCAACGGCAACGATGTGGCGATGCCGGCGAATGCATTGGCACAGGCGCTTCGCGAATTCGATGCAGTGCTGCCGACGGTCTCCGACCGGTTGCCGGCAAATCTGTTCGACGGCGGCGGCATCAAGGCAAGGATCCTCGGCAACTATGGTGTCGGCTATAACCATATCGACGTTGCGGCGGCCAAGGCAGCCAATATCGTCGTCACCAATACGCCGGGCGTTCTGACCGATTGTACCGCCGATATCGCCATGACATTGCTATTGGCCGTTGCGCGGCGTGCGGGCGAGGGGGAGCGCCAGATCAGGGCGGGCGAATGGACCGGCTGGCGACCGACTCACATGATCGGCAGCAAGGTGACCGGCAAGACGCTCGGCATCATCGGTTTCGGCCGGATCGGCAAGGCGATGGCAAAGCGCTGTCACTTTGGCTTCGACATGGAGGTGGTGTTCTACAACCGCTCGCCTATCGATGCGGCGGAAGCTGCACGCTACGGCGCACGTCAGCTCGATACCGTCGATGAGGTGCTGAAGGTCGCCGACTTCGTCTCGCTGCACTGCCCGGGTGGTGGCGAGAACCGGCACCTCATCAATGCCGAGCGGCTGGCGATGATGAAAAAAGGCGCCCACCTCGTCAACACTGCGCGCGGCGATGTGGTGGATGAGCCGGCGCTGATCGAGGCGCTGAAGAACGGGGTCATCAGAGGCGCCGGCCTCGACGTCTTCGAGGCGGAACCGAATGTCCCGGCCGGCCTGCGAGTGCTCGAGAACGTCGTTCTGCTGCCGCATCTCGGCAGTGCGACCGAGGAAACACGCGTCGCGATGGGCATGAAGGTGGTCGACAACATCACCGCCTTCTTCGACGGGCGTGAGCCACCGGATCGGGTGGCGTGAGGACTTGGTCGCTCGTTGGGCATTGATTGCTCATAAAGCGGTCACTCTGATGATTTTCTTTGCAAAACAATAGCTTGACTTGACGTCTCCGGATGCCGACGATGGCGACGGATGAACATGAGCAATGCGGCAATCATCGCCCCGCAGCGGGCGTTCGGAAAAGGACGGCTGGTGGCCAAGGCGGCCGTCGGCCGAACGCGCATTGCCGAGCTTTACCAGGAAGGCTGCGCCAAGATTCGGCTGCCGAAAACCTTCGACGGTTCCATGGAGGCCGTTTTGATCAATTCGTCGGGCGGGCTGACCGGCGGTGATCGCATGGCCTGGAAGATCGAAGCCGGTGCGGCGACCGAGCTGACCGTCACCACGCAGGCCTGCGAGAAGATCTACAAGGCCAGTGCCGGCACGGTCGATGTCACGACACGCATTGACGTGGCAGCCGGGGCGCGGGTCGAGTGGCTGCCGCAGGAGACGATCCTGTTCGATCGCGCATCGCTCACGCGCTCGCTTGACGTCGAGCTTGACGACGGCGCAACATTTCTTGGCGTCGAAGCCGTGCTGCTCGGCCGCAAGGCCATGGGCGAGGCGATGCAGACTGGCCTCTTTCGCGATCGGTGGCGCATTCGCGTCGACGGCCGGTTGCTGCACGCTGAAAACCTGACCTTTGCCGACGATATCGCCGCCCTTGCAGCGCGCGCCGCGGTCCTCGGCGACAGGGTGGCCTTTGCGACGCTGTTTTATACCGGACCCGATTGCGAATTGCTGCTGCCACGACTGCGCGCACAGCTCGAAACGCAAGCTGGGGCCGGCGTCAGCCACGTCCAAGTCGGCGGTCGTGACAAGCTGGTTGCGCGCTTTGCAGCAGCGGACGGCTTCTCGCTCAGAAAAATCCTCATCCCGGTCATTTCGCACTTGCGCAAGCAAACGACAGTGCCGAAAGTCTGGGTTCTCTAATCCGCAATCAAACCGGTGGCGACGCATGAATCTTACCCCGCGCGAAAAGGACAAGCTGTTGATTTCCATGGCCGCGATGGTTGCCCGCCGCCGCCTGGAGCGCGGCGTCAAGCTCAACCATCCCGAGGCGATCGCGCTGATTACCGACTTCGTCGTCGAAGGTGCGCGTGACGGTCGATCGGTCGCGGAACTGATGGAAGCGGGGGCCCATGTGATCACCCGCGCGCAGGTGATGGAAGGCATTCCTGAAATGATCCACGACCTCCAGGTCGAGGCGACCTTCCCGGATGGCACCAAGCTTGTCACCGTGCACGAACCGATCCGCTGAGGAGGCGAAGAGATGCTGGCACTGCGCCCGAACTGCGAATGCTGCGACAAGGATCTGCCGCCCGACAGCCGCGAGGCGATGATCTGCACTTTCGAGTGTACCTTCTGCGTCGATTGCGTCGAAGGCACGCTCGGTGGCACCTGCCCGAACTGCGGCGGTGAGTTTACGCGCCGCCCGGTTCGCCCGGCCGCGCTGCTGGCAAAGTATCCGGCATCGACTGAACGGGTGCTGAAGCCGCAAGGCTGCGCCGGCGCCGACGCGGCCTGACAGGGGAGAGGGACAGATGATTCCAGGGGAAATCATTGCCGCAAGCGGCGATATCGAGCTCAATCACGGCCTTGAGACGGTGACGATCGAGGTCTCCAACACCGGCGACCGACCGGTGCAGGTTGGCAGCCACTATCATTTTGCCGAAACCAATGCCGGGCTCGACTTCGACCGCAGCGCTGCCCATGGCAAGCGGCTCGACATTCCCGCAGGCACCGCCGTTCGTTTCGAGCCGGGACAGACGCGGCAAGTGACACTGATCCCGCTTTCGGGCAAACGCGAGGTTTATGGTTTCCGCCAGCAGGTCATGGGAAAGCTAGAGGGATGATGACGCGAACGACACTTATCGCAGGCGCCTTGCTGCTTGCGGCCATGCCCGCCCTGGCGCAGGAGGACGATGTCGATTGCGCCAATGCGATGACGCAGGCGGATATGAACATCTGCTCCAACAAGGATTATGAGGCGGCCGATGCCGAACTCAACACGGTCTACAAGCTGACCGTTGCGGCGATGCGGGCCAAGGACAAGGACTTTGGAGACATCAGCGCCGACTATGTCGGTGCGGAGGAGACGTTGAAAAAAGCGCAGCGTGCCTGGATCGGCTACCGTGACGGCCAGTGCGAGCTTGCCGGCTTCGAAGCGCGCGGCGGATCGATGGAGCCGGCGCTGGTGTCCGGTTGCCTGGCGCAATTGACCACGGCACGGACCAAGGAACTCAAACAACTGCTCGAGCCCACAGAGAACTGACCCAGATGTCTCGCCGCACCATCATGATCGTGGGGAACGGAGAGCTGCCGGACGGCGCTGCCGCAACGATCGATGCGGCCGATATCGTCATCCGCTTCAACGATTGCCGTTCCGTCGGCGCCGGCGGGATGAGGACCGATATCGTCGCCGTCTGCAACACGGGCCGGCCGGCGTTTGCCATGCTCGGCGGCGGGCGCTGGAAGAACAGCGCCCCTGTGCGACAGGCGCGCGAGATCTGGAGCGTGCGTTCGGCTGAGAAGTTTGCCGGCATGCGCGCGGCATTGGCCGAAACGCACCCGGACCTCGATGATTTCTGTGACGACTACACGGCCGGTTTCGAGAGTTTTGCGGTGTCGACCGGTCGGGCTCATCGGGTCATCTCCAGCGCGTCTCATGAGCGGTTGGACCGGGATTTGTCCCGGTTTGCGCCCGCGCCTTATGTGGTGCCGTCGAGCGGCATGGTGGTGATCGCCGACGTGCTGTCCGGCTTTGCAGCACCTGACGATGATGTCGTTCTTGCCGGTTTCGGCCATGCCGGTTGGGCGTTGCATCCCTTCGCTGCCGAGCGGCAGTTCGTCGACGCTCTTGTTGCCGAACGCCGTCTTCGTCGTCTTTCCCCTTCTTCTTCAGACTTGTCCCAAGGAGCCTGAGCCCATGCCCTACAAGATGTCGCGCGCGGCCTATGCCAACATGTTCGGCCCGACGGTCGGCGACAAGGTTCGGCTCGCCGATACGGAACTGTTCATCGAGGTGGAGAAGGACTTCACCACCTATGGCGAGGAAGTGAAATTCGGCGGCGGCAAGGTCATCCGCGACGGCATGGGCCAAAGCCAGGTGACGCGTGCGGCGGGTGCCGTCGATACGGTGATCACCAACGCGCTGATCGTCGATCACTGGGGCATCGTCAAGGCGGATATCGGGCTCAGGGACGGGCGCATCGCGGCGATCGGCAAGGCCGGTAATCCCGACATGCAGCCTGGTGTGACGATCATCGTCGGCCCCGGCACCGAGGTGATTGCCGGCGAAGGCAAGATCGTCACCGCCGGCGGCATGGACAGCCACATCCACTTCATCTGCCCGCAGCAGATCGAGGAAGCGCTGATGAGCGGGCTCACCTGCATGCTTGGCGGTGGCACGGGTCCTGCGCATGGGACGCTCGCAACCACCTGCACGCCTGGCCCGTGGCATCTCGCCCGCATGATCGAGGCGGCGGACGCCTTCCCGATGAACCTTGCCTTTGCCGGCAAAGGCAATGCCTCGTTGCCGGGCGCGCTGGTCGAAATGGTGCTTGCGGGCGCCACGTCGCTGAAGCTGCACGAGGACTGGGGCTCGACGCCGGCCGCCGTCGACTGCTGCCTTGGTGTCGCCGACGAATACGACGTGCAGGTGATGATCCACACCGATACGCTGAACGAGAGTGGCCTCGTCGAGGACACGATCGCGGCGATCAAGGGCCGCACGATCCATGCCTTCCACACGGAAGGGGCAGGTGGGGGGCATGCGCCCGACATCATCAAGATCTGCGGCCAGCCGAACGTCATTCCATCGTCGACCAATCCGACGAGGCCCTACACCAAGAACACGCTGGCGGAACACCTCGACATGCTGATGGTCTGCCATCACCTGTCGCCGTCGATCCCCGAGGATATCGCTTTCGCCGAAAGCCGGATCCGCAAGGAGACGATCGCCGCCGAAGACATCCTGCATGATATCGGCGCCTTCTCGATCATTTCGTCCGACAGCCAGGCGATGGGACGCGTCGGCGAGGTGGCGATCCGCACCTGGCAGACGGCCGACAAGATGAAGCGCCAGCGCGGAGCGCTGCCGCAGGAAAGCGGCGACAACGACAATTTCCGGGTCAAGCGCTATATTGCCAAATACACGATCAACCCGGCGATCGCTCATGGCCTCAGCCATGAGATCGGTTCGCTCGAAGTCGGCAAGCGTGCCGACCTCGTCCTCTGGAACCCCGCCTTCTTCGGCGTGAAGCCCGATATGGTGCTGATCGGCGGAACGATCGCTGCAGCGCCGATGGGTGACCCCAATGCATCGATCCCGACGCCGCAGCCGGTGCATTACCGACCGATGTTCGGCGCCTATGGCAAGAGCCGGACGAATTCCTCCGTCACCTTCGTATCGCAGGCCTCGCTCGATGCGGGGCTCGCGGCGAGGCTCGGCGTCGCCAAGCAACTCGTTGCCGTCAAGAACACCCGCGGCGGCATCGGCAAGGCGTCGATGATCCACAACAACCTGACGCCGCATGTGGAGGTCGATCCGGAGACCTACGAAGTGCGAGCCGACGGCGAGCTTCTCACCTGCGAGCCGGCGACCGTTCTGCCGATGGCGCAACGCTATTTCCTGTTCTGAGCGGCAAACGCATTGTCTCGAAAAAACGGCAGCTGGCGGGTCCTCAAGTGGGCCGCATACGGACTGCTGGGCCTTGTCCTGGCTGTCGTTCTCGGAACGATCGTCCCACGGCCGCTGCTGCCGAAGACGGCCACGGCCGCTGCGGTTGCGTCGGCTGAAGCCGGCGAGCGTATCCTGATCCTTTCCGGCCCGATCCACACTGATATCGCCATCCCGCTCAATGAGGAGACCCGGGCCCGGTTCGCCTTCGCCGGCGAGGCGGGCGTGCCTCTCGATCACCCGCAGGCGCGATGGTTGATCTTCGGCTGGGGCGGTCGCTCGTTTTACCTGGAAACGCCGACATGGTCGGAGCTGAAGCCGATGCCGGTCGTAAGGGCGCTGACGCTCGACCGCTCGGTCATGCATGTGGATATCGCCGGGGCAATCGTCGAACCCCAGCCTTCGGTCGAAAGCGTCGATCTCGAGCGTACCGAGTTCGAGACGCTCATGACGTTCATCTCTGAAAGCTTTGCCAGGAACGGCAGCGCCGTCGTTCCAGTCGGGGGCTTTTCCTATGGCTATGCCGACCGCTTCTTCGAGGCGGAGGGCACGTTCAATGCACTGTTCGGATGCAACACCTGGACGGCGCAGGCTCTGAGAGAAGCCGGATTGCAGACGGGGTTCTGGAGCCCCTTGCCTTCCACCCTCGGCCTGTCCTTGCGGCTCCACAACTGAGACATTGTCGGGCTTGATGCGACACCATCACAGGCATGCGTCGGTCGCATGCCTGCCATGCATGGGCGTGAATCGAAGCCTTTCGTGCTGCACCGCAGCGGAATTTCCGGTAGGAAGCGGGCTGATATTTCCGATCACGACTGTTCTCCCAAGACCGCTCGCGATCGAGTGCCTGCACTGAAGGAGATGACCATGCTCGGCAGAAAAGTACCCTCCGTAACGTTCCGCACCCGCGTTCGCGATGAAGCCGTCGGCGGCTCCAACCCGTTCCGTTGGCAGGACGTTTCCTCCGACGACTATTTCGTCGGCAAGCGCGTCGTGCTGTTTTCGCTGCCGGGCGCCTTCACGCCCACCTGCTCGACCTTCCAGTTGCCCGACTTCGAAAAGCTGACGGCCGAGTTCAGCGCCGAAGGCGTTGACGAAATCTATTGCATCTCGGTCAACGACGCCTTCGTGATGAACGCTTGGGGCAAGTCGCAGAACCTCGCAAACGTCAAGCTGATCCCGGATGGTTCGGGCGAGTTCACCCGCAAGATGGGCATGCTTGTCGCCAAGGACAATCTCGGCTTCGGCATGCGCTCCTGGCGCTACGCCGCCGTTGTCAACAACGGTGTCGTCGAGCAGTGGTTCGAAGAAGAAGGCTATTCCGACAATTGCGACAGCGATCCCTACGGCGTTTCCTCGCCGCAGAACATTCTCGAAACGCTGAAGTCGCAGAAGCTCGCCGCCTGATCGGGCCGACGGACTAACCGATTTTTGAAACCCCCGTGCGCGCGCCAGGCCCATGGAAAATCCTACGGATTTTCGGGCCTGGTGCTAGCACCGGGGTTTTTTCTTGCTACACTGACCAGCGAAAAAGATGTCGAGGGTTCAATGGTTTACATTATCGCATATCTGACGGCTCACCCGGGCAAAGGCGCGGACGTGTTGCCACTAGCCGGCCCCTTGATCGAGGCGACGCGGCGGGAAGCGGGCTGCATCAGCTACGAGCTCTATCAAAAGCCTGCTGACCCCGACACGCTGGTGTTTGTTGAAACCTGGAAGGACAAGGCTGCGGTCGATGCGCATTTCGCCGAGCCGCATCTGAAGGCTTTCCAGGCCGCAATGGCAGACCTGCTGATCGAAGCGCGCATCGAACTCGTTCATCCGGAAAAGGTCGAGGTGCTCTGACATGCCCTATCGCTCGACCGAGGTGCTCTCGCCCGGACCCAAGGACAAGGCGCCGTTGCACAGCGTCATCTTGGCCCATGATGCGCGACATCTGCGCCGCAAGCTGCTGCATCTCGAAAACGATGATGTGGTCATGCTTGACCTGAAGGAAGCGGCGATGCTGGCCGATGGTGACCTGCTCGTGCTGGAAGGCGGCGGCTATATCCGCATCGTCGCCGCACCCGAAGCGCTTTACGAGATCCGCCCACGCGATCCGTTGCACCTGGTCGAACTGGCCTGGCATCTGGGCAACCGCCACCTCCCGGCCCAGATCGAGACGAACCGCATTCTGATTTCCCGCGATCCGGTCATTCGGGCGATGCTCGAGGGGCTGGGTGCCACGGTCGTCGACGTTTCCGAGCCGTTCCAACCGCTGCGCGGCGCCTATCACGCGGCCGGCGGCCACGATCATGGCCATCATCATAACCATGGCTGAACGGGTCGATACGCAGGCGCTGCTTCGCCTCGTGACCTGGCTGTCGCCGGCCTTCCCCGTCGGTGCCTTCTCCTATTCGAATGGGTTGGAACAGGCGGTTCACGACGGCCATGTAACAGATGCCGAAAGCCTGCGATTGTGGCTGGAGACGCTTCTGCGCCACGGATCCGGGTGGAACGATGCAGTGCTTCTGGCCGAAGCCTATCGAGCCTTCGACGATCCTGCGCGGCTTGCTTTGGTCATCGAGCTTGCCGAGTCGATGGCGGCAAGCCGTGAGCGGCACATGGAAACCATGTTGCAGGGCGAGGCTTTTCTCGCAGCGGCGCGGCATTGGCCGCATCCTGTGCTAGATCGGCTGGGTGACGGCGTCGCCTATCCCGTCGCCGTCGGTGCAGTTGCAGGTGCCCATGCCACCGGCCTCGAGCCGGCGATCGCCGCCTATCTCCATGCATCCGTTTCGAATGCGATATCGGTGGCGATCCGCTGCGGCGTCACCGGTCAGCGCGATGGCGTCGGCCTGGTTGCGGCGCTGGAGCCGACGATCGCTGCAGTGGCGCGCGAAGCGGAGGCTGCGTCGCTGGAAAACCTTGGCTCGGCTACGATAACAGCCGATATTTCATCTCTCAGACACGAGACCCTGCATTCGCGGCTTTTCCGCTCTTAAAGTGCGCCGCGATCTTTCAGATTCGCTTGACGCGCTTTAAGCTCTTGTTTTTGTGCATGTCGTTATCGCAAAATCGCTGCGGACTTTTGCGCGACATGCTCTAGCAGCCGCTTTCGAAAGGAACGTCACATGGCATCGAAAAATGGTCCCCTGCGCGTCGGCATCGGCGGGCCTGTCGGTTCCGGCAAGACAGCGCTGACGGAGAAGCTGTGCAAGGCGATGCGGGAGAAATACTCGGTCGCGGTCGTTACCAACGACATCTACACCAAGGAGGATGCCGAGGCGCTCGTGCGCTTGCAGGCACTGCCGTCGGATCGTATCGTCGGCGTGGAGACCGGCGGCTGCCCGCACACGGCGATCCGCGAGGACGCGACGATCAACCTGCAGGCGATCGCCGACCTCAACCGCCGTTTTCCCGATCTCGATGTCGTCTTCATCGAATCCGGCGGCGACAATCTGGCTGCCACCTTCTCCCCGGATCTGGCCGACCTGACGATCTATGTCATCTCGGTTTGCCAGGGGGAGGAGATCCCGCGCAAGGGCGGGCCGGGCATCACCAAGTCCGACCTGCTGGTCATCAACAAGCGGGATCTTGCGCCCTATGTCGGCGCCGACCTCGATGTCATGGATCGCGACGCAACCCGGATGCGGGCGGACAAGCCCTTCGTCTTCACTGACATGAAACGCGGCGACGGCGTCAACCGGATCGTTGATTTCCTGACGCTGCACGGCGGGCTTTGAGGCCGCGCGCCGACAGGCTCGAACCGAGGCCACTGTGAGGAATTCTCGAACACCGTTGTCGCACGGGATAAGGACGCGCTTCGGTGCCAGAGCATGTCCAGGAAAAGTGCGAGGCGGCTTTCCGTCAGGAAATACCTAAAAACAAATAGATAGAGCGTTTCCGCGACTCCGCCCAAGGCGGAAGCGCTCTAGGTCCGGCTGCGACCGCTAGATCATTTCATTGTTTCGTTGAAACAGTGAAATGATCTAACTCTTTGAAACTACGCAATTCCGGGCGGAAAACCGTTTCACACTTTTCCTGGAATTGCTCTAGAAGCGCTCCAGGGCTTGGCGGTCGTGGATCTCGATCATGCGGCCCTTGACCGTGACGCCCGAGCGGCGAAGGGCAGAAAAGGCGCGCGAAAGTGCCTCGGGTGCCAGGCCCAGCTTGCCGGCCAGCACGTTCTTCTGGAACGGCAGCCTGAACGAGAAGGTCGTCGAACCATCGGGGCAGTGGCCCAGGATGTAGCTCGCGACGCGCTGCGGCGCCGTCAGGAGACGGTCCTCGGCCAGGCAATCCTCGGCCATCTGGCCGTGACGGCAGAGCAGTTCCATCAGCGCCTGGGCGATATCCGGATGCTGCTCGGCAAGCCTGCGCAGATTGCGGCTGTCGAGCCGGGCAATCATCGAGGATTCGACCGCCTGCGCATTGGCGGTGGCGCGGTTGCCGAGGAACATCGCGTTCTCGCCGAAAATCTCACCCCTGGGGAAGACGGCGATGTCAGCTTCGCGCCCATCCTTGCCGAGCCGATAGACGCGCACGAGACCGGACGACACGCAGAAGACACTGTCCACCGGCTCATCCTGGTGAAACAGAATATCGTGTTCCTCGTGGTTGGAAACGACCGCGCCTTCGAGAATGGCATCGGATGCCGCTGCCGACAGCTTCTCGAAAAAGCGAGAGCCCAGCAGAACCGCTCTGTCATTCGAGTTCAATCGCAAGGTCTTCATCACACCGGCCCTGAGTAAAAGTCTAGAGCGCTTCCGCCTCAGATGAAGTCACGGAAACGTTCTAGCTCCTTGTTCCTACGCATTTCCTGACGAAGAACCGCTTCGGACTTTTCCTGGAAATGCTCTACCGTCAGGGTAACCGGGCTTTTGAAACGTAAATTGACCTCGATCAAACAATTCTTACAAAAAAGGCCCGCACCGGTGGGTGCGGGCCGATTGTCAGGTGATTTGTGCCGGTTACTCGGCAGCAAGCGCCGGATGATTGATCACCTTGCCCGTTTGCTTGCCTTTCGACTGGCCGTCCTCGATCGTCTTCAGGCGCTCTTCCAGGCCTTCGATCGTCTTGCCCTGATCGTTGACGAGCTCCGTCAGCGCCCCGCGATCGAGAGGCAGGTTTTCCTCGTCCTTCTTGCCGACGAAGCGGCCGAAGATCCGGGCGAGCAAGCGCGACAGGTCGTCCATGATCAGGAAGAAGGACGGCACGACGACGAGGCTCAAGACGGTCGAGACGATGATGCCGCCGATAACGGCAATCGCCATCGGCGCTCGGAAGGAACCGCCTTCACCGACACCAAGCGCCGATGGCAGCATGCCTGCAGACATGGCGATCGAGGTCATGATGATCGGGCGGGCGCGCTTGCGGCCGGCTTCGATCATCGACAGCGTCCGGTCCATGCCGTGATGCATCATCTCGATACCGAAATCGACAAGCAGGATCGCATTCTTCGTGACGATGCCCATCAACATCAGAATACCGATCAACACCGGCATCGACAGCGCGTTCTGGGTGAGGATCAGCGCACCTGCCACGCCGCCGATGGCAAGCGGCAGCGAGAACAGGATGGTGAAGGGTTGGATCACGTCCTTGAACAACAGGATCAACACCACCAGCACCAGCATCAGGCCGAGCAGCATGGCATTGCCGAAGCTCTGCTGCATCTCCGCCTGCACCTCGGCGTCGCCGCTTTCGAGGAACTGCACCGAAGACGGAAGCTCGGCGCCATCGGCGATCTGCTTGAAGCGTTCCGACGCGGTGTTGAGGGCGACGCCGATCGGCAGATCGGCGCCCAGCGTGACCACGCGATTGCGGTCATAGCGTTTGATCGAGCTTGGGCCCTCGGAGTAGTTGATGTCGGCAACGCTCGACAACGGCACCGTCGAGCCCGAGGCCGTCTGGACCTTCAGATTGCGGATTGCGGCGATATCCGTACGGAAGTCGCGGTTGATCTGGACCCGGATCGGAATGAGCCGACCATCGAGCGCAATCTTCGTCAAGGCAGCATCGATGTCGCCGATAGTCGCCACACGGATCACTTCCGAGATCTGGGCGGTCGTGATGCCGAGGCGCGACATCTGCTCGTCACGCGGACGGATCTGCAGCTCCGGACGCGGCAGGGCGCCATCGGGGCTGACATTGGCGAGAAGCGGATCGCTGCGCAGCTTCGATTCGAGCGTCGCAACGGCCTTGTCGAGATCGGCCTCGTTGTTGGAGAGCAGGTTGAACGAGAGGTCACGTTCGCCGCGGTCGTTGAGCTTGATGACCCGGACATCCGGAATCGAGCCGACCCGTGCGAAGATTTCCTTTTCGATCTGCGACTGCGGAATGATGCGACCGGCCGGCGGCAGCTTCGGCAGGTACTGGCCGATGACCGGCAGGCCGCCAATGACGTCGTTGACGATCTTGTTGAGCAGCGAATGATCGAGCTTTTTCAGAAGCACCGTTACCGCAGCGCGGCGCAGCTCGAGGTCGCCCTTCGGCGAGGCGCCGCCGAGTACGAAGACGCTTTCGACGCCTTCGAGGTCCTTGACCCGTTCGTAGATCTCCGCGGTCGTCCGGTCGGTATCCTCGAGCATGGCGTCCGGCGGCAGCTCGATCGACAGGCTGACGCGCGAGGCGTCCTCCGGCGGCAGGAAGCTGCCGGGCACCTGGAACAGGAAGTAAACCGAGATCACCAGGCTGGCGATGGCGGCGAGCAGCGTCGTGTAGCGCCAGCGCGTCGTCACCCGTATCAGCCCGACATAGAGCTTCATCAGGCCGGTATCTTCGTCGCTGTGATGCTTGCCGACATCCGATGCTCGCATCAGGTAAGCGGCCATGACAGGGGTGATCAGGCGGGCAACGAGAAGCGAGAAGAACACCGACACGGCGACGGTCAGGCCGAATTGGATGAAGTACTGGCCCGGTATGCCCGGCATGAACGACACGGGCACGAACACGGCGATGATGGTGAAGGTCGTGGCAATGACGGCGAGGCCGATTTCATCCGCTGCTTCGATCGCCGCTCGATAGGGCGACTTGCCCATGCGGATGTGCCGCTCGATATTCTCGATCTCGACGATCGCGTCGTCGACCAGAATGCCAGTAGCGAGCGTCAGCGCCAGGAAGCTGACGAGGTTCAGCGAGAAGTCGAGCATATCCATGATCCAGAAGGTCGGGATCGCGGATAGGGGCAAGGCGATGGCAGAAATCAGCGTTGCGCGCCAGTTGCGCAGGAACAGCATGACGACGATGACGGCGAGCAGCGCGCCCTCCATCAGCGTATGCAGCGCCGCTTCGTAGTTGCCGTAGGTGAAGTAGACGGAATCGTCGACCATCTCGATGGTGACATCGGGGTTCGCCGCCCGGATCTTTTCCAGCGACTTGGCAACGGTCTCGGCAACGCTGACTTCGCTGGCGCCCTTGGCGCGGAAGACCGCGAAGGTCACGCCGGGATTGCCGTTGAAGCGCGAGAAGGAGCGGGGCTCCTCATAGGTATCGGTGACGGTGCCGAGTTCGGACAGGCGGACGAAGCGGCCGCTTGGAACCGAGATCATCGTGTTGGCGAGTTGGTCGACGTTGCGGGCGTCGCCGAGCGTGCGGATCGCCTGCTCGCTGCCGCCGACCTGGCCGCGGCCGGAGCCTAAGTCCATGTTCATGCGGCGAAGCTGGCCGTTGACGTCGGCGGCGGTTATGCCGAGCGAGTTGAGCCTGTCTTCGTTGAGCTCGACGCGGACTTCGCGGTCGGCACCGCCGTAACGGTCGACGCGGCCGATGCCGCTCTTGCCCTGGATTTCGCGCTTGATGACGTCATCGACGAACCAGGAGAGTTCTTCCAGCGACATGCCGGGCGAGGAGACCGCAAAGGTCTGGATCGCCTGGCCCTCGACATCGACCTTGGAAACGATCGGTTCTTCGATCGAGGTCGGCAGATCGCCGCGAATACGGTCGATCGCGTCCTTGACGTCCTGTACCGCCTGGGTCGTCGGCACTTCCATGCGGAAGATGACGGCCGTTGTGGAGGCTCCGTCGCTGATCGTCGACTGGATGTGGTCGACGCCGGTAATGCTGGCGACCGCGTCCTCGATTTCCTTGGTGACCTGCGTTTCGAGTTCAGCCGGCGAGGCGCCGCTCTGCGCGACGTTGATCGAGACGATCGGCACGTCGATATTGGGGAAGCGGGTGATCGGCAGGCCGACGAACGACTGATAGCCGAGAACCAGCAGCACGAAGAAGGCGAGGATCGGGGCGATCGGATTTCGGATGGACCAGGCTGAGAAGTTCATGGTCACGGTTCCTGTCAGTTGGTCGCTGGTTGCGCTGATTTGACGGGGTTGATGCGGTCGCCGTCGCGCACATAGGCGCCGGCCCTTGCCACGACCTGCTCGCCCGCTTTCAACCCCTCGACAACCTCGACGAACTTGCCGTCGGAAATGCCCGTTTTCACCGGCACGATGTTCACCACACCATTGTCGACCTTGCGGACGATGGTTTTGCCGTTCTCATTGGTAACCGCCGTTTGCGGCAGAACGACAGCCTGCTTTTCCTGGGCGGTGATGACGGCGTTGGCATACATGCCCGAGCGTGCCTTGGTGGTGTCCTTGAGACTGATGAAGACGGTGCCGAGACGAGACACGGGATCGACCGTCGGTGCGATCAGTCGAATGGCGCCCTCGACCTTGGTGTCGCCGCCCGCTAGCGTAATCGTCGCCGGTTGGCCGACCGCAAGCTTGATGATGTCGGCTTCGGCGACGTCCGCCTTCATCTCGATCGCGCCGTCGCGGATCATCGCAAACAGCGGCTCGCCGCTGCCATTGGCGATCGCGCCGATCTTGGCGTTCTTGGCGGAGATGACACCGGCGACCGGGGCTTTGACCTCGGTGCGGGTGAGGCGAAGATCGATGTCGTCGATCTGGGCTTGCGCCACCTTGATATCGGCACTGGAGACAGCAACGGCCTGTTCGGCGGAGCGGACGCGGGCACGGGTGGCTGCGGCAAGAGCGCGGACACGATCGGCCTCGGCCGTCGAGACGGTGCCGTTCTTGGCAAGCTCTGCGTTGCGATCGCTGACGCGTGTCGCTTCCTCGGCATTGGCCGTGGCCTCGCTGAGTTGGGCGTTGAGCTGTGCGAGGCCGGCTTCCGCCTTGGCGAGTGCCGCTTCGAGCTGGCTCTTTTCAAGCCGCAGCGCGTCGTCGTTGAGAACGACGAGGACACTACCTTCTTCGACGTTGTCGCCGATATCGACATTCAGGGAGCGGATCGACAAACCCTCGACCAGCGGCGCGACATAGACCTGCTCCACTGCCTGTATCGTCCCGGTTGCAACGACGCGATCGCTGATTGACTGATCGACCGCCTCGGTGACGACGATCGACGGCAGGCTCTGCGCCGGCTGGACCTTGGTCGCTTCCTCGGCAAATGCACTTGAATACGGAGCAATGATCATCGCAACGCAAACGCTGAGAACAGGTAATACTTTCTGAGCCATCGGCTTTACAATCCTGGCAACGGAAACGACATAAAAGCGGATCTGTGCCTTACAAGGCCGGATCCCGGTACAATCAAGCGATTTTCAGTTTCGCCGACGCCTCGTTTTCGCGGACCGGGCGAAGCAAGGCATAGGCGCACAGCCATTGTATTCATGCGCCGCTCACACGGTATCAGACCGTGAGCGCAGGCAGAACTGGGACCTAATCCCGCAGGCAAAACATTCGGAAAATGAACTCCTCCGTGTTGCTTGCCTCCAACAAACATCCGCGCCTATGTAATCTTCACATCATGTGCTTACAAGTGCGGTGAAGTGATGGTTCCTCAATATTTCTTCTGTTCTGCAGTCTTGGTTGCAATCTCGACACGATCTTGACAATCGAGGCGCATCAACGGCCCGTTGACCCGAATTACCACCCCCACGCCCGGAAATTCGCGGCAACCCTGGCGGGCCATGAATGGCCTCCCACGGAAACGGAAGAGGGCCGCGCGATTGCCGTCGCGCGACCCTTTCCTGTCGTTCAGCCCGGTTCTTCCTACTTCAGCGCAGCGTCGGTGATCTCGTGCGTCCAGGCGCCTTCCGGCTCCTTGGAGATGACCGGATCGGAACCGCCCGCAAGGAGCGACTGCACGGTGCGCTTGTAGTCGGCTTCATCCAGAGCGCCGTTCGAGCCGGCGGTCAGCTTGGCCACTTCGCCCATCATGCGCTTCTGGTGTTTTTCCGTCTGCGCCCCGGTCGAGTCATTTTCGAGAACGATGCCGGCGGCCTCATCCGGGTTTTCCTCGGCGTATTTCCAGCCCTTCATCGAGGCGCGCACGAACTTGACCATCTTCTCCTTGAAGGCCGGGTCCTTGAGCTTGTCTTCGAGCACGTAGAGGCCGTCTTCGAGCGTTGCGACGCCCTGGTCCTCGTACTGGAAGGTCACGAGATCGTCCGGCTTGATGCCGGCGTCGATGACCTGCCAGTATTCGTTATAGGTCATGGTCGAGATGCAGGCCGCCTGCTTCTGGATCAGCGGGTCGACGTTGAAGCCCTGCTTCAGAACGGTCACGCCGTCCGGCCCGCCGTCCGTCGGGATCTTCAGGTGCGCCATCCAGGATAGGAACGGATATTCGTTGCCGAAGAACCAGACGCCAAGTGTATGCCCCTTGAACTTGTCCGGGCTGGTGACGCCGCTCTCCTTGAGGCAGGTCAGCATCATGCCCGACTTCTTGAACGGCTGGGCGATGTTGACGAGCGGCACGCCCTTTTCGCGGGTGGCAAGGGCCGAAGGCATCCAGTCGACGACGACGTCGGCGCCGCCACCTGCAATCACCTGCGCCGGCGCGATATCCGGGCCGCCGGGCTTGATGTCGACGTCGAGCCCTTCTTCCTCGTAGAAGCCCTTGTCCTTGGCGACGTAGTAACCGGCGAACTGGGCCTGGGTGACCCATTTCAGCTGCAGCGTCACCTTGTCGGCGGCTTCGGCCTGGAACGCTGCGAGCGAAAAGACGCCTGCGGCGAGAAGCGATGCAAGTTTCTTGTTCATGTCAGTTCCCTCTTGTTTTTGCTTCATTTTCTTTGAACTACGCCATTCCAGGAACACCGTTTCACGCTTTTCCTGGAATGGCTCTGCGTCTTTCTCAGGCGCGCCCTCCGCGAATGGAAGGATGCCAGAAGGTGACAGCGCGCTCGACGAGCGCCACCACCCCGTAGAAAACCGAACCTGCCACCGCCGCGACGGCGATTTCAGCCCAGACCATGTCGACGTTCATGCGGCCCACTTCCGTGGAGATCCGGAACCCCATGCCGACAATGGGGGTTCCGAAGAATTCGGCGACGATGGCGCCGATCAGCGCCAGCGTCGAATTGATCTTGAGCGCATTGAAGATGAACGGCCAGGCAGCCGGCAGACGCAGTTTGACGAGCGTCTGCCACCAGGAGGCGGCATAGGTGCGCATCAGGTCGCGCTCCATGTGGCTGGCCGCCGCCAGGCCGGCGATGGTGTTCACCAGCATTGGGAAGAACGTCATGATGACGACGACGGCGACCTTGGACTGCCAGTCGAAGCCGAACCACATGACCATGATCGGCGCGACGCCGATGACCGGCAGCGCCGAGACGAAGTTGCCGAGCGGCAGCAGCCCCTTTTGCAGGAACGGCGAACGATCGATGAGGATGGCGACGACGAAGCCGAGGCCGCAGCCGAGCGCATAGCCGACCAGCACCGCCTTCAGGAAGGTCTGGCGGAAGTCTGCCGCCAGCGTCGGCAGCGAGTTGATCAGGCGCTGCCAGATCATCGACGGCGCCGGCAGCAGGACCGAAGGCACGGAAAAGCCACGCACGATGCCCTCCCAAAGCACCAGGAGAGTGACGCCGAAGAGGATTGGAACGGCGAAACGCGCGGCCCGGTTGGCGGCATCGCCTTCAAAACGCTGGCGCACCAGCCATTCGTTGACGGCCCAGGCCGCAAGCCAGAAAACGATGGCACTGACGAGGATCGGAAGGTTCATGGCTTGGCCCCCATGCGCTTCAGGACGGCCGTATGTGCAAAGCCGACGATCATGACCAGGACGGCAGCCAGCGCTGCCGCCATGAACAAGGCCGACCAGATCTGCACGGTCTGGCCATAATAGGAGCCAGCCAGCAGGCGGGCGCCGAGACCGGCCACGGCGCCGGTCGGCAGTTCGCCGACGATGGCGCCGACAAGCGAAATCGCGACGGCGACCTTCAGCGAGGTGAAGAGATAGGGCATCGACGACGGCCAGCGCAGTTTCCAGAAGGTCTGTGCCTGCGAGGCATTGTAGGTGTGCATCAAATCGAGCTGGATCCCCTCGGGGCTGCGCAGGCCCTTCACCATGCCGACGACCACCGGGAAGAACGACAGGTAGGTCGAAATCAGCGCCTTCGGCAGCAGGCCGGAGATGCCGATCGCGTTCAGAACGACGATGATCATCGGCGCGACGGCGAGGATCGGGATCGTCTGGCTGGCGATCACCCAGGGCATCAGCGAGCGGTCCATGGCACGGTTGTGCACAATGCCGATGGCCAGCAGAATACCGAGCGCAGCACCGATGCCGAAACCGAGTAGGGTCGCCGAAAGTGTGATCCAGGCGTGATAGACCAGGCTGCGTTTCGAGGTGATCGGCTTGTTGACGGTGGTGTCCCAGATCTCGGCGATCACCTGGTGCGGCGCCGGCAGCACCGGCCGCTCCTGCGCCATGGTGTTGTGGACGATTTGCGAGAAACCGATCTCGGTGCCTGCACGGGCAGCGGTGTCACGCTCGAACGGCGCATTCAGGAATATAACTGCGACATACCAGACCAGGATCAGCAGCGCGACGACGGTGCCGACGGGCAAGAGTTTGTCTCTGAGAAAGCTTTCCTCGCGCATCGTCATGCCTTTCCGCTTGCCGGCAGCAACATCAGGCCCATGGCGGCGATACCGAGCATGACGCCGGCCGCCTGGGTGAGGCTCAGCCTTTCGCCGAACACGGCAAAGGCGATGATGTTGACGAGAACCAATTGGACTATGGCCGACAGCGAGATCGCGAAGCCAAGGCCGCCGTCACGCATCAGCTTCACCATGATGATGTTGCCGACCATGTAGAGCCCGAGCGCCAGAACCAGCACGCCGACGTTGCTGTTGGAGACGTAGGCGCGCGAGGCCGTCGCGCCGCCGAGAAAGATGGCCGTGGCGAGCAAGAGCCAGAGGGCGTAGGCAAGGTTCATGGCCGCACCTCCGCTCCACGCCAATGGTAGAGAATGTCCGGCAGGCCTTCCTCATTGTCGCCATCGGTGCGGCGAACGGCCGAAAAGCCCTGCCGCTCGTAAAAGCGCTGGGCGTGCGTGTTGGCTTCAAAGGTCCAGAGGTTCAACTCGCTTGCGGACAGCGATTTGGCGGTCTTGAGCAGATCGCTGCCGACGCCCGTGCCGCGGCAGGCGTCGTCGACATAAAGCGCCGTCACATAATGATCGCTGGAGAGGGCCATGAAACCCGCGATCCGGTCGTCCCGCTCAGCGACGACCACCGTCCGTTCGAGAAAAACCGTCCCGACATAAAACCGCTCGACGTCGGCGTGCTCGTGTATCCGCGGCATCCACGGGGTCGCGTCGATCCAGCGATTGAGAATGTCGGCGCAGGCGCTCATGTCGGCCCGTGCTGCAGCACGGCAGATGGTCGAAGACGCCCCGCTATTCCTCATAGCTGTGCCCCGCTCTCAGGCCTTCGCGGACGCGATGGGCGACCTCGAGAAACTCAGGCGTTTCGCGAATGCCGAGCGGACGCTCGCGCGGCAGAGGCGATTCGATGATGTCGGTGACGCGGCCGGGCCGCGGGCTCATCACCACGATCTTGGTGGAGAGATAGACGGCTTCGGGAATGGAATGGGTGACGAAACAGATGGTCTTGTTGGTGCGAGCCCAGAGCTTCAGGAGCTGCTCGTTCAGGTGGTCGCGAACGATCTCGTCGAGCGCGCCGAAGGGTTCGTCCATCAAGAGAAGATCGGCGTCGAAGGCGAGCGCACGGGCGATCGAGGCACGCTGCTGCATGCCGCCCGACAGCTGCCACGGGTATTTCTTGCTGAAGCCGGCGAGGTTGACGAGTTCCAGTGTGCGGTCGATGCGCGCCTTCTGCTCCTGCCTCGAGTAGCCCATGATCTCCAGCGGCAAGGCAATGTTCTTCTCGATCGTGCGCCAGGGATAGAGGGCCGCCGCCTGGAAGACATAACCATAGGCGCGCTGGTGCCGGGCTTCTTCGGGCGTCATGCCGTTGACGGTGATCGTGCCGGAGGTCGCCTTTTCGAGATCGGCGATGACCCTCAGGAACGTCGTCTTGCCGCAGCCGGAAGGGCCGATGAAGGAAACGAAATCGCCCTTGGCGACATCGAGATTGACGCCGGTCAGCGCGTTGACCGGGCCGTCGGCGGTCTCGAAGGTCAGGCAGAGGTTCCGGGCCGAAACCACGGATGCGGTATTGGACGTCATCGGCGAATACTCATTCTGGCTTGGCTGTGTCAGACTGCTATCCGGACCGGCAACATGCAATCGCGGATTTGTAAGCGGAGCCGTTTTCTGCTGGTTTTTCAGGGAATTCTGGAGAACAGTCATGTCTCGATCATCCAATCCTGGCTGTCGCGTGGTTCGGCCCGGCGGTGGACGCGCCGGAAGGCAGGGGCTCAGCTATTTCGAGGGCATCGCCGCGGAAACCATCGGCGCGACGGGCATCTGCATGCATCTGCCCGGCGCCCGTGCCAAGGCGCATCTGCACGAGGGCCATGAGACGGCGATCTATCTGCTGTCGGGGGAAGCGCATGCCTGGTTCGGCGAGCGACTCGAGGAGCACGTCGTCGTGCGCGCCGGCGAGATGTTCTACATTCCGGCCGGCGTGCCGCATCTGCCGGCGAACCCCTCCGACGCGCCCTGTTCCGCGGCGATCGCCCGCACCGACCCCAGGGGGCAGGAAAGCGTCGTCCTCTGGCCGGAGCTCGCCGCTCTCGTGCCTGGATGGCGCGACCTGAAAGCGCGCCGAAGCGTCCCGCCGGTTCGGCGGGACATGTCCGGTGGGGCAGAGCGGTGTGAAGACGTGCAGGCCGCGAAACACCAAGGGTACACCCCGGGTGCCGGGATGCCGCTGCGCTGGACGGCGCGGGGAGCGGTGACTTCCTTCCAGGTGGAGAGCGCGGTGCTGACGGCCGGGAACGGATCGCGGCGGACGAATTCGCCATGGCCCTCGCGGGTCTTGATCGTGCTTTCCTCGATGGCGACGACGCCGCGCGTCAGCGTGTAACGCGGCAGGCCCTTCACCTCCTTGCCCTCGAAGACGTTGTAGTCGATCGCCGATTGCTGGGTCTTGGCGGAGATGGTCTTCGTGCGCTTCGGATCCCAGACGACGAGGTCGGCATCGGCGCCGACGAGAATGGCGCCCTTCTTCGGGTAGATGTTGAGGATCTTGGCGATGTTGGTCGAGGTGACGGCCACGAACTCGTTCATGGTGATGCGGCCGGTGTTGACGCCGTGGGTCCACAGCATCGGCATGCGGTCTTCGAGCCCGCCGGTGCCATTGGGGATCTTGGTGAAGTCGCCGATGCCAGAGCGCTTCTGCGCGCTCGTAAAGGCGCAATGATCAGTCGCGACCACCTGCAGCGAACCGGATGCAAGGCCTGCCCAGAGACTGTCCTGATGCAGCTTGTTGCGGAACGGCGGTGACATCACGCGGCGGGCGGCGTGGTCCCAGTCCTTGTTGAAATACTCGGTTTCGTCGAGCGTCAGGTGCTGGATCAGCGGCTCGCCGAAGACGCGCATGCCCTTGGCGCGGGCGCGGCGGATCGCTTCATGTGCCTGTTCGCAGGAAGTGTGGACGATGTAGACGGGGCTGCCGGCCATGTCGGCGATCATGATCGCGCGGTTGGTGGCCTCGCCCTCGACTTCGGCCGGTCGCGAATAGGCATGGGCTTCCGGCCCGTTGTTGCCTTCAGCCAGCAGCTTTGCCTGCAGTTGGGCGACCACGTCGCCGTTTTCCGCATGGACGAGCGGCAGCGCGCCAAGTGCGGCGCAGCGCTGGAAGGACGAGAACATCTCGTCGTCGTCGACCATCAGCGCGCCCTTGTAGGCCATGAAGTGCTTGAAGGTGTTGATGCCCTTGTCTTTGACGATGGTCTCCATCTCGTTGAAGACCTGCTCGCTCCACCAGGTGATCGCCATGTGGAAGGAATAGTCGCAATTGGCGCGCGTCGACTTGTTGTCCCACATGATCAGGGCTTCGAGCAGCGACTGGTTGGGCGAGGGCAGCGCGAAGTCGACCACCATCGTCGTGCCGCCGGCAAGGGCCGCGCGCGTGCCGCTTTCGAAATCGTCGGAGGAATAGGTGCCCATGAAGGGCATTTCGAGATGCGTGTGCGGGTCGATGCCGCCGGGCATGACGAAACAGCCGCTGGCGTCGAGCGTCTCGTCGCCGGAAAGATTGGGTCCGATCTCGACGATCTTGCCGCCTTCGATCTTCACATCCGCCTTGTAGGTCAGGTCGGCCGTGACGATGGTTCCACCCTTGATGACAGTGCTCATTGCTTTTCATCCTCGCGATTGTGCTTCCGGTGGCCCGGGGGCCGCCACGAAAAAGGGCGGAACTTTCGTCCCGCCCGCAAACTCATTCGACGATTTCGGCCGTTTCGACGACGGCGTGGAAGAGGACGTCGGCGCCGGCGCCAGCCCACTCCTTGGAGATGTCCTCCGCCTCGTTGTGGCTGAGGCCCCCGACGCAGGGGCACATGACCATCGTCGTCGGCGCGACCTTGGCGGCCCAGCAGGCATCGTGGCCGGCGCCCGAAATGATGTTCATGTGGCTGTAGCCGAGCCTTTCGGCGGCGTTGCGCACGGCGGTGACGAGTTTCGGATCGAAGGTCACCGGCTCGAAGTGGCCGATGGCCTCGACGGAGCAGCCGACGCCCAGGGCGTCGGCGATGCCCGGCGCTTCGGCCTCGATCTTGGCGCGCATGCGGTCTAGTTTCGCCTTGTCGGGCGAGCGGATATCGACGGTGAAGACCACCTTGCCCGGCAACACGTTGCGCGAGTTGGGCGAGAAGACCACCTGGCCGACGCCGCCAACGGCGCCCGGCTGGTTTTCCATCGCCACACCCTGAACCATCTCGATGATGCGGGACATGGCAAGGCCGGCGTTGACGCGCATGTTCATCGGGGTCGAGCCGGTATGCGCCTCGCGCCCGGTCAGCGTGAACTCCAGCCACCACAGGCCCTGACAGTGAGTGACGACGCCGATGTCCTTGTTTTCAGCTTCGAGGATCGGGCCCTGCTCGATGTGATATTCGAAATAGGCGTGCATCCTGCGGGCGCCGACCTCCTCGTCGCCGACCCAGCCGATGCGCTTCAGTTCGTCGCCGAATGTCTTTCCTTCCGGATCCTTGCGGCCATAGGCAAATTCCTGGCTGTGGACGCCGGCAAAGACGCCGGAGGCGAGCATCGCCGGCGCAAAGCGTGCGCCTTCCTCGTTCGTCCAGTTGGTGACGACAACAGGGTGCTTGGTCTTGATGCCGAGGTCGTTCATCGAGCGCACGACCTCGAGGCCGGAGAGCACGCCGAGCACGCCGTCGAACTTGCCGCCGGTTGGCTGCGTGTCGAGATGCGAGCCGACATAGACGGGCAGGGCATCCGGGTCGGTGCCGGCGCGGGTGAAGAACATGTTACCCATACTGTCGACGCCCATGGTGAGGCCCGCCTTCTCGCACCAGGACTCGAACAACCGGCGCCCCTCGGCGTCCGCGTCGGTCAGTGTCTGGCGGTTGTTGCCGCCGGCGACACCAGGGCCGATCTTGGCCATTTCCATAAGTGAATCCCACAGGCGGTCGGCATTGACGCGCATGTTCTCGCCAGGTGCAGCCACGGCGGTCTCCTCATTCTTTTCGGCGGCACCTTGGGTGGTGCATGCCCTCACGTTCCCTTGGTCAAATCCAGGCTTGGTTTTTTCTGGTGCCCTTCGATCAGTCGTTGCCTTTGCTGGCGAACTGACTGATAATTTGACCGGTTGGTAAACATTACAACTTCCGTTGCGGCACTCAAGCCGGAAAAACAAAAAAACGAAGTTGTTGCCCGAAAAGATGGCGGCGCCGAAATTTGGGCAGAGACCGTCTGCGCGGATTGTCACGCGCAGGCACCGGCAGGGGACGAAATGGTACTTCCGAGAGCGGCCAAGACCCAGAGGCGTACACGCATCCAGGAGGAGAAGGAAGAGCGCATCCTTGAGGCGGCGCTGGAGGTGTTTTCGGCCCACGGCTTTCGCGGTGCGACGGTCGATCAGATCGCCGATGTGGCCGGCATGTCGAAGCCGAACCTGCTCTATTATTTCCGCACCAAGGAAGCGATGCACCGGGCGCTGATCGACCGCGTGCTGGATACCTGGCTCGACCCGTTGCGCGCCTTCGATGCCGAGGGAAACCCGGTTGCCGAAATCCGCAGCTACATCAGGCGGAAGCTGGAGATGGCGCGGGATTTTCCGCGCGAAAGCCGGCTCTTCGCCAATGAGGTCCTGCAAGGCGCGCCGCATATCGAAGACGAACTCAAGGGGCCGCTGAAGGAACTTGTCGACGAGAAGGCGGAGGTCATCCGCGCCTGGACGAAAGCCGGCAAGATCGCCAAATGCGACCCCTACCATCTGATCTTTGCGATCTGGTCGACGACGCAGCATTATGCCGACTTCGACGTCCAGGTCAGGGCCGTGCTTGGGCAAGGCAATTCCGGCGAGGGGCGGTTCGAGGACGCGGCGCGTTTTCTCGAACGCCTGTTCGTCGACGGGCTGCAGGTGAGCGAACAGCCGATCTCCTGAACGCTGTCGCGATCAGTCGGGCAGCAACGCCATCAGCGCCAGCCCGCAGGCCGTCGTCAGCGCGCCGGCGAGAACCGGCAGGCTGACCCAGCCGTGGCCGAGAATACCTTCAAGCAGAATGATGAAGCTGGGCGTCAGATAGCCGTAGCCGAGCACCTTGGACGACGGCAGGCGTAGGGACGCATATTGCAGCAGCAGGAAGGTGATCGCTGTCGTCACGATGGCGAGATAGACGACGGCAATCCACACGATCGCCGGCAGGCTCGTGAAGTCGGTGGTGGCAAGACCGGCGGCGCCGGGAACCAGGAGCCATGGCACGGTGAAGGCGGCGATCCAGAAGCCGAAGGCGAAGGGGTTCTCCTTGCGGTCGAACTTGCGGATGAGCGGCACGTAGATCGCGTGACAGATGACGCCGACGAAGAAGATCAGCTCGCCCTGGCCGATATCGAAGGCGAGGATCGCCTGGATATTGGCGCGAAAAATCACCCAGACGGCGCCAAGCGCTGCGATGATCAGGCCCGCGAGCACGCCTGGGCGGGTGTGCTGGCCGAGCAGCAGAAAGGCAAAGCCCGCGCTCAAAAGCGGCATCAGCGTGAAGACCGCGCCCGTCGATACCGGGTCGGTAAACTCCAGAGCCTTGAACATCGTCAGCATGTAGACGGCGATCAGCCCGCCGAGGATGAGGAAGCGCCACAACTGCTTGGGAATATGAAACGGCACCCTGGCATAGCCGAAGGTCAGCACACCCAGCACAACGACGGTCAGCAGGTAGCGCCAGAGCGTCAGCGGGCCGGCTCCCATATGTTGCGCCGCCAATCCGCCGAAGGAGAAGGAACCGGCGATCAGGGCAGAAAAGGTCAGCATCGCCAGATGGGCCTTGAGCTTCTCGACGCCGGTGGCGTGGCTCTGGTGCGCCGTTTTCGGCGAGACGTCCTGTTTCATGCTTGCTTCCGGAACTGGAGGTGGCGGGGCGCACGTGCGCCCACGCACCTATAGAGCGTTTCCGATGTAAACGGAGTCACAGAAACGCCCTATCTCTCTGTTTCTACGCATTTCCTGACGGAAAACCGCTTCGCACTTTTCCTGGAAATGCTCTAAGCCGGAGCCACTGACGGTTGCAAGGCCTTGGCGATATCTCCGGCGTCCTCGACGATCCAGGTTTCGAGCGTCGCCTGACGCCCGCGAAGGCTGATGTCGAGCCGTTTGTGCGCCTCCATCACCACGCCGGCGCGGTTGACGAGTTCGGCCGAGACGGCGAGCTGGGCGTCGTGCTCCTTGGCAAGCCCTTCCAGGCGGCTTGCCGTGTTGATGGTGTCGCCGACGGCGGTCAGCGATGTTGCCTGGCCGTAGCCGATCTCACCGATGATGGCGGGGCCGGCATGCATGCCGATCGCGATCCGCAGCGGCTCGTCGAGTTCGCCGTGGAAGGTCTGGTTGAGGGCATCGATGCCCTTGGAGATGCGCACGGCGGCGGCAAGCGATTGCTGGCAGGCTTCGGTAAAGGAGTTCTTCAGGCCAAAGATGGCGAGAGCACCGTCGCCGATGAACTTGTCGATGACGCCGCCCGAGTCTTCCACCGCTTCGCCGACCATCTCGAAATAGCGGTTCAGGAGGAAGACGGTGTCGAACGGCAGCTTGTGCTCGGCGATGCTGGTAAAGCCGCGCAGGTCGCAGAAGAGCACGGCGATGCGCCGTTCACGGCCTTCGCCGTCCTGGCGCACGAGTTGCTTCTTGATGCCGATGCTGTCGGTATCGAGGATAGGAACGACGGTGACGTTGTGGATCGGGCGGAACTGGCAGGCAAGGCGGACATTGTCGGGTGCGCCGATCCGCGTCAGCGTCGTCAGCTCGGCATCTTCGGGCTCCGGTTGGCCTTCGAGGCCCTGGATCACGCGTACGCGGCAAGTGGAGCAGCGGCCGCGACCGCCGCAGACCGAGACATGCGGGATGCCGGCGGCGCGGCTTGCCTCCAGCACGCTGAAGCCGAGATTGACGGTGGCGACGCGGCCATCGGGATAACGCACGCGGATGCGGCCACCCTTGGGCAGGACACGCAAGGCGAAGGTGCCGGCGATCAGGCCGGCAAAGCCGAGATAAAGACCGAGCCGGATATTTTCGAGCAGGTCGACATCGTAGGGCGGCTTGGCTACCGCGCTGTCGCCATAGCCGCCGTGCTCCGCATAGACGCGCTCGAGCGAGCGGGCGCTGCTGAAGAAGCCGAGAAGCGCGAAGATCGGCACGAGGATCGCGATCGTATAGAGCAGGATCTCGTAGCGCGGAAACCAGGTCCGTCCGCGCATCCAGAACCAGGCGCCGAGACAGCCGTGGCTCCAGGCGAGCAGGAGGGCCAGCGACTGGCGGGTGGCATTGGTCCAGCTGGACCAGAGCGCCCGCAGCATGCCGGGATAATCGGCCTCCACACCGGTCAGCAGCGGCTCGACCCGCGCGGCGGTCACGTGGCCCATCAGCAGGAAAGGCAGGCTGAGACCAAAGACGATCTTGAGCGCCTCGCGCATGGGCATGCGCAGCGTCTGGCGGCGATAGAGGCTATCGAGCGCCATGGTGAAATGCGCCAGCAGCGCACCATAGAGCAGGATCGTGCCGGGCACGCTGTGCCAGACGGCGTTGAAGACCTCGCGGCCGGCCTCCATCGCATCGATGGAAATCAGGCCGAGCGAATGATTGAGAAAATGGGCAAGGATGAACGTACCAAGCACGGCCCCGGAAATGAGGTGTATGCGCTTGCGTCTATTGGCGGAAATGATCGTCAAATAGCGAGCCCAGCTCCGCCGGCGAAACGCCGGCTTCGGTTATTTTCCCCTTTATTATCCAGATCGCATACGCCGACAACTTACCTTTTCTACACAATCTGTTTCGTTTTCGTGTCTTGCGCGTCATCTGCTGCCGGCGCTATTCGGCGGGGTTCGGCTGCCAGAGCTCGATCGGGTTGCCCTCGGGGTCGTAAAGCCTGGCGAAGCGGCCGTTCGGATAGGTTTGCGGGTCGATCGTCACCGCGATGCCCGCGGCGCGAAGTTGCTCCGTCATGGCGTCGAGATCGTCAACGCGAAAGTTCACCATCCACATCTGCTCGCTGCGGCCGAAATAGTCGGTATCGCGCTTGAACGGGGCAAAGACCGTGCTGCCGGCGCGCTGCTGCCAGCAGGTGTCGTCGTAGCTCGACGGCACAGTGTCGATGCCGAGATGGGTCTGGTACCAGGCGGCCAACCCGTCCGGATCGTCGCTGCGGAAGAAGAGCCCGCCGATGCCTGCCACTTTCTGCATGTCGATCGCCTCCCTGACTTATGCGTTGGCCACGCTCACAACGGCGGCGGCCGTTACAGTCATTCCATCATGGGCGGCAGGCGCGCGGCAAGCGTATCGATGAGCAGGCGCAGCTTTGGCGGCATATATTGGGTTTTCGGCCAAACGACATAGGTGCCGTAGGAGAGGGCGGGCGCATCGGCCAGTATGCGCACGAGCGAGCCGGAGGCGATGCGGTTGCCCACGAGCCAGCATGGCAGCCAGGCGATGCCGAAGCCGCCGGCCGCCGCATCGGCGATCGACGTCAGGTCGTCGAGCCGCAGTCGTGCCGGCGGCGTGATGGCCTGGGTCTGGCCGGCCTTCACCGGAAAGGACCAGGCGAGTGGTTGCCCGCTGCGCCGATAAAGGATCGCCTGATGCGTCATCAGGTCTTCGATCTTTTTCGGCACGCCGTTCGCCTCGATATAGGCCGGAGAGGCGCACACGATCATGCGCTGGTCGGCGATCTTGCGCGTCATCAGCTCGGGGTCGCTGCGCAGCGGGCCGCTGCGGATGGCGAGGTCGAAGCCGTCCTCGACGAGGTCGACGTTGCGGTCGCTGAAGTTGAGGTCGAATTCCAGGCGCGGATGCTGGCGCAGCAGGTCCGATAGCAGCGGCATGATGCATTGGCGGCCGAGATGCACCGGCATCGACAGGCGCAGACGTCCCTGTATTTCCTGTTTACCGGACTCCAGCAGGGCCTCACCGGCCCTGATTTCGCTGAGCGCCCTCAGGCAGTTTTCATAGAACAACTGGCCCTCGTCGGTCAGGCTCTGGGTGCGGGTGGTGCGATGAAACAGGCGAACGCCCAGCCTTTGCTCCAGCTTGGCAACCGTCTTGCCGACGGCGGACCGCGACAGGTTGAGCCTTTCGGCGGCTGCCGAAAAGCCGCCCGCGTCGGCCGCTTCCACGAACACCGAAACGCCGTTCAGGTAGCTCATTTTGTATCCTTCATGGAACCAATATGGCGAAATCATATCGCAACTGGAGAGATAATTTCAACGCTATGCTTCCTTCATCAGATCAATCCGATGAAAGGAAAGACCATGGCAAGACTGATGAAGGAATGGACCATCGATGAATTCGGCGCTCGGAACCTGAAGCTCACGGAGCGGCCCGTTCCGCAGGCGGGGCCGGGCGAGGTGCTGGTCCGCACGACCGCCGTGTCGCTCAACTTTCGCGACAAGCTGGTGCTGGAAAACGGCATGGGCATGCCGCTCGCCTTTCCCTTCGTGCCGGGTTCCGACATGGCGGGCGTGGTCGAAGCGGTCGGCAGCGATGTGTCGCGCTTTCGAGCCGGCGATCGTGTCATTTCCGTCTTCGACCCCTCATGGATCGACGGTCAAAAACCGGGGACTGCCCGCCGGCCAACGTCGTTTGCGCTAGGCGGTCTCAACCCGGGTGTCGCTTCCGAATATGTCGCATTCCCGCAAGACTGGTTCGTGCATGCGCCGAAGAGCCTCGACGACGGGGAGGCGAGCACGTTGCCCTGCGCCGGTGTGACCGCCTGGTTTGCGCTGGTCGAAAAGGGACGCCCGAAGGCTGGCGACCGCGTCGTCGTGCAGGGGACGGGCGGTGTTTCGCTGTTCGGGCTGCAGATCGCCAAGGCGCATGGGGCCGAAGTCATCGTGACGTCGGCAAGCCGGGACAAGCTCAAACGCGCCCTCGAACTCGGCGCCGACCATGGCATCGATCGCGCGAACGAAGACTGGGTGGAACGTGTTCTTGAGATCACCGGCGATCACGGCGCCGATCATATCCTGGAGCTCGCCGGTGGCGCCAATCTCGGCCGGTCGCTGCAGGCGGTGGCGGTGCAGGGCCGGATCTCGGTCATCGGGGTGCTCGAAGGCGCCGAGCTCTCGGCACCGGTGTCGTCGGTGCTGTTGAAGTCGCCTGTCATTCAGGGCATCGGCGTTGGCCATCGCCGGGCGCTGGAGGATCTGGTGGCGGCTGTCGATCAGACCGGTCTGAAGCCTGTGGTCGATGCGCGCTACCGGTTTGCGGATTTCCGCGAGGCACTGGCGCATCTCGATCGCGGTGCCTTCGGCAAGGTGGTTGTCGAGGTCTGATCGGGCATGATTTCGAAACGCCGCCGCCGGACAAAAATCCGGCGGCGTCGGTTTTGGTTATTCCGCGGCCTGGCGGGCCATCGGGTTGTTGGGATGCGTCGTCCAGTTGGCATAGTTCGGATCGACCGGCTTGCCGGTGCGCTGGTCCATGGCTCCGGCCGGCAGCTCTTCCATGGTGATGCAGTTCTCGACGGGACAGACGCTGACGCAGAGATTGCAGCCGACGCACTCGTCGTCCATTACCTCGAAGTGGCGCACGCCGTTGACGAACTGGGTGATCGCCTGGTGAGAGGTGTCTTCGCAGACGATGTGACAGCGGCCGCATTTGATGCAGGAATCCTGATCGATCTTGGCCTTGGCGATGTAGTTGAGGTTGAGATACTGCCAGTCGGTGACATTCGGCACGGCGCGGCCGGTGATGTCGTCGAGGTCGCGGTGACCCTTGGCATCCATCCAGTCCGAAAGGCCGGAGATCATTTCCTGGACGATCTTGAAGCCGTAGGTCATCGCCGCGGTGCAGACCTGCACGTTGCCGGCGCCAAGCACCAGGAACTCGGCCGCATCGCGCCAGGTGGTGATGCCACCGATGCCGGAGATCGGCAGGCCGGAGGTTTCGGGATCGCGGGCGATTTCGGCGACCATGTTGAGCGCGATCGGCTTGACCGCCGGGCCGCAATAGCCGCCATGGGTGCCCTTGCCGCCGACCGTCGGGTTCGGGGCGAAGTTGTCGAGATCGACGGAGACGATCGAGTTGATCGTGTTGATCAGCGACACGGCGTCGGTGCCGCCGGCCTTGGCGGCGCGCGCCGGCTTGCGGATGTCGGTGATATTCGGCGTCAGCTTGGTGATGACAGGCATACGCGTGTATTGCTTGCACCAACGCACGACCATTTCGATGTATTCCGGCACCTGGCCGACCGCAGCACCCATGCCGCGTTCGGACATGCCGTGCGGACAGCCGAAGTTGAGCTCGATGCCGTCGGCGCCGGTTTCTTCCACCAGCGGCAGGATCGCCTTCCACGCCTCTTCCTCGCAGGGCACCATGATCGAGGCGATCAGGGCCCGGTCCGGCCAGTTCATCTTGACCTGCTTCATTTCCCGCAGGTTCACATAAAGGTCGCGGTCGGTGATGAGCTCGATATTGTTGAAGCCCAGCAGCCGGCGGTCGGCACCCCAGATTGCGCCGTAGCGCGGCCCGTTGACGTTGACGACAGGCGGTCCTTCCTCGCCGAGCGTCTTCCAGACGACGCCGCCCCAGCCCGCCTTGAAGGCGCGCTCGACGTTATAGGCCTTGTCCGTCGGCGGCGCGGACGCCAGCCAGAACGGGTTCGGGGATTTGATGCCGACAAAATTGTTGCGAAGATCAGCCATTGTTCCGTCCTCCCGATCCGTTATGCAACGGCACTCGCCTGCGGCGTGGCCGCGGCGAAAGCCCGGTTGATCGCTTCTGCGGCATCGCGGCCCATGGCGACGGCGGAAACCGTCAGGTCCTCGCCGCCCAGCACGCAGTCGCCGCCGGCCCAGACATTGGCGGCTGAGGTTTTGCCTTCTGCATCGGTGACGATGCGGCCGGCTTCGAACGCCAGCGATCCGAGGCCGGACGCCTCGAAGGTCTGACCGATCGCCTTGAAGATCTGGTCGGCGGCAATAATACCCGTTTCGCCCGTCGTCGTCAGCTTTCCATCTTCGAGCCTGGTGTATTCGAGCTCGATGCCGGCAACCTTGCCGTCCTTGAGCGCGATGCGCTTCGGCTGCAGCCAATGGCGGATGGTGACGCCCTTGGACGCCGCCAGATCCTGCTCGAATTCGGAAGCGTTCATGTGTTCCTTGCCGCGGCGGTAACAGATCGTCACTTCCTCGGCGCCGAGCAATTTGGCCTGGACGGCGGCGTCGATGGCGGTCATGCCGCCGCCGAGAACGACGACCCGGCGACCGACGGGAATGTCCGCCTTGGTCTTCGACTGGCGAAGAGCGGCGATGAAGTCGACGGCGTCGTCGAGCCCTTCCGCGTTTTCCCCCTCGATGCGCAGTGCGTTGACGCCGGCGAGGCCGAGGCCGAGGAACACGGCGTCATATTGCTCGGTCAGATCGCCAAGCGAGAAGTCGCGGCCGAGTGCCTGGCCGTGGCGGACTTCGATGCCGCCGATCGACAGCACGTAGTCGACCTCGCTCTGGGCGAAGTCGTCGACGGTCTTGTAGGCGGCGATGCCGTATTCGTTGAGGCCGCCGGATTTCTCACGGGCGTCGTAGATGACGACCTCGTGGCCCTTGACCGCAAGACGGTGAGCGCAGGCAAGTCCCGCCGGCCCGGCGCCGACGACGGCAACCTTTTGCCCGGAGGACGCGGCACGGGTATAGAACTGCTTGTTCTCCTTCATCGCGATGTCGGTCGCGTACCGTTGCAGACGGCCGATCTCGACCGGACGCTCCTCGGCCGTGTTGCGCACACAGGCCTGTTCGCAGAGCGTTTCGGTCGGACAGACGCGGGCGCACATGCCGCCCAGAATGTTCTGGTCGAAGATGGTCTTGGCCGAGCCGATCGGGTTGCCCGTCGATATCTGCCGAATGAACAGCGGGATATCGATGGAGGTGGGACAGGCCGTCATGCAGGGTGCATCATGACAGAAATAACAGCGGTCGGAGGCGACCAATGCCTCGTGCCTGTCGAGGGCTGGATGAAGGTCGGAGAAATTGGTTTCGTAGTCCGCGAGCGGCAGGCGGCCGCCGAGGATCCCAGATTGCGTCGTTCCCATTTTTGGCTCCCAATGTTTTCTCAGGATGATGGAACGGTAACACGCTTTATTTTTTTATCAAACGGTAAAAGTTTGAGATCGAAATGACCGGAAAGCCTTGCGATCCGGGACTTTGCGGCAGACCTGCCAAGCCATTGTTCTTGGCCGCTGTTTGACAGGGCAGGGCAAATAGTGGCAGCAAATTAGAGCGGGATGAGGAAAGGTGTGTGCGGTTTTCCGCCCGCATCCCGCTCTAACTTAGGGGAAGCGATCACGATGTTTTTGGGTTGATTCGACCCAAAAACATCGTGATCGCGGGGGGAATGGAGAATAGGCATGGCGCGCAGGGCTGAGGCGAACAACAGGTTGGACGATGCTGCCCGCGCGGGCTGGCTCTACTATGTCGCCGGCCGCACCCAGGACGAGATCGCTACGGTCATGGGCATCTCGCGCCAATCGGCCCAGCGGCTGGTTTCGCTCGCCATGGCGGAACGCCTGATCAAGGTCAGGCTCGATCATCCGATCGCGGCATGCCTGGAGGCTGCCGAAAGGCTTCGCGAGAAATATGACCTCAGGCATGTGGACGTTGTTCCGAGCGATCCTGGATCGACCTCGACGACGGTCGGCATTGCAGAGGCAGGCGCCGCCGAGATCGAGCGCTGGCTCAAGTCACCGGAGCCGCAGGTCCTGGCGATCGGCACGGGTCGTACCCTGAAGGCGGCGATCGACCAATTGCCGGCGATGGAATGTCCGCAGCACCGCATCGTGTCACTGACCGGCAATATCAGGCTCGACGGCTCGGCCGCCTATTACAACGTCATCTTCAGCATGGCCGACGCCGTCAAGGCACGGCATTTTCCGATGCCGTTGCCGGTGCTTGCCTCGTCGCCGGAAGAACGCGCGGTGCTGCACAGCCAGAGCCTCGTCCAGGTGGCGCTGAAGCTCGGCGCGGAAGCCAATGTCGCCTTTGTCGGTGTCGGCGAACTCGGCGCCGAAGCGCCGCTTTGCCAGGATGGATTTCTGTCACAGGACGAAATGGGGGAACTGACGAAGTCGGGCGCCGCCGGGGAAATCTGCGGCTGGATGTTCGATCACGACGGCGCCTTGCTGGCGGGTAGCTTCAACGACCGCGTCGCCTCGGTTCCGCTGCCGTCGCGCGACAACGCGTCGGTGATCGGGCTTGCCAAGGGACGGCGCAAATACGAGGCGCTGAGGGCCGCGGTCAAGGGCCGGATCATCAACGGCCTTATCACCGACGAGGCGACTGCCGCCTATCTGCTCAACGCCTGATCGCAGCGAATCCGTTTGAAGAGGCCGGCCATGCGCCGGCCTTTTGGCGTTCATATGACTGCTTGCTGATAAAAAATCGACAATCAAAACAGCTTCGTAACGTCTCTGGTTGCAACGCAGCAACGAAAGCGGCTTGACATTCTTTCGCGATAAGTGAGTAATTGCCCATGAGCAAAGCAAATGCTCAATTTCTTCTGGGAGGAAGTCGATGAATTTGAGAACTTTCCTGCTGGGCACATGCTCGGCAGTCGCTCTGGCAGGTCTGGCCCAAGCAGAAACGCTGACCATTGCGACCGTGAACAACGGCGACATGATCCGGATGCAGAAGCTGACGGATGATTTCACGTCCAAGAATCCGGACATTACGCTCGAGTGGGTAACGCTCGAGGAAAACGTGCTGCGCCAACGCGTGACGACGGATATCGCCACCAAGGGCGGCCAGTACGACATCATGACCATCGGCACCTATGAAGTGCCGATCTGGGCCAAGCAGGGCTGGCTGCTGCCGCTCGACAATCTCGGCGCCGACTACGACGTCGACGACCTGCTGCCGGCGATCCGCTCGGGCCTGACCATCGACGACAAGCTCTATGCCGCACCATTCTACGGCGAAAGCTCGATGGTGATGTACCGCAAGGACCTGTTCGAGAAGGCGGGGCTGACGATGCCCGACGCGCCGACCTGGGACTTCATCGCCGACGCGGCGCGCAAGATCACCGACAAGGGCAACGAAGTCTACGGCATCTGCCTGCGTGGTAAGGCGGGCTGGGGCGAGAACATGGCCTTCCTGACAGCGACTGCGAACGCCTTCGGCGCGCGCTGGTTCGACGAGAACTGGAAGCCGCAGTTCGACCAGCCGGAATGGAAGAATGCGCTCGACTTCTACGTCAAGCTGATGAACGACGCCGGACCGCCCGGTGCGTCCTCGAACGGCTTCAACGAAAACCTGTCGCTGTTCCAGACCGGCAAGTGCGGCATGTGGATCGACGCCACGGTCGCGGCCTCGTTCGTGACCAACCCGAAGGAATCGACCGTTGCCGACAAGGTGGGTTTCGCGCTTGCGCCCGATACCGGCCTCGGCAAGCGCGGTAACTGGCTCTGGGCCTGGAACCTCGCCATCCCCGCCGGTTCGCAGAAGGTGGCCGCGGCCGAGAAGTTCATCGCCTGGGCAACCGGCAAGGACTATCTGAAGCTCGTTGCCGACAAGGAAGGCTGGGCCAACGTTCCTCCGGGCACGCGCACCTCGCTCTACGCCAACCCCGAGTACCAGAAGGCAGCGCCGTTTGCGAAGATGACGCTCGACTCGATCAACGCTGCCGATCCGAAGAACCCGGCCGTCAAGCCGGTGCCTTATGTCGGCGTGCAGTTCGTGGCGATCCCTGAATTCCAGGGTCTCGGCACGGCGGTCGGACAGCAATTCTCGGCGGCCCTTGCCGGTCAGATGAGCGTCGACGATGCGCTTGCCAGCGCCCAGAAGCTGACCGAACGCGAAATGACCAAGGCCGGCTACATCAAATAGCGCTCCCAAGGGCCCGGGGTGCCGGCCGCAAATGGCTGGTGCCCCGGTAATTCCCATGGGGCAGCCAAGGGGCCCGCGCGGAAAAACGCGCCGGCCCACCCGATCTCGAAACAGCGTTGAATTCCGTCATTTGGGGGGACGCCATGGCGACCTTGCACACCCGCTCCGCCGCGCGTCTGATGATCGCGCCCTCGGTGCTTCTGCTTCTGGCCTGGATGATCGTTCCGCTGGCCATGACAATCTACTTCTCGTTCCTGCGCTACAATCTGCTGATGCCGGGGATGGAAGAGTTCGCGGGCTTTTCGAACTACAGCTACTTCCTCACCGATCCCGCCTTCTTCCAGGCGATCTTCAACACGCTCGCCATCGTGCTCGGAGTGCTGTTCATCACCGTCGTCGGCGGCATCGCGCTGGCGCTTCTTCTCGACCAGCCGATGTTCGGGCAGGGGATCGTGCGCATCCTGGTGATCGCGCCGTTCCTGATCATGCCGACGGTTGCCGCGCTGGTGTGGAAGAACATGTTCATGAACCCGGTCAACGGGCTGTTCGCCTGGGTGGCCAAGCTCTTCGGGCTGCAGCCTTTCGACTTTCTCGCCAATGCGCCCTTGATGTCGGTGATCCTCATCGTCGCCTGGCAGTGGCTGCCCTTTGCGACACTGATCCTTTTGACGGCGCTGCAATCGCTCGACGAAGAACAGAAGGAGGCAGCCCAGATGGATGGCGCCAGCGCCTGGAGCCGCTTCATCTATCTCGTGCTGCCGCATCTTTCCCGGGCCATCACCGTGGTCATCCTGATCCAGACGATCTTCCTGCTCTCGGTCTTTGCGGAAATCCTGGTGACGACCAATGGCGGGCCGGGCACGCAGAGCACCAACCTGACCTTCCTCGTCTATGCGCAGGCTTTGCTGCAGTTCGACGTGGGCGGTGCATCCGCCGGCGGCATCATCGCCGTCATCCTCGCCAACATCGTCGCATTCTTCCTGATGCGCATGATCGGCAAGACGCTGGAGGCTTGATACCCATGGCACGCAATGTCTCCACCCAAAGAAAGATCGTGGTCACCGTCGTCGCCTGGACGATCGGCATCCTGATCTTCTTTCCGATCCTCTGGACGTTCCTGACGAGCTTCAAGACCGAGGCCGAGGCGATCGCCTCGCCGCCGTCCCTGTTCTTCTTCGATTGGACGACAGAGAACTACCATGAGGTGCAGAGCCGATCGAACTACTTCCTGCACTTCATGAACTCGGTCGTCGTCTCCTTCGGTTCGACCCTGATCGGTCTGATCATCGCCATTCCGTCCGCCTGGGCTATGGCGTTCTCACCGACCAAGCGCACCAAGGACGTGCTGATGTGGATGCTCTCCACCAAGATGATGCCGTCGGTCGGCGTGCTGGTGCCGATGTACCTGTTGTTCCGCAACACCGGGCTGCTCGATACCCGCACCGGGCTGGTGATCGTGCTGACGCTGATCAACCTGCCGATCATCATCTGGATGCTCTACACCTACTTCAAGGAGATCCCTGGCGAGATCCTGGAGGCGGCACGCATGGACGGCGCGTCGCTGACCAAGGAGATCATCTACGTGCTGACGCCGATGGCGATCCCCGGCATCGCCTCGACGCTGCTGCTCAACATCATCCTTGCCTGGAACGAGGCGTTCTGGACACTGAACCTCAGCGCCGCGAAGGCAGCGCCGCTGACCGCCTTCATCGCCTCTTATTCGAGCCCCGAGGGCCTGTTCTACGCCAAGCTTTCGGCGGCCTCGACCATGGCCATCGCCCCCATCCTCATACTCGGCTGGTTCTCGCAGAAACAGCTCGTGCGCGGCCTCACCTTCGGCGCGGTCAAATAAGGGATACGACAATGGGAAACATTACACTTAGAAACGTCTCGAAGGTCTTCGGCGCCCATGCCGTCATCCCGTCGATCGACCTCAACATCAACGATGGCGAGTTCGTCGTCTTCGTCGGCCCGTCGGGCTGCGGAAAATCGACGCTGCTGCGACTGATCGCCGGGCTTGAGGATGTCAGCGATGGTGAGATCGTCATCGACGGCAAGAACGCCACCGAACTGCCGCCGGCGCAACGCGGCCTGTCGATGGTGTTCCAGTCCTATGCGCTCTATCCGCATATGAGCGTGCGTTCGAACATCGGCTTCCCGTTGAAGATGGCGAACGAGGACAAGGCGGTCATCGACAAGAAGGTGGCCGATGCCGCGCGCGTGCTCAATCTTACCGACTATCTCGATCGCAAGCCGCGGCAG
The DNA here is from genome assembly GCF_001270265.1 of Ensifer adhaerens. Taxonomy (GTDB): domain Bacteria; phylum Pseudomonadota; class Alphaproteobacteria; order Rhizobiales; family Rhizobiaceae; genus Ensifer; species Ensifer adhaerens_B. Next base: position 488,322 of record NZ_LGAP01000002.1, read on the forward strand.
CTTTCCGGCGGCCAGCGTCAGCGCGTCGCCATCGGCCGCGCGATCGTTCGCCAGCCGAAGGCGTTCCTGTTCGACGAGCCGTTGTCGAATCTCGACGCGGCCCTGCGTGTCAACATGCGGCTGGAAATCAGCCAGCTGCATCAGGATCTGAAGACGACGATGGTCTACGTCACCCACGACCAGGTGGAGGCCATGACCATGGCCGACAAGATCGTGGTGCTGAACCGAGGGCGCATCGAGCAGGTCGGCTCGCCGCTCGACCTTTATCACAAGCCGGACAATCTCTTCGTCGCAGGCTTCATTGGTTCGCCACGCATGAACTTCGTTTCAGGCTCGTCCGCCACCCCCTACAAAGCACACACGATGGGCATCCGGCCGGAGCATCTGGTGCTGTCGAAGGAAAGCGGCACCTGGAGCGGCACGGTCGGCGTTGCCGAGCACCTCGGCTCCGACACCTTCCTGCATGTCAACGTCGATGACATTGGAACGATGACGGCGCGCGTCAGCGGCGATTTCGCCGTCACCCATGGCGACCGGGTGTTCCTGACGCCCGACGCCCAGCGTGTGCACCGGTTTGACGACAAGGGACTGGCAATTCGATGAAACGTCTTCAAGGGAAAAGCGCGCTGATCACCGGATCCGCGCGGGGTATCGGTCGCGCCTTCGCCGAAGCCTATGTGCGTGAAGGCGCCAGGGTGGCAATTGCCGACATCAATGTGACGCGGGCGCGTGAGACCGCATCGGAAATCGGCCCGAGCGCCTATGCCGTCGAGATGGACGTGACGCAGCAAGGCTCGATCGATGCGGCGATCGCATCGGTCGTCGCCGAGGCTGGGGGGCTTGATATTCTCGTCAACAATGCGGCGCTGTTCGATCTCGCACCGATCGTCGATATCACCCGCGAAAGCTATGACCGGCTGTTTGCAATCAATGTTTCGGGAACGCTGTTCACGATGCAGGCTGCGGCCAGGCAGATGATCGCGCAGGGCCGGGGCGGCAAGATCATCAATATGGCAAGTCAGGCAGGCCGACGCGGCGAGGCGCTGGTCGCCGTCTATTGCGCCACCAAGGCGGCAGTCATCAGCCTGACCCAGTCGGCCGGGCTGAACCTGATCAAGCACCGCATCAACGTCAACGCCATCGCGCCTGGCGTGGTCGACGGCGAGCACTGGGACGGCGTCGATGCACTGTTTGCCAAATACGAGAACCGTCCGCGCGGCGAGAAGAAAAAGCTCGCAGGTGCGGAAGTGCCCTATGGGCGCATGGGAACGGCCGAGGATCTCACAGGCATGGCGATCTTCCTCGCCTCGGCCGAGAGCGATTACGTCGTTTCGCAGACCTACAACGTCGATGGCGGCAACTGGATGAGCTGAGGCCAGTCTTCGGACGGTGCCTCGATAAGGAAACGGGACCATGACGACCAAACTCTCTCTTGCGGCGCTCGACGCAGTGAAGGCCAGGGCCGGCGTGCCGAGCTACCACCGCGCCGGGCTCAAAGCCGGTATCGTGCATTTCGGTGTCGGCAATTTTCACCGCGCCCATCAGGCCGTCTATCTCGACGATCTCTTCAACTCCGGACACGACCACGACTGGGCGATCATCGGCGCAGGTGTTCTGCCCTCCGACGAACAGATGCGGGCAAAGCTTGAGGCACAGGATTTCCTGACGACGGTGGTCGAGCAGGACAACAACCGCACCGGTGCGCATGTGACCGGCGCGATGATCGATTACCTGAAGCCCGGGGATGTCGCTGGCATCGTCGCGAAGCTGGCCGACCCGGCGATCCGCATCGTTTCGCTGACGATCACCGAGGGTGGCTATTTCATCGACCCGGCCTCCGGCGTCTTCAATCCGACCCACCCAGCCATCGTCGACGACGCCCAAGATCCGGCTTCGCCGAAGACGGTTTTCGGCCTGATCGTCGCCGGGCTGAAGGCGCGTCGCGACAGCCAGGTCCCGCCGTTCACCGTGATGTCCTGCGACAACATTCCGGGCAATGGCGAGGTGACGCACGCGGCAGTGTCCGGCCTTGCGCGGCTCTTCGACCCTGATTTCGCCGACTGGATCGATGCCAATGTCGCCTTCCCCAACGGCATGGTGGATCGCATAACGCCGGCCACAGGCGCACGCGAAATCGGCATCGTGGCTGCGGACTACGAGATCGAGGACGCCTGGCCGGTGTTCTGCGAAGAATTCAAACAATGGGTGCTGGAGGATCATTTTCCGCAAGGACGCCCGGCGCTCGAGAAGGTCGGCGTGCAGTTCGTGCCCGATGTCGCGCCCTACGAGCACATGAAGATCCGTATCCTCAATGGCGGCCATGCGGCGATCGCCTATCCCGCCGCCTTGCTCGACATCCATTTCGTCCACGAGGCGATGGAGGAGCCGCTGATCCGTGCCTTCCTCGCCAAACTTGAACATGACGAGATCATTCCCGTCATTCCGCCGGTGCCGGACACCGATCTCGGCGATTATTACAAGCTGATCGAGACGCGTTTTTCCAACCCCAAGATCGGCGATACGATCCCGCGGCTGGCGCAGGACGGCTCCAACCGGCAGCCGAAATTCATCCTGCCCTCGACAGCCGACCGCCTGGCGCGCGGCGAAGACGTAATCGGCCTGGCGCTGGTCTCGGCGCTCTGGTGCCGCTACTTCGCCGGCACCACCGACGGCGGCAGGCAGATCGCCTTCAACGACCACAACGCCGATCGGCTGAACAAGGCGGCGCTCGCCGCCAAGGACGACCCGATGGCCTTTCTGGCGCTTACCGATATCTTCGGCGATGTCGTGCAGTCCGATCTCTTCCGCCGGCGTTTCAGCCACGCATTGAAAACCCTTTGGGAAAAGGGTACGCGCGCTACGCTCCAGCTTTATCTGGACGGCAAGCTTACTGCATAATTCCTTAGAGCGAAGTCGATTTAAGGACGAAATTATGCAGCAATTCAAAGTGTTACAGCGACCTTGGCGCGTCTTAAAAGACGCGCGGCGCGTAAGGGGTAGGGTGTGATGGCGGACGGCGCGTCCAGGCTGGTGATCTTCGATTGCGACGGCGTGCTGGTCGACAGCGAACCGATCTCGCTGGAAGTGCTGGTGGACGTGCTGGCTGCAGCCGGCGTGTCGATGACCACGGAGGAGGCGACCGAACGCTTCCTCGGCCGCAGCCTGAAAAGCATGTCTGCCATTCTTCACGACGAATATGGCCTGGCGACTGACGACGCCTTTCTCGAAGATATGCGCACGCGGCTCTACCAGCGCTTCCGCACCGAGCTGCAGCCGATTGCCGGCATCCGCCGGGCGGTCGAAGGGCTTGGTGTCGCCCGTTGCGTCGCCTCGTCCAGCCAGCTGGAACGCATCCGCCTGTCTTTGACGGTCACCGGCCTGATCGATCTTTTCGAGCCGAATATCTTCTCTGCAACGATGGTCAAACATGGCAAGCCGGCACCCGACCTGTTTCTGCTGGCGAGCCGGGAGATGGGCTACGCGCCCAAGGACTGTATCGTCGTCGAAGACAGTCCGGCCGGCATCGAGGCGGCGCATGCCGCCGGCATGCGGGCTTTTGCTTTCGCCGGAGGCGGACATGCGCGTAGCGACCGTCATCGACAGACACTGGCCGAGCTCGGCCCCGATGTGCTGTTTGACGACATGGGCGAATTGTTACAGTTTGTCCGCCAATAACAGGCACGGGGACCTCCATTGATGCGTGAATTCGTCGTTGCGGTCGATGTCGGTACCGGCAGTGCCCGCGCCGGTATCTTCGATCGGAATGGCAGGCTGCTGGCGCGCGCCGACCTGCCGATCGCCATGAACCGGCCGGAGGAAAATCATGCCGAACACGATTCGGAAGATATCTGGAGGGCTGTCTGCGGCTCGGTGAAGGCCGCAAGAGACAAGGCCGGCATCTCACCGGAAGACGTCGCTGCCATCGGCTTCGACGCAACGTGTTCGCTCGTGGTTCGCGACCAGGACGGTGCGCAGCTTTCCGTCAACCGAAAGGGCGAGGCGCGCTGGGACACGATCGTCTGGCTCGATCATCGGGCGCTGGCGGAAGCCGATTTCTGCACCGCCACCGAACACCCGGTTCTCGACTTCTCCGGCCGCGTCATGTCGCCGGAGATGGAGATGCCGAAGCTGATGTGGCTGAAGCGGAACCTGCCGGCGCAGTGGGAGAAGGCGGGCTTTTTCTTCGATCTTGCCGACTATCTCTCCTGGCGGGCGACGGGAAGTGCGGCGCGCTCGCGCTGCACGCTGACCGCGAAATGGAATTATCTCGCTCATGAACAGCGCGGCTGGCAGGCGGACTATCTCGCGCGCATTGGCCTTGAGGATCTGCTGACACGGGGCGGATTGCCGGAAGAAACGCTGCCGGTCGGAAGCTCGGTCGGCGGCCTGTCGGCGAAGGCTGCCGCGGAGCTCGGCCTCGATACCGGTTGCCAGGTGGCGCCGGGATTGATCGATGCCTATGCCGGCGCGCTCGGCGTGCTCGGCGGCTTTGCCGGAAAACCGGAAAAGCTCGAGCGGCAACTCGCGCTGATCGCCGGAACCTCCAGCTGCATCGTCGCCTTCTCCAAGGACATGAAGCCCGGCTTCGGTATGTGGGGGCCGTATTTCGAAGCGGTGCTGCCCGGGGCCTGGCTGATCGAGGGAGGTCAATCGGCAACCGGCGCCTTGCTCGATCACATCGTGCGGGTCCATGGCGGCGGATTGGAGCCGACGGCCGAGACCCACGGCCGGATCATTGCACGTGTCCAGGAACTGCGCGCCCTGCACGGAGCGCAATTTGCCGAGCGGCTGCATGTGTTGCCGGATTTCCATGGCAATCGTTCGCCGCTTGCCGATCCGCATGGGCTCGGCGTCATCAGCGGTCTGCCGCTCGATTCGTCGTTCGATGCGCTGTGCCGGCTCTATTGGCGCACCTGCGTGGCGATCGCGCTCGGTATCCGCCATATCCTCGAGACGATGCGTGAGGTCGGCTACGAACTCGACACGCTTCACGTCACCGGCGGCCACGTTCGCAATGCGCTTCTGATGGAGCTTTATTGCGATGTCACGGGGTGCCGGGTCGTTGCGCCCGATGCGCCTGACGCAGTGCTGCTTGGCACGGCGATGGCGGCAGCGGTTGCCGGTCGGGTTCACCTCGATCTCGGTGCGGCCGGCGCGGCCATGGCGTCCGGCGGGCGAGAGCAGTTGCCGAACGCCGCCATGCGCGAAATCTACGACCGTGACTACCGCCGCTTCCTTGCACTTTATCGTCATCGGGACGAGCTCGACGCACTCCAATAAAAAATTGAACGCAACGCACGCTGTCGGGAACCTTTGCCTGCGTCACGCATTTTATTGAAGACCGGACGGTGGCGCGCATCGCCCCCAATGTGGCGCCGGAGGTAATCCGCCGGTCTGCAACTCACACTCCCCCTGTGAGTTGAACAATGTCAGCCAGTGCCTTCCCTCGGCACTGGCTGTTTTTGTTTCGAGCACTTTCCATCAATGGATCTGAAGGTTGAGACAACCGTGACGACAGGCGGGCGCCGGAAGACGGCGGCAAGCGGACAAACGAAAGCCGGCGACCGAAGCCACCGGCGATATAGGCTGTGTCGATGATCAGGCTGCGGCCTTCGTCGACTCGTTGAAGAACAGTGCCTGGCTGATCAGCGCCTTGACCATGTCAGGGTTGAAGGGCTTGGTGACCAGGAAGGTCGGCTCAGGACGTTCGCCGGTCAGCAACCTCTCGGGGAATGCGGTGATGAAGATCACCGGGATGGCGCTGGTCTTCAGAATGTCGTTGACCGCGTCGATGCCGGAGCTGCCGTCGGCAAGCTGGATATCTGCAAGCACCATGCTCGGCCGGGTCTTCTTGTAGAGGGCGATCGCCTCATCGCGGGTGCGGGCGATGCCTGTCACCCGATGGCCGAGGCTCTCGACCATGTTTTCGATATCGATGGCAATCAGCGGTTCGTCCTCGATGATCATGATATCGGTTGCGACCTGTCGCGAGATTTCCTGCGAGGCGCGGTCGAGAAGGGCGCCGACCTTGTCGTCGCTGACGTCAAGGATTTCGCTGGCTTCCTCGGGCCGGAAACCTTCGACCGAGACGAGAAGGAAAGCTTGGCGGGCAAGCGGAGACACGCTTGCCAGGTTGACCGAGGCGCGCTGCTCCCAGGCAAAGGGCGAAACTGGTTCGGGAACCAGCACTGAAGAGGAGCCGAAGAGCGACGTATAGAGGCGGAACAGCGAGACTCGGTCATTGCTGGCCTCCGGGAAAATGGAGGTGTCGGCAATCAGGGCCTCAAGTACGGCGGCCACATAGGCGTCGCCGGATGTCTGCGAGCCAGTCAATGCGCGCGAGTAGCGGCGCAGATAAGGCAGCAGCGGCGCGATCCGTGTGGACAATGTCATTGGGAACTCCCTCGAGTATATTTCTTGCAGTGACGCCCCCAAAACGTTTCACGCAAAAAAAAGTTCCGGGAGGGAACATTTCATTTTTCAGACGCGTTAAGGCGGTAATGAACACCACAAGGCGACAGATTGACAATGAAATATAAAACAGGGGCGGGGCGCACTTCCGGTACGACCTCATGGACCGAAGACCCGAACGCGCAGATCGCGGCCAAGCTGAAGGCGCTCTACCAGTCCGTCCAGGAAGAAGCGATCCCCTCACGTTTTCTCGATCTTCTGGAGAAACTCGACGCAGCCGAGCAGCAGGCGGTTCTGCAGGGTAGGGAGTGAACGCCGGAATGTCGTCGGAAAAGAATGATTTCAAGCGAGAGATGCTCGCCGCTCTGCCGAGCCTTCGCGCCTTTGCCATGTCCCTCATCGGTCGCCATGACCGGGCCGACGATCTTGTCCAGGACACGATCATGAAAGCCTGGGCCAAGCAGGACCATTTCCAGATGGGCACCAACATGAAGGCTTGGCTGTTCACGATCCTGCGCAACGAGCTTTACAGCCAGATGCGCAAGCGCGGACGGGAGGTACAGGACAGCGACGGCCATTTCACCGAATCGCTTGCCCACCATCCGGAGCAATATGGTTCGCTCGATCTGCAGGATTTTCGGCGGGCGCTGGAGATGCTGCCGCCGGATCAGCGCGAGGCGATCATTCTCGTCGGTGCGTCGGGCTTTTCCTATGAGGAGGCGGCGACGATCTGCGGCTGCGCCCTCGGTACGATCAAGAGCCGCGTGAACCGTGCCCGCCAGCGCCTTCAGGATATCCTCCAGGTGCAGGGCGAGAACGACTACGGTCCGGACGAGACGTCCGCCCCCATTACGTCACGGGCATTCGTTTCCTGATCCGAAAGCGTTTTTGGCCGCCAGGGCGTTGCAAATCGAGAGCAGCCCTGCTTTCACTGGCGGCCTGAACGCCTCCGCAGACAAGCGCCGTGCGCAAATGGCAATCGGCGCGGGCTGAAGGATGCGGCAGATTGGAGTTGAGGCGGGATGCGCGAAAAAAGAGAAGAAAAAACCGCCCCGCCGGCCACGTCGTTGCTCGACGCCCCTGAGCGCCTGAGTGTGCTGCACGCGACGGTGCCCGACATGGCGGTGCCCGACGCGGACTTCGACGGCATTGCCGAAATCGCCGCAGGCCTTTTCGACGCGCCGATCGCGCTCGTGAGCCTTCTCGATCGCGAGTGGCAATGGTTCAAGGCTGCCGTTGGCACAACGGAGACGCGGGCGTCGTCGGAAAATTCGTTCTGCATACACGCCGCAGCCGACGCTGACAGCGTCGGCCTTGTCGTTCTCGACGCCTCCGCCGATCTGCGCTTTCGCAATCGGCCGCGGGCCGCCGGTGCGCCATTCCTGCGCTTTTACGCCGGCGCGTCGATCGTTCTCGATGGCCAGCCGATCGGCACGGTGTGCGTGCTGGATGTCGTGCCGCGCACGGGGATCGCGCCGTATCTGATGGAACAATTGCGCCGGCTGGCCGATCTGGCCGCCACGCTTTTCAAGTTGAAGGACGAGGCCCGCCGCCGTGCGATCAAGGAGGCGGCGCTTTCTCGCGAGGAGCAGCGCCACGCGATGGCGCTGGAAGCGGCCAATATCGGCAGCTGGCTCTGGGACGTCCGCTCCGGCATGATCGCCGGCAACAGCGCCATGATGCGCATGTTCGGATTGCCCGCGGGCCGGCCGTTCGGCGCCAGGGAAGTGTTCGGCGCCATTCATTCCGACGACCGTGGCGCAACCTTTGCCAAGCTACGCCAGGCAATGAAGGCGGATGAGGAGTATGACGGCATGTTCCGGGTCGGCGACACCGGCCGCTGGCTGCTCGGTCGCGGGCGAGTGCATGATCGGGACAGCAAAGGAAATCCGCTGACCTTCATCGGTGTCACCATCGACGTCACCGATCAGCAGGCATCGGTTCAGCGGACGCGGCTGTTGCTCAAGGAGCTCAATCACCGGGTCAAGAATACGTTGGCGATGCTGCAGTCTCTCGCCCGCCAGACCCTGCGCCAGACCAGCGATCCCGCCGAATTCATGACCGCTTTTGCCGGAAGACTTCAGGCAATCTCGGAGGCGCATGGTCTGCTTTCCGACCACGAGTGGGGCACGATCCGGCTTGCGGACCTGATCTCCAAGCAACTGATGCCGCATGTCAGCGTCTATGCGGACCAGATCGAACTGCACAAGGACGAAGTGCTGCTCGGCCCCGACCAGGCCGTCGGCCTGGGGCTCGTGCTGCACGAACTTGCGACCAATGCCGTGAAATACGGCTCGTTGTCGGTACTGAACGGCAAGGTGGTGCTGACGGCACGCAACGTCGTCGAGGAAGGCGAGGCGGTGTTGCATCTGACCTGGACTGAGGTTGGCGGGCCGCCGGTGCGCGAACCGAAGCGTCGCGGCTTCGGCTCCATCCTGATCGAGCGCAGCCTCGACAAGGTTCTCGGCAGTTCGGTGAAGGTCGAATACATGGCGGCCGGGGTGACCGCCCTGATCCGCCTGCCGCTTTAGGGTTTCTCGTTTAAGGTTCTCGGCGCGGCCTGCGTTTCCTGCCTGTGCCGAGCAAGGCGCCGATGGCCAGCGCAGTACCGACCGCGAGCAGCGGCTGTTTGCGCAGAATGCTGGCCGCGGCCAGCATCGTCAGATTGGTTTGCATCATCGACCGCCGACGCCGCTCTTCGGCGAGCCGCCTATCCCGCCCTTGCAGGGCGATCATCACGATGATCAGCACCAGGGCTGTCAGGATGAGGGCTGCGGCTATCGACGCGGCTGCGACGACCGGCGAATAGGCGGCGCTGAGATAAAGCGCGATGGCGATCAGTGCGAAGATGTAGGCGGTGACAAGCAGCACGGCGACGACGGCGCACAAGGCTGCGTTTCGTTTGAAACGTGATGCGGTGGCGCCGATGTCGGCGGCCAGCAAGGCGGACAGGGCAGCCCCGAGTGGTCCCATGCGCTTTTACTCCTGGTAACACGTCAAAACGGGTGGGACGCATCTGGCGTTCCCACCCCGTTCCAAGATCTGCACTTCATCTAGAGCGTTTCCGCTTTGAACGACGTCGCCGAAACGCTCTGTTTCTTTGTTTTTACGCATCTCCTGACGGAAAAGCGCTACGCACTTTTTCTGGAAGTGCGCTAGCGCCGCAGCAGTGCGGCGGCGATCAGGCCGATGAGAACCGCCGTGCCAAGCGTTGCGAATGGGTGTTCGCGCACCGCGTTGCGAAGCTGCTTTTCGGTACCTGCGTAACGGTCGCGCAGGTCGCCTAGCAGTTCCTCGCCACTTGCGAGCAGGTCCTGAAGGCCCGCTTCCGCCTGGTCGCGCGCATCTTGTGCCTTGCTGCGTGCCTGTTTCGACGCGTCGGCACTGCGGTCGGCAAGCAAGGCGACGAGCGCCGCCATGTCGCTGCGCAGTTCGCTGAGCTGGTCTTCGATCGAATGGTCCTTGAGCGCGCCGTTGCGCTTGCTCGACCGTGAACTGGAACCTGAGAAGAGGCCTGAAGCCATGATTGGTCTCCCTTTCGCTGCAACGCCGGCCAAGGGCGACCGGCGTGATCTGTTCGAACCGGCATGGCAAGCTCATCGCCACGGCCGGCACTTCAGGGAGAACAACGCATGAGTGCGCAAATTGTTTCGATAAATCTTGAAGTTGGCGCGATTTGCCGCCGTCGCCGCTAGAGCGTCGCCGTCTGCGGCAACACGAAAGGCACACCGGCGGCCGGCATGGCGCTGACCTGCATACGGCAGCCGAACACCGCTTCCATCGTCTCGTCGGTGAGCACATCGCGCGGAGCGCCGCTTGCTCGGATCTTGCCGGCTTTCATCATGATCATCCGGTCGGCAAACATCGCCGTCAGGTTGAGGTCATGCATGACGGCGATGACGCCGCCGCCCCGCTCGCAGAATCGGCGCGCAAGCTGCATGATCGTCAGCTGATGGCGGATATCGAGGCTTGAGACTGGCTCGTCGAGTAGCAGGTAACGTGGTTCGCCATCGGCGACCGGGTCGGAAATCTGGCAGAGGACGCGAGCAAGTTGGACGCGCTGCTGTTCCCCGCCCGAAAGCTCCTGATAGAAACGCCCGGCAAAGCCGCCGAGATCGACGGCCTCGAGCGCATCGGCGGCAACTCGGTCATCGGCCTTGGCATCTGATGTCGCGCCTGCGGTCAGGCCGAGCCGCACCACTTCGCGCACCGTGAAGGGAAACGAAATCACCGTCGATTGCGGCAGCACCCCGCGTTTCAGCGCGAGCTCCCAGGGTTTCAGGCCCATGAGATTGCGGCCGTTGATGCTGACCGAACCGCCTTCTGGAGTCAGCTCGCCGGAAATCGCCTTCAACGTCGTGGTCTTGCCGCAGCCGTTCGGCCCGACGATCGCGGTCAGCGCGCCCGGCGCTGCCTCAAGCGAGATGCCATGGATGACCTGACGCCCGCCAAGCCGGACGGAGAGGTTGGATACCTTGATCATGGTCTCGTCTCACAGTCCCATGTTCGTGCGGCCGCGCAGCAGGATCCAGAGGAAGAACGGCGCACCGATGAAGGCGGTGACGATGCCGATCGGCAGCTCTGCCGGCGAGGCAATGGTGCGGGCGATCATATCGGCCAGGATCAGCAAGGTTCCACCGAGCAGCGCCGAGGCCGGCACGAGGTAGCGGTGATCCGGGCCGATGACGAGGCGCAGCAAATGCGGCACGACGATGCCGACGAAACCGATGCCGCCGCTGACGGCAACCGACGCGCCGGTTGCCGCGGCGACGCTGACGATGGCGATGTTCTTCATGCGCTGCACCGGAATGCCCATGTGGAACGCCGCCGCTTCGCCGAGCGTGATGGCGTTGAGACCGCGTGACAGGAAGGGCGTGACGGCGAGCGACAGAAGGATGATCGGTGCTGCCGCGGCGATCTTCGTCCAATTGGCGCCGGCAAGCGAGCCGAGGCCCCAGAAGGTGACGTCGCGCAGCTGCTTGTCGTCGGCCATGAAGATCAGCACACCGGTGAATGCGCCGGTCAGTGCACCGAGCGCAATGCCCGCGAGAAGCAGCGTCGCAACCGACGTCTGGCCGCCGCGCGTGGCGATCCGGTAGAGCAGAAGCGTGGTGATGAGGCCGCCGATGAAGGCCGCAACCGGCAAGGCATAAAATCCGAAGAGCGCAAACAGCGGTCCGAACACCGCAGAGCCAAGCACGATCAGCAGAACGGCGCCGAGGCTTGCGCCGGAGGAAACGCCGACAAGGCCGGGATCGGCCAGCGGATTGCGGAACAGCCCCTGCATGACGACGCCGGAGACGGCAAGCGATGCGCCAACGAGCATTCCGAGCACGGCGCGTGGCAGCCGGATGTCGAGAATGATGATGCGATCACGAACGCTCAGGACCTGGTCGGCGTCGTTAGCGCCCAGGAGCCAGCGCACGACGTTGGACAGCGAAGCATCGGCTGCACCCGTCATGATCGAACCGACGAAGGTGGCTGCCGCAAAAACGACGAGCAGCGCAATGACGACGCGCGCCAGCCGCGCACGATTACCGGACCGCCATTCGGCCCGGATATCGGCGGCGAGGGCCGTCAGGCGCATGCCCCGGTCCAAGGCCTCACTGCGAGGCATTGGCCTTCTTTCCGTAGATTGCCGCATTGAGTTCGCGGATGGCGCTTGCCGTGCGCGGGCCGAAGCCGAGCAGGTGCAGGCCGTCCATGCGGATCAGTGCCTTGGTCTTGGCGGCAGGCGTCAGGCTCAGCGACGGCAGGGCGAAAAGTTCGTCCGCCTTGGCGCTGTGCTCGCCGCCGCGATCCATCATCAGGATGACGTCGGGCTTGGCTTCGATGATCGCCTCGTCGGTCAGAGCCTTGTAGCCCGGAAACTTTCCGGCGGCGTTGATCGCGCCGGAAAGCTCGATGATGCCGTTGGCGGCGGTGCCGGTGCCCGAAGCCATGATCTTGCCGCCCTGGGTGCTGAGCACGAAAAGAACGCGTTTGCGTTCGCTTTCCGGACGCTTGGCGCCATCGGCGATGGCCGCGGCAAGGTCGGCTTCCACCGACTTTGCCAGCGCTTCGGCCTTGTCGGGCACATTGAGGAAGGCGCCGACCGAGCGGATCTTGGCCGGAATGCTGTCCTTGTCGAAGGTTTCCGGCACGCTGGTAAAGGCGATGTTGGCATCCTTCAGGACGGCAAGCGCCTCCGGTGGGCCGCTGCCTTCGACGGCGACGATGGCGCTCGGATTGACCGCGATGATGCCTTCCGGAGCGAGCTGGCGCATGTAGCCGACATCCGGCAGCTTGGTTGCGGCTTCCGGATAGGTGCTCGTCGAGTCGCGGCCGACCAGCCGGCCTTCCTCGCCGAGTGCGTAGATGATCTCGGTAATCGCGCCGCCGACCGAAACGACGCGCGAGTCCGGCTGCTCTATGCTCTGCGCCATGGCCGGACGGATGAACGACGGCGCCCCCGGCGCTAGGGCGGGCAGCAGGAAAGGAGCCGAAACCGCAAATGCGGCCAGGGCCAGCTCCCAGCGGCGAAGGCGGCGGAAGTCGAGACCGTTGATCATCACACTGTCCTCAAGCTGCGACGGTGGTGTTGAGGCGCGCCAGGCCCTCGGCGATATCGCGCCATTCGGGACGTTCGGCAAAACCTTCCTTACGCTTGCCGAAGAACTGGATGATCATCTCGCCCTTGGCATCGAGCGCCTCGATCGAGGTGACGTGACCATCGGCAGTCGGCTTGCGCACGGCCCAAAGCTCGGCAATGTGATCAGTGCGCAGGTGAAGATGGAAGGTCGGGTCCATGACGTTGAGCCAAGGGCCCATCGGAGCGATCTTGGCGATCGGGCCGGAATGGATCTGGATCATGCCGCGGTTGCCGACGAAGCACATGATCGGCAGTTCGATTTCGGCGCTGGCGCGCATCATCGTCTCGACGCTCGACGGCTCGAGGCGCCAGGCGAAGTCGTCGCCGACATGCTGCAGCGCCTGGCGGCGGCCGATCTTCAGCTTGCGTAACAGGCCGTGGAACTGGTGCGTGTCGGTCATCTTGGTCCAGCGGTCACGCAACTCGGTGACGTCGACGACGCTCTCCTGCTTGTCGTCGGCCGCCGGTGTGCTGGCGTCCGCGACAAAGGTCTGCGACTGGTCGTCGAGACGGAAGTCTTCGACGATCTTGTCGTAGGCGGCGACGTTCGACGTCGGGCGCAGGTGCAGCTTGTGCACGGCATTGCCCCATTTGTCGAAGAACTGCAGGCTCTTGCGTGCTTCGCCGCTGTCGTCGGTCTTGGTCACGGCAAAGGCATGCGCCCAGGCGCTCGGGAAGACGCGAAGGTCGATCTGCTCGCCGAGCACGATGCTGGCCATCTCGCCGGTCGTGATCTTTTCGTAGACGCCGATCTTTTCGTGAACGGCGCTCTCATTGCGGGTCAGCGCCATGACCTCACCCAGCTCCTCGGCGCGCAGCAGGAAGCGGTTGGCATCCGCGTCGATACGCACCGCGGTCAAACCACATTCTGCCGCCACGAGGGCTGCTTCCGAAACGCCGAGCTGAGCCGCGATGTCGCGCTCGCGCATTTTCGGGTTTTCAGCGCGGTAGACACGGATTGCGGACGGGGTGGGGCGGAGGCTCTCGGTCATTGTCATTTGCCTATTTGTTCAGGATCAGTTTGCCTTGGCGGGTGATCTTCATGCGGTAGATCGCCCCGTCGTGGGAAATGAGGATCTCGCTTTCGCCGCGAAACAGGTCGCGGCTCTCGACGATCCGCTGGACACGCTGCGCTAAGGCCGCAGGTTGCGAAAGTCGCGCATGATTGGTGTCGTCGGCTGCCACTGTTCGGTCGTCTCTAGATGGCGGGAGGCGGTGTTTTTCCCGCATTTCCTGCCGTGCAATTCGTTTGCTATCTTGACTTCATTACTCATATTTCTTTATGGACGCAATACCGGATCGCCACACTCAACTTAAGATGCTCCGCGCTTGTGGATAGATGGCGACGACTTCAACGCTTCGAGCTTCGGAGCGCCGATCGTGAGTGGTATTAGAATGATGCACCTTTCCCGCATGGTTGTTCCCGTGGCCTTCGCATTTGCGCTTGCAGCAAGCGGTGTCGGCGCTCAGGACGCTGCGCCCGCCGGCGCGCTCAACATCGAGCTCAACGAGGTCGCGCCGTCGCAGAAGGGCTGCAAGCTGACATTCGTCGCCGGAAACGAATTCGCTCAGTCGTTGAGCAAAGTTTCCTTCGAGTTCGTGATCTTCGACCAGAAGGGACTGGTCGAGCGCATGGCGGTGCTCGACTTCCGCGATCTGCCCGCAGGCAAGACCAAGGTCCGGCAATTCGATCTTCCCGGCACGAATTGCGAGGCGGTGAAAAGCCTGCTGATCAATGACGCGCCCGCCTGCGTCGGCGACGGCGTTGAGGGCGATGCCTGCATGAAGGGCCTCAAGACCGGCTCGAAGTCCGCGGTCGAACTCAAGGGCTGAGATCGGTTTTCGCGTTGGGTACTGCGTTTGCGTCGCGGCTCGCGGCGGAGGTTAGGCTAGGATGAAGCACACCATCAAATGGATCGGCGCGATCGCGTTCTCCCTCGTGGCGCATGCCAGTGTTGCCATGTATCTTACCTCCTCGACGCCGGACCAGCCGCAGGACCTGATCGCCGGCGGGGCCGAAGTCGAAGTTGCGATCCTCGGTGATGCCTTCGAACAGACGTTGCAGTCCGGCGATCCGACGGAAGTCGTCGAGCCGACTGAAGACCTTCCAGACGAAGTCAAGCCGGAGGACATCACCCCGGTTGAAGACGTCACGTCGACGACGCCGGAGATCACTGCCGAGCAGCCGCATGATTTGATCGCCACCGAAGCCGACGTCATCCTGCCTGCCGAGCAGGTTCCCACCCTGCAGGTCGCCGAAGCTGTGGTCACTGCCAGCGTCGCGCCGATCGAGACCGTCGTGCCGGTGGAAAAGCCGGAGATCCAGGAGCCGAAGAAGGAGAAGGTTGAGAAGCCTGAACCGAAGAAGGACCCGGTCAAGAAGAAGAAGGTCACCCGCAAGAAGACCGGCGACAAGGGCGAGCAGGCGCAGAGCCAGATCAAGGGCAAGCTGGATGGCGACGAAACGGGGACGTCCACATCCGCGACCGGCAAGAGCCGTGCCTCCGCGGTCGGCAACGCCGACATGTCGAATTACAACGGCAAGGTTCGCGCGAAGATAAATCGCCGGTACAAACTTCCTTCCGAAGCGCGCCGCCAGGGCATTTCGGGCACGACGACGGTGAGTTTCACGGTGACGGCCGATGGTGGTCTGTCGCGCGTGAGCGTTGCTGGCAGCTCGGGTTCGTCCGTCCTCGACACTGCAGCGCTCGAGGCCGTGCGTCGCGCGGCGCCGTTCCCTCCCATTCCGGAGGGCGCCGGCCAACGCGCGTTGCCGTTCACAATCCCGATCGCCGCAAACATACGTTAGCCGAGCGGCGGTTTCGGCCGTTCCGGGGCCGTTGATGGGTCGCCCTTCAAATTTTATGGGGAAAATATGATTATAAAACTCATGTTTATACTTTACTCTGATAATCAAGTTTAATAAGTTGCCGCCGTGACGCAACCGAACGGTGTGTGTCGAGATCATATCCCGATGCGATCGGTTGCCATGAGGGCCGTCGACGCAGCAATGAGGCGGAGAAGATTGCATGCGCGGCAAGCGTCACCATAATGCGGCCAAGAACGGCAAGGGTCGTTCCGGCTCCGAGCGGGCCGAGGTCGGCGAAGAGGTCGCCAAGACGACACTCGAAGGCCGCAGTTTCCTCTATGTCGGCGGGCGCGATTGCCAGGTTGCGCATCTGCGCGAAATCGCCAGTTCCTTCGGCGCCGAGCTGCTCCACCACGATGGCGGCCTTCGCGAGGCGGTGTCGCGCATCGACCGCGTTCTTCCCTCCGTCGACTGTGTCTTCTGCCCGATCGATTGCATCAGCCACGATGCGTGTCTTCGCGTGAAGACCGGCTGCAAGAAGTGGGGCAAGGCCTTCGTGCCTTTGCGCAACGGCTCGAAGTCGAGCCTTGAGCGGGCGCTGCAGGACCTCACCAACAGCCGCAACGACTAGGTTTCGCCGAGATATGACGCGCGGAGATGGCGAGCGTCCACCCGCGCGCATGGAGATTTTTTCGAGATGAATGAAGACCGCCCGGAAAAGTGCATGATGATAGGCCTGCATAAATTGGCAGCGCAGAATGGCGACGGGCTCGTGCCCGAGCTCTACGAATTGTTGACGCGGCGCTCCCGCATGCTCGAGGAAAACCCCAACGTCACCGAGTTTCCGTCCTGGGAAACGCGCCGGCCCGGTCGGGATCCTTTCGGGCTTGCGGAGCCGCAGGAGGGCACTATTGTTGCTTTCCCGAGGGCGGCGAATGACGCGGCTCGCAAGAAAGACAGCGCATAAGGGGCAGGCCATGTTCTTCGCAATGAACCGTTTTCGTATCGCCATCGGCCAGGAAGAGGCTTTCGAAGCCGTCTGGAGAGGGCGGGATTCGAGCCTTGCGGACATGCCGGGTTTTGTCTCGTTCCACCTTCTGCGGGGCGAAAGCGTGCCGGAAGAGGGCTATACGCTCTTCGTTTCGAACTCGACCTGGAAGGACAAGGACGCTTTCTCGGCCTGGACGAAGTCCGAGAATTTCCGGGCCGCACACAAGAATGCCGGCGACAATCGTTCGATGTATCTCGGTCCGCCGAAGTTCGAAGGTTTTTCCGTCGTCGAAGGCGCCTGATCTCAGGTGCTTTAAACTGGCGCGCTGAGCGTCACGGCGCCTTTCGTGGAAGGAAGGCGCCGATAGAAACGGCAAGCCAGCCGGCCATGATCGTGGTGCCCCCGAGCGGCGCCGACATCGGGAAAAGGCCTTGTCCCGTGGCGTGACGCATCGCCAGATCGGCGGAAAACAACGCCGTTCCAAAGGCGATCAGCAAGGCTGCGATCGGAGCGGTGCGGAAGCTCGGCCAGGCCGCATAAAGCGCGACCAGCGCCGGCGCATGTGCCAGGCACATCGCCGAGATCCCGGCGAGCAGCCTGGGGTCGGTGCCGTGCGAGGCGGCCGCAGCACTGACCACCCCGGCAATCCCCATCAATCCGGCGACAAAGAGCGTCGTTGCGCGCAATCCACTGGTCGGCATGGTCAGGTCATTCCTTGTTCTGCATGTGCAAGGCGAGGCGGGTGATCGGATCGAGAATGATCTGCCGCAGTTTCAGGTGGGCAACGGTTTCTTCCAGCGCGCGGGTGAAGCAGAGCAGCCATTCGTCGCGCTCCTCCGGGCCGATTTCGGCGACGAAATGCCGGCGCCGCAGCATGGGATGGCCGCGTTTTTCCAGGTAGATCGGCGGACCGCCGAGCCAACCGGTCAGGTACTCGTAGAATTTTTCCTCGCTGCCGGAGAG
Source organism: Ensifer adhaerens (assembly GCF_001270265.1). Taxonomy (GTDB): domain Bacteria; phylum Pseudomonadota; class Alphaproteobacteria; order Rhizobiales; family Rhizobiaceae; genus Ensifer; species Ensifer adhaerens_B. The sequence goes on from NZ_LGAP01000002.1 coordinate 506,127, forward strand.
ATCCGGTGGATGAACCGCACGACAGCGCGCCGCCTCGGGCAGCGTATCCATCAGTTCGTAAAAGCGATGGGTGAGCGCACGCACCGTCGGGTCGCCGCCGATCGCTTCGTAGAGTGTCGTCGTTTCCCGCTCTGCCATCGCCGCTTCCTTCGTTCCGCTGTCCCAGAGCGTTTCCGCTTTAGATGGTGTCAAGGAAACGCTCCGGCTCGGTGTTCTTGCGCATTTCCGGACGGAAAACCGCTTCGCACTTTTCCTGGAAATGCTCTAGCCCGCCAAGACGTGGCGGACAACGGCTTTCCCCAATCGAATTTGCGGCGTTTCGGCGCGGTTCGGCACATCGATCTTGACAAACCGTCCAGACGGTATCTTTATAGAGGTATGACAGAAGCCCATCGCCGCAAGAAGCAACCCGAGCAGGTCCGCCAGCAATTGCTGGAGGTGGCCGCACGCCTTTCGCACGAGCAGGGCGTGGCCGGCATCACGCTCGACGCGGTGTCGCACGCGGCAGGCGTCAGCAAGGGCGGGTTGCTGCATCACTTCCCCAATAAGTCAGCGCTGCTCGATGGATTGTTCGACGATCTGGTCGCGCGTTTCGATGCGGCGATCGAGGCGGCGATGGCTGACGATCCGGTGGCGCAGGGGCGCTTTACCCGCGCCTATGTCGATGTCTGCTCGAAGCTCGACCCTGAGGCCGACGTTCCGGGCTGGCGCATGCTGACGATCGCGCTGATTGCCGAGCCGAACCTGAAGATCCGTTGGCGCGAATGGGTCAATCGCCGGGCTAAGGAGTTCGCGGAAACCGACGGGTCGCCCAACTGCGTGCTCGCCCGTTTTGCCGCCGACGGCCTGTGGCTCGCCGACCTGATGCAGAGCCATGAACTCGATGCCGAGGCGCGCGTTGCCCTGGCTGACAATCTCAAAGCGCTTTCGGCGCGATAGGACGGATGGAGATCAAGATGAACCCCACCATGCTCTATGCCGTCCTGGTCGTCGCGATCGTCTTCGAGGTGCTTGGCACCTCGGCGATGCAGGCGGCACAGCATTTTACCCGGCTGGTGCCGACCGCAACGATGGTCATCTGCTATGCCGTCGCCTTCTTCTTTCTGTCCTATACGCTGCGCTACATTCCGGTCGGCATTGCTTACGCAGTCTGGAGTGGCCTCGGCATTGTTTTGATTTCGTTCGTCGGATACTTCGCCTTCGGCCAGAAGCTGGATCTCGCCGCCATGCTCGGGCTCGGGCTCATCATTGCCGGCGTCGTCGTCCTCAACGTCTTCTCGAAATCCACGTTCCATTGATGCCTGGCCACTGACGGCACGAGAGGGCAAAAAGCTCTTGCAAAGGCGCAGCTGCCTCATTAGTTCTATAAATTGAAACCGCTTTCAATTTTAACAGCTGCGCATAAACGGGAGTTTGCCGATGCCAATCCGCACAGTCGTATGGGGTGAGAACATCCATGAGCAGACCAACGAGGTCGTCAGGAGCATTTATCCCAATGGTATGCACAACACGATCGCGGCGGCGCTGAACACCGACGTTTCGATCGAAGCGACGACGGCCACGCTGCAGGAGCCGGAGCATGGCCTGACCGAGGAGCGGCTGGCCAATACCGACGTGCTTCTGTGGTGGGGGCACAAGGATCACGGTGCCGTCAGCGACGAGGTGGTCGAGCGCGTGGCAAAACGCGTCTGGGAAGGCATGGGCCTGATCGTTTTGCATTCCGGCCACTTCTCCAAAATCTTCAAGCGGCTGATGGGCACGCCCTGTGCACTCAAGTGGCGCGAGGCCGGCGAGCGCGAGCGTCTCTGGGCGATCAATCCCCGCCATCCGATCGCCGACGGCATCGGCGAGAACTTCGTGCTCGAAAACGAGGAGATGTATGGCGAGCAGTTCTCCGTGCCGGAACCGCTGGAGACAGTGTTCATCTCCTGGTTTGCCGGTGGCGAAGTGTTTCGTTCGGGCCTGACCTGGCGCCGTGGTGCCGGCAACATCTTCTATTTCCGACCGGGCCACGAGACCTATCCGACCTATCATGACGCCAATGTCCAGAAGGTCCTGCGCAATTCGGTAAAGTGGGCCTACAACGCCGACAATCGCTACACGGCGATCCATGATGCCCCGAACGTGCCGGTCGAACATGCGCTGGAGCCGATCGTCGAGCGTGGGCCGAAGCTGCACCAGGCCGGCGAAGCGGGTTACAGGTGAGCGCCATGCGTCTTCTCGTAGTTGGAACCGGTGGCATGGCCAACAGCCATGCCGAAGCCTTCGCTCAGATCGAAGCTGTGGAAATGGTCGGGGCGGTCGACGTCGACCCCAAGCGCGCCAGCGGCTTTGCCGAGAAACACGGCATTGCCAATACATTCACCTCGCTCGACGAGGCGATTGCCTGGGGCAAGTTCGATGCGGCGACGAACGTGACGCCCGACAAGGCGCATCACCCGACGACGCTGGCGCTGCTTGCCGCCGGCAAGCATGTGCTGTGCGAAAAGCCGCTTGCGGAAAACTATGCCAAGGCTGCGGAAATGGCCGATGCCGCGGAGCGATCCGGGCTGGTGACCATGGTCAACCTGACCTATCGCAACGTCGCGCCGCTGCAGAAGGCGAGGGCGATGGTGCTGGCCGGCGACGTCGGCAAGCTGCGTCACCTCGAGGCTTCCTACCTGCAGAGCTGGCTCGTCTCCAAGGCGTGGGGCGACTGGGCAACGGAATCGCAGTGGCTCTGGCGGCTGTCGACCAAACACGGCTCGAACGGCGTTCTGGGCGATGTCGGCATTCATATTCTCGACTTTGCGGGCTATGGGGCCGGCACCGATGCCGAGCGGATCTTCGCGCGGCTGAAGACCTTCGACAAGGCGCCGGGAAACCGCATCGGCGAATATGACCTCGACGCCAATGACAGTTTCGTCATGACCGCCGAGTTCGGGAACGGCGCCATGGGCGTGATCCATGCGAGCCGCTGGGCGACCGGCCATCTCAACGAGTTGCGGCTGCGGCTTCATGGCGACAAGGGGGCACTGGAGGTGGTGCATACGCCTGACGGCTCGACGCTTCGTGCCTGCCTCGGCGGCGACGTCGAAACGGCAACCTGGCGCGATGTCGATGCCGGCACGGTGCTGACCAACTACCAGCGGTTTGCGGCCGCCGTCAGCGAGGGCAAGACGGTCGAGCCCGGCTTCCGCCATGCCGCAAACTTGCAGAAGGTGCTCGATCTGGCGATGGAGAGCGAGGCCGAAAGGCGCGAACTCTCGGTCTGATGGAAAGTCTCAGCCGGAAGGCGGTGCGGTGGAGTTGCGCATGACCAGTTCCACCGGCCAGACCTCGCTGAGCTCGGCAGGCGGCGTGCCCTGAAGAAGTTCCAGAACCATCTCGGCGATCCGCGTTCCCGCAGCGCGGATCGATGAGCGTGTGGTGGTGAGCGTCGGGATCAGGTTCTCGGGGCTCAGGTAGGGAAAGACGTCGTCGTGGGCGATCAGCGAAATGTGCTCGCCGACCGTCAGGCCGGCACTACGGATTGCCCGCATGGCGCCGAGCGCCGACATCATCGAGCCGGCCAGCACCGCCGTCGGCCGGCTTTCCTGGCCTAAAAAACCTTGCATCAGGCGGAAGCCCATCTCATCGGTGAAATCGCCATTGCCGAGCAGGTTGGGATCGATGTCGATGCCGCGCGATCCAAGCGCCGCCGCGTAGCCATCATGCCGATGTTCGGTAAAGGTATAGCCGCGATGACCGTTGACCAGCGCGATGCGGCGATGGCCGAGCGCCGTCAGCAGATCGGTCGCCTGGCGGATCGCGCCGAAATTGTCGATGTCGAGAAAGGCGAAATCGCCAACCGTCTCGGTGCGGCCATGCAGCACGAAGGGCAGCCGCAAGTCCGTCAGCAGGGGGATGCGAGGATCGTCGACCGCGGGCGAATGCAGGATCACCGCATCGACGCGCTTGCTGGCCGCAAGCCGGCGATAGGTCGCGAGCTCCGCTTCCCGAGTGTCGACGGTCGAAAGCAGGATATCGACGTCTGCCTGTTGCAGCCGGTTACCGAGCCCGCCCATGAATTCGCTGGTGTGCGGACCGAAATCGCCGCCGCCGCGAAAGACGATGCCGATGGTGCCGACCCGTCCGGTCGCAAGCCCGAGCGCGCTGGTGTTCGGTCGGTAGCCAAGCTCGGCCGCCGCCTTCAGCACCCGTTCGCGCGTCGCCTTCTTGACTTCCGGATAGCCGCTGAGCGCGCGGCTGACCGTCGTTTGAGACAGCCCCAACCGGCCTGCGAACTCCTTGAGATTCATTTCATTTTCCCGTTGCCCCAGGGCCAGTCCTGACCCCTGGAGATCATAGCCTACGGGGCTTTGCCCGCGCAACAAGGTGTGGTGTCAGGGGGCGACTGCCGAGCCGACGGTGTTTTCCACCGATCGTCCGAGGCGGCGAACCTGATTGTCATAGTTGGCGCGGGTGCGCGGGTCGAAGATCATGATCGGGGTGGATACCGCGATGCTCGCAGCACTGCCGACGGTCTGAGCGGTGCCGAGCGCCACCGCGCCGACGCGCTCTCCGAGACCGACATCGGAATCGGTCACCGTCTGCCCGGCGATCAGGCGGTTGCCGAGCAATTGCACGACCTCAGGGCTTTCGGCGAATTTTCCGTGGTTCAGCTTGTCGCCGCCTTTCAGCGCCGTCAGGTCGAGAACGGTGATGCCGGCCGTTTCCAGCTGGGTCCGATAGGGCTCGACCGTTGGGTCGATCTGCCCAAGCCGGTCGATATTGCCGGAGATCCGGCGCGAGAGGTTGAGCGCGCGGTCGTCGCGCGACACGAACAGCGTGAATTTCGGGCGCGCCTTGCCCATGGCCTGGATCTGCTTGCCGAAGACGTCGACGTCGAGGTCCGGGGAGGCGAGAATAACATCGGTAATCTTCGGCGCGATGCGGCCGTCGCGGATTGCCATCTGCCGCAGCGCTTCGACGGTGACCCAGGACCCCATCGAGTGGGCCATGACGGTGATTTCGCCGACCTTCGGGTCGCGCGTTGCGCGGTGCAGCAGATCTTCCAGCGCATCGCGGGAATAGTTGGTGCTTTCCTTGTCGTAGTTGTAGTCGAAGATGCTGGCGCGCGACGGCCAGGTGAAGATCACCGGCGCGACATCCGTTCCTGAATCGTGGACGATCTGGGCATAACGATAGACCGCGTCTTCATAGCGGTTGTTGAAACCGTGAACAAAGATCAGCACACGCCGGCTTTTCGGCAGATTGCCCTTCAGCCACGACTGCGCATCATCCTTGCCCTTCAACGGCGTCACGCTGACCGTTGAAAACTCGCGTTCGGGATTGGCCGGCAGTTTCTTCGGCCATTGAACCTGGCCTACCTCGCGGTTCTTGGCGGGCGGGATCGAGACGACGATTTCCGTGAGAGAGAGTTCGTCCGCGCGCTCCCCGCTGAAAAGCACGCCCGGCTCAGTAGAGGGCGCGCGGGTGGTCGCGACCAACAGATCGACTTCCGAAGCGCCGCCAGCCGTTCCGGAAGGAACGAGCACGCCGACGGGTCGGCCGGCGCAGGCTGCGAGAACGGATGCCAGGACCAGCATGGTGGCAACGCGGCTGATTTGGCCCGGTCGGCCAGCCAGAGAAAACAAACGCAGCAACAAAACCCCCAATGCCGCATCATGCGGCGCGCCGATCCATAATAGGGACCAGGCAAGTCTCATGCCCTAGAAATGGCAGAATTTCTGCCCTCGGCATAGCTTTTCGGCCTGTTCGCGTCCTTTCTGACGTCGCACGTGCGGCAAACATGCAACATTTCGCGACAGCCGGCCCTGGGTAAAACCCCTCGATATTCATTGAAAAGGGTTTGGCCTTTCAATAGCATCCGACCAACCCTCCGAGGGTGCGGCATCGAATGTCTCATCCGATCTCCCTGAAATCATAAGGAAATCCGGAATGCAGGCGGTTTTCGATGGCCATAATGACGTGCTTCTGCGGTTGTGGCAGAACGCGCGCAAGGGAAGTGACCCGGTTCGCGAGTTCGTCGACGGTACCGATCAGGGGCATATCGATGCGCCGCGTTCGAAAACCGGCGGTCTGGTCGGTGGTCTCTGCGCGATTTACGTCCCGTCGGGCGATCTGGTGCTGAAGGCCCCGGACGAGAATGGCCACTACATCACGCCGCTCTCGGCACCGCTCGAGCATTTGCCGTCGCTTGGCGTCGCCATCGAGATGGCCGATATCGCCGTTCGTCTCGATCGGGCCGGTGCCTGGAAGCTCTGCCGGTCGACGGCAGAGATCCGCGATGCGATCGGGCAGGGCACTTTTGCATCCGTTCTGCACATGGAGGGCTGCGAAGCCATCGGTGCTGATCTGTCCGCACTCGAAACCTTCTATGCCGCAGGTCTGCGTTCGCTTGGGCCAGTCTGGAGCCGCCACAACGTGTTTGCGTATGGCGTGCCCTTTGCCTTTCCGATGTCGCCGGATACGGCACCGGGCCTGACCGACGCCGGCTTCGAGCTGGTCAAGGCCTGCAACCGCCTCGGCATTCTCATCGATCTCGCCCATATTACCGAGAAGGGCTTCTGGGACGTCGCCAGGACGAGTGACCAGCCGCTGGTCGTCAGCCATTCGAACGCCCATGCGCTGACGGCGGTTGCGCGCAACCTCACCGACAAGCAGCTCGATGCCGTCAGCGAAAGCAATGGCCTCGTCGGCCTGAACTACGCAACGACGATGCTGCGCGCCGACGCGCAGGAAAATGCCGCGACGCCGCTTTCCGACATGGTCCGCCATATCGACTACATGGTCGAGCGCATGGGGATCGATTGCGTCGGGCTCGGTTCGGACTTCGATGGTGCGACGATACCGGAAGACATCGCCGACGCGGCGGGCAGCCAGAAGCTCGTTGCCGCACTTAGGGACGCTGGATATGGTGACGCCGAACTGGCAAAGATATGCCGGGAGAACTGGCTGAGAGTTCTGGGGCAGGCTTGGCACGAGGCCGCCTGATCCATGAAGAAGAGCCCCAAAAAGGGCACAAACGAGGGAACTGCAAAAAATGATGCACAAGCTCAATGGACGTCTTCGTCTTCTGACGGCTTCGGCAGCGCTGGCCATGGTGATGGCTGCGGCCGCACCGGCCTTTGCCGAAACGCCGAAGGACACGCTGGTCGAGGCCTTTGCGATCGACGACGTCATCACCATGGATCCGGGCGAAGCCTTCGAGCTGACCGCTGCCGAGATCACCGGCAACACCTACAGCATGCTGGTGCGCCTCGACATCAACGACACCACCAAGATTGTCGGTGATCTGGCAGACAGCTGGACGGTTTCCGACGATGGCCTGACCTACACGTTCAAGCTGAAGTCCGGCCTGAAGTTTGCCTCCGGCAACCCGGTGACCGCCGAGAACGTCGCCTGGTCGTTCGAACGCGCCGTCAAGCTCGACAAGAGCCCCGCCTTCATCCTCACGCAGTTCGGCCTCAACGGCGATAACGTGACGGAAAAGGCCAAAGCCGCTGATGAAACCACCTTCGTTTTCACCGTCGATCAGCCCTACGCGCCGAGCTTCGTCTTGAACTGCCTGACGGCGACCGTTGCTGCCGTGCTCGACAAGAAGCTGGTGCTCGACAACGTCAAGCCGGTCACGCCGACGGACGAGTACAAGTACGACAACGACTTCGGCAATGAATGGCTGAAGACCGGCTATGCCGGTTCGGGTCCGTTCAAGCTGCGCGAATGGCGCGCCAACGAAGTCATCGTTCTCGAGCGCAACGACAACTACTATGGCGAACAGGCCAAGCTCGCCCGCGTCATCTATCGCCACATGAAGGAAAGCTCCGGCCAACGCCTGGCGCTCGAAGCCGGCGATATCGACGTCGCGCGCAACCTGGAGCCGGGCGATCTGGACGCCGTTTCGAAGAATGCCGACCTCGGCACGACGAACGCGCCCAAGGGCACGGTCTACTACATCAGCCTCAACCAGAAGAACGCCAACCTCGCCAAGCCTGAGGTGCGCGAGGCGTTCAAGTATCTGGTCGACTACGATGCGCTCGGCTCGACGATCATCAAGGGCATCGGCGAGATCCACCAGAGCTTCCTGCCGAAGGGCGTGCTCGGTGCACTTGACGAGAACCCCTACAAGTTCGACGTCGCCAAGGCCAAGGAACTGCTGGCCAAGGCGGGCCTCGCCGATGGCTTCACCGTTACCATGGACGTGCGCAACAACCAGCCGGTCACCGGCATTGCCGAATCCTTCCAGCAGACGCTCGGCCAGGCCGGCGTGAAGCTGGAGATCATCCCCGGCGACGGCAAGCAGACGCTGACGAAGTACCGTGCCCGTAACCACGACATGTATATCGGTCAGTGGGGCATGGACTATTTCGACCCGAACTCGAATGCCGAAACCTTCACCAGCAACTCTGACAACTCCGACGAGGGCAAGAACAAGACGCTTGCCTGGCGCAACGCCTGGGACGTTCCGGAGCTGACGAAGAAGACCAAGGATGCCTTGCTTGAGCGTGACAGCGCCAAGCGCGCTGAAACCTACAAGGAACTGCAGAAGACCGTTCTCGGCGAAAGCCCGTTCGTGATCATCTTCCAGCAGACCGAGGTCGCCGGCTACCGCGGCAACGTCAAGGGCCTGAAGCTCGGCCCGAGCTTCGACACCAACTTCGTTGCTGGCATCTCGAAGGAATAACCCGAAAGGATAGTTCCCTTGAGCATGAGCGGAACAGAACGGATGGGCGGGCGCCGACGCGCCCGTCCGGCGAAGATCATGGGCGCCGTATTGCGGTTCCTCGTGATCGTCGTCACCACCTATCTCGGCCTTTTGGCCGTCACCTTCTTCATCGGCCGGGTGATCCCGATCGACCCGGTTCTGGCCGTCCTCGGCGACCGGGCGCCGTCGCATATCGTTGAAAGGACGCGCGAGGCGATGGGGCTGAACCTGCCCCTCTACCAACAATTCTTCATCTATGTCCGCCAGGCGCTGACCGGCGACTTCGGCATTTCGGTGCTGACGACCAACCCCGTCATGACAGATATCCGTCGCGTCTTTCCGGCGACCATGGAGCTTGCGACGCTCGGTACCTTGATCGGCGCCGTCTTCGGCGTGCCGCTCGGCGTACTCGCCGCCGTCAAGCGCGGCAGCATCGCCGACCAGATCGTGCGCGTCATCGGCCTTGTCGGCTATTCCGTGCCGATCTTCTGGCTGGCGCTCCTGTCGCTGCTGGTCTTCTACGCCCGGCTGAAGTGGGTCGCCTATCCCGGCCGCATCGACATCGTCTTCGAATACACGTTCACGCCGATCACAGGCTTCTACCTGTTCGACGCGCTCTGGCAGCGGCAGTGGGACGTGCTCTGGGATGTCTTCCGCCACATCATTCTGCCGGCGTCGCTGCTCGGCTATTTCTCGCTCGCCTATATCAGCCGCATGACGCGGAGCTTCATGCTGAACGAACTGCAGCAGGAGTATATCGTTGCCGCCCGCGCCAAGGGGCTTTCGGAAGCGCGTATCATCTGGGGCCATGCGCTGCGCAATGCTGCCGTGCCGCTCGTTACCGTGATTGCGCTTTCCTACGCCGGTCTGCTCGAAGGCTCGGTCCTGACCGAAACCGTCTTCGCCTGGCCGGGCCTTGGCCTCTACATCACCAATTCGCTGCAGAATGCCGACATGAACGCCGTTCTCGGTGGCACCATCGTCATCGGTTCGGTGTTCATAGGCATCAATCTCCTGTCCGACCTTCTCTATCGGACGCTTGACCCAAGGACGCGCCAGCGATGAGCACCGTCACTGAAACACGCCCGATGACACGCCGAGAATGGCTGTTGTCCGACCGGCCGCAATCGCGCACGCAGGCGCGCCTCGGCCGTGCCTACATGACCTGGCAGCGCTTTTCCGCCAACAAACTGGCCGTTCTCGGCCTGTTGATCCTGCTGGCGCTGGTGTTCGTGGCCGCCTTTGCCGGCGTGCTCGCGCCGCATTCGCCCTATATCGGCGATCTCGCCAATGCCCGCCTGCTGCCGCCCGGCAGCGAAGGCTATCTGCTGGGCACCGACGATCTCGGGCGAGACATCCTCTCGCGGCTGATCCACGGCTCGCGGCTGACGCTTGCCGTCGTGCTGCTGGTTGCGATCATCGCGGCACCCGTCGGCCTCATCGTCGGTGCGGTCGCCGGCTATGCCGGCGGATGGGTCGATGCGGTGCTGATGCGCATCACCGATATCTTCCTCGCCTTCCCGAAGCTGGTTCTGGCGCTCGCATTCGTCGCAGCGCTCGGGCCTGGAATCGAGAATGCCGTCATCGCCATCGCCATTACCTCCTGGCCGCCCTATGCACGCATTGCGCGCGCGGAAACGCTGACGGTGCGCAACTCCGACTATATCGCCGCCGTGCAGCTGATGGGGGCATCGCCGACACGCATTGTCTTCAGGCATGTGATGCCAATGTGCATGTCGTCGTTGATCGTGCGCGTCACGCTTGACATGGCCGGCATCATCCTGACGGCGGCCGGTCTCGGCTTCCTCGGCCTCGGCGCCCAGCCGCCGCTGCCGGAATGGGGTGCGATGATCGCATCCGGCCGTCGCTTCATCCTCGATCAGTGGTGGGTCGCCACCATGCCGGGCGTCGCGATCCTGATCGTCAGCCTCGGCTTCAACCTACTGGGTGATGGCCTGCGCGATGCACTCGACCCGCGGGAGAGCGGACAATGAAGCCGCTTTTGACCGTTGACGACCTCAAGGTCTCGTTTCCGACCCGCACCGGGGTGATCGAAGCCGTTCGCGGGGTCTCCTTCACACTCGGCCGCGAGCGCCTGGGTATTGTGGGCGAGAGCGGTTCCGGCAAGTCGCAGACCGGGCGGGCGATCATGGGGCTGACGCCGGCGCATGCGCAGGTAACAGCCAAGACGCTTTCCTTCGAAGGCATCGATCTGCTTTCGGCCGCGCCGAAGGTGCGGCGGGATCTGAGGGGCAAGCGGATCGCCATGATCCTGCAGGACCCGAAGTACTCTCTGAACCCAGTGATGAGCATCGGGCGGCAGATCGTCGAAACGTTGACACGCCACGAGAACGTCGGCCGTAGGGAAGCGCGCGAGCGGGCGCTTGATATGCTGGAGGCTGTGCAGATCCGCGATCCCGGGCGCGTCTACGATCTCTATCCGCACGAAGTTTCGGGCGGCATGGGGCAGCGCGCGATGATCGCGATGATGCTGGTGGCGGGCCCGGAGCTTCTGATCGCCGACGAACCGACATCGGCGCTCGATGTGACGGTTCAACTCGAGGTGCTTGGTATCCTCGACAAGCTGGTGGCCGACCGCGGCATGGGTCTGATCTTCGTCTCGCACGACCTGCGGCTGGTGTCGTCGTTCTGCGACCGCGTCATCGTCATGTATGCCGGCAAGATCGTCGAAGAGCTTGCCGCCTCGGACCTTGCCAATGCCCGCCATCCCTACACCCAGGGCCTGTTGAACTGCATGCCGGCGATCGGCTCCGATCGCCATCCCCTGCCGGTTCTTGATCGCAAACCGGAGTGGGCACTATGACGACCGCCACCGTATCCGCCGAAAATCTTGTCGTTACCTATGACGAGTTTAAGGCACTGGACGACGTCAGCATCGTTGTCGCATCAGGCGAATCCTTCGGGCTCGTCGGCGAGTCCGGCTCGGGCAAGTCGACCCTGCTTCGCGCGGTCGCCGGTCTTGCGCCGGTGACATCAGGCAGCATCCGCGTGCATGACCGGGTTCTGACCGGCAACCGCCGCGACAAGGCCTTTTACCGCGATGTGCAGATGGTGTTCCAGGACCCTTATGGTTCGCTGCATCCGCGCCAGACGATCGACCGGCAGCTGCTCGAGCCTCTGGCAATTCACGGCGTTGCCGATGGCGAACGCCGCATTCTCAAGGCGCTCGATGAAGTCGGCCTGGGCTCGGGCTTCCGCTTCCGCTACCCGCACCAGCTGTCCGGCGGCCAGCGCCAGCGCATCGCGATTGCCCGCGCACTGATCCTCGAGCCGTCGATCCTGCTGCTCGACGAGCCGACGTCGGCACTCGATGCGTCGGTGCAGGCGGAGGTTCTGAACCTGCTCGAACAGGTCCGGCGCGACCGAAAGCTCACCTTCATCATGGTCAGCCATGACCTTGGCGTCGTCACCCATATGTGCGACCGGCTGGCGGTGATGCAGAATGGGCGGGTGGTCGAACGGCTATCCTCGGCAGATCTTGTCGCGGGACGCATTGCCGAGGAGTACACCCGGAACCTGATGGTTGCGAGCAAGGGCTTCCAGCGCAAGGGCGCTGCCGCCTGATTGCGGGGGGCAGTTGGGCCCGACGGGGCCTGACTGCGGTCGATGGAGCTGAAATAGCCCGGCCCGTCGTTGAGGCGAGCAGCGCCGCGCATCATTTTATCGACGCGGTTGCGCTTGCTCTCGCGGCAAAATTTCCTCCCGAGCCGGTTCCGATCCGGGAGGAAAATTATGCGATCAGCTTGCCTTTTCCCAGATGGATGTGGCGTTGGTGATGACCTTGCGGATGTTGCGCTGCTCGCGCCACTCCCGTCCCATGTCGCGAATGACCGGCTTTCTTTCTGGCGAGAAGATGTAGTTGCGGTAGCCCGCGACGTAGGCTTCCATTGCCGGATTGACGCCGGAATAGAACTGCTTTTCCGGGTCGCGCGACAGGTCCATCAGCGCGGCGCATTGACGGGCGAAAGTGCCGCGCAGATCGACGGCGAGGTCGTGAATTTCGGGAAGGTGCGGAAGAGCGGTATCTTGATTCCAAGCAGGCGCCCATATTCGTTTCGCCGATGAAAATGCCCTTTCTTGCCGATATTCCAGTTCTGGTCGGCGGTGTGAAACGACACCTGCATGATGGACGGATCGGCAAAGGGCTGAAGCAATTCCTCGCCCATTTCCCTCAGCGCTATCCAGTCGTCTTCCAAATGAAACACATACTCTGACACCGTTGCCGACCAAACTCTTGCGACTGCGGCGCAAAAGCCTGGATGCTCGGGCTGGGAGATCACCGCGTCGGGGAAACGCTCGCGAACGATATCGACACAGGCAACCTGGTCCTCCGGCGAGCCGAACACCGGATCGAGGTTGAGATAGGCGATCCCCAGGTCCAAACGGCAGAGGACTTTCTCACGGAAGCTGTCCAGTGTTGCCGCAAGCAACTCCGGTCGCCTGGTGGCGACGATGCAAAGGTCGATCCTGGACATTGTACTCCTGCCCGATGCCGTTTCCTTCGCCGCTATCGCGGAGTTTGATGAAGAACAAGCTTAGATCATGCGGACAAACGGTATGGCGACGACGAAACGACCGCCCCAGTCGCGGATCGCTGCATTTTGGGCGACGATCTCGTCGGTCAGGTTCCATGGAAGGATCACGAGGTAATCCGGCTTAGCCACTTGCAGGTGGCTTGGTGCATGCACCGGGATGTGGGTGCCGGGCAAAAGCTTGCCCTGCTTGAGATCATTGCGATCGACCGCGAAGGCGATTTCGCCGGGCCTCACGCCGCAGACATTGAGGAAGGTGTTGCCTTTCGCGGCCGCACCGTAAGCGGCAACTGTCTTACCTTCGGCCTTGGCGCGAGCGAGGAAGTCACGAAACTCCTGGCAGACAGCGGCAATGCGTGCATCGAACTTTGCGTATGTGTCCATCCGTGTGAGGCCGGCGGCCTCTTCGTTCGCACGTATCGAGGCCAGGCGCTCCGTCGTCGGCCGTGCGCCCGTTTCGAGCTGGGCAAAGACCCGCAGGGAGCCGCCGTGGGTTGGCAACTCTTCCACATCGAAGACCTTCAGGCCGGATGCTGCAAAGATACGTTCGACGGCCGCCAGCGAGAGATAGGAATAGTGTTCGTGATAGATCGTATCGAACTGGATGCCTTCCATCAGGCGCAGGAGATGCGGGAACTCGAACGTTGCGACGCCATCCGGCTTCAGCAGAATGGCAAAGCCGCCGACGAAATCGGCGATGTCGGGCACGTGTGCCAGCACATTGTTGGCGGCGGTCAGGTCCGCGCGGATGCCGCGGGCAGCCAGGTCCGTTGCCGTCTTGCGTCCGAAGAAGGCGACTTTAGTCGGAACATTCCGCCCCTCGGCAATCTTGGCCGCATTGGCCGCGGGCTCGATGCCCAGCACCGGAATATCCTTGGCGACGAAATACTGCAGCAGATAGCCGTCATTGGAGGCGATCTCGACCACCTGCGACATTCCATCGAGCTCGAAGCGCTCGGTCATGGCATCGGCATACCGCCGGGCGTGATCGAGCCAACTGCTCGAGAAGGAGGAGAGATAGGCATAGCCGTCGGTAAAGATTTCATCGGCCGGAACGGTTTCCGTGGTCTGGACGAGCAGGCACTCGGAGCAGACCATCGCCTTTAGCGGAAAGGCGCGTTCACGCGCGATCGCTTCCTCGGTCGGTTCCAGAAAGGAATTGGACCAAGGGGTCGATCCCAGATCGGCAACGACGGTCTTGAGTGGGGTCGAGCAGAAGCGGCAATTGTGGGACATTTGGTCGTCAGCCTTTCATGAATGCGTCGATCTGGCCGAGCGTCAAAACATGGGCGTTGTCGCCCTTGCGCCAACCGTCGTACCAGTTTGCCGTCCAGGCGATCGCTTGGTCCTGCGAAAGCCTGGAGGCCCACGAGAGCGCCTTGGTGGCCAGGGCCGGATCGAGCCCGAGCGTCTGCATTTCCCGCGGTTGGTCGACCGAGGAGGCATCGCGCCATTGCGACACCAGGCCCATGGCTTTCTGGACCGCCGACGCGACGTCGCGCACGGGGATCTGGCGCTCGGCCGGCGAGGGGCCGAAGTTCAGCGCGTCTACGGAAGTCTCGCCGCCATAGAGCGCTTCGGCATAAACGAAATAGCCGTTGAGGCAGTCAAGCACATGCTGCCAGGGCCTTGTCGCCATCGGGCTGCGAATATCGAGCGTTGCGCCGGACAGGGCAGCGCGGACAATGTCGGGTACCAGACGGTCCGTCGAAAAGTCGCCGCCGCCGAGCACGTTGCCGCCGCGCGCAGTTGCCACCCGAATGCCGCGCTCACGCAGGAATGCATCGCGCCAGGTGGAGACGACGAGCTCGCACGCGGCCTTGGAACCGGAATAGGGATCGTGCCCGCCGAGCGTCGCGTCTTCTGGAAAATGCTGCCCGCTTTCATCGTTGCGGTAAACCTTGTCGGTCGTTACCACGACGATTGCCTTCAATGCCGGAGCGCTACGCGCCGCCTCGAGCAGGCGCACGGTGCCCATGACATTGACATCGAATGTCTCGGCAGGGGCTTTGTAACTTTCGCGCACCAGCGGCTGCGCCGCCATGTGCAGGACGATCTCCGGATTGCTCTTTTGCACAGCAGCGGTGAGCGCATCGGCATCGCGGATGTCGCCGAGATGTTCCGCGGCAGTATCCGCTGGTCCAAGCAGCGCGTGCAACGACGGTTCGGTCAGCGGTGGAAGCGCATAGCCGGTGACGTCCGCACCCATTTGCCTGAGCCACAACTGCGCCCAGCTTCCCTTGAACCCGGTGTGCCCGGTTAGAAAGACGCGCTTGCCTGCCCAGAAGCTCCGGTTTGCCAGGCGGCTCATTCCCAGATTTTCCACGGTGCCGAACCCTGCTGCCAAAGTTCTTCGAGCTGGTTCTTGTCGCGCAACGTATCCATCGGACGCCAGAAGCCATCATGGGGGAAGGCCATCAGCTGACCATCTCTGGCGAGACCTTCCAGCGGCTTTCCCTCGAAGGTCGTGCTGTCTCCCTCGATGCGATCGAGAACACTTCGGTTCAGCACAAAGAAGCCACCGTTGATACGACCGTTGTCGCCCGCCGGCTTTTCGGTGAAACTGCGCACTTCGCCGTCCCGGGTCGCCAGTGCGCCGTAGCGTCCCGGTGGAACGACGCTGGTGACCGTTGCCTCACGGCCGTGGCGACGATGAAAATCGGTCAAAGCCTTGATATCGACATTGGCAACGCCGTCGCCATAGGTGAGGCAGAACGTGTCTCCAAGATGGTCGGCGACGCGCTTCAACCGTCCGCCGGTCATCGAATCCGTCCCCGTATCCACCAGCGTCACGCGCCAAGGCTCGGCCTTGTTCGAATGGAACAGCGTTTCGCCCGTCGCCATGTCATAGGTAACGTCCGACGAGTGGAGGATGTAGTTGGAGAAGTACTCCTTGATCATGTAGCCGCGGTACCCGAGGCAGATGACGAAATCGGAGAACCCAAAGTGGCTGTAGATCTTCATGATGTGCCAGAGGACCGGCCGCCCGCCGATCTCGATCATCGGCTTCGGGCGCAGATGGCTCTCTTCGGAGATGCGTGTACCGTAACCACCGGCAAGGATGACGACTTTCATGCTTTCTTCCTATAGCACGAGCTAACCGCGTAACGCCGCAGGGATGTCGTTGGCACATTGCACATCGGACTATTCGCCTTGTGAGCGGCTGACGACCTGTCTATCTCGGCAGTCATTCATACATTTCTGGGCTATTTGCAATACGGCAGTTTTGAATGGCTCGAGTGAGCATCGGCGTGCCGACCTATAACGGCGTGGAGACGATTGCTGAATGCCTTCGCTGCCTACAAGAGCAATCTTTTGAAGACTTCGAAGTGTTTATCAGCGACAACGGCTCGACCGATGGCACAAGTGATGTATGCGCCGCGTTCGCCAAACCCGACAGGCGTTTCCACCATTTTCGGTCCGCCGAAACAGTTCCTGCGGCCGTGAATTTTACGAGCGCACGCGATTTGACCAATACGCCATACTTCATGTGGCGGGCCGACGATGATCTCACTGATGGCGAACATCTCGAAAGGATGGTCAATGCTTTGGATCGCAGCCCGGCTGCGGCGGTGGCGGTTTCGCCTGTGTTGCGTATAACGGAGTATCCAACCTATCAAAGGAAAATGTACGAGCCTCCGTCACTCTCGGATGAAACTGAAGTTGGCAGAATTCGATCGCTACTTCTGGGTTGCCACCCTAGCTGGATATATGGATTGTGGCGACGTGAGCCGCTTGTGCGGTCTTGGGACATGGTCAGTGCCCAGTATCCCTATCTCTGGGCCGCGGATCATCTGGTGCTGATGTTCGCCGATCCTTGAGGATCGCGTCGCGTTCAGCCGGCAGTCCCTGTTCGTGCAACGCATACGGCGGCCCTCAACCTACCACATGCCGCGCGACAAACTCCTGAAGATCAGAGCTGATTACAAGAGGATTTCGTATCGGCCTCTGGCCGACAGGAGCTTCACGACAAGCGAACGGGCCGAATTGAAATCAGCTCTTGATACGCACATCGAAAATAGGGTTGCGAATTACTACAAGAACCTCAAGAGGGCCGCATTCATCAAGCTTCGCGCATATCTGTCGAAGTTTTCTCGAAAAATAGTCGAAACCTGATGAATGGACCTTTCCACTCTTTAATTTCTTACTTTCTAAGAAGAAAACCGTCAGGCGCTACCGTAACCATAAGTTTTGTATCAAACGTTTTATCAATGCTGAATTCGGGATGGTCTTTGAGATACTGATGAACCGCAGTTTTCGGATTATCGCCGACGTTCCACGGGCGATTCTCAAAGAAGTCCTTGGGCAAGTCTTCGACGAACGTATCAAAGACGACACAATAGCACCCGGGTGTTACCAATGGAGCGTATGCTTCAAGTTCAGCCAGGACGTGCTCGTGAGTGTGCATCGAATCAAGGCACACCATGACGCGCTGGTACCCTTGGGACGCTTGTCGCACCTGGTCAACGACTGCGTCGGAAACCGCAGAACCTTCAATCAATTCGATCCGCGATGCCATTGGGTGTTTCTCAATGGCTTCCCTATTGTGTTTGCGTATATCGATATCAATCCCGATCACCTTGCGACGAGAGGCCCGGGGGTCAAGCGTGACCCCCGCTTCAATCGCGTCACACATATCGAGCATGGCCAGCAAGGAGGCGCTGAGGATGATCGAGCCCCCGTGAGCGATGCCCGTTTCGATGACCAGATCCGGACGCGTAGCCCAGATCAGTTCCTGGACGGCCTGGATATCTTGCGGATACTGAATGATCGGACGCCCCAGCCAATCGAAGTTATAGACGTACCGCTTGTCCATCGACATCTGCCGCCATTGCGAAGACAGCGTCTCGAACTCCTGATCGGTCGCATAGCCGACAATCGCCGCCTGGCGCTCCATTGAAAATTGCTTAATCGGGTCCATCCGAATTCCTCTCGGTTGTGGCAAAGGATCGCTTATTCGTTTTCGGAGGCGGCAGAGAGCATCTCCGGAACTCTGTCGAGGAAGCTCTCTGGTTTAAATGAAAACTCACGTCCTATGCGATCAATGTTTATGGGGGGAAAGGTCACTGTCGGTGCATCCGCGATGATCTCAACGCTGCAACCGGTATGCTCCGACAGGCGGGCCGCCCATTCGGCATTGCTCGTTTGCTGCCCGCTCGCGATGTTGTAGATCGTCTCCTGGCCGTTCTCGGCGATCTGATGCAACAACTTCACCGCGTCGTCGATCCAGATATAGTCTTTGGATGATGTCGCGCTGGTCTGCAGTTTGATCTGGCCGGCCATCGCTTCCCTGCAAAGGTCGCCGATGAAGCTCTCCGACGTGGTGGCTGCGGGCCCGACGATATTGGAAAGCCGTGCAATGCGGACATTCGGCTTGCCGGACGAGAGGCAAATCGCTTCGCCGGCGAGCTTGGAAAGATTGTAGAGATCAGAGGGGTTACTCGGAGACACCCTTAGGGGTGTCGTCTCGTAGGTTTCGGCGTTGCCGGCATAGACTCTCGTCGACGAGAGATAGAGAAACGAAGCGAGCTCGCATTCTTGCAGCAAACGGCAGGCCAGGCTGACATGGGCCTCAATCGTATCGAAGGGCCGGCGTCGAAAGTCCGCCGTGAGGCCAATTGCATAGATGACGTGCGCGTTCCGGCAGGCGGCATTTAACGGAGCATTCCTCGCCGGTGCCAACACCTCGTGACCCAGGGACTGCAAATGTGCAAGGAGCCGCTGGCCGACAAATCCGCCGGCGCCAAGGAGGGTAAATTTCAAGAGCGGTGCCCCAGGACTCGCAGTGGATTTCCGCCGCTGATCGAATAGGCTTCGACCGTGCCGCGCACGATACTGCCTGCCGCGATTACGCAGCCCTTACGCAGGATGCTGCCGTCAAGAAGCACGCAGTTGGCCCCGAGCCAGACATCGTCCTCGATGACGATTCCGCCTCTGCTCGGCTGGAAGCCCTGCTTAGATATCGGGCGACTGCTGTCGCGAAACTCGTGATTGACAGGAGCGAGCGTACAATTGGCGGCGATCAGGACATTGTCGCCAATTGTAATGCCGTGACCGCTGTAGAAAACGCATCCGCTGTTGATCGTGCAGTTGCGGCCGATCGTGATGTCGCCAGTACCGCCTGCCGGCTTGAACTTGACGAAACTGTCGATGACCGAGTTCTCGCCGATTACGTACTTCGAACCGCGCACCGAGGCTTCCAGGTCGGCCAGGTCGCTTATTCGCGCCGTGAGATGCGCCTCGATCATTGTTTAAGCCATTCGCTAGACGAGGCTTGCGCCAGTCGCGCCCTGCATGGTCACGCTGCGCTAGTCCCTGCTTGCATTTCCGCCCGTCTTATGTCCTGAGAATTCGTTGGTCGTCAATATCTGCGGGTTGGAACACGACGTTATTCAGCCCGCGATCCGTTCCACGAGAAAGCCGATGTCGCGTTTCAATCGTATCGCTACTCCGATCCCCGATCTTGTGGTCATAGAGCGTCAGCGCTTTGGCGACGAGCGCGGGTTCTTCTCGCGCTTCTTTTGCCGCGAAGAGCTCGCCGATTTCGGCGCCAATGGCGCGATCGCCCAGATCAACCACACGATGACGCACCTGAAGGGTACGATCAGGGGAATGCACTTTCAGCGCGCGCCGTATGATGAGACCAAGTTCGTGTCTTGCCTCGTGGGCTCCGTTTTCGATGTCGCCGTCGATCTACGCCCGGGTTCGCCCACCTATCTGCGATGGCATGGAGAGGTGCTGAGCGCGGAGAACGGCCGATCGATGATGATTCCTGGTGGATTTGCGCATGGGTTTCAGACGCTGACCGAGGGCTGCGAACTGATCTATCTGCATGACAAGCCCTACACGCCGGACGCGGAGGGCGGGCTCAATGCGCTCGATCCGAAGGTTGCGATCGACTGGCGGTTGCCTGTTGCCCAGATCTCGGCGCGCGACGAGGCGTTTGCTCTTCTATAATGCGATAGCTAAAATAGCGGCGGCTGTCTGACCCGTTGCATTGTGCTATCCTCCCGCCCTGGCGGGCGAGTGTCGGCGAAGGCGACGGAGATGCAGCGCAAGCTGGTTGCGATCATGGTGGCGGATTTCGTCGGGTCGACCGCGGCGATGGAAGCTCATGAGGAAGAGGCTGTGGAATGCGTCTCCGCGTGCCTGAGGGCGGTAGGCGACACGGTCGCGCGCCACGACGGCCGGGTTTTTAACACGGCTGGCGATGCGGTGCTTGCGGAATTCACGAGCCCGGTCAACGCTCTTCGCGCGGCCATGGAGGCGCGCAGTTCGCTTGCGACTATCCCCGATGCCACGCCGAACGACATGCGCTTCGGGCTGCATCTCGCCGATGTGCTTGCCGTCGGCGACGACCTCCGGGGAAATGGTGTCAATCTTGCCGCCCGGCTGCAATCGAGCGCTACCGCCGGCGAGATCGAGGTGTCCGAAGCGCTGTACGAACAGGTCGGCAGGGTCTCGCCCTGCGCCTTCGAAGAGATCGGCGAGCGTCGGTTCAAGGGTGTCACCGAACCGATGCGTGTCTACCGGGTCGGGACGACGGTCGACAGGCATCGGTTTCTCTCGGCGCCAACGCGCGAGGCGCCACCGGCCTCAATGCGGCCGAATTCGGTGATCGTCACGCCCTTCGTTGCCCTGGCGGCCGGACAGGAGGACCAGTCGTTCCTGACCGAAGGGTTGACCGATGACCTCACATTGGAACTCGGCCGGCTGAAGGGCCTGTTCGTCAGTTCGCGGTCGGCCTCCGTGGTGCTTTCCATCCGCGATCCCGTCGAGGTGGGCAGGGCGCTTGGCGTGCGTTATGTCGTTTCGGGCTCCGTGCGCAAGCTCGGCGGCCTCGTGCGCCTCGACGTGTCGCTGTGCGAGACCGCCCACGGGCATCTCGTCTGGTCCGACCGGATCGAGAGGCCGTTCGAGGAGCTGCTTGCCGTCATCGACGAGGTAACCGCCCGCATCGCCGCGACGGTGGCGGGGCGGATAGAGCAAGCGGAACTGGTCGCCGCGCGGCTGAAGCGGCCGGAAAATATGTCGGCCTACGAGTACTACCTGCTGGGGCTCGACCACCATCGCCTGATCGGCGTCGCCGATCGGCACATCGGCGAAGCTATGCGCTGGTTCAAGCGCTCCATGGATGCGGACCCGACCTTCGGGCGGCCGGTCGCCATGCATGTGTGCGCCTGGAGCAACCTGCCGGATTTCGACCTTTCGGCCGGCGAACGGCAGGTCGCGCACGCACTCGACCTCGATCCAACCGACCCGGACTCCCATCGCATCATGGGTGCGATCAAGTGCATGGAGGGAGACTTCGTAGCATCGCGCCATCATCACGAGCGGGCGATAGAGCTTGCGCCCAACGATGCCTATATCGCCGGCCGTTGTGCGGCCTTCTACACCTATGTGAACGAGGCGGAGCGGGCGCTCGAGCTGCTCGACCGGGCAGAGATGCTGGATCCGTTCCTGCCGGTTTGGATCGTCGAGGAGCGCGTCGCCGCGCTCTATGTGCTCGGCCGGCACGACGAGCTTTTCGCCGTGGCGCGGGCGCTGCCTTATCAGACCCGGCGCACGCTGATCTATCGCATCGCCGCGCGAATGGCGCGCGGCGACGTCGACCGGGCACGGCAACTGGTGGCGCAGATCCAGGCGCTCGATCCGAAACTGTCGGCCGGCTACGTCCGCACCCAGGAGTTCTTTAAGGATCGGGCGATCACCGAAACGCTCGTCAACAGCGTGCACGCCGCAGGCTTGCCGCTGGTCTGACAATTGCCGTCGGGAAACGGGGTTTTTGCAGTTTCGCATCCGTCGAAAACCTTGGCGCCGTGCCACCGCGTGCTGCGCTCGACGGCGCCAGCGGCTTTCAGCTTGCACGCGCCAGCGCCACCGCATCGGCCCCCGCCGGGAAATGCAACTGTTCCGACACATCGTTGGCTGCGTGCCAGACTGCTTCCGCAACGTCCGTCTCCCTAGTGATCAGGGCCGGGCTTGCGAAAGCGGCGAAGACCGGCTGCGCGAACGCGGCATAGGGCTCAGGGATCAGGTCTTCGATGCGTACGCCGGTGTTCTGCGAAAACCGCGTGCTCGGAGCATAGCCGGGCTCGACCAATTTGGCGCGCACGCCGAAGGCGCGAAGCTCGTGGGCGAGCGATCCGGTGAACCCTTCGATCGCCGTCTTGCTGGCGGTATAGGCGGCGGCCAGCGGCATGGCGGCGAGCGTCACGCTGGAGGTGACGTTGACCACGACGCCCGACCGTCTGCTGCGCAACTGCGGGATCACCGCCTGCGTCATCGCCATGACGCCGAACGTGTTGGTCTCGAAGATCTTGCGCACATGCGACATCGACGTTGCCTCGAAGGCGCCGACCACGCCGATGCCGGCGTTGTTGACGAGCGCATCGATCGGACCGCTTACCTCAAGGGCCGCCGAGATGCTTTCGGGGTCGGTCACATCCAGTTGCACGACGCGCATGCGCTCCGATCGGGGCAGAATATCCTCGCGCGGCGTGCGCATGGTCGCCACCACGTTCCAGCCGTTGGTGTGAAAAAGCCGGGCCGTTTCGAGGCCGTAGCCGGACGAGCAGCCGGTGATCAGTACGGTTTTCATGACGGTTTCCTTGTTGGTTTCAATGGTGTCATGCTACCGAACGAAATCCGGACGATATATAATTGAAAGTCCGAATTTGATTTGCAATAGTCCGGAAATGATTGATCCGCTCTCAGAAATCATCACGCTGCTGCGACCGCGCGCCGTGTTTACGAAAAGCATCAGCGGTGCCGGCCGCTGGGGCGTGCGTTATTCCGACTTCGGCCATCCCAGCTTCTGCACCATCCTTGAAGGTGCCTGCCGTCTGGCCGTCGACGGTCAGGACGCGCTGGTGCTCGAGGCCGGTGATTTCGTCCTCCTGCCGACAACGCCCGGCTTCACAATGTCGGGCTTCGAACCGGTTGCGCCGACATTCATCGATCCGAAGGCAGCGCCTGCTCCCGGAGACGAAGTTCGCCACGGTGATCCCGATGGACCGCCAAGCGTGCGGTTGCTCGGTGGCTACTTCGTCTTTGAAACGGACGATGCCGGGCTGCTGGTGTCGCTGCTGCCGGCACAGGTGCATGTGCGCGGCGCCGAACGGCTTTCGATCCTGGTTCGGCTGTTGACAGAGGAAGCGGCCGAACAGCGCGCCGGTCGCGATCTGGTGCTGGCACGTCTTGTCGAGGTGCTGCTGATCGAGGCGCTGCGGCTGACCCAGCGGCCGGACGCCGCGCCGGGCTTGCTGCGCGGGCTCGCCGATCAGCGGTTGGCGGAAGCGATAAGGGCGATGCATGGCAACCCGGCGCGATCCTGGACAGTGGCCGAACTGGCAAAAGCGGCCGGGCTCTCCCGCTCCGCCTTCTTCGAAAGGTTCACGCGCAACGTCGGCCTGCCGCCGATGGAATACCTGCTCGCCTGGCGCATGGCGATGGCAAAGGATCTGCTCCGCAGCCACAACGCCGACATTTCCGATGTCGCCGAACGCGTCGGGTATGGCTCGGCCAGTGCGTTTAGCACCGCCTTCAGCCGGCACGTGGGGCAGGCGCCGGGGCGATATGCGCGGGCGGCGGCGGTGGGGTAGTCGGTTTGCTCCGTGCTGGTGTCTGCTGACAAGGTCACGCCCGATTGTCCCGGAGAAAGTCGGTCCGATACAGTGATGTCCTCGAAGGCCGGTTCTATAGAATTGGCGAGCGAGCGGGTTGTCATACGCTACGTTCGCGGCGCTCCGGTTCGGCAAAGAGAGCGCATTCCGGTCGCCGGGCTGAAAGCCTTAACTGCGTAATCTACGGCATAACAATGCGGAATCCGGTCAAGGCGAACGTGGAGCGTCGGGAAGAGGAAGTCGCCAGCGCCACCTTGCCGAAACAACCAGTGAATGTAATAAATTCAACGTGGTTGAATCGATGAGGCGGGAACGATGTGGGGTCTTTTCAAGAAGAAAAAACCAGAGAGCGAATTTCTCGCAATCCTTAAATTCGACGCCGATAATTATGCTGAGGCCGTTGAACGGCTTTTTATCCAAATGGATTCCGCAACACGAGCCCATGTTCTTGGCTTACGAGAATTTGCTGCCAGTGGTCTCCGTTATGTATTCCGAAGCCAAAAAGAGTGGCGGTGTCTTTACTTTAGATAATTTCATCCCGGATGTTGCGCAGAAATTGGAGCTTTCGCATGGCGATGAGATCAATTCGCGACGGTTGGCGTGGTTTTTGTTTGCAGCATTGTTGGGCCGCTTGGAACGATTATCAAAAACCAACAATGGTGCACTTACAGCAGGTGCAAAGATTTGGTGTTTGCTGGCGGAGGACGCCCATTTTTTGAAACGCCTACTTCCAAGCAACGTAGTCTGGCGGTCAGACGAAAAAGTCTGGTTTGATCTAACGCAGTCCGACCAAAAAATACTTGAGTGGACAGTCAATATCGCTATGCCGCCGATGTTTGCCGAACATGATGCAGTTGGCAATTTTGCGCAGACCCACGGTTTTTTCGTCTCGCCTTTTAAGAATCGCATAGGCTTCATGCCGTGATCTAATACCTGCGAATATTTAGCTCTGTGAAGCATACCTCAAATTCAGTTTGATGAAATCAATAGAGGGATTAAATTGTTACTTGCTGTCCTGGATTACTGTAAATATCGCCTGCGCAAGGGAAGATTTTCCAGTAGTCAGAATAATGAGATGGCTCTTGGCTTCGTCGATGCAGTGCCCGATAATATAGTCGAGCAGCTTAATATTGGCGATTTTATATTCACACAGCGCTTAAATTCGTTTTGGTCTTGGGGTTTGATGTACTATGCATCATCAAATGTTGATCACGCCGCAATTTATGGAGGCGATGGTAAGGTCGGTCATATGACCTTGGCTGGAGGTAAGCTGCATTCCTTACGAGCAGTCGCGAAGGGCGCGCGGGTAATAATTGTCCGAATGGGACCCTTTGAGCTTCATAAGTTTAGTCTTGAGCTTGAAGCGCAACGGAAGAGGATCGACACAGGCTCAAAAGCCCGTCATCGATTACCCCCGAAGATCCAGCTTGTAATTGCCGGACTGGATATAATTCACGGAAAATACCCTAATAGATTCAGATTTAAATTTTTTATAGAATTTTTCAGCTCCATAATTGCAATCTCCTATACATTGTATTTTTTTAGTGGCTACATAACAGTATTTACGCCAATCATACTCTCATTATACTATTTCATGCGCTTCTTTGTTCGAAATTCTTTTCGATATTTCAGAAAATATCCATCGTTGACGATGAGTTATCCAGACTTGCTGCTCCAAGCATATTTCAAGGCCGGGGGATTAATTTTCACTAACCTCGGCCCCATCGTCACCAACGACCTTATTGGGCTCCTTCCTTTGAAGGTATTCCTTAGCCTCGCTAGAAAGCGATCCGACGATGGCCCCGATGACGATGTTGAGGAAGCTCGTAAGTTCTTCCGAGACCTTGTCGAAGGCTGGAATCTGGTAGACCTTGCCCAAGGTGCTGAAAACAAGAACTCCAACGAGCAAAATGATAAAGAGATTCAAGAAAGCTCGGACGACCCAAGGTAGTCCGACAAATAGCCGAAATGCAAAACTTCGAGAGTCCTTGGTTTTTCTCACTTCATACATCTCATTGATCCGAATTCGCTGTGAGGTTCTGAAATTCAAGCGGCCCACGATATAGCGATTCGTATCTGCTGTTGTTCCGAAAGCGCAACCGCCAAAGCATCGCCGGGTTGAGGGTAATCATATTGCTTGCATAGCTGCCGAATACAAATGCGCGGGTCCGGGCGGCGCATGGCGACAAGCGGATTGCAAAGCTTGAGCGTAAACGCCTCAAATAAATGATAGGTGAGAAAGCCGAGACGCCCGAGGCCGCGAGTGGCCTGTTGAGGACGTTCCTGCTCAACATCCGGCAGACTATGGAAATGAGTTTGCGGCGGTATGATCCCACGACAGGTGTGAAGAAGATTAAGGGAGCGCAATCAGTACGCGATTGGTTCTCTTGTTGAAAAAGAAAAATGGCGCACCCGACAGGATTCGAACCTGTGACCTTTGGAATCGGAATCCAACACTCTATCCAGCTGAGCTACGGGTGCATCCGTTTGCAGCGAGGCCGCCGAAGCGGGCTGTGAGCGGTTCATAGCTTAGCTTGCGCGTCGCTTCAATGGTGAAATGACGGAGTTCGCAGGGGAATTTGCAAGCGGCTGCAAATTGATGCTCACGTCAGCCGGCGGCCGGGCCTTTGGAATATGTCTGAGGAGGTGTCGGGCGGGGCGACTTAAGGCTTGTCGTGCGTGCCGCGTATGGGGGCGGCACGGGGATCGGTTGGAATTCGTGTCTTCCAAGGCGAGGCCTTGCGCCAAGGCGTCAAAAACGCGTGGCCCGGCGACTGCCGGGCCATGCGTTGTCGTTGATCATGCGGTCTGCATGGCGCCGGGGCCGGGGATCGCCTTGGGCGGTACCTTGCCCATGATGATCATGCCGAGCACTTCATCCTTGGTCACATCCTCGGTGCGGGCCTGGCCGACGACCTGGCCGTTCTTCATCACCGAGACGCGGTCGGCGAGGTCGAAGACGTCGTGGATGTCGTGGCTGATCAGGAAGATGCCGATGCCTTCGCGCTTCAGCTGCTTGATCAGTTCGCCGACCTGGGCGGTTTCCTGCGGGCCCAAGGCGGCCGTCGGCTCGTCCATGATCAGGATGCGGGCGTCGAACAGGATCGCGCGGGCGATCGCCACCGATTGCCGCTGACCGCCCGAAAGCGCCTTCACCGGTTCCTTGAAGCGCTGGAAGTTGGGGTTGAGGCGCCCCATGACTTCGCGCGCCTTGGCCTCCATCGCCACGTCGTCGAGCGTGCCCCAGGGGGTCCTGAGCTCGCGGCCGAGATAGAGGTTGGCGGCGGCATCGACGTTGTCGGCGACGGCCAGCGTCTGGTAGATCGTCTCGATGCCGTATTTCTTGGCGTCGCGCGGATTGCTGATGTCGGCGGCTTCGCCATTAATCAGGATCTCGCCGGCGTCGCGCTTGTAGGCGCCCGACAGGATCTTGATCAGCGTCGATTTGCCGGCGCCGTTATGGCCGAGAAGCGCCACCACCTCGCCGGGATAGAGGTCGACGGAGGCGTTGTCGACCGCATGGATGCCGCCGAAGGAGATGGAAATGTTCTTCATTTCCACGAGCGGAGTGCGTTGGTCTTTCATTGGTCGGACTCCTTCTTACTTGGCACGGGCGCGGTAGATGGTGTCGAGCCAGACGGCCACGACGAGAACCACGCCGACGACGATGCGCTGGAACGGCGAGTCGATCCCCAAGAGCACCATGCCCGACTGCAGCGATTGCATGACGAGTGCGCCGATCATCGCGCCGGCGATCGTGCCGACGCCGCCGGCAAGCGACGTGCCGCCGATGACCGCGGCCGCGATCGTGTAGAGCTCGTCGAGCTCGCCCTGCGCATTGGTCGCGGCATTGAGGCGGGCCGTCGAGATCGCGGCTGCAATGGCGCAGAGCACGCCCATCAGCATGAAGATCTTGACGGTGACCCAGCGGGTCTTGATGCCGGCGAGTTCAGCTGCCTCCGGATTGCCCCCGAGCGCAAAGACGTAACGGCCGAAGCGCAGGCGGGTGGCGATGAAGGTCATGACGATGCCGACGGCGACGGCCACCAGCACGGGAATGGCGATGCCGTGCGAGATCAGCAGGCCGCCGTCCGGCCAGGCGATGCCGTTGGCGTCGGCGTATTTGCGGGCGATGTTGATCGGCCAGTAATAAAGGTTGGCGATCGCGATCGCGCCCATTACCAGGATGCAGCCGAGAATGCCGAGGAAATACTCGGCCCAGACCGGCCGCAGCGGAAAGCCGAAACGCTTGCGCTGCTTGCGCGAGTTGAGGATGGCCCCGACGATGGCGATACAGGCGATGATGCCGACGATCCAGCTGGCCGTCGCCCCGATCGACCCCTCGGTGCCGCCGCCCATCAGGCGGAAGGTGGCGTTCATCGGTGCAACGGTCTGTCCGCTGGTGACGAACCATGTGGCACCCCGCCAGACGAGCAGGCCGCCGAGCGTGACGATGAAGGCCGGCACGTTGAGGAAGGCGATGATCGAGCCCTGGAGTGCGCCGATCGCGGCACCAACGGCAATGCCGCAGGCAAGCGTGATGATCCAGATGGCGGGATGCTCGAGCCCCAGATATTGCGGCAGGACCTTGACCTGCATAACCGCCATGATCATGCCGCAGAAGCCGAGCACGGAGCCGACCGACAGGTCGATGTTGCGGGTGACAATGATCAGCACCATGCCGGTCGCCATCACGGCGACGGAGGAGGTCTGAACCGTCAGGTTCCAAAGGTTGCGCGGCGTCAGAAACAGGCCGCCTGTCATGATCTCGAAGCCGAGCCAGATGATGGCCAGCGCGCCGACCATGCCGAGCAAGCGGGTGTCGATCTCGGTGGCGCGGAAAAAGCGCTTCACCGGGTTCTCGTCCGCATTGCGAGCACGGTTGGCCTGGGTGCTCTGTGTCTGGTTGCCCTGTGTGATGTCGGCCATGGACGTGCCTTCCCCCCACTTTCTGTTGATGTCACCGCGTCTGCCGGCGCGAAATGGCCGGAATGGGACGCGACAAGTCTGATGATGAAGACAGCTGTCGAGCGCTTCTCTCGTTGGCGCCAATGCGTGCCCGAAGGTCCTTGCATTGTCCGCCCCGGTTGCACCTTGCGCAAGCGCCGCAACGGAGTGCGTTGCGGCGCTTGTCGAAGGTTAGAGCTCAACCCTGTCCGGGCGGCTTACTTGCACGCAGCGACGTCGCCCTTGACGCCCTGGCAGGCTTCGTCCTTGGAGATCCAGCCGGCGTCGATGACGACGTTCAGGTTATCCTTGGTGATCGGAAGCGGTGCGAGGAAGACCGACTGCATGGCAACGCCCTTGGGGCCGCCATTGAAGGCCGCCACGCCGACGATTTCTTCCATCTTCTTGCCGCTGGCCAGTTCGGCGGCGATTTCGGCCGCGCGCTTGCCGAGTTCACGCGAGTCCTTCCAGACCGAAACGGTCTGGGTGCCAAGTGCAACGCGGTTGAGGGCTGCCTTGTCGGCGTCCTGGCCGGAGACCGGAACAGAACCGGCCAGCCCCTGGGCGTCGAGGGCTGCAACCGCACCACCGGCGGTGCCGTCGTTGGAAGCGACGACCGCATCGACCTTGTTGTCGTTGGCGGTCAGGAACTGCTCCATGTTCTTCTGGGCATTTTCCGGCTTCCAGCCGTCGGTGTAGGCTTCCCCGACGTTCTTGATCTTGCCGGCATCGACGGCTTCCTTCAGTACTTCCATCTGTCCGGAGAAGAGGAAGTCGGCGTTCGGGTCGGCGGACGAGCCCTTGATGAAGACATAGTTGCCTTCCGGCTTGACCTTGAACACTTCGCGAGCCTGCATGCGGCCCACTTCCTTGTTGTCGAAGGTGATGTAGAAGGCGGCCGGATTTTCGATCAGGCGGTCGTAGCCGACAACAGGAATACCTTCGGCGGCGGCCTTTTCGATGGCCGGGGCGATGGCGTCGCTGTCCTGAGCAAGCACGATCAGAGCGTTGGCGCCCTGGGCGATCAGCGCCTCGATGTCGGTCAGCTGCTTGGCAGCGGAAGACTGGGCGTCGGCGGAAATGTACTTGTCGCCGGATGCCTCAAGTGCTGCCTTGATGGCGGCTTCGTCGGTTTTCCAACGCTCTTCCTGGAAGTTGGACCAGGAAACGCCGACCACCAGATCCTTGGCGATGGCGGCGGAATGCATCGACGCGATGATGGCAGCCCCTGCCATCAGCTTCAAAACGGATTTCATTTCATCCTCCCGAGTGGCGGCCGGCTGAGCGTGCGAACCTCCCGCACCATCCTCGACCAGCCTTGCAACGCTGTCGAAATGCCACCGTAACATCGTCCGGCTTTATTTTCTCGACAGTCGAGAAAATGAATGTCAGAGAATCCGGGGGCTGTCAACATGGCCAAATCGGCAGCGTTCGACACCGCGACACATCCTTTCCCCGTGGTTCCAATCGGGATTCACGAGAGCGTCGGCGATCCTTGTCACGGTCGGATTGGGGATTGTTATGTCATTTCAACGGTCACGGTCACCAAGCCTGGGTCGGGTGCCGGATGCTTTGCCTGCTGCCTCAACGGATCTTGACCGGCTGCCGTGCCGTTCACCTCTGGTCACCACCTTCCCGGCCGACGCCGAGCAGGGGTATCGCCGGTCCTCGGCACCCGAAATGGCCTGTGGATTATTTCTCGACAGTCGAGAAAATCAGTGGCAGAGATTGGCAAGGCTGTCGACAAGGCCGTCCGCGCCTTGCCTCGCCGTTCAACAGATGCTTTGGGAGGGCATGTGTTCGAAGGATCCGCCACCGGCAAGGACGTATGATGCTGACTAAGTCCAGCACTGAGCTCGTGCGTCAGCAGAACAGCACTCTGGTTCTTGCCGCGCTGAGGCGCGCCCGCAATCTCTCCCATACCGAAATTTCCGCCGCCACCGGGCTGGCGTCGGCGACGGTTTCGGCGATCACCGCCGAGCTCGAGCGGGCGGGTGTGATCGCCAAGGCCGAGCAGCACGTGCAGGGCGGGCGGGGCCGTCCGCGCGTGCTGTTCACACCGCGCCGCGACTGCGGCTATGTCATCGTCGTGCGCATCTCTTCGGATGTGGTGCAGTATTCGCTGACAGACTATGGCGGCACGTTGCTCGACCGCTTCGAGGAAGGCCGCAATCACGACCAGCGTGGTACGGCCGCCTTCGCGCAAACATTCGTCGATGCGTTGGAGCGCTTGCTGCAACGCTCGCGCCTGACGCGCGATCGGGTACTCGCCGTCTCCATCAGCAGCAAAGGGTTGGTCGACGCGGATACCGGCGCGGCACGGCTGCTCTGGTCTCCCGTCTTCGGCAGCGAGCAACTCGACTTTGCCGCGCTGCTTGCGCCGGACTGGCGGGGGGAGGTGATGCTCAACAATGAGACGCTGCTGGTGGCGCAGGCGCTGGCGGCCCAAGCGGAGCGCGCGCCGGAGGGCGGCTTCCGGTCGCTCGCCGCCATCTCGCTCGGCCACAGCATCGGCCTCGGAGTTGCCCGCAAGGGCAGGTTTGGCGAAATGGACGTAACGGCGCCGAATTTCGGGCACATGCTACACGCGCCGTCGGCGGGACTGTGCCGATGCGGCGCCTATGGCTGCATCGAGGCGGCGGCCGGGTTCTACGGCATCCTGCGGGCAGCCTTCGAAGTGCCGCCCGACACGATCCCGGCTAAGTTCGTGCCGATTGCCGAGATGGACAAGATTGCGGCGAGTGCGCGCCAGGGCCATCGAATGGCCGGCTACGCCTTTCGCCAGGCCGGCCTGGCACTCGGCAACGGCATCTCGCGCATGCTCAGTCTTTACGAGCGGATGCCGATCTATGTCACTGGTCCCGGCACACGCTACTTCGATCTGCTGCGCGGCGGGTTGGAGGAGGGCGTGTCCCAGTCGCTCCAGCTCCGGCTTCAGGGCGCACCGGAAATATCGGTCGTGCTCGACGAACAGCGGCTCGTTTTCGACGGACATCTGGAGCGTGCCTTGGGCGTGATCGACGGCGATATCGCGGCTGCCGGGCAGGCCTGAAAGGGCCATTGCCTCGATTATGCAAGCTTTCAACCATTTTTGGGGTTGTGCCGAAGGCGAACGATCAAAGTAATACAATTTACAGTTAATTAGCGACTCCTTGTCAATGTGTCGTTGACGCGGGAGACGATCATGTTTTCAGTGATTGCATGCATACGCGATGACCACGATTGGCGCCTGGTTCTGGTGGCCGCCGTGGTTTGCCTGGCCGGTTGCGTCGCAACCATGCTGTTGCTGCTGCGCGCCCAGCGAAGCGAAGGCAACCAGCGCGGGCTCTGGACCGCGGCGAGCGGTTTTGCCTGCGGTATCGGCGTCTGGTCGACCCATTTCATTGCCATGCTTGCCTATGATGGCGGGATGACGGTTTCCTATGGCGCCTCCGGGACGGCGCTCTCGATCGCGGTCGCAGTCGCGGCGGCGTGGGTTGCGTTCACGGTCGGGCTTGGTGCGCGGTCGTATTACGCACTGGCATCAAGCGGTGCCCTGCTGGGTATCGGCATTGCCGCCATGCACTTTACCGGCATGCAGGCGCTCGAGATGCCGGGACACATCGTCTACGACACAAGGTTCACGGTTTTCGCCATGGGCGCCGGCATCCTGCTGGCGATCGCAGCGCTTCATGCGTTTCATGTGCTGCGCAATGCCCGCCGTCTTGTCGTCTCGACCCTGCTGCTCGTCGTTGCCATCTGCGTCCTGCACTTCACGTCGATGAGCGGTGTCACGCTGGTGCCGGCGCCGGATATTCCGACGGCCGATGTCATCCATCCCGCCTGGCTTGCCGGCGGGGTCATCGCGGCCTCGACCATGTTGATCATCCTGGCTTTCGGCGCATTGTTCGTCGACCGCCATCTGACCGACCTGCGTGGACTTGCCAACGCGTCACTGGAAGGCATGGCCATCGTGCACGAGGGCCGCATCATCGACGCCAACGAGCGTTTTGCACGCCTGACGGGGTGGAAGGTTGCGGAACTTGCCGGCAGGGATCCGGCGGAGATTTTCGCCTTCGGCACGGCAGGATTGGAGCGCCGGCACCGCGGCGACGGCCCGGCCGAGATCGACCTGGTCAATGTGGCCGGCCAGTCCGTACCCGTCGAATTCATGTGCCGGACGATCGAGTATCGCGGGCGCGAATGCGAGGTGATCTTCGTGCGCGACCTCAGCGCGCGCAAGGAGGCCGAACGCACCATCGAGCATCTGGCGCACCACGATGCGCTGACCGATCTCCCCAATCGCGGCTTTTTCGACCGTCGCCTTGCCCAGGCCATGGCGGCTGCGGCGGCGAAGAACGAGCAGCTTGCGATCCTTTGTCTTGATCTCGATCGCTTCAAGGCGGTCAACGACATCTTTGGCCATGGCGAGGGCGATCGCATCCTCATGAAGGTTGCCGACATCCTGCGCAAGGCGGCCGGCGAGGGGGATACCGTCGCCCGGCTGGGCGGTGACGAATTTGCCATTCTTCAGGCGGGAGGCGTACAGCCGGAGGCGGCGCGTCACCTGTCGGATCGCATCCTGACGTATTTTGCCGCGGAGATGGATACGAACCGCGATCCGACGGCCATCGGCGTCAGCATCGGTGCTGCTATTTACCCGACCGATGGCGACACCGCCGACCGGCTGCGCAACAATGCCGACACGGCCCTCTACCGCGCCAAGCAATCGGGCAAGGGGATCGCCTGCTTCTTCGATACCGAGATGGACGAGGCGGTGCGCACACGTCGGCAGATCGAAAACGACCTCAGGCACGCCGTCCTGCGCCGGCAGCTCTTCCTTGAATACCAACCGCTCGTCGATCTGCGCGGCGACCGGATCCTGGGCTACGAAGCGCTCTTGCGCTGGATGCATCCGGAACGCGGCCTGATCAGTCCCGATGTCTTCATCCCGATCGCCGAGCAAAGCGGTTCGATCATCCAGATCGGCGAATGGGTGCTGGAGCAGGCCTGCAGGGAGGCGGCGAAGTGGAACGAGCCTTTGCCGGTTTCGGTCAATATCTCGCCGGTTCAGTTCCTGCTTCCCAATCTGTTCGACCAGATCTTCAGCATCCTGCGGCGCACCGGTCTTGAGCCGCGCAGGCTGGAACTCGAAATCACCGAGGCGGCGCTCCTGCACAATCGCGAAGACGTTCTCGCCACCCTCGGACGATTGCGGATCCATGGGGTGCGCATCGTCATGGATGATTTCGGCACCGGGCATTCCTCGCTCAGCAACCTGCAGACCTTCCCGTTCGACAAGCTGAAGATCGATTGCAGCTTCACCGCCCTGCTCGACAAGGATCCCTCGGCGCATGCGATCGTGCGGGCGATCATCGCGCTCGGCAACAGCCTCAACCTGCCTGTGGTGACCGAGGGCGTGGAAACGGAGAGGCAGAAGCAGATCCTGGTCGATGAGGGCTGCCTGCAGGTCCAGGGGTTCCTCACCGGCAGGCCCGGCGTCGCGCCAAGCACGGGACAGGAGGAACAGGCCGGCGGATGGGAGAATGTGCCGCTGCGCGCCGACGGCTGAAGCGGTTTGTCTTTGCCAATTGGCTGGTGGTGCTTACAGCGCCGCGCGTCAAATATGACGCGCTAAGGGCGCTGTAACACTTTAAACTTGCTGCATAATTCTATCCTTGAATCGGATCCGATTTAAGGAATTATGCAGTAGGAGCGCTTCCGGTCGGAAACGCTCCAGCACTTCGTTTCTACGCATTTCCGCGCGGAAAACCGCTTGGCAGATTTCCTGGAAATGCTTTACGCGACGCTGATCTGGCGCTTTTCCACGACCGACTTCACGGCCGCGTCGGCAAGCACGAGCGCTGCCAGGCCATCCTTGCCCGACGGGGTGATTTCTGCACCCTTCTCGATCGCGGCGATGAAGCTTTCGATCTCGTTGGCATAGGCTTCGGTATAGCGGGTCATGAAGAAATCGTGCAGTGGCGGGCGGGTATAGCCTTCGCCGTTGGCGATCTCGATCGATACCGGGCGCTGGTTTTCGGCCGAGACGACACCCTTGGAGCCGTGAACCTCGATGCGCTGGTCGTAGCCATAGGTGGCGCGGCGCGAATTGGAGATGATCGCCTGCTTGCCGGATGCGGTCTGCAGGATGACGGAGACGCTGTCGTAGTCGCCGGCCTCGCCGATCGCCTTGTCGACCAGAACGGCGGCGGTTGCCGTTACCGATACCGGCTCTTCGCCCAGCAGGAAGCGAGCCATGTCGAAGTCATGGATCGTCATGTCGCGGAAGATGCCGCCCGAACGCTTGATGTAGTCGACCGGCGGCGCGCCGGGATCGCGCGACGTGATCGTGACCATTTCGACGTCGCCGATCTTGCCAGCGTCGATGGCCTTGCGCACGGCCATGAAATGCGGGTCGAAGCGGCGGTTGAAGCCGACCATCAGCTTGCCCTTGGTCTCGGCCACCACCTTCATGCAGGCTCTGACGCGATCGACATCGAGATCAATAGGCTTTTCGCAGAAGATCGCCTTACCGGCGCGGGCAAAACGCTCGATCAGGTCGGCATGGGTGTCGGTCGGCGTGCAGATGACGACGGCGTCGATATCGGCCGATTTTTCGATCGCCTCGATGGTGCGGACCTCGCAGCCATAGGCCTTGGCGATGGCATCGGCGGCGGCCGGGAAGGCATCGGCCACGGCGACGAGTACGGCATCCGGATTGCCGCTGACGGCCTTTGCATGAACCTTGCCGATGCGTCCGGCGCCCAGAAGACCAAATCTCACTGTCATCTCTGTCTCTCTCGAAATCCGGTCCTCGACCGGGAAGGTGCGTGATGATCGGCGCTCATCGCGCAAAGGCGCCGCGGAAGGGCAATTCCGCGAATCGGTCGGAAGATGTTTGTCGGCCATGCGCCGCGGATGCCGCGCGCTTTCCTCTCCCTCGCTCGACCCTTTCTCCCGCACGGCGCTCTGAACCGCCTGTTCGGAATGAAATAGTCGATGAAATAATTTTCGGAATTTTTATTCTATTTTCGTGGTGCCCGTCAAGTGCGCCGCGCGGTCGCGGGCTTGCGGCGGCAGGTGGATTTCCCCTACAACAAATCCTTTGCCGATCACGAGCGCAAGACAGCCAGAGGACAAGATGATCAAACTCATCGACCCGGACCACGCCTTTTACCGTCCCTTGTGGCGCCGGCTTTTGATCTTCCTGGTCTGCGCCGGCTGGGCGGCGCTCGAATTCTATCACGACCAGCCGTTCTTCAGCATCATCGCTCTGGCGATCGCCGCCTATGTCGGCTCTTCGCTGCTGCTTTTCTACAAGCCGACCGACAAGGCTGCAGGTGGTGAGGGCTCTGCGCCAAAAGACGAGACGCCCAAGGCCGACAACGACGCGTGAGCGGCGTTCAGGCCGCCTGCACCTGGCGTGAGGCCTCGTCGATAAGCATGTTGGCGAGTTTCATCCGCACCGTCGCATTGGCGCGGAAGTCCAGCGGCAGGCGGTCGGGATGATTGGCGGCAGCGAAGCTTCGCCGCTTGGCGGCAAGCGTCGCAAGCGTCTCCCTTTCACCAAGGTCGAGCTCCTCGGCGACTTCGGCAAGACTGGTGCGCTTGAGAAACTCCGGCATCGACTCTGTCGGGGGCGGCTCGACGAAGGACGCATCGAGATAGGCGCGCTCGACCGCGCTGCGCGCAGCCGAGGCACTATCGCTGCCGCCGGTAACGAACGTGGTTGCGAACGAAGGCGCGCGCGACGTCGCGAAGACCTCCGTTTCGGCGGTCTCTTCCTCGTCTTCTTCCGTCTTCAGCCGCTCGAGCACGGACTGAAACACCGACATTCCAAACATGGTGCCTCCGCTATCCCGGCGCAAAATGCCTGATGGAGATTATCCCAGGCTGATCAACCACGTTGATCATACCAGGCTGCTCAGACGAAGCTGATCATGCCGGGCTGATCAGGCTCGCCCCTGCTTGAGAATGAGATCGTAGAGCAGTTTGGCGCTCGGCGGCAGCGCGCGCCCCTCGGCGGTGATCAGTCCGTAGGGTTTGATTCGGATCGGGACCTCGGGCTTCAGGATACGGATCTCGCCGGCCGGGGTGCCGTTGTCGGCAATCAGGTTGGCGACATCGAGCGCCACCGGCGCCATCGCGTTGGTGGTGCGCACGATCGACAGCGTCAGGATGATCGACGAGGGGTTGATCACGGTCGCCGGCAGGCGCACGCCGGCGGACATGAAGCTGTCCTCGACCGCGCGCCGAAGCAGCGTTCCCGGCGGCTGGAACACCCAGTCGTAGGAGGGGAGATCTTCGGCGCCGGCAATGGGTTTGTCGAGCAGGGGATGGCCGTCGCGCACGATCAGGCAGACCTCCTCGTAACCGATCTCGACCATGTTGAAGAGCCGCGGGCTGAGATCGTCCGGGATGCGGCCGACGACGAAGTCGTGGCGGGCGGCGAGCAGCTCGCGCGTCAGCACATTGCTGTTTTCAATCTGGATGTTGATCTCGATGCCGGGATAGGCGGTAATGACCTGGCGGATCGCCGGAACGGCGAGATTGAGCGCCGGCCCGGTCACCGAGCCGATCGACACCGAGCCGCCGCTGCCGGTCTTCAGTTCGCTGATCTCGCGCGATGCTTCCCGCAGTTCCAGAAAGATCGTGCGCGCGCGCCGCGCCAGCGCCTGGCCGTAGCGCGTCAGCTCCACGCCGCGCGCGACTCGCTCGCAGATCGGCGCCTTCAGGATCGTCTCGATCTCGGCCAGCATGCGCGAGGCGGCGGGCTGGGAGATCCCGAGAGTCTCGGCCGCAGCGCTGATGCGACGATGATCGTCGATCGCAAGGATCAGCCTGAGGTGATTGATCTTCAGCCCTGAGCGAAAGAGCCCGGTGTCGAACTGTTCGCCGGCAATCCCTATGGTGCCGGGCTTTCCATCCTTCATCATTGTGACCAGAACCGTTTTCAGAATGTTTCAAAAATCACACTGTTTTCGAGTATTATACCAATAATGATATGCTAGCAAAGCGATATTGTATTTGACAGTTATGGCTTTTGATTCCAGTTTTTCGCCATGTGCCAGTGCATGTGGGAGCATGCGGGCGGGGAGGACTTTCCTTCACCTGGATCCACCGCCGGAGACGCGATCTCCGGGCCGGTGGATCGCTGCGCATAGGACGGGGAGGCTGCGGGCCTGCCGGCTTCAACACTTTTGGGAGAGACCTGATGAAATTGATTACTTCGCTTCTCGCAGCGGCCGCGATCTCTGTCGCGTCGTTTGCGGCGCCCGCCTTCGCACAGGACAAAGGCACGGTCGGCATTTCCATGCCGACGAAGACCTCGACCCGTTGGATCTCCGATGGCGAGACCATGGAGAAGCTGTTCAAGGAAGCCGGTTACACGCCGGACCTGCAGTTTGCCGACGATGATATTCCAAACCAGCTCGCCCAGATCGAAAACATGGTCACCAAGGGTGCCAAGGTTCTCGTCATCGGCGCCATCGACGGCACGACGCTGTCCGACATCCTGCAGAAGGCCCACGACGCCGGCGTCAAGGTCATCGCCTATGACCGCCTGATCCGCGATAGCGGCAACGTCGACTACTATGCCACCTTCGACAACTTCCAGGTCGGCGTGCAGCAGGCAACCTCGCTGGTGCAGGGCCTGAAGCTCGACGGCGCGACCGAGCCGAAGAACATCGAACTCTTCGGCGGTTCGCCGGACGATAACAACGCCTTCTTCTTCTACGACGGCGCGATGTCGGTTCTGCAGCCGCTGATCGACAGCAACAAGATCGTCGTCAAGTCCGGCCAGAAGGGCATGGACCAGGTCGGCACGCTGCGTTGGGACGGTGCCGTTGCCCAGGCCCGCATGGAAAACCTGCTGTCCTCCAACTACACCGACGCCAAGGTCGATGGCGTTCTGTCGCCCTATGACGGCCTGTCCATCGGTATCATCTCGGCCCTGAAGGGTGTCGGCTACGGCTCCGGCGACATGGCGATGCCTGCGGTCACCGGCCAGGACGCCGAACTGCCTTCGGTCAAGTCGATCCTTGCCGGCGAACAGTATTCGTCGATCTTCAAGGACACGCGCGAGCTCGCCAAGGTCACGGTCGGCATGGTCAACGCGATCATGGAAGGCAAGGAGCCTGAAGTGAACGACACCAAGACCTACGACAACGGCGTCAAGGTCGTTCCGTCCTACCTCCTGAAGCCGGTCGCCGTCGACAAGTCCAACGTCAAGGACGTGCTGGTCTCCTCCGGTTACTACACCGAAGATCAGATCAACAACTGATCGGATGACACATCGGGGGTCCGCGATCCTTCGCGGACCCTTTTTTCCCGGTGAGGGAGCCTGTACTCTCTTGCCGACTGCCGCTGGAATGACTGAACATGGACAATATCATTCTCGAAATGCGTGGCATCACCAAGACGTTTCCGGGCGTCAAGGCGCTGGACAATGTCAGCTTCAAGGTTCGCGAAGGTGAGATCCACGCTCTGGTCGGTGAAAACGGTGCCGGTAAATCGACGCTGATGAAGGTACTGAGCGGCGTCTATCCCGCCGGCACCTACGAAGGCGAGATCTACTATGACGGCGAGCCCCGCCGTTTCTCGACCATCTCCGACAGTGAACATCTCGGCATCATCATCATCCACCAGGAACTGGCGCTGGTTCCGCTGCTGTCGATCGCCGAAAACATTTTTCTCGGCAACGAGATCGCCACCAAGGGCGTCATCCACTGGCCGCAGACCTTTGCCCGCACGCAGGAACTTTTGAAGAAGGTGGGCCTGAGCGAGCCGCCGGCGACGCTGATCACCGACATCGGCGTCGGCAAGCAGCAACTGGTCGAGATCGCCAAGGCGTTGTCGAAGAAGGTGCGGCTCTTGATCCTCGACGAGCCGACCGCCTCGCTCAACGAAAACGATTCCGACGCGCTGTTGAAACTGCTGATGGAGTTTCGCGCGCAGGGCATGACCTCGATCATCATCTCGCACAAGCTGAACGAGATCCGCAAAGTCGCCGACCAGATCACCATTCTGCGCGATGGCGGCACCGTTGAAACGCTCGACTGTCAGACCGAGGATATCGGTGAAGACCGGATCATCAAGGGCATGGTCGGCCGCGCCATGGAAGACCGCTATCCTCCGCGCGAGCCCAAGATCGGCGAGACGCTGCTGGAAGTGAAGAACTGGAACGTTTTCCACCAGCATCACCGCGACCGGCAGTTCCTGCACGACGTCAACTTCACCGTGCGCGCCGGCGAAGTCGTCGGCATCGCCGGCCTGATGGGGGCGGGGCGAACCGAAACGGCGATGAGCATCTTCGGCAAGTCCTGGGGCCACAAGATCACCGGCGACGTCCTGATGCGCGGCAAGCCGGTCGACGTCAGCACCATCCCGCGCGCCATCGACGCCGGCCTTGCCTATGTCACCGAGGACCGCAAGCAGCTGGGACTCGTGCTGATCAACAACATCAAGGAGAACACGACGCTCTCCAACCTGAAGGCGGTGGCGTCAAACGGCGTCATCGACGATCGCAAGGAGGTCAAGGTCGCCTCCGACTATCGTTCGAAGCTGCGCATCCGCTCGCACTCGATCTATCAGGAAACGGTCAATCTTTCCGGCGGCAACCAGCAGAAAGTCGTGCTGTCGAAGTGGCTGTTCACCAATCCGGAAGTCCTCATTCTCGACGAGCCGACACGCGGTATCGATATCGGCGCGAAGTATGAGATCTACACCATCATCAACCAGCTTGCAGCCGAGGGCAAAGGCATCCTGATGATTTCATCGGAAATGCCGGAGCTGCTTGGAACCTGCGACCGCATCTACGTCATGAATGAGGGCCGCATCGTCGCTGAGCTTTCGAAGGCGGAAGCGAGCCAGGAATCCATCATGCGTGCCATCATGCGTTCAGGGGAGAAACACTAATGGTCGCCGATACGAGCACCCAGATAAACAAGCCCTCGATCGGGGACTATCTCAAGAACAACATCCGTGAGTACGGACTTTTGATCGCGCTCGTGATCATCATGCTGTTCTTCCAGATATTGACTGGGGGCGTGCTATTCAAGCCCGTCAACTTGACGAACCTGGTCTTGCAGAACTCGTTCATCGTCATCATGGCGCTGGGCATGCTTTTGATTATCGTCGCCGGACATATCGACCTTTCGGTCGGCTCGATCGTTGCCTTCATAGGTGGTCTATCAGCAATTATGCTGGTTAAGTGGGGAGTGCACTTCTCCATAGTTGTGCCGCTGTGTCTGATCCTTGGCGGACTGGTTGGCGCTGCGCAGGGCTATTGGGTTGCCTATCAGAAGATCCCAGCGTTCATCGTTACGCTCGCCGGGATGCTTGTGTTTCGCGGTCTGACCTATCTTGTTCTACAGAACCGGCCTATCGGCCCATTCCCGAAGGACTTCCAGCTGCTTTCAACGGGGTTTGTGCCAGACCTTTTCGGGTTCTTGGGTCCAATTTCCTTCAACACACCATGGATCCAGTTCCAGCAGTCTCTCATCGATACCAGCACATGGTCTGTTATGTGGCCTGACCCGCAGCTTGTTTTGGTCCAGTGGACCATAAACAACGTGTTTGCCCTTGTCGTTGCTTTGGTGGCCGTCGCGCTGTTGATCTACAAATCTATTGGACATCGTCGGCAGAACGAGTTGCACGGGACGGAAAACGAGCCTTTCGGTTTCTTTGTTGCGCAGATGTTGATCATCAGTGCGGTTGCAATCTTCTTCGGTTTTCAGCTCGCAACCTACCGTGGCTTGCCGAACGTGCTGGTTGTCATGGCGGTGCTGATTGCGCTCTACACCTTTGTCACTACGCGCTCGACGATCGGGCGGCGCATCTATGCCATGGGCGGCAACGTCAAGGCGGCGAAACTCTCGGGCATCAACACCGAGCGGCTGACCTTCTATACCTTCGTCAACATGGGTGTGCTCGCGGCGCTTGCCGGCATGATTATCGCCGCCCGATTGAACTCGGCGACGCCGAAGGCTGGTGTCGGCTTCGAGCTCGACGTTATTGCTGCCTGTTTCATCGGGGGCGCGTCGGCCTCGGGAGGCGTCGGCAAGATCACCGGGGCGGTGATCGGCGCTTTCATCATGGGCGTGATGAACAACGGCATGTCGATCATGGGCCTCGGCATCGACTACCAGCAACTTGTAAAGGGTCTGGTACTGCTCGCTGCCGTGTTCTTCGACGTCTACAACAAGAACAAGGGCTGACGAGACCGAACAGCCCGGATCGAACCAGTAACATTGAGCAGGCGGCTTCGGCTGCCAGGGTTGACAGCCGAAGCTGTCGGGATTGGGCGGCAACAGTCACCCGAGGGCGGCGTTTTGCCTGAGATCAGGTGAGTGCAACGGGCCCGAACGATGCAAGGCCAGAGCGATGCAAGGAAGGACAGGATCGTGCTGATTTCTCAGATCAGAAACGAAGACGGATCGACAACGGTTGCGGTGCGCGCGCCGGGTGAAACGGCCCGTGCGGTCGCCGGTGCGACGAGCGTCTATGCGCTGGCGCTGGAAGCCGCCAATGCCGGGCGCAGCCTCAAGGACACGATCGAGGCCAAGGGCCTTGGCGCGGTGGTCGATCTCGAAAAGGCCTATGCCGAAGGCCGCCTGCTGCCGCCGATCACCCACCCCGATCCGGCGCATCTGCATCTGACCGGAACGGGGCTGACACATCTCGGTTCGGCCGCAACCCGCGACGCCATGCACAAGAAGACCACCGAGGCGGCGGCGGAAACGCTGACCGACTCGATGAAGATGTTCCGCATGGGTCTTGAAGGCGGCAAGCCGAAGCCGGGCGAAACCGGCGTGCAGCCGGAATGGTTCTACAAGGGCAACGGCACTTCGGCTGTGGCGCCCGGCTCGGCGCTCGTTTCTCCCGCCTTTGCTGAAGACGGCGGCGAGGAGCCGGAGATGGCCGGCATCTATGTCATTTCCGACAAGGGTGTGCCGTTCCGCATCGGCTTTGCCGTTGCCAATGAGTTTTCCGACCACAAGACCGAGCGGGTCAACTATCTCTGGCTCGCCCACTCGAAGCTGCGCCAGGCGAGCTTTGGACCGGAAATCCGTGTCGGTGCAGCGCCGGAGGATATCAGAGGCACCTCGCGCATTCTGCGTGGCGGTGAAGTCCTTTGGGAAAAGCCGTTCCTGTCGGGCGAAGCCAACATGTCGCACAGCTTTGCCAACCTTGAACACCACCACTTCAAATACGGCCTGTTTCGCCAGCCGGGCGA
This sequence comes from Ensifer adhaerens, assembly GCF_001270265.1. Lineage (GTDB taxonomy): Bacteria > Pseudomonadota > Alphaproteobacteria > Rhizobiales > Rhizobiaceae > Ensifer > Ensifer adhaerens_B. The sequence goes on from NZ_LGAP01000002.1 coordinate 549,159, forward strand.
CGTCCACGTGCACATGTTCGGCACGGCAACGCTTTCCTTCGGCGACGGTATCCGCACCGAGGAGGGGGATGTCTTCGAGATCGAGGCAGCCGAATTCGGTCTTCCCCTGCGCAACCCGCTTGCGATCGCCGCCGACGAACAGGTCGCCATACATCAGCTCTGATATATCTGGTATGCCAGCGGCAGGCCGCTGAGGAGCGGCTACCCGCGAAAAGAAGATGAAGGAGGCTGAGGCCCATGACATTGCACCAGAACCTGATTGCCGGCGAGTGGGTTGGCGGGGATGGCGTTGCCAATATCAATCCGTCCGACACCAACGACGTGATCGGGGAGTATGCCCGCGCCTCGGCCGAGGATGCGAAGGCGGCGATTGCCGCCGCCAAGGCGGCATTTCCGGCCTGGTCGCGCTCCGGCATCCTCGAACGCCACGCCATCCTGCGAAAGACCGCCGACGAGATTTTGGCGCGCAAGGACGAACTCGGTCGGCTGCTGTCGCGTGAAGAGGGCAAGACATTGGCCGAGGGCATCGGCGAAACGGTGCGTGCGGGCCAGATCTTCGACTTCTTCGCCGGTGAGGCGCTCAGGCTGGCCGGCGAGATCATCCCCTCGGTGCGTCCGAACATCGGCGTCGAGATCACCCGCGAGCCGGTCGGCGTCGTCGGCATCATCACGCCGTGGAATTTCCCGATCGCCATTCCCGCCTGGAAGATCGCCCCGGCGCTCTGCTACGGCAACACCATCGTCTTCAAGCCGGCCGAACTGGTGCCCGGCTGCTCATGGGCGATTGTCGACATTCTCGTGCGCGCCGGCCTGCCGAAGGGTGTGTTGAACCTGGTGATGGGCAAGGGCTCGGTCGTCGGCCAGACGATGCTCGACGGTCCCGACATCCAGGCGATCACCTTTACCGGCTCGACCGGCACCGGCAAACGCGTCGCGCTGGCCTCGGTCGAGCACAATCGCAAGTACCAGCTGGAAATGGGCGGCAAGAACCCGTTCGTGGTGCTCGACGATGCCGATCTCGGCGTTGCCGTCGAAGCCGCCGTCAACTCCGCCTTCTTCTCCACCGGCCAGCGCTGCACCGCCTCGTCGCGGGTGATCGTCACCGAAGGCATTCACGACCGCTTCGTCGCGGCGATGGGCGAGCGCATGCAGGGTCTCGTCATCGACGATGCGCTCAAGGCCGGCACCCATATCGGCCCGGTGGTCGACCAGAGCCAGCTCAACCAGGACACCGACTATATCGCCATCGGCCAGCAGGAAGGCGCCAGACTCGCCTTCGGTGGCGAGCTTCTGAAGCGCGACACGCCCGGCTTCTACCTGCAGCCGGCGCTGTTTACCGAGGCAACCAATCAGATGCGTATCTCTCGCGAGGAAATCTTCGGACCGGTCGCTTCGGTGATCCGGGTGAAGGACTATGACGAGGCGCTCAGCGTGGCCAACGACACGCCGTTCGGGCTGTCGTCGGGCATTGCCACCACCAGCCTGAAACATGCGACGCATTTCAAGCGCAATGCCGAGGCCGGTATGGTGATGGTCAACCTGCCGACCGCCGGCGTCGATTTCCACGTGCCCTTCGGTGGCCGCAAGGGCTCCTCCCATGGCTCGCGCGAGCAGGGTCGCTACGCCGCCGAATTCTACACAACCGTCAAGACGGCCTACACCCTGGCTTAGAGGGCGCCGTCCAGGCCCGCGTTTCGGCGCGGGCCGCTTAAGGAAAGATAAGATGAAGAAGAAAGCTGAGTGGCCGCGCAAGTTGCGTTCGCAGGAATGGTTCGGCGGCACGGGCAAGAATGCCATCATGCACCGCTCCTGGATGAAGAACCAGGGACTGCCCGCCGACACCTTCGACGGCCGGCCGATCATCGGCATCTGTAACACCTGGTCGGAGCTGACGCCTTGCAACGCGCATCTGCGTGATCTCGCCGAGCGGGTGAAGCGCGGTGTCTACGAGGCTGGTGGCTTCCCGGTCGAATTCCCGGTCTTTTCCGTGGGCGAGAGCACGCTGCGGCCGACGGCGATGATGTTCCGCAACCTGGCGGCCATGGACGTCGAAGAGGCGATCCGCGGCAATCCGGTCGATGGCGTCGTACTGCTCGGCGGCTGCGACAAGACCACGCCGAGCCTGCTGATGGGTGCAGCCAGCGTCGACATCCCGGTCATTCTCGTTTCCGGCGGTCCGATGCTGAACGGCAAGTGGCGCGGCAAGGATGTCGGCTCCGGCACGGCCATCTGGCAGTTTTCCGAAATGGTGAAGTCCGGCGAGATGTCGCTGGACGAGTTCATGGACGCGGAACAGGGCATGGCCCGTTCGGCCGGCAGCTGCATGACCATGGGCACGGCCTCGACCATGGCGTCGATGGCGGAAGCACTTGGCATGACGCTTCCCGGCAATGCGGCAATCCCCGCCGTCGACGCTCGCCGACGGGTGATCTCCCAGCTTTCCGGCCGTCGTATCGTCGACATGGTCAAGGAAGATCTGAAACCGTCCGACATCCTGACGAGGGAAGCGTTCGAGAATGCCATCCGCGTCAACGGCGCGGTCGGCGGCTCGACCAATGCCGTGCTGCATCTTCTGGCGCTTGCCGGCCGCATCGGTGTCGAGCTGACGCTCGACGACTGGGACCGGCTCGGCCGCGACGTGCCGACGATCGTCAACCTGCAGCCGTCGGGCAAGCACCTGATGGAAGAATTCTACTACGCAGGCGGTCTGCCCGTGGTCATCAAAGCCGTCGGCGAAATGGGTCTCTTGCACAAGGATGCCTTGACGGTTACCGGCGATACGATCTGGAGCGGCGTCAAGGACGTCACCAACTACAATGACGACGTCATCGTGCCGCGCGAAAAGGCGCTGACGCAGTCGGGCGGCATCGCCGTGCTGCGCGGCAATCTCGCGCCCAAGGGCTGCGTGCTGAAGCCCTCGGCGGCATCGCCGCACCTGATGCAGCACACGGGCCGCGCCGTCGTCTTCGAAAGCATCGAGGACTATCACGCCCGCATCAACCGCGACGATCTCGACATCGACGAGACCTGCGTGATGGTGCTGAAATATTGCGGCCCGAAGGGCTATCCTGGCATGGCCGAGGTCGGCAACATGGGTCTGCCGCCGAAGGTGCTGAAGAAGGGCATCACCGACATGATCCGCATTTCCGATGCGCGCATGTCGGGCACCGCCTATGGCACCGTCATCCTGCACACCGCGCCGGAAGCTGCCGCCGGCGGCCCTCTGGCGCTGGTTGAGAACGGCGACATGATTGCCGTCGACGTTCCGGCCCGCACCATCCGGCTCGACGTTTCCGACGAGGAACTGGCCCGCCGCCGCGCGGCCTGGGTATCGCCGGTAAAGCCGCAAAAGGGCGGTTATGGCGGTCTTTACGTCAACACGGTCATGCAGGCCGATACCGGCGCCGACCTCGACTTCCTCGTCGGCGCGCGCGGTTCCGTCGTCGAACGCGACAGCCACTAAGCGCGCGGCGCGAGAGCGGATTGACCTCTCGTGCTTTACAGCGCCGCGCGTCAGACATGACGCGCTTAGGACGCTGTAACACCTTAAGCTTGCTGCATAATTTTCTCCTTAAATCGTTTCCGATTTAAGGAATTATGCAGTAGGCCCATGCTCCTACGAATGTCGCACCGTGATTGCGGTGCGACAGTACCGTGTCGGCTGAGCTATGCTGTTCTCTGAAGAGCCAGTTAAGCATGGTTGTGCAGCGGCCTTAAGCATCGGCACGGGATGGGAATTGTTCAGCCCAGTGGCATAGTCCCTCTGCTCCTGCGTTGAGTGCTGCTCCGCTTTCCGTCAACGAATAGACGACCTTGGTCGGAGATCCCGGATAGACTTTTCGGTTCACAAGCCCGTCAGCCTCCAGTTCGCGCAATTGCTGCGTCAGCATCTTTTCACTGATCGCCGGGATCGACTGTCGCAGCCGGCCAAACCTGCGGGGCGCGACGCCGAGCTCGCAAAGGATGTTTATCTTCCACTTACCCGCGACCATCTTCATGGCTGTCGAAAAGCCGTTGTCCGCAGGCTTGTTCATCTCTTTCTCCTTACCGGCTGGTAACCACTTACGGCTCCGTGCGTATTGGCGTCACACCGTCCACATCGTAGGTTTCCTCCAACGGCAAGCGTGCCGAGCATTGCGCGGCTCAATATGGAGTGTCGGAATGAAGCCTGCAATCCGTGTTTTGGGAGCCGGTCGTATGGGATCGGCGCTCGCTCTCGCACTGATTCAGGCTGGATACCGCACGACGATCTGGAACAGGACAACAGAAAAGATCAGGCCGTTGGCTGCTGCCGGCGCGACCGTCGCGGCAGTTGGCCGTATGGCTGTCAGCTGTTTGCGGCAAACGAAGCAGGATGCGCTCGGGCCTTGTCGTCCGAGCATGGGTCTACCGCATGTTTCCTTAAATCGTAGCCGATTTAAGGCTGAAAACATGCAGCAATTCAAAATGCTACAGCGACCTTTGCGCGTCTGATAAGACGCGCGGCGCTGTAGTCAGACCAATGATCTACAGGAGCGGAATAGAATGCCTTTAACTCATCTCATCGATTCGTATTGTGCTGCCTGGTCGAAGGAGGACGCCCAGCAGCGGCGGGCGTTGCTGTTACCGATCTGGAGCGATGGCGCCACGTACACTGATCCAACAGTTCATGCTGCCGGCGCAGAAGAATTGCTCGCGCACATCGCAGGAATTCAGGCCAAGCATCCCGGTGCACGCATCATACGGACAAGCGACGTCGATGTTCATCATGGGATCGCCCGCTTCGGGTGGAAGTTTGTGATGCCTGATGGGTCATCCTTCCCTGAGGGTTTGGACATCGCATTCCTCGACCCTGGCCAGGAGCGATTAACACGTATCGTCGGCTTTTTTGGGCCGTTGGTAAGGTCTCCAGTGTCGTAGGCCACAATGCCGTGCAGTTGCAGCCCCAACCGGCGATGAGGGCTTTGGCTGGTGGCAGGACATCCTACTGACTTTGCGTCTGGCTCTGGTTTTGCGCCTGCTGCTCGACGGTCACCGATACCTTCAGCGTCTCGTTTGCTTCACCGTGGATCAGGCCGGATATCGGGGCGGCATCGCGGTAGCAGAGGCCAGACGCGATGCGCACATAACGATCGTCCGGGCAGATCTTGTTGGCCGCATCGAAGCCGACCCAGCCAAGGCCGGGCAGATGCACCTCGGCCCAGGCGTGGCTTGCGCTCTGCTCCGGTTGCCCCTCCATCATCAGGTAGCCCGAGATGTAGCGCGCCGGCATGTCGAGCGAGCGGGCCGCCGAGATCATGATATGGGCATGATCCTGGCAGACGCCATGGCCGCTCTCCAGCGCATCCTCGGCCGCCGTCTCCGCGTGGGTTTCGCCGGCCTTGTACTCCACCGCCTCATGGATCATCGCCATCAGCGCGTGCATGCGGGCAAGATCGGTCTCGCCCTCGGCCGATTTCGCCAGATCGCGGATCAGCTTGCCCGCCTTGGTCAGCGGCGTTTCGCGGGCATAGAGCCAAAGCGGCACGTAGGACTGGTGCGGCCCGAAGACACCGGCGCGATCCTCGGTGTGGACCTCGCCGCTCGCGGTGATGTGGATCGCCTCTCGGTCGCCGTCAACACTGACGAGATGGACGCGGTTGCCGAAGTGATCGTCGTAGCTCACCTCGATCGCCGCGCCGTCGATGAGCGTCTGCCAGCCGAGCACGGTCTGGCCGACCCCCGTGATCGGCGTGAGGCGCAGCCGCTGCAGCGCATACTGCACCGGCTCGTCGTAGTGGTATTCGGTCGTATGGCTGATTTTCAGGTGCATGCTGTTCTCCCGAAACTCAGTTGAAGCGATAACCGTCGGAGATTTCCTGCCCCAGACGGTTGTTCTGGCTGATGAAATCCTCGAGATATTCGTGCAGGCCCTGGTCCATGATGTCGGTGATCGAGCGGCTGCGCAGCGCCGCCAGCGTGCGCTCCGCCGTTTCGTGCGCCTCGTGGCGCTCGCCATATTCCCGCTCGAGATAGCCGAGGTTGCTGGCGATCTTCTCGTAGCAATAGGCGAGCGATCGCGGCATGCGACCGTTGGAGATCAGGAAATCGGCGATGTTGGCCGGCTTCAGCTCGGCGTCATAGACCCAGCCATAGGCGCGGTGGGCCGAGACCGAGCGCAGGATCGATTCCCACTGCACGTTGTCCATCGACGAGCCGACGGCGGCGACCGCCGGCAGCAGCACGTAGTATTTGACGTCGAGGATGCGCGCGGTGTTGTCGGCCCGCTCGATGAAGGTGCCGATGCGCGAGAAGTTGAAGATCTCGTTCCTGAGCATGGTGCCGTGGAAGGCGCCGCGGATGAGGCCGGCACGACGCTTGATCGTATCGATGATCTCCGGCATGTCGGTCGGGCGCGCCTTCTTGGAGAGCATCGCTTTCATCTCGAGGTAGCATTCGTTGGTTGCTTCCCAGGTTTCGCGCGTCAGTGCCGTGCGAACCATGCGGGCGTTGTGGCGACCCGCCTCGATGCAGGACATCACGCTCGACGGATTGGCGCGGTCGCGCAGCAGGAAGTCGATGGCGTCGATGCTCGTCAGCGTTTCGTGCACTTCGTCGTAAAGTTCGCGCACGCCGGCGCTTTGCAGCACGCCGTCCCAATCACCCTCCGTCGCCCCGCTGCGGGTCAGGGCCATGCGCAGGCCGGCGTCGATCAGCCGGGCGCTGTTTTCGGCGCGTTCAATGTAGCGGAACATCCAGTAGAGACCGTTTGCAGTTCTTCCCAACATGGTCTCAGTCCTCCAGTACCCAGGTGTCCTTGGTCCCGCCGCCCTGGCTGGAGTTCACGACGAGTGAACCAGCCTTGAGGGCGACGCGCGTCAGGCCACCGGGAATGATCTGCACCTTGTCGGAGACAAGGACATAGGGACGAAGATCCACATGCCGGGGCGCGATGCCTTTGTTGACGAGGATGGGCACGGTCGACAGCGACAGCGTCGGCTGGGCGATGTAGTTGGTCGGGCGGGCTTTCAGCTTTTCAGCGAAGAGGGCGCGCTCCTTCTTGCTGGCGGTCGGGCCGACCAGCATGCCGTAGCCGCCGGAGCCGTGCACCTCCTTGACCACCAGTTCTTCCAGGTGTTCGAGCACGTATTTGAGGCTCTGCGGCTCGGAACAGCGCCAGGTCGGCACGTTTTCAAGCAGCGGCTTGCGGCCGGTGTAGAACTCGACGATTTCGGGCATGTAGGAATAGATCGCCTTGTCGTCGGAAATGCCGGTGCCCGGCGCATTGGCGATGGTGATGTTGCCGGCACGGTAGACATCCATGATGCCGGGAACGCCGAGCGCAGACTCCGGCCGAAATGTCAGAGGATCGAGGAAGTCGTCGTCGACGCGGCGATAGAGCACGTCGATCGCCTCGTAGCCGCGCGTGGTGCGCATCTTCACCTTGCCGTCAATGACGCGCAGGTCCGACCCCTCGACCAGTTCGACGCCCATCATGTCGGCGAGGAAAGCATGTTCGTAATAGGCGGAGTTGTAGATGCCGGGGGTAAGAACGGCAACGCGCGGCTTGCCACTGCAGCCGGGAGGCGCCAGCGACGCCAGGCTCTGGCGCAAGAGGTAGGGATAGTTTTCGACCGGGCGCACGCGGTTCTGATGGAAGAGTTCTGGGAACATCTGCATCATCGTTTCGCGGTTTTCCAGCATGTAGCTGACGCCTGACGGCGTGCGGGCATTGTCCTCGAGTACGTAGAACTGATCCTCGCCGGTGCGCACGATGTCGGTGCCGACGATATGGGTGTAGACGCCGCCCGGCGGCCGGAAGCCGATCATCTGCGGCAGGAAGGCCACGTTCTTCTCGATCAGCTCGCGTGGCACGCGGCCGGCGCGGATGATCTCCTGCTTGTGGTAGATGTCATCGAGAAAGGCGTTGAGCGCGATGACCCGCTGTTCGATGCCCTGGGCGAGCTTGCGCCATTCTCGGCCGGAAATGATGCGGGGGATGAGGTCGAAGGGGATGAGTTTTTCGGAGGAGTCTGCGTGTCCGTAGACTGCGAAGGTGATGCCGGTTTTCCGGAAGATATTCTCGGCGTCCTTTGATTTCGTTATGAGCCGATTTCTGTCCTGGCTGGCATACCATTCATGATAGGTCGAATATGGCTGGCGCGGACTGCTGTCCGCATTCATCATTTCGTCAAATGCCAAAGGCGTGGTCCCCTTATTTTTGACCATTTGAGTACAACGCTGGATGCAATGCAAGAAGCGTGCACAGTCGCGGGACAAGAAAGTTTTGGCGCGCTATTCCGGCTCTTGCGGGGAAAGAGATGCCCAACAATGGGGCGGTGGCGGTCTGCCACCGAATGCGGCTCGATCTCGGCGTCTTAGAAAATAAGCAAATGCTTGAAATTTGGGCGCGCCCGGGAGACTAGCCGAGACCGAAAACGGTGATCGCTGCGGCTGCCAAGCCGGCCAGCACCAGAAGCGACAGCATGGCGGCGGCACTGGCGCGCGGGCCGGCGTCGGCCAGCTTGCGGATGTCGACTTCCAGGCCGAGTGCCGCCATGGCGATGACGGTCAGCCATGTGGCGAGGCGCGCAGCGCCAGTGGCGGCCGCGTCAGGGATCATTCCGCTGTTTCGGGCCACCGCGACGGCGAGGAACCCGAGAATGAACCACGGGACGAAATGCGCAAACGTGGCGAGGCGGGCACGGCGCTTGCCGGCGGGCAGGCTTGGCGCCAGCGGATGGGTTTCTCCTTCGCGGTTGATGATCGAGAAGCACAGCACGACCGGGCCAAGCATCAGCACGCGAACGAGCTTGACCAGCGTGCCGACCTGCACGGACAGCGCGCTGAACGGAGCGGCCGCCGCCAGCACTTGCGGCACGGCATAGACGGTCATGCCGGCCAGCACGCCGAAGCCATAGGGCGACATGCCGAACCAGCCGCCGATCAACGGCAGGGACAGGACGACGGCAATGCCGAGGATCGCGGTGAACGAAATGGCGGCGGCGACTTCATCGCCTTCCGCACCGATTGCCGGTGCGACGGCGGCGATCGCCGAGTTGCCGCAGATGGCATTGCCGCAGGCAATCAGCGTCGCCATTCGCTTCGGCAGGCCAAGCAACCGCGCGATCAGATAGCCGGAGACGATCGAGAGAAAGACGATACCGACGATGGTGGCCAGCAGCAGCGGGCCGCTGGCCAGGATCGCCTTGAAGCTGAGCGTTGCGCCGATCAGGACGATCGCCGCCTCCAGCAGCAGCTTGGAGGAAAAGCGGATGCCGGCCATCCAGCGATCGCCGGGCGTCCAGAAGGCGCGCAGGAAGGCGCCGAGAAGGATGGCGATAACCAGCGCTTCCAGCCATGGCCGACCGGTCCAACGCGCCTCGAACCGTTCAAGGCCGAAGGCGGCGAGTGCTATGAGGCAACAGAGGATCAAACCCGGCGCGATGCGCGCTATGCGGGAAAGGAGCGTGGATGCGGGGGCGCTCGATGGGGGATGCGATGTGGACATGGCCGCAACCTAGTCCGATTGATAAATCTGTCTAACGGATTGTTCTTGTCAATCTGATCGGTTTTTGCGATTGATTTTCTATGACCCTCGACCAACTTCGCATTTTTGTAGCTGTCGCGGAGCGCCTGCATATGACGCGCGCCGCTGAGGCAATGAACGTCACGCAGTCGGCCGCCAGTGCGGCGATCGCCGCGCTTGAAACGCAGCACGACGTCAGGTTGTTCGATCGGGTCGGCCGTGGGTTGGCGTTGACGGAGGCTGGGACAGCCTTTCTGCCTGAGGCGAAAGCCGTTCTCGCGCGGGCCATGGCGGCAACCGCCTGCCTCAACGATCTGTCCGATCTGCGCCGCGGCACGCTTGTGATCGCCGCAAGCCAGACGGTGGCAAGCTACTGGCTGCCCGCCCGTCTCGCGCGCTTCACCCATGATTATCCGCACATCGACGTGAAGCTGACCGTGCGCAACACGGCGGTTGTCGCCGAGGCGGTCGAGGAAGGAACAGCGCAGCTCGGTTTCGTCGAGGGCAGGGTCGATGCGGAGAAGCTGGACCATCGCAGCGTGGCGGTCGATCGCATCGCCATCTATGCGCCGCCCGGCCATGCGCTTGCCGGCGGGCCAGTCAATCTTGACGCGCTGCTTTCCGCGCGCTGGATGCTGCGCGAAGAAGGATCGGGGACGCGGGCAATGTTCCTGCAATCGATGCAGGCGCATGGTGCGGATATTGATCAGCTGAAGGTCGAACTCGAGCTTCCGTCGAACGAGGCGGTGCTGACGGCCGTCGAGAGCGGTCCCTTCATCACCGCCGTCTCGAAGCTTGCCGCCCAGCCCTTCGTCGATAGCGGCCGGCTCGTGGAACTGCCGTTCGAGCTTGCGGAACGCAGCTTCGAACTGCTGACGCATCGCGACCGCCAGTTCAGCCGAGCGGCGCGCGCCTTCGTCGATTTGCTCTGACGGCCGGCTCGGCAAAGGCGATTGCCATTCAGTGCAACTGGACTATCAATAGATGCGGTTACCGGAGACGGCGCCCATTTCACTGCAAAGTTCCTTAAGGCGGTATCGATTTAAGGGGAAAATATGCCGCGAGTTTGAAGTGTTACAGCGTCCTTTGCGCGTCGTACATGACGCGCGGCGCTGTAGTCTCGCAAGAGGTGACAACCGTGTTCGAAATCGTGGAAAGACCAGCGCAGCGGATCGCGGGTTCGTTCTGGGAGGGGACTTTCGGGGAGGCGGCGGATGGTGCGGTTCGCCGCCTGATCGCGGCGATGCAGGAGCATCATCTGCGACTGCATCCGAAGGAGCATCCGACGCTCGTCGGCCTGTCCTGGAACGATCGTCCGGACGGCTTCCGCTACCTCGTCGGCTTCGTTTCGCAGACGGCGGAAGCGACCAGCCATCCTGGTTACGTCGACCTGCCGGCCATGCGCTTCGTCAGCGCCATGCATCACCCTGACGATGGTGACGCTTTCGCGCATTATCAGCGGATGTTCGACTGGATCGCCGCGGAAGGGCTGGCGGTCGACACAAGTGCGCTTCACTTTCGCGAGGAATATGAGCCGGGCTTTGTTTCACTCTCGCTCTCGTCGCTACGGCTGATGGTTCCGATCGGCTGATCCTCAGTATCAGAAAAATTGCTTTGACCATCAACGCCCCCGCGTCTATCGCGGCTGACCTCCCTTTGTCCGTTCGGATAGGTCAATGACGCTCGCCCGCCTGGCTCCGGCCATCTTCGTACTGCTCTGGTCGACCGGCTGGGTCGTCGCCAAATATGCGGCCGCCTTTGCCGATCCGCTGACGTTTCTGGTGTTGCGCTACAGCCTGGCGATCCTGCTCTTCATCGGCTTCTGCCTCGTGACCGGGGCGAAATGGCCGAAGTCCTGGTCGGCGGCCGCCCATGCGGTCATCTCGGGCATGTTTTTGCACGGGCTCTATCTCGGCGCCGTGTGGTGGGCGATCGGGCAGGGCGTGCCCGCCGCGATCTCGGGCATCATCGCCGGGCTGCAGCCGTTGATGACGGCCATTGCCGCCTCCGTCGTCATCGACGAGAAGCTCAGCGTTCAGCAGAAACTCGGGCTCGTGCTCGGCTTTTTCGGCATCGCGCTTGCCGTACTGCCAAAGGTGCTTTCGATCGATATGGGTGCAACGCCGATCCACCTGTTCCCGGTGATCATCAACGTGCTGGGCATGGCCGCCGTCACCTATGGCACGCTTTATCAGAAGCGACATCTTCAGAGTGGCGACATCCGCACGATCGCAGCGCTTCAATATCTCGGCGCGTTGATAGTCACAATTCCGCTGGCCCTGATGCTGGAGGACCTGCACGTCACCTGGAACCTGCAGATCTTTGCAGCGGTTGCGTGGTCGGTGCTGGGGCTTTCCATGGGTGCAATCGCGCTCCTGCTCTATCTCATCCGCCGTGGCCAGGTGTCGCGCGCCGCCTCGCTCATCTATCTCGTGCCGCCGCTGGCGGCCGTCCAGGCGTGGCTGTTCTTCGGCGAGGCGCTGACGCTGCCGATGATCATCGGCACGGTCATTGCCGTTGCCGGCGTTTACCTGACCAACCGCAAACAGTAGGCATAAAAAACGGCGGGCCGAAGCGGCCCGCCGTTTTTATCTCTTTGTTTCTACGTATTTCCTGACGGAAACCGCTTCACACTTTATTCCTGGAAATGCTCGTGCAGATCAGGCCTGCGGGCCGCGGTTGCCGCCGCCGGCGCCACGACGCATGCCGCCCTGGCCACCTTCGCGGCGGTCGCCGCCCTGGCCTTCGGGACGCGGGCCCTTGTTGCGCCATTCGCCCGGCTTCTGGCCGGGACGACCGTGGTGCTTCTTGGCTTCGTGGTTGCGGTTGCCTTCCGAACGACCTTCGGCATGGCCCTGGCCGGCCGGGCGCTGGCCACGGTGTTCCGCCTTCTGCGGACGGTCGTCGCGCAGGAGGTCGTCACCGGCAAAGCTGCTCGGAGCGAGTGCCGACTGGCGAGCCGGACGCTCGCGACGCGGACGGGATTCCTGTCGCTGGCCGCCGCCATTGCCGCGGTGCTGGCCGTTGCCATTGCCGTTGCCGCGGCCGCCGCGTCCCTTGGACGGACGGGCCTGGTCGGCAGGCGCTTCGCCGCTGGCGACAGCGATGTTGATGCCCATCAGCTTCTCGATGTCGCGAAGCAGACGGATTTCGTCCGGTGCGCAGAAGGCGATCGCAATGCCGTCGCGGCCGGCGCGGGCGGTACGGCCGATGCGGTGAACATAGGCGTCCGGAACTTCCGGCAGGTCGTAGTTGTAGACGTGGGTGACGCCGGGGATGTCGATGCCGCGGGCTGCGACGTCGGTTGCGACAAGCACGCGGATCTCACCGTCACGGAAGGACTTGAGGGCACGCTCGCGCTGGCCTTGGCTCTTGTTGCCGTGGATCGAGGCGGCCTTGAAGCCGACGTGGTCGAGATGCTTCATCAGCTTCTCGGCGCCATGCTTGGTGCGGCTGAAGATCAGCGACAGGCCATCCGGATTGTCGGTCAGGGTCTTCTTGAGGATGGTCGTCTTCAGGTCCTTGCCGGGAACGAAGTGAACATACTGTTCAACCTTGTCGGCGGCCTTGCCCGGAGGCGTCACTTGAACCTTGACCGGGTCGGTCAGATACTCGCCGGCGAGTTCGGCAATCAGCTTCGGCATCGTCGCAGAGAACAGCAGCGTCTGGCGGTTCTTAGGCACGAGCTTGGAGATTTTGCGCAGGTCATGGATGAAGCCGAGGTCGAGCATCTGGTCGGCTTCGTCGAGCACGAGGTAGCGACCCTGGGTCAGCGTCACGGCCTTGCGGTTGATGAGGTCGAGCAGGCGACCCGGCGTTGCGACGAGGATGTCGACGCCGCGGGCGAGCTGTTCGGTCTGCTTGTTGATCGAGACGCCGCCGACGACAACGCCGATTTTCAGCGGGGACTTCTTGACGAACAGCTTGAGGTTGGCAGCGATCTGGTTGACCAGTTCGCGGGTCGGCGCCAGCACCAGGGCGCGGATGTTGCGCGGGTCGGGACGCTTGCCGTCGGCAACGAGCTTTTCGATCATCGGCAGGCCAAAGGCGGCGGTCTTGCCGGTTCCGGTCTGGGCGAGACCAATCAAGTCGTGGCCCTTCAACACCAGCGGAATGGCCTGCGCCTGGATCGGCGTCGGCTTTTCAAAGCCGTTGGCGGACAGGGTCTCCAGAATGTGTTCGGAAAGACCAAGATCTTTAAAGGTGGACAAATGCATATACCTTTTGGGGGCGCCAAACGCATTCGCCGGAACCGCAGTCTGCTGTTCCGGTGTCGTTCGGCGTCAAGAACCCCGCGTGAATTGGGAACTTGTGGGTTAAGAAAAAAGTCGTCAAGCGCCTGTGCTGTCGCCGGTTACGGCGTATGGGTGCGCTTTTCCTTCTTCACGGCTTTCTGTGGTGCCGAGGGCGCGCTCACGCGGCGGCCTGAAGGTGACGCTGCGTCCATGTCGTCGTTTTGGCCCCAAAAGTCAAGGTGCATCTTTTCGCAGGTGCGAAATGAGGTGGGGGCTATTCGTCCACCGCCAGCTCGAAATCGGCGTCGGCAGCCTCCTGGCCGTTGACGAGGATCACCACGCGATGGGCGCCAGGATAGTAACGGCGGGTTGTGATCGGCCGGATGGCGTGACGCTTCTTGATCTCGATCGTCGCGCCCGGCTCCAGCGTCGCTGATGTCCATTTGAACACTTTGGGCGAGGTCGTGCCATTGGCTTTGCGATGGTGCACGGCATAGTCGATCATAATCTTCTGGGCCGTCTTTGCGGTGTGCCTGACCGCGAGCTTGAACACGAGGCTTTCCCCGAGGGCGATCTCCGACCGGTCGAGCGAGAATGCAGCATCGATGCCGGAGGGCGCCGCAAAGCCGAAGTTCGAAAAGGCTGCCTCATGGCCCTGCTTTAGAAGCGTTCGCGACGCGTGGCGCAGCAATTGCCGCCGCTCCGGTGAGGCGCCTGCCATGTGTTCGGCGACGAAGCCTGCCACCAGATCGGGGTGATCCTTGGCGATGTCGTTGAGGCTGTTGGCGACCGAGCGGCGCACATAGTCTTCCGGGTCGTCGATGAGGGCCGTCAGGATCGGCAGGATAGGCTCGGGATTGCGGATGAGCTTCGGCAGCCGCATCGCCCAGGGCAGGCGAGGGCGCGTGCCTTCGCTTGCCAGACGCCTGACATGGTGATTGGCGTCGGTGACCCATGAGCCGATGATCGTGAGCGCCCGTTCCTGATCCTGGTCGATGAACACGCGGATGCCGAACTCGGCGGTGAAGTGCGGCGTCAAAGCGCGCAGCAGCGACAGCGAGAGCTCGAAATCGCCGAGCCCTCGCACCGCGACATATTGGCTGATGGGCAGCAAAGCCCAGCCGCTGAGGCCGGTCCTTCCGTCGGAAGGCAGGCAGTCGCCAAGGGTTGCCGCGGCTTGCGGAAAGGACTGCGGCAGGGTTTCGATGAGCGCATCGCGGATCTGCAGCGATCGTTGCATCAGTTCCAGCGCGTCGAGATTGTCGCCGGCAAGTGACGTGAACCTTCCGCGGTCGAATGTCGGGCGGACCGCGCTCAGGCGGTCGGCGATGGTGGCGACGACGCCCGGATGCAGCAGGTTTTTCAGTGGCTCCGCCATCTCTCGGTCTTCTCCCCGGCTCAGATCTGTTGCTCGACGGCAAAGTGCTGCATCAGCATTACCGCGCTGATTGCTGCCATGTAAGGAGCGAAATCCGGATCGCGACGCACGCGCTCGCCTGCGGATTTGGCGGCGTCGAGCGTTTCCCACTCGACCAGATCCGCAAGCATGCCGGGCGTTTCGCACGAGCCGACGGCTCGCCAGGAAATGAAGCCGGGATAGTGGGAAATGGCCTGCATCGCCCGTTGGCGCGCCGCTGTGGCTGCCGGCTTGTCCGCAACGATGCAGACGGCGAGTTCGAGGATATTCTGGGCGGTCATTGCATGCTCCACGTTGATTGCCGCTTGACTTAATCACAGATCAACTGACAGCTTTATGGCCATAACCGCACATGGACGAGGACAGGAATACGCCAATGAGGCCTGCCGACCGGCTGTTTCGAATCATCCAGCTCATGCGGGCCACCGGCCGGGCGATGACGGCGCAGGAAATCGCCGACAAGATGGAAGTGGCGCGGCGGACGATCTATCGCGACATGGAGCATCTGATGGCGTCAGGCGCGCCGATCGACGGCGAGCGCGGTGTCGGATACCTCCTGCGTGAAAGTTTCGACGCGCCGCCGCTCGCCTTCACCTTCGAGCAGCTCGAAGCGTTGGCCTTCGGTGCCCGGGCCGTGCAGATGCTCGGCGACCACCGGCTGGCGCAGGCCGCGCGCGAGGCCATGGAAAAGATCGAGCACGGACTGCCGCCCGAGCACGTGGCGCGGTTGCGCAGTGCCCCGATCCGCGCCTTCCGCTCGGCGCTGCAGCCAAAGCCGCCGCCGATGCTGGGTGACTTGCGCCGGGCAATCACGGAGGAACGCAAGGTGCGCCTGGCCTATGAAAGCCTTGCCGATCAAAGTTCCGAGCGCACCGTCTGGCCGCTTGGTCTCAGCGTCTTCGGCCATCACTGGCTGCTGACCGCCTGGTGCGAGCTGCGCCAGGACTTTCGCGACTTCCGGGTGGATCGCATCAGGGAGATGAAGTTTGAGCGCGAGCATTTCCAGCCGTCGCCCGCCCGCAGCTTCGACGCCTATCTCGCGCGCATGTGAGGCCTGCGAGCACACAATATGCGAACACACAATAAAAGTGCGCTCAATCGAGGAAGTCATGGAACCGGATGGGCCTTCATCCGTTTCTATTAAAGGCTTACTCTGGCCTGCCCACGAGCAACATCATTTCATGGGAGACAATCGTGCAAAACCGGACTTGGATACTGGCCGCGGATGGCAATACGGCGCGCTTCGTCAAGGGCGTCAACCTGCGGAAGGACGAACGTCAGCACCCGGAGGAGGAGGTCATCCATACCGACCCCAAACGCGCCCAGGACATCATGGCCGACAAGCCGGGGCGCAGCCATTCGTCCGTCGGTCATGGACGTTCAGCGATGGAGTACAGCAGTGATCCGGTGCGCGAGGAAAAACACCGCTTTGCTGTCGATGTGGCCAGCAGGCTCGAAGGTTATCTGAACAACAACGCCTTCGACAGCCTGGTGATCTGCGCGGCACCAAGGACGCTTGGAGACTTGCGCAAGCTGCTTTCTGCCAATGTAAAGCAGAAGACGGTTGCCGAAATCGACCGCAATTGCGTGACGGTCCCGATCGAGCAACTGATCGCAACCGCCCGCTCGGCCGTCTATCCCTGAAGCTTTTCCAGGGAAGTGCGTAGCGGGTTCCCCTCAGGAAACGCGTAAAGCGGAGACCGGAAAGGCTCTCATACGCATGCAGCGTTCCCTCAGAAGTCTGTCGGGACGCCGCCTTCCTCCTTGCGTTTTGCAACGAAGGCGTCGAGTTCATCTTCGATCGCCGCATCCAGCGGCGGCCGTTCGTATTCGTTGAGCTTCTGCTTGAAAACCCGGTTCGCGTGGTCATAGGTCGTCGGCCGCCCGGCTTCCGTCCAGGTCTCGAAGTTGCGCCAGTCGGACAGGATCGGCGAGTAGAACGCTGTCTCATAGCGTTGCAGCGTGTGCAGCGTGCCGAAGTAATGTCCGCCGGGGCCGACATCGCGCACCGCGTCGAGCCCGAGCGCGTCGTCGCTGACATCAAGCGGCGTCAGGAACTCCGCCACCATCTGCAGCATGTCAACGTCGAGGATGAACTTCTCGAAGGAGGCCGTCAGTCCGCCTTCCGTCCAGCCGGCCGCATGCATGATGAAATTGCCGCCACCCTGCGTCAGCGCCCAGAGCGACAGCGCCGACTCGTAGGCGGCTTGAGCGTCGAGCGTGTTGGCGGCATTGGTGTTCGAGGTCCGGTAGGGAATGTTGTAGCGGCGGGCGAGCTGGCCGCCGGCGATCACCGCCTTCATGTATTCCGGCGTGCCGAAGGCGGGCGCTCCCGTCTTCATGTCGACGTTCGAGGTGAAGCCGCCATACATGACTGGCGCCCCGCGCCGCACCATCTGGGTGAAGGCGATGCCGCAGAGCGCCTCGGCATTCTGCTGCACCAGGGCCCCGGCGATCGTCACCGGCGCCATGGCGCCTGCAAGCGTGAAGGGCGTGATCACCACCACTTGGTTGCGCGACGACATTTCGATGATGCCCTGCAGCATCGGCCCGTCGAGGCGCAGCGGCGAGGAGGTGTTGATGATCGTGAACAGCGACGGTTCGCGCTCCATCTGCTCCATGGATATGCCGCGGCCGATACGGGCGATTTCGATGCCGTCCGTGTTGCGCTGGCGGCCGAGCGAATAGACGTGGAAGACCTTGTCGGTGAGCTTCACCATGTCGGAGAGGCAGTCGAGGTGGCGCACCGAGGCGTGCAAATCCACGGGCTCGACGGGATAGCCGCCGGTGGTGTGAATGATGTCGTAGGACTGGGCAAGCTTCACCAGCTTGCGGAAATCCTCGTGGTTGCCGGTGCGCCGTCCGCCCTCGCGGTCGGCCACGAACGGCGCGCTGGCGATCTGGGCGAAGACGAGGTTGTTGCCACCGATCGCGACATTGCGGGCCGGGTTGCGTGCATGCATGGTGAAGGAGGAGGGCACCGACGCGATCATGTCCATGATCAGGCCACGGTCGAAGCGGACGCGGTCGGTGCCGGGCGTGATATCGGCACCCGCTGCCCTCATGCGCTCGCGCGCCTCGGGCAGGATGATGTCCATGCCGATTTCCTCAAGGATCGTCAGCGATGTGTCGTGGATCGCCTCGAGCGCATCGTCGGAGAGCACCGTGGACTTGCTCTGGGTGTTGACGAGATTGAGATACTTGCCGCCTGAGGATTTTCGTGTGCGCTCGCCACCGCGGCCGCCGGGCCTGCGTCGCCGCTCGAGCGGGGAAGAGGAAGTTTCGCCTGTGGCAGCATCCGGAAACTGATCGTCGTTCATGAAAAACCCACCGCGTTGCCGATGGATTTATGTCGCAGATTTTTGGCGTTGATGCCCCTGCCATTTGCGACAGTTCAGTTCTCTGGTGGAGTAAAGGCCGTCAAAACGCCCGTGGAGGCCAGGAGTTTGCCTCGCTCAGCGTTTGTCGCCGCGCAGCATTTCGCGTTTTCCGGCGAAGCCCTTGCGCTTCTCGACAGTAAAGCCGGCGGCTTGCAGATTGCGGCGAACAAAGCCGGCCGCGGCATAGGTGGCGAAGCTGCCGTCGGGCGCCGTCCTGTCGAACACCAGCCGCATCAGTTCCTCCGACCACATGTCGGGATTGCGTGATGGCGCGAAACCATCGAGGAACCAGGCATCGAAGCGCTCTGCCGCCTCGCCGAGGCCATCGAGAGCGGGGCCGCAGACGACACTCAGGCGAACGCCGTCGCCAAAATCGATCTCGATCCTGCCGTCGTTTGTCGCGGGCCAGCGCTCGACAAGGGCCAGCCGTTCGGCGTCGATCTCGGGCCAGTGCGACAGGGCACGGGAGATCTCTTCCGCCTGCATGGGAAATCGCTCGAAACTGACGAAATGCAGTGTGCCGCTTTTGGCAGCCGTGGCTTTCCATTGCCGCCAGGTTTCGCAGAAGTTGAGGCCGGTGCCGAAGCCAAGCTCGCCGATGGTGAACGCACCGCCGGAGGCCCAGCGTTCGGGCAGGCGGTTGCCGGCAAGAAACACATGGCCGCATTCCAGCCGACCATCGGTGCGGCAATAAAAGTGATCGCCAAATTCCCTGGAATAGGGCATATCGCCCTCGTGCCAATCGAGGCTTTGATGTGCCGGGGGCTGGTTCGGTTCTGCGGCGGATGCTGTCATGCGATGGCGATAATCCCGCCACCGGAGAAGGTCAATCGATGAGCGAACTTTTGATCGTCGGCGGCGGTATCATGGGGCTTTGGGCCGCCCTTACGGCCGCGCGGACCGGCATGGACATTTGCCTGGTCGAAGAGCGCCGCATCGGTGCCGGCGCCAGCGGCGGCATACTCGGCGCGCTGATGCCGCATATGCCGGACAAATGGAACGCCAAGAAACAATTCCAGTTCGATGCCCTTGTGTCGCTTGAGAGTGAGAAAGAAGCGCTCGAGGCTGAACCCGGGCTTTGGGGGGGTTCCCGCCGCAACGGGCGGATCATGCCGCTCGCCAAGCCGCATCTGCGTGAGATCGCCCTTCGCCACGAGCAGGATGCGATGCAAAACTGGCGGGCCGGCGACCGCCGGTTCTTCTGGCACGTGCGCGACGAACTGCCGTCCGGCTGGCTCGGTGCGGAGGCTGCTGCCTGCGGATTGGTGTTCGATACGCTCGGCGGCCGGCTTTCCCCGCGACAGACGCTGGCGGTCCTGCACGCGGCGCTGGCGCAATCGCCGAACGTGCGGATCATCGAGGGAACCGGCGTTCGGGCAATCTATCCCGGCCATGGCCGAGCCGAACTCGACGACGGAACGGAAATCTCCTTCGGCCATTGCGTACTGGCCGCCGGCGTCGGCAGCTTCCCGCTCATCGATACGCTCTGCGGACCTATCCGTGGACCGAGCGGCACCGGGGTCAAGGGGCAGGCGGCGCTGCTGCTGGCCGACGTCGATCCGCAATTGCCCGTCATCTTCACCGACGGCGTCTATATCGTCGCCCATGACGACGGCCATGTCGCCGTCGGCAGCACCAGCGAGAACGCATATGCCGATCCGTTGTCGACGGATGAACTGCTTGTTGAGCTGCTCGGGCGGGCCGAGGCGCTGGTCCC
Organism: Ensifer adhaerens; assembly: GCF_001270265.1. GTDB lineage: Bacteria > Pseudomonadota > Alphaproteobacteria > Rhizobiales > Rhizobiaceae > Ensifer > Ensifer adhaerens_B. The sequence goes on from NZ_LGAP01000002.1 coordinate 569,395, forward strand.
GGCACTGCGGGGTGCAGAGGTGGTTGAGCGCTGGGCCGGCATCCGGCCGAAATCGACCGGCAGGGAGCCGATCGCCGGGCGCCATCCGGATCACGAAAACCTCTCGGTCCTCACCGGCGGCTTCAAGGTGAGCTTCGGTATCGCCCATCGCCTTGCGCGCTTCGTCATCGACGAGATTGGGGGCCAGCCGTCGATCGATATTCCGGAATCCTTCTTGTGCCGGAATCACATAGCAGCACTTCGCGAGAAACATCTTTAAGCCGGTCGCTTCAGATGGCCGCTCGACAGACCCCTGAGGATACTGGCTGGACGAGGGAGCCACCCCAATCTCCTCATCCTCGCCCTTGTGATGGGGATCCAGTGACCCGACGTCTGTCGGGTCAAAAGACTCTTCGGCCCAAAGACTTGGGCTGGCTGGATTTCTGTGACAGGCACAGAAATGAGGGAGGTCCTCGCCATGTCGCTGTTTTGCAAATGACCTTCCGGAAATAAAGATGATTTTACAGGGTAATACGGGCTCCGCCGCTGACGGAGCCCGTATATCAGACATTCGGAAAACCTATTCTTACATCCAGTAAGGCGGCACGCCGTAGTAGTCGTAGACGCGGCGTCCATTCTCGCTGTTCCAGTCGTATTCCTCGTTGCCGTGATATTTCGGCGCACGCTCGACCTGTTCACGAGTCACATCAGTGCGATAGCCGCCGAGGCTCTCATCATAGGTCAGCTTCGCCCACGGCAGCGGATAGTGGTCTTCGCCGATGCCGAGAAAGCCGCCGAAACCGAGCACGGCATAGGCCACGCGACCGCTGCGTTTTTCAAGAATCACGCGCTCGATCGAGCCGATGTGCTTGTTGTCGGCGCCATAGACCTTCGTGCCTTCAACCTTGTCGCTCGCGATCAGGTCATGGGTTTCCTTGATCCTGGCGTCCTGAAGGTTCGCATTGTGATAGGTCACGCTTCTTCTCCATCGTTGTTCGCTACCTCGAGGGAACGGCTGGTCGGCTGGATGGTTCCGAAAACGCTGCGGGCGGATCCGGACGGCAATGGAGCGGTTTTGCCCCGTCTACTTCGTCAATCTGTCACGCAAATCACCTAAGACGCGGGCAATAGAGCGCCGCATCTCCCCATCGGAGGGCATTGCCGAAGCTCTAAGGTTTTGAACCCTGCGCGCGCCCTGGCGACGATCGAGATCGGTTGTCGCGGGTCTGTGCCAGAGCGGATTTCCGGAGCATGCGCATGCGTTACGCTATTTGTTTCACGCCGCCGATGGCCGATCCGCTTTCAACGGTTGCCGCCAGCTGGCTCGGCCGCAACGTCTATTCCGGCGAGCCGGCAGAACTGCCGTCGATCTCCGGGTTGACCGCATCCGAGATCGCCTTTCACACCGCCGTTCCACGCCGCTTCGGCTTTCATGCGGTGGTGATGTCGCCCTTCCGGCTTCATCCTGACATGGACGAGGCGCAGCTTCTCAAGGCGCTGATGCATTTTGCCGGCGCCCAGACGCCGTTCGAGATCGAGCGCCTGGAAGTGGCCCGGCTCGGCCAGTGCTGGGGGCTGATGCCGCAGATCCCCAACACGGCGATGCATCTTCTGGCCGGCAGCATCATCCAGGAGTTCGACGCGTTTCGCGCGCCGCTCAGCGAAGACGAGATCGAGCGCTCCGACCCGGACCGGCTGACGGCGCCGCAATTTTCCAATCTGCACCGCTGGGGCGATGCTCATGTGATGGATGAATATCGCTTCCACATGATGCTGACCGGGCCGCTCAATCAGGACGCGATGCGCCGCATCGAGGCGCCGCTTCGGGACCTGTTCGAACCGTGCCTGGCGCTGCCGCTGACGATCGGCAGCCTGGCACTGTTCGTCGAACAGGAATCGGGCGCGCCGATGCGCGTCCACTCGCAGCACCCGCTCGGCAAGATCTCCGCGACCAAACGGGTCGACCGGATCAAGCGGGTAGCCACTGAAGCGCCGCTTGTGCCGAGCCCGGTTCCGCCGTTGTCGCGGATGGTCGCCTCGCTGATGGCGGGCCGCTAACCGTCTGCACTGACGTCATTTTGTCTCGACAATCCGGTCGGCAATGATACCGTTCCGGAAAATTCGAAGGGTGATTTGATGTCTGAGACTACCTATCCGCGTGACCTCGTCGGCTATGGCCGCAACCCGCCCAAGGCAAACTGGCCGGGCGATGCGCGCATCGCCGTGCAGTTCGTGCTCAACTACGAAGAGGGCGGCGAAAGCTGCATCCTCGATGGCGACCCGGCGTCCGAGAGCCTGCTTTCGGAGATCGTCGGTGCGCAACCCTGGCAGGGGCAGCGCAACCTCAACATGGAATCGATTTACGAATACGGCTCCCGTTCCGGCTTCTGGCGGCTCTGGCGCATGTTCACCAGCCGCGACGTGCCGCTGACGGTCTATGGCGTAACGCAGGCGATGGCCCGCAACCCGGAAGCGGTCGCAGCGATGAAGGAAGCGGGCTGGGAGATCGCCAGCCACGGTCTGCGCTGGCTCGAATACAAGGATTTCCCCGAAGAGGTGGAGCGCGAGCATATCCGCGAGGTCGTGCGGCTGCACACCGAGCTGACCGGCGAGCGGCCGCTCGGCCTTTACCAGGGCAAGCCTTCGAACAACACGCTGAAGCTTGTTCTCGAAGAGGGTGGTTTCCTCTATTCCTCCGATTCCTACGCGGACGAGTTGCCCTACTGGGTGCCGGGGCTTACGCCCGACAAGCCGCATCTGATCATCCCCTACACGCTCGACGCCAACGACATGCGCTTTGCGACGAACCAGGGCTTCAACTCCGGCGACCAATTCTTCACCTACCTCAAGGACACGTTCGACGTGCTCTATGAGGAAGGCAAGGAAGGCAATGCCAAGATGATGAACATCGGCCTGCACTGCCGCCTCGTCGGTCGTCCGGGCCGCGCCGCAGCGTTGGCGCGCTTCATCGACTACGTCATGTCGCACGACAAGGTGTGGGTACCGCGCCGCATCGATATCGCTCGCCACTGGTATGAACACCACAAGCCGGAAGGGGCTCTCTGATGTCCGATCGCGACGCCTTCGTCAGCCGCTTCGGCGGCGTGTTCGAGCATTCTCCATGGGTTGCTGAACGGGCCTACGACAGGGCGGCCGCAACGGGACTTTCGGCCGGCAATGTGCACTCGGCACTTTGCCAGGCCTTTCGCGCCGGCCTGCCGCGCGAAAGGCTCGCTGTGCTGCGCGCCCACCCGGATCTTGCCGGCAAGCTGGCGATCGCCGGCAAGCTGACGGCGGACTCGACGGCGGAGCAGGCGTCCGCCGGTCTCGATCGTCTTTCGGCCGACGAGCATGCCCGGTTCACGGCGCTCAACGAAGCCTATACGCAGAAATTCGGCTTCCCCTTCATTATCGCGGTCAAGGGCCTGACGAAAAACGACATTCTCGCCTCGTTCGAAAGGCGCATTGACAATTCGACCGAAGAGGAATTTGAAACCGCCTGCGCGCAGGTGGAGAAAATCGCCCGTCTGCGGCTGCAATCCATGCTTCCAGGAGACGAAAATGCCTGACATATCAGTTCGATATCTGCTCTCATCTGTACCGAGGGCAGTCGAACCGGACCATGCCATTGTCGCCGGCAACGAGCGCTGCGGGGCGGTGGTCTGATGTCGCGTCTTCTTTCGATCGAACCGTTGACGCAAGACGCTTTCGCCCCATTCGGTACGGTGATCGAGGCAGATCCGGCTTCGATGCGCTACATCAACGGCGGTAACACCGAGCGCTTCCATGGGCTTGCGCGCGCCGACGTCGTCGGCGAGGGCGCCAATGTCATCATCAACATCTTTCGCGGCCAGCCGCGCGCCTTCCCCTACGAGGTGACGATGATGGAGCGGCACCCCTTCGGCAGCCAGAGCTTCTCGCCGCTCGACGACCGGCCGTGGCTCGTCGTCGTTGCCGAAGACGAGGGCGGCCGACCGGGCGCGCCACGGGTCTTCCGGGCGAACGGACGGCAGGGCGTCAACTACGGGCGCAATGTCTGGCACCATCCACTGATGTCGGTGGGCACGGTCAGCGACTTCATCGTCGTCGACCGGGATGGGCCGGGCAACAATCTTGAAGAGTATGTCTACGAACAGCCCTTCGTCATCCAAAGCGCAGTCTGAGGGAAGAGACGCGATGAGCAGCACCGGCCGCCTGACCACCCATGTTCTCGATACCGCGCTCGGCAAGCCGGCCGAAGGCCTGCGCATCGATCTCTATTGGCTCGAAGGCGACGAGCGGCAACTGATCCGCACCGTCCGGACCAACAGCGATGGACGCGTCGACGGCCCCATGGTCGAAGGCGTCGGCTTCATGGCCGGCAGTTACGAGCTGGTCTTCCACGCCGGCGACTATCTGCGCGCAACGGGCGCTGCGCTGCCGGAACCAGCTTTCCTCGACTTGATCCCCTTGCGTTTCGGCATTGCCGATCCGGCCAGCCACTATCACGTGCCGCTGCTGCTTTCGCCCTACGGCTACTCCACCTATCGCGGCAGTTGAGCGCTGGCTTCCTGCATCTAGAGGCGGGGGCCTGGCGGGCGACCTCAAGAGTGATGATCATGTTGCCTTCGTGGTCGGACCTTTCCTCCCGTCATCCTCGGGCTTGACCCGAGGATCCAGTCCTGCGCCGGACGCGTAACGGCTTGAGGGTGGTGGATGCTCGGGTCAAGCCCGAGCATGACGGTGACAGCGGGGGCGTCCTTGACCGGCGTTGAACCGCCGGAACTTTTGAGCAAACTTAGCGCGTTGCAGCGTCTTGAGCGCGCCATATTTGACGCGCGGCGCTCCTTGAAGCCGGTCCCGAGAACCGCCTCCATGGAGCGCAGACGTAGGGTCGATGCGTCAATCCGCAAGAATGTCGCGGTTGACGTCGTTGATATCGCGCTTGCCGCAAAGCGCCATGGTGATGTCCATCTCCTTGCGGATGATTTCCAGCGCCTTGGTCACGCCTTCCTTGCCCATGGCACCGAGACCATAGAGGAAGGGGCGGCCGATATAGGTGCCCTTGGCGCCCATGGCGACGGCCTTCAGCACGTCCTGACCCGAGCGGATGCCGCCGTCGAGATGCACCTCGATCTGGTGGCCGACGGCATCGACGATGCGCGGCAGCATGCTGATCGAGGAATGGGCACCATCGAGCTGGCGGCCGCCATGGTTGGAGACGATGATCGCGTCGGCGCCGGTCGCAGCCGCCATCTTGGCGTCTTCCGGATCGAGAATGCCCTTCAGGATCAGCGGACCGCCCCAGCGCTCCTTGATCCATTCGACGTCCTTCCAGGAAAGCTGCGGGTCGAACTGTTCCGCCGTCCAGGCGCCGAGCGAGGAGAGGTCGGTGACGCTCTTGGCGTGGCCGACGATGTTGCGGAAGGTGCGGCGGTTGGTGCCGAGCATCTTCATGCACCAGCCGGGACGTGTCGCCATCTGCCAGAGATGTTTGGGGGTCAGCTTCGGCGGCGCCGACAGGTTGTTGCGCAGGTCCTTGTGGCGCTGGCCGAGGATCTGCAGGTCGAGCGTCAGCACCAGTGCCGAGCATTTGGCCGCCTTTGCCCGGTCGATCAGGTTCAGCACGAATTCGCGCTCGCGCATGACATAGAGCTGGAACCAGAAGGGTTTGGTCGTGACCGAGGCGACGTCCTCGATCGAGCAGATGCTCATGGTCGACAGCGTGAAGGGAACGCCGAAGGCTTCTGCCGCCTGCGCCGCCAGCATCTCGCCGTCGGCGTGCTGCATGCCGGTGAGGCCCGTCGGTGCCAGCGCCACCGGCATCGACACCTTCTGGCCGATCATGGTCGTTTCCAGCGAGCGGTTGGTCATGTCGACCAACACCCGCTGGCGCAGCTTCACCTTGGCGAAGTCTTCCTCGTTGGCGCGATAGGTGCCCTCGGTCCAGGCGCCGCTGTCGGCGTAATCGAAGAAAAGCTTCGGTACGCGGCGCTTGGCGAGGGCCTTGAGGTCGCTGATTTCGAGGATTTGCGTCATGGAAACGGCCTTCATCTGAAACACAGGTCAGAGCGGGATGCCGGTGAAAGCCGCGCACGCCTGCTCCAGGAATGACTTCAGAGCCCTTACCATGTTTGCCGGAGGCTTGTTAATAGCGCTGGAGCAAAGAGGTCAATTTTTTTGACCTCTTTGCTTTAGGCTTACGAATCAGCCCGCAACGAGCGCCGACTTGGCCGGTTTTCCCGCCACATAGGTCTCGACGATCGAGCGGTCGTCGCCCATGGTCTGCAGCAGGAAAAGCTCGTCGGCGAGCGAATTGACCACTTCGGCGCGCAACGCCATCGCCGGCGTTGCCGCCATGTCAAGCACGATGAAGTCGGCGTCGGTGCTCGGCTCAAGCGTGCCGATCTTGTCGACCAACGACAGCGCCTCGGCATTGCCGCGGGTCATCATGAAGAAGCTGTCGAACGGGTTCAGCCGCTCGCCCTGCAGTTGCAGGATCTTGTAGGCCTCGTCGAGCGTCTTCAGCATGGAATAGCTGGTGCCGCCGCCGATATCAGAGGCAACCGAGGTGCGCACCGGCTTTTCCCGCCGGTTGAGCGCCCGCAAGGGGAACAGGCCCGAGCCGAGAAAGAGGTTGGATGTGGGGCAGAAGACCGCGACCGATCCCGTCTCGCTCATCACATCCGCCTCGCGCTCGGAGAGATGGATGCAGTGGCCGAACAGGCTTTTCGGCCCGAGCAGGCCGTAGCGGGCGTAAACGTCGGTGTAGTCCTTGGCTTCCGGATAAAGCTCGCAGGTAAAGGCGATCTCGTCGCGGTTTTCGGAGAGATGCGTCTGGACGTGCAGATCGGGGAATTCGTGCACGAGCGACTTGGCGACGTCCATCTGCTCCGGCGTCGAGGTGATGGCAAAGCGCGGGGTGATGGCCACGTGGTTGCGGCCCTTGCCGTGCCACTCACGGATCACCGCGCGCGTCTCGTCGTAGCCCATCTGCGGCGTGTCGAGCAGGCCCTGCGGGGCATTGCGATCCATCATCACCTTGCCGGCGATCATGCGCATGTCGCGGCGCAGCGCCTCGGCGAAGAAGGCGTCGGCGGATGCCTTGTGCACCGAGCAATAGGCAGCCGCTGTGGTCGTTCCGTGGCGAACCATTTCGTCGAAGAAGCGGCTGGCAATGCGCTCGGCATGGGCGGTCTCGACGAAGCGGCATTCCTCCGGGAAGGTGTAGGTGTTCAGCCATTCGAGCAGATTGGCGGCGTAGGACGCCATCACCTGCATCTGCGGAAAATGCAGATGGGTGTCGATGAAACCCGGCACGATCAGATGCGGACGGTGATCGATCTCGACGATATCATCCGGGGCTTCGGCCCCGACGGTCGCATAGGCGCCCGACGCCTTGATCTGCCCGCCCTCGACCAGCAGCGCGCCATCGGCCTCGTAGGCATAGGCAGCGCTGTCGTCGATGTTTTCGGGCGCGCGATGGAAGCTCAGCAGGCGGCCGCGGATGAGCGTCGATGTCATTGTGTCTTGCCTTCCTCGACGGCGCTTTCGAACCAGGCTGTCAGCAACTGGCGCTCGTCCGTCGTCATATCAGTTATGTTGCCGGGCGGCATGGCATGGCTGCGCCCCGCCTGGATATAGATTTCGCGAGCGCGGGCGGCAATCTCCCGGTCGCTTTCCAACACCACGCCATTGGGCGGCCGGGTGATGCCCTCATAGACCGGTTCGGCCGCATGACACATGGAACAGCGGGTCGAGATCGCGTCCTTGACGGCGGGGAAGTGGGCATTCTCAGCAAACCGGGCAAAGACCGGCGCGACCTCGGCCTTTTCTTCGCCCGTCAGAACCTTCGGCACGGTCGAAAGCCACATGATCAGGAAGAAGAGGAGGACGGTGACAAGCCAGGTCCAGGTGGGCTTGCCCTTGCGGGCATGCGTCGTGTTGAACCAGTGCCGGATGGTGACGCCCATCAGGAACACCAGTGCCGCGATGATCCAGTTGAAGGCGGTGGCAAAGGCCAGCGGGTAGTGGTTCGACAGCATGAAGAAGATGACCGGCAGGGTCAGGTAGTTGTTGTGCAGCGAGCGCTGCTTGGCCTGGGCGCCGAGCTTGGGATCGGGCGTGCGGCCGGCGATCAGGTCGGCGACGACGATCTTCTGGTTGGGGATGATGAGGAGGAAGACGTTGGCCGACATGATGGTCGCAGTGAAGGCGCCGAGATGCAGGAAGGCGGCGCGGCCGGTGAAGACCTGCGTATAGCCCCAAGCCATGATCACCAACGCCACATAGAGAAGCGCCATCAGGCCCCAGGTGTTCTTGCCGATCGGCGACTTGCAGAGCAGGTCATAGAAGATCCAACCTATGCCGAGTGAGCCAAGTGAGATCAGGATTGCCGTGGTCGCCGAGATATCGAGCACGTGGCGGTCGATCAGGAAAAGATCGGCGCCGCCGTAATAGACGAGACAGAGCATGGCGAAGCCCGAAAGCCACGTCATGTAGGATTCCCATTTGAACCAGGTCAGGTGCTCCGGCATCGAGGCGGGGGCGACCAGATATTTCTGGATGTGATAGAAGCCGCCGCCATGCACCTGCCATTCCTCGCCATAGGCACCGGCCGGCAGGTGATCGCGCTTCACCAGGCCGAGGTCGAGCGCGATGAAATAGAAGGATGAGCCGATCCAGGCGATGGCAGTGATGACATGCAGCCAGCGGACGGCGAAGGCCAGCCATTCCCAGGCGATGGCGAACTCGTACATTCAGGTCCCCTTTATTCTCTCCGTCAGCGCACCTTGCGCAAAAACCGGGGGTTGGGGAAGGGGGCGGGACGATTTCAAGGATGAAATCGCCCTGGCGATAAACCTGATCGATTCTAATGGGTTACACTTAGCCGGTGAATGCGGCCTTGCGCTTTTCTTCCCAATCGGCCCCGAACTGCACCGAGGGGCAGAGCTCGCCGAGGATCCAGTCGCGGAAGATGCGGATCTTCGGCGTGTTGCGGCGCGCATGGGGATAGGCCAGCCAATAGTCGCAGCCGTCGCTGCAGCGCAGGTCGAAAGGCTGGTAGAGCCGGCCGAGCGCCACGTCGTCGCCGTAGAATTCCGGCGTCAGGATGGCCACGCCCTGGCCGGCAACGGCGGCGCGCGCCTCGAAGGATTGTGCGCCGAGCCGGCTCGTCGGGCGACCCTCGAGGTCCGGATCGTCGACGCCGGCAGCGGAAAACCAGATCCGCCACCAGGGATCGCCCGCGTCGATGATCCGCAGTTTCAGGAGATCGCGCGGTTCGCGTATCCCGCCGACGGTTTCGGCGAGCGTCGGGCTCAGCATCGGGCTGAACTCGACGCGCATCAGCGGGTGGCTGTCGAGTCCCGGCCAGACGCCGGCACCGGAGCGGATCGCCAGATCCGCGGGTTCGCTGGCAAAATCGATGATCTTGTCGTTGGTGCTCAGCCGCACGGCGATGGTGGGATGGGCGAGCTGAAACGAGCCGATGTTGCGGGCGAGCCATTGCGAGGCGAAGGTCGGCGTCGAGCTGATCAGAAGCGCGCTGTCGATGTCACCGCGCGCCGAGGAGACGGCCTCCTGCAACATCTCGAAGGCTTCGGTGACCCGCGGCGCCAGCCGCTGGCCGACATCGGTGAGCGCGATCTGGCGCGGTCGGCGCAGGAACAGCGGTTCGCCGACATTCTCCTCGATCAGCTTGATCTGATAGCTGACAGCGGTCTGGGTCATGCCCAGCTCTTCGCCGGCCTTGGTGAAACTGCCGAGGCGGGCCACGGCTTCGAAGACCCGGAGCGCATTCAACGGAAACTGCTTGGACATCTTCATGGATAAGTTCTCTTGATGCATGCAGACGGATGTTCGATTGGATTTCAATCCTCGTCCACGGCATCCTGCAAGTCAACTTCCCAAGACGAACAGGTGCTCAAAATGACTTGCGACGTTCTCGAACATACTGAAAGAAAACCGCTTCTTTCGCTGGATACGGTCGTGCGGCTCGCGTCCACCCTGTTTCGCGGCGCCGTTGCCGCCAAGCCGGTCCTCGATGTCAAAGCGCTGTCCGACCATATCAAGAGAGACATGGGTTTCATGGATGGCCGCGGTCCCTATGGCGACGATGCCGAGGCGAATTCCGACGCTCACCGGCTCTTCGACTGCGATGAGCTCCCCCGGATCTGACCGGGCTCGTCCAGAGCGTCGCGCAGCAAACAGGATGCGCGACGCCGTCACCACCCAAAAGGTTGGTCGTCAGGATTGCCGAAGGCGTTCGACGGCCATCAGCACACGCTCCGGCGTCGCCGGTGTATCAAGACGCGGGCATTCGCGGTAATCGGCAACGCTCGCGACTGCCATCGACAGCGCCTCGAGCACCGAGATCGGCAGCATGAAGGGCGGCTCGCCCACGGCCTTGGACCGCCCGATGGTCCTTTCCGCATTTTCCGACCACTCGGCCAGTTTGACGTTGAAGATCTTCGGCCGGTCGGAGGCGAGCGGGATCTTGTAGGTCGAGGGCGCATGGGTGCGCAGCCGGCCCTTGTCGTCCCACCACAGTTCCTCGGTCGTCAGCCAGCCCATGCCCTGGACGAAGCCGCCTTCGATCTGGCCAAGGTCGATTGCCGGATTGAGCGAGCGGCCGACATCGTGCAGCACGTCGACGCGGTCGACCATGTATTCGCCGGTCAGCGTGTCGATCGACACTTCCGACACCGCGGCGCCATAGGCGAAGTAGTAGAAGGGCGTTCCCCGGCCGGTCGCGCGGTCCCAATGGATCTTCGGCGTCTTGTAGAAGCCGGCGGCCGAAAGCTGCACGCGCGCCATATAGGCGAGCTTGATGAATTCGGGGAAGGGCACCAGTTCCTCGCCGATCTTCACATGATCGGGAACGAAGGTGACGTTCTCGGCGGTCGTCTGCCAGCGCTCAGCTGCAAAGGCGACGAGCCGCTCCTTGATCTGTCGCGCCGCATCGAAGGCGGCCATGCCGTTGAGGTCCGAGCCCGAGGACGCGGCCGTTGCCGAGGTGTTCGGGACCTTGCCGGTCGTGGTCGCCGTGATGCGGACCCGGTCGAGATCGACCTGGAAGCTGTCGGCGATCACCTGAGCGACCTTCACATAGAGGCCCTGGCCCATCTCGGTGCCGCCATGGTTCAGGTGGATCGAGCCATCCTGGTAGATGTGCACCAGCGCGCCCGCCTGGTTGAACGCGGTCATGGTGAAGGAGATGCCGAACTTTACCGGCGTCAGCGCAATGCCCTTGCGAATGATGCGGCTATTGCGATTGAAGTCGAGGATCGCCTCGCGGCGTGCCTGATAGTCGGCACTTTCTTCGAGCTCGGCGACGATGCGCGCGATGATGTTGTCTTCGACATGCTGGTGGTAGGGGGTGATGTCGCGGCCCGAACCCTTCTCGCCATAGAAATTGAGTTTGCGGATTTCGAGCGGATCCTTGCCGAGTGCGTAGGCGATCTCCTCGATCATGCGCTCGCCGCCGACCATGCCCTGCGGGCCGCCGAAGCCGCGATAGGCGGTGTTGGAGACGGTGTTCGTCTTCAGCGGCTGCGACGTCAGCTTCACATGCGGGGAGAAATAGGAGCTGTCCGCGTGGAACAGCGCGCGGTCGGTCACCGGTCCGGAGAGATCGGAGGAGTAGCCGCAGCGCGCTGCATAGTTGGCGTGAACGGCGCGGATGCGGCCGTCTTCGTCGAAGCCGACATCGTAGTCGACGAGGAAATCGTGACGCTTGCCGGTGGCCGTCATGTCCTCGTCGCGGTCCGGGCGAAACTTGACGGCGCGGCCGAGCTTCTTGGCCGCCACGGCCGCAAGGGCCGCGAACTGGTTGCCCTGCGTTTCCTTGCCGCCGAAGCCGCCGCCCATGCGGCGCACATTGACGGTGACTGCATTGGAGGGAACGCCGAGCACGTGCGAGACCATGTGCTGGATTTCGCTCGGGTGCTGGGTGGACGACCAGACGGTGACCTCGTCGTCCTCGCCGGGAATGGCAAGGGCGATGTGGCCTTCGAGGTAAAAATGCTCCTGGCCGCCGACGCGCATCCGGCCCTTCAGCCGCCGCGGCGCCTTCTCCAGTTCGGCATCGGCATCGCCGCGCTGCAGGGAGAGGGGCTGGGTGACGAGTTCGCCGCCATGGGCGACGGCATCGGTGATGTCGGTAAAATGCGGCAGGTCGCGATAGCTGATCTTTGCCAGCCGGGCAGCACGGCGGGCGATGTCGCGCGTCTCGGCGATGACGGCAAAGGCCGGCTGGCCGTGGAACTGCACGATGCCGTCGGCAAGCACCGGTTCGTCATGCAGGTGGCTGGGGCTGATGTCGTTGGAATGGGGCATGTCCCTGGCGGTCAGCACGCAGACGACGCCGGGCGCTGCGGCGACAGCCGAGAGATCCATCTCGGTGATTTCGGCATGGGCACGATCGGTCATCCCCAGCGCGCCGTGCAGGGTGCCCGCTGGTTCCGGCATGTCGTCGATATAATCGGCGGTGCCGGCCACGTGCTTGTGGGCACTGTCATGGCGCTGGTGAGAATGCATCTGGCCGCTGATCGCCTTGCGTTCCTCGAAGGTCGACTTGTCCATGATCACCTCTCTCCCGCCGCATAGCGCACGAGCTCCGCCGGCTGACCGCCGCTTTCGAGCAGGAAACGCATCAACAGGTTTTTTGCAGCCAGCATGCGATAGGTGCTGGTGGCGCGCCAATCGCTCAAGGGCTGGTAGTCCGCTTCGAAGGCTGCTTGAGCGGCGCGCACCGTTTCCTCGGTCCAGGGCTTGCCGATGAGTGCTGCTTCCACGGTTGCGGCGCGCTTCGGCGTGCCGGCCATGCCGCCGAAGGCGATGCGGGCGGTCTTCACCCTGTTGCCGTCGAGGGAAATGCGGAAGGCGCCGAGCAATGCGGAAATGTCCTCGTCGCGGCGCTTGGAGATCTTGTAGGCCGCAAACAGCTCATCCGCCGGCAGCCTGGGTACGAAGATGCTCTCGACGAACTCGTCGGCTTTGCGGTCCTGCTTGCCATAGGCGATGAAGAAATCCTCCAGCGGCAGCGTACGGCTGCCTTCCGTCGATCGCAGCGTGACGGTTGCCCCAAGCACGATCAGGGGCGGCGGACTATCGCCGATCGGCGAACCGTTGGCGATGTTGCCGCCGATCGTGCCCATATTGCGCACCTGTTCGCCGCCGATGCGATCGATCAACCGGCCGAAGGCCGGATAGGCCTTGCTGAGCGCTGCAAAGGCGGCGGTGTAGCTGACGCCGGCGCCAATGGTCAGGCCGGCACCGCTTTCCTCGATGCGCTGCAGCTCCGTGATACCGTTGATGAAGATGACGGGATCGATCGGCAGCATCTGCTTGGTGACCCAGAGGCCGACATCGGTCGCGCCGGCAACCACGGTCGCGCCCGTGTGTTCGGCAAGAGCCGCCGCGAGGCCGGCAGCATCCGCCGGCACGATCAGACAGCTTTCACCATGGCGGATCGTGATCGTTTTCTCGGGTTGCAGCGCCCTGAGGCGGGCAATGGTCGCCTCGCGCGCAGCCGTGATCGGATCGAAGATGGCAGATGGTCGCGCGCTTGCGGCGGCCTCGGCCGCTTTTACGATCGGCTCGTAGCCGGTGCAGCGACAGAGGTTGCCTTGCAGCGCCTTTTCGATGTCGGCGCGGCTCGGATCATCGTTCGAAAGCCAGAGGCCATAAAGCGACATGACGAAGCCGGGGGTGCAGAAGCCGCATTGTGAGCCATGGAAATCGACCATTGCCTGCTGCACCGGATGCAGCGTTCCGTCCCTTGCCGCGAGATGTTCGACGGTCACCACATGGGTCGCATGCAACGATCCGACGAAGCGGATGCAGGCATTGACGCTTTCGTAGACCAGCGCGTCGCCCGCAAGGCGGCCGACGAGCACGGTGCAGGCACCGCAATCGCCCTCGGCGCAGCCTTCCTTGGTTCCTGTCAGCCGGCGTTCGAGCCTGAGATAGTCGAGCAGGGTCGCGGTCGGCGCCACGTCGGAAAGCGCGACCTCGCTGTCATTGAGGATGAAGCGAATGCTGTCGTCGTCCTTGCGTTCCCTATGCTTGGGCATGCCATTCATTCCTGCTGATGCATGGCCGCAAAAACCGGAATCGTTCCCGGCAGCGGACCATGCGCATTTTCATAGAGTTAGGGCGTCTGCCGCCTTGTCTCAATGGACGGACGCGCGCTATTGCGCCGTCCAGCCGCCGTCCATCGAAACATGCGTGCCTGTGATCTGCGCCGCATCGTCGCCGGCGAGGTAGACGGCCAATGACGCCACCTGTTCGACCGTGATGAACTTCTTGGTCGGCTGGCCCTTGAGCATCACGTCGTTGATCACCTGTTCTTCGGTGATGCCGCGGGTGCGGGCCTGATCCGGGATCTGCTTTTCGACGAGCGGGGTCAGCACATAGCCCGGGCAGATCGAGTTGGCGGTGATGCCGTTTTCCGCAACTTCGAGCGCGACGGTCTTCGTCAGCCCCATGATGCCATGCTTGGCAGCGACATAGGCGGATTTGAACGGCGAGGCGACGAGCCCGTGCGCCGAGGCGATGTTGACGATGCGGCCCCAGCCCTTCGCCTTCATGCCGGGAAGGGCGGCGCGAATGGTATGGAAAGAGGAGGAGAGGTTGATGGCGATGATCCGGTCCCATTGCTCGACCGGGAAATCCTCGACCTTCTCGACATATTGAACGCCGGCATTGTTGACTAGGATGTCGACGCTGCCGAAACGCTTTTCAGCCGTCGCCATCAGATCGGCGATCTCGTCCGGCTTCGTCATGTCGGCCGGGTGATAGATGACCGTTCCGGCAGTGAGCGCGCCGACTTCGTCCGTCGCGGCCTTGATTTCGTCCGGTGCGCCGAAGCCGTTCAAGACGATGTTGGCGCCGCCCTTGGCGAAGGCCTTGGCAATGGCAAGGCCGATGCCGCTCGTCGAACCGGTGATGACCGCAGTTCTCGTCATTGCTGATCTCTCCCTTTGCAGCGTCGCTTAATCTTGCCCGGTTTTTGCGACGCAACAGCGTCAACCTACGCGTAAAACCGCTGATGTGACAATTGTGTTTTTCAGGCCGCCGACGCAGAGTTGCGGTCGGAGGCTTCGCCGCGATTTCTTGCGTTTTGTTTTCGTTTGACATTCGTTTTGTCATCGTATTGAAGTTTTTCGAAATGGACGCTACGCCCTTTGGGAAGGGCGTCGAAACACGTGATGCAGGCCGGGGAGGGGCATATGGGCGGATATATTCTCGCGATCGATCAGGGCACGACGTCGAGCCGGGCGATCGTCTTCGACGGCAAGCAGCAGGTGGCAGGCGCCGGCCAGAAGGAATTCAAGCAGCACTTCCCGAAATCCGGCTGGGTCGAGCACGATCCGGAAGAGATCTGGAATACGGTCGTTTTCACCGTCAAGGAAGCGATCAGCAAGGCCGGGATCTCGGCAACCGATATCGCCGGCATCGGCATCACCAACCAGCGCGAGACCGTCGTCGTCTGGGATCGCGAAACCGGCAAGCCCATCCACAACGCCATCGTTTGGCAGGACCGCCGCACCGCGGCCTATTGCGACAAGCTGAAGAAGCAGGGGCTGGAGAAGACCTTCACCAAGAAGACCGGCTTGCTGCTCGACCCCTATTTCTCCGGCACCAAGCTCAACTGGCTGCTGTCGAACGTAAAGGGCGCCCAGGCCAGAGCCGCCAAGGGCGAACTCTGCTTCGGCACGATCGATACGTTCCTGATCTGGCGGCTGACGGGCGGACAGTCCTTCGTCACCGATGCGACCAACGCCTCGCGCACGCTGATCTACAACATCGCCGACAATGCCTGGGATGACGAGTTGCTCGACATCCTGCGGGTTCCCCGCGCCATGCTGCCGGAGGTGAAGGACTGCGCCGCCGATTTCGGCGTCACCGATAAGGCGCTCTTTGGTGCTGCGATCCCGATCCTCGGCGTTGCCGGCGACCAGCAGGCCGCCACCATCGGCCAGGCCTGTTTCAAGCCGGGCATGTTGAAATCGACCTACGGCACCGGCTGCTTCGCGTTGCTCAACACCGGCAACGACATGGTGCGGTCTAAGAACCGGCTGCTCACAACCATTGCCTATCGGCTGGATGGCGAAACCACCTATGCGCTCGAAGGCTCGATCTTCGTTGCCGGCGCGGCGGTGCAGTGGCTGCGCGATGGCCTGAAGGTGATCAAGGCGGCGCCCGACACCGGCACGCTTGCCGAAAGTGCCGATCCGTCGCAGGAGATCTATCTGGTTCCGGCCTTCACCGGCCTCGGTGCGCCGCACTGGGATCCGGACGCCCGCGGCGCGATCTTCGGCATGACCCGCAACACCGGGCCCGCCGAGTTCGCGCGTGCTGCGCTCGAGGCGGTCTGCTACCAGACGCGCGATCTGCTCGAAGCCATGCACAAGGACTGGCGCAGTGACGGCAAGGAAACGGTGCTGCGCGTCGATGGCGGCATGGTCGCGTCGGACTGGACGATGCAGCGGCTTTCCGACCTGCTCGACGCGCCGGTCGACCGGCCCATCATCCTTGAGACGACGGCGCTCGGCGTTGCCTGGCTCGCCGGCAGCCGCGCCGGCGTCTGGCCGAAACAGGAGGACTTTGCCAAGTCCTGGGCCCGCGATCGCCGTTTCGAGCCCGCAATGGACGAGGCGACGCGCAAGACCAAGCTCAAGGGGTGGCGCAGTGCGGTCAAGCGCACGCTGACCTAGACCCTGACCCTCGGCCCGATCGCGGCACCGTTCGGCACCATCCGGGAAACACTGTGTTTCCCGGACGCGCATTTGCTGCTTTCGCTCGCGCCAACTATCTGTCGGTAAGATAACGACAGGATGGGCACCATGGAACTCGGGCTTTACACATTTGCGGATGTCGATCCGAACGCTGCCGACGAGGGCCGGGAAGGCCAGCGGCGGCTTGCCAATCTGCTTGAAGAGATCGAGCTGGCCGATCAGGTCGGCCTCGATGTCTTCGGCCTCGGCGAACATCACCGCCCGGACTACGCGGCTTCGGCGCCGGCCGTGATCCTCGCCGCAGCCGCTGCCAGGACGAAAACTATCAGGCTGACCAGTGCCGTTACCGTGCTGAGTTCAGACGATCCGGTGCGGGTGTTCCAGCAGTTCTCGACGCTCGACCTCATCTCCAACGGCCGGGCCGAAATCATGGCCGGTCGCGGCTCGTTCATCGAGTCCTTCCCGCTCTTCGGCCAGTCGCTCGACGACTACGATCAGCTCTTTGCCGAAAAGCTCGACCTGCTGATGGCACTACGCGAAACGGAGAAGGTTTCCTGGGCGGGCGAGATGCGCCCTGATATCAGCGATCGTGGCGTCTATCCGCGTCCGCTGCAGGAGATGCTGCCGTTGTGGATTGCCGTCGGCGGTACACCGCAGTCGGTTGCCCGTGCCGGTGCCCTCGGGCTGCCGGTGGCCCTCGCCATCATCGGCGGCGAGCCGCGCCGGTTCGCGCCACTGTTCGACCTCTATCGCGAGGCTGCCCGTCGCGCCGGCCAGGATCCGGCGAAGCTAAAGACCAGCATCAACGTTCACGGCTTCATCGCCGATACGACCGACCTTGCCGCCGACCAGTTTTATGGCCCGCAGGCGGAGGTGATGAACCGCATCGGCCGCGAGCGCGGCTGGGGGCCGACGAACCGGGCGCATTTCGACCAGGCGCGCAGCCCAACCGGCAACCTCTTCCTCGGTGATCCCGAAACGGTGGCCGAGAAGATCGTCGAGAACTGGAAACTCTTCCGCAACGACCGCTTCCTGCTGCAGATGGCGATCGGCCCGATGCCGCATGCGCAGATCATGCGCGGCATCGAACTCTACGGCACCAGGGTGGCGCCGCTGGTGCGCAAGGCGCTGGCGGAGGAACGGGCCGGACTGGCCGTTTCGGCCTGAGCCATCGCCGACCCGCCATGGATCGACTGTCGGCGCTGGAAAAACCGGCGCCGGCAGGCTATGTGTGAGCGCGAAAGCGAGACACGGATGACCCTCAACAACGAAGAAGATTTGCTGCGGCTGAAGGAAATCGGCCGCATCTGTGCCAATGCACTGCAGGCGATGGGCGAGGCACTCGAACCCGGCATCACGACGGCCGAGTTGGACGCCATCGGCCGCAAGGTGCTGGAAGATGCCGGCGCGCGGTCCGCGCCGGAACTCTGCTACCAGTTTCCCGGTGCCACCTGCATCAGCGTCAACGAGGAAATCGCCCACGGCATTCCCGGCAGCCGCATCATCCTCGCCGGCGATCTCGTGAATATCGACGTTTCGGCTGAAAAGGACGGCATTTTCGCCGATACCGGCGCTTCCTTTCCGGTGCCGCCGGTGACGGCCGCGATCGACCGGCTCTGCCGCGACGGCAAGCGGGCGATGTGGGTCGGCCTCAAGCAGGTGCGTCCCGACCAGTCGCTTGCCGCGATCGGCAATGCCATCGGCGATTTTGCCCGCAAGAACCGCTATTCGCTGGTCACCAATCTTGCCAGCCACGGCATCGGCCGCTCGTTGCACGAGGAGCCGAAAGAGATCGCGACCTGGCCGGATCCGAGCGAACGGCGGCGCATGACCGACGGCATGGTCTTTACCGTCGAGCCTTTCCTCTCGATGGGAGCGGACTGGGCCGAGAGCGGCGACAAGGACGACTGGACGCTCTACAGCGAACCGCGGGCACCGACCGTGCAGTACGAGCACACGGTCGTGGTGACGCGCGGCGGGCCGCTGGTGGTGACGTTGCCCGGCTGACGGGCAAGAATCGGGCCCGAATGAAACGAATGAGACCTGCATCGCTGATACTGCTGTTTACCCTCCTGGCGGTTCTGCCAGGCTGCGACATGTTTGGTTTCCGGGATTGGGAGTGGCATCAGAAGCTCACGGTCACTGTCGAAACACCCAGTGGCGAGATCACAGCAAGCGCTGTTACGGTCGCGGAGTGGGAGATGCCGCCAAAGTGGTTCAAGATTGGCGACTCCGGTGGAGGGGGTGGTGCCGGAACCCTTGAGGGCGAAGCTCTGGTGCTGGAAGTGGCTCCGGGGCGGTACTTGTTCGCCCTATTGAAGGGCTATGCTCCAGGAACGGCTTTTTTCACCTTGGCGGATCCGCCATTGAAGGACTATGGGCGCGAGGAAATCCGGCGATCCCTAGACAGCTTGGCGGCGGGTCGTCCAGTGCGCGAGCTCCCTCGGCACACCTATCCGGTGTTCGCGACGATTGATGACCCAGCCAACCCCGAGAGCCTTCAGGAAGTCCATCCTGATCACCTCAATCTCGCGTTCGGCCCCGGTGTTCGTCTGAAGACGGTCACCCTGTCGGTGACTGACGAGCCAGCTACGAAGGGCAAGGTAGAGGCGGCCCTTGGCGCTGGTTTCTTCAAAAAATGGCAGATGCAGTTCGACGAAGACTTTAAGAAAAACGGACCTTTTGCGCAGTCACCCTTCGCGTTTCAGATTACTCGAAACGATTTCGTGGTAGGAGACTAGCGGATCCGGGTGCGTGCGGTTTTCCGCCTCACCCGGGCTCACGGGCAATCGTTCGATTTCTTCAATAGGACCTTCAATTTTAGTCGTTTGTGGTCTCCCGTGTTGCGGTGCAATAAACCGATATGACCACGCTCGACAGACCGCTTCAGACCAACATCGCTGCCACGGCGACCGCCGGCGCCATCGCCATGGCCGTCGCCATGGGCTTCGGTCGTTTCTCCTACACGCCGATCCTGCCGGCGATGATGACCGATCTCGGCCTGTCGCCTGGCGATGCCGGCCTCATCGCCTCGGCCAATTTCGTTGGCTATCTCGCCGGCGCCATCCTCGCCGCCTACGGCTGGGCGCATGGACATGAACGCCGGATCGGCCTTTCGGCGCTCGTTGCCACGACGCTGTTGCTTGCGGCGATGGGCCTGTCCTCCTCCGTCGCCGTGCTGGCGCTCATCCGCTTTCTGGCCGGTCTCGCCAGCGCCTTCGCCATGATTTTCATTTCCGGCATCGTGCTCGGCCATGGCCTGCTCGCGCGCTCCGAACAGGTGCCGGCGATGCATTTCGGCGGCGTCGGCCTTGGTATCGCGCTCTCGTCGCTCTGCGTCTGGGCGAACCCGCTGGCCGGTCACGCCGGGCTTTCCATGTCGCAAAGCGACTGGTTCACCGGTGCGCTCGTCGGCCTGATAGGTACCGTGCTGGTCGCGGCCCTGCTGCCGGGCACTCCCGTTTCCGGCGCGGGCGCGGTGCGGGAGAAGCCGCTTCGCTGGACGCGACCGTTGACGGTGATGACGTTCACCTATGCGCTATTCGGTTTCGGCTACGTCATCACCGCCACCTTCCTCGTCGCCATGGCGCGCGACCCAAGTGGCGGCCACAGCATCGAGTTTCTCGCCTGGCTGTTGACGGGCTTGAGTGCTGCGCTCTCCATTTACTTCTGGCGTTTCGCCGTGCCGCGTTTCGGCCTTGCCGGCGTCTATGCGATCGGCCTGCTGGTCGAGGCCGTGGGCCTCGTGTTGACGGTCAGCCTTCCCTTGCCCTATGCGCCGCTCGCCGGCGGTCTGATGCTCGGCGCAACCTTCATGATGATCACCGCCTATGGCCTGCAGATCGGCCGGCAACTCGCGCCGGAAAGTCCGCGTCGTGCGCTTGCGCTGATGACCGCCGCCTTCGGCATCGGCCAGATCGTCGGCCCTCTGGTTGCCGGCTGGCTTGCGGAGCGCACCGGCAGCTTTGCAGCGCCGACCTTGATTGCTGCGGCGGTGCTCTTCCTCTGCGGCGGCGTCATCGTCATCGAGTTGAAGCGGATTTCCGCAGCGTTGAAGTCCTGACCGCCACCGCCCGCCATGGTAAAGCTCGTCCGCCCGGCGCGTCTTCGGCGTGCATGAAATAACAGTAACGTTTGTATTACTGGATTGTTGATGACGGCGCTTTGCCCTAGTTTCGGCGCTTCGGGAGGCGAGTTGTTCTCCTCCCCCGAAACGAGAGTGCCGTACGTTGTTCCTATCCTTCTTCCCGAAGCCGAAGCTCTTTTTCATTTCCTTCGTCGTCTGGTCGCTGGTCGCCATTGCCTTCTGGTACGGCGAAGGCGAGCATCTGGGCGCCGTCTTCGGTATGCCACCCTTGCCCTCGGATGCGCCGCCGATCGTCGGCATCTCCGCCTTCTGGTCGCCCGCCTTCGTTTGGTTCTATCTCTACTTCGGGCTGGTCGTCGGCCTGTTCGCGGCATTCTGGTACGTCTACTCGCCGCATCGCTGGCAGAACTGGTCGATTCTTGGCTCGGCACTCATCCTCTTCGTCACCTATTTCCAGGTGCAGGTGAGCGTGGCGATCAACAATTGGTACGGGCCGTTTTGGGATCTGATCCAGGCGGCCGTTTCGAAGTCCAAGGTGGTTACGGCAGACGAGTTCTACGGCCAGATTGCTGTCTTCCTCGGCATTGCGCTTGTCGCAGTGGCAGTCGCCGTCATGACGCGCTTCTTCGTCAGCCACTACATCTTCCGCTGGCGCACGGCGATGAACGAATACTACATGGCCCATTGGGGCAAGCTTCGCCATATCGAAGGTGCTTCGCAGCGTGTGCAGGAAGACACGATGCGCTTTTCCACGACGGTCGAGGGACTCGGCGTCAGCCTGATCGACAGCGTCATGACGTTGATTGCCTTCACGCCGGTGTTGATCCGCCTTTCGGAGAACGTGACCGAACTGCCGATTGTCGGCGCCATTCCCTATCCGCTCGTCACCGCCGCCGTGCTCTGGTCGTTGTTCGGCACGGTGTTTCTGGCGGTCGTCGGTATCAAGCTGCCGGGTCTCGAGTTCCGCAATCAGCGTGTCGAGGCGGCCTTTCGCAAGGAGTTGGTCTATGGCGAGGATCACGCCGACCGCGCTCAGCCTCCGACCGTTGCCGATCTCTTCGACAACGTTCGTCGGAATTATTTCCGACTCTATTTCCACTATCTCTACTTCAACATCGCCCGCATCTTCTATTTGCAGATCAACAACATCTTTTCGTTGCTGATCCTGGCGCCGTCGATCATCGCCGGCAAGATCTCGCTCGGCGCGTTGAACCAGATCTCGGGCGCTTTCGGGCAGGTGACGTCGTCGTTTCAGTACCTCGTTTCGTCCTGGCCGACCATTGTCGAGCTTCTGTCGATCTACAAGCGTCTGCGCGCCTTCGAAGCGGCAATCGACGATGAGCCCCTGCCGGAAATCGAGCAGAAGTTCATCGCCGTCGGTGGCGACGAAGAACTGGCCTGAGCCGGGCCAAATGCGAAACAATCAGAAGGCGGAGCGATCCGCCTTCTTCTTTGCCTCGTCGATCATCGGCAGCGCCTGGGCGTAGCTGACGCAGGCGACATCGGGCTTGGTGCAGACATCGGTCAGCAGCCGGTCGAGCGCGCGCCAGTAGGCGCCGCCGTTCATTTCGACGAAATGGAAGCCGAGCTGCAGCGGGATCCGGTCGCCGGCATACTCCCTGTCAAAGGCCTTCCTGTAGGCCTCGTATGTGCGCGCCTCGAAGGCGGCGCCGTCCTTCTTGTTTTCCACGCCCATGGAATGGCGCACGAACAGATTGTAGTCCATGCCGATGACCGGCCGCTTGGATGGTCCTTCGGGGATCAGCGGCAGGCCGAAGCGCGGCAGGCCATCCTTTTCCATCGGCCAGCCCGGCCCCTTGGTCACCAGGCTCGCGTCATAGGTGAAGCCGGATGCCTTCAAGGCCGGAAGCAGGCCGTCGCTCAGCGAAAGGTAGGGTGCGCGGAAACCCTTGATGCCGGTCCGGACAAATTCAGCCCAGCCTTCAGGCTCGGCCTCGGGCTTGTCCGCCTTCTTCCAGGCATCGCGTAGCGCCGTGTCGAATGTCGAGAATTCGCTTTGCCAGTCAGCCTTCGTCCAGCCCTTGCCATCGAAATGGCCGCAGGCGTGGCTGGCAATGTCGTGGCCGTCGAGATGGGCCTGCCAGATGTGGCCGGCGCGGGCGGTGATTTCTTCGCGGCTCTGGGCAAAACCGACATTGGAGCGACCCGGTTTCAGCCCCGGCGGCTTGTAGATCTGCTTACCGTCGGCCCGTGTCATCAGAAACGTGCAGGAGAGGAAGTAGGTGAAATGCGCATTGGTGCGCTTGGCCATCGCCAGGCTCTTCTCCCACAGCGCGTTGTCATGTGCGCCGTCGAAGGAAACGATGACGAGCTGCTTGTCCTTCGCCGGAACAGCCGGCGTGGCCATGTCGAACGTGGGTTCGGCAGCGGCGGCGAGGGTAGGGACAAGGGCGAGGGAAAGGGCAATAAATGTTCGGATCATGATATCTGCGACGATTTGCGTATGCGGTCCCTTTATCCAGGAATGCGGCAATCCTTTGATCTGTCTGGAAATTTCTACACACTCCGGCTATGCCTGATACCAAGTCTCGGTGATAGGAACCCATCATCGAGACTTGGTATGAGTGGACAGAACAACAATGAAGGACGGGTGACGACATGGCGCTGCTGATATTGGGTATCGTGATCTTCCTGGGCATCCATCTCGTTCGCAGCTTCGCGCCCGGCCTGCGCGCATCGGTGATCGCCCGCAGCGGCACCGGTGCCTGGCATGCGATCCACGGCATTTGTGCGCTGGTCGGCCTCGGCCTGATCGCCTATGGCTTTGATCAGGCCCGTGCCTCCACCGGCATGCTCTACGCGCCCCCGGTGTTCCTCGCTCATATCGCGCTGACCTTGATGCTGATCGCCAGCATCTGTCTCGTGGCCGCCTATCTTCCGCCGGGCAAGATCCGGACGGTCACCAAACATCCGGCGATCCTTGCGATCAAGATCTGGGCACTCGCCCATCTGCTTGCCAATGGCGAGACGTCGTCGGTGCTGCTCTTCGGCACGTTCCTCGCCTGGGCGGTCATCCTGCGAATTTCGATGAAGAAGCGCTGGCGCGCCGGCGAAATCACCTATCCGGCGTTTGTTTCCTACCGCTATGACCTGATCGCCGTGGTGATCGGCGCCGCCCTTTACGGGGTGATTGTGTGGACGTTGCACGAACTGGTGATCGGCGTTTCTCCCATGGTTGTCGGCTAAATAACGCACGCCCCCTTACAACTGCCGCAAAATCGGGTAGAAGGCGCAAAATCCTAATAGCGTGCAGGGAAGGCCGAGAGGCCGGGGCAATCGATGGCGAACCAAGACGACAGCTTTATCCGCGAGGTGAATGAAGAACTGCGTTCGGACCGGATGAAGAACATCTGGGCCCGTTTCGGCAGCGTCATCGTGGCGATCGCCGTGCTGATCGTTCTGGGAACCGTCGGCAAGGTCGGCTACGACTACTGGCGCGACAACGCATCTTCAAAGTCCGGCGACGAATTCCTGCAGGCGCTGAACCTTGCCAAGGAAAACAAGGCCGACGAAGCGCTGGCCGCTCTGAACAACCTGCAGAAGGATGGCTACGGTGCCTATCCGGTGCTCGCCCGTCTTCGCGCGGCGACGCTTCAGGCCGAGAAGGGCGAGATCGATGCCGCCATCAAGGCGTTTTCGGATATCGGCAAGGATACAAGCCTGCCCGAGGCGCTTCGCGATGCCGCCCGGCTGCGTGCCGCCTACCTGCTGGTCGATCACGGCACCTATGACCAGGTTTCGGCCGAAGTCGAGCAACTGGCCGTGCCGCAGAACAATATGCGCCACTCGGCGCGCGAGGCGCTTGGCCTTTCTGCCTACAAGGCCGGTGATATCGCCAAGGCGAAGAGCTGGTTCCAACAGATCGTCGATGACGCCCAGAGCCCGCGCAATGTCGCAGGCCGGGCGCAGATGCTGCTCGACGTGATTGCCGCGAGCGGCAAAGCCTAAGCGCATATCCCTGGAGACCGGGTCCGGTCTTTGGAAAGGATATGTTGATTATCAAACTGTTGAAGCGCTGCGTGTCCTGATGACGCGCAGCGCTTTCAGACGGAAACGGATACGTTCATGAGTTTCACCGTCGCCATCATCGGGCGCCCCAATGTCGGCAAGTCCACCTTGTTCAACCGCCTGGTTGGCAAGAAGCTGGCGCTCGTCGACGATACGCCGGGTGTTACCCGTGACCGCCGTCCGGGCGATGCCAAGCTCATCGACCTCAAGTTCCGCATCATCGATACCGCCGGCCTGGAGCAATCCGCACCCGACAGCCTTCAGGGCCGCATGTGGGCGCAGACCGAAGCTGCGATCGACGAGGCCGACCTGTCGCTGTTCGTCGTTGACGCCAAGGCGGGCCTGACGCCGGCCGACAACACGCTGGCGGAAATGCTGCGCCGGCGCGGCAAGCCGGTCGTGCTCGTCGCCAACAAGTCCGAGGCGCGTGGTTCGGACGGCGGTTTCTATGACGCCTTCACGCTCGGTCTTGGCGACCCGTGCCCGATTTCGGCCGAGCATGGCCAGGGCATGCTCGATCTGCGCGACGCGATCATCGCTGCGATCGGCGAAGACCGGGCCTATCCGCCGGAAGACGATGTGGCCGAGACCGACATCGACCTGCGCCCGACCACCGGCGAGACGGGGGAAGAGGATGACGAGGCCGAGCCTGCCTACGACGAAACCAAGCCGCTGCGCGTGGCGATCGTCGGCCGGCCGAATGCCGGCAAGTCGACGCTGATCAACCGGTTCCTTGGCGAAGACCGGCTTTTGACCGGACCGGAAGCCGGCATTACCCGCGATTCGATCTCGGTCGAGTGGGACTGGCGCGGCCGCACCATCAAGATGTTCGATACTGCCGGCATGCGCCGCAAGGCCAAGGTGCAGGAGAAGCTGGAGAAGCTCTCGGTTGCCGATGCGCTGCGCGCCATCCGCTTCGCCGAAACGGTGGTGATCGTCTTCGACGCGACCATTCCGTTCGAAAAGCAGGACCTGCAGATCGTCGATCTCATCATTCGCGAAGGCCGGGCCGCCGTGATCGCCTTCAACAAATGGGATCTGGTGGAAGATTGGCAGGCGGTGCTTGCCGATCTGCGCGAAAAGACCGAGCGGCTGTTGCCGCAGGCGCGCGGCATTCGCGCCATTCCGATTTCCGGCCATACCGGTTACGGTCTCGACCGCCTGATGCAGGCGATCATCGACACCGACAAGACCTGGAACCGTCGCATCTCGACGGCGCGCCTCAACCGTTGGCTCGAATCCCAGCAGGTGCAGCATCCGCCACCGGCCGTTTCCGGCCGTCGCCTGAAGCTGAAATACATGACGCAGGTGAAGGCCCGCCCGCCGGGCTTCATGATCTCGTGCACGCGTCCCGACGCGCTGCCGGAATCCTATACGCGTTACCTGATCAACGGACTGCGTAGCGATTTCGATCTACCTGGTGTGCCGATCCGCATCCACTATCGTGCATCGGACAATCCGTTCGAGAGCAAGTCCCGCAAGAAGCGCTGAGCCCACTGGCCTCAGCGCCTATGACCGCGGTTGGCGGGAAGCCGAAGCGAAGCCTCAGCCGACGAGTTTGCTCTTGTCGACGAGCGCACCGTGATGGCCGATGACGCCGGCGGCGATGCGGGCCGCAAAGGCTGCGGCCGTGCTCGGCGTATCGCCCGCAACGAGGCGCGAGAGGAAGGCACCGTTGAAGCTGTCGCCGGCGCTGGTGGTGTCGACCACACGCTCGACCGGCGTGGCCGGCACATGGTCGATCTCGGCGCCAGCAAAAGCCAGCGTCACACCCTTTTCCCCGTCCTTGACCACCACATCGGCAACGCCCAGCGCCTTGTAGCGCTCGATCGTCGCCTGGATCGAGCCGTCGCCGAAATGCGTGACTTCGTCGTCGAAGCTCGGCATTACCAGGCTGGCTGCGCGGGCGCCGTCCGTCAGTGTCTGGCGCATGCGCTCGGCGTCGTCCCACAGGCGAGGGCGAATGTTGGGATCGAAGACGACGCGTTTACCCGCGGCCTTGGCGCGGCGCAGTTCGGCAAGCAGCGTTTCCACCGCCGCGGGCGCCAGGATGGCAAGGGTGATGCCGGAAAACAGGATGAGGTCGGAGCCTTCGATGGCCCGGCGCAGGTGGTCGGGATCGTCGGCGAGAAGTCGTGCGGCGGAAGCCGAGCGCCAATAGGAGAAGCTGCGTTCGCCGTCCTTCAGATGGATCATGTAGAGGCCCGGCGTGCGGCCCTCGATCTTGCGAACGGGCGTGGTGTCGATGCCCTTTTCGGCCATGAAGGCGAGCATTTCGTCGGAAACCGTGTCAGTGCCGACCGCAGAGCAATAGCCGACCGACCAATCGCTCGGCATGAACAGCCGCGCGTAGTAGGCGGCGTTGAAGGTGTCGCCAGCATAACCCTTGCGCAGCAGACCGCCCTCAGCCTGCATCAATTCGACCATGCACTCCCCGATCGAAAGCATCGTTCCGGCCAACGTCTTCTCTCCCTTTGGTTTTCCCGTGCTGACGGGATAAGGTTCAAGACCGGTCTCGGCAAGAGATTGTTTTCCCGCGCATAAGGATTTGAGCGGTGCCGTGGCTGCAGTCCGGCGTTTACTCGCGCGCCGGGCGAGGCTACATCTTGGCGCACAGATCGGCTTCACGGGGGCAGGGCATGGCGTCTCAGCAGGGTTCGGGTGACGATTGGTGGCGCGGCGCGGTGATCTATCAGGTCTACCCGCGCTCGTTTCAGGATACCGATGACGATGGCATCGGTGACCTCAAGGGCGTCACGCGACGGCTCGGCCACATCGCCTCGCTCGGCGTCGACGCCATCTGGCTGTCGCCGTTCTTCACCTCGCCGCAGGCCGACATGGGCTATGACGTCTCGGATTATTGCGATGTCGATCCGATGTTCGGCACACTTGCCGATTTCGACGAAATGTTGACGCAGGCGCACCGCCTTGGCCTCAAGGTGATCATCGACCAGGTGATTTCCCATTCGTCCGACCGCCATCCCTGGTTCGTCGAAAGCCGCGCAAGTCGTGAGAACCCGAAGGCAGACTGGTATGTCTGGGCCGACCCGAAGCCGGACGGCACTGCGCCCAACAACTGGCTTTCGATCTTCGGCGGGCCAGCCTGGGAATGGGACGGGGTGCGCAAGCAATATTACATGCACAACTTCCTCGCTTCGCAGCCGGATCTCAATTTCCATAATCCTGAAGTCCAGGACGCGGCGCTCGATGCGGCGCGCTTCTGGCTCGACCGTGGCGTCGACGGCTTCCGGCTGGATACCGTGAATTTCTATTTCCACGATCGCCATCTCCGGGACAATCCGCCGCTGGTGCCGGATCCGGATGCGACCAGCAACGATGCGCCCGATGTCAATCCCTATGGCATGCAGGACCATCTCTACGACAAGAGCCAGCCGGAGAACGTTGCATTTCTCCAACGATTCCGCGCGCTGCTCGACAGCTATGGCGGGCGCACGACGGTGGGGGAGGTCGGAGACGGGGCGCGGTCGCTGAAGACGGTGGCGGCCTATACCAGCGGCGGCGACAAGCTGCACATGTGCTACACCTTCGACCTGCTCGGCCCGGATTTCACCGCCAGCCACATCCGCCGCTGCGTCGACAATTTCCAGAAGGCGGTCACCGACGGCTGGGTGTGCTGGGCCTTTTCCAACCACGACGTCATGCGCCATGTCAGCCGCTTTGCCGAGAGCGAGGCGGAACGGGACGTGGTCGCCAAGCTGGCAATCACCCTGCTCGCCACCTTGCGTGGCTCGGTGTGCCTCTATCAGGGCGAAGAACTCGGCCTGCCTGAGGCGGACGTCGCCTTCGAGGACCTGCGCGATCCCTATGGCATCCGCTTCTGGCCGTCCTTCAAGGGGAGGGACGGATGCCGGACGCCGATGGTGTGGGAGGCGGCCGTCAGGAATGCCGGTTTCTCTGCGGGCAAGCCGTGGCTGCCGGTGCCGGCTGAACAGGCGCGGCTGGCGGTCGATACGCAGGAGGCTGGCGCTGTCACAGTGCTGAACCCTTATCGCGCCATGCTGGCCTTTCGCAAATCGCATGCGGTCCTGCACGACGGCGACATGTCGTTTCTCGAGAGCAACCGCGACCTTCTGGCTTTCATCCGCGAAAGGAACGGCGAGCGGTTGCTCTTCGTCTTCAACCTGACGCGAGAGCCGCAGGAATTCCTTGTCGCCGATACGGTCGTGGAAGCCATACCCTTGCCGGGCCAATCGGCGCAGGTGACAGGTGGGGTGCTGAAACTCGACGGCTTGAGCGCCTATTGCGGGAAACATTGATGCGCGTGTTGCTGATGAATGCAGACATGGTCGGACGCTGGCTGGATATGCGGCTGGCGCTCTGGTCCGATACGCCGGCTGGCATCCACCGCGGCGAGATAGACGCCTGTCTCGCCGCCGGGGAGCGGCAGGCCGCTTTCCTTTGCGAAGACGATGCCGGTGTCGCTGCCGGCTTTGCCGAGGTGTCGTTGCGCACCGATTACGTCAATGGCTGCGAGACGTCACCGGTTGCCTTTCTCGAAGGTATCTATGTGCTTCCCCGCTACCGGCGCCATGGCGTGGCGCGGGCGCTGATCACGGCTGCCGAGCGCTGGGCCGTCAGCCACGGCTGCCGGGAGCTTGCCTCCGACACCGACACTGACAACCTGGAAAGCCAGAGCCTGCACACCGCGCTCGGTTTCGAGGAAACCGAGCGGGTCGTCTATTTTCGCAAGGAGCTCTCGGCGTCGTTCACCGACAACTGAGCGAGCCGACCTTGCTCAGCCGATCAGCATGAACTTGTCGACATCGACAAGCCCGCGGTCTGAGATCTTCAGGTGCGGGATCACCGGCAGCGGCAGGAAGGCGAGCTGCAGGAAGGGTTCTTCCAGCGTGGCGCCCGACGCAAAAGCAGCCTGACGCAGGTGATGCAAGGTGTCGCGCACGGATTCGTGCGGCTCCAGGCTCATCAGACCCGCCACCGGCAATGCGATCTCGCCGGTAACCTTGCCATCCTCGACGACGACGAAGCCGCCCTTGATCTGGCCAAGACGATTGGCGGCGGTCGCCATGTCCTCGACGTTGACGCCGACGACGCAGATGTTGTGGCTGTCATGGCCGACCGTCGAGGCGATCGCGCCCTTCTTGAGACCGAAGCCCTGCACGAAGCCGTTGGCGTGGTTGCCATTGACGCCGTGCCGCTCGATCACCGCCACCTTGATGATGTCGCGACCAAGGTCGACGCCGGTCTCGTTGCCATCAGCCGGCAGCCGGTAGCGGCGATGCTCGGTGATGATCTTGCCCGGCAGGACGCCGATGACCGACGTCTCGCTGTCGGAGTAGGGCACGCCGAAATCGCTGGCATTGACGTGGCCGGCCTTGACGCTGTCGAGCCCGACGGGCGCAACCGGCTTGCGGGTGGCAAACAGTGCGTCGGTCACGCGGCGGCCACCGGAAAACACCATCTGCGCCCGGCAGCTTTCGAGGCTGTCGAGCACGACGAGGTCGGCGCGCCAGCCGGGCGCCACCAGCCCGCGGTCGCGAAGGCCGAAGGCACGCGCGGCCGAGATCGAGGCGGCACGATAGATCGCCAGCGGCTCGACGCCCGCGGCGATCGCGGTGCGGATCATGTAGTCGAGGTGGCCCTGCTCGGCGATATCGAGTGGATTGCGGTCGTCGGTGCAGAGCGCAAGATAGGGCGAAAGCCGCTCGGTTATAACAGGCATCAGCGCGTGCAGGTCCTTGGAGACGGAGCCTTCGCGCACCAGGATGTGCATGCCCTTGCGGATCTTCTCCATCGCCTCTTCAGCCGTGGTGCATTCATGCTCCGTGCGGATGCCGGCCGAGAGGTAGCCGTTCAGGTCCTTGCCACGCAGCAGAGGCGCATGGCCGTCGATGTGGCCACCCTGGAACGCCTCGAGCTTGGCCAGGCATACGGGATCCTTGTGGATGACGCCGGGGAAGTTCATGAACTCGGCAAGGCCGATCACCTTCGGATGGTGGCGGAAAGGCAGCAGCCTTTCGATCGGCAGGTCGGCACCCGCCGTCTCCAGATGCGTTGCGGGCACGCAGGACGACAGCTGCACGCGGATATCCATGATCGTTTCGAGGGCGGAATCGAGAAAGAACTGGATGCCCTCGGTGCCGAGCACGTTGGCGATCTCGTGCGGGTCACAGATAACGGTGGTGATGCCGAGCGGCAGCACGCAGCGATCGAACTCGTGCGGCGTGACGAGCGAGGATTCGATATGCAGATGCGTATCGATGAAACCGGGCACGACGATGCGGCCGGAGATATCGATCTCCTCGCGCCCTTCATAGTCGCCATAGGTGCCGACGATGCGGCCCGCGGATATGGCGATGTCGGAGGCAATCAACTCACCCGTCACCAGATCGAAGAAGCGCCCGCCCTTGAGCACGATGTCGGCCGGCTCGCGGCCGACGCCCTGGTCGATCATTCGTTCCAACGCCGCGGACATCTGCACCCCTCATTTTCGGTCTGTAGATAAGATTAACCCTCTCCCCGTTGCCGGGGAAAGGGCCGTATTCTCAGGTGGACGACGTTATCAGATATTGTTGACGAGCACGTCGCGAAGCTTGTCGAACAGCTCGTCAATCTCCGCCTTGGAGATGATCAGCGGCGGCGAGAGCGCGATGATGTCGCCGGTGGTGCGGATCAGGAGGCCCTTTTCATAGGCCTTCAGGAAGGCGTTGAACGCACGCTTGGTCGGTTCGCCGGCGATCGGCTGCACCTCGATCGCGCCGATCAGGCCGACATTGCGGATGTCGATCACATTCGGGCAGTCCTTGAGCGAATGCAGGCCGTCCTCCCAATAGGAGGCAAGCTCGGCGGCGCGTGTCAAAAGGCCCTCTTCCTTGTAGGTGTCGAGGGTCCCAAGCGCTGCGGCCGAGGCGATCGGATTGCCGGAATAGGTGTAGCCGTGGAAGAACTCGATCAGGTGTTCCGGACCGTTCATGAAGGCGTCGTGGATTTCCGAGGTCACGAACACCGCG
The DNA here is from genome assembly GCF_001270265.1 of Ensifer adhaerens. GTDB lineage: Bacteria > Pseudomonadota > Alphaproteobacteria > Rhizobiales > Rhizobiaceae > Ensifer > Ensifer adhaerens_B. The sequence goes on from NZ_LGAP01000002.1 coordinate 601,203, forward strand.
CCCATCGGGATCACGCCGTTGGTGAGCCCCTTCGCCGTGGTGATGATATCCGGCGTCACGTCGAAATATTGCGCGGCAAACGGCGTGCCGAGGCGACCGAAACCGGTGATGACCTCATCGAAGATCAACAGGATGCCGTGCTTGGTGCAGATATCGCGAAGCTTCTTGAGGTAGCCCTTCGGCGGGATCAGCACGCCGGTCGAACCTGCAACCGGCTCGACGATGACGGCGGCGATCGTCGAGGCGTCGTGCAGGGTGACGATGCGCTCAAGTTCTGTCGCCAGATCGCCGCCGTGCTCGGGCTCGCCGCGGGTAAACGCGTTCTGGGCCGGCAGGTGGGTGTGCGGCATGTGGTCGACGCCGGTCAGGAGCGTGCCGAACATCTTGCGGTTGGAGACGATGCCGCCGACCGAGATGCCGCCGAAATTGACGCCGTGATAGCCGCGCTCGCGACCAATCAGGCGGAAGCGCGAACCGTCGCCCTTGGCGCGGTGATAGGCCAGCGCCACCTTCAGCGCCGTGTCGACCGATTCAGAGCCGGAATTGGTGTAGAGAACGTGGTTCATGCCCGCAGGCGCGATATCGACCAGGCGGTTCGCCAGTTCGAAAGCCTTGGGATGACCGAGCTGGAAGGCCGGCGCATAGTCGAGTTCGCCCGCCTGTTCGCGGATCGCCTCGGTGATCTTCGGGCGACAATGGCCGGCATTGACGCACCAGAGACCGGCCGTGCCGTCGAGCACCGTGCGACCGTCATGGGTCGTATAGTGCATGTCCTTCGCGCTGACGAAGAGGCGTGGCTCCTTCTTGAACTGCCGGTTGGCGGTGAACGGCATCCAGAAGGCGCGCAGGTCGTTAGGCGTGGTATTCAGACGGTTCGACATTCCAGTTCTCCTCGGCATGGTCCTGTGTCGGGCAGCAGCGCCCGCTCGGATTCTTTTACCCTTTGGTCAAACTATCAGGGCGCCGGTTCGGGTCAAGCCTCGGGCGCTGCGCGTGCAACGGTGCGGGGGGTGTCTCGATTTCGCGGACGTGTGTGGTTCGCCGCAAAAAAAGCCTGTTCGACCGAGGCAGTACGCGGGTTTTTTCGTCGTAGGCCCGGACGTTTTCTCAAGTTTAACCTGTTTGCGTCAACGCTACCGCGCCGTGTACCGCCGGGTCGACGGCAGTGTTCCTCGCGTTGTCCGACGGTGCGATCCGGTGTCGAAAAAAACGGAGTGGCGAGACGGTGTCGAGGTTGGGGATCGCGCAGGCGGCTATTGTCGTCCTCATTCTGCCTGGCATGGCAGCGGGCGCCGACCTGATCGTCGACGGCCGCTTCGAGCAAGGCCAAGACAGCTTCTGGGCCGGCGAAGGCGTGGTGCTGACGCGGCGCGCGGGGCAGCTTTGCGCCGATGTTTCGGCAGGCGGCGAAACCTGGGACCGGCTTATCGGCATCAACGGACTGAAACTCGAACCGCGCCTTCATTACAGGCTTTCACTGTCGGCCACGGCCGATCCCGCCCGTGCCGTACCGGCCCGCATCCAGCGCGGTGCCGAGCCCTGGACGGTGCAGGGCGAGTTCAGCGTCGGCGGCACGCCCGGGCGTGCGCCGTTTTCGGCAGACTTCATGGCGTCGGAAGAGGAAGAGGCCCAGCTGGTTTTCCCGCTCGGCGGCGCCGAGAAAACCTGGCGCTTCTGTATCGACGACCTGTCGCTGGTCGAGATTGCTGCGCCTCCCGCTGCGGACAAGCGGGCGAACCAGGGGCCGGCCATCCGGGTCAACCAGCTCGGCTATTTCACTGACGGCCCGAAGCGGGCGACGGTGGTCTCGGAGGCGCGCCGCGCCATTTCCTTTCAGCTGGTCGATGCAAGCGATGTCGTCGTCGGCGAGGGGACGACGCGGCCGAGCGGCTTCGATCCGTCCGCCGGCGTCAGCACGCATGTGGCGGATTTTTCCGCCTATGCCGTTCCCGGCGAAGACTATAGGCTGGTCTCCGGCGACTGGAGCAGCGATCGCTTCTCGATCTCCGACGATCTCTATGGCCGCCTGCGGGTCGATGCGCTCTCCTGGTTCTATCCGCAGCGCAGCGGCATCAAGATCCGGGGCGATATCGCCGGCAAGGCCTATGCGCGGCCTGCCGGGCATGTCGGTGTCGCGCCGAACGAGGGCGACAAATCCGTCGGCTGCTTCACTGGCGCTGAGGCCGCCACGCTCTACGGCGACTGGTCCTGCTCCTATCGTCTCGACGTTTCCGGCGGTTGGTACGATGCCGGCGATCATGGCAAGTACGCCGTCAACGGGGCGATCTCGGTCGCGCAGCTGCTGGCCACGTTCGAGCGCGGCCGCGTTTTCGGCGGTGCTACGTCGCCTGTCCTCAGCGATCGGCTTTCGCGCATTCCCGAAAGCGGCAATGGCATTCCCGATTTGCTCGACGAAGCGCGATGGGAACTGCAATTCCTGCTTTCGATGATGGTGCCCGACGGCGAGCCGCTCGCCGGGATGGTGCATCACAAGATCCACGATACCGAGTGGACTTCGCCACCGATGCTGCCGAGCGAAGATCCGAAACCGCGGGCGCTCCACCGGCCTTCGACGGCCGCGACCTTCGATGTGGCGGCAGTGGCCGCGCAGGCCTCACGGCTCTTTGCCAAGGACAATCCGACCTTCGCCGCAAGGCTGTTGACGTCCGCGCGCAAGGCATGGGTGGCGGCCAATGCCAATCCGACGCTGTTCGCGCCGAAATCGGACGGCCTTTCAGGCGGCGGCGACTATGACGACGACGACGTTTCCGACGAACTCTATTGGGCCGCGGCAGAACTGTTCCTGACAACCGGAGAGGCGAAGTATCTCGATGCCTTGCGCGCTTCTCCGCACTGGGCAGGCGAGGTGTTGCCGCCGACCGGTGCGTTTCACTGGCGCAACGTTGCCGGCTTCGCCCGGCTGCAACTCGCGCTTTACGGCGGGGCCTTGCCCAGGGCCGATCGCGACATGGTGCGAAGCTCGGTTCTGACGGCGGCGGGGACATTCCTTCAGCTGCAGACGGCCGAGCCGTTCGGGCAGATCTATCGCCCTGGAAATCACCAGTACGACTGGGGATCGAACCAACTGATCCTGCAAAACATCATCGTCCTGTCGGTGGCCTTCGACCTTTCGGGGGATAGAGCCTTCCTCAATGCTGCGCGCGAGAGCATGGACTATATTCTCGGCCGCAATGCCATGGCGCTCTCCTACATCACCGGTTACGGCGCGCGCTCGCCCGAGAATCAGCATAGCCGCTGGTACGCGCATCAGGTGGACCCGACGCTGCCCAATCCGCCGGTCGGCTCGCTTGCCGGTGGGCCGAATTCGACGCCCGTGGATGCCATCGCCAAGCAGCGGCTGCAGGGTTGCGCGCCCCAGACCTGCTATGTCGACGATATCGAGGCCTATGGCTCCAATGAGATCACCATCAACTGGAATGCGCCGCTGGTCTATGTCGCGTCGTTCCTTGCCGATGCACGCTAGGGGGCTGCAGTGATGACCGGGATAGCCTTTGTCGGAACAGGTTTCGTTGCCGACTATTACATGACGACGCTTGCCAACCATCCGCAGCTCCAACTGGTTGGCGTCTGGGATCGCGACGAAACACGCCTGACGGAGTTTGCCGCCTACTGGAAGGTCAACCGTTACGCGACGCTGGACGAGGTGCTGGCGGATCCGGCGGTGGCGATCGTCGTCAACCTGACGACGCCGGAGAGCCACTATACGGTAAACCGCGCAGCGCTTCTCGCCGGCAAGCACGTCTATTGTGAAAAGCCGCTGGCCATGGGCGTCGAGGAGGCGAGTGAACTCGTAGAGTTGGCGCGAGAGCGGGCGCTGGTGCTTGGCGGCGCGCCGGCCAATGCACTCAGCGAAGCGCAGGCGCTCTGTGCCTCGCTGCTTGCGGCCGGCGCCATCGGCGCGCCGCGCCTCGTCTATGCGGAAATGGAAGACGGCCCGGTGTTTAGAGCGAACTGGCGCGAATGGCGCAGCCGTTCCGGCGCCCGCTGGCCCGGCGTGCATGAGTTCGAAGTCGGCTGCACGCTGGAGCATGCGGGCTATGCGGCAAGCTGGCTTGTTTCGCTTTTCGGACCGGTTGCCGAGGTCAGCGCCGTTTCTGCCCTGACTTTCCCGGACAAGGGACCGGGCACGGAACGCTTAAGCCTTGGCCCGGATTTCTCTGTCGGTTGCCTTTCCTTCCGCTCAGGCGTGACGGCGCGTGTGACCTGCGGGCTTGCGGCCCCGCGCGACCGTTCGCTGACTGTTATCGGCGACAAGGGCACCATCGTCGTGCGCGATCTCTGGGACAACCGCTCTCCCATTCATGTCGAAGCTTTCGGTGCCAAGCGTTCGCTGCAGCACCGCATTCTCGACTGGGTCGAGTGGAAGACCGGTCGCAAGCTGCCTGTCCGGCTCTACGCCGGAAACAAGGTGCGCTATCCGACCAGGGCCAAGGCGCCGGTCTTGCCCGCCTATCCCTCAAAGATCGATTTTGTCAGTGGCATTGCTGCTCAGGCCGATGCGATCACGCGTGGGGAGGCGCCGTTCTTTTCCGGAGCGACGGCGCGCCACCTCACCGAGATCGTGCTTGCCCTCAACAACGGCCGCCAAGGCTATCGCCCGCTCGATCTATGACGGCGGCAGGGCGCGGATCTTCTCGATGATTTCGACCGCGTGGGTGCTGCGCGACATCGGCATCAGGATATGCTCGTGCCAGCCCTCCAGGATCGCCGCACTTGCCGCTTCGATCTCGAATTGCAATCCGTTGCCGGGGAAGGGCAGATCGAAGCGCTGAAGGCCGGGCAGCGAGGTACGCCTGGCAATTCGCGTCAGTGCCTTTGCCCACAGGCCCTGGCCCTTTGGCGCGATAACCTTGCGCACCAGGCCGTTATTGCCGAGGAACAGCCGTTTCGCCTTCAGAAACGGCGCGTCGATGACGAGCGTGCCGCGGTCTCCGTCGATAATGAAGCGATTATCGCCGTCACGGTCGAAACCGCAGGAAAGATGCGCCTCGAAGCCGGTATAGGCGAGGCGCATTTCCGCCTGGAGGTCGACGCCCGTGGGTGCGCTTTGCCAGCGGCCGTCGATGGCTTGCGGGTGCCCGAACAGGTTGAGGCACACGGACAGCGGATAGATGCCGAGGTCGAGCAGCGATCCGCCACCGAGCCTGGCGTCGAAGAAGCGGCTCGTGGGATCGAACGGCTTCTCATAGGCAAGCTCGGCTTTGACATGCCGGATGCGACCCAGCGCTTCTCCATCGAGCAGGGCGCGCGCCTTTGTGATCGCCGGCAGGAAACAGGACCACATGCCCTCCATGGCGAACAGGCTTTTGGCTGCGGCCAAGGCGGCGAGCGAACGCGCGTCGTCGAACGAGGTCGCCAGCGGCTTTTCGACCAGCACGGCCTTATCAGCCGACAGGAAGACGATGGCGTGCTCCAGGTGGACGGCGTTGGGCGAGGCGACGTAGACCGCGTCGATACCCGGATCGGCGGCGAAGGCCTCGATGCTGGAATGGCTGGCGATGCCGCCGAACCGGGCGGCGAAGGCATCGGCCCTCTCCTTGCTGCGGGAATAGACAGCGGCCAACACGGCATTGCCGGTAAACTGGATGTCGGACGCGAAGCTGTTCGCGATCGCGCCGGTACCAGCGATGCCCCAACGGACCTTGTCTTGCATTAACCCGATGTCCCGGCTGTTTCGCTCGGGGCGCATCCTGACCCGGAAATCTCAAGGTCGCGTAAACATCGGCGGCAAGCTCCGAGCAACATTGACGGTCGATGTTATCAGGGCAGCGGGCCGCTTCGGCCGGGCAATGGCTTGCCCCGTCTGCCGATCTTCCAGAAAAGAATAAGCCCCGCGCGATTTCTCGTGTGGGGCTACTTCAGGGCATGATCCCTGTTGCGGACTGATTAGGTCAGGCCGAGCGGCGGACCAAGGTCTTTTCTTCCACGGCATTTGCTGCAACGCCGTAGATATCGGAGAGCGTACCCAAAATTCTCATGACGGCGTCGGACGAGCTGGAATAGTAGATCGTCTGAGCGTCGCGCCGAGTGCTGACCAGATTCTGGGCTCGCAGCTTGGACAGGTGCTGGGACAGAGCGGACTGGCTCAGCCCCACCTTATTGGCCAATGCGCCGACCGCCATCTCTTCCTTGACAAGGGAATCGAGGATGAGAAGGCGCTTAGGATTTGCCATGGCCGAGAGGAAGCCGGCTGCTATCTCGGCTTCATCGTGTTTTTCAGGCGAAAGTGGCTGCATTGCGTGCTCCATGCGAAAATTACATCACACGTAGTTATGGTTGACGAAGGACGATAATTAGTCGTGATGCATAAAAGGGCAACTACCTACTGCAAGAAATGGGGGTAGCTGGCGAGCGATTAACCGTAAAGTTCGCGCAAAAGTGGCCGTAACTCCGAACTGTCCCGCATTGGCGCAGGGAACTCGAGCCGCTTCAATTGGTCGCCTTGGGCGAGATCGAGCCCGGCAGCGTCGATTCCGACGACTTTCCAGTCGCCTGCAGCGGCATTACAGAGTTTCTCAGCGTAAAATCTGACCGCGTCGGCATGATCGGCATTCATATGTTCGATAGCGCCTGCTTCCATGGCGGCGAGCGATGCCGTCGCCGGTGATTCGATCACCAGATCCTGTGCCGTCAGCACATAGGCGCGGCCGAAGCCACCGTTAAGGCTGGCGCGTAACGGGTTCAGGCGGAAGAAGCCGAAATCGGGAAAGTCGACATAGAGCTTCGATTTCGGATGACGGCGAACGAATCGCTCGCGGATGCGCGCATGGGCTTCAGAATCGTGCGAGACCGCTTCGGCCTCGCACTGCACAGTGAGCCTGGGATGGGCGAGGGGGTCGCCCTTGCCGGGCTCTCCGGTCAGCAGCGAGGCGCGCGTGTCTGCAAGCAGCGCCTTGGTATGGGTCGACAACTTGGAGATCAGGATCACCGGCACGCCATCGACATCCATGCCGACGAGCACACGACTGACGAAGGGGAAGCCGTCGCTCTCCGGTTCGATTGCCGCAAGCGAGCCGCTGCGCGCGCCGCGCAGCAGCGTATGCGCCAGCGTGCGGGCCTCGTCATCGGTTTCGCGCAACACATTCGGTTTGTCGCTCATTCGTCAGTCCTTCCTGAATTTCAGCCCGGCTCCAGACGAAAAAGCCCGGAACGGATTCCGGGCTTTTATTGGCTTCTTGTGTGCGTTCGTCAACTTTTGCTGCGATGTCGCGTCAGGCCTTCGACGATGTTCTGCGCGTTGATCGTGCCGACGACGGAGCCGTTGTCGACGACGCCGACGCTGCCCGGCTGGCGGGACATGGCATCGAGGATGTCGACGAGCGGCGTCGTCGGCTTGGCGGTCGCCGTTACGCCGGCAATGGTCGCTCCACGCTCAACGCCGGTTTGCATCACGTCCTTGGCCGTCAGCATGCTGATCGGGTTCATATGCTGGACGAAATCGGCGACATACTGGTTCGCCGGGTTTCTGACGATGTCCTGCGGGGTTCCGCACTGGATGATGCGGCCACCTTCCATGATGGCGATGCGGTTGCCGATGCGGAACGCCTCATCGAGATCGTGGCTGACGAACACGATCGTCTTCTTCAGGCGCCGCTGGAATTCAAGCAGTTCGTCCTGAAGCCGGGTGCGGATCAGCGGATCGAGCGCCGAGAACGGCTCGTCCATCAGGAGGATCGGCGCGCCGGTCGCAAAGGCGCGGGCAAGGCCGACACGCTGCTGCATGCCGCCCGACAGCTCGTTGACCTTGCGATCTGCCCACTTCGTCAGGTTGACGAGCTCAAGCTGCTCGCCGACGCGGGCCTTGCGTTCGGCGTCCGGCATGCCGGCAAGCTCGAGACCGAAGCCGACATTGTCGGCGACGGTGCGCCAGGGCAAGAGCGCGAACTGCTGGAACACCATGGACACGGTGTGCATGCGGAAGTCGCGCAGCGACTTTGCCGTGGTGCGGTAGGGGTTGAGCGGCCCGTTTGCCGTCTTGACCTCGACCTCGCCGCGAACGACGGGCGCAAGGCCGTTGACGGCGCGAAGCAGGGTCGACTTGCCGGAGCCGGAGAGGCCCATCAAAACCAGGATCTCGCCCTCGTTGATCGCCAGCGATGCGCCGGCAACGCCGAGCACCAGACCGGTGGCGGCGCCGATTTCGTCGCGGGTCTTGCCCTGGTCGACCATCTGCAGCGCGGTTTGCGGATTGTTGCCGAAGATGATGTCGACATTTTTGAAAACGACGGCGTCGGTCATGCACCCTCTCCTTCGTCGGACGAGCGGAACAGGCGGTCGAGGATGATCGCGAGGATAACGATGCAGAGACCGGCCTCGAACCCCTTCGCGACGTTGACCGAGTTCAGCGCGCGAAGCACGGGAACGCCGAGGCCGTTGGCGCCGACGAGTGCGGCGATGACCACCATGGACAGGGAGAGCATGATCGTCTGGGTGAGGCCCGCCATGATCTGCGGCATGGCGAAGGGAAGCTCGACCTTGCGCAGCACCTGGCCGGGCGTTGCGCCGAAGGCCTGTGCCGCTTCAACCAGCGAGGGCGGCGTCGAGATGATGCCGAGGCGGGTCAGGCGGATCGGCGCCGGAATGGCGAAGATCACGGTCGCGATCAGGCCGGGCACCATGCCGAGACCGAAGAGGATCAGCGCCGGGATCAGGTAGACGAAGGTCGGGATCGTCTGCATCAGATCGAGGATCGGCCGCATGACGGCATAGACCCAGGCCCGGCGCGCGGCGGCAATGCCGAGCGGAACGCCGACGGCCATGCTGACGACGCTCGCGGCCAGCACCAGCGCCAGCGTCTCCGTCGTTTCCTTCCAGTAGCCCTGGTTGATGATCAGCAGCAGGCCGAGGCCGGTGAACAGCGTCACGCCGAGTGAGCGGCGGAACCACCACGCGAGTGCGGTGATGACCGCAAGCACGATCAGCGGGTGCGGCGTCTGCAGGATATAGAGCAGAATGCCGACGACGCCCGACAGGAAGCGAGCGAGCTGGTCGAAGAAAAGCTCGAAGTTCGTTGTCAGCCAGTCGACGAACGCTTTGGCCCAGCCGCCGATGGGGATGCGGTTTTCGGTCAGAAATTCCACAGGGGTGAATCCGTCTCGTCAGATCAAAAATATCGCGCGATGCGGTGAAAAAAGGCGGGGTCTTCCCCCGCCTTGTTGCCGGTCAGAGCCCGAGCGCGGTCTTCGCCGCGGGGAGGCCTTCGCCGCCATCCTTGGTCGTAACGCCGGCAAGCCACGGTTCGATCGCCGTCGGGTTGGCCTTCAGCCATTCCTTGGCGGCGGCGTCCGGTTCCTTGCCGTCGTTGAGGATCTTGCCCATGATCTCGTTTTCCATCTGCAGCGAGAACTTGAGGTTCGTCAGCAGCTTGCCGACATTCGGGCATTCGGTGGTATAGCCGGCACGCACGTTGGTGAAGATGGTGGCGCCGCCGAAGTTGGGGCCGAAGATATCGTCGCCGCCGGAGAGATAGGTGAGCTTGAAATTGGCGTTCATCGGATGCGGTTCCCAGCCGAGGAACACGATCGGCGCGCCGTCCTTTTCGGAGCGGGCGACCTGCGCCAGCATGCCCTGTTCGGAGGATTCGACGACTTCGAAGCCCTTTAGGCCGAAAGTGTCCTTGTCGACCATGTCGATGATCAGGCGGTTGCCGTCATTGCCCGGCTCGATGCCGTAGATCTTGCCCTCGAGCGCGTCCTTCTTGCCGGCGATGTCCTTGAAGTCCTTGATGCCGAGTTCAGCACCCTTGGCGTTGGTCGCCAGCGTGTATTTCGCGCCTTCGAGGTTAGGACCGAAGGATTCGACCGACTTGTCGTCAAGATAAGGGCGCACGTCGGCTTCCTGGGTCGGCATCCAGTTGCCGAGGAAGACGTCGATGTCCTTGTTCTTGAGCGAGGTGTAGGTGACCGGAACGGAGAGAACCTTGATATCGGTCTCGTAGCCAAGGCCATTGAGGACAGCGGAAACCGTGGCGGTGGTGGCGGTGATGTCCGTCCATCCGACGTCGGAGAAACGGACGGTGCCACAGCTTTCCGGCTCGGCTGCCGCGGCGTTTCCTGCAACGAGGGCAGCCACCGAAACGGCGCCCGCGAGCATGAATTTGAGAGAGAGTGCTTTGTTCATCGTTGTCGTTCCCCTGCCTCTATTATTGTTTTAGCCAAACACCATTGGAGTTTTAGCCAAACACCATTGGATAGCGAATTCAAGCGCTTTGATGTCGAAGGAAGTGTATTGCGTCAATACGCGGACGGGATGCACGATGCGACGCAGAATGTCGCAATGCCCACGAAATGGTCAAGTCGGGCGAAAAACTGTGGGTCGCGCAAACAGGCTCTGGCCTTCGAGGCTAAGCCTCGTCATGTACCGGCAAGACGATTTCCGGAAACGGCAGGATATGGCCAAACTCTATTTCAGCTATGCGACGATGAATGCGGGCAAGAGCACGTTGCTGTTGCAGGCATCCTACAATTATCAGGAACGCGGCATGCGCGTCGTCATGCTGATTGCGGCGTTCGATGACCGGGCAGGTACCGGACGTATTTCGTCACGCATCGGCCTCGATGCGGATGCCATTCCCTTCCATGGCGGCGACGATCTTTACGCGCTGATCGAAAAGCTCAACACCGACGGCGCCGGCAAGATTGCCTGTATCTTTGTCGATGAAGCGCAGTTCCTCGATGAGGAGCAGGTCTGGCAGCTGGCGCGCGTGGCCGACCGGATCGGCATTCCCGTCATGGCCTACGGGTTGCGCACCGATTTTCAGGGCAAGCTTTTTCCGGGCTCGATGGCGCTGCTGGCAATTGCCGACGAACTGCGCGAAGTGCGCACGATCTGCGATTGCGGGCGCAAGGCGACCATGGTCGTCCGCCTCGACGGGCAGGGCAATGTTGTTCGCGAGGGTGCCCAGGTCGAGGTCGGCGGCAACGAGAAATATGTCTCCTATTGCCGGCGCCATTGGGAAGACAAGATGCGCTGCGACCCTGCGCCTTAAACCGGATTCGATTCAAGGCGTTATGCGGCGCGTTTGGAGCGTTACAGCATCCTTTGCTTCTTCTATTGGACGCGCGGCGCCGTGGTGCGACGGCGTGGTGTCTTGATAGCTACGCGGTCGGGATGCCATGCTGGTCCCCGTTTCTCCCCGATGAGGTTCGTGATGCCGCGTCTGCTTCCGTCTCTCCTGCTCTGTCTCTGTCTCGCGGCCACGCCCGGCCATGCCGGCGGCGATGCCAAGGCGGGCGCTGCCGTCTTCCGCAAATGCGGCGCCTGCCATACGGCCACCGAGCCCAACAACCGGGTGGGGCCGAGCCTGATGGGCGTCATCGGCCGCCCAGCCGCCTCGGTCTCCGATTACAGCTATTCGGAAGCCATGAAGGCCTTCGGGTCCGAGGGGCATGTCTGGGACGAGGCGACGCTGAGCGAGTATCTGCTGAGCCCCAAAGCGATGGTGGGCGGCACCAAGATGAGCTTTGCCGGGCTGAAGAAGCCGCAGGAGATTGCCGACGTCATTGCCTATCTCAGGGATCCGTCGGCCGCCAAGTAGGCAATGCCGTCGATATCTCAAGCACTTCGACGGGACGGTTGACCAAAAAAGCCGGCGGTCGAGACTTGTTCTCTTTCGATAAACACCCTTTATATAACTGCAATCGAAGGCTGAGTAATTTGGCCCGGATGGCACCTGTTGCCTCAACCGATCCAGGGGGATGATATGGCGACTCTTCAGAATTTTGACGCGGAAATCGAGAAGACGAAAAGCGTTGTCGAGCAGATGCGCGGCAAGCTCGAGCAATCCGGCGTCGTGCTGGAGCAGTTCGCCAAGGCCGAGACCAAGCTCGGCGATGTCAATTTCGATATCGAAAACGCCCGCATCCAGGACGTGATCAGCCAGCAGAAGGTGATGGAGGCCAACATCGCCGACCTGATCATCGGGCTGGAAGATGCGACCAACATCTTCGGCTCCGAGTTCGAGAGCATGAAGAACTACACCGGCTACGAGAAGTTCATCGGCATCTTCTCCAAGCAGAAGATGCAGCGCATGCGCACCGACCGGGTGCGCAACATGTCGCTTGCCGGCAACCTCCAGGAGCTGCTGTCGAAATCCGACACTATTGTCGGCATCCTCAAGGACCAGAAGTCGATCCTCGACCAGCGCTACAAGACCTCCGAGCAAAGCCTGATCCAGGTGATCGAGCGCCGCAAGGGCACGATGTCCAATCTCGAAGCGGTGCAGAAGCGCATCGAGGAACTGAACCCGCTGCTGCTCGATATCGAGAACCGCATCGCCGCCTCGACCGAGCAGAAGGTGCGCACCGAGCTTGAAGGCGAGCGCTCGGCACTGGCGACGGAATACAACGAGAAGCAGGCGAAAGAGCAGGAACTGCTGGCCGAAAGCCAGACGCTCGAACGCTACACCTCGATGTTCCAGACCTTCGTCGATTCGCTCAACAACCAGATCGCCGCGCAGAACACGCTGATCAACAAGCTGACGATCGATACCGAACAGCGCATCGTGCTCTACAAGGCGCTGGAAGACTCGTTGAAGACGGCGGCCCAGCAGGACGTCGCCCACAAGATCAACACACTTGGAAGCCAAGTTGACACGGCAGCCGAGGAGACGATGGCCGGCATTGGAGCCGCGGCCCAGCGCCATATCGGCGACCTGCTTGAAATGCACGAGAAGAACATGCTGTCGACGCAGGATATCCAGCGCCGCAAGAAGCTGGCCGACGACGCCTTTGCCCGCCGGTTCCAGGCGGTGATGGACAAGCACAACACCGCCAACTACGTGCAGCAGTGATCGGCGCCAGGGCATGGGCATGCGCATGATCCGATCCGAGTTTGCCTCGCGGCACGCGCCATGGGGATCCGCATGAAAGTCGCCGCATCTGCCGCCGTGACGCAGTATTTCACCTCGATCCATTCGGCGCTTGCCGGGCTCGAGCTGTTTCTCGGCGACCGCAATTCGCCGCTCTATCGCAACACGGTGGTCGGCGAGGTGATCGTTCCCTATCTCGCCCGGCTGAAGGCGTCGATCGCCTGCTGGGAGAACCGCATCGGCTTCGTCGATCAGTTCAGGATCTCCCGGGCAGAGAGCGGCTTTCCGGTTTTCCAGAATGTGCTCGAACTGGAAAACGACCGCCAGGCGGCGGCGAAGCGGCTTGCGGATATTCCCTCGGCCGACGCGCTGCGCGAGGAGATGGCCGATTTCATCCTGAGGCAGAAGGCTTTTCCCGAAGCGCTGCAATCGCGCATGGCCGAGCGCCTCTATCTCGAGCAGATCGGCAAGGGCGAGATCTTCTCGCCTTTCATTCTACCGGAAACGATCCGCGTTGCCGTCAACCCGAAGACCATGCGGCCGTATTATGTGGTGAGCTGGGGCGCTTTCGACGGCACCCAGACCCTGCCGATGGTCTATATGGCGACGATCGAGGATTCCTCCGAGAAGATCGTCGAAATGCTCGTCACCGAGGACGGCAAGCTCAACCCGCAGGTCGAGATCCCGCTGCCGGTCGGCGGCCTGCTCAATCCGGAGCTTGCCAGCCGCTTCGACGATTTCGCCTCGAAGAACAGCGCCTACTCGCTGACACCGGTGACGATCGCCACCAATATGGACAAGGATTTTCCCGAACTGCATCCCAAGCAGTTGCGGCGCATCGTGCTTGGCCCGTTCTATTCGGCCGGAATCACCGAGAACAATGCCAGGATCAACGAGATCCTGTCCAAGGTGCGCAAGCCGGAAAATGCCTGGCTCCTGACCTGGACCGTGCAGGAAGTGTTTTCCAAGGCGGAACGCGCCGCAAAGCGCGGCTTCTGGTCGACGACCCCGGCGCAGGAAGAATTCCACATCGACACCGACAATCTGGAGGCCACGCGTATGGGCGTATCGTCCTACGAGAAGCATGCGCTGGTGCCGCACGACGCCTATCAGGCGCTCTATGCATCGGGCGAGGCGACTGAAGTCTTCGGCGACTACAAGGTCCATGTCATCTCCGGAAACCAGGTCGTGAGCGAGGTTTAAGCATGACACTCAATACCGGGCTGACGACGCTGCACGAGGACGAGATCGCCAAGCACCAGGCGATCGCCCAGGGGCTGGTGACCAAGCTGGTGATCCTCGAGCGGGACGAGGCCTTGGCCGGCGCGCCGCTTGCCGGCACAGGCCGACGTTTCGTCTCGACGGTTTCGACGGGCGGCCAGCGCCGCACGCGCGAGGTCGAGCTTGTTAAGACCATCCAGGCGGTGCGGCAGGGCGACCCGATGCTGTCGCCGGCGCAGCACGCCGTTCTCTACAGGACCCGCCGCGGTATCCAGGTGGCGCTGGCTGTTGCCGACGTCTTCGCACGGCAGACGAACCTCGAACAGTTGCAGGCCCGTAATACGACCGCGCCGCTCGCCGGCGAGGACGCCAACCAGTTCAAGGCGTTGCTCAACGCCTCTGCCTACATCTGCGCCTTCACGCTTGCCGCCTATCTCGGCTCGACGCTGTCGGGCGAGGGCGAGCCGGTGGACGATGCGGTCGAGCCGGACTTCCTGTTCGACACGCCGCAAGATGCCTTGAAGGGGCTGATTGCAGCACTTGACCGGAGTATTGCCGGCGCGGCCGACGATCTGGCGCTGACGGCGCGTGCGCGTGCCTTTTCGCGCGTCGCCATCGAAGGGCTGATCGCGCGCAAGGGCCGCTTTACCGGCCTGCAAAGCTTCGAGAATGTGCATATCCGTCTCGACCAGGACGACTTCACGCTCAACGGCTTCGATGTCGCGCCCGGCCAGAAGCGCAAGCCGCTGGTGATGACCTTCAAGAAGCCGGAAGAGATCATCGGCAACCACATCGCCAAGTATCAGGCGCTGAAGCTTGCCAAGATGCTGATGGCCTACGACTTCGACCGGCAGATGAACCCCTTCGTCGAGCTTGGCGGCTTCCTCTTTACCTTCATCGGCGACGGCATGCCGGGCACCGGCAAGACGATCCTGATCCAGATGCTCGCCGGCATGCTCAACGAATATTGCGAGATCGCCGGCTACGCCTTCCACTACGAGAATTTCGGCGTCGACCAGATCTCGTCCTATCAGGGCAAGTCGGGTCAGAACTGCAAGGAGTTCGTCAACAACGTCGTCAACCCGCGGGCGATCGGCTTCGGCACCATCGACGACGTCGACCAGGTTGCGGCCAAGCGCTCAGACGACCGGGCATCTGCCGGCCAGCACGAGGTGACGGCGGTGCTGATGGAAAGCTTTGCCGGCGCCTCGACGGTGGTGCGCGGCAACTGCACTTTCGGCATGTTCTCCAACTATCCGGAAAACGTCGACGATGCGCTGCGCCAGCGCGCCGGCGCCCGCTGGCTGGTCGACGGGCCGCAGACGGAAGATGACTATGTCGACATCTTCGCGCTGCTGGTCGGCAAGAATCACAAGATCCCGCTCGGCGAGCACGCGCTGTTCGAGGGGCAGGAGATCAAGCGCGCCGTGTCGCAATCCTACGAGGCGCATTCGCGACCGCAGGAGGAGGGCCTCGTTTCCGTCTGGGAGCGTTATCAGAAGGAGAAGGGCGCGCTCGCCACGCTCGCCGATGTCGGCGCCTATCTGCACATGATCAAGGAGGCCGAGCCGCGCTTTACCGGCCGGGCGATCAAGAACATCACCGACGCGGTCAAGCTCAGGGCGATGGACGTCGAATTGCCCGACGACTGGTTTAGAGATGCCGGCTCGTTCATGCACAAGGGTTACGACGAGAAGAAAGCGATGATCGAGGCGCTTCGCGGCCCGATCACCATCGAGATGGTGCTGCAGGAAATCAACCGCTACGCCGACAGCGAATTCCGCTACACCGACAAGTCGGACGATGCCGCCGTCACCGACATCATCCGCCGCGAGCGCCAGCGCGAAAAGGCGATCCGCGAGATCGAGGCGATGATACGCGACGGCCGGTGGCAGGGCTGATGGCTGCGGCAGGGCATGAAGCTCTTCCGTGCCTTTTTCGCTGTGGTCAGCCGCGGCGCGACGCCATCCCCTCTCCCCGCGCGCGGGGAGAGGGCTAGGGTGAGGGGCCGGCGTGAGGGGAGCGAACGAAAAAGAGACCGCACGTGCCCGCCTTCTGCGACGCACGGATAACGAAGCCGAAGCTCTGCTGTGGGCAGAACTCAGAGGTCGGCGGCTGAACGGCTACAAATTCGTGCGGCAATTTCCGATAGGCAGCTACTTTGCTGATTTTGCCTGTCGGGATCACCACCTCGTCGTCGAAGTGGATGGCAGTCAGCACGCGAATAGGAGTGGCGATTCAATTCGCGATATGTACATGGTCGCCAATGGATGGAGTGTCGCTCGCTTCTGGAATACGCAAATCTTCAAGGAGCGCGACGCGGTCCTGGATACGGTTGTTGCAGTTCTGGAGAAGCGGTTGACGGGGGCAGTGAGGACATTGGATTTGACGTTCATTCCAGCAGGCGAAAGCCATGATTGAGCGACGGAGATTGGCCCCTCACCCTAGCCCTCTCCCCGCATGCGGGGAGAGGGGACGCGGACGCCTGTCTGGCCCACCCAAAATCGATGGCGGTGCGCAGCGTTGCGACGGTGCCACAGTAGGGGTGCAGGCATGAAACGTCTGCTCGAAGCCGAGCTTATCTATGGACGGCTGCTCGATATCTCCGAGCCGCATTTGATCGCGCGCTACAACAAGGCGCTGCAGGGATTCGGCCTGCGTCCGACGGCATTGACACGCTTCAGCATCGACATGACCGGGTTTTCGCCGGAGATCGCCGACGAGCTTGGCGATCGCGACTATCTCGACCCCAACCGGGTCAACCGTCGCTTCATCATCATGACGCCGGATCAGGCGGAACTGCCGGTCGTGCATACGAGCTTTTCCAACACGGCGGCGTTGATGCACGAGTTCTTCAACGCCAACAGTCGCGCGATCAACGCGGTGACGATCAAGGATGCGCTCTACGGCGAGATCGAGGATTCGGTCTCCATCGTCGACGACATCGACGATCTGCTGTCGATCAACGAGGTGCGCTTTCGGGTGCTCTCGGCCGAGGATATGCTCGGCAAGGCGGCCGAACTGCGAGGCCTCGTCGACCGGCTGAAGAAGGTGCCGACAGCCTGGGCGGACGACGACATGCTGAACCGCATGGTCGAGCTGGCGAAGGTGACCGGCGACATCCGCCAGAACGCGCTGGTGCCCGATCAGCTGGTTTTCCGCCACGATGCCTTCTGGGCCAATCATTTCGGCGGTGTCTATGTCTTCCTCGACGAAAAGACGACGACGGTTATCTGCGATCCGTCGGTCCCCGGTTTTCGCCGGTCACGGCCCTGGCAGGTCAGCTATATCGCGATCGACGATCACGCTCGCATCTACGACTTTCTGGCCTCGACGAAGCGGCTGCAACTGCCGCAGACGTCCTGGGTCGAGGATTCCGGACTTTACCAGCATCGTGCCGACATGGTGGTGCGCGGCTTGATCAATGACGCCGATCCGACCACGGATCTTGCCCGGGCCGACCGCATCTGGCTGCAGACCTGGATGCACCGCAATGCCGCCCTCGTCGCGAGCGACGGGGCCTATCCCTTCCTGCAGGAAATGCTGCGCACCGTGCAGACAACCGGCAGCATCAGGATGCAGGATGTCGCGCCGGCAAACCGCTTCATGCTGGTCAGGGCCTCCCCGACGCATCCCGACCAGTGGCTGGTCAACCGATTGATCGCCCAGCTCGTTCCTCGCGATTTCGTTTCCCGCTTCGTCTTCGACAAGCAGGGATTTTATGACGCCTATGAGCGTTACAGCGAAAAGTTCAGGGAATATGTTGTGGCGACACTGACCGGCACATATCTCAAGGACAAGGCGGCCTTCCGCCACAAGCTTTACGGCCTCAGAGAGGAATAGGACATGTTTGATCCGATCGTCGCGTTTTTCCAGCGTGTCTTTACCGCGATCGGTCGCGGCATCGGCCTGGCCGTTGCCTGGCTGCTGTGGCCGTTCGTTGCGCTTGGAAACTGGTATCGCGCGCGCAGCTGGATCATCAAGGGGCCGATCGGCATCATCCTGCTCGGCCTGATCTTCTTCTACGGATACTTCATCTGGCAGACACAGGCCTGGACGAATTTCGATCCTGACTATGTCGATCGCTACAAGCTTGCCGAGCGCAAGGTGCCGGCCGGATCTCCGGTGAGCGGGCCGGGTGCGACGACGGGACAAACGACGACCGGCGCGCCGGCAACGAATCAGGCGGCGGCTGCCGCTGCTGCGCCGGCCGAAGCCACGCCCGAGGCTCTGGCCGCCGTGCAATTGCCCGCCGGAACCCAATGCCAGACCTCGGCGATCGTCGATGCCGCAGCCGACCTCATCGATTTCAACGTCAACGAGAACGCCTGGATTTCGTCGATGCTGCTCTACAAGGTCGGCTTCTTCGGTCTCGATTGGGACGACACGCCCTGGCTCGACAACAAGGCATCGTTCCAGCGCGGCATCAACCAGGCGGTTCGCCGTACCTCGGTGGAGCTGGTCGATTCGCTCGGTCGCGTTCGCGGAACGTCGGGCATCAACAACGATCTGCAGCGCGCGCGCGGCAACATCCAGTTTGACGAGGAAACCTGGTACTTCGGCCTCAATCCCTTTGGCCCGAAGACCCCGACGCCGAGCTTCTATCGCGCGGCGATGAGGGACATGCGCACCTTCAACACCTCGCTTGCCAAGTGCGAGGCCATCTTTGACGGTCGCGCCGACAACCTGGTCGAATTCCTCGACCGCATCGCCAACGATCTCGGCAACACCTCGGCGATCATTCGGGAGAGGTCGGAAAATCACAATGGCGGCTGGTTCGACACGCGTGCCGACGACCGTTTCTGGTTCGCCTACGGCCAGCTCTACGGCTATTACGGCATCCTCTCGGCCGCCGGCGCCGACTTCGAGAACATCGTCGCCCAGCGTGGCCTGACGCCGATCTGGACGGAGACGATCAAGCAACTGCGCTCGGCACTTCGCATCCAGCCGCTGATCATCTCCAACGGCGAGGAGGCCGGCTGGATCATGCCGACGCATCTGGCGACCATGGGCTTCTATATCCTGCGGGTGCGCTCCAACATCGTCGAGATGCGCGACATCCTCGCACGATAGAAATTTACGCCTGACGGCATGCGACTCCAGCTTGGAGCCGCATGCCGCAGCGATGCTGACAGCAAGCTTCATCCCATAAGGGGTGGGGTAAAAAATGTGAGCTTGGGGGGAGGGGAAAACCCATGGCGGAGGTCAAGTCCGATATCGAAATCGCGCGCGCCGCGAAGAAGAAGCCGATCCTGGAGATCGGTGCAAAGCTCGGCATTCCGCCGGAGCATCTGCTGCCCTACGGTCACGACAAGGCAAAGATCGGTGCGGAATTCATCGCCGCCCAGAAGGACCGCAAGAACGGCCATCTGATCCTGGTGACGGCGATCAATCCAACACCTGCCGGCGAAGGCAAGACGACGACGACGGTCGGTCTCGGCGACGGGCTCAACCGTATCGGCAAGAAGGCGATCGTCTGCATCCGCGAGGCGTCGCTCGGCCCCTGCTTCGGCATCAAGGGTGGGGCCGCCGGCGGTGGCTACGCACAGGTGGTGCCGATGGAGGACATGAACCTCCATTTCACCGGCGATTTCCACGCGGTTACTTCGGCGCACAATCTGCTCGCGGCGCTGCTCGACAACCATATCTACTGGGGCAACGAGCAGAACGTAGACATCCGCCGCATCGCCTGGCGCCGGGTGATGGACATGAACGACCGGGCACTGCGCAGCATCGTCGGGCCGCTCGGTGGTGTCGCGAATGGTTATCCGCGCGAAACCGGTTTCGATATCACGGTTGCCTCGGAAGTCATGGCCATCCTCTGCCTGGCAACCGACCTCAAGGATCTCGAAAAGCGCCTCGGCAACATCATCATCGGTTACCGGCGCGACAAGAGCCCGGTCTTTGCCCGCGACATCAAGGCGGATGGCGCCATGACCGTGCTTTTGAAGGATGCGATGCAGCCGAACCTGGTGCAGACGCTGGAGAACAATCCGGCCTTCGTGCATGGCGGTCCGTTTGCCAACATCGCCCATGGCTGCAACTCGGTCATCGCGACGACGACGGCGCTGAAACTTGCGGATTACGTGGTGACCGAAGCCGGTTTCGGCGCCGACCTCGGTGCGGAAAAGTTCTTCGACATCAAGTGCCGGAAGGCAGGGCTCAAACCCGATGCCGCCGTCATCGTCGCAACCGTGCGCGCCATCAAGATGAATGGCGGGGTGAAGAAGGACGATCTCGGCAAGGAGAACCTGGCGGCGCTGCACAAGGGCTGCGCCAACCTCGGCCGCCACGTCCAGAACGTCAAAAAATTCGGCGTGCCCGCGATCGTCGCCATCAATCACTTCACCTCCGACACCGAGGCCGAGGTGCAGGCAATCAAGGACTATGTTGCAACGCTCGGTGCCGAAGCCGTGCTCTGCCGCCACTGGGCCGAAGGTTCGGCCGGCATCGAGGAACTGGCGCGAAAGGTAGCCGAGCTTGCCGAAGGCGGCCACTCGCAGTTTTCGCCACTTTACCCCGACGAGATGTCGCTGTTCCACAAGATCGAGACGATCGCCAAGGACATCTACCACGCCAGCGAGGTGATCGCCGACAAGTCGGTGCGCGATCAACTGCGGACCTGGGAGGATCAGGGCTATGGCCACCTGCCGATCTGCATGGCCAAGACGCAGTATTCGTTTTCGACCGATCCGAACCTGCGTGGCGCGCCGACCGACCACACGGTGCCGGTCCGCGAAGTGCGGCTTGCCGCCGGCGCCGGCTTCATCGTCGTCATTACCGGCGAGATCATGACGATGCCGGGCCTACCGAAGGCGCCATCGTCGGAGAAGATTTATCTCAACCAGCAGGGTTATATCGAAGGTCTGTTCTAGCCGTCGACGGTTATCCACAACGCCTCAAAACGGAATCGATTTGAGGCGTTGTGGACTGACCTTAAAGCTCTACCGCGTCCTGTTTCATACGCAGCCTCAGCTGAGGCTGATGAAGTCCGCCTTGCCGACCGGAACGCCCTTGTGGCGGAGAATGTCGTAGGCGGTGGTCAGATGGAAGTAGAAGTTCGGCAACACGAACTTCAGCAGATAATCCTCGCCGCTCAGCGTCATCTTCAGCTTGGTGAAGTTCAATGTGACTTCGCGGGTTTCGCTGCCCTCGAGATCCGACGGCCGAACCGTTTCCAGGAAGGCGACGGTCTTGCCGATGCGCTCACGCAGCTCACCGAACGTTTTCTCCTCATCGGGAAAGCTGGGCACCTGAAGCGCGGTCAGCCGAGCGATGGTGCCCTTTGACGTGTCGCTGGCGCGCTGCACCTGGCCTGAGAGCGGCAGCATATCCGCGACCAGCCGGGCGTTGACCAGTTCATCGAGCGAAAGGCCCGTTTCGCCGGCATGGGCCTCTGCCTTGTCGAGCAGCTTGCCGAGGACATTGAAGCCATGAACGAAAGTGGGGACGGAGAGCCTGTACATTGTGAGCGTCATGGAGGTTTCCTCGGGCTTGGGGGACGGTGATATTCCTGGACTGCTATCTGGGAAACGGAACCTGATCCTGCAAGGCGTCGGCGCCATCTTTGATGCCGTGCGAGCCTTGCGGATTGTTCGCGGGCTGGCGATGAAAGGTGGTGGGTATTGTCTGCATCGCCGTCTCTATGTTCATGTTGTGATGGCCCGCTGACGAACGCGTCTTAAGCTCGAAATGGATATGTGTCTCCCATGACTCCACTGGACCTTGAAGCCTATCTTCACAACCATATCCCGCTTTCCGCAGCGATGCAGGTTCATGTCGACGAGGCGACGGAGGAGCATGTGCGGCTTTCTGCGCCGCTCGCTCCCAACATCAATCACCGTGAAACCGTGTTCGGCGGCAGCGCCTCGGCGCTGTCGATCCTTTCCGCCTGGTCGCTGCTGCACGTGCGCTTGAGCCGCGCCGGCGTTACGGCCCGCCTTGTGATCCAGAGCAACCGGATGGAGTATCTGAAGCCGGTTGCCGGTGCATTCTCCGCCCGGTCAACCCTGGCAGACACGGGGCAATGGCCGGGCTTCCTGCGGCTGTTTCACCGTCGGGGCAAGGCACGCATCGTCGTCGTCGCAGATCTGCTCGATGGCGGCGACCTTGCCGGGCGTTTCGAAGGCGAGTTCGTCGCCCTGGGTCATAGTGTGGACTAGCGGCAATAGCGATATTCGTTCCTGCGCTCGATCACGTCGAGATGCAGGTGCGTCTCATGCGCTGCGTCGCTGCCCGGATCGAGCACGGTCTTGAAATAGAGGCAGGCGGAAGCGGTGATTGCGCGCTGGAAGGCGCCGGTCATAGTGCCATCCTCGTCGCGAGGCTGGATCTCGATGGTCTTGCCGTCGCTGAGCGTGAGCGAAGCGATGTCGACGGCGTTGCCATGCGCATGCTCTGAGATCTTGCCCGTCGCGCCATTGTTGCGCAGGCGACAGACATAGGTGGAGGCCTGGTTCAACGTTTTCACCGTCGTACCCTTGGCAAACGCCACGTCGGCCGCCGGCAGCACTGCTTCTTTCGTCCAGCGCGCCAATGCCAGTGCGGCCTCGCAGCGCATCAATCCCTTCGGCGCCAGCTTGACGTCGGGCAACACGCTGGTGACATCGAGCGGCTTGTCGATGCCGCAGCCCTTGCCATCGTCGATCCGCTTGGCTTCGGTGAAGACGGTGCCAAATGTTTTCAGCTCCGACAGACACTTGGCGTAATCGGCTGGATTTTCGATTTCGACAGGCGGGTAGGTGACAGGGACCTCGTCCGCCTTGTCGTCCTTGCTCTTTTCCTCTCCGGCGGCGTCGCCCTTCTTCCCGTCGGCTCCCTTGTCGTCGACCTTCCCGTTTTCCGTGCCTTCCGTCGGCTTCGGTTCAGGCGTCGGCGCTTGGCTGCCCTGTTCTCCGTCTGGCGGCGGCTGGCTCTTATTTCCGTCCTCTTCCTTCACCGGCGTCTCCGGCTTCTTTTCCGGAGCGGGTATCGGTGCCTCGGCTTGTGCGTCGGTCGGTGGTTTGTTGGAGGGAAGGGGGCCGGTTTTGGGAAGGCTTGCGCCCGTGAGCAGCAATGACGACAAGAAAATCAGGGGGATATGGCAACGCATGCGTTTCCTTTCACATGTCCGCGGGGCAGGCCCCGAGGGAGAGGAACGCATGGAAGGGCATCTGGTTTCATCGGCTTGATGGCTAATACCAAGGCTCGACGATAGAAACCTATAGGATGGTCCATGGTTGGTCTCTGGCGTCGTTGCGATGCTTGCTCGATGCGTCAGCATCGCCCTGCGCACCGCGCCTAGCCAGAGACCAGCCATGGGCCATCCTATAGGTTTCTATCGTCGAGACTTGGTATGAGAGCGTTGCAGTTCGGCAACGCCCCGAACTGGGACGATCCCATAAATTGTGGGGGATGCGTTTCTATGTTGACAATAATACTCATGTTTTTTATGCGGCATAAATGAGGCGACGCAATGTCGCAACACATTCGAACCCACGCCCAGCCAGCCCCTTGAGTTCGCCGCTCAACAGCAAGCCCGGCCCATGATTTCAAAGGATTGGTCCATGCTTAACCGGCACCGTCGCCTGGCTCTTCTGGCTTGCACGACTACACTTGCTCTTTCCGCTGCCACTGGTGCTTTCGCGCAGACCGCGACGAACGAGCCAAAGGCAAACGAGCAGAAGGCCGAGGCCACCAAAAAGGGCGAGACCTTCCTTTCGCCGATCGTCGTCAAGGGCGCGCGCACGGGCGATCCCTATGCCAAGGCCGGCCCCGTCAGTGTGGTGACGACCGACCAGATCGACCTCCAGTCCGGGCTTGAAACCGACGATCTGCTGCGCGGCGTGCCCGGTACTTCGACGGCGAACAATCCGCAGAATCCGGGCGTGGCCGTCAACATTCGCGGCTTCGAAGGTTCCGGCCGCGTCAACATGATGATCGACGGCGTGCGCCAGAACTTCCGCTTCACCGGTCACGAAGCGCAAGGTCTTGCCTACTTCGATCCGGCGTTCCTGTCTGAGATCGACGTGACCCGCGGTGCCGTCAACGGCGTCGGCGGCGGCGCGCTGGCCGGTTCGGTCAACTTTAGGACTTATGACGTCGAAGACCTGATCCAGGACGGCAAGAATTATGGCGGCATCGCCTCTGCCACCTACGGCAGCAACGAGGCCGGCTGGTCGGAATCGCTGATCGGCGCCTACCGCTTCAACGACGTCTTCTCGGTGCTGGGTGGCATTAGCAAGGCGGACCCCGGCAACTATGACAATGGCGATGGCCGTCAGGTTCCCTTCACCGAGGAAGACCTGCTGTCGGGCATGTTGAAGTTCGAGGTGACGCCGGACGAGGACCATACCTTCAAGTTCAGCGGTATCACCTACGACAACGACTTCTTCGCCAACTCCTACTTCCAGAACGTGAAGAACCAGACGCTGGCTGCAAGCTACTCCTATACGCCGGATAACGAGCTTATCGATTTCCGCGCCAACGCCTACTGGAACCGGCTGAGGATGAAGTACGACGCGAACATCACCGGTGGTGGCTCTGCTGCCGGTCGCCGCATCACCGACACGGGCAAGGGTTTCGACATCTCCAACACCTCGCTGTTCGATCTCGGTGACGTCGCGGTCAAGGCCAACTATGGCGTCGAATATTTCCGTGACGACTACGATGTCATCAACAGCGCGGCGCGGCCGGCCGGTGGCGTCAACGGCAGCGGCACCAATGCCACGACCGGCGTCTTCAGCAACACGACCTTCACCTATGGCATCGCCGACCTGACGGCTGGCCTGCGATGGGACCACTACAGCCTCGATGGCTCCGGCGCCGTCTCTGCCGGCAATCCAATCGGCCTTCCGGCCGGCCCCTACACGGTCGACAAGTCCGACGGTCGTCTCAACCCGAGCGTCACGCTCGCACTCAACCCGACGGACTGGTTCCAGCCCTATGTGACCTATGCCGAGACCTCGCGCTCGCCGACGGTCAACGAGACCTTTGCCGGCGGCTCCCACCCGGGCGGCTTCCAGATGTTCTTCCCCAATCCGTTCCTCGAGCCTGAAATCTCGAAGGGCTGGGAAATCGGTGCGAATTTCACCTTCGACGGCCTGCTCGACTCCAGTGACAGCCTGCGCCTGAAGGCCAACTACTTCCACAACCGCATCGATAATTACATCACGGCTGCTTTGCGCAACGGTGGTAGCCAGGTCTTCTTCATCAACAATCCTGGCAAGTCGACCGTCCAGGGCTTCGAGCTGCAGGCGGCCTATGATGCCGGTTACGTCTTCGGCGACCTTGCCTATACGTATACCGATAGCAAGCTGCCGTCACAGATCAACGGTTTCGGTGTGCAGAGCTTTCTGCCGGACAATATCGTCAGCGCCACGCTCGGTGCCCGCTTCCTCGAAGACCAGCGCCTAACTGTCGGCACACGTTTCTACGCCGTATCGAATGCCGACGTCGGTGCGATCAACCGCACACCGCCGACCGTTCCAGGTTACGGCCTGGTCGATATGTTCGCGAACTACAAGTTCGAGAACGGCTTCGAAGTGACGGCGACGGTGACGAACCTGTTCGACAAGACCTACACTCCGTCGTCGAGCACCATTGCCGGCAGCACGATCGACACCGGCCGCGGCCGAACCTTCCTCGTCACGGCGAAGGCCAAGTTCTGAGCGATTGCAGACGCGCTCCAGTCGAAAAGGCGGTCCTTGTGGCCGCCTTTTCTTTTGCCTCTGCGACGTCGCTTTTTCCCGCTTGCGCAGGGGCGCAACCCGCGCTAACACTTTCGCCCATGACAAATGCACGCAACATTTCGATCTGGTGGTGGGCTCGCTGAGGCGGCCTTGACCAGTCATGCGTGATTGAGACATGAAGCCGCCCGGAGATTTCGAGGCGGCTTTTTCGTATTCTGGCCGCGTGGGAAAACCGGGCTTTTACGGAGCGAGACGAATGGCAACGGCAATTCTCGAAGACGGCGCGGAAAGCTATACCACCAAGGGCGGCATCGTCGTCATCCGCCGGCGGCGCGAAGCCTCCTATGCGGATGCGATTTCAAGCTATGTCGACAGGCTGGACGAGCGCCGCGGCGCGGTGTTTTCGTCCAACTACGAATATCCGGGCCGCTACACCCGCTGGGACACCGCCGTCGTCGATCCGCCGCTCGGCATCTCCTCCTTCGGCCGCTCGCTCTGGATCGAAGCTTATAACGGCCGCGGCGAAGTGCTGCTGTCGATCATCGCAGGGCATCTGAAAACCGTTGCCGACATTACACTCGTCGCCTCGACGGCGACCCGTCTCGACCTGACGATCAACGCGCCCGACCGCGTCTTCACCGAGGAAGAGCGTTCGAAGATGCCGACGGTCTTCACCGTGCTTCGGGCCGTCACCAATCTCTTCCATTCGGCCGAGGATGCGAGCCTCGGCCTCTACGGCGCCTTCGGTTACGATCTCGCCTTCCAGTTCGACGCCATCGACCTGAAGCTGAAGCGCCCGGACGACCAGCGCGACATGGTGCTGTTCCTGCCGGACGAGATTCTCGTCGTCGACCACTATGCCGCCAAAGCCTGGATCGACCGCTATGATTTCGCCAAGGACGGGCTTTCGACCGAAGGCAAGGCGGAAGAGATCGCCAGCGAACCCTTCCAGACCGTCGACAGCATTCCGCCGCATGGCGACCATCGTCCCGGCGAATATGCCGAACTCGTCGTCAAGGCGAAGGAGAGCTTCCGCCGCGGCGACCTCTTCGAAGTCGTTCCCGGCCAAAAATTCTTCGAGCGCTGCGACAGCAAGCCGTCGGAGATCTCCAACCGGTTGAAGGCGATCAACCCGTCGCCCTATTCCTTCTTCATCAACCTCGGAAACCAGGAATATCTGGTCGGCGCCTCGCCGGAAATGTTCGTGCGCGTATCCGGCCGCCGCATCGAGACCTGCCCGATTTCGGGCACGATCAAGCGCGGCGACGACCCGATCGCCGACAGCGAGCAGATCCTCAAGCTCTTGAACTCCAAGAAGGACGAATCCGAGCTGACCATGTGCTCGGACGTCGACCGCAACGACAAGAGCCGCGTCTGCGTGCCAGGCTCGGTCAAGGTCATCGGCCGCCGTCAGATCGAGATGTATTCGCGGCTGATCCACACGGTCGACCACATCGAGGGCCGCCTGCGCGACGACATGGATGCCTTCGACGGCTTCCTCAGCCATGCCTGGGCCGTGACCGTGACCGGTGCGCCGAAACTCTGGGCGATGCGCTTCATCGAAAGCCACGAGAAGAGCCCGCGCGCATGGTATGGTGGCGCCATCGGCATGGTCGGCTTCAACGGCGACATGAACACCGGCCTGACGCTCCGCACCATCCGCATCAAGGATGGCATTGCCGAGGTGAGGGCGGGCGCGACGCTGCTCTACGATTCAAACCCGGAAGAAGAAGAAGCCGAAACCGAACTGAAGGCCTCTGCCATGATCGCAGCCATTCGCGACGCGAAATCCGCCAACAGCGGCAAGGCCAGCCGCGACGTCGCTGCCGTCGGCGCGGGTGTCAACATCCTGCTCGTCGACCACGAGGACAGCTTCGTGCACACGCTGGCGAATTACTTCCGCCAGACGGGGGCGACGGTGACGACGGTGCGCACGCCGGTGGCCGAGGAGATCTTCGATCGGGTGAAGCCGGATCTCGTCGTGCTTTCGCCGGGACCCGGCAATCCGAAGGATTTCGACTGCAAGGCGACGATCAAGAAGGCGCGCGCCCGCGATCTGCCGATCTTCGGCGTCTGCCTCGGGCTGCAGGCACTTGCCGAAGCCTATGGCGGCGACCTCAGGCAATTGGCGATCCCGATGCACGGCAAGCCGTCGCGCATCCGCGTGCTGGAGCCCGGCATCGTGTTTTCCGGCCTCGGCAAGGAAGTGACCGTCGGTCGCTACCACTCGATCTTTGCCGATCCATCCAGCCTGCCGCGCGATTTCATGATCACCGCCGAAAGCGAAGACGGCACGATCATGGGCATCGAGCACACCAAGGAGCCGGTGGCCGCCGTGCAGTTCCATCCGGAATCGATCATGACGCTCGGTGGTGATGCCGGCATGCGCATGATCGAAAACGTGGTCGCGCATCTCGCCAAGCGGGCGAAGGTCAAGGCCGCTTAAGGAGCATTGGCAGACAGTCAGGCGCCGCCTCCGTAACAAGGGGCGGCGCTTTTCGTTGTTGGGTTTTCAGGCGTCTTCATGGGACGAGGGGCGCAGCAGGAATTTCGCAGCGATCGGCAAACAGCCGCTCGCTCAGATAATCGACGAAGACGCGGACCTTCGGCGAGAGATGCCGGTTCGACGGCCAGAGAAGATGAAACTGGCCAGGGACGTCGAGATGGGCGTCGAGCACCGTTCGAAGCGTGCCATCGGCAAGCGGTCCGCGCGCCAGAAAATCCGGCATGCAGCCTATGCCGAGACCGCTGATCACGGCGCCCCGCAATGCCTCCATGTTGTTGCAGGTCAAAACCGTTTGCATCAGCGGCATGGTGCCCGGGCC
The DNA here is from genome assembly GCF_001270265.1 of Ensifer adhaerens. Taxonomy (GTDB): domain Bacteria; phylum Pseudomonadota; class Alphaproteobacteria; order Rhizobiales; family Rhizobiaceae; genus Ensifer; species Ensifer adhaerens_B. Next base: position 629,747 of record NZ_LGAP01000002.1, read on the forward strand.
TGACATGACAATCGGCCAATCCTGTAGTTTGCGACTGTTGGGAAACCGAAAGCGAACCGCGCGGTGACCGTCGAGATCCCGTGGGCATTCGGGAGCGCCGTGATCGGCCAGGTAGGTCGGGGCGGCGCAAAGCAGAAGCCGAAACGGCCTGAGGGCTCGCGACATCAAACGGGAATCCGGCAGGTCGCCGCTGCGAATGGCGACATCAACCTCCTCGTCGATCAGGTCGACGATGCGATCGTTGAAATCGAGATCGAGTTCGACCTCGGGGTAGCGTTCGATGAAGTCCGGCAGCACCGGCAACAGCAGGTGATAGCTGACGATCGGCACGCTGACGCGCAGGCGCCCGCGTGGCGCCGCGACCGCCCGGGCGAGCGAGGCCTCAGCATCGTCGAGATCGTCGAGCACACGGCGGCAGCGCTCGTGAAACAGCCGCCCTTCCTCCGTCAGCCGGAGGCTGCGTGTCGAGCGTTGAAAGAGACGGACGCCAAGCTGCTTCTCGAGGTTTGTCACCGCCTTGCCGACGGCCGAAGCGGATAAGCCAAGCACCCGTCCAGCGGCGACAAAGCTGCCGAGATCGGCGGTTCGCACAAAGGCCGTCAGCCCGCTCAAGCGATCCATGTCCTCTCCTATTCGAGCGTTTTATTCCGCCATGACCGGAGTGATGGCGGTATTTTCCGCCCATTGTGTCCAATCTATCCTGCTCACGTCAATCGGTACCCACTGACACGGATCATTCGGCCGGCCATCTTGCGTCCGCCCGGCGGGTTTTCATTTGCTCGAACACAGCGGAATCACAAGACATGAGAGAGAAGATCAGGAGTGGGGGCAACGCCGGACGGGTGTTCGTTCTTGTCGCCGTTTGCTGCGCCGCCGCGGCGATGCCGCTGACTTTCACCGGACCGGCCGTGGCACTGCCTTCGATCGGTCGCACGCTGGGCGGAAGCCCGCTGGCGCTCAATTGGGTCACCAACGCCTTCATGCTGACCTTCGGCAGCACCTTGATGGCGGCTGGCGCGCTTGCCGATACCTATGGCCGCAAGCGCATGTTCCTTGGCGGGCTGGCAGCCTTCGGCCTGTTCTCGCTCGGTCTTGCTTTCGCCAGCGACATTGTCTGGTTCGACATTCTCAGAGCCCTGCAGGGTGTCGGAGCGGCCGCTGCGTTTTCCGGCGCCATGGCGTCATTGGCGCAGGAGTTTGAAGAGGGGGAACGGCTGCGGGCGTTCAGCGTGGTCGGCGCGAGTTTTGGCGTGGGCCTTGCCTTCGGCCCGATCGCCTCAGGCCTCGTGGTCGAGGCGTTTGGCTGGCCGGCAATCTTTCTGCTCGTTGTTGCGCTTGCGGCCCTTGCCCTCGTGCTCGGCGCAGTCTTTCTCCGGGAAACGCGCGATCCGAATGCCGCGGGTCTTGACTGGAAAGGGGCGGCGACCTTCACGCTGGCGCTGGCATTTCTGACATACGGCATCCTGCAGATGCCCGACGTTGGCTGGACCGATCCTTTCGTCCTCGCTGTACTGGTGGCCGCCGTTGTCTTCTTCTTTGCCTTCTACCGGATCGAGCGTTCCGTGGCGCGGCCGATGCTGGACCTGTCGCTGTTCAGATATCCGCGGTTCGTCGGCGTGCAACTGCTCGCCGCGGCGCCGGCCTACGGTTTCGTTGTCCTGCTCATTCTTCTGCCGGTGCGCTTCATCGGCATCGAAGGCATGAGCGAAATTGCCGGAGGGCGGATGATGATTGCGCTCTCCGCTCCGCTTCTCGTCTTGCCGATCGCCGCCGGTCTGTTGACGCGCTGGTTTGCGCCGGCGGTCATCTGCGGGACGGGGCTGCTGCTGTCGGCCGCCGGACTTGCCTGGCTCAGCCAGTTTCCCGTGGGCTCGCAGCCGGAGCTACTGGTCTGGCCATTGTTGCTTGTCGGCATCGGCATCAGCCTGCCCTGGGGATTGATGGATGGTCTTGCGGTCAGCGTGGTGCCGAAGGAGCGGGCAGGAATGGCGACGGGGATCTTCAGCACCACCCGTGTTGCAGGCGAAGGTGTCGCGCTTGCGGTGGTGACGGCACTTCTCTCTGCCTTCACGCAGATGAATCTGGGCCCGGCGGCGGGCGAACATGCCGCTGGTGCCGCCCAGCGGCTTGGCACCGGTAACGTCGCGGCGGCGGGCAGCATGGTGCCGTCGATGGCGCGGGCCGCTATGCTTCAGGCCTATAATGATGCGTTCAGCGCACTGCTCTGGCTTTTGTCCGCCATTACTGCGGCAACGGCCGTGGTCGTCTTTCTGTATCTTGGGAAGAGCGCCGACGTGATCGACGGCGCAGCCGGTGAACCCGGCCCGCTGCGGACCACAGTTATGGACCCGTGAAAGCGGGAGTGAGCCGATCAACCCTTTGACAAGCCGGCATCATTGGCACATATGTTTTCCAGTAACCGCCTGCGCGAAATTCGCGCGGGCGGTTTTGCGTTTCAATGGGCTTGCGTTTGCAACTCGTTTGCATCTGCATGAGGAATGAAGAAGATGTCTGGATCCGAAAACCGAACCGTCCTGCGGCTTGCCTTCTGGGGCATTCCGCTTTCTCTGGCCGTCTTGGGGCTGAAGCTTCTCGCCTGGTGGGTAACGGGCTCGGTGGCCCTTCTGTCCGATGGCCTCGAGTCCACGGTCAATGTGATCGTGGCGGTGATCGCCTATCTGATGATCGGTTATGCGGCGAAACCGGCGGATGCCGGCCATCCCTTCGGGCATCACAAGGCGGAGTATTTTTCCGCCGTCATCGAGGGCGTGCTGATCGTGGTTGCCGCTCTGCTGATCGTCTGGGAAGCCGTGCCGGCGATGATGGCGCCGGTGGTGCTGGAGGCCCCGGCGCTGGGTTTGGCGATCAACTTCGCAGCGGGTGTCGTCAACGCCATCTGGGCCTATGTGCTGATCCGCGCCGGCCGGAAGCATCGCTCGCCGGCATTGAGCGCCGACGGCCATCATATTCTCTCCGACGTCGTGACCTCGATCGGCGTCTTGATCGGCCTTGTTCTTGCCATTGCCACCGGTTACGCGATCCTCGATCCCTTGCTCGCCGTGATCGTCGCCTGCAACATCCTCTTCCAGGGCTGGATGGTGATATCGCGCTCGATCGACGGGTTGATGGACCGGGCTGTGCCAGCCGACGAGGAGGAGGCGATCAAGATTGCGATTGCCGCCAATGCCAAGGGTTCGCTCGGGGTGCATGACCTCAAGAGCCGCCAGGCAGGCCCGGTGATCTTTGTGGATTTCCACATGGTCGTGCCCGAAATGATGCCGGTGGGCGAGGCGCATGATATCTGCGATCGGATCGAGGACGCGATCCGCGCCGTTCATCCCGGCGCCAAGATCGCGATCCATGTCGAGCCGGAAGGTGAAAAGGCGCACGGCGTGCGCGTAAAAGTGAGTGGAGCACCACGGAAATGAGCAAGACTGACGTATCCGGCCTGTCGCAATTGGGCGCGAAGGTCGACCTGCCACAGAGCCCCGACGAAGCGGTGCTTGAGCGCGTGCCGAGCGGCAACCAGGGCGCGGACTTCCTGGTGCGGTTCACCGCGCCGGAATTCACTTCGCTCTGCCCGATGACCGGCCAGCCTGACTTCGCCCATATCGTCATCGACTACGTGCCGGATGAATGGCTGGTGGAATCGAAGTCGCTGAAGCTGTTCCTGCATTCCTTCCGCAATCACGGCGCCTTTCACGAGGATTGCACCATCGACATTGCCAAGCGGCTGGTGACGCTCTTGTCGCCACGATGGCTGCGCATCGGCGCCTACTGGTATCCGCGCGGCGGCATTCCGATCGATGTCTTCTGGCAGACCGGCAAGCCGCCGGAAGGGCTCTGGTTGCCCGACCAGGGCGTTCCCACCTATCGCGGTCGCGGATAGAAAATGGCGGGCCTGGCCCGCCATTTTCGTTTTGCGCCTTGTTACGACCGTCAGCCGAAGATCAAGGTTGCGCCCGCGAGAGCCGTGATGCCGCCGAGAACGCGCGCCAGCGCGCCGCCGCCCGAGAGGCGACCGAGCATCATCCCAAGACCGATGCCGGCTGCGTGAAGGGCGGTAGTGGCAATCAGGAAGCCGACCGAGAAGGCAAGCGCGCCGGCACTGCCGAGCTCGCCGCCATGCGCATGACCGTGGAAGAGCGCGAAGAGGCCGACGATCGCTGCCGACGCTGATGTATCGAGGCGTACGGCCATGGCCACCAGCAACCCCAGTGCGACGACCGAGGCGAGGATCGCGGGCTCGACAAAGGGAAGACCGATGCCGGCGGTTGCCAGCGTGAAGCCGACGGCCATCATCGAAACGAAGGCCGTCGGCACGATCCATAGCGCCCGACCGCCGATCTGCGCCGCCCAGAGACCGACGGCGATCATGACCAGGATATGGTCGAGGCCGAAGAGCGGATGCGAGAAGCCGGCCGCAAACGAGCCGTGCTCGTCCGGGCTGAGGTGTGCGAAGGCGGGTGCTGTGGATGCCATCAGCGCCGCCGCCGCAATCAGGATGCGTCTGTTCATGTCTGTCCCCATGGATCGACAGGGCCTGGGAGGAAGCCCCGTCTTTGCTGCTTTTTGACGGGATCGATCTTATTGGGCTTTGGGTCTCTGTCCATACGGCATTTGGCGGTGGCAGCGTTTACCATAGGCACAGTCCGGTTTGCCGCTTTGTCGCCCCTCCGGTTTGTTGCATTGTCTTCGCGGTCGAGTCGCATTATCTGACTTTGACAGAGAAATTCATGAGACGCCGGAGAAACACGGATGAACGACAACGACGAGGAAGACAAGAAGACCGAATTGCCCTTGGGCAAGGAAACGGAGGCGAACCTTTTCAAGTCGCGCTCGATTTTCATTTACGGCACGATCACGCAGGAACTGGCGCAGAAGGTGTGCTCGCAGCTCGTGGCGCTTGCGTCTGCCAGCGATGACGACATTCGCCTCTTCGTCAGCTCGCCCGGCGGCCACGTCGAATCCGGCGACAGCATTCACGACATGATCAAGTTCGTGAAGCCGAAGGTCTGGACGATCGGCACAGGCTGGGTCGCATCGGCCGGCGCGCTGATCTATGTCGGCGTGCCCAAGGAGCGTCGCGTTTGCCTGCCGAACACCCGCTTCCTGCTTCACCAACCGTCGGGCGGCACCCGCGGCATGGCTTCCGATATCGAGATCCAGGCACGCGAAATCATCAAGATGAACGAGCGCCTGAACAGGATCTTTTCCGAAGCGACCGGCCAGACGGTCGAAAAGATCGCCAAGGACACGGAACGCGATTATTGGCTGTCGGCTGAAGAGGCCAAGAATTACGGTCTCGTCTCGCGCATCATCACCTCGGTTTCGGATATCTGAGGACGGCATTCCGTCGGCAACGGCGTTGAGATCGCAAAGGGCATCGGCGGAAGCGCCGGTGCCCTTTTGCTTTGCCGAGCATCGCGCGAGGGGCGGCCCTCGTCATGTTTCAGCTCCGCGGAGCCTTGCTCCGTTTCGGCAAGCCGTGTATAGGCTTTGGCATGACCAAGGCTAACGCATATCAGATCGCTACGATCTCTGCCGCACACGATGACAATCGTGCGCCGCTGCGCGCCTTCGCCTCGCTTCTTCTTCTCGGCCTTACTCGCGGTTGCCGGGTTCGCTGAGGAGCGCCCGGCGGCCGAAAAGCCATGCCGGCAGATGCTCCTCGAATCCCATAGAGTTTTAGGACAAACGCGCCCGCCGCGGCATTTGCCATCGCAATCCGATCCCCGATCGGTTATGGCAAAGCGGCCAGAGCGCTCAGTGATGAAGAGAAGCTGCAATGATCCAGAAATCCCATTCCATCAAGAACGGCATGCCGGAAGCGGCGGTAAAGTATCAGCCTTACCCGCAGATTGCGCTTGCCGAACGTACCTGGCCGTCGAAGACGATCACAAAGGCGCCGATCTGGTGCTCGGTCGACCTGCGTGACGGCAACCAGTCGCTCGTCGACCCGATGGGCCATGACCGTAAGGCGCGCATGTTCCAGCTGCTGCTGGACATGGGCTTCAAGGAAATCGAGATCGGCTTTCCCTCGGCCTCGCAGACGGACTTCGACTTCGCCCGCTGGTGCATCGAAGAGGGCAACGTCGCTGAAGACGTGTCGCTGCAGGTGCTGGTGCAGTGCCGGCCGGAGCTGATCACCCGGACCTTCGAAGCGCTGCAGGGCGCCCACAAGCCGATCGTGCATTTCTACAATTCCACGAGTGAACTGCAGCGCAGGGTGGTGTTTGCCAAGGACGTTGCCGGCATCAAGCAGATCGCAACCGACGCGGCCAAGATGATCACCGACATGGCGGCCAAGGCCGGCGGCGGCTATCGCTTCGAGTATTCGCCGGAGAGCTTCACCGGCACCGAGCTGGAAGTGGCACTGGAGATCTGCAACGCGGTCACCGAGATCATCAGGCCGACCCCGGACAACAAGCTGATCCTCAACCTGCCGTCGACCGTCGAGATGGCGACGCCGAACATATATGCCGACCAGATCGAATGGATGTGCCGCAACCTCGACAATCGCGAGAGCCTGATCATTTCGCTGCATCCACACAACGACCGCGGCACGGGCATCGCGGCGACCGAGCTCGGCCTGATGGCCGGTGCCGACCGCGTCGAAGGTACGCTGTTCGGCAATGGCGAGCGCACGGGCAATGTCGACGTTGTGACGCTGGCGTTGAACATGTTCACCCAGGGCGTGGATCCGAAGCTGGACTGCTCCGATATCGAGCGGATCAAGGAAGTCTACGAGTATTCCAACCAGATGGTCATTCCGGAGCGCCACCCCTACGTCGGCGAGCTGGTCTATACGGCGTTCTCCGGCTCGCACCAGGATGCGATCAACAAGGGCATGAAGGCGATCAAGACCGCCAACAAGCCGTTGTGGGAAGTGCCGTACCTGCCGATCGATCCGCGTGACGTCGGCCGCTCCTACGAGGCGATCATCCGCATCAATTCGCAGTCGGGCAAGGGCGGCATCGCCTATATCCTGCAGGAAGACTACGGCATCAACCTGCCGCGCAACCTGCAGGTGGAGTTCCGCGAAGACATCCAGCGCATCACCGACGAGGAAGGCAAGGAGCTACCCTCCAAGCGCATCCACGAGCGTTTCATCGAGCGTTATGTCGAGCAGCCGGGCGCGCGCATCAAGTTCGTCGATCACCACACCTATCCGGTGGGTGAACACAAGGGTGTGCGCGTGGTTTCGGCCGAGATCGCCGACAACGGCGAGATCAAGCGCATCGAGGGCAAGGGCACCGGTCCGATCGACGGCTTCATCAACGCGCTGTCGATCTATCTCGGCGTCGATCTCTCGGTCGCCGACTATTCCGAGCATTCGCTGCAGCACGGCTCGAACGCCGCCGCCATTGCTTACGTCGAGATGGAGCATCCCGGCGGCAAGCTGTTCGGCGCCGGCATCAACACCAACATCGTGGCGGCCTCGTTGGAAGCGATCGTCTCGGCTGCCAACCGCGTGTTGGAGATGAAAAACGCCTGATCAGCAAAACGCCGCGCGTCGAGATCGACGCGCGGCGCTTTCATTCGGAATCTAATTCACTGAAAGGCGGTCTTCCGGCAAGGCCGGCGATGATGGCTTTGGGCCATTCTAGGCGTTCAGCCCTGTCGCGCCTTGCGGTTGGCGTAGCGCCGGTCGCGCTCTGCCTTGCGGGCCGCTTCGTCCTCGATCACGCGTGAGATGCGGCTCTTGTCGGCGGCTTCGCGCGCTTCGGCCTCGGCTCTCGCGGCAGCGGTGATTGCCGCTTCGCGTTCTGCCGCCTCGGCTTGCAGACGCTCGCGCTCCTCGATCTTTACGCGTTCGCGGTTGATACGCCGCTCCTCGCGGGCGGCAGCGACGGCCTGACGCTGAGCCTGACGGGCGAGTTCGGTCGGTTCTGCGGCCTCTTTTGCGGCGCGATAGGCTTGAAGAAGCGCTTTCTTCGCATCGGCAGCGGCGCTGCGACGGTCGGTGAGTTCACTGTTTCTGATGTTTCTCAAGTCTCTATTCCAGTTGAGGTGTCACCCTGACTGAAAGTCAGGCCTTTCTGACACGTTTCGAAACGGGGGCGGCGGCGGCCGCCAGGCGATCTTGCAACTCCTTTGCCAGACGAGCTTCGCGCAGGCGCAGGGTCTTTTCTTCGCGAGCCTGGACGATGGCGTCGAGCTCTTCGACCGCGCTGTCACGGGCAAAGAACTGCGATTGCTCCTTGGCAAAGGCAATCTCAGCCCGCTGGCGCGATTTGTTATGGGTCTCTGTCATTGGGGATCCCGATCTTTCAGGCGCGCCTACGTTTTCTGGCATCATTCCCGATGCGCAATGCAGTCGCGGTGGGCGTGCATTCGGTGCACGAAAACGAAAAAAGGCCAGGCATTTTGCCTGACCTTGATGGGTATCATGCTCTCGACAGTGCCAGTACATCCGTGGTCAAGGGAGAGCCGATACCGATTTAAGCTGCCTGAAGGTTGCAGGCAGACATCTTGCCCGACTTGTTGTCGCGCTCCATGTCGTAGGAGACCTTCTGGCCTTCGACGATTTCGCGCATGCCAGCGCGCTCGACGGCGGAGATGTGGACGAATGCGTCCGGGCCGCCGTTGTCAGGCTGAATGAAGCCGAAGCCCTTGGTGGAATTAAACCATTTAACTGTGCCGGTGGTCATGATGAACCCTCTCATAGCATATTGAACGACCGCGACGCGGAAGCGTTGCGGATGGTGATAGCGATTTTTGAAAGGAAGGTTCGTTCAGGGCGCGGTTGCTAAATGCGCGGTAACCAAAGCTCAGCAAGCAAATATCGATTTGCCAGAGATAGAGACAAAGTATTGAAATGTCAACCGTTGGTTTTTTCTTGCCGGATTTTACGAGTTTTTCGGTGGCTGTGGCAACCCAATTCGAACTCAATATTTGGCCGTTGCGGCATATGTATTTTGCGGCGTGGTCGCGGGCGTAACCGTTTGGTTGCCTACACAAATTTCTGCTTAATCCAAATACGGTCGCACGAATTATGCTTTCTGCCCTGCGGTGGCCGATGTCATGATTTTCATGACATCGAAATCCGCCTTCGGAACAGGCGCTGCCGTGGATCGGTTCCCGAATTTTGGCGGAGGTTGCGGCTCAACCAGGCTGAGAAGGCGTTGGCTCAGATCGTCGTTGCGACCGCTTCGGCGAGCTCGTGCAGGCCGACGCTGGACGACGGACCGACGACGACGAAAGACGCGCCGCCACGCTGCCAGGAAACCATGCCGAGATCGTCGCGGATGCTTTCGGAGAACTTGTCGGATTGCGGGCTGTTGCTGTCCTTGAGGAAACAGATCGCAAACACATCGCCATCGGCATTGCGATAGATGAGCTGTCCGACGGGTTTGCTGTTGGCGACAAGCAGGCGCGCACCTTCGAAGTTCAGGCCCTTGCCGGTCAGATTGGGGATGGTGAACGGGACACCGACGCTGGAGGCGAGCCATGTCTCGATCTTCGGCGCGTCGGAGGCCGGAACCTCGACGAGGCGTTCCTTCTGGCGCGAATAGATGCGGTGGTAATCGGCGATGTCGTCAAGCCAGGTGCGAGCCGACGCCAGCTTCGTCGGCTCGGCGACGTTGTTGGCCGTGCCGATGATAAAGCCGGTGGCGCCACCGACCAACACCAGCGCCACGGATGCCGCCACCACGCGCGGCCAGATGCGTGCACTGCGCACATTGGCGGCCGCGATCGTTACGCGTTCCGCCTTGGGGTTAATGCCGGAGCCCTGCTTGATCTGGCGCACCAGAGCCAGCGGAACGGGATCGTGCAAGAAATCTTCGAAAGCCGTGTTGCCGAAGGCGCTGCCCGCCTTCAGCTTTTCGTACAACGCCTTGGCGTCCTCGTCGCGAGCGAGAAGTGTCTCGAGTTCAGTCTTCTCTGCCTCGCCGAGTTCGCCGTCTATGTAGGCGCACAACCGGATTTCGAGCGCGTGACCTTTCGTCTGCTGCAACGGTCAAGCCCTCCTTTCGGTGTTCTCGGAAATCATCGCCGCGAGCCTCAGGCGCGCCGTCGACAGCCTGCTCATCACCGTGCCGATGGGGATGCCGAGGATATCGGCGGTCTCGCGGTAGCTGTGGCCTTCGACATTGACCAGAAGGAAGGTGCTTGCCAGGCCTTCGGGCATAGAGAGGATCATCTTCTGCAATTGGTTGGCGTAGACCGCTTTCTCGGCCGAGGCCTCGACGCTCAGTTCATCCTGGTCGGACACATCGATCGTGCCGCTGCCGGTGCGGACCTTCCGCTTGCGGATTTCGTCGACCCAAAGATTGCGCGTCATTGCGTAGATCCAGCTTTCGAGGCGGCCTTCTCCGTTCCAGAGGTGACTGCGCGTAATCGCTCTTTCGCAAGCTTCCTGGACAAGGTCATCGGCATCATGTGCATTGCGCGTCAATGTCATCGCGAAACGGCGCAATTTGGGCAGCAGGCTGACCAAGTCGCGTCTGAAGTCCTTCGTTTCTGCCGCTGGGCGCATTGCTCTTCCAAATGAAACGTGCGGGATCGTGTCTTTATTCGCCAAGTAATATCCACGGCGAATGATATGAAACATTTGGTCCTTAGTCTGCAAGGGAAGTCACGGATCGGAAAGCGAAATCTGTTCTTTCGCGCGCCATTATCCCAAAAACCTTCGCTCGTCCGCACCCGCGCTGCCGGGTAGTCGTTACGGTAAACTGCAAGGCCCGGCCGGCATTGCGTCAAAGTTCGGCCCGAATCTGATCGGCACTCATCCGCACAACTGCAGGTCGTTGCCGGGGGAAGTGTGAATGAACAAACAAGAATGCGGTAGTGCAGGCCTTGACGGTCGGCGATCCACGGGGCGATCGCGTCCTGATCGGTTGCGGCCAGCACTGGCCTGCATCCGGATCACGGGGCTCACCGCGTTGCTGGCAGGCCTTGCCGCCTGCCAGAGCGCGTCTCTCAGCGAAACCGGTTCGCTGTCGTCCTACAAGGATTTCGTCGCCAGCGATGGCATGGTGACCAAGACGAAGTATCGGGTGGATTCAGGTTCGACCAAGAACGTCAAGACCGTGCATCTGATTCCGACAACCTTTGCCTCCAATGCCGATGTCGGCAAGCTCGGCGATCCGCAGAAGAAACTGGTGGCAACGGCCATCGACCGGTCGCTATGCGAGGCGTTGAGCGCACATTTCGATGTCGTGCCGGTATCGAAGCCGGCGGATATGGCCGTGCGCTCCGTGGTCAGCAAGGTCAAGGCGACGAATGCCGTCGTCGCCGGCGTGTCGACCGTGACCTCGGCGGTCGCCCCTGTGCCGGTACCGCGCATTCCGATCGGCCTTGGCAGTCTCGCCGTCGAGGCGGAGGCCTTCGATGCGAAGGGCAAGCAGATCGCCGGGCTGACATGGGCGCGCGGAGCCAACATCCTGACCAATGGTTCGCGCGCGTCGACCGCCGCCGACGCGTTCGAACTGGCCGGCGATTTTTCCGACGATTTCAGCGCGTTGCTGGCAAAATCGAACGACCCGATGAAGTCCGGCTTCGAGCTGCCGTCGATGAAGAACGTCTCGAACAGCGTCTCCTATGCCGTCACCGGCAAGTCGACCGATCCCGATTGCGCCATTTTCGGGCGTGGCTCGGGCGTGACGGGCATCGTCGGCGGCGCGCTGGGCCTGCCGCCGGAATGGACCGAGGAGAAGCGCAGCTGAGGAAAGGCTTCTTGGGTCGATGCCGCGGCTGCCTTCCCATGTTGGGGAAGGCAGAGGGCATGCATCAATATTGTCTGACGCCGCCGAGCGACTGCAGCAGCGAGCGATAGGCCCAGCTATCCTCGCCGCCGCGATCGCGGATCTCGACCAGCTGCACCCGGGCATCCTCGATCTGACCCTGCTCGATCAGGGCCTGGCCCATGTAGGAGCGGGCGAGGACATAGTTCTCGTCGGCCTGAAGCGCGCGCTTGTAATACTGCATGCCGAGTTCCATGCGGCCGGCCTTGCGGTTGGCATAACCGAGATAGTTCAGGACGCGGGCGCTCTTTTGATCCTTGACGGCGCCGAGAACCTTGATGGAGTTCTCATACTGGCCGGCATAGGCAAGCTCGCGGGCGGCCTCGAAAAGGATGTCGTCGCCGAGGTCGCTCTTCTTGGCGTTGACGCAAGCGTTCTTCTTGGCATCCCAGATCTTGCCGTTGGTGCATTCGCTGCTCGTCTTGGTTTTCTTCGGCGGCTCGCTGGTGTCCTCGCCGGCGGCCATGGCCGTCTGGCCTGCAAAGGCAGCTGTGCTGGCCATAAACAGGGCACATAGAATGGTCTTGCGGTACATCATGCCTATCTCCCATCATCTGCAACGGCGCCGAGCACGCCATTTCCGGCACAGAGAATAGATCGCTCTGCCGGTTGTGGGAACCCGAACGGGAGTGTGACGCATGACGATGCGCAATTATTCGCCCGGCGACGAGATTCCGGCAAAGTCCGGCCCGGCCGCTCGCTCAACCGCCTTGCACGAGAGCGAATGCACACAGCATGTGTTAGAACCGGGTGGTTTCGACCAACGTCGCGCCGGTCGCATCGGCGTTGAGCGCGTAGCGCTCGCGGGTGAGGTGCCAGTTGCCGGCCTCGCCGGCAATCGTGAACAGGTTGTAGGCGGCCTGCGGCTTGTGGCCGCCCGGGCCCTGCGACGCGGAGGAGATGCCGACGACCGGCACGGGGCCGTTCGGGCCCTTCAGCGTATAGACGGTGTTCAGGTGCGTGTGGCCGTGGATCACCAGTTCGGCGCCGCCCGACGAGATCGTCGCTGCAAACCGGCGGATGCCGAGCATGCGCTTGTGCAGCGAGGTGGCGCCGCGGATCGGCGGATGGTGGATCATCACCACGCGGAAGAGCCCGGCATCGCCCGCCTGGCGCAGCAGGTTGACGGTGGCGCGCGCCTGCCTCTGGCCGAAATACCCGCTGGCGGCAAAGGGCGGTGTCGCCACTGCGGTCGAGCAGCCGATCAGCGCCACCGGGCCGCGCACCCGCATATAGGGGAAACAACGGTGGCCCTCGTGCCAATTGGTCGGGGCGCCATCGGCCCGCATATAGGGATACCAGGCGCGCGTCGTCTTCTCGTAGGCGCCGGGTACATAGGCATCGTGATTGCCCGGGACGATCGAGATGTTGGCGGGATCGCCGGCGTCTTCGAGCCACTCGGTGACCGCCGTGATCTCCCGCGACGAGGCGAGGTTCACCAGGTCTCCGGTGATCGCCATGTGGTCGGGATCGTGCTTCTCGATATCGGCCATCAGGCAGTCGAGCGTGCCCGTGAACAAGTGCCTTCTACGGTTCCGGTGCCAGTTGACGAAGCCGGTGATGCGCTTGGAGGCAAGCTCCCTCAAGGAGAGGTCGGGCAGAGGGCCGAGATGGACATCGGAGATATGGGCGAGTTTGAACATCGTCCCCGTCTAGCGCATATTCCGGTTGAGGGGAATCATGTCGCCGGATTAATCCGGTCTGGCAGTAAATGCGGGAGGAATGGCATCTGGAACAGCAGCGGCCACCGGAGATGCGGCGCTGGTATCTTCGCGTCCTGATGCGTCTGGCCCATGGCTATTACGCGTTGTCGCGCGGCATGACGATCGGCGTGCGCGCCGCCTGTTTTGACGGCGAGGGACGCGTGTTCCTGGTGCGGCATTCCTATCTTCCCGGCTGGCACCTGCCGGGCGGAGGGCTGGACCGGAACGAGACCGCGCTCGAAGGCCTGCTGCGCGAACTGCGCGAGGAGGGCAATCTGGAGACGACGGTCCCGCCGACGCTGGTGCAGGTCTATTACAACAGGCGCACGAGCCGTCGTGATCACGTGGTCTTCTACCGCTGCGACGGCGTGCGCCAGACAAGGGTGAAGGTGCCGGATCTCGAGATCGCCGCAAGCGGCTTCTTCGCGCTGGGCGATCTGCCTGACGATGCCACTCCGGCCACCCGCCGCCGGCTTGCCGAGCTGGCGGGCAGCGCTGCTTTCGACACTTACTGGTAGGGTGCAAAGCGCCGCCGTGCGCCCTGAACGCGCGACGGCGCCCTAAGCTGCCGCCTAGATGGTTTCCCGCCCACGCGGCGCGGTCAGATCCAGGATCGGGCCAACGGGCACGACGCCGGTCGGGTTGATCATCGTGTGACTGCGGTAATAGTGGTCCTTGATGTGATGCATGTTGACCGTCTCGGCCACACCCGGCACCTGGTAGAGGTCGCACAGGTAGCCGTGCAGGTTCTTGTAGTCGGCGATCCGGCGGATGTTGCACTTGAAGTGGCCGACATAGACAGGGTCGAAGCGCACCAGCGTCGTGAACAGCCGCCAGTCGGCTTCGGTGAGCTTGCTGCCGGTCAGGTAGCGTCGGGTTGAGAGCCGTTCTTCGAGTTCGTCGAGCATGTCGAACAGTGGGGTGACGCCTTGCTCGTAGGCCTCCTGGCTCGTGGCAAAGCCTGCCTTGTAGACGCCGTTGTTGACTGCGCCATAGATGCGGCCGTTCAACTCGTCGACTTCGGTGCGCAGGTCCTCCGGATAGAAATCGTCCTTCGAGCCTGTCAGTCCGTTGAAGGCGGAGTTGAACATGCGGATGATTTCGGCGGATTCATTCGAGACGATGGTGTTTTTCTGCTTGTCCCACAGCACTGGTACGGTTACCCGGCCGGAATAGCTGGGATCGGCACGGACATAGACCTGCCAGAGGGCGTCGAAGCCGAAGAGGTGATCGACCGTGCCGCCGTCCTTGCCCTTGAACTCCCAGCCCTTCGACAGCATCAGTGGATCGACGATCGAGACCGAGATGAGGTCTGCGAGTTTCTTCAGCTTGCGGAAGATCAGCGTGCGATGCGCCCAGGGGCAGGCAAGCGAGACGTAGAGGTGATAACGCCCGGCCTCGGCCTTGAAGCCGCCTTCGCCGGATGGGCCTGGCGAACCATCTGATGTGATCCAGTTGCGGAACTGCGATTCGCTGCGCTTGAAATGGCCTTTCGTCGCCGCCGTGTCATACCAGACGTCCTGCCAGACGCCGTCTACAAGCCTGCCCATGGGCGATCTCCTTCGGGTTTTCGTTTTTCATAGATAACGGCTTTATCGGCCTGCGGTAGGTATCGATTTCTGAACAGTGCGTTTTGGGCTTTGACATCGGGCAATTTTCTGGTATCGGCGATTTCAGAAAATTTCTCTGTGTCCGGAACGAACCGTACTCATGACCTTCTTGGGAAACCTGCGACGACGCTGATGCTGCCAACGCCCCTTCGGCGAAGCCATCCCCATGTCCGTTCGTATGCCTGGTTCCTGATCCCATGAAAAAGCACGACCTCGTCTATCTGACCGAAGACGCGTCCCATGACGCAGCCATCGAAATCATCAACGAAGAAGCCTTTGGCCCCGGCCGGTTTGCACGGGCGGCTGCGCGTATCCGCGAACAGGGTCCGCATGATCGGTCGCTGTCTTTTATTTGCACCGACAATGGCGAGACGATTGCCTCGGTCCGGATGACGCCCGTGATGGCCGGTTCGATCAAGGGTCACCTGCTTGGGCCGCTTGCGGTGCGGCCGTCGCACAAGAACATGGGCATCGGCCGGGAACTCGTGCGCATCGCCGTCGAGGCCGCCCGGCGGAAGGGATCACACGCCGTCATCCTCGTCGGCGACCCACCCTATTATCAGCCGCTCGGTTTTGAGAAGGTCCGTTACGCGGCGCTGGAATTTCCAGGCCCGGTCGATCCGGCACGGGTGCTGGTGGTGCCGATGGCAGACGGTGTGCATGCCGGCCTTTCCGGTGTCATCGGCTGGCGGGATGATGCGGCGGCCCACGGTGCAACTGCATCGGAGGCTGATATCGAACTGGCGCTTGCCGTCTGATAACGCCGCCGCCGCTAACCACTAAGCCAGCCGTTTCTTCAGGAAGACCCGGCTGCGGCCCGGCGGGAAGTCGGGCAGCTCGCCGAAGGCCTCGTAGCCCTGGCGTTCATAGGCGCGCCGGGCTTGCGGGTTGAACGTGTCGATCCAAGCGCCGTGGCAGCCGCGGCGAACGGCCTCTTCTTCGGCCGCCGCCAGCAGTTTGCCCGCCAGGCCCTGTCCGCGCAGGTCTTCCGGTAGCCACAGCCATTGCACGAACAGCCAGCCCCAGGCGGTGTAGCCGCTGAGCCCTCCGCGTTTTCCCTCGAGGTCGGGACCGCCGACGAGCACCGCCAGCGCCCGCCGCTCGGATGGCCCGACATCGGAGGCGTTGAAGGCCGTCAGCCCGTTGCTGATGGCCTACAGCGCCGCGCGTCTTATCAGACGCGCAAAGGTCGCTGTAGCACTTTGAACTGCTGCATGTTTTTACCCTTAAATCGGATACGATTTAAGGAAACATGCAGTAGTGCTGCGGCCGGCGGTGCGTCGGTGATCTCGAACATGGGTACTCCTACTTTGCCAGCCGCTTGGCTATCGGCTCGAACTCCGGCGTTGCCGTGCGCTTGACCGGATCCGGTGTGCCGGCGTCGATCGCGTCCCAGTATTTCCAGTGGACCTTCTTCGATCCAAGTTCGTAGTCCATGCCGTCCCAGCTGTCTTCGCGGAAGCTGTAGAAGGCCCAGTGCAGGCTGTCCTTGTCGAGCGTCGTCAGAACGTCCTCGAGATAGGCCTTGCAGCCGGTCCACCGGCGCATGCAGCCGAACTCGCCGGCAACGACGCGGTTGAGCGGAATGCCCTTGGCTTTCGCCCATTGCACCGGCCGGTCGAGGTAGGATGCAACCCGCGCCTTGTCCCAGTTTTCCTCGCCTTCGCCGAAGGGCACCTTGCCGGGATAGGCGTAGGGCTTTTCGCGCTTCATGTTGGGCGCTCTGGTGGCCGCGTAGGGCTCGTACATGTGGAAGCTGTAGAGCACCTTCTGGTCGCCGAGGCCGGACGGCCAATAGTTGAAACCGTCGGCTGCCGCATACCAGCCGGCGTCGGCCATGATCGGGGTGGCCGGATCGACTTCGCGGATCGCGGCAATCACCGTTTCGTAGAAGGCGACGAGGTCGGAGGCGCCGCCCTTCTTGCCCGCATACCAGTCAAGCATTGCCTTGCTGTCTGCATGTTCTGCAAGGCCATTCTGCTTTTCAGGCGCCGGTTCGTTGATGATGTTGTAGGCGGCAACACCAGGATGGTCCTTGAGCTCGCGGGCAAGATCGCGCCAGAAGCTGGCGGCTTGAGCCCACCAGGCCTTGTCCTGCCAGATGCGGCCGTCGAACTTGTTACCGTTGTTCTGCGACCAGCGCATGCCGGGCAGCGACAAGGGGGTGATGACGACCTTCAAGCCGGCCTTGTCGGCGCGGTCGAGGGTTTCTTTCAGCGTCGTAAGGTCGGCGGCCGGAATGCCCTCATATTTGTCGGCGTCGCCAATCAGATAGTCGCGCTTGGCCGGATTCCACTTGTCGTAGGACAGGCGAACCCAGGTGGCGCCGTAGTCGGACAACGCCTTGAAATAGGCCTCGTCCGGTGGCAGCCGGTTGAAGCTGTTGCCGCCATGCTGCGGCTTGTCCCAGAAGCCGATCAGATCGGCAGCGTGGGCCGGCCCGGTGACAGCTGAACCAGTTAAGGCGAGGGCGAGGAGGGAGGAGGCTATCAAACGCATGTACAGGGCTCCAAAATTGTCCCTGCGATGTCGACAGTCATTATGGCCTAAATCAGGAACGGCGCATGCTGAAGACGTCAAGCCGGCTTTCACCCACATCCTTTTCATCGAGCTGCCAGCCGCCGCGTTGGTAGAACGCGCGCTTCTGTGGCAAGGCGCAGAGATAAACGCTCTCGACGCCGGTGGCCAAAGCCGCTTGCGCCGCATGGCGAACGATGCTTGCCCCGATGCCCAGCCCACGAAAGGTAGGCTCTACCCAGACCGCCGCGACCCAGGGGCCAAGCGCCGGCCTCTCGTCCAGATCGGATTCGATCACCGATGCGGTACCGATGAAGGTCGCGCCGCGATGGGCGACGATGGCAAAAGGAATGTGATCGTCGCCAAGGCTGCCGGCAACCAGCTCGGCGATATGGCCGCGCGGAAAGCCGCGCGGCTCCCACCAGGCCCGCCAGACGCGGTCGGCGATATCATCCGCAAAATACGGCACATCGCGCAGGTTGCTGATGGCGAGGCTCGGATCGGTCATCGGCCCTCGCGGTACCAGGTCGCCGATATCAGGAACAACAGGGCGGCAAGGCCGAAGAGACCGGTAAACAGCGACAGCGAGTTGATGCCCCTAAGCACCGTCTCGTCGGTCATGCGCAGCGACAGCCGCTGGTCGTCGGCGACACGGATCGCGCCGCGCACCGGCAGGATCGACGGCAGGTCGATGGCGCCGTCGGCGCTTGCCAGTCGGCGCACCAGCCCCTTGGTCTTTTCAGCCCAGGGGCGCAGCTTGTCCTCGGTCGAGATTGCCGCCTTGAACTCCGGCGCGTCGACATTGCCGACGTGAACAAGCGTCGTCAGCTCGTCATTGGCGACTTCGAACAGGCCGGTCTCCGTGGTCTTGACTTCGGCGCGGTAAAGGCCGGGCTCGCGTTGGGTCAGCGTCAGTTCCTCGGTCTTTCCCGAGGGGTAGGTGAGGGTGGCGGGGCCGGGGTCGCCTTCGATGGTCTGGCGGGTGATCTCCAGCGTGCGGCCGGCGGCGCGCGCCGTCAGAGCTTCTTCTTCCAGCGCCGGTTCCTGCATCAGCCAGTGGGCAGTGCGGCGATAGAGCGAGACGTGCGGGCCGCCGCCCTCGAAGCCGCGAGCCCAGAGCCAACCCTGGTCGGACAGGAGCATGGCGACGCGTCCCTTGCCGACGCGGTTCAGCACCAGTAGCGGCTTGCCATCGGCCGCTTCCATCACGGTCTGGCCGAGCGGCCGGTCGACGTCGACGGTGCGGAACCAGCGGCCCCATTGCGGCGGCTCGCTTGCCGCACCTTCGAGGCCGCGGGTGACGGGGTGTTTCTTGCCCTCGTCCGAGAGGCGCGGGTAGAAGCCCTTTTCGTTCATGACGCCCGTGGGGTTCGCCGGCAGCACGGCCGACAGGGGCGTTGCGGCGATGGAGTCGTTGCCGGCATGCTCGGGCCCGGCGGCGATCAGAAGCGCGCCGCCGTTCTGCACATATTGCGCGATGTTGTCGTAGTAGAGGATCGGCAGGACGCCGCGGTGCTGGTAGCGGTCGAAGATGATCAGGTCGAACTCGCTGATCTTGTCGACAAACAGTTCACGCGTCGGAAACGCGATCAGCGACAATTCGTTGATCGGGGTTCCGTCCTGCTTTTCCGGCGGCCGCAGAATGGTGAAGTGCACGAGGTCGACGGCGGCATCGGACTTCAAAAGATTGCGCCAGGCGCGCTCGCCCGCATGCGGCTCGCCCGAGACGAGCAGGACGCGCAGGTTCTCGCGGATGCCGTCGAGCACATGGACGGCGCGATTGTTGGTTTCGGTGACTTCGCCGGGGACGCCGTTCACCGCGAATTCGAGAATGTTGTTGCCGCCGCGCGGCACGGTGAAGCTGAAAGGCACGTCGGTGCCGGGTTCGGCGACCTCGGTGGCAATCTCGTTGCCGTTGAGGCGGATGGTCACCTCGGCGGTTCCGCCCGGTGCCGCGCCGTCATCGACGACGCGGAAGGACAGCTTCTGCTGTTCGCCGACGATACCGAAACGCGGTGCGCTGACAATCTCGATTCGGCGATCGAACTCGTCCGGTCTGCCGCTGATCAGCCCATGGATCGGCGCGTCGAAGCCGAGCTTCTGATTGATGTCGGGGACGTCGTGGATCTGGCCGTCGGTGATGAAGATCGCGCCGCCGACCCGCGCCGGCGGGACATCGGCAAGCAAGGAAGTCAATGCGGAGAAGAGCCGCGTCGATGGTGCTTCGCTGTCCTCGCTGTCGGCAGCCTCGACAATGCGGGTCTCGATCTGCGGGAAGCGGGCGAGCCGGTCCTTGAGGTCGGCAAGCGCCTTGTCGGTCTGCTCGCGCCGGCTCGCATAGTCCTGGCTCTGGCTGCGGTCGACGACGACCGCAACGATGGTCGACAGTGGCTCGCGTTCCTCCTGAAACAGGATCGGATTGGCAAGTGCCAGGCAGAAAGCCGCAAGGGCTGCGGCACGAACCCAGGCGCCGCGCACGCCACGCCAGATGCCGAGTGCGGCGAGAACCGCGGCTGCAATGGCAAGCACTGCAAGATAGGGCCAGGGGATGAAAGGTGAGAAATCGGCGGTCATCGATCGGCCCTCACTGTCCGAGCCGTTCGAGCAGGGCCGGCACGTGCACCTGGTCGGCCTTGTAGTTGCCGGTCAGCATATACATCATGATGTTGACCCCGGAGCGGAAGGCGTATTCGCGCTGCATCTCGTCCGGCGGCACCGTCGGCAAGAGCGCGATGCCATTGGCGTCCACCGCCCAGGCGCCGGCAAAGTCGTTGCCGGTAATCATTATCGGCGTCACGCCGTCGCCCGAGCGGGCTGGGCGATTGCTTGCCTCTTCGCGATTGTCGAGCTGCGCCTCGATCCAGAGCGGACTACCGGTGTAACGCCCCGGGAAGTTCGACAGGAGGTAGAAGGCCTTGGTCAGCACATGATCGGTCGGCACCGGCTCCAGCGGCGGGATGTCGAGGTTGGCGAGGATCGCTTGCAGCCTCTCGGTGTTCGGACTGGTGCCGCCGGACGCTGCGCCGAGCGAGGAGAACTGGTCTCGCGTGTCGAACAGCACGGTGCCGCCGGCGCGCATATAGGCATCGATGCGGCTGACGGCCTGTGGGCTCGGCATCGGCGCCGATGCGGAAACCGGCCAGTAGATGATTGGATAGAAGGAGAGTTCGTCCTTGGCGATGTCGAGGCCGACGGGTGTGCCGGGCTCCAGCGTCGTGCGATAGGTGAGGAAGTCGGTGAGCCCCATCAGGCCCCGGTCGGAAAGGCGGTCGACTTCGCTTTCACCGGTCACGACATAGGCCAGATGCGTCGTGTCGAGGCGTTCGAGAATGGCCGCGTCTTCCGGTCGGCTGTCGTCGGCCAGAACATCCGGCGGCGAAACGAGGAAGGCGCTTGCTGCCAGCAGCAGGGCTGCGGTCATTGCCTTTGCTGCGCGCGGCCGCGAGAAGGCGCCGCCCAGGAACAGCACGATCAGCGCGTCGACAAGCAGCAGTAGCAGCGCCAGTGTGAACAATGCCGGCTTCAGCGACCAGCTCTCGGAGCCGGCCAATTGCTGCACGGTGTGAGCGCCGGCGGCTGTCATGTCGATCGGCTGCAATTCGGCGTTGCGGGGCAGCAGGTTGAGCGCGGTGAACCCGTCTTCCGAGCCATAGAGGCCCGGCGGGTTTTCCGCCGTAGCAACCGGCGCCTTGCCGGGGATGACGTCAAGCGGCCGGGCATTTCCGGTCTCGGCCACGAGCACGCCGTCGGCATTGAGCAGCCGGTAAGGCGCGAGTGTCTGCTGCTGCGCCTTGCCCTCGTTGGCAACGCCGCCGCCGCGCGAAAGCTGGACGCTGCGGCGAAGCATCTCGACGAAGTCGCCTGAGATCGGCAGGTTCGACCAGGTGGCCTCGGCGCTGACATGGAAGAGGATGATGCGACCGGCGCCGCGGGCCGAGGTCGTTACCAGCGGCGTGCCGTCGGCAAGGCTTGCCCAGGTGCGCTCGGCAAGATCCGCGGTCGGCTCGGCCAGCACCTGCCGTTTGACGAGAATGTCGTTCGGGCGTGCCATGCCGGCAAACGGGCTGTTGGCCGGGTAGTCGGCCAGCGGCTGCGGTTCGGACCAGGAAAGCGCGCCGCCGAGGGCGCGTTCGCCCTGGCGCAGCGTCACCGGCACCAGCGGATCGTCGGCGGGAGCAGCGGCAAGCCGTGGGCCGGCGAAGCGGATGAGCATGCCGCCATTGTCGATCCACTTCGACAGCTTCGGGTAGATCTCCTCCGGCAGCCGGCCGATATCGGCCATGATCAGCACGGATGGCTTCTGTTCCAGCAATTCCGGAATGGCGACGGCGAGATCCGTCTCGTGCGGTTGTACGAGATCGGCATAGGGTGCAAGAGCGCGATTGATGTAGTAGAGCGGCGACAGAAGCGGTTGCGACAGGTCGCGGGCTTCGCCGCTCAACAGGGCGACGCGGCGACGGCGGAAGCCATCGTCGAGCAGGTGCACGCTGCCGGCGGTCGCCGCATTCTCGATGCCGATGCGGGCAAAGTCGTTGCGCAGTTCGAAGGGCGCTTCGATGCTGCCTTTCGCAACGCCATCGCCGGCGGCAAAGGCGACCTGTCCGTCGGCGATGGCGCGGCCGCGCGTATCATAGGCGACGATCGGCAGGGTCAGCGCACCGTCCTTGCGCAGGCGCGTTGCCGTCACCGACATGCCGGTCGAACCGTTACTGGTATCGGTCAGCGCCACGGTGCGGCTGCCATCGGCCTCGATCAGCCGCAATTCGGCAGCACCAACCTCAGCAAGCGCTGCCATCGTCTTCTGGTCCGTTGCCTCGATGCCGTCGCTGACGAAGGCGAGCGTACCGGGTTTCGTGCCCTCAAATGCGGTTTTCAGCGCGGCTATCGCCTGGCCGCGGTCGACGGCAAGCGGGATGGGGGCGGCAGCGGCAAGCCTGTTGCGCGCAGTCGCGGCCGAGCCTGGCGTGGCATCGTGCTGGCGATCGCCGGTGAAGGCGATCGAGACAGCAAGGTCGCGCGCTTCCGCATCATCGATCAGCGTGCTTACGGCGTCGACGCGCTGTTCCCAATCGGTGGCAGTGGCCCAGCTGTTGTCGACGACGATCGCGAGTGGGCCGCCGGTCGCAAGCGTATTCTGACGTGGGTTCACGACGGGATCGGCGATCGCGAGAATGACCGCGGCCGCCATCAGCATGCGCAGCAGGGTCAGCCACCATGGGCTTTTCGACGGCGTCTCCTCGCGCTTGAGCACCGAGGCGAGAATGCGCAACGGCGGAAACACCTCGGCCGCCGGCTTCGGCGGGGTCATGCGCAACAGCCACCAGATCACCGGCAGGGCGATCAGCGCCGCCAAGAGCGCGGGATTGGCGAAGAGGAACGGAAGGCCGGTCATAGCTGGCCTCCATGGGGGGCGCGACCCGGCATGCCGGAGAGATACATGTGGACGGCAACCAGCGCCTCGGAGGCGGGCCGGTCGGTTCTATGCGGCGTAAAGGTCCAGCCGAGATGGCGCAGCGTCACGCCAAGGCTCTCGCGGCGGGCGAGATAGGCGCGCTGGTAGTCCTCGCGCAGGATCTCGGCGCGGCCAGCCGTCAGCTTCTGGCCGGTTTCTGGATCGCTGAATTCGGTCCGCCCGGCATAGGGGAAAACTTCCTCTGCCGGATCGGCAATCTCGACGACGTGGCCGCGCAGGCCGCGGCGGGCGAGCGGACCCAGCCGCTCCATGATCCTGTCGGTCGGATCGAGAAAGTCGCCGATCAGCACGAGATCGCTGGCGCTGCGGATCATGCCCGTTTCGGGAAGTCCTTCGGCAAGCGGGCTCAGCATGATCGCGGTTGCCAGCCGCTCGGCGGCGTTGCGGGCGGAGATCGGCTCCATCACCCCGGGGCATCCGATGCGTTCGCCGGAGCGCGCGAGGATCTCGGCGAGCGCCAGCATCAGCACCAGCGCCCGGCTTTCCTTCGACACCGAACCGAGCGTCGACTTGTACATCATCGACGGTGACAGGTCGGCCCAGAGCCAGATCGTGTGGGCCGCCTCCCACTCGCGGTCGCGCACATAGGTATGATCGTCGCGGGCGGAGCGGCGCCAGTCGATGCGTGACAGGCTTTCGCCGTCGCTATAGGGCCGGAACTGCCAGAAATTCTCGCCGATCCCGCGCTTGCGTCGGCCGTGCCAGCCGGAAATCACCGTATTGGCGATCCGGCGCGCTTCTACCAGGCAGTCAGGAACGAGCATCGCGCGCTGCTGCGCACGGGAAAGAACCTCACCAGCGGGGGTACGCGCAACAATGTGCCCGATGGAGGCCATTCTTTATCCCTTGGCTTGTTTCACCAGCCCGGCGATCACGTCGCGCACGGTCATGCCTTCGGCACGGGCGGCGAAGGTCAGCGCCATGCGGTGCTGGAGAACGGGCTCGGCGAGCGCCAGAATATCGTCGATCGACGGCGCGAGACGTCCGTCATAGAGCGCGCGGGCGCGGGCGCAGAGCATCAGTGCCTGCCCTGCGCGCGGCCCGGGCCCCCAGGCGACGTTCTTGTCGGTGGCGGCATTGCCGTTGCCGGGGCGGGCGGAGCGCACCAGCGCCAGGATGGCGTCGACCACCTTCTCGCCGACCGGCATCTGGCGGATAAGGGTCTGGATCTGCTGCAGGCGGGCGGCGTCGATCACCGGCCGGGCAAAACTCTCGCCGACGCCGGTGGTTTCCAAGAGGATCTGCCGCTCGGCCGCAAGCTCGGGATAACCGACATCGACCTGCATCAGGAAGCGGTCGAGCTGGGCTTCCGGCAGGGGATAGGTGCCTTCCTGCTCCAACGGGTTCTGGGTAGCAAGCACGTGGAACGGCTGCGGCAGGTCCTTGCGCGCGCCGGCAACGGTAATGTGGTACTCCTGCATCGCCTGCAGCAGCGCGGACTGCGTGCGCGGCGAGGCGCGGTTGATTTCGTCGGCCATCAACAGCTGCGTGAAGATCGGGCCGGGGATAAAGCGGAAGGAGCGATGACCGGCGGCATCCTGGTCCATGACTTCGGAGCCGAGAATATCCGATGGCATCAGGTCGGGCGTGAACTGCACGCGGTTGGAATCGAGCCCGAGAACAGTGCCGAGCGTCGCCACCAGCTTGGTCTTGGCAAGTCCGGGAACGCCGACGAGCAGGGCGTGACCGCCGGAGAGCACCGCAAGCAGGGTCTGCTCGACCACGTTCTCCTGACCGAAGATGACCTTGCCGACTTCGGCGCGCACAAGCGCGATCTCCGCGAGTGCGTTTTCCGCCGCGGCAACGATCGCCTTTTCGTCGGTCGCGTCCGTGGCGCCCTTCATCACACTCATGGTCGTACTCCCCGGTCGCCCGTTGTTGAACCGAATCGCCCCGCCGGGGATTTTCAGTTGCCTTATTCCAATTTAGACCCTGGCTGACGGCTGACAAGTCGCCGCAGACGCACTATCTCGTGACATCATACACGCCGCATCGCGCGGCGGCATACACGCTTCCGGTGCAAAATCGGGGCCAATCGGGACGGAACGATGGCAAAAGCCGAAATTCAGCGAACCGGGGACGCGGCCGGACTGGCGGCGTTGATCTCGCGCGCGGCCGGCCAAACGGGTGACGGCAAGCGCGGCCTGCCGCCCGTGGAGCGCTGGAATCCGCCGTTCTGCGGCGATATCGACATGGAAATCCGCGCCGACGGCACCTGGTTCTATCTCGGCACGCCGATCGGCCGGCAGCCGCTGGTGCGGCTGTTCTCCACAGTTTTGCGCAAGGACGAGGACGGCGTAACTTATCTGGTGACGCCTGTGGAAAAGGTGGCGATCCGCATCGTCGATGCGCCCTTCGTTGCCGTCGAAATGAGCGTGACGCAGACGGATGGCGTGCAAGTGCTGACCTTTCGCACCAATGTCGGCGACGTTGTCGAGGCTGGACCGGAACATGGCTTGCGTTTCGTCATCCACGGCGAGAACCGCGAGCTGAAGCCTTACCTGCATGTGCGTGGCCGGCTTGAAGCGCTGGTTTCCCGGCCGGTCATGTACGATATTGTCGAACTCGGCGAGACCGTGGTCGTCGACGGCATCGAGATGTTCTGCGTGCGCTCAGGCGGCTCCGTCTTCCCGATCATGCCGGCCGCTGAACTGGAAGCGCTGTCGCGATGAACAGGCATCCCTATTCCGCCGACGAGTTTCGCCGCAGGGCGCTGACCCAGATGGGCGGGCCGGTGGAAAGCGCGTGGCGCGAGCACGGCGATTTTCTGCTCAATCCTGGTATCGTGCCGCATCTTGAGACCCTGCATCTGAAGGATGCGGCCGTGCTGGTCCCGGTGGTCGACGACGGCGAGGATGCGCATGTCATCTTCACCCAGCGGACAGCGAGCTTGCGCAAGCATTCCGGCCAGGTGGCGTTCCCCGGCGGTGCCGTCGACCCGGAGGACCGCTCGATCGAGCTTGCCGCCCTTCGCGAGGCGCAGGAGGAGATCGGTCTCGATCCACGTTTCGTCGAAACCATCGGACGGCTGCCGCATTACA
The DNA here is from genome assembly GCF_001270265.1 of Ensifer adhaerens. Classification (GTDB taxonomy): domain Bacteria; phylum Pseudomonadota; class Alphaproteobacteria; order Rhizobiales; family Rhizobiaceae; genus Ensifer; species Ensifer adhaerens_B. The sequence goes on from NZ_LGAP01000002.1 coordinate 655,841, forward strand.
TGGCGCTGTCCGGCTTCAAGATCACGCCGGTTCTGGCGGTGGTGCAGCCCGGCTTCGAGCTGGTGCCCAACCCCGACGAGGTCGAAAGCGTCTTCGAAGTGCCGTTGTCCTTCCTGATGAACCCTGGAAACCATGGGCGTGGAAGTGGCCACTGGCAGGGAGAAGACCGGCATTTCTATCGCATGCCCTATGGCGACAGGAATATCTGGGGTATCACCGCCGGCATCGTCCGAATGCTCTATGAAAGGCTTTATGCATGACCTCGGTTGCCGGTGAGAGCTGGTTTTCGGCTCCATCCCTTCGCCGCGTCTTCGATCTCCTGAACGCCGAGGGCGGGGAGGTGCGCGTCGTCGGCGGCGCCGTACGCAACAGCCTGATGGGCGTGCCGGCCGGCGATGTCGACATGGCCACCACCTGGCATCCGGAAGAAGTTTCCGCTCGTGCGAAGGCCGCGGGCATCAAGGTGGTGCCGACCGGCATCGACCATGGAACAGTGACGCTCGTCATCGACGGCACGCCCTATGAGGTGACGACGCTGCGCCGCGATGTCGCGACCGACGGGCGCCGCGCCGAAGTCGCCTTCGGCACCGACTGGAAGGTGGATGCCGAGCGGCGCGACTTCACCATCAACGCACTCTATGCCGACCATAGGGGCGAGGTCGTGGACGATGTCGGCGGCCTTGCCGACATCGAGAGCCGCACCCTGCGCTTCATCGGCAGCGCGGCCGAGCGGGTGGCCGAGGATTATCTTCGGATCCTGCGCTTCTTCCGCTTCTTCGCCCATTACGGCAACGGTCGTCCCGACGCCGACGGCTTGAGGGCCTGCGCCCAGGCGCGCTCGAAGCTGTCGACGCTTTCGGCGGAACGGGTCTGGGCCGAGACGAAGAAGCTTCTTTCGGCCGAGGATCCCGGCCGTGCGCTGCTCTGGATGCGCCAGGCCGGCGTGTTGACCGAAATCCTGCCCGAGACCGAGAAATGGGGCATCGACGCCATTCCGGAACTGGTTGCCGCCGAGCGGGCATTCTCGTGGGCGCCGGATCCGCTGCTGCGCCTTGCCGCGATCGTGCCACCGGACGAAGAGCGGCTCGAAGCCATGGCCGTACGGCTGCGCATGTCCAAGGCGGAGGCGGCCTTCTTCGCGCGCTGGGCGAGTGCGCCGGTGATACCGGCCAAGACCGTGGATGCGGCGCTTGACCGGCTGCTCTATCGCCACGGTGCAGAGGGGATATCCGCTCGTCTGCGGCTGGCGCTCGCCTCTGCCAGACGCAAATCCGAGAACGATCCGGCGTTGCTGGCCGAGACGGCTGCGTTCCAACGCCTGCTGAAACGCACCGAGGCATGGAAGCGCCCAAGCTTCCCGCTGACGGGCGCCGATGTGCTGAAGGCCGGTATTCCGGCCGGGCCGCGCGTCGGAGAGGTCTTAAGCGAGCTGGAGACCCTGTGGGTTGAGCGCAACTTCAGCGTCGACCGGGCGAACCTCGTCGCCCGGCTCGAAGCCATGGTGCCGCGCGCGTAAAGCGCTCGACGTGAGACCATGTCAAAGTTCGAAGGCGCGGTTCTTACGCGGGGCAGTGGGCTGCTAGCTAGCCGTTACTTGGTCGGCTTCACCAACGAGACAACCCGCGGCTTGGATGGCGCGTCTAGCCATTCGATCCACTTGTCCCGTTCCTCGATTGTGTCGAAGAACCGCCAGAGCTTGTATTCTTCGTCGGTGGTCTGCAACATCTCCCCGATGGATACGAGCTCCAGAGGCAGTGTCACCTCGTTGCCGTCGAAGCGAATGAAATAGATCCCTTCGGCAGCGAGACGAATAACTTGACCAGTGCCGTAACTTCCATCGGGATCGTCGACCGTGAAGTACATGCCGGTCAGAGTTTCAAAAACTTTGTCATTCATAGGTTTCGAGTGCCAGTTCAAAAAAATGCAGGGCATGGGAAATTCGCGCAGGCTGCCGGCAAACGCAAGAGGTCACGATGGCAAGTAACGCGATAGTCCACGTGCTGATCGCGAGGCTATAGAGCGTGAATACCGTGCAGGTCAAATCTCCCTTCGCGCCGTTGCCATTGCGCATGGTGTCGCCGAAGACGAGGCTGTGTACGGCATTTCCATGACCGCATCACGCAATCGGTAAACTCGTTCTGAAACCCCAGAACGGGCGGTTCCGCCGATTGCTTCGGTCCGCACCGGTTCGATGCCACGCACCCTCACTGGGCGTCAGCGCAAAGGCACGCGGCGCGGGTTCGTCGTTGTTTCGAAACCCGCGCGCGTTCGGGATAGATGTATTTTCCTCAGGCGGCCTGGGTCTCTTCGACGATGCGGGCCTTGATGTTGTCGATCATGTTTTCGCGGATCATCGTTTCGCCGTGGGCCTGGCGCATGTGTTCCACCACGCGGCGAACGATTTCGGCATCGTTATCGGCGCGGGTGTGCCATTCGCAACCCGGGACAAGAGAACCGCATTCAAACAGGCGCATGATGTTCCTCCTTCCGATGTGAGCTCAAAACGAAGCAGGCGGCACGCACATCTCCTCCGCGTGCCATAGGCCCCAGCGTAGCATCAACCCCCGGAGCGGCCAAATTGTTCCAGCCTCCCGTGCGGCAAGAAACCGTTATAGACATGCGGGTCGATGGTGTTATGGGTTTGCGGTAACAAGAGACACAAAGGCCTTCTTTGCCCATGACCACCACCGTTCAATCGGAACTGATCGCCGCCATCCGCAACATTCCGGATTATCCGAAGCCGGGCGTCATGTTCCGCGACATCACCACCCTGCTTGGAAATCCACGTGCGTTCCGCCGTGCGATCGACGAGTTGGTGCATCCCTATGCCGGTACCAAGATCGACAAGATCGCCGGCATCGAGGCGCGCGGTTTCATTCTCGGCGGCGCGATCGCGCACCAGCTTTCCTCAGGCTTCGTGCCGATCCGCAAGAAGGGCAAGCTGCCGCACGACACGGTGCGCATCGCCTATAGCCTCGAATACGGCGTCGATGAGATGGAGATGCACAAGGATGCGATCCGTCCGGGCGACAAGGTCATCTTGGTCGACGACCTGATTGCAACCGGCGGCACGGCCGAAGCGGCCACCAAGCTGTTGAAGCAGATGGGCGCAGATATCGTTGCGGCCTGCTTCGTGATCGACCTGCCGGAACTCGGCGGCCGCAAGAAGCTCGAAGCGCTCGGCGTCAATGTCCGCACGCTGATCGAATTCGAAGGTCACTGACCGCGCTCAGGCGCGGTTGATCGTCGGCAGCATCAGTTGTACTTCGCGCTGCGTTGCCGGCGAAAGCGTTTCCACCTCTTTCCGCCAGAAAGCGTCGGCTTCCGGCGGCTCGCTTTCCCAGCTTCTGATCGAGGTTTCGTTATCGTCGATCGCCACCCGGCGATGGCCGCCGAGGCGAAGATACTCATCCGCCAGTTCGCGAACATGGGTCTTTTCCATCGATAGTCCTCCGGTTCCTCCTGTCGAAGCTCCCGTGCGCCTTGGCCTGCCGGCCACTCGCGTGGAGCTTTAAAAGTCCGAACGGATTTTACGCCCAAATGGTTCCTGACTTAAGGAATAACGGTGCTGGGCATCATTTGGGAGGAGCGACGGTCGTTCACGATCTAGCTCCATTTTTTTACGCATTTCCGTACGGAAAACCGCTGCGCACTTTTCCTGGAAATGCTCTAAACGAATTCGATCACCTTGCTTTCGAAACGGATCACCGCTTCGCCGTGCTGGTTTTCGCCTTCGCAGAGGATGCTGTTGATCCGCCAGCCCGGCCGCGACGTAAGGGTGCGGCTTTCGAGGAACGTCACGGCATAGGTCACGGTGTCGCCGGCATAGACCGGCTTCAGCCATCTGAGATCGCGGAACCCAGGCGAAGGGCCGAGCCTTGGTGCCTGCAGGCCTTCCGCTGCAAGCCGCCGTTGCTCATCCTTCCAGAACCGGACGAAACACTGCATCCATCCAGCGGAGGTATGCCAGCCGGACGCGCACAGGCCGCCAAAGAGCGAATGCCGGGCTTCCTCGGCGTCAAGATGGAAGGGCTGCGGATCGAAGTCGCGGGCGAAACGGACGATATCCTCGGCCGTGAACGTCAGGCTGCCGATGACGGTCCTGCGGCCGGTCGCGTAAAACTCCTCCATCGTCATCATCAGTTTTGACCCTTGTCGCGGCAACGGAAGAGCACGGAGCATTCGGAAACCGCCACCGGCTCACCGGCCTGGTTGACGATTTCGTTGCGGAACTTGACGATGCCGAGGCTCGGCTTGGACTTCGAGCGGCGGGCTTCGAGCACCTGGCTGAAGCCGCTCAGCACGTCGCCGGAGATCACCGGTTTCTTCCAGGCCATGAAGTCGATGCCGGGCGCGCCTTGAGACGAGGACTGGCCCATGAAGGCGTCGAGCATCATGCGCATGCCGACGGCGCTGGTGTGCCAGCCCGAAGCCGAGAGACCGCCGAGGATGCTGCGCCTGCCGGCTTCCTCGTCGAGATGCATCGGCTGCGGGTCGAATTCGTGGGCAAAGGCAATCATGTCCGCGGGCTTCATTTCGACCGGTTTGTAGTCGAAGCGCCGTCCTTCAGAAAAATCCTCGAAATACAGCATGCTGAGTTGTCCCGTCTGATTTGCTGCCGCTTTACGTACTGCATAATTTCTCAAATCGGAATCGCTTTGAGCGAGGTTTGAAGCGTGGGGCTCTCATGCCAAATGATCGGCCGCAGCAAGGAATTTGCAGGTTGCGCATGCCGCATGTTCATGCAACCACCTGTTTTACGGATGTATCGATCCGCTTTTGATTGAGGAATGCTCGTGACTGAACTGAACAGGGCGCTCGCAGGAGCTGCCGAAAAAGGGATCATCTCTGCCCGCCAGGTCGGCGATCTCGAAGCCTATCTCGCTGACCGCGGCATCAGCTTCGGGCCGGCGTCACCGGATGCCGCCGTGGACCGGGACGATGCCGCTCTCGATGCCCGCGCGGCCGAAGACAGCGAGCAGCCGCGGTTCGTCCGGGGATTTCACGATATCCTGATCACGATCGGCGTCGTTGTTGTCCTGATCGGCCTGTGGGGGCTGGGTGGGCCGTTCGCGACGCTGCCGGTTATTCTCGTGCTTGCCGAAATTCTGGTGCGGCGCCAGCGGCTGGCGCTGCCGTCGGTGGCGCTGACACTGGCTCTCGTGCATTGGGTTGCTATGGCGACGTACGCCGTGTTGAGCGAACATCAGGATAACTGGCACCCGCTGACCTATACCCTGGTCTATCTCGCGGCTTTTCCGATACCCCTGGCGTTGTTTTACTGGCGCTACCGCGTTCCGCTGGCCCTGGCCGGCCTGGTGCTGTCGATCACATCTATCGCGGTGATGTGTGTCGTATTCGCGCTCGACAAACTCTTGGGCATCAATGTTGCTAGCGACGACTATATCGTGCTCTTCCCGCTGATCCTGCTCGTCGGAGCGGTAGGGATCTTTGCGGTCGCCATGCGCTACGACGTCTCCGATCCAAAGCGCGTGACGTCGCGCTCCGACACGGCTTTCTGGCTGCATCTCGCAGCAGCGCCGGCGTTGCTCTACTCGTTGATGGGTCTCGTCTTCACTTCAAATGGTAGCGGTACATGGTGGGATGGGCAGGCCAGCCTTGGCCAGGCGATGGCCGCCATTCTTATCGTGGCTCTGTTCATGCTGGTCGGGCTGGTGATCGATCGCCGCGCCTTCGTCACATCGGGGCTGCTGTCGCTGGGCGGCGCGGTCTGGACGATGCTCAGCAAGAGCGGTGCGTCGCTCGACAGCTACGTCTTCGTCGCCTTCGCAGTGGTCGGCGTTACCGTGCTGTTCATCGGCATTTTCTGGCAGAGGCTGCGCCGCGCGGTGATGGACCTGCTGCCGGAAACGATCACGGCGCGGTTGCATGCCGCGCCGTGATATCGGGTCGTCCTATTGGCTGCGCGCTTGAAGCGCGCCTCAGCTCTTTGAGCCCGCGCCTGTCGCGCAGGATCGCTGTGCCCTTTCGGGCCACTTGTCTTACGTATTGAAGCGGAAGTGGATGACGTCGCCGTCCTGGACGACGTATTCCTTGCCTTCGTCGCGGGCCTTGCCGGCTTCCTTGGCACCGACTTCGCCGCCAAGCGCGATGTAGTCGTCAAAGGCGATGGTGTTGGCGCGGATGAAGCCGCGTTCGAAGTCGGTGTGGATGACGCCGGCGGCCTGTGGTGCCTTGGTGCCGCGCTGGATCGTCCAGGCGCGCGTTTCCTTCGGGCCGACGGTGAAGTAGGTGATGAGGTCGAGCAGCTTGTAGCCGGCGCGGATCAGGCGGTCGAGACCGGCTTCTTCCAGGCCAAGCGCGCTCAGGAACTCCTTGGCTTCCTCTTCCGGCAGCTGTGCCACTTCGGATTCGATCGCCGCCGAGATCACGACGCTTTCGGCGCCTTGCGCCTTTGCCATTTCGGCAACCGCGCGGGTGTGTTCATTGCCGTCGACGGCATCGCTTTCGGCGACGTTGCAGACATAGAGCACGGGATGGGCGGTCAGGAGGTTGAGGCCCTGCAGAATGCGCAGCTCTTCGGCATCGAGCTTGGCAAGCAGCGTGCGCACCGGCTTGCCGTCCTGCAGCAGCTTCAGCGAGGCTTCCATGATCGGCAACTGCGCCACGGAGTCCTTGTCCTTGCCGCCGGCGCGCTTGCGGGTCTGCTCGGTGCGGCGCTCGAGGCTGTCGAGGTCGGCGAGCATCAGCTCGGTCTCGATCGTCTCGGCATCGGCGACCGGGTGGATGCGGCCTTCGACGTGGGTGATGTCGTCATCCTCGAAGCAGCGCAGCACGTGCACCACCGCATCCACTTCGCGGATGTTGGCGAGGAACTGGTTGCCGAGGCCTTCGCCCTTCGACGCGCCGCGCACGAGGCCGGCGATGTCGACGAAGGAGATGCGCGTCGGGATGATTTCCTTCGACTTGGCGATATCGGCCAGCTTGCGCATGCGCGGATCGGGAACCGCGACTTCGCCGGTGTTCGGCTCGATCGTGCAGAACGGATAGTTGGCAGCCTGAGCTGCCGCCGTCTTGGTGAGCGCGTTGAAGAGAGTGGACTTGCCGACGTTCGGCAGCCCGACAATACCGCATTTAAAGCCCATGGCTAAAACCTGTCGTTCTCGAATTCGTTGGGCGTGGCTATGGGATAAAGGAGCCGGACGGTCAAGCCTTCGCGCGTTTCGGTGCGGCGAAGAAGCCGGCTTTTGCTTGATTGCCCGTGGCTGGCGTACAATATTAAGTGCCAGCGCCCTGGGGTCGAATGGCCGACCGCGATCGCTTTTCCTGTCATCAACGGGTGGATTTCCGATGAGTGACGACGATCTTGCCGCAAAACCGAAGCTGAAGCCGAAACCGAAGCTGGAGCGGCCGAAACTCTACAAGGTCATTCTCGTCAACGACGACTACACGCCGCGCGACTTCGTCGTCATGGTGCTGAAGGCCGTGTTCCACATGAGCGAGGAGGCGGGCTACCGGGTGATGATGACGGCGCACAAGCTCGGGGTTTCCGTCGTCGTCGTCTGCGTGCGCGATATCGCCGAGACCAAGGCCAAGGAGGCGACCGATCTCGCCAAGGATGCCGGCTTCCCGCTGATGTTCATGACCGAGCCGGAGGAATGACGGTCAGGGACGCCGGATCTGGTAGCCTGTTTTGTCCTGCCGGAAGCCGCAGTTCTCATAAAAGCGCAGCGTCGCGGGATCCTTCGAGCCCGTCAGCAGCATCACCTTGTAGCAGCCGGCGGCCCAGGCTTCCCCGATGGCATGGCTGATCAGTGCGCCGGCAAAGCCCCGTCGGCGAAAGGCGGCTGACGTGACGACGTTTTCGATGAGGGCATAGGGTGCGCCGCCCCGCGTCAGGTTCGGCACGACGACTGATGTGACCGATGCAGCCGCGATGTCGCCGGCAAGGCCAATGAAAATCGTCATGCCGGGCTGGGCAAGGATCGTCGCAAAGCGATCGGCGGCCAGTGCGGCGTCGAGCGCCGGGTCGTCCGGGTTCAGTTCGCCATAAAGCGCAAGAAGTCCGGGCAGGTCGCCTGCCGATGCGGCACGGATGGCGAAGGGCAAGGCCGACACTCCTCAGTCGCCCTTCGGGCCGAACAGTTTCTTTAGCATATCGGCCATCGGGCCGCTTGTCGGCAGCTTCTTCGGTTGGGCCGAATTGCGCGCCTGGTGGATATGGGATTGAGCGCCCTGCTTCTTTTGCGCCTGCGGCTTGTCCTCATCCGGCTTGCCGCCGGTCGCAAGCGCGATCTTGTTGAGGATCTGCGAATCCTCGCCGCGCACCAGCATGTCGGCATTGTCGGCGATGGCGTCGAGCAGCGGCACCAGCCAGGCCTGGTCGGCCTTGGCGAAATCGCCGAGCACATGGGCGTGGACGAGGTCCTTGACGCCCGGGTGGCCGATGCCGAGCCGCATGCGCCGATACTCCTTGCCGCAATGGGCATCGATCGACTTGATGCCGTTGTGCCCGCCGTGGCCGCCGCCGACCTTGATGCGCGCCTTTGCCGCCGGCAGGTCCAGCTCGTCATAGATGACGGTGATGTCCTTTGGGTGCAGCTTGTAGAAGCGCATGGCTTCGCCGAGCGCCTCGCCGGAGAGGTTCATGAAGGTCTGCGGCTTCATCAGGAGAACGCGCTCACCGCCGATTTCGCCTTCGGCGATCTCGGACTTGAACTTCTTCGACCAGGCGGAAAAGCCGTGGCGGCGATGGATGACGTCGACAGCCATGAAACCGATATTGTGGCGGTTTGAGGCATATTTCGAACCTGGATTGCCAAGTCCTGCGATGATCAGCATGTCGTTACGCTCCGTCGGGCTTTCCCCGCTTCACGAGCGCGAAACGCCAGCGGAGTCAATCCTTATTTCGTCGCCTGTACGCTTCCGCTCGGCCGGAGGCCGTAGCGACCGAAGATTGCATCCTGGGTGCCGGTGCCGATCAGGCGGTCGAGTTGGCGCTGCATCTTCTCGACCGTTTCCCTGTCCATGTCGCGGTGGCAGGCGATGCCGTAATACTTTCCTTCCAGCATCAGTGCCGCCTCGACGGGCTTGCCCTCGGCCCGCATGCTTTCGAACGTCTTCTCCGACGTCATCATCAGATCGATGCGGCCGGCGATCAGTTTCTTCACCGTCGAATCGAGGTTGGTCGCGTAGTCGATCTTCTGAAAGCCGTGTTCCACGAGGTAGGTGGCCGAAAAATCTTCCCGTTGCGTACCGATGGTGAACTGCTTCGCAGCATTGATCGAACTCGGGGCAATGTCCGATCCCTTGCGGCGGACCATGATCATGTGGTCGACGAGCAGCGGCTGCACCCATTGGAACAGCTTGTCGCGCTCGGCGTTGCGGCCGGTGGTGAAGACGCAATAGGACGCATCGGTTTCGGCCAGCATGTAGGCCCGCGCCCAGGGCAGGACCTCGATCGTATAGGGAAGCTTGAGCCCTTCCATGATCGCCGTTACCTGGTCGACTGAGGAACCGCTCGCACCGCTCGGGGTCGAGAAGTTGTAGGGCGGATAATCCTCGGTCACGAATTTGATCGTGTGCGCTTCGGCGGCTGTGGAAAGACCGAGGAAGAATGCCAGGATCAGCTCTTTCACGCCTTGCTCCTTCGCGCCAGCATCTGGCCGTTACCCGTGAGTGTTTGCCTTGACTTCGGAGTCGCTCTCCAGCATGGCCAGCATCTTGCCGATCGGCATGGGGCGGCTGAAAAGATAGCCTTGCCCACAATCCACACCAAGCTTGCGCAGGAGTTGCCATTGCTCCTTCGTCTCGATGCCCTCGGCGACCACGGTGCAGCCCATCTGGTGCGAGATCGTGCGGATGCCCTTGATCAGCATCCGGCTCTTGCGGCGGATGTCGGCGGTGCCGGAGCTGAGCGAACGGGTGAAGGACTGGTCGACCTTGACGATGTCGACCGGGAAACGGTTGAGGTAGCTCAGCGACGAGTAGCCGGTTCCGAAATCGTCGAGCGCGATCCGGCAGCCGAATTCGTTGAGTTGCTTCAGTACCCCATGCACTTCCGGATTGTCGAGCATCAGCACCGCTTCGGTGATTTCGATGACGATCCGGTTCGGCGAAATATGGTGCTTGAGGAGCAGTGCTGCGAGCTTGTGCGGCAGCGTCAGCTCGAACTGCAGCGGCGAGAAATTCACCGCGAGATAGGTGTTGTGCGTGCCGTCGAGGGCGGAGATCGCCGCCAGATGCCGGATCGCCTTTTCGAGAATGCAATCGCCGATGCGGGTGATGGTTCCCGTTTCCTCGGCAATGCCGATGATCTTGCCGGGCGGCATCACGCCCTTTTCCGGATGGTTGAGGCGCATCAGCGCCTCGAAGCCGGCGATCTGGCCGTCGCTGAGGCTGACGATCGGCTGCAGCCAGGCGTCGAAGTGATCGTCCTTGAGGGCTGCCTCGATGCACTGTTCGATCTCGTGGCGCTCACGGGCGGTATCGAGCATGCTGGCGTCGAACACCTGCAGGCCGTTCTTGCCGTCGCGCTTGCGGGCATACATCGCCATATCGGCCTTGAGCAGCAGGTCAGACGCGTTTTCGGCGTGCTCGGGATAGACCGAGATGCCGACGCTGGCGCTGACGAAAAGCTCGTTGCCGGCAATGTGCATGGGCTCGCGCAGGGCATTGACGATGCGCTCGCCGATTTCGGAGGCAAGGGTCGCGACATCCATGTCCGAAACCAGGATCGCGAACTCGTCGCCGCCGAGACGGGACATGACATCGTCGGGACGCAGGGTTGCGCGGATCAGCTCGACCGTGCGGCGCAGAACCTCGTCGCCGGCGGCATGGCCGAAGTTGTCGTTGATCCACTTGAAGCGGTCGAGGTCGATGAACAGGCAGCCCACCTGGATGCCGCAGGCATCGGCGGTCACCATCGCCTCGTCGAGAGCCGCCCCGAAGCCCTGGCGGTTCAGAAGCCCGGTCAGATGATCGGTGATCGCCTGGGCATGGTTGCGGCTTTCGGCCTGCTTCAGTGCAGTGACGTCGGTCATGACGGACAGTGACAGGTCGCCGTCCCCCGTCGTTTCCGTCTCGAGGATCAGCACGGTCATGAACTCGCCGTCCGCCTTGCGGAAGGGGACGGTAACCTCGCAGATATTGTGGTCGCCGACCGCAATTGCCTTGGCGTGGCTGCGGTAGGTCTCGTGCCAGTGCGGATCGATGAAGTCGGTGAAGTTCTCGCCGATCACCTGTTCGCGGGCATAGCCGGTTGCCTGCAGCCAGTAATCGCTGACGGCGCAGAGGCGGTTGTCGGTATCGAGCGAAAACAGCATCGCCGGGGTCAGGTTGTAGATGTCGGTGGCGCGCTCATGTGCGCTCTTCAGTTCCATCGACTCGCGTTCGAGCCGGTCCTGCATCTCGTTGAAATTGGCGGCCAGCGCGCCCATTTCGTCGTCGGCTGTCCAGTCGACGCGGTGGCGCGAGCCTAAGCGCCGCGTCGCCTCGATGGCGGCCGTCAGGCGCATCAGCGGGCGGATGACGGTGAAGCGGTTGCCGATGAGCGCGGCGGCAAAGACGGTGGCGACGGCGATCAGCAGGATGGCGAGGATCGCGAGCTCGTCCTTGCTGAACTGCGACAGCAGGCCGCGTGTCGGCGCGCGCACTTCGAGGCTGCCGATTTCCTTGATGCCGTCGATCGAGTCGAAGGAAATGGGCGTTTTCAGGATACGGCTGTCGCTGTCAACGCCGAGGCCGCCGGAGGGCATCTGTGCGAGGATCGAGCCGGAGGTGTCGCGGATCGTGACGGCGAGAATATCGGTGTCGTTCATCAGCGAGCGGGCGATGCGCTTGATGCCGTCGCTGTCGAAATCCCAGATCGGCTTGCCCAGCGCTTCAGCGCTGGCGCCCATCAGAAGCTCGATGTTGTGCAGGCGCTCGCGTGCGATGCGTTCGCTGGAAATGCTGAGGAAGAGCACGAAGAGAGGGGCAACGAAAACCAGCATTGCACCGCAGACAATCGCAATAAATCGGTTCTCGACGGAATGCATCATTGGACGCATCCCCCAGGCGTTGCCACTCTTGTCATTTCGGATTCTCTTATGACGCTTGCTTACAATTTCCCCGCTGCAAGAACATCATCAAAACCTTAAATGTTGCTGAAATTGCTACATGACAATTCGTGAGTGGGGCGGCTCGATCGAAGGCGTGAGACCAGCGCGACAACCCCGTGCGTTCAACGCAAAAGGCCCGCCCCGTTTGACGGGGCGGGCCTTTCAATGGGTATTGCAGGGTATCCGGCGGCTGCCGGATTGCCGCTTCACCTTAAGGTGAATCAGGCTTCTGCTTCGCCTTCGCCTTCGACTTCTTCCTTCAGACCGCCAGCCGGAGCAGCGATCGTCGCAATCGTGAAATCGCGGTCGGTGATAACCGGGGTCGCGCCCTTCGGCAGCTTGATGTCGGAGATGTGGATCGCGTCGCCGACCTTGTGACCGGACAGGTCAACAGTCAGGAATTCCGGGATGTCGTCGGCAGCAACGGCCAGTTCGACATCGTGGCGAACGATGTTGAGAACGCCGCCAGCCTTGAGGCCCGGGGACTTCTCTTCGTTGACGAAGTGAACCGGAACCTGAACGGTGACCTTGCTGTCCTTGGAGACGCGCAGGAAGTCGACGTGCATGGTGAAGTCGCGGACCGGATCCAGCTGGTAGTCCTTCGGCAGGACGCGGATCTTTTCGCCGTTGACGTCGATGATCGCGACGGTGGTCATGAAACCGCCGGCGTGGATCTTCATCGTCACGTCCTTGGTGGACAGCGCGATCGAAATGGGGGCCTGCTTGTCACCGTAGATGACAGCCGGGATAAGACCGTTGCGACGAAGTTCACGGGAGGACCCCTTACCAACCCGTTCGCGCGTCTCGGCCTTGAGCTCATAAGATGCGTGGCTCATGGGTAGACCTTTCTATGTCTAATTCTGGAGAGTTCATCCGCAATGGCAGAAGAACCGAAGCCGCATGGGCTTCATCCGCGTTGCCTCCAAGGGTGTCTACGCGGACGGGCGGTGCATAGACGAGATCGCCCGCAAATGCAAGCTTTGCCGCGGTTTTAAAGCATGTCGCGCAAAAGTGCACTGCGGTTTTGCGATAACGACATGCGCGAAATCAAAGAGCGAAAGCGCGTCGCGGCCGCGGCGCGCTTAGGCCTTTTTGCGTGTGAAGCGCGCAAGCGCCAGCATCAGGCCGCCGGCGATCAGGCCCCAGAAGGCGCCGGAGACCCCGCCGAAGCTGACGCCGGAGGCGGTGACCAGAAAGGTGATCGCAGCTGCCTCGCGCGTCCTGGCGTCGGTGAAGGCTGCCATGGCGGAACCGGCAAAGGCGCCGACAAGGGCGAGGCCGGCGACCGCCTCTATCAGCACCGACGGCGCGAGACTGACGAAGGTGGTGACGGCGCCGGCGAGCAGGCCGAAGATGACATAGAAGATGCCGGCATTGATCGTCGACCAATAGCGTCGCGCCGGATCCGGATGACTGTCGGCGCCGGCGCCCATGGCCGCGGTGATGGCAGCAAGGTTGACGGCATGGCCGCCGAAGGGCGCGCTCAGCATCGAAAACAGGCCGGTCGTCGCAAACAGCGGGCCGGGGGTGGGGTTATAGTCGTTGACCTTCATCACGGCGATGCCGGGAATGTTCTGCGACGCCATGGTGACGATGAACAGCGGCAGCGCGATGCTGATCATCGCCGGGGTCGTGAAGGACGGCATCACGAACTCCGGCCGCGGCACCAGCGCCGAAGACAGTTCGCCCAAGGCATCGGCCGGCATGTCGACACCGAAGGCAATGACGAGCACGAAGGCGAGCAAGGCCGCCGGCACCGCATAGAGCTTGTTGACGCTGCCGACGATCGCCCAGGCCAAGAGGATCGGCAGGCCGAACAGCGGATTGAAGCCGATCGCCTTGACCGGGGCAAAGCAGAGACTGAGCAGGACGCCGGCCAGCATGGCATTGGCGAGTGCGGCCGGAATGGAGGAGACCATGCGGCCAAGCGGCTTCCAGAGGCCGGCGACGACGATGAGCAGGCCGCAGACAAGGAAGGCGCCGACGGCTGCGTTGAAGCCGCCCTCGACCACACCGGAACTGGCGAGAAGGGCGGCGCCGGGTGTCGACCAGGCGATGCTGACCGGCAGCCGCGTGACGGCGCTGAGGATGACGGCGCAGACGCCCATCGAGATCGACAGCGCCATCAGCCCGGATGCGGCCTGTGCTTCCGTCGCGCCGACGCCGCCAAGCCCGTGAAGGACGACGGCGAAGGAACTGGCGAAGCCGACAAAGGCGATCAAGAGGCCCATGAACAGGCTCTGGAGCGAGAAGTCACGAAGCATGGCTGGCAACCGGTTGTTGTGATGGGGCGTCGGATGATGCTCGAACTCGCCTATCATATTCCGCCGGCCTGTCGATACCGCCGGCGTGATGAACGCATCAAACGCGCTGATACGCGCTTGGACGTGGACCTTCGTCTTGCTGGACCTCTTCCGTAAACGATGCCTATAGTGCGGCCAAAGCAGGCCGCCGTTTGGGAGAGCGGTCGTGACCTGCGGTTGCCGGACGTCGCTTGCAGGGAGGAAACCGATGCCTGCCGTCAGGGATCACACGGAATATGTCTATCAGGTGGCGCACCAGTCGTCGGCGGCGGCCAGTTCGCCCGTTGCTGCTTCCTGGCGTCGCTGCATGACGCTCCATGGCCTGGCGCCTGAGGACAGGCGCACGCCGTTTCGACTTCCCGAAAGCGAGTTCCGATTGGCCCGCCAGAGATCGGCAGAGCTGATCGCAGAAGCGGGCGGCGAACTCGACCGGCTGTTCGCGACCGTCGGCAAGGCTGGCTGCTGCCTGCTTCTGACCGACGACAAGGGCGTGGCGCTTGAGCGGCGTGGTGCTGTCGGTGACGATGCGGATTTCCGAGGCGTCGGCCTCTGGTCCGGAACGGTGTGGAGCGAGGCGAGCGTCGGCACCAACGGCATCGGCACGGCGATCGCCGACGAGCGCGCCGTCATCATCCAGCGCGACCAGCATTTTCTCAGCAGCAATATTGGGCTCAGCTGCACGACGGCACCGATCCGCGATCATCTCGGCCGGCTGGCGGCCGCGATCGATATTTCCACCTGCCGTGACGACGCGTCGGAAATCACCATCTCGCTGCTGTCGCAAGCAGTGCGCGATGCCGCCGCGCGCATCGAGGCGGGGCTCTTTCGCCGGGCCTTTGCCGGATCGCGCATCGTGCTCGTGCCGGTCGACCGGGCAGGGCCGGCGCTGCTGGCGGTCGATCGGGACGATCTCGTGCTGGGCGCGACGCGGGCGGCGCGCCAGTGGCTCGGTCTCGACGACAAACGCATCGCGTCGGGCATTCCGGCATCCGATCTTCTCAAGGAAGGCACATCCGACGACGGCGCGGAACTTCCAGACGCCGAGCGTGCGGCCCTTCGGCGCGTGCTGTCGCGCGCCAACGGTAATGTGTCGATGGCGGCGGAACTTCTCGGCATCAGCCGCGCCACGCTCTATCGCAAGATGAAGCGGCTTTCGGTCAACTGATCTTTCTACGTCATCTGAAGGCTGCCCCTCACCCTAACCCTCTCCCCGCAAGCGGGGAGAGGGGACGTGCCAGCCGTTGAGCCGCGAGTCGGAGCCTGACGATGGGGCGGGATAGCGCCGCGACCGCCTTCTCCCCGCTTGCGGGGAGAATGCGCCGGCAGGCGGATGAGGGGCGAGCGCCACCGAAACCGATTATGGAGTTCCCTGTCCTTGTCGCTTGTTGCACTGCAGCACGGTGACCTGGGTCCAGCTGTCTCACATCTGCGACAAAGGGCGCGTCCATCGTGTTTCGGTCACTGTCGCATCGCAGGCTTTGCGATCACCTTCCTCCTACAGCTTTGGTTGCTGGTTCACAGGGAGGAATGAGCATGTTGCATCAGAAGATCGTCGAGAGCCCGTTCAGGCAGAAATATGGCAACTTCATCGGCGGCGAATGGCGCGAGCCGGTGGCCGGGCGCTATTTCGACAACACGACGCCGGTGACCGGGGGCGTGCTTTGCCAGGTTGCGCGCTCGGATGCGGCCGACATCGAGCTTGCGCTTGATGCCGCCCATGCCGTCCGCGAGAAGTGGGCGCGCACGTCGGCTGCCGAGCGGTCGAACATCCTGATGAAGATCGCCGGCCGCATGGAAGACAATCTGGAGCTCCTGGCGCGCGCCGAGACCTTCGACAACGGCAAGCCGATCCGCGAAACCATGGCCGCCGACATTCCGTTGGCGATCGACCATTTCCGCTATTTCGCGGCCTGCATCCGCGCCCAGGAAGGCTCGATCGGCGAGATCGACCATGACACGGTCGCCTATCATTTCCATGAGCCGCTCGGTGTCGTCGGCCAGATCATCCCCTGGAACTTCCCGATCCTGATGGCCGCGTGGAAACTTGCCCCGGCGCTTGCCGCCGGCAACTGCGTGGTGCTGAAGCCAGCCGAACAGACACCGGCCTCGATCCTCGTTTGGGCGGACCTCATCGGCGACCTCTTGCCGGCCG
This sequence comes from Ensifer adhaerens, assembly GCF_001270265.1. Classification (GTDB taxonomy): domain Bacteria; phylum Pseudomonadota; class Alphaproteobacteria; order Rhizobiales; family Rhizobiaceae; genus Ensifer; species Ensifer adhaerens_B. Next base: position 672,358 of record NZ_LGAP01000002.1, read on the forward strand.
GCGTGCTCAACATCGTCAATGGTTTCGGTCTTGAAGCCGGCAAGCCGCTGGCCACAAGCCCGCGCATCGCCAAGATCGCCTTTACCGGCGAAACCACGACCGGCCGGCTGATCATGCAATATGCCAGCCAGAACCTCATTCCGGTCACGCTCGAGCTTGGCGGCAAGTCGCCGAACATCTTCTTTGCCGATGTGCTGGCGGAGGACGACGACTATTTCGACAAGGCACTCGAAGGGTTCGCGATGTTCGCGCTGAACCAGGGTGAGGTCTGCACCTGCCCCAGCCGGGCGCTGGTGCAGGAAAGCATCTATGACCGCTTCATGGAGCGGGCGCTGAAGCGTGTCGAAGCGATCCGCCAGGGCAATCCGCTCGACAGCGCCACGATGATCGGCGCGCAGGCGTCGAGCGAACAGCTCGAAAAGATCCTGTCCTACATCGACATCGGCAGGCAGGAGGGCGCAGAAGTGTTGACCGGCGGCGGCCGCAACGTGCTCGAAGGCGAGTTGGCGGAAGGTTATTACGTCAAGCCGACCGTTTTCCGCGGGCACAACAAGATGCGGGTGTTCCAGGAAGAGATCTTCGGGCCGGTGGTGTCCGTGACCACGTTCAAGACCGAAGCCGAAGCGCTGGAGATCGCCAACGATACGCTCTACGGCCTCGGCGCCGGGGTCTGGAGCCGTGATGCCAACCGTTGCTACCGCTTCGGCCGGGAGATCCAGGCAGGCCGTGTCTGGACCAATTGCTACCATGCCTACCCGGCCCATGCAGCCTTCGGCGGCTACAAGCAATCGGGTATCGGCCGCGAGACCCACAAGATGATGCTCGACCACTACCAGCAGACCAAGAACATGCTGGTGAGCTACAGCCCGAAGGCGCTCGGCTTCTTCTGAGCTTCGGCATCGTTCCCTCTCCCCGAGCGGGAGAGGGCCTCCCAGGTGCGGCCGAGGGCCCTCCTCCAGCTCTCGCCCTCGGTCCACCCTGACTTTGAAACAGCGAGGCGCAGCGCTTGCGCAAGGAGAGTTCGACATGACCGCCACCGAACCGCGAGTGCTTGCGACCGATGCCGCGCTCGAGTTCATCGCCGAGATCAGGCGCGACCATCCGGACATTCTGTTTCATCAATCGGGTGGCTGCTGCGACGGCTCGTCGCCGATGTGCTATCCCGCCGACGACTACATCGTCGGCGACAATGATGTGAAGCTCGGCGAGATCGGCGGTGTTCCGGTCTATATCAGCGCCAGCCAGTTCGAAGTCTGGAAGCACACGCAGCTCATCATCGACGTCGTACCGGGCAGGGGCGGGATGTTCTCGCTTGATAATGGCCGGGAGAGGCGGTTCCTGACGCGGTCGCGCCTATTTGACGGCGCCGAGGCCTGCCCGCTGGTGGTCACAGCGACAAGCGACGGCGCATAACCGCTGCTTCCGTCAGCGTGACCTGACAGCCGTGACCTCAGTCGCGCGGCATTCGCGACCGTTTTTCGTCCGATCCGCGCGTGTTCTACTGCAGACTACCGTCGCCGCCGCGGTCGGCCGCCTTGAAATCGGCCATCACACTGTTCAGGAACTCGCTCTGGGTGATCTTGCCGTCGCGGTTGACGTTGATGGCGGCAAACTGTTGCGCGTTAAGGACAGGCGCTGCCTCGGCGGCGCTCAGGGTACCGTCCTTGTTCTTGTCCAGACTTGTGAAAGCCGTTGTCATGAAGCCCTGATACTCGGGCCGGCTGATCGCGCCGTCTCCGTCGCGGTCGAGCCGATCCATTTGCCCCTGATACATCGCCGCAGGCTTATCCTGTGCGGCGACCGGAGCGAGCTGGCAAAGCACGGCTGCCATAAGCAGAGCTACTTTTCGCATTTCGTAGCCTTTCGTAATCAGCGGCAAGTCAAGGCACTACCGGCCGCACTGCCAAGCACGGCGCCGCCGCCGACAGCCCAGAGCTGACCGCTGCCTGCGCCGATGGCCGAGCCGGCGAACCCGCCAAGGATTGCGCCGCTGACGGTTCCGGCAAGGCAGCCGAAATCGCCGGTGCTCGTCTGGGAAGTTGTAGCAGATTGGCAGCCAGACAAGGCGAGGCCGCCTGCAAGAATGAGGATTAGCGTACGGTTACTCATCTTTTCCTCCAAATTATCCGTGCGTGATCGGGATAGATCGGTGGAGCCGCCACCTAAGTGGCGTTGCATGGAAGTAACGTTCCGAATATGTCCGTCAAAGTATCAAAAGGGCTGCTGTTCGATCAGAAGCACCTCATCGACGCACAGCCGTCTGCAGCGAAAGACGCTAGCTGCAACGGGCAAATGTTACCCCTACAGATGGAAGATGACAACTCTCGGGGCCGGTGCTGCAGCGCCGCGCGTCTAACTAGACGCGCAAAGATCGCTGTAGCACTTTGATTTACTGCACAATTTCATCCTTAATCAATTTCGATTTAAGGATGAAATTGTGCGGGAAGACACGTCGCACAAAAGTGCGCAGCCGTTTTGCGACAACGACATGCGTGAAATCAAGCAGTTGAAGCGCGTTGCATTAGGCTGCTTGAACGCAACGCGCTGGTCAGGAACGACAGAAAATGAACGCCCAATCCCGCTTGGCGAAGAGGGACACGTTTGCGGGCGGCCGAGCCTATCTCAATCGAAGAGGCTCGAAACCGATTCTTCCTGGCTGGTGCGGTTGATCGCTTCGCCGAGCAGGGTCGCCGTCGTGATGACGCGAATGTTGTGCGCGGACTGGACCGCCGTCGTCGGCTGGATCGAGTCGGTGATCACCAGCTCCTTCAGCATCGACGAGGTAACGCGGGCAACCGCGCCGCCGGAAAGCACGCCGTGGGTGATGTAGGCGGTGACGCTGGTTGCGCCGTTCTTCAGCAGCGCTTCGGCGGCGTTGCAGAGCGTGCCGCCGGAATCGACGATGTCGTCGATCAGCAGGCAGTCCTTGCCCTTCACGTCGCCGATGACGTTCATGACTTCGGATTCACCCGGGCGGTCACGGCGCTTGTCAACGATCGCCAGCAGACAGTCGAGACGCTTGGCCAGCGCACGGGCGCGCACCACGCCGCCGACGTCGGGCGAAACGACCATGACGTTCTTCAGGTCGTAGTTTTCCTTGACGTCGCGAGCGAGGATCGGGATCGCATAGAGGTTGTCGGTCGGGATGTCGAAGAAGCCCTGGATCTGTCCGGCGTGAAGATCAAGGGTCAGCACGCGGTCGGCGCCGGCTTCGGTGATCAGGTTGGAGACGAGTTTGGCCGAGATCGGCGTGCGCGGACCGGGCTTACGGTCCTGGCGGGCATAGCCGAAATAGGGGAGTACCGCGGTGATGCGGCGGGCCGAGGAACGGCGCACCGCGTCGATCATGATGAGCAGTTCCATCAGGTGATCGTTGGTGGGGAACGAGGTCGACTGGATGATGAAGACATCCTCGCCGCGCACGTTTTCGCCGATCTCGACGAAAATCTCCTGGTCGGCAAACCGCCTTACGGTCGCTTTTCCAAGAGGCAGGTTGAGATAGTTGCAGATCGCTTCGGCCAGCAGCCGGTTCGAATTGCCTGCGAAAACCTTCATTGACGGACCGCCTTGAGCTGGCGCGGCTACCGTCCGGGTTCATTTCCGGGAGCGGCATTTTCCGCGCAGATTCCGAGAGCCATTCCAATCGCGGTCATTCTTTGCGGATGGCCGCCGTTCAGAGCTGATCGGCCGCTTTTTAGCGACACTGAACTTGAATGCAAGGGGAATGCTGCGCCGCGAAGCGCATTATCCTAAAAACTTTGTATTAACCGGGCCTGGATTGCCGCCATTCAAGATAGGCGTTGATGGTTTTGGTGGCGATTGCCTGCATGGTTTCGGCCGGAACGCCCTCCCAGAGATCGGCGCCGACTGTAGCAACCGCGTCCTGTCCCTGAATGCGGTGCAGTCGGTTGCCGCTGCCGTCGAGCACGTCCCAGACATAGACGATCGTGGTCTTGCCGTTGTCCTTCAGTGCCGAGAAGTAGCCCTTGAGAATGTGTTCGCTGCTGGCATCGGCCGAACCCTTGATCGTCAGGCCATGGCTGCGCGCCTCAGCGCCGAGCTGTTTCGAAAGCGGTGTGACGGCGGCCACAGGCGCACCGATGATCGGCAGGAAGCGGATCGTGCCGCTTGTTGCCGTGCTTGCGGAAGGCACGGAGGCGACGGCCGGCTGCTGCTGAACCTCTTCAGCGGCCGGTTCGGACGTTTCTACGGGCGCCGGCTCGGCGAGCGTCGTCGTGTTCCGGACCGGTTCAACGCCGGCGGCGAGCCGGCTTGCCTGCGCCTCAAGCGAGCCGGGGGGATCGGTGTAGGTGCTGTCGCCGGTCGCATATTCCGTCGGCATGCTGGCGGGCGCCGGTTGCGAGGCGAAGGCCTGGGTCCGTTGCACCGGCGAGCTTTGCACAGGAACGACGGCCGTCTGCGTCGACATCGACTCGAGGTCAGATTGCGTCACCGGTGGCGAGCGGAACGTGCCGCCGCCGACGTCGACCTGCGGTATCAGCGCGTCCGTGCTGTTGCAGCTTGCCAAGGCGGCAACAAGGCCAAGGCTTGCGATGGGCGTGATAAGCTTTCGCATCGTTCAAACCGTCCGTCTCTCTTTCGCGGCAGTTCTGTGAAGTCAGCTCCTGTTGTCTGCCATTTCAGCGTGAGTGTAGGCGGATTTCCCTAAGCAGAAATGAAGTCCAGCCCATAACGGGATAGGGCACGCGGCGTATCAGTGGTTGTGATGTAGGTCTGGCCGAGCGTCATGGCGGTGCCGCTGTCAGAATCCATGATGATCATGTGCACGAACAGCGACATGTCGGGCTCGATTTCCTGCGGGTTGCCGGCGTGGAACATCTGGTGCTCCATCCAGGAAGGTGAGAAGCGCGCGCCGAGCGAATAGCCGCAGGCGTTCAGCCGATGCCGGGCAAGGCCGCGCTCGTCCATGATCTTGGCATGCACGTCGAAGACCGTGCCGAAGGTGTTGCCGGGGCGCAGAACCATCTCGATCGCCTGGATGGTTTCGCGGCAGGCGCTGTAAAGCTCGCGGTGGCGGTTGGTCGGTTCGCCGATGACGACGGTGCGCATCATGGCGGCGTGATAATGTGCGCTGACGCCTGCCCATTCGAGCGTCAGTTGATCCTGGCTGTCGAGCAGCCGACGGCCGGCCTTGTAACGGCAGAGCAGCGCGTCGGAGCCGGAGCCGATGATGAACTCGTTGGCGGGGTAGTCGCCGCCGCCGGCAAGGATCGCTCCCTGCATTGCGGCAAGGATATCGGCTTCGTTGCCGCCGGGGCCGATGAGCGGTAGTGCTGCGTCGAGTGCGTCGTCGGCAAGGCTTGCGGCCTTTTCCACATGGGCGATTTCCGCCGGGCTCTTGATCAGGCGCAGGCGGCTGACGAGCAGCGAGGCATCGACAAGCTCGCCGAAGGTCGAAAGCTGGTGGTCGACGAGGCGTGCGGTACGGCCGGTCATGCCATGGGTGTCGTATTCGACGCCGATGCGGTTGCCGAGCAGGTCCATTTCGCTCAAGAGGTTCTTCAGATCCATCGTCGGGTCGGCGTTGACGCGGTCGACCCAGATCTCGATGCGCTCGATATTGGAGGTGTGACGGGCCTGGCGCAGATCGGCCGAGCGCGTCAAGAGCACCATCGAGCCGTCCTTTTTGACCACCAGCGTCTGGAAGAAGCAGTAGCCGAAGGTATCGTAGCCCGTCAGCCAGTACATGCTTTCCTGCGCAAACAGCAGAACCGCGTCGAGCTTGTCGTCACGCATCTTCGCGGTCAGCCGCTCAAGGCGGGCGGCATATTCCTCCTGGGCAAATTGCAGCGCCATGTCAGGTCTCCCGTATGCAAATTGCGGATATCTGCCGGCCGTAGTCCGGTTCCTGCCGATGCGTGGTGCGGCGGTAGGAAAAGAAGCGGTCCTCGTCGGCATAGGTGCAGATGTCGAGGTTTTCGGCGGCGACGCCGGCTGCGGTCAGGCGCGCGATGGTCAGGCCCGGCAGGTCGAACATGGCGTGGTCGTCGCGTTCGGATGGGTTGAAGAATTGCGCATAGCTGCCATCGGTCGCGAGGAACCGGTCGACGAACTCGGCGCCGACTTCGTAGTTGCGTCGGCTGATCGACGGGCCGAGGCAGGCAACGATGCGCTCGCGCCGGGCGCCGAGCGTCAACATCGTCTCGATGGTGCTTTCGAGCACCCCGCCAAGCGCGCCCTTCCAACCGGCATGGGCAGCGCCGATGACGCCGGCATCCGCATCGGCAAACAGGATCGGCCCGCAATCGGCCGAAAGCACCCCGAGCACGATGCCCGGCGTTGCCGTGACCAGCGCGTCGGCATCTGGCCGGCTGCCGTTGTAGCTGCCGTCGACGACGACCGCATCGGGAGAATGGACCTGGTGGACGGTGGCAAGCTGCTCCGGGTCGGCACCGAACCACCGGCTGACGCGGGCACGGTTCTCACCGACCCGCTCCTTGTCGTCGTTCGAGCCAAGGCCGACATTCAGCCCGCGATAGATGCCTTCAGAAACGCCGCCTTGGCGGGTGAAATAACCATGTGCGATCGCCGGACCGGCCTTGTCGCTGAAGAGCGAGCTTTGCACGGGGGAAAGCGCGGCATCGTGCTGCATCGGTGTTTTCGCCCTTTGCTTTGACGTGAGTTTCAATGGGGTTGGGGGCACGTGCGGCCCGGTGGCTGGCGGCTGATTTGCCAGCGCGATGTTGACCCGCGACGGCGGGGCTGTCAATTGCCGAACGACAGGGGGGCCGTCCGGCGGTGGCTCTCGACCTATGGAGCGAGGCGCCAAAGGCAACGTTCAAAGGGCGCTGCAGCCGGCTACCGTCGAAGCAATCATGCCTTGGATTTGCGGAACGGCGGAAGCGCGATCGGCGGGCTGCTGACGGCGAGCACCTTGAAGAGTTCGCCCATCTTGCCTTCGCCGGATCCGGCAAGCCTCTCGACATCCTCGCGGATGCCTTCCTGGGTCGCGGCATCCTTCTCGCGGCCGAGTGCTGCGGCTCGCTCCAGAAGGCCAAGGCCGATCAGGAAATCGCCCTGGTGGGCAAGGCCGTTGATCTGCAGGCCATCGTTCTTTGCGCGTCGGGCGAGTTGCTCGAAGTCGACATGGCTGGTGAGGTCAGCCCGGCCGGGATTGGCAAGCGGCGGGTCGTATTGATGGTCGAGCAGTGCCTGCAGCGTATCGCCGAAATTGGTCGCCAGGTGCCCGTAGTCGATGATGACGGCGGTGCCACCGCCGATCTTCAGCCGCTCGCAAAGGGCGGCCATGACGGCGTCGCGGGCAGGGGCGATCTCGAAGATCGTGCCTTCTGGAACCACCTGTGCAGGCGTCGGCAGCAGCGTCGGGTCAATGCCGGCGACCCCCGCGGCAAATGTCAGCTCGTCGTCAGCGTCGAGGCCGACCATGCGTTCGCGAAACCCTTGCGGCGTTCGGACGAACTGGCGGATCGGTATGGCATCGAAGAGCTCGTTGGCGGCCAGGAGCAGGAAGCCCTCCGGCAGCGTTTCGAAACTGGTGTGCCATTGCACTTTCTCGCCATGCGCGACCAGCGTTTCCGCCTGGACCTTGCGCAGGCGCTCGCTCGTTTCGACCAGATGGACGCTGGCGGCGGCATAGAGTTCGGGGGAAAGGCGCCTGACGACCCGCAGGACATCCGACATCATCGTACCACGGCCGGGGCCGATCTCGACGATCACGGTTTGCTTCGGCGTGCCATGTTGCTGCCAGGCATGAACGAGGAAGATGCCGATCATCTCGCCGAAAAGCTGGCTGATTTCCGGGGCAGTGGTGAAGTCGCCCGCTTTGCCGAAGGGTTCGCGCACGCGGTAATATCCGTATTCCGGATCCGCGAGGCAGAGCGAGAAATAGTCGGTGACGCTGATCGGTCCGTTGGTCCTGATCAGCGTCTTTATCTTGTCCGCGAGTGGTGTCGTCATGCGTCCGTCCAGTTATGCGGCGGCGACAGCGGCCCGGCGCGCCCGGGTGATGGCCCAGATGCCGGCAAGCGCCATCGGCAGCGAAAGCAGCATGCCCATCGTCAGCCAACCGCCGGCGAGATAGCCGATCTGCGCGTCCGGTTCGCGGAAGAATTCGACGAAAATGCGGCTTGCGGCATAACCGAGCACGAAGATGCCGGTGACAAGGCCCGGCGATTTCAGCGCATGGCGGCGAAAGATGAACCAGGCGATGACCGCAAGCAGCACGAGGCCTTCGAGTGCCGCCTCGTAGAGCTGGCTCGGGTGGCGGGCAAAGGGGCCACCGGTCGGAAACACCATTGCCCAGGGCATCGACGACAGCCGGCCCCAGAGTTCGCCATTGATGAAGTTGGCGATGCGGCCGAAGAAAAGACCGATCGGCACCACGGCTGCGACGATATCGAGCATGCTCCAGATGGCAATGCCGTGCTTGCGCGCGAAGATCAAGATGGCGATGGTCGTGCCGAGCAACCCGCCATGGAACGACATGCCGCCGTTCCAGATCTCGATCGCTCGGATCGGGTTCTCGAGAACGGAGCCGAGATCATAGAAGAGGATATAGCCGATGCGGCCGCCGAGAACGATGCCGCCGGCGGCCCAGAGCAGGAAGTCGTCGAGCTGCGCCAGCGTGGCCGCCGGTTCGCCGTTGCGCCAGAGCGAAGTGTTCTGCACGAGGCGGCGGGCGTAGTACCAGCCGATCAGGATGCCGGCGACATAGGCGAGGCCATACCAATGAACGGCAAGCGGCCCGATCTGGAAGATCACGGGATCGATTTGGGGAAAGGGGAGAATGGCGAGGCGGGTCGCGATGGTTTCCAAAATGGCTTCTCGTTCCGGACCGGTTGTTTTGCCGGAACATGGCGATCGAATCCGGCGTGGTCAAGGCCACTTGCAGTCGTCGGCTGGCCACATTTTATTGATTTTTCTTGCATCCGTTCGCGCCTGACCCTACCTGAAAATCAGGACCGCATCGCAATGCGAAGCGGCGGCTGAAATGGAGATCAGGACGATGAGCACAGGCGCCAACCGCATTATGGACGATTTTGCCAAGCTGATGACCGATGCCGCTGGGGCGGCCCAGGGTGTGCGTCGCGAGGTCGAGACCGCTTTTCGCGCCCAGGCCGAGCGCGCGATGAATTCGCTTGATGTCGTCAAGCGTGAGGAGTTCGAAGCCGTGAAGGAAATGGCGGTCAAGGCGCGCGAAGAAAACGATGCGCTTCTGGCGCGTATCGAGGCCTTAGAAGCGCGTCTCGCTGAAAGCGGCAAGTAACGCGATTCCTGCCAAATAACGGCTTTTCAACGTTTCTACTTCGCCCGCGGATCGATTCTGCGGGCGTTTTGCTGTCGCTATTCCTTGGCGGGATGAAACACCGCCCGTGGTGGTTAATAAAACCTGAAAAGTTTTCCACCTGTGGACACTGGCAAAAAACCCTTATGCCAGAGTCGTTTAAGCACCCGCGCTGAATGGAAATGGCAACGCCGAGCTGGTTGTACCCGGCTATTTTTCGGCCGGGGGGCTGGCAGCCTGACTCCGCCATTATACACTGATTTTAAATGATGATTCGAAACGGACCACGCAAGCTCCAGGCAGGGTAAGTCAGCCAGGATGGATGTGAGTTCAGCAATCATAGTGTGTTTTTGTTCAGTGCCAGGTTTGCAGAGTTGCGTCTTGTGAGCGTGATAACGCGCGCCTGTGTCGCGCCTACTAGGGTGATGCATGAGCCTTTTGGAAATGGAAATCGAGCGTCAGTCCAACCCGGTCGATATGATCGAGTTTGTGGCCGCCACCAATGACTGGTCATTCGAACGGTCGGGCGAGGACGAGATCGCCATGACCGTCGAAGGCAAGTGGGCGGACTACCACGTTTCCTTCTCGTGGATGGAAGAGTTCGAGGCGCTGCATCTGGCCTGCGCCTTCGACATCAAGGTTCCCGATAGCCGCGTCAACGAAGTCATCCGCCTTCTGTCGCACATCAACGGTCAAGTGCTCATGGGGCATTTCGACCTGTGGCGTCAGGAAGAGGTCGTAATCTTCCGGCAGTCTCTGCTGCTCGCTGGCGGTGCCGAACCGACCAACCAGCAGGTCGAGGTTCTGCTTTCGAGCGCGCTTGACGCCTGCGAGTCCTATTTCCAGGCATTCCAGTTCGTCGTCTGGTCGGGTATGGATGCGCAGCGCGCCGTCGACGCGGTGTTGTTCGAAACAGTCGGGGAGGCCTGATATGGCTGCCGTCGCTTCCGGTCCCATCGTTCTTGTCGGCGCCGGCAACATGGGCGGCGCCATGCTCAGCGGCTGGCTGAAGAGCGGCGTCAAGGGCGCCGATATTCTGGTGATCGATCCCGGCCCGCCGCCGGCCATGGCAAAGCTGATCGCCGACAATGGCGTCAGCCACGCAACTTCGGCTCCTGATGGCGTCGAGGCTGCGGTGATCTTCATTGCCGTCAAGCCGCAGGTGATGGAGGCGGTGCTGCCGCCGCTGAAGCCGCTCGTCAGTTCGGGCACGGTCATCGTTTCGGTTGCCGCCGGCAAGACGCTTGCCTTCATCGAGAGCCATCTGGGCGCTGCCGCCACTGTGCGCGCCATGCCCAACACGCCGGCGATGATCGGGCGCGGTGTTACCGGTGCCTTTGCCAATGCCCGCGTCAGCGACGCCCAGCGCAGCCAAGTGCATGATCTCCTGAAGGTCAGCGGCCCGGTCGAATGGGTCGAGACCGAAGCTGATATCGATGCCGTCACCGCCGTTTCCGGCAGTGGTCCGGCCTATGTCTTCTACCTCGTCGAGTGCATGGCAGAGGCCGGGCGCAAGGCCGGTCTCAAGGCGGACCTTGCCATGCGGCTCGCGCGGGAAACCGTCGCGGGGGCTGGTGAACTCCTTCATCAGTCCCCCGACGACGCTTCGAGGCTGCGCCAGAACGTAACGTCGCCGGGCGGCACGACCGCCGCAGCGCTCGCGGTGCTGATGGCCGATGACGGGATGCAGCCACTCTTCGACAAGGCCATTGCCGCTGCCCGTCAGCGCGCCGAGGAACTGGCCGGTTAATTCAAGAGCATTGTCATGTCGGAAACGATTACTTTCGCAGATTTCGAACGCGTCGAGATTCGCGTCGGCACCATCGTCGAGGTCGAGGCTTTCCCCGAGGCGCGCAAGCCGGCCTACAAGCTGAAGATCGATTTCGGCCCCGAGATCGGCATAAAAAAGTCATCGGCGCAGATCACCGTGCATTACCAGCCTGAGGATCTCGTCGGGCGGCAGATCATGGCTGTGGTCAATTTTCCACCGCGCCAGATCGGCCCCGTCCGTTCCGAGGTTCTGACGCTGGGCTTTGAAGACGAGGCCGGCGCGATCGTGCTGGCTGCCATCGACAAGCCGATCCCCAACGGCCGGAAGCTGATGTGATCCGATGACAATCCATGTTGATCTAATACCCGAGCGCGTGAAGGTTTCCTGCCTTCGGCGCGCGGCTGACGCGGCGCGTGAATGGCGCGCCAGCCATGTTCTCTCGCTGCTCGATCCGGAACTGCCCGACACCGACGTGCCGGTGATCGCCGAGGCGAGCCACCGGGTCGTGCGCATGCGCGACCAGGAAAACGCTGTTGCCACGCAGCATTTCCCGGATCTGGTTCTGGAGGTGTTCGAAGCGATGCGTCCCGCCGCCGAGGAAACGTCGAGCCGCATTCTGGTGCATTGCCATGCCGGCGTCAGCCGGTCGACCGCCTTTGCCTATGGGCTGATCGCCCACCAGCTCGGTGCCGGCCGCGAGGACGAGGCTTTCCGGGCGCTTTTGACGATCACCAGAAAGCCTTGGCCGAACCGCCGGATCATCGAGATTCTCGATGCGTCGCTCGGTCGTGAAGGCAGGCTGCTTGCGCCGCTCGACGCCATGCGTGCCCGCCATCCGCGCCGCATCGATGCCTGGCACCGCTTCAACGAGCGACGCGGCCTGATTTCCGTCTATTCGCGCTAGTAACCGGGTTTGCTGACAGCGCCGCGCGCCAAATTTGGCGCGCTAAGGACGCTGAACATTATAAATCATGCACGCTCACGCGTCCGGTAGCAGGGCGTCGGCGTAACGCTTGAGCGACCGATTGTAACGGGGCAGATGGTGCGCCAGCCTGCCGAGCGCCAGGCCCGCCGCTTCCTGTGCCCGTCCGGCATCGACGAGCGAGAGCGCCAGAAAGGCGGCGACGGCGTCATCGAGTTCGTCTGATGGCATCGCGAGCTCGGCCTCGAGCAAGGCAATGCTCTCGTCGGTCTGCCCGAGATTGCGAAGCGTGCTCGCATACTGGATGGTAGCGCGGCGGCGGCGAATGCCAGACAGGCCGCCGGCAAGCGCCTGCCGGTACAAGGGTGCGGCGTTTGCCTCATTGCCGAGGGAATCCTGAGCCGATGCCCGTTCGAAAAGGCCGATCGGATCGCCGTCCCGCAGCTCGGCCGCAAGCGCTTCCAGCCGCTCGACGAACACTTCCGCGTCCATACGGCCGAAATCCGCCCAGTGCAGAGCCAGCCGCTGTTCCCAATCGTCCCAGTCTAGCATGTCGGACACGTCCGGCGTCTCCTCAAGTACGGCATTTCCAACATGGTCGGCTTTTTGCCGAAGCAGCCAGGGTCACGCCGGCACGCGCACGGTTGCCCGCAGACCGCCAAGCGGGCTGTCGCCGAGCGTGACGTTGCCGCCGTGGCTGCGGGCGATGTCGCGGGCAATCGCCAGGCCAAGGCCGGTGCCGGAGCTGTCGAGGTTGCGTGCCTCGTCCAGGCGGAAGAACGGCTTGAACACATCCTCGCGCGAGCGCTCGGGAATGCCGGGGCCGTCGTCGTCGACGGTGATCGTCACCCATTTGGCGCTGTGGCGTGCGTCGATGTTGACCCGGTTGGCGTAGCGGTAGGCGTTGGATGCGAGGTTTGCGACGAGGCGCGTGAAGGCGTTCGGTCGGACGCGGACCTCATCTTCGCCCTCGATCGAGGTGGTCAGAGTCTTGCCGTGCAGTTCGGCTTCGCCAGCAAGGCGCGTCATCAGGTCGCTGAGCTTCAATTGCCCGACGTCTTCCTCCGCCTCGCCACGGGCAAAGGCGAGGTAGCCTTCGAGCATGTTCTGCATGTCGTCGACATCCTGATTGAGGCTCTCGAGGTCGGGTTTGTTCCCAGCCAGCGCCAGCTGCAGTCTGAAGCGGGTCAAGATGGTTCGAAGGTCATGGCTGACGCCGGTGAGCATGGCCGTGCGTTGCTCGATCTGGCGCTCGATGCGCTCGCGCATCTGGATGAAGGCGAGGCCGGCGCGGCGAATTTCATCGGCGCCGCGCGGTGCGAAGTCGTCGATCTTCTGGCCTTTGCCGAAACTCTCTGCCGCTTTGGTCAAAGCCAGGATCGGCCGGATCTGTCCGCGCAGGAACAGGATGGCGATCGATAGCAGCACGAGCGAGGTGCCGACCATCCAGACGATGAAGATATGCGTGTTCGAGGCGTAGGCCTGGTTGCGCCGCGCATAGACCCGGAGCATGCGGCCATCGTCGAGCTTGATGCGGATCTCGACGAGATTGGAGTTGCCGACCGTATCGATCCAGAAGGGCCGTCGGACTTGGCTCGATATCTCCTCGCTGAGGATTTGATCGAGGATCTCGAAGAAGGGCTTGGGCCGCGGCGGCGGCAGTTCGCCGCCCGGTTCGACGGAAATACTGAGATCGAGCTGATCGCGGGCGACGCGGACGATTTCGGAGATGTCGCGATCGGCGGGAAAGGTGGCAATGAGGTCGACGATCGCGGCGATGTCACCGGTGACGGCGGCCGAGAGGCGCTGCGTCACCAATTGCCAGTGTCGCTCCATGAAGACGAAGGCGACGACCGACTGCAGCAGCACCATCGGGATGATGACGATGAGCAGCGAGCGGGCATAAAGCCCCATCGGCAATCGCCGGCGCAGCCAGCGGGTGAAGCGATTCCACGGGCTGTCGGTCGGTTTTGCCGCCTCGCGCCGCATGCTGTCAAAGCTTGCCATCGGTTTCCGCTACGCTCATCGAAAAGTTCGCCACTCTAAAGCGCGCCGCGATCTCTGGGGTTCGCTTCTTGCGCTTTAATTTCTTGTTTCTGCGCATGTCGTTACCGCAAAACCGCTGCGCACTTTTGCGCGACATGCTTTAGTCCACGCTCAGCCTGTAGCCGATGCCGCGGACCGTCTGCAGCCAAACGGGATTGGAAGGATCATCCTCGATCTTGCGCCTCAGGCGATTGATCTGAACGTCGATGGTGCGCTCGCCGACCTCGGCGTCGTCGCCGATCAGTTCGTGGCGCGGGATCGTCTCGCCGGCGCGCTGCGAGAACAGTGTCATGATTTCCTGCTCGCGGTCGGTGAGGCGGATGTGATCGGCGCCGCGCCGAAGCTCCTTGCGCACTACGGAGAAGGTGTAGGGACCGAAGATCACCTGGTCGACCTTGGGCGCCTGCGCGGGCTGGTTGCGCCGCAGGATATTGCTGATACGCAGCACCAGTTCGCGTGGCTCGAAGGGCTTGGAGAGATAATCGTCGGCACCGGCTTCAAGGCCCTCGATGCGGGAATTCGATTCCGCCAGCGCCGTCAGCATCAGGATCGGCACGGTTTTGATCTGACGCAGGCCTTGCGTCAGGGAAATGCCGCTTTCGCCGGGCATCATCACATCGACGATCAAGAGGTCGAAATCGAGACCGACCAGCTTGCGTCGCGCTTCATCGGCGTCGGCAGCGGTCGTGACGCGAAAACCCTGTTCGACCAGATAGCGATTGAGCAGATCGCGGATGCGCCTGTCGTCGTCGACGACCAGAAGATGGGCGGCATCGTCGGAGACTGTCGCTTTTGTTGTCATGCCTAGCTTTCCCCCGTCGCCCGCCGATCGCGGGCTTTCGACATTTCAGTCCCCGGCGCCGTTCTTCATGCAGGCAAGGAAGCGCTTGACGGTGTCGCGCGCGCCGGGACCCGTCTTTGCCAATGCATCGGCTATGCGGCGGGACTGTGGCTCGGCGAGCGCACGTGCCAGCGCCTGGCCTTCCTCGGTGGTGTAGAGCATGCGCTGGCGCCGGTCCTCTGGCCCCGTGACCTGCCGGATATAGCCGGAATCGATCAGCTGCTTGAGCACGCGGGCAAGGCTCTGCTTGGTGATCTTCAGCGTGTCGAGCAGGTCTGCGACCGTCATGCCCGGCTCGCGGTCGACGAAATGCACGACGCGATGATGCGCGCGACCGAAGCCGCTCTTTTCCAGTATCGCGTCCGGATCGGAGGTGAAGTCGCGATAGGCGAAGAAAAGCAGCTCGATGATTTCGAAGTCGATCGTATCATCGTCGTGCACGACGGTGTCGCCCACATATCGGGTGTTTTCTTTGGATTGGCCGGCCACGCGGTCATTTCCTTTCAGCCAAGTTGCAACTTACGAAACAATCGGAAAAATATGTCAGCTTTATTGACATATTTTTAGTGCGTTGGTAGCGTCCATGCTCGGTAAGCGAGACATTTGGCGGCGGTAACACCTCAGGAGGATATGCCGCGCCGCACTGATCGCAAATCCAAAATCTCGAAATTGAATTTTCCCACAATCAGTTTGCCGATAAACTGAAAGCGGGAAGATAATCAACAGCAAGAATGGCGCTCAAGCGCCGGAGGACGACATCATGGCAGCGGTTCCTTTTGATCAGTTGGACGGCGAGATCTGGTTCAATGGCGAGTTCGTCACGTGGAAAGACGCCAAGATCCATGTGCTGACCCACGGTCTGCATTACGCAAGTGCGGTATTCGAAGGCGAACGCGCCTATGGCGGGCGCATCTTCAAGCTGACCGAGCACAACCAGCGCCTTCACAACTCGGCCGAAATCCTCGGCTTCAAGATTCCCTATACCGTCGAAGAACTGGATGCGGCAAGCGTCGAGCTTTTGAAGCGCCAGGGCTTTTCCGAAGCCTATGCCCGACCGATCGCCTGGCGCGGCAGCGAGATGATGGGTGTTTCGGCCCAGAGCAACCGCATCAACGTGGCGATCGCCATCTGGCAATGGGGCAGCTACTTCAACCCGGCCGAAAAGCTCAAGGGCATTCGTCTCGATATCGCCGAATATCGCCGGCCGGATCCGATGACGGCGCCGTCGAAATCGAAGGCTGCCGGCCTCTATATGATCTGCACCATTTCCAAGCATGCGGCCGAAGCCAAGGGCTATGCCGACGCGATGATGCTCGACTACCGCGGCCAGGTGGCGGAAGCGACCGGCGCCAACATCTTCTTCGTCAAGGACGGTGTCATCCACACGCCGGTGCCGGACTGCTTCCTCGACGGCATCACACGGCGCACGGTGATCGAGCTTGCCAAGCGTCGCGGCTACCAGGTGGTCGAACGGGTGATCATGCCGGAAGAACTGTCCGACTTCAGCGAGTGCTTCCTCACCGGTTCCGCCGCCGAGGTCACGCCGGTTTCCGAGATCGGCCCCTATCGCTTCACCCCGGCAACCATCTGCGAAACGCTGATGAACGACTATATGAAGGAAGTTTATCCGGTCGCGGCAGCCGCCGAATAACCGGCCCGACCAGACCTATAGAAAAGGCGGCCCTCGGCCGCCTTTTGTCTTGCTACGGATATCGTTCGGAAGGCGTCAGGCTTGCTTGCCGAGGAACTGGCCGACGATGCCGCTCAACACGCCGCCGCCGACGAGGCCGCCAAGCGCCTGCATGGCAAGACCGGTTGCGGCCGCTTCGCCGCCGAGCATCTGGATCAGGAATCCTCCGCCGAGGCCGCCGATAGCGCCGACGATCGTGCGTGCGACGACACTGAATGCCCCCTGTTTCAATACTGCGCTGGCCGCGTTTCCGCCGGCCGCCCCCGCGATCAATTGGGTAATGATTGGCATTAATGCTTCCATTGATCCCTCCGTATCGAGGCCCGTCGAAGACGAGCCGCCAAATGCCGATGATCCGGCACGGACAGGTTGAGACCGAATCTGGACTCTTGTCAATTTGGCGAAGTGACGGCAGCGGCGCGGGAAGGCTTTGCTCGCTAAAATGTTGCCGTTCATGCCGGAAACGGCCGTTATCGCGGTTTAAAGGGCAGAAGACGACAGAATTACTACAGCGCTCTGGCCTTGTTTTCGCCAGGCTGGGTGCAACCACTGATTCGCTGCAGCGCAAACGAGAACTCCAGCGGCCAAGGTCCGCTGGAGTTGGTTGCGTGTTTTGCCTCTGATTGGGCGCGGCGTTTAGCGATAGACGTAAACGATACGGCGCGTTGCCGGCTCGACCAGAACAGGCTGGCCGTTGATGCTGACATAATCGTAGCTATAGTCCGGCACCCCGCGCACTTCGACCGTTTGCGGCAGCTCGGCGCCGACCACGACTTCGCCGTCGAGATAGACGGTTTCGCCAGGGTTGGTGGTGATATAGGTCCGCACGGTATCCGGCGGCACGATCGGCTCGACGTCTTCGACAGGGCCAAGCAGCTCGTCGCCGGGTGCCGGCAGTGGCGGATCGCCAGCCTGTGCTTCATAGGTCACGATGGGGACTGCAAGGTCGGAGCGTCGATCCTGAACGACGACGGCCGAGCCGCCGAAATCGGTGGTCAGATATTGGGCATAGACCCAGCCGCGAAGGCCGTTGACGTCGATACGGCACCACTTGCTGCCTTCGATGCAGCCATCAAGGACCGCAGTGCTGCCACGTGTGGCCAGGCCAACCGTCGGATATTGCGGGCCCGGGCCAGCGCGGACATTGAGGTCAGTGACGGTTGTGGCGGTCATGTCTGCGAAGGCGGCGGAAGCGCCGGCTACGAGTACGAAACCCGCGGCCGCGGCAGTTCGCAACAGGGGGCGGGTAAGGTTCTTCATCATCATGCTCCTTCTTTATGGCTAAGGGGCAAACGCGGCGATGGTGGGGATGTTCCCCAGGTAACGTCACGAAATGTGAAGATGCGACATACTCAACCTGCAGCGGTTCAACCCGGCGTTAGTCCAAGGGAACCGTTTCGCGATCAAGGTGTTCTTCCTGTCGATGTCGGGCGGGCGCCCGAGGCAAACGATCAGCGGTATGCCCGCGCGAAGAAGGCGAGCGCAGGCAGGAGAGGGAGGTTCAATGTCGAATTCAGCCGTTAATCCGATAAACCCCGCCGTCAACGGATTGCGCCCGGTGGTGGCCATCGTCGTTGCCGCCGAGTTGCTTGTCTCGGCCCTGTTGCTCACCACTGTACAATTCCCGACGCCTCAGCCCCCCTCTGCGGAAATTGCGGCCTTGCGTTAATTCGCGCTGTGCCTGATGCCGTTTGGCGCTATAGGTGTGCCAACGACATCTGAGTGAGGCACAGACGGCATGCTACAGGCGGGCATTATCCCGGTTACTCATTTCCAGCAGAACTGCACGGTTCTCTTCGACGCTGAAACCAAGGAAGGCGTGATCGTCGATCCCGGCGGCGACGTCGACGTGATCCTGCAGACCATCCAGGAGAACGGCATCACGCTGAAGGCGATCTGGCTGACGCACGGCCACATCGACCATGCGGGCGGCGCCAAGGAACTGAAGGAAGCGCTTGGGCTTTCGATCATCGGTCCGCACAAGGACGATCTGCCGCTGCTGTCGCGCCTCGAAGAGCAGGCGGAGAAATTCGGCCTGGCGATGAAGGTCGAAAACGTCGTGCCCGACCAGTGGCTGGAAGACGGCGATACCGTATCCTTCGGCAACCATGTGTTCGAAGTGCTGCATTGCCCCGGCCATGCGCCTGGCCATGTGGTCTATTTCAACCGGGCGCAGAATTTCGCCCATGTCGGCGATGTGCTGTTTCACGGCTCGATTGGCCGAACCGATCTTCCCGGCGGCAACCACCAGCAACTGCTCGATTCCATACGCGACAAGATCCTGCCGCTTGGTGATCAGGTCGGTTTCATCTGCGGGCACGGCCCAGGCGGCCAGATCGGCGAGGAGCGGCGCACCAATCCCTATTTGCGGGGTCTTTGAGCTTTAGATCATTTCATTGTTTCATTGAAACAGTGAAATGATCTAACTCTTTGAAACTACGCAATCCCGGGCGGAAAACCGCTTCACACTTTTCCTGGAATTGCTCCAGGCGCGAACCTCCTTTCGGAGATACGTCTGCAACAATGAAAAAGCGCATGCCCCGGGGAGCATGCGCTTTTTGTTTGTCTGTGTGATGGGCCTTACGATCAGCCTGCGTCGCAGAAGTAGCTGCGGCCATCGTAGCCGCGGAATGTGCCGTTGTCCGGGTTGAACGAGCGGTAGCGCTGCGAGCAATAACGGTACCAGGACGGGGTCCAGGGCTCGAGCGAGCCGTAACCGTCGCTGTAGCTATCGACGACAACAGGTTGCGCGCGATAGACCGGGCGCGAACGGTAGACCGGGCGCGGCTCGTAATAATCGGGTTCCGGGTCGACATAGACGCGCTCGCTGTAACGCGGCTGCGAGGCGATCGCGCCGCCGATGATCACGCCGGTGGCGAGGCCAAGAGCGCCGAGCGCAACGGCGTCTCCACGATCATGGTGCCGGTTCCAATCGCCAGCCTCAGCCGTGCTG
Organism: Ensifer adhaerens; assembly: GCF_001270265.1. Lineage (GTDB taxonomy): Bacteria > Pseudomonadota > Alphaproteobacteria > Rhizobiales > Rhizobiaceae > Ensifer > Ensifer adhaerens_B. The sequence goes on from NZ_LGAP01000002.1 coordinate 691,846, forward strand.
AGGGTCGGGAGAACCGAGGCGGCGGCGATGACCGAGAGAACCGTCGCTTTGATGAACTTGTTCATGGCTTCAATCCTGTGCATGGTCCGGAGCGTTTCCGGCCTTCATGATGAAAGAAGGTTAATGGGGCCAAACTGAACGGAGCCTGAACAAAAAAACCCGGCATCACTGCCGGGCTTCAACTTGAATCTTTCAGCAGAACCGGTGTTAGCCGGAGATCTGCAGGTTGACCGCCTTCGGGCCTTTGCCGCGGCGATCCGGTTCGGTGTCGAAGCTTACCTTCTGATTTTCCGACAGGCCGTTCAGGCCGGAAGCCTGGACAGCGGAAATGTGTACGAAGATATCCGCACCACCGTTGTCAGGCTTGATGAAACCAAAGCCCTTGTCGGTGTTGAAGAATTTTACAGTGCCAGTTTCGGCCATGCGTCAGGTCCTTTTCTCTCCACCCGTTTGACGGACGGGTAGCATTGCAGTTTGCCCGGTTGGGCGTTGGGCAGGCAGGTCTCGATATTTGAGGAAAGGTTCCTGTTACCGCAGCCAGCCATCGGAAAGGTTGCAAACAAGCGTCCCCCCAGTCTGGCCACCCGGAGTTTTTGCGTCTCCGGCCCGCTTTTATTTCAAGATCTTCCCGTGCTCGTAGATTGCCCGAACAGAGTAAGATTGATGGGTTTATTTTGAATTGGCAAGCAAAACTTTTTAGAAATGGTATTGCGTCTTGCCATTGCTCAAAATTCGGCCAGTTGCGGTTTTTTCAGGTGATATTGAAGATGCATCGCAAGCTGTTGAAATCACAGCTTTTTGAACGAATGTGCCGATAAGTTGAGTGCTTTGCGCCATTTTTCGCCGCAATCGGCGACGCCATCGCAGCGGCCAAAGAGGTCCATTCGTTTGGCAAGCGACTGATATGTTTGAAGCTTCTCTCCAAAGCGATGGTGTCGCGCGCTGCGCCAAGCCGGCTTGCAGAAATCCTACAAGTAATAACCGAAAATGGCCAGGTTGCATCGAGGCGCTTTAAAGTGAAGCAACAGCTTTGCGGGGCGGGCCAGTAACAAGTAACGCAGCAGTTCAGTACCCGTCAAAATCAAGGGTTATAGTTCTGCCGACCACCTTGCGCGTGCCGATCCCGCCTCAGGCTGTGGCTTCCCGACGGCTGCCTTTTGTGAGCTCGGGCACGATCTCGACGACGAGCATGGCAGCAAAGATGATGGCGCAGCCGACATAACCGATGGGCGTGATGATCTCCCCTAGCAGGAGAACGCCGAAGAGGGCGGCAAACAACGCCTCGCTCGACAGGAAGATCGCCGCCTGGGGTGCCGTGGTATAGCGCTGGCCGACGACCTGGCAGATGAAGGCGACGCCGCTGGAGAAGATGCCGGCATAAAGGATTTCCGGCAGCGCAGCCTTCACCGCCTCCATGCTCAGCGGTTCGATCGCCAAGGCGGCGACGCAGCCGAGCACGGCGCAAACGGCAAACTGTGTCATCGACAGCAGCATCGGCCGGCCGCTGCCCGCCGCGAAGATGCCGACCAGCATCATCTGCAGTGCCCAGAACAGCGCACAGACGACAGTAAGATAGTCGCCTCCGGTCAGGCTCGACAGCGCACCGCCGCTCAGGAGGAAGATGCCGAACAGCGCCATCAGCGCGCCGGGCCAGATGATCCAGTGCGGTTTGCGACGCAGGAAGACGACTGTCAGGATAGGGACGAACACGACGTAAAGGCCGGTCAAGAAACCGGAATTGGTGACGCTGGTGGTCAGCAACCCGTATTGCTGCGTGACGGCGCCGGCAAAGAGCGCAAGCCCGACAAGCACGAAATTGCGAATGGTCTTGCCGGTCAAAGGCTGCGACGCCCGCCTGGTTTCGACGACGGCGAGCGGCAGCGCGACCAGCGTTGCGATGGCAAAACGAAGCGTGATGAACCAGAGCGGGCCGATCGCCTGCATTGCCGTCGACTGGGCGACGAAGCCAGCACCCCAGATGGCGCCGGAAAACAGCAGGAATAGATTGGCCTGGACGCGGGTCATCATTGCTCTCCTCAGATGCATCGCCGTCTATCAGTTGCGATTTTCTCGGGCAAGGCTCATCGTCGGCCGCAGACGCGGCCCGCGTGAGGTGCCGGTGACGGTTGCCATGGTGGTGATGGGGAGGTGGAGATGGGCGAGAGCGGTTATTCCGGAACGCCGCTTGTCCGCAAGCTTGGCTTGAGGGACGGCCAGTCAGTGCTGTTGCTTGGCGTTCCCGGCGATCTGACCGACATTACCGGCTTTCCCGGGTTTGCCAGTTGCGAAACCGCCGCCGACGGCCCGGCGTCACGGCGGCACGATTACATCCACGTCTTCGCGGTTGCGAGGGCAGAGCTTGAGGTGGTGGCGCTGCGGCTTGCGGCAAGTCTGAAGGCAGATGGCATGATGTGGATCTCATGGCCCAAGCGCGCATCGAAGGTTCCAACCACGCTGACGGAAGACGTTTTGCGCGAGATCTTCCTGCCACTTGGTCTCGTCGACACCAAGGTCTGTGCCGTCGATGCGGTATGGTCCGGATTGAAGTTCATGTTCCGCAAGGATGTTCGCGCCGGTCTCTGATCCCGATTGAGGATCTATACCAACCTGCGCTGATATTGACCTATTGCGTCGGGGCCTTGGAGACCCTGAGCAGCGCGCCATCCTCTTCGTCCGTCACCATCAGCAGTGCGCCGTCCGGCGCCACCACGACATCGCGGATGCGGCCGAACTCGCCGTCGAACAGCCGCTCTTCGGAGGTGATCGCGCCGGTGTCGTCCCGTTCCAGCCGCGCGAGCAATTGATATTTCAGCGCTGCCACCAGCAGGTTGCCATCCCACTCCGGAAACATCTTGCCGCGATAGATGGCGAGCGCGCCCGGTGCGATCGAGGGATCCCAGTAGTAGAGCGGCTGGTCGAGGCCTTCCTTCGCGGTGCCTTCGCCGATCTCGGCACCCGAATAGTCCTTGCCGTAGGTGATCACCGGCCAGCCATAGTTATGGCCGGGCTGCGGGTTGTTGACCTCGTCGCCGCCGCGCGCGCCATGTTCGGCGGTCAGCAGCGTGCCGTCCTTCGGATCGATGGCAATGCCCTGCGGGTTGCGGTGCCCCTTCGACCAGATTTCCGGCAGGCCCTCTGTGCCGCCGCGATAGGGGTTGGCGGCAGGAATGCTGCCGTCGGTGTTGATGTGCAGGATGGCGCCGGCATGGTCGTGCAGATCCTGGGCACGTTCGGGCTCGCCGCGGTCGCCGATGCCGAAGAACAGGCTACCATCCGGCGCTATTGCGATGCGTGAGCCAAAATGCTGGCCCTTGCGGGTCAGCTTGTTCATCCGGAACAGATCCTTGACATCGGTCAGGCCCGTGTTGTCCGCCGATAGCGTCGCCCGCACCAACGCCGTGCCGAAACCACCTTTGCCATTGGCCGCGAGCGTCAGGTAGAGCGCGCGGCTGGTGGCAAAGTCAGGGGCAAGCGCAATGTCGAGCAGGCCGCCCTGACCCCGTTCGGCCACCTCGGGCACGCCCGTGAGCGGCGCCGAAGCCTTGCCGTCGCGGATGATGCGCAGCCGGCCGGCGCGCTCGCTGACGATATAGCCACCCTCGGGCAAGACCTCGACGGACCACGGGTGTTGCAGTCCGCTCGCCAGCGTCTCGACGAGCACCTTGCCGCTTTGAGAGGGGAACTCGCGCGTCTCCTGCGCGCCGGCGGCAACGGGGACAGCAAACAAAACCAGGCCGGCAAGGAGTGGCAGCGCACGAATTGCCCGCGCCATCCCCGTCGTTTCCAGCCTTGATGCCTGCGCCTGCCGCATTCGATGTCTCCGCGCCGTTGATGCCGTTGAATGCCAAGCTGGAGCGGTCGTCCGGTTCGTTCAAGTCAAATCGGATCAAAAAGGCTTTATTTCGAAACCGAGCCTGTTGTCAGCGGCACCGGATGCTGTTCTCCGACGAGTTCGGCGGTCACGATGTAGCGCATCGGTCCGGGCTCGATCGCATCGAAGGGCCAGCAGGTGGCGAGCGCCAGATTGCGGCCGCTGGCCGAGGCATTGATGCCGCTCTCGTCCCAGCGCGCGACGCGGCCTTCGCCGGCCCGAAAAAGAAAGCGTCGCCCGTCCTTGCGGGTCAGCACCAGCAGATCGCCCGAGGAAACGTCCTTCAGCCAGCGGAAATGCGTGTCGCGGTGGGCGGCGATGACGGAGGTGCCTTCGTCGCCGGGAAGGGGGGTGTTGCTGAGCCAGGCAGGTCCGAAGGCAAGCGCCTGGCCGCTTGCGCCCTGAAGCACGATCGCGGAGCGATTGATGCGCGGCGCCATGATTTCCGCAGTGGTTTCAAAATCGGCCCAGGGCCAGGGTTTGCCACTGGCCTCGCCGTGCAGCTGCGCTTCGAAGCTCTTCTTCAGCAGCACCTGCGAGACCTCGGCCTTGGCCTTCATGTAAAATCCCTTGCCGATCAGCATCAGGCCGGCAAGGGCGATCAGTGCAATGATCGCGACCACGATGGTCTCGATGGCCGAGAGACGGGCGAGGAAGCCCGGGCGTGGCCCGGGCAGGTCGTCGTCAGCGGCCATGGCGTCGAACCCCTGCGATGACGAGGGCGGCGATCTGCACGCGCCAGAAGACGAAGGTGCTGCCGGCAACAAGGGCAAAGGCGAGCAGCGTCAGGCCGATGAGGATCTGCTTGTCCGCTTCGGTCGCTGTCTGCGGCAGGTTCACCTGGTTGTTGGCTTCGGCAATGAGGCTCGCTGCGCGCGCCGTCGGTGCCGCCAGCATGCGGTCGGCCGTGACCATCGCCAGCTTCGTCTGGCTTTCGGCCGAAGCCTCGCGCTCGTCGACTTCGCCGGTCGCATCGGGGCCGGTCGCATCGGACTTCTCGCCAAAAACCTTGCCGAAGTCCCAGCCGGCCGGCAGGTTGAGCGGCACATCGGTTTCCGTCAGGTTTTCGCCGGCGGGCCGCGACGGTGTCGCATCGACGGCGACAAGGCTGGTGAGGCGCGAGACCAGGTGATGGGCAAGCGCCACGGTTTCGATCTGCCTGTCGAGCGTTGCGGGGTCGGCGATCGCCGACGCGCTTGCCTCGAGATCGTCGATCTTGCGGCGGGCCCAGAGCTTGGCGATGCCTTCGCCGGTCGCGGCCTTGGCGATGTCCATCTCGACACGCCAGGGCTGGTCGCCGGCCTTGCCGACGATGCGAAGCTTACCTTCGGGCGATGTGCCGTCGAGTTCGGCGGTCAGCACCACCGGCTCGCCGCGGTAGAGATCGGGCATCGGGTTCGGCGTGATGTCGCCGGAGGCAGCGCCTTCGAACGTCGCCGAAATGTCGGTCATGGCCGGGCTCTCAAGCTTGGTGAAGAGCTCGCCCATGCGGGCGGCCACCTGGCTCTCGGAACCGATCAGCGTGAAAGTGCCGCGACCGTATTCGGCGGCCTTGGTCATGAAATGGCTGTTGGGCGCCGAACCGATGCCGACGGTGAAGACGCGGGCGTCGCCACGGTTGCTCTGGATCTCCTGGAAAAGCTGGCCTTCATTGCCGATGGCGCCATCGGTGAGGAAGACCACCTGGCGAAGGGCGCCTGATGCAACCGGTCCCTGGGTGCGCAGCGCCGCTTCCAGCGCCGGCAGCATTTCCGTGCCGCCATCGGCGGTCAGGCCGCGCACGAAGGCGATCGCATCCTCGCGCTTATCAGGCGTCGCCTCGACAAGATCAGGCAAATGCACGGTCATCGTGTCGTCGAAGCGGATGACGTTGAACCGATCCTCCGGCTTCAGCCGCGAGATCGCCAGCGCCAGGCTTTCCTTTGCCTGCTCCATCGACGGGCCGGCCATAGAGCCGGAATTGTCGATGACGAAAACGACCTCGCGCCTGACCGGCTTGTCGGTCTCTGTCGCGGTGACCGGCGGGGGGACAAAGGACAGGAGATAGGTCTTGCCGCCGACGGGCTCGCGGAACAGGCCGGCATAGGGGCTCTTGCCTTCGACCGCCTTCCAGCTGAGTTCGAAATCCCTGTCGGCAGGAACGCTTGCGGCCTTCAGCGTGATCTTGCGGGTCAGCTGGTCGAGCGTGGTAGTTTCGATCTCGTGATAGGCTGATGTCACCTCGCCGATCGGGAAGCCCGCCTTCAGGTTGATCGTCAACGTCACCGGGTTGATCCTGGCGTTTTCACGCGGATCGAGCACCGGCGGCTCGATCTTTTGGCGATCGGGAACCGGATCGCTGACGGCATAGCCGGTGCGGCTGTCGAGATCGACGGTCTGCACGACCGGCTGCGGATTGTAGCGAGGCGCTACCACCATCGGGAAACGAAAGGTAAAGGCGTCGTTCGACTGGCGCACGCCGCTTTGGTATTCGATCTGCACGACCACCGTTTCGCCGGGGCCGATATTGGCGACCTGATTGGTGAAGAGGTTGGGGCGCTGCTGTTCGAGCAGCGCCGCCTTCTTGCCCTCGGCCTTTGCCTGCTCGTAGATTTCCTTGGCTGCCTGGCGCGGCTTGATCTGACCTTCGATGAAGCGGTCGCCGATCTGCATCTTCAGGGTATCGACGGCGGAATCATCGGGAAGCGGGAAGACATAGGTGCCTTCGACCCATCCCTTGCTCGGGTTCTGGAACCGCTGCGTGACGCGGGTGCGCATGATCGGACCGTTAACGTCGATCTGCACGTCGGTCGCCAGTCGCGGCGCCTCGACGAAATAGCCGGGTTCCTTGGAGGGGAAGAGCAGGGCACCGGTGCCCATGTCGTTGGGCCTGACATAGCCGGCCATCTGCTCCGGCCTGGCGCTGGCCGTCTGGGCCGAGGCCTGGGTCATCAGGCCGAGGATCATCACGATGCAGGCGGCGAGGGCTGCGAGCGCCAGATACATGCCCCAGCGCGCTTCGTTCTGCCGTGTCCGTGATTCAGCGATTTCGTCGTCGAGAAACATTGCACACCCCCGTGATGCCATGCGTTCGGATCATGAGAGGAAAGGCCCGGAAACCGGCTGTTGCGCGACGGAATTGCGGCGTTCCGCGACAGTTGTTGTGGCCAAAATAAGGCTTTTCGGAAAAAGCCGAAATCCGCTGTTTTTTCTGAATAAATGCCCGCCGCCGGACGTTCTTGGTTGATGGTTTTCGGCAGCCCCGGACTGCCGGCTCGGGGTGAACATCGGCGGCGAGTGTCGCGACACATGCATCCCGTTGCGGTTGCCGACAGGCGCCGATCGGATATCGACCGGCGATCGTCATCGCTGATCGCACTCATGAAACTTTGTCATGGTGACGCATTTTGCCCGCATTCCCAGCGTTTTTGCCGTTCCGGCGCTTGCAAGACCGGGCGTCTTTCGACATAGACCTAACCGCTATGGAGCCTGACTTTTTCGTTCCGTAGCGCTCACCGCGTCTCGAAACGATCAGGACCTTTCATCATGGCCTTCCTTGCCGATGCCCTTTCCCGTGTAAAGCCTTCCGCCACCATCGCCGTTTCGCAGAAAGCCCGCGAGCTGAAAGCGAAGGGACGCGACGTGATCGGCCTTGGTGCAGGGGAGCCGGATTTCGACACGCCGGACAATATCAAGAAGGCTGCGATCGACGCGATCAACCGCGGCGAAACGAAGTACACGCCGGTTTCGGGCATTCCGGAACTGCGCGAAGCGATCGCCAAGAAGTTCAAGCGCGAGAACAACCTCGACTACACCGCCGCCCAGACGATCGTCGGCACCGGCGGAAAGCAGATTCTTTTCAACGCCTTCATGGCGACCCTGAACGCGGGCGATGAAGTCGTCATCCCGGCGCCCTACTGGGTTTCTTATCCGGAGATGGTGGCGCTGTGCGGCGGCACGCCCGTTTTCGTCTCGACCACCCAGGAGAACAACTTCAAGCTCAGGGCTGAAGACCTGGACAAGGCGATCACGCCGAAGACCAAGTGGTTCGTCTTCAACTCGCCGTCCAATCCGTCGGGCGCCGCCTACAGCCATGCCGAGCTGAAGGCGCTGACGGACGTGTTGATGAAGCACCCGCATGTCTGGGTGCTGACCGACGACATGTACGAACACCTGACCTATGGCGACTTCAAGTTCGCAACCCCGGTTGAAGTCGAGCCCGGCCTCTCCGACCGCACGCTGACCATGAACGGCGTCTCCAAGGCCTATGCCATGACCGGCTGGCGCATCGGCTACGCAGCCGGCCCGCTGCAACTGATCAAGGCGATGGACATGATCCAGGGCCAGCAGACCTCGGGCGCAACGTCGATCGCGCAGTGGGCCGCCGTCGAGGCGCTCAACGGCACGCAGGACTTCATCCCCGAGAACAAGAAGATCTTCGAAGGTCGCCGTGATCTCGTCGTGTCGATGCTCAACCAGGCCAAGGGCATTGCATGCCCGACGCCGGAAGGCGCCTTCTACGTCTACCCGTCCTGCGCCGGCCTGATCGGCAAGACCGCACCGTCGGGCAAGGTCATCGAGACGGACGAGGACTTCGTCTCCGAACTGCTCGAATCCGAAGGCGTTGCCGTCGTTCACGGCTCGGCTTTCGGCCTTGGTCCGAACTTCCGCATCTCCTACGCACCGTCGGAAGCGCAGCTCGAAGAAGCATGCCGCCGCACCCAGCGCTTCTGCGCGGCCTGCAAGTAAGCTCAGGTATTCGATCTCATGAAAAAGCCCGCCGCAACGGCGGGCTTTTTTGTTGGCAAACCGATTCAACGGGTGGCCATTCTGATTCAAGCGTGTCGGCTAAGCCGTTGAAATCAGATTTGAACTTCAAGCGCCCGGAACCTCGTCGTCGCCGACGACGCCGCCCTCGCTTTCGAGAATGGAGAGGCGACGCGCCTCGGATCGGGTGAACTTCAGGCAGACGCCGATACCGCGTTCGCCTTCCGGCAAAAACATCGCGCCGGCATTTTCGAGCGCATGCCTCAGCGACAGGATCACCTCGTCGGCGGGCGTCTCCAGCTTGCGCTCGAACTTGAGGATCGTGTCCTCGCTGACGCCCGAAAAGCTCGCCAGCATCTCGCGCGAAATTTCGATCAGCGCCCGGGCGGCGCGGCATTGTGTACCCGTAATCATCGTCACCTCCAGTTGCAGGCAGGATGCGTGAAGGCCGGCGGCGGGTCAATCGCAAGCAGACGGTCCGCGACCTTTCGACCACGGACCATTGCTGCGCAGTTCGGTTGATGCGACGTTTCGACAACGGCCGGGCGGGCTTTCACCAGCGTCGGCTGTGTGTTGGAGACAGAACCCTATTTTCGCCTCATCGCCTCGATGATGCCGGAGATCTCGTCGGTGCCGAAGCCGCCGGCGAGGCGCTTTTGCGCCAGCCTTTCCATCGGCTCCATGAAAGCCGGATCGATGCCCTGGCTGCGGCTTGCAGCGACGATATTGGTGATCGCCACCGATTGCATTGCAAGGTTCGACATCACGTCGCGGCCGTGATCGCCGCTGTCGATCCGTTCGGCATAGTCGGGCAGGACTGTCATCATTGCCGCAAGCCAGGGCTCGACCAGGGACAGGAACGCCGTCGCCGAGACGCCGACGCTGCCGGCAAGCGCTGTTGCGTGCAGGTAGCCGCCGAAGAGCCCGTACATCGCCGAAAGCAAGGCGAGGTCGTTGACCGCGGCGAGGATCGGATCTTCGCCGAGATAGTGGCTCCGGCCGAAGGCCGCGAGCCGATCCCTGGCGAATGCAAAGGCATCGGCGCTGCCGCTATAGAGAATGAAGGCGTGCGGCGAGCCGATCATCGGTGGCGTCGCCATGATGCCACCGTCGAGATAGTGGGCGTCGCATCCGTCAAGGCGGGTGGCAATCGCCCGGACTTCGTCCGGACGGCCATTGGTCAGGTTGACGATCGTCTTGCCGGACAGGCCGGGACCAAGATCATGAAGCGTGGCTTCGACGGCGGCATAGTCGGTGAGGCATAGGACGATCACGTCGCTCGCTGCGATGGCCTCAGTGACGGTGTCGGCCCGGTGGGCGCCGCGGGCAACGAGAGCGTCGGCCCGCGACGGCGTGCGGTTCCAGACGGTTGTGGCGTTGCCGGCGTCAATAAGGGCGTTTGCGAGGGCCGTACCCATCGCGCCGAGGCCGATGACCGAGATGGTATTGGACATCTGGATTCTCCGTTCTGGCGGGGTTCAGGCAGCCTGCGACAATTGCTGGCCGAGACCGCCGTCAACCGTCAGTCTTGCGCCGGTGGTGAAGGTCGCGTCGAAGGCGAGGAAGAGCACGGCGCGGGCCACTTCGTCGGCGGTGCCGTTGCGGCCCATCGGCGTGATCGCATCGCCCAGCGCCTTGAACTCGGCACGTTCCGCATCGGTGATGCCGGCAACGCCCTTGGTCGGCGTGTCGATGAAGCCAGGGCTGACCGAATTCACCCGGATACCGCGTGGCAAGAGTTCGGCGGCAAAGACGGAGGCAAACGAGATCAGCGCCGCCTTGCTGCCGCTATAGACCGCCATGCCCGCATGGCCGCCGACATCGGCAACCGACGAGGTGAAGACGATCGAGCCGCCGTCGCGGATCAGCGGTGCCAGGCGCTGGACGGTGAAGAAGGCGCCCTTGGTGTTGATCGTGAACTGGCGATCATAGGAAGCCTCGGTCACCTGGTCGAAGGGCTCGAGCAACGATGTGCCGGCATTGACATGCAAGAGGTCGATCGTGCCCAGCTTCTGGCCCACCGTCGCCCCGAGCACGGCGATCTCGCCGAGGTTGGAGATGTCGGACTTTACCGCATGCACACGCGGGCCGAACCGCTCCTGGATCCTGGCGAGGTTTGCCGCGTTGTTGCCGGTCAAAAGCACCTCGGCGCCACCGTCGACGAGCCGCTCGACCGTCGCCAGACCCATGCCATGCGTGCCGCCGATGACGACGGCTTTCTTGCCCTGATAGTGATCCATGTTCTCTTCCTTCGATGTTCGGTTTCGATGGCAGAGAGATAAATTCATGGACGATATTGCGAAAGACAGGCAAATGTGGATGTATCGTCCATGCATGTAGACATTGGAATTTGCGATGCGCAATCTCAACGACTTCGTCGTCTTCGCCCATGTGGTCGACCACAAGGGGTTTGCGCCGGCGGCACGGGCGCTCAACGTGCCGAAATCGACGCTGAGCAAACGCGTGGCCGAACTGGAAAAGACGCTAGGCGTTCGGCTGATCAACCGCACGTCGCGCCGCTTCACCGTCACCGAGGTCGGCGAGGATTTTTATCGCCACGCCGCGGCGATGCTGATCGAGGCGGAAGCGGCGGAAGCCATCGTCAAGGGGCGGCTCGCCGAGCCGAGCGGTACGGTCCGGATCACCGCCTCGGTACCGACGGCGCAGATGACGTTGGCCGCACTGTTGCCGCCGTTGGCGCTCGCCTATCCCAAGATGCGGGTGATGCTGCACGCGACCGACCGTTTCGTCGATGTCGTCCAGGAGGGTTTCGACATTGCGGTGCGCGACCACTTCGCGCCCTTGCCCGATTCCGGGTTGGTGCAGCGGCGGGGGGCAACGGACGCCATATGGCTGGTGGCAGCGCCCGGCTATCTCGAAAGCCGCGGCGCCCCGCCAGAGCCAAGCGACCTTTCGCGTCATGACGGACTGCTGGCATCCTTGACCGCAGAGGGATGGACGATGCGCAACGACGCGGGCGTCGTCGTCCGGGTCCGTCCCGCGCCGCGTTTTCTCGCCGACGAATCCCATGTGCTTCGCGCGGCCGCCCTTTCCGGCCTCGGCATCACGGCGCTGCCGCGCAAGCTCTGCCGGGCGGAAATCGACGACGGCAGCCTCGTTCGTGTCCTGCCTGATTGGGAGGCCGGCAGCGTCACCACGACCTTGCTGATGCCGCATCGGCGCGGGCAATTGCCGTCGGTGCGCGCGGTGGTCGATTTCATCGCGGAGCATCTGCCCGCAGGGTAAGAGTGGGCGGCGTTGAAAACCTGTGCTCCAAAAGAAAAGGCCCGCTCGGGGCGGGCCTTCAATACCTGTCTCGGCGGCGCTCTCAGCGCTCGGCAAGCGCCGGTTCGCCCTTCTTCTCGCGCACGAGGTTCATGAACCGGCGGAAGAGGTAATGGCTGTCCTGCGGGCCCGGCGAGGCTTCCGGGTGATGCTGCACAGAGAAGACCGGCTTGCCGGCGACCCGAAGGCCGCAGTTGGTGCCGTCGAACAGCGAAATGTGAGTCTCTTCAACACCTTCCGGCAGCGACTTCGAATCGACTGCGAAGCCGTGGTTCATCGAGACGATCTCGACCTTGCCTGTGGTGTGGTCCTTGACCGGATGGTTGGCGCCGTGGTGACCCTGGTGCATCTTCTCGGTCTTGCCGCCGAGCGCCAACGCCAGCATCTGGTGGCCGAGGCAGATGCCGAATACCGGGATATCGCTTTTCAGGAGGTCCTGGATTACCGGCACGGCGTATTCGCCGGTTGCCGCCGGGTCGCCCGGGCCGTTGGAGAGGAAGATGCCGTCCGGCTTCTGCGCAAGCACGTCTTCGGCGCTTGTCGTTGCCGGCATCACGGTGACGCGGGCGTTGAGGCCGGTGAAGAGACGCAGGATGTTGCGCTTGACGCCGTAGTCGAGGGCGACGACGTGATAGTCCGCCTCGGCATCGCCGAGCGTCGAATAGCCTTCGTCCCAGACCCAAGGCTTCTCGGTCCACTGCGACGACTGGCCGGAGGTGGCAACCTTGGCAAGGTCGAGGCCTTCAAGCCCGCTCCAGGCCTTGGCTTCCTCCTTCAGCGTTTCGATGTCGAAAACGCCGGAGGGGTCATGGGCGATGACGGCGTTGGGCATGCCGTTTTCGCGGATCCAGGCGGTCAGCGCCCGGGTGTCGATGCCGCAAAGGCCGATGATGCCGCGCGCCTTCAGCCAGCCGTCGAGATGCTTGGCGGCGCGGTAGTTGGAGGGCTCGGTAATGTCAGCCTTGAAGATGACGCCGACAGCGCCGTGGCGGGCTGCCGGCGTCAGGTCTTCGATGTCTTCGTCATTGGCGCCGATATTGCCGATGTGGGGGAAGGTGAAGGTGACGATCTGGCTGAGATAGGAAGGGTCCGTCAGGATTTCCTGGTAGCCGGTCAACGCCGTGTTGAAGCAGACTTCCGCCTGCACCTTGCCGGTTGCGCCGATGCCCTTGCCTTCGATTACGGTGCCGTCGGCAAGAACGAGCAAAGCGGTGGGTTTTTCAGTGGTCCATGCGGGTGTCGCGGTCATCGTTCCTATCCCGTTGCGGCGCGAGGCGGGGCTTGAAAGCCCGGCGGCTGATCGCCATTTCATGTGCTCAGGCATGGACGCGCGGAATCCCCGCGAAAAGTGCTCACATGCCGATGTCGTGCAGGTGCGGGAAAATAGCCAAAGCGCAAAGCCCGGTCAACCAGCCGCTGTGAATTGTCCGGAAATAAAATTCCTTTTAATTCAAGCGGTTGTGTAATTCGTTTGATTGCACCTGCCGCACTGGTTTAAGACGACGACAACATTGATGCATCGAACCGGTTCCGGGCAAGAGCACCGCGGGCCGGCTTCGACATGGAGAAAGACATGCGCGACCAGTTCGCTGAGGTACTGAAAGAAGCCCTGAAGGCCAAGGACACACGGCGCACCTCTACCGTGCGGCTGATCCAGGCGGCAATCAAGGATCGTGATATCGCCAACCGTGGCCTGGGCAAGGATCCGGTCGGCGACGACGAGATCCTGCAGATCCTCGCCAAGATGATCAAGCAGCGCGAGGAATCGGCCCGCATATATGATCAGGGCGGGCGGCCGGAGCTTGCGGAGCAAGAGCGGCAGGAAATCGTCATCATCAACCAGTTCCTGCCGGCCCAACTGTCGGACGACGAGGTCAAGGAGCTCTGTGCCTCGGTGATCCAGGAAACCGGCGCACAGGGGCTGCGCGACATGGGCAAATGCATGAATGCGCTCAAGGAGCGTTATCCCGGCCAGATGGACTTCGCCAAGGCGTCGGGCCTGGTCAAGGACCTGCTGAAGTAACCGACTGCGCCCGCTCATCTGCGGCGGGCGCCGTTCCGGCGCTGAAGGCGTTTCATAGGCCTGATCGATCAGCGCGAATTTCTCCGCCTGATCTTCCCAATATTCCCGGATGAGACCCTGCGACGGCCAGAGGCCGCCGCGGCCCTGCGTGCCATCCCATCCCATGCTTCCAAATTCTGTCGTGATAGCCTGTGAATTGCGGGCACGGCCGGTCAGCGCTGTGGCGTCCGACCGTTTCGCCGCCTATATGGAGGATCGACCAGAGGTATCCATGCGCTTTTCACAGTCCTTTCTTGACGAGATACGCGACCGCGTGCCGATTTCGGACGTGATCGCCAAACGCGTCACCTGGGATCGGCGCAAGACCAATGTCTCGCGCGGCGACTACTGGGCCTGCTGCCCGTTTCACGGCGAGAAATCCCCGAGCTTCCACTGCGAGGATCGCAAGGGTCGTTACCATTGCTTCGGGTGCGGTGTTACCGGCGACCACTTCCGCTTCCTCACTGACCTCGAAGGCCTGAGCTTCCCCGAGGCGGTGCAGCAGATCGCCGATATGGCGGGTGTGGCCATGCCGCAGCCGGACCCGCAAGCCGAGAAGCGCGAGAAGGAACGCACCAGCCTGCTCGACGTGATGGAGCTGGCGACCCAGTTCTTCGAGGATCAGCTGCAGACGGCCAATGGCGCCAAGGCGCGCGCCTATCTGCGCGAGCGCGGGCTGACGGGGCGTACCATCGAGACCTTCCGTCTGGGCTTTGCGCCCGACAGCCGCAATGCGCTGAAGGAATTTTTGGCAGGCAAAGGCATCGGCAAGGAGCAGATCGAAGCCTGCGGCCTGGTCGTGCACGGCGCGGAAGTGCCGGTTTCCTACGATCGCTTCCGCGATCGCATCATGTTTCCGATCCTGTCGTCGCGCGAAAAGGTCATCGCGTTTGGCGGCCGCGCCATGTCGCCGGACGCGCCGGCCAAATATCTCAATTCCAATGAGACCGAGCTCTTCCACAAGGGCAACGTGCTCTACAATTTTGCCCGGGCGCGGCGCGCGATGTCCGGTGCCGGCCGCGCCGGCGACACCGGGCAAAACGAAACTGGCGCTTCCACGATCATCGCGGTCGAAGGTTATATGGATGTGATCGCGCTGCATCAGGCGGGTGTCGAGAATGCGGTGGCGCCGCTTGGAACCGCGCTCACCGAAAATCAGCTCGATCTGCTGTGGAAGATGACGTCGCAACCGGTGCTCTGCTTCGATGGCGACGGCGCCGGCATTCGCGCCGCCAACCGTGGCGTCGATCTGGCGCTGCCGCATCTGAAGCCCGGCCGCTCGGTGCGGTTCGCCATGCTGCCCGATGGCAAGGACCCGGACGATCTCGTCCGTCAGGAGGGGCGGGCACCCTTCGACCAGGTGCTTGCCAATGCCCGGTCGCTGGCCGAGATGGTCTGGCAACGCGAGGTTCAGGGCGGCTCGTTCGACACGCCGGAAAAACGGGCCGAGCTCGAAGCCAGGCTGAAACAGGTCACTTCCGTCATCGCTGACGAGAGTGTCCGGCGCCACTATGGCCAGGACATGCGCGACCGGCTGCACGCCTTCCTGCAGGCCGCCAGCCCCGGTCGCGGCGGCGAGCGGCGGCAATTCGAGCGTGGCGGCCGCCAGGGCGGCGGGCAACGCGGTGGGCCCGGTGCACGCCAGCCGAACACCTCAGGCCCAACGGCGATCTCGGACCGGCTGGCGCGTTCGTCGCTGGTCAGTGATCAGCAGACGGTGCCGTCGCTGCGCGAAAGCGTGCTGGCGCTTACCATCGTCAATCATCCGCAGTTGCTGTTTGACGAATACGACGAGATCTCGACCATCGAGTTCGACCATCGCGACCTGCAGCGCTGCTGGGCGGCTGTGCTCAATGCCGCCGCCGCCAACGGTCCGCGCCTGACGCGCGAAGGGCTCGTCGAACAGCTGGAGGCTGAAGGTTTTGCTCACTTGATCGCGGCAATCGACCAGCAGATCCGCTATGCCCGCCTGTGGACGGCGACCGCGGTGGCGGCACCGGAGGATGCCCGCGAGAGCTATCTGCAGGCGTTGGCGCTGCACCAGCGCTCCAAGGCGCTGCATTGGCAGCGGCGCGAACTGGAGCGGGAACTTGCGCACGCCACCGAAGAGGGCGACCTCGAAGCCGTGCCGCAACTGCTGCGCACGCTGCAGGAGGTTCAGTTCGAAGTGACGCGGCTTGAAAACCAGGAAGCGATCATCGAAGGCTTCGGCGTGCTTTCGGGGCGGGTCAAAGGGCCGGCCGCGCGCTGATCGCCGCGGCACCGACCGGCGGCTCCCGCCCGTTCGCCGCCGCGTTTGCCCGTCGCCAGTCTATTCCCGCCAGTGCTCGGCCACCCATGGGGCGGGACGGATATAGTGGCGCAGGTAGCGGATCGGATTCTTTTCACGCCGGTCGCCGGAAAACAGGCGCCGGATATGCCCAAGCGGCGTGTCCGCGCGGCCGCGATAGCCATATTGTCCGTCGATCGCATGCTGCGGCAGCAGGCTGCGAGGGAAAAGCACCACCCGCGCATCGGTCGGCAGGCGCGGCGCGAAAAAGTAGTTCAGGGGGAGCGGCCAGTGGCAGTCCTGCCGGAAATGCAGCACCCAGCGTCTTGGGAAAAGTTTTACGCCGCCCGGCGCGTTGCGCGTCACGAAACGTTGCTCGAAGCGGTATTCATTCGCAACGCCCTGCGGATCGGCCAGGAACTTCTTCTGCAGCGGCACCAGCTTGCCGACCGGGAAGCGAAACAGCGAGGTCTGGCCGAGCCGTTCGAACGGCGTCGTCTGGTTGCGCGCCAGGATCACATCGTCGGGCTCTCCGACCTCGAAGAAGGCATCGAGCGACCCGACGATGACGATATCGAGGTCCAGAAACACCACCGGTCCGCTGAGGTTGCCCAGCTTGGCGCCCCACAGCCGAGATTTGTTCCAGATGCCCGGCGTCTTCTCGGGCATTTTCCCTATGTCCAGCGGCGGCAGATCCTCACAGAGAATTTCCGGACGCAGGTCCTCGCGATTGTCGGTGAAACAGGTGAAGGTGAAGGGCGGGGTGATGTTGCGCGCCACCATGGCATAGAGGCGGTTGATGAAGGGCGCGCCGTATTTGGTCCCCCAGTTGATGCAAATCAACTGCTTGACGCCGCCGCTTGCCGCCAGAATGCTAGACATCGTTGCTTTCCAGTTTTTTCAATCCACGAGATTGCCGGTGACCGGAAGGGTCGGATCGGCGGCGAGTTCAGCTAACAGGTCCGAAGCCGCGCGTCCAGCGGGCGCGATTTGCCTTGCTCTATTCCGTTGACTGGAAGGCTATGGCATTGCGGTCGCTATGGGCGATGATGATCAGGTGATTCCCGCGAAGGAGATGTGATGGAGATTGGGCAAAGGGCGCAACGCGCCAAAGGCGTCGCCGGCCATCTCTTCGACGGTGCCGCGCCAGCACCTCTGGATGTGCTCAAGCGCGTCTACGGCTATTCCGCTTTTCGCGGCCGGCAGCAGGAAGTGGTCGAGCATGTGGCCGCCGGCGGTGACGCCGTCGTCCTGTTTCCGACCGGCGCCGGCAAATCGCTCTGCTTCCAGATTCCGGCACTCTGCCGTTCCGGTCTCGGGGTCGTCGTTTCGCCGCTGATTGCGCTGATGCGCGATCAGGTCGAGGCGTTGAAGCAACTCGGCGTCAATGCTGCCGCCCTCAATTCGTCGCTGACGCGTGAAGAGGCGATTGCAGTGCGCCGACAGATTTCTGACGGCACGCTTGATCTGCTCTATGTCACGCCCGAGCGCATCGTCACCGATGGCTTCGCCGACCTTATCGGCAATGCCCGCATTGCGCTTTTCGCCATCGACGAGGCCCATTGCGTCTCGCAGTGGGGGCATGATTTCCGACCGGAGTATCGCACCCTCGGCCTGCTTGCCGAGCGTTATCCCGGCGTGCCGCGCATCGCGTTGACGGCGACGGCCGATCCGCATACCCGCGAGGATATCATCGAGCGGTTGTCGCTACAGGACGCCGAAGTCTTCACGACAAGCTTCGACCGCCCGAACATCGCCTATGAAATCGTCGAGCGCGACCAGCCGCGCCAGCAGTTGCTGCGCTTCCTCTCCCGTTTTCGCGGTTCCTCCGGCATCGTCTATTGCCTGTCGCGTGCCAAGGTCGAGGACACGGCGGAATGGCTGAACGGGCAGGGCATTCGCGCGCTGCCCTATCACGCCGGCATGGACCGGACGTTGCGCGACACTCATCAGGACGCCTTCCTGAAAGAGGAGAGCCTTTGCCTGGTCGCAACCGTCGCCTTCGGCATGGGCATCGACAAGCCGGATGTGCGCTATGTCGCCCATCTCGATCTGCCGGGATCGGTCGAGGCCTATTACCAGGAGACCGGCCGTGCCGGCCGTGACGGTCAGCCGTCCGAGGTCTGGATGGCCTATGGCATGGCCGATGTGCTGCAGCGCCGCCGGATGATCGACGAGGGTGGGGCGGCGGATGAGATCAAGCGCATCGAGCGCGGCAAGCTCAATGCGCTTTTGGCGATCTGCGAGACGGCCGGTTGCCGCCGCCAGGCGATTCTCGCGCATTTCGGCGAGGCGCATCCCGGCCGTTGCGGCCATTGCGATACCTGCCTGAAGCCCGTCGAGACCTGGGACGGAACCGAGGCTGCGATCAAGGCGCTTGCCGCCGTCTACCGCACCGGCGAGCGCTTCGGCGCCGGCCATGTCGTCGACGTGCTGATGGGGACTGTCAACGAAAAGACCGAGCGTTTCGGCCATGTCGACATGCCTGTTTTCGGCGCCGGCAAGGATCTGCCTGTTCGTACCTGGCAATCGGTCTTCCGGCAGTTGCTTGCCGCCGGTCTCGTCAGCGTCGATCATACGGCCTTCGGCGCAATCAAACTCGAGCCGGAGGCCCGCGCCGTGTTCAAGCGCGAGCGCCAGGTGCTGTTTCGCAAGGACCGCCCGCAGACGGGCAAGGCGGCGCGGCAGGCAAAATCCGGCAGTCAGCGCGAGCGCGCCGACCTCGCCGGCTCCGATCTCGAACTGTTCGAGCTGCTGCGCGCCGAGCGCTTCACCATCGCCAAGGACCTGAACGTGCCGCCCTACGTGGTCTTCCCGGACGCGACGCTGATCGCGCTTGCCAAGGAGCGCCCGCGCGGCTTCGATGAGCTGCTCGACATTCCCGGCATCGGCGAAAGCAAACGCGAGCGGTATGGTGAGGCATTCCTGGCCGTGATCGACGGGTATCTGGAGAGGTGAGTCTGCACGACAAAGGCGCTGTCCTTTGATGCGTGTTCGTTCTCAGAAGAGTTAGTCTATCGCGCCGCCGACGCGGCGCAACAGATGGTCCTGACGGGGACAAGGGTGTCAGGTTCGATCGCCGGCCACTCAAACGTAGCTGCGATCGAAGCAATCTGTCTCGCACGGCCAAGGCCACGACATAAAATGTCGAGCGAGCGGTCTTGCCGTGCAATGCCCTGTCGTTTTCCCTTGTGATCGTCGCCAAGCCCCCTCAAGCCGCTGGAATTTGCTGCAACGGGAAAGCTGTCGTGGTACTCGTCTGGCACGAAACGTCCTTTTCACAGCGAAAGCGGCCCGCCATGACCTCAGCCTTTCTTTCCCACCTTCGCACCGAACTCGACGGCCTGAAGACGGCCGGGCTCTACAAGTCGGAGCGGGTGATCACCTCGAAACAGGCGGGCGAAATCCAGGTCGCCTCCGGCGAGCGGGTGCTGAACTTCTGCGCCAACAACTATCTCGGCCTTGCCGACAACGAGGAACTGGCCGAGGCCGGCAAAAAGGCGCTCGACCGTTACGGCTATGGCATGGCGTCGGTGCGCTTCATCTGCGGCACCCAGGAAGAGCACAAGCAACTCGAGGCGCGCATCTCCTCCTTCCTCGGTATGGAAGACACGATCCTCTATTCCTCCTGTTTCGATGCCAATGGCGGCCTGTTCGAGACGCTGCTTAGCGAAGAGGACGCGATCATCTCCGATGCGCTGAACCATGCCTCGATCATCGACGGCGTTCGCCTCTCCAAGGCCAAGCGCTTCCGTTACGCCAACAACGACATGGCGGCGCTCGAGGAGGAACTGAAGAAGGCCGAAGGCAGCCGCTTCAAGCTGATCGCCACCGACGGCGTCTTCTCGATGGACGGCATCATCGCCAATCTGCGAGGGGTTTGCGATCTCGCCGAGAAATATGGCGCCATGGTCATGGTCGATGACAGCCATGCCGTCGGCTTTGTCGGCAAAAATGGCCGTGGTTCGGCCGAACATTGCGGTGTCGAAGGCCGCGTCGACATCATCACCGGCACGCTGGGCAAGGCGCTCGGCGGCGCCTCGGGCGGTTACACCTCTGGCAAGGCCGAGGTCGTCGACTGGCTGCGCCAGCGCTCGCGCCCCTACCTGTTCTCCAACACGCTGGCGCCGGTGATTGCGGCTGCCTCGCTCAAGGTGTTCGACCTGATCGAGAACGGCGATGCGCTGCGGGCGCGACTGTCCGCCAATGCGACGCTGTTTCGCACAGAGATGTCGAAGCTCGGCTTCACGCTTGCCGGCGAAGGCCACCCGATCATCCCCGTGATGCTGGGCGATGCGGCGCTGGCGCAGGAGATGGCGGCACGCATGCTCAAGAAGGGCGTCTACGTCATCGGCTTCTCCTTCCCGGTGGTGCCGAAGGGGCAGGCGCGCATCCGCACGCAGATGTCGGCTGCCCATAGCGATGAGGACGTGCGCCGCGCGATCGCCGCATTCGAAGAGGTCGGCCGCGAGCTCGGCGTGATCTGAGGGAGCTTGGGGCTCTGCCCCTCACCCTAGCCCTCTCCCCGCAGGCGGGGAGAGGGGACCTGCCCCGTAGGCGGTTGGAGAAGGACGCGGAGTTTGCGGCATATCCCTTCTCCCTGTCACGACGGGGAGAAGGTGGCGGCAGCCGGATGAGGGGCAAAGCCCTAGCGGACGTTTGATGGAGGCAACAAAATGACGAACATGATGAAGGCGCTGGTCAAGACGAAGCCCGAGGTTGGGCTTTGGATGGAGCGGGTGCCGGTGCCGGAGGTCGGACCGAACGACGTTCTGATCAAGGTGAAGAAGTCGGCGATCTGCGGCACCGACGTGCACATCTGGAACTGGGACCAATGGGCCCAAAAGACCATTCCGGTGCCGATGGTCGTTGGCCATGAATTCATGGGCGAGATCGCCGAGGTCGGCTCGGCCGTCACCAAGTATCACGTCGGCGAGCGCGTCTCCGGCGAAGGCCACATCGTCTGCGGCAAATGCCGCAATTGTCGCGCCGGCCGCGGCCACCTTTGCCGCAACACGCTCGGCGTCGGCGTCAACCGGCCTGGCTCGTTCGGCGAATTCGTCTGCCTGCCGGAATACAACGTCGTGCCGATCCCGCAGGACGTACCGGACGAGATCGCTGCGATCTTCGATCCCTTCGGCAATGCCGTGCACACCGCACTCTCCTTCGACCTCGTCGGCGAGGATGTGCTGGTGACCGGCGCCGGACCGATCGGCATCATGGGCGCGCTCGTTGCCAAGCGCTCGGGCGCCCGCAAGGTCGTGATCACCGACATCAATCCGACGCGGCTGGCTCTTGCCCGCAAGGTCGGCATCGACCATGTCGTCGATGCGTCGAAGGAAAACCTCGCCGACGTGATGAAAACAATCGGTATGACCGAGGGCTTCGATGTCGGCCTGGAAATGTCGGGTGCAGCACCCGCCTTCCGCGACATGATCGACAAGATGAACAATGGCGGCAAGATCGCCATTCTCGGCATCGCGCCGGCCGGCTTCGAGATCGACTGGAACAAGGTCATCTTCAAGATGCTCAACCTCAAGGGCATTTACGGCCGCGAGATGTTCGAGACCTGGTACAAGATGATCGCCTTCGTTCAGGGCGGGCTCGATCTTTCGCCCGTCATCACCCACCGCATCGGCATCGACGAGTTCCGCGACGGCTTCGAGGCCATGCGCTCCGGCAACTCCGGCAAGGTCGTGATGGACTGGTAAGACCGGGCGCTTCGGCGCCGTGTCGAATTCCGCAAAGCCGCGCATCGTCATCGATGCGCGGATTTTTCGTCAGTTGGCCAGGCCGAACTGGATCTCGATCTGGTGGTAGCGAGCGCCCGGACCTTCCCAGCGGTGATAGATCTCGCGGCTCTCGCCGGAGAAATTGTGCCTGCTCATCTCGATCCTTTCCACCAGCGGCGCATAGCCCTGGGTGAAGAGGCTGCGCATTGGCCCCTGGTGCAGGGCTGAGGCCACCATGATCGGCTCGAGCTCGATCATATCCAGCGCGCCGCGATAGTCTTCGCCGCCTTCCACGGGTCGGCAGATACGCCAGTCAAACACGGTCTTGGCATTCTTCGGCAGGTTCTGCGCGATGAAGATCCATGGCCCTGCGGGTTTCAGCCCCGCCCGGGCGATCTCCGCGTCGATCACCGGGGCAAGCTCGGCGCTTGCGTGTCTGACGTCCGGAATGGTGATCCTGCGCGCAATGCCGATGACGCGCATGGCGTCAGTTTCCTTGATGTTCATTCGGGCCTCCATTTCCTTGCGCGGAAGGTCATTCGAGATTGGGTCGCGGGCAAGCGGAAAACCGGAATAATGTTGCGAACTCCAAGGAGAAGTCCGGCATTTGAGGAATTGTTTTGCGTCTTGGCGCGGCGCGTCTGATCCAGCTTGTTCGTCGACTTCCACGCACTATCTTTGCCGACAGTCGCGATGGTTGCGATCGAGGGTTGTGGCGGCCAAAGGAGCCAATGCATGCGTTACGAGGGAAGTTGCCATTGTGGGAAAATTGCTTTCGAGGTCGAGGGAGACTTCGCCGAGGCGATCGATTGCAATTGTTCGATGTGCCGCCGGCGCGGCGGATTGCTGGCCTTCGTTGCGCGCGACAGCCTGAGCCTCAAGACACCGAAAGCCGACCTTTCGACCTATGAATTCAACAGGCATGTCATCAAGCATCACTTTTGCGACCATTGCGGCATCGCGCCCTTCGGCGAGGGGGACGGCCCGAACGGGCCGATGGCGGCCGTCAACCTGCGCTGCCTGCCGGAGTTCGACATCGAGGCGGTGAAGATCGTCAAATACGACGGGCTTTCGGTGTAACTGGGGGTAAGGGTAGAGCCATGGTTGCGCCGGCAGCGATGGCGCAATTTGGCCTTGCCGATAAACAGTATCGACCCTTGTCTTTCTACGGGCAGCGCCTACATGTTCAGCGGAAGCTGATAAACACCAAAAAACGTGAACTGAGGCGATTTTTGTCGAATCGGGCGGTTTTTCAGCGGAAATGCTTGACGGGATCGAAAATTCTGGGAATCACCATTTCCAAGCAAGAAATGGCGAAATGACACGGCGGTTAGGATATCATGCCAGTAGTGCTTCAGTGGCAGGACTGTCGAAGCTTGCCCGCTTTGCCACGATCGCTATCGTGGTTAATCAGGAATTAAACATCATCCCGTTACGTCAGGGGAAATGATTCGGTGGCGGGTGCGCGGCGCACCCGGACCTTCGAGCGGCATTTGCACCGGGCTCACGCCGGTTGCGACAAGGAAAGCGACGAACTAAATGGCAACCAAAGTCAAAGAAAACGAAGAAGCTGACGTTGAACGCGAAGGCGCTCCGGACGGCCCGCTTCTCGATCTTTCCGATGACGCTGTCAAGAAGATGATCAAGGCCGCCAAGAAGCGCGGCTATGTGACGATGGACGAGTTGAACTCCGTCCTGCCGTCCGAAGAAGTCACCTCCGAGCAGATCGAAGACACGATGGCGATGCTCTCCGACATGGGCATCAACGTCATCGAAGACGAGGAAGCTGAGGAAGCCGCCGGCGGCAGCAGCGACGACGAAAGCAGCGACGACGACAACGACGGCGAAGGCGGCGAACTGGCCACCTCCGGCGGCACGGCGCTTGCGGCGACGAAGAAGAAGGAGCCGACCGACAGGACCGACGACCCGGTGCGCATGTATCTGCGCGAAATGGGTTCGGTCGAGCTTCTGTCGCGCGAAGGCGAAATCGCGATTGCCAAGCGCATCGAGGCTGGCCGCGAGACGATGATCGCCGGCCTCTGTGAGAGCCCGTTGACGTTCCAGGCGCTGATCATCTGGCGCGACGAACTCAACGAAGGCCAGACGCTGCTGCGCGAGATCATCGATCTCGAAACCACCTATTCCGGTCCCGAAGCAAAGGCTGCTCCGCAGTTCCAGAGCCCGGAAAAGATCGAGGCCGACCGCAAGGCCGCCGAGGAAAAGGAAAAGACCCGCAAGGTTCGCGCCGCCAACGACGACGACATCACCAATGTCGGCGGCGACGTCATGCCGGCCGAGGAGGAAGAGGAAGACGACGACGAGTCGAACCTCTCGCTCGCCGCCATGGAAGCGGAACTGCGCCCGCAGGTCATGGAAACCCTCGACATCATCGCCGAGACCTACAAGAAGCTGCGCAAGCTGCAGGACCAGCAGGTGGAAGCCCGCCTCGCTGCCACCGGCACGCTGTCGCCCGCCCAGGAGCGCCGCTACAAGGAGCTCAAGGACGAGCTGATCAAGGCGGTCAAGTCGCTGTCGCTCAACCAGAACCGCGTCGACAGCCTCGTCGAGCAGCTCTACGACATCTCCAAGCGCCTGATGCAGAACGAGGGTCGCCTGTTGCGCCTTGCCGAATCCTACGGCGTCAAGCGCGACTCGTTCCTCGAGCAGTATTCCGGCGCCGAGCTCGATCCGAACTGGATGAAGTCGATCAGCAACCTGGCCGGCAAGGGCTGGAAGGAATTCGCCAAGAGCGAAAACCAGACGATCCGCGACATCCGCCAGGAGATCCAGAACCTTGCGACCGAAACCGGCATCTCGATCGCCGAGTTCCGCCGTATCGTCTCGATGGTACAGAAGGGCGAGCGCGAAGCGCGCATCGCCAAGAAGGAAATGGTCGAAGCCAACCTGCGCCTCGTCATCTCCATCGCCAAGAAGTACACCAACCGCGGCCTGCAGTTCCTCGATCTCATCCAGGAAGGCAATATCGGCCTGATGAAGGCGGTCGACAAGTTCGAATACCGGCGCGGCTACAAGTTCTCGACCTATGCGACCTGGTGGATCCGTCAGGCGATCACCCGCTCGATCGCCGACCAGGCCCGCACGATCCGCATTCCGGTGCACATGATCGAAACGATCAACAAGATCGTCCGCACGTCGCGCCAGATGCTGCATGAAATCGGTCGCGAACCGACACCGGAAGAACTGGCCGAGAAGCTCGCCATGCCGCTCGAAAAGGTCCGCAAGGTCCTCAAGATCGCCAAGGAGCCGATCTCGCTCGAAACCCCGGTGGGCGACGAAGAGGATTCGCATCTCGGCGATTTCATCGAGGACAAGAACGCGCTGCTGCCGATCGACGCCGCCATCCAGGCGAACCTGCGCGAGACGACCACCCGTGTTCTCGCCTCGCTGACGCCGCGCGAAGAGCGCGTCCTGCGCATGCGCTTCGGCATCGGCATGAACACCGACCATACGCTCGAAGAAGTCGGCCAGCAGTTCTCGGTTACCCGCGAACGTATCCGTCAGATCGAGGCGAAGGCGCTGCGCAAGCTCAAGCACCCGAGCCGCTCGCGCAAGCTGCGCAGCTTCCTCGACAGCTAAGCGGTCGAAGATCGAACCGTCAAAAAAGCCGGGCACTCAGCCCGGCTTTTTATTTGCGCTTGCTCCATGTGATTTGTGAGACGCTCCGCCCGGGACTATACTCGCGCTTTCTGAGCAATTGGGGCACCCCGTTCAAAACGCGGGCGCAGTCGCACCGCGGGCGTGATACGTGCCCTTTTGGAGGTGTGAGATGACCACTTATGTCGTGCTCCTCAATTGGACAGAGCAGGGCGTGAAGAATGTGCGCGAGTCTCCGAAAAGGCTCGACGCGGCAAAGCAGGTGCTTTCCGACATGGGCGGCTCCTTCAAGCATTTCTTTTTGACCATGGGCGAATACGACATGGTGGCCATCTGCGAGGCGCCCGATGATGCGGTTGCTGCGCGTTTCGCGTTGACGCTCGGCATGGCCGGCAATGTGCGCACGAGAACGCTGAAGGCATTTCCGGAGGCGGCCTATCGCGAACTGATCGCCTCGCTCGGGTAGGGCCGGCACCCTTCTGATTGATCCTGGCCGCTACGCAATCGCGGCTCTATGCACTGCCTGTCGCGATGAAGCGGCAGGCATGCTGCCGCTTATGGCGCCCCGTTGCCTGAGAGGATGCGGGCGGAACCGCGTATGGCGTGGCGAAAGGCGTCATCGAAGCTGACGCCGCTCACCTGCCACGCATAGATCTTGCCGCTTGCCGCCATTCGCCATTTGGCGATCCAGCCACGGGCGGCATCGGACCAGACAAGCGTGCCCGTAAGCGCAACATCACCCTTGAAGCGCGCTGCCTGCTCGGTGAGTTTCGCAGGGTCTGCGTGCTGAAGGGTGGCGAAGTCGATGCCTCGATCGGCCATGGCCGCCGCATCGGGCAACACGGCTGAAAGCGCTAGCGGGACGGCTGCAGCGAAAAGCGAGTCCACCATGTAGGGGCGCTCGTCGCCATCCTGCGTCAGCACGAAGCGGCGCTTCTGATCGTGGACGGCCAGGAACACCGCGATCACCGGGCGGGGGCTCAGCCATGGCTTTCCGCCAAGTCTTGCCAGCAGCGGGTCGATCGTCGCCGGCTCGAAACGGCAAGTGAGGTTGTGCGGGCGATCATGCGTTCCCTGCTCGTCATGGATCGGGATGCCTTCAAGCCGGTCGCGATAGGAGAAGGCGGAGACGAATTTTCCGGCCTCGGCCTGGAGTGGTGCAAAGGCCGGGTTGTCGATGATCGTCGCATCGCCAGATAGTTTGACCAGAACTTCGCCAAGGCACTCGCGAAAGCCGATCTGCCTGTTCTCCTGGCCCGTGCCGGTAACGATCGCATCGCTGGTGTAGAACCTCGATATGTCGGCCGCGATCACCGCATCGCCGGGCCAGGCACCGGCAAGCGCGATGGCGAATGCCCTCGCCATTTTGCGTATGGCGGGCTTCAGTTGGCTGACGGCACGGGGCAACTGAGGTCGCCTTCCTCGCAGCTCAGATAGTTCTTGAAGTCCTTGACGCGGTTCTGCGTCAGGCCATCCCGGCATTGTAGAACGATCATCGGATAGACAGAGCCTCCCGCGACACCCGTGGCGGAAAAATCGCACTCGGCATCGCGGAAGGCGATCCAGGCTTTCTGTGCCGAGACGAGCAGCTTTGTCTTGTCCTGGTCGTCCTTCAGGCGTGCCTCGATCTGCTTGTAAAGGGCGTTGAGTTCGGTGTCGGAGGCCTTGAACGCCTTGTCGGCGCATTCGTTCATCGTCGCCTGGTCGCTGGCATTGGCACAATCCTCGGCCCATGCGGCCGGCGCCAAGCCCGTCAGCCCGACAAAGGTTGCAAATATCAAGGCAGGAAATCGCATCTCTTCGCTCTCCTCGTCTCGCGCGTGACTTTCGAAAACCTGCGGAATACCGGCCGGCTCGCCTGCCGCCGTGCCCCAGCGCGCCGAGAATAGGTCAATCCTGAAACTTCAGATAGCGGAATCTTGGGAGATGCACGCCCCGCCCGCGATCACTCGCATTCGATTCAAAACCGATCCTTAACGTTTACGTTTTATCAATCTCTCGGAAACGAGAGGTTCGAAGATGCGTTGCGTTTTTGTCGTCGTCCTCCTGTTGCTGGCCGGTTGCGCAACGGTGCCGAGAGACACCCGGAACGCATGCGCGGTTTTCGAGCAGCGAGATGGCCTTTTCAACAATTGGCGCCGCGCCGCCTATCAGGCGGAGCGCGAATATGGCGTGCCCGTTCCGGTGCTGATGGCGACGATCTATACGGAATCCGGCTTCCGCCATAATGCCAAGCCGCCGCGCACAAAACTGTTCGGCTTCATTCCCTGGACGCGCGTGTCGTCGGCCTATGGCTATTCGCAGGCGCTCGACGGCACCTGGGCGCGCTACCAGAGCGAAACCGGCCGCTGGACAGCGCGGCGTTCCGACTTCGGCGACGCCATCCGCTTCATCGCCTGGTATCACCGCGAAAGCGGCCAGCGTAACGGCATCGCGCTCAACGACACGTATCGGCTCTACGTCGCCTACTATCACGGCCAAGCCGGCTATGCCCGCGGCAACTGGAGCGACACGGCCAAGAACGGCGCCAAACGCGCCGCCGGCATGGCATCGCTCTACAGCCGCCAGCTCAACGGCTGCGGCAGCTGATGTAATATCAGCGCAGGTTGGTATGAGGCTCAGCCGGCGGCTGCCTTTTCAAGCCCGGCGACGTCGATCTTGACCATGCCCATCATCGCCTGCTGGGCGCGGCCGGCGCGCGCCGGATCGGGATCGCTCAGGTGGCGCATCAGCGCATCGGGGATGATCTGCCAGGCAAGGCCGAAACGGTCCTTCAGCCAGCCGCAATGCTGCGGCGTGCCGCCGTCGAGCAGCCGTTCCCAGTAATAATCGACCTCCGCCTGATCGGCGCAGCGCACGAAGAACGAAACGGCTTCGGAAAATTTGAAATGCGGCCCGCCGTTGAGCCCCATGAACGCCTGTCCCTCAAGCTCGAACGAGGCGGTGAAGGCTTTGCCGTCCGGCCCCTTCTTGATGTCGGTGACGCGGGCATTGCGGAAGATGGAAGTGTAGAACCGGATGGCGTCTTCGAGTTGGTTGTCGAACCAGAGAAAGGGCGTGATCTTCTGCATGACGGTTTCTCCCTTGGGTGATGGCCAGTCCCAAGGACGAACGGAAGGCGGGCTTGCCGACAGGCGGTCAGAATTTTTTCGCAAAGGCGTGCGAAGCGGCGCTCTTTTGCCGCGACGGGCCGTCCGGGAACGGCGGCGAGGGCACCACAACACTCATCATCCGGAAAATTCGCAGTCCCTGTCGGAACCTTTCCATCCCGTTCGTCCTTTGGTGGTTGAAGCAACCGAGGAGGATATCGACATGAGTTACGTGGATGGTTTCATCGTTGCCGTGCCCAAGGCCAATATCGAGGCCTACAAGGACATGGCGAGAGAGGCGGGCGACGTATGGATGGAGCATGGCGCGCTCTCCTATGCCGAATGCCTCGGCGACGACGTGCCCTATGGCGAGGTGACGTCCTTTCCCCGCGCTGTGCAGGCCAAGGAAGACGAGACCGTGGTCTTTTCCTGGATCACCTACAAGTCGCGCGCCGACCGCGACGCGATCGTCGCCAAGGTGATGGCGGACCCGCGGCTGCAGGGCGATGCCTGGAAGAATGTGTTCGACGGCAAGCGCATGATCTATGGCGGCTTCGAGGCCTTTCTCGAGAAATAGACCTGACAGAAGGCCCGGGCTTGACTTGGCGGCGGCTTTTGCCGAACCCGTTGGGGCGGAGGTGCGCGTTTTGCCGCCGCCAGCCGAGGAGATAGGACGCCGATGCCGCAGACGACGATCGTCATTTCCACCCGCGGACAGGGGCTCTACGAGTTCACCGACGAGGCAGCCGAGTTCGTCCGCGCCAACGGCACGGGCGAGGGGCTTTTGACCGTGTTCGTCCGCCACACCTCCTGCTCGCTGATAATCCAGGAAAATGCCGACCCCGATGTGAAACGGGACCTCAGCGAATTCTTCGGTCGGCTGGTGCCGCCATCCTCCGACCCGTCGATGCGCTGGGTGGTGCACACCCAGGAAGGGCCGGACGACATGCCGGCCCATATCAAGGCGGCGCTGACGCAGGTGTCGATCGGCATCCCGGTCAATGCGGGCCAAATGGCGCTCGGCACCTGGCAAGGGCTCTATCTCTTCGAACACCGCGATCGGCCGCACCGCCGCGAGGTCGTGCTGCACGTTGGCCCCTGACATCTATCGATTGTGCTCTTGATCCCGGCCGCGCCTTGAAGGGCGCAGTCTGCCTTCCATATTCGTTAGGGGAGGGTGCGCGGAAGCGAATTTGCCCGCGCGTCCATCTAACATTGTTTCCCGGCCCTTCGTCCGAAAGGGCATGGCCGAACCCGCAATCAGCATCTGAGGCAGATATGACCGACGCGCAGACCATTGCCAGCCGCTTTATCGACGCATTGAACGACCGCGATTTCGACGCACTGGCGCGGCTCGTCGATGAGGATGTGGCGCTTGATTCGGTTACCGGCCAGCGCACCGTCGGCGTCGGGCCGTTGCGGGCAAGCGCCATGACCTATCTCAGGCATTTCGACGAAACCTACGGCGATGTCGTGCTGATGCGCGACAATTTCGGCCAGCGGATCGCTGTCGATCTGACGGCGCGCGGCACTTACCGCGAGACGATGGAAGGTTTCCCCGCTGCCTCCGGCCAGAGCTATTCGATCCCGAGCGTCTTCGTGATCGAGATCGAGGATCAGTCGATCACCCGCATCAGCCACTATCGCAACATGCGCGCTTTCGAAGCCGAACTTGCCGGCTGAGCGACATCGACGCACCAAGGCCGCCCCAAGGAATAGCGTTGGTTCTTACGTCGCTTGTCGCGCGGAGTCGCAATCCTGCGGTCCATCCGATCCGCTAGTTCACTGATATTGCTGTCGAATGTTGGCATTGCGCTTGCCGGCCGCGCGCCGCTGCGCCTCGCTCAAAAGTCGAACGAATCTTTTGCTTCGCGCCCGTTTTCGTCAGGTGCCCGCAACCTGAACCCTGCATGAATGTGCAGTTCCGCTAGCGTTCAGTTTCGCGCCGCTATTGTCCGATCAATCGCTTGGGACGGTGATTGCAGATTGACCCCTTCAAGCCCTCGGAGAATGACCATGAAGAATATCCTCATCAACACCGCCGCCGCCGTCGTCATCGGTTTGACCGGCCTCGTCGGTGCCGCCTCCACCGCTTCGGCAGAAACGATCGAATTCGGCTTTGGCCCGCGCGGCGGCGTCGATGTCCAGTATCGCGACTACGATCGCGATTACGGCGACGAGGGCGACTGGGGTCGTGACCGCCGCGGTCGTGATCGCCACTGGGATGGTGGCCGCCGCAGCCGCTGCGCCCCCTGGATGGCCGTCGACAAGGCCCGTGACCATGGCCTGCGCCGCGCCTATGTCGCCGACGTCTCGCGCCGCCGCATCGTCGTCGAAGGCAGCCGCCGCGGCTACCACCAGACGATCGCCTTTGCCAACGTTCGCGGTTGCCCGGTTATCGGCCGCTGGTAATCCAAGCCTTTTCCGTCCTGTCTCCCCCGGCCGGCGGAAATGCGCCCCTCACGCCCCAGGCGTGAGGGGCTTTTTGTTGCCTGAAGCATGCCGGGCAGGAACGGATCTGGCGGCTCGCTGACGTCCTCATCCCGCATGCGGTTGCGCGGACGTCGCTGAACACTGCGGGTCTCATGCATCAAGAGATGGCGCGACGCGGGGAAGGGGCGGCCGTGCGGTTGGTCGCCTCCACTGCATAATTCCTTAAATCGGAATCGATTTAAGGCGAAAATTATGCAGCAAATTTAAAGTTTTAAAGCGCCCTTAGCGCGTCATATTTGACGCGCTAAGGGCGCTTTAAGCCAGACACAAAAGAGCCCCGCGTGGTTGCAACCGCGCGGGGCTTTTTTTGTTCGTCCAATGCCTGTCTGGGCCGAGTGCAGTGTCAGGCAGGTCCGGTGCGGCAAAACCCGCCCACGATGTCCGCAGGCAGGCGCGCACAAGCGGTTACTGCTTGATCGCGAAGGTAACGTTGACCGTGACGTTGTAGCTGTTTTCGCCCGTTGCCACAGGCACGGAGTCGGCTGCATATTCCTTGGCCATGCCGGCGCGCATCATCGGAACCGGCTCCGGACGGAAACCCTGCTCGGTGATGTTGACGATGTTGCCGAGCGAGACGCCGGCAGCTTCGGCCAGAACCTTGGCCTTCTCGATGGCATCGGCAACGGCGGCCTTGCGCGCTTCGGTGATCGCGCCTTCCGGCTTGTCGTTGGTGAACTGGATGCCGCCGCCCTGGTTGACGCCGAGCGTTACCGACTTGTCGACGATTTCGCCGAGCTTGGCGAGGTCGCGTACGCGCACGCTGACGCCGTTGGCCACCTGGTAGCCGATCAGCTCCGGCGGGCGGTTGCCGCCGTCATTGTTGGTCGGGTAGTTGTATTGCGGGTTGACCGAAAAGCCGCTCGTCTGCAGGTCGCGCTCGGCAATGCCGCCGGCCTTGAGTGCCTCCAGAACCTCGGCCATCGTCTTGTTGTTGGCGTCGAGCGCTTCGCGGGCGGTCTTGGCGTCCTTGACGACGCTCAACTGCAGGATCGCCATGTCGGGGGCGATCGACGAGCGGCCTTCACCGGCAACGGTGATGATGGCTTCGCGCTCCTTGGCGGCATCCTGCGCGTGTGCGCCGGCAGCGGCAATACCCGCAAAGGCGGCGGCAAAGGCAGCGATGGAAAGCGTGCGGGCAGTGCGTGTGGAAACCATGGTTCGTGTCTCTCCGGTTGTTTCTGTCCCTCTTCATGCTTAGCGATTGTGTGGGCATTGCGGCAATGACTTGTCGTCAAAAAGGTTTTCGGCTAGAGCCATTGCCGATCACGAACTGCCATTGGTTCGCTGAGTCCCGGATCTTCGATCCGGCGTGGGCCTGTAGCTCAATGGTTAGAGCCGGCGGCTCATAACCGCTTGGTTGGGGGTTCGAGTCCCTCCGGGCCCACCAGTTCTATAAGCAATTGAAATTGCTTGTTAATTTTCATCAGATCCTTTCCGCGAGTCTGACCGCTCTTGCAGCCGAGATTGAGGGCATCGCGAAGCAAGACCGATACCTGCGCTTCGTCGGCTGTCGCCTCGTGGGGTGATCGCAACCCCATGCGTGGTGTGTTCCGCTCTTTGTTCGGCGCTGTCAAGCGGCTCGACTCAAGGGAATGCCGAGACCTAATCCCTTCTGGATATATCTCGTAATTGCGTTTGCAGAGTTCGATGACGCGGTTGGAGCGGAAGGCTGAAATGATCCTCCGGCTAGTGGCAACCGACGCTCCATTTCGGCATCATAGCTCGACCTGAGTTGTGCATAGAGGCTGCCCAAGAAGGCCGATGCAAGCGACCAACAAACGAGAGACCAGACCGGTGCTGCGGTTTCACCCGGCGACTTTCCTCTTCGCTGCGCGCGCGCTGCGCGACATTGGCGACGGCTTCGTGGCCGTTCTGTTGCCGATCTATCTGCTCGCCTTCGGGTTCACTCCGCTCGAGGTCGGTGTCATCGCGACCGTATCGCTCCTCGGTTCCGTGCTGCTGACGATATGTGTCGGATTCCTCGGGGTCCGCCACGATCATCGCCAGCTTCTGCTGGCAGGAGCGAGCTTGATGATTGCGACGGGTGTCGCCTTTGCCGTTGTCCACGATTACGCGCTGCTGCTGGTCATCGCGTTTGCCGGCACGATCAATCCCTCCGCCGGCAGCGTCAGCGTGTTCGTACCACTGGAGCACGCCGTGCTCGCACGCGAGGTCTCGGCGCGAGATCGAACCAGGATGTTCGCGCGCTACAGCCTCGTGGGCGCGTTCGCGGGAGCTACCGGCGGACTCGCTGCAGCAGTACCTGATCTTCTGGCCTCGGTTGGCCTGGATCGGCTTGGCGGCATAAGGGCCATGTTCGTCCTTTACGCGCTTCTGGGTCTGCTCGGCGGCTTGCTCTACGCGCGCATCCCCCGCCGCCCGGCGCTGGATACGGGCGCAGCGGCTGCCCTCGGCCCGTCGCGCCATATCGTTTTCAAGCTGGCCGCCCTATTCAGTCTCGATGCCTTCGCCGGCGGTTTCGTCGTGCAATCACTGCTCGCCCTTTGGCTTTTCGAGCGATTTGGCCTTTCTCTTTCAGAGGCAGGTGTTTTCTTCTTCTGGTCGGGTGTGCTGTCGGCGCTCTCGTTCCCTGTCGCCGCATGGCTATCCCGACGCATCGGACTGATCAACACGATGGTGTTCACACACATTCCATCCAGCCTCGCTCTGATGCTGGCGGCACTTGCGCCCACACTGGCCCTCGCACTTTTCTTTTTGCTTGTTCGGGCCGCACTGTCGCAGATGGACGTGCCGACGCGGTCGTCCTACGTGATGGCCGTCGTCACGGAGGCAGAGCGGGCCGCCGCTGCAAGCTTCACGTCAGTGCCACGCAGTCTTGCCGCCTCGGCCAGCCCCGTCCTGGCGGGCGCTCTTTTCGCCGCCTCGTTCCGAGCATGGCCGCTGCTCATCTGCGGTGCATTAAAGATTCTCTACGATGTTCTATTGCTGATGCAGTTCCGGCGGCTAAAGCCGCCGGAGGAATGCTGACGTAATCTTCAACGGATGAAAATCTCTCGCATTGCGATGATCACCGGGATCAAACCTGTGAGGGCCTCGACGGCGGGCGTCGGTTCCGGAGGTGCACCAAAAAGAATGCCCGCCGGGGCGGGCAGTTTTGGAGTGGGCGCATACGCTCAAACATGTTGCGCCTGGAAGCCAAGGTGCGTCACAGACGTCAACACTGTGTAAACAGCCGGCGGCCAGAAATGAGGGGGACTTTGGTCGCAGCCGGTGCTGGGCGAGCGGCCCGCGGAAGAACGTCTGTTCCGGCCTGACAGGTGGTCGGCGTGCAGGGCGGCGACGGCTGATGACGTGGCGTGCGCCGTGAAGGGAAGGAAGATAGGTCCGCAGCCGGCTGACGATTGAATTCGACGCACGGTTTGGCTGCCCACCTACTGACCTCAGGGCGTTTCTTCGTCGCGGTCGCGCATCTCGCCTCGGCTTGGAAGCGGTTGGCGGGGCGGGGGCCGGTGCTGTCGGCCCGGGTCGGCGGCGGGCCCTGAGGGCGGAAAAGGCGGTGCCCAGAAAGAAACTCTTAATTTTGGCTGTCAATAATAAGAGGTGGGGGGTGAACTTCACGGTCGATTCCCGCCAGGGAAGTTGCCAAGCGGCGCTTTCCGCTCGTTCGAAAGGATGCTTATGCGAAGCCTAACCGCCTTGGGCGGCGCACGCCGCACCACCGTTTCGGGTTTCAAGTATCTCGTACCTGCCTCGCTTCTCGGTCTTCTGCTCGTCTCCTCCGGCTGTTCGTCGGCGGGGATGGCTGAAAGTCCGCTGTTCTCGTCTGCCGGCTCGGAGGCAGCAGTGAGCACGCCGAGCGTGGCCCCGGGAGGGGGCAAGCTGATCAGGGGTGCGGGTGCGGGCGATATCGTCGAGCCGCTGCCGGCAAGAAAGCGCGTCACCGCCTATCTCGGCCGCGCGCCCTATATCTGCTCGCCGAGCGGCTTCGGCCACAGGTCGCGCTGCTTCCTCAGAAGTTCGCTGTAAAGCCATTCCCATAGGGCGAAGCGCTCAAGACGCTTCGCTTCGATACGGTATCGTTAGAGCGTTTCCGCTTCAGGATTTGAGTTACGGAAACAATCTAGCTCCTTGATGTCCACGCATTTGTTTGGCGAAGGCGCTTCACGCTTTTTCCTGGAAATGCTCCAGACCTTCCGTCGGAGACTGCTCTTGTCGATTGCGATGTTCAGATCGGTGCTTGCGGCTGGCCTCATGGCGCTTTTGCCTGTGGCGGGCGCCTCGCGTGCGGCGGCTGCCGATCTCGGCGGCACGGTCGATCGCGTGCTGACGACCGCCTCGATCGGTGCGGCCGGGATGGCTGCAGGCAAGCCGCGCGGCGAGATTGCGATCGGCGTCTACGATCCGCATGACGCGGTGGCGAGCAGCGATGCGCTCACGATCGAACATGTCTTCATCTATTGGCAGGCGCTCGACAAGGCGATGCTGAAGCGCAAGATCGCCATTGCCGAGGGCCAAGGGCGGGCGCTGATGATCTCGGTCGAGCCCTATACCCATGCGAGCGACTGGCGGGCGGGCGGCGAGCGGCTGTTTGCCGATATCGGCCGCGGCCGTTTCGACCGCGAGATCCGCGATATCTGCCGGCGCGCCGGAGAGGTCGCAGCCCCCGTCTACATGCGCTGGGGCCACGAGATGGAAGACCCGGATGGTCGCTATCCCTGGGCGCGGCGCGACACGGGCGGCTACAAGAAGGCGTTTCGCTATTTCGTCGAAAGCTGCCGGGAGCTTGCGCCCGACGTGCGCTTCGTCTGGTCGCCCAAGGGGCATCGCAACCTTGCCGGCTACTATCCCGGCGACGACGTGGTCGACGCCATCGGCATTCCCGTTTGGGGGCTGCAGAAGATGGATGTGGACTATTGGGGCCGCGAGCGCAGCTTTGGCGAAACGCTTGGCGAAAAATACCAGCGGGTCGCGCGGTTCGGAAAGCCCGTGATGGTTGCCGAACTCGGCGTTTCCGGTTCAGCCGACTACAAGCGCGCCTGGTATGCGGAAATCTTGGATCGAAAGACCTATCGTGATCGGTTTCCGCTGCTGACGGCCGTGGTGTTCTTCAACGACAAGGAGCCCTACAAGTGGCCGCTCGGCTATGGCTCGCCGGATTGGCGGCTGGACAAGGCCTCGCTCGCCGCGCTCGTTTCCGACAAGGCCGGCCTCACCGGCCGGCCGACGCAATAGCGCCTACTGCATGTTTCCTTAAATCGTATCCGGTTTAAGGATAAAAACATGCAGCAATTCAAAGTGCTACAGCGACCTTTGTGCGTCTGATAAGACGCGCGGCGCTGTAGGGGCGGTGGACGCTCCGGCCGTTCAGCCGGTGAGTCAATTTCGGAAACTGGAGTTTTTCTCAGGCGAGCAGAAGGCCCGATTCGCGGGCGGCTGCGGCAAAGCAGCGACTTGCCCTATTGACGCTGGTCAGCCCGTCGAGCGCATCCAGGCAGCGCTGAAGGGCGGCGCGATATTCCCGTCCACGTCTGCCCGGCCATTGCCGCAGCAGTTCATGCGCCTCCCAGACCGTCCTGACGACGGTCTGCCGCTTGGACGACAGTTTCAGGTGGATCGGCGTTGCGAAGGTTTTTTCGCTCATCTTGCATTCCTCATTCATAGTCTTTTGAGCGCGAGGCCAACGCGGTGAATCGCGAATGGTTCCCTTGGCGGATGCACTTTTTTAACCATGACGATGGCGGCCCGATGCGATCGATACGGGATGCCCGGGCGGAAACCCTGGAATGGCGGGCTTTTCGAACGGCCGCAGACGGAATTTCCGCCGCGACAATCTTTGCAGAAAATTTTGCGATTATTGGGTATTGGACGGGCCGATGCGGCGGTGACAGCAAGCTGCGTGCGAACGAATTCCCATAACCTGCTTCCGGCTCTCGGTCTTATGCCGTGGCCGAAAACCGGGGACACGCTCACGGGCGACACGCATCAGAGCTGGAGTGCGGCCCTGAGGTCGGTCGGCTTGCGTACCCTAAGGTCGAGGTCGGCCTCGATGTGATCGATATGGCGGATCATCAGCGCGCAGGCGGTCTCGATGTCGCCGGCTTCGATCGCGGTGATGATGTCGTCATGCTCGTTATGGCCGCAGCTCGACACGCTCGATTGTCCGTAAAGCGCGATGACGAGCGAGGAGCGGGCGACCAGCTCATCCATGAAGCGCCTGAGGATGGCGTTGCCGGTGAGATCGGCGAGCGCCAGGTGAAAATCGCCGGAAGCCTTGATCTCGGCGCGGCGTGCCGATTGGCCGCGCTGCGCCGTCAGTCGCTGTTCGGTGGCCAGCAGGCGGCGCAGGTCATCGATTTCGGCGGGGCCGATCCGGGCCGCGGCCGTTCGCAGGAGCCCGGGCTCGATCAGCCGGCGGGTGGCGAAGATCTGGCGGGCTTCATCCGGCGAGGGATGGGCGACGAAGGCGCCTCGGTTCTTCTCGACACTGACCAGCCCCTCATAGGCGAGCGCCTGC
The DNA here is from genome assembly GCF_001270265.1 of Ensifer adhaerens. GTDB lineage: Bacteria > Pseudomonadota > Alphaproteobacteria > Rhizobiales > Rhizobiaceae > Ensifer > Ensifer adhaerens_B. The sequence continues at coordinate 729,483 of NZ_LGAP01000002.1, forward strand.
AGGGCGGCGCGCACCAGCGTGCGGCTGACGTTGAACAGATCGCCGACATCGCTTTCCGACAGCTTGGTTCCCGGCGCAAGCCGCCGTTCGACGATCGCATCGCGCAGCTTGTCGCGGATCTGCCGGGTGCTGGTGTCGGTGGACGCGTCGGCCGGCGCAGGATTGGTGGTCAGGGACATGAAGGAAATCGATCCGCGAATGAATGCGGCATCTTATCGTCGCGCGCGTTGAAGGGAAACGACAATCTGGCATGGCAGAGCGTTGCCGCCGCACAGCCGGCCGCTCCTCGTGCGCGCCGGCTACTTGTCGAGCTCGGGGTAGATGCGGTCGAGGAAGCCCGGCCGCAGCTTTTCGCCGATCAGGCAGTCGGGCGCGGGCAGGGCATCGACGAGGCGGACGCTTGGCGGTGGCGGCAGGCCGCTCACCTCCAGGATCAGCTTCTGACGGATGGCGATGGCGAAATCCTCGGGCTCGTGCACCGGCAGCACGAAGGAGCCGGGGCCGCCGATGACGCACTCGGCATAATACTGGTCAAGTGGCCCCGTGGAGACCGAGGGGCGGATCAGGATCGCCAGCCCGTTGATGATGATGCCGCGCGCGATCGCTATGTCGCGGGCGGGAATGACCGGCGGACCGATATTGTTGGGCCCGTCGCCGGAGACGTCGATGATGCGGCGCATGCCGGCAAAGGCGTTGGAATCGATCAGCGCCGTACCGTAGGTGATCGCGTTGGAAATCGAGGTGCCGCGCCTTGTGCCGACCGGCCGCGCTTCGATCATCGCGGCAAAGGCCGCGGCATCGGCGGCATTTGCGATCACCTGCCAGGCGACGACGGAGGATTCGTTGACGGTGCCGGCCCACTCGTAATAGCCGATGGCGATGCGGCCGTAGCGCCCGCTGGCGACAGCGTTGAGAAAGTCCGCATGGCGCAGCGCCTGCACATAGCCGGCGCGCTGGACGCGGGCTTCGTCCAGATCCATCGAGCCGGACATGTCGACGGCCAGTACCAATTCGACGTCGACAGCAACAGGCGCGGCCGCCGTTTGGGTCGGGCCACCAGTCAGGGAAAGGATCAACGCCAGCATGCTTAACATAGCTTCAACCCGTCATTGCGAGCCGCGTCATCTCGGGAACTGTAGCACAGGATTGGCTTTCGGCGACTGTTTGGGGTTAGCTGAGCTTCAATAAAAGGTGATATCGACACAGGTGACAGCCGATCAATCCTGTGCCTACGAGCCCGCATGAGCCGAGGATATGCTTCAACAGACACGGAATACGGAATGTTTTCAGGTCGATAGACTGCAGTCCGCCGCCTTCGACTATTTCCTTAGATATAGCGACCCCGGCACCGGGCTTGTCGCCGATACGTCGCTTCCCGACGCGCCTTCGAGCATCGCTGCCACCGGTTTCGGGCTTTCCTGCTACCCGATCGGCGTCGAGCGCGGCTGGATCGGGCGCGGCGAAGCGGCCGGCCGGGTACTGACCACGTTGCGGTTTCTGGCGCAAAGCTGGCAGGGGCGCGATGCGCTCGCCACCGGCTATCGCGGCTTCTACTATCATTTCCTCCACATGAAGACCGGCGAGCGGGTGTGGCAGAGCGAGCTCTCCACCATCGATACCGCGCTGCTGATTGCCGGCGTTTTGACCGCAGCGGCCTATTTCACCGGCGAGGACGCGACGGAGACGGAGATCCGCACGCTTTCGGAGACGCTCTATGCGCGAGTGGACTGGCGCTGGGCGCTTGCCCGTGGCGAGACGCTGACGATGGGCTGGCGGCCGCCGGGGCGATTTCTGAAGTATCGCTGGCAGGGCTATAGCGAGGCGCTGCTTCTCTATGTGCTGGCGCTCGGCGCGCCGCACCACGCGATCGGCCCGGAGCACTACCGCGCCTTCACCGCCGCCTATGACTGGACCACGGTCGATGACGTGCCGCACCTGCGGGCCGCTCCGCTGTTCATCCATCTCTTTCCACAGGCCTGGATCGACCTTCGCGCTCTCCGCGATGCACCGATGCGCGACAAGACGACGGACTATTTCGACAATACCGGCCGGGCGATCGCGCTGCAGCGCCAGTATGCAGAGCGCAATCCCGGTGGTTTCTCCGGCTACGGCAGCGATATGTGGGGCCTCAGCGCCTGTCATGGACCGACGGGGCAGCAGCGGCTTGTCAATGGGCGACGGCAGCGGATGCTCGGCCATGCGGCACGTGGGGCTCCCGGTGGTCCTGACGATGGCACGCTGGTGCCGTGGGCGCCGATCGCCTGCCTGCCTTTCGTCGCCGATGCGTCGCGGTCGGCGCTGGTCGCGCTGGAGAGCCGTTATCCCGACCTCCTGTGCGAGGGCCGGCTTCCCGGCGGGTTCAACCCGAGCCTGCCCGGCGCAGGTCCGGAGGGCTGGGTCGACGACCGCGTCGTCGGGCTTGACCAGGGGCTCGTCGTGATGATGATCGAGAATGCCAGAAACGGTTTCGTCTGGGAATTGACGCGCGGCATTCCGGCCTTTCGACGTGGATTGCAGCGGGCGGATTTTCGCGGCGGTTGGCTTGCGACCATGGAGACGGCATGAGCTTCAGCCACGAGCGGCAGGAAGAGCGCCCGGCGGAGGGCGAGGCGGGCGAAGTGCTGCGCCGAAGCGCCGTTGGCGCCATCGCGCGCCTGCAGCCGTCCTTTCCCGAAGTCGGCTTTTCGCTCGAGGCCGCCGGCGACGACTTTCTTTCCGAGGCGCGGTTCTGGTCGGAGGAGGGCGTCGGGTTCGAAGCCGGCCTTGCCTATCAGGATCGCTTTGCCGAGGGCATGGACGACAAGATCCGCGCCGCCCATCTGATCGCCTTTTACAGCAACCAGCTCGCCCTGGCGCTTGGCAGCCTCTATCTCGGTGCGGGCATCGTGGTCGCGGTTCAGGGCTTTCGCTTCGAAGCGTTTTCGCGGTCCTATAGCGAACGACTGGTGACGGCCAAGCGCTTTCATTTCAGCCTTGCCTTACCCGCAGCCGGGAAGAATGCCCTAGCGAATACGGACGTCTTCGGTGAAACCTTTGCTGCGCATCTGGCGCCGATCATCGCCACGCTGAAGCGTCGCACGGGCCTGTCCTCGGGCGCGCAATGGCGGCTTGCAGCGGATTCGCTTGCCGGCGGCTTCCTGGAGATCGGCCGCGCACTCGGCGACGAGGCGACGGCGATGTCCAGGGCGCTGGCAATCGTCAAGCGCGCGGGCACGCCGCTGTTTTCCGACAAGCTCTGTTACGAGGATATCGCGGTCGAGATCGGCGAGGGTGCCGGCCATGATGCGCTGTCGCGCGTCTATCGCCTGCGCGGCGGCTGCTGTCTCTATTATCGAACCCAAGGCGGCAGCTTCTGCGACAGCTGCGTGCTGCTGGCGCCGGACGACCGCCGCGAGCGGTTGCGGGCGCATCTGCTGGCATCGCAGGCGCGCTGAGGCATCGTAACGACAAAGCCCCTGATATCGATGATATCAGGGGCCCGGTACTCGTCGCTAGGTCCTGACAGCCTTCGGCCGGCAGGGCCCATTCGTTACGCCTTGGCGAAACGATCGTTGATGAAGCCCGACACGACGCCGAGAACGATCCAGAAGGCAAGCGTGGTGGCAAGGGCCGCCACCGCGAATTCGGCGCCGAGCACGGCCGGAACATTGCTGGAGATGTCGGATGGCTGCGGCGCGCCATAGACATGGGGTGCCGCGATCAGCACGAGGCCGATGATTTTGGCGGCGATCTCTTCCCGCAGGACCAGGAGATAGAGGCCGGCGGCCGAGAGGGCGACAGTCGCCAGCCACCAGACCTGGCGGTCGCCGAGTTCGGCGGCCGGGAAGCCCGGCAGTTCCGGCGGCAGGCCGATGGCCGGCAGCATGTGTACGGCTAGCCAGCCGCAGGCGCCCCAGAGTGCGCCGTTCCTAAGCGTGATCGGATAACCGATGACGAGGCTGACGCCGGCGAGCAGCAGCGCGAAGCCGGAGCCGGTCACCAGATTGGCGATCAGCGTGCCGGAGAAGCGGCTCATGCCGAACATGATGCCGCCTTCCTCGTGTTCGCCCTCATGGGCGTAGGCGGGCGTGATCGGCGACAGTGCGTCGAGCAGCGCGTCAATCGGCGAAACCGCCTTCAGCGACGAATGCTGGTCGTGGTTTGCCGCGGCCGGATCGGCCGTTCCAGGCTGTACGGCGGCGGGCTGCTCACCGGCGGCCGGGGCCTCGCCTTCGAATTCTTCCGCGTGCAGGATGAGCGGTACGACACGCAGTTCCTGGGCGCCGGTCATGAAGACACCGGCAATCAATCCAGCCACGATCGCGGCCAGAAGCGTTCTGACAATCATTTTCGATATCCCTCGATATCGGCGCGCCATGCATTTGGCAGGCAGCGCCGTGTCCCATTGGCAAATATGCGAACGGCTCCGCCCGGCAGATCTTCAATCTGCATCAGACGCAAATAAACGCGTCCAGCGCTGCGATTCCGATTGAAGGAATGATGCAGCAGCCGGAAGCGTTTTTGTCCGCAGCTATGTCGATGCGGAACGCATGTCGCGTCCCTCAGCATCGCTTAGTGGCAGGGGAAGCCATAGGAGTGGCGGGTGTCGTGCGCGGTGTCGTGCAGCACGGCCGAATTCGCCAGGCCTGCGCCGAAGACGAGGAAGCCGCCGATGAGGAGCGCGACGATACCTGCGGTCAGACGGTCGCTGAGGGAGAGCGGAATGCTCGAAACTGTAGATGTAGCCATGACAACCTCCGTGATGGCGTCGGGATATTTCCCGGTTTGGGCCCTATGCCCGTATCGACTGGCAGGTTTCCTGGCTCAGGACGTCGGGTGAGATCACCCTGGATTTGCCTCGCCTTCCCAGATCAGGGGCCGCCCTCTCGCGGTCTCGTCTCCAGTGGCTTCTTCCGGATCGCTCCGGAACGGCGCATTCACGTCGCTCTACAGTCGCGGGGTCGGCCGTGATTTGAATGCCCAGCATGGGTCCATCCGTCACGTTCCCGTTTACTCCCGAAACGCGTTCGCGTTGCGAGAACCAATCGATCCACGATGATTAGGATCGCACCCCGGAGATGTCAATTAGACTTGCGCCGCCGCCCGGCCCATCCGCGACAAAATCCCGAAGGATCATGCGTTTATAGGCTTCGACGATCTGGTCGCCCTCTGCCCGGTCGACGGAGACCGCAAGCCGCATCGTGCAATCGCCGAGATGCATGATCAAAAAAGCGGCGCTGTCGATCGTCTCGCGCGGCGTGTCGGGCGCAAACCGCGCCCAGACGTCGGCAAGAAGCTGGCCGCCGGCGCGGCTTTGCAAAAGGTCGATCTCGCGCAGCGCCTTGTCGGCCTGCATCGCCGACCAGATGTCGCGCATCACAGGCTCGGCCAAGAACATATCGTAATAGATGTCGAACAGCACGGAGAAGGCGTCACGCAGTTCCGCGATCGACGTGACCTTGGCAAGCTCGGCCTCGATGCATTCGCGACAGACCGCATTGTAGCGCTCGGCCAGCGTGCGCACGATCGCCGCCTTGTCGGGGAAATACTGGTAGAGCGAGCCGATCGAAATTCCAGCCTTTTCAGCGACTTCGCTCATGCGCATGGCGTCGCTGCCCTTCTCCTGGATGATCGCCGTAGCGCAGGCAAGGATTTGCTCGACGCGCTCGCGGCTGCGTTTCTGGCTCGGCGTTCGGCGCAGCGCGGTCTCGTCGTCGGCGGGAACCGCGGTAGGGCCTATTTCTGGAATCATGAGTGATGCTCACATTTTGACTTGACTCCTAAAATACGAGGATTTATCACATTTGCAAATGTGAGAGATACTCATGTTTGTGAATGAACCTCAGGAGGAAGCGATGACGGACAAACTCACACTGGTTTTGGGCGGTACCGGCAAGACGGGGCGGCGGGTCGCTGCCCGCCTTCAGGAGCGTGGCATTTCGGTGCGCATCGGCGCCCGTTCGGCGTCGCCTTCCTTCGACTGGACCGACGAGGCGACCTGGCCGGCAGTCCTTGAGAACGTCGAGCGCATCTATGTCAGCTACCAGCCGGATCTGGCGGTGCCGGGCGCCGTCGAGACCATCCGCAAATTCTCGGGCCTTGCCGTTCGCTCGGGCATCAAGCGGCTGGTGCTTCTGTCGGGGCGCGGCGAGGACGAGGCGGAAGCGGCCGAGCGCGAACTGCAGGCCTCCGGCGCCGACTGGACGATCATCCGGGCCAGCTGGTTCTTCGAGAATTTCAGCGAAGATTTTCTGGCCGGTGCCGTTTCCAGCGGCTCGGTCTTCCTGCCGCCGGATGAGATCACCGAGCCTTTCATCGGCAGCGACGACATTGCCGACGTCGCGGTTGCCGCGCTGTTGGACGAGGGGCATGTCGGCAATATCTACGAGCTGACCGGCCCGCGATTGATGACGTTTGCTGAGGCGGTGGCCGAGATCGCCGCGGCTGCCAACCGCCGGATCGCTTACCAGTCCGTGCCGGTTGCCGATTTCGCCGCGCAGTTGCAGGCCGACGGTTTGCCTGATGACTACGTCGAACTCATCCGCTATCTCTTCACGTCGGTGCTCGACGGACGCAATTCTCAACTGACGTCCGATGTCGAGCGTGTGCTTGGGCGCAGGCCGCGCGATTTCGCCGACTACGCCCGGGAGACCGCTGCAACAGGTGTCTGGAGTATTGCCGCATGATCCCGCTGATCCCCGCTCTGGCGTTTTCCGCCGCGATCGGTTCCGGCCTGATGGCTGGACTGTTCTTCATCTTCTCGGTCTGCATCATGCAGGCCTTGTCGCGGCTGCCGGCAGAGCAGGGGATCGCGGCAATGAACACCATCAATGTGGTGATCCAGAATCCGCTGTTCCTCAGCGCCTTCATGGGCACGGCGCTTCTGGGGCTCGCTCTGGTGATTGCGGCCTTCATCTGGGGCGGTAATGGCAGTGTGCTGCTGGCAGCCGGCGGCATCGTTTACGTCGTCGGCGTGCTGATCGTCACCATCGTCTTCAACGTACCGATGAACGATGCGCTGGCGGCGGCCACGCCCGGGCAGGCCGCCACCGAAATCTGGCAGCAGCGCTACCTGACCGACTGGGTCTGGTGGAACCATGTACGCACGGTGTCTTCGATCGGGGCGCTGGCCTTGTTCATTCTGGGTTTTGCGCGCAGCTGAAAACTGCCGGCCGGCGGATTTTCTTATGATCCGCCGGCTATCTCCATCAGTCGACCAGCGAACCGCAGGTGAGATTGGCGATCGCGCCCGTCATGGCGCTCGCCCGATCCGAGGCGACGAAGGCGGCATAGTCGGCGACCTCCTCGAGTCTTGGGAAGCGCCCGAGCAATGTGCCGGTTTTCGCCCGGCCGTCGAGCATCTCCTCAACGGTGGTATCGAAGCGGTCGGCAAAGCCTTGAAAGACGGCGCGCGCATGCGAAACCGGCAGTGCCTCGGGAATGGCATCCGGGCGCAGGCAGATGACGCGGATGCCATGGCTGCCGAGCTCGCCAGCGAGAATGCGCGAGAAGGTCTCGATGGCGCCGCAGGTGGTGCCATAGCCGAGGAAGCCCGAGCCGGACATGTGCGCGCCCGGCGTCGAAAGCGTCAGGATGACGCCGCTGCCGTTTCTTTCCATGTGTGTCGCGGCCGCCTTTGCGGTGATGAAGTTGGCGCGGGTATAGGTTGCGATCGGGCGCTCGAACTGTTCCAGCGTCAGCTCCGAAAGCGGCGGGCCCTGAATATGGGCAAAGCCGACGGCAGTCAGGACCACGTCGATCCGGTCGGCGCGCTCCACGACCGATTGCGCATGCCGCTCGACGGCGGCCTGATCCAGGACATCGACGACGTCGAACTCCGCCTTTCCACCCGCTGCCCGAATTGTCTCGGCCGTGCGGCTCAAGGTTTCGGCCGTGCGCCCGACCAGGAAGACGCTCGCGCCTTCGCGGGCAAAGGCACGCGCCGCAGCACCGCCGATCGCGCCGCTGCCGCCATAGACAATCGCCACCTTACTGTGAAGCAACATTGCAGCCTCCCTTTTTCCTCTCCGGGTGAATGGGCATGCGGCATGAGGCCCTGGATCGCACCGATCCCAAGGAGAAAATCATGCAGCAAGTCTGATGCGTTAAGGTGTGCTAGCGCAGCGATATCCGCTGCGCATATTCCTGCTCGAGCCGGGTGTGCTTGTTCCAGAATCCGTGCGATGTGCGGCCGGAAACCACGTCGGCGAGAATGTCGAGATGGGTGTGCCAGCCGGCCGCCACGCTTGCCATCATCTCCTCTTTCGCGATGCGCGAATGGGTGACCACCAGCAGCACCTTGGCGCCTCTTGCTTCCAGATCGAAACGCACCTGCGATGGCGTCGGCGTGCCTTCGCCCCAGCTATAGGCCAGCAGATGCGGCGGCTCGCAGGCGATGATGCGGCCATGGATGCGGCTTACGCCGGCAAGGGCCGCATATTTGGCTGGCGGTTGGCCGCCATCCGTGCCGAGTTCCTCATGGCGGAAGATGTGTTCGACCGCCGCTTCGGCCACAGCGCCAATGGTTCCCGAGGCCATCCACAGGCGGCGCTTGTCCTCCTCGGTCAGATAGGCCCAGATGCGCTCGATCGGTCCCGGCAGCAACCGCTCGATGCGTGCCGCATCCGGCGCGACGATCCGGGCATATCCGTCGTCGGTGCCGGTTGACGCAGTCATCGCTTCTTCTCCGTTTCCGGCCGCGTCGTGGTCCGCTCCTCAGCGCCCTTGGCGGCGTCTTCGGCCAGAAGCAGCGCCTCCAGCACGTCGATGCGCTGACGCCAGAAGGCCTCGTAGTGGCGCATCCATTCCATGCCGGCATGCATCGGTTCGGCGTCGAGCCGGCAGACATGCGCCCGGCCGCGCACCTCGCGCCGCACGAGGCCGGCACCTTCGAGCACCTTGATGTGTTTCGATGCGGCGGCAAGCGAAATGGAGAAGGGGGCGGCAAGCTCGCCCACCAGTCGCTCACCCCCTGACAGATCCTGCAGCATCGCCCGCCGCGTCGGGTCGGACAGCGCATGGAATACGGCGTCGAGCCGATCGTTCATATATTCAACCATGTCGTTGAATATCGCCTATGGCGCCGCTATTGTCAACCGATCGGTTGAATGTTCTGGCGTCAACCGGTGACGGCCTTAACCGCCTGTTCTGTCCGGTGCCGCTCCTTCCAGGCTTCCAGCGCTTCAGCCAAGTCCGGGGTCGGCACCATGCGGGCGAATTGTTCGCCTTCCAGCAGAAGCCCCTCGGCGATCGACATGTTGAGGCCGCGGGTGACGGCGGTGATGATGGTCTGCGTCGCAAGCGGCGAATGGCGCAGGATGCGTTTGGCAAGCGCGCGGGCGGCGGGCATGAGTTCTTCATGGGCAACGACGCTGTTGACCAGTCCCAGCTGGAGCGCGTGTTCGGCCGAAAAGTCGTCGCCGGTCAGAAGCAGTTCCAGCGCGCGTTTGCGGCCGGCGAGCCGGGGCAGGCGCTGCGTGCCGCCAAAGGTCGGCGGCATGCCGAGCTTGATTTCGGGTTTGGCAAAGCGGGCGCGATCGCTGGCCACGGCAAGATGCATGGCCTCGGTGATTTCGCAGCCACCGCCATAGGCGAGACCATTGACGGCGGCGATCACAGGCTTTGGAAACGCCTCCAGCCTTGCGGTCAGGCGCTGGCCGCGGCGGACAAAATCGCGCACGGCGGTGTTTGCGCCCTTGGCAACGCTCCCGGAAAACTCGTGGATGTCGCCGCCGGCGGAAAAAGCCCGTTCGCCGGCTCCGGTGATGATCACGGCGCCGACATTGTCGTTCACCTCGAGCATGTCGAGCAGGCTTAAGAACCAATCGATCAGTTCGTAGCTGAGCGCATTGAGCCTGGCCGGCCGGTTCAGCGTCAGAAGCGCGATGCCATCGGAAATCTGCAGCAATACGGTGTCGGACATGGTGGTCTCCCTTCGTCACTTCGAGCGAGGCATTGACGGGGCGAGGCTAGGTGAGAGAAGGTTCGATGTATATTCACTAGGCGGTATACATAGAGATGGCGAAACCTGAGCGCACCACCCGGGAAGGCATTATCGATGCCGCTTCGAAACTCTTCTATGCCGAGGGCATTCGCGCCGTCAGCGTCGATGCGGTGGCGGAAGCTGCCGGCGTGACGAAGCGCACGCTCTACTATCACTTCGAAAGCAAGGACGAGCTGATCGCCGCCTATCTTGAAGGTCGTGACCAGCCGAACCTGACGCTCTTTCGCAAATGGTTCGATGCGGCAGACGGCGATCTTGCCGCGAAGGTCGAGGCGATCTTCGTCAATCTCGCCCGCGCTGCCCGGCATCCCAAGTGGAAGGGCTGTGGTTTCCTGCGCACCTCGGCCGAGCTTGCCAACATGCCCGGCCATCCGGCGATCCGCATCGGGGCTGCGCACAAGAAGAAATTCGAAGCCTGGTTGATGCAGGTGTTCTCCGAGGCAGGCATCGATGATGCAGGCGAACTGGCGCGCCAGATGCTGCTGCTGCTCGACGGCAGTTTTGCGGTCGTCCTTCTGCACCGGGATGCAAGCTACATGGAGAGCGCGGGCAAGGCGGCAGCGACGCTGGTTCGTGTGGCGGCGGTTGCCCGCTGACCGCGGATTTCTGCTGTCAGGACTGCCGTCACTCGGTGGTGATGCAGGACCATGCCGGCCATAGGCTGGAGCGCTGCTCCTACGCGACCGAGCTTCCGCAGGGCGACGTCGATGACGTCATCTCGGTCGGGGCGATCGCGACGGCCGCAGTCTCGTCGACCGGACCCAACTGCAACTGACCGGCTCGTCTGTCTGTTTGGCCCGCTTGCTACGGGGGAGGACGTCACGGCTTTTCCGGAGACTTCGCGCCAGCAGCAGCGGTGGCCGGAAATCGCAGGCTTCAGTACCTCGTTGAAACGGCGATCCGGACCGGGCCGCCCCGGTCTGCATAGGCGCCAGCACTCTTGGCAAAATCGGTGCCGCGATACAGATTGCATCCCAAGAAAACCGGGAGGACGACATGGCAGTCAAACGCATCGTGTCCAATCTATACGCGCCAGATCCGCGAGCCGCGCACGCCTTTTACGCCGATCTGCTCGGGCTCCAGGTGGTGATGGATCACGGCTGGATCCTGACGTTTGCGGCGGAGGGGCAGGCGGCGATGCCGCAGGTCAGCGTGGCGAGCCAAGGCGGGTCCGACACGCCGGTGCCGGTGCTTTCGATCGAGGTGGACGATGCCGACGCGGTCTATGCCCAAGCCCGGGCAAGGGGCGTGACGATCGTCTATGACATCACCGACGAGCCCTGGGGCGTCCGGCGTTTCTATCTGCGCGACCCGTTCGGCAATGTGATCAATATCCTGTCCCATTGAAAAGACCGGCCGCCGAAGGGATCGGCGGCCAATCTTCTAGTATTAGGCCAGCGTCAGCGCGTTGGTGAGGTCGGCGACCAGATCGTCCGGATGTTCGATGCCGATCGAAAGCCGGATCGTCGTGTCGAGAACGCCGATGCGGCGGCGCACATCAATCGGCACGCCGGAATGGGTCATCGCCGCCGGGTGGCTAGCCAGCGATTCCGTGCCGCCAAGGCTGACGGCGAGCTTGAAGATCTGCAGCGCGTTCAGGAAGCGGAAGGCCGCCTCCTGGCCGCCGGTGATGTCGAACGAGAAGGTCGAGCCGGCGCCGGTGCACTGTGCCGCATAGGCCTTGCCGAGCGGTGAGGCTTCGTCGTGGAAGGGCAGGTAATGGATGCGCTCGACCTTGGGATGGTCGCGCAGGAACTCGGCGACGATGCGGGCATTGTCGTTGGCCTTGTTCATACGCACCGATAGGGTTTCGAGCGAACGGCCGAGCATCCAGCACGAATGCGGGTCGAGCTGCGTGCCGATGGCGCCGCGCAGCGCCTTCACCTGCTTCATCACCGCCTTCGAGCCGAGTGCGGCGCCGGCGATCAGGTCGGAGTGGCCGCCGACATATTTGGTCAGCGAATAGAGCGAGATATCGGCGCCGTGCTCGATCGGTCGCTGGAAGACCGGGCCGAGCAGGGTGTTGTCGCAGGCGATCACCGGCGTATGCCCCTGCCTGGCGCCGATTGCGTCGGCGACGCGGCGGATCATGGCGACGTCGACGAGGCTGTTGGTCGGATTGGCCGGCGTTTCGATAAGGATCACCGAGACGCGGCCCTTGGCCATCGCCTCTTCGGCGGCAGCGGTCACCGCGGCCTCGTTGACGCCATCGGCAAAGCCGACGGCCGAGACGCCGAGATTGAGGAAGGTTTTCGCCAGCAGCGTCTCCGTGCCGCCATAGAGCGGCTGGCTATGCAGCACCGCGTCGCCGGGCTTCACGAAGGCGAGCAGCGTCGTTGCGATCGCCGACATGCCGGAGGAAAACAGCACGCAGCTTTCCGTGCGCTCATAGACGGCGAGGCGATCCTCGACGATCTCGCTGTTCGGGTGGTTGAAGCGCGAATAGACGAGGCCGGCGCCCACACCTGCCGGCGGCTCGCGGCGGCCGGAGACGAAATCGAAGAAGTCACGGCCTTCTTCCGCCGAGCGAAATACGAAGGTGGAGGTCAGGAATACCGGCGGCTTGACGGCCCCCTCCGACAGTTCTGGATCGTAGCCATAGTTCAGCATCAGGGTTTCGGGATGCAGCTTGTGGTTTCCGATATGGGTCTTGGAGGGGTGCGGCGCGGTCATGGCTTTTCTCCTGAAGCGAAACGGGTGCGGCTGACAGGCAAATTATATCAGATGCTTGGACCGATCCTTGCTATTTGCGATCACATGCCCTTGAGTTGCGCAAAGAATTGCCGGGATCAGGAAAATATGACGCAGAAAATTGCCGACGAAACAGACCGCCGAATTCTGAAGGAATTGCTGGCCGACGCGCGCATCACCAACAACGACCTGGCAGAGCGCGTCGGGCTGTCGGCTTCGCCCTGCCTGCGGCGGCTGCGGCGGCTGGAGGAAACCGGCGTCATCCGCGGCTATACCGCGCTGATCGACCCGGCGGTGGAGGGCTGGACGATGACGGCGATCGCGACCGTCCGGCTCAGTCGCCAGCACGAGGACGAGATCGTCATGTTCGAGCAGGCGATCCGCGGCTGGGACGAAGTGCTCGAATGCCACCTCGTCACCGGCTCGCGCGATTACGTGCTGAAGGTGATGAGTGCCGGGCTCGAGCAATACGAGCGTTTCATCAAGGAGAAGATCGCCCGGCTCAAATGCGTGGCCTCGATCGAGACGAGCTTCGTCATGAACACGATCAAGGAGCGGCGGATCTAGCGGACTGATCTATATGGCGGAGGTCGCCTTTGCCGGTGTCCTAAAGCTTTGAAGGCATTTCGTATTTTCTGTCATGATCCGCTTTTGGGGAGATGAAATCCGTCTCGCGCGACGCCTGAAATCAATGGATTCCGACGCTACGGCATCAGGGTTTCGGGCGGCGGCTTTGAAAGTGCAAAGGATGCTCTAGATTCAAAGAGAGCGTCCCTAATCACAATGATTCTCGGTCGATCGACCAAGATTATAAACGTGATCGATTCTAATGCGTCAAGGCGGGATGCGGGCGGAAACCCACGTTTCCGCATCCCGCTCTCGTGCGCTCAGATGGACGCGTGGCGCTCGCGGAGAAAGGCGATGGATTTCGTAGAAGCGTTCGACGCCGTCGGTTCCTGGATGCGGACCGTCCTTCTCAACGAGTGGACGTTCTTTCAACTTGCCCTGATTGTCGCCGGCTACGTGCTTTGCGGCCTTCTGGCAAGACGGATAGAGCCGGTAGTCGAAGCCCGCGCACGCACGATCAAGGGCAATCCGGACCTGCTACGCGTCATCATCGCTTTCATGCGGCGGCTGCGGTGGCTGTTCCTGATTGTATGGCTATGGATCGCCGATGCGATGCTGTTGCGCTTTGGGTGGCCTTCGTACCGATGGCTGGTGGCCACCGCGCTTACGCTTGCAGCGGCGTGGTTCGTCATCTCGGTCCTCACGCGCATCATCAGAAATCAGACGCTGGCGCGTGTTGTTGCCGTCACTGGTTGGACCTACTTTGCTGCCTATGCGGTTGGGCTGGATCGTGTGATCCTGACGACGCTTGATGGTGTAGCGTTTAATCTCGGCGCGGTTCGCCTTTCGCTGTTGCTTGTCTTGAAGGCCATCATCCTTTCCTTTGCGCTGATCTGGCTGGCCGTTCTGGTCGGCAACGTCTCGGCGCATTGGATACAGAGATCCGCGGATCTCACGCCGTCCTTCAAGGTTCTCATCAGCAAATTGGTCAAGATCGGACTGATCGGCTTCGCGGGCGTTATCGCCCTGAACGCGACCGGCGTCGACTTGACCGCATTGACGATTTTTTCGGGTGCCGTCGGCGTCGGTATCGGCTTTGGCCTGCAGAAGGTGGTCTCCAATTTCATCTCGGGGATCATCATCCTGCTCGACAAATCCATCAAACCGGGCGACACGATTACGCTCGGCGATACCTTCGGCTCGGTCCGCGACCTGCGTTCCCGGTTCGTCTCGGTGATCACGAGAGACGGCAAGGAGTACCTCATCCCAAACGAGGACTTCATTTCGCAACAGGTCGTGAACTGGTCGTTTTCCAGCGACTATGTTCGCATCGAGATCAACTTCGGAACGTCCTATGACAGCGATCCGCACGAGGTCGCGCGCATCGCCATCGAGACCGCCGCATCTATACCGCGGGTTGCCAGCACCTATGCCCGGCCGGTCTGCTGGATGACCGGTTTCGGTGCATCATCGCTCGATTTCAAATTGAGGTTCTGGATTTCCGATCCGAGCAACGGGCTGACGAATATTCGCGGTCAAGTGCTCATGGCCCTATGGGATGCGTTCAAGGCGGCTGGCATTTCGATCCCGTTCCCGCACCGTGAAATCATCATGAAGACACCTGTCGAGGTGACCCGCGCGTGAAGCGGAACGCAGCTAGGCGGGTGGTATGGAGGACGATGAACCGCCCGGCGCTGCACGTCTTCGGCTTGCAACAAGTGACGGGACAACTATGGGAGGCGACGTGGCGGCCCGCGCGTCGGTCGCCCTCGACTGGGAGACGCCCCGCATTCCAGGTGGGCGTGACAGGGCCGGCCCGCAATGTCCGCGTGTGGGTAGGAGCCGATCTCGCCTTGCCAAGAAAGCGCAGGCATTGTCTATTGCTCTCTATTCCGCACCATCCGACCCCTTGGGAGCACATCGATGCCGTCTATGGAACTGCTGTTGGCCTTCCTCGCGACCACGGTGATCTTCGCCTATATCCCCGGCCCCGCGATGCTCTATGCGGCGGCGCAGACGATGGCGCGTGGCCGCTGGTCCGGATTGATGGCGACGCTCGGCATCCACCTCGGCGGTTATGTGCATGTTTTTGCGGCCGCTGCCGGGCTCTCCGTGCTGTTTCATGCGGTGCCGGTGCTCTACATGATCGTCAAGTTCGCCGGTGCCGCCTATCTCGTCTGGCTCGGGATTTCGCTGTTTCGCGCCAAGGCGCAAGGGACGGGCGACTTGCCCGGAATCGAGGCGAAATCCGGCCGGCGCGCCTTCTTCGAAAGCATCACCGTCGAAGTGCTGAACCCCAAGACGGCAATCTTTTTCGTGGCCTTCCTGCCGCAGTTCATCGATGCATCCGCGGCGTTTCCGGTCTGGCTGCAGTTCGTCATCCTCGGCACGATCGTCAATCTGATGTTTTCTTCGGCCGATATTGCCTGCGTCATCCTGGCGGGCGTGCTGATCGCCCGGCTCAGGCGTTCGAGCATGGCGCAGCGCGCCATGCAACGGGTCGGCGGGGGTGGGCTCGTCGGGCTGGGCGTTCATCTGGCCTTCCAGAAGAGCTGATCCGCGCCCGCCACTTGCAACGGGTTCCGCCGCGGGGCAGCTGCACGGCCAATGCCAGGTTGCCGCCGGGGTGACGGGCGGCTATCAAGCGGGACACGCCCCAATTGAAGAGGGCGCGCCCGACGAACGACCGTGAACAAGGAGCCAGCCAGTGGATCACCTTCAAGAGACGGGTCTGCGCAGGGCGAAGTGGCCCGTTCCTCAGTTCGTGTCCGGGCTTTGGGCGTCGTTTTCGACGACGGGCCTGATCGTCGGGGTGCTGTTCTTCGCCGCATCGCTGACGCCGAGCCTCATCCCGCGCCCCTATGTCATCCAGGCGGTCATTTCAGGGCTATCGCTGTCTGCGGGCTATGCCATCGGCGTGTTCTTGCGGTGGCTGTGGTCCTATCTCGAGCTGCCGGATGTGCGGGAGAGGACAGGCCTGATCGTGAAGCTGCTTGCCGCGCTCGGCTGCAGCCTTGTCGTGCTCACCTTCCTTTGGCGCACTGCCGAATGGCAAAACACGGTGCGCACGATCATGGGGCTCGATCGCGTCGAGAGCGCCGAGCCCTTCAAGCTTGGCCTCATTGCCGCTGTCGTTTTCATCGTCATCGTCCTGTTGGCGCGCCTGTTCCGGCTGACGTTCCGCTTTCTCGCCCGACGCTTCGAATATGTGTTGACGCGGCCGCTGGCAAAGCTCGCAGCCATTGCCGCGGCCATCGCTCTCTTCTGGTCGGCTGTTGACGGGGTGATCTTCCGCTACGCTCTGCATGCGGCCGACAGCTCGTTCCAACGGCTCGACGCGCTGATCGACCCGGACGTGGCGCCGCCGACCGACCCGACGAAAACCGGCAGCAGCACGTCGCTGATGACCTGGGACGAACTCGGCAGGCAGGGACGCCAGTTCATCGCCTCAGGGCCGAGCGCCAAGGATATCGGCGCCTTCTTCAGCGGCGAGGCGAAGGAACCGCTTCGCGTCTATGCCGGGCTCAATTCGGCCGAGACAGCCAAGGAGCGGGCCAGACTCGCGCTCGAAGAGTTGAAGCGTGTCGGCGGGTTCGAGCGAACCAATCTGATGATCATCGTGCCGACCGGCACCGGCTGGATCGATCCGCCGGGTATCGACTCCCTCGAATACCTGCTGAAGGGCGACGTCGCCAGCGTCGCGGTGCAGTATTCCTACCTGACGAGTTGGCTGTCGCTGCTGGTCGAGCCGGAATATGGCGCCGAGACCGCCGATGCGCTGTTCGACGCGGTCTATGGGTACTGGACGACACTGCCCCGGGACAAGAGGCCCAAGCTCTATCTCTACGGCCTCAGCCTGGGCTCGATGAATTCGCAAGGTTCGGTCGACCCGTTCGACATCATCAGCGATCCGTTCCAGGGCGCGCTCTGGGTCGGCTCGCCGTTCCCGACCAAGACATGGCTGCAGATCACCCGCAACCGCAATCCGGGTTCGCCGGAATGGCGCCCGCTCTATCGCGACGGCTCTGTCATCCGCTTCACCGGCCAGGAGAATGCGCTTGATATCCCGGGTGCAGAATGGGGCAATGTCCGTATCGTCTACCTGCAATATGCCAGCGACCCGATCACCTTCTTCGATGCGCACTCCTTCTTCCGCGAGCCGGACTGGATGAAGGCGCCGCGCGGTCACGACGTTTCACCCGACCTTACCTGGTTCCCCGTGGTGACGATGTTCCAGCTGCTGGCCGACATGGCGATGGGCACGACGACACCGATCGGCTACGGCCATGTCTATGCGCCCGAGCACTATATCGACGCGTGGATGCAGGTGGTCGACCCGCCCGGCGTGACGGCGGACGATGCCGCCCGGCTGAAGGCGCTGCTCAAGGGGCGCTACTGATCGGAAATGGCCGCGTCAGTCGCCGCGCAGATGGACGGCGATCTGATGGGCCAGCGCCTGGATCAGCGGCTCCTCGGCCTTTTCCGTCGGGCAGAGGAGATAGTATCCCGCTGATGCCGGTATGGCCGTCGGGAACGGCTGGATCAGCCGGCCCTCCTGCAGGTAGGAGCGGGTCAGCACATCCGAGACGAGCGCGATGCCCTGTCCCTGCAGGGCCGATGCCACGGCGACGGCGACCGAGGGCACCCGGACGCTGCGGCTGCCTTCGAGCGAAATGCGCGCGGCGGCCGACCAGCGTGTCCATTCCCGGCCGTCATCCTCGTGCAGCAATGTGACGTCGCGCAGCTTCCTGTCACGGTGCGAGCCTTCCAGCCGCGGGAACAGGAGCGGCGAGCATATGGTCCTGAGCTTGACGTCGCTGACCACCTGCCACCACAGGCGGTCGAAGGGCGGATTGTCGTAGACGATGGCCAGATCGACATCGTCCCAGAGCACGTCGCTTGCGCGGATACAACTGCGCATGGTGAGATCGGTGAGACCGCGCGTATCGGCGAACTGCACCAGGAGGCCGGCCATCCAGGCGATCGCCAGCGCCGGCGGCAGAGCGACCGTCAGCTTTTTCCGGTGGTTTTCGAGCTGCCGCTCGGCACCGTTCTCGACTGCAACGGCGAGATTGCCGATGGCATGGGAGACGGTCTGGGCGAAGTCGCGCCCGGCTGCGGTCAGGCGGATGTTGCGGCCCGACTTTTCCAGAAGCGTCAGCCCTGTCGTCTCAGAAAGCCGGCGCAGTTGCAGCGATACGGCACCCGGGCTGAGGCCGAGCTCGTCGGCTGCCTGGCGCACCGACCCGATCCGGGCGACGGCTTCGAAAGCCCTCAGATAGGGCAGGAAATGCAGCGCCTTCATTCTACCTCCGAGCCTGACCTGCCGCTGATTGCGTTGGGGTTGGAACTGCAATCGTTTAGCCAAACTAGACAATATCAAGCACAAAAAATCGCTATTCCCAATCGATCTTTGCTCCTATGAATCGGGTCGGAGAGAGGGAGATACACCATGATCGCAGCGCAACCATTTGATTTTCCTTATGACGGCAATCTGGTTCCGTCACAGACCGCGCTGATGGTGATCGACCTTCAGATCGACTTCTGCTCGCCCAACGGCTACTTCGCTTCGATGGGCTATGATCCGGCGCCGCTCGCAGCCATCGTGCCTGCGGTCAACCGCGTCATATCAGCCGCACGGCAAGCCGGATGCCTGATCATCCATACTCGCCAGGGCTACCGCGCCGACCTCGCCGACATGACGCCCTACGAGAAATGGCGCCGCAAGCGCTCAGGCCTGGAAAATACCCAAGTTCTGCTGCGCTCGAGCCCCGGCTTTCAGCTGCTGCCCGAACTCGATGTCGCTGACACTGACGTCATCATCGACAAGACCTGCAACAGCTCATTCACCTATACGGATCTCGAGCATGTGCTGAGGGCGCAGGGCATCACCCATATGCTGTTTACCGGCTGCACCACCGACGTCTGCGTGCACACGACGCTGCGCGAGGCTTGCGACCGCAATTTCCAGTGCCTGACGATTTCGGATTGCTGCGCCAGCGGCGAGCAATGGGCGCATGAGGCGGCGATCAACATGATCTCGATCGAGAACGGCGTCTTCGGCACCGTCTCGACCAGCGACGCCGTCATCGCCGGCCTGGCAAAAGCCAGCCGCTAACACCGACACCACCACTACACCGCCGGTTCTTATGCCAACCGTTTCAACGGAATGATGCCCCATGCAAAGATATATCTCGCTGATGAAACTGACGGCCAAGGGACTGGCCGAACTTGCCGACAGCGGCGCGCGGCGCAAGGTGAGCGAAGACCGCGTCTCCTCACTCGGCGGCCGCTCGGTCGCCTTCTACGCCACGCTCGGAACCTATGATTTCGTCCAGGTTTTCGAGATGCCGGACAACGCGTCGATGATGCAATACGTGCTGACGGCACGGCGCGACGGGTTCGTGGACTCGCTTATCCTTCCCGCCTTCGACAGCCAGACCTATGGCGACATCGTCGTGCGCGTTTCACCAACTCAATGAGGGGAATAGAGATGATCAGACTGGCATCGCATGCAACCCTTCTCGGGACCATCCTGCTGTCGGCGGGATTTGCTCACGCCGAACCGCCGGCATTCGCTAACGATGGCGACATCGGCGTGTGCACCACCGCGGCCTTTCCGCCGCTCACGTTCAAGGAAAGCCCGGCCGATGCGACCCCGACCGGCATCGATATCGAGATCGTGGAGGCGCTCGCCGGTCTCTGGAATGCCAAGGTCAATTATACCGTCACGGAGTTTGCCGGCCTCTTGCCGACGCTCGGTGCCGGGCGCTGCGACATGATCGTCAGCGGCATCTACATTAACGCCAAGCGCCGCGAGACCTATGACGGCGTGTCCTACATGAAATCGGCCACCGCGATGGTAACCAAGGCCGGCAGCGACACGATCAAGGCGCCGGAGGATCTGAGCGGCAAGGTGATCGCGCTTGAAGCCGGCGCCTACTACAAGGAGGAGCGGATCGAGCCCCTGAACAAGGCGTTGATCGCAAAGGGCCTGCCGCCGGTCGAGGTGCAGGAATATCCGACCCAGCAGGCGGCCTACCAGCAGGTCCTCGTCGGTCGCGTCGATGCGACGGTGACCGAAGAGGCCGAAGGCGCCTACCGCGCCTCGCGCTCCGACGGAGAACTGCAGCTTCCCTACACCTGGGCGTCGGACTTCACCTACGGAATCTACAGTCGCCGCCAAGGCAGCGATGCCGCCGCGGTCAAGGCGGGGCTGAACACCTTGAAGGAACAGGGTTTCTTTGGTGGGCTCGCCAAGAAGTACGGCCTCGATCCGGCGCTGTTCGACGTCGATTACGACCGTTGATGCTTGAGAGCGGGATGAGGAAAAGTGTGTGCGGTTTTCCGCCCGCATCCCGCTCTAACTTAATCTAGGGAAGTGGGCAGGGCATGAACTTCGATACGAAACTGTTTCTGGATGCCCTGAGTATGCCGGTCATGCTGCAGGGCGCGGCCATCGCCGTCCTGCTGTCCATCCTGGTCCAGATCGCCTCGTTCCTGCTCTGCCTGCCGCTTGCCGTCGCCTTGAACTCGATGGCGACGGTGCGCCGCACGGCGGCCCAGATCTATGTCTGGCTGTTTCGCTCGGCGCCGCTGATCCTCGTGCTGCTGATCGTTTGGAACGGCGCGCCGCAGCTCTTTCCAGGCCTGACGCGGGCGCCCTGGTACACACCCTTTGCCGCCGCCTTCATCGCTTTCACGCTGGTCACGACCGCCTACATGGCCGAAGCGATGCGCGGGGCGCTGGCGGCGATCGGCCAGGGACAGACGGATGCCGCCCGCGCGCTCGGGCTCAACCGGCTGCAGACTTTCTTTCTCGTGATCCTGCCGCAGGCGCTGCGCATCGTCATGCCGGTGCTCGTCAACGAGTTCATCAACCTGATCAAGCTGACGTCGCTTGCCTATGTGATTTCGATGCGCGAGATCATGGCCGTCGTCAACGACGCGATTGCGTCGAGCTTTCGTTTCGTCGAATGGTATTCGGCAGCGCTCGTCTACTATCTCGCGATCGTCTCCATCCTGATGTTCCTGCAGCGGCTGATCCAGCGCCGCATGGCCTAGGCAAGTCGCTCGTAAGCGACTTGCTTTAGGCTCTTATTCCTATGCATGTCGTTGTCCCGAAACCGCTGCACACTTTCGGGCGACATGCATTGGTCGCGTCAGCCAGCGCCTTCCTCATCTGCGGAAAGCAGCGCCTGCATCGCGCCGATGATCTTGCGGTGCTGGTGGGCGTGGCGGGTGCGCAGGCTGGTGGCGGCATAGACCGTCTGTGCGATCACCGGCGCGTCGGCGACAAGGGCGGCGCGGCCGGATTGCGTCAGCCGCCTCGCCGTTGCCGTGGTGACATAGGCGGCACCACCGAGCGAATGCAGCAGCATGGTGATCGCCAGGTTCTGGCCGGTTGCCACCGGTGCCGCGGAGAGATGCGGCAAGGCCAGCCGGTGGGCGCGATCGAAGGCGGGCGAATAGATCGCCTGGATATAGGTCTCGATCCTGATATCTGACAAGGCGGCGGCACCCGTGCTCACCATCGTGTAATGCAGATCGCCGATCCTTTCATAGTGCAGATCGGGCAGATAATGCGGAGTATAGAGCATGGCGAGGTCGAGTTCGCCGGCGCTGAGATCCCGGTTCATCTGGTTGGAATAGTCGGCCTCCATGTAGAACTCGGTCGTCGGCAGCTCGCTGCGGATAGCGGAGAGCCATTCGCCGGCAAAGGCTTCGGCCAGGTCGTGCTGGATGCCAAGCCGCATCGAGCGCTCCAGCGCGCCGGCGTTGGTGACGGCGCGGGTTGCCTCATGCCACTGGTTTTGCAGCGCTTTTGCATAATCCAGAAACCGCAGCCCGGCCGCTGTCGGCACCGTCCCACCCTTGTTGCGGGTAAAGAGTTTGCGGTTGAACTGTGCCTCCAGCGCCTTGACCCGGTGGGAAACGGTGGATTGGGTGATGTTCAGCCGCTCGGCGGTGCGGTTGAAGGAGCGCGTCTCCATCAGGTCCAGGAACGTCTCGATCAGATCCACTTGCATCGGCTTCCCATCCGGTTTCGCATGTTCCTTCAATCTAATCGAATTCATCGATCAATAAAGCCTGTTTCCATCGCTTGATGGCGCTCCGTTTCAACGGCAAGAATTCCGGCAAAACGAGGGAACAGTGCATGTCGAATTTGCCGTCTCACGCGCGAGTCGTGATCATCGGTGGGGGAGCGATCGGCGCTTCTTCGCTCTACCATCTTGCCAAGGCCGGCTGGACCGACTGCGTGCTTCTGGAAAAGAACGAGCTGACGGCGGGATCGACCTGGCATGCGGCCGGCAACGTGCCGACGTTTTCGTCGTCCTGGTCGATCATGAACATGCAGCGCTACTCCGCATCGCTTTACCGCGACCTCGGTGCGCTCGTCGATTATCCCATGAACTACCACGTCACCGGCTCTATCCGGCTCGGCCACTCCAAGGAGCGGCTGCAGGAGTTCAAGCGCGTCGTCGGCATGGGCCGCTACCAGGGCATGGATCTCGACATCCTGTCGCCCGACGAGATGCGCAGCCGCTATCCGTTTCTCGAAACCCATGAGCTCACCGGCGCGCTTTACGATCCCTATGACGGCGACATCGACCCGGCGCAGCTGACGCAGGCGCTGGCCAAGGGCGCGCGTGATATGGGCGCTAAAATCATCCGCTTCTGTCCCGTCACGGCGGCGCGCCGCGAAAACGACGAATGGGTGATCTCGACGCCGCAGGGCGAAATCCGCTGCGAATACGTCGTCAATGCCGCCGGCTATTATGCCCGCGAGGTCGGCAAGATGTTCGGCCGTGACGTGCCGATGATGGTGATGAGTCATCAATATATCCTGTTCGACGAAATCCCGGAGCTGGCCGCCTGGTCGAAGGAGGTCGGCCACAAGCTGCCGCTGCTGCGCGATGTCGACAGCTCCTACTATCTCCGCCAGGAGAAGAACGGCATGAACCTCGGGCCCTATGAGCGCAACTGCCGGGCGCATTGGACGACGCCCGACGACCCGATGCCCGAGGACTTTTCGTTCCAGCTCTTTCCCGATGATCTCGATCGGCTGGAATGGTACCTGAACGACGCCGTCGAGCGCGTGCCGATCCTCGGAACGGCGGGGCTGTCGCGGATCATCAACGGCCCGATCCCCTATGCGCCGGATGGCAATCCGCTGATCGGGCCGATGCCGGGCGTGCCGAATGCCTTCGAGGCCTGCGTCTTCACCTTCGGCATCTGCCAGGCCGGCGGCGCCGGCAAGGTGCTGGCCGAATGGATCACCGAGGGCCAGACGGAATGGGACATGTGGTCCTGCGATCCGCGCCGCTACACCGACTATACGGACCAGGACTATTGCATCGCCAAGGGCATGGAGATCTACGGCCACGAATATGCGATGCATTTCCCGAAGCACTATTGGGCGGCCGGCCGCGGTAAGAAGCTGTCGCCGATCCACGACCGGATCGCCGCACTCGGCGCGCAGTTCAAGCCCTATAACGGCTGGGAACGGGCGATGTGGTATGCCAATTCAGGTGACGACACCTCTGAAGAAGCAACGCAGACCTGGGGCCGGGCAGGGCCCTGGGCGAAGCGCATCGAGGAAGAATGCCTCGCCGTGCGCGATGCCGCCGGCATTCTCGACCTGCCGGGCTTCTCGCGCTTCCGGGTGAAGGGCGAGGGGGCGACCGAGTGGCTCTCGGGTCTGATCACCGGCCGCGTGCCGAAGCCCGGCCGCATCGGCCTTGCCTATTTCTCCGACGACAAGGGCCGCATCGTCACGGAAATGTCCGTCATGATGCTGGACGAGGATTTCTTCTTCCTGATCACGGCGGCAACGGCGCAATGGCACGATCTCGAATGGCTGCGCAAACATCTGCCTGACGACGCCGCCTTCACGCTTGACGACGTGACGACCCAGTTTGCCTGCCAGATCCTCACCGGGCCGAAATCGCGCGCCATCCTCGCCGAGGTCAGCGATGCCGATCTCGCCAAGGGCTGGCTCACCCACCAGACGGCGCAAATCGCCGGACGCTATTGCCAGCTGGTGCGCGTCTCCTTTGCCGGCGAACTCGGCTGGGAGATCCATACCAAGGTGGACGATACCGCCGTCATCTTCGACGCAGTCTGGGCTGCCGGTGAGAAACATGGCCTCAAACCCTTCGGCATGGAGGCGCTCGACAGCCTGCGCATCGAGAAGGGCTACCGCGCCTGGAAGGGCGATCTTTCGACCGACTACACCGTCCTGCAGGGCGGGCTGGAGCGCTTCGTCGACTGGGCGAAGCCGGGCTTCAAGGGCAAGGCGGCGCTGGAGCGCGAGAAACAGCAGGGCGTCAGCAAGCGTTTCGTCACCCTGACGGTCGCCGCCGACGGCTGCGACGCGCCCTACATGTCGACGCTCTGGTCGGATGGCCAGGTGGTGGGCGAAACGACGTCGGGCAACTGGGGTTATCGCGTCGGCAAGTCGATCGCGCTCGGCATGCTGCGTGCTGACCTTGCCGTGCCCGGCAACGAGATCGAGGTCGAGATTTTCGGCGATCGCTTCAAGGCGACCGTCGAGGCCGACCAGCCGCTCTGGGATCCCTCCAATGAAAGACTGCGCGCATGACGAAGCCGATCCCCTCGAAAGCCCGGGCAGTCATCATCGGCGGTGGCGTCTCCGGCTGTTCGGTCGCCTATCACCTCGCCAAGCTCGGCTGGACCGACGTGGTGCTGCTCGAACGCAAGCAACTGACATCGGGCACGACCTGGCATGCCGCCGGCCTGATCGGCCAGTTGCGCGCCTCGCAGAACATGACGCGGCTCGCGAAATACTCGGCCGACCTCTACGTCAAGCTGGAGGCTGAAACCGGCATCTCGACCGGCATGCGCCAGAACGGTTCAATCACCGTGGCGCTGACGGAGGAGCGCAAGGAGGAAATCTACCGCCAGGCATCGCTGGCGCGTGCCTTCAACGTCGATGTGCGTGAGATCACGCCCGACGAGGTCAAGGCGATGTATCCGCACCTCAACACCTCGGATGTTAAGGCGGCGGTGCATCTGCCGCTCGACGGCCAGTGCGACCCGGCCAACATCGCGATGGCGCTTGCCAAGGGTGCCCGCCAGAACGGCGCGACGATCATCGAAGGCGTCAAGGTGACCTCGGTTCTGAAGAAGGACGGCCGGGTGATGGGCGTGACCTGCGAGCAGAACGGCGAGAGCTATACGATCGAGACCGACAATGTCGTCAACTGCGCCGGCATGTGGGGCAGGGAGTTCGCGCGCCAGACCGGGGTCACCGTTCCGCTGCACGCCTGCGAGCATTTCTACATTGTCACCGAGGCGATCCCGGGATTGACCCGCCTGCCGGTGCTGCGCGTGCCGGATGAATGCACCTACTACAAGGAGGATGCCGGCAAGATGCTGGTCGGCGCCTTCGAGCTCAGGGCCAAGCCCTGGGGCATGGACGGCATCCGCGAGGATTTCTGCTTCGACCAGTTGCCCGACGATTTCGACCATTTCTCGCCGATCCTCGAGATGGCTGTTAATCGCATGCCGATGCTGGAGACGGCGGGCATCCATACCTTCTTCAACGGACCGGAGAGCTTTACGCCCGACGACCGCTATTATCTCGGCGAGGCGCCGGAGGTGAAGGGCTATTGGGTCGCCGCCGGCTACAACTCGATCGGCATCGTCTCTTCCGGCGGCGCCGGCATGGCGCTGGCGCAGTGGATGAACGACGGCGAGCCGCCCTTCGATCTCTGGGAGGTCGATATCCGTCGGGCGCAACCGTTCCAGAAGAACCGCGCCTACCTCAAGGACCGTGTCTCCGAAACGCTCGGCCTGCTTTATGCCGACCACTTTCCCTATCGCCAGATGGCAACGGCCCGCGGCGTCCGCCGCTCGCCGCTGCACGAACACCTGAAAGCGCGCGGGGCGGTCTTCGGCGAAGTCGCCGGCTGGGAGCGCGCCAACTGGTTTGCGAATGACGGCCAGGAGCGCGAATACCGCTATTCCTGGAAACGGCAGAACTGGTTCGAGAACCAGAAGGCCGAGCACCTGGCGGTGCGAAACGGCGTCGGCCTGTTCGACATGACCTCCTTCGGCAAGATCCGGGTGGAGGGGCGCGATGCGCTTGCCTTCCTGCAGCGGCTTTGCGCCAACGAGATGAATGTCGAGGCTGGGCGTATCGTCTACACCCAGATGCTCAACGGCCGCGGCGGCATCGAAAGCGACCTGACGGTCACGCGACTTTCGGAAACCGCGTTCCTGCTGGTGGTGCCGGGCGCCACGCTTCAACGCGACCTTGCCTGGCTGCGCAAGCATGTGCGCGATGAGTTCGTCGTCATCACCGACGTCGGCGCCGGCGAAAGCGTGCTCTGCGTCATGGGGCCGAAGGCGCGCGACCTGATGCAGAAGGTAAGCCCAAACGATTTTTCGAATGCGGCGCATCCCTTCGGCACAGCGCGTGAAATCGAAATCGGCATGGGGCTCGCCCGTGCCCACCGTGTCACCTATGTCGGTGAACTCGGCTGGGAGCTCTATGTCTCGACCGATCAGGCGGCGCATGTGTTCGAGGCGCTGGAGGCGGCGGGCCAGGATGTCGGGTTGAAGCTCTGCGGCATGCACACGCTCGACAGCTGCCGCATCGAAAAGGCCTTCCGCCATTTCGGCCACGATATCACCGACGAGGACCATGTGCTCGAAGCCGGGCTCGGCTTTGCGGTCAAACCCGACAAGGGCGATTTCATCGGCCGCGAGGCGGTGCTCGCCAAGCACAATCGCGGGCTTTCGCGCCGGCTGGTACAATTCCGACTGGCCGATCCGGAGCCGCTCATCTTCCACAACGAGGCGATCGTGCGCGACGGCAAGATCGTCGGCACCATCACCTCAGGCAATTACGGCCACCATCTCGGCGGCGCCATCGGCCTTGGCTACGTTCCGTCGGAAGGCGAGAGCGACGCCGACGTGCTCGGCTCAAGCTTCGAGATCGAGATCGCCGGCACGCGGGTGAAGGCGGAGGCGTCGCTGAAGGCGATGTACGATCCACGTTCCGAGCGGGTGAGGATGTAGCGAGCGACGTTTTGGAGGGTGCCCCTCATCCGGCCTGCCGGCCACCTTCTCCCCGTTTGACGGGGAGAAGGAGACGTGTGGCGCTCTCGGCGGACTACTTCCTTGGGTGAGGCAGCGCGCGGCGGCTGGCTTTCCCTCTCCCCGCGTGCGGGGAGAGGGTCAGGGTGAGGGGCGCCGCCTCAGACAGACGCGAAATAGCATGCGCGCGCCGGAACGCGGTTCTTCCGGTTCTTCTTTCGGGAGTTCAGGGCCATGTTCGCATCGGACCTTTCCAATACGACTGTCGCGGGCGACCGCATCGATCAACTGGTCGCGATGCATCGGCCGGGCCATGGGCTGGTCCGGGCCTTCTACCACGACGAGGACATCTACGAGCGCGATCTCGACCGGGTGTTTCGCCGCCATTGGCACTGCGTCGCGCATGAAAGCGTGATCCCGAACCCCAATGATTTCGAAGTCTTTCGCATGGCCTCCGAGCAAGTGATCGTCACCCGCACCGCCACCGGCGCGATCCATGCGATGCTGAATGTCTGCCGCCATCGCGGCGCCGAGGTCTGCACCAAGGACAAGGGCAATGCCCGCGCCTTCGTCTGTCCCTATCACGCCTGGACCTATGGCAATGACGGCGCGCTGAAGGCGGCGCGGCTGATGCCGAAGGATTTCAAGCGCGAGGATCATGGGCTGAAGAAGCTGCACGTCCGCGTGGTCGAGGGGCTGATCTTCATCTGCTTTGCCGAACAGCCGCTCGATTTCACCGAGGTCGAGAACCTCCTGCACGCCACCTGCGGCCAATATGGCTGGGCTGGGGCCAAGGTCGCGCACCGGCAGTCCTATCCTGTTGATGCCAACTGGAAGCTCGCGGTCGAGAACTATGTCGAGTGCTATCATTGCGGTCCGGCGCATCCGGAATATTCCGAGACGCACGCGCTCGAACAGCCGCTGCACATGATCGAGGAGCTGAACGCCAAGATGGAGGCGCGCACCTGCGCGCTCGGCATCGAGGTCGGTTCCGGCGACCATTGGCAGAGCTCGGCCGGCGGCAAGGAGACCGTCCACGCCTTCCGCTACGCGCTCTATGACGGCGTCAAGACCGGCAGCAAGGACGGCCAGCCGCTCAGCACCCTGATGGGCCGGTTCAGCGATTTCGACGGCGGCGTCACCTCCATCCATCTCGGCGGTACGACATTCCTCGTCTGCTATCCCGACCACGGCATGATCTACCGCTTCATTCCGAAGACGGCGGGTACCTGCGAGATGGAACTGATCTGGCTCGTCGACGGCAAGGCCGAGGAGGGGCAGGACTACGACCTCGAAAAGCTCACCTGGCTGTGGACGGTAACGACCGACGAGGACAAGGCGATCATCGAACACACCTCGCGTGGCGTGCGCTCGCACTATTTCGTGCCCGGGCCAATCGCGCCGATGGAGCAGAACGAGCTGCGCTACATCAACTGGTATCTCGACGAGATCAGTCGGCCGACCATCGCTTCATCGGTGGCTCTGCCACAGGGGACGAGCAGTGCCGCAACGGCGGTGTGAAGGGACGTTGAACTCCTGATCTGACGAAATGTCACTGACGGCGCAGACGCGCCGTCGCTGGATCCCTGTGACAGGCACAGGGATGAAGTGGGTATCTGTGGCGCGGTGGTGGCCCGAAGGCCGAAGGATACAACGTTTGGCGTCGTGCAGCGGCGCCGCGCGATCAATCCCGTCGGTCGAAATGGGTGCGCAGCGCCACATGCGTCTGCACCGTCGCCACGCCCGATATCAGCGAGATCTGTCGGCGGATCGTGTCGAGATCGCCGTTCGAGGCGCATTCGATCAGCAGCATCAGGTCGGTCTCGCCGGCGAGCGACCAGCAACTGACCACCGGTGGCATGCCGGCGAGATGCGGCACGATGTGGTCGCAGTTTTTGCCCGGCTGGAAGGAGACGGCGATCAGGGCGCGCACCACCGGCGCCTTGTCCTCGATGCCGATGCGGATCGTATAACCGGCGATGACGCCCTTCGTTTCAAGCCGGCGCAGACGCTCATGAGCGGCGCTGCGCGACAGGCCGGCATGGCGGGCAAGCGCCACAAGGCTCTGGCGCGAATCCTGCCGCAAGGCGGCCACCAGCAGCCGGTCCTTTTCATCGAGTTCTGTCAATCTGTCGCCCTTCTGGTCATCCAGCCGGACAAATGTCCGGCGTCCCACCATCATGTCCAGTGAAACCGGACGATAGGACGGCTAGCTTCCTGAAGCAACCAAGGAGCGTTAGCCATGACCATTCCGAGACTTCCCGACAATGCCGTCCTCATCCCGATCGATATGCAGCAGGCATTTGATGCCGCTCCTTGGCCGCCACGCTGGAATGGTAAGGTCGACGACAACGGGCGCGCCTTGCTGGCCGCCTGGCGCGCAACCGGCCGGCCGATCATCCATGTTCGGCACGACAGCGTTGCACCGGGCTCCACCCTCGGTCCGGGTGCTCCCGGCAACGCACCGCGACCGGGCTTCGAACCCGCCGGCGACGAGCCGCTGGTCAGCAAGAGCGTCAATGCCGCCTTCATCGGCACCGACCTCGACCTTCGCCTGCGCCGGCTTGGCGTTGATACGATCGTGCTCTTCGGTATCTCGACGGATATGTGCGTCTCGACGTCCGTGCGGGTCGGGGCCAATCTCGGTTATCGGGTGATCCTGGTGGAAGATGCCTGCGACTGCTTCGACCAGCCGGACGGTTATGGCGCCGTGATCCCGGCGCGGGAAATCCATCGTGCCCATGTCGCGACGTTGCGGGCGGAATTCGCCGAGGTGACGACGACAGCCGCCATCGTTTCAGCCCTGCGGCCGGCTTCGGCGGCGTAAGGGCGCTGGAAAGCTTGCAACCCGCCACATCATCTTCTCCTCAAGTCGATGCCAATTGAGGAGTGATGCAGTGGCCTATCGGCTGGCGGCGCCGCGGACTTCCAGCACCTGGTAGGTCCATTTCGGTGCCGTCAGGCTCTCGCCCTCGCGGCTCGGGAAGGTGAGGAAGGTTTCAAAGGGTTTCGCCTGGCCGACGGGTACGCGGGCGAGAACCAGGGCGGTGTCGTCGCCGATCTTCTCGCAGGTCTCTTGCGGGCAGTCTTCGAGCGTCACTGAAAGCCGGAAATATTCGAGCGGCGTCTGGCCGTTGTTTGTGACCGTGCCGCGCAGGCGGAAGCTTCGTTCCGGCTGGCTCTGTTCGAATGTCATGCCGTCGAGGCTGATGTTTTCGGTGGCCGGAACCGCGGGGGCTTTCGTCACCGGCTCGGGTGCGGGCGCTTTGCGCTCACCATTGTCGCTGATCCAGATGATGAAGGCAGAGAGCAGGGCGATTGCCACCGCGACGGAGAGGATGGGTTCTGCCCATTTGCGGAAGCGGCTGTAACGCGCCGCCAGATACACGATCGCCACACCGACCAACGCTACCAACCAAAGCATGAAGCTCCTCCTCAATCACTCTTATATAGGGTGAGGGGCGGGTGGCAACATCGTCGCGGCGCGGTCGAAGGTCCTTACCCTAGGTTTGCTTGCCTGCACCGGAAACGTTTCCTTCGGCCCCTGCGGTGCCCGTCGAGCGAGCCGTATCGGCCTGCCATTTTGCGAGGATTGCAAGGTCGGCATTCACTGTCATCGGCCATCTGCTCTCGGTCTGGCTGCCGTGCCGAAAAGCGCGACGAGGAGGCCAGCAATACCCGGACCGCGGACCGTCTCGCGAGAAGAAGCAAGACTATTGTTTGCGCTGGCTGGGAAGGGCGCAGAGGCTGCCGCAGCTGCGCACCCCGGGTAAGAGGTAGCGCAGGCAGCAGATCTTGCGCCGGCAGACCCGCGCGCCGTCCTCTTCCTCGTGGCGCAGGCAATCGAAGAACGGGTTGGGCGAACCGTCGGGCAGAGATCTGCTGCCGATGAGAGCCTCGGCCTGAGCATGAAGCGGCTCGACGCCGGCGGCGCGCAGGGCATAGTCGATGTAGACCAGCGCGTTGTTCCAGGCGAGTTTCGGGGCGATGCCGCCGGTCGACTTGAGATAGCCGACGACTTCACGCAGGTGTTCGCCCATCAGCGGTGCCAGGGTGGCAAAGACGTCGTCGTCATCGCCTTCCTGCCAGTCGCCAGCATCGGCGACACCAAAGGCGCGCGGCAGGCCGTCCTCGGCGAGCGCCACCTTCATGCGGGCGAACGAGACCGGCAATACCTGATGGTCGAGCACGCGCGCAACGAGGTAGGGAATGGTCAAGGCCGAGAAGTAATAGAGCGACCACATGGACGCGACCGCACGGCGATCGGTGCCCCCGGACTTTTCGGCGTAGGTGTCAAGCGCCCGGTCGAAGGCGCCGGAGGCGAAGAATTCGGGCAGGGCCATGCCGTCGGAGAGATCGTCAGACAGCACCATCTTCTCGTTGCACCAGGCGTGCGGGCCGGAAAAGGCGGATGAGAGCGCCTTTGGGCCGCCCGTCTCCATGATCGCTTCGGACGCGGCAGCAGTCATCGCGCCACCTGCCATGAGCAGGCGTCCAGTCGAGATACGCTTTGCCCCACATGGCGCGAGCGGGAGGCAGCGAACCTTCTTGCAAGCATGCGATACACCTTCTGAACTCTGGTCAGAAACTCATAAGGTGATCGTGTTACTCATGTTTTCCTCAGGCGCAAGTCATTTTATGAGTTCACCGGTCATGTTTGCGATCTGTGGACGAATGACAAACAGCAAAGAGGCGCAGGGAATGACCCTGCGCCTCCGGATGTCTGCGGTGATTTATCCGGCTCGGGACGTTCCGCCTCAGCCGTGGTTGATCATGATGTGGCGCACGGCGGTGTAGTCTTCGAGCGCGTAGACCGACATGTCCTTGCCATAGCCCGACTGCTTGACGCCGCCATGCGGCATCTCGTTGGTCAGCATGAAATGCGTGTTGATCCAGGTGCAGCCGTATCGCAGGCGCGACGCCGCCTTCATCGCCTTGGAAATATCCTTCGTCCAGACGGAGGAGGCGAGGCCGTAGTCGCTGTCGTTCGCCCAGGCGATGGCATCGTCGTTGCCGGTGAAGCGGGTGACTGAAACCACCGGCCCGAACACTTCGCGCCGAACGATCTCGTCTTCCTGGGTCGCGCCGGCAATCACCGTCGGCTGGAAGAAGAAACCGTCGGCGCTGCCGGCACCACCGCCGGTGGTGATCTCGATGTGCTTCTGGTCGGCGGCACGCTCGACGAAGCTTGCCACCCGATCGCGCTGGCGCCGCGAGATCAGCGGGCCGATCTCGTTTTCGGTGTCGTCGGCAAGATTGTAGCGGATGGTGGAAACGGCGGAGCTCAGGTCGGCGACGAGCTTTTCGTAGATGCCGGCTTCGGCATAGATGCGGCAGGCGGCGGTGCAATCCTGGCCGGCATTGTAGTAGCCGAAGGTGCGGATGCCGTTGACGACGGCTTCGAGGTCGGCATCGTCATAGACGATGACCGGGGCCTTGCCGCCGAGTTCCAGATGCGTGCGCTTCACCGTCTTGGCGGCGGCCGCCAGCACCTTCTTGCCGGTGGCGATGTCGCCGGTGATCGAGACCATCGAGATCTTCGGGTGGTTGATCAGCGCATTGCCGACGGTTTCGCCACGGCCGGCGACGACGTTGACGACGCCTTCCGGCAGGATGTCGGCGAGCAGCCGGGCGAGCTTCAGCGCCGTCAGCGGCGTCTGCTCGGAGGGTTTGAAGACGACGGTGTTGCCGCCGGCAATCGCCGGCGCCAGCTTCCAGGCCATCATCATCAAAGGATAGTTCCAGGGCGCGATCGAGCCGACGATACCGACAGGATCGCGGCGGACCATGGAGGTATGCCCGGGCAGATATTCGCCTGATGTCGGCGCATGCAGATTGCGGATGGCGCCGGCAAAGAAGCGCCAGCAGTCGATGATGGCAGGCAGTTCGTCGTTCTTCACCGCGTTGATCGGCTTGCCGCAGTTGAGCGCTTCAAGGGCTGCAAAATCGTCGGCGTTTTTCTCGATCGCGTCGGCGATCCTGAGCAGGTAGCCGGAGCGTTCGCCCGGCGTCGTCATCGACCAGGAGACGAAGGCGCGTTCCGCGGCATCCACCGCCGCTTCGACCTGCATGTGCGAGGCTTCGGCGAGGTCGATGATCTTTGCGCCGGTGCGCGGGTTCAGGATATGCTCCTCGGCCTCGGTTCCGGCCTCGAAGCGCGATCCGATCAAAAGCTGGGTGTCCATGTCTGTTCTCCCTTGAAAGTCGAGTTCATTTGCCGGCGCCGGCGATCTGGTCGCCGTCGCGGGTCAGGTAATACGCGCCGAGGATCGGCAGGAAAGTGACCAGCACCACGATCATGGCGACCACATTGGTCACCGGTCGCTGGCGCGGACGGATGAGTTCTTCGAGCATCCAGATCGGCAGAGTCGACTGCTGGCCGGCGGTAAAGGTGGTGACGATCACCTCGTCGAAGGACAGCGCAAAGGCGAGCATGCCGCCGGCCAGAAGCGCCGTGCCGATGTTGGGCAGGATGATGTAGCGGAAGGTCTGGAAACCGTCGGCGCCGAGATCCATCGAGGCTTCGATCAGCGAGCCCGAGATGCGGCGGAAGCGGGCGACCGCATTGTTGTAGACGACGACGATGCAGAAGGTCGCGTGGCCGAGCACGATCGTCCAGAAGGAAAACGGGATCTCCGCCATGGAGAAGGCTGAGCGCAGCGCGATGCCGGTGATGATGCCGGGCAGCGCGATCGGCAGGATGACCAGCAGCGAGATCGTCTCGCGGCCGAAGAAGCGCGTCTGGCTGACGGCGGCGGCGCAAAGCGTGCCGAGCACCAGGGCGACCGTTGTCGCGATCGAGGCGACCTTGACCGAGAGCGTCAGCGCCGCCCAGACGTCCGGCCGGTTCCAGGCAACAGCGAGCCATTGCGTTGTCAGCCCCGGCGGCGGGAACTGGTAGCTCTTCTCCTCGGTGGTGAAGGCATAGAGGAAGATCAGCAGGATCGGCACATGCATGAAGGCGAGGCCGGCGGCAGCGGCGATCTTCAGGCCGAGGGGTGAGCGGTTGAGGCGATCAGAGCGCATCGAAGGCCCCCATGCGTTTGGCCATCCAGAGATAGGCGCCCATGATGACGATCGGCACGACGGTGAAGGCGGCGGCAAGCGGGATGTTGCCGGCCGTGCCCTGCTGGGCATAGACCGCCTGGCCGATGAACAGCCTGGAGGAGCCGATGATCTGCGGAATGATGTAATCGCCGAGCGTCAGCGAGAAGGTGAAGATCGAGCCGGCGACGATGCCGGGCAGCGCCAGCGGGAAAAGCACGTGGCGGAAGGTCTGGGCCGGCGTGCCGCCGAGATCTGACGAGGCCTCGATCAGGTTGGTCGGCACGCGCTCGAGCGCCGCCTGGATCGGCAGGATCATGAACGGCATCCAGACATAGACGAAGACGATGAAGGTGCCGGTGTAGCTGACCGAGAGCGAGTTGCCGCCGACCACGGGAAGCGAGAGCCAGGCATCGAGCAGCCACAGCAGATGCAGCTTCTCGAACAGCCAGGTGAGAATGCCTTCCTTGGCAAGGATCAGCTTCCAGGCGTAGATCTTGACCAGGTAGCTCGACCAGAGCGGCAGCATGACGCCGAGATAGAACAGCACCTTCCATTTTCCCTGGGCGTAACGCGCCGCGTAATAGGCGATCGGGAAGGCGATGAGCGCCGAGGCGACCGTCACGGTTGCGGCCATCGACACGGTGCGCAGGATGATGTCGAGATTGGTCTCGCTCAGAAGCTGGCGATAGGTCGCAAACGTGAACTCGTAATTGATCAGGCCCGAGAAGTCGTCGATCGAGAAGAAGCTCTGCAGCAAAAGGGCAAAGAGCGAGCCGATATAGACGACGCCCAGCCACAGCAGCGGCGGTGCCAGCAGGACCGTCAGCAGCACGTGCGGGTGCTTCCAGAAGAAGTCTGAGAGCCGGCCGGCCGGGCCGCGAGGCTCCGGAAGCATGAGTTTTTCAGCGACGGCGGTCATGCATCCTCCATCGGGTGCAGCTCGTCGGCGGCAAAGCTGATGGTGACGGGGCTGCCGACCTTGGGCACGACGAGCGAGGCGGGGGTCGCGACCGAGATGCGCGAACCGTCGACGTCAACGACGACGCGGGTGACCGCGCCGAGGAAACTATGGGCCGACACGGTGCCGCTGAGGCTGAGCGCGCCGTCGCCCGGTGCCGACAGCACGATCGCCTCGGGCCGGAGGCTGGCAAAGGAGGATGTGACCCCCAGCCTTTGGCACAGCTTTGCCGGCAGGACGTTGGACGAGCCGACGAAATCGGCGACGAAGCGCGTCTTCGGCTGCTTGTAGACTTCTTCGGGGCTGCCGAGCTGCTGGATGCGGCCATCGTTGAAGACGGCGATGCGGTCGGCCATCGACAGCGCTTCGCCCTGGTCATGGGTGACGAAGACGAAGGTGATGCCGAGCGATTTCTGCAGGATCTTCAGTTCCTCCTGCATCTGCTCGCGCAGTTTGAGGTCGAGCGCGCCAAGCGGCTCGTCGAGCAGCAGCACCTTCGGCTTGTTGACGAGCGCGCGGGCGAGCGCCACGCGCTGGCGTTGGCCGCCTGAGAGCTGGCCGGGGCGGCGGCTGCCATAGCCCGGCAGCTTGACCATGGCGAGTGCGTCCTCGGCGGCCCTGCGGCGTTCCTCGCGACCGACGCCCTTGACCATCAGCCCGTAGGCGACGTTGTCGAGGATCGAGAGATGCGGGAACAGGGCATAGTCCTGAAAGACGGTGTTGACGCTGCGGCGATAGGGCGGCACGCCTTCTGCCGTCTCGCCGAAGATTTCGATATGGCCGCCGGTTGGCTGTTCGAAGCCGGCCATCAGTCTCAGGCAAGTGGTCTTGCCCGAGCCGGAGGGGCCGAGCATGGCGAAGAATTCGCCCTCGGCGATCTCGAGGTTCACACCATCGACGGCGCGCACGGCGCCGAAGTGGCGGGAAACATTGTCGAAAAGCACGGCGGTCATAGGAATGCTCCGGAAAGTTTGGCCCCTCATCCGCCTGCCGGGCACCTTCTCCCCGCAGGCGGGGCGAAGGAGGTTCGCGGCTGGCATCTCACCTAAAGGACCCGGCGATAGATTTGCCAGGATCGTTCCCTCTCCCCGCTTGCGGGGAGAGGGCTAGGGTGAGGGGCAGAATGCTTGCGATGCGGCTGCGGCTTATCGCCCGCCAATAACGCCGATATAGTCGGAGACCCACCGGTGATAGGGCACGCATTCGCCCTGGCTTTTGCATTTCGAAACCGGCGTCTTCCAGAACTTGACCTTTTCGAAGTCCTCGTAGCCGTTGGTCTTGCAGCCGGCATCGGTCAGAAGTTCGTTGCCTTTGCAGGCAGCACCGACCGACGGGTTGGCGCCGAACCAGGCGGAGACGTCACCCTGGACCTTGGAGGAGAGCGAATGCTCCATCCACATATAGGCGCAGTTCGGATGCTGGCTTTCGGCGTGCAGCATGGTGGTGTCGGCCCATCCGGTGACGCCTTCTTCAGGAATGGTCGAGGCGATCGGCAGCTTTTCGGCTTCCATCAGGTTGACCTGGAACGGCCAGGAGCCGGAGGCGACGACACCTTCGTTCTTGAAGTCGTCGATCTGGATCATCGCATCGTGCCAGTAGCGGCCGACGAGGGTGCGCTGGGTGCGTAGCAGATCGAGCGCTGCCTTGTATTGATCTTCGTTGAGTTCGTAAGGGTTCTTGATGCCGAGCTCGGGTTTGTGGGTCATCAGGTAGTTGGCGGCGTCGGCGACGTGGATCGGGCCGTCATAGGCCTGGACGCGGCCCTTGTTGGACTTGCCATCCGGCAGGTTCATTTCCTCGAAGACGACGTTCCAGCTCTTCGGTGCTTCGCCCTTGAAGGCGTCCTTGTTGTACATCAGCACGTTCGGCCCCCAGACATAGGGGGTGCCGTAGTGAACGCCGTTGACGGTGTGCCAGGGCGCGCTTTGCATGCGCTCGTCGATGGTCTTCCAGCTGGGGATGAGGTCGGTATTGATCGGCTGAACGCGCTTGCCGGCGACGAGGCGCAGCGAGGCATCGCCCGAGGCGGTGACGAGGTCGAAGCCGCCTTCGTTCATCAGCGCCACCATTTCGTCCGAGGTGGCGGCGGTCTTGACGCTGACCTTGCAGCCGGTCTGTTTTTCGAAATCGGTGACCCAGTCGTAATTCTTGTCGGTCTCGCCGCGCTCGATATAGCCGGCCCAGGCGACGATCGACAATTCGCCTTCGCCCTTGCCCAGTTCCTTCAGCGGTTCCTGCGCGAAGGCGGGCGCCACGAGGCCGAGCGACAGCGTCAGCGCGGTGCAGGATTTCAGGATCTGCTTCATCTGAATTCTCCCAGTTTTGAGCCGCATTTTACGGCTTCGTTCCCAGGTTGAAGCGTGCCTTGATTTCTCCGTATTCGCAAATTCATTAATCAGAATGCCGCTATCGGTTTTACCGATATCTAAAGCAATTCCAGCAAAAGTGCGCAGCGGTTTTGC
Organism: Ensifer adhaerens; assembly: GCF_001270265.1. Classification (GTDB taxonomy): domain Bacteria; phylum Pseudomonadota; class Alphaproteobacteria; order Rhizobiales; family Rhizobiaceae; genus Ensifer; species Ensifer adhaerens_B. The sequence continues at coordinate 767,257 of NZ_LGAP01000002.1, forward strand.
GTCCGGAATTGCGTTAAACAAAGGCATAGCGCGTTCCCGCAAACGTTCTGCGTTCAGAAAGGTGTTCGAGCGTCAGCGCGGGCGGGCACTGCGCAGAGCTTCGGCAATGCCGACGAAATCGCGTGCCGATTGCGGCAGGCTGGAGCCCTTGCGCCAGACCATGCCGACCTGGACGACGGGCAGGGCGCCGGAGACGTCGCGGCTTTCGATGCGGTCGCCTTCAAGCGACCAGGGGCGGTAGACGAGGTCGGGCAGAAGCGCGACGCCCGCCCCTGTCGCCACCAGGCTGCGCACCGCTTCGACCGAGCGGGTGCGAAAGGCGACATGCGGCCGGGCGCCGAGGGCCGACAGGAGCTTGCCGGTGTTCTCCTCGATTTCATCGACCGTCAGCATGATCAGCGGTTCCTTGGCGATATCACTGATCGAGATGATGTCGGCACTGACGAGCGGATGGCCGATCGGCAGCCACAGGCGATAGGGCGAGGTTTCCAGGATCTCGGCCTGCAGCGCCATGCGGTCGCGCAGGTTGGAGATGACCATGACGGCGACGTCGAGTTCGCCGCCGATCAGCAGATGTTCGAGATAGGAGCCGTTGTCCTCGATGGCACTGACGTCGACGCCGGGGCAGGCGCGGCGATAGCGGGCGAGCAGGTCCGAGAGCACGTAACCGGCTACCAGCGAGGTGACGCCGAGATTGAGTTTGCCGCCGGTTTCCTCGCGGCTGTCGGAAAAGCTGCGCCTCGCGTCGGAGACGTCGGAGAGGATCTTGGTCGCATGCCGCAGGAACTGATGGCCGTTATGGGTGATCGAAAGGCCGCGCGGATGCCGGTCGAACAGCTCGACGCCGAGGTCGCCTTCAAGCTCCTTGATCGCCTCGGTGATCGAGGATTGCGAGATCGAGAGGTTCTGTGCCGCGCGGGTGATCGAGCCCTGCTCGGCGACGGCGACGAAATACTGCAACTGTCTGAAGGTGAACGCCATCCGTGCAGTTAATCGCGGTCGTGGCGCGCTTGCAAGCGCAGGCGAGAGATCGCCCCCGACAACGCAACTGCGGCGGGATTTCCCTGGGTATGTCGGTTTCCGGATAGAAGGCGAGCGGACCGATGCTAGACTTCTGCCGGAGAAATCAGGGAGGCGGACTTTGGATCAGGTTGTGTCGAAACCGATGCCGACGGAGGAGGGCATTCTCGCGTTTCACCAGCGCTGCGAAGCCTTCTATCCCGCGGATGCCGTCGATGCGTCGATCGAGCAGCAACGCAAATGGTATGATGCGCTCTGCACCGAATTCGACGCGCCGTCGCCGGCAGGGCTTGTGCGCGAGGACGGACTTGTCGACGGTCGCATTCCGATCCGGCGCTATCGGCCAGCGAACGTCGCGACCGAGACACGCATCTACTACATTCACGGCGGTGGCTTCGTCGTCGGCTCGCTCGACAGTCATGATGCGATCTGCGCCGAGCTTGCCGATTTCGCCAGGGCGGAACTCGTGTCGGTCGACTATCGGCTAGCGCCCGAACATGTCTGGCCGGCGGCCTTCGAGGATTGCTATGAGGTGCTGAATTTTCTCCTCGGCGATAGCCGGCCGGTGGTGGTGGTCGGCGACAGCGCCGGCGGAAACCTGACGGCAGGCATCGTCCTGAAGGCGCGGGCGGACGGCCTGTCGGGCATCGTCGGGCAAGCGCTGATCTATCCCGGCCTTGGCGGCGACCTGGTTTCCGGTTCCTATCTGGAAATGTCCGAGGCGCCGGGGCTGACAACCGCCGACACCAGCTACTACCGAAAAATCCTGCAGGCACCGGCCGACAATCCGTTTGCGACGCCCTTGGCGGAAAAGGACCTCTCGGGCTTGCCGCCCACCTATATCACCGGCGCCTATTTCGATCCCTTGCGTGATGACGCGCGGGTCTATGCTGCCCGGCTCGCAACCGCCGGCGTCAATGTTACCTTTCGCGAAGAGCCGCAGCTGATCCATGCCTGGCTGCGGGCCCGGCACATGAGCGAAGGCGCGCGCGAAGGCTTTCGCCGTCTGGTCGAGGGCATTGCGGTGTTTGTCGGAACCGGCTGAGCGCTTCGGTTTTAACCGCAGCGCAGTTCCGGATGGAAAAACGTTTCCTTCTGGAACAGCGCTAGCTCTTCGCCTTGAACACCAGCACCGGGTTGGCGCGGAAGCTCTGCGGGAACAGTTTGCGCAGGCTCTCGATCTTCGGCATGTCGTTATAGACGATGTAGGGATAGGTCGGGTTGCGCGTCAGAAAATCCTGATGGTAGCCCTCGGCGACATAGAAGCCTTTCAAGGCCGCCACCTCGGTGACGATCTCGGCCGGGAAGACGCCTGATTTCCCGAGTTCAGCGATATAGGCCTCGGCGATCTTTTTCTGCTCCGGTGTGGAGACGAACAGCGCCGAGCGATACTGCGTGCCGTGATCGGGTCCCTGATAGTTCAGCTGCGTCGGGTTGTGGCCGACGGAAAAGAAGATCTGCAGCAGCTTTCCGTAAGTAACCTGGCTCGGATCGTAGGTCACTTCCACCGATTCCGCATGGCCGGTGTCGCCATTGCTGACGGCCTCGTATGAAGCTGTGTCACGGCTGCCGCCGGCATAGCCCGAGACAGCGTTGGTCACGCCCTTCACATGCTGGAACACGCCCTGGACGCCCCAGAAGCAGCCGCCGGCAAACACCGCCGTCTCCGGCCCACTTGCGGCCTTCTCATCGAGCGATGGCGGCGGAATGGACACGGCCGGTTCGGCGGCTCGGGCTGCGGACCCGATGGAAAGTGCGGCGCAGAGGGCCAGTGCCGGAACGATCAGCCGCAGATGATGGCCGATCGTCGCAGAGGACGGCGGAATGTCGCGTGTCGAAGCCATGGGGTGTTTCCTCTGCCGCGGTCGGGCGGCGGCCGTGTGCTGGCCCATGTTTTTCGTGCGCCCGGCCGAAAGCAAATCGCAAGAGCGTGCTTCACGGCAATGTGACGATCCGCTACCACTGCGGTGGCGCCGCGATCTTGCAGGATGAGGATCGTGGGAGGTTCGGAGGAGGGGTGATGGCTGGGGAAACGGATCTGACGAAGCTGCTGGCGACGATGGCGCCGGTGTTGTTTCCGCAAACCTATGTCTATTGCACCGTGCCTCATGACGAGGCGCAGCGCTACGCGCCGCTGGAGCCGCTTGCCACCTACCGTGAGGACGAAGGGCTGACGCTGATCCTGGAGCGGAGCGCCGCTGATGCCGCCAACCTTTCCTATGGCCCGCTACTTCGGCGCATCACACTCAACGTATATTCGGCGCTTGAAGCCGTCGGACTGACGGCGGCGGTGGCAACAGTGCTGACTCGGGAGGGCATCAGCGCCAATGTCGTGGCCGCCTATTATCACGACCATATCTTCGTGCCGGAGGCGGATGCCGAACGCGCGCTTAAGGCGTTGCGGGCGCTGAGCCCCGCCTGACGCATTCCCGCTTACAGCGCCGCGCGCCCGTTCAGGCGCGCAAAGGTCGCTGTATCCCTTTGATCTGCTGCATAATTTTGTCCCTAAATCGATTCCGATTTAAGGAATTATGCAGTCGCATTTCCTGACGGAAAACCGCTTCACACTTTTCCTGGAAATGCTCTGGTTCCGACGAAAATCACATGAAGCGGGTGTCGCGCGGCGGGTTTTCATAGTCGTCGTCGCGGCCGTTCTCGTAGACAATCGGCGCTGTGCCCAGTTCTTCGTCGCTGACGCCATCGAGGCAGGCGACGTTGACGGCGTAGAAATGGCCGAGGAAGTCCTCGAGGTAACCGCGTGAAAACGGCCGGACGCCGCAGCGGCTGCAGAAGTAGTGGTCGACGTCGCCCTCCCGCCAGTTCGACGGCTCTGCCCGGTAACTCCTCAACGCCTCCTTGCCCTTGGTGATTGCGAACTCGTCGCGAAGCGCGAAGGATTTCTGCATGCGCGTCTTGGCGCAGAAGCTGCAGTTGCAGCGGCGAATGCCTTCGGCCAGATCAAGCTGGCACTCGAACTGCACAGCGCCGCAATGGCAGCTGCCGTGATAGAGCTTTTTCATCGGACGGGCTCCTGTCTTTGGCCAGACGTCGCCTGTCCCCGGTCTTTCGACCGGGGAAATGACGCTGCCGAGGCGAACGTTGCTGCGTAGGTGGACTGGCGTCCGTCGCGCGGACGCCAGTCACTAGCCGGCTTTGACGGAGGCTTCCGCCTCGTCTGCGATTGCCGGATCGGTGTCGGCGCCGTCGCCGGTTGCCTTGCGCAACAGCAGGAAAGCAATCAGCGCAGTCAGCAGCGACAGGGCCACGCAGATCGATGCCGTGAAGGCAAACGAGTTGGTGAATACGTCGTGGGCGGCAAACAGCAGCCGTTCGGACTGGTCGCCCGGAAGCTGCTCGGCAATGGCGACGGCGCCGCCCAGCGTCTGGCGTGCGGCCTCGACGGTCTCTGTGGGAAGGCCGGTCACGATCACCGCGTCCATGCGGCTGCGATAGGCAGCCGTCAGCATGCTGCCGAGCACGGCGATGCCGAGGGCGCCGCCGAATTCGAAGCTGGTTTCCGAGATCGCCGATGCCGCACCGGCGCGCTCCGGCGGGGCGGAACCGACGATCAGGTCCGTCGTCAGCGTGCCGACCGGCGCAAAGCCGAGGCAGAGCACGACGAGGCCGATGGTGACGAGCAGCGGGCTGCTCGTCGTTTCGACCTGGGTGCAGATGGCAAAGCCGATGGCGGTCAGCACGAAGCCGGCGGCGATCAGGTTGGAGGCGGCATAACGGGCGGCAAGTGACGGCACGAGGATCGATCCAAGCACCATGGCAACCCCCGTCGGCACCGACCACAGGCCGGCGACGAAGGGCGAAAGGCCGAGCACGAGCTGCAGATACTGCGCCACGAACAGGAAGGCGCCGAAGCCGACGAACAGGCCAAGGATGTTGACGCCGAGCGCTGCGCTGAAAGCCGGGGTCCTGAACAGCGCGAGGTCGATCAGCGGATCGGCCAGCCGGCTCTGGCGCCGGGCAAACAGAATGGCGACCGTCAGCCCGAGCAGGATGAAGAACACGGCGGTGACGTCGAGACCGTCCTCGGCGATGCGCTTCATGCCATAGATCATCGACAGTACGGCGACGAGCGACTGTCCGGCGCTGATGAGATCGAGCCGGCCGGCATTGGGGTCGCGGAACTCCGGCAGCAGCATGGGGCCGAGGATCAGCAGCAGGATCATCACGGGGACGGCCAGCAGGAAGACCGAGCCCCACCAGAACTGCGACAGCATCAGCCCGCCGACGACGGGGCCGATCGCGCCGCCGGCGGAGAAACTGGCGATCCAGATACCGATGGCGAGCGTGCGCTGCCTGTCATCGAGGAACATGTTGCGGATCAGCGATAGCGTCGAGGGCGCCAAAGTCGCTGCGGCGACGCCGAGGATGGCGCGGGCGAGGATCAGTGTTTCCGCACTCCAGGCGAAGGCGGCCAGCACCGAGGCGATGCCGAAGGCGATGGAGCCGATCATCAACAACCGGCGCCGGCCGATGCGGTCGCCGAGCGTGCCCATGGTGATCAACGAACCCGCCACCATGAAGCCGTAGATGTCGACGATCCACAGAAGCTGCGAGGCCGTGGGCTTCAGCTGCTCGGTCAGTTGCGGCACCGCCAAGTTGAGGACCGTCAGGTCCATCGAGTAGAGCATGCAGGGCAGGGCAAGGACGGCAAGGCCAATCCATTCCCGCCGCGTCGCCTTTGGGCCGGGGGCGTTGCTTTCTGTGTCGATTGTCTCAGACATGGGAAAGATACTCCTGCAGCCTTTCGAGGCACTCGCCCCAGCCTTCCTGGTGCGAGTCGCGCTCGTCGACGCTGTCGAACGGGGTCTGGTGGAAGGTCAGGCGCGTCTTGCCGCCGACATCGACGAAGGAAACCGTGACCAGCGTGTCGGCCCCCGGCTCGCCTTCCTCGTCCCAGGCGAAAGTGAAGATGAGTTTCTCCGGCTCGATCACCTCGCGATAGACCCCGCCCATCCAATAGTCGCGCCCTTCCGGCGAACGGATGCAACCGCGCCAGGCGCCGCCGGGGCGGAAATCCATCTTCATCGAATGTGGGGTGAAATCGCGTGGGCCCCACCAGCGTAAGGCGTGCTCGGGCGTCGACCATACCCTGAACACCAAGCTGCGCGGCGCGTCGAAGACCCTGGTGATCTCGAGGCTCAGTCTGTGTTCGAGCGATGCGTTTTCACTGGTCATTGCCATAACGACTCCTCCCGCGGCCAGCGCAGTCGTCAGGCGTGGCCGTTCTTTAACTCGAAAGTTATTTAACTTATCGGTTAATAACCGGGCGCACAGGGAATTGTCAAGGAGGAGCTACTGCGGGATCTGATTTTTGTCAGTTTTACGACGGGACGCAGCGTGCCTTGAGGCGGGCGAGCACCCGGCCGAAAGCCTGGGGATCATCGAGGCTGCGGGCAAGGATGAGGGCGCCCTGGATGCCGCCGATCACCTCTTCGGCCAGCGCCTTTCGTTCGTCCTCCGCGATGCCTTGGCGGCCGAACGCCTCGGCCAGAGCGGTCCGCCAATCGGCGAAATAGCGGTTGAGCTCGGCTGCAAAGCGATCATGGGCACCGCTGGTGGCAATGACGCCCATCAGGCACAGGCGGCGGCCCTGGCGAAAGTAGCTGTCGACGGAAGCAAGCATGTCGTCGATCGCCGCCGCCGGCGGCTCGCTGTTGCGCAGCCGGTTAAAGATGTTGGTCTGGAACCATGAGGCGATGTCGCCCAGCACCGCCTCGGCCATCTCCTCCTTCCCGCCGGGAAAGAAGTGATAGAGGCTGCCCTTGCCGAGCCCGGTCTTCTCGGTGATCAGGCTGAGGCTCGCACCGTCATAGCCGTGCTCGCGAAAGACCTCGGCAAGCATGGCGATGACATCCTGGCGTTCGGCGACGACGCGGCTCATGCGGGTTTCCTTAGCAGCGGATATTCAACCTTACCGAACCGATGGAACAGCGTTCCCACCCCAACCAGCACCAGCGAGCCGGTGAAAACGGGGAAGAGCAGGAATTCGAAGCCGGGATCGCTGGCAAAGACCACCAGCGGATTGGCGCCGGCCGGCGGATGGGTGATGCGCAGCGCCGCCATCAGCGCGATGGCAGCGCCGACGGCGAGGCCGACCGCCCACCACTCATTGGGGAAGATTGCGCGCATGATGAGGCCGACCAGCGTCGCGATGAAATGCCCGCCGACGACATTTGCAGGCTGGGAAAGCGGGCTGCCGGCGACCGAGAAGATCAGCACGCAACTGGCGCCGAAGGGCGCCATCAGCAGCGGTTCGCCAACGATGTTGGTAAGCGCCCCGACGGTGGCAATGGCGACAACGCCGCCGATGCCGGCAACCAGGCCACGGCTGATATGAATGGGAGGCTGGTGACGAAAGAAGAAATGGCGCATGACTGTACCGATCAGTAAATTGTTTACCGATTGGTACAATCCTGCGCTTATGGAGTCAAGGCGGCGTCACATCAGGTCGCGTGCAACCCGCTTGGCAAAGCTCTTCTCGAAGATCGCAGCGTCGTTTTCATAGGCGATGATCTCGGCCTCTGTGATCCATTCGCTGTCGGTGCAGGAAAGCGTCGACGTCGAGACCGTGCGCACCGACCAGCCGTCACGCTTGGCGATGCAGGTCCATGTCGACGTGCCGATCATCGATTGCGGGTCGTCAGGCGAGATGGACCAGGTTTCGTCGCGAATGTCCTGCGTCGCAAGCCCTGTGTCGGGATGCTCGCTGAGGCCGGTGTCCTCATAAATCCGATAATGGGTCATGCCGTGGGTCATGTCGCGCTCGACGGTGCGGCTGGTGCTGCCCGCCGTGTGCTCGATGTATTTCGGCAGCGGATCGGGATTTTCCGGCTCCGGTACGACGACCTCGCTGTGCTGGCCGAGCAGGGGAAGGGCGAGCGCCAGGCTCGATGTGTCGATGGTGAGACCCGGATCGCTTGGCGGCGGCAGGATCATCGGCCAGTAGGAGGTCGACAAAGACAGGCGGATGCGGTGGCCGGCACGGACGCGGTAGCCGCACGCGTCGAGCACCAGCGTGATCCGGGTCCGGCGGCCCTTTTCCATCGCCCTCGGTTCGGCATTGCCGTCGCGATGCGCCAGGTTGAGCACGCCGAAGGCGATGCGCGTGGCGGTGCCATCCGTGTGCACGTCGACGATGCGCGCGACCAGATTGGCCGTGTCGGCGGCACAGGTGACGTCAACAGAGAGGCTGGGCTGGCCGAGATAATCTACAGCCTCCAGCAGCGGCTGGGTTTCGAAGGTCAGCGCGCCGGCATCGTCGATCCGCTGGTCGCCGGCCATCTCGGCGTCAGGCTTCAGGGTGAAGTATTCGCCGGAGGCCGTGCCGCTATCGAGCGGCGATTTCAGGTAGACCTCGCCGATGCCCTTGGCTCTCGCGTCGACGGCAAGCCTGCCGTCGAGCGTGACGCCGAGAAGCTGCATCTCGGGTTTCTGCCAGACGTCCTTGGCGACCCAGCGGCCGGGATCGTTGTCGCGCCGGACGGCCGGGCGTGGGCCGTCGAGGATATAGGCGCGCACCTGCGGCCCGCCCTCGGCGCCGTTCTTTTCGTCGCGCAGCCAGCGGTTCCACCAGCGGATCGCCTCGCCATGGAAATCGGCGCGCGGCTTCGGCCAGGCGAAATGCGGATATTTGTGCACCCAGGGGCCGATCAGCGCCTTGGCTTTTGCGCCGAGGCCTTCGACGGCTTTCAACGGCGTGTTGCGGTAGCCGTCGGCCCAGCCGGCGATGACGAGCGCGGGAACGTCGAAGCCATCGAAATCCTCGCAGATCGAGCCGTGCTGCCAGAAGGCATCGCGACGCTGATGTTCGAGCCACTCCTCCATGAAGTAAGGCTCGTTCTCCAGGCGCTCCAGCCACATCTCCTTCCAGCGATCGCCGACAATCGCCGGGTCGGGCGAGCGGGACTGGTAGGCGAGCATGGTCGCGGCCCAGGAAAGCTGCGCGGAGAGGTGGCAACCGTTCTTGTAATGGATGTCGTCGTTGTAGCGGTCGACGGTCGAGGCGATGGAGATCACCGCTTTCAGTGCCGGCGGTTTCAGCGCTGCGACCTGCAGGCAGTTGAAGCCGCCCCAGGAGATGCCCATCATGCCGACCTTGCCGTTCGACCAGGGCTGCGCGGCGATCCATTCGATGATCTCGCAGCCGTCGGCAAGTTCGCGCGGCGTATATTCGCCGTCGATGACGCCATCGCTTTCGCCTGAACCGCGAATGTCGACACGCACGCCGGCAATGCCGGCGGCGGCAAAGACCGGATAGGTCGATTCATCGCGCAGGCTGGTGCCGCCGCGCTTGCGGTAGGGCAGGTATTCGAGCACGGCCGGCACCGGCTCGGCATCCGTGCCGGCGGGCATCCAAATGCGGGCGGCAAGCTGGGTGCCGTCCTTCAATCGGATCCATTCGTTCTCGATCAGGGTGAATTCACGGTCTGACATATCGGTTGTTCCGCTCACTCTCTTTGTTTTTGCGCATTTCCTGACGCAAAACCGCTACACACTTTTGCTGGAAACGCTCTATCTCATTGTTTTTACGCCATTCCGGACGCGAAACCGTGTTCCTAACTATCGAACCAGACGCGGCTGGCGACGTAGCCGTTCGAAAGGTCGTTGCCGATGTCGTGAACGAAGCCCTTCAGCGATGCGGAAGCCGCGTTCACATAGTCGTTGAAAACGGGAAGAATCAGGCCGCCTTCGTCGCGCACCGTCATCGCCATCGTGCGGTACATTTCCTTGCGCTTGGTCTCGTCAAGTTCCGAACGGGCCTGGAGCAGGAGCTTGTCGAAGTCTTCGCGCTTGAAGCGGGTGTCGTTCCATTCGGCGCTGGAGAGATAGGAGGTGGAGTAGCGCGAATCCTGGGTCGGCCGGCCGCCCCAATAGGAAGCGCAGAAGGGCTGGACGTTCCAGACATTGGTCCAGTAGCCATCCTCCGGCTCGCGACGAACCTCAAGTTCGATGCCGGCCTTCTTGGCGCTTTCCTGGAACAGAACCGCAGCGTCGATTGCGCCGGGGAAGGCGGCATCCGAGGTGCGCAGCAGGATCGGCCGGTCGTGGCCGGATTTCTTGAAGTGGAAGGCGGCCTTGTCAGGATCGTAGGCGCGCTGCTCGATACCATCAGGCGCCAGCGCATAGTTCTCGTTGACCGGGTAATCATTGCCGAGCGTGCCGAAGCCGCCGACGACCCGGTCGAGGATCGCCTGCCGGTCGATCGCGTATTTCAGCGCCAGCCTCAGGTCGCCGTTGTCGAAGGGCGCCGTGTCGCAATGCATCAGGAAGCTGTAGAAGCCCTTGCCGGCGGTCCGGAGAATCTCGACGCGCGGCGCACGCTTCAGAAGCGGCACGGTCTTCGGGTCGATGTTGTTGATGAAATGCACCTGGCCGGAGGAGAGTGCGGCGATACGCGCCGTCGTATCGTTCATCACGATGATTTCGACGCTGTCGACGAAGCCGCGATCCTGGCGCCAGTCATTGGTGTTCTTCTCGAAGGTCGAGCGCAGGCCCGCTTCATAGCTCGCAAGCTTGTAAGGGCCGGTGCCGATGGGCGAGGCGGGATTGTCGACGCCGCCGCGCGGCTGGATGATCAGGTGGTAGTCGGTCAGAAGCAGTGGCAGATCGGCATTGCCTTCGGTCAGCGTCAGGACCAGCGCGCCGGCCTTTTCCTCGATCGTCTTGATCGAGCGCATCAGTCCGAGCGCGCCCGACTTAGAACCTTCGTCCGAGTGGCGCTTCAGCGTGGCGATGACGTCGGCGATGGTCATCTTGCTACCGTCATGGAAGCTGACGTCGTTGCGGATCTTGAAAGTCCATTGCGACGCGTCCGCCGAGGGCTCCCAGGATTCGGCCAGCGCCGGCAGCGGCGCGCCGGTCTTCGGGTCGGATTCGACCAGCGTATCGCCCCAGAGATGACCGATGACGAACAAGACCGAGCCGCTATAGCCGGCGGGGTCGAGCGTATCGGTGGTGGCGCCGCCCTTGAGGCCCAGTTTCAGGTGACCGCCGCGCTTGGGCTCGTCGGCGCGCGCATCGCCCGCCACCATCGTGCCGCCAAAGCCTGCGGCCAGACCCAGGGCCGCCGTGCCCGCCAGAAAGCCGCGGCGGTTGATGCCGGCCGGCACGATCAGGCCGTCGGGACGCTTGGTGAATTCGCTCATATGCAGGTTCCCTCTGATGTTTTGTTGCTAGGGAAAACCTAGCGGCTGCCACAGGTCGCACAATTTCGCGACTTGACGCGGATTTACGCGACTTTACGCTATCTAGGTTCATGCTTCGGGAGAGCAGTGTTGCACGACGCCGACCTATTCGCCGCCAATCTTCGTTTCGCCTGCGCCACAAGGCGCTCGATCTCGCAGATCTGCCGCGAGATCGGCATCAACCGCCAGCAATTCAACCGCTACATCAGCGGCGAAGCGCGGCCGTCGGCGCATAATGTCGCCCGCATCGCCAGCTTCTTCGGGCTGCAGGCGCAGGACTTTTCGTTGTCGCCGAAGCTGTTCGAAGCCCGAATGACCCGGCCCGATCGCGACCGGTCGGAAGCCGGGTTGCTGCTCGAAGGGTTTCCCGGCGATCTTGCCGGGCTTCGCCGCCATATCGGCTACTACCAGACCTATCACCTCTCGCCGTCGTGGCCCGGCCGCGTCGTCTGCTCCTGCGCCAGGATCCATGAGGAGAGCGGCTCGATCCGTGTGAAATCGATCGAGCGCATCCGGGACGCCGCCAACGAGATCCAGCAGTTTTCGAAATATGTCGGCCTCGTCACCTTCTGGCGTAACCGCATCTTCATCGCCGAGCGCAGCGTCGGGCGCCAGCCGATGCTGTCGCAGACGATCCTGATGCCGTTCGAGGTGCATCAGCGCGTCTATCTGCGCGGCACCACCATGGGCGTTTCCTGGCGCAAGGAAAACCTGCCTTATGCCTCGCGGATGATCTGGCGCACTCTCGGCCAGGAGCCGGATATCCGGCAGATGCTGTCGCGCTGCGGCGTGCTGGCCACAGGCTCGCGGCAGATGCCGTCGACGGTCAGGGCCTTTTTCGAGACGCCCGAGGCCAACATTTTGACGGTGCCGACCGATTATTGAGGTGGCGGCCTTAGCGTTGCCGCCCTAGATTGCGCCTTGTGCTAGCGACCGCATCGTTGAAGGGGAAGTCGATGAAATCTGCTGTTGTCGCCGTGTCAGGGTTTCTGCTCGGTGTCTCGGCGATGCCGTCTGCGGCCGAAGACGCGCGCCCGCCAATCCCGGCTTGCGCGCTTTCCGGCTCCACCAGCGTCATGATCGGCGGCCAGCCTGCGCTCCGGCTTTCCGACGTCGCGAACTGCCCGCCGGAACTTTACGAGGTGGTGCCGAGCATCATGATCGAGGGACAGCCGGTGGTGCATTTCCGCTCCGGCAGTGGAGCTACGGGAGACTGCACAGCCAAGGCGGAATCGTCGGTGACCTTCGAAGGCGAGGCAGCGCAGCGACTGGGCGATGTGGCCTGCCGGCAGAAGTGAGCCTTTTTGGTGCTAATCGATCATCGCCAGCCGTGCGCCGTCGCGCATAGCGGCGAGAGCCCGCGGATTGGTGACCGGATATCCCTTGATGAAGCGCTCGGCCGATGACAAGGGAAACTCCGCCTTGAGCCGACGTGCGCTGTCGGCCGCCTGCATGGCTTCCCCGAGCCGGGCGTGAGCCATGGCCTTGAAGATCAGGGTGCTCGGCGATTCCTGCGAGCTTCTGTCGAGGGCGGAGAGGCATTCGCGGTCGCGGCCGACGACATAGAGGATGCGGGCGCGCATGCCGAAATACCAGGGCGGCCCCAGCGGGTTGAGATAAAGTGCACGGTCGATGAGCGAGACCGCCTCTTCGGGATCGCCTGTGATCAGCGCCTTGGCGCCGGCGAGAAGCGCCAGCGTATCGGCGTGGTTCCGGCCGTATTGGTAGGCGCGGGCATGCGCCTCGACGGCACCCGGCATGTCGCCGCGGCAGGCCCGGAGATCGCCCAGGCAGGTGTAGGCCGCGGGATCGGTCGGATCGAGCCGCAGAGCCTGCTCCAATGCTGCGCCCCAATTGTCGAGGGCCGTATCGAGATCGCTGTCAAAGCCGCTGCAGGCTTGAACGGCATAGGCATAGGCAAGCTCGCTCCAGGCTCTTGCGCGGGTGGGCTCAAGCTCCAGCGAGCGCTTGAATAACTTGATCGCCTCGACATTGCCCTCCTGGCTGAATCGGTTGTGCTGCTCGACGGCGAGCAGATAGCAATCATAGGATTGCAGGTTTCCCGGCGCCTTGTGCCGGCTCGCCTTGCGGCCGAGGGTGGCGAGCGTGCCGTAGCATCCTGCCAGAACGTTGATGACGCTCTCGGTCAGACTGTCCTGCAGTGTCAGGATATCCTCCATCGGCCGATCGTAGCGCTCGCTCCAGAGCAATTGGCCCGAACGGGGTTCCAAAAGCTGGATCGTCAGGCGAACGCGGTGGTCGTCGGCGCGCAGTTGCCCGGTGACGGCATAGGTGGCGCCGATCGCCTGGACATGGTCGTTGAAGCTTTCGGGGCGGTTGCCGAGCAGCTTCATCGTGTGGAAGGCGATAACAGGCAGGTCCGCGTAGCGGGCGAGATCGACGCAGATATCCGAGGAAAGCCCATCGGCGAAACGGTGCCAGCGCTCTTCCGCGTTGAGGCTTTCGATCGGGAAGACGGCGAGAACCGGCGGTGCCTGCTGGACGTCTGGAGCAGCGGCCGACCGCGCGCCGGCGGAGCCGGTGACGTGGCTTGCCAGCTCGATCTTGTTGCGCACGCCAAGCTTGCCATAGATCGTGGCGAGATGGGTGCGCACGGTCGAGGGCGCGATGAACAGCGCTTGGCCGATCTCGCGATAGGTAAGGCCGGCGGCGAAACGCTCGGCCACCGCCCGTTCTCGGTCGGACAATGCCTCAGGGGCGAACTCAGAACTTGGGATGCGGTTCATGCCTGCTCCCTGCCATCCGCGCCGGTTGGATTCAACCAAGGCTGGAGCAAAATACTACAAATGCAGGAGAGGAAACACAGCAGCTGCGCGATGTCGCTTTCGGGGGACGAGCCTAGAGTTCCGGTATCGCTTCAACGCCCCGAGGGGCACGGCAGATGAGGGAACCGGCGATGAGCAATCTCCTGACAGGCATGTCCGAATTCTACAACGCCGTCTGGCTCGATACCCGCCAGCCGGCGAAACACTCGGGCGACGGCGCTGGCCGCTATGATCCTTTCCGTCTGCTCGCCGTCTGGGAGGAGCGCATTCGCTTTCGCCAGCAGCTCGAGCTGATGGCCAAGAACAATCCAGAATTGCTCGATGATGTCGGGCTGACGAGAGCACAGGTCGACAGGGAAACGCGCAAGCCCTTCTGGCAGCGCTAGAGCGCTTCATCTTTAAACGGAAGCGATTCTGTTGGCTCAAAACGGCCGTTCCACACGAAGGATGGCGCAGGGCGATGCGGATCCATCGGGCAAGCCATCCGACACAGTGGGCGGCCGTTTTCAGCCAACCCGAAGGGCCGGATGAATTTCGGCCATTACCGGCGACGGCCGTCTCGACCGCAGCTTCTGCTGCGCTCTTCGCCAGCCGCCTTGGTCCTGGCCGAAATTCCTTCCGGCAGAATGCTTCTGTTTAAAGATGAAGCGCTCTAGGGTCTGGAGCCCGGCGAGTAATACGGCCGCCATGTGGCGGCCGTATTGTCGTCAGTTGCCGGCGCTTTCCATGCGCCGGGTGGCCAGCACCCGTTCCAGCCAGCCGATCTCCATCTCGGGAACCGACTTCAACAGCAGATCGGTATAGTCGTCGAAGGGTGGCGCCAGCACCTTGGACTTCGGCCCGAAGCGCACCAGTCGGCCGCGATGCATGACCGCGACGCTGTCGGCGATCGCCCGCACGATGGCGATGTCGTGGGTGATAAAGACATAGGAAACAGCGGTTTCCTCCTGAAGCTTCAGAAGCAGATTCAGGATGCCTTCGGCGACCAGCGGATCGAGGGCCGAGGTCGGTTCGTCGCAGAGGATCAGCTCCGGCTCTGCGGCAAGCGCCCGGGCGATGGCGACACGCTGCTTCTGCCCGCCGGAAAGCTCGGCCGGATAACGATCGAGGAAACGCGTTCCCATCTCGATCTGGTCGAGCAGTTCCTTGACCCGCGCCGTCTTCTTGGCGCCGTGCATGCCGAAGTAGAAGGACAGCGGGCGACCGACGATGTCGCGCACCGTCTGGCGCGGGTTCATCGCCGTATCGGCCATCTGGTAGATCATCTGGATACGGCGCAGCTCGTCAGTGCTGCGGCCCTTCAAGGCGCGCGGCAGTTCCTTGCCTTCGAAGGTGATGCGCCCTTCGGTCGGCGGCAGCAGGCCGGTTATGACGCGCGCCAGCGTCGACTTGCCTGAGCCGCTTTCGCCGACGATCGCCAGCGTTTGGCCCTTGGGCAGATGCATGGAAACATCGTGCAGAACCTTGAAGCCATTGCCATAGCCGGCGCTGACATGCTCGATCTTCAATTGCGTGCCGGTCTGGTCCGGCGCCTCGTCGCGTTTGGTCTGGCGCACGCTGACGAGTGCCCGGGTGTAGTCCTCCCGCGGCGCCTCGATCACTTGCTTGGTCGTGCCGTATTCCACCGTCTTGCCGTGGCGCAGCACCATGATGTCGTCGGAGATCTGGGCGACGACGGCCAGATCATGGGTGATGTAGAGCGCTGCGGTATGAGTTTCCTCGATCGCGTGCTTGATCGCCGCAAGCACGTCGATCTGCGTGGTGACGTCGAGCGCCGTCGTCGGTTCGTCAAAAACGATCAGCTCCGGGTTGGGGCAGAGCGCCATCGCGGTCATCGCCCGCTGCAGCTGGCCGCCCGAAACCTGGTGGGGATAACGTTCGCCGAAGCTTTCCGGGTTCGGTAGGCCGAGCACCTGGAAGAGATAAAGCGCGCGTTTCTTCGCCTCCTCACGGCTCATGATGCCGTGGCGAAGGGAGGCCTCGATCACCTGATCGCCGAGCCGGTGCGCCGGGTTGAAGGCGGCGGCCGCCGATTGAGCGACGTAGCAGACGCGTGCGCCGCGGATCGAGCGGATGCCGTTCTTGTCAAGCGTCAGGATGTCCTTGCCGTCGAGCAGCACTTGGCCCCCTGTGATGCGCACGCCGCCGCGGCCATAGGCGAGCGCCGACAGGCCGATGGTCGACTTGCCGGCGCCGGATTCGCCGATCAGCCCAAGCACCTTGCCCTTTTGGAGGTCGAAGGACACGCCTTCGACCAGGGTCACGGTTTTCGGCGGTTCGCCAGGGGGATAGCTGGTCGCCTCGATTTTCAGGTTCTTGACGGAAAGAAGCGCGTTCTTTGCAGATGAAGACTCAGGCATCGCCACGCCCTCCTTTCAGGCTGGAGGTTCGTTTCATCAGCCAGTCGACCACGAGGTTGACGCAGATCGCCAACGTCGCGATCGCAGCCCCCGGGATCAGCGCTGCGGAAATGCCGAAGATGATCCCGTCCTTGTTGTCCTTGACCATGCCGCCCCAGTCGGCGGCCGGCGGCTGGATGCCGAGACCGAGGAAGGAGAGGGTGGAGAGAAACAGGATGGAAAAGGCAAAGCGCAGGCCGAATTCGGCCAAGAGCGGCGACAGCGTGTTCGGCAGGATCTCGCGGAAGATGATCCAGGTGCTGCCTTCGCCGCGCAGCCGTGCCGCCTCGACGAATTCCATGACCGCGACGTCGAGCGCCACGGCACGGCCGATGCGGAAGACGCGGGTGGAATCGAGCACCGCCATGACCAGGATCAGGATCCACAGATGCTGCGGCAGCACCGCCAGCACGACGAGGGCGAAGATCAGTGTCGGGATCGCCATCATCAGATCGTTGAAGCGAGAGAAGAACTGGTCGACGAACCCGCCCATGACCGCAGCGGTGAACGAGAGGATCATGCCGAGCGAGAAGGACAGCACGGTTGCCGCCAGCGCCACGAAGATCGTGGTGCGGGCGCCATAGATCAAGCGCGAAAGCAGGTCGCGCCCGAGGTTGTCGGTGCCGAGCAGGAAATCGCCGCCGGCGGGCAGCCAAATGTCGCCAACGACATCACGTTCGCCGAAGGGGGCGATCACAGGTGCGAACAGGGCGCAGAAGATCGCGATGGCGATGCCGGCGATGCCGATCCAGGCGCTGAAGGGAATGGCTCTCAAGTTCATCGCGGGTGCCTCAGTCTCGGGTTGGCGAGAATGGCGAGAATGTCGGCCGCCATGTTGAGGAAGATGTAGAAGGCCGCGAAGATCAGGCCGCAGGCCTGCACGACCGGCATGTCGCGCACGGTCACGGCATCCACCATGTATTGCCCCATGCCGGGATAGACGAAGACCACCTCGACCACGACGACGCCGACGACGAGATAGGCAAGGTTGAGCGCGATGACGTTGATGACGGGTGCCACGGCATTGGGCGCGGCGTGGCGGGCGATGATGCGGAACATGCCGAGGCCCTTGAGCTCGGCAGTCTCGACATAGGCCGACGACATGACGTTGAGGATCGCCGCCCTGGTCATGCGCATCATGTGGGCGAGAACGACGAGCACGAGGGTTGCGACCGGAAGTGCGATCGCCGAAAGCCGCTCGGTGAAGCTCATGCTGTCATAGACGGTCGCGGGGAAGGTCGCGACGCCGAATTTGACCGCGAAGAACATGATCAGGAGATAGCCGACGAAAAACTCGGGCAGGGAGATGGCCGCGAGCGAGACGACGTTGATGATCTTGTCCGGCAGGCGGTTGCGGAACTGCACCGCCAGCATGCCGAGGCCGACGGCGAGCGGCACCGAGACGATCGCGGCGAAGAACGCCAGGAACAGCGAATTGCCGAGACGCTTGGCGATCTGTTCGCCGACCGAGTTCTTGCTGGCCCAGGAGGTGCCGAAGTCGCCTTGCACGGCGCCGCCGAGCCAGGAAAGATAACGCTCGCTCCAGGGGCGGTCGAGGCCGAGATCCTTGCGGATGTTCTCCACGGCCTGCGGCGTTGCCGACTGGCCGAGATAGGTGGTGGCGAAGTCGCCGGGCAGCGCTTCGATGCCGCCGAAGATCATCAGCGACACGGCAAAGAGCAGGCCGACGCTTAAGCCGAGGCGCTGAAGGATCAGCGCCGCGAGAGGGCGGCGAAAGATGAAGCGCCGCCAGAAGGTGCCGCCGAGTTCGCCCTGGGCGTCGGCGGGGTTGGGTTTTGCTGGTACACCGGAAAGATCGGCAGACCGCGGATGTGCTCCATCCGCGGTCCCATCCGTCGGAACCGGACCAGTCATCGGTCCGCTTTCCATCATCAGGCGTCGAGCCAGACGCGGGTTGCGACGTAGCCGTTCGACATGTCGTTGCCGATGTCGTGGACGTAGCCCTTCACCTGCTTGGTGGAGGCGTTCACGAAGTCGTTGAACATCGGCAGGATCAGGCCGCCTTCGTCGCGCACCATCATCGCCATGGTACGATACATGTCCTTGCGCTTGGCCTCGTCCAGCTCGGAGCGGGCTTCGAGCAGGATCTTGTCGAAATCCTCGCGCTGGAAGCGCGTGTCGTTCCAGTCGGCACCAGAGTGGTAGGCGGTCGAGTACATCTGGTCCTGGGTCGGCCGCCCGCCCCAGTAGGAGGTCGAGAAGGGCTGGACGTTCCAGACGTTGGTCCAGTAGCCGTCGCCCGGTTCGCGCTTGACCTCGATCTCGATGCCGGCCTTCTTGGCGCTTTCCTGGTAGAGAACCGCCGCGTCCACCGCGCCCGGGAAGGCGACGTCGGAGGTGCGCAGCAGCACCGAGCCGCTGTGGCCCGACTTCTTGTAGTGGAAGGCCGCCTTGTCCGGGTCGTAGGCGCGCTGTTCGATGCCCTCGGGGAAGAGGGCATAGGTGTCGTTGATCGGGAAGTCGTTGCCGACCTTGCCGTAGCCGCCGAGGATGCGTTCGACCATGGTCTCGCGATCCATTGCGTATTTCAGCGCCAGGCGCAGGTCGTTGTTGTCGAACGGTGCGGTGTTGCAATGCATGATGAATACGTAGTGGCCGCGGCCTGACGTGTTCAGGATCTCGACAGTGGGCGCCTTCTTCAACAGGTTGACCGTCTTCGGATCAACACGGTTGATGAAGTGCACCTGGCCGGAGGAAAGCGCGGCGATACGCGCCGTCGCATCGTTTATGGCGATGATTTCGATCGTATCCACGTAGCCGCGGTCCGTGCGCCAGTCATCGGCATTCTTTTCGAAGGTGGCGCGCACGCCCGGTTCGAAGCTGGCCACCTTGTAAGGCCCGGTGCCGATCATGGCGTCGGGATTGTCCAAGCCGCCGTTCGGCTGAATGATGAGGTGGTAGTCGGAAAGCAGCAGTGGCAGGTCGGCGTTGCCTTCCGTCAGTGCCAGCACCAGCTTGTCGCCGTCGGCCTTGATTTCCTTGATCGACTTCATCACGCCGAGTGCGCCCGATTCCGACTTGTCATCGGTGTGACGCAGCAGGGTCTTGATCACGTCGTCGACTGTCAGTTCCTTGCCGTCATGGAACTTCACGCCCTTGCGGATGGCGAAGGTCCAGGTCGAGGCGTCGGCCGATGGCTCCCAGGATTCGGCGAGTGCCGGCACGGGTGCGCCGGTGGTCGGATGGCTTTCGACCAGCATGTCGCCCCAGTTTCTGCCGACGACGAACATGAACTGCGACAGTGCCTTGGCCGGGTCCTTCGAGTCGGTCGCGGCAGCGCCTTCGAGGCCGAGTTTCAGATGGCCGCCGCGCTTCGGCTCCTGGGCCGCGGCGCTGGTGGCAAACAGCGTGCCGGCGGTCGATGCGAGGATGCCGGCTGCAGCCGCGCGTCCGAGAAATTCACGCCGGTTCATCTTGCCGAGCATGACCTGTCGTGTGAGGTAATCCTTGTAATCGCTCATTCCCCTGTTCCCTTCTGTGTCGGCATTCGCCGTTCGTTGTGGTTGGTAGAGATTGCTGCGTACCGCCACCTTGTGGATGGCTTTCGGATCGGCCGTTTGGGCCATTGTTTGTCTTCGATTGCCTCGTTGCTCCTTTCTCGGGCGGACGCTGCGGGTTCAGATCAATAAGCCTAATCGCTTGGATGAACCTTGTAACGTCCTAAATTATAATTCATTTCCATAAGCTGCATTTATGAATAAGCCTCCGGCGGCGCGCGGGAACCCCCGCGCGTTCCATGACGTCGTTGCGCCGGTTCACCGGCCCGTTGTCAGTCCTGCGCCGCCCGTGGCAGCGTCTGTCAGCGGCCCTTCCAGACCGGGTCGCGCTTCTCGGCAAACGCCTTGGCGCCTTCCAGCTGGTCCTCGCTCGAATAGAGAATGTCGACGGTCTTGAACTGCCGGCGGGTGATCTTGTTCATCGTCGTCTGGAAGGTCTCGCCCTCGGCTGAGCGCACCACTTCCTTGATGGCGGCATAGACGAGCGGCGGTCCGCTTTCGAGCAGTCGAGCCAGCTCCCAGGCGCGCGCCATCAGCTTGTCGGCAGGCAGGATCTCGTTGACGAAGCCCCAGCGGTTGGCTTCGACGACGTCGAGCCAACGGCCGGTCAGGAGCATGTCCATGGCGATGTGATAGGGGATGCGCTTCGGCAGCTTGATCGAGGCGGCGTCAGCCACGGTGCCCGAGCGGATTTCCGGCAATGCAAAGGTCGCGTGTTCGGCGGCGAGAATGAGGTCGGTCGAGAGCGCGATTTCGAGACCGCCGCCACAGCAGATGCCGTTGACGGCTGATATCACAGGCTTGTTGAGGTCGCGCAGTTCCTGCATGCCGCCGAAACCGCCGATGCCGTAGTCGCCGTCGACCGCGTCGCCGTCAGCGGCTGCCTTCAGGTCCCACCCAGGACAGAAGAATTTTTCGCCAGCTCCGGTGATGATGGCGACGCGCAGCGTGTCGTCGTCGCGAAAGTCGCGGAAGATCTCGCCCATCACCCGGCTGGTTTTCAGGTCGATGGCATTCGCCTTCGGCCGGTCAATCGTGACTTCGAGAATGCTGCCTTCGCGGCGGGTAAGGATCGGTCCGGTCATGGCGTCAGTTCCTCCGGCGGATCAGGGCGTCGGCGGCGATGGCTCCATGGCCTTCCGGTAACACCATTAAAGGATTGATATCGAGTTCTTCGAGCTTTGAAGCGTTTGAAACGACATAGGATGCCGCAGCGGCGACAGCGTCGGCAAGGGCTGCGAAATCGCCCTTCGGTCCGCCGCGATAGCCGTCGAGCAGCTTGCGGATCTTCAGGCCGTCGATCGCCTCGCGGATCAGATCCGGCGTCGTCGGCAGCGTCAGGATTGCGGAATCATCCAAGAGTTCCACGAGGATACCGCCGGCGCCGATGGTCAGCACCGGACCGGCGACCGGATCACGCATCGCGCCGATGATCAATTCGGCGACGGGCTTTGCCACCATCTTCTCGACCAGATAACCGGAGGCGACCGAAGCCATGGCTTCCGCCGCATCAAGCACCTCCGCGCTGCTTGTCAGGTTCAGCTTGACGGCACCCGCCTCGGTCTTGTGGGCGACGCCCAGGCCCTTGAGGACGACGGGGAAGCCGAGGCTTTCGGCAGCGCTGGCGGCCTCCTGCGGTGTCGATGCGGGCTTGCCCTTTGGGATCCTGAGGCCGGAGGCGGAAAGCTCGGTCTTTGCTTCATGCTCGCTGAGCGTGATGGCATTGCCGCCGCCGGAAACGCCGCCGTTCAAGAGCTTTGGTGGGGCGGGCCTTGCCCAGGCTGCACCGATGCCGGCCGCGGTCTCCACGGCCGCTAAGGCCTCGTCGATGCCGAAGAAGGGGATGACACCGGCCGCCATCAGCGACAGCGCCGTCTGTTCCGGCATGTTTTCGCCGAGGCTGGCGACGATGCCGGCGCGTGCGCCGGTCGCTTTCGCCGCGTCGATCACCGCATCGCAGGTCGTCACCCAGTCCGCGGCGTCGCAGCGGTCCTGGCGAGGAAAGTCGAGCACGATGAGGTTGAGCGCATAATCGCCCTTCATCATGGCGCTGAAGGCGGTCGTCTGTTTCTCGCGATGGCCCCAGACGAAGGTGTGGTAGTCGAGCGGGTTGGCGATGGTCACCATCTCGCCAAGACTTTCCTTCAGGGGCCGCCGCTGTTCCTCTCTGAGTGCCCGGAAGTTGACGCGATAGCGCACGCCAGCATCAGCCATCAGCGAGGCCTCGCCGCCGGAGCAGCTCATCGAGGAGATCTCGTTGCTTTCGAGCGGGCCGGCGACATGTAGCAGCTTCAGCGTTTCGAGCAGCGCCGGCAGCGTATCGACGCGGCCGATGCCGAGACGGGCGAGCAGCGCCGAGGAAACCCGGTCGTTTCCGGCAAGCGAGGCCGTGTGCGAGACCGTGGCAAGCTGCGCTGCCTCCGACTTGCCGACCTTCAGCGTCACCACCGGCTTGCCGAGTTCGCGGGCGCGGGTTGCCAGCCGCTCGAGTGCGGCGATGCTGTCGAAGCCCTCGATATGCAGGCCGACGGCGGTGACGCGCGGATCTTCGAGCACAGCGCAGGCAATGTCGGACAGGCCGGTTTGCGCCTGGTTGCCGGCGGTCATGAGATAGGCGAGCGGCAGGCCGCGCGTCTGCATCGAGATGTTGCAGGCGATGTTGGAGGATTGCGTCAGGACGGCGACGCCTTTTTCGACGCGCTGCATGCCGTGCTGGTCGGGCCAGAGCAGGGCGCCGTCGAGCATGTTGATGAAGCCGTAGCAATTGGGGCCGACGATCGGCATGTCGCCGGCAGCGGCAACCAACGCCTCCTGCATGTCGTTGCCGTCATCGAGTTCGCTTGCCGCCTCGCGAAAGCCGGAGGCATAGCAGACGGCGCCGCCGGCACCGCGTGCCGAAAGTGCCGCAATGATGTCGATGGTCAGCTGGCGGTTGACGCCGACGAAGGAGGCGTCCGGTGCCCCCGGAAGGTCGGCGACCGAGCGGTAGCACTTGCGGCCGAGGATCTGAACCTCCCGCGGGTGCACCGGCCAGATATCGCCGGCAAAGCCCATCTTGTCGCATTGTTCGATGACCCGCCGCGCCTCCTTGCCGCCGAAGACGGCAATGGATTTTGGTCGGATCAAGCGGTCGAGCGAGCGGATGGTCATGCTGCTTCTGACCCCCTCATTCCTGTGCTCGTCACAGGAATCCAGCCGGCTTGCGTCTGCAAGCCGGTGAAGCGGTTCTCTGTCTCAGATGCGGTGCTCGAAGGGTCAAGCGCGGCACGGACGTGCCGCTGCTGGATTCCCGTGACGAGCACGGGAATGAAGGAGGGAGAGGAGGTGTGCTCAATCATTCCCTCACGCTCCCAGCGGTCGCAGCAGATCGCGGCTGATGATATGGCGCTGGATTTCGGAGGTGCCGTCCCAGATGCGCTCGACGCGGGCGTCGCGCCAGAAGCGGGCGAGCGGCAGGTCGTCCATCAGCCCCATGCCGCCGAAGATCTGGATCGCCTCGTCGGTGACGCGGGCGAGCATTTCGGTGGCGAAGACCTTGGCCGAGGCGATCTCGCGGTTGGAGGGCAGCCCCTGGTCGAGGCGCCAGGCGGCCGACAGCGTCAGGAGATCGGCAGCGTCGATCTCGGTGATCATGTCGGCGAGCTTGAAGGAAACGCCCTGGTTGGCGCCGATCGGCTTGCCGAACTGCTTGCGCTCGGCGGCATAGTTGAGCGCATAATCGAAGGCGCGCCGCGCCCGGCCGACCGAGGTCGCCGCCACCGTCAGCCGCGTGGCGAACAGCCAGTCGTTGGCGACGTCGAAGCCCTTGTGCACTTCGCCGAGGATCTGGGCGGAGGGCAGGCGGCAATCGTCGAAGGTCAGGATGCAGTTGTTGTAGCCGCGATGGGAGACGGAGCTGTATCCCTTGCGGATCTCGAAGCCGGGGGTGCCGCGGTCGACAAGGAAGCAGGTGATCTTCTTCTTCGGTCCGCGCGGTGTCTCTTCCTCACCGGTGGCGATGAAGACGATGACGAAATCGGCGATGTCGGCATGGCTGATGAAATGTTTGGTGCCGTTGACGATCCAGTCGTCGCCGTCCTTGCGGGCAAGGCACTTCATGCCGCGCACGTCCGAGCCGGCATCCGGCTCGGTCATGGCCAGCGCGTCGAACTTGTCGCCCCTGACCGCCGGCAACAGGTATCTTTCACGCTGCTCGTCGTTGCAGGCCATCAGGATGCCCGAGGGCCGGCCGAAGAAGACGGTAAGGCCCATCGAGCCGCGGCCGAGTTCGCGCTCGACCAGCGTGAAGGAGGTGTGATCAAGGCCAGCGCCGCCGACTTCCTCGGGGAAATTGCAGCCGAAGAAACCGATCTCCTTGCATTTGCGGGCGATCTCCTGGCCGAGTTCGCGCGGCACGATGCCGGTGCGCTCGACCTCGTCCTCATGCGGATAGATTTCGGTCTCGACGAAGCTGCGGACCGTGTCGACGATCATCTGCTGTTCTTCGGTCAGTGCGAAATTCATGTGTTCTCCCTCGCAATTCTATCTGCCTGCCGGTGGCCGATCTCCCCATCGGCCCGCTGGCATGTGTGGTTGCCTGCCCCTCTCCTCGGGTTTAACCCGAGGACTAGCCCTCTCCCCGCAGACGGGGAGAGGGGACGCTTTTACGGCTTGCTCCCCCACGGCCTAAGTCAGCGGCGAGCGGCTGCGGCATTTCCCTTCTCCCCGTGCACGGGGAGAAGGTCGCGGCAGCGGGATGAGGGGCGTTCGCCCGACATTGCCCGCGTTCCTTCGCAAGCCGAAGAAGCGGTCCTCAGCGCTTCTGGCCGACGAAGCGCCCGACACCTTCCGGTGCCGGTAGCTTCGCATGCTCTTCGGCGATGGCGCTCAGTTTGCTCAGCACGTGTTTCGGCGCAGGCACGGACTTGCCGGCCTTGCTGTCGACATGCAGCATCATCTGCTCGGCGGTGGCGACCGCTTCCTTCGTCTCGGCATTGTAGATCGTCGAGAAGAGGTGCAGGCGCTTTTCGTCCGAGGACAGAAGCTGGCAGGTCGAATAGAGCGCATCGCCGAGCTTGGCCTCGCCGAGATTGCGGATATGGGTCTCGACCGTATAGTAGCTGTGGCCGTCGCGGACATAGTCTAGGTCGACGCCGATGAGGCGCAGCAGGCCGTCGGAGGTGTCGCCGAATACCTGGAGGTAGCGGTGCTCGGTCATGTGGCCGTTATAGTCGACCCAGGCGCCGCTGACCTTGGTGTCGAGAATGTGCAGCGGTTTGACTTCGCCGAGATCGGCTTCCGGCTTCTTGGCATTGGCCCAGAGTTTCGCCTCGAAGTCGGCAAGCAGCTTGCCGGCACCCCAGCCTTCGCCGCCATTGCCTGATTTCAGCGCGTGCATGATGCCGACGAGGTTTTCGTCGCGGATGCGCTCGAGCTCGCGGATCGAGCGGCCGGCGGCCTGCGCGTCCGACTGGGCGCCGATCTTTTCGACCAGCGCATCGTCGAGATCGACGACGTCGGTGAACTTCGTCCAGGGCCATTTGAGGCAGGGGCCGAACTGGGCGAGGAAGTGGCGCATGCCGGCTTCGCCGCCGGCGATGCGGTAGGTCTCGAACAGGCCCATCTGCGCCCAGCGCATGCCGAAGGAGTAACGCATGACGTTGTCGAGCGTCTCGGTATCGCAGATGTCGTCCTGGATCAGCCAGAGCGCCTCGCGCCAGAGCGCTTCCAGCAGGCGGTCGCCGACGAAGGCCTCGATTTCCTTGGCGATGACGACGCCCTTCATGCCGATCTGCTCGACGCCCTGCATGGCGCGTTCGATCGTTTGCTTCGTCGTCTCCTTGCCGCCGACCAGTTCGACGAGTGGCAAGAGGTAGACCGGATTATAGGGATGCGCCACGAACATGCGCTCGGGATGGCGCATCTCGGCCTGCAGGTCGGATGGCAGCAGGCCTGAGGTTGACGAGCCGATCAGGGCATCGGGCCTTGCGGCTGCGTCGATCTCAGTGATGACGCCGCGCTTCAGCTCCAGCCGTTCCGGCACGCTTTCCTGAATCCAATCAGCGTCCTTGACCGTTTCCTCGATGCTTTTGCAGAAGGTGAGTTTTCCCTTCGGCGGCAGCGGCGCCATGGTCAGCATGGCATAGGCGCGCTCGGCATTGGCCATGACTTCGCCGATGATGCGCTCGGCTTCCGGATGCGGATCGAAGATCTTCACATCGATGCCGGCGAGCGCGAAGCGTGCGACCCAGGCGCCGCCGATGACGCCGCCGCCGACACAGGCTGCATTCTTGATTTCGGTCATTCCTCACCTCGACTTCTTGAATTGCAAACTGCCCCTCTCCTCGGGTTTAACCCGAGGACTAACCCTCTCCCCGCATGCGGGGAGAGGGGACTGAATGCCCCAGGCTTGCTGCCTTCTCCCCGTCTTGCGGGGAGAAGGCGCCGGCAGGCGGATGAGGGGCGCTTCCCTCACCGCGCGGATGAGGGGCCGCGGCGCGACGGGCTCAGCGCTTCGTCAGCTTCAGTTTCTCGCGGACCTCTTTGGGTCCGATGATCTTGGCGCCCATGCCTTCGATGACGCCGACTGCCTTTTCGACGAGCTGGCCGTTGGTCGCGAGCTGGCCCTTGCCGATATAGAGGTTGTCTTCGAGGCCGACGCGGACGTTGCCGCCGGCAAGGATGGCCGCTGCCGGGTAGGCGAGCGCGTTGCGGCCGATGGAGAAGGCCGAGAAGGTCCAGTTATCAGGCACGTTGTTGACCATGGCCATGAAGGTGTTGAGATCGTCCGGCGCGCCCCACGGAATGCCCATGCAGAGCTGGATCAGCACCGGATCCTCGATCAGGCCTTCCTCGGCGAGCTGCTTGGCGAACCAGAGATGGCCGGTGTCGAAGGCCTCGATCTCGGGGCGCACGCCGAGCGCCGTCATCTGGCGGGCCATTTCACGCAGCATCGACGGCGTGTTGGTCATGACATAGTCGCCGAGCGAGAAGTTCATCGTGCCGCAGTCGAGCGTGCAGATCTCCGGCAGACAGTCGGCGACATGGGCGACGCGCTCGGTGGCGCCCGCCATGTCGGTGCCTTTTTCATTGACCGGGAAGGGGCTTTCGACGTTGCCGAAAACGAGGTCCCCGCCCATGCCAGCCGTCAGATTGAGCACGACGTCGACATCGGCGGAGCGAATGCGGTCGGTGACTTCGCGGTAGAGGTCGAGCCTGCGGGCCGGCGCGCCGGTCTCCGGATCGCGGACGTGGCAGTGGGCCACGGCAGCACCCGCCTTGGCGGCTTCGATGGCGGCGTCGGCAATCTGCTTCGGCGTGATCGGGACGTGGCTGGACTTTGAAACGGTGTCGCCGGCGCCGGTAACGGCACAGGTGATGAATACCTCGCGGTTCATGCTGAGCGGCATTGCTGTCTCCCTTTTTATTGAGGCCATTACGAGCCAAGAACGACGGCGCTGCTTTTCATAATCGGTTCTGTCCTTTACATTATCGGCAACGAGGCGGAGAAGTTTGCACATGGATCAAAACGTTTCGCAGGTGCAGCACGCCGACATCCTGGTGTTGCCGGAGACCAATCTGATCCTCGTTGCCTCGGTGATCGAGCCGATGCGCGCCGCCAACCGCATCGCCGGCCGGCCGCTCTACAGCTGGACGCTCTACAGCCCGGACGGCGCGCCGATCGAAACCAAGAGCGGCATTCCCATCCCGGTCTCCGGCGCCTTCCGGCCGCAGCGCGAGACGGCGCCGCTCTTCATCCTGTCGAGCTACAACTGGCAGAGGAGCGCGACCTCGCAGCTGAAGATGATGCTGTCGCAGACGGCCCGGCATCGCGAGCTGATGGCGGGTATCGAGTCCGGCTCCTGGCTGCTTGCTGAAACGAGCCTGCTCGACAATTCCAAGGCAACGACCCACTGGGAGGATTTCGAGGACTTCACCACCACCTATCCGCAGGTGACGATGGTGCGCGAGCGGTTCGTCATCGACGGCAAGCGCATCACCACCGGCGGTTCGCTGCCGACTCTCGACCTGATGCTGGAGCTGATCCGCCGGGCGCACGGCTATTCGCTGGCGCTCGAAGTATCGCGGCTGTTCATCTACGAGCAGGAGCGCACCCGCGGCGACCTCTTGCAGATGCCGGCGATCGGCAATATGCGCATCCTTGACCCCCGTGTGGGTGCTGCGGTCAAGCTGATGGAGGAAACCGTCGAGGCACCGCTGACGCTTGCGCGTCTCGCCCGCCGCATCGGCGTCAGCGTTCGGCACCTGCAGGACCTGTTTCGCGATACGATGGGGGTCGGGCCGCACGAACATTACCTGGCGCTGCGCCTCAACGCGGCGCGGCGCAAGGTGATCGAGACGCGCATGGAATTCGCCGACATCGCCGCGATCTCCGGCTTCAATTCGTCGTCGTCGTTTTCACGCAGCTACCGCGCGCACTACCGCGAGAGCCCGAGCGAGACACGGCGGCGGCTGAAGCTCGGCCATGGTGCCGAGGAGCGCAGCCGCGGCTCGGAAAATGCCATCGGCAAGGCCGAGTCGACTGGACATACCTAATTTGCGCGCTGGGAAACGCAGGTTTGGAGGCACTGATTCAACAACCTCACGGGTTGATTCAACGACACGATATTGCCGAGTCGTTTCAGGCCTTTGGCGGCGAATGATGAGGAAGCGATTCCGCTGGTCGCGATCATCCCGGCAAGGTTGTCGTTGCCTGCGGGCCTGCTTTCATCATGCCGATCATCAGGTCGCCGACCTCGCTGGAAAAGGCGCCGCGCGGCCAGACGAGCGTCAGCGACTGGCGGTAGAGCGGCCCCAGCCGGATCATGGCGGGTGGTCGCTGGACGCGTGACAGCGAGGTTTCCGGCAGCACCGAGAGGTAGCCGTGATGGCTGACCAGGTTGATGATGACGGGAATGGAATCGACCTCGACCAGCGTCACGCGGCGACGTTCCGCCTCACTGAGCGTGTCTTCGAGAAAGCGGGCGACCTCACGGCGCAGGCCGCTGCGCGCGCTCGGCACGGCGATCGGGCAGGTGGCGAGCAGCCGTGGGAGATCGCCGCCCATTTCGGACAATGCTGGCGCCGGACCGGCCAGCACCAGCGGCGTTTCGGACACGAGACGGCCGTCGAAGTCAGGCGGAATACCGGCGACATCGAGCAGGGCGGCGTCGAAGCGCCGGCTCTTGAGACCGGCCAGAAGCTCATCGGCAGTGGTGCTGGAAATAAAGAGCGATTGTCGCGGACGGGAGCGGTGCCAGGTGGCCGTCAGCGCCGCCAGCATGCGGGCGATCTCGCTTTCCGGCCCAAGCGGCATGACGGCGCCGAGGCGCCAGGTGGTGACGTCGCGACGGAACCGGTCGGCCGAGGCGCGCGTCAGCCGCATCCAGATGTCGAGCAGGCGTTCGACTTCAGGGATGATGTCGAGGCCGGCCGGCGTGCAGGCGATGCCACCGTGGGAGCGCTCAAGCAATCGGCATTGGAGATGACGTTCGAGATCGGCGATCTGCCGCGTCAGTTGCGGCTGACCGAGGCCCAGCGTGCGGGCGGCGGCCCGGATGCTGCCGGCCCGGGCGATCCGCACGAAACGATCGAGCGCGACGAGGCCGACGGGTGGGACCGCGGCGAGGCCGACGGGTGGGACCGCGGCGAGGCCGACGGGCGGGATCGCGCTCGGTGGCTCCGCATAGGCGGTGGCGAGCAGCGCCCGGATCGTGGCGCTTGCTTCGGTCACATCGGCCTGTCGCGCGCGCGCCTCCAGGGTCAGGACCATGAGGCCGCCGTCGCGGCGGAAGAGGGGAATGGAAACGGCCTGCTCGAAGCGGCGAACGGCGGCGCTGACGCTCGACGGCGCGCGCCCGCTTGAGGTGGCGGCGCGCCTGATGCCGCCTTCGCGCATGACGGCCTCGACGAGCAGGATCGTGGCGATATCCATTCCGCAAATTCTCCGCCGGCACCATCGCCGGAACCATGTTCGGCTTTAGGCATCGGCCGTTCCGGATTTGGGATATATCACGACAGTGAACAAAACGCATAGCATGCGGGCAGACGACCCTTCATCCGAAGAGGTGGGAGCGCATCAAGTCTTTGCATCCACGCATCGTTTCGGCATCGAGGCGCGTCGCGTGGTAAGGTATTTTCGGCATGCTGCAACAGATCAAGTCTATCGTTCTCTGCGGGAAACCGCTCGACTTCGCGACGCTCGAGGAAATCGGCTCGGGCGCGGCGCGGCCGGTCGCGGACGAGGGCGGCATGGAGCGGGTCGCCGCAGCGCACAAGGTGATCGCCGATCGCATCGCGCTCGGCCTGCCGGTCTACGGCTCCAACACCGGTGTCGGTTCGATGAAGGACCGGCTCTGGACCGCGGATGATCTGGCCGAGTTCAACACCTCGCTGGTGCGCGCCCATCATTTCGGCACCGGCGAATTCTTCACGGTGCCGATCGTGCGCAAGGCGATCGCCATCCGCTGCAACACCGCGATGCGCGGGCACACCGGCTGCAGCCCCGAGCTGATCACTGCCTTCCTGGCGCTGGTCGAGCACGACATCATTCCGGCGGTGCGCCGCCATGGCTCGATGGGCTGCGCCGATATCGGCCTGATGGGACAGATCGCGGCTGTCCTGACCGGGGTCGGCGAAGCCTATCATCGCGGCCGGCTGGTGCCGGCTGAAACGGCGCTCGCCGATGCCGGGCTGAAACCGTTGAAGATGCAGCCGCGCGACGCACTTGCCGCGCTCAGCGTCAATGCGATTGCCTATTCGGCGGCCGCCGATGTGCTGCGCGAGGCGGCGGCGGCAATCCGCGTGCTGCTCGTCACCGGCGTGATGTCGTCGCAGGCGCTTGGCGCGTCGGCCGACCCGTGGCGGGTGGCGGCGACGCTGTCGACGCGCGGCGAAGCGCTGGTCGGCTCTTGGCTCTACGGCCAGTCCGGCGTTGCCGACTGGCCCTTGCCGACGGCGATCCACGACCCCTTGAGCCTGCGCATGACCGCCCAGGTGTTCGGCGCCGTTGTCGATACGTTGCTGGTGGCCGCCGGCCGGCTGGTCGAGGCGACCTATCTTTCGGATGATAATCCGGTGGTGCTCGGCGGCCAGGTGCATGCGTCGGGCGCGTCGCTGCCCTTGACGACGACGCTCTATGTCGAGACGGCGCAGATCGCCTTTTCCCATGTGGCGCGCAACGTGCTCAATCGCTGTATCCTTCTGTCGAACGGCGGACGTCGCAACCTGCCGGTCAATCTGGTAGCGCCGGGCGAAATCGCCACCGGCCTCGGCCCGCTGATGAAGCTTGCGGTCGAGCTTTACATGCGCGTGCAGTCGATGGCGGTGCCGCTTTCGGCCCAGTCGATCGTCGTTGCCGGCGGGCTGGAGGAAGAGGCGACCTTCCTGCCCTTGATCGTCGAGCGCATGGAAACGCAGGTGCGCGATCTCAGGCAACTGGCGGCGATCGAGGCGATCCTGTCGTCGCAGGCGATCGATCTCGTCGGCGACGCGCCGCAGGGGATCGTCAAGCTTGCGCATGAGCGTACCCGTTCGATCAGCCCGATGTATGTCAAGGACCGGCCGCTTTCGAAGGAGATCGAGGCGCTGCAGGACGCGTTTACCTGCCATGAGCTGCTGCGCACTTTCGTCACCATGGCGCCGATGCCGGAGTTCGACGACTTCTTTGCGCTGAGCAAGTGATCCAAGACTGATCCAACAACACTGATCCGGGGGGAGAACACGATGTCCGATTTCGATCTTGTCCTGAAAGGCACCGTTGTTCTCCCGCACAGGATCGTCGAGGGCGGGCATGTGGCCGTGCGCGACGGCAAGGTCGTGCATGTCGGCCAGGGGACAGCACCATCCGCCCGTGAACGCCACGATCTCGGAAACGCAATGATCCTTCCCGGCGCCATTGACGCCCAGGTGCATTCGCTGTCGCAGAAGAACCAGGAGGATTTCGTCTGGTCGACCCGCTCGGCCGCGGCCGGCGGCGTCACCACCATCGTCGACATGCCCTATGACGAGGGCAATCTCGTCTGCTCGGCCGAGGCAGTCGGACGCAAGGTCGCCCATGCGAGCCCGCAGGCGCGCGTCGACTTCGCGCTCTACGGCACGGTCGATCCCGAGGAGGGACCGGCCCGCATCCTCGAAATGGTCGAGGCCGGGGTCGCTGCCTTCAAGTTCTCCACGTTCGGCACCGACCCCAAGCGCTTTCCGCGCATTCCCGCAGCGTTGCTCGAGGATTGCTTTCGCGCGATTGCGCCGACGGGGCTTAGCGCCGGGGTCCACAACGAGGACGACGAGGCGGTGCGCGGCGCGATTGAAAGGGTCAAGGCCGCCGGGATCACCGACTATCGTGCCCATGGCCTTTCCCGTCCGCCGCTGACGGAGCTTTTGGCGACCAATCAGATCTACGAGACGGGTGCGGCGACGGGATGCCCAGCGCATGTGGTGCATTGCTCGCTCGGGCGCGGCTACGAGATCGCCGCCGCCTATCGCGCCCAGGGCCATGCGGCGACGATCGAGTGCTGCATCCACTACCTGACGCTCGACGAGGAGAGCGACGTTCGCCGGCTTGGCGGCAAGGCCAAGATCAATCCGCCGATCCGGCCGCGCGCCGAGGTGGAAAAGCTCTGGCGGCATGTGGCCGACGGCACGGTAACGATGGTTTCCACCGATCACGTCAGCTGGTCGGAGGATCGCAAGACCAACCCTGATATGCTGGCCAATGCTTCTGGTGTGCCGGGCCTCGAAGTCATGGTGCCGCTGTTCGTCAAAGGCGCGCTCGAGCGCGGCGTGTCCCTGACACGGGCGGCCGAGCTGATGACGCTGAACCCGGCGCGGCATTTCCGGCTCGACCATCAAAAGGGCGCGCTGGAGGCCGGCAAGGACGCCGACATTATCGTCATGACGCCCGAGCCCTACATCTATGACGCGGCCGAAAGCGGCAACAATGTCGTGGGATGGTCGCCCTATAACGGCATCAGGCTGCCCTGGCGGGTGTCTGCCACCTATCTGCGCGGAGCGCTTGCCTTTGACGGGCGCGCTGTCGTGGCAAGGCCTGGCACCGGTGCCTTTGTTCGCCCACTTCAGACCTTGCCGTTGCAGGAGGCCCGATGAGCACGAGCGTCAAGACCAATCTGCCCGTGGATGCGAGCCGGATTGCCGGCATCGTCAACGGGCTTGCAGGCATCACCGAGCCGGACCGGCCGTATACCAGGCGCGCCTTCACGCCGCTGTTCCTGGAAGGCCGGGCGTTCCTCGATCGCCGCTTCCGGGCGGCGGGGCTGGAAACCCGGATCGATGCGGCCGGCAATCTCATCGGCCGTCGCAAGGGGCGGAAATCGGCGCTGGGCACGCTGATGCTGGGTTCGCATTCCGACACGGTGCCGGAGGGCGGCCGCTTCGACGGCATTGCCGGCGTCGCCGCCGCACTTGAGGTGGCGCGCGCGCTTTCCGACGCCGGCATCGAACTCGATCACGACCTGGAGATCGTCGACTTCCTGGCCGAGGAAGTGTCGATCTTCGGCGTGTCCTGCGTCGGCAGCCGCGGCATGGCCGGCATCCTGCCGGATGGCTGGCTGAGCCGGGTGCAGGGCGATCTCAGCCTGCGGCAGGGTATCGTCGAGGTTGGCGGCGATCCCTCGCGGCTGTCAGTGCTCAAGCGCTCCGACATCAAGGCGTTTCTGGAATTACATATCGAGCAGGGGCCGGTGCTGGAGACCGGGCGGCTGGATATCGGCGTCGTCACGGCCATCTCCGGCATCACCCGCATCGAGATCATCGTCGAAGGCCAGGCGGACCATGCCGGCACAACACCGATGGGCCATCGGCGCGATGCGCTGGTCGCCGCCTCGCGGCTGGTGCTGGCGATCGAGACGCTGGCGACGGAATTTTCCAAAGGCGAGGGGCATTTCACGGCAACGGTCGGCGAGTTCTCGATCGAACCGAACGCGGCCAATGTCGTGCCGTCGCGGGCGCGGTTGCTGATCGATGCCCGTGCCGAGCTGCGGCCGCAGATGGAGCGGTTCATCGTCGAGCTGGGTGCGCTTGCCGAGCGCGTCGCCGGCGAAGCGGGCGTGACGATCGCGCCTGCCAATGTGCTTTCCGACAACCATCCGACTCCGGGCGACGCGCTGTTGCTTTCGACGCTCGAAGAAAGCTGCGCCGAGATCGGCGCGAAACATCGGCGCATGGCCTCCGGCGCCGGCCACGACACCGCCTGGATGGGCCGTATCACCCGCTCGGCGATGATCTTCATCCCGTGCCTCGGCGGACGCTCGCATGCACCGGAAGAATGGGCGGAAAACGATGATATCGCGCTTGGCGCGGCCGTTCTCTTCGATGCGGTGAAGAGGCTCGATAAACGATTGCAGGAGAAGGTGTGAGATGGGCCGGATACTGACGGAAAAGGATGTCGAGGCAGCGGTCAAGGGCGGCTCCGTCTATGCCGCCGGCGGCGGCGGCTGGGCCGATCACGGCCGTATGCTCGGCTATGCCGCGGTCTCGATCGGCAAGCCCGAGCTGGTGTCGGTCGATGAGCTTGATGCTAACGACTGGGTGGCGACGGCTGCCGCCATCGGCGCACCGGCCTCGACCACACCGTGGGAGATGCGCGGCGTCGACTACGTCAAGGCGGTGCAGCTGTTGCAGGAGGCGCTCGGCGAGAAGCTCTCGGGCCTGATCATCGGCCAAAACGGCAAGTCCTCGACGCTCAATGGCTGGCTGCCATCGGCGATCCTCGGCACCAAGGTGGTCGATGCGGTCGGCGACATCCGGGCGCACCCGACCGGCGACATGGGCTCGATCGGCCTTGCCGGCTCGCCCGAGCAGATGATCCAGACCGCTGTCGGCGGCAATCGCGATGAAAACCGCTATATCGAGCTGGTGGTCCGCGGAGCGACCGCCAAGGTGTCGCCGATCCTGCGCACCGCCTCCGACATGTCCGGTGGCTTCATCGCCTCGTGCCGCAATCCGGTGCGTGCATCCTATGTCAAGGCCAATGCGGCGCTCGGCGGCATCTCGCTGGCGCTCGCGCTCGGCGAGGCGATCATCGCTGCCGAAGCCAAGGGCGGCAGCGCCATCATCGATGCGATCGTCAAGACGACGAGCGGCGCTCTGTTGGCCGAAGGCGTGATCACCGACAAGTCGGTGGTCTACACCAAGGAGGCCTTCGATATCGGCACCGTGACGCTGGGGAAGGGCGCTGACTCCAAGGTATTGCACGTGATGAACGAATACATGGCGGTTGACTCTGCGGAAGGCCGGAGGCTTGCCACCTTCCCCGACGTCATCACCACGCTGTCGCCGGAGGGCGAACCTTTGAGCGTCGGCCAATTGCAGATGGGCATGAAGATCTTCGTATTGCATGTGCCGAAAACGGTGATCCCGCTTGCCTCCAGCGTGCTCGACCCTACCGTTTACCCCTCGGTGGAGAAGGCGATGGGTATCGAGCTCGCCCGATACGCGTTGTCGGGGAAGTAACGGCGGGGGGAGAGCCATGGGGGGCGGTGCGGGACTTGAGGAACTGATCAAGGACGAGATCGCCGGCCGGTCGGGGCTGTCGGAAAAGGCGATGTTCGGCGGCTGGGCGTTTCTGCTCAACGGCAATCTGCTCTGCGGTGCGCGCGAAGGGTCGATGCTGGTGCGGCTTGGCAAGGGCAATGACGGCTGGGCGCTGGCACTGCCCAGCATCGAGCTGATGGTGATGAACGGGCGTGCGATGCATGGCTGGGTGCGGGCCGGGGCGGACGCCTATGGCGACGATGCCTTGCGCAAGCGGCTCATCGATGCGGCGATCGCCTTCGTCGAAACGTTGCCGCCGAAGTGAATGAGCGAAGTGGCTTTGCCCCTCTCCTCGAGTTTAACCCGAGGAGAGGGGCAGTTAGCTACCGCCGATACAAGCACAAGGAACGAGACAATGCCCAAGGCCAACCCCCGTCATCCTGACTTCCCCATCCCCGGCGGACCGGAGCTGCGCGCCAAGGGCTGGCGGCAGGAAGCCTTGCTGCGGCTGTTGGAAAACGTGCTTTCCGTCGGCGAGGACCCGGACAATCTCATCGTCTATGCGGCGCTTGGCAAGGCGGCGCGCAACTGGCCGGCGCACCGCGCCATCGTCAAGGCGCTGATCGAGATGGACGAGGACCAGACGCTGATCATCCAGTCGGGCAAGCCGGTCGGGCTCTTGAAGACCCATGCCAAGGCGCCGCTGGTGATCATGGCCAATTGCAACATCGTCGGCCAATGGGCGAAGGCCGAAGTCTTCTACGAGCTGCAGCGCAAGGGGCTGATCTGCTGGGGCGGGCTGACGGCCGGCGCCTGGCAATATATCGGCAGCCAGGGGGTGATCCAGGGCACTTACGAGATCTTCATGCGCATTGCCGAGCGGCGGTTCGGCGGCGACCTCTCCGGCCGCTTCGTGCTGACCGCCGGGCTCGGCGGCATGGGCGGCGCGCAGCCGCTCGCCGGCCGGATGGCGGGGGCCGCGATCCTCTGCATTGACATCGATCCCGAACGGGCGAAGACGCGCAAGCAGGTCGGCTATCTCCAGGAGATCGCGCCCGATCTCGACGCGGCGCTTGCGATGATCGATGCGGCGGTCAAAGACAAGCGCGCGCTTTCCGTCGGTCTCGTCGGCAATGCGGCCGAGATCTATCCTGAGATCGCCCGGCGCGGCATCGTGCCCGATGTGGTGACCGACCAGACCTCGGCGCACGACCTCGTCTACGGCTATGTGCCGAAAGGCATGAGTATCGACCAAGTAAAATCGCTGCGCGACGACGGCCAGGGACAGTTGATGGCGGCAAGCCGCGCGTCGATCGTCGAACATGTGACGGCAATGCTCGACTTCCAGAGACAAGGCGCGGAAGTCTTCGACAACGGCAACCTCATTCGCACCCAGGCGCGTGAGGGCGGCGTGGCCAACGCCTTCGACATTCCGATCTTCACCGAGGCCTATCTGCGCCCGCTCTTTGCCCGGGCCATCGGCCCCTTCCGCTGGATGGCGCTTTCCGGCGAGGAGAGCGATATCGCCCGTATCGACGATCTGCTGCTCGACATGTTCCCGGACAACCGGATCGTCACCAACTGGATCAGGCTTGCGCGTGAGCACATCCCGTTCGAGGGCCTGCCGGCGCGCATTGCCTGGCTGGGGCACGGTGAGCGGACGGCGCTCGCTCGGCGCGTCAACCAGCTGGTCGCTTCAGGCGAGCTCAGGGGACCGGTCGCCTTTTCGCGCGACCATCTCGATGCCGGCGCCATGGCGCATCCCAACATCATGACCGAGCGGATGAAGGACGGATCCGACGCCATCGCCGACTGGCCGCTGCTCGATGCCATGCTGCTCTGCTCGTCGATGGCCGACCTCGTCGTCGTGCATTCGGGCGGCGGCGGCTATGCCGGCTACATGACGAGCTGCGGCGTCACCGTGGTTGCCGACGGCACGCCTGATGCCGACGAACGGCTCGACCATGCGCTCACCAACGACACGTCCCTCGGCGTCATCCGTTATGCCGATGCCGGCTACGACGAGAGCTTCGAGGAGATCGCCGCCAAGGGCATTGGGCATGTGAAGGTGTGAGAGGCTTGGCGTGAGAGCGTAAGGTCTTTGCGCACGCCGACCTCATCCCTGTGCTTGTCACAGGGATCCAGAGGCGCCGCGTCGGCGGCGCCAGGGACTCGCTCTCTTGCCCGGCTCGGTCAGAGTTATTCACGGCGCGGACGCGCCGTGGCTGGATTTCTGTGACAAGCACAGAAATGAGGGGAGTGAGCCGTTGCCGTACCTCCAGTCGTGGGGAGGCAGGGTCCACTGCGACCTAAATGTCTGACGGTCACACCACCGTCTCGCCGCCATCGACCACCAGGATCTGGCCGGTCATGTAGGACGAGCGATCCGAGACGAGGAACAGGATCGACTCGGCGATTTCGTCGACGCTTGCCCAGCGGCCGAGCGGCACCTTTTCGCGGATATAGGCCTCGATCGCGCCGCGGCCGCCCATCTGGGCGATGAAGGGCTCGTTGAAGGGCGTATCGACCCAGCCGGGGCACAGCGCGTTGACGCGGATGCCATGCTGGGCGTAGTCGCCGGCCATCTGCTTGGTCATGGCAATGACCGCATGTTTCGTCGTCGTATAGGCGATCATCTCGCGGTCGTAGAGCACGCCGGAAGATGAGGAGGTATTGACGATGACGCCGCGGCGGGCTGCCCTCATCGACGGCATGACCAGGCGGGCGGCCATGAAATGGGCGCGCACGTTGAGGTTCCACGAACGGTCGAAGCCGGAGACTTCGACCCCTTCGAGATCGCCGGCAACTTGTGCGCCGGCGTGGTTGTGCAGGATATCGATGCGGCCGTGGCGATAGAGGATATCGGCGATGCCGTCTGCAAGCGCTGCGTCGTCGGTGACGTCGAAGGCGACGGCTTCGGCCTTGCCGCCCGTGGCGCGAATGGTGTCGACGGTCAGGCTGCCCGCTTCGGGGCTGCGGTCGACGATGACGACATGGGCGCCCTCGCGCGCCATGATGGCTGCGCCCGCCTGACCGATCCCGGAGCCCGCTCCGGTCACGATCGCGACCCGGTCTTTCAGGATCATCTGTTCACTCCCCGGATTTTGTTTTCTTTTCCCGCATCAGGATGCGGGCAGTCAGGATCAGAAGCAGCGAGGCGACGAGCACCAGCGTCGCGATCGCGTTGATCTCCGGCGTCACGCCGCGGCGGATCGAGGCGAAGACGTAGATCGGCAACGTCGTCTTCGAGCCGGCGACGAAGAAGGCGATGATGAAATCGTCGAAGGAGAAGGTGAAGGCCAGCAGGAAGCCCGCAAGGATAGACGGCAGGATCTGCGGCAGGACGATCAGCCGGAAGGTGGTGAGCGGCGTCGCATAGAGATCGCTCGATGCCTCGACGATATCGCGCCCGAGGCTGGCGATGCGGGCTTTCACGATCATGGTGACGAGCGCCATCGAGAACAGGCCGTGGGCGGCGATGATCGAACCGTAGCCGAGCCCGAGCTGCGGCGGCTGGTCGCCCGGCCAGATCGCCGATAGCGCCGGATTGACGAAGGAGAAGACGGCAACAAGCGCAACAAGCGTGGCGATGCCGATGACGACGCCGGGAACGACGATCGCCGCGGCAAAGAGCGCGTCGAAGATCGCCCGGTTGCGCGGGGCGAGCCGCTCCATGCCGAGTGCTGCCATGGTGCCGAAGACCGCGGCAAGGGTGGCGCTGGTAAAGGCGATCATCAGGCTGTTCTGCAGCGCCGAGACCAGGAAGGTATTGCCGAGCGCCTTGCCGTACCAGGCGGTCGAAAAGCCGGTGAACTCGCTGGCGCTGCGCCCCGCGTTGAACGAGAACAATACGACGAGCGCGATCGGCGCGTAGAGGAAGAGATAGACCGAGGAGATGAAGGCGCGCATCAGACGAGATCCACCTGTCTTGTGCCGGCGACCCTAAAGGCGATGCGCATCGCCACCATCAGGATAACCACGACCACGGCCACCAGCGTCACGGCGATCGCCGAGCCGAAGGGCCAGTTTCGAGATTGCAGGAAGAGATCGACCAGCGCGTTGCCGATGAAGAACACCTTGCCGCCGCCAAGCAGCTGCGGGATCAGGTATTCGCCAAGCAGCAGGATGGTGACGAGCGCCACGCCGGTCATCACGCCCGGCAGCGACAGCGGCAGTGTGACGCCGAAGAAGGTCGAGACCGGCCTGGCGCCGAGGTCGGCCGAGGCTTCGAGCAAGCGCCGATCGAGCTTTTCGAGGCTGACATAGATCGGCATGATCATCAGCGGCAGGTAGCCATAGACGATGCCGAGCAGCACGGCGCCCGGCGTATTCAAGAGGCGCACATCCTCAAAACCGATCATCGACAACAGGTTCGGGATGCCGCGCGAGCCGAGGATATACATCCAGGCATAGGTGCGCACGAGCAGGCTCGTCCAGAAGGGCACCACGACCAGCGACACGAGGATCAGGCGGTAGCGTGGATCGGCCTTGACGGCGAGGTAGTAGGCGACGGGATAGGCGACCAGCAGGCAGAGGAGCGCACCGACCGGCGCTAGCACCATCGTATTCCAGAAGGCGGCCGCCCGCGTCGGCAGCCTCGCGAACTGGGCGAAGGTGAAGGCCGCCTGATAGCCGCCTTCCGGCGCCCGCTCGCCGAAGGCGAAGACCAGCATGGCGATGAACGGCAGCACGAGAAAGATCATCAGCCATGCCGCCGCCGGCGCCACCAGCGCTGCCGTCACCAGGTTTCTCTTCGTGTTCGTTGCCGCGGGCATAAGGATGAATCCGTTAAAGTCGATTTCGAATTTCCGCCCCTCATCCGGCCTGCCGGCCACCTTCTCCCCGCTTGCGGGGCGAAGGGGACTCGCGGCGCCCGTTCTGTTCCCCTGACCAACTGGTGCGATGGGGAGCGGGGAGCTTGCCGCCTGTCCCTTCTCCCCGTAAGAACGGGGAGAAGGTCGCGGCAGCGGGATGAGGGGCATTCACATAACAGTCCTGCTCAAGCCGACTTGAATCGCGCCATCAGCTCGGCGCGGCCCGGATCCGTCAGCGTCACGGCGGCGCCGAATTCGAGCGGCGTCAGCGAGGCCTCGTCGGGATAGACGATCTTG
This sequence comes from Ensifer adhaerens, assembly GCF_001270265.1. GTDB lineage: Bacteria > Pseudomonadota > Alphaproteobacteria > Rhizobiales > Rhizobiaceae > Ensifer > Ensifer adhaerens_B. The sequence goes on from NZ_LGAP01000002.1 coordinate 807,761, forward strand.
TTGCCGGTAACATCGGCCGGCAGCAGCTTCATGACGCGGCTGTCGGTGGTCGGTGCACCGTTGGCGATATGCTCCTTGACGGCGTTTTCAGGCGCCATCAGGTAGTTGAGCAGGGCGTAGCCGGCCGCCTTGTTGGCCGCACTCTTGGGGATCGCGTAGAAATCCGACCAGATTTCGCCGCCGTCCTTGCCGAGCACGAACTGGATTTCCGGCATGTCGCGGTTGAGCTGCGCGCCGTCATTGGTCCAGCACATGGTCATCCAGGCATCGGTCGCGCGCATCGACGGCTGGTAGTCGCTGTTGATGGCGTAGAGATGCGGCTTCACCTTGATCAGCAGCTCCTCGGCCTTGGCGAGCTCGTCCGGCTTGGTCGAATTGAAGGAGTAGCCGAGCGAGACCAGCGCGTTGCCGATAGTGGTCAGCTGGTAGTCGTGGACCATGGCGCGGCCGTCGGCCTCGGTCATGGCGACCTCGAAGAAGTCCTTCCAGCTGGTGACCGGGGTCTTGATCTTGGTGGAGTTAAGCGCGATGCCGGTGGTGCCCCAGTTCTTCGGCACGGCATAGGTCTTGCCGTCGACGACGCCTTCATTGGTGAAGCGCGCGGTCTCGGTCGAGGCGTCGTAGTTCGGCAGCTTGGAGAGATCGAGTTCGTCGATGAGGCCGAGCTTCACATAGGTGGAGATCGTGTAGTTGGTTGGCACGAACAGGTCCCAGCCGGTGCCGCCGGCCTGGAGTTTGGCCAGCATTTCCTCGTTCGAGCCGAAGACGTTGACCTCGACGGCAACGCCGGTTGCGGCCTGGAACGCCTCGAAAGTGGCGGGATCATGGTTGTTCGGCCAGGTTGCGATCGACATCTGAGTGCCGCGATCGCCGGCAAAGGCCGGCGAATTGAACAGGCCGGGCTGGCGCGCCAGCACCGCCGTCGCAAGTCCGAGGCCGGTGACGCCGAGGAAGTGGCGGCGGGTGACCGAGCCGCGCTTCAGGCGCATCAGCTCGTCGGCCAGCTGCTCGGCGGTGATCGGGGCATTTTCTCTGTACCATTTGGTCATGACGCTGTTCCCTTTATCGTTGACGTTCATGCAAGGCAGCAGGGGCCGGCCAGATCGGCCGGAAAGACATTTCAGGCCGGAAAGATGTGGAGCGCATTCGGATCGAAGGCGAGGCCGACCTTGTCGCCGGGCTCGACGAGATCGCTGTCGTCAAGCGCCCGTCGGTCGGCGGTGACGAGGAAGTCGCCGAGGCCATCGACGTCGACGGAATACTCGACTGATGAGCCGAGGAAGATGCGGTGCGTGACGGTGCCGGAGAGAGCGGCGGTGCCGGCCGCGCCGTTGCGCTTCAGGCTGATCGCCTCGGGCCGCAGCGCAACCATGGCAGCGCCGGCGCTCGGCGTAGCGGCGGCAGGCGCTGCAAACCGCGCACCGTTGGCAAAAAGGATCGAGGCGCCGCCGGTGTCGACGGTTGCGGTGATCCGGTTGGTCTTCCCCACGAAATCGGCGACGAACAAGCTTGCCGGACGATCATAGATGTCCTGCGGCGGCCCGACCTGGACGATGCGACCGGCATTCATGACGCAGACGAAGTCGCTCATCGACAGCGCTTCTTCCTGGTCGTGGGTCACGAGCACGAAGGTGATGCCGAGTTCGCGCTGCAGCGTCTGCAGCTCGATCTGCATGGCGGTGCGCAGCTTCTTGTCGAGGGCAGCCAACGGCTCGTCGAGCAGAAGCACCTTCGGCTTGTTGACGATGGCGCGGGCAAGCGCCACGCGCTGCTGCTGGCCACCGGACATTTCATGGATCCGGCGCTTGCCGAAGCCGCCGAGCCGGACCATCTCCAGCGCCTCCTGGGCGCGGCGCGAAATCTCGGCGCCTGAGATGCGCGGCCGCATCTGCCGGAGCCCGTAGGAAACGTTCTGCTCGACGTCGAGATGGGGAAACAGCGCATACTGCTGGAACACCATGTTGACCGGGCGGCGATAGGCGGCAACGCCGTTCATCGGTTCGCCGCTGATATAAACAGTGCCTTCGCTCGGCTGCTCGAAGCCGCCGATCATGCGCAGGCAGGTGGTCTTGCCGCAGCCGGAAGGGCCGAGCAGCGCCATGAAGGCGCCCTTCGGCACCGCGAAGTTGATGTCCGAAACGGCGGTCACGCTGCCATAGCGTTTGACCACCGAACGGAACTCGATGTCGTTCGTCGAAGCGGATGTCACGTCTGTTCCCTGCGGTTGTTGTCGGATACCGCCAAGGCTCTGATGCCCTGACGCTCCACCGTCATTGACAGGCAGCCTAGTCAAAGCGCCCGGTGCCGGTATATACCCCGAGAGAGGTATTTCAACGTGAATTGGCTTGTGGGAGGAGTATACCCCGGAACAGGGCCGGATCGGCGGGAGAGCGGTTTGGGCATCGATCTCGAGGGATTATTTCAGGTCTTGGCGCCCATGGTCGACGGGGCGGCGATGGACGACGAGGCCGTGGGCTCGGCTTATCGGCAATTGATGTCGACGCTGATGACGTTCGATTACGTGGTGGTTTTCGCCTATCGCGGCAAGGAACGGCCGATCGACCTCTACAGCACCTTCAATGCCAAGGACCACGTGCTGTTCGTCAGCCTTTACCAGGCCGGCCCCTATCTGCTCGACCCGTTCTACCATGCGGCCTGCGAGGGCAAGCCGGGCGTCTGGCGCATGCGCGAGCGGGCGCCGGACCGGTTCTTCTCCAGCGAATACTACCGGACCTATTATGTGCAGACGGGGCTCGCAGAGGAGGTCGGCTTCTTCGTGCCGATCAGCGAGCAGATCACCGTCGTCCTGTCGCTGATGCGGCGCGAGGCGACAGGGTCCTTCAGCGCTGCGGAATTCGCGCTGTTGAAGAAGGTCGAGCCGCTGGTCTCGGCACTGGTACGCCACCATTGGGCCGATCTCGGGCGCCGCTTCGATGCAGCGCTGGCAAAGACCGGGCGCAGCCGCAGGAAATCGGTGCATCCACCGGCGGATGGCGTCTGGCAGCATCTCAATCTCACCGAACGCGAAGCCTCGATCATTGAACTGGTGCTGCAGGGGCATTCCTCGGAATCGATCGGCCTGAAGCTCGGAATCTCGACCGGCACGGTCAAGGTTCATCGCCGCAACGTCTACCGCAAGCTCGGCATCTCCTCGCAGACGCAGCTTCTTTCCCTCTATCTGCGCAATCTCGGCCAGTAAGGTCACTACGGCATGCCGGCCTTTCGGCGGATAAGACTGCTGACAAACCCCTGAGAATGCCTGTTTGACGAGAGGCACATCCCATTCTCCGTCACCCTCGCCCTTGTGGCGGGGATCCAGCGACCCGACGTCTGTCGGGTCAAAAGACCTTCCAGCCCAAGGACTTGGGGTGACTGGATTCCTGTGACAGGCACAGGAATGAGGAGGGTTTGGGGCATCCTCGGCTTTCCGAGAGAAACGCCAAGTTCAAGCCGTCGTTATCAGTACTCTGACCGGTACGGTTTTTGCCGATCACCGCCTGCGCTCGGCAACGGTTTTCGGCCAATGGCACTCGCATCAGGCCCGTCCTTACTCCTCGTCATGCGCGGCGATCCACAAACCGTGATCGAGTCTCTCATGTTCTCGCTTGACATTTTTTTCACGACATGAAATTTCTTTCATCAACGAGATAAAAATATCATGCAATGCGAAAAATATCACGCATTGCAGCATAACGGATCAGGGTGGAGACGATGACAATCATCGGTGGCGCAAACCTTCGCGACGATGAAACCAGCATGGCCACGCGTGCCGCGTGGCTGCACTATGCCGGCGGCCTGACGCAGGCCGAGGTTGCCAAGCGGCTGGGGCTGACGTCGCTCAAAGCCCACCGGCTGATCATGAAGGCCAACCAGGAAGGCCTGGTGAAGGTCTACATCGATGGCGAAGTGTCGGAATGCGTCGAGCTGGAGCAGAAGCTCTCGGCGCGCTACGGCCTCGATTATTGCGAGGTCGTTCCCGATTTCGATGCCGACGACCTGCCGCTGAAGGCGCTCGGCATTTCTGGCGCGCAGTTCCTGAAACGCGAGATCGAGCGCGGCGAAACCGCATTGGTCGGCGTCGGTCACGGCCGAACGCTCGCCGCCTGCGTCGAGTATCTGCCGCGCACCACCAGCAATAACACTCGCTTCGTCTCGCTGCTCGGCGGGCTCACCCGCAAGTTCTCGGCAAACCCGCATGATGTGATCCACCGGCTGGCCGAGCGCACCGGCGCGGAGGCCTATGTCATGCCCGTGCCGTTCTTCGCCAACACCGTCGAGGACCGCGACGTGCTCTTCAGCCAGCGCGGCGTGCGCGAGGTCTTCGATCTCGCCAAGACCGCCGACCTGCTGATGGTCGGCATCGGCACCGCAGAGCGCGAGGCGTCGCTGGTTTCGACAGGCATGATCGAGATGAGCGAGATCGAGGAGATCCAGAAGGGCGGGGGCAAGGGCGAGTTGCTCGGCCACTTTTTCGACGAGGACGGTCGCCCGATCGAGACGACGCTGTCGAACCGCACCTTCACGCTCAGCCGCGACGATCTGAAGGACCGTCGCACGGTTGCCGTCGCCGGTGGCAAGATCAAGACGCCCGCCATTCGCGCTGTGCTCGCAAGTGGTCTGTTGAGCGGTCTCATCACCGACGAGAAGACGGCCCGGGCGCTCGCCGCCGACGGCAAATGAGGAGTGTCTGACAAAGTCGAGAGGCGAGGGCGAGGAGGTGTCGCTCTAAGGTCTCAAGGGGAGGAATACCGGTCGGGTAGCCGGTGATCGCATGAAGCAATCATACCCGCAACGGAGGAGAAGACTTATGTACGAGAAGGAGAAAGACCTCATCAGCGCGTTTCTGCGCGGAGAGGTAGATCGTCGCGGCATGCTCAAGGGTCTCGGCGCCGCCGGGATTGCGGCCGGCACGGCCGGCACGCTCTTCAACATGATGTCGACCCAGGCGCTCGCCGCCGACTTCGACTGGAAGGCGCATTCGGGAAAGTCGCTGAAGCTGCTGTTGAACAAGCATCCCTATGCCGACGCGATGATTGCCAACCTTCAGGCCTTCAAGGATCTGACCGGTATCGAAGTCACCTATGACGTATTCCCGGAAGACGTCTATTTCGACAAGGTGACGGCAGCGCTTTCCTCGGGCTCGACCGAATACGACGCCTTCATGACCGGCGCCTACATGACCTGGACCTATGGTCCGGCCGGCTGGATCGCCGACCTCAACGAATGGATCAAGGATCCGACCAAGACCAACCCGCAATATGCCTGGGACGACTTCCTGCCGGGCGTCAAGAACTCCTGCGCCTGGAACGGCCAGCCGGGCGGCGCGCTCGGTTCGGAAGACGCCAAGCAATGGTGCATTCCGTGGGGCTACGAACAGAACAATCTCTCGTTCAACCAGGAAATGCTCGACAAAGTGGGCGTCAGCGTCCCGAAAAACCTCGACGAACTCGCGACCACCGCGGCGAAGCTCACCAAGGATGTCGGTGGCGGTGTCTACGGCATCGGCGTGCGCGGCTCGCGCTCCTGGGCGACGATCCATCCGGGCTTCCTGTCGGGCTACGCCAACTTCGGCCAGAAGGACCTGAATGTTTCGGCCGATGGCAAGCTTACCGCTGCGATGAATACAGCCGAATCCAAGGCCTTCCACACCAAATGGGTGCAGATGATCCAGGAAAGTGGTCCGAAGGATTGGTCGACCTATACCTGGTACCAGGTCGGGACCGATCTCGGCGCTGGCGCCTCCGCCATGATCTACGATGCCGACATTCTCGGCTATTTCATGAATGGCGGCGACAACAAGATGGCGGGCAAGCTGGCATACGCGCCGTTCGCCGCCAATCCCGCCGCCTCTGCGCCGACGCCGAACATCTGGATCTGGTCGCTTGCCATGTCCAATTTCGCCAAGGACAAGGACGCGACCTGGTACTTCCTGCAATGGGCCACCGGTCTTGAGCATGCCATCTTCGGCGCGACCACGATGGACTTCGTCAACCCGGTTCGCGCATCGGTCTGGAAGGACGAGATATTCCGCGAGCGACTGAACAAGAGCTATCCGGGCTATGTGGAGATGCACGACATTTCGGCACCGGGCGCGAAGATCCACTTCACCGCGCAGCCGTTGTTCTTCGACGTCACCACCGAGTGGGCGGCGACGCTGCAGAAGATGGTCGCCAAGCAGGTGCCGGTCGATGAAGGTCTCGACCAGCTCGTCGAAAGCATCGATCGCCAGCTGAAGGAAGCTGGTCTCGGCTGATACGCCTCCCAAGCGATGCCCGGCGACTTGAGAGCCGCGCTTTCAAATGAACGCATAACGGCACTTGAGCGTCGGGCGTCCCGCGACCGGCCGGTGGCCGCCCAAACCAACCTGAGATGCCGATGGACCGGCGCGGGCGCGAAAACGCCTCGCGTGCCGCGTGCTTTCTTCAAGAGTTAGAGAACGGAGCTCGATATGGCTTCAACAGCAACCCTCCGCAAACCGGCGTCAGGTTTCAGGATCAGCAGGAAGATGCTTCCCTATGTGCTGAGCCTGCCGGCGCTGCTGGTGTGCATCGGCATTCTCATCCCCTTCTTCACGGCGGTGATCTATTCGTTCCAGCGTTACCGGCTGAGCCAGCCCTGGGCGCGCCAGTTCAACTGGGGCGAAAACTACCTGAACTTCGTCACCGATCCGGCCTTCTGGAACACGCTGAAGGTGTCGCTGCTCTATGCCGGCATCACCGTGACGCTGGAACTGCTGCTCGGCCTCGGCATCGCGCTGCTTTTGCAGCGCCGCTCCACCATCAACAACTTCATCTCGATCATGCTGCTTCTGCCGCTGATGATCGCGCCGGCGCTGGCCGCGCTAATGTGGAAGCTGATGACCAATCCGAGCTTCGGTATCCTCAGCTATCTCGCAAGCCTCATCGGCCTGCATGATTTCCGCTGGGCCTCGTCGCCGGATACCGCACTTCTGACCGTGGTTCTGGTCGATATCTGGGTCTATACGCCCTTCATCATGATCCTGCTTCTGGCCGGCCTCCGGTCGCTGCCGACCCAGCCGTTCGAGGCGGCAGCCCTTGACGGCGTGCCGAGAAGCTTCGTCTTCTTTCGCATCACGTTGCCGATGCTGACGCCCTATATCCTGACGGCGACCCTGTTCCGGTTGCTGGACAGCATCCAGCAGTTCGACATCATCTATGCCATGACCCAAGGTGGGCCGGGCAATACGCTCACCGTCTTCCAGGTCGAGGCCTATCTCAACTTCTTCCAGTCGACCAATGTCGGCCGTTCGGCAGCGCTGCTGATCATCCTGTGGGCGATCACCTACACGCTCTCCAACGTCTTCATCAAAAACTGGCTGCGCCTGCGTGAACGCGCCCGCGGCGAAGCGTAAGGAGGTTGAAATGGAAACCATGTCTCCTGTCGAACGGGTCCTGCGCGCTGTCGCCCTGACGCTCGTCGTTGTCTTCTTCATGTTCCCGATCTTCTGGATCTTTCTGATGTCGTTCCAGACGAACGAGACCATCCTGGCCATACCGCCCTCGATCGTGTTTTCGCCGACGCTGTCGAACTATGCGGCGCTGATCACCGGCAAACTCCAGACGGCGGCCGGCACGCTCGACATCGCCTTCATGCGCAACCTCGGCAACTCGATCTTCCTGTCGGTCGCGTCCGTTGCCGTGGCGCTGGTGCTCGGGGTTCCCGCGGCCTATGCCTTTGCCCGTCACAAATTCAAGGGCTCGGAAGACATCGCGTTCACGCTGCTCTCCTTCCGCTTTGCGCCGCCGCTCCTGGTGCTGCTGCCGCTGACCCAGTATTTCCAGTGGCTCGGCCTTTCCAACACCTATTTCGGCCTGATCTGGGTCTACCAGCTCATCTGCCTGCCGCTCATCCTGTGGATCGTGCGCGGCTACTTCGAGGATATCTCGGCTGACGTCGAATATGCCTACCGCATCGCTGGCCATTCCTGGTTTGCGACCTTCCGCAAGATCGCCCTGCCGCTGGCCGGACCGGGCATTGCCGCTGCCGGCCTGCTTGCCTTCATCTTCGCCTGGAACAATTTCGTCTTCGCGCTGGTGCTGGCGTCAGCCGACAAGCAGCCGGTGACCGTGGGCGCGCTTGCCTTCGTCACCTCCTCAGGCATCCAATACGGGCAGATTGCCTCGGCCATCGTTCTCTCGGTCACGCCGACGCTGGCGCTCGCACTCTACGCTCAGCGCTATCTGGTCGAAGGCCTGTCGCTTGGCGCGGTGAAAGGGTAAGACATGACGACGCTTCACTTAAAAAACATCGTCAAGCGCTACAAGAGCCAGACGGTTCTCGACGACCTCTCGCTCGACGTCGCCAATGGCGAACGCCTGGTGCTCTTCGGCCCGTCCGGCGCCGGCAAGACAGTGCTTCTGCGCCTGGTCGCCGGCGTCATCGAGCCGGACGAGGGCAGGGTGCTGATCGGCGGAGAGGACATGACGGACGTCGATGCCGAACACCGCGGCGTCGGCATGGCCTTCCAGAACTTCGCGCTCTTTCCGCACATGAGCGCCTTCGACAATATCGCCAGCCCGCTGACGGCGACGAGGTCGTCGAAGGACGCGATTGCCGACGGCGTGCAGAAGGTCGCGAAGCTGCTGAAGATCGACCATGTGCTGAGCCACCACCCCAAGGCGCTTTCCAACGGCCAGAAGCAGCGCACGGCACTGGCGCGCGCGCTCGTCGGCTCGCCGCCGCTGCTGCTGCTCGACGATCCCTTGCGCAATGTCGACGCCAAGCTCCGCTTCGAGATGCGGCTGGAACTGCCGCGCCTCTTGGCGGCCGAAGGCGCGACGGTCGTCTACGTCACCCAGGACTACAAGGAGGCGATGGCGCTCGGCGACCGGATCGCCGTGATGTCGCAGGGGCGTATCCGCCAGATCGGCACGCCGCAGGAGATCTACAACGCGCCTGCCGATATCGAGATCGCGCGGCTCTTCGGCGATCCGACGATCAACCTGCTCGATGTCGTGCCGCAGCGTGGCGGCGAGGGCGTCTTCGTCGAGCTCTCCAACGTCCGGGTTCGGCTCGCCGACTATGACGGCGATGTCTCGGGCAAGCCTTGTGTTCTCGGCCTTCGCCCGGAAACCATCGTCTTCACCGACGCATCGTCGCCGGGGGCTATTCCCGTCACAGTCGAGGCGGAAACGCCGCTCAACGAGAAGACCGTGACGCTGGCGATGACCGCGCGCGGCCGCGAAATTCTCGTGTCGCGCCCGGCCGGAACGCCGGGGCCGGTGGCGGGACCCGCGCATATCGCCGTCAATGGTGCCCAGGCCTTTCTCTTCGACAAGGCGAGCGGCCGGCTTTTGCCGCGCGCCGACATCGCATCCAAGCGCAATGGAGAAGCGGCATGAACGACACCGCTCTTTTGATCAAGGACGTCGACAAGTTCTACGGTCCGATCGACTACGGCGTTCACGCCGTCAAGAAGCTCAACATGGACGTCAAGAAGGGCGAGATCATCGCACTGTTGGGCTCGTCCGGTTGCGGCAAGACCTCGACCCTGCGCATGATCGCCGGTTTCGAGGCGGTATCGCGCGGCACGATCTCGCTTAGCGGACGTGAGGTGCAGACCTTTGCTCCGGTGCGCCGCAACGTCGCCATGGCCTTCGAGGGCTATTCGCTCTATCCGCCGCTGACCGTGCGCGAAAACATTGCCTTTGCGCTCAAGGCCTCCAAGCTGTCGCAGAGCGTCGTCGACGACAAGGTGGCTGGTATCGCCAAGCTGCTCGAAATCGAGGACATTCTCGGCCGTTACCCAAGCTCGATCTCCGGCGGCCAGCAGCAGCGCGCCTCGCTGGGGCGGGCGCTGATCCGCGACGCCAACCTGCACCTGCTCGACGAGCCGATGGGGCAGCTCGAGCCGCAGCTGCGCGCTGTGTTGCGCGGCCGCATCAAGCACTACATCAAGGAACGCGGGCTGACGGCGATCCTCGTGACCCACGACCAGACGGAAGCCAACGCGCTCGCCGACCGCATCGCGGTCATGGAAGGCGGCGTGCTGCAGCAGTTCGATACGCCGCAGAAGATCAAGGAGCGTCCGGCGAACCTCTTCACCGGCACCTTTGTCGGCGAGCCGCCGATGAACGTGTTCGAGGCGAGTGTCACCGGTTCGGACGCCAAGGTCTCGTTTGGCCTCAAAGACGGCGTGCGGCTGGAATATCCGGCGTCGGACTTCTCCCACGCCGTGCGCGATGCGCTGATGAAGCGGCAGAAGGTGGTGCTCGGCATCCGGCCTTACTCCGTGCGCCGCAGCACCGACGGGGTGGCCGGCCGGGTGGCCGTCAACCAGTGGCTCGGCGACCAGACGCATATCGCTGCGGATTTCGCCGGCGGCACCATGGTGCTCGTCGAGCACGACCGAACGGAACTTGCCGTCGGCCAACCGATCGGCATCCGCCTCGACCCGTCGAGCCTGCACGTGTTCGACGGCGACAGCGGCAAGGCGATCAGCCACGGCGAGGAGCTTGCCTGATGCGGGACATCCTCATCGGTATCGATGCGGGAACGTCGGTCATCAAGTCGGTGGCCTTCGACCTTGGCGGGCGACAGCTCGCGATTGCCGCGGTGCCGAACTCCTATGAAGCCGTCGGCAGGACCGGCAGCGTGCAGGATCTCAACCGCACCTGGGCCGATACGGTTGCTACCCTGACCGAGCTTTCGGACAGGATCGAGAACCTCTCTCGCCGTGTTGCCGCGATCGCGGTGACCGGTCAGGGCGATGGCACCTGGATGATCGACAGGGCGGGCGATCCCATCGGCAAGGGCTGGCTCTGGCTTGATGCGCGCGCCGGCGAGACGGTCGAGCGCCTGCGCGGCGACAGCGGCGACGTCGCGCGCTTCGAAAGCACCGGCTCTGGACTGGCCGCCTGCCAGCAGGGGCCGCAGCTTCGCTGGATGAGCGATAACGCGCCGGAAATGCTGTCGGGCGTCGCAACCACATTTCACTGCAAGGACTGGCTCTATTTCAAGCTGACGCAGATGCGTGCGACGGACCCCTCCGAAGCCAACTTCACCTTCGGTGACTTCCGCACCCGCAGCTATAACGATGACGTCATCCGCTTTCTCGGCCTGCAAAAGCTCAAGCATTTCCTGCCGGAAATCGTCGACGGGGCGACATCGCATCACCAGCTTTCGGCCGACGCTGCCGCAGCAACCGGTCTTCCCACCGGCACGCCGGTCGTGCTCGGTTATGTCGACGTGGTCTGCACGGCCCTTGGCGCCGGGCTCTACGATCCGGGCACGGACACCGGCTGCTCGATCATCGGCTCGACCGGCATGCATATGCGCCTTGCGACCAGCGCCGACGACGTGCGGCTCAATCGTGATCTCACCGGCTACACCATGTGCATGCCGATCACGGACACCTACGCGCAGATGCAGTCGAACATGGCGGCAACGCTCAACATCGACTGGATCCTGTCGGTTGCCGGCGGCCTCCTGAAGGGCATGGGCGTCGAGAAGACCAAGGGCGAGCTCTTGTCGCATGTCGACGGTTGGCTGGCCGAGGCCAAGGAAACCTCGCTGCTGTTCCAGCCCTATATCTCGGACGCGGGCGAGCGAGGACCTTTCGTCGACGCCTCAGCGCGCGCCTCCTTCGTCGGGCTTTCGATTACCCACGGCTTCGGCGACATGGTGAAGGCGGTGTTCGACGGGCTCGCCATGGCCGCCCGCGATTGCTACGCCGAGATGGGGCCGCTTCCGGGCCGCATCCGGTTGACGGGCGGCGCGGCGCGCAGTGCCTCGCTTCGGCGCATTCTTGGCGGTGCGCTCGGAGCCAGTGTCCAGACC
>NZ_LGAP01000020.1 GCF_001270265.1 Ensifer adhaerens
ACTCCAAACTGTCTAAAACCTGCCTGTTGACGACAACACCAGCCAAAGCAATCGCCTGCGTTCTCCAAGGCAACGCGGCCCGTACGCCGTCTATCTCGCAAATACCCAGTCCGACAGGCTGCTAGGTCGTCCCTGTCGCCAGGTGGTCTACCAAGGTCGATCCTGTTTCGGTACTCCATCGCGTCACAAATCGACAAATGCTTTGGCGGCGGGACCGATCGGGCGCGAAGGGAAAACACAATAGACACCCGTTTCTTTCCCGGTCCACCGAGGCAGGATCTGGACGAGTTTGCCCAGGCGCATGGACTCGGCCATCGTCACGGCGGAGTGAAACGCTATGCCCTGACCATCGATCGCCAGTTGATGGACGGCGTCTCCGTTGTCCGCGCGCATCCTGCCCTGGGGACGGAACGCGTGCTCCCCCTCCGGTCCAAACAACCTCCAAAGCTCGCCGTCATGGTTGGCCGTCGATACGACGCACTCATGTTGTTTAAGCGCCTCGATACCGGCCGGCGCACCATGCTTCTCCAGATAGTGTGGCGCCGCCACAAGGATCCTGCGGTCGCTCGGGAGTTTGCGCGCGATCAAGGTCGAGTCTTGGAGGTTGCCGATGCGGATCGCCACCGCCACGCCTTCGGCGACGATATCGACATATCGATCCGTCATCAGGAGGTCGAGCTGAAGGCGAGGATATGCGGCCAGGAAGGCGGCTAGATGCGGCACGACGTGATATCGTCCGAAATACACCGATACGCTGAGCTTGAGTGTTCCGCTCGGCAAGTCCCGTTCATTGCGCGCCCGCTGGTGTGCTTGGCGCAATTGCTCCAGAGCCGAGGCGCTGTCGCTGAAGTAGCGTTGTCCCGCATCCGTCAGTGACATTGCCCTCGTCGTCCGGTTGATCAACAGGACACCAATCTGTCTTTCCAGCGTCTTGACCAACCGGCTGACGGACGATGGCGTCATTTTGAGTTCCTGGGCCGCCTTGGCAAAACTGTGGTGTCTGACCACAGCAACGAAGGCCTGCACCAGGTGAAGGGCGGGTTCCTCCATTGTGTCTCTCCAGGAATGATTGCCGAAAATTTTTAGCTATTATCTTCAGAGATCGCAATTGCGAGAGATGGGCTTTCCAATGGAGGCCATCTTGTCCAGCAACAGCAAAGCCGAAATCTTCAGCGCTCTTCATCGTCAGCCGGAACCGTTGCGGTTGCCCAACGCCTGGGATGCCGGCAGCGCCCTTCTGATCGAGCGGCTCGGCGCTCGCGCGATCGCGACGACAAGCGCAGGTGTCGCGTGGTCGCACGGCTATCGCGATGGCGATGCCCTTCCGCTGGATCGTCATCTCTCAACGATCGCGGCGATCGCCAGGGTCATCACGGTGCCGTTGAGCGTCGATATCGAAGCCGGTTACACGGAAGAAAGCGACAGAATTGCCGAAACGGCGGCCCGGTTTATCGGGGCCGGCGCGGTCGGGTTCAATATTCAGGATGGCGGCGCTTCGCCGCACGTCCTCTGCCGGAAGATTGAGCAGGTCCGGGAGGCCGCAGAGCGACTTGGTGTCGGGCTTTATGTCAATGCGCGCACTGACGTTTATGCGCGAAACCTTGTCCCTGAAGACTTACGCGTGAACGAGGTCCTGACACGCGCAAGGCAATATCAGGAGGCAGGTGCCAACGGCTTGTTCGTGCTCGGCGCTACCAACCGAGACGACATTGCGCAGATTGCAGCCGGCACCGAGCTGTTGCTGAATGTCGTAGCCTGGCCCGGTCTGCCGCCAGCGAGCGAACTCGCCACGCTCGGCGTTCGTCGGGTCAGCGTCGGCTCATGGATCTCCCAAACGCTTTGGGAACACGCATCCGCATTGGCAGCTAACTTCCTCGCCGATGGTCGATCCGAACCGCTCTTTGAATTCGCCACGCCCTATTCAGAGGTCAATGCCTGCTTTTGATCGTGGCTGCCTGGCAGGCGTGCCGCTGATGCTCACGCGCGGGGCATGCCGGCCGGTTCCAGAGACTTGCGAAGCGCGGCGATCCGGAAGATCGCGTTTGCCGCGCCATAGCCGCGATATCCGCGCCGCTCGACGATCTCGAAAAAGAAGCCGCCAGAGAAGGTTGGACTGTAGAGCTGGAAATACTCGCCGTGCTCGTCCTTGTCATAGAGGATGTTCTTCGCTTTCAGCTGTTCGGTGAAATGCGGATCGAGGCCGAAGCGAGCTTCCAGATCGTCGTAGTAATTGGGTGAGATCGCCAGCGAGACAAAGCCGCCCGCCGCAAGCGCGTCTGCAGTCCTGAAGATATCGTCCGTCTTGAAGGCAAGATGCTGGATGCCGGAGCCGAAGGTCTCGGCGATGAAACGCCCGGCAAGCGTGTTGCGGTTCTCGGCGCCGTTCATCGTGATGCGCAGGGATCCGGAAGCGTTTTCCACCACCTGGCTGCGCACGATGCCCGAGGGGTCGATGATGTCGACCAGCGGGGTCTTATGGGCTTCCAGCAATGAGGTGTAGAACAGCAGCCACGTCAGAAGTTCGTCGTAGGGCATCGTCTGGGCGATGTGGTCGATCGATGACAGTCCGGCCGACGTCGCCGGGTCGTCCACAGAGTCGAACTCCACATTCCATATGGTCCCAAGGTCGCTGTTGCGATCGAGGAAGTAGACGATGCCGCCGCCGACGCCGTGGACCGCAGGCATTTCGATTTCGCCCTCGTCCACCGGCTGCGCGAATGTCTCCGCGCCGCGTGCCAGCGCCCGCCGGTGCGCGGCCCGGGCATCGTCGACCAGAAGGCCCATCGCATAGGCCGAGGTGCCGTGCACGAGGTAGGAGGAGTTGGCAAAGCCGCGGCTTTCCGTGTTGACCACCAGCCTGATATCGCCCTGTTGGAAAACGGTGACGCTTTTCGTTTTGTGCCGCGCGGCCATGCGGAAGCCGAGCGTGCGGATCAGCGCCTCGAGCTGCGGTGCTTCGTCGGTGTCAATGGTGAATTCGATAAAGGCGATGCCTTCGACGGCTGATCGAGCCGGCATTTCGGGAACGGGCAGGGCGATTTCCGGCCCAGCCCGCCGCACCTGATCGCCGAGATAGAGCAGCGAGCGCTGGCCGTCGACGGAGATCGCCGTCACCGAGCCGCCGCGAAACTGGTCGTTGAAGATTTCGAGCGACAGATAGTCGTCATAGCCGGTGGCTGCCACGGCCTTCATAAACTCGAGGACGGGCAGGTCGCCTTCGCCCGGCATGTTGCGGAAATGCCGGCTCCAATAAAGCAGATCCATGTCGATCAGCGGTGCGTCCGCCAGTTGGATGATGAAGATCTTCTCCTTCGGTATGGAGCGGATGGAGTTGACGTCGATCTTGCGCGCGAGCGTGTGAAAGCTATCGAGAATGAGGCCGACATTGGCATGGTCGGCGCGGCGTACCACCTCCCAGGCGTCGCGGTGATCGTTGATGTGACGTCCCCAGGCGAGCGCTTCGTATCCGACGCGCAAGGCCCGTCTGGCCGCCCGTTCGCCAAGCTCGCGAAAATCAGCGGCGGCCCGATCGAGACCGCCGATTGCGGCGGGAGAGACGTTGGAGCAGACGAGCACCAGATCGGTCCCCATCTCCTGCATCAGGTCGAACTTGCGTTCCGCCCGATCGAATGTCCGGCTTCTGAGCGGCTCCGGCATGCCCTCGAAATCGCGGAATGGCTGGAAGAGTGAAATCTCCAGTCCATAGTCGCGCACCATCTGGCCGACCTGGCGCGGGCTTTCGTCGAAAACGAGAAAATCGTTCTCGAAGATCTCAACGCCGTCGAAGCCGGCTTTTGCTATGGCCGCCAGCTTGCTGCGCAGGTCACCGCTCAGCGAGACGGTTGCGATCGAGGTCTTCATCCGGGGTTCCTCCGTTGTCAGGCGGTCAGCGCCTTGAAGTGGCGGAGCATGCGCGCCGCATCCGGTTCTCGGCCGGTAAACAGGCGAAATGCGCCGACGGCCTGAAACACCGCCATGCCGCCGCCGTCGAGCGTGTTGCAGCCGCGCCGTCTGGCTTCGGCCAAAAGTTCGGTCTCCAGCGGGAAATAGACGACTTCGGCCACCCAGTGGCGCGGTGCGAGCAACGCGGCCGGAAGCGGCATTCCGGGGTATTTCGCCATGCCGGTCGGCGTTGCGTGGATGAGGCCGTCCGCCGATTTCATCGCCGATGGAAGGTCGGTGCCGGCAACAATGCTCGCCCGCGGAAACAGCGCCGACATGCTGGATGCCAGGGCTTCCGCGCGCTCCCTTTCCCGGTCGAAAACCGTGAGTGAGGTTAGCCCCATCGAAAGGATCGCATAGGCCGTCGCAACGCCGGCGCCGCCAGCGCCGAGCTGCACCGCGTTCGACAGCGCCACATCGGGCAGGCCGCGGCGAAAGCTTTCGGCAAATCCCCACCAGTCGGTGTTGTGGCCGATGCGGCGCCCTGCCTTAAGCACCACCGTGTTGACTGCGCCGAGATCCCGGGCTTCATCCGACAACTCGTCGAGGAACGGGATGACCAGTTGCTTGCACGGATGCGTGACGTTCAATCCGCAAAGGCCCCGCTGTTCGGCCTCCCGCAGCAACTGCGGCAGGTCGTCCGGGCTGGCACCGCGCTGGCTCAGGTCGATCAGCTCGTATTCATAGGCCAGGCCCTGTGCCGCACCTTCGCGCATGTGCATGGCCGGTGTCAGCGAGGCTTGAATGCCGGCGCCGATCAATCCGGCTTTCAACGGCTTGAGAAGGGTCTCGGTCATCTCGACGGCTTTCATCATTGGGGTGGTTGCCGGCCCGCAGCCATTGCGAGCCGGCGGCAGGCTTACTGGCCGCGAAGCGTTTGAAGCTCCTTGAAGAGTGCTGCGACGGTATCGGCACCGATTTCGACGCTGAACTTCTCGATCATCGGCTTGACGGCATCGCGCAGCTTCTGCGTTTCCTCCGGCGACAGTTCGTTGACTTCCATGCCGGTCGCCTTGATGTCGGCGATCGCCTTGGCGTCGAACTCGCGCGAGGCCTGGCGCTGATAGTCGCGGGCTTCGGTGGCCGAGGCCTGCAGCACCGCCTTCTCTTCATCGTTGAGGCCGTCCCAGAACTTCTTGCTGACGAGCACGATCTGCGGGTTGTACTGATGACGGGTCACCGTCATGTACTTCTGCACCTCATAGAACTTGGCGTTGAGAATGTTGGCCGCCGGGTTTTCCTGGCCGTCGACCGTGCCGGTTTCGAGCGCGGTATAGAGCTCGGTATAGGGCAGCGGCACCGCATTGGCGCCGAGATTGTTGAACAGCTCGATCGGGATCGGCGACTGGATCGTGCGGATCTTCAGGCCCTTGATGTCCTCGAGCTTGGTGACCGGGTGGCGGTTGTTCGTGAGATTGCGGAAACCCAGCTCCCAATAGCCGAGCCCAACGAGCCCGGTGTCGGGCAACAGGTTGGCAAGGCTGGTGCCGAAGGCGCCGTCCATCACCTGGTCGGCTTCTTCGCCATTGTTGAAAAGGAAGGGCAGGTCGACGGCGCCAAATTGCTTGACGTTGCCGGCGAGAATGCCGGCGTTCAAGACCGTCATTTCGATCACGCCGCCCTGCAGCGCCGATACGGTCTGCACGTCGCCGCCGAGCACGCCGCCCGGAAACAGCTTGACCTCGATCTTGCCGCCACTCTTCTCCTTCACCAGCTCGGCGAATTTCTCCATGCCCATGACCTGGGGATGGCCCTTGTTGTTGGCGGCGGCGAACTTGAGCTGCTGTTCGCGGATCTCGGCGAGCGCCGGGCTTGCCGCCATCAGCGCCACAGGCACGGCAAGCCCGAGCGCCATTTTCATCAGTCTGTTGAACATGTTTTCCTCCCAGAATTGGCCGGGTTCTCCCGCCGGCCGGTTAAACTTTGCAGGCGTTGCCGGGCCTATCGCCCGAACCAGGAGACCGGCACGGTCACCAGTTGCGGGAACAGCACGAGCAGGAACAGGACGATCAGTTCGGCGATCAGGAACGGCATGACGCCCTTCATGAGGTCTTCCATCGTCAATTTAGAAACGCCGCAGATGACGTTGAGCACCGTGCCGACCGGTGGGGTGATCAGGCCGATCGAGTTGTTGATGATGAACAGCACGCCGAAATAGACCGGGTCGATGCCCGCCTGCTTGATGATCGGCATCAGCACCGGCGTCATGATCAGAATGGTCGGCGTCATGTCCATGGCGGTGCCGACGACGACGACGAGCGCCATGATCGCCAGCAGCAAGAGCGTCTGGTTGTCCATCAGCGGCTCGACGAGGGCGGCGAGGTCGCCGGGCACGTCGGCCACCGTGATCAGCCAGGCCGACACGGCCGAGCAGGCGACGAGGAACATGACGATCGACGTGATCTTCGCCGCGGCCACGAAGACCTGGAACAGCTTGGCCGGTGGCAGCTCGCGATAGATCACCATCGACACGAACAGCGAATAGACGGCCGCCACCACGCCGGCTTCCGTCGGGGTGAACACGCCGAACTTCAACCCGACGATGATGATGACCGGTAGGAACAGCGCCCAAAGGCTGTCGATGAAGGTCTTCATCCTGACGGCGCCGCTCTGGCGCGGCGGCAGTTGATGCTGCTCCTTCCTCGAGACGGTCATCCAGGTGATGCAGAGCGCGGCGGCGATCATCAGGCCGGGAAAAATCCCGGCGAGGAACAGCTTGGTGATCGAGACGCCACCGACGACGCCATAGAGGATGAAGCCGATCGATGGCGGAATGATCGGACCGATGACCGAGGCGGAGGCGAGTAACCCGCCGGCGCGCGCCGGGTCGTGGCCGGACTTCAGCATCATCGGCAGCAGAAGGGCGCCGAGCGCTGCCGCGTCGGCTACGGCCGAGCCTGAGAGGCTCGCCAGGACGCAGGCGGCGAAAATGGCGACGAAACCGAGCCCGCCGCGGATATGGCCGACCATAGCCATCGCCAGGTCGACGATGCGCCGCGACAGGCCGCCGGTGTTCATCACTTCGCCGGCGAGCATGAAGAACGGAACCGCCATAAGCGGGAAGCTGTCGGCGCCGTTCAGTACGTTCTGGGCAACGATCTGGGCGTCGTAGAGGCCGAGATACATCATCAGCGCGACGCCGGTGATGATCAGCGCGAAGGCAATCGGCACGCCAAGCGCCATCGGACCAAGCAGGGCGCCGAGGAAAATTGTAACGGTCATCGTCGTCTCCTCAGGGCTTTACGGTCGGATGGGCGAGCGAAGGTGCGGGATGGTCGTCGAGGACGGCCTGATCCTCGCTATCGCGTACGAACTCGGTCGTCGTCACATCGATGCGGCCGGTGAGAACGCCAAACGCGTCCCACAGGATGATCAGAAAGGCGGGAATGCCGAAGGCGAGGCCGGCGCCGTAGAAAAAGCCCATGGAAATGCCGGTTGCGGGTGCTGCGACATGCAGGTTGATCACCGTTTGCGTCCAGCTGCCGCTGATCATCAACCACGTTGCGCCCAGCATCAGTGTTTGACCGCTCAGGATGGCGACTTTTGCGCCGAGCGGCGGCAATCGGCGCAGCAGCGAGTCGACACCGAGATGCGCATGTTCCCGCATGGCGATGACCGCGCCGAGAAAGGTCAGCCAGATGAAGAAGATGCGCGACAGTTCTTCGGAATAGGTGATGCCGGCATTGAAGGCATAGCGCAGCACGACATTGCCGAAGACCAGCACGACCATGCCCGCAAGCAGAAGCGCGATGGCGACCTTCAGCATCAGGAAGCAGAATTCGATTATCCTGTTCATTTCGCTCCTCCCAGGCGATCAACCGCGTCTTGCGGTCTTTGACGTCCGTCTTCGATCAGGACGTCGCTGCTCGCAAGGCTGGCATGCCGACCTCTCCTCCAAGCGACCGGAATGCCGTTTCAAAATGTACTAACTAGTTCGAATGTCAAGCGGCATGTCTTGAAAGAAGCGAGCAAGCCCAATAAGACTTGGGGCAGGTCGCGGAGTGGAGCCGCGGCCGAAGCGCGACGGCTGCGGCCGTTTCGCATTGAAAATCAAGGGCGGAGGAAGCGACGGGGCATGGCGGCGCGAGCAGAGAACGGACGCAAGAACGATCCACAGCGCACGAAGGAGGACATCCTCATCGTCGCGACGGACGAGTTCGCGACCCATGGTCTCGCCGGGGCCCGTGTCGACGCGATCGCCGAAAAGACCAGAACCTCCAAGCGGATGATCTACTATTATTTCGAGAGCAAGGAGGGGCTCTATCTCTCCGTACTCGAACGGTCGTACCGCAAAATCCGGACGCTCGAGGCCGATCTGCAGCTGTCGAGCCTCGCGCCCGAAGAGGCGCTGCGCACCCTGATCTCAACGACCTTCGACCACGATCAGGCCAACCCGGAATTTGTGCGCCTGGTCAGCATCGAAAACATCCATCACGCCGCCCACATGATGCGCTCGGAGGCAATCCGCGATCTCAATGTCTCGGTCATCGAAACCATCGCCGGCATTCTGGAGCGCGGCGTCGCCGAGGGCGTGTTCCAACGCAGGGCCGATCCGATCGACGTGCACATGCTGATCAGCGCGTTCTGCTTCTTTCGTGTCTCGAACCGCTATACGTTCGGCACGATCTTTCGGCGCGACCTTTCGGAGCCGGAGACGATGCAACGGCACAAGGGGCTCATCGCTGATGCTGTGCTCAGCTACCTCAAGAGTTAGGAGCAGCCTGGCCGGGAGCGCTCAAGCGTGGCGCAAATGCTCGGTCGGCAGCGCGGTCGTATATTTGATCTGGCTGAGTGCGAAGCTCGAGCGGATGCTGGAGACGCCGGGGATCGTCGTCAGGAAGTCGACGACGAGCGCCTGATATTTCATCAGGTCCTCAACAACGACGCGCAGCATGTAGTCCGATTCTCCCGTCATCAGGTAACATTCGACGATCTCCGGTTTCGTCTTGATGGCGGCGCTGAAAACATCGAGCGAGGCGCGGTCCTGCTGCTTGAGCGACACGTGTACGAACACGTTGACGGCGAGGCCAAGGGCGAAGGCATCGACGAGTGCGACCGAGCCCTTGATGACCCCACTCTCCTTGAGTTCGTTGACGCGTCGCCAGCAGGGAGAGGCTGAAAGCCCGGTTGCATCGGCAAGCTCCGCTGTGCTGATTTCGGCGTTCTGCTGCAGAAGGTCGAGGATGCGGATCGTCGCGGCGTCAAAGCTCGGCTGTTTCTTCGGCATGAAATTTCCCAAAATGGCGTCTCGGCGGTCAGTATTGCCGGTAATGGCAAAATTTCCAATAAAGATAGATCGGATATTTCGTGCCGCCGGGTGTAGCGTTTCCTCGTTCTGGGAGGAGCCGACATGGAAGAGCAGATTCTTTCGACCGCTACGCTGAAATGCCTGAAGGATCTGGAGAGACAGGTTCTCTGGCATGCATGCTGGATGATCCACAACGCCAACCACATCCGGGAAAAAGGCGAGGTGAAAGTCGGCGGGCATCAGGCGTCCTCTGCCTCGATCACGTCAATCATGACGGCGCTGTACTTCCACATCCTTCGGCCGGAGGATCGGGTGGCCGTGAAGCCACATGCCGCACCGGTCTTCCATGCCATCCAATACCTGATGGGCAATCAGACGCGCGAGAAGCTTCAGAATTTCCGCGGTTTCGGTGGCGCGCAATCCTACCCGAGCCGCACCAAGGATATCGACGACGTCGATTTTTCGACCGGCTCCGTCGGTCTGGGCGTCGGCATCACCGCCTTCGCCTCGATTATTCAGGACTACATCGCGTCGAAGCCTTGGGCGCAAAAGCGCAGCGACGGGCGCATGATCGCGCTCGTCGGTGATGCGGAGCTCGACGAAGGCAATATCTACGAGTGCCTGCAGGAGGGCTGGAAACACGATCTGCGCAACACCTGGTGGGTGATCGACTACAACCGTCAGAGCCTCGACGGTGTCGTTCGCGAAGGCCTGTGGCAGCGGATCGAGGCCATCTTCACCGCTTTCGGCTGGGACGTGAAGGTCGTCAAATATGGTGCCTTGCAGGAAGCGGCATTCAAGGAGCCGGGCGGCGAGACGCTGCGCGCCTGGATCGACCGCTGCCCGAACCAGCTCTATTCGGCCCTGACCTTCCAGGGCGGCAGTGCCTGGCGCAAGCGGCTGCAGGACGAGATCGGCGACCAGGGCAATGTCAGCAAGCTGCTCGCATCGCGCAGCGACGACGAACTGTCCGAACTGATGAGCAATCTCGGTGGCCACTGCATCCAGACGCTTGCCGAGACCTTTGCCAGCGTCGACCATGATCGCCCGACGGTCTTTCTCGCCTATACGATCAAGGGCTGGGGAACGCCGCTTGCCGGCCATAAGGACAACCATGCCGGCCTGATGACCAAGGCGCAGATGCAGGATTTCCAGCAGCAGGTTGGGGTTCGGGCCGGAGAGGAGTGGGAGGAGTTTGCGGCGGTACCCGATGCCAACGCCGCGAAGACCTTCCTGAAGAGCGTGCCGTTCTTTGCCAAGGGCACCCGGCGATACAAGTCTGAACCGGTGCAATCTGCTGGGCCGGTTCTCCTCGATGATCGTGAGCTTTCAACCCAGGCGGGCTTCGGCAAGATCCTCGATGCCCTGGCTCAGCGCGACGATGCGCTTGCCGCGCGCATCGTGACAATGGCGCCTGACGTGACCGTCTCGACGAATCTCGGCCCCTGGGTCAACAGGCGCGGCCTTTTCGCCCGCGACATTGAGGCCGATACGTTTCGCGACGAGAAAGTTCCCTCGGCGCAGAAGTGGGCCTTCGGTCCCGGTGGTCAGCATATCGAGCTCGGGATTGCCGAGATGAACCTCTTCCTGCTTCTGGGCGCAGCCGGTCTTTCCCATTCAGTGTTCGGCGAACGCCTGCTGCCGATCGGGACTGTCTACGATCCGTTCGTGGCGCGCGGACTCGATGCCTTGAATTATGCCTGCTATCAGGATGCGCGGTTCATGATCGTCGGCACCCCGTCGGGTGTCACATTGGCGCCGGAAGGCGGTGCCCACCAGTCGATCGGATCGCAGCTGATCGGCATGAGTCAGGACGGCCTTGCCAGTTTCGAGCCCGCCTATCTCGACGAACTCTCGGTGATCATGGATTGGTCCTTCGACTATATGCAGCGCGACGGCGATGCCGTTCACGACGAACGGACGTGGCTGCGCGATACGACCGGGGGCTCCGTCTATCTCCGGTTGACGACCCGCCCGCTGGAACAGATGCAGCGCCGCGAGGATGCCGCCTTCCGCCAGGGGGTGATCGACGGCGCCTACTGGCTGCGCGAGCCGCGACCGAACACCCAGCTGGTGCTGGCCTATCAGGGTTGCGTCGCGCCTGAAGTGTTGGTGGCGGCCGGGCGGCTTGCGGAGCGTCATCGCGATGTCGCGGTGCTGGCGGTGACGTCTGCCGACCGGCTCAATGCCGGGTGGACTGCGGCCCAGCGGGCCCGCCGTCACGGCCATCACGGCGCCGAAAGCCACATCGAAGCGCTGCTGGCGCCGCTGTCCAATGGTTGCGAGATCATTACCGTGACGGATGGTCATCCCGCCACCCTCGGCTGGTTCGGATCGGTGCATGGCCACCGGACGGTCTCACTCGGCGTCGAGCATTTCGGGCAGACGGGCACGATCGCCGACCTCTACGCGCATTTCGGCATCGATACCGACTCCATCCTCGATGCGGCCGAGTCGATCGCTCTTGGCCGCAATCGCCGTGCGTTCCGGCAGGCAGGATAGAGGGCGAGTGCGGGATGCCGGTGCTGTGGTGAGAGCGCCTCGCCATGCCAAGGCTTCCTCATCCTGCACTATCGGCCGGTTCTGGGGTGAGAGACGTTGCAGCCGTCTCATGGTTGCCGACAAGGTTCAGCCGATGAAGGCGCGTCGCAACAGGCCGGTCATCGACGCGCGCAGGCTGCCTCGGTTGGCAACTTGGGCGCGGGAGACGCCGAACAACAGGCGCAGGATGCCGTTGCGCTGTTCGAGTGTTGGCAGGATCGTCAATCCGTCGCCGGCTTCATGGATTTCCGCAACGCGGATCCAGCCGACCTGAGGCAGATAGACCGCTGCATCATTTGTCCTCGCCAGCTCGAGACCAGGTATGCGCACACGGTCCGCCGACAGGCCGCGTATGGCGACGTCGACAGTCTGCCCCGCCTGTCTGTATTGGCCGTCCAGTGACACGTCGATAACCTCTTCCTGCCCGTATCGCGGCAGCTCGATGCAGACGAGCAGGCTGACGAAGGCGATGGTCATCGAAACGAGCGACCAGACCAGATTGAGGATTTCGCGCTCGGAAAAATCCGTGGGCGCGCTCCAGGCGAGCACCGTCTGCAGGACTGAGAGACAGGAGAGCACCGTCACCAGCCCGAAGAAGAAGGCCGTCGGCATGTGTACGCGCATGCGCGCACGGTCGCCGCCTTTCTCCGTGACCTTGAACGGCCGGCCGAACGGACGACGGATCGCCTGCAGCAGGGTGAGCGTGACCGGCAGCGCCGTCAGCGCATGGGTCACCTCGGTAAACAGCGGCAACGTGCGCTTTCCCGAGACCCAGGATGCGTAGATCCAGAACACCAATAGCGACGAGATGCCGTACTTCATGAACAGAAGCTCGTCGGCCTGAAGCGCTGAGATACCGAAGAGCCAGTAAATCGACGGTGCGAAAAGCAGGCAGAGAATGAAGGGTTTCGACAGCCAGCAGAGCAAGCCGTGCAGATAGTGAAAGCGCTGCCGCAGGGTGAAACGTCCCCGCCACAGGGGGCCATCCTTCAGAAGGCCGATCTGGATCGTGCCGAGGCACCAACGGGTTCGTTGGGTAATGTATTCGGGAATGCCCTCGGCGGAAAGGCCGACGCTGAGCTTTTCGTTCAACCATCTCGTGATGTAGCCGCGCTCCATCAGACGATAGGTAAGCAGCATGTCCTCCGACAGGGCATCGTGCGGGAAGCCGCCGATTTCGTTGACGAGCGCCCTGCGCACCACGAAGCTTGTTCCCACGCAAAAGGCGCATTCGACCGCATCCTTGGCCGGTTGGAACGTGTCGAAGAAAACCCGCTGATCGTCGACGAAGCTCGACGCGATGTGCAGGTTGTGTTGGATCGGGTCGGCGTTGAAGTAGAATTGCGGCGTCTGGACGACGCCGATGCGCTGGTTTCGGAACAGGCCGACGACGCGCTTGAGAAAGCTGGCCTGAGGGGCGAAGTCCGCGTCGAGGACCATGATCAGTTCGGATGGTCGCGCCGTGTTCGTCGCCTGCAGCGCGTTGTTCAGATTGCCGGCCTTGGCATGCCGGTTGTCCGATCGCGTGATGTAATTGACGCCGATGGTTTCGCAGTATTCCCGGACTTCGGGGCGGCGGGTGTCGTCGCAGACGTAGACCTTGAAATCGGGATAATTCATTGCCTTAGCGCAGACGGCCGATTTTTCCAGAATATGGATCGGCTCGTTGTAGGTGCAGATGAAGACCGCAACCGATGGGTAACGGCCGATTGCGGCAAGTTCGCTCTCTGCGGCGTCCGCCTCGGCCGTCCAGTCCGTGGTGCGGCAAAGGATGAGGACGGAGGCGACCGCGTAGACGATCGATACCGCCTCGAACGAAAAGTAAACATAGGGCCAGAGACTTTCCGCCGTTGGCTCCAGATCGGGCAGGGTGTCGAGCAGCCGCCAGCATAGATAGAGCGTCAGCGAGGCTGCCGTCACAATGCTGAAGGCGACCCTTTCCAGCCGGTTGCGCGGATCCCCCAGGGCGGCAAGCGCCAGGAACGCAAGCGCGACACCGAGATCAAACAGAAGCACGCTCGTGAGGTCGGAATCGAAATGGAAGAACATGGCAGCGCTCAGTTGGGTTGGAAGGGATTGAAGCCCGTCGCCGCGAGAACGGCCCAGGCAGTGGCGCCCAAATGCGGCCGCCGGTAATAGCGAAATTCCCCCCCGACACCCGCGGCGTCGATCGCAAGGCCGGTTGATATGTCCTTCTCGCGCGTGGCCAACAGCCAACCCGACGCCGCGTCGCGATTGTCCAGTGCGCTTGCTATCAGGCTTTCGGCACGCGCGTCGTCGCCTTCCAGGCGAAACATCAATGCGGCCTGCGCTGTCCCCTCCACCCACATTCCGTCGCGATCATCATTGAAGTCATAACCACCGGGGACTGCGAGCTTGCTATCGATGCGTGCAGTTGTACCATTCCACTCCGCAGGCCGTTCATCTGCAGGCACGGCCATCAGCGGCCAGATCTGCGCGTCGAGAACGGTGATGCCGGTGCGCACCGGTTCCCCGCTGGGATCGGTGCCGATCAGGAAGCCTTGCGTCTCGTCAAACATGCTGTCGAGGAAAAGCATCGTGGAGCGGGCAAGGGGATCCCAATGCGGGTCCGCTGTTTGGGATTTGAGCCAGCGGGCGACCGCGAGCGCATCGATATTGTGTTCGGTCGATTTCCAGGGGATGGGTTTTGATACCGGGTCGAAGCCGAAATATCCACCGGTCAGGCCGACGCTGTCTTCACGAAATCCGCTCTTCAGCCATGTGCCGAGATCGACGGCACCCTTGAGATAGGCGGGCTCCTGCGTGCGCGTATGAAGCTGGAGCAGGGCAAGTGCCGCCCAGGCGACATTCCCAAGGGCGGTGCTGACCTGATATTCGTCTTCGGCCCAATGGCCGCCATCGGCGTCCCACCAACCGGGAAGGGCGGCCGGCTCGGCGATTGCACCGGCCCGGTAGGCGTTGCGCAGGCGGCCATCGCGAAACTGCCGATCCGTCTTCGATGCGGCCAGCAATGCGTCGCCGATCGATCTGGCTGCAGCAATCCTGCCGCAGGCAAGGAAAGCCATGGCTGCAAGCGCATTGTCATAGGTGAACGCCGCCGTGGTCAGCGGCTGCGGCAAGGCCGTTTCGTCCGACCCCGGCCGATAACTTGGGATGAAACCGGCGGTCGGAGGCTGCCCGACCGTGTCGCGTTGAACGGCTGCCATGGCATCGCAAAGCTCTTGCGCCTCGCCGTCAATGGCTGCGGCGGGTGAGGCGAAAGAAGCGAGGCACGCGAGCGCCATGGCCCGTGACGCCAGGATAAGGGGTGAGCGAGACACCAGCGAAAACCTCACAAAGGGTCAGAGCGCTTTCTCGTTGATGCGAACGCTGTCGGGCTTCATCGCCACTGCCAACGTGGTGGCGGCGGCCAGGCGGGCACTGCGGGGCGAAACACGCGTGATCTTCGCCTGCTCGCCTGGGTCCGCGGCGGGAGCGCCCGTAAGCGCCGCCAGTTGCTGCCGGAGCTGGCCGGCATAGCCGGCGAGCGCGCTCGACGTGTTGTCGAACTGTCGGCGGGTCCAGACGACCCAGGTTTTCGGCATGCTGACGGTAACCCAAGTGCCGACGCTGCAGAATTTGTCGACGGCCCCATTGTCCGAACGCGCTGTATCGGGCGCTATGAACGCGTAGAGTTCGCGCCGTTCCGTCGGCGGGAATGGCACGGCGTAGTCGAGATCGACCCGTTCCGTCGTCTTTGGCACCAGCCGCTCGACGCGGCCAGGAACCGGACCGTCCCAGCCGTCGGCCACCACCGTCACGCTCGACCCTAAAGACAGGCTTTGCGCCTGCCGCTCGGAGAAGATGGCAACGACGAAGGCGTCGGCACAGTTGACGGATTCCGCCAGCGTATCGCCGCCGCTCACCTGTTTGCCCACCTGTGCCACGGTCTTGAAGAGCTTGGCCTGCCCGGAGATCGCCACATCGGCGCGAACGAGCTTGGCGATGCGTTCTTCTTCTACTTTCGCTAGAGCCTTCAACTGATCGATGCGGACCTTGATGGTCGCAGCCTGGATGCCGATCTGAGTGCGGTCGGCCCTCACATTGCGGATTTCGCGCTGCAGATCCTGCAGAGACTGTTGTTCGCCGCCGACGAAGATGCCCGAGCGGGCGTTGCCGAGATCCGCACTCAACATCTCGACCCTCAATCTGGCCGCCACGATCTTCGTGTCCTGAAGTTTCAGCGTATTGGCAAGCTCATCCTTGTTGCCGGCGAGAACGCCCTTTTTCACGAGGCCGAGCTTGCGTTCCGCGGCTTTCTTTTCGTTTGCGGACGACAGGCTGACGATTTCGAGGTGGGCCTCTGCATTGCGCAGCTCGTTGTCGGACTTGATGACGATCGCCGCCTGCTGCCGGCTCAAGTCCTGCTCCAGATCGGCGATGCGGCGGAAATAGTCCTCAAGAATGGATTGCTTGAGCGCCAGATCGTTCTGCAGCGAGGTCAGCTCGATCGTCAGTCCAATCAAGGTCGAGCGGTCGACGCGGTCGTTTTCGATCGTCGCAAGCCGGCCGTCGCCGTCTGCACCACCATTGACCTCGACCACGCGCCCGCCGATCGGCGAGGTGATCGAAACGACCGGGGCATTGGTGACGGCGCGCGTTGTCGATGACGAGAAGACCGGCGGCGCAATCGTTGTCATGAATGTCGATCCGACAACGCCGAGCACGCCTAAAGATAAAATTCTTACGGATTTAGTATGAGCTGCAGAAATGTCTTTGTTAGTATTGGAAGCCATAGCTTTAATCTCCAAAGGTGATTTTTATGCTACGCGTCCTCCCATAGTTTTTAAGGGTTACATGCAGTTTGTATCCCGTCAAGACGAAATATTAGCGAATTGTTGATCATTATATACGCATTCGCTGCGCCGTTTAACGGCATCTGATCTTGCGTTGATCAGTTGCACAAGAAATAGGCGACACACAAATCGGCCATTCGCGTTGCCGCAAATGACAAGGAGCGCCAGTTGCGCTCCCACTTCAAGTCGGTCCTGAGCGGCCGGCGTCAGCGCCTGTATCGGCGCATGACCTCAACAAGCGGACCATGCTTGATGGCTTCGATCTTGAAGCGGTCATGGGCGGTGCCGCCAGAATCTTCGGCCGCAAGCATGGCGTTGACCACCGCCTCTTCGACGCTGTCGACCGCTGCCAGATAGACCGGGTCGAGCAATTCGTCATTGACGATCTCAAGCGCGAGGCGCGGCGGGGCGCGATGTGCCATCGGCTGCGGGTTGGCGGTGGAGAAGGCCAGGAAGATGTCGCCGGAGTTGTTGCCGCCGGGCGTGCCGTTGCGGCCGATGCCGATCGCGGCTCGACGGGCGAGGCGTTGCAGCTGATGCGGGGCCATGGGCAGATCGGTGGCGATCACGACGATGATAGAGCCGCGCTCCTGCATCTGGCTCTGTGGCGTGCCGTCGCGCATGTGTTCGCCAACGGGGACGCCGCAAATCGTCAGCCAGTCCCGCTGGCCGTGATTTGCCTGCACGAGCGTGCCGATCGTGTAGTCCCTCCCGCCGAACGCGACGATCCGCGAGGCGGTGCCGGTGCCGCCCTTGAAGCCATAGGCGATCATGCCGGTGCCGCCGCCGCAATTGCCTTCCTGGACAGGTCCGCCAACGGCGGCATCGAGCGCTGCGCGGACCTCCGCTTCACCGATCGGCTGGCCGTTGATGTCGTTCAATACGCCGTCATAGGTTTCGGCGACCACCGGCATGATCCAGAGAAAATCGTCGCTGTCATAGGTGGAGGCATAGCGCTCCAGCATCCACTTGATCGTGGCGTGATGGGTCATGCCGACCGCATGGGTATTGGTGATCATCACGGGCCCGAGGAAGAAGCCGCCATCCTCGATCCAGTGGGTTCCGGTCATCTCGCCATTGCCGTTGAAGCGATGCACGCCCGCATAGACCGGAACGGGCACGGCTGAGCCCGCATGCGGCAGGATGGCGGTGACCCCAGTTCTGACCGGGCGCTTGCGGCCAGGGCGCGGCACGTCTTCAGAGATCGTGTGGAAGCCGACGGCGACCCCCTCGATATCGGTGATGGCGTTGAAGGGGCCGGTGCGGCCCTTGAACGGCAGGCCGAGGTCCCGGGCGCGTGCTTGAGGGGCGGGTTTGCGTTTGTTGTCCATGATCATTTCTGCCGGAAGCGGAGGTAGAGGCCAAGGGAGGCGACGACGAAGGAGAAAGTCAGCATCATCACGGCGATCGCATTGATCTCCGGCTTGATGCCGCGCCGAAGCATGGCGAAGATGAACATCGGCAGCGTCGTCACGTCGACGCCGGCGATGAAGTAGGTGATCACCAGATCGTCCATCGAGATGATAAAGGCGAGCAGCGCGCCGCCGACGATGCCGGGCAGAAGCTGCGGCAGCACCACGCGCCGAAAGGTCGTCCATTCGTCGGCGCCAAGGTCGGCCGAAGCGTTTTCGAGCGTACGGTCCATGCCGGCCAGCCGCGCCGAGACGACGATGAAGACATAGGAAATCAGGAAGGTGCATTGCCCGATGATGATCGTCGTCAGGCCGAGGCTGATGCCCGAATTGACGAAGAAGATCAGCAGCGCGATGCCGAGCACGATGTCGGGCATCAACATCGGCATGAACATGATCACCCGGTAGAAGCGCTGGCCGAGAAAATTGAAGCGATAGAGGCCGATCGCGATCGCCGTGCCGAAGACGGTGGCGATCAGTGTCGTGGAGGTGGCGATGACGAGGCTGTTCCACACGGCCTGGATGAGTTGGCCGGTCGATTCGATATAGAGCGCGTTTTCGGAAACCGTCGTCTTGAAGCCGAGGACCTGAGCGTACCATTCGGTGGTGAATCCGGTCCAGGTCATCATGTTGACCGGGTTCGAATTGAATGAATAGACGGCGATCACCACCAGCGGGATGTAGATGAAGGCGAAGAAGAGGGCGGTGTAGGCCAGGAGGCTGCCGCGGAAGAGGGAGCGAGCGATCTTCATTGGGCGACCTCAGCGATTAAGCGTGGCGTCGGCGCCGCGGCGGCCCGATGCGAGCACATAGACGAGCAGCAGCACCAGCATCACGCTCATGACCATCATCGCCAGCGCAGAGCCGAACGGCCAGTTGCGGGCGGCCAGGAACTGCTGCTCGATGAGATTGCCGAGCATCATCACCTTGGCGCCGCCGAGAATGGCCGGAACGACGAAGTTGCCGAGTGCCGGAATGAAAACGATGATCGCGCCGCCAACAATGCCGGGGGCTGTCAGCGGCAGGATGATGCGCCAGAAGGTGCGGATCGGCCCGGCGCCGAGATCGAGCGAGGCGCGCACCAGCGTCCAGTCCAGCTTCTCGACGCTGGCATAGACCGGCATGAACATGAACGGAATGAAGACATAGACCATGCCGAGAATGATTGCGCCGTCCGTATAGATCAGGTCCAGCGGCCGGGCGATCAGTCCGCTCGACAGCAGCATCTCGTTGACGAGCCCGGTCTGGCGCAGGATCAGCACCCAGACGAACAGGCGAACGATCAGGCTGGTGAAGAAGGGCAGAGTGATCAGGAACAGGCAGAAGTTCTTCCAGCGCTCCGAAAGGCGGGCGATGCAGAAGGCTGCGGGATAGCAGACCAGCAGCGCGGCAAAAACGGTGAGTGCCGCGATTTTCACCGAGCGGATGAAGATGGCGATATAGACGGGATCGAAATCCTCGAACATCGGATCGGCAAAGCCGAGGATGCGGCCGAAGTTGTGGGGGTAGAAGGTCCACTCCACGCCGCCGTAGAGGCCGGGCGCCAGAAAGCTCGTGACCATCATGATGGCGAGCGGACCGAGGAAGAAGACGGCAAGGAACAGGGAAACGGGACCGAGCAGAACGGCGAGCTGGACACGGCGACGACTGGCGATCGACATGTCACGCCTCCGCGCATGGTTGAATGAGGTGAACGGCTGCCGGATCGTAGGCCAGCCTGGCGCGGCGCGTCCGCTCGATGTCGCCGATCAAGTTGCGTCGGCCGGCCGGGATCTCGGCGATAATCTTTCTCCCCGCCCGCGTGCGGCCGAAAAGCTCGAACGTCGAGCCGACGAACACGATCGCCTCGAGGTCGACGTCGAGCGTGGGAAACCGCTCATCTCCATCTTCGAGAAAGAACTGCTCGGGCCGGATCAGCGCCGTCGCTGCGCCCGACGCCGCTGATGGCGTCCGCCGATGGCGGATCTCCGTGCCGTCGCTCGTCATCAACCGGTCGCCATCGATCCGGCCGTCGAAGAGATTACTCGCACCGATGAAGGTTGCGACGAAGCTGTTGACCGGATGGTCGTAGATCGCCCGCGGCGTATCGAGCTGCTGGATGCGCCCACCGGAGAGAACCGCAACGCGATCCGACATGGTCAGCGCCTCCTGCTGGTCGTGCGTCACGAAGATGAAGGAGATGCCGAGCTCGTGCTGCAGCGTCTTCAGTTCGATCTGCATGGCCTGGCGCAGGTTCTTGTCGAGGGCTGAAAGCGGCTCGTCGAGCAAAAGCAGTTTCGGACGCGCGATGATGGCACGGGCAAGGGCTACCCGTTGCTGCTGGCCGCCGGAGAGCTGGCGCGGACGTCGGCCCTCCATGCCCTCGAGACCCACCATCTTCAGTGCCGCTGCCACCTGTTCGCGCCGCTTGGCCTTGGCGACGCCGGCGACCTCCAGCGCATAGGCGGTGTTTTCGCCGACGGTCATATGCGGAAAGAGCGCGTAGTTCTGAAACACGGTGTTGACGGGTCGGCGGTAGGGCGGCCTGTCGGTCATGTCCTCCCCGTCGATCAGGATACGCCCGCCGCCGAGTTCGACGAAGCCGCTGATCACCTGCAACAGCGTGGTCTTGCCGCAACCGGATGGCCCGAGAAGCGTCAGGAACTCGTTGCGCCGCACCTGAAGATCGATGGCGTCAAGCGCGGTCACGCTCCCGCCTTCCGGGGTGGCGAAGGTTTTGCTCGCCCCCTCCAGCCGGACAATGGAATCCTGCATCTGTCATTCCCCAAAATGTTATTTAAATAACGCTTGTGCGTTTTGGATATATGGATACCATTTGTTCATCGGTGTCAACGGCCGCAGAAGCCGGAGCCGGGCAAGGACCAGGGAACGGTCCGATCCAGGGGTGCCAAGCCCTATGAACCATCAGAGGAGACTATCTATGACAAAAGCAAGCCGCGTCGTCCGGGCAACCAGGGCCAAACTCTTCGGCTCCGCGCGGGCCGCTGCATTCACGCTGTCCGCACTGATCGCCACGACGGGTCTCGGCCATGCAGCCGAGCTCAACATCTACAACTGGGGCGAATACATCAACCCGGCGGTCCTGAAGAAGTTCGAGGAAGAGACGCAGATCAAGGTCAATCTTTCCACCTATTCCTCCAACGAGGAGATGTTGGCGAAGATCCAGGGCGGCGCGACCGGCTATGACGTCGTCTTTCCGTCGGTGCACATGCAGGACATCATGTCCAAGCTCGACCTGCTGGAGAAGACCGACATCAATGCCTATGAAGGTTTCAAGAACATCGACCCGGCGTTCCTGAGGGCAAAGAGCGACCCCAAGGGAGAGTATTGCCTGCCCTACGCCTTCGGAACGGTCGGCATCGTCTACAACCGCAGGGTCCTCGGCAAGGACGTCATCGGCTGGAAGGACCTGATCGCCACCGTCAAGGAGAAGGGTCTGAAATTCACCCTGCTCGACGACATGCGCGAGGTTCTGGCCGTCGGGCTGATCCTCAATGGCCACAAG
This sequence comes from Ensifer adhaerens, assembly GCF_001270265.1. Taxonomy (GTDB): domain Bacteria; phylum Pseudomonadota; class Alphaproteobacteria; order Rhizobiales; family Rhizobiaceae; genus Ensifer; species Ensifer adhaerens_B. Next base: position 21,466 of record NZ_LGAP01000020.1, read on the forward strand.
GTCAACTCGACCGACCCCGCTGAGCTGCAGCAGGCCGCTGACACCATCATCGCGATGAAGCCGGACGTCGCGGCCTTCACCTACGATACCCGGCCGATGGTGCAGTCCGGAGACGTGGCGGCCGGGCATTTCTTCGTCGGCGCGATGGTCGACGTCTTCTCCAACCAGAAGGATCTCGGCTACGTGATCCCTGAGGAAGGCGCGACCATGTATCAGGAGGATATCTGCGTGCTGAAGACGGCGCCGAACAAGGAAAACGCCATCAAGTTCCTACAGTTCTACACCCGCCCTGAAGTGGCGGCGCTCAACGTCTCCCAGCAGACCAACGGCACCGCCAACGTGCCGGCGCGGCAATTGACCCCCGACCAGATCAAGAATAGCAAGGAGATCAATCCGACGCCCGAAACGATGCAACGGCTCCAGATCTTCGAGGACCTGGGCTCCGGCGTGCGCCAGCTCGATCGCGTCTGGACGAAGGTGAAGACGGCGCAGTAAAGGCGGTTCAGATCGGCAATTCCGCCCGCCTACTGCATAATTCCGTAAATCGGATCCGATTTACGGATAAAATTATGCAGCAAGTTAAAAGCGTTACAGCGTCCTTTGCGCGTCATATTTGACGCGCGGCGCTGTAAGCGGGCGGAAATACCTCCGGGGAGGGGACGTGGCACAACGAATCCTGAAGCTCGTGCAGAGCGAGGAACTCAGGCGGTCGAAATCCGACAAGCTCATCGCCCATTACATCGAGCGCAACCTAGCCGAGATCCCGTTCGAAACAGCGAAATCGATCGCGAGCCGTCTCGAGCTGTCGCCGATGACCGTCGGGCGCTACCTCCGGCGCATGGGTTTCGACGGGCTCGACCAACTGAAGCATGAGCTGCGGCGCGGCAATTCCAACCCTGCCTGGCAGGTGAAGGGACCGGTCGACCGGCTGCGCGAAGACATTCGCGAGGGCAAGCTGCTCGCCGGGCTGATCCAGGAGCAGATCAACAATCTCGGTATGGTCTACGAGCTGACGACCTCGCCGGAATGGCAGCAGGCGATCGACGCGCTGATTGGTGCCAGCGAGGTCTATGTCGCCGCCTATCAGAATGTGCGCGGCATTGCCCAGTATTTCGCAAGCCAGCTCTCCTACACCCGATCGCGGGTGCAGTTCGTCGATGGCCTGAACGGCACCTATTCGGAACTGCTCGATGGGTCGGTGGAAGGGCGCGTGCTCTTCCTGCACGATGTGCGGCGCTTTGCGGCGAAGGCAAAGCCGCTCGCCATGGAGGCGCGCCGAGCGGGCGTCAAGGTCATCCTCTACACCGACGAATATTGCCCCTGGGCAGCGGAAGTGTCGGACATCTGCCTCGTTGTCCCGGGTTCGCACGGCCCCCTATGGGACGGCGCGGCCACGACGATTGCGGTCATGGACCTGATGCTCAGCAATATCATCGTCGTTCTCGGCGACGAGGTCAGCGAACGCGTCGGTATGCTGACGCGGCTGCAGGACGTGTTCGGCGATTTCGAGGCTTGAGCGGTGCGAAGCGCTTTGTTGACGCCGCCCCCATCCGGCGGCGTCAGCGATGTCCAAGCCGCCTTTGCGAGAAGCTATCCCCGCTGACCGCCATTGCATCTTGAAGGCGGCCAGCTGGGAACATGTTCGCTAGGCAGACGTCTCGGTGCTGGCGGCCTTCACAAGTGCGCCGGATCTTGAACGGCCGTCCCGCGACGAGCGGCAGCACTGCCATTGCGATCGCGAGGACCCAGAGGATGATGGAGATCTTGCTCTAAAACAGGATGGCGATGTCGCCGCCGCCGAGCACCATCGCGGACGCTGTGGCAACGGCAATTCCCTTGCGGACCTTTGCAAAGATTTTTCGTTGTTATCTCCGGCACTGCCGGAAGCTGCAGTTCGGTGCCGCTTTTGGTCCGAAATCCGCCCGATATTTCCGGGAAACCCCCGAAAATCCTCTGTTTTTCAAGTGCCAGTCTTTGCATTGCAGGCCTTTGCAAAGATTCTTGCGAACGTTGCCTTGACTGCAAATTGGTTTGCTTGAACGATGTGTCATGCAAAGAAACCTGTAGAGCGCCATGACACTGATCGACCGCATAAAGGCACAATCCAAAAGGCTGACCGAGGCGGATCAGAAGCTGATCGCGACGATGCTCGAGAACCGGGCGGAGGCTGCCTTCCTGTCCGGCCCGCAGCTGTCGCAGCGCGCCAGCGTTCATGAGGCGACGGTCACCCGTCTGGCGCAGAAGCTGGGATACCGGGGCTTTCCCGATCTGCGCGCGCAGTTGCAGCGCGAGGTGCTGGACGATCAGGATGCCGCGACCCGCATGCGCCGCTCGGTCGCCAAGGTCGAGCACGGCGACTATCTGACCGACCTGATTGCCGCCGAAATTTCCGCTCTGGAGACGCTCGCCCGCTCGGTGCCGCAAAGCGATGTGGACAGGGCCGCAGACATCATCTTCGAGGGGCGCCGGGTGTTCGTGTTCGGCCAGGGACATGCGCAGTCCGTCGCCGGGTTTCTGCAGCGGCGGCTCGATCGGTTCGGCATGACGACGATCGCGCTGACCGGGCGCGGCCGGGACATCGCCGAGCGCATGGTCAGCATGGACAAGAGCGACATCATCATCGCTCTCGCCTTTCGCAAGCAGCCGCAAAGCTACGCGCCGCTGGTGCAGCATGCCCGGCGCGTCGGCGCGCGAACGATTTTGATTTCGGACCTTGCAGGACCGCTGATGGAGCCGGTTGCGGACCTGATGCTCGCAGCGCCGCGGGGGCGCTCGGGAAGCGAGTTTCAGACCCCGACCATCCCCTTTGCCATCGTCAACGGCATCGTTCTGACGATCGCCGGGCGGCATGAGCGCGAGGTGATCGGCAGGCTGGAGAAACTATCGGAGCTGTTCAACGACTTCGATTGACTGGGGAAAAATGGAGGAGGAAACCATGTTGAAGCGACTAATGAAGTCCGCACTCGCGGCCTGCGTCGTGTTGCCTACGGCAGCAATGGCGGCAGATCTGGATAGCATGACGCCCGAACAGCTGCTGCCGCTCGCGCAGAAGGAAGGCAGCGTTACCGTCTTTTCGTTGTCGAGCCGGATCGCCAAGATCGAGAAAGCTTTCGAGGAAGCCTATCCGGGCGTCGACCTGATCGGTCTCGACATGAGCTCGACAAAACAGATCGCCCGTCTGGAAGCCGAGCAGCAGGCGGGCGTACATGCCGTCGACGTGCTCTACATTGCCGACACGCCCGTGGTCTTCAGGAAACTTCTCGAAGCCAAGCGCATCGTCAATTATGTGCCGCCGCGCGTCGCGGCGCAGATCGACGATCGCTACAAGGGACCGCTGCTCACCCAGCGTCTCTCGACCAAGGTCCTGATGTACAACGAGAAGGCCTTTCCCGGCGGTTCACCCGTCACCAACCTGTGGCAGCTGACCCAGCCGGAGTGGCAGGGCAAGGTGCTGATGGTCGATCCGAGCCAGCGCGGCGAACTGCTCGACCTCCTGACCGAGATCGCCCTGCATCCGGATGAGATGGCCGCCGCCTACAAGGCGCAGTTCGGCAAGGACATCGTTGTCGATGCCGAACTTCAGGGGGCCGGCGAGCAGTTCATCAAGGACCTCTTTGCCAACGACCTGATCCTCGTTCCCAACAGCGACGTGCTCAACAAGTCCGTCGGCGACGCCAATGCCAAGAACCCGCCCGTCGGCTTCGGCACCTATTCGGACCGCCGTGACAACGGGAAGGAGGGCTGGGCGCTGCAGGTCGCCAACAATGTCGAGCCGGCCAACGGCATTCTGTTTCCCGCGGTGCTGACGATTGCCGACAAGGCGCCGCATCCGGCCGCCGCCAGATTGCTGATCGACTTCATGTTCGGCGACGACACGCCGACGGGAGGCGCCGGTTTCGAACCCTTCAACGTTCCTGGCGACTATGCCACGCGCACGACCATCGCCCACCATCCGGACTCGGTGAAACTTGATGAGCTGAAGGCCTGGACCATCGATCCGGCCAAGACCGCTGCTGCCCGTGGGCGCGTCTCCGATCTCATCATCACGCTCCAATAACGGGCTGCTTGCCGGCGCTGCTATGCATGCGCTGGCAAGCGCCGAGGTTCGCAAATGACATCCACATCGACCTTCGCGCCATCGGGCGGTAGCCGGCTGCTCCGATCAGGCTTCATCATGCCGGCAATCCTCGTTGCCATAGTCGCCGTTCTGGTGGTGGCGCCTCTTGTCCGCATTCTTCTATCGACGCTCACCCCAGCCGGGATCGAGGCCTGGCAGGCGGTCCTCGTCAGCCCGCTGTCCTTCAATCTTTGGTGGCGGCCGCTCTTCAACACCATGGTTCTCGGCTTCGGCGTTGCCAGCGGCTGTCTCATCCTTGGCGGGTTCCTGGCCTGGCTGGTGGTGCTCACTGACGTGCCCGGGCGCCGCCTGCTTGGGCTGATGGCGACCTTGCCCTATATGATCCCGAGCTTCGCGGCGGCGCTCGCCTGGGGAACGCTGTTTCGAAACTCCCGGCTCGGCGGTTCCGCCGGCTTCTTCGAGACCAATGGCCTGGCCATTCCCGATTGGCTCGCCTGGGGGCTGGTGCCGACCGCGATCGTGCTCATCGCCCACTATTATTCGCTGGCCTATACGATCATCGCCGCTGCCTTGAGTTCGGTTGGGGCCGACCTCGTTGAAGCGGGTCAGATGGCCGGCGCCAGGCGTCCTCGCATCTTCTTCGGCATCATCCTGCCTGTCGTCACGCCGGCCCTGATCGCAGCAGCCTCGCTCACCTTCGCCGGTGCCGTTGCCAACTTTGCAGCACCTGCGCTCCTTGGACTGCCGGTGCGCATGCAGACGCTTTCGACCCGCCTCTTCGGCATGATCGAGACCGGCCAGAACGAGCGCGGCTTCGTGCTTGCGCTGCTGCTGATCACCGTCTCGGCCTTGTTCCTGTGGATGTCGGATCGCATCGTCTCGGGCCGCAAGGCCTTCATTACGGTCACAGGTAAGGGCGGTCGCACGAAACGTTTTCCCCTTGGCGTCTGGCGCTGGCCGCTCTTTGCGATCGCCGTTGCCATCGGCCTTCTAGCCACCGTGACGCCGGTTCTGGTGCTCGCGGCGTCCAGCCTTGCGCCTCAAAGCGGTGCCCTGTTCTCGAACTGGACGTTGCATTTCTGGATCGGTGAAGGCGGTGGCGAAATTGCACAGGGGCAGGCGGGAATCTTCCGCAATCCTGTTCTTATCGATGCCATCTGGAACACCATCCGCCTCGGGCTTGTCGTCGCGCTGACGACGATGCTGCTCGGGCTGGCGCTCGCCTATACGATCGTCCAGCGAAGGGGCAGCCTGCTTGCCACGATCCTCAGCCAGCTTGCCTTCGTCCCGCTTCTGGTGCCGAGCATCGCCTTTGCAGCTGCCTATATCGCTCTCTTCGGTGCGCCGATCGGTCCGCTGCCTTCGCTTTACGGCACCTTTGCGCTGCTGGTGATCGCGGCGTCCGCGCACAATCTCCCCTTTGCCGTGCAGTCCGGCCGATCGGTTCTCGGCCAGATCTCCGCGGACATCGAGGAAAGCGCGCGGCTGACCGGGGCGGGCCCGCTTCGCCGGTTGTTTGCGATCATCTTCCCGCTGGCGATCCGTGGACTGTTCGCCGGAGCAATGCTCGTCTTCGTCAAGATGGTGCGCGATCTCTCGCTGGTCGTGCTCTTGTTCACGGCGACCTCGCCGGTTCTCAGCATGGTCGCCTATCGTTATGCCGCCGAGGGCTTCATGCAGTTTGCCAACGCCATCACCCTCGTCATCCTTATCGTCTGCCTTGCGGCCTCGTTTCTGGCCCATAGCCTCCAGAACCGCGTCCAGAAATGGAAAGAGTCATGAACGCACTTGCAACCGGTGCTGCGGACGCCATCGAGATCCGCAACCTCGTCAAACGATTTGGCGCCTTCACGGCGGTCAAGGATGTCAACATTTCGGTTCCGGCAGGATCGTTCCTGGTGCTCGTCGGCCCGTCTGGCTGCGGCAAGTCGACATTGCTGCGCATGCTGGCGGGGCTGGAAGGCCCGAGCGAAGGCGAGATCGCCTTTGTCGGCCAGACGGTGTCGAGTGGTGCCGGCGGCGTCATCGCCGATGCCGGCCGCCGCAACGCCGGCCTCGTCTTCCAGAGCTACGCCCTTTGGCCGCATATGACGGTCGCCGGCAACATCGCCTGGCCGCTCAAGGTTGCGAGATGGCCTCGTGAAAGACGCGATCGCCGCGTCAAGGAGGTTCTGGCCCTGCTCGGGATCGGTGCGCTCGCCGAACGTTATCCGGCGGAAATTTCCGGCGGCCAGCAGCAGCGTGTGGCGATCGCCCGCACGATCGCTCCGGAGCCGAGCATTCTTCTGTTCGACGAACCGCTGTCGAACCTCGATGCCAAGCTGCGCATCGAGATGCGCAGCGAATTGATGCGCATCCACAGGGCCACGGGCGCCACGTCAGTCTATGTAACCCACGATCAGGTGGAAGCCATGACGATGGCGACGCATGTTGCCGTGCTCAACAATGGTCGTGTCGAGCAGTTCGGCAAGCCGATCGATCTGCTGCGCAATCCGGCAACGACCTTCGTCGCCACTTTTCTCGGGACACCGCCGGCGAACCTGCTGCCGGCGCAGCGGGTAGGGGAAATGTTCGCTTTCGGCGATACGCCACTGGTCTCGGGCTCGATCGCTCCGGGCCATGCGGAGGTGCAGCTTCTCTATCGCGCCGAAGACGTTTGTGTCGGTGCGGTGGCGGACAAACCATCGGTCACCGCGCGTTTTGCCGAAGCCGCACCGATTGCCGGACGCACGATGGTCACGGCCATGCTCGGCGAGCTTCGCATCACCGGCATGGCGGAAGGCTACTTCAGTGCGATGCCTGGCGACCCCGTCACACTGTCATTCATACGGACCCCTGACGCAGTCTTTGCCGTCAGCGGAGAAAGGATAACTCAATGAGGCTGATCCTCATGCGCCATGGCGAAACCGAGTGGAACGCCGAGCAACGCCTCCAGGGCCAGGACAACTCGCTGCTGTCCGAACGCGGCGTGGCCCAGGTCCGGCGTTTCCGCCCCTATGCCAAGGCGCTGCGACCTGCCCGCATCATCGCATCGGACCTCGGCCGGACGCGCCAGACCGTTGCGCTTATCGGACATCCGGATGCGCCGTCCGACGAGCGGTTTCGCGAGCTCGACATGGGCGAGTGGACGGGGCGGCGCAAACCGGAGCTGATCGCCGAGCGCCCGGAAGACTACACCGCCTGGCGCGCCGGCACCTTCACGCCCGCCAATGCCGAAACCTGGATGGCCTTTCGCCACCGTGTCGCCGACGGGGTTCGCGACTGGATGTCGCGGACGGAAGGCGACCTCTTGGTGGTCGCCCATGGTGGGGTCATTCGGGCAGCCTGCCACGAGTTTCTGGACCTGCCGCCCTCCCGCGTCGTTCCCGTCACGCCCGGCACGGCAACCATCCTGAACTTTCCCGTCGCGGACCGATCTGCAGCGCAGCTCGAAGGCTACAACATCGGATCTGTCGCTCCCGATATTTCCGTCGCCGATTGAACGCTACGAGCGGAAGGGCCACGCTGAACATGAATTCTGGAACGTTTGTCATTGTGGAACTGCTCGGCGGCGTGGCGCTCCTGCTCTGGGGCGTGCGGATGGTTCGAACCGGCGTCATGCGCGGATGGGGCGATCGGCTGCAGCGGTTCGTCGAGCAGCGCCTGTCCAACCGGCTGACCGCATTCGGTGGCGGCATCGCCGCCACCGCCGTTCTCGGCAGCGCCACGGCCCTGGCCTTCATCATCGCGGGCCTGGCCGGTGCCGGCGCCATCGGGGCGGCGACGGGCCTTGCGGTGCTGCTCGGCGCCGATATCGGCTCGGCGCTCGTCTCCGGCCTCTTTGCATCGGGTTCGTCGCTGGCGCAACGACCATGGCGCCGCTTTTTCTGTTTGCGGGCTATCTCACCTTCGGTGCGTCGAGCGAGTTTCGCCCGCGAAACGCCGGCCGCATCATGATGGGGCTCGGCCTCATGCTCCTGGCGTTGAAGGTCATCGTTTCGGCCACCGCTCCCCTGCGCGAGGCCACGCTGTTTCACGATGTTCTCGGGGCGATCGCCAACGAACCGGTTCTCGGTTTGCTCGTCGGCGCGGTCCTCGCCTGGTTCTGTCATTCAACGCTCGCGGTCATTCTGTTGATCGCTTCGCTGCTGACCAACGGCAGTCTGGAGGTGGCCGGCGCCGTGCCCTTGATCCTCGGCGTCAATTTCGGTGGCGGCTTGCCGGCCGTCAGCGCGACCCTCGACCAGCCGTCCGTCGCCCGCAAGCTTCCGGCCGCCAATCTGCTCTGCCGCGGGCTTCTTGCAATCGCGCTGCTGCCGCTGGCGCGGCATATCATCGATCTCGCCGCGCGCCTGCCGATGGATCCCCTGCATGTTGCAGTCGGGCTGCACGCCGCATTCAACCTGGCGGTGGCAGCCGTGTTCCTGCCGATCTCCCCAGTCGTCGTGCGCCTCGTCGATCGGCTGATCCCGAATGCCCAAGCCGCCGATGATCCCTTAGCGTCCCCACGCTATCTCGACAGCGTTTCGTTGGCGACGCCGGCCATCGCGCTTTCCAATGCGACGATGGAAACCGTACGGATGAGTGAGCTCTTGGAGCGCATGTTCCTGACGTCGCTGACGGCGCTGTCCTCCAACCGACTGGAGGCATTGAAGGAGGTCAACGCCATTGATCTCAAGCTCGGTACCTACATGGGCTCGGTCCATGCCTATCTCGGCCGGCTGGCTCAGGGCGAGCTGTCGGGCGGCGATAGCCGCCGCGCCTTCGAGATCATGCTTTTCGCCAGCAATCTCGAGCATGCAGGCGATGTGATCAAGCTCAATCTGGCCGACCGCATCCGGGCAAAGATCAAGCAGGACATCCAGCTCGCGCCGAGCCAGCGCCAGGCCCTTGACGTCCTTTGCGAGGAGATCGCGACCTCGCTGCGGCTGGTGCCGGCGGCGCTTTCGTCACGCGACATCGGCGCGGCCGCCCGTCTGGCATCCCAGAAAGATCGCTTCCGCGTCCTCGAGGAGCGCGCGATCAACGAGCACCTCGGCCGAGAAGGCATGGAAAAGGGCGTCAATCTGCGAAGCAATGCCCTGTTCATCGATGTCATTGGCGACCTGCACCGGATCAATTCGCACATAGCGGCTGCCGCTTACCCGCTGATCCAGGCGGCCGGCCTGTTGAACACGACCCGCCTTCGCACGTCTGCCTTGAGCGAGCGGCTGGCGTGAGAGAGCTGCAAGGCGGGATGAGCCGAATGAACATAGCACTCGCGGATGAGGCGGCCTTCCTGAAATCCTGGAATTATACTGAGACCTGTCAGTGCAGCGCCGAGGGCATCACGAACACGGACATGCCGTCTTGCTCGACGGCGCTGAGAAATTCGGCGAGCGCGGCGGCATCCGTCGGGAACAGGTCCTCCCAGCGCGTCGACATGCCCTGGGTATCGATGACTTCGAGCGCCCATTCGCTACCGTCCTCGATCCGGGAGATTTCGACGGTGACAGTGATGCCGTCGCGGGAGAATTCCTGCGAGAGCGGGGACAGGACGATTTTCGGTTCTTCGTTCATGGGGCACCTTTTGCCGTGATGCGGAGACGGTTGGACCGATATGTCGAACCGACGGCCTCTAGCTACGCCATTGCCGCTACGGCAATCAAGGCCGCCGGCTTGGCGTTTCCGGCAAGCGACCCCGCTTGCGCGCCAAACCGCCAACGCTGGCGCTCAAAATAAATCCGCTGACCGCGTCACGGGATGCGTTGCCGTATCGTCAAAGAGATATGGAGCCGGAAAGCGCCATGCAGCACGTCGACCTTCTACGTTAACGATCCTGCAAATGGCGCTTTCCACGGCTTCTTCACGTAACAAACGGAAAGCAAAACAATGTCGTCTACATCCTCGAAGTCGCCTGTTCGCCTCTTTAATCCTGCCGGGCTCTATGACGCATCGGCCAATGGCTATTCCCATGTCGGCCTGGTTGAGGCCGGTGTGCGGCTGGTGTTTATCGCCGGCCAGGGAGGCGAGAACGAGCACGGGACCCTCGATCCGGATTTCCGGCTGCAAGTCAGGCAGGCGCTCGGCAATCTGCGTACTGCACTTGCCGCGGCCGGCGCTGATGCGAGCGACGTTGTCAAGCTGACGGTGTTGATCGTCGATCACTCCGAAGAACGGTTGCATGTCTTCGGCGCAGAGTTGGAGGCGGCGCTGGGTCAAGGTGCGAAGCCCACATGCACGCTGATCCCGGTGCCACGGCTGGCGCTCGATGGCATGCTGTTTGAGATCGAGGCTGTTGCGGCGCTAGGCTAACTGAGACCATCCCGGGCGCCGCAGATGGCGCCCGTCCCACGTCGATCGTCGCTTGCGGCGTGATCGCCCGATGACAGGTTTTCCCGGGTTAAATCCGGCCCTCTCGCCAGAGGTCTGTTGACAGAGCGGGAAAGTGATGGCGCGATGGGCGCTCGGTCTTCCCTTTCACCAAAAGTTCCGGGAGAAGGGCTGATGGCATTGCAATACGACATGTTTGTTTCGTCCGATCCGGACGAGAAGGGTACACGCTCCAAGCGCACGTCCCAACGCGCGGCTGTCGGCATGAGCGCCGGGGCCATGGTCGATCATCTGGAGGCGACGGGTCGCTACCGCGTTCTGCAAAAGCTCGAGGCGCGTCCCGTCGTGGCCGAGCCGCGAGCGGAGTTTCCGCTCGTCGGCGTCATCCTCGACACCGAGACCACGGGCCTCAACCATCGCAAGGACGAGATCATCGAGATCGGCGTCATCGCGTTCACCTTCGACGCGCATGGGGCCATCGGCGACGTGATCGACGTGTATGGCGGTCTGCGGCAGCCGAGCGGACCCATTCCTGCCGAAATCACGCGCATCACCGGCATTACCGACGAAATGGTCGCCGGCGAGACGATCGACCTCGTCCGGCTTCAGACAATCATCGAACGCGCCGATCTGATCATCGCCCACAATGCCGGGTTCGACCGGCCGTTTTGCGAGGTCTTCTCGCCGATTTTCGAGAAGAAGGCCTGGGCCTGCTCGGTCTCGGAGATCGGCTGGAGCGACCGTGGTTTCGAGGGCACGAAGCTCGGCTACCTCATCGGTCAGGCGGGATATTTCCATGACGGCCATCGCGCCGTCGACGATTGCTTTGCTCTGCTTGAGGTGATCGCCGGCCCCGCCGATCAGCCGCATCAGACACCCTTTGCCGAACTCTATGCGGCAAGCCAGCGGTCACGCGTCCGCCTTTACGCGGAAAACAGCCCCTTCGAGATGAAGGATCACCTGAAGGGCCGCGGCTACCGCTGGTCCGACGGCAGCGACGGGCGCCCCAAATCCTGGTGGATCGAGATCGCTGAAGACGGGCTGGACGAGGAGCTTCGCTACCTCAGAACCGAAATCTACCGCTGGAGCGAGGCCGATCCGCCCATGGTGCGGCTGACGGCTTTCGAACGCTTCAAGGCCCGATGAGCCCGTCCGACCGGCGCTGAGCGCATGGCTGGTCTGCGAACTTCGATCTACGAAATCGGGCGGTTTCTTGTATAGTCAACTCATCGAAGCGATGCATCTCCTCCCGCAGAACTTCGATAGTGCAGGCGCTTTCTCCTCCTCCCAACGAGCGCTTGCCGGAATGGCGACACTCCTCCTCCCGGTTGCCATTCAGTCTATTTAGAAAGCCTGCCGCACCTCCTCCCGCGGCAGGCTTTTTTCTTTTGGCGCGGCCTTTATGCAAGGCAGGGAGCGATCACTGAGAATTTGGAGTTGGGCCCGGTCGGCGTCGAGCCACCCCGCACATGGCGGGACGGGTGAAGCGCATAGGTGCGCCATCTCGCAGGCTTCGGCTCGCGGCTAACGCAATCGTGAAACAGACATCAGTCGACCCGGGCGCACTCCAGGCGCGCCCGATCCGTCACAATGGTCTAGCTCGCGCGTCTGGGGTCTAGCTCGCGCGTCTGGCAAGCCAGTTCTGCCATTCGTTCTCGTTGCCGTGGAAGACATTGAGGTCGATCTTGCCTTCGACGCCATGCGAGAGGCCGGAGCCCGAATACTGCCAGAAGACCCATTTCCGGCCCGGATATCTCTTGGAGGGATGGGCTGCCACCGAGCGCAGCCAGAACGGATAGTCGAGCAATTCGCCCGTCAGGTTATCGCGATAGAAATCCGGGGCGGTGTAGATGATCGGGCGCTGGCCGTAATGCGCCTCGAGTTTGTCCATGAAGACCTGCATCTTTTCCAGCACGCGGGCGCGCGACAGGCGCCTCTTGCAGCTCGACTCGCCATTATATTCGACGTCGATCACCGGCGGCAGCGCGCCGGCTTCTCTCGGAACATTTCGGATGAACCAGTCGGCCTGCTCGCCGGCAGTCCGGCACCAGTAGAAGAAGTGATAGGCACCGCGCTTCAGCCCGGCTTCCTTTGCCTTGCGCCAGTTCTTCTTAAACATCGGATCGAGGTGATCGCCGCCGTCAGTCGCCTTGATATAGGCGAAGTTGGCACCCTGCGTGCGCAGCTTGGCCCAGTCGATATCGCCCTGCCAGCGCGACACGTCGACGCCATGGACGGCAAGTTTGCGCGGCGATGCGCGCCCGAAATTGATCGGCTTGGCGTCGCGGAAGCGGCGCCCGTAGATCTGCGTGCGCGTTCCCGGCGTGGTCAGGACCGCCGGTGTTGCCGGCGGGATCACGGCGACGGGCCGCTCCAGCGGCAAGGGCGTGTCGGCCGTCCTTGCCTCCGGCCGGAAGGCTTCGGGTTCCGGCACTGGTCCGGCCCAGGCGAGCATCTCCTGCGGCGGGGCTGTTTGCGCCGCCGCGACGCCGACATTGGCCGAAGGCACGGGAGATGAGGGCACGACAGAGCTCGTCGTTTCGCGCGACGGCTGCTGCGGCACGATGGTGTCCAGCGTCGAACTGGACGTGCAGCCTGCCAAAGCCAGGCAGGCAAGGAACATTGCTGGCACAGCTGATAAACGCATGAGCACCCGTACGCAAAACATTGTCGACGGCGAGGAACAGTGCCGCCGGGACCCCGTTGATGTGAAATTGCTAACGGAAACTTACCGGAAAAGATTGAATACAATCTTTACGATCGACCCCTTGCTGAAGGTCTGGCAAGGCGGATTCCCTATATCGCATCCGGCGCGACCGGCTGCGACGCGCAGCGAACCTAGCGCACGCTCATCTTACCAGGACAACCGGCGTGGCGGTGTCGCTCTCAGTCCGATTTAACCGGGTGGTTTGCACATGACGGCAACTTGCCGCTCATGACAGCGCCATAGCGCCTCTCGAATTCGGCGGCGATATCAGAAATGGCAATCTCACCGAGGCGTGCAAGCAGCAGGGTCTCGGCCTCATTGAGCGTTCGCTCCAGCGCCGAATTGACGGCCTGTTCGACCAGGCATTGCGGCTCGTCGGTTGCGACACCCATGGCGAAGAAGCCGGGACTGCCGATGGTTCGATAGACGTCAAGGAGGGTGATATCGGAAAGTGGGCGCGACAACGTCCAACCGCCGCCATGGCCCTTCTCGGACGACACGTAACCGGCGTCGCGAAGTCCGGCCATCGTCCGGCGCACGACCGCGGAGTTCGTGCCGAGCATCCTGGCGATCGTCTCGGATGTCATCGGGTCGGCGTGCTTCTCCATGTGCAGCAACACATGCAGCAGTCGTGAGAGTCGTCCGTCCTGTCGCAATTGCAACCTTCCCTGTTTTGCATCTGATATCATGGAAAGTGCGGGCCAGGGGAGCCCGCGGTTCGATTGTCCAGTGCGTGATGTCGGGGCCTGCGCCCGGCCCGTCAGTCAAACATCAGCGACGGGTGGGTGGCGGCCCCGGCCATGGCGCCGTCTCCGACCGCCAATGCGACCGACCCCGTCGGCCTTGCCGCATCTCCGCAGGCGAAGACGCCGGGAACCGTCGTTGCCTTCATGGCGTCGGTTCGGATGTAGCGTCCGAGCGGGCCGTCGTCGAATCCGCAGCCGAGCTGTTCGGCAAATGGCGCCGAGACCACCGTCCTGGTGGTGGTGAATATGCCGTCCATCGGCAGTATCCGCTCATCCCGCAGGACAACGTCGACGCGCTCGCCGTCGAGCCTGTCGATCAACCCTCGCTCCACCGCGACATTGCGCCGTGCAAGCTGCTGCAGTTGGTCTGCATCGGGTTCGAATGCACCGTTGAGAAAGAAGGTGGTCGGACCCCAGTCCGGCAGCATCAGCGCCTGATGCATCGAAAGGGGCGATGTCGCAAGCACGCCGATCCTGCCCTCGTCGAGTTCGTAGCCATGGCAATAGGGGCAGTGGAAGACGCTGCTGCCCCAGCGTTCGGCAAGGCCCGCAAGCTCCGGCAGGACATCGGTGACGCCGGTGGCGAGGACAAGCCGTTTCCCAATGGCTTCGGAGCCATGCCGCAGGGCGACCTTGAAGCCATCCTGCACGAGTTCGGCATTTGTGGCCTCCGTCTGCAGCCATTCGACCGTCTGGTATTCCATCAATTGTGAGCGGGCGTCGGCGGCGATCTGCGCCGGAGTGCTGCCATCCTGGGTCAGGAAGCCGTGCGATGTCCGGGTGAAACGGTTTCTGCGCAAGCCGGTGTCGACAACCAGCACCTTGCGGCGCGCGCGGGCGAGTTGAAGACCGGCGGAAAGCCCGGCGTAGCTGCCGCCAAGGATGATTGCGTCGTAGGTCATATCGAGCCTCTTTGTGTGCGTATCGTATCTTCATATGTTGCATGAATGAGGTTGGCAATATCATGAAACAATAAAAGTTTCATGATGGAAATTGAAGGCGATAATGCCGACGCCGCCGATTGGCCCCGGGCATGGGCACCAGTAACGGAAAGGCTTGTCAGCGGTCGGGCCAATGGACCCGCACCTGAAGTTGCTCCGGTGCTATTTCCCGGCAGACAAAAATCCGCCCGTTTGGTAGTCGAAGCATCACATCGATGCGTGCTCAGCCTCTGTCCTCGGCCCCGGGGATTGGCACGCTTCCCGCCAAGGTCCCACGCGGGACGCCCCGATGAACGCCCGGATTTTCCATGCTTCGCAGTTTGTACAATTGGACGATGGACCTCGCTGGCCGGAAGTCGGCGACCTGGTGGCTGGCCCTTGTCGCCTTCGTCGAAAGCTCCGTCTTCGTCGTTCCTGCCGACGTCCTGTTTCTGCCGATGGCGTTGGCAAAGCCGCATAGAGCCTATCGCTATGCTTTCCTGGCCACCCTTTTCTCGGTGCTTGGCGGCATCGCGGGCTGGTTCCTCGGACGTTATGTCTTCGATGCGATCGCCCGTCCGATCCTGCAGTTCTACGGCAAGATCGATGCGTTCGAAGCGATGCGCTCGTCGGTCGATATGGAGGCGCTCGTGCTCTTGCTGGTGACGTCAGGGCT
This sequence comes from Ensifer adhaerens, assembly GCF_001270265.1. Lineage (GTDB taxonomy): Bacteria > Pseudomonadota > Alphaproteobacteria > Rhizobiales > Rhizobiaceae > Ensifer > Ensifer adhaerens_B. The sequence continues at coordinate 36,884 of NZ_LGAP01000020.1, forward strand.
GGCGCATGTTCCGCCGATGAAGGTCGTCACCATCCTGTCTGGGGCCGCCAATGTCAGCCTTGGCATGTTCATCGCATCGGCGGTGATCACACGTGGCGCGCGATTCTTCATCCTGGCCGCGGTGCTTCGCCGGCACGGCGAATCCGTCCGCCATTTCATCGAGAAGCGCGTGGGTTTGATTGCCGCCGTCGGCGCCGCAGCGCTCATCCTGCTCTATGGCGTTTACGTTCTCGCGAAGTAAGAGCAGCAAGCCGGAGCGCGGCCGGAAATCTGCGCACGGCAGGACAATCGCCATGACTGCAACAAGCGTCGGAGTCCCTTCCTCAGCTGCATGAGCAGTTGTATCGGGGAACGGGGACGTGCCGTCGACGCCGGTTGCCGTCGTTTGATGTTTCCCGCAGTCTCGACCCACTCGTTGGCGCCCAGCGTCTACCACAAATTGATATCTTGCAAACCGGCGATGACAGGTGGCCAAATGGCGGAAACCCAGGTCGCGCAGTTAAAGTCTCCGAGAGGCGAGTATCATGCGGCTTATCGTTGTCAACGACGTGTCGGAGGCCCTGGGCGGTGCGACCAAGGTTGCGCTCCAATGCGTTGAGGCTGGTGTTGCGGCGGGGCTCGACTGTGCCGTTCTGGTCGGTGACGACGGCGCAGGCATTCGCTCCCGATTCCCGGGCGTGCAGGTGGAAGCGCTTGGCGAGCGCCCTTTGCGCGACGGCGTCCATTTCACAAACCTGTTCGACAGGAATTTCAACGGTCGGGCCTATCGTGCCTTGCGCCGCTTGCTCAAGAGCGGGAACGACACGGTCGTTCATGTTCACGGCTGGTCGCAGATCCTGTCGCCCTCGATCTTTCACGCGCTGGCACGCAGTGAAGCCCAGGTCATCGTCACCGCGCATGATTTTTTCCTGACCTGTCCGAACGGCGCCTATGTTCACTATGGCAGGGGCGATATCTGCGCTGAAAAACCGCTGTCTGCCGGTTGCCTTGCCAGCGCCTGCGACAAGCGCAACTACCTTCACAAGCTGTGGCGCTTTGCCCGGTCGATGACCCAGAGTACTGCGGGCGCGGCCTTCTGGGCGCGCGTCGGCGTCATTCTGGCCCATGAGGGCATGGAGCCATACCTAAGCGAGGGGCCCCTTCGAAACTTCCTGACATTGCGCACCCCGTCGACGCCGCTCACGCAATCCCCGGTCGAGGCCTGGAAAAACGAACGCGCCATGTTTCTTGGTCGCATGTCGGTGGAAAAGGGTGTTCGGACCCTCGCCGAGGCGCTCAACGCTACGGGCAAGGCGGCGACCTTGATCGGCCGAGGGCCTTTGCTCCAGGAGATACAGCGGGCTCTTCCGCACTGCCATGTTCCAGGCTGGCTTGATGACGATGAGGTTTCCGCCGTCGCATCGAGGGCGCGCTATTTCTTCATGCCGTCAAGGATGCCCGAACCCTATGGTCTGGTGGCTGCCGAGGCGCTGATGTCCGGGATACCGGTGATCGCCAGCAGCAATGCGCTAATTGCCACGGAGATCGAGGAGCACCAGGCCGGGCTGGTGTTCGAGAGCGGCAATGCGCGGTCTCTCGCCGAGACAATGGCGCTGATGGAGAGCGACAGTCTGGTGCGGCACCTGAGCAGGGGGGCTTTCGCCTATGGCAAGAGGGTCGCGCCCTCGAGGGACGAATGGCGCCAGCGGATAATCGACATCTACTCCGGCAAGCTCAAATTCGTGACGCATGACAAGCTGAAAGAGGCAATAGGGCGGCCCGCCCGACAAGAGTTCGAAATGGCCGGTCGGATCTGAAAGGGAGCGGGATGGCGCGCGCATTGGTGACCGGCGGAGCCGGATTTGTAGGACGCCATCTCTGTGGCCGATTGATATCGGAGGGCGTCGATGTCGTCTGCGTCGATTCTCTTGCGCGCGGAACCGGGGCAATGCGCCCCGCCGATTGGCCGAACCCGCCAAAGGGCGGCTTCTCCCTCATCGAGGAGGACTGCCGCCGGTATTTCGATCGCACTGATGATCGTTTCGACATGGTGTTTCACCTGGCGGCAATGGTCGGCGGCCGCGTCATGCTGGAAACCCAGACGCTTCTCGTCGCCGAGGATCTCGCGGTGGATACCGATATGTGGCGCTGGGCTGCGCGCACGCGCCCGGGAGTTGTCATATATTTCAGCTCCAGCGCCGCTTATCCCGTGAGTCTGCAGCGCCCGGAAGGGTATCGCAAACTCAGCGAGGACATGATCGATTTCGAACATACGATCGGCGTTCCAGATCTGAGCTATGGCTGGGCGAAGCTCAGCGGCGAATATCTGATGAAGCTTTATGTCGAAAACTATGGTGGACGGGCGGTCGCCTATCGCCCGTTCAGCGGGTACGGCGAGGATCAGGACTTGAGCTACCCGTTTCCGGCGATCTGCAGACGTCTCATCGAAGAGCGCGGAGCGGAAGAGGTTTTCGTCTGGGGCTCCGGCCGGCAAAGCCGTGACTTCATCCATATCTCGGACTGCGTCGACTTCGTCTGGAAGACCTTTTCCCGGCTGCAGAACGGTGCATGTCTCAACATCTCCACCGGCATCGCCACTTCTTTCATCGAACTCGCCCGGCTGGTTAGCCGAGGCATCGGTTGGGAACCGAAAATAAGCGGCCGGTCGGACAAACCCGAGGGCGTGTTCTTCCGCTGCGGCGACACGGCGCTTCAGACATCCTACGGCCTTGCGCCGCACATCGATCTTGAAGCGGGCGTGGCGCGGACGCTCGACCATCTGCGATCGAAGGCGCATTGATTGCTGCATAATTCCTTAAATCGGAATTGATTTAAGGAATTATGCAGCAAATTTATAGTGTTACAGCGTCCTTAGCGCGCCGTATTTGGCGCGCGGCGCTGTAATGGGCGTCGTTGCCTCTCAATAGCCGACTTCGGATGCACTCGCTCCCGCAGTCGGCACTGCTACGTGCTCGGAAAAGCTCGCACGCAGGCGGCTGGTCGCTCCTACGAGCAGACTGACATCGTTGCCGACTGCAACGAAGAGCGCGCCGAGTTCGAGGTAGCGTTTGGCGAGCGCGGTGTCTGAGGTCAGGATACCGGCAGCCTTGCCGTGCGACTGGATGCGCGCGAGCGCGGCCTCGACCGCCTGCTGCACGTCCGGCGCGCCCGGCCGGCCGAGAAAGCCCATGTCGGCGGCCAGGTCCGCCGGGCCGATAAAGACGCCATCGACGCCTTCGGTCGAAGCAATGTCGTCAAGCGCCGCCAGTCCCGCACGGCTTTCCACCTGCAGCAGCAGGCAGATCTCGGCGTTGGCGGTCGGGAGATAATCCGCAATGCGGTTGAAGGCGGACGCACGCGCCAGTGCTGCACCGACGCCGCGCATGCCGTGGGGCGGATAACGCACGGCCCGGACCAAAGCGCGGGCCTGTTCACCGGTCTCGACCATCGGCACCAGCAGCGTTTGCGCGCCGATATCGAGGAGCTGCTTGATCAGCCAGGCCTCGCCCATCGGCGGCCGGATGATCGCATGGCTGTTCGAACCGGAGAGCGCCTGCAACTGTGCCATCATCAGCGGCACGTCATTCGGGGCATGTTCGCCGTCGATCAGCAGCCAGTCGAAGCCGGCGCCACCGCAGATTTCGGCCGTGTAGGGATTGGCGAGTGCCAGCCAAAGACCGATCTGCGGCCGTCCTTCGGCAAGCGCAAGCTTGAACATATTGCGTGGAGCAGGCATGGGCGCACCCTATTCGAAGAAGCAGCTGACGGTTCCCTGAGGTCCGAAATCGGCGACGATGGTGTCGCCATGGCGGGCCTCGACGGGGCGGATGAACGAGCCGGCAAGTACGATCTGCCCGGCATCGATACGGTCGCCGTAGCTGGCAAGCCGGTTGGCAAGCCAGGCGATGCCGCGTGCCGGATGGTTGAGGACGCCTGCGCCAAGCCCGGTCTCCTCAACCTCGGCATTGCGTGAGACGATGGCGCCCATCCAGCGCATGTCGACATCCTGCGGCCGCATGGCACGGCCGCCAATGACGATGCCGGCATTGGCGGCGTTGTCGGAGATGGTATCGACGATGGTTCGGGCCCACTTCGTTTCCGGATCGACACGCAATATGCGGGTGTCGAGGATCTCAAGCGCCGGGGTGACGTAGTCCGTGGCGTTGAGGACATCGAAGACGCTGACATTGGGGCCGGCGAGCGGCGCCTTCATGACGAAGGCGATCTCGGCCTCGATGCGCGGCTGAATGAAACGATCCCCAGGGATCGTCGCGCCGTCCTCGAACATCATGTCGTCGAACAGCACGCCGGAATCGGGAATATCGATGTTCAGCGCATATTGCATTGCCTTTGACGTGAGCCCGATCTTCCAGCCGATGACCCTGCGGCCACGGGCGATCTTCTGCTTCACCCAGGCCGCTTGCACCGCATAGGCGTCGTCCATGGTCATGCCTGGATGCTTCAGGGAGAAGAGGCCGGTCTGGAGGCGGCTCGCTTCCGCCTCGTCGAGTGTCCTTGCGGCAGCGGCAACTTCGTTGGCGTTCAGCATGGTTCAGGCCTCATCGGCAATCGGGTTGCGAAGCAGGCCGATGCCATCGGCCTCGACCTCGACGACGTCCCCGGGTTTCAGCCAGATCGGCGGGTCGAAGCGGGCGCCGGCACCGGTCGGCGTTCCCGTCACGATCACGTCGCCGGGCACCAGCGTCGTGAAGGTCGAGACGTAGTTGATGATCTTGCGGAAGGAGAAGATCATCCGGCTGGTGCGGTCCTGCTGACGGAGTTCACCGTTGACGCGGGTCTCCAGCTTGATATCGGCCAGCTGCGCTTCGTCGGTGAAGGGAACCAGCCATGGCCCGATTGAGCCCGTGCGGTCGAAGTTCTTGCCCTGGGTGACGTTGAACTTGGCGTGTCGCACCCAGTCGCGGATCGTGCCTTCGTTAGAGAGCGACAGTGCCGCGATATGGTCGAGCGCCGAGGCTTCGGGAATGCGCCGGCCGCCCTTGCCGATGACGATGACGATCTCGCCCTCGTAGTCGAGCTGCGGGCTTTCGGGCGGGCGGATCAGCGGCTGATCGTGGCCGGTGAAAGAGCGCGGGAAACGAATGAACAGCGACGGGTTGGAGGGTGCTACCTGGCCATCCCGGTACTCTTCGTTGCGGTCGGGAAAATTGACGCCGACGCAGATGATCTTTTCCGGTGCGGGAATCGGGATTTCGAAGCGGATATCGGCGAGTGACCAATCCGGGGCGAGGGCGGCGGCTTCGTCGGCAAGCCTGGTCAAGGCGCCGTCTGCGATGACTTCGCGCAGCGTCGGCCATTTCGAGCCGTAGCGCCGAGATAGATCGACGATGCCGTGATCGGTAACAAGCCCATATCCCTGGCCGCCGGCCGCGGAAAAGGTCGCGAATTTCGCAAATGTCATTTCAATCCTCCGTCCCGTTCGGGTGATGCCGACGGGCAGACATGTTCGATCTCATTGAATGCTTCGGTGCTGTAATCCGGGATCGCAACCACGTGGCTTGCGTGCCGGATGCCGCCTATCACCGGTTTGACCCCCCCGCCGCGACCTCGGTTATGACGTCGAAGGCGACATCGGCATCGTCCTCGGTCATGTCGAATTGGCCCGCCTGGAAGCGGATGGCGACGCGGCCGTCGACCCGTGTCTGGGTCAGGTAGATCCGGCCATCGTCGTTGATCGCGTTGACGAGCGCGATGTTGTGGGCGTCGCTGTCGGCGCCGCCGCGATGGCGGAACGAAAACAGCGAGAAGCGCGGGGCCGTGACGATTTCGAAGTTTTCGTTTGCGCCAAGGCGCTCGGCAAGCCGGCTCGCCCAAGAGACATGGTTGCGGATCATCGTCTTCAAACCATCCAGCCCGTGGAAGCGCAGCAGGAACCACAGCTTCAGGGCGCGGAAGCGCCTCCCGAGTGGGATGGTCCATTCGGAATAATTGATGATGCCGTCGCGGCCGTGGGTCTTCAGATACTCCGGCTGGATCGCCAGCGTTCGGACGAGATCATCAGGATTGCGGATGAAATGGGCGGAGCAGTCGAACTGGGCGCCCAGCCATTTGTGCGGGTTGAAGACGACCGAATCCGCCGCTTCGACGCCAGCCCAGAGCGAGCGGAATTCTTCGCAGATCATCGCCGATCCCGCCCATGCCGCATCGACATGGACGTAGAGGCCGTGCTTGTGGGCGACGCGCAGGACTTCGGCGATATCATCGCAGGCACCGGTGCTGGTGCCGCCGGTGCAGGCGATGACGCCGGCTGGCAGGAGGCCCGCGTTCTTGTCCCGCAGAATTGCCACTTCGAGTGCTTCGACGTCCATGCCCTGCAGCGACCCGGTCGCCGGTATGCGCACGAGGTTTTCCTCGCCGATGCCCGACACCCAGATCGCCCTGTCGATCGAGGTGTGGACCTGGTCCGAGGAGTAGATGCGCAAGGGAGCGTGCGCGCTCAGGCCCTGGCTGTTGCCTTTCCAGTTCAAGGCGCGCTCACGCATGACGAGCACGGCTGACAGTGTGGCGGAGGAGGCCGAGTCCTGGATGACGCCGGAAAATCCGCCGGGAAGGCCGATCGCCTGGCGCAACCAGTCGAGTACCTTGGTTTCAAGCTCGGTTGCAGCGGGGGAGGTCTGCCATAGCATGCATTGGGCAGCCATCGCCGTCACCAGATATTCAGCGATGACGGAGACGGGGGCGGCGTTGGCGGGGAAATAGGCAAAGAAGCGCGGGTGCTGCCAGTGGGTCATGCCCGGCAGGATGATGTTTTCGAAATCCTCGAAGATCGCCGCCATGTCCTCGCCGGTCTGGGGCGGTTTGCTCGGGATCTGGGCGGAGATTGCGCCGGGTGCCGTCTGGGCGCGAACGGGCCTGTCGCGCAACGACGCGCGATAGGCCGATCCCCATTCCGCCGCCTTCAGCGACCACTCCCCGAAAGTCTTCTCGTCCATTCCGTTCCTCCCCTCACACCATTGGGTGCCGGTCCTCTTGTGCCGGCGTCCGACCTTTCATGCCCCGATTTACGGGGCGATGATAGGTTGCGCCTTCAACGCCGACTCTACCGTCTCGGCGCCGGCAAACTGGCTGCCTTCCTCGAACCAGGAGCGTGGCGCCGGGGCGCCCCAGAGCGTCTGGCGCTGCGGGTCCTTGAGATCCCATTTGATCGGCTCGAGATCCGGATCGACAGTCTGGTAGTCCGAGCAATAGATCTCGATGCGGTGGTTGTCGGGATCGCGGACATAGAGGAAGAAGGCATTGGAAATGCCGTGACGGCCGGGACCGCGCTCGATATTGGCGAGCCAGCCGGAGGTCGACATCAGGTCGAGCAGGTCGATGATGTTGAGCGGCGTCGGCACCCAGAAGGCAGTATGATGCAGACGCGGGCCGCGACCATTGGTAAAGGCGATGTCGTGCACGCCGCCCTTGCGGTGGGTCCAGGCCGCCCAGAGACGGCCGGTCTCTTCGTCGGCCGTGTATTCGGTAACCCGGAAGCCGATCTCGTTGTAGAAGGCGACGGCGTCGTCGACATTGGGCGAGAAGCAGTTGAAGTGGTCGATGCGCAGCGGCTTCACGCCGCGATAGAGCGCGTATTTCTGATGGATCGGCGGCAGGCGGTCCATCTTCGAATAGAATTCGAGTGGAATGCCCTGCTGATCGCGGGTGCGGAAAGTGCGCGACTGATAAGGGCGCTCGATCCATTCGACCGGCAGCGCCTTCTGCCGGAAGAAATGCGCCGCCTTATCGAGGTCCTCATCGCCAAAGACCTTGAAGCCGAGGTCACGGGCCTCGGCGGTTGCCGCCTTCTTCAGCACGATGCAGTGATGCCCGCGCTCTTCCATGGCGCGCAGGTAGATCGTGTCGGCAGTCTCGTCGGTCACCTGCAGCCCCAGGACGTCGACATAGAAGGCGCGCGACTTGGCGAGATCGGTAACGGCGAGCTCGACATGGCTCAGCCGCACGATGTTGAAGGGCGGGTAGAGGTTCGGTTTCGGTATGGGCATGTTGTCTCCTCCAGGTTTGGGCGGCGCGGTTGTGTCTCGCGCTCAGCCGCCGAGCTTGGCGATCGCATGCGCCGAACTGGCAAACGCGATGTTCTTGGTTTCCATGTAAAAATCGAACGACCAGTCGCCGCCGTCGCGGCCGATGCCGGAGCTTTTGACGCCGCCGAAGGGCGTCAGCAGATGGCGGACATTCTCCGAATTGACCCAGATCATCCCGGCCTCGAGATGATCGGTGAAGCGGAAAGCGCGTGTGACGTCGGAGGTCCAGAGATAGCCGGTGAGCCCGTATTGAACGTCATTGGCGAGCGCCAGCGCCTCGGCCTCATCCCTAAACGGAATGGCGGTCAGGACCGGCCCGAAGATTTCCTCCTGCGCGATCCGCATGGAATTGTTAGCGCCGGTAAAGAGCGTCGGCTGGACGTAGCAGCCGCCACCAGGGCCTTCGAATTTCGCGCCGCCGGCGGCAATCGTCGCACCTTCCTTCTGGCCGATGCCGATATAGTCGAGCACCTTCTTTTCGTGCTCCGGGTGGATCAGCGGCCCGACGACGGTTTCCGGATCGAGCGGATGGCCGATCCTGATGCGCCTGGCTTTTTCGGCCACCAGAGCGGTAAAGCTGTTGTAGATGCTGTCCTCGACCAGCAGGCGGGAAGAGGAGGTGCAGCGTTCACCGTTCAGCGAATAGATCATGAAGACCGCAGCATCGGCGGCGCGCTCCAGATCGGCATCGGCAAAGACGACGACGGGGTTCTTGCCGCCGAGTTCGAAATGCACCCGCTTCAGCGTGTCGGCGCCCTGCTTCATGATCAGCGAGCCAGTGCGGCTTTCGCCGACGAAGCCGATGGCCTTGATGGCGGGATGCTCGGTGAGCGCCCTGCCGGCGTCCTCGCCGAAACCGTTGACGAGGTTCCAGACACCCTTGGGAAGGCCGGCTTCCTCGGCAATCTCGACAAGCAGGCGGGCGGTCAGCGGCGAGAACTCGGCCGGCTTGTGGACGATGGTGCAGCCGGCGGCGAGCGCCGGCGCGATCTTCCACGTCGACAGCATGAACGGCGTGTTCCACGGCGTGATGATGCCGACCGGACCGATCGGCACGCGCGTGGTCATGTTGATCTGGTTATCGGCGCGAAGCACCTTGCCGTCGCGGGCCTCAGGTGCGCGATCGGCAAAGAAGCGAAAGTTCTCCGCGCCACGCAGCGCGGCCTTGGCCATGAACTTCAGCGACTGTCCCGTATCCATGCATTCGACGAAGGCGATCTCTTCGGCGCGCGCGACGATGGCGTCGGCGATCTTGTGCAGAAGCTTCTTGCGGGCGTCGCCCGGCATGGCGGCCCAGGCCGGGAAAGCCTCCTTGGCGGCGCGGGCGGCGCGGTCGATGTCGGCGGCCTTGCCGCGCGAAACGGTGGCAAGCGTCTTCAGGTCGACGGGAGAAATCGTCTCGAAGCTGTCGCCATCCAGCGCCGGTACGGCTTGGCCATTGATGTGGTTCAAGACCCCGTGCGTGCGGAAGCGGGCGAGATAGGCTTCCGCCTTTGCGATGTTCTCGTCGAGTCTGGACATGTCATTCTCCAATCGTGGTGCGCTGCCGCTCGTGCGGGCGCAGAAATGTCGTGCCGTCTTTTGCCGGTGTCAGTTGCCCTTCTGGCGAAGGCGCGGGTGGATCGCGTTCTTCTTCCAGCTAAGGTCAGGATCGATCTCGCGGATCTCCAGGCTGAGGGCGAAATGGGGCGTGGCGAAAAGGTCGGCGAGTTCTTGTGTGACGGCGTCGAAGATGGCCTTGCCGGTCGCCTGCTTTTCGGAGTCAGAGCGACCAAGGCCGATGCGGAACGACATGTCGATGAAGCTGTTCTCTGGCATGAGATCGGCAATGGCATAATGGATGCTGCGGACGGTACGAACGCGGACGGCGCCGATTTCGAAAAGGCCGGTGTCGAGGATCGTCTTGTGGATCGTGCGGCACAGGCGATCGAAGTCGACGTGTTCGTCGAGATTGGCGGAATGTTCGATCGTGAAGTGCGGCATTTCCGTCCCCAGTGCCTTTCGATTTATTAATTAACATGTTAACAATATGTCGTTCCGTGTCAAGCGACTTTCGCTGTCTCCGGACTTTCGCCAGCAATTGCGAAAAGGCGAAAAATCGCCCATAGATCGGGCATGAGCCGTGCGAAAAACCCCACCGAACTTGGGCCGGACGCCCTTCTTCCCCACAATACGCGTCGGTCGCTGCCGATTGCGCTCCTGCGCGCGCGCGAGGCGGTGATGGGGCATTTTCGGCCGATGCTGGCACGTCACGAAATCACCGAGCAGCAATGGCGCGTCATTCGGATTCTTGCCGAATCCGGCAAGGTCGATGCCTCCGAAATGGCCGACAAGGCTTTCATCCTGGCGCCGAGCCTCACGCGCATCATCCGCTCGCTCGAGGAGCGTGGGCTGATCACCAAGCACAAGGACGCCGATGACGGCCGTCGTGTGCTGCTCGAGATAGCGCCCGCCGGCATGCGGGTCATTGCCGATGTCAGCCCGGAAAGCCGGGCGATCTATGATCAGCTCGAGGCGCGTTACGGCCACGAGCGCGTCGAAGTGCTGCTCGACATGCTGGACGAACTCGCAACGCTCGGCGACTGAGCAGGTGTTTTCCGACCTCATGCGGGAACCGGTAGCGTTTGCGCCAGGCGCAAGCTCTCATCTGCGTAACGTTTGATGCGGGCTTTAGCGCCGGGAAGCTCGGGCCGCGCGGCAAACCAACCGATATAGGTCAGGCTCCGAAGCGTCATGAAAATCGGCAGGGTCGAAAGCGCCGCATCGCTCAGCGGCCGCTTGCTCCGATATCCCCCGACCAATGATCTTTCGATCGCCTCATAGTTCGGTTCGGTGCGATTCTTCAAAAGCGCCGTCGCGATATCGAACAGCCGGAAGCCGAAACCCGCATCGTCGAAATCGATGAAGGCCACGCCGTCATCTCTCACCAGCACATTCTCGCGCACCAGGTCGGCATGGATCAGGCCGTAATCATGCCCGCCAGCGGACATTCGTTCGAGGATGGGTCGCAGCCGGTCGCGCAATCCAGCAAGGCCAAGCTTCTGTTCGTCTGACAGGCCCTGGCAATCCCAGAAGCGTCCCCAAACCGGTCTTTCGCCGAGCAGACCTTCGGCATCCCACGACGCACGTTTGAAGCCGGTTGGCACCGACCAGCGATCGGCAAGATTGTGCATGTCGGCCATCAAGGCACCAAGCGCATGAAAAATGACCGCCTGCCGCTCAGCGCCATACGCCAGCGGCACGCCGCTTTCACCAAGCGGAGCACCATGCATCCAGCTGACAATATCGGCATGCTGACCGGCGGAATCGTCGGTCGGGGCGAGACGCACGAGAAGGCGGCCGTCCAGTGCCGCGATCGCGCTCGGCACCGCAAGGCCGCCGTCGCGCAGCGCCGTCATCCATTGGAGCTCCGAGCGTAACGCGGACTCGTCGTGATAACCGGGACGGTGCAGTCTGAGCGCTGCCGGTTCGCCATCGGCAAGCGTAACGCGGAAGACGGCGTTCTCGCGATATTTCAGCAACGTCGGCTTCGCGTTCTCAAGTCCCCAATGGGCGATAGCCTTCTGCGCCCGGGCCTCAAGTCCTTCCAGCAGACGTCGCGGCAGATGCTCGGCCATGGTCCGCTCACAAGCCCGACAAAACGTCGTCGAGGGTGGACAGCATCAGATCGGCGTTCTCCTTCGAGAACGGCATGGGTGGGCGGATCTTCGTCGCGCATTGATGAATGCCGAGCTTGCCCATCAGCACGCCACGCTCGCGCATGTCGTTGATAACCTTGGTGGCGAGGTCGGCGGCCGGGGTCTTTTTGTCCCGATCGAGCACAAGCTCCGCTCCAAAAAACAATCCGCTGCCGCGCACGTCACCGATGATGTCGTGCTTGTGGCTGAGCCTGTCGATGCCGGCCTTGGCATAGGCGCCGATCTCGCAGGCGTTGTCGATGAGCTTTTCGTCGTCGATGACGTCGAGCACCGCCATCGCCGCGGCGCAGGACACGGGATTGCCGCCGAAGGTGTTGAAGTAGCGGAAGGCCTTGCGGAACGCATTCAACGTATCGCTGCCGGCAACGACGCCACCGATCGGGTGGCCGTTGCCCATCGGCTTGCCGAGCGTGACGATATCGGGAACGATGCCGGCCTTCTGGTGGCCCCACATATGCTCGCCCGTGCGGCCGAAGCCGGGTTGCACTTCGTCGGCAATCACGACGCCACCGGCTTTCCGCACTGCAGCAACCGTCGCGTCAAGGAAGCCCGACGGCAGATCGGGAAAACCTTCATTGGCGAAGAACGGGTCGATGATCAGGGCGGAAAAGCCAAACGGGCTTTCCTGCAGATCGGCGATCGCCTTTTCCACCTCGGCGGCAAACGCGATCGAAAAGGCTTCGCCGGAAACACCGCCGAGCGGCCGGTAGCTGTCGGGTGCCGGCACGTGGCGCACATGGCCGCCGAAGCCGCCGACCGGCGGCATCCGGGTGGAAAGCTGCGAAACGGCAGCGGTGTTGCCATGATAGGTGTGGTCGGTTGCGATGACCCCGGTCTTGCCGGTGACGGCCTGGGCCATGCGCAGTGCAATGTCGTTGGCCTCGCTGCCGGTGCAGGTGAGGATTGCCGTGTCGAGGCCGTCATCGAAGGTCGCCGTCAACCGCTCGACATAGTCGAGAATCCCCTCATGCAGGTAGCGCGTGTGGGTGTTCAGCGTCGATGCCTGCCGGGTAATCGCCTCGACCACGCGCGGATGGCAATGGCCGACATGCGGCACATTGTTGTAGCAGTCGAGATAGCGTCTGCCGTCGGCGTCAAAGAGCCAGACGCCTTCTCCCCTGATGATATGGACCGGGTCGCTGTAAAACAGCGACATGTTTTTGCCGAGCAGCCGTTCGCGGCGTGCCAGCAGGGCTGCCGTATCGCTCATGTTACTTGCCCTCGGCAGCGCTCAGGCCTGCATCGAGAGCCGAAAGAATGCGCGTGACATCCGCGGCGGTGATCACGAGCGGCGGCGACATGATCACGTTCGGGCCGGATGTGCGGACCATGACGCCGGCCTCATAGGCCACATCCTGGACCTTCTGCACCACGTCCTTGGCAGCCGGCGACTTTTTCTCGCGGTCCGACACCAGCTCGAGCGCGCACATCAGACCCTTGCCGCGCACATCGCCGATGATCTCGTGGCTGGCCTTCAATGCCAGCAGACCGGCGATCAGCTCATCGCCGCGCGCGCCGGCATTGGCCGCGACATCGAGGCGTTTCGTTTCTTTGAGCGTGGCAAGGGCTGCAGCCGCGCCGACCGGGTGACCGGAATAGGTGTAGCCATGGCCGATCGATCCGGCTGCTGTTTTATTGCTTTCGAAAGCCTCGGCAACCTTGTCCGAGATCATCACCGCACCGAAGGGGTAATAGCCGTTGGTGATCGCCTTGGCGGTCGACATCAGGTCCGGCTTGACGCCCCAGAGGCGCGAACCGGTCCAGGCGCCGGTGCGGCCGAAGGCGGTGATCACCTCGTCGGCGATCAACAGAATGCCGTGACGGTCGCAGATTTCTCGCATCAGCGGCATGAAGGTTTCGTGCGGAACGATCACGCCGCCGGCACCGAGCACCGGCTCCATGATCAGCGCGGCGATGGTGTCGGCGCCCTGGAAGGCGATCTCGTCCTCGAACAGGCGGGCAATGCCCTGGGCGATCTCGGCGCCGTCCGTGGTCGCGAACGGGTTGCGGTAGGTATAGGGCGCGGGAAGGTGATAGACGCCCGGCAGCAGCGGCTCGTAGTTGCGGCGGAAATTGGAATTGCCGTTGACCGAAGCGCCGCCGAAATGGGTGCCGTGATAGCCCTTCTTCAGCGCGACGAATTTTGTGCGTTCCGGCTGGCCGTTGAGCTTGTGGTACTGGCGGGCGAGACGAAGGCAGGTCTCGACCGAATCCGATCCGCCCGAGGTGAAGAACGAGCGGCTGAGGCCATCCTCCTTGAACCATTCGGCGAGTTCGTAGGAAAGCTCGATCAGCGGCGAATTGGTGGTACCGCGGAACGTCGAATAATAGGGCAGCTCGTCGAGCTGGTCGCGGATCGCCTTTTTCACCGGCTCGCAGGAATAGCCGAGATTGACGTTCCACAGGCCGCCGACCGCATCGAGTACCTTCTTGCCGTGGATGTCGACGATCTCCACGCCCTCGCCGGCATTGATGATGCGCGGCGGCGTTGCGTGCATTTCGGCGGGGTGCGCCATCGGGTGCCAGAGGTGGCGGGCGTTGTTCTCGATGAGGAAGTTGGTTTCGCGCATGTCTTGCTCCTGGTCAGTTCAAATGCCGAGCATCCGGAGGGCTCTGGCGTAGCTTTCTGCGGGTCTGGTGACATCGAAATGCACATTGGGAAGAGACACTGCCTCGGCGCCCTCGATGTTCTTCTTCTGGTCGTCGACGAAGACACAGGCCTCTCGCGGCAGGCCGAGTTCGGAAAGCACGAGTTCGTAGGCCTGTGGATCCGGCTTCAATATTCCGGTGTAGGTGGCATCGACGATGACGTCGAAAAGCTCGATCAGCGGGAAACGTTTGCGAAACTCCACGCCGTAGAAGAGGTCGAGTTCGTTGGAGAGAATGGCGAGCCTGATGCCGGCATTCTGCGCCCGCAGGATCGCATGGCGCGCTTCCGGGCGCAGCACCAGCTCCGGCTCGGCGCCGCGGGCGCGCTGGACGAAGGTCTTCATATCCCTCCAGTCTTCGCCGACGAGGAGCCCGACCTCACGTGTGCGCTCCATCCAGTAGTCGCGTTCGGTGATTTCGCGTTTTTGCATCGAGACCCAGAGCGGATCGGACGCCGTGTCGAACGGTCCCCGCCAGGTCAGGCTGCCTGGGGCAAGGCCGAGCGCGCGCTCGGTGACGTCGTGGGTTTCAAACAGGGTGCGGGTGACGACGCCGCCGAAGTCGAGGATGAGGGCCCGGTCCGTCACGGGCGGCCTCCGGGGATGACACCGCGGGCGATCCAGTCGTCGAAGATGGCGAGCGCCATCGCGGAGAACTCAGGTGCGTTGATGTGGCTGTCGATTTCGTGAAGGCTGACGGATGGCGGCACGGCGCGGCGCATCTCGTCGATAAAGGCGTCGAGTGCCTCCGGTTCGTGCAGCGGCTCTTCCGGCTTGTCCCATTCCTGAATGCCCTTGAGCGGCAGGATGAAAGCGACTTCGGCGCTCGTGTCGGCGAGTTTGCCGCCGATGATGCGCGCGATCTCGCGCCGGCCTTCCGGAGATGTCGTCACCGAACCGAGCAGCCGGTTGTGGGCATGGTAAGGCCGATCCGCGAAAGCAGCGGGCAGCGCCTGCCAGGCGGGCAGGTCGACCATGTCGACTGCTCCCGGCGCAACGAGTTGCGGAATTCCGGCGCGTCCGGCATTTTCCAGGCGATCGGGACCGGAGGTGACGACGGTGCCATGGTGATGGTTGCTGACCTCCTGGATGCAGAAGTCGAAGACGGCGGTGAAGCCGTTTTGTGCGGCAATCGCCTCGAAGGCGCGGCCGCCCATGCCGGTCGCGTGAAACACCGCGACGTCATAGCCGCGTCGTTCCAGCTCGGGCTTCAGGTATTTCATGTATTTGAGGCAGCTTGACCCGAGCGAGGTCATGCCGATCAGCGGACGATCCTTGTCCGGCCTGGTGCCGAAACGCGCGGCCCCGACCACGGCGCCACAGGCCTGCGAAAGCACCGACCGGCAAATGCCGTTGAGCCCGTAAAGCCCCCCGGCCCACAGGATCATCATCAGATCAGGCGCGATGCGCTCGGGCGGCAGCAGATGCGAATAGGCGATTGTCGAGACGACGAATTTCGGCACGCCGAGCGGCAGGGCTGCCGCAACATCGAGCGCCAGATCGGTGCCCATCGAACCGCCGAGGATGATGACGCCATCGGCCTGCCCCGCATCGTGGAGAGTGCGGGCAAGGGTTGCGGCACCCTTGGCCATCAGCGCCATCGCGCTGTTTTCGTCGCCGCTCGCGGCAATCGCTGTAATCGACGTGCCGGCCGCCTCGGCGATATCGTGGCGCGAATATTCCGGTGCATAGGGTGGGTCACCGAGAATGCTGACGTCCATCATGACAGGCAGGCCGCCTGCCTCGCGGATGACCGACGCCATGAATTGCAACTCTTCGCATTTCGTGTCTCCCGTTCCCACGACGAGGATATTGGGTAGACGGTTCATCGCATTCATCAGCCGGCCCTCCTTGCCAGCGGATTGGCAGTCGCCTGCTCCAACCCAAAGAATTTCTCAGAGATGCGTTTGGCGATCGCTGCCGTTGCCGGCCCGAGTTCAGCGATCGTATCGGCATTTGCGCGCACCTGCGGTGCCGCGACAGCGATCGCGCCGATCGGCATGCTGTTCGGCGCGCGGATGGGGGCGGCGACGCTGATGACCCCGCTCTCAAGCCCCTGCTGGCTGATGGAATAGCCGCGTTGGGCGGTCTCCGCGAGCAGACGGCGAAGCTCCGTTCTCGACGTGATCGTGTTGTCGGTGAAGGCTTCAAGCGGCCCCGACAAGATATCCTCGACCTGTTTTGGCGGGCAGAAGGCGAGGAAGGCGTGGCCGGAGGCGGTCGCATGGAAGGGCAGCGCGCTTCCGACATCGACGATAACCCGGTGCGCCCGCGGCGAATCTTCCACGTGAACGGTCGACAGTCGGCCGGCGACGAATTCCGAGAGATGCACGGTCTCGCCTGATGCGTTGGCAAGCTCTTTTACAAACGGAATCGCGAGCTTGAGAAAGGGAAAGCGCGCTTCCCGAATGCGGGCAAGCCGGACCGGCGCGCCGCCGATGCGATAACGCTTGGTGTCCGGATCCTGTTCGACGAATCCATGTCTTTCAAGCTCGACGAGAAAGCGCCGCGCCGTCGCCTTGTCGAGCGCGCAATGCCTGGCGATGTCGCTCAAGCCCACTTCTTTGTCCAGCCGCGAGATCGCGTCCAAGAGGGTCAGTGCCTTACCGATGGTGCTCATCCAGTCCTCCGTCGCCGAGCGCCGCCGCAAGTGATCCCGATGCCTGTTCCCCTGATTTCCGGGCGGTTTAACCGCCCGTATCGTGTCTTTATCCGGCAGAGATACTTAACATGCGAAATAACTTGACAGGTTGCCGTGCCATTTGCAAGTCTATATTTGAAGCAACGGTTTGAATATTGAACCGAATATTGCGCGCGGCCAAGAACAAAAAGCAACGCGGTCCGCAGCAGCTTCGCGGAGGATGCCTTTGGAGAGATGGACCTGAGGCAAAGGCAAATAGTGCAAAAAAAAGGGGAGCTAAGAAGCTATGGACAATCAATCGTCGCCCGTAACCGGCGCGAACCAGCTGCGCAAGAATGCGCTCGGGGTCGGTGCCGTCACATTTCTCGTGGTATCGGCCGCAGCGCCGCTGACGGCGGTTGCCGGCGGCGTGCCGCTGGCAATGCTGCTCGGTAACGGCGCCGGCATTCCCGGCACGTTTCTGCTGGTCACGCTGATCCTTTTGATGTTTTCGATCGGCTACGTGGCCATGGCGCGGCATATCCGCAACGCCGGCGCCTTCTACGCCTATACCGCGCAAGGGCTGGGTGGGTTGATGGGCGGTGCTGCGGCGATGATCGCGATCCTTGCCTACAACGCCATGCAGATCGGCGTCTTCGGCCTGTTCGGTGCCGCAACCGCAGGCCTCTTTGCCGGCCTCGGTATCGACCTGCCCTGGTGGGTCTGGACCTTTATCGGTATCGCCATCGTCGGCGTTCTCGGTTACCGCCGTGTCGACCTGTCGGCGAAGGTGCTGACCGTGCTGGTCATTCTCGAATATCTCGTCGTGCTGGCCATCGACGTGGCGATCATCGCCAAGGGCGGCGACAGCGGTCTGACGATGACGTCCTTCACGCCTTCGGCCCTCATGTCCGGGTCTCCCTCGATCGGCATCCTGTTCTGCTTTGCAGCCTTCATCGGCTTCGAAGCGACGACGATCTACAGCGAGGAAGCCCGCGATCCCCACAGAACCGTGCCGCGTGCGACCTATATCTCCGTGCTGATCATCGGCGTGTTCTACATGCTGACATCCTGGCTGATGGTGAATGCGGCCGGTGCCGACGAGCTGGTGCCGGAACTGCAGGGTTTGGCCGACCCGACGACCTTCCTCTTCGGCCTGGCGGAGCGCTATGCCGGCGGCTGGCTGCCGCCGATCATGAATGTACTCTTCGTCACCAGCCTGTTTGCCGGCGTGCTGGCGTTTCACAATGGTGTCGCCCGGTATCTCTATGTGGCCGGTCGTGAGCGCCTGCTGCCGGCGTCCGTTGGCGTCACCCATCCGGTCTATCATAGCCCGCATGCCGGTTCGGTCATCCAGACGATCACTGCAGCGCTCGTCGTTGCGCTGTTTGCAGCAACGGGACAGGATCCGGTGCTGGCGCTGTTCTCGTGGCTCACCAATGTCGGCACGCTCGCCGTCATGGTGCTGATGGCCTTTACCGCCTTTGCCATCGTCGCCTTCTTCAACCGCAATCCGGGGCTGGAATCGAATACGCTCGTGACCAAGATCATCCCGGTCGTGACAGGCGTCATCCTGATTGCGGTGATCATCGCCATAACAATCAACTTCGGTGATCTCGCCGGAGCGACGGGCTTGCTCGCCGTCTTCCTGCCCGGACTTGTCGTGATTGCCGGCGTCATCGGACTTGCGCTGGCGGCGATGCTCAAATCGGGCCGACCGCTCGAATTTGCCCGGCTTGGCGCCGGCCAGGAGATCTGATCCGATAGGGGCGGCCGAGCAATCGGCCGCCCCTTCGCCTGACAAATGGAACGGGAAACATGCAGGAAAAAATCGACCAGTTGCGCTACGATCTGGTGCCGCCGCAAAAGCTCTTCATTGGCGGCAATTGGCGCGAGGCCCGGTCCGGCAGGACGCTCGATGTCATCTCGCCGATCGACGGGACGCGGCTGACGACCATCGCCGATGCCGATGTCGACGACGTCGATGCCGCTGCGCTTGCCGCCCGGGCGGCCTTCGAAAAAGGCACGTGGTCGAGGGCCGCACCGGCGGAGCGCAAGAAAGTGCTTCTGCGCGTCGCCGAACTCATCGAGAAAAACGCGCTCGAGCTTGCCGTTCTCGGCGTGCGCGACAATGGTACCGAGATTTCGATGGCGCTGAAAGCGGAGCCCGGCAGTGCCGCTGGCACCTTTCGCTACTATGCCGAGGCGATCGACAAGATCTATGGCGAGATCGCGCCGACCGCTGGCAACGTGCTCGGCCTCATCCATCGCGAGCCGGTCGGCGTCGTCGCCGCCATCGTTCCCTGGAATTTTCCGCTGATGATCGGCGCCTGGAAGATCGCGCCAGCGCTTGCGGCCGGCAATTCGGTCATCCTGAAGCCGGCCGAGGGCGCGTCGCTGACCCTGCTGCGGCTGGCTGAACTCTGTGCCGAGGCCGGGCTACCCGAGGGCGTTCTGAACGTCGTGACGGGCAGGGGCGCCATGACCGGCGAGGCGATCGGTCTCCATGCCGAAATCGACGTGCTCGCTTTCACCGGTTCGGGCGGCGTCGGGCGTCGACTGCTGGAATATTCCGCACGCTCCAATCTCAAACGCGTCTACCTGGAACTGGGTGGCAAGTCGCCGAACATCGTCTTTGCCGATACGCCGGATTTGGACCAGGCGGTCAAGGTGTCTGCCTATGGCATCTTCCGCAACTCCGGCCAGGTCTGTGTCGCCGGCTCGCGCCTGCTGGTGGAGCGGTCGATCCACGAAGCCTTCGCCGAGAAGGTTGCCGCGATCGCGGCAAACATAAAGGTGGGCGATCCTCTGATGCTGTCGACGGAAGCCGGCGCGATCGCCAGCCAAATCCAGCTCGAAAAAAACCTCGGTTTCGCCGAGCAGGCGATAAACGAAGGCGCGCGACTGAGGGTCGGCGGCAAGCGTATCCTTGAACAGACGGGCGGCTTCTACATGCAGCCGACGGTCTTCGACGTCGAGCCCGGCATGACACTCGCCAAAGAGGAGGTCTTCGGGCCGATCCTGTCGATCATTCCCTTCGATGACGAGACTGACGCGCTCCGCATCGCCAACGGAACCGAATACGGGCTTGCGTCGGCCGTCTGGACGGCGAACCTGTCGCGGGCGCATCGCATGGTGCGCTCCATCCGGGCCGGCGTCGTCCACGTCAACACCTATGGTGGCGCCGACAATACGGTGCCGCTTGGCGGGGTGAAGCAATCGGGCAATGGCCACGACAAGTCGCTGCATGCGCTCGACAAATACACCGACCTCAAGACCGCCTGGATCCAGCTCTAAGCGCGACAGGCAAACGCCATCAAAACAAAACGGGCCGGAGTTCAACTCCGGCCCGTCAGACTGCTGACAGAGTCAATACCAGGAATTGCCTCAGCGTTAGCCGGGTTCGCCCTCATTCCTGTGCCTGTCACAGGAATCTAGCCAGTCCAAGTCCTTGGGCTGAAAGGTCTTTTGACCTGACGGATGTCAGTTCGGATTCCGGCACAAGGCCGGAATGAGGGAGAACTGGACGAGCCTCCCGGCAGACAGGCATTCTCAAGCTTTGTCATCATGCTTCACGGGCCGGAGTTGAACTCCGGCCGGTTTCGTTTCTACCCTTCGGTATCCTATCCGCCGAAGCTTCCGAGCTGTGTTGGCACGTGCACGTAGTTGCGGTCGAAGTAGAGAAGCGCGTTGCCGTCGCTGCGCGACCTTATGCCGACGACCCGGCCGACCAGGATGTGGTGGGTGCCGAGCAATCTCGCTTCCGCCAGCTCACAATCGAGCGAGACGATCGCATCCTTCACGGCGAGACTTCCCGATTTCATTTCCACCCAGTCGGCGGCGGCGTAGCGCGCCGCCATGTCCTGGGTCGCGCCGGCGAAATGCCCGGCAAGCTCGGTGTGGTCGTGGCTGAGCACGTTGACGCAGAAGCGCCGGTTCTCGATGAACAGGCCGCATTGCGTCGAGTTGCGGTTCATGCAGACGAGCAGGCTCGGCGGATCGTCGGTGACCGAGCACATTGCCGTCGCCGTAAACCCGCCGCGCCCGGCGGGTCCGTTGGTGGTGACGACATTGACGGGTGCGCAGACGCGCGCCATCGCGTTGCGAAATTCGGTCTTGGAGACAACCGTTTCCATGGTGACTGCCTCACTCGGCCGCATTGCGGATTGGCGCTTCGGCACAAAGCGGCGGCAGCCAGGTGTCGCCGGTCCAGCCATGCTGGTCGTAGTCGCTCATGCAGGTGTCGACGAGCGCTTCCATTTCCTTCAGCCGTCCGCCGCGTTCGGCGCCCTTCAGCACCTGTAGCCGGACTTCTTCAGGGGCGCCGGCATAGTTGAGCTCATAAAGCGCATGGCGCCCGCCAAACTCGGTGCCGGTCGCATCCCAGAGTAGCTTCATGATCTTGATGCGCTCGACATGGCCCATGTCGTTGGAGCCGCGGACATATTGCGCGAGGTAACGGTCGATCTCGCCATTGCCGAAATCCCTGGCCGACGACGGCAGGTAGATGAGGCCAGAGGCGACGACCCGGCGAATGGTATCGACCACCCGCGGATAGGCCTCCGACATGAAGGTCCGATAGGAAAGTGCAGCCTCGAGATTGGGCAGAACGGCGCCATCCGCCCAGGGAATCGGGTTGTAGGCCATGGCATTGGAAAAACTCCAGAACATGTGCCGGAGCGCGATGACCTCGCCAAGCGCTGCCTGGTTACCGCGGAAGGCGTCGCCGCCGGTTGCCCGAAGCGCCTTGGCAAGCAGGCCGGCAAGGAAGTCGAGCTTGACGGCAAAGCGAGTGCAACCCTGGAAGCAATAGCCGTGCATGAAACCCGATGCCGGATGAAACGAAAGGATCTTGGCGGCATCGCGCAAAACAAGCACGTCTTCCCAGGGCACGAAGACGTTGTCGAGCACCAGGATGGCATCGTTTTCGTCGAACCGCGACGACAGGGGGTAGTCGAAGGGGTGCCCGACCGTGTTGGCCGTCTGCTCGTAGGAAACGCGGCAGAACATCTTGATGCCCGGCGCATTCATCGGGACGATGAACATCACCGAGAGCGACGGATCCTCGGTCACCGTCGCCGAACTCTGGGCAAGGAAATTGTAGTGCGTCAGTGCCGACGAGGTCGCCACCACCTTGGCGCCGGAGACATAGATGCCGGCATCCGTTTCCTTGGTGATATGAACGAAGACGTCCTTGACCGCATCGGCCGGTTTGTGCCGGTCGATGGGCGGGTTGACGATCGCATGGTTCATGAACAGCGCCGCTTCCTGGGCGCGGCTGTGCCAGGCGAGCGCATTGTCCTTGAAGGGGCCGTACCACGCGGCGTTGGCGCCAAGCGTGTTCATCAGCGCCGCCTTGTAATCGGCCGTGCGCCCCATCCAGCCATAGGACATGCGCGCCCATTCGGCGATGGCGCCCTGCTGGGCAACGAGGTCGGTAGACGATCGGGCGACACGGAAATATTTGTGCGTGTAGCCACCGGAACCCGTGTCGGTTGGCGAGGTCAGGATATCCTTCTTCGTGGGGACGTGGAGGGCATCATAGAGCCTTGCCAGCGATCGCGCGGAATTGCGCATGGCCGGATGCGTGGTCACATCGGCGATGCGCTCGCCGTTGATATAGACCTCGCGACCGTCACGCAGGCTTTCGAGGTATTCGGCTCCGGTAAAAGGGCGCGCCTTGTCGGCGCGAAAGTCCTCAGCTCTCATGGTTCTCCTCCTTGAGTTTCGTCAAGACTAGGCATTGATTGTCGAGGCCGCCATGGACAGAATGACAAAATGACTTGTACTTTTTCGGGTGGTTCATGGCCGACGGCATTCCAAGTTTCTTTGTCTACGGAGAACCGGAACAACAGCTCGAACCCGGGTTCTTTCACGTCGAAACGGTGATGGCCCGGCGTGGGCTTCATCAAGGGCAGGTCAAGGCCCACAAGCATGATCAACTTGCCCAGGTGACCTATTGGTTCCGCGGCCGTGGAACATATTTCATCGAAGACAAGGTATTGGACTTTTCCGCGCCGGCCGTCAGCTCTGTTCCGAGCGGCATCGTGCATGGGTTCTCTGTCGAACCACTGGAAAGCGACGCCATCGTCATTTCGATTGCCGACGGCCTGATGCTGTCTGCCCGGGAGAGAACAGTCCTGGCGATCGATGCGCCGATCATGGTTGCTGGCACGAGGGACGACAGGCAATGGCAGCGCCTGTCGCAGCTGATGGACATGATTGCGGAAGAGTACGGGACAGGCGCTTTCGGCACCCAGTCGATGATGGCATCGCTCGCATCGGCGATCCTGACGCAGATCGCCCGCCTTGCCTCGTTGGCGCCGTCACCATCGCAGTCGCCCGACGTGATGCTCGCGACGCAGTTGCGTCGTATGATCGACGCGCATTTCCGTGAGAACTGGAGTGTAGGGCGCTACACCGATGTGCTCGCGACCACCCCGCATCTGCTGGCCAAGGCCAGCAATGCGGCGTTCGGAATGCCGGTGAAGGAACTGATCAACGAGCGCCGGCTGCTTGAGGCCAAACGCCTGCTGCTCTTCACCGTGCGCTCGCTTGAGGATATCGCCTATGAGATCGGTCTGAGGGATGCCGCCTATTTCTCCCGATTCTTCCGTTTGCGCACCGGCATGGCACCGAGCGACTGGCGTCGGCTCAAGCTGACAGAGGCGGTTGTGCCATCCTGAGTGGCCAGCGCAGTTGCGGCTCTGCAATGCGGTATGATGGGATGGCGAGAGGAAAGGTCTCTACGGGAACATGCCAGCAAACCCATGTTGACCAGGCGGACCAAACAATTTCCGGGATAACGACGATTGGATCTTGAAAAGCCGGGGGCCATGACTATTTAGGTCATCACTACCCGTATCGATGGCGTCCTGCAGCGGCTATGCCCGCGCGTTTGACGTTGTCCGGGTCAAGAAAGGGCGCTCCCCGTCAAGGGTCGAGCGCCTTTTCTATTTCAGGGCTCTCCCAGGAGATAGGGCGGTGGCGGCAGGTACTGCCGGTCGTCGGCCGATAATCAGTGCCGAGGTCTCGAGACGTTGGCCGCTCGGTGCGCTACCTTGCGTTTCCAAACACCGGTCTGAAGTGTGATGGAACAAACGCGCTTCCGGTGTATTGTTGTTACGGGAGGCCTCAAGATGTCACTCCGTCATCCGAGAAGCAGACGCTCTTCCGCAATGCTGTTGCCAACCGCGCAATGGCCACGCCACGCGGCGGCATCCCAGGCGCGCCGTGCCTGGCTCGATGCGCTCTTGGGCCGGCCAGAGCCGGACGATCGGGTGTTGCGCGAAGCCCAGGTGGCCGATGCAGGCGATGGACAAATTGTCAGCGCCGGGATCTATGTTGATGAAGCGACAACGGTGAACCGCCAGCCGCGTCCTCACGATTACAGTGCGGCAAGATCGGAGCCCGCATTGGCATCAACCGCCGACGTCGATGCCACCGGCGGCTCGCTTTGGAACTCTATCCTTGGCGAGGACACGACCCACGGCATGCAGCGCTTCGCCAGGTTGATCGCCCTTTTCATCCTTCTTTGCGGAGTGGTGTTCTGGTTGCTGACACCGTGAAGGCGTTTGCCGAAGGGGCGTAGCATCCAAGCAACCTTCGCTTGCTCCCGGCAAATCCCCGTGAGGGAACCATTCCATCCGCAGCCGGTTTTTCCTCCGGGCTCACAAACCGAGAAAGGACTTGGCCATGCCATCGATCGACACCGCCAGAATTCTCATTCTCGCAACCGACGGCTACGAGCGTTCGGAGCTGCGTTTGCCGCGCGACGAACTGTCAAAACGCGGCGCCAAAGTGACGATCGCATCGCTGGAAAAACGTGCCATCAAGAGTTGGGACAAAGGCGATTGGGGCGACACCGTCGATGTCGACCTGACGGCGAAGGACGTTTTCGTTCGCGACTTCGATGCTCTTGTGCTGCCCGGCGGGCAAATCAACCCTGACCTGTTGAGGAAGGACCCCGATGCGATGCGCGTCGTCACCGATTTCGTGCAGTCTGGCATGGTGGTGGCAGCCATCTGCCATGCCCCGTGGCTCCTTGTCGAAGCCGACGCTTTGAAAGGGCGCAAGGCGACGTCCTATGCCTCGATCCGCAAGGACGTTGAAAATGCCGGCGCGCAGTGGGTCGATGCAAAGGTCGTCTGCGATCATGGCATCGTTACCTCCCGATCGCCCGATGATCTCGACGCCTTCGTCGCCAAGATCGTCGAGGAGATCGAAGAAGGGCGCCACGATCGGCGTGCCGCTTGAGGGTGAGAGAAACGGGGACGACCTCATCAGGCATCCCTGATCACAGCTTATCGAGGCACTACGGCCGGCCTGAGTTTCCCGCCGGCCGGACCCCGTTGCTGCCGACTACTGTAGCGCCTTGGCTAGGAACGGCAGGCTGACATCCATGCGGTAATCGACCGAGTTGTGATTGTCCTCGAACTCCTCATAGGTGTGTTCGATGCCGAGTTCCTTCAGCGTCCGGTGGATGCGGCGATTGCCGTAGAGCAGATTGTACTGATCCACTGTGCCGCAATCCAGGTAGAAAGCCTTGAGCTTGCCGATGTTGTGTCCGTGGGTTTTTGCCAGTTGCACGGGATCGCACGCCATCCAGTTCTTCCAGCGGTCCTCGATCAACTCGCAGGTTTCCAGATCGACCGGAAGCCGCAGCCCCTTGAAGACCTCGAGGTCGGGATCGGGGTCGTAGCTTGCCGCCTGGGCGAGGACAAGCAGGACCGGGATGTCCTCGTCGGCATGTTTCTGCCGCGCCTCATAGGCTCGGAACCAGTTTTCGATCGACAGGCCATGCCGCGCAAGGGCGCGCAGAACCATGGGAAAGTCGGCGGCCATCAGGTCGAAGCCGGCGTCTCCCGAATGGCTTGCGGCCGCAGCCCAGATGTCGGGCCGCCGGAAGGCATGGGAAAACGCGCCGTAGCCGCCCGAGCTTTTTCCGAAAACGCCGCGCCGTCCCGTGCCACCGCAGCCAAAGCGGGTTTCGACCGCCGGAAGCATCTCGTCGATAAGGAAATCTTCCCAGCGTCCGACGACCGAGCTGTTGACATATTGGTTGCCTCCGAGCGAGGTGAAGCAATCGGGAAAGGCGACGGCCACCGGCGGCATCTGTCCGGTCGCAATCAACCGGTCCAGGCGCTCCGGGACGTTCTCGAAGAAGGCTTTCCAGGCGGTGTGCAGCGGGCCACCTGCGGTAAAGCCGACAAGATCGACGAGCAGCGGCAGGCCGGCGCCATCGTGGTTTGCCGGAATATAGACGTCGACGTCCCGTCGGCTTGGGTCCCCGAGCCTGTTGCTGCGCAGAACATCGCTGTCGATGCTGAGACGGGACACCGAACCCTTCGGGTAATCTGACTTCTGCATTGTTTCCTCCTGGTCGCTCGCCGGTTGTACCGTTCGAAGTCGAAGTGGGCCACCGGTTTCGTCTGTGTAAAGCTCTCTCTTCGGCAAACGCCGTTTGGGAAATCGGCAAACTGTCTGCGATTCGAACTGTGGGGCAAGGAAGGTTGGGCTAGCGCAAGATACCCTTCAGGAAGGTGAGCACGGCCTCATTGAAAACAGCGGGGCCCTGCAATGGCGCAAAGTGGCTGAGACCGGGAAGAACGTGAAGTGTTGCGTCAGGTAGCGTGTCGGCGAGATAGCCCATGTGCTCCCGCTTGATGAATTCGTCATGCTCCCCAAGAACGACGGCCACCGGGACAGAGATGCCGGCAAGTGCGGCCGCCGACAGGTTCGGCTGTGTGCGCTGCATCGCTTCGACAGCTTCGGAAAGCGCATCGAAATCGCCTGGCGTGGCCGAGAGTGCGGCATAGTCCTTCTGGTGTTGTTGCCAGATGCGGCCGATGATCGGCGTGAACTCGAACGGCTTGGTGCCCGTGTTGTCAACGTTGCAGGCGAAGAAGAAAATGCCGGCGACGCGCCCGGGTGCTTCCTGCGCAAGGATGAGGCCGGTATCGGCGCCATCGCTCCAGCCGACGATCGCGGCCTTGTTGACTTGCAGTCGATCCATGACGGCGCGGGTATCGGCGGCCATCAGCTGGTAGCTGTATTCACGCGCGTCTCGCGTGCTGCGGCCGTGGCCGCGGCTGTCGATGACGATGGCACGATAGCCGGCTTCGACGATCGCCGGAGCCTGATAGCCCCAGTTTCCGCTGTTTCCCATGCCGCCATGCAGCAGGATCACCGCCGGCCCGGAACCGTGGGATGCATACCAGATACGTGCGCCTTCATTGTCGATGAAGCCCTGTTCGTCCGCCCCTGGAAGCGGTGGAATGCCATGGCTTTCAAGGTAGGTCAGATCATCGTCGCGAAATACCATGGACATCTCCCATTCTGCTCCTGCGTGAACGCCTTGAAATAGAGACCGCCGCGATGGCCGCAAGGGTCGTTCGCCCGTGCCGCCCCCGTTGGCCTCTGTATGCTGCCGATAACGAAGATGCGAAGTGATCCGCGGTTGAGGATTTACGTATCTTTACTTAAAGAGCATTAGACTGCTGTCAAAGGCGATGCGCCTTTGCATGGAACCCTCTCCCCCGCCGACTGAGATGGAACAGTAATGACAGGTCCTTCCGACACCAACATTTTTGATCTGGCGCCAATCGCAATGTGGATTGAGGATTTCAGTGGGGTCAAAGCGCAGTTCGATCGCTGGCGGGCCGAAGGCGTGGCGGATATCCGTGCCTTTCTCAAGCAAGATCTTACTCGTGTCGCCGCATGCTCCGGCCAAATTCGTGTGCTTCAGGTCAACCGCCGCACACTGGACCTGTTCGAAGCCAGGGATCTCGATCATCTCTCGGCCAACCTGTCGAAGGTCTTTCGTGACGAGATGCTGGAAAGCCACGTCAACGAGCTTGCCGAATTGTGGGAAGGAAAGACCGAGTTCAGCAGCAGCGCGGTCAATTATACTCTATCCGGCCGCAGGCTGGACATTCAGCTGCGCGGTTCCGTCCTGCCCGGATACGAAAATACGCTCGGGCGGCTGTTGCTGACGACGGAAGATGTCACGGCGCGCGAGGAGGCGCGGCGCAAGGAACGGGAGAACCGGCGCTATGCGGAAGGTATTTTCGCACATTCGCCGGTGTCGCTGTGGGTGGAGGATTTCAGCCGGATAAAGGTGCTGCTCGAGGACGTCCGTGATCGCGGGATCGTCGATTTTCGCGTCTTCACCGACGTCCATCCGGAGTTCGTGCGCCAATGCATGAGCGAGATCAGGGTCATCGACATCAACCAGGCGACGCTCGACCTGTTCTGCGCGCCCGACCGGAACACGCTGCTGCAGCGTCTCGGCGATATCTTCCGCAATGAGATGGAGAAGCATTTCCGCGAGCAACTGATCGAGCTGTGGAACGGCAATCTTCTGCACCACCGCGAGGTGGTCAACTATGCGCTCGATGGATCCGAGCGCCACGTCCTGCTGCAATTCTCCGTTCTTCCGGGGCATGAAGCCGACTGGTCCCTTGTCCAGGTGGCGTTGACCGATATCACCGCGCGCAAGAAGGCTGAGGCCTATCTCGAATATCTCGGCAAACATGATGTGCTGACCAAGCTGCACAACCGCGCCTTCTACATGGACGAACTGAACAGGCTCGAGCGCAAGTCGCTCCGGCCGGTGTCGGCCATCGTCATCGACCTTGACGGCCTGAAAGCAGCCAACGACCAGCTCGGCCACGATGCCGGCGATGCCCTCTTGCGCCGGCTCGGCGAAGTGTTGAACGGTGCGGTATCGCAGCCCAACCATGCCGCCCGCATCGGCGGCGACGAGTTCGCCATATTGATGCCCGGCGCTGACCGGCAGGCGGTGGCAACGATGGTCGAGACCATCAACGAGTTGTTGAAGATCAACAACCAGTTCTATTCCAACGCTCCCATCAGCATATCGCTCGGCGCGGCAACCAGCGAAGCGGGTGAAACGATGGAGGCGCTGGTCAAGCGTGCCGATTTGAGCATGTACGAACAGAAGCGGGCTCGATACGCCGAGCAGGAGAGCCGCGACGCTCAGAGCGGAAAGGCGGCCGGCGAGCGCGGCAGCGCCGCATCGGCGGCCTAGCGCCGCTTCCACAAGGCTGTCGGACAGGCGAGCCGTCCAGGGGCGTGTTCTGCCGACCCGTCTCCTTTACGCCACTTCCGACCTCCGCTCGGAATGACGGGAGTGTCGCGTCTCGACCCAATGGCGGACGTTCAGTTGACAGACGTCCATAGAGGCGCGGCTTACACGACACGCGACATCCCAGTCAGCGCCTCGCCAACTGCCGTGGTCTTCGATTTTGTCATGCGTGAGATCAACGCCGTACTGGAAAGCTGACGATTTTACTGATTTCACAAAGTGCAATAGCGTGACAGTCAGAGGGGAGCGTAATGACCAGCGGAACGGACATTCTCGATGCCGTCGTCATCGGTGCCGGTTGGGCGGGGCTGGGCGTCAGTCATGCGCTGTCGCAGCGCGGCTTGCGCCATAGAGTGTTGGAGCGCGGTCGCATCGGCGAGACTTGGCGAACCCAGCGCTGGGACTCCTTTCGGATAAACACACCTAATAGCCAAACGGTCATGCCCGGAGACACCTATGTCGGCCCCGATCCCGACGGTGCAATGACAAGCGACGAGTTTGTCGCGCTGTTGGAGGACTATGCCGGCCGGCATGGCCTCCCGGTGGAAACCGGTACGCCCGTGACCGACCTTGTTGCGAGCGATGGTCTTTTCCGGCTGGCCCTTCCGCGCGGCCCTCTGTGGGCGAGGAATGTGGTGATCGCCAGCAGTAACCAGAATTGCCCGTCACGCCCGCCTTTCTCTGCTTTGTTGCCGCCCGAAGTCCAACAGATTGATGCATCGGCCTACCGCAACGCATCTGGTCTCGACAGTGGAGCCGTGTTGGTGGTCGGTAGCGCCCAGTCGGGCGGCCAAATCGCCGAGGACTTGGTCCAGGCGGGGCGAACGGTGTTTCTTGCAACGAGCCGAGTCGGCCGGCTGCCCCGAATGTACCGAGGTCGTCACATCTCGGTCTGGATGGTTCTTAGCGGACTGATCGATGTGACGCGCAGGGAAATTCTTCAACAGGGGCCCATCCCTGGAAGGCCGCTGACAGGAGCGCTCCATACGATCAGCCTGCAGTCCCTCAGTGCGCAAGGCGTTGTCTTGCTGGGTCGGCTCACGGGCGTCGACGACGGCCGTCTCTCGTTCAGCGACGATGCAGAAGAGCATATTCGCCTTGGAGACGAGGGCTCCGCCAGAGTTCGAAGCCAGATCGACGAGTTTATCGCGCGCAACGGGATCGATGCCCCCGAGGCTGAGCCGGACCCGGCGGAGGTGATAGGCGCGCTTCTGCCGAATCCACCGGTCCGGTCAATTGATCTTGCCGCGCGGGGGATCACAACGGTGATCTGGTGCACAGGGTTCAGAGGGGATTTCGGGTGGGTGTGTGTTCCCAATGTGCTCGATACACAAGGCCAACCATTGCACGAGAACGGGTTCGCGGGCGTCCCTGGCGTGTATTTTGCCGGCCTGCCTTTCGCGATCTCGCGACGGTCGGGCACAATATTGGCAATCGCGGAGGAAGCAGCCCTGTTGGTCGAAGATATACAGCATCGTTTAGACACCTGCCTCTGACGTCCCGATTCAGTGATGCCGACTCTAAGCGAATATTATTCGGTAGGCGGCTTCCTTCTCTCGCGAGATTCAAGCCATTAACGTGAATGGCCGCTGAGGGCCGATACTGTTGATTTATGCTAATGTCTCAGGTGAAAATTGTGAGGCTTGATCTCGTTCGCCAGCCGACCTCATCGGAGTTGCCGAGGAATGGTGGAGAATTGCAATGGCCCAAGATATATCGGCCAAGCCGCTCACACGCGACGTCATTCTTGGAAGCTGGAGGATGACGTCTTGGGTTACGAGAGACGTTGCAACTGGTGAGCGACGAGACGCACTGGGTGAGATTCCTTGCGGCGCGGTCGTCTATACACCTGAGCGCGTCACGTTCCTTATCCTGAAGAACAATCGCAAGCGGCCCGAGCGGTTGCCGCCATTGGACGAAGAGAAGATCGCGTTGTTCGACACGATGTTCGCCTATTCGGGCAGCTATACGGTTGAAGCAGATCGGGTCATCCATCATGTCGACATGAGCTGGAACGAGGCATGGAGCGGCACGGACCAGGTGCGGTTTTGTACGGTCGATGAACATACTTTGACCTACACTTCCGCCCCTGGTAAAAATCCGTTTGACGGGCGCGAGGTTGTCCATGAGGTGACCTACGAACGAGAGAGGTGACCCACGAGTTAGCTCTGCTGGCAGCAGGCATGATCCCGACCAGCGGTGCGATCGCATACCCAGATCGGAAAGTTTTCAATCTCCAAGCAGATGGAAGCGCCATGTATACCGTGCAGGGGCTGTGGACACAGGCTCGCGGGACGCTCGACGTCGTAACGATTATTTTCTCAAATCGCTGTTACGCCGTCCTGCATGCCGAGATGCGGAATGTCGGCGTTGAGGTGATTGGAGAGAACGCACGGCGGATGCTGGACCTTGATGTTCGATTGGGTCTCGATTGCACGAGGCATGGGGGTTGAAGCGGCCCGTGCGCAATCCTGCGAGCAGTTTGGCGATCTCCTCGACAGTGTACTGACGCGCCGCGGACCGTTTCTCATTGAAGCGGTCATTTGACTTCGACTCGGACAGCGTTCAGAGCACAAAAGTCTGCCTTGGCTCTATCCAGACTTCTAAGACTGTCCGTAGAAGGCCGAGTGAGCAGCATAGGAAATGCGCCAAGCTCTCGTCGAGCGACCGCCTCGGGCCGATAGAGACTTGGAACTGATCTCAGGGTGGGGCCGCCCGTCTACCAGCTGGCGCCGTCGATCAGCCGGTGCGGAATGTCTTCCCAGACGGAGCGATCGAACAGGCGCATGTTCACACCCATGCGTGTCGCATCGGCACCGATGGGCGACCAGTGCGTGGTGCAGCCGCAGGTGCCGCAATGGTGCATCGTCAAGGTGGCGTCGCCTTGGACGTAGCCGACGAGCTTGCCCTGCGGGTCGCTGATCGACACCTCTTCGGCGTCATAATAACCCCAAAGCGTGCCCAGCCGGGAGCACAGCGAGCAGTTGCAGCTGCCGAGCGTGTCGGGTCGGACACGGACGGAAAGGCGAACTGACTTGCAATGGCAATGACCCTCGATCATTCGACCTTCTTCCCGTTGATTTTCTTCGCCAGACATCCGGTTTCGGATGTTGCCAGATCCCAGGATCGAACTGTCACAGCCATGGCTGATCATGGCAATGGTAAAAATTTGGAGGCTGTGACGACGCGGTCACCGGCAAGCATCTTGGTTTGCCGCGACCCGGTGCTCGCTGCCACAGAGCGGCTACCATTTGCTGGCCAACTGTAGGTCGACCGCGTTTGCACTCGACTTGTTCGCCTGCCACGATGTTCAGGCAGCGATTGCCCGTGCCGGCCGTGCATGTCTATACTCCGGGTAAGGCTTCAATATCTGAAGAGAGCCTGCGCCCGCTCGATGGCCGGACCCTTGCCCGCCGACTGGTGCCTGGTGCCTTCGCGAACTCCGATGCCGCCGCCCTCGATCGAGGGCGTCATTTGCCAGCAAAACCTCTTGTTGCGGGAGAAAAGCATGCGCAGTTCCTGCCTGAATGTCCTGTCCTTCGCCCTGATCGCCGCACTCAGCACGGTTTCTCCGTCGGCCGTCAAGGCCGCGTCGCCGGAACCCGTCAAGGCCGAGCACGGCATGGTCGTCACCGCCCAGCACCTGGCGTCCGAGATCGGCGTAGAGGTCTTGAAAAAAGGCGGCAACGCCGTGGATGCGGCCGTAGCCGTCGGCTACGCGCTTGCGGTCGTCTATCCGACCGCGGGCAATATCGGCGGCGGCGGCTTCATGACGATCCGCTTCAAGGATGGCAAGACCACCTTCCTCGACTTTCGTGAGCGCGCGCCTGCTGCGGCGACCAAATCGATGTACCTCGATGACAAGGGGCAACTCGTCAAGGGCCTGAGCACCGAAGGGTATCTGGCTGTTGGTGTTCCGGGGCCAGTGCTGGGGTTCGAAGTGGCGCGCAGCCGCTACGGCACGCGTCCGCTGAAGGAACTGATCGCGCCCGCCATCACGCTTGCCAAGGACGGTTTCCGGCTGGAGCAGGGCGACGTCGATTCCTTTGATGGCAAGACCGAGAGACTGGCCAAGGACCCGGCAGCAGCGGCGATCTTTCTGAAAACCGACGGCAAATCCTTTGCCGTCGGTGAGACGCTGGTGCAGGCGGATCTCGCCGCTTCGCTTTCAAGCATTTCCGAAAAGGGAACCGACGCCTTCTACAAGGGGGCAATCGCCGACGCCATCGTCAAGGCAAGTGCTGACAAGGGCGGTATCCTCGCCAAGAAGGATTTCGAGCAATACGCCGTGCGCGAACTGGAGCCGGTCAAATGCAACTATCGTGGCTATGACATCGTCTCTTCGCCGCCGCCATCGTCGGGCGGTGTCATCATCTGCGAGATCCTCAACATTCTCGAGGGCTATCCGCTCTCCTATCTCGGTTACGGCTCGGCCGAGACCGTGCATGCGATGATCGAGGCGATGCGCTATGCCTCTGTCGATCGCAATACGACGCTCGGCGATCCAGATTTCGTCGAGAACCCGGTCGCCAAGCTGCTCGACAAGGCTTACGCCGCCGAAATTCGCGGCAAGATCGATCCGTTCAAGGCGGGCGTTTCGCAAGCGCTGATGCCGGAGGGGGTCGGCGAAAGCAAGGAGACGACCCACTATTCGATCATCGACGACGAGGGCAATGCGGTTGCCGTCACCTATACGCTGAACGGGTCGTTCGGCGCGGGCGTGGTTGCGCCGGGAACCGGCATTCTGCTCAACAACGAGATGGACGATTTCACCGCCAAGCCGGGCGCGCCCAATCTCTATGGGCTCGTCCAGGGGGAGGCGAACGCGATCGCTCCGGGCAAGACGCCGCTGTCATCGATGAGCCCGACCATCGTTTCCAAGGACGGCAAGCCGTTCATGGTGATCGGCAGTCCGGGGGGAGCGCGCATCATTACCATCACGCTCGAGGCAATCCTCAACGTGATCGATCATGGCATGAACATTCAGGAGGCCGTCGACGCGCCGCGCATCCATCATCAGTGGCTGCCGGACAAGGTGTTCATGGAGCCCTACGCACTCTCGCCTGATACACGTAAGCTTCTGTCGACGATGGGCCATGACGTACAGATCGACAAGAGTTGGACCATCTGGGGACAGGCGACCGGCATTCTCGTCGGTGGCGAAGGTCTGGCCGAAATTACGGCTGGTGGCGGTGCCCGTTACAACGGCGCGGCCGACAGTCGCATCGGCGCGGGTGCGGCCAGAGGTTACTGATCGATGCGTTGATAAGTTGGCGGTCGCCTGGTTGGGCGACCGGCGAGCGGGTCTGCCTCGACGTCAGTCCGGCTTGAAGTTGCCGAGGTGCGCGACCAGGTCGCGGGCGAGCGGCGAGAGGTCTTCGTCCGGCCGCAGGCAGATCGACAGGTGACGTGTCGCCCATTTGTCGGTCAGGCGGACGGCGGCAATCGCCGTCGTGCGACGGCATCGACGCGCGGCTGTCTGCGGGACGATGCCGACACCGACATCCTGCGCGGCCAAGCGGCAGACGCCCTCGAAGCTGCGGACCCGCAGACGGAAGTTCATTCGACGGCCGATGCGGGCCGCCTGGCCCTCGATATGGTCCTGCAGGGCGCTGCCTTCCGCGAGGCCGACGAATGCGTGGTCGAGCAGATCCGTGAAGTCGATTTGCCGGTAGTTTGCGAAGGCATGATCCTTTGCGACCACGGCACCCAGTCGGTCTATCGCGAAGGGGGTCAGCCGCAAGCCTGTCGCGTCGACGGCGTCCGAGATAATGCCGATCTCGGCCAGACCGCCCGAGACGGCCTTTGCGATGTCCGAGCTCTGGCGCTCCTTGAGGTCGATATCGGTCTGCGGATGGGCTCGAAGCCAGGGGCCGAGACGGTCCGGCAGGAACTCGGTGATCGCGGCGGTATTGGCGAGAAGGCGAATGCTCGCCCGCAATCCCCTGGCGTATTCGCCAAGTTCGCCATGCATATGCTCCATCTGACGAAGGACGAGCCGGGCATGGTGGGCGAGCGCGTCGCCGGCCGCGGTGGTCGATACGCCTCTGCGGCCGCGCGCCAGAAGCTGCACGCCGCCCTTGTCCTCCATGCCGCGCAACCGCTCGCTGGCGGCGGCCAAGGAGAGGTTTGCGGCCTGGGCGCCATGGGTGATGCTGCCGGCCTCGACGACGGCAAGAAACAGGCGAAGGTCGATTAGATCGAAGCGCATGCCGGACACGATAGCGGCAAGTCTGCCTTCGGTACAGCCGAAGTCTGCCTGCGGATCATCCGCATTGCGCTTTGCTAATGCGTCATGCCTTTAGAGCCATGATCGAACTATCCACATGGCTTGTCAGTGCAATCGCGACGACCTTCTTCCTCGCCGGCGTGGTCAAGGGTGTGACGGGCATGGGGCTTCCCACCGTCGCCATGGGCGCACTCGGCGCATTGCTGTCGCCGATAACAGCCGCGAACCTGCTGATCCTGCCGTCCCTCATGACGAATGTCTGGCAGCTGCTTGCCGGCCCCGCCTTCCGCCCGCTCCTGCTGCGGCTCTGGCCGATGATGCTGGCGATAGGCATCGGTACCATCCTTGGCACGGCTCTGTTGGCGCGCGGCGATACGGTGCTTTCAACAGCCATGCTGGGCGGGGCGCTTGTCGTCTATGCCGGATATACGCTGATTGCCCGGCCGTTCGCCGTGCCGGCGAGGGTCGAGGCTTGGCTGTCGCCGCCAATCGGCATGATAACGGGCGTGGTCACCGTCTGCACCGGTGTCTTCGTCATGCCGGCGGTGCCCTATCTGCAGGCCCTTGGCCTGGAAAAGGAGGACCTGATCCAGGCGCTCGGCCTCTCCTTTACCGTGTCGACGATGACGCTTGCGGCAGGTCTGTTGTGGCGTGGAGCGTTGGAGGCCGACAACCTGCTGCTGTCAGCACTTGCCATCGTGCCGGCGCTGGCCGGCATGTGGGCAGGGCAGGTGATCCGCCGTCTGGTCAGCCCGGCCACGTTTCGGCTGTGGTTCCTGATCGGCTTGCTGTTTCTCGGCGCGGAGCTGGCCTTACGACCCTTTCTCTAGGTTCCGGATCACACCACATAGATCGGATTGCTGATGGCGCGGCGCACGGTCTGCTGCTGGAGTTCCACCTCGGTCAGTTGCCAGGGCAAACCGCCGCCAAGGGCTGCAGTGAAATCGCCGATCAACTGCGGCCGGCTTTTCTCCGCCGCGATCTCGGCGCGCAGGAACAGGCTCGGGCGCCCGGAATATTGTCCGACCCAGTGATCGTCCTCAATGATTTCGTCGGCAATCTGCCCTGACGCGTCGAACCAGAGCAGTCGATCGCCCTTTGCGCCGTTGACCTCGGCCTTTGCCTCTACCGGTCCCCGGACCGTCGAGCCCATCGGTTGACCATCGATCGAAAGGGCCAGATGCGGTCCGCTCGGGCGTTCGGTGATATAGCCGCGCCCGGCCTTCATGGCGGCAAGGATCGCGTCCTCGGAGAGTTCCTCCAGCCAGAGCACGGTTGTCGGTCTTGCAAGCCCGAGCGGCCCTTCCGGCATCAGCCGGGCAGGCTGGTGGAAGTCGCTGCCGCCGATGGCCGAAATCCGCTTTCCCGAAGCGAGCCGTTGCTGATATCGGCCGAGCGATACCCAGTTCCATGCCATCCAATGCGATTGCCAGACCTCCATGCAGTCGATCTCCGGCACGTCGTAATCCCAGGGGATGGTCGGCTTGTCGTGGTTGATCGACAGCAGGCCGCCACGCTCATGCACCATGTCGGCGAGCGTGTGCCCGTGCTCCGGCCTGGTCATGCGGAAATCGATCCAGTCATCGATGCCAAAGACGTTGGCATGGCCAACCGCGGTCGTCACTTCCATGGCGCGCACGAAAACCAGATCCGAAGACGAATTGGGATGGAAGTAGCAGCGTTGGCTGATCGTGTTGTGATCGGCGACGGCGAGAAAGTCGAGCCCGGCCTGCTTGGCGGCGGCATGCAACAACTCGGGCGAACCCGCCGCATCGGAGTGGAAGGTGTGGCAATGCAGGTCGCCGCGATACCATCCGGCCGCCTTCCTGACCGGGAAGGTGCGGGCGGGCTGCGGTTCAAGTCTGCGGGGCGCATTGTCATGGCTGACGGTCAGGGTGACATCGACACCCTCTGGAGGAAGCTTGTAGAGCCCGAGCATGCCCTGCCAGCGACCCGCCGGCATCTCCCCGTGGATATACCCGGGCGTGGCGTCGTCGGTCGCGACAAAAAAGCGGTCGCGGGCGCCGCCGCTCCAGCCGCGAAAGCCGGCGCGGCTCGGGTAGTCGGTCGCCCGCCGATCGAGCACGCCGAGATCGATGATGCAGTCCTCGGCCTTGGCGTAGGCCATGGTGACATCGATGCGCGTCGTGCCCTCGGGCACATCGAAAGGCACATAGAAGTAAGGGTTAGCGGCCTGGTCGGCGCGCGTCACGTGAACGGTGATCGTGGTCATACGCAAGGGTTCTGTCTATTCGCCATGGGCAGGAATGCGGGCGCCGGTGCTGTCGAAAAGCGTGACATGCTCGGCGTCGAAGGACAGTCGCACCGTCTTGTCCACCCGGATCTCGTCGTCGGTGAAGATGCGCGCCGTCACGCGGCCGGCATCTTTGCGCTCGATCGTCACCAGGCTTTCCGGCCCCATGTTCTCGTTGGCGAAGAGTTCGCCGGTGATGACGTTGCTATCGTCGGGGCGGGCAATGCGCAGGTGTTCCGGGCGAACGCCGAGCGTTATCGATTTGGCGCCAACGGCCCTGGCGATGGTGTCGGAAACCGGCAGTGCGGTGACGTCGAGGCCCTCGGCACGTAGCTGCAGCTTGCCGTCGATTATGGCGGCCTGCGCCGGCACGAGGTTCATCGGCGGGTTGCCGACGAAATTGGCGACGAAGGTGGTGGCCGGGCGGCGATAGATCTCGATCGGCGGTGCGAACTGGACGATCCGGCCCTTGTCCATGACCGCGATGCGGGTGGCGAGCGCCATCGCCTCCGCCTGGTCGTGGGTGACGTAGACGGCGGTCATGCCCATGTCGCGCTGCAGGTGATTGAGGAAGCCGCGCGCTTCCAGCCGCAGCTTGGCGTCGAGGTTGGAAAGCGGCTCGTCGAAGAGATAGACCTGGCTCGGATAGACGAGCGCGCGCGCCAGCGACGTGCGTTGCTGCTGGCCACCGGAGATCTGGCTCGGCAGACGCTTCATCAGGTCGCCGATCTTCAAGACGTCGGCGACTTCCCTGGCGCGGGCATGGCGCTTGTCTTCCGCCTCACCGCGCACCTTCAGCGGATAGGCGATGTTGTCGGCGAGGTTCATGTGCGGATAGAGCGCATAGTCCTGAAAGACCATGGAAATCTGCCGATCCTTCGGGTGCAGATAGGTCACGTCCCTGCCGCCGATCAGCACTTTGCCGGAGGTCGGCGTTTCGAGCCCGGCGATCATGCGCAGGCTTGTCGTCTTGCCGCAACCGGATGGCCCGAGCAGGCAGACGAACTCGCCGTCAGCGATCGAGAAGCTGATGTCGGGCAGGGCGTTGAAGGCGCCGAAGCTCTTGGAAACGTTCTGGAATTCGACAGAGGCCATGAGACTGGTTTTCCGATTACGACTTGATGCCACCGAAGAACCGGAAACCGAACTTCCAGTTCACGAAGAGGTAGAGTGCGATGACGGGGAGCGAGTAGATGAGGGAGTAGGCGGCCAGCAGCGTGACGATCGGCGTGCCGGCCTCCGAATAGAAGGAATAGATGGCGACCGATGCGGGCATCAGGCTGTCGCTGCGCAAGAGGATGAAGGGGATCAGGAAGCTTCCCCAGATGTTGACGAAGGCCCAGACGACGACGACGACGATGCCCGGCCGGATGACCGGCAGCGCGACATCGAAGAATGCCTGAAGCGGCGAGG
This sequence comes from Ensifer adhaerens, assembly GCF_001270265.1. GTDB lineage: Bacteria > Pseudomonadota > Alphaproteobacteria > Rhizobiales > Rhizobiaceae > Ensifer > Ensifer adhaerens_B. The sequence goes on from NZ_LGAP01000020.1 coordinate 75,876, forward strand.
CGCCGGCAACCATCGCGCTTTCTTCATAGGAGCGCGGGATGGCGTCGATGAAATCGCGCAGGATGAACATCGCCGTCGGCAGCAGGCCGCCGGCAAAGACGAGAATGACGGCCAGATGCGTGTCGATAAGGCCTGCGGCCGAAACGATCAGGAAGATCGGAACCATCGCGGCCGAGCCCGAGACCACCGACGAGAACAGCAGAAGCACATAGGTGACCGCGCTCTTGCCGGGGATCGAAGAGCGGGACAGCGCGTAGGCCGCAAATGTTGCCGCCGCGCCGACGAGGACAACGCCGCCGAAGGCCTGCACCAGGCTGTTGAACAGCGCCTGCATGGCGAAGGTGTTCTGAAACACCGTCGTAAAGTTGGCGAAGGTAAAAGGGGCCGGAATGGCAAGGCCGAGTTCGGCGCGGGCGTTGAACGGCGCGAAGAAGAACCAGACGAGCGGCAGCGCGAAGAGGGTGCCGAGCAGGGCGGCAACCACGGAAAAGCCCATGCGGCGGATGTAGATACGGGAAGAGAACGGCATCATTCAGCCTCCACAGGCTTCTTGTGGGCGAGCCTCAGATAGACAAGCGCGAAAGCCAGATTGATGAGCATGATGACCACGCCGACGGCCGCGCCCTTGCCGAACTCGAAATCCTTGAAGGCGATGCGGTAGGTGTAGATCGACAGCAGTTCGGTCCTATAGGACGGCCCGCCGTTGGTCAGCAGGAACGGCGTGAAGACGTTGAAGGTCCACATGGTGATCAGGATCAGATCGGTGACCACATGGCCGCGGATGAGGGGCAGGGCGATATCGCGCAGCTTCTGCCAGGAAGTGGCGCCAGCGACGTCCGCCGCCTGGAAATAGCTCGGCGGGATCGACTGGAATGCCGAGTTGAAAAGCATCATCGAGAAGGCAGCACCCCGCCAGGTGTTGAAGAACACGATGACCCAGAACGGTTGCTGCAGCAGCCAGTCGCCCGGCGGCAGGCCGAGCCCACGCATGATCATGTTCAGCGTGCCGTTGTCATAGTCGAGAAAGGCGAACCAGGCGAAGCCGATGACCACTTCCGGCAGGATCCAGGCGGCAATGACGGTCGTCTGCAGGAAGGACTTGATGCTGGGCGAGACGGTCTGGCTGAGCCAGGAAAGGATCAGTCCCAGCAACGCCTGGCCGATGAGCGCCGACAGGAGCACGAACTGGATCGTCAGGATCAGCGAAAAGCCGAACTGGCCGCGGGCGAAGAAGGTGGCTGGATTGAACAGCGCAAAATAGTTCTGGAGACCCACGAAATCCGGATCGAGCGCGGTCCGTCCAAGCAATGTCCTGTTGGTGAAGGAAACGAAGATCACCCAGAAGAACGGGATGATGACGAATACACCGACCAGTGCCGTCGCGGGAGCCAGAAACAGGGCGCCCGCCCGCGTGGACAGCAGCGAGAATTTCTTCATGCGTTGAGTTTCCCTTGGGCGAGCGAAGCGGCTCGGCGACATGACCGGCCGGCCGGGAGGCCGACCGGCGATATCGGCCCGGTCAGAGACGGCTGACCGTGTTTTCTTCGCCGACGATGGCAATGACGGCTGCCTTGTACTGGGCCATCGCGTCTTCCGGCGACAGTTCGCCCGAGACGACGCTTTCCGTCATGCGCTGGATCTCGGTCGAGACCTTGTTGTAGTTGGCGTCATTGGGGCGTGCGGTGGTGATCGGCAGCAGCGCCTCGGCGGTTTCGGTCAGGAAGGGCGAGTTGGGGATCGCGACGTCGTTGCGAATGCGGATCGCCGGCTGGATCTCCTGGAAGGCGGTGAGCTGCTCCTGGCTGTTCATGAACGACAGCAGCTCCCAGGATTCCTTCGGGGCGTCCGTATGCGGGTTGATGACGAAGCCGGTGCCGCCGGACATGGTGACGAAGTCCTGGCCGCGCAGGCCCTTGCCCGGCTGCACCGCCGGCATCTTCTTCCAGGTCATGACGTTGTCGCGGTCGGCGACTTCGAATTCTGCGCCAGGTTTGGTGACCGAGCGATAGAACCAGTCGCCCTCCACCAGCATGGCGGTCTTGCCGTCGCGGAAGTTGGCGAAGGTGCGATTGCGCCCGTCGGCCAGCAACTGGGCGCGCTGATCGCCGAGCTTGTCGTCGACATAGATTGTCTTGTAGAGCTTCAGCGTATCGAGGATGCCCTGGCTGGAGACGATGTATTTGCCGGCATCGTCGGTGACCTGCTCGCCGGTGCCGAGCAACGCCATCCAGTAGCCCTGCATGGTCGTGGCCTCGCCCATGGAGACGCCGGCATTCAGCTGCAGCGGGAAGGAATCAGGCGCGGCCGCCTTGATCTTGCGGGCGGCGTCGAGCAGTTCGTCCCAGGATTTCGGTTGCCAAGCAGCCGCGTCGAGGCCGGCCTTCTGGAACAGGTCCTTGCGCACGAAGATCATGCGCGCGTCGGTGCCGAGCGCGATGCCGTAGGGTTTGCCCTGATAGCTCATCAGCGCCTTGGTGCCGTCGGAGATATGGCTCCAGCCTTCCCAGGCATTGACGTCGGCGCCCGCCACTTCCTCCAGCGATTTCAGCAGCCCGCCCTGAACGAAGCTCGGGATCAGGAAGCCGTCGAACCCGGAGACATCCGGGCCGGCGCCGGTCGAGAAATCAAGCGCGAGCTGCTGTGTCAGCTGCTCGTCCTCGCCGCCGAACTGGTTGAGCTTGACGGTGACGTCCTTGCCCTCGGCCTTCATCTTGGCGGTGAAGGCCGGGATGACCTTGGTCTCGATCCACTCGGCCATGCCGCTGTTGACGCCGCCGACGACGCATCGGCAGGTGATGTTGAGTTCGGTCGCCATCGCCGGCCCGGACAGGGCCATGACGGCTGCCGCGCTCAGCAAATAAGACTGCATCTTTCTGCGCATTGAAACTCCTCCCACGGTGGTCCGGTTCTCGCCGGACCGTTTCGGCTGCGGTGCATCGGGATGGGAATTGGACCTCCTCCAGCCGTTCCCATCCGTCTGGGCTTAACAATGAACACGCTTTCATTTTTGTCAACACGCCTTCGGGAGGAATCTGATAAGGGCAGACTTCCGTGCCCGTATGACGTGGAAATTCGGCGCGAATAGCCTGTTTTCGATTGATGTCTTGACGAATGCGCGGCGATTGGTGCAGGTTGATTTGAACACGTTTTCATTCTCTGCGCCGAGCACGATCCCATGAGCGAGAAACCCGACAGGAAAGCAGCGCGCGCCACGGCCGATCTGGTGGCGCGGGAGGCCAATGTCTCGCGCGTCGCCGTCTCGCGCGCCTTCAATCCGAATGCTTCACTGAAGCCGGAGAAGCGCGATCGCATCCTGAAGGTTGCGCGCGAACTGAACTATACGCCTGACATGGCCGCGCGCGCGCTGGTGACCAGGCGGTCGCATCTGGTCGGCATGATCGTTCCCGATGTCTGCAGCCCCTGGGAAAGCCAGGAGATCGACGCCCTGACGACGGCGCTGCAGGCAGAGGGCTTCGCGACGCTGCTGTTCAAGGCGAAGGCTGATTTCAGCATGGACCCGATGCTGCTCACTTATATGCGCGGCTTCAATCCCGATTCGGTGATCGCCTTTACCGAGAATATCGAGCCGGCTGTTCTCAGCAGCTTTCTCGATCGTGCCGTCCCGATCTACGTGATCTATGACGATGCCGATGCGTTTTCCGGCAAGGCGTCCGAAACGCTCTATGACCGGCTTCTCGTGCGGCAGAAGGACGGCATCGAACAGGCTGTTGCCTTGCTGCAGGGCTATGGCGTCCGCCGCATCGCCTATCTCGGCGGCAAGAAGCAGTCCCTCGCCAATACCGAACGCGAACGGATGATCGCGCAGGTGCTTGCCGACCGCGGCATGGCGCCGCCTGTCACCGTTCCTGGCGATTATACCTACGACACGGCCTATCGCTCGACGCTTGATCTCTTTCGTGTCGGTTCCGGCGCAGACGCGATCTTCGCAGCCAACGACGTCGGCGCGTTCGGCGCGATCGATGCCCTCAGGCACGAACTCGGGCTTTCCGTGCCTGATGATGTCAAGGTCGTCGGCTTCGACGATATCCCGCAGGCGCATTGGAAGAGCTACAACCTGACAACCGTCCGCATCGACCTCGACGACCGCGTTCGCGCCCTCGTCCGGCTGATCCTCAGACGCCTCAAGACACCGGATGCCGACCCCCTGGTCGAAACCCTGACCACCCGCCTCGTCGTTCGCGGCACCGTCGGCTGAATGGAACAACATGACAGAAAAGCGCGTGCATCTGGTCTTCAAGACCCATCTTGACATTGGCTTCACCGACCACGCGGAAAAAGTCCGCCGCCAATATCATGAGCGGTTCATCCCCCAGGCGATCGAGACGGCCGAGCATTTTTATGCCGAGGATCCGCAGGATCTGAAGTTCGTCTGGACGACGGGCGCCTGGTTGATCTGGGATCACCTGATGTCGCGTTCGGCGGCGGAGGTGAAGAAGCTCGAACGGGCGATCGATCTCGGCCTGATCCGCTGGCACGGGTTGCCGTTCACCACCCATACCGAGTTGATGTCGCCGGAGCTTTTCCGCGCCGGCCTTTCCTATTCGCGCGAGCTTGACCGGCGGTTCGGCAAGAGGACGATCGCGGCCAAGATGACGGATGTGCCGGGGCATACGCTGGGTATGGTTCCGCTTCTCGCGGAGGCCGGCATCCGGTTCCTGCATCTCGGCGTCAACCCCGCGTCGCCACCGCCCGAGACGCCCGACATCTTTCGCTGGCGAGCGCCCGGCGGAGCGGAGATCGTCGTCATGTATCAGCGATCCTACGGCGAAACCTATTTCCCCGCCGGTTTTGCCGATGGCTTGAGCTTCGCCCATACCAGCGACAATATCGGTCCGCAAAGCGTGCCGCAGACAGCCGAGGTCTATCGCGAGATGCGCCATCAGCACCCGGATGCGACAGTCCGGGCGGCAACGCTCGAAGACTACGGCGCGCTCGTCTGGGATGCGCGGGAAGCCTTCCCCCTCGTCGAATACGAGCTTGGCGACAGCTGGATCCACGGCAGCGCCTCCGATCCGATAAAGACCGCCCGCTTCCTCGCGCTCCAGCGGCTTTACGACCGGTTCGCGGCGGAAGGCTTGACCGCCAGCCGTGTCGCTTTTGGGCAGAAGCTGACAATGGCCGCGGAACACACCTGCGGCGTCGACATCAAATCCTATCTGCGCGATGACAGGGCATGGTCCCGTCCCGACTTCGAGACGGCCCGCAAGAGCGACCACCGCTTTGCCTATACCGAAGCCTCCTGGAGCGAGCAGCGCGCCTACCTTGATGACGCCCGCGCGGCGCTCGACGGCGCGGACGCGGCGGCGGCCGATGCCGCCTTGGCCGAATTGGCCGTGCCGGCCCTCATGGCCGGGGGAGACAGGCGGAGCAGTCTTGCATGTGGCGGCTGGTCGATCGAACTTGGGCCTTCGACGGGCGACATCCTGTCGCTGACGTCTCCGTCCGGGCGGTCTATTGCCGGCCGTTCCGGGCCGTTGATCGCCTATCGCTACGAGAGCTACGACGCCACCGACGTCAACAGGCACATGGACACCTACCTGACGCATCGCCAGGAATGGGCGATCCTCGATCACGACAAGCCGGGTCTTGCCCGGTCCGGCGCGGCGCTGTCCCAGGTATTTGCGCCGATCTTGCAGGCGGCGGATGCATCGGGCGTGCTCATGTCCATGCCTGAGCAGGCGGTCGCCCAATACGGCGCGCCGAACCGTGTGGCTCTCGCCTTCTCAGGCGAAGGCGATACGCTTGAACTTCGCCTGACCCTGCACGCAAAAGCTGCCAACCGCATGCCCGAGGCGAGCTTCCTCTCCTTCACGCCTTCGGGCGACGTCGCGTGGAGCCTGCGCAAGATGGGGCTCTGGCACAAGTCCGGCCACATTGCCGCCGGGGGCGGCGCGCAACTTCAGGCGGTTACAGCCGTCAGAGGCGATCTCGCTTCAGGAGAAAAGTTGTCCATCGAGCCGCTCGACACGCCGCTGGTTGCGCCTCAATCCTGCGACTTCATGACCTTCTGCAAGACATTGCCGGATTTCAATGACGGCGTTCGTTTCAACCTCCACAACAACAAGTGGGGAACGAACTTCCCGATGTGGTGGGAGGGCGATTTTTCCGCCCGCTTCCGTTTGAGATTGGAAGACTGACCGTGAAGCGGGCCACTGCGGTCCGCCTCACGCTCAATCGCGGTCCAATTGAAGTCGCTATGTCGCGTGTGTATTCCTCGAATGTCCTGAGACTTCGGCACCCGCGTCCCGCGGCAGGCCCAGAAAACGCAGCGTCGAGAGAATGCCGATCGTCGCGATGACAAGAAATGCCCAGCGGAAATCAGGCAGCGTCGCTGTCTCGCCGCCGCGAAACGCCTGCGACAGGTTGAGAACGGCGGCGGCAACGGCAACACCCATAAGCATGGCGACCTGCTGGAGCATGCTCGACAGGGTCGAAGCCGAGCTGCGCTGGCTCGCATTGATGTCGGCAAAGCCAAGGGTGTTGAGTGCCGTAAACTGCATCGAGCGGAAAAGCCCGGCAGCAAACAACAGCAGGAGCGTGAGCAGCCTGGGTGTATCTGTCGACAGCGTTGCGCAGGCGCCGATCGCCAGTGACGCGAGCAGGCCATTGCCGACGAGGACGGTGCGGAAGCCGAAACGACGCAGCAACGGCGTTGTCACCGACTTCATCGCGAGATTGCCGGCGAAGTAGGCAAGCACATAAATACCGGTCTGGATCGGATCGAGGCCGAACCCGACCTGAAACAACAGCGGGATCAGAAAGGGCGTCGCATTGATTGCGACGCGGCAGGCGGTGCCGGCCGACAATGTCGACATCGCAAAGGTCTGAACCTTCAAGGTGGAGAGATCGAGCAGCGGATTGGCGATCGCCTTGAAGTGCCGTGTTGCCATCACCCCGACGGCCGCACCCGTTGCCAGCAGCAGGACGATCGCCAGCGCATTGGCTGTGCCGTGCACGAAAGCCTCGAGGCCGGCCAGCACCAGGGTGAGGCTGGTCGACGACAGTAGGAAGCCCTTGGTGTCGAGGCGGCGCGCCTCCTCCTCACGCTGGTCCGGAACGAAGCGCAGTACAAGCGCAAGGCCGACCAGGCCGATCGGGATGTTGATCAGAAAATTCCAATGCCAGCTGAACCACGTGGTGATGACGCTGCCGAGCAACGGGCCAACGACTGGGGCGATCAGCGCCGGCCAGGTGATGAGCGCGATCGCGCCGACAAGCTCCGACTTGCGGGCGTTCTTCAGGACGATGATCCGGCCGACTGGCGTCATCAGGGCGCCGCCGATGCCCTGCACGGCGCGGGCGACGATGAACTGGCCGAGGCTCGCAGACAAGCCGCAAAAGAGCGACGCGAGCGTGAAGATGGCGATCGCGACGAGGAAGACGTTGCGCGCTCCAAAGCGGTCGCCGAGCCAGCCGGAGAGCGGAATGAAGGCCGCCATCGTCAGCATGTAGACGGTGATGCCGATGCTCATGGCGACGGGTTGCACGCCGAAGGAGATTGCCATCTGCGGCAAGGACGTGATGACGATTGTTCCGTCGAGCATCTGCATGAAGAAGGCGATGGCGACGACCAGCGCGACGATGCGGGAATGGCGGGTCGCAGATGCGCCGGCAGCGTCCGTGCCGTTCGGGATCGCGGTCATCTGGTCACCGCCGACCTGCGTTGCAAACAGGGGTGCGGCCATCCGGCACGGAAGGAGGCGAGAGCACGGTTGCAGTGGGTATCATCGGGATGCTTCAGAACTGATCACGGTATTCCCGACCCACACCTTGTCAGCGCGGATCGGCGAGAAAAAACGCAAGGCCGCGTTACGGATTGGCGTCGGCGTCCTTGTATGCCTCTTCAAACAGGCTTGTGTCGATCCATTTGTCGTAATCGACGGAGCCTTCGAGAAGTTTCGCTCCGGATGTGACTTCTCTTCATCCTTCGCTGCGCGAGAGCGACTCGTACGAAGATTCCCGCTCAGGTCATGTGAAAGTCGACGGCGACCAACCGAAAACCGAGATGCGCGGCGACCCGTTGAGATGCGGCGTTGGCCCATGCGGTACTGTAGAAAGGCGTAGCGCCGTGAGCGCGGACCTCCCGGGGCCATCGCGCGACGACGTCGAGTGCATAGCCATTGCCGCGAAAATCCGGGTGCGTTTCGACGCCGGCGCAATGCACGGTGTTTGATACGCGAACGCTGCAGCAGAGCGACACGGCCTTGCCATCCAGAACCTTGGCGAAAAAGGGTTGTCTATGTGGGACGTCAGGCAACCAATCCTGGAAATGCGCATGAAGCAGTTCGGCATTGCCATTTGTGATGCGCGCCGGTTCTACCGCCGGCGGGCCGGGTTCAACGGCCACGTAGGCCGGTCCGGACCAGATCTTTTCGACCGGCTTGTGCCGGCTCAACAGATCGAGATAGCAGTCATGCAGGGCAGGCAAGCGGTTGAATGCCGTTTCGGGCTTCTCCGCGCGGCATAATTGTCCGAGGTCATCGACAAGCTGCCCCGGAAGATCGGCATGGCAGCGAAAGATCGGCCCTTGGCGGGTTCGCATGAGGTGAAATCGCGGCGGCGGGCTTGCATCCCATTCGTTGGTGGAAAGAAGCCGGCCTTTACCGTCGGTGCGATAAAGCGTGTCCATGCGGTCTTCAAGAAGACGGAGATTGATGTCGGCAACGGGCAACATGACCCGACTGTGTACATCTCCTGCGTGCGGCGCAACGGCCACCCTTGGAAATCATCGCTGCGCACCTGTCGAATGACGGCCGCAATCGAAAGGTCGCGCGCCTCGCCTTCCTTACGCTCGCTGTAGCGATCCGTCAGATAGGCCGAGGCGTCGCGGGCCAGCAGCGTGAATTTGATGAGCTCCTCGCAGACATCGACGACACGGTCGTAACAGGACGAGGGCTTCATCCGGCTGTCGGCGTTGAAGGATTGGTTGCCGCCGGAAACTTCCATGATGGCAAGGGTCTTGCCCAGCGTCGGCCGAGCCGAGCCGAGCGACAGCGGTATCCAATCGATCTGCGCCTTCATGATGTCGTGCCCCTCCGGGCCTGCCCCAGACCTGGCCCTCCAACCATTCCGAGCGGCGGCGCCGTTTCTGGACTTTGTCGTGATCGACGGGAGCGCTATCCGCAAGCGGAAGCCCCTCCGGGTCGAAGATGCGGACTTCTGCGCCGAAATGTTCCAACAGACGGCGCACTTCGGTTCCCGGGCGAATCTGCTCGAGAGACGCATCGGCCTCTGGAAAATCTCGCGATCGTTTCCAATATCTGAAAGGTCATCTCAACCTGCTTTGATGTTGGAGGATCAGAGGCAGATGGATCGATATTTCCGTGACTTGGCAATCGATGAAGATCAACTGAAAATGCTCCAGCGCGTGTTCCGACACGCCTGCTTCAGCCACGAACTGGAGCCTGATAGCGAAGAGGCGGATAGGCTTGGCGCCTCGATTATCCAGATCTATCAGCGCGGCGTTCGCAGCGAGCTTGCGCTCATGCAGATGCTTGGCGGCGACGATCGGCGCGTGGACGTGAAGGACCGGGATTCGGCTCCGAACTGACATGGAATGGGGCTCGCTAACCTGCGAGGCGGTGCCCTTCGGCGACGAAGGTCGGCAGGTGCCAGTGTAGTGGGAGAGATAGGCCACGGACGTTGCCGTCCATGGCCCTCCGCTCATTTGGAGACGTCAGGGTTCAATCCGGATTTACTGGTTGGCCTTGGCATAATCCTTCATGTTCTGCGGCGTCACCAGTTCGAAGGGCACCCAGATATGGCGCTCGGTCTTTTCGCCGCGCGCCAGCGCCACGGCCGCATCCATGGCGGCTGCCCCTTGAGCGACGGCATTCTGGAACACCGTTACGTCCAGATCGCCTTGCGCCATTGCGGCAAGCCCATCCGGCGTCGCATCGATGCCGGCAACAACCACTTTCGACATGTCGACACCGGTGGATTTCATCGCCTGGATTGCGCCGATCGCCATCTCGTCGTTGTTGGCGATGACGGCGTCAAACCTGGTGCCCGCCGACAGCCAGTTCGTCATAATGTTGGTCGCCTCGAGCCGATCCCAATTGGCGCTCTGTTCTTCGATCACTTTCACGCCCTTGCAATCGGCGCTGGCGATGACGTCGTGGATGTCCTTGGTGCGCGTCAGTGAGGAATGATTGTTCAAAGGCCCCATCAGGACGAAGAGATCGCCTTTGCCGCCGAGCAGCTTGCAGACTTCCTTCGTCTGGATCGTGCCGGAGTCCAGCTCGTTCGAGCCGACGAAGGCGGCCGTTTCCGGCAGGCTGTCGACATCGGCGGGTGGATGGTTCGCATACACGACCGGGATCTTGGCTTCGCTTGCCAACTTGGTGATGGCCGGCGTGCCGTCGCCGTCGACGGCAACGACCACGATGGCATCGACGCCCGCCGAGATCAGGTTCTGCACCTGATCGAGCTGCCGGCTCGGATCGTTCTGTGCATCTTCGACCTGGACGGTAACCTTGGCGAGCTCGGCGGCGCGCCCCTCCATGCCGCTGCGCAGGATCGTCAAGAAGGCGCTGTCGGAACGGGCAATCGCAATGCCGATATTCTCGGCATGTGCCGTCGTTGCCGCCAAGGCGCAAACGGCCGCAGAAATCAGAAATCTCTTCATCTCAGTCCTCTCCCTTGGTCCGAGCGAGTATGTGTCGCTCGGAGAATGTATGTTCTGATTTTTTAGTAGATCAAACATTTATTCCATTATCAAGGCGCTTGGCCGAACCTTGACGTCAGGCCGGGCCGAGACCGCCCCGATCCCGCCGATCAGAAGCGCGACCGGCACCGAGATCCACGGCAACGCGCTGGATCGCCGTGTTCGATTGTCGCATGAGCTTGAATGGGAAAGGGACGATGCCGTCGATATGGCTGCGCCTAGAGCGCTTCCGGTTTAGACGGAGTCGCAGAAACGCTCTATCTCTTTGTTTTTACGCTTTTCCTGGAAAGGCTCTACCCCTTTGCAAACAAAGCCACTTAACCGTGGAAAAGCCAATGGCTCGCCACCCCTGCGCCGCGGTCGCGAGCGGACGTCGTTCAACGATAGCAATGGGACCGCGTCTACCTGCCGCACGGCAAACCTGACCCTCGGCATCTACGAGATGCCGTCCGCCGTTCGGCAGGGCACGCTGTTGCGGTCAGTTCGCAGCGAAGCAGTAAAATAGACCGTCGCCGCCCGTTCCCTTGAAGGCTTCCTGGGTGCAGCCGCCGCGCGTCGCATGCGACGCGTTCCAGGACTTGGCCTCGGCGCTGTCGTTCAGGCCGGTTCGGTCGCTGTGGCCGACTATAGCCGCACCGTCGGTCCCGCTCAGGGTCCAGTTGCCGCAGGTTTCCGGCGCGGCCGTGCCGTCGGCCTTGGAGCCGGTGAGAATATCGTGACGGTTCGGCGTGTCGCCGCGCCCGTTGATGACCTCGCCCTTCTCGTTAAGCGCGGTCTGCTTCGTCAGGTTGTTTTTGTCGCTATGCAAGGAGGCGACATCGTCGGCGATCTTTTCACCCTTGGCGTTGTACCAAGGGCCGGCGCCGATGCGATCTTTGGCGTTTTCAGCGTCGGTGGACAGGTAAGCCTTCCAGGTCTTGCCGGTCGAGCCACCCGCCGAGGCGAGCGTGTTGCAATAGGCGTCGGCGCCGGCAAGGCCGCCAAGATCGCCGCCCTTGCCCGGGTTTGCGCTGGTGACGAAGAAACTCATTGACGTGTCCTGGGCGTATGCCCCGACGACTGAACAGGCCAAGGCGGCCGCGACAAGTAGAAGTCTGCGTTTCATGGCGTTTCCTCCCGGTGTGATTGAACCGCAGAAGGCTATGGCACAGATGGGGGCGAGTAAAATCGAAATCGCGTGAACGCCGGTTCGTCCCTTGGGCGCTCTCGACCCTGGTTTGGCAAAGGAGGAGCGCGCCCCGTGACCATTCGGGGCGTCGAGTGATAGAAGGGACCTCGCTTAAAAGCCGGCGGCTTCATGCTTTCAGCAATGACAGTCCATTTGATTGATCGAAGAGATGCAGGCTCTCTTCACCGATCGTGAACGCAACCTGATCTCCCGGTTTCGGACAGGCGCTGGCCTTGACCAGGGCGCCGATCTCCTTGCCGGCAAAGAGGAATGTCACCAAGGCGTCGTTGCCGTGAAATTCGACGAGATCGGCAACACCGGCGACCACGTTGGCTTGATCATCCGCCGATGTCGCAATTTCCAGATCGGCCGGACGAAAGCCGAGCACGACCTTCTGGCCCGGGGTCAACGCGAACCTTGTGCCTGCCGCATGGATATTGCAACCGGCGCCACGAAGCGACCAGCCGCCGTCTACCTTTTCCGTCGTTACGTCGATGAAGTTCATGTTCGGCGTGCCGATGAAACCGGCGACGAACAACGTTCGCGGGCGATCGTAAATTTCGGCTGGTGTGCCCACCTGCTCGATCGCACCGCCCTTCATCAGCACGATGCGGTCAGCAAGCGTCATCGCTTCCAACTGGTCGTGCGTGACGTAGATCGTAGTGGTCTTCAGTTTCTGATGCAGCCGCGCGATCTCGACGCGCATGTGGTTTCGAAGCTTCGCATCGAGATTGGAGAGAGGCTCGTCGAAAAGAAACACGCGTGGCGTCTTGATCATCGCACGCGCGATGGCGACGCGCTGCTGCTGCCCGCCCGAAAGCTCCGTCGGCTTGCGGCCCAGGTAGGGGTCAAGCCCCAGTGTCGCTGCCACCGCCCGAATGCGTTGCTCGATCTCAGGCTTCGGCACTTTCATTCGCTTCAGTCCGAAAGCGATGTTGTCGTAGATGGTCATATGCGGGTAGAGCGCATAGTTCTGGAACACCATCGCAACACCTCGGTCGCGGGGCGGCAGGTCGTTGACGGTACGACCGCCGATGGCGACTTTGCCGCCGGAAATATCCTCAAGCCCGGCGATCATCCTGAGGAGCGTGGACTTGCCACAGCCGGACGGACCGAGAAAGACAATGAATTCGTGGTCCGCGACGTCGAGGTTGAAGTCCGCAATGACGCTGACGGCGCCGTATTGCTTGTCAACGTTTGAACAGACGATATTCGCCATGGCTCATTCCTTCCCGCTGTCGATGAGGATCTGCAGCTTGATATCGGAGGGCCGCGCAGCGGCCGCCCGCTCGAAGGCAGCGATGCTGTCCTGGAAGCGGAATGTCTCAGTGATCAGTGGCTTGAGGTCGACTTTCCCAGACGCAATCAGTTGCAGCGCCCGATCGAAGATGTTCGCATAGCGAAACACCGTTTCGACCCGGACTTCCTTGGAGATTGCACCTGGTACGTCAAAGGCGACCGCTTCAACCGGCAGCCCGACGAGAACCAGGGCTCCGCCTGGCCGGACAAGATCGAAGACGCCTGAGAAGGCCCTAGCGCTGCCGCTTGCCTCAAATACGATATCGGCCCCCCAGCCGCCGGTCTCCATGGCGATGGTTTCGACGAAGGGATGCTCGGCGATATTGACAGGTGTGATGCCCGGATATTGTCCGGCAATTGCGAGTTTCTCCGCGCTGAAATCCGAGATGAAGACGCGGCTGCATCCACCTGCGAGCGCGGCGAGCGCAACCATGATCCCGATCGGCCCGCAGCCGATGACCGCGGCGACATCTCCCGGCGCGATGCGTGCCCGTGCAGCCGCCTGCATGCCGATGGCGAAGGGTTCGACCATGGCGCCCTCGGCGAAGGAGACGTTTTCCGGCAGTCTGTAGGTGAAGGCGGCGGGGTGAACGACCTGCGGCGTCAAGACGCCGTGGATTGGCGGCGTCGCCCAGAAGCGCACGTTCGGATCGACATTGTAGAGGCCGAGTTTGGAGGCTCGGGACGAAAGATCCGGCACGCCCGGCTCCATGCAGACGCGGTCGCCGACCTTCAGGTTGCCGACATTGCCACCGATTTCGATAACGATTCCGGCTGCCTCGTGGCCGAGCACCATAGGCTCGCGCACGACGTAGGGCCCGATCGCGCCATGGGTATAGTAATGTACGTCGCTACCGCAGACGCCGACGGTATGAATGGCGATCTTGACGTCGTCGGGACCGAGTTCGAGGGGGAGTTCGATCTCCCTCAGCGACAGGACGCCCTTCTCTTCGAGGACCAACGCTTGCATGAATGCTTTCCTTGTTGTCACGATGTCTTGCGCTTGAAGGCGCTGTTGAGCATGCCACTCAGCACTCCAATGAAGAGGAGTGGTGGTATGGAGAGAAGAACGACGGAGGCATTGAGGATGCCCCACGGCACGTCGCGACCAAGTTGGGTCAGTTCCGACGCGACGATCGGCAATGTTTTGGCATCCGATGTCGTCAGCATCAGCGCGATCAGAAACTCGTTCCAGACGAGCACGAAGGCAAAGGCGACCGCGCCAATCAGTGATCTGAGCGCTATCGGCAGGGCGATCAGGAAGAAGATCGCATAGGGTCCGTATCCATCGACCCGCGCCGCCTCCTCGACCTCTTTCGGTACCCGTGCGAAGGCCGGAACGCTGAGCCAGATGACGGTGGCGAGCGTCAAAAGGGTGTAGGTGACGATCATCGAGAGGCGCGTGTCGTAGAGGCCGAAGTCGAGCCAGATGACCATCAGCGGGATAGCGATCGCCACCGGCGGCAGGAAGCGCAGCGAAAGCACGAAGAACTGGACGTCGCGCGACCAGCGATTGGGATAACGCGCAATCGCATAGGCAGCGGGAAGACCCAAAAGCGCGCCGATCAAAACGGATGCGCCCGAGATGATCAGCGAGTTTATCAGTCCGGCAAAGACGCTCTCGCGGCCAAGCACATAGGCGAAGTTGTCAAGCGTCGGCGTGAAGATGAACAGCGGTGTCGGGGTGACGATGTCGACCCGGTTCTTGAAAGCGTTGAGCAATGTCCAGAAGACGGGGAAGACGGCGGAGAACGCGGCCACCAGGAGAAGAATGCGGCCGACGAGGCGGCCCAGCTTGCGCGCGCTCATCACTGAACCCTCTTCCAGATGAAGGTGAAGACGATGGACGTGGCAATCATCATCAGGACGGCCATGCTCGATGCGTAGGAAATTCGTCCGGACTCGATGAAGCCTTGCGAGAAGGCGTACATGTCGAGCGTTTCCGTCGTGATGCCGGGTCCACCGCGCGTCATGACGTAGATCAGATCGAAGGCGCGCAGCGACTCGATCATCTTGACGAAGGCCAGCGAGATCAGCGGCGCCTTCAGCATCGGAATGGCGATGTGAGTGTAGGTTTCCCAGGTGCGGGCATGGTCGAGGCGTGCGGCTTCGAAAGGTTGCGGAGGCAAAGTCTGCAGAAGTTTGAGCACGATGACCGAGAAGAACAGCCCCCATTGCCAGACGTCGACCAGGGCCACGGTCGCAAGCGCGGTTGCCGGATTGGACAACAGGTCGAGCGGCTGGCCGGTGATGGCCTTGTAGGGGTAGGTGGCAATGCCGTAGAGCGGATGAAACGCAAACTTCCAGACAAAAGCCGCCGAGACACGCGGCAGGATCACCGGCATCAGAAAGAGCAGGGCTAGGATGTTCCGCATGCGCGGCGAGGCACATTCGAACAGCAATATGCCGAGGCCGACTGCAACGATCAACGTCATGCCCACCGTCACCGCTTCCCATGTCAACGACACACCGATCGCGTTGATGAAGCGACGGTCAGAGAAGAGATCGATGTAATTGGCGAGGCCGACGAAGTCGCCATCCGGGCGGCTCAGCTCTCGGTTCTGCAGCGAGATGTAGATCGCGTAAACCGTCGGAACGAGCGCGAGTACGGCCAGGATCATCATGGCCGGCGTCAGGAAGATGGCCGGCAAACTGTTTTTCTGCTTCATGAGGTAGACATCCTGCGGCAAGGCGCGGGTGCGCTTCCGATGGGCTGGGACGTCTCCGGCAAGAGGGGCATCTTGCCGGAGCGATCGGTCGTGCGGGGCCACTATTGGCTGCGCGCCACCAGGTCCTTGGCAAAGCCGTTGAGTTCGTCGAGACCGTCCTTGATGTCGGTGCGGGTGCCGGTGATCAGCTCTTCCAGGATGATGCCCCAGCGGTCGCCGAGGTCGGGCCATTGCGGGTTCTGCCAGAAGTTGACGGCGGTGACCTTGCCCGTATCGGCCAGCGCCTGGCCGAGATCCGGTCCGTAGAGTTCGGCGAACTTCTTGCTCGTCATGATGCTGGTGCGGTTGAGTTCGCTGAACTGATTGGCTTCAAGCCTCCGGCTCTCGTTTTCTTTCGACGTCGCCCAGGCGATGAACAGACCGGCGCAGGCCTTGGAGATCTCGTCCTTGTTGGCCTTTGCGCCGATCGCCAGACCATGCCCGTATCCACCACCAGTCAACGGTGCCGGCGGCGGTAGATAACCGACCTTGCCGGCGACCTTGGACGATTTGGGATCGATCGCCATGCCGACAAGCGGCGTGGATTCGATCAGCATTGCCACCTGTCCGGAAGTGAAGGCGCCGACCGCCTCATCCCACCCACCAGTCTGGCTGCCGGGCGCGGAATACTTGAAGAGCTCTAGGTAAGTCTCGGTGGCCTTCACCGCCTGTTCGCTGTCGAAGACAGGCGTCTTGCCGTCAAACCAGTTTCCGCCGAAGCCTTTGAAGAAGGGCATCCAGCGCCACACATTCGCGCCGGAGCCCCGCTGGCCGCGAAGGGCCGTGCCGTAGATGCCCTGGTCGGGCTGGTTGAGCTTCTTCACCGCGGCGATGTATTCATCAAGCGTCTTCGGCGGCGCTATGCCTGCCGCTTCAAGCAGGTCCTTGCGGTAAACCATGAGGTCGCCGCCGCCGGTGATCGGAGCAAACCAGACTTTGCCGTCATAGGTGGCGACTTTCTGGCGACCCGGATCGAAGTCGGCGTAGTCGTAATCCGCGGGATAATAGTCCATCAGCGGTGCGACCCACCCGGCCGAAGCGAACAGCGCGACGTTGGCCTCGTCGATGTAGTAGACGTTGTATTTGCCGATCGTCGAAGCGTCGGCCTTCGTCTTCGCGCGGCGATCGTTTTCGTTGAGGTAGTCGATCTCGAAAGACGCCCCACCGCTGAGCTTCTCGAACTCGGCCTTGTAATCCTCAAGCAATGTCAGGCCGTCGCGCGGCTGGGCGAGCACTTTGATCGTGTCCGTGCATTCGGCGGCGAGTGCAATAGTGGATACGGTACTGGAAAGAAGGCATGCGAAGGCGATGCTCGAAACGAGCGTTCTGGCTTTTCTCATGTGATGGACCTCCCCAAGGTCATAACGCGCGCCGGAAACTCCTCAGATCAGGCACGTGTCTCTTTGATAGCGAACCGTTTCGCTGGTCACCATCATAGGCGCTATCGACAGGTGAACTAGCGCCCGCGATGCGTCTAATCTATACTTTAATGCGAAATATGTGAGAAAATACCCCGTCTAGGCTCAAGACCAAGCATTGGTTCATTGTTCGTAGGGTTGCGGCGGAGAGGAGAGCTCAGCCGCGCGAGGTGCGGCGCTGCCCCGTCAAACGGCGGTACGCTGAGGGTGTCATCCGGTGATGACGCAGGAAGGTCCTGTTGAAGTTGGAGATGTTGAGATAGCCAACTTCGAAGCAGATGTCGGTAATCGGCATATCGCTTTCGGCGAGTAGCTTGCAGGCCTGCCAGATCCTCAGCTTGTTGACGTGGTCGGTGAAGCTGTTGCCGGTATTCTTCTGGAAAAAGCGCGAGAAGGCCGTATCGCTCATTCCGGCCATGGCTGCGACATCGGTCAAGTGGATGTCGGTGGCGATATTCTCGTAGATGTAGGCCAGCGATCGACGGAGCACGTCGAGCGATTCCGCGTCCAGCTTAGGCGCAAATTCGGGCGACGACAGCACCTCGTGCTCCGGCGTGTTGACGAGAAGGTCAAGCAACTGGACGAACAGAGAAAGCCGTGACAAGCCCTTGACGCTGCCCATGCGCTCGATCAGTTCGCCGCCCTTGGCGCGTGCGTCTCCATGAAAGACGAGTCCTCGCTCCGCTCGCGCGAAGAAATCCTCGAGCTGTGCGAATTCGGGCAGGGCGCCGGTGATTTGCCGAATCCGGTCGGGATGAAACTGGATGACGATGTCACGGCCTTCGATCACCTCGCCGGGCGCCGTTGCCGTTACCCAATCATGCGGAAGATTACTGCCGATGACCGTCAGGTAGCCCGGTGAGAACTCCCCGATGTGGTCACCGACGAATGCCATGCCCGTGGATTTCCGCAACAGGTGGATCTCGATCTCCGGATGGAAATTCCAGACGTTGCGCTCCCAGGGGTAATCGTCCAGACGCCAAAGAAACGTCTCGTTGACATCGGTGACGATGTGCTCGAACGTCGGCGAATTCGCTGCCATGGACGCCGACTTTGCGCTTAAGGCGGCTCTTGGCGAAACAGATTTCCGTTTTCTTGCGATGCTCATCTCATCGCTCCGACCGGTCTGCCGTGCATCGGGGGATGATGGCCGCCCGTCCCGTTGTCCTTATCGGCAGCGGCGAATGAACGATCGACCGGAAAGCACCGGTCGATCTTGTCAGGTGACGTCGGGCAGGTCCCCTGTTCGCCATTGTGCCGGCGTCAGCCTCAGTTCAGCCTGAGGTCGATGCCGGGGTGAAGCTTCTTGAGATTGGGCAGCGACTTCGACTGCCACGGGATCTCGGAGGTTCCGCGCACCGTCAATTGCACGTTCGGCCGGTTGCGGGCCTCGATCGTCAGTTTTGCGAGCAGGTTGATCCCCGACGAGTTCAGGAACTGCAATTCCGCCAGGTCGATCGTCATGCGGTCGGGCTCGGCCTCAAGCACGCCCATGGCGAGCGAGAAGATCGGGGCATAGGCTTCCGTGCCGGGAAGCCGCATGGTTCCCTCGAAGTGGATGTCGTTGCCCTCGGACCAAACGCGGTAGTCCTCGTCCTTGATTTCCATATTCACCTGCTCATCAGTTCGAGATATCGGGGACGGGGATCGAGGCATAGGTCTCGAGCGCAATGCCGCCGCCGTCGCCATTGGGTCCGAAAACCCACGCGAAACGAACGCCATAATCGCTCATGAGTGTTAATAGACCAAGTCCAGATCCGCTTTTGCCGGTACCAATTGCGTTGGCTTCAATACGTTCGATCAGGAGATCGCCCGGATCGCCCGTGGTGATCTCGGACAGCAGATCCTGGAAGCGCGCCGCAGTCTCGCCATCGACGAAGTTCGACACCTTCGCACGGAAATTGCTGTCGTCGATAGAGGCCTCGACCACGATGCCGCCCGCGGCACGGAACTTGACCGCGTTTTCGACCAGCTCATTCGTCAGATAGCCGATGTTGTGGCGGACTTCCTTGTAGGCATTGCGCGAGGCGCGGTAGCGCATGGCGATCAGCTCGGCGACAAAATCCGAGGCGAGGGCGCAATGTCTCCAGCTTAGATTGAGCTGGCCGTCGTACAGGCGCAGCCGCGTCACGCTCTCGTTGGCGCGCCTGGTGAGGTCCGCCGGTCCGTACAAAGTCGTCATCTGCTCACCTGTGTCTCATGACGACGAGCGTAATGTCGTCGTGTATTTTCTGCTTGCCGATATGCGCCATCAGGTCCTCGATGATACCTGATTTCGCATCTTCGGCGCTGCGTCCGTAAAATTGCCGGGCACTGTCGCAAAGCCGCTCAATGCCGAACAGCTCGCCAGCGGCATTTTCCGCTTCCGTCACACCGTCGGTGTGCAGAATGATCATGTCGCCGCGGGCAAAGGCCACTTCGCGCGTGGCGACGAAACGCGAGATGTCCGATTCCAGGCCGATCGGCAGGCCGAGATCCAGCGTATCGATGCGCTCCACCTCTTTATTGTTGCGAACGACGATAAGCTCCTCGTGCTGCCCGGAAAGCGTCAGACGGCCGCCCTCATAGTCGAGGAATGCGAGGGAAAGATGCTTGTTGGTGTTGGTGCGCACGATGTTCTTGTAGATCGCGCGATTCAAGCGGTTGAGGAACTGTGAGGGATCCATGTCGCCGGCTTCCTGCAAGGCGCGCGCGACCGACTGGACCATCAGCATCAGCACGCCGCTTTCAAGGCCGTGGCCGGTGACGTCGCCGATCCCGATCTTCAGCCGCGCGCCATCGCGCAGGACATCGTAATAGTCGCCGCCCACTTCGTCGGCGGGGCGCATATAGGCGGCAATTTCCAGATCTGCGATCTCGTCAAGCTCGCTGACCTTCGGCAACACCATCATCTGGATTTGTCGGGCGACCGCCAGCTCGGCACCAAGCCGCAGGTTCTCGCTGCGCAGCTGCGCGTTCAAGGCCGAGATCTGCTGATTGGCTTCCTCGATCTGCTTCGTGCGCTCTTCGACGAGGTGCTCAAGGTTTTCGGTGTGGAAGCTGATTTCCTCGGCCATTCGATTGAAGGCCGTGCCTGCTTCGCCCACCTCGTCGCGCGTCGAGATAGGCACCCGGACCGAATAGTCCTTCGCCTGAATGCGCTTGGCGGCGCCGGCAAGCGCACTGATGCCGGCGGTCACGCGCTTGGAGATACCGAACACCGCCGCCGTCACGAACAGCAATGACGCAAGCAGCGCCAGGATCTGATAGGCCAGGATGCGGTTGGCCGCCTGCGAGATGCCGGATTGCGCTGCAAACAGCGAGGCATAGATTTCCCGCTCGGGGACGACGATGCCGAGCGACATGGTCTCCTTGCGCACTGGGCCAGACACCCAGAAATTCTCCGCCTGCAACTGCTTCAGGAGAACGAGATAGGGCACCTTCTCGCCGGCTTCGTCGAGCATGACACGCTGGATCACGCCGTCCTGCCCCAGCGGCAATTGCGCGATGGCGGCTTGGGCACTCTTGCGCAGCGAGCGGTCCGCACCGGTCACGCCCTGGGTGCCGGTATCGCTTGACGTCTGCAGGCCGATCGTCTTTTCGCCGGCCGGGTTGATAGCGAGCACGTTGCCGTCGGACATCGCCAGGAAGCCGAAGCCGGTCTCGGCGACCTTGACGTTCTGCACCACCTCGGCCAGCTGGTCGAGCGTGATATCGGTTCCGGCCGCTCCGGCGACACCCTTGCGGTCGCGGGTCCAGAGCGGCTGGAAGAAACTGACGATCAGTTTCCCCGTGGCGGCATCCGTATAAGGTGCCGTTTGCGTGCTATCGGCTGCAACGGGCCTGAGGCTCGGATCCTTCGCCCATCCCTCCCAGGACTCGTAGAGGCCGGGGAAGAAGAAGTTCCAGAAGTTGGCCTCGTTGTGACCGGGGTAGAGACGGTCGAACGTCTGCGCCTGATCGGCATAGGGCGCCATCCGCAAGATCGGCCGCTCCTTTGGTCCGACGTAGTACATCTGCAGTTTGGAGCGGCCGTGCGCAAGCAGGGCGGGAGCAACCAGATCGAGAACGGCGCTGTTCTCGATATCGGTCTGCACCTCGGGTAGCGGCCGGTGGTCGGGGCCAAGGAGATAGCTCCAAACGCTGACGCTCGAGAGCGGTCCCGGAAGGTTCTGCGCCCATCCACCTTTGGAATCGTAAGCCACGGTAACGGATTCTGGTGCGTGCCGCGCCAGTGCCTCTCCGACGTCGGACCTGCGCACGGGGCGGTCGATCTGCGCCTGGAGCACGCCCGCGAGCGTGGCGACGTCGGCGTGAACCTGGCCGAGCAGAAGATCAACCCGCGCGGCCGTCGATTCCGCGTAGGTGAGCATGTAATCTTCGTTTGCCTTTTGCAGGCCCTGCCCGACCTCCGTCGTCGCGTCGCGCGACAATCTTTGAACGTTCCAGAGCGCCAGGCCGCCTGTTAGCAGGAGGTCGAAGAGCACGGCGCTGCCGACGACCAGCACGAACTTGGCGCGAAAGGATCTCAAACCGAACCGGGGACGTTGGACATTGCTTTCGCTCATAGTGGTTTGCGCCCGGACGCTGCCCAGATCGGCCAGCCTGCATAGCCCTTCGGATGCAGTGCCGCGAAGATGTGATCCCGGAAGCCCTGGCGAAAACGGTCAATGAATTCGGGCGCTTCGCCGTGTCTCGCCGCCATTGCCGCAAACATCTTCTCCCAGCCGGCGATGACGTCGGCGAAATCCTGTGGGGCACCGTCCAGATTGGTGACCATGAAGGATTCGACCAGGATGTCGTCGAAGCCCGCGTCGGCGAGATAGCGGCGGCTCTTTGGCCCTAGTTCCACATCCATCTCGAAATGGCTCAAAAGCCTCGCGAGCTCATTGTAGGTCCATTGGATGCTTTGCGCCCGTGGCTCGCCGAGGCAGTGCGAGTTCTTCTCGTTGGTGATGTAGACGCGGCCGCCCGGCTTCACGATCCGATAGAGCTCCTTGAGAAGCAGCTCCGGCTGATTGAAGATCTGCAGCGAATGCCGGCAGGTCACGAAGTCGAACTGGTTGTCCTCGAGTAGCATCTCCGACGCGTCGCCGTAGGTATATTCGATACCCGTCACGCCGAAGTCCGCCGCCACCTTGCGGGCATAGGCGAGGCTCGGCTTCGAGTGGTCGAGAGCGACGATCCGCGCCGGCTGAAACTCCTTCTGCGCGAGCACGGCGAAATCGCCGATGCCGCAGCAGATGTCGGCCATGGCGATGCCGGGCCGCATGCCGTGGCGCGGCAGGATCGAACGCTCGTGGCGCCAGGTCATTTTCGTCTGCGCGCGGAGGACAGGAATGAAGCTCGTGTCTTCGACGAAGCTCTGCCCGGGGTAGAACGTCGAATCGTAGACCTCGACGGTAATCTGCGGTTCGATCTGGTTGAGATGTGCGAACATCCGCGTGGTCCAGCCGACGACGCTCGACGTCACGATCACCACGCGCAAATCGGCGCGTGCGCGGCACGCATCGAGGGCAACCCGCACGAAGGCGTGGAAGGCGGTGTTGTTCATCTGGATCAGGCGTTTCACGTCGACGTAGAGCACGCCGCGTACGTCGTCGATCGCCTGCTTGAGCATGGCAATGCTATCGGCGATCTCGTCGACCGACCTCGGCCGGATGATGCCGGCGAGCGAAAACACCTGGCTGTTGGCGTCGAACGCCATCTTGAAGTTGGGGGAAAGGCCTGCGACGCTCAACTCACGAGCCCTTCCAGCGGCAGGTCGACGATCAGTGTCACTGCGGGCGACGTGTTTTCCTCGATGCGGATGCTCGCATCGAAATTGATGGCGAGATCAAGAAGGATGGATTCGCGGCTGGGCGCCATGTCGGTCGAGATGGCATCGAGATAACGGGAATGCGCATCGCTGCGATCGATCTTCGACACGGCCTCACGGTAGAACGGAATCTGTCCGGGCGGGCAGGGAAACGTGATCTGAACCCGTTCCGTCGGCCCGTTTCGATAGATCGCGAGGCCGATGTGACCGCTGGACGAGCCGCCGCGGAAGGAAACCTCGAGCAGTTCGTTGAGCGCCGAGGAGAAGAAGTTCGAATGCCGCACCGGATCGGCCCTGTTGTGGCTGATCATGCGGGCCAGATAGGTGGAGAGATGGTCGCAATGCTGCCACTCTGAAAGAAATGTACCCATCTCCATTTCGAACTGGAGCAAGGGCTCGAAAACCGCTTCAGCTGGAACACTGCTGCCGACATCCATGCTGTTTTGTCCTCCATCTGTGGAACTTTGCCACTGCCCACAGGCACTTCTAAACTGATTTACAAGGCACGCAAACTTCTAAGCGGTCCGGGCGGCTTTAGCGCCGTCGGCCGACCCGACCGTTGGCATGTCCCAGCTGTGCTACGAAATTTCCATTGTCGCTGACTGGCGCAAATAATTGTCGATCGCGTTGGGCGGCATGGGAACGCCGAGGAAATAACCCTGCAAGCGATCGCAGCCTTCGCGCTCCAGCCACAGGGCCTGGGCACGGGTTTCGACGCCCTCCGCGGTTACCGCCATTCCCAGACCGTGCGCGAGCGCGATGATCGAGCGGACGATCACCTGGCTCTTCTCGTCGTTCTCGAGATCCTTGATGAAGTAGCGGTCGATCTTGATCGTGTCGAACGGGAAGTTCTTGAGATAGCTCAGCGACGAATAATAGGTGCCGAAATCGTCGAGAGAAATCTGAATACCGAGCACATTCAAGGTGTTGAGTGTGTCGAGATTGTTGGTGGTCTTTTCGAGAAGAACCGATTCGGTAATTTCCAGTTCGAGCCGATCTGCCCGCAAGCCCACCATATCAAGTGTCTGCGACACGCGATCGGTGAAACCGTCGTGCAGGAACTGCGCCGGAGACAGGTTGACGGCCACAGTGAAATGCGAGGGCCATGTGGTTGCCTGCCGGCAGGCCTGCTCCAGCACCCATTGGCCGATATCGCTCATCAGCCCATCGGCCTCGGCCATCGGCACGAAGACATTGGGCGGAATGATGCCTACCAGCGGATGACGCCACCGCACCAGAGCCTCGAAGCCGACGATCTCAAAGGGCGGTCTGACCAGCGGCTGGTACTCGATGGAGAACTGGTTTTCCCGGAGTGCAGTGCGCAGGCTCCGGCGCAGCATTTCCCGTTGCTCAAGGACGATCAGCATCGAGCGGCTGAAGGTTTTGGCGCGGCCCCGGCCTTCCTTCTTGGCTGCATAAAGAGCGATGTCGGCAGCCTTCATCAACTGTTCGCCCTCGTTTCCGTCGGGCGGCGCAATGGCAATGCCAATGCTTGCACCGACAAAGGCCGAGATGCCGTCGACCGTGAAAGGTTCCTTGAAAGCATTGACCACCGCTTCGGCCAAGCGCTCGGCTTCCATGGGCTGATCGGCGTCGCGCTGGATGATCGCGAATTCGTCTCCCGCAAGCCGGTAGGCAACCTCGCCGTCGCGCAACACGCTGCGGATACGCTCGGCTGCCATCCGGAGCACTGCGTCGCCAGCGCCGTGTCCGAGCGTATCGTTGATCGGCTTGAAGTCGTCGAGGTCGATCTGCATCAGCGCCGGCTTCTTCTCATGGATCGCCGGCAATACGCTTCGCAGGTCATCGCTGAACTGGCGACGGTTGGGCAAGCCGGTCAGGGCATCATGGGTCGCCTGATGAAGCAGTAACGCACGTTCATTCTCGCCCTGGCTCGCGACTTCGCGTCTCACCGATGCCCCATCCGTCTCTATGACGCCGACGCCGTTCCCAGCGCGAAAGAGGAGCAGGGTTCGTCGTGAACGATTGGGCCCGTCGATGATTTCGATGCTGCGGGGAACGCCATTGGCAAGAACGGATTCAGCCATTGCCTTCGAGGCCGGTTCCAGCAGTTCGGGGTAGACATGCCAGAGCGTCGCATCGACCAGTCCGGCCACCTCGTAGGCCCGTTGAAGAGCAACCGAGGATCCCACGAGATGAAGAGCCTCGTCATAGACAGAGATGACTTCGTCCGTGTTGCCAAGGACGGTCTCGTCCACGGAAGATGCAGCAGACAACGTCGAGTCAGTGCTTGACATCCTACCCTTTCCCTTTCCGTTGCGGTTTCGTTTGAACCGCCCGCGAGCATCGCTCGAGCTATCCAAGTGGCGAGAACGGTGTCGCGCTCTAATTCAGTCGGTCCTCATGCATAGCTATCGCACAGTCAATGCTGCTCGCAAGTGGTGTGGCCGGTCATCAAAGCCAGTGGTTCGGACTGCGTGTAAAGGCACCAGCGTCTTCCCTGCCCGGTTGCAATTTTGCGGCCCTTTCTATCACTTGCGGACGGCGCAGGCAATTTTTGAGCGACTCGGTGAGCATAGCGATATCTAGCGATCTGATGGCTTTGCTCATCTGTCATGGCTAAAATAGTGTTATCTTGCCAACAGCGGCGATCGTCAGCATTAACCATTTTTGGTTGGACGGGCATGACGCCCCAAAGGCTTGGCGCATCGAGCAAACGCCTGGCACCTCACGCATTCGATCGGTTTTCGCAGAAGGCAGCGAAACGCCCTCACTAAAGTCATAACCCCAGGTTATGCCGCTCTGCAATTTTTGTCGTCTGCCGAGCCGGCGCCGAATCGTTATGGTGATCCATAACAAAAGAACGGGAACGACTGTCGTTCGCCCCCGCGGCGCACGGCAAACATCAAACACATTCAGCGACAGGACGCGGCCTGCCCGGCGCAGGGTCGATCCGTGCCTGCAATGGAGCGAAATCGTCATGGATGGCGCTGTCTTGCACTTGGGGAGTGGCAAACCGACAATGACTGAGGACGATGCTCTGGCTGCCAAAGGGGTGCCATCCGCAAAAGGCCAGGCGCGGAAGCCGCTGATCAAGCTCGACAAGCTGAGCAAGCACTACGGCAACCACACGGTGCTCGACGGCATCGACCTTGAGGTGATGCCAGGAGAAGTGCTGGCGATCATTGGGCCGAGCGGATCCGGCAAAAGCACGCTGCTGCGCTGCATCAACTACCTAGAGCCGCCGGATGGTGGGCATGTGTCCATCGGCGACATCTCGCTCAACGCGGCCGCCCCCGCCGGGCGATCGGAGCTTTCGACCTTGCGCCGCAGCGTCGGCATGGTCTTCCAGTCCTTCAACCTCTTTCCGCATATGACCGTGCTGCGAAATGTCAGCCTGGCGCAGGAGCGCGTTCTCGGACGCAGCCGCAGGAGTGCCGACGAACGGTCGATGCAACTGCTGAAGCGCGTCGGCCTGGCCGACAAGGCGGAGCAATATCCCGGCCGCTGTTCCGGCGGCCAGCAGCAGCGCATCGCCATTGCCAGAGCGCTTGCGCTCGATCCAGACGTCATGCTTTTCGACGAGCCGACCTCTGCGCTCGATCCCGAACTCGGCCTCGAAGTCCTCGCCGTCATGCGGGAACTGGCCGAGACCGGCATGACGATGATCGTCGTCACCCACGAAATGAGCTTTGCCGAGAATGTTTCCGACACGGTGATGATCATGGCCGACGGCAAGATCATCGAGAAGGGGCCGTCGGCAGACGTCATGCGCAATCCGCAGCAGGAGCGCACCAAGCGCTTCCTTCGGGCGGTGCACGACCGATGAGCACGGCCGACCTCTTCACCATATTGCGCGGGCTTCCCTGGACGGCCGCCTTGACGCTCGGCGCCTTCCTGGCCGGCGCCGTGCTCGGGGTTCCGCTGGTGGCGGCCAGGCAGAGCCGCATCCTGCCGCTGCGGTTCGTGGCCATGGTGTTCATCCAGATCGTGCGCGGCATTCCGCCGATCCTCTGGCTGTTCATCATCTTCTTCGGCTTGGGAATGAGCGTCTTCCCGATCAGCCCTTTCAATGCGGCGCTGGCCGGGCTGGGGCTGATCGCGGCCGCGAACATGGCGGAAATCTACCGCGGCGCGTTGGCCTCGATACACTTCGGCCAATGGGAGGCGTCGTCGGCGCTGAACCTTGGCCGCTGGTACACGCTGACGGACGTTGTCGCCCCGCAAGCCTTTCGCGTCGCTCTGCCTTCGGCGGCGAGTTACCTCATCGGCCTGATGAAGGAGACGGCCGTGGCCTCGACCATCGGCGTCAGCGAGCTGGCTTTCCAGGGCAACCAGCTGTCGCAGCTGACTTTCCGCGGTCTCGAAGTCTTCGCTCTGGTCGGCATGTTCTACATCCTCCTGAGCCTGCCGGTCGCCTGGCTGTCGCGCGTCGCTGACGGCTATCTGCAAGCAAAGGTGGCCCGCTGATGTTGCCGAGCTACGAAGAACTTTCCGCCTGGCTTCCCGATCTCCTGTCGGGCCTCTCGATCAGCCTGCAGGTGACCGCGCTCAGTCTCTTGATCGGCATTCCGTTCGGGCTGCTGCTGGCGCTTGGCGTTCTCGCCAAGAGCCGGCTGACGAAAATAATCGCCCTGTTCCTGGTCGAAGTCGGGCGTGGCGCGCCGGCGCTGGTGCTGCTGCAGTTCATCTATTTCGGCCTGCCGACGACCGGCCTGACGCTTGGCTCCTTTACCGCAGCCGTCATCGCACTCGCCTGGAACACCGGCGCCTATACCAGTGAGATCATTCGCGCCAGCCTACAGTCGATCCCGCATGGCCAGCGAGAGGCGGCCGTCGCAATCGGGCTCAATCGACTGGATGCCTTGCGCTACGTGCTGCTGCCGCAGGGGCTGCGTGTCGCACTTCCGGCGCTGCTCGCCTTCTCGATCCTGATCTTCCAGGGCACGTCGCTCTGCTTCACCATCGCGCTGCCGGAACTCGTCAGCCGTGCCTATGAAATCGGCTCGAATACCTTCCGCTATTTCCCGGCGCTGCTTGCCGCCGGCGTTCTCTACGCCTCGATCTCCATCCCCGCCGCTCTGCTCGTCAGCCATGTCGAAAAGCGCGCCGGTTCCTATGCGCAACGCTGAACCAACACCACGAAAGGGCATTCAGGCATGACTTCGTTCACGACCAAAACCCGCCTTCTTTTGACCGGTATCGCCGGCGTCCTCGTTTCGGGCCAAGTGGCGCTTGCCCAGGATTGCACACCGAAGCACACCTTTGCCACGATCGAAGAGGGCACGCTGACGGTTGCCGTCACAACTTACGTCCCGCATTCCTATCTCGACGACAGCGGTAACATGAAGGGCATCGACGGCGATATCGCCGCGGAATTCGCCAAGCGCGAATGCCTGAAGGTGAAGGCGATTGCCGTCGATCCGGCCGCCGCCATCCAATACGTGCTTTCGGGCCAGGCCGATATCGCCACGGGCGACTGGTATCGCACGGCCGAGCGCGCCAAGGTCATGAACCTCTCGGCGCCGCTCTATACCGACCAGATGGCGATCTATTCCAAGGACGGCGTCGTCAATGTCGGCGACCTCGAAAACAAGCAGGTCGGCACGGTGCAGGGCTATCTCTGGGTCACGGACCTGAAGACGATGCTCGGCTCCAAGCTGAAGCTCTATCCGAACTCGGTCAACATGCAGCAGGATCTCTTCTCCGGCCGTATCGACGTGGCAGTGGACGGTTACTCGACAGGCGTCGTCGCTGAAAAGAGCGGTGCGCTCAAGGACGTCAAGGTCAAGGTTGCCGCCTCCGACGATCGGGTCAGGGCGACCAAGGAGGCCGCTCAAGCCGCATTCCCCTATTCCTTCAACGCCAAGGAATTCGGCATTGCCCTGGATGCGCAGATCGAGGCGATGCATGCGGACGGCACCATCGTCAACGTCCTGAAGTCCTACGGCCTCGATGGCACCGCCGCCGAAACCGGCGCGCCGCGTCTGGTCCAGTAAGGCCATATACGGGAGCCGCTACAGGCTCCCGTTCCCCTCGGCGGGCATGCCGATTTGAGAACAATTTGATATCGGAGACAAGACGATGACTGTCCACTCAGTCACGCGGAGGACGCAGTCGTGGTATGGAGAGTCGATCGGCATCCTGATCCTCGATGCGGCATATCCTTGCGTGCCCGGCAATGTCGGCAACGCCACGACCTATGACTTTCCGGTCCGCTTTCAGGAGGTCCGTGGGGCCTCGATCGACCGATTGCTCAACCAGCGCGATCCCGCACTTCGCGACGTCTTCATCGAAGCGGCTGTCGAGTTGCAGAACCGCGGCGTCAAGGCGATCACCGGGGCCTGCGGTTTCATGGCCTATTTCCAGGAGGAGGTCGCGGCCGCCGTCGATATCCCGGTGTTTCTGTCGAGCCTGATGCAGATCCCGTTCATGCATGCGGCTGCCGGCGGCAGTGTCGGCATCATCACGGCCAATGCTAGCCGGCTGACGCCTCGCCACTTCGAGGCGAGCAACGTGCCGGGGCATGTCCCGCTCGCGATTGCCGGCATGGAAGGGCAGAAGGAGTTTCGCGAGGCCATTCTCGAAGAAAAGGGCACGCTCGACAGCGCGCAGATCGAGCGAGAGGTCACAGAGGTCGCTCGCAAGCTCGTGGAGGATAACCCGGGTGTTCGCTCTATTCTGCTCGAATGCAGCGATCTGCCGCCTTACGCTCATGCGGTGCAGGCGGCGACCGATCGACCGGTCTTCGACTTCGTAACGATGATCAACCACGTCCAGCAAAGCGTCGCGCGCAGGAGCTATCACGGCCGCATGTGACCGGGGCCGAGGGCAGGGCGCGAGACAAATCAGGAATAACCGATGTCCATGGACCACTACTACCTTCTCGGCCGTTCGGGGTTGCGGGTCAGTCGGCTCGCGCTCGGAACGATGACCTTTGGCAATGGCGGCATTCGCGGTATCGGCGGTTCCTGGGGATCGGACGAGGACGCCGCGCGCGCGATCTTCAACCGCTACCTCGAGGTTGGCGGCAATTTCATCGACACGGCCGATTCCTATGCGGCCGGTGTCAGCGAGGAGCTGATCGGCAAATTCGTGGCCGAGGCAGGCATCCGCGACCGGGTGGTGATCTCGACCAAGTTTTCCAACAGCCTGGAGCCTGGCAATCCGAACGCCGGCGGCAACGGCCGCAAGAACCTGATGCGTGCTGTCGACGCTTCGTTGCGGCGGCTGAAGACGGATTACATCGACCTCTATTTGCTGCACACCTGGGACAGGATCACGCCAGCCGAAGAGGTCATGCGGACACTCGATGATCTCGTGCGCGCCGGCAAGATCCGCTATGCCGGGCTTTCCGACGTGCCAGGCTGGTATGCCGCGCGCGCGCAGACCCGGGCGGAGGTTCATGCCCTGACGCCGCCGATCTGCCTGCAGCTTCCCTATTCGCTGGCCGAGCGCAGCATCGAGAACGAATTCGTGCCGCTCGCCCAGACGCTCGGCCTCGGCATCACCGCCTGGAGCCCGCTCGCCATGGGATTGCTCTCCGGCAAATATCGCGCCGGCCAGCCGGCGGCGGGGCGGCTTTCGCTCGACGCCTCCGGCAGTGGCCTCGGCCTCTTTACCGAGCGCAACATGCGCATCGTCGCCGCACTCGAGGCGGTCGCCGCCGAGACCGGTCGCAGCATGGCGCAGGTCGCGTTGAACTGGGTGGTGACGCAGCCAGGCGTCGGTGCCGCCATCATTGGCGCAAGCCGGATTGAACAGCTCGATCACAACCTGGCGGCATTGGATTTTTCGATTCCCGCCGAATTGCGCCAGCAGCTGCAGGCGGCAAGCGCGGTTGAACCCGTCTACCCCTATTCGCTGTTTACCGACGATTACCAGGCCGGCATTCTCAACGCCGGCGTCGCGGTCGGCGAAAAACCGCGCGGGTATTACAGCGAGACCTTTCTGCCCAAGGTCTCCGATTATGTTTTCGGCCAACCGAAATCCAAGGATTGAACCTCTCCGGTGAGCCGTGTCCGCCACCGCTACCACGAAAGGAAAGAGGCATGACCGTGATGCCCGCAAACCTGACATCGACCGGCACTGCTGCCTCTTTCATCCTGACGATCGCCTGCGACGACCAGCCCGGTATCGTCGCAGCGGTGACGACCGAGCTTGCGGCGATCGGCGGTAACATCGTCGAAAGCAATCAGTTTCGCGATGTCGAGAGCAACTGCTTCTTCATGCGCATCGCCTTTACCGGACCCGTGGGCATGTCGCGGGACGGTGTCGAGCGGGCGCTGAAACCGGCCATCGATCGCTTCGGCATGCGGGCCGCGGTTGCCGACGCAACGCGACGCCCGAAAATCATCGTCATGGTGTCTAAATTCGACCATGCGATGCTGCATCTGCTCTACCAAATCCGCGTCGGCTGGCTGAATGCCGAGGTGGTCGCCATCGTCTCCAACCATGACGACAGCGCAAGGAATGCCGAGCTCGGAGGCATTCCCTATCATCATTGGAAAGTGACGAAGGACAACAAGGCCGAACAGGAGCAGCGGCTGATCGATCTGGCGCGCGAGACCGAGGCCGACCTCGTCATCCTTGCCCGCTATATGCAGGTCCTCTCCGACAATCTGTCGAACCGGCTCTATGGCAGGATCATCAATATCCACCACTCGTTCCTGCCGTCCTTCAAGGGCGCCAAACCCTATCACCAGGCACATGCGCGCGGCGTCAAATTGATCGGCGCGACGGCGCACTATGTCACGCCGGATCTCGACGAGGGGCCAATCATCGAGCAGGAGACGGAGCGGGTCAGCCACGCGATGAGCGCCGAGGATTTCGTCGCCACCGGCCGCGATATCGAAAGCCGCGTTCTGGCTCGGGCGGTGAAGATGCACCTGGAAAACCGCGTCATGGTCAACGGCCACAGGACGGTGGTCTTTACACAGTGATGGCGACGTTATCATTGTGATAATTGATGGAAGTTGCGGGAAAAGACGAAGCGATATCCCGCGCGAAGGACCTGAACGATGCTGAACGACCCCCGCTCCCATGGGCTTTGGGAAAAGACCGCCCCCCAGCCGCCGATAACCAGTCCGCTTGCAGCCGACGCATCTGCTGACGTGGTGATCGTCGGGGGTGGCTTTACGGGTATTTCGGCGGCTCTGCATTTGGCGGAAGCCGGCCGCAGGGTCATCCTACTCGAGGGTGCGGAGATCGGCTTTGGCGGCGCGGGTCGCAATGTCGGGCTGATCAACGCCGGTATGTGGGTCATGCCTGACGATCTGCCGGGCGAACTCGGTGAGGTCCATGGCGAGCGTCTTCTCGATCTGCTCGGCAACGGGCCGCACGTGGTGATGGACCTGATCGACAGGCACGCCATCGCCTGCGAGCTGGAACGCAATGGCACGCTGCACTGCGCGGTCGGCGATGCCGGCCTGAAGGAGATCGAGGACCGTGCGTCGCAATGGCAAAAGCGCGGCGCGCCGGTTGAGCTTCTCGATGCGGCCGAGACGGCCGCACGGATCGGCACGAACGCCTATGCCGGCGCCTTGCTCGACAGGCGGGCAGGCACACTGCAGCCGCTCGCCTATGTCCGCGGCCTGGCGCATGCGGCCCAGCGGGCCGGCGTCGTCTTGCACACATCAAGCCGGGTCGTCTCGACCGAACGCGTCGGCAGCCGCTGGAAGGTGGCAACGGAAAGGGCGTCCGTGACGGCGGACTGGATCATCGTCGCGACCGATGCCTATAGCACCGGCCCCTGGGAGAGGGTGCGCACCGAACAGGTCTATCTGCCCTATTTCAATCTCGCGACCCGGCCGCTGGCACCTGACTTGCTCTCGACCATTCTGCCCAACCGCGAGGGCGTCTGGGATACCAAGGAAATCCTCTCGTCCTTCCGCATGGACAAGGCGGGCAGGTTAGTGTTCGGCAGCGTCGGCGCCTTGCGCAATGGCGGTGCGGCCGTTCACAAGGCCTGGGCGCGGCGTTCGCTTGGCCGGCTCTTCCCGCAACTGGGCAAGGTCGATTTCGAGTGCGAATGGTACGGCCAGATCGGCATGACCACCAATGCATTGCCACGCTTCCACCGGTTCGCACCGAATGTCGTTGGCTTCTCCGGCTATAACGGCCGCGGTATTGCGCCTGGAACGGTGTTCGGTCGGGTGCTGGCGCGGCACATCCTGGGCGAGATCGCCGAAGCGGAGCTGCCGTTGCCGCTCACCGACCCGAGCGACCCGCCGATGCGGCGTCTCAAGGAAGCCTATTACGAGGCCGGAGCCCAGGTAGCCCACTTCGTCGGCGAACGTTTCTAACCAACCTCGTCGGCGAAGATGTCGGCGTCGGCGTTCTGCTCCATCAGCCAGTCGCGAAAGATCTCGGTGCCCCGCTTCGGCGGGCGTTGGGCCGGCATGACGATGTGAATGCTCTGCCCCGAGTGATAGCTCGCCCGGATCGGGCAGACGAGCTTGCCTGCCTTTAGGTGGTCGTGCACCAGATGCTTCCAGCCGAGCGCGACCCCTTGCCCGAGCACGGCCGCCTCGATCGAATTCAGCGCGTCGGTAAAGACGAAATCCTGCGTCAGCTTGGCGGCCGAGACCTCGTTGCGCTCGAGATATTCCCGCCAGCCCACGCGTGAGCGATGCCGCTCCTCGAAATGCAGAAGCGTGTGGTTGAGCAGATCCGCCGGGCTCTCGATCGGCCCATGTTCCCTCAGATAGGCCGGGCTGCAGACCGGCCACACTTCCTCGGTGACGAAATGCCAGGCGTGGATGCCTGGCCATTTGCCCGTGCCGAGCCGCGCGGACAGATCGATATCTTCCTCCAGCAGATCCTGGTCGTCACGGCTGCTTTCGGCGATGCGCAAGGCGATATCCGGATGCTGCGCTTTAAACGCTTTCAGCCGCGGCAGCAGCCACAATTGCACGAAGGATGCGGAGAACGAGACGCGCACGATGTCGCGCGAGTGTTTTTGCCTCAGCGACGAGATCACCATGTGCAGGTGATCGAAGGCTTCCTGCGTTTCCTTATAAAGCCGCTTGCCCTCGGCTGTCAGCTCCAGCCGGGCGTGTTCGCGGCGGAAGAGTTTGAGGCCGGTCGCCTCTTCAAG
This sequence comes from Ensifer adhaerens, assembly GCF_001270265.1. Classification (GTDB taxonomy): domain Bacteria; phylum Pseudomonadota; class Alphaproteobacteria; order Rhizobiales; family Rhizobiaceae; genus Ensifer; species Ensifer adhaerens_B. Next base: position 110,012 of record NZ_LGAP01000020.1, read on the forward strand.
CAGCCGGATCGTTTTGCTGACGGCCGGCTGGCTGACATTCAGCTCCTCCGCAGCGCCGGTAAAGCTCTGCCGCCGGGCGGCGGCCTCGAAGACGAAGAGATAGTTGGCGGAGGGGACGAGCGAGCGAAGTCTATGCATAAACTGAGGTTATGCCCCCGGACAATTTTTAGCAAGATTACAAGCGCTCCCGCCGTTTGTAAGTTGCTGAAAATTCCACATAAGGGAACCTCTCAATGCAAACTCATGCTCGGGCCGTTGTCATCGGCGGCGGCTGCGTCGGCGCAGCTATTCTCTACGGTCTGACGAAGCGCGGCTGGACCGATGTCGCGCTCCTGGAGCGTACGCAACTGACCGCCGGCTCGACCTGGCATGCTGCCGGTCTCATTCCTTCCTATGCCCGCAGCATCAATATTGGCCGGATGATCGCCAAGACCATCGAGATCTACGAAGGTCTCGAAGCCGAAACCGGACAGCATGTCGGCTGGCACAAATGCGGCCAGCTGCGCATCGCCAATACCCGCGACCGGTTCGACGAGTACAAGAGCTATATGAGCGTCGCCGAGGTTCAGGGCATTCGCGCCGAACTCGTCTCGCCGGCGGAAGCCCGCGAACTCTGGCCGCTTCTTGAAAACAACAAGGAGATGCTGGGCGCACTCTACCATCCCGATGACGGTCACATCGCGCCTGCCGACGTGACGCAGGCGATGGCCAAGGGTGCCCGCGATCGCGGCGCCAAGATCTATCTCAACACCGAGGTGCGCGGTTTCGAGCGCATGCCGAGCGGCGAGTGGAAGATCAAGACCAATCAGGGCGAGATCATCTGCGAGCACATCATTTCGGCGACCGGCAACTATGCGCGCCAGACCTGCGCCATGCTCGGGCTCGAAATCCCGGCGATCCCGATCGTCCATCAATACTGGATCACCGATGCCGTTCCTGAGGTGATCGAGCGCAAGCGCCAGGGCCTGCCTGAGATGCCGATCCTGCGCGACGAGGGGTTCGAGGGCTATCTTCGCGAGGAGGGCGACGGCCTGATGTTCGGCCCCTACGAGAAGACCGAGCATCTGAAGCTGTTTGCCGAAAACGGTGTGCCGGAATGGTTCGGCGCCGACCTGCTCGAAGAGGATTTCGATTCCGTTGCCTGGAACTGGGAACGGGCGATGGACCTCGTCCCGGCGCTCGGCCGCGTCGGCATCAAGGCCAATGTCCGCGGGCCGTTCCAGATGACGGCCGACGAGCTGCCGTTGGTGGGCCCGGCCTGGGGGCTCGACAATGTCTGGATCGCCGAGGGCGTGCCCGGCGGCATCCTCTGGGGCGGGGCGATCGGCTATTACCTCTCCGAACGCATCGTCGAAGGCGGCAATAGCCTCGATACCTCCGAGCTCGACCCACGCCGCTTCGGCGACTACGCCAACAAGAACTGGACGCGCGAGAAGGTGCGCGAGGCCTGGGGGACCCACGCCGAGCAGCACTATCCCGGCCAGGACATGCCGGCCGCGCGGCCGCAGAAGACAGCCCCTTCCTATGATCGCCTGACCGAGAAGGGCGCCGTTTGGAGCGTTCTCAACGGTTGGGAAATGCCCAACTGGTTCGCGCCTGAGGGTGTGGAGGCCAAGGACCAATACAGCTGGCGTTGGACCGAAAAGGGCAAATATGTTGGCGAGGAGGTTCACGCCGTGCGTAACGCCGTCGGCCTTGTCGAAATGACGCCGATGACCAAGTTCGAGGTCAGCGGCCCAGGTGCTGAAGCCTGGCTCGACGGCATTCTCGCCAACCGCCTGCCGAAGACAGGGCGCGTCAACCTCAGCCATCATCTGACGCAGAAGGGCGGTGTGCAGGCGGAATATGTCGTTGCCCGTCTGGAAGACGGTTTGTTCTACCTGATCTCGACGCCGCGGGCAGAGCGCTGGAATTTCGACGATCTGTCGAAGCTTCTGCCAAAGGACGGCAGCGTGCAGCTTCGCAACGTCACCAACGACCGCGGCTGCTTCACCATCGTCGGGCCGAAGGCGCGCGAAGTGCTGCAATCGCTGACCGAGATCGATCTCTCCAACGAGGCTTTCCCGTGGTTTGGCGTGCAATCGGGCACAGTGGGGCTCGCAAGCGACGTTCGCCTGCTGCGCGTCAACTACGAAGGCGAACTTGGCTGGGAGCTTTATCACCCGCTCTGCTACCAGCGCCACTTGCTCGATGCGCTGCTTGCCGCCGGCGAAGCGCATGGCTTGAGATTGATCGGCCTGCAGGCGCTGGAATCACTGCGTCTCGAAAAGTCCTACCGGGCGATGTACCGCGACATGAACCCTGAGCTCAGCGCCTGGGAAAGCAGCCTCGATCGTTTCGTGCGGCTCGACAAGGGCGACTTCATCGGCCGCGATGCGCTGGCGAAGGCAAAGGAAGAGGGCATTTCCCGGCGCTCCTTCACCATCGCGATCGACACCGATGGCGCAAGCGCGCTGATCTATGAAGGGGTCTATCATCACGGCAAGCTGGTGGGGCGCATCACCTCGGGTGGCTATGCCTATACGCTCGGCCACGACGTCGCCTTCGCATTGCTGCCGGTCGAACTCGGCGTTCCGGGAACGGAACTCAAGGTCCCGATCCTCGGTGAGAGGCGCAAGGCCCGCGTCATTGCGGAATCGCCCTACGATCCCGAAGCCAAGCGCGGGCGCATGTAACGGTCCTGAGCAGATAACGAAAATTGCCGGAAAGGGTTGGCCATGAAAATACTTGTGACGGTTAAGCGGGTGGTTGACTACAACGTCAAGATCCGGGTGAAGGCGGACGGCTCGGGTGTCGAGCTGGCCAATGTGAAGATGTCGATGAACCCGTTCGACGAGATCTCGGTCGAAGAAGCGCTCAGGCTGAAGGAAGCCGGCAAGGCGGATGAGGTCGTCGTCGTTTCCGTCGGTCCGGCCAAGGCCGAAGAGACGCTGCGGACCGCGCTCGCCATGGGGGCCGACCGGGCGATCCTCGTCGAGACCGACGACCAGGTTGAGCCGCTCGCCGTCGCCAAGATCGTCAGGCAAGTCGCAGAGGCCGAACAGCCGGGGCTGATCATCGTCGGCAAGCAGGCGATCGATGATGATTCGAACCAGACCGGCCAGATGCTGTCGGCGCTGCTGGGCTGGGCCCAGGGCACCTTTGCCTCCAAGGTCGAGATCGGCGATGGCAAGGCGCCAGGGGGCACAGCAAGGGTGACCCGCGAAGTCGACGGCGGTCTGCAGACCATCGACATCACGCTGCCGGCGGTGGTCACCACCGACCTGCGCCTGAACGAGCCGCGTTATGCCTCGCTGCCCAATATCATGAAAGCGAAGAAGAAGCCGCTCGACAAGAAGTCGCCGGCCGACTTCGGCGTCGACACCGCAGCCCGCATCAAGGTGCTGAAGACCGAGGAGCCGTCGGGCCGCAAGGCTGGCATCAAGGTCAAGTCGGTCGCCGAGCTCGTCGAGAAGCTTAAAGTCGAAGCCGGCGTCCTCTAAGGTTCAGCAAAGGGAGATCTCATCATGGCCATTCTGCTTCTGGCTGACCACGACAGCAACCACCTTTCCGACCAGACCGCCAAGGCGCTGACGGCTGCCTCCAAGATCGCCAGTGGGACTGGAGCCGACGTTCACGTGCTGGTCGCCGGCGCCGGCGCCAAGGCGGCGGCCGAACAGGCCGCCAAGCTTGCCGGTGTTGCCAAGGTGCTCGTTGCCGACGACGCCTCGCTTGCCAACAACCTGGCCGAGCCGCTGGCAGCGCTCATCGTCTCGCTTGCCGGCAATTACGACACGATCGTCGCGGCCGCGACCTCAGTCGGCAAAAACGTCATGCCACGCGTTGCAGCGCTGCTCGACGTCAGCCAGGTCTCGGAAATCATCGAAGTCGTCTCTTCTGACACCTTCAAGCGGCCGATCTATGCCGGCAATGCGATCCAGACGGTGCAGACGACGGAAGCGAAGAAGGTGATCACCGTGCGCACCGCCTCCTTTGCGTCTGCCGCTGAAGGTGGTTCGGCGGCGATCGAGAACGTCTCGGCTGTCGCCAACCCGGGTCTGTCGAGCTTCGTCGCCGATGCACTGTCGTCGTCGGATCGTCCGGAACTGACCTCGGCCAAGATCATCATCTCGGGCGGCCGGGCGCTCGGCTCGTCGGAAAAATTCCAGGAAGTGATCCTGCCGGTTGCCGACAAGCTCGGCGCTGCCGTCGGTGCCAGCCGTGCGGCGGTCGACGCCGGCTACGCCCCGAACGACTGGCAGGTCGGCCAGACCGGCAAGGTGGTGGCGCCGGATCTCTACATCGCCTGCGGCATCTCCGGTGCAATCCAGCATCTCGCCGGCATGAAGGATTCCAAGGTCATCGTCGCCATCAACAAGGACGAGGAGGCGCCGATCTTCCAGGTCGCCGACTACGGCCTCGTCGCCGATCTCTTCGATGCTCTGCCGGAAATGGAACGAGCTTCTTGAGCAAAGGCAAGATCGACGGCTGAGCGGATAGAATTCAGCCGTCGATCTTGATCGTCCGTGCGCCGACATGCAGCGCCCGACCGGCGCCAAAGCCCATGATCGCGGCCCCGAGGCCGAGTGCCACGAACAGGATGGCGGCGGGGTCAAAACTTCCCGTCCAGTCGCGGATGAGCCCGACGAGCAGCGGGCCAATGGCAGCGAGCACATAGCCAACCCCTTGCGCCATGCCCGAGAGGTGGGCGGCGATGTGGGAATCCGGCGAGCGCAACACGATGAGCGTCATCGCCACGGCAATCAGCCCGCCCTGACCGAAGCCCTGGAGAATGGCCCAGAAGATCACCGTCGACGGCGGCGCGAAGAGAATGCCAAGCAGAGCGATCACTGCGGCCGCTATCAGCGCGACATTGATCACCCGCTGATCCTTGCGGCGAACGGCGAAGGATGGAACCAGCAGGCAGGTGACGACCTGGGTCATGATCGAGACGGAAACGATGGCGCCCGCCGTTGCCGGGTCGAAGCCGCGCTCCCGCAGGATGGGCGCGAGCCAGCCGAAGATGCAGTAGGCCAGCGCCGACTGCAGCCCCATGAACAGCGTGACCTGCCATGCCAGCCGGTCGCGCCAGAGACCGACGACACGAAAGCCGCTATGCCTGACCTGCGCCTTGCTGCCAAGCGCCTGCGGCGCCCAGATCAACAGCACGATAAAGGCGGGAAGCGCCCAGATAGCGAGCGCGCCGGACCACGAGCCGGTAACGCCGTGTTCCAGGGGGAGCGTCAAGCCAGCGGCTCCGGCGGCCCCGGCGCATAGCGCCATGGTATAGAGCCCGGTCATGATCGCCGCCTTGTCGGCGAAGTCGCGCTTGACAAGGCCGGGAAGCAGCACGTTGCCGACGGCAATCGCAGCACCAGCGGCGAATGTCGACAAAAAGAGCAGCGGTACGGGCCCGAAACCGCGCAGCGCTGTGCCGAGCGCCAGCAGAAGCAGGACGCCCAGAAGAGTGCGTTCCGCACCGAAGCGCTGTGCCAGCTTCGGAGCAAAAGGCGCAAACAGGCCAAGGCAGAGCACGGGCAGTGTCGTCAATAGGCTGGCGCCGGCGGTCGAAAGGCCGGTATCGCGCATCACTTCCGGCAGCAATACCGAGAGGCTGGAAAACAGCGGGCGCAGGTTGAAGGCGATCAGCACGAGGCTGGCGCCGAGGACGAAACGGCCAGCGCTTGGAAGCACTGGCGGCTGCAGTTTGGGCACGCTGTCGGCTTCGGCGTCGATAAGCTGGTCTTCAAGGCCGTTGATGGCTGCGACCTGATGGGCCGAAGAATTGGGATCGCGGAAAGTCTGGTTCATTGCGAAAGAAGCCTGTCGAGTTCGCGAAGCACGGGCGCCATGAAGGCGCGCACGGCAGAGGCAGCGCGGTCCGGATCGCCGGTGGCGATCGCCGCGACGATCGCCATATGGGCCTGTTCGTCGGGTTCCGGCACGTCGCCCTTGAGCGTCGAATGAATGGTTTCGAGGATCGACGAAGTGAAGAAATCATAGAGTTCGACGATCGCCCGGTTGCCCGATGCTTCGACGATCGATTTGTGAAAAGCGATGTCGCGATGGCCGAACGCCTCGTAACCGCCATCGGCAAAAGTGCCGCGCGCCTTGAGCAAGCGGGTCATGCGTTCGAGGTCGGCGGGCGTATGGCGGAGCGCCGCAAGCCTTGCCGCCTCGACATCAAGGGCGGCGCGCGCCTCCCATTGGTCGCGCAGTCCGGCGCGCTTGACGCGGTCGAGCGCACCGGCCGGATCGACCGTCGAGCGCACATAGGTGCCCGAGCCCTGGCGGGTATCGAGCAGGCCTTGCGAGACCAGCACGCGCACGGCCTCGCGCACCGTTCCCCGGCTCACGGACAAGACCTCAGTCAATGCCGTTTCGTTCGGGATGCGGTCGCCAACGTTCCAGCGGCCGCTGCGGATTTCGGCGCGCAGGCTTTCGGCCGCGCTGTCGGCAAGGTTGGTTCGGTTGACAGGTTGCACGATAAACTCATCAAGTCATCAGATGACTTAGTCAATAAGCTCGGGTCTTGCAGCTGTCAATCGGCGCGCCAAGTTTGCGTTGGTTGGTTATTTCCTTGCTTGAAGCTGGCGATCAGACGCCGAAGGAGCGGCGATAGGCAACAGGCGAAACGCCGAACTTTCGTACGAAGGCACGCCGGAAAGCGACGTCGTCATTGAAGCCGAGATCGCGGGCGATCGTTTTCATCGGCGTGTTCGTCTCCTCGGCCAAACGCCGGCCGGCCTCCAGCCGCATCGATTCCACGTAGTCGCCCGGTGTCATGCCGACTTCCTGCTTGAACTGACGGGCAAAGTTGCGCGCGCTCATGCCGGCGCGCTTTGCCACTGCGGTGACCGTCAACTCGGCCATCAGGTTGTCGGCGATATATTCCTGCGCCAACCGGATCGGTGTTCGCTGGGCGATCTGCGTTGCCAGATGCGTGCTGAACTGCGACTGTCCGCCAGGCCTCTTGAGAAAGACCACGAGTTCGCGTGCGACCTTCAACGCAGTTTCGAGGCCGAGATCCCTCTCGACGATGGCAAGCGCCAGATCGATGCCGGCCGTCACCCCGGCTGAGGTCCAGACGTTGCCGTCGCGGGTAAAGATGCGGTTGGGCTCCAGCTTCACCTGCGGAAACCGCCGGGCAAATTCGGCAGCCTGCGACCAGTGCGTCGTCGCCTTGCGCCCGTCGAGCAGCCCCGCTTCGGCCAGCACGAAGGCGCCGGAACATACGGAGCCGAGCCGCTCCGGACCCTCCGACGCGGCCTTTACCCAGGCGAGTACCCTTTCGGGAACAGGCCTTTCCTGGATCAGCGGATCGCCGGCGACAAGCACGGTGTGAAAATCATCGGGCGCATCGTCGATCGTTCTGTCCGGCAGCAGCCGAAGGCCTGACGTGCCGCGGATCGGGCTGTCGTCCAGCCCGACCACCACCACGGCATAGAAGTCCGTGCCGCTCTGCCGGTTTGCTTCCGCGAAGACATCCGACGGCCCGACGACATCAAGCAGTTGGACGCCCGGCATCGCCAGAATGGCAACATTGACCTTCGACATCAGTGCACCCGAAACAGTTTTCCCGACAGAATCTCGTTCATCGTTCTGAAGAAGACAACACCGATGGCACCGGTGAGAAAGGCGAACATGACGACAGCCAGGGCACGAAGCAGATCCGTATCGGCGGCTTCGGCATAGCGAAAGAAGGCGATCGAGAAGGCGGCAAGCGGAAAGCTGATGGCCCACCAGGCAACGCTGAACGGAACATGGCTGCGGAATACCATCGGCGACAGAACCAGCATTAGGAAGAATGCGAAATAGAACAGGACGCTGGCCAGCATGTCCACGGAGCCGACAAGATTGGTGTAGGCAAGGAAGCCGACGGCAAACGGAGCGACGAGCACCATCATCGACGGGCGGGCAGGCAGCGGCAAGGGATCATGGTGCCTCAGCCTGGCAAAGATCAGGGTGACGAAGATGCCGGCAATGACGCTACCGACGGCGAATGCGAACAGGTTGATTTCATGAGCCCAGGCAAACGGCATGGCCTTGCCGGTCACGGCGATGTCCAACGTGGCGACGCCCGGGATTAGCAGCGGTGGCAGCGTGTGCTCGGCATTCTGTGGCGAGGTGAGAAACCGCGTGGCGACCAGATAGGCGAGCGTGAAGGTCAGGATGAGCCCGATGATCCAGAACGTCTGGCTGATGGTAGCGCTATAGGGCCCGAGGAAAGCCGACAGCAGCAACAGTCCGATGGCAATGGTGGCGAAGAAATTCCCCTGAACGGGATGGCTGAATTCCTTCGCGACGGATACGGGATGACGGGCCCATTTCGTGATGTAGCCGATGGCAAGCGCGATAAACGTGAGGACGGCAAACCAGCCGATGAACTCGCCGGGGATTGCGGGAAGGGCGATGACCTTCACGGCTTCTCGCCATGCCAGGCTGAGGCCGGCCAACCCCATGACGGAGGCGAACAGATTGATCGGCAGGTTTGCAATCGTGTGACGGCCGACGGCCTTGGCCGTGACGTCGTCGAGTATTCCGGCGTTCGACATGACATTCTCCACTTCGGATGCTGTTGCTGGAGAATATAAGTGAAGCCTGTTTTGGCATAAATGGTGCTGATAGTATGATTTAGGACAGATCGCGCATCAAATCGGCCATGCCGCCGTACTCGAAGACCTCTGAAGGGAAGGGGACAATGGCTCGCGCTATTGGTCCGTCAGCGCTCGGTCGGAGATGCTGAGCAGCGTCTTTTCCATGTCCGGCTCGTCGCCGGAACAGACGCACAGCATCTCCGCCTCACCTTCGCCGACCGAGAGATAGGCGTGGCCCATCGTGGAATCGATATAGACGCTCTCGCCGGCTTTCAGCCGCACCGGCGCGTATTGGTCCGTATGCAGTTCGATCTCGCCCTTGAGCACGATCAGGAACTCTTCGCCGGCATGACGCGTCAGCGGACCGAACTCCTCCAGCGTGCGCGCCCGGGCATGGGCGAGGATCGGCACCATGCGTTTGCGCACCAGATCGGTCGCGAGGTAGTGATAGTCGTAGTTGCGGGTCAGCTGGCGCAGCGTCGTCGTGGCTGAGGTCACAGAGCGCCGCGTGCGAGCGGCCGGCTGCTTGCTGTCGCCGCTCAGCAGCTCGGTGACATGCACGCCCAGTCCGGCGCAGATCTGCAGCAGCTTGTCATAGGTCAGCGACATCTGGTCATTCTCGACCTTGGACAATGTCGAGACGGCGACGCCGGTCAGGTGGCTGACGTCCTGAAGGGTCCAGCCATGATGTTTCCTCAGGTTCCGAAGGCAATCGCCGAGGTTTGGCTGTTCCGACATGGTTCTCTCCAGCAAGCGATATCTAACTAGGTTCTCTCCAGCAAGCGATGTCTAACTAGCTAGTGCCCATCCACAAACGGTAAACCGCTGAAATTATTGGAGGAATCGCGATATTGCCGCGGACAAAGCCCGGCGGTTTCAGGTATACTTTAGATCAAGCTACTGATTCTAAAGACAAACCCGTCACCGCCGGAGCCGACAATGCGCCAAGAACGCACCGTCCAATCCAGTATATTCGATCTTTTTGCCGGGCACGAGATCAGCCGTGAATTGAAAGCCATGTCTCAGTGGCTGGATGAGCATGGCGAGGTGCTGAGCCAGGTGACGCAGGATCTGCGCCGACACGGCATCAAGGAAACCGGCCGCGAGGGCCTGCCGACGGAGGCGGTGCTGCGCTGCGCGCTACTCAAGCAATATCGCCAGTTGAGCTATCAGGAGTTGGCGTTCCATCTGGAAGACTCCGCCTCGTTCCGGGCTTTTGCCCGGCTGCCGTGGGGCTGGAGCCCGAAAAAGTCGGTCTTGCACAAGACGATCAGCGCGATCCGGGCGCAAACCTTTGAAGAGATCAACCGGGTGCTGCTGGCGAGCGCCCTGCAGGAGAAGCTCGAAAGTGGCAAGGTCGTGCGTGTGGACAGCACCGTCACCGCCGCACTGATCCATGAGCCGAGCGACAGCAGCCTGTTATGGGACGCCGTGCGGGTGATGGTGCGGCTGTTGCAGCAGGGCGATGCACTGGGGAGCGCCATCCCATGGCACGACCCCCGCCGCGCGGCAAAGAAACGGGCTCGGGCGATCGAATATCCCCGCGGTCGCCCGAAACGGGTGAAGCACTACCGCGAACTGCTCAAGATCACGCGCCCGACCTTGAGTTATCTACAGCGGGCGAGTGAACAGTTGCCCCTGAGGGCGGGCCCGGCCGGCGAACCGGGGCAGACCCAGCTCCGCCACTATAAGCCGCTGATCGAGCGGATCATCGCCCAGACCGAACGGCGGGTCCTGGCCGGCGAGCCGGTGCCGGCTGGCGGGGAGAGGGGGGGGCCGGTCGGGGCCCCCGCCCCCCACAACGTGCCACAGAAGCCCGCGGGCGCACTCAGCCCCCACAACCAACCCGCC
>NZ_LGAP01000021.1 GCF_001270265.1 Ensifer adhaerens
GCCCGACCCCACCCTAAAACTGATGGCGGTCGCGTTCCCGGGTCTTCTGCCAGACAAAGGCAGTTGAGCGCAACCGATCTGTTCGGATTTTGCTGAGGCAGGGGCGATCCCGAAAACAAAAAAGGCCGGCGATGCCGACCTTTTCCCGTTCGCTGCTTTACCCTGCCAGTACATCCGTGGTCAGCGGTTGAGCGCGAACTCTGACCGGAACACATCCGTCTCACCGAGACTGTCTATGCTCAACGATCAATTTGTTATGCCGCATATGGCGGGCGATTGCGGCTATTTCAAGCCCTGACAACAACGTCGTCAATAATCTCTTATCCGGCCCGCCCAGAGATGCGGGCCGCCAAGGTGCTCGCGCCCGGCCGCCATTGACGGACCTCTGGTCGGACCTAAATTCCTGCCGATTGCGAACGGAGGATTTCAGGATGGAACTGCATCGTGGGCGGCTGATCGACCATATTCAGCTTGTGATCAAGGACCTGGGCGCAAGTCGGCGTTTCTATGACGGCGTGTTTCGGGCTCTCGAGGTGCCGATGGGAGGCGAGGGCGAAGATTATTTCTGGGTCGACGAGCTGTTCGTCTCGACTGCCGACAGCGAGGCGGCCCAGGGCAAGCTCACCGGGCGCCATCACATCGCCTTCCAAGCCCGCGACCGCGCGATGGTTGACGCCTTTCACAAGGTCGGTCTGGAAAATGGCGGGAAGGACAATGGTCGGCCCGGCGAACGTCCCTATCATCCCGGCTATTATGCTGCGTTCCTGCTCGACCCGGATGGCAACAACATTGAGGCCGTGTTTCACGGGCCGGCCAACCGCAGCGCCAGTTCGGTAATGATCACGTTCTAGCGGCGGCCGGGCCACGGCGCTGCTCGAGCGCTGCGTGGCGTCGATATCCAGATGCAATGCCTGCAGTCCCGTCCGCAGGCAGCGACGGGCGGGGCGGAGCGCACAGCGCGCCTGCGAACCCGTTCACTTGACATTCCTCAAAAAATAGAACAAAAAGAGAACAGATGTGGAGATGAACCATGACCCGCACTGAAATCATTAATCGCGCACTGGCCGCAGTCGCCGACTCCCGCTTGAAGCGAGAGCGCGACAGCGAGCGCCGCAAGCAGATTTTTGGCCGTATCGACCTCACTACGCCTTTGCCGAAGTTGAGCCGAGGCGTGCAACTGAACTTGAATCTGGAGGGCGGCCGGAAACGGTCCGAGCTGACGAAGACAAAGTCCCATTGACCCCGAGAGCCACCGGGATCGGTGGCGCGTGCGGTCGCCGAAGAAGCGGCGGAGAGAGTCTGCCGCATCGGATGAGCCCTCCAGCGCCGCAAGCGCGTCCTGTTACGCGCGACGGCTTCGGCAGTTGCTGATCTTCGTCTTCGATGGTCCGCAAAATCGATTGCCCGCCTCGGCTCAACCTCGTCAAATGGCGTTGCGCGAGCCAAGGTTCCAGCAGGAGCTGCCGCGATCTCGATGTCGGTATTGTCGCCTGGCTCTGGCGGATATCGCCGACCCGCCAACGGCAAAACGCATCATGCGGCTACACAACGGCCTGACGTTGAAGTCGGCCGATGTCAGCTTTCTCTCCGGCCTCGGCCGGCGGCTTCTCATCGGGGATCCGGGCTCGACAGTTCCTGCAAGGCGCGGGCAAGGGCTTGCCGCTTGCGATGCCAAGCCTCCGGCGAGCCGGACCGATGAGGGCCCGACAGGGTATCAACATTCTGACGATCGCTCCCGGCCGGCGTACCCAGCGTCAGAGCGATGCCAATGCCCCTCAGTGATACCGGCTGATCGCCAGACCCGCCGTCTCGATCTCGGGTTTGGTGCCGCTGATCAGATCGCTCAGCACGCGGCCCGAGCCGCAGGCCATGGTCCAGCCGAGCGTCCCGTGACCGGAGTTGAGGAACAGGTTGGCAAAGCGGGTGGCGCCGACGACCGGCGTTCCATCCGGCGTCATCGGCCGCAATCCAGACCAGAAGGTCGCTTCCTTCTGATTGCCCGCGCCGCCGAACAGGTCCTCGACCGAATGCTCGAGCGTCGCGCGACGTGTCTGAGGAAGATCGTTGCTAAAGCCGGCAATCTCCGCCATGCCGCCGACACGAATGCGATCGCCAAGCCGCGTGATGGCAATCTTGTAGGTCTCGTCCATGATCGTCGATACCGGCGCACGCGTCTCGTCGACGATCGGCACGGTGATGGAGTAGCCCTTCACGGGATAGACGGGCAGGCGAAGGCCGAGCGGCTTCAGAAGCGCCGGCGTATAGCTGCCGAGTGCGGCGACGAAGATGTCGGAACGGATCTCGCCCTCTGCCGTTTCGACGGCGACGACGCGGTTGCCCTCCTGTCGAAGCCGGCGGATATCGACGCCGAAGCGGAACTGGACACCGAGGGCTTCGGCGCGCTTCTGCAACTCGTTGGTGAACTTGAAGCAGTCACCGGTTTCATCATTGGGCAGCCGGAGACCGCCGACGATCTTGCCGCGGACCGGTTGAAGGCCCGGCTCTGCAGTCACGCAGCCCGCCGGGTCCAGCACCTCGAAGGGCACGCCGTCGGCCTTCAGCACCTCGATATCCTTGCCGATGCCGTCGAGTTGCTTGGCGGTGCGAAACAGTTGCAGCGTGCCTTGTGTGCGGTGGTCGTAGGCGATGCCCGTTTCCTCGCGAAGCGCAATCAGGCAATCTCGGCTGTATTCGGCAAGGCGGACCATACGACCCTTGTTGACGGCATAACGCGCCGACGTGCAGTTGCGCAGCATCGCCGTCATCCAGCGCCAGGTGGCAGCGTCCACCATCGGGCGGATGATCAAGGGCGCGTGCTTCATGAATAGCCACTTGAGCGCCTTCTGCGGGATGCCGGGTGCCGCCCAGGGGGAGGCATAGCCGGGAGAAATTTCGCCGGCATTGGCAAAGCTTGTCTCCAGCGCAGGACCGGACTGACGATCGAGGACGGTCACCTCGTGCCCGGCCTTGGCGAGATAATATGCGGAGGTCACGCCGATCACGCCGGCGCCCAAAATAGTAATCTTCATCGCATCCTCAGGATCACAGATCGATCGTCAAAAAGGCTGAGGCGCGCGCAAGGTGCCTGCTGTTGCCAGCCCACCTCCCGGATCCCCAACACCGGCAGAACTGCGCTAGAACATAGTGAAATAATCGAGCGTGATCATGCGAACTAGCGCTTGATAATTCGAGAATTCGCTGATTTTAAGAATGATCGGCGGAAAAATGAAAGAATCTGCATGTCCGGTCTTGATGCTATCGATCGCAACATCATTCGTCTGCTGCGCCTCAATGCGCGCATGAGCAACACCAAGCTCGCGGCCGAGGTGGGACTGTCGCCTTCGGCCTGCCTGAGGCGCATCAATCTGTTGGAGCAGGGGGGCGTGATTCGCGGCTATACGGCGCTGGTCGGAAATGCTGACGGCGACAACGCCATCGCGGTGATCATCAACATCACGCTCGAGCGCCAGACCGAGGAGCACCTCAATCGCTTCGAGGCGGCGGTGAGGAAACACCCGGAAATCCAGGAGTGTTACCTGATGACCGGCGGTTCCGATTATCTGTTGCGGGGGGAGGTCGAAACTGCCGGCGATTTCGAGCGCATCCACAAGGAAATCCTCGCAAAGCTCCCGGGCGTCCTACGGATTCATTCCAGCTTTTCGATCCGCAACGTCCTCGTGTCGCGATCAAGGCGGCGCTAAGCCCTGACGCTCGCTCGATCGTGTTGCTATAGCTGAACCGGGTGCTGCTTCGGGCGTTGTGGAAAGCAGCGGGCGGTGCTGACCAAGCGAATTTCGCCGTGCCGCCCGTCAACTGGTCTTGCCGGCGCCGGGATCAGTGAAGCGCGCGCTGTGCTGGCGGGGGTGGTTGCAGCCACCGCGGGGAAGCCCCGCCCGAAACCAGACGGGGGATCAGGCGCCCGCTTGGACTGAGGACGTCGACGATCGCGCCACGATATTCGTAATCCTCGGCGAGCTCATCGACGATGAGCTGTCCGTAAGCAACCGCGCGACCGTCATTGGGGTGCTGTTTGCCGGCCGGATCGCGGCTCGTCACGCCGGCCGCATGGATATGGTACATGTAGCGGGGCATAGTCCGCCGCTCCTTTCCGATTTGCATGGGCTTTCAATGCTTCTCGCATCCACAACCGATGGCGGAGGGATGTCTGAGACACGCGATGACGGCATTTTATAACATGGTTTGTGGGGCCGTTCCCGTGACATGGGCGTGACGGGCAAAATGGAAGTCGTTAAAATGCAGATAACAATTTGATAAGATGCCGCTTTTTCGGTCCGCTATTGGCGGGTGCCTCCGTGCAAGAGGCAACTGTCCGCCGGCATTTCGGCCCTCTCTTCACCCAAAGCGCAAGCGGCTGCTGCGCATCACCTGGTGCGATCGGACATTCGATCGGCGCTGAGCGCATGGCTGGTCTGCGAACTTCGATCTACGAAGTCGGGCGGGTTCTTGTATAGTCAACTCATCGAAGCGATGCATCTCCTCCCGCAGGACTTCGATAGTGCAGGCGCTTTCTCCTCCTCCCAACGAGCGCTTGCCGGAATGGCGACACTCCTCCTCCCGGTTGCCATTCAGTCTATTTAAGAGCCTGCCGCACCTCCTCCCGCGGCAGGCTTTTTCGTTTCGGGGCAGACCGACCTTCAGAAAGAAAGTTCCAGCTGCGAGCGGGCTTCCTCATCATTGCCGTTGAGCGATGACAGGGTGACGCCAAGCAGGCGCACGCCGCGCTTGAATGGGTGGACCGATCTGAGTAGCGCGACTGCCACCTCGAGTATCTCAGGCACTCCGTCGACTGGTGCGCTGAGCGTTCTGCTTCGCGTCGCCTGGGTGAAGTCCGAGTATTTCACTTTGACGGTCACCGTCTTGCCGCTCATCCCGTGCGCCTCGCAATAGCGCCAGACCTTGTCGGCCAATGGCAGCAACTCGGCGCATGCCGGTTCAAACTCGAAAATATCCTCGACGAAGGTGTCCTCCGCACCAACCGATTTGCGCACCCGGTCGGGCTGCACCCGGCGGTCGTCGATGCCGCGGGCAATGCCGTAGAAATACGGGCCGGATTTGCCGAAATGTTCCTGCAGGAATGCCAGGGTCTGCTGCCGCAGATCGAAACCGGTTTCGATGCCCAGGCGCTTCATCCGCTCGGCCGTCGCCGGTCCGACGCCATGAAATTTCTTCACCGGAAGCGCCTCGACAAAGGCCGGCCCGTTCTTGGGCGTGATGACGAACAGCCCGTCCGGTTTTCGCTGGTCGCTCGCCATCTTGGCGAGGAACTTGTTGTAGCTGATCCCGGCCGAGGCCGTCAGGTTCGTCGTCGCCTTGATTTTCGCGCGGATCTCCTCGGCGATCTCGGTCGCGATCTCCATGCCCTTCAGGTTGTCCGTCACGTCGAGATAGGCTTCATCAAGCGACAGTGGTTCGATCATCGGCGTATACTCGGCAAAAATCTCGCGGATCTGTTGCGACACGGCCCGGTAGATGTCGAAGCGCGGCTTGACGAAGATGAGGCCGGGGCATTTTCGCTTTGCCGTGACGGACGGCATGGCGGAATGGACTCCGAACTTGCGCGCCTCGTAGCTTGCCGCCGCGACGACGCCGCGTGCTGCCGCTCCGCCGACCGCCACCGGTTTGCCGCGCAACTCCGGATTGTCGCGCTGCTCGACCGATGCATAGAAGGCATCCATGTCGATGTGGATGATCTTGCGCTGCCGCTCTGCGTCCGCAGCATTGGCTGCAGGCTGCCTTTCGACCACAGTGTCGCTGGGCTCGGCCACGTGCCGCTCCTTACTTCCACATGGTCCGCATGCGCGCCCCGACATCGATGCGGATCTGTCGGGCGCTGCGCTCGGAAGCGGCGGCACTGACGATCGGCCAGGATGCCGTTTCGAAGAACTGCAGGAGCGTTGCCGGAATGAAACGCGTGCGCGAGGCGTAGACGTGGCGATCACCCTGCGCGTGTTGCCCGCTTGTGAAGAACCGCTGCGGGGTGATGAGCGTCAGGCTGTCCTTTGCCCTCGTCATTCCGACGTAAAGCAGCCGGCGTTCCTCTTCGATCTCGTGCGTGGTGCCGACGCCAAGATCGGAGGGGATGCAGCCGTCGACGACATTGAGCATGAAGACCGAGCGCCATTCCTGCCCCTTGGCCGAATGGATGGTCGAAAGGATCAGGTAGTCCTCGTCAAGCAGCGGCACGCCAGCCTGGTCGCTGGTCGCGTCCGGAGGGTCGAGCGTCAGTTCGGTGAGGAACCGTTCCCGACTGGGATAGCCGCCGGCGATCTGCTCCAACTGCAGGAGGTCGGCCTTTCTGGTGTCCGCATCCTCATGGATGCGGTCTAGATGTGGCTCGTACCATTCGCGCGCCTGGGCTATTTCGCCCGGCCAGCCGCCCGCCTGTTTGCGCAGCCCTTCGATCAGGGTCACGAAAGCGTTCCAGTTGTCGCCGGAGCGGGGCGGCGCGGGTATTTCAGCAAGTGCTGCCAGCGGTTCTGGATCCGCGGCAATTGCGTCAAGGATCTTGCCGGCGGTCTGCGGGCCGACGCCCGGTATCATATGCAGCAGGCGAAAGCCGGCGACCCGGTCTTTCGGGTTCTGGGCAAACCTGAGGACCGCCAGCATGTCCTTGACATGGGCGCTGTCGAGAAACTTCAGCCCGCCGAACTTTACGAAGGGAATGTTGCGCCGGGTCAGTTCCACCTCAAGCGGTCCGCTGTGGTTCGACGAGCGAAACAGCACCGCCTGCTGCTTCAGCGTCATGCCGATCTCACGGTTCTCCAGGACCTTCTCGACGATATAGCGTGCCTGGTCGGTTTCATCCGCGACCGCCAGCAATTTTGGCCTTTCCGCCGATTGCCGCTCGGTCCAGAGGTTCTTGGTGAAGCGTTCCCGGGCGAGATCGATGACGCCATTGGCGGCGGCAAGAATCGTCTGGGTGGAACGGTAGTTTCGATCGAGCGTGATGACGTCCGCCGGCGGGGTGAACTCGCCTGGAAAATCCAGGATGTTGCGCACCGTCGCAGCCCTAAACGAATAGATCGACTGGGCATCGTCGCCGACGACCGTCAGGCCCCTGCCGCCCGGTTTCAACGCCATCAGCACGGATGATTGAAGGCGGTTGGTGTCCTGATATTCGTCAACCAGCACATGATCGAAACGGTTGCCGATGTCCTCGGCGAGTTCCGGGACGCTGACAGTCTGCGCCCAGTAGAGCAGCAGGTCGTCGTAATCGAGCACGTTCTGCGTCTGCTTTGCCTCGACATAACAGGAAAACAGCTGCTTCAGTTGCTCCTCCCAACCGGCGACCCAGGGATAATGGGCTCGCAAGACCTCGCTCAGTGGCGTCTCGGAATTTACCGCCCGCGAATAGATCGAGAGGCATGTGCCCTTGGTCGGAAACCGGCTCTCGGTCTTGGAGAGGCCAAGCTCATGCCGGACGAGGTTCATGAGGTCGGCACTGTCTTCGCGGTCGTGGATCGTAAAGTCGACATTCAACCCGATCTGCTCGGCGTAGATGCGCAGCAAGCGCGCGCCGATGCCGTGAAATGTTCCGGCCCAGGTGAGCGCGTCGGTGGCGACAGCGGCGTTTGTCCCAAGCACCTGGGCGCAGATGCGTTCGACCCGTCGCGCCATTTCGGATGCAGCACGGCGCGAAAACGTCATCAGCAGAATGCGGCGCGGGTCGGCGCCATTGACGATGAGGTGGGCAACGCGGTGGGCAAGCGTGTTCGTCTTGCCAGACCCGGCGCCGGCGATAATCAGCAGCGGCCCTGCAATCGTTTCGCCCGGTGCGGTTACGCCAAACTCGACGGCATCGCGCTGTCGGTCATTCAATTTTTCCAGATAGGCCGCCGCCACGCCGAAGTCCCCGGTAAGTCTCTGCCGATTCTACCCCTTGCGCCGCGCGCCGGCATCAATTGCCCGGCCCTACGGGCGATGCCGAGGCATCCCCGCGCTCAAGATGAGAGATTCATGGCGAGGAACGAATAAGGAACATATCAGCCGGAGACCATATTGCAAAGGCCCCATCGGCCATGGCTAAAATGCTCCATCGGTTTCTGCTCGCGAAGTCGGACTTTTTGATCGGAGATCGCGGCCAAACGCACCCTTCGCTCGTCAAGGCGCGATTGACAGCCCGTGCCTCTCTGCGACCGTGTGGATGGAGGGCAACTCGCCGGCTGCCGGGTCGCTGAGATGGCGAAGGCCGATGCCGCGCAGCTCGTCGACGAAGGACCGTACGGCCGCGTCGTCGGCATGCCGACCGAGCCGGGCTGCGACGACGTGCGCAAGTTCGGCCAGGTGGCCGTGCAGCACCGCCTGCAGTTCTCGGTCTTCATCGATTTCGAGCATGATCGCGAGCAGGAAGCGCATGCGCTCGCGATCGAACAGCAAACGCGACAGCATGTCTTCGAGTGAAGGCTCGGCCGCCGGTGCCCGTCGTGCGGCGCGGTTGTGGGACGCATCGAGCAGGGCGATGAACAGATCGGCCTTGCGCGGGAAATAGTAGGTGAGGTGCGACTGGCGCAGGCCTGTCGCCTTGGCGATCTTCGGCTGCGTCAAGGCCTTCATGCCCTGCGTCTCGATGATGTCGAGCGCTGCATCCAGAATGCGCTCGCGGGTCGTGTTGTCCGGTTTGGGCATGGTCTCTCTTTCCTCAGCCGATTTCTAGCCGATAAACGGCGGGCAACAACGGCCCTCGCTGAGATGGGTCATGCCGCCTTCGTCGTGAAGCTGTGCAGCGATGTCGTCAAGCTTCATCAGCGTTTCGAGGTGGTGGACACCGGCGGCGGGGCGAACTGACAGCACGCGCTCGACGGCCAGCGCAGCGACCTCAGCGGTTATCTCGGCTTCTCGCTGCCCTTCGTAGAGGGTCGTGACGGACCATGGCTCACCCTTGCGGGTGCCGGTAACGGTGATCGAAAGTGCCGCACGTTTGGAGCCGAAGCGCATCCGCGACAAGAGGCTGGTCAGAATTGGCACGGCCGCCACACGGCCGCGCAGCAACGGCAAAGCGCGAAACGTCAGGCGGCTGATCGCGGCAGAATCGAAGGTGAGGTAGGTCGCGGTATCAGGGATTGCGAGCGTGCGACGCAGGACATGCTGGTCGGCGAAATCGAAAGCCAGAGCCGGATGTTTCTTTCTCTTCAGCCCGAACGGAAGCTCGACGACCTTGGACGATTGCTCAGCAGCGACGATCCTGTTGAGGGTCCAGGCGATCGCGGCGGGACCATGATCGTCACCGAGCCCGAGCATGATGCCGATCGCCGCGTTGTGCACGCGATCCAGCCGCTCGGCGCAGGCTTTGACCATCAAATTGGTAAGGCCCGGCGCGAACCCGACCGACAGGACGGCGCAGCCGCGGTTCACCCTTGCCAGATCCTCCAGTTGCTCGACCTTTCTGAAAAAGTCGTCGCTGGCGGTCACGTCGATATAGATAAGGCCGCGGGAGAGGGCGAAGGAAGCAAACGCGACCTCGTCCTGGTCGATGCAGACAACGACCATGTCGATATCGGCGAGAGCATGTTCCCAGTGGCAAGGATCGGATAGATCGATGGTACTTGCGCAGCAGCCCAATTGTGCAGCCGCTTGGCTGGCTTTGTCGACGTCCCTGCCGGCAATGACAACCGCGCCAGTCCTTCGGTCGATCAGGCGTCGCGCGATACGGGTGCCAACATGGCCATAACCGCCGACAATGAGGATTGTCTGTTCCTCTCTCATGGCTTGCGGCTCCTTGAGGCAATGATGCCGCGGTAGCCGAACGCCGTGAAGAACGGTTCGGACACCTCAAAACCGGCTTGCAGAAGCAGCGCCGACAGCCGTTCCGGCATCACACAGAACCAGGCGCTTTTGGTGCGGGCCACGACCTCGTCGGCGGCTTCGGCGCCGAGCCCTTGCTGCACCATCCATTGCCGGTAGTCGTCGTCGAAAGCAGATGAATCAGCCGGATCGACAAGGACAAGCAGTGCTCCGTCACCGAGCCGGTTGGCAAGGGCTTGCAGGAAGTTCGCCTTCGCGCCGTCATCCCTCAGGAAATGCAGGACGAGGAAGGCGATGGCCGCGTCATAGGTTTCGGCGGGCGCATCATGCACAGCCACCTGCAGGAATTTTACCCTGTCTGCAAAGCTTTGGTCGCTGGCCTTCGTTGCTGCCTGCTCCAACATGCCGGCGGAGGGATCGATCGCGGTGAAGCGGGCGGCAGGCAGCGCACGGGCAAGCTCAGCCACCTCTCCGCCGGTGCCGCAACCGGCGACCAGAATATGGGCATCGCCCTTGAGCCGGTTCGCCAAGACAGCGGCGGCCAGCTCCTGGCCGAGCCGGTAGCCCGGCACTCTCCTGACGATGCGTTCGTCATAATCGTCGGCGGCCTGATCGGGGAAGGCGGTCATGTCGTTTGCTCCCTTGGAGAACTAGGCGAGAGGATGGTGGTCCGGCGCGAGATTGCGTCCTTACGGACTTCGACCTCGGGCGCAGGAGGCGCCGGAATGTCGGGTCGGTTGTGGCCGCGATATCCTTCGTTCCTTTGCGCGCCCGAGGCGCGTGGTGTCGTTGCTCATTTTCATTTAGTTGGTAGCCTACCAAGATCTTCGATTTAACAAAGACGTCTTCGTGTGGCAATCCAATTTCGGCAGTCGGCCGAGCTCCATCAGTACGCCATTCTGACGATTGCGGCGGGACAGGCGCATCCTCTGTTGCGCCAACGCTCGCCCGGCGAACAGATTGCCCGCACAACTATCAATCCGGTTTGCAACGACTACCGAAGCGTTATGTTTGCCGTTATCTCTGTGGGCGACATCTCGCCCATCAAGTGCACCGCAACGAGCCCACCCGCCCCGTGACATCAAACGATCTGCAAGCCGACAATCCGCCTTTTGACGCGTCGCCTTCCGATACGCCGACCGCGCGCATGCTGTCCTGGGCGCGCAACTCGGCGGTCTATCGCCTCGAGCGACAGATGATGACGGAGAAGCAATTGTTCGACGCCATCACCAGAAAAGCGCGACAGAAGTTCGAGGATATAAGCCAGGAGCAGCTGAAGGCCGTTGCCGAGTTCGCGGTCAAGTTTGCCTATGACCTGAATGCGCTGAATGACGCCGATTATGCGCAGATCAGCACCCAATCGGCGGTGCGCAGCGGAAAGTCAAAACGGGCGATTGCCCAGAAGCTTTCGGCGAAAGGCATCGACAGGGAAACTGCAGCAGTGGCGCTGGAGGAGACCGACGATCTGTTCGCCGCCGTCGTCTTCGCCCGAAAACGCGGTTTCGGGCCCTTCCGCCGCGGCGAGCTCGACGACAAGCGCAAGGCCAAGGAGCTGTCCGCATTCGCCCGCAACGGCTTCGGCTTCGATATCGGCAGAAAAGTGTTCGACATGAGCTTGGGCCAGGCCGAAAGCGTGCTGCGGAAGGATGCCGTCACCTAGACGGACGGCGATATGTGGCTGCTGGGCTGCGCGCGACTTGCCGTTTCGGCATCCGGTCTTCGGAACCCAAATGGCCTCCCACGAGCATCTGACCGAGTGAATTATGCAACACTGCGGCGATGGCAAACGGCTGGCGAGGATCATCCACCAAAGAGATCGGCTTTGACCACATTTCGGTCACGAATGGGACCAACAGCCACAACTCTCTCCTCGCATGACCCCAACCCGGAATAGAAAAAGTGTCTTTTCAATTGTCCCGCCGATCACTGCTCGCAGTGGTCGCCAGCTCTATTTTGAGCGCCTGCACCCAGGTCCCGAAGCCTGGCCTCGAGGCAAAAGCCGCCGACAAAGCCAACAAGAGCGTCATCACCCCGCCGGAAAAGGCTCCGGTCGAGCTTGAGCGCAAGGACGAGCCTGCGCCGAAGCTCGATTACGCGCAGATTTATGGTCCGGTAAAGGATGAGGGCTATGACGTTCCGGCGGTTGAGTTCGATGCGATCAAGCCGGAATTCCTGCGGCAGGAGGTTGCCTACGCCACCAACGAGCCGGCCTATTCGATCGTCGTCGACACGCAGAAGATGTTTCTCTACTGGGTACTGCCAGGCGGCAAGGCGATCCGCTACGGCGTCGGCCTCGGCGCACAGGGGCGTGCCTGGAAGGGCAGGGCCGTTGTGCACTGGAAGCGCAAATGGCCACGCTGGACGGTGCCGGACGACATGGTCGCGCGCCAGCCGCACCTGAAGAAATACGGGATCGAGGCAGGCGGCATGGATCCGGGCCTCAGCAATCCGCTCGGCGCGCGGGCGATGTACATCTTCCAGGACGGCCAAGATACGCTCTACCGCATCCACGGTTCGCCGCAATGGCGCTCGATCGGCAAGAATGCTTCGGCCGGCTGCGTGCGGATGCTGCAGCAGGATGCGATCGATCTCTACAACCGCGTTCGCGGAAAGACGCCGCTCCTCGTCATCTGAGGCCCTGCCTTCAAGCGTGGGAGCAACGGATGCTCCCACGTCGGCGCGGCCCGCCTTAATAAAGCGGGGCTGGAGCTGCGCCGGGGATGCCGCCTTCGCCGGGCAAGAGATTGTCCTGTGCCTGTACTTGTCCTTGCGCCGCCATTCCGCCGCCCAACAGGTCCGTCACGACGACCGGCGTGCCGTTCGGCACCCGATCGTAGAGATCGACAACGTCCTGATTGATCATGCGCACGCAACCGGAGGAGACGGACTGTCCGATGGTCCACCATTCCGGGGAGCCGTGGATGCGGTAGAGCGTGTCTTCGCCATTCTGGAAGATATACATGGCGCGGGCGCCGAGCGGGTTTTTCAGCCCCGGCTCCATGCCGCCGGCCTCGATGCTGTATTGCTGCAGCTCCGGCTGGCGCGCTACCATTTCATTCGGTGGCTTCCAGCGCGGCCATGGCCGCTTGTACTGGATGACGCCGCGGCCGGCCCAGGCGAAACCGGCCCGGCCGAGGCCGACGCCGTAGCGCATCGCCTGGCCGTTCTCGTAAACCCGATAAAGGAAATGGTTGCCGACATCGACGACCAGCGTGCCGGGCTGTTCGCCCGTGGGATCGGCAACCATCTGCCTGTAGTAGCGAGGGTCGATCTTCTCGTAGGGGATCGCAGGCAGGGGATAGAGCTCTGAGGGCCGTTCGCCGTACATCTCGGAAAGAAAGGTATTGGCGGCCGGCACCGGTTCCGGCTCGGGAGCGTATTGCTGCGAAACCCGCTCGCGCGTTGAGCCGCACCCCGCCAGTCCGAGCGCCGCCATGCCGGCGGAAAGCTTGAGAAAGGATCGGCGACAGACGTCACGTTGCGGCATGGGAACCTCAAATACCTGTGTTCGATGACCACCGGGCGAATGACGAATTTGCTGTCATCGCCCGTCGCCACCGATCATAGGCCGGCATAGGGATCTGCCAGCGCCGCGTCCGGTCGGCTGATGGGGTATTTAGTTGCCGAAATCTTGGCGGCCAGCTTTTCCGCGCCGTTTTTCTCAAGCAGCGCCCGGAAACTTGGATGCATGCCGCCGTCGACATAGGCATTGACGGGGGCGGGTGTCTGATTGGCGACCAGCCCTGTGATTTTGGCATCTTCCGTCTGCAGCCTGGCCATCAGCCCGGCGTCCGGTGTTGCGGTGGTCGCGGGGCAGGCGGCAAGCGGATCGGTCGGTTCGCCATTGGCAAACTCGGTGTTGAAGACGTATCGACCGTCACAGACGGAAACCTTCGGCTGGCGCTTCGTCGCCTCGAAGATGTCGTAGCCCTGTTTGATGTTCTTCCAGAAATTGAAGTTCGGGTCGCTGCCGTGCTTCGCCATGTTCGCCGCCGTCATGCGGAACGGGTAGGCCTGCACCTGGAATTGTCCCTGGCCGCCGGCAAGCGCGCGCTGGACGACCGCATAGATTTCGCCGACCCCCTGGTCCGTCAATGCGTAGCAGCCGGATGACGAGCACGCGCCATGCACCATCAGTGCCTCGCCGGTATAGCCGAGCGCCGACTCAAGCCGGTTTGGATAGCCGAGATTGAACGACAGGTAATATTGCGACTTCGGGTTCAGCATGTTCGCCGAGACATGATAAAAGCCTTCCGGCGCCTGGCGGTCGCCCGCCTTGGTCTTCGGCCCGAGCTTTCCTGACCAGCGGCACATCGGATAGGTCTTCAGCAATGCGTACTGGCCGGCCTTGTTCTGTTTCCAGATCTCGAGTTCGCTTTCCTGCTTGAAGATGCGAACGAGCACCGGGCTTTCCGGCTTGGAGCCGTTCTTGGCCATGGCGCTGATCAGCTTCGCCGGGATCGGCGGCGGCGCACGAACGTCGTCAAAGGCCGACATGCAGCCGGAAAGGGCGATGGCGATCGTTGCGGCCATGGCGGCGCGTCGGGCGGGCTTCGTCTTGCCCAGGAAATCGCCGGCGTTTGCGGGCGACAGGGAAAGAAGGTGTCTCGTTATGCGCCGCATGCGGGCTCCTTGAAATGGCGACCGGACCATAAAACCTCTAGCGGCTTTAGCTGCAAGCGCTTGCCGTTGGCTTTCGTCTGTCGGCAGTTCAATAAAACTTGAACACCGGACATCCCCACTGCTCACCAGCCTTGGCATGTGATGGTAAATTTTGTCCAAACAGCGGCATCACATGGGCGTTACCCGTCGGGCAGCGGGTGTCGTGCGTTCGGCGAGGGCGGCTAGGCTGCCGAGTTGAGCGATGTCGCCATGGCGCGCAGAATGACGACGGACGAGGCGGCTCCCGGATCGACATGTCCAAGCGAGCGTTCGCGTACCCGAGCGGCGCGTCCCTTGGTGGCGATCATCGAGCGTGTCGCGTTGGCGCCGGCCTCGGCCGAGGCGACGACATCGCGCCAGAAACCGTCGGCGCCCTTGTTTTCGGCAAGGGCTGCTGCGGCGGCATCGGCGGCTGGCAACCAGGCGTCGAGCATCGTCTTGTCGCCGCGTTGCCCCTTGCCGCGCTCGCGCATTCCCGAACCCATGGCATCGATGATGGCGGCGCAGGTGGCGAGATCGAGCTCGGTCTTGCCGGCGACCGCCTGCGCGGCACGGCGAAAGGCCGTGGCATAGAGTGGTCCGGTCGAGGCGCCGACCGCATTGAGAAAGGCACTTGCCGCCGTCGCCATGACGTCGGAGATCTGCGCCTGGTCGAGGTCTAGCTTTGCCAGTTCGGCTTTGACCGCCAGGAAACCGAGCGACATCGTCGTGCCGTGATCGGCATCGCCGATGGCGCCGTCGAGTTCCGACAGATGATCCTTCTCGGCTTCCACGGCATCGGAAATCGCCTGAAACATGCTGACCAAGCGGCGCGCCGCATTTTCCGACATCGCTGTCCTCCCAGAACGCCCGGTTGCCATGCTTGATCATGGGTCCGTGACGGAACGCTAATTGATACGCAGGAAAGCCGTTTCGCAAGGGTGGTGCAGCAGATCGGTCAGTTCCTGGTCGAGATGAAGGATCGAGATCGATGCGCCGACCATGTCGAGAGACGTGCAATAATGGCCGATCCAGTTGGCTTCAATCACTATGTTTTTGGCGGCAAGGCGCTGCGCCACGCGCCGGTATAGAATGTAGAGTTCCATCAGCGGTGTCGCGCCGAACGAATTGATGAGAACGGCGACGCGATCTCCGGCCGTCGCTTTCATCTCCTTGAAGATGTTGTCCATGATGGCATCGGTGATGTCGTCGGCCGGCTTGATGCGCTCGCGCGTTACCCCGGGCTCGCCATGGATGCCCATGCCGATTTCCATGTCGTCAGGACCAATCTCGAAATTGTGCCGCCGCGTCTGCGGCATCGAGCAGGGCTCGAGCGCAACGCCGACCGTATAGGTTCGCAAGTTCGCCTTCCGCGTCACGGCCTCGCATGCGTCGAGCGAAAGACCCCGGTCGCAGGCGGCGCCGGCGATCTTGAAGATGAAGAAATTGCCGGCAACGCCGCGCCGGCCTTCGCGATCCTCGATCGGCGAGGAGGCGATATCGTCAGTGGTCAGCACCGTGCGGACCTTGATGCCCTTTTCCTCGGCGATCTCGGCCGCCATCTCGAAGTTCATCACGTCGCCGGCATAGTTTCCGTAGACGAACAGCACGCCTTCGCCGCCCGATGCTGCAACGGCGCACTGAACGATCGGGTCCGGCGGCGGCGACGAGAAGATATTGCCGACCGCCACGGCGTCGGCCAGTCCCTTGCCGACATAGCCGAGGAAGCAGGGCTCGTGACCCGTGCCGCCGCCGATGACGAGGCCGACCTTGCCTGGGCGCGGCCCGGATTTGGCCACGAGCGCGCGATGCGAGCCGTTGATCGGTTCGATGTAATCGCGGTGTGCCCTGACGACGCCGTCGAGCATTTCCTCGACAACCTCGTTGGGATTGTTGAGGAACTTCTTGACGTGGGTGCGGTAGGAGCTGGGTGTCTGCGCAAGCTTCGGCCGCTGCGATATCCGGGTATCGAGGTCGGTGACGCCATCGGCCCGGAGGATGCCGTGGCCGGTCGCGGCGTCGGTGATCAACACGTTGACGTATCCGCCGCGCAGTGCCGCGAGCAGGGCCGGCACCTTGTCGAAGCCGCCGGCAACGGCAATGCGCGTGCCGATCCGGCGCAGCATGTCGAGCGAAATGCCGACGGTCCTGTCGTCGAGCGAACCCGCGACGGGCCGGCCGCGCTCATCGATGAAGCGCCCGGCGACGACGCCGACCGCGCCGGCGGCGAGATAATGTTGCAGTGAGACGGACTCGAAGAAACCGCTGGTATGGATGGTCGAGTTGGGCCGCAACGACGAAATGCCGAAAAGGATGCGGTTCGCCTGCGCCAGCGTGGCGAATTGTTCCTGCAGCAGCGGCTCGTCGAGCAGCATCTGCCGCAATTCCGGCGACTTGACGATCGCCGGCGCGGTTATGCCGACGCAGCGCGCGGAAATCGCCCGGGCGATCGAAGCGGCGCAGAGTTCCGGCGTATAGGAGAACGCGGCCGTCGTGCCGCCGGTCGCCTGCACCACCGTGGTGTCCTGGAGTGCGTGCACGTCCGCATGTTCGCCAACGGACATCACGGTTCGTCCCCATGACACCGCCAGCGTGTCGCCGGATTTCACCAGCTTCTGCAGTGCCCTGGCACCGGCCACGCCGAGCCGGTCGATCAGCGGCCGGGCATTGTCGTCGCTTGGAACGACGAGACAGTCGGCCAGGCCGAAATGGCGTTTCAGTTCCTGGGCGATGGTGAGAGACGCAAGGCGCGCCGGCTCCAGCGAAATGTTGACGATGCCCTTTTCCCGGGCCTCGGCGAGGTAGCTGTTAACAGTCGCACGCGAGACGCCCATCGCATCGGCGATCTCGCCCTGGGTCATTCCATCTTCGTAGTAGAGCCAGCAGGCCCAGACGTAGGGATCGTCACCATAGCGCAGAGGGATGGCATCCGACGTATCGGCCGCGCTGCTCCTGCTCGCACCGCCCTTGCGTGGTGAGGATGTCTTCGATGTCATCTGGTTGCGTTCGTTCCCTGTTTTGGATCGTGAACATGGAAGCAACGTCGTGCTTTTGCAACCTTACTGCGCCGCTACTTCGGCCGGGCCTGATTGAAGTGCCGAGTTTATACAGTAGATTTGGAATGTCGCCCATTCCGTGGCGGATGCCGCCCGGCACCACTTTCTGAAATGCCTGTCGTCGCGGTGCACGATCCCGCTGTCTTTCAGCGGGATCGTGCCGGCCTTGGGAGGCGATGATGCCTTGGCGAAGGCACGATCTCGGGCCGTCGCCTTCGTCAGGCGTTATGCCAGGCGCGCGCGCGCGCCGAGCGAAAGCTCCTTCAGGATGATCGCGCAGGAGGTCGCGCCTGCGTCGAGCACGCCAAGCGACCGTTCACCCAAGCGGCTGGCGCGTCCAACCCTTGCCACCAGGTTCAAGGTCGAATCACGACCTGCTTCCGCCGCGGCAACAAGCGCGTCGAGCGCCTCGTCGAACGGTTTGCCACTGGCGGTCGCGCCGTCAAAGGCGTCCACGGCTGGAACGAGGGTGTCGATCAGCGTCTTGTCCCCAACCTTGGCCGAGCCGATCGACTGGATGCCTTCCAAACCAGCATGCAGCATACGGCTATAGGTTGCCGCATCGATGGCGGGAACGCCGTCGAGCTTCTCGGCGAACTCGGTGAACATCACCCCGTAGAGTGGGCCCATGGATCCGCCGATCTCGGTCATCAGCACGGTGCCGAGCGTGTCCAGCGCCTCGGACAGGGTGATTTCCTTGCCCTTCAGCCGATCGGCCGCCAGGCCAAAGCCCTTGGCCATGTTGACGCCGTGGTCGCCGTCGCCGATCTTGCCGTCGATTTCGCTTAAGTAGGCGCGGTTCTCGATGATGCGCTCTGCGAGCGACAGCACGATCGCGCCGGCATTGGCGTTGCTAAACGTCTGCATGATGCGCCTCTTTCGTCACAGGATGGTGGTGCAGCGAACCTCGACGTCGAGGAGCGCCTTGAGTTCGTCGTCGAGCGCCAGCACGGTCAGCGTCGCGCCGACCATCTCCAGCGAGGTGAAGTAGTTGCCGATATAGGTCCGGTGGATGCTAAGACCGCGAGCGGTGATTTCCTTCTCGATCGTGTCGTTCAGGATGTAGAGCTCGTTGAGCGGTGTGGCACCGAGGCCGGAGACCAATACCGCGACCTCGGTTCCCGAAGCGAGGTTGTGATCGTCGAGCACGATCTGGCACATGTCCTTGGCGACTTCGTCGGCGGTCTTCAGCGCTTCGACGCGTACGCCCGGTTCGCCGTGGTGACCGATGCCGACTTCCATCGTGCCGGGCTCGATCTGGAAGTTCGGATGGCCGACCGCCGGAAGCGTGCAGGGCCCAAGGCCGACACCGATCGAGCGGCAATTGTCGATCGCCTTCTGCGCGGTTGCGCGGACGTCCTCGAGGCTCGCGCCTTGCGCCGCCTTGGCGCCGCCGATCTTCCACATGAAGATCTCGCCCGCCACGCCGCGGCGCTTCTCGCGCTCCTCCGGCGGTGCCGAGCAGACGTCGTCATTGGCAACGACGGTCAAAACGTCGATGCCGTCCTTGGCGGCGAGTTTCATCGCCATCTTCACGTTCATGTTGTCGCCGGCGTAGTTGCCATAGAGGCAGACGACGCCCTTGCCACCATTGGCTTCGCGAATGGCGTCGTGGAAACTCTTGGCGGTCGGCGACGAGAAGAGCTCGCCGACGGCGACCGCGTCCAGCATGTTGCGGCCGGTGTAGCCGATGAAGGCTGGCTCGTGGCCGGAGCCGCCGCCGGTGACGACGCCGACCTTGCCGGCGACCGGTGCGCCCTTGGCGACGACCACGCGCGGATTGTCAGCCAGACGCACGATGTCGGAGTGAGCCTTGACGAAGCCCTTGACGGTGTCCTCGACCACCTCGTCGGGATTGTTGATGAACCTTTGCATGGTGTCTCCTGTAGATGGGGTCGTGCTTCGTCAGAGAATGGTGTAGCCGCCGTCGATCAAAAGATCGGCGCCGTTGATCATGTCGGCTCCCGCCGACGACAGGAACACGGCGGCGGCCGCGATCTCCTCGGGATAGGCAAACCGGCCGGTCGGGATGCGCTTCTTGGCAGCTTCGCCCTTTTCGCCGCTCCAGGCCTTCTTGCCGAGTTCGGTCAGAACGATGGTCGGCGAGATGGTGTTGACGGAGATGCCGTATTTGCCCCATTCGGCCGCAAAGGTCTTCGACATGCCGATGACGCCGAACTTCGACGCGCAGTAGGCGACATGGTCTTCGATAGCGACGGTCCCGGCCTGCGAGGCGAGGTTGATGATCTTGCCGCCCTTGCCGGCGGCGATCATCGCCCGGCCGACGGCCTGGGTGACGAGGAAGCTGCCCTTCAGATTGATGGCGATGGTCTTGTCCCAGTAGTCGAGCGACAGCTCTTCGGCAGGCGCCAGGAACACGACGCCGGCGCTGTTGACGGCGACGTCGATGCCGCCGAAGGCGGCGACCACGCCCGACACGGCCGCATTGACCGAGGCCGGGTCCGAAACGTCGCAGACGAAGGGTCTTGCGTCCCCCCCAAGAGCCTCGGCTTTTGCTCGTGCGACATCTTCGTTGATGTCGAGCACGGCCACTTTCGCACCCTTTGCTGCAAAAGCGCTGGCAATCGCCGCTCCGATACCGGAGGCACCGCCGGTGACGAGGGCAATCTTGCCCGTCAGCGGGAAGTTGAGGTCGATCTGGGGTGTGGTCTCGGTCATGTCGTGTTCCCTCGGCGGTTTGAAAGCGGGGGGGGCAAGCCGCCCCGCCCGTGATGGCGTTACTTGCGGGCTTCGAGCAGCTTGTCGACGTTCTCGGTCGTGACCGGCGTCCACGGAACGTTGTATTCCTTGTCCTTGCCGTCGTTGAACGGCATGTCCGGATACTGCGCCCAGATGTCGGACTGCGGCTTGTAGTCACCCTTCTTCGCCTGGAGGATTGCGAGGTCCAGCGCGCCCTGTGCCTGGGCGCGGGCATCCTGCAGGATCGATGTCATCGTGCCTTCCTTGACGGCCGTCAGAGCATCGGTCACGCCGTCGATACCGGCAATGGCGAAGTCGTCGACCTTGAGGCCGGCCGACTTGATCGCTTCGATCGCGCCGAGCGCCATTTCGTCGTTCTGGCCGATGACACCGTTGATCTGGCCGGCATGGGCCGTCAGCCAGTTTTCCATCAGGGTCTGGGCTTCGGCGCGCGACCAGTTGGCCGTCTGCTGTTCGAGAACCTTGACGTCAGGGCATTCGGCAAGCGCCTTCTTGTTGCCCTCAAGGCGGGAGATCTGGGCAGACTGGCCGATCGGACCCTCGATGATGACGACATTGCCCTTGCAGCCGATCTTGTCGAGCACGGTCTTGGCTTCCATGTAGCCGGACACAGTGTCGTCGGAGCCGACATAGGCGGTCAGAAGGTCGGAGTTGACGCGGGTGTTGGAACCGACGACCGGGATCCCGGCGTCGTGTGCCGCCTGGACGGCGGTTGCGCCGGCTTCGATGTCGATCGGAACGAAAATGATCGCATTGAACTTCTGCGTGATCATCGTGTTGAACTGTTCCTGCTGGACCAGCGCATCGTAGCGACCGTCAAAGACGGTCAGTTCGACTTCGCCGCTCTTGACGGCGGGATGCTCTTCAAGGGCCGCCGACCAGATCTGCATGAATTCGGCATTGAGGCCGTAGGGGGCTGCGCCGATCTTGAGCTTCTCCTGCGCGACGGCCGACGACGCGAAGAGGGCCGTGGCGGAAGCCAGGGCGATCACGAGTTTCTTCATGCTACTCCTCCATTTTGTGGTTTCCGCCGCCTTCATGGCGTACGGATTGGTTGACGGCCGCCGCGGGGCGGCCATTTCTCGGGGTCAGAGACCCTGATTGCGTTTCTGGTCGAGCATCACGGCGCCGACGATCAGCGCGCCCTTGAGGACCTGCTGGTAGTAGGATTGGATACCCATCAGATCGAGGCCGTTGTTCATCACGCCGATGATCAGTGCGCCGATCAGCGTTCCCGTCACCCGGCCGACGCCGCCCGAAAGGCTGGTGCCGCCGATCACGACCGCGGCGATCGCGTCCAGTTCATACGCGATGCCGGCCTGCGGCAGGGCGGAGCCCGTTCTGGCCGAGAGCATCATGCCTGCAAGGCCTGAAAGACCGCCGGAGATGACGTAGACGAGGAACCGGATGCGGGTGACGTTGATGCCCGAGGTCTTGGCCGCATGCGGGTTGCCGCCGACGGCGTAGATGTAGCGGCCGAAGCGCGTGCGGGTCAGCACCCACCAGGACGCCAGAAAGACGATCGCCAGTAGAATGACCGGCATCGGGATGCCGAGAATGCTGCCCGTTCCGATCCAGCGGAACTCAGGCGTCAGCGCCGGCACCGGTTTGCCGCCGCCGTAGATCAGCGTCATGCCGCGGGCGGCAGACAGCATGCCGAGCGTGGCGACGAAGGCCGGAACCGAGAAGCGCGAGACGATGAAGCCGACGATGATGCCGCAAGCGACGCCGACGAGAATGCCGATCGCAAGCGCGACGAAGAAGGGGTAGGGCGCGCCGGCGACGCCGGCTGTTATCGAAGTCGTCGCGAAGCTGGCGCTCACCATGCCGGCAAGGGCGACCACCGAGCCGACGGACAGGTCGATGCCGCGCGTCAGGATGACGAAGGTCATGCCGATGGCGAGCACGCCGTTGATCGACGTCTGCAGGAGCACGTTCGAGATGTTGCCCGGCGTCAGGAAGTATTCGTTGGAGAGCGACAGGATGAACGCCAGCAGCAGGAAGGCGAGAAAGATGCCGTATTCCTGGATCAGCGTGCCGCGGTTTTCGGCGGTGAACCAGCTTCTGGATGAATTGTTTTCGATGTTGGACACGGTTCTCAGGCCCCTTTGATGTCGGACAATCGCCTTTGGCGTCGATCTCGCGGGTGGTTCAGGTCGACAGATGAACGAGCGACTGGGCGTCCGTCGCCCGGCGATCGTAGATGCCGGCGGACTTTCCCTGACGCATGACGAGGATGCGATCGGACATTCCGAGCACCTCGTCGATCTCCGAGGAGATCATGACGACGGTGCCGCCGGATGCGGTGAAGTCACAGATGATGCGATAGATTTCGCGCTTCGCCCCGACGTCGACGCCACGGGTCGGCTCGTCGAGCAAGAGCAATCTCGGCTCGCGCAGGAACCATTTGCCGAGCACGACCTTCTGCTGATTACCGCCCGAAAGACCCGACACCGGCATCGTGTCGCGTGCAGCCTTGATCCCGAAGCGGGCAATCATCTCGGCGCTCGCCGCGGCCTCGTCCCGCCGCTTCATGACGAAGCTCGGGCTCATCTCCGGAAGGCTCGCAAGGCAGATGTTGCCGCGAACGCTGTCGGCGAGGTTGAGACCCGTGACTTTCCTGTCTTCGGTGACGAAGGCGATGCCGTTTGCCATCGCGTCGGCCGGCTTGGTGACAACGATCTGCTCGCCTTCGAGCCGGATGTCGCCTTGCGTCGGGCGGTCGAGGCCGAACAGGCAGTTGAAGATCTCGGTGCGGCCAGAGCCCATCAGCCCGTAGATGCCGAAGATCTCGCCCTTGCGCACCGAAAACGAGATGTCCTCGATTTTGCCCGGCAGCGTCAGGCCTGAGACCTCCAGCCCGATCTCGTCGGTCGGGTCGTTGGTCTTGATATATTCTTCGCCGAGTTCGCGCCCGACGATCATCTTGATCAGGCCGGGGCGATCGATGTCGGCGATGAGGCCGCTGCCGACATAGCCGCCATCGCGAAAGACGGTGTAGCTGTCGGCGATCTGGAATATTTCCGACAGCCTATGCGAGACGTAGACGACGCCCTTGCCTTCGGCCTTGAGGCGGGCGACGGCGGCAAACAGATGCTGCGCTTCCTTCTCGCCGATCGCCGATGTCGGCTCGTCCATGAAGATAACCTCGGCTTCGTGGCTGAAAGCCTTGGCGATTTCGACCAGCTGCATCTGCGCGACCGAAAGGTTCATCATCGTCTGGGTGGCGCGGATGCCGAATTCCAGCCGGTCCAGCAGTTGCTGGGCATCCTGGTTCATCTTCTTGAAGTCGATGCCGCCGAAGCGCCCTGATGGTTCGCGGCCGAGATAGATGTTTTCCGCCACCGTCATATGCGGGACGGGGCTCAGTTCCTGCTCGATGATGGCGATGCCGGAGGCCAGCGCTTCGGCGGGGCTGACATAGTGCACTTCCTTGCCGCGCCGCCAGATCGTGCCGCCGTCGCGCTGCTGGATGCCCATCAGGATCGACAGAAACGTCGACTTTCCGGCGCCATTGCCGCCGCAAAGCGCGTGAACGGAGCCGGCTTGAAGCTCCAGGCGGCCGTCGCGCAACGCGGCGACGCCACCGAATGATTTCTTCAGTCCTTCAACCTTCAAAAGCGGTTGCATGGTGTCCTCCCACGCTGCGATGGCGATTTTGCCGCTATCGATTTCGACAAAAATCACAGAATGATCGACATATGTCAATATCGGGATTTTACTTTTGATTTTTTGTTTCGTCTTTTGTCAAACTTCGATGCGGGTCGGAGGGGAATTGACATGAGTCAATGCAATGGCCTGGTCCTTCGGGCCTGCTTTAGCGATCCGTTTACGCCGCGGTGACCGTTCGTCATCTCAGGCCTATTCCCGGTTGTGTTTGAATGACCGCGGACTATTGTCGTGGTGTGCATTTGAAGGTGGGACGCTGAAATGGAAAAAGCCCGTAAGAATTGGCTTGTGGTCGGTCGGGTCGTTCTTGCCCTGGCGGGCGGCTACTACGCCTGGCAGAAGATGGATCGCAACGCGCTGCCCGCCGGGATCGCCAGCGGCAACGGACGCATCGAGGCCGTCGAGATCGATATCTCGACCAAAACGCCGGGCAGAATCAAAGAGATCCTGGTGGACGAGGGTGACTTCGTCACCGCCGGTCAGGTGCTCGCTCAAATGGATACTGTGCAACTGGAAGCGCATAAGCGGCAGGCCGAAGCACAGCAGCAGCGCGCCATCATCGGCGTAGAGGCGGCAAAGAATCTGGTGACCCAGCGCGAGGCGGAAAAGGCGGCAGCCGAGGCCGTGCCTGGCGCAGCGGCGGGCACAACTGGACGCTGCCGAACGACGGCTCGCCCGTTCCGAGCAGCTCGTCAAGACAAGCACGGTTTCGCAGCAGGTGCTTGACGACGACAGGGCGACCGCAGAGGGCGCAAGGGCTGCGGCCAGTGCCGCGGAAGCTTCGCTCGCCGCTTCGAATGCGGCGATCAACTCGGCCAAATCCCAGGTCGTCGATGCCGAAGCCTCGGTCGAGGCAGCCAAGGCATCGGTCGAGAGCATCGTCGCCGACATCAACGACAGCACCCTGGTCTCACCGCGCGATGGCCGCATCCAGTATCGCGTCGTCCAGCCCGGCGAAGTGCTGGCGGCCGGCGGCCGCGTTCTCAATCTCGTCGATCTCGGCGATGTCTACATGACGTTCTTCCTGCCGACGGATCAGGCGGGCCGCCTGTCGATCGGCAGCGAGGTCCGGCTCGTGCTCGATGCCGCGCCGCAATACATCATTCCCGCCAAGGTGTCCTATGTCGCCGATGTCGCGCAGTTCACGCCGAAGACCGTCGAGACGGCCGAAGAGCGGCAGAAGCTGACGTTCCGCATCAAGGCGCAGATCCCGAAGGAACTCCTGAAGAAATATATCCGCATGGTGAAAACAGGGCTTCCGGGCGTTGCCTATGTGAAGGTCGATCCCAATGCGGAGTGGCCGGCGAGCCAGACCGGCACGCTGGTGCAGTGATGGCAGATCCCGACCGGGCCGGCTTGCCGCCGGCAGAGCTCGTGGTTCGTCTGAACGCCGTCACGCTTTCCTACGGGAAGACGAAGGCGCTGGATGATGTGACGCTCGACATACCGTCCGGCTGCATGGCCGGTCTGGTCGGACCGGATGGGGTGGGAAAATCGAGCCTGCTCTCTCTTGTTGCCGGGGCACGCGCCGTGCAGGCAGGACGGCTCGAGGTGCTCGGCGGCGACATCGCCGATGCCGGCCACCGGCGCCGGATCTGCCCGCGCATTGCCTATATGCCGCAGGGCCTCGGCAAGAACCTCTATCCGACGCTCTCGGTCTTCGAAAACGTCGACTTCTTCGGCCGTCTCTTCGGCCACGATCGCAAAGAGCGCGAAAGGCGGATCGCCAGCCTTCTCAAAAGCACGGGCCTTGCCCCCTTCGCCGAACGTCCCGCGGGCAAGCTTTCCGGCGGCATGAAGCAGAAGCTCGGGCTTTGCTGCGCGTTGATCCACGATCCCGATCTGCTGATCCTCGACGAGCCGACCACGGGCGTGGACCCGCTGTCGCGACGGCAGTTCTGGGAGCTGATCGACGAGATCCGCACCGACCGGCCGGGCATGAGCGTCATCGTGGCGACCGCCTATATGGAAGAGGCGGCCCGTTTCGACTGGCTGGTCGCAATGGATGCGGGCCGGGTTCTGGCAACGGGCACGCCCGACGAACTTCTTGAAAAGACCGGCGTCGACACGCTGGATGCCGCCTTCATCGCCTTGCTTCCTGAGGAGCTGCGGCGTGAGCACCACGATGTCGTCATTCCGCCGCGTCCCGAAGGCGCAAGCGATGATATCGCCATCGAGGCGAACAATCTCACCATGCGCTTTGGCGATTTCGTCGCGGTCGACAATGTCAGCTTCCGCATCGGCCGCGGCGAGATCTTCGGCTTCCTCGGCTCCAATGGCTGCGGCAAGACGACGACGATGAAGATGCTGACGGGCCTGCTTGCCGCCAGCGAAGGCACGGCAAAGCTTTTCGGACGCGAGGTCGACCCGCGCGACATGGAAGTGCGCCATCGCGTCGGTTACATGTCGCAGGCTTTCTCGCTCTATACCGAGCTTACGGTTCTGCAGAACCTCGAGCTGCACGCCAAGCTTTTCGGCATGGCGGCGGATACCATTCCTGATCGAATCGAGGAGCTGGCGGAGCGCTTCGACCTGACTGGCGTGATGGAGGCCTTGCCAGACGCCTTGCCGCTCGGCGTGCGCCAGCGGCTCTCGCTCGCTGTCGCCCTGATCCATTCGCCCGACATCCTCATTCTCGATGAACCGACATCGGGCGTCGATCCCGTGGCGCGCGACAGTTTCTGGCAGATCCTCGTCGACCTCTCCCGCAACGAGCAGGTGACGATCTTCATCTCCACCCATTTCATGAACGAGGCGATGCGCTGCGATCGCATGTCGCTGATGCATGCCGGCAAGGTGCTCATCAGCGATACGCCCGCCGGCATCATGAAGAGCCGTTCGGCATCGACACTGGAAGAAGCCTTCATCGCCTATCTGGAAGAGGCGATTGCCGGAGCGAAACAGGCGGCTCCCGCGGTGGTGCGAGCCAAAGCGCCGTTGGAGCCGGTAGCCGAGCGACAGGCCGGGACGAGGCGGTCCTCTAAGTCCAGGGTTTTCGATATCGGGCGGATGTTCAGTTACACTCGCCGCGAGGCGCTGGAACTGGTTCGCGACCCCATCCGTGCGACGCTTGCCACCATCGGCACCGTGATCCTGATGTTCGTCATCGGCTACGGCATCAACATGGATGTCGAGGACCTGACCTTCGCGGTGCTCGATCATGATCAGACGACGACCAGCCGCGAATATATTCTCGAGATCGCCGGCTCGCGCTACTTCATCGAGAAGGACCCGATCATCGATTATGCCGACCTCGACCGACGCATGCGCAACGGCGAACTCAGCCTGGCGATCGAGATCCCGCCGGGTTTTGCCCGCGACGCGGCCCGTGGTAACACGGTGGAGATCGCCGCCTGGATCGATGGCGCCATGGCGAGCCGGGCTGAAACGGTCAAGGGTTACGTGCAGGGGCTGCACGCCCATTGGCTGACCGGCAAGATCCGCGAACGCTACGGGGCCGCTGCGACCACCGGCAGCTTCAAGATCGAAACGCGCTTTCGCTACAACCCTGATGTCAAGAGCATCGTCGCCATGGTTCCGGCGGTCATCCCGCTGTTGCTGATGCTGATCCCGGCCATGCTGTCGGCGCTCAGCGTCGTGCGCGAGAAGGAACTGGGGTCGATCGTCAATCTCTACGTTTCGCCGGTAACGCGGCTGGAATTCCTGGTCGGCAAGCAGATACCCTACATCGCCCTGGCGATGCTCAACTTCGTGCTGCTGACGGCGTTCGCCATCTTCGTCTTTCGGGTGCCGTTTACCGGCAGCCTGCTGACCTGGACGGTTGCGGGACTGATCTATGTCTCAGCGGCAACGGCGATGGGGCTTGTCATTTCCACCTTCATGTCGAGCCAGATCGCCGCGATCTTCGGCACGGCGATCCTGACGCTCATTCCGGCCATCCAGTATTCCGGCATGATCGATCCGGTCTCTTCGCTTGAGGGGGCAGGCGCCTTCATCGGCCAGATCTACCCGACCACGCATTTTATGACGATCGCCCGCGGTACCTTCTCCAAGGCGCTGGGCTTCGGCGATCTCGCTGGCGCCTTCGTGCCGATGCTGATTGCGGTGCCGGTGTTGCTTGTCATCGGCACCCTGTCCCTCAAGAAGCAGGCGAGGTGACGATGCGCCTGTCCCATATCTACCATCTTGGCATCAAGGAACTCTGGGGGCTCTGGCGCGACCCGATCCTGTTGATCCTGATCGTCTATTCCTTCACGCTGTCGGTCTATACCGGCTCGACGGCCATGCCGGAAACGCTCAACCGCGCGGCGGTCGCCATCGTAGACGAGGATCGTTCGCCGGTGTCGACGCGGGTCTCGACGGCTTTCTATCCACCTTATTTCGTGCCGCCGCAGATGATCACGCCGGCGGAAATGGACCGCCGGATGGACCAGGGGCTCGACACCTTCGCGCTCGACATTCCGCCGAATTTCCAGACGGACCTTTTGGCCCGACGCTCGCCGACGATCCAGCTCAATGTCGATGCGACGCGCATGAGCCAGGCCTTCTCCGGCAACGGCTATATCCAGCAGATCGTCACCGGCGAGGTCTCGGGCTTCCTCGACCGCCACCGCAGCGAACAGAAGTTGCCGGTCGACCTCGTCCTGCGCGCAAGGTTCAATGCCGAACTGAACAAGGGCTGGTTCGGCGCCGTGATGAACGTCATCACCAATATCACCATCCTGTCGATCGTCCTGACCGGGGCGGCCCTCATCCGCGAGCGCGAGCATGGAACGGTGGAGCACCTGCTGGTGATGCCCGTGACCCCGTTCGAAATCATGGTCAGCAAGGTCTGGTCGATGGGGCTGGTGGTGCTGCTGGCCTCGGCGGTTTCGCTCGTCTTCATCGTCAAGGGGGTGCTGGCGGTGCCGGTGCAGGGCTCGTTTGCGCTGTTCCTGCTGGCGACGGCCTTGCAACTGTTCGCAACGACGTCGATGGGCATCCTGCTTGCGACGATCGCCGGCTCGATGCCGCAGTTCGGCCTGTTGCTGATGCTCGTGCTTTTGCCGTTGCAGGCGCTCTCCGGCGGCATGACGCCACGCGAAAGCATGCCTGAAATCATCCAGAACATCATGCTGGCGGCGCCGAACACCCACTTCGTCATTCTGGCACAGGCGGTTCTTTTCCGCGATGCGGGGTTGGACGTGGTCTGGCCGCAGCTTCTTGCCTTGCTGGTGATCGGCGCCATTCTCTTTGCCTTCGCCATGCGCCGTTTCCGGGCGTTTCTGAAATAGCGCATGCGCCACAGGCGGCTCTCGCCTGTGGCGCATGATGCGATGTGTGATTGGACGTAGGGGCGGCCGTGATGGCACCGGGACTGCTCATCACCTTCAACGCCGGATCTTCGACGGTGAAGATCGGCCCCGAGCTTCATGGCAAGCTCGACGAACACCATCGGTATGTCCGCGAATATGGCGAGGACATGCCTGAAATCCAGGATTGGCGCTGGCCGGGCTAGTCTTCGCCGGTGCGGTTTGTACAGGCCGTTGAAGGCGCTGACGGAGTGCTCTACAGCAATAGACCGGCAACGGCAGTCAAGGCCGATGCAATGGCCGCGATCGTGCGCGGTGACAATGCTTGAATGGGGAAGGGCGGAGGGAAGATGGCCGAACGTAAACACGGAGAAGCAGCCCCCGCAACGGAAACCACTCTTGCGGGCGCAGACTGGTACGGTCTGGATATCTCCGACCGTAACCACAGCCG
The DNA here is from genome assembly GCF_001270265.1 of Ensifer adhaerens. Classification (GTDB taxonomy): domain Bacteria; phylum Pseudomonadota; class Alphaproteobacteria; order Rhizobiales; family Rhizobiaceae; genus Ensifer; species Ensifer adhaerens_B. The sequence continues at coordinate 29,553 of NZ_LGAP01000021.1, forward strand.
TACACTTTTCTCGGATCTTGATATGATCGAGGCAACAAGCGCCGGTGCCGTCTTCAAGGAATGCACCTTCCGTCGCGCCAAGTTCAATTGCTCGCGCCATGAGGGCAGCGCCTTCATTAACTGCACCTTTGTCGGCTGCAATTTCTACGACGTCACCTTCAACGACTGCAAATTCGTCGGCAGCATGTTTGACGGCTGCAAGTTCGACGCGACGAGGGTCAAGGGTGGGAACTGGTCCTTCGTCGGATTGCCGGGCGCGGACCTTCGCAGCGCCGTTTTCGCCGACACGGTCATGCGCGAGGCCGACCTTACCGGGGCGCGTTGCGAGGGCGGAACCATGAATGGGCTCGACCTGTCGGGTGCCTGGCTTCACAGTGCCAATTTCAGCGGATGTGATCTGCGCGGCAGCGATATAAGTTCAATCGAGCCTGAAACGGTGACGCTGAAGCGCGCCGTCATCACGATCGAGCAGTCGGTGATGATCTGTGAGGCCATGGGCCTGGTGGTCCGGGCGTCTTAGAGAGCATTTCCAGGAAAAGTGCGAAGCGGTTTTCCATCAGGAAATGCGTAAGATCAAAGCGATAGAGCTTTTCCACGATACCTGCGGGTGCAGGCAGCGAACTCCGTTTAATTTCGCGGTTCGCCGCTCGGCGCATAGACCGTCTTCTGCTTGAAGGCGAAGATATTGCCGCAGCGGCACCGCATCATGTGTTTGGAAGGGTCGCTCGACGGGCGCTCCGTTGAAAAGCCGGTTGGCATATGATCGATGAGGAAACCACGGGTCCTGCTTTTCGGATCGTCGTTTTCCGAGGCCTCGGCAAAGCCGGACGCCCCACATTTCGAGCATTCCAGTTTTCTCGAATAACGATCTCTCGACACGATTGTCCCAATCCAAAATCAACTCGGGACCCGAACTATAGGAGGCGAGGGGTGCGTTCAAGGCCGTCCACCGAAACAGCGCCAGGCCGAGGCCGTCTTGAGGGCCGCCTGTTGCCGATCAGACATTGTCCTGCCGACGCCGTATCTCCGCAGCGATGGTCGCCTCGTCCTGCCTGAGCGAAAGGCGCTTGGCTGCGGCCAGACCCTGCTGCCACGTCGACAGCGCGCGGTCCTTGCTGTCGTCCAGCCAGTGCGCCAGGCCGCACCACAGCCCGTATTGCGCCGTGCCGACCGGGAAGACCCGGCAATAGCGCGAAAGCTCATGCAGCACCTGGCGCTCCCAATGACTCCATTGTTCATACTCGCGCGACAAACCCGCCTCCCGTCCACGAAACAGGACCTCGGCCACGCCGGAAATGCCGATCAGCGTGCTGTGTGAGGAGGGGCGGCGCATGGCGCGCAGGAGGCGAAGCGTATCGACGGCTGCCTCGACGCTTTCTCCGTGTCTGCCGACACGGGCGAGCGCCAGCGCCAGCGCCCCGCGCGCCGATATCTGCGCAGCAAGATCGACGGAGCCGAGCATGGCCGACGTGATCAGCCTGAGCACCTCCACCGCTTCGCGCGGTCGATCCATGTGCAGCACGCAAAGGGCCTTGCAACGCAAGGCCCAGATTTCCTGCTGAATGTTTCCCGCATTCTGGGCCCGAGATAAAAGCGTCAGCGCCGTCGGCTCCAGCGCGCTCCAGTCCCCGCGATAGTAGAGCGACCAGAAGCGCATGCCCTGCGCATTGCACCAGCGCAGCTGGTCTCCGGCCCTGAGGCTCAGATCCTGCGACTGGTCGAGGCGGCGATCGACCATCTCCCAGTCGCACTGGCCGATGCGCCAGAGCGCGTCGAGATTGCAGACATGCGAATGGATTGCGGGATCGGCGATCTCGATCGCGACCTTTTCGGCCCTCGACATGAAGTGGCGGCATACGCGCCGCCAGCCCATCATGCCGAAGCCGCAGGCGAGTTGTGACGACGCAACCGCGGTTTCGACCGAAGAGCCGGTGCGTTCCGCATGGGTGACGGCGCCGACGAGATTGCACATCCCGCGCGAGAAGCGCAGCTCGAAATAGTCGACCATCGCCGCCTGGTTAAGGCAACGGGCCATTTCGCGCTCCCACCGCAAGCGGGTCTGTTTTCCAGCCCAGTCCGGTGACGGCGGGAACGCCTGCTGGTAGGCAAGCCGGGTACCCCGCAGCATCAGGCCAACCAGCGTCCCGCTCGCCGAGGTCGGCACGGGGGCGCCGGCCGCCTTCAACGCACGCCGGACGGCAACGCCCTGCGCGTGGATATCACCCCGGCTATAGTGGGCTTCGGCGAGCTGCCGGCGCCATCGGACGGCCTGCAGTCGTTGATCGTCGCTCCACGGGTGCTTCCGGGGTTCGTGGCTGAGGCAGATGCCGACAAACGCCTCGACCTCGCGGAAGGCGCCGATCTGCAGCGCGTTGGTCGCGGCGAGATCGGCATATTTCACCGCCTTCTCGTTGTTGCCCGCCGCTTCGAAATGTTGGACGAGGACCGCGACGTCCGCGCCTACCGCATCCTTCCGACCTGCCTCGATCCAGGTTGCGAGCGCACCATGAAGCCGGTTGCGCAGGTCCCCCGGAATGGATCCATAGACGACGTCGCGCGTCTGGTCGTGGCGAAACGCATAGTTTCCCGGTTGCTCTTCTGCGCGCACCAGATGTGCGGCCACAAGCGTTTCGAGCGCGGCATAGACGCTCTCGCCGTCCAGCTCCGGCTCCAGCAAGGCCTCGAGCTCCGTGGCGGTGAACGAGCGCCCGACCACGGCCGCAGCCTTGATCACGTCCTGGGCCGAGCCGGTCAGGCGATCGAGACGCTCGCGAATGACCCGCTCGACGCCCTCGAAATATCTGAGGTCGTCGAGCGGGCGGATGGAGCGCCAGAAACCGTCACGAATGGCGATCAGGCCCTCGCTCTTCAGCGTCAAGGCGATTTCTTCTGCAAAAAACGGATTGCCGCCGGCAAGCTTTGAAATCCGATGCGCCAGTTCGTCATGCGGCGGCGCCTTGCCCAACGTCCGCTCGACCAGCTTGCAGATCGAGGCATCGTTCAGCTCGTCAAGTTCCAGGATTTGACAAAAGCGCGCCGGATCGTCGCTCTCCGATGTCCCGGCGCTCATGCGGGCGGATTCGGCCCTGCGCCTGAGGCTTTTCACCTCGTCCGGGATCTCCTCGGAGCGCACGCAAAGGATGACCAGCAGTGAGGAGTGCGATCCGAGTACCCATTCCACAAGCCGCCAGGAGGCCGAATCGAGCCATTGGCTGTCTTCCAGCACCAGGGTCAGCGGATGTGGTGCTGCCGTGGCGATGATGTCGCCCATCAGACGCATGGTCGCGTCCGCCCTGTGTGCGCCGTCGAGGTGCCTAGTGCCTTCGTTTTGGGGGGATGTCGACGGCCAGGACGTCGGCAAGCAAGGGCAGCCGCGCCAAGATGGCGGCGTTTGTCTTGACGCGCTCATGAATACGTTCAAACAGGCGGGTACCATCACAGTCCGCGGGCAGGCCAAGCAGGCTCTCGATGACCCGGCGCCATGCCCAAAGCGAGGTGCGCCGATCATCCCGTTCGGCGGGGGCAACGGCGACGACCGCGCCCTTTGCCCGCAATTCGTTGGTGAAGGCGGTGACGAGCCTGGTCTTGCCGATGCCCGGTTCGCCGAGAACCACGACGAGGCTGTTGGTGCCGCCGCTGACGCTGGCAAATGTGGCTCGCAGGAACCGCAGTTCGCGTTCGCGGCCGATAAGGCTCGTCGGGACGGGTGCAGCCGGGGACCGCGTCTGGGGGCGGAACGCCGGCGCCATGTCGCCGAGGCCTTCCAGTTGCAGGGCGCCACGTCGTTCGAAGGAGAACGCCGCCCGGCTTGCCCGCTCGGTCGGCGCATCGCAGAGGATGTCATCCGCAGCGACGGCCATCAGACGCGCGGCCCGATTGACCGGCGGCCCGAGAACCATCAGTTGACGCCTGCGGGGGCTGCCGACGATGCGAAAGAGTGCGTCGCCCGTCGCCACGCCTACCGATACGGCGAGGTCGAAGCGTTGGGCAGTTCGACAGATGGCCCGTGCCGCATCGACGGCGCGCTGCGGGTCGTCGCGGTGAAAGGTCCCGCGGGCGCCGAAAGCCGCGATGAAGACGAGGCCCTTGTCATCGAAGAGCAGTTCACCAGGTGGCCCGCCTGAATTCTGCAGGTCGGCTTGCAGCGAAGCGCAGAGGTCATGGTGGCGGGAAAGTGCCATAGGGTCGCTGTGATCGAGCCCGGCGATCCGCGCGAACAAGGCCGAAATTGGCCGGATCTCGGCAAGCCGGTCCAGCCGTGCGTCTGATCTCAAGCCATTGCCTTCGTCATGCGAGAAACCGTTATGTGTGACGACCGCCGTCTTCTCGGTGGCCCGGACGATGTCTTGCAGTTGCGGCGGCAGGAAGCCCGCCAGCCATTCGGTCGGCAGCGCCGACGGCATGGAACGCGCACTATGAGAGACGTCCGCAGCGCCTGTGGTTTCCGCAAGCGCGATCGCCTGCGTCGCGCCGTCCGACAGCACATATTCCCAGCGACGGGCCTGGCTCTGCGCTCTCGCTGCCTGCATCACGGCGTCGCCGCCGGCAATCAGGTTCCAAACCGGCTGGCCACCGAGTGCCGCGGCCCAGAGCTGTCCCGCTCCGACGCCGACGTGAAGTGCAGGCCCGACTTCACCCGTGGCCGCCTCCGGTCGAGCGCCTTGGTCCCGGCAGATCGCTTCTGCGCAGTCGGTTGCGGATCGCACGGCATGGCCAAGGCCGACATCGCCCGCGGCCCAGTAGGCAAGGAGGGAATCGCCGGAGAAATAGAGGACCTCGCCGCCACGGCTGCAGATCTGCTCGGCACAGCGGGCGTAGGAAAGCGTCAGCAGTTTTGGGATCTGCTCCAGGCCTTCCTGTCCACGCCGGGCCAATTGTTCGACGAGGGCCGTGTAACGCGACACATCCACGAACAGCACCGCGGCCGGAAACTCGACCGCTGCGGGGCGGTCGCCGTTGGCGCCATGGATCCTGCCGAGCAATTCCAGCGGCAGGAAGCCCTCCAGGAGCGGATCGTTTTTTCCCATGACTTCTTTCTCACGGCCGCAGAAAGACGGAGGAAGCGTCGGCGCCCAGTTTGCTCATACGATGGGGTGAGGAGCCTACTACTTCTGGATTAGTGTGCCCCCACTCACGTATCTGCAGACTTTCGCATATAATTCGCCCGGCGCTAAGAGGGGTCTCTCAACCTCAGTCGGAATAAGGGTATGGGTCGGAAGGGCCGATGTGTTGCTTTGTGCCCATATGCAACCCAAGGTTAAGTCGACATTTCTCGGCTTCGAAGCATGGAACGGATGCGAACATATTTTGCAGGCGTGGAAAGACCGGAAGAAAAGCGGCCGCGATCGAGGTGGCTGCATATCTGGTGGGGAACACTATGCAGAGAAGCGACATCGGCAAAGACAGATCGCAGGTCGACAACCGATCGGCGGCCGCCATCGACGAGGCGTTGCGATATCCCATCCCTGGGTGCTGCGGCCGCTCGCCGCGGAGGTCGGCATGAGCGACCTCGACACGGAATCGAAAACGGCCTGGATATCGCAGGGCTTCGAACGGCTGGTTGATCGCGTGCGCAAGGCGCCGGCCGATGTGCACTTCGATGTCCTGATCATCGGCAGCGGTTATGGCGGCTCCATCGCCGCGTCGACCTTCGCCGGCCGCACGCATGAGGGCCGACCAATCTCCGTCGGCGTGCTCGAGCGCGGGCGGGAATATCTGCCGGGCTCGTTTCCGACAGGGCTCGGTGAATTGCCGCGCCATATTCGGGGCGACAACAACAAAGAGGGGCTGATCGACATCAGAATTGGCGAGGAGGTCGTTGCCGTCGTTGCCAATGGTGTGGGCGGCGGTTCGTTGATCAATGCCGGGGTCATGGAAACGCCGCTACCAAGCGTGTTTCACGAGGGATGGCCGGCGGCACTCAAGGACCTCTCGGACTGGAAATCCTATTTCGATCGTGCCCGCGATCTGCTCGGCAGCACCATCAAGGGCGCCCCCAACACCATCGCCGATCATGTCGATGGTGTGCCGCAAAAGTTTCGTTCGGTGCGCGCCATCGCGCCTGACGGCAATTTCCGGCCGGCTTCGATTACGGTCGCGATGAGCGACACCACCAGCTCGGGCAATGTGCGCCTGAACAAATGCGTGCGCTGCGGCGACTGCGCGACCGGCTGCAATGGTGGCGCGAAGAACTCGCTCGACGTCAATTTGCTTGTACGGGCGAATGAATACGACGCCGAAATCTTCAGCGGCGCAACGGTGCTCAGCATAGCCAGGGATGGAGATGCCGGGTGGATCATCAGAAGCGTTCACACCAACGCGAAACTACGCAAGCGCGACGCGGATCCGGTGCTGATAAGGGCACGCAAGGTCGTGCTCGCCGCCGGCACGCTGGGCTCGAGCGAAATTCTCATGCGGTCTCGGGGTGCAGGCCTGCGGTTGGCGGACAAGAACCTCGGCACGCGGTGCTCGACCAATGGCGACATGCTGGTTGCCGACTATGCCACCGGTGCTGACGTCAACACCGTCGCCGACGAAACCGTCAAGCCATCGATCCGGGCCATAGGGCCGACGATCACCGGCGTGATCGACCTGCGTGCCTCCGCCGGTGTGATGATCGAGGAAATGTCGGTGCCGGCAGCCTTGCGCATCGCCTTCGCCGAGGTTTTTGCCACGCTCAATACGCTGCACGGTCTTGCAAGATATGACGGTACCAGGCACCGGCAAGGGTTTCCGGATGACGATATCTATGCGGTGCCGGCGGCGCGCATCGGGCGCTCGGCGCTTTATGCCGTCATGGCCGACGACGGCGCGGCGGGCAGGATCGAGCTCGACGGTGATCCAGTTGATGTCGGTCGCGATGGCATTGCCCGGATCCGCTGGGACAAGCTGCAAAACCTGCCCATCTTCGACCAGGAGGTCGAGGCGCTCGCCGCACTGACAAGGAACTCAGGCGGTCGCCTCATTCCCAATCCGGTCTGGAAGCTGTTGCCGGCCGACCTGGCCTGGCTGCTTAAGGATCAGCGCGGACCATTGGCAACCGTTCATCCACTTGGCGGCTGCGCGATGGCCGATACCGGCACGGATGGCGTGGTCGACCATCTTGGCCGCGTGTTCACATCGACGGATTCCGATGCGGTGCATGACGGTCTGGTTGTCCTTGACGGGTCGATTGTTCCGACGGCGCTTGCGACGAACCCTGCGCTGACGATTGCAGCGATTGCGCTGCGTGCTGCCGAGGCGCTGGCGGCCGAATGGGATTATGCAGCGGCCGAAACCCGGCCTGTCGGCGTACCGCTGGTGCGGCCCGTCTTTCGCAGCACCGATATCGCCGCGCGAGCGCAGTCGAGCGAGGTGGAGATCATCGAACGGCTCGTCGGCCCCGTTTGCCTGACGCCGAAGGGTGGGGTCGAGGAAACCCGGATCGTCGAGCTGACCATGCGGTTCACACCCACGACGCTCGGTCAGTTGACGCCGAACAATGGCAGCCATCCGATCATTCGTGTCGCGACCGAAGTGCCGGACCGCGCCATCCGGAGCCAGATCCGGATTTTCCCCAGGGAGGTATGGGAAACGCTCGAAAGGACCTGGCTGCCTTTGCATGTGAAGGAGCAAAAGCTCGATGCAGCCGTCGAATTCAGCGCGCCGATCTCCGGCAGCCTGCGGATCTTCGAGCGGCAGCAGAGTTCCGTGCTCGGGCGCGTGTGGCGCGCCGGCAAGGCCTGGACGTTGAACCGGGGTCTTCGCGACAGCTATCAGGCTCTCGTCGACCGTGATGGCGGACCCGGCATCTGGTCGCGGGTCAAATCGGCCTTTTCGATCGCCAGCCGCTCTGGCGAGATCAGGGCGCTGCGCTATGATCTGACCATTGGACCGCCGGACGTCGGCGGCAAGATCGCGCTTGCCGGCAACCGGATCGTCGGCACCAAGACCTTTACCTATGAGAGGCGCTGCAATCCATGGCGCCAGCTCATGGAGGTGACGCTCGACAGGTTTCCCGGGCTGAGCCCCGACGGCGGCGAGCGCGTGCTGAAACTCGATGCCGGCTATCTCGCGCGGATCGGCGTGCCGTTGTTCCGGATCGTCAATCAACGCGATGGCGCCAACACTATCGGCGAACTGCTGATGTTCTTCGGCTTCGTGACGCGGCTTCTGCTTGGTATGCACATCTGGAGTTTCCGTGCTCCTGACCAGGACAGGCGGCCACGGGAGGCAATCGTCAACCGTTTACCGCCGAGCACGCTCAGCCTGCCCGGCGGTGCATCGATTACGGCCGAACTGCATCGCATCGCAATTGCCCCCGAACGACCGGATGGCGGAGGCAACGACATTCCCGGCGAAGTGCGGCTGACGCGCTACCGCCATCCCAACACCAAAAAGCGCCCACTGGTGATGTTCCACGGCTATAGCGCCAGCGGCACGACCTTTGCCCACCATGCGGTCAATCCCAATTTCGCCAGCCATTTCTGGTGCACGGGCCGTGACATATGGATCGCTGATCTCAGAACCAGTGCCGGCCAGCCGACGGCGACGGAAGCCTGGAGCTTCGACCAGATCGGCAATGTCGACGTACCGGCAGCGCTGAAGGCAGTGGCGGCGACGTCGCTGGACGGGACGGTCGATGTGATCGCCCATTGCATGGGTACCGTCGTGTTCAGCATCGCGGTGCTGAACGGCCATGCCGCCGGGCTCGTCAATCGTGCAGTGTTCACGCAGGTTGGCCCGCTCGTGGTCTTTGCGCCGGCCAACATCTTTCGCGCCTATGTCGTGCGCTATCTCATCGATTTCCTGCCGGACAGCTACAGTTTCCACCCGAAGGACCCGACCCTGGCCGATGATCTTCTCGACCGGCTGCTGTCGACGCTGCCCTATCCGGTCGAGGAGTTCGACGTCGAGAATCCGCTGTGGCCAACGAAGCGAACGCCTTGGACGCGCACGCGGCATCGCATGGACGCGCTTTACGGGCGCGACTTCAACGTGCGCAACATGGAGCCGGAGATGCTGCGCCATATCGACGAGCACTTCGGTCCGCTGAGCCTGTCGACGGTGTCGTCGACCCTGCATTTCGTGCGTTACTCAACGATGACGGACTTTCACGGGCGCAACCGTCTGGTGTCGCGCCAGAACCTGGAAAAGCACTGGTCGTTCCCGACCTTCAGCGTGCATGGGGCAGAAAACGGCCTGTCGCATGTGTCGACCGTCGATCGCATGCGGCAGATTTTTGGAGATGCCGGGCGGATCTATACCCCGCCATTCGTCAATCCGGGCGCCGGCCATCAGGATGCTCTGGTCGGAACGACGCGTCACGCGACCCTGCAGCAGATCCAGCAGTTTCTCGACGCCGACATTCCTGCGGGTGCAGTCAAGGCCGACAGTGAAAAAGTGGTCTATCCGCCCTGGATCGGCCCGATCCTCACCGAAGAGCGCCCAAAGACCCCGGCATTGGTTATCCGCCTTGGTTCGGCGCCCTCGCATCGGGCAACCGAAGCCGCTTTACTCCTGCGCATCCGGCTGGTCGATGATCGTATCTGCCGGCCGGATGATCCGGCGCTGCCCTGGGATACCGGGTATCTCATGGAACACCTGGTAGCCTATGCTTCCAAGGCGCTTGAAGACGATGGCTGGGATGCATTCGAAGTCCCGCTGCCGGCCCGCATGCCGGGCAACGGCGGTGCAGATCGCAGCAATGCCCTTTTGGTCCTGCTGGTCTATGACGAGGATGCCGCGCTGGCTGCGCCTGACCTGGAGCACGAGGAGCCTCCGCCGCCGCTCGAACCCGTCGCGGCACCACCGCCTGTGATCGTGTTCCGCGAGACTGCGGCTCCCCTTGACCCGACGGGTGACGTTGGGCCAACCGGTGATGTTGGAGGAGGTCTGTCGCTGCCGACCTTTGACTTTGACAGGGACTTGGCACAGCCCGGTCGTGTCGCGCGAGGGCCTGCCTACGGCTATTTCGTTGCCGATATCGGGCAGAAACGGATGCGACGGCTGGATCCGACAGGGGCCGGCAATGCCTCACGCGGGCAGGCGGTCGCATTCGCCTTCAGCCGGTTTGAAAAGATGGCCGCTGCCGTGGCGCGCGCAATCGCCTTTCCGCCTCCGAATGCAAGGCGCCAGGGCGTCAAGCAGACGGCGCGTCCGCCGGTTGTCGAACAGGATTTTGCCCTCCGGGATGGCATCATCCCCTATAATCCGCCGGTACAGCCGCCCCTGGAGCCGACATCGGACGGCACCAGTTTTACGCTCTCTTCGTGCCAGTATCCGGCCGGCTTTCTCGACGAGGCGGTCGCCTACCATTCCTATGGCCGCATCGGCTCGCGGCTGGAGGCCAAAGCCGGGATCACGCCACGCTTCGCGCTCTTCGTCGGCGATCAGGTCTATGTCGACCCGACTGCGGGGCTTTATGATCCGACACGACGGGACGATCGTTACCGCCTGCCCTATGAAGCCTGGCTCAGCCAGGACAGTGTGCGCAACGTGCTCAGGCAGATTCCGTCCTTCATGCTGCTTGACGACCATGAGATCGACGACAATTGGGAGCCGATCGCCGAGCCCGACGACTGTGTCAATGCCGAAAAGGCGACGCGCGGTATCGACGCCTACTGGAAGTATCAGCGCGGCATGCATGCCAAGCTTGAGATGTTCGATTTCGACGGCTTCCATTTTTTCATGCTCGACACGCGGACGCAGCGAACGCACCGCAAGGTCGGCGACGGCCTAAAGTCGGCGGCGATGATCGCACCGGCGACGATGGAGAGTTTGAAGCAATGGCTGCTGCTGGCGCCGGCGCCGAAATTCGTCGTGTCACCGGTGATGTTGCTGCCACGGCACCGGCGTGCCATCCAGCGCGACAGCAGCCTCTCCTGGACGAACCTGAGCGCGCTGCATTCCGACGGTTGGGACGGCTATCCCAACACGCTTCGCGAGGTGCTTGCCTACATCGCCGAGAACCGGATCGAGCATGTGGTGTTTCTCTCGGGCGACGAACACCGGGCCTGCGTCGCGACGGTCGATCTTTGCGATGAGGATGGCTCCGTCACCCGTCTCCACTCGATCCACACGGCGGCGATGTTTGCGCCCTATCCCTTCGCCAACGGCATCGACGAGGAGATCGTCGACAGCGAGACAATCGAAATCCGGCATGGCGCCAGGAAATACCGCTGCGTCGTCAATGCAGCGCGCCCGGCGCCGGGAGACGGCGCGACGTTCTTCCATGTCCGTCCGGCGGGAACCGGCTGGGAGTTGGATTGCGAGTTCGGCGATGGCGCGGTGCAGACGCTGACGATCTGATGGACCACCAAACGGGTTCGGGCGAGATGGCTCAGCGATACCCCGCCGCATCCGCGGGCTTGTCCTGCTCCATCACCTCGCGCATGTAGCGCCAGCAATCGGGGCGCGAGCCGTCGATGTCGGTGAAGCCGTATTCCTGGGCAAGGCCGCCGCTCGACAGCGACTGCCCGTTCCACCGCGCCTTTTGCGGGTCCGCGGCTAGCGCCGCGATGGCGCGGCCGACGAAGCGCGGGCTTTCGGAAATGACGAAATGCGGCTGGATCTTCGTTGCTTCCTGCCAGGTCTCTTCCTTCGCCTGAAAATGCTCCAGCATCATCTCCGATCGCATCCAGCCAGGCGTAATCGAGACGGCCGTGGCGCCGTACGGCTCCAGGTCCTTGGCGTGCGCCCAGGCCATGCGATTGGCCGCGACCTTGGCGAGGTCGTAGAACGGCGAGAGCCGATAATGCTCGGCATTGTACTCGGCCGTACCGTCCGTCACCTCGACAAGCAGCCCACCGCGATTTTCGATCATCAGGGGCAGGGCGTGATGGGCGGTGATGAGGTGCGTGTCGATCGCCAGGCGAAGCAGCTTCAAACCGTTGTCGAGATCGTGGTCCCATACCGGCTTGTTCCATTCGAACAGGTTTTCGCCGCCCCAGACGTCGTTGACGAGAATGTCGAGCCGACCCTGCTCCCGGCGGATGCGTTCAACGAGAGCCTTCACCTGCGCGGACTGCAGATGATCGACCTGCACCGCGATGCCTTGACCGCCGAGTTCGCTGACGAGTTCCGCCGTTTCCTCGATCGTTTCGGGGCGCTTGTATTCCGATTGCTGGCTTTTCGTGGTGCGGCCGGTGACATAGACGGTGGCACCCGCCGCACCGAGTTCGGCGGCGATGCCGCGTCCGCCGCCGCGGGTGGCGCCTGCGACCAATGCAATTTTTCCCCTAAGCGTCATATTTTCCTCCTTTGGCGATCAAAGCCATCTGGCCATGGCTGCGGCAATAGAATATATAAACGATTATTCGGTTATTAATGAGAGTCAAGATGCCACGTCCCAAAACGATGCCTGATGAAGACGTATTGGCCGCCGCACTGGCAATCATGCATGCGAGCGGGCCGGAGGGCCTGACCTTTGCCGCCCTTGCCACGGGCACGGGGCTTTCGGCCTCCACCCTGGTCCAGCGGTTCGAGAACAAGCAGAAGCTCGTTCAGCGCGCACTTCTGCAGGCCTGGGACGGGCTCGACCGCTTGACCGCCGAGCTGTCGGCAACCCTGCCGAAGACACCGGACGGCGCCGTCGATCTGCTCGTCGGACTGTTAGGCGACTATGGCGGCATCGAAACCTATGCCGACGGCCTTCGGATCCTGCGCGAGGATTTGCGCGACCCTGCGCTTCGCGCCCGAGGTGCGATGTGGCGCGATGTGCTTTCCCAGGCGTTGGACGAGTGCTTCGCTGGCCCGTCGGCGCCGGTGCCCGGCATCGGTCTCCTGATGGCGTCCCACTGGCAGGGGGCCTTGCTTTGGTGGAGTTTCGACCCGCAGACCCCGGTTGCCGATTTCGTCAAGCAGAGCTTGCGTCGGTTTGTGTCAGTCCTTGCCACAGGCGCATCGGCCCCACACGCATCGTGAAGCCTTTGCGCGACTGAGCCACAACGGGGCCGGTCACCCGGCTTCAAATCCCCGTGACATTGTTCGCGGGGCCATGACGTGGCCGCCCATTCACCCTAGATCGGAATGCATGATCAGGTTTGCTGCTGCATTTTTCTCTCTGCTGGTGATGTGCTCCTTGGCCGTCGCGCAGGATCGGCCATCGCTTTCGGCGTTGTTGGACGGACTTGCGGCGCGCGACGACCTCGGGCCATTGAAAACGGTGATTGTCGCCAGGGCCGGCTCTGTCGTTGCAGAACGCGGCTACCAGGGCAACCGCCCGACGGATACCACCAATATCAAGTCGGCCTCCAAATCGATCGTATCGACCCTGGTCGGCATCGCGATCGGCAAGGGCTTATTGGAAGGGCCGGACCAGAAGATCGCTCCGATCCTCAAGGCGGAGCTGCCGGCTTCGCCGGATCCGCGGCTTGAGGACATCACCATCGGCCATCTGCTGTCGATGCAGGCGGGTCTTGGGCGGATGTCCGGCCCCAATTACGGACGTTGGGTGTCCAGCCGCAACTGGGTTCGTTCCGCCCTGGCGCAGCCATTCGACGATGATCCGGGTGGGCCGATGCTCTATTCGACCGCGTCCACCCATCTGCTCTCCGCAATCCTGACCAAGGTCAGCGGCAAGTCGACACTTGCCTTGGCCCGCGAATGGCTCGGTCCGATCAAGGGCTTTCGCATCGATGCCTGGGACCGCGATCCCCAGGGCATCTACCTCGGCGGCAACCAGATGGCGATGAGTGCACGATCGTTGCTTGCCTTCGGCGAGACATACCGTAACGGCGGCAAAACCGCCGATGGTCGACAGGTGGTGCCGGCGCAGTGGATTGCGCTTTCCTGGCAACCGCGCACCAATTCGCGGTTCTCCGGCGACATCTACGGCTACGGCTGGTTTCAGCGCCAGATCGCCGGCGAGACCGTGCATTTCGCCTGGGGCTATGGCGGTCAGATGCTCTATATCGTTCCGGCGCTTGACCTCACCGTTGTGATGACCTCGCAGGAGAGCGGCCCGTCGGCACGCACCGGCTATCGCGATGCGCTGCATCTGCTGCTCGGCAACATCATCGACACGGTCAAGGCGGCGCCACGTCTCGGCGAATAATGGTGCGGCCAAGATCCGCCGGTTGTTGAACGCCGTTTGGGCTCGGGTTCGCGGCCGCTGTCGGGCCGTTGCTGCTGTGCAACACCCATTGTCAAAACACACGGTCCGTGTGCATCGACAGGGCGCCTGTCGCGGCCCTGATAGGTAAAAACGACAGGAAATCAATGCGAAATGCCTTCTCCGGGCAATCGCCGACCGGCGGCAAAGTTCCCATTGCCGTGGCATTGCAGCACCGTGCCACTTCGCCTATCAAACATGAGTAACATATTCAACATAAGTGGCGTGGAGCGATATCGGCCGATGGCCATTCGACCTGCGCGCAATGCGGCGGTCCCTGTACGCGGCGCGCCGCTGCCATGGACAATGAAGAGGCGGCAGTCTGATGACCGATGCAATGGTGCGGCGGCTTCACGAACGAGAAGAAGGTCGCGTCCGAAACTTCTTCCGCCGACGTCTCAGGAATCGCGAGGATGCGGTCGACGCCACTCAGGAAACGTTCATGCGCATGCTCGAAGCGTCGCGCTCTACTTTGATCGAGAACCCGCAGGCCTATCTGTTCCAGGTCGCCCGTTCGGTGGCGCGGGTCGCATCACAGCGTGCGGCGCGCGAAATGACGATGTTCGTCGCGGAAAGCGAGGGGCTGGAGCACGCCGAGGACAGGCCGATCCAGGACCGCATCGTCAACGGGCGTCAATGCCTGCTGATCATGGCGCGCACGATCGAAGGGTTGCCGAACCGCTGCCAGCAGGTTTTCATCCTCAGCCGCCTGCACGGGCTTGCCAATGGTGAGATCGCCGATCAGTTGGGAATTTCTCGAAATATGGTCGAAAAGCACATCATTCGGGCATTGCTTGAGTGCCGGAAAATGCGCGCCGAGATTTTTTTCTGATCGGACGTCAGGTGGCGTCTTCATTTCAACTCTAAGATGATGTGCGCGCATCCTTGAGATGTCGCTTGCCTGAAATTCATTTCGACCGGAACCGCGATGAACGACAATCGCCAGGACATAGACGATAGCATCCTTCAGTCCGCCGCCGCCTGGGTGGCAAGGCTGCAATCGCGCGACGCGACGATGGTCGATCGGGAGGCGTTCGAGGCCTGGCGCGTCGAGAACCCTGAGCACGCGCGTGCCTACGACGACTTGCGCACGTTATGGGCCGACCTCGAAGACGTGCCGATACCGCCCGAGCGTCTTGGCAGGTTGCGTGCCTTAAGGCGTCGCAAGACAAGCGGTATTGTCGCGCTCTGTCTGACCGCAGGTGTCGCCGCGGTACTGATGACCACGCCCTATGCCGACCGCTGGCGCGCCGATTATTATACCGGCGTTGGCGAAGTTCGCCGTGTGACGCTGGCCGATGGCACGCAGGTCGACTTGAACACCGATACCGCGCTTGCCGTCCGCTTTGACGAGGGGCGCAGACGCATCGAGCTTTTGCGCGGAGAAGCCTTCTTCGACGTGATGAAAGATCCCAGGCGCAGCTTTATCGTCGAGGAGGGCACGATCACAGCGACGGCGCTCGGGACGCACTATTCTGTCAAGGCGGCCACCGGCTCCTTGTCACCGGATGTGCAGGTTGAAGAAGGGCGTGTGCAGGTGTGGACGACCGGGCAGGATGTCGTGCTCGGCGCGGGCGACGTTGCGACGATCGATCGAGAGGGCCGGCTGGCATTGGCAAAAGCCGATGTCGCGGCCCGGGCGGCCTGGCGTGACGGCAAGCTCGTGTTCTCGCGACGCCCGCTGCGCCAGGTGCTGGCGACCCTTGAGCGTTATCGCCACGGCCGCATCTTGCTGATGGACGGTGCCGTCGGCGACCTGGAAGTCTCCGGCATCTTCGACCTTCACGATACCGACGATGCCTTGCGCGTCCTTGAAGCCAGCTTGCCGCTCAGCGTCATGCGGCTGTCGGATCTGATGGTCGTCGTCCGTTCCCGATAAAAAATTTCCGATCGACGTCAGGAGATCGTCGCGCGTGCACTCTTAGACAGCGAGTGGCTGCGCGACGAGCATATGCGCTGCCTCAGAATTCTGTTGGGGATTACGGATGACATCTTTCGAGGCACGCGGATTTCGGCGCCGGCTTTTCTCTCGTTCGGCACTGGCCGGCATTTCCCTCATTGCATGCGCGACGGCGCTGCATGCCGAAACGCCGGTCGGAGCACCCGCATCGGTCTCGTCGTCCCAGCGTGATGTCTCGGTTTCCGCAGGTGCACTGGAAGGGGCACTGCTGAAGCTTGGGCAACAGACAGACTTGCGGCTCTTCTATCCGAGCGCACTAACCCAGGGAAAGCTGACCAAGGGCGTGAGCGGCAAGATGGCCGCCGACAAGGCGATCGCACAGTTGCTGGAAGGCACCGGTCTTAGATATCGCATGACCGGCGCCAAGACCGTTCAGCTCTATGACCCGACCGACGCGACGATCGTAACCGGTGCCGTCGTCAAGAATGGGGCGACGCAACTCGAGAAGATCACTGCGACCGGAAAGCGCGAAGGTGTCGAGGGCATCATCGAGACCGAGGGCTATGTCGCGAAATCCGCCCGCACCGCCACCAAGACCGATACGCCTGTCATGCAGACGCCACAGTCGATGTCGGTCATCAGCCAGAAGCAGTTGCAGGACCTGAAGCCTCAGAACCTGATGGAGGCGTTGAATTACACGCCCGGTGCGCGCGTCGGCCAGTATGGCGCCGAGCCTCGTTTCGATGCCTTCAAGGTACGCGGCATCGACCTTACCCTTACCGGCATCTTCCGCGACGGCCTGCGCCAGATTTCGAGCCCGAACGCCCTCTTCCGCCTGGAGCCCTATGGCGTCGAGGCAATCGCCACCCTGCGCGGCCCGGCGGCTTCGATCTACGGCGCCAGCAGCTCCGGTGGCATCGTCGACATCGTCTCGAAGCGGCCGACCAGCGATCCGCTGCGTGAGGTCGAGGTGCAGTACGGCTCCTACGGCCGCGTGCAAGGTGCCTTCGACTTCTCCGGACCGCTCGACGACGAAGGCACCATGCTCTACCGGATGACGGGCCTTGCCCGCGACGGGCGCACCGAGATCGAGGCGGTGAAGGACGATCGCCTGTTCATCGCTCCGGCCTTCACCTGGCAGCCGGACGAGGGCACCAAGTTCACCCTTCTCGGCGAATACATGGATTCGACGACCGGGGGCACCTGGGGCTACCTCAATCGCTACGGGCCTGACGGCAAGTCGATCGGCGCCATCCCAACCTATGGCGGCGACGCCCGTTTCAACGACTTCACCCAGAAGCAGGCGCGCATCGGCTACGAATTGGAGCATGAACTCAGCGACAGCGTCACGCTCTATCACAAGCTGCGCTATTCCGACATTTCGACGAACCAGGAATGGGTGTTCGACGCCTATCCGGGCCTGACTGTCGAAGACAACACCGGCGTTGCCAGCGACACCTACCTGAAGTTCGATTTTGACACCGGTGCTGCTGCCCACCAGCTCATCGCCGGCGTCGATTACAGCTACATGAAGTACACCTCGCAGCAGGGCAGCGGGCCGGATCTTTTCACCGACGACTTCACTTATGTGCCGGCACTGACGTCGACGCAGAAGCAGTCGCAGAGCGGCATCGGCATCTATGTCCAGGACCAGATCGAGTATGACGCCTGGCGCCTGACGGCGGGCCTACGCCACGATTGGGTGGACAACAAATATTCGGTCGACGGCTCGCCCTTCAATCGGGATGACAGCGAAACGACCGCGCGCGCCGCACTCGGCTACGTCTTGCCGAACGGCCTCATGCCCTATGTCAGTTATGGCACTGCCTTCGTCTCCAACCCAGGCGTCATCATCAACCTTGGCGGGGTCAACCAGGCGGCCATGCCGACGCTCGGTAAGCAGTGGGAAGCGGGCGTCAAGTACGAGATCCCCGGCCAGAACGCGACGATCACCGCGGCGGTCTTTGACATCGACCAGGAAAACGCCACCGTCTACGAGACGTCTTCGGGCATAAACCTCCTGCGTCAGCTCGACCTCAAGTCCCGCGGCTTCGAACTCGAAGGCAACGCTTCGCTCGACAACGGCTGGAGCTTCATCGCCTCCTACTCCTATAATGACGTCGAGATCACCAAGCTGACGTCGGAGACGCTCGGCAACACGCTGAACTCCTCGCCCTATCACATGTTCTCGCTCTGGGCGGATTACGAGGTACAATCCGGCGTGCTTGAAGGGCTCGGCGTCGGTGCGGGTGTCCGTTATGTCGGGTCCAGTTTCGGCGACAACGTTCACACGCCGATCCTCAACAACCAGGCCCGTACCTTCGTCGACGCCTCGGTTCGTTATGACCTCGGTGCCGTTAACCCATCCTTCGAGGGCGTTCGGCTGCAGCTGAACGCCACCAATCTGCTGAACGAAGTCGAGCAGTTGTGCACCACCGGCTTCTGCTACTTCGACGAGGGTCGCAAGGTCGTCGCCAGCCTGCGGTACCGCTTCTGATGGCGCATCGAGAGCGGGCATCCGCGACACCGTCTCCGGTCGCGGTCTTCCTTACGGTCGGCGGCCTTTATGTCGCCCAGAGCGTCATCGGCGGGCTGACGATGCTGGGCCTGCCGGCAGTCCTGCGGGAGCGGGGGCTGCCGCTCGACCAGATCGGCCTGGTGTACCTGACCGTACTGCCCTGGGCGCTCAAATTTCTTTGGTCGCCCTATGTCGAACGGTTCCGCCTGCCGGCCGCCGGCCGCAACCGATCATCGATCATCGTTGTCCTCGGGGGCGTGCTCTGCGCACTCGCCCTGGCGGCGCTCGGCATTCTCGGACCCGAGCGACTGAGCCTAATGCTTGTTTGCCTCGTCTTCATTGCCCTTGTTACGTCCACCGTCGACATCGCTTGCGATGGATATGCGGTGGAAACGCTCGCCAAGGAGCACCACGGTTGGGGCAACGCTGCCCAGGTGGGCGGCGCCTATGTCGGTTCGGCGATCGGCGCGGGATTGTTTCTCGTGTTCGTCGACCGGCTTGGCTGGGCGCCTGCCGTATGGATCATGGCAGCGATCGTGCTCGCCCTTGGACTTCCCTTCCTGCTCGGGCCCGGTCGGCGTGCTTCGAGCGAGGTGCGCGGCCACACACCGTCGCTTGCGGCGGCTCTCAGGCGACCCGAAGTTCGCAAGGGGCTGCTGATGGCTGCCATCTACGTCTCGGCCCAGAAATGGGGGCTCGCCATGCTCGGGCCGTTCCTGATCGACTATGGTTTCAGCCTGGCCGATGTCGGCATCTTGAACGGTCTCGGCAGCATGCTGGTCGGTTTCGGCGGAGCGCTGCTGGGCGGCTTGCTTGTGCGTCTGTGGGGTGCCGGCGTGGTTCTGGTCGGCGCGCTGCTGCTGCAGGTCGTCATGCTGGGCGGTTTTGCCTTCATCGCCTCTCATGGAGAGCTGCCAAGATCGCTGGTGATCACGATCGCTGTTGCCAGTTCGTCCGGCGTCATGGCCGTTGGCTTCGTCGCACTTTACGCCCAGTTCATGGGCTGGGCGGATCCGCGGCAGGCGGGCGTCGACTTCACCCTGTTCCAGTGCATGGACAGTCTCATCAGCATGGCCGGCGGCCTTGGGGCCGGCTGGATCGCCGAGCACTTCGGCTATACGGCTTTCTTCCTCAGTGCCGCGATCGTCTCGACGCTGGCAGCGCCACTGCTTGTGCTTCTCGTGCGCCAGCGTCGTTTGCCACGCCAAGCCGTTGCCTGACGTCGGCTTCCCCCGATCGGTCGGCGTTGAGAACTGGGTCTACGCCGAGCCGCGCAGCATGATCTCGGCGCTCAGCAGAATGCGCTCGTCGGCGGGAAAGGCCTGGTCGGCATTTTCCGTTTCGCCAAGCTTGAACAAGAGAAGCTCGATCGCCAGCCGGCCGATCTCGTTGTAGTTCTGCGCCACGGTGGTCAGCGGGGGGCAGGTGTAGCGCGACAGCGGATGGTCGTCGTGCCCGGCCACGCGCAGGTCGCTGTCCGGTTCGCGGCCGACCTTGACGCCGGACTGGAAGGCCGCCGCGATCACGCCGAAGGCGACGCGGTCGTTGGCGCAGAGCACCGTCTTCGTCGGAAAACCGCCTTCACCCAGAATGCGCAGTGTCTCGTCATAGCCGAATTTTTCGAAGTCCCATGAGGCATTGGGCGCCGTCGGCACGATGACGGGATCCATCTTCAGCTGCTGCATCGCCTCCTCATAGGCGTGCTGGCGGGCCAACGCGTTATTATTGACCGGCGGCATGCCGAAATAGCAGGGCGGCTCGCCGGATCGGCAGAGATAATCGACCATCAGCTTGAAGCTCTGCCGGTTGTCGGTGCCGACGAAGGAGGAACTGCCGTCGAGCGGCGAGTCGACATAGATCAGCGGGATGCTCTGGCCGAGCGAGGTGAGCTTCTGGTGATGGGACTGGACGCCGAGCGGGGCGATGATTGCGCCGGCAACGTTCATCGACTTGAAGGTCTCGATGGCGCGCTCCTCCATCTCCGGCTTGCCGTCCGAGGAAAGGACGAAAGCCAGAAAGCCCGCCTGGTTGGCGATATGCTCGATCCGCCGCGTCAGCGCCATGTAGAACGGGTCGGTGGAATTGGGAACGATGACGCCAAGAATATTGGTTCGCCGCCTGTTGAGATTGACGGCGAAGATGTTGGGCCGGAAGCCCGATTGCTTGATCGCGGCCTCGATGGCGTCGCGGGTCTTCTTGCGAACCGAAGTTGGATCGTTGAAATATTTGGAGACTGTGGGGCGCGACAAACCGACGAACTCCGAAAAATCCTCCATCGTCTTGATTTGTCTGTCCACGGTCGAAGCGCCCTCATTCTTCTTTTGGGTTTCGTTTATAGATTTATTTCCGAGGGATAGGCAGTGTCGACTGCGAAATATTCACGGAATGAACGGCCGGCTCTATCCTTTGCAGGCGGCGAAGTAATCCTCCAGAACCGCGTCGACGGCCGCAATCGCCAGCGCCTTTGCTTGCGGCGGCACTTGACCGTCTCGCACACGCTCGTAACTGCCCGAGAGATACTGGCTGATCAGCGTCTCGGGGATGGTGACGCCATCGAGCAGGCGCAGAAGCTCTTCCACGGTGCTGGCGACCTTCGGGTGCGGCCAATAATAACGGATGCGGTCGCTGTAGGAGAAATGGCGCTGAAGGCGCAGTGCATCGGGTGAGCCGTGATAATATTTGCCCCAGTTCGCCGGCTCCTCGCGCATGACCTCTTCGGTGATCTCGGCCAGCGTCTTCGACCGTGCATCGGGAAAAAGGAACGCGGCGATCTGGTCGAGCCCGTAAAGGGCCTCACGCAAAGCAAATGTCAGGCCGGGACCGACCTTGAGGATGGCAAAACCATCGGCCACCAGGTCGCGAAGCGCCTCTTGCGTTTGATAGTCGGTGGAGTGTGCCTCGAAGATGAGACCGTCGAGCTTCGTCAGGCTAGCGCTCAACTTGGCGGCCTTCGGCCTGTCATAGGCAATGACGTTCTCGTTGCCGAATTCGACGCCGGGCTGGACCACCGCGCCGACGACACGCGCAAAGGCCTCGCCGGCACCGGCATGCTCGAACGCCTGGCGGTGAATGGCGACGGTCTCGACGGCTGCTTCCGGTGCCGTGACTTCCAGCGTGTCCAATTCCTCGAGCGCGCCACCGGGGACCGGAACTTCGGTGCCGATGATATAGACCGGGGCGATGCCATCGCGTCCACGGATAGCGTCTTCGGCGGCAGCGGCAAGCCTCGCGGCGCGTAACGCCGTCGTTGCGTCGGGAAGCGCTATCGGTTCGCCTGCGCAGCCCATGCTGGTGTCGAGATGCAGCTTCGTGAAACCGGCCTCGGCATAGGCGCGGATCATCGCTTCGGCCTTCGCCATCGCTTCATCGGCCGGCAGATGCTTCCAAGGATTGGGGCCGAGATGGTCCCCGCCGAGGATGATGTTTTCGATCGGAAAGCCGGTCTTTGCGGCGATCTCTCCGACAAAGCCGGTGAAGTCGGCCGGCGTCATGCCGGTATAGCCGCCGTCCTGGTTGACCTGGTTACAGGTGGCCTCGATCAGTAGATGGGTGCCTTCCTTCAGCGCCCGCAACATCGCGGCCTCGATGACCAGCGGATGCGCCGAGCAGATCGAGGGGATGCCACGCAGACCCGGACGGTCGCGCCACTGGGCGATATCGATCAGATAGTTCGGTCTCATGGTCTTCAATCCTTTCGCGCGCTGATGAAGGCTTCCAGTTCCGCTCTCGTCGACGCGCCTTCCATCGGGCCGGAGATCATTACGGCGCGGGCGCCGGAAGCATTGGCAAGCTCGAGCGCGTCGCGGGGTGTCGCACCGTTCAGCCAGCAGGTGACGAAGGTGGCACCGAAGCAGTCGCCCGCCCCGGTCGGATCGACCTCTTCGACCGCAAAGCCGGGGAGGGTGAATGCCGTTTCGGCGTCGTAATAGCTGGCACCATCGGCGCCGCGCTTGACGACGACGACCTTGATGCCGGAGGCGAGGAGTTCTGCGATGGCCTCAGCCTCGCTCTTCGCCTGCGTGAACAGGAAGAGTTCGGCCCCGCTCGGCAGGAATACGTCGGTCTTGGCAAGGACCGATCTCAGCGCCTCGCGCATCCCTGGGCTTTCGAGGATTTCTGCCCGAAGGTTAGGGTCGAAGGAGACCGTGCCGCCTGCCGCCTTGACGATGTCGATCGCCGCCAGAATGCTCTCGACCACGCTCGGCGCGTAAAGCGACGACCCCATGACATGCATGTGGCTGCAGCTTTGAGCGAGCGCGATCGCCTTCTCATCGAGGCGAATGGTGCCGCAGGCGCTGTCACGGATGTTGAAGACGAAAGCCCGGCTGCCGTCATGGCGATAGCGAACGAAGGCGCTGCCGGTCGTGGCGAGTGCATCGACCTCGATGCCGGAAATATCGACGCCGTCCGCCTCAAGGCGTGCGAGGTTGACGTGACCGAAATCGTCGCCGCCGACGCGGGAAATGATCGCGCTCGCCTGGCCGAGCTTGCCGACCTGATCGATGAAGATGGCCGGTGCGCCGGAGGGGAAGGGGCCGACCAGCGGTGTTGCCTGCCGGAAGCCGTCGCCTTTTTCGGTGGCGATGATCTCGACGAGAATCTCGCCGATCGTCAGTATCTTGTGCATGGGTCTGTCACTCGTGTCGGGTCAGCGCTTTGCCTGCTTGGCGCGAACGTCGAGCCAAACGGCGACAAGGATCACGAGGCCCTTGACGATGAGCTGGTAGAAATAGGGGACGGAAAGCATGTTCATGCCGTTGTTCATCACGCCGATGATCAGCGCGCCGATGAGCGTGCCGACCATGGTGCCGACGCCGCCGGCAAGCGAGGTGCCGCCGAGAACGGCCGCGGCAATGGCATCGAGCTCGTAGCTCATGCCCGCATTGGTCTGGGCGGAGAAGAGCCGCGAGGAGAGCAGCACGCCGCTGATCGCTGCCATGACGCCGGAGATCATGAAGATGATGATCTTGAGGCGGTCGACCTTGATGCCCGAATAGATCGCCGCTTCGCGGTTGCCGCCGGTGAGATAGGCACGGCGACCGAAGCTCGTCTTGCTGAGCACGATCTGGTTGATGACGAAGAGCACGGCAACGACCCAGATGATAATGGGCAGGCCGAGGAAGCTTTCAGTGCCGATGGCGGTCCAGGTGGCGTTGTCGATCATCGCCGGCGCGCCGTTTGTCGGCAGGCTGACGAGGCCGCGATAGATGCCCATGGTGGCGACGGTGACGATGAACGATGGCAGCAGGAGCTTCGCCGTCAGCACGCCGTTGAGCATCCCCATCAGCGCGCCCGCGATGAGCGTCACGGCGAGGGCCGGGCCGAAGCCGAGCCCGAAGGCGAAACATTGCGCCCCGACCATGCCGGCCACCGCGATGATCGAGCCGACCGACAGGTCGATCTCGCCGAGCAGGATCACCCAGGTCATGCCGAAGGCGGCAATGGCGATCACGGCCACCTGCTGCAGGATGTTCATGAAGTTGACAACCGACATGAATCGCGGATTGAGGAAGGAAAAGATGATGCAGAGCATCACCAGCGAGAGAAAGATGCCGCCATATTGCTTCAATGCCCTGACGAGGGCGGCCTGGGCTGCAGTTTGCTGGGTCATGATTGGAAACCTGTCGCGTGCGCCATGATCGTTTCGGGAGTGAGCTCGGTGCCGGCAAGGGTCGCGCCGAGCACGCCCTCATGCATGACGACGACACGGTCGCTCATTCCGAGCACCTCCGGCAGCTCGGAGGAGATCAGCAGGATTGCCGTTCCTTCGGCCGCCAACTGGCGGATGATCTTGTAGATTTCGAATTTCGCGCCGACGTCGACACCGCGCGTCGGCTCGTCGAGGATCAGCACCTTCGGCCGGGTTAAGAGCCATTTGGCGAGCACGATCTTCTGCTGGTTGCCGCCGCTTAAAGCGCCCGCAGGCGTGTCGAGCGAGCGCGTCTTGATGGCAAGCCGGCCGACTTCGGCCGCCGCTGCCTTCCGCTCGGCGCCGCCACGAGTGAAGCCGAATGGACCGGTGAAATCGGGAAGGGCCGCCATGGAGATGTTCCATTCGACGCTGTGCCCGAGTACGAGACCCTCTTCCTTGCGGTTCTCGGTGACGAAGCCGATGCCGCGGCCGATCGCTTCGGCCGGCGAGCGGAAGCGCACGTCCTGGCCGTCGAGCCGAACCGTGCCGCTGGCATTCTTCATGCCGAAGAGCGCATTCATGACCTCCGAGCGGCCGGAGCCGACCAGGCCGAAGAAACCGAGGATTTCGCCAGCGTCGACCTTGAAGGAAATATCGGCGAATTCGCCGTCGCGCGTCAGGCGCTCGACCGCAAGCACCGGCCGCTGATCCGCGGCACTCGCCTTCGACCGGTCATGGATGGGTGGGGGATAGATCTCGTCCATCCGGCGCCCGACCATCAGGGCAATCAGCGCCTCGATCGTGACGTCGTTGCGATCATGGGTGGAGACATACTCGCCATCGCGGATGACGGTGATGTCGTCGCTGAGCCGCATGATCTCTTCCATGCGGTGGGAAATGTAGATGACGGCGACGCCACGGCTTTTCAGCCGGCCGATGATGTCGAACAGGATCTCGGCCTCGCTGTCGCTGAGCGACGAGGTCGGCTCGTCGAGAATGACGACCTTTGCGTCGTGGCTGAGCCCCTTGGCGATCTCGACCAATTGCCGCTGGGCGATCGAGAGATTGCCGACCTTCTCGGTGACATCGATCGGCAGGCCGAGTTCAGCGACGATGGCTTTCGCCTTGGCAACGAGCGCCGTGTCGTTGATGAAGCCGAACTTGCGCGGCTCGCGGGTCGCAAGGATGTTCTCCGCCACCGTCAGGTTGTTGCAGAGGCTCAGTTCCTGAAAGACGATCGCAAGCCCCAGGGCTGACGCCTGCTGTGGGTTGGCGGGGCGAAAGGGTTGATCGTCGAGGGTAATCTCGCCTGATGTCGCGCTGTGGACGCCGGCAAGGATTTTCATCAGTGTCGATTTGCCGGCGCCGTTTTCGCCGAGCAGCGTATGCACGCGGCCGCGGCGGACATCGAGCCGCATGCTCTTCAGCGCGGCGACCTGCCCGAAGGATTTTGTGACATTGCTGATCTTGAGAACGGTGTCCGTGGTCGAACCATGCATGGCGGCCTCCTTGGATCGCGCCGAGAAGCGTCTCCGGAGCTACAGCGCCGCACGTCTTGTCAGACGCGAAAAGATCGCTGCAGCCTTTGAATTGCTGCATGTTTTTATGCAGCAGGCAGGAGACGTTCGTCGTATGGGTGCCGCCGCCCTTAGGCGGCGGCTGTCCTGGGAGGACTTACTTCGCGGTATAGACGCCGGGCACGATCGGCTGTTCGGCCGGAACCTGTTCGCCGGCGGCAACCTTGACGGCGGTGTCGACCGCCTGCTTGCCCATCTGATCCGGGAACTGCTGGATCACACCGACCATCACCGGGTTGGTGTCGACCGCATCGCGGGCTTCCTTCATGCCGTCGAAGCCGATGACCTTGACCTGGGTTTCGAGGCCCGCCGCCTTGACGGCGACGGCAGCGGCGAGCGCTGCGTCATCGCCGAAGCCGAAGATACCGGTAATGTCAGGGTTGGCCTGGAGCATGTTCTGGGCGGCGGCAAGCGCTTCGGCGCGGGTGATGCCGGTCTGGATGGCGACGATTTCCATCTCCGGATGCTTGGCGATCGCTTCCTTGAAGCCGTTGACGCGGTTCACCACCGACTGGACCGTCGGGTAGTCGATGACGGCGACCTTGCCCTTATTGTCCAGGACCTTCGCCATCAGTTCGCCGGCCTTGACGCCGCCGGTGAAATTATCGGTGCCGATATGCGAGGTGACGGTCGCGCCATTGGCGGGTACGTCGACGGTGATCACCTTGATGCCGGCCTTCTCGGCCTTTTCGATCGCGGCGCGCACGCCCTGGCTATCGACCGGCGAAATGACGATGACGTCGACGCCCTTGACGATGAAGTCCTCGACGTCGGCGAGCTGCTTGTTGAGATCCTGGTTGGCGATCGCAACTTCGAGCGCGACGTTCTTCTCTTTCGCCTCGGCTTTCATCGCATCGGCAAGCTCGATGTAGAACGGGTGCTGCTGGGTCAGAAGCGAGGCGCCGATGCCTTCGGCCGATGCGGCCGTTGCAATCAGGGTCAGTGCCGTGCCGGCGACAAGCGCCTTGAGAATACGGGGCATGTTCATGGGTTTCCTCCCTGGAAACGACGTGGGCCTTTGGTCTTGGCGGCCAAGCAGGAGGGCCCTCCCATCACCGTCTTGGCGATGCCGTAAAAACCACAAAACTTTTCGCGCGTCAACTTTTAAAAATACGCGATGAAAATATTAACAGGGTAGCGCGAGAAATTTTACCACCTCTCGCCTGGTGGTCGGCAGTGAATTCGGCGGTCGGGCGGCGAAGCGAAAACCTGCTAAATGGCGCAACCGCCTTTCCGGAAAACGTTTCCAAGGAGAGGGCACGTGCTTGCAATTGGACAAAAATGACGGGAACCTTTGGCGCGACCGTGCATCTAATGCTGCGGGAGGCCCGGTCATGACACATATTCGACCAAGCACGATTGCGATAACGGACGCGACTGCGGACATGGAACTGGCGCGCCGGGCGATCGCACGTGACGGGCAGGCCTTCATGACGATCATGCAGGTTCACAACCAACGCCTCTATCGTATTGCCAGGGGCATCATTCGAAACGACAGCGAAGCGGAAGACATCGTGCAGGAAGCCTATGTGCTTGCCTTCGCGCATCTCGCAAAGTTTCGTGGCGAGTCGTCGCTTGGCACCTGGCTGTCACGCATCGTCATCAACGAGGCGCTCGGCCGGTTGCGCACGGGGCGCCGCAAGGCCGACGTGCTTCGCCCGATCGGTGACAGCCACGACGCGACGGTCATTCAGTTTCCTCTGCCGGCAAGCGTCGACGATCCCGAACGCATGATGGCGCAGCGACAGATCCTCAACCTGGTGGAACGGGCGACCGACAACCTGCCCGATATCTACAGAACCGTGTTTGTTGCGCGGGTGATCGAGGGCCTGAGCGTCGAGGAGACGGCCGACCTGCTTGGCCTGCGCCCGGAGACCGTCAAGACGCGGCTGCATCGGGCCCGGCATCTCGTGCGCAAGCAGTTGCATGAACAGATCGGCCCGGTACTGCTGGACGCTTTTCCTTTTGCCGGGCGACGCTGCGCGCGATTGGCGGCATCCGTCATGGGGCGACTTGGCCTTTCCAACTGATTTGCGGGAACCTTTCCGAGCAGGCGGCATCCAATGGCTGTCAACTGCAAACAGATCCCGCGCCACGCGCGCCGGATGAGGGAGGAAACCCATGAACATGCGACCAATGACTGCGCTTGCCACGCTTTGCCTGCTCGGTCTTGCGTCCCTGGCACAGGCGGCAGACAAGCCGACCGATCCGCAGATCGCTCATATCGCCTATACGGCCGGAGTGATCGACGTGGAAAACGCCAAGCTCGCGATTTCGAAATCCGGCAACAAGGCTGTCGTTTCGTTCGCCGAAGACATGGTGCGCGACCACGAGGCGGTGAACACACAGGCGCTCGACCTCGTCAAGAAGCTCAAGGTGACGCCGGAGGACAACGATACCAGCAAGGCGCTTTCGAAAGCGGCCGAGGATGAACGCGCCAAGCTTGCCAAGCTCGACGGTGCAAGTTTCGACAAGGCCTATGTCGACAATGAAGTCGCCTACCACAAGCAGGTGAACGGAGCGCTGGAAACCCTGCTCATTCCGTCGGCCAGCAATCCCGAACTCAAGGCACTGCTTGAGACCGGCTTGAAGATTTTTCAGGGTCACCAGCAGCATGCCGAGCATGTTGCCGCGTCGCTGAAGTAGGCGCGGCCATGCGATCCAGATTTCATCTCATTGCCATTGCCGGGCTCCTGCTCGGCAATGGCGCCGGTGACGTGCGTGCGGAGACAATCCGCGTGACGGTGGAAAAGATGGCATTCGTCCCCGCACAGATCCAGGCGCGGGTGGGCGACACGATCGAGTGGATCAACAAGGATATCCTCGTCCATACCGCGACCGTGAAGGACGGCTGGGAAGTCTTGATCCCGGCCAAGAAGACCGCAAGCCTGGTCGTGCGAGAGGTGGGGCAGGTGGATTATTATTGCCGCTTCCATCCCAACATGAAGGGACGCATTTCGGTGACGAAACCTTAGTGCCGAATGCATCCGCTATGCCTGGGTGACTTGCTTTTGTCGGTCCACGCACCAGTTTCTCCTCTGTATCGGCAACAGGTGCCATCATGATCAGAGAACGCAAGGCGATGCTGGTTCGTGTCAGCGGAAGGGTGCAGGGCGTCAGCTTTCGCATCTGGACCCGCCGAGAGGCCGAGCGTCTTGGCGTGACCGGCTGGGTGCGCAACGAGCGCGACGGATCGGTGGCGGCGATGATCGTCGGCTCCGATGCCGCCTTGGCAAACATGGTCGAGCGGCTCTGGATTGGGCCGGCGGCAGCCTCAGTCGTCAACGTCGAAACCGAACCGGTCGCCTTGCC
Source organism: Ensifer adhaerens (assembly GCF_001270265.1). Taxonomy (GTDB): domain Bacteria; phylum Pseudomonadota; class Alphaproteobacteria; order Rhizobiales; family Rhizobiaceae; genus Ensifer; species Ensifer adhaerens_B. The sequence continues at coordinate 58,584 of NZ_LGAP01000021.1, forward strand.
CGATCCGGTACAGGGGTTCCAGATCACTGGATAAAAGACAGGCAAGACCGGCGCGACGCGGTTGCTGGCAGGCGCTTGCCGCTGACGTCGCGGTGACAAGAATTACTGCGGTGACCCGATGGCTCAGGCCGGTTGGCCGAGGGCTCCGGCTTTTTGCGAGGCTTGTTCGGTTTTGACCTTGCCATAGGCTCGAAGGAAGGTCTTCACGGCGTTGCGGGCCGAGGTCTGCAGCTGTTCTTCCGTTGGCGCTTCGCCGAAAAGGCTGATCATCTGCATATCCGCCTTGATCAACGCCAAGAATTGCCGCGCGGCCAGATCGAGATCGTCGATCTCGAGCGGGGCAGCGTGTGCAAGCCGAGCAAACAGCGCCGACAGCGCCGTATCGATCTTGCCCGGGCCCTGTTCGCGCCAGATCTTGATGAGTTCGGGGTATCGCTCCCCCTCGGTCTCCACCAGCTTCTGGATGAACTTGCCGTCCTGGTTGCAGATGCAGTTCCTGTTGAGGCGCACGGCAAAGGCGGTGAGGTCGTCTTCGAGATTGTCGGCCCGCTTCGGAAAGGTCGCGAGGATCGAAAACAGCGCTGCGTTGGTGCGATCCAGGATATCCTGCACCACCGCCATGAATAGCGTCTCTTTTTCCCGATAGTGATTGTAGATCGTTTGTCTGGAAACGCAGGCTTCCGCAGCGATCTCGTCAATGCTGGCGCCGGAAAAACCCTCGCGGCAGAAGACCTCTGCGGCCGCATCGAGGATCGAGACGCGTTTGGCGCATTGACCCTTCTGGGTGGGGCCACCGGCGGTCGGCATGGCGGCTTGTCGTTTTTTCATGGTCCGACGATAGGACATGTTGACCGGTTGGACAATAGTGTCTAATTTGACATCTGTGTCCAAAATTATGGACTATGTAGGTCAGCGCAGGATGCGTCTCCCAGACGTTCGATCCTGGCACGACCGACTCATTCCAGTTTCAATCCCGGCGGCAACGAATGCAGGCGCGCATCCTCGTTCGTTTCGCGACCTCTGAAAGATCATCACCATGACGGCGTCCTTTCTACGCACTGCCATAGTCCTCGGTCTGATTTCAGCGATCGGGCCCTTCGCGATCGACATGTACCTCCCCGCACTACCATCGATCGGCAAGGATCTTGCCGCGGAGACCGGTGTCGTGCAGCTCAGCCTGCTCGCCTTCTTCATTTCCTTCGCGATTTTTCAACTCGTCTACGGCCCTTTGTCGGACATGTGGGGCCGCAAGGCGCCGCTCTATCTCGGTATCGGCCTGTTCGCGCTGGCCAGTATCGGTTGCGCGCTCGCGACCGATATCGAAACCCTCATCGTTTTCCGCTTCCTCCAAGGTATCGGTGGCGCGGCCGGCATGGTCATCCCACGCGCTATTGTTCGTGACATGCACACCGGCGTACAGGCGGCACGCCTGATGTCGCTGCTGATGCTGGTGTTCAGCATCTCGCCGATCCTGGCGCCACTGACCGGCAGCGCTGTCATCGAGTTCTACGGTTGGCGCGGCGTGTTCTACGCGGTCATGATCGCAGCCTTCATCGGCCTAGTCCTGCTGTCGACGCAACTGGCCGAGACGCGGCCGAAGAAGGACAGGGCCGACAGCAATTTCGGTACGGCAATCGCCGCCTACCGGCTGCTTCTGAGCGACCGGAACTTCCTGACGCTCACCTTCATCGGCGGCCTCGGCATTTCGAGCTTCCTCGTCTATCTCGCGAATTCGCCCTTCGTGCTGATCGACCACTACGGCCTGACGCCGACGCAGTACAGCTTCGCCTTCTCGATCAATGCGGTGTCGTTCTTCGCGGTTTCGCAGGCAACGGGTTGGCTCGGCGATCGTTTCGGCCTCGTCCGTGTCATGCAGCTTGCCGTCGCCGGCTTTGCCTTGACCATGGCCAGCATGTTCATCGTCATGAGCTTCGGCTTCAATCAGTTGCCGGTGATGGCCGCATTCCTCTTCGTCGGCTACGGCGCTCTCGGTCTGGTCATTCCGACTTCCGCGGTGCTGGCGCTCGAGGATCACGGCGAGATTGCCGGTACGGCATCGGCGCTGATGGGAACGTTACATTTCGTCACGGCTGCCGTTGCCATGATCGTTGCCGCCGTCTTCTTCGACGGTACTGCGCTGCCGATGGCCGCCGGCATTGCGATCTGCGCCGTCAGCGCGTTCCTGCTGACGCAGGCAACCATCGGCCGCAGCCGCGTGGTGCCGGCGGAATAACGCCATCCTCGCCTCGCAGCGTTGAAACACCGCGGCCGGTGAAGACCTTCTTGTCTTCACCGGCCGTTTTGCTATTGGCCCTGCAGTTGAGCGCGACGCGCCCGTCAGAAATCCCAGTCTTCGTCTTCGGTCGCGACCGCCTTGCCGATGACATAGGACGAGCCCGAGCCGGAGAAGAAGTCGTGGTTCTCGTCGGCGTTCGGCGACAGCGCCGACAGGATCGCCGGGTTGACCTTGCAGGCGTCGGCCGGGAAGAGGGCCTCGTAGCCGAGGTTCATCAGCGCCTTGTTGGCGTTGTAGTGCAGGAACTTCTTCACGTCCTCGGTGAGCCCGACGCTGTCGTAAAGCGACTCGGTATATTTCGCCTCGTTGTCGTAGAGTTCGAGCAGCAGGTCGAAGGCGAAATCCTTCATCTCCTGCCGACGCTCATCGCTTAAGCGCTCCAGGCCCTTCTGGAACTTGTAGCCGATGTAGTAGCCGTGCACCGCTTCGTCGCGGATGATGAGGCGGATCATGTCGGCGGTGTTGGTCAGTTTGGCGCGGCTCGACCAATACATCGGCAGATAGAAGCCGGAGTAGAACAGGAAGCTCTCGAGGAAGACGCTGGCGATCTTGCGCTTCAACGGATCCGTGGTGCGATAGTGCTCGAGAATGAGCGCCGACTTCTTCTGGAGATGCTCGTTTTCCTCCGACCAGCGATAGGCGTCATCGACGTCGGGAGTCGAGCAGAGCGTCGAGAAGATCGAGGAATAGGAACGGGCGTGCACCGCTTCCATGAAGGAGATGTTGGAATAGACCGCTTCCTCGTGGGGCGTGATCGAATCCGCCATCAGGGTTGGCGCGCCGATGCTCGTCTGGATCGTGTCGAGCAGGGTCAGGCCGGTGAACACGCGGATCGTCAGTTGTTGCTCTTCCGGCCTCAACGCGGCCCAGGAGGGAATGTCATTCGACAGCGGTACTTTTTCCGGCAGCCAGAAATTGCCGGTGAGCCGGTTCCAGACCTCGAGGTCCTTGTCGTCCTCGATACGGTTCCAGTTGATGGCGCGCACGGCCTCTGAGCGCTTGGGCGCCTTGGTCTTCACTTGGATGTTCATCTTGTTCCCCGGAATATCACAGCGCGCAGGAGACGCAGCCCTGCACTTCCGTGCCGGACAGCGCCATCTGACGAAGGCGGACGTAGTAGATCGTCTTGATGCCCTTCTTCCAGGCATGGATCTGCGCGCGGTTGATGTCGCGGGTCGTCGCCGTATCCTTGAAAAACAGGGTCAATGACAGGCCCTGGTCGACATGCTGGGTCGCCGCCGCATAGGTGTCGATGATCTTTTCCGGACCGATCTCGTAGGCATCCTGATAGTAGTCGAGATTGTCGTTGGTCATGAAGGCGGCCGGATAATAGACGCGGCCGATCTTGCCTTCCTTGCGGATTTCGATCTTCGAGACGATCGGGTGGATCGAGGAGGTCGAGTGGTTGATGTAGGAGATCGAACCGGTCGGTGGCACCGCCTGCAGGTTCTGGTTATAGAGGCCCGAGGCCATCACGGCCTTCTTGAGATCCTGCCAGTCTTCCTGCGTCGGGATCTGGATCCCTGCGGTTTCGAAGAGCTCACGCACCCGCTCGGTTGCCGGCTTCCATTCCTGTTCGGTGTATTTGTCGAAATAGTCGCCAGAGGCGTATTTCGAGTTCTCAAAGCCCTTGAAGCTCGTTCCGCGTTCGACCGCGATGCGGTTCGAGGCGCGGATGGCGTGGTAAGTCACCGTGTAGAAATAGATGTTGGTGAAATCGATACCTTCGTCCGAGCCGAAATAGACGCGTTCGCGGGCGAGATAGCCGTGCAGGTTCATCTGGCCGAGGCCGATCGCATGGCTGTCGTCGTTGCCCTTCTCGACGGAGGGAACCGAAGAGATGTGGCTCATGTCGGAGACCGCCGTCAGCGCCCGGATCGAAGTCTCGATCGTCTTGCCGAAATCGGACGAATCCATCGCCGCGGCGATGTTCAGCGAACCGAGGTTGCAGGAAATGTCCTTGCCCATGTGCTTGTAGGACAGGTCGTCATTGTACTCGCTGGCTTCGCTGACCTGCAGGATTTCCGAGCACAGGTTGCTCATGGTGATGCGGCCGGCGATCGGGTTGGCGCGGTTCACCGTGTCTTCGAACATGATGTAGGGATAGCCCGACTCGAACTGGATTTCGGCCAGCACCTGGAAGAACTCGCGCGCCTTGATCTTCTTCTTGCGGATCCGGCTGTCAGCGACCATTTCCCGGTATTTTTCCGTGACCGAGATGTCGGTGAAGGCAACGCCGTAGACGCGCTCCACGTCATAGGGCGAGAACAGGTACATGTCCTCGTTGTTCTTGGCGAGCTCGAAGGTGATGTCGGGAACGACGACGCCGAGCGATAGCGTCTTGATGCGGATCTTCTCGTCGGCGTTTTCCCGCTTGGTATCGAGGAAGCGCATGATGTCCGGGTGGTGGGCGTTGAGATAGACGGCGCCTGCGCCCTGGCGCGCGCCGAGCTGGTTGGCATAGGAGAACGAATCTTCCAGCAGCTTCATGACAGGAATGATGCCCGACGACTGGTTCTCGATCTGCTTGATCGGCGCGCCCGCCTCGCGGATGTTGGTGAGCGACAAGGCAACGCCGCCGCCGCGCTTCGACAGCTGCAGCGCCGAATTGATGCCGCGCGCGATACTCTCCATGTTGTCCTCGACCCTCAGCAGAAAGCAGGAGACGAGCTCGCCGCGCTGCTTCTTGCCGGCGTTGAGGAATGTCGGGGTCGCCGGCTGGAAGCGGCCGGAGATGATCTCTTCGACCATGTCGCGCGCCAGCGCTTCGTCACCGCGCGCCAGCGTCAGCGCCACCATGCAGACGCGGTCCTCGTAACGTTCGAGGTAGCGCTTTCCGTCGAAGGTCTTCAGCGTGTAGCTGGTGTAGTATTTGAAGGCGCCGAGGAAGGTCGGGAAACGGAACTTCTTTTCATAGGCGTGATCGAACAGGTCGCGCACGAAGTTGAAGGAATACTGGTCGAGAACCTCCTGCTCGTAATAGCCCTCGACCACGAGGTAGTCGAGTTTCTCGCGCAGGTTATGGAAGAACACGGTGTTCTGGTTGACGTGCTGCAGGAAGTACTGCTTTGCCGCCAGCCGGTCCTTGTCGAGCTGTATCCGGCCGTCCTCGTCGTAGAGGTTCAGCATTGCGTTCAGCGCGTGGTAATCGAGCGCCGCTTCCGTCGCCTTCAAAGGGCGTTCGAGTGTTGAGACGTCCAAAATCGTTCCATCCCGTTTTTGACATTGGCGACGTCCTCATCGGTTCCCAACAGTTCGAACCGGTAGAGATAGGGCACCTGGCACTTGGCCGAGATCACGTCGCCGGCGATCCCGTAGGTCGCGCCGAAATTGCTGTTGCCCGCGGCAATGACGCCGCGGATGTGGGAGCGGTTGTCCGCATCGTTCAGAAAGCGGATCACCTGTTTGGGCACGGCGCCCTTGCCGTCGTCACCGCAATAGGTCGGCACGACGAGCACATAGGGTTCCCTAACGTCGAGCGGCGCATCGGCCGCGCTGACGGGAATGCGTCTGGCGCGCAGGCCGAGCTTGCCGACGAAGCGATGGGTGTTTTCCGAGCGGCTGGAGAAATAGACGATCAGCCCCATCGCGCCGTACCTCAGCTTTAGGAGAGCGCGCTGATCTTGTCGGGGCGGAAGCCTGCCCAATGCTCCGGACCGGCAACGACGACGGGAAGCTGCATGTAGCCGAGGCCCTTGACCGTCTGGAGCGCGTCCTCGTCGATCGAGATGTCGATCACCTCATAGTTGACGCCCTGGCGGTCGAGCGCGCGGTAGGTTGCGGTGCATTGGACGCAGGCGGGCTTACTGTAGACGGTGACGTTCATTTCTTCCTCGTTTGGTCGGCTTGATCTGGGCATGAAAAAGCATACGGACGCGCAAACGCGATCCGGCAAAATGCAGGGCTGGCATGATTACGGCTTGCTCGGATCGAAACGACCAAAGCACGTGGTTTCGTCAGATGCGCGGGTTCCCGCGCCTCTTCATTGGCGAGTGATAGGAATTCGATGACGCGGACATGACTTCACCCCGAAGTTGAAGACGGCGCTTCCGGGGGGACGTCGAGACGATCAGGCAGGTTTCATCCTGCCTCAAGCACACCTCTGACCTCTCCGGACACCCCGCCCGTGGACGTTTATCGATCGAGGCAGGTCTCCTGGCTCACGGGTCGGTGCTTTTGTCCGGACCTTCCCGAAGCCTCATGCTTCAGTGGCCGAATGCTGGACAGTCGCTCGCCGTTTACAGTTGCGGGGGCAGCCACGGCTTAGCCAAGCGAAATCGCTACGACGCACCGTATTCCCATCTTCGCTCCCAATCCTTGCGAATCGGAAGAACCTCGAACACTAGATATAGTATATGTCGGGAAAATCACGTCAATAGGTTCCATGCCGCAGCAGCCTGGGAGAGCGGACAATATTTTTCGAGTGTGGATAACGGGGAGTAAACGACGGCGCAAGAGGCCGGCAAGATCGGTCCGCCCCACGTTGCGGCCATCGACCACGCCAAGCGACAGCACGAGTTGTGCCGACGCCGCCTGAAGCCCGAGATCGAACTGTTGCGGCGCCCGCACCAGATCGACGTGCAGTCAGGCGACCGGCAGCGCCGTCGGTATGTTGTCGCCGATTGCGCCGAAATAGGTTGCCGGCACGATCGTCTTCGACAATGCCGCCGCAAAAGCGGCAAGATCAATCGCACAAAGAAGTGCTTACGTCTCTATTTTGCTTCTCCCGTAGGCTTGCGAGGCTTGAGGCGGCGGGATGCGGCACGTCGCGATCTGGTCCGCGAGACGAGGGCGCGTTGCCCGGATCAGAAACCGCTACGCGCTGCCACGGAACGGCAAGGTCGCCAGCGCGCGCCCGGATACCTTCATTGTCGCGCGTGAGACCGATGTCTCTCAGCTGGAATTCGCTGAATGCATCGATGGTCGTGGTGGCGTCGGCAGCTCTCTTGGTCACGCTCAAGACATGGCGGATGATCGATCGCAGTGCGCTAAGCATTGCTAACCCCTTCATTTCTGCGGTGATGTGTTCGCCAGAAAATTGAGGATTTTGATGGTTTCGCGCAAAGCGATTTCTCGCATGCTGGCATAAAGAATGCTTATCTCAGGACATGAGCAAGATTCCCCCCATGAGCGCGGTGCGCGCGTTCGAAGCCGCAGCCAGGCACTTGAGTTTCACCCGCGCGGCGCAGGAGCTCGGCATGACGCAAGCCGCCGTCAGCTATCAGATCCGCTTGCTCGAGGATCGCACGGGCACGCCGCTCTTTGTCCGTCTGCCGCGGGAGGTGCGGCTGACGGATGCCGGACGGCAGCTTGCGCCGAGGGTGACCGAGGCGCTCGATCTGCTGGGTACGGCCTTCTCCGAGATTGCCGATAAGACCGAACATCACCTCCACATCTCGGTGCTTCCGACCGTCGTCTCAAGTTGGCTTGGTTCCAGGCTCGCCTCGTTTCAGACAGCCCATCCAAACATCAGCATTCGCGTGCACATGTCCACGGAGCTGATCGACTTCAAGCGCGATGCGATCGATCTCGTGGTGCGCAGCGGCAACGGCGACTGGTCGGGCAATGACGTGTTTCCTCTTTTCCCGATCGAATACATGCCCGTTTGCACGCCGAGGTTCCTGGAAAAACATCAGCTGAAGGATCCGGCCGACGTTCTCAGGGTGAGGCGCTTCGGCAACGCCAGCTGGTGGCGGCGCTGGATGACCGAAGCGGGCGTGGAGCCGCCGGTCAGCAACGGCACTGAACTGATCTTCGACGTCCAGGCGATGGATGTGGCGACGACATTGCTCGATCATGGCATTGCCATGGTCGTCTCGACCTTTCTGATCGAGGAGCTTCGAAGCGGCAAACTCGTTCGGCCCTTCAATCATATTGTTAGGGACGGCCGTGCCTATTGGCTGGTCTACCCGCAAAGCCAGCGGCGGCAGAAGAAAATCCAGGCTTTCCGCGACTGGATCATTGCCGAAGCCGCCGCATCGAATGTGCTGCTGGCCGCCGTGGCCGGAGAGCTTCCCTCGGCACGGTCTCAAGCCGGCATCGGTGCGAGCGCGCTCATAAGACCTGAATAGGATTTGCTGAGCGGCGGAGCATAGGAGCCGCGCTTGCTGGTCGTCAGTCCTTGTGACACCAACGCCTCGGCCTGCTTGACGGCTGCCGATACGCCATCGATGACCGGAACGCCGTATTCGGCTTGAAGTGCGCGCGCAAGATCGGCCATCCCGGCGCAGCCAAGCACGATCGCCTCGGCGCCGTCCTCAACGAGCGCCAGCTCGATTTCGCATCGCAGCTTCGCCAACGCGGGCGAAGCCTTGTCCTCAAGCTGCAGCACCGGGATATCCGCAGCGCGAACCTTCGTCCGGGCACCCATCCCATAGCGTATGACCAGGTTCTCGATAAGCACACGCGACCGCTCGAGTGTGGTCACGACGGTGAAACGCTGGGCAAGCATGGCGGCCGTCGCCACAGCGGATTCGCAGAGCCCGACCACGGGGATGCGGGCGAGCGCGCGGGCCGCTTCCAGACCAGTATCGTCGAAGCATGCGATGACGGCGGCGTTGGCGCCTGCCGCTTCGCCGTCCCGGATTTCGGTGAGCAGGCCTGGAAGCGCGATCGCGCCGTCATAGTGGCCTTCGATCGAAGCCGGTCCGGACTTGGACGTCCTCGCGATGATCTCCGTGTTTAGGCCCGCGACGGCGCGGGCTGCGGCCGCCGCCTTCTCGGTCATGGATTGGGTGGTGTTCGGATTGACGATCAGAATGCGCATCGAACCTAGCTCATTTTTGCCTGCCGCCGACGAAGCGTCAGAATGACGGCAAGCGCGACGAGGATGATGGTGAAGGAGAAGAGCGTCGTGACCGTGCCCAGCGCGTAAAGCACTGGCGTCGTCACATTGGTGGTCATTCCGTAGATTTCCAATGGCAGGGTGTTGTAGCTGCCCGAGGTCATCAGCGTGCGGGCGAACTCGTCGTAGGAAAGCGTGAAGCCGAAGAGGCCGACCCCGATCAGGCTCGGCGCTATCATCGGCAGCACCACATGCCGAAACGTCTGCCACGGGGTGGCGCCGAGATCGCGGGCCGCCTCTTCATAGGCAGGCGAAAAGCGGTTGAAGACGGCAAACATGATCAAGACGCCAAAGGGCAGGGTCCAGGTAAGATGTGCGCCGAAGCCGGAGGAATACCAGGCGGGCTTCAGGCCAAACTGCTGGAAGACGACACCGATCCCGAGCGAGATGATGATCGAGGGCACGACCAGGCTGGCAACGGTCAGGTAGAAGAGGGCCGTCGCCCCCTTGAAGCGGTGGCGAAAGGCGAGGCCGGCAAGCAGCGCCACGACGACATTGACCACCATCACCATCAGTCCCAGCGTGAATGAGCGGCGGAAGGACGCGCCGAAGTCGCCGACCGCCTGTTTCTCGAAGAGATTGTAGAACCAGTGCAGCGAAAGTCCGTTCAACGGAAATGTGAGACCGCCATTCGGCCCCTGAAAGGACAGGATCAGCACCGCCGACAACGGCCCGTAGAGAAACAGCACGAACAGGGCGAAGAAGCCCGCGAGCAGGTAGAATTCCAGGGTGCGCCGCTCATGGTTCATCTCATAGTTCCTTTCGGATATCGACGACCCGAAGGATCGCGGCGACCATCAGGAGCACGACGATCAGCAGCACGACCGCATTGGCGGCCGCAGCCGGATATTGCAGCAGTGACATCTGGTTCTTCATCATCAGCGCGACCGAAGCGCTCTGTCCTCCCGACATAACTTGAACCGTCGAGAAGTCGGCCATGACGAGGGTGACGACGAAGATCGAGCCGATGGCGATGCCGGGCTTGGCGAGTGGCAGGATGACGTTCCAGAGCACCTGCCGGCCGCTGGCGCCGCAGTCGCGCGCCGCTTCGATCAGCGAACGGTCGATGCGCATCAGCGTGTTGAAGATCGGCGTCACCATGAAGAGCGTATTGAGGTGAACCATGGCAAGCACGACAGCAAAATCGGAATAGAGCAGCCACTCGATCGGTTGCGGAATGATGCCGAGGTCGATCAGCGTCGAATTGACGAGGCCATTGCGTCCAAGCACCGGGATCCAGGAGATCATGCGGATGATGTTGGAGGTTAGAAACGGTACGGTGCAGATGAGGAAGAGCACCATCTGCATGGTTGTTGTGCGCACGTGGAATGCGAGGAAATAGGCGACCCAGAAGCCGATCAAGAGTGTGAGGCACCAGACGAGGGCGGTGAATTTCAACGTGTTGAGATAGGTCTTCCACGTCACCCACGAACCGAGCGTGTCGACATAGTTCATGGTCAGGAAGTCCGGATAAAGCCCGGCAAAGTCGTAGTCCCAGAAGCTGACGACAAGAATGGTCAGGATCGGCAGCACGAAGAAGAACCCGAGAATGAGGATGAGCGGCAGCGCCTGCAGATAGGCGCCCAGCCTTTGCAGCCTAGCACGGACACTGCTGGGTCTACCGGCCTCGGCCTCCGATGGCTGCGAAATTGCCACTACCGCCATTGTTCATCCTCTCGCGTTGCTAGTCAGATCCCGCTCGCTGCGGTCGGCCCCATTCGAGGGCGCGCCGCAGCGAGGGCGTTTCGTCTGTCTCAAGCCGCGATGAACTCGTTCCAGCGCTTGATCATGTAGCGGTCCTCATCCATGACCGAGTTCCAGCAGGCGACCTTGCCCATGCGATCTTCGAAGGAGCCGCCATCGCGCACGGCGCCGGCCTTCTCCATGACCTTGCCCTCCGGCGAGAGGATATCGCCCTTTGCCGGCTTGCCCTCGACCCAGTAGCCCCACTCGTCCTCGGACATGAAGCCCTTGGCCGTGTCCATGGCGGCCGAATAGTAGCCCTGACGGTTGAGATAGGCGCCGACCCAGCCCGACAGGTACCAGTTGATATATTCATAGGCCGCGTCGAGTTGGGCGCCCTGGAGATGGGCGGCAAGGCCGAGGCCGCCACCCCAGGCGCGATAGCCTTCCTTGAGCGGCTGGTATTTGCACGCGATGCCCTTCGAGCGGACGGCGGCGACGGCCGGTGACCACATGGACTGGATCACCACTTCACCGGAGGCCATCAGGTTGACGCTCTCGTCGAAGGATTTCCAGAAAGCGCGGAACTGACCGTCCTGCTTGGCCTTAATGAGGAAGTCGATCGTCTGGTCGATCTCATCCGTCGTCATGTTACCCTTGTCGGCATATTTGACGTTGCCCAAGGCTTCCATGATCATGGCGGCATCCATGATGCCGATTGACGGGATGTTGAGGATGGCGGCCTTGCCCTTGAAGGCCGGATCCATGATGTCGGCCCAGCTCGTGATGTCGCGGCCGACGAGATCCGGGCGAATGCCGAGGGTATCGGCATTGTAGATCGTCGGAATGAGCGTCATCCACTGGGTCGGCGACTTCGCGAAGGTCTTAGAATCTTGCGCCTCGACAAAGCCGACGGTGTGCGGGGCGGTGCCTTGGGCGATGACGCTTTCGGGCTTCAGCTTGCCGTCGATGAACAGCGGGACGATCTTGTCGTAGTACTTGATTTTCGAGACATCCATCGGCTGCATCACACCGGCCGGGAAGACCTTCTTGGCGATCCAGTATTCGATGTCGGCGATGTCGTAGGAATCGGGTTGCGTCACTGCCCGCTGGGCTGCGGCGTCCGAATCCGTCGCAGTCATTTCCAGTGTGATGCCGAGATCCTGTTTGCACTTCTCGGCAATGGCATTGATGTTGGAAACGCCGGTGCCGAACTGACGCAGCGTGATCGGGTTTTGCGCCCAGATCGTCGGAAAGCCGGTGATCGCCCCGGACCCGGCAATCGCGCCGATTGCCGCCGCACCGGTCTTGAGCAGCGTGCGACGGGACAGGCCCTCCTTCGAGGTCTTTGATGTAATTTCATTCGTCATGCGCAGTTCCCCTTTTTTGATGGTTGGTCACTCATGCTGAAAGGCGACCGAGGGGGACGACATCCTCCAGGGTCCAGCTCAGGGACACCGCGTCGCCCACCGACACGGTTTTGTTGAAATAGTCGGCATCGCTGACGATCACTGTGAAGTCGTCGCTGCCGGCGCCACTGACGGTCAGCTTCACCGAAGCGCCGCGATATTCGATGTTGGAGACCACCGCCTGAAAACCGAGGGTCTTTTCCGCGGCAGGATCGAGGCGAACGCGGTCGGTGCGGATGCCGATGTCGATTGGCGCACCGATTTCCTGCGCGATGTCGCGAACGGCAAAACTCTGGCCACCGGCCACCCCCATCTCGACAATCCCGTCACGGATGGCGCTCACTCGGCCCGAAAGCACATTGTGGTCGCCCATGAAGCGGGCGACGAAGGCCGTTGCCGGCTTCTCGAAGACGATACGCGGCGCTGCCGCCTGCTCGATGCGGCCATCGTTCATCACCACGATCAGGTCGGCCAATGCCATGGCCTCTTCCTGGCTGTGCGTGACGTGGACGAAGGTGATGCCGAGCGTTTTCTGCAGCTTCTTCAGTTCTGCCCGCATGCGGATCTTGAGGAATGGATCGAGCGCCGACAAAGGCTCATCGAGCAGCAGAGCTTCCGGTTCGGTGATCAACGCACGTGCGAGTGCCACCCGCTGCTGCTGTCCGCCCGAAAGCTGCGCCGGCCGACGGCCGGCATAGGCCTCCATCTGCATCAGCCTCAACATGGCCAGCGCCTTGGCCCGGCGCGTTTCCTTGTCGACGCCCTTCATCTTCAAGCTGAAGGCAACATTGTCGACGAGGTCGAGATGAGGAAACAGGGCGTAGGATTGGAACATCATCGCCGTATTGCGGCGGGCCGGCGGGAAATCGGTCACGACGACATGGCCGAGACGGGGGGCGCCGGACGAAATGCTCTCGTGGCCGGCAATCATGCGCAACGTGGATGTCTTCCCGCAGCCCGACGGCCCTAGAAAACAGCAATAGCTGCCCGCGGGGATCTTGAGGCTGATGGCGTGCACGGCGGTTGTCGCGCCGTAGATCTTGGAAACAGATACGATATCGATTTCGGCGGCTTTCGACATGATGGCTTTCTCCTGATGACAGGGAAGAAGCATCAAACGTGCCAATCTCGTGCGGCGACGATAACTCTATATTTTCGTTTAGGAATCTGGTGTCACCGCCGAATTCCGGGGTATCCGGCGCAACAACCTTCTGCTCACGAAATGGGCTTTTGTCGTCAATATCCGCAAATTATTGTATACGATAATGTGAATTTTTGAGCACAGCCCCCGCCCGCCTTGGGGCGAGAGGCCAGTTCGTTTTTCCCCCACCCGCCATCACGGCCGCGCATGGACGTCGGAACGTGACGCTTTCATGGTGAAACTGAAAAACAGCTGACAACGTCTGTTACCAAACTGACAAGACAGCTCCCTAAACAGTGCGGCCTAAGCACCGAACGGGAGCGACACGGCTTCCGGACGACATGCGCAATGACCATGGTCGGAGGCCCGAATTCCGTGAAGATCATCCAGATCAGCGATACACATCTCAGCCCGTCGAAGCCGCATTTCAACGACAACTGGAATCCTCTCCTCCAATGGATCGAGGCGATGGCGCCGGATCTGGTGATCCATACCGGCGACCTGACCATCGACGGCGCCGATCACCTCGAGGACGTCACCTTTGCGATGGAACTGATGGCGCAGCTTTCCGCGCCGGTGCTGATGGTACCCGGCAATCATGATGTCGGGCATCTGCCGGGCTCGGTGCAGCCGGTTGACCCCATCCGTCTTGCCCGCTGGAGAGCACATGTGGGGCAGGATTACTGGTGCTGCGACCGTGGCGATTGGCGTTTCATCGGCCTGAACAGCCAGCTCTTCGGCTTCGACGACGAGGAGGACGAACGGCAGTTCGCCTGGCTCGCCGAGCAATTACAGACCGCCGGGGACCGCCCAGTCGCGATCTTCGCGCACAAACCGCTTTTCGTCGATGATCCGGATGAGGGTGATACCGGTTACTGGAGCGTGAGGCCCCGTCAACGCCAACGGCTCTTCGACCTGATGGCCGGCCGCAACGTCGCACTTCATGCCAGCGGCCATCTTCATTGGGCCTGGACCGGCGAGCAGGAAGGAACGTCCCTCGTTTGGGCTCCGCCGACATCCTTTATCGTCGATACCCTCGAGCGCGAGATGCCAGGCGAGCGGCTGGTCGGTGCCGTCGTGCATCGTTTCGAGGGTCGCCAGGTTTCGAGCGAGGTCGTTGCCGTGTCTGGGCTGACGACACACATCCTTGATCCGGTGATTGAGGAGGTCTATCCGCGCGCTGCAAAGACGCTCGTGGAGGCGGTTCGATGACCGTGCTTTCGCTTCGCGGCATCGCCAAGTCCTATGGCGGGAACACGATCCTGAAGAGTATCACCTTCGAGGCGGAAGCGGGCGAGTTCATCGCGCTTGTCGGGCCGTCAGGATGCGGCAAGAGCACGCTTCTGCGGATCGTGGCGGGACTGGATCACGCCGATCATGGCGATATCGCCATCGCCGGCCGCGATGTGTCGCGGGTGCCGGCCGCGGACCGCAATATCGCCATGGTCTTTCAATCCTACGCACTCTACCCGCATTTGACCGCCGGCCAGAATATTGCCGTTCCGCTCGCCATGCGGCGACTGACGGCGATGCAGCGCCTGCCGCTTCTCGGCAGCCTGTTGCCGGGCCAGCGGCAGATCTGCGCCGACATTCAGCGCCAGGTCGACGAGATGGCATCATCCCTGAAAATCGATCACCTGCTTGGGCGCAAGCCCGGACAGATGTCGGGCGGCCAGCGGCAGCGCGTGGCGCTGGCGCGCGCCATGGTCAGGCGCCCGAGCGTGTTCTTGATGGACGAACCGCTGTCCAATCTCGACGCGAACCTGCGCGTTCACGCGCGCGGCGAAATCGTCGACTTGCATCGCCGTGCGGGCGTGCCGACGCTTTACGTCACACACGACCAATCGGAAGCCCTGTCCATGGCCGATCGGGTCGCTGTGATGATCGGGGGAAATCTGCTGCAACTGGCCGATCCCAGGGAGATCTACGATAACCCGGCTCACATCGAAGTCGCGCGCTTTCTCGGCCAGCCGAAAATCAATGTGCTTGAAACGCGCATGGACGCATCCGGTGTCGTGCGCTTCGGTGGCTTGGTGCTCGCTGGGGAAAATCGCAGCGCAGCAGAGACACCCGTCATGGTCGGCGTGCGGCCAGAGTTTGTACGGGTCCGGGCCGACAATGGCGGGATGCTGCGCGCGCGTGTTGAACGGATGGAGTTTCTGGGCTCAGAGGTCATCGTTCATACGCGCCTCGATGCGATCGGCGGCGCCGTCACGATCAAGTCGACACCGTCCGAGGCTGCCTCTCTGTCGACAGGAATGCCGGTCGGCGTCGATGTTACACCGGAGCGTGTGATGCTCTTCGGTCGGGACGGAGAGCGGTTGGCGGCAAAGCCGATCGGCATGATGACGGTGCTGGAGACGGCCAATGGCTAGCGTTGCGACCGTGGATCGTTTTGCCATCGAACCGGCGGCACGCGAGGCACGCGTCGCCTGGCTGCTGGCACTGCCGGCGATCGTCCTGCTGTTCCTTTTCATCCTTCTGCCGACGCTCGCCGTCATCGTCCTTGGCTTCACCGATTTCGAACTCGGCTATGCCGGGTTCCGGTTTGTCGGCTTCGAGAACTATGCCGAGCTTGTCAGTGATCGTACCTTCCTCCGGTCGCTCTGGAATACCGCCGTTTATACGATCATCGTCGCTCCGGCATCGATCATTCTCGCGCTGGCGATCGCCATGCTGATCGAAGCCGAAACACGGGGCAGGGCGTTCTTCCGCACTGTCTAC
Source organism: Ensifer adhaerens (assembly GCF_001270265.1). Lineage (GTDB taxonomy): Bacteria > Pseudomonadota > Alphaproteobacteria > Rhizobiales > Rhizobiaceae > Ensifer > Ensifer adhaerens_B. The sequence goes on from NZ_LGAP01000021.1 coordinate 74,681, forward strand.
TTCCTGCCGGTGGCCTCCCTGCTTGTCGCCATGGCTACCGTCTGGCAGTTCCTGTTTCACCCGACGATCGGCCCGGTAAACGCCTTCCTCGCTACCTTCGGCATCGCCGGCCCGAACTGGCTGGGCGCCTCGGGTACGGTTCTCTATGGGCTTGCCATCATCGGCGTCTGGCAATCGGTCGGCTTCAACATGGTGTTGTTCCTGGCCGGTCTTACGGCAATCCCGCGGGAGCTTTATGCGGCAGCGCAGATCGATGGCGCCAAGTCGTGGTTCGATCGCTTTCGGCTCGTGACCTGGCCGATGCTTGGACCGACGACGCTCTTTGTCACCACGATCAGCGTCATCAATTCGGTCAAGGTGTTCGAGACGGTGAAAACCCTGACTGAAGGCGGTCCGAACAAGGCGTCGGAAGTGCTGCTCTTCACCATCTACCAGGAAGGCTTCGTCTATCTGCGTGTCGGCTATGCCTCGGCGATGACCGTGGTGTTCCTTGCCATACTCGTTGCCCTCATGTTCCTGCAATACCGCGTCCTCGACCGGAAGGTGCACTACGCATGATCACGACCTCCCTTTCCATGGGTCGCGTCGCGCGGCTCACCGTCCTGTCGCTCGGGGCGCTCATCTTTCTCGCGCCCTACATCTTCATGATTTCGACCGCCGGCAAGGCGCAGAGCGAGATCTTCTCGTCGTCGCTCTCGCTGATCCCGCAGCAATGGTCCTACATCGAGAACTTTTCGAAGGCGCTGTCGCGGGTCTCCATGTCGACGTTGTTCATCAACGGGGTCATCGTCTGCGCCCTCATCTTCGTTGTGCAAGTGGTGGTCGCCATCCCCTGCGCCTATGCCATGGCCAAGCTGAGGTTCCAGGCGGCGCGCACCATGATGTTGCTCGTCATGATCGGTCTGCTGGTGCCGATCCATGCGACGGCGTTGCCGCTCTATGTCGCCTTCGACCGGTTGTCGGTACTCAACAGCTATCTGGCGCTGGTTGCTCCGTTCTCGATATCGGTGTTTGCGATCTTCCTGTTCCTGCAGTTCTTCCGCGCCATTCCCGACGATCTCATCCAGGCCGCCCGGCTCGACGGAATGTCGGAAGCTGGCATCGTTGTGCGGGTGGTCGTGCCCAATGCCTGGCCGGCGATCACCGCCTTCGCGATCTTCTCGGTCGTCGCCCACTGGAACGATCTGTTCTGGCCGTTGATCGTCGTGACCAACCAGGATTACGCCACGCCGCCGCTCGGCCTTCTCTACTTCCGTGCGGCGGAAGCCGGCGACGACTACGGCGCGCTGATGGCGGCCACGTTGATCATTACCCTTCCTCTCGTCACCGCCTTCCTGCTTGCGCAGAAACGCTTCGTCGAGGGCATCACCATGACCGGGCTCAAAGGCTGACCGGTCCAACCAGGAGAATGTCATGCAACAGTTCAAACAGCTTCTCGCGGCGGCTGCGATCTCGATGACCTTCACCGTCCCGGCTCATGCCGAAACGGTGCTGACGGTGCACTACCCGATGCCGGGCTTCTTCAAGGACGTGATGGACACGATCTCCAAGAAGTTCATGGAGGAAAACCCCGACATCAAGATCACCTTTGCCAATCCGTCCGCGACCTATGAAGAAGGCATTCAGACGATCATGCGTCAGGCCGGTACCGCCGAGATGCCTGATCTAACCTTCATTGGCCTCAATCGCCTGCGCATGGTCAATGAGCGCGACATTCCCGTCGACCTCGGCCCGTTCGTTGCCAAGGACGGCAACATGGCCGAGCAGGGCTTTTCGGACAACATCCTGAAGCTCGCCCAGGTCGGCGGCAAACAGGTTGGCCTCGCTTTCGCGACATCCAATCCGATCATGTATTACAACGCCGATCTCGTTCGCAAAGCCGGCGGCAACCCGGACAGCCCGCCCAAGACCTGGGACGAGGTGATTGCGCTCGGCGGCAAGATCAAGGCGCTCGGCGACGGCAATGAAGGCATCGACTTCCGTTGGCAGGGCGATGACTGGATGTTCTCTGCGCTGCTTTTCGGTGCGGGCGGACACATGCTCAACGACGACGAGAGCAAGGTTGCGTTCAACGGCCCGGAAGGCGAGAAGGCGATCACTGTGCTTGACCGCATGGTCAAGGAGGGCGGGCTTCCGGTCTTGACCAAGCAGGCCGGTGAGCAGGCTTTCGTTGCCGGCAAGGTGGGCTTTGCGTTCCAGACCACGGGCGCCCTTCGCAACACCATCAAGAACGTCGGCAGCAAGTTCGACCTGCGCACCGCGCATATTCCGCTGATCGATCCGGAAAACGGCAAGCTGCCGACGGGTGGGAACGCAGTGGTCATCCTGACCCGAGACGCCGAAAAGCAGGGCGCAGCGTGGAAGTTTGCGAAGTTCGCAGCCGGCCCCTACGGCGCATCGGTCGTGGTGCCCGGCACCGGTTACGTGCCGAACAACGAGCTGGCCGCGACGTCGCCGGACTATCTCGCCAACTTCTACAAAGAGAACCCGCTGTTTCGCGCTGGCCTCGAGCAGATGCCGCGCATGATGCCATGGTATGCCTTTCCCGGTACCAACGGCGTGAAGGTGACGCAATCGATCGTCGAAAACCTCTCGCGTGTCGTCGAGCAGACGGCCACGCCGCAAGAGGCGCTCGAGGACGCCGCAGCCGAAGTGGAAGGTCTGCTGCCGCGCAGCTAAATCCCACGAACCGGCCAGCTCGGTCGCTGACACCGACATCACCCCGCGAGATCTCGCGGGGTGATGATCTCAATTTCGCCTAGCGCAATTGCTGCACCGTCTCGCCGACATAGAGCCGATGGCCGAGGCGCAGATGGCGGGATTGCGAGGCGTTTTCGGCGATGTCGAGCAACATGGCTGCGGCCGCCACCCCCATGTCGCCATCCGGCATGGTCATCGTCGTCAGCGACGGGTTCATCAGCCGGCCGATAGCGATGCCGTCGAAGCCGGCGACGGAAACGTCGCCTGGCACCGACAGGCCCTCGCGCCTGAGGGCGCTGATGACGCCGAGCGCCAGCAGATCGTTGGAAGCGATGATCGCCGTTGGTCGATGCCGCTCGATCGCGGCGGTGAGTTCGAGGTGCTCATAGCCGTCGACAAAGGGGATCTGAACGGAGGCGAGCGGGTCGAGCCCACTGTCCTTCATCGCCGCCCGATACCCTTCATATCGCAGTTGCGCCCGGTCGGAGGAGACGAAATGGCCGGAGACGTAGAGGATGCGGCTGTGTCCGTGCTGGAGGATATGCTGGGTGATGTCGCGGCCCGCGCGATAATTGTCGACCGTCACCGCTGCCGGAAACCGCGCGATCGGCAGGTTGTTGAGCAACACCGTCGGCGGAAGGGCCGCCGATAGCGCCTCGCTCCTATGTGCATTGCACAGGGTGACAATCAATCCCGTTGGCCTTTGCTCGAGCAATGCGCTTACCGCTTTTGCCTCGGACGACGGATCATAGTTGGACTGGGCAATCAGCACGCCGTGGCCGGCCGCCTGCATGCGGTGCTGGATACCGGCCAGCGACGCTGCAAAGACCGGATTCGTCACGCTCGGCACGAGCACGCCGACGACCGGACTGTTGCGTCCGGCGCTGCGTCCGTTCGATGCAGCTGATCGGTAACCGAGTTCGGCCGCTGCTCGCCGCACGCGGCGGACCATCTCGTCGCTCGCGGGGCCGTCTCCCTTGAGGACGCGCGACACCGTTGCCAATGAGCAGCCGGCTTGAAAGGCGATTTGCTGAAGGGTTGCCATCGCCGGTGTCTAGCGAACGTCCGTGACAGGAAATTGAACCGATTGTGCACCTACAGGATTGCCCTGTCGTGAATTATTATTCATGCTATGAATTATATTGACAGAAGCCGTGGCCATGGTTTTAATCTCCACAGTCGGAAGTCGAGGAGGAGTTCCGGCAAACTCACACATCAGCGGTCATTTCTGACGGCACGATTGGTTTTTGGGAGGGGCTTCGGCCTCGAGGAGGACGCTTGCGCACTTTTTTGAGCACGACCGCAATGGCGGTCATTGCAACGACGTTTCTGGCTGGCGCTGCCAGCGCGGAGACGGCCAACCCGTTTCGCTGCGAACCCGGCGAAAAATACGTCATGAACGTCATGGTATCGGGCGTCGAATACTGGTTCCCGGTCTATGAAATGTTCAAGCAGGCCGGCCAGCAGTTCGGCTGCGAGACCGAATATACCGGCACCCCGGAATACGACGTCAACAAGCAGATCGCCACCTTCGATCAGGCGCTGGCGCAGAACCCGGCCGGCATCCTTGTTCATCCGATGAACTCAGATCCGTTCATCGAGCCGATCAACCGGGCGATCGACCAGGGCACCGCGGTCGTCACGTTTGCCGCCGACTCGCCGCTCTCCAAGCGCATCTCGTTCATCACCTCGGACAATACCCGCGAAGGTGTCTACGCCGCCGACGCGATCGCCGAGAAGATGGGCGGCAAGGGCGAGTATGCTGTTCTGGAAAACCCCGGCCAGGACAACCACGACAAGCGCATCGCCGCTTTCGTCGGCCGCATGGCTGAAAAGTGGCCCGACATGAAATTCGTCGGCCGCGCTGCATCCAACCAGGATCCAAACAAGGCCTATCAGGGCCTGATGAGCCTGATCCAGGCCAACCCGAACCTCGGCGCCGTCTTCATGCCGGAAGCCAACTCGGCGATCGGTGCCGCACAGGCTAGCAAGGAAAGCGGTGGCAAGGTTCTCGTGATGTGCGCGGACGTCAACGCCAACATCCTTGACATGATCAAGGCCGGTGAAGTGTTCGGCTCGATCAACCCGAACCAGGGCATGCAGGGCTATATGGGCTTCATGCTGCTGTGGCTCGCCAAGCACCCCGAGCTCATCGACCCGATGAACGACGCGAAGCGTTCCGGCTTCAACCCGATGAGCATTCCCTTCGTCGACAACGGTCTCTCTATCGTCACCGCGGCCAATGCGGACGACTTCTACTGGGACAAGTACCTGAAGCGTCGCGGCACCAAGGGCATTGACGAGTAAGGGGCTTTGACATGGCTATCCGGGTGTCCGGATAGCCGGCCGAAAGATCGAGAGTGGAGAAGGCGATGATATCGCAGCCGGTCCTTCAGGTCCGCAACGTCACCAAGCACTTCGGAGCGGTGAAGGCGCTGACCAATGTGGATTTCAACCTTGAGAAGGGCGAGATCCATGCGCTTTGCGGCGAGAATGGCGCCGGCAAATCCACCCTCATGAACATCATCGCCGGCGTGCTGCAGCCGAACGAGGGAGAAATCCTCGTCGACGGCACGCCGACGAAGATCTCCTCGCCGGCCGCAGCCCAGTCGCTCGGCATCGGTCTCGTCCATCAGGAGATCGCGCTTTGCCCGGACGCGACGGTGGCGGAAAACATGTTCATGGCCGCAACCAACCGGCGGCGCTCGCCGCTGATGAATTACGCCACGCTTGCCCGAGATGCGCAGGCGGTAATGAACCGGCTGGCGCCGATCGACGTGCGCCGCAAGGTCGCCGAGCTCACCATTTCCAGCCAGCAGCTGGTCGAGATCGCCAAGGCGCTGACGCTCGATTGCCGGGTGCTGATCCTCGACGAGCCGACGGCGGCGCTGACAGAGGCCGAGGCGCAGGCGCTTTTCGGCATCATCCGCGACCTGAAGGCCGCGGGCATTTCCATCATCTATATCAGCCATCGCATGGCCGAGATCTTCAGCCTGTGCGACCGCGTCACCGTCTTTCGCGACGGTCGCCACGTCTCGACGGAGCGCGTTGCGGATGTGACGCCGGATGACGTCGTTCGCCGCATGGTCGGCCGCGAGATCACCCAGCTCTATCCGCCAAAGCAGGCACAGGGCGAACAATCCGACGAGGTCATCCTGTCGGTTCGTGGCCTTGGCGATGGCGAACGTATCGATGATGTCGGCTTCGACCTGCGCAAGGGAGAAATTCTTGGGATCGGCGGGCTGATCGGCTCCGGCCGCACCGAGATCGCGGAAGCCATCTGCGGCCTGCGCCGGAAGGTTCGCGGCGACGTGCTGCTGCACGGCAAGAAGCAGGCGATCGGCAACTACCGAAACGCTGTTGATGCCGGCATTGTCTATCTCTCGGAAGATCGCAAGGGGTCCGGCGTGTTCGTCGACATGTCGATTGCCCAGAACATCTCGGTGCTGGATCTGAAGGCACTGACCGGGCCGCTGGGCTTGATGAATGCGAAGGCGGAGGCGGACCTCGCCCGCGATTTCACCCGGCGGCTCGGGGTGCGCATGGGCGGCATTGCCATGCCGGTATCGTCGCTCTCGGGCGGCAACCAGCAGAAGGTGGCAATCGCCAAGCAGCTCGCCGTCCGGCCGAAGGTCATTCTTATGGACGAACCGACGCGCGGCATCGACGTCGGTGCGAAATCGGAAATTCACCGCCTGCTGCGTGATCTCGCGCGCTCGGGCATCGGCATCGTCGTCATCTCGTCGGAACTGCCCGAACTTCTGGGGCTGTGCGACCGGGTGCTGGTCGTGCGCGAAGGCGGCATTGCCGGCGAACTCGGCGAGGCCGAGATGAGCGAAGAGGCGGTGATCCGCCTTGCATCCGGGGTCGGACAGGGCGGCGAACCACAAAAAATCAAGGCGGCCGAGCATGTTGCCTGAGACAAGCAGAGTGAATGGGGAGGTGGAAATGGCAGTCGATACGGTGGTTGCAACACAGGTGCAGGTTCCGGCCTGGCGACGGATCGGCACGATGCGCGAGGCAGGGCTGATTGCCATCATTCTCGCGCTCGGCATCGTCATGAGCTTCGCCTCGCCGCATTTCCTCACCTTCGGCAACATGCGCGCGATGCTGATGAGCTTCTCGGTCGAAGGCATCGTCGTCGTCGGCATGACGATCCTCTTGATCGTCGGCGGCATCGATCTGGCGGTAGGCTCAGTCGTCTGCTTTGCCATGGTGCTGGCAGGATCGCTGTTCCTCGCCGGCCTCGACCCCTGGACGGCCTCGCTCTTCGGGATCCTCGCAAGCAGCCTCATCGGCGCCATCATGGGCTTCTTCGTGACAGTGGTCGGGCTCAACCATTTCATCACGTCGCTTGCGGCAATGGTGATCGTGCGCGGACTTTGCCTCGTCATCACCAAGGGCACGCCGCTGTCGCTGTTCACCCTGCCGGCATCGTTCAAGGCCGTCGGCCAGGGCACGTTCCAGGGCATCCCCTATGTCATCCTGATCTTCGTCGCCGTCGTCATCCTGTTCGACTTCCTGCTGCGCCGGGCGACCGCATTTCGCAAGGTGTTCTACACCGGCAGCAACGAAAAGGCGGCGCTCTATTCCGGGATCAAGACCAAGCAGGTGAAGTTCTGGGTGACAGTGCTCTGCTCGACGCTCGCCGGTGTCGCCGGCGTCATCTACATGTCGCGCTTCGGCGCCGCCACCCCCACTTTCGGGGTCGGCATGGAGCTCAACATCATTGCGGCTGCCGTTATCGGCGGCGCGTCGCTCAATGGCGGATCGGGCACGATCCTCGGCGCCATCCTCGGCATCGCCCTGTTGTCGGTCGTCACCAGTTCGCTGATCCTGCTCGACGTCTCGGTCTATTGGCAGGATATGATCAAAGGCTGCATTCTACTTGCCGCCGTATCCATCGATCATTTCCTGCATAAGCGGAAGGCCATCTGAACATGCCGATCGCCAACCCCAAGCAAAACATCATCTCCAGCGCACGCGAGGAACTTGTCGTCGCCCGGCAGATGCACCAGGCCCTGGTGCTGCACTTCCTCGAAGGTTTGACACAGTCGCAGATTGCCGACCGGCTCGGCATTTCCCAGCCGACGGTCAACCGTCTGATCAAGCGCGGACGCCAGCTCGGTCTCGTCGAAATCAAGATCAAGTCACCGATCGAACCGCTCGTCGACATGGAGGAGCAGTTGCTCGCGCTTGGCGGCATCAGCCGCGCCGTCGTCGTCCCCACCGTGTCCGACAACCCGCAGACGGCGCTGCAGGCGGTGGGGGAAGCCGCGGCCCGACTGCTGATGGAAGAAATCGCCGACGGCGACACCATCTGCATCACCGGTGGCAAGGGCGTCAGCGCCGTTGTTGCCGGCCTGCAGCCATCACGGCGCCTCAACGTCGAGGTGATCCCGGCGACGGGCTGCGTGCAGGGCAAGCACTATACCGACGTCAACCACGTCTCGACCCTCATGGCGGATCGGCTCGGCGGACGGTCCTATCAGATCCATGCGCCGCTCTTTGCCGACAGCGCCGCGGAGCGCGCCATGCTGATCAACATGCGCTCGGTGGCCGACGTGTTCAAACGCGCCAGGGAAGCCAAGGTGGCGATCGTCGGCATCGGCTCGATCCTTTCCGACGATTCGAGCTACTACGACCTGCACCCGTCTTCCAGTACCGATCGCGCCGCGATCGAGCGGTCGGGCGCAAGCTGCGAACTGCTCGCGCACCTGCTCGACGATCAGGGCCGGGTCTGCGACTACAGCCTCAATCGCTCGCTCGTTTCGCTGACGCTCGACGAGTTCGCATCGATCCCGACCAAGATCGGCGTGGCGAGCGGGCCCAACAAGGCCGGACCCATTCTCAGCGTCCTGCGTGGCAGGCATCTCGATACACTCGTGACCGACGAGGCGACCGGCGAGCGCATCCTTGCCATGGCAAGCGAAAAGGGACTTTCGGCATGAGCAGTGAACAGTTGACGCGCGAGATCGGCTGCTCCGGTGTCAAGGCATCCGCCGTCGGTCTCGGTACCTGGGCGATCGGCGGCTGGATGTGGGGCGGTACGGATGAAGGCGAATCGATCGCCGCGATCCAGGCCTCGCTCGACGCTGGCGTGACCTTGATCGACACGGCACCCGCCTATGGCCTCGGGCGCTCCGAGGAAATCGTCGGCAAGGCGCTGGCCGGTCGTCGCGACAAGGCGGTGATCGCGACCAAATGCGGCCTCGTCTGGCACACGACGAAGGGCCGGCATTTCTTCGATCAGGACGGCAAGCCGGTTCACCGCTATCTCGGCCGTGACGCCATCGTTCACGAGGTCGAAGAGAGCCTGAGGCGGCTGGCGACGGACTATATCGATCTCTACATCACCCATTGGCAGGATCCGACGACGCCGATCGAGGAAACGGTGCGGGCGCTCGAAGACCTCAAAAGTGCCGGCAAAATCCGGGCGATCGGCGCCAGCAACGTCGACCGGGCAGAGCTGGAGGCTTATATCGCGACCGGCCGGCTCGATGCGATCCAGGAGCGCTTCAGCATGATTGATCGCGAGATTGAGGCAGAACTGCTGCCGCTGACGACTGGCAACGGCATTGCGACGTTGAGCTACTCCTCGTTGGCCCTGGGACTGCTGTCCGGCACCGTTGGACCGGACCGGGTGTTTTCCGGAGACGATCAGCGCCGCGACAATCCGCGCTTCTCCGTCGATAACCGCGAGAAGGCGACGGCCTTTGCCGAGGCGATACGGCCCATCGCCGAGAAGCATGCGGCCAGTATCGCGCAAACGGTCATTGCCTGGACGCTCGCCCAACCCGGCGTGACCTTTGCCCTTTGCGGCGCGCGCAATCCGGCGCAGGCGCTCGACAACGCCCGCGCGGGGACGATCCGGCTCGATGGTCAGGATCTCGCGACGATCGACGAAGCGATAGCGGCGAAGCTCGCTGATATGGATAGGTAACGGACCGCCATCATGAACCGAGAAGAGATTTTTGACGGGCTCCGCCAGAGCCCGAAGGTGGACGTGTGCGTCCTCGGCGGCGGCATCAACGGCCTCAGCGTCTTTCGCGAACTGGCGCTGCAGGGCGTCAATGTCGTGCTCGTCGAGAAACACGATTTCTGTTCCGGTGCCAGCGCCGCGCTGTCGCGAATGGTTCATGGCGGGCTGCGGTATCTCGAAAACGGTGAATTCAGCCTGGTGCGGGAATCGCTTGTCGAGCGCGACCGGTTGCTGCGCAACGCGCCGCACTATGTCGGTCCGCTGCCGACGACGGTTCCGGTCTTCGATGTGTTTTCCGGCCTTGCCAACGGCGCCGTCCGGTTTCTTGGGCTTTCCCGCCGGCCGAGCCGCCGCGGGGCCGTCGTCATCAAGGCGGGGCTCGCCATCTACGATTTTCTGACACGCAAGCGCGCGTTGATGCCCCGTCACGAGTTTCGCGGGCGGCGCTCGACGCTTGGCCGATGGCCGGCGCTCAATCCCGCGATCAAGAATTCCGCGACCTATTATGACGCCTGGGTCAGTCAACCCGAGCGCCTGGGCATCGAACTGCTTCAGGACGGTCTGTCGGCCGGCGCGCATGCACGCGCCGTCAACTATGGCGAGCTCAAGTTGACCGCCCCGGGACGCTACGCCGTGCGAGACAATATTTCCGGCACGGAGATTTCGATCGAGCCGACCTTGGTCGTCAACGCCACCGGCGGCTGGATCGACATCGCCAATCAGAGCCTGTTTTCCGGGCCAGTGCGGCCGGCGCCATTAATGGGTGGCACCAAGGGGTCGCATCTCATTATCGACAACGACGATCTGACGCGCGCCCTCGATGGCCACATGATCTATTACGAGAACGAGGACGGGCGCATCTGCATCCTGTTTCCCTATCTCGGCAAGGTTCTGGTCGGCTCCACCGACATTCGCGTCGACGATCCGGAAACCGTTCGCTGCGAGACGGCGGAACGGGACTATATCCTGCAGTCGCTCGCCTTCGTCCTGCCGACGATCAAGGTGCGAACCGACGAGATCGTCTTCCAGTTTTCCGGCGTGCGGCCGCTGCCTGCGAGCAAGGACAGTTTTACCGGCCGCATTCCACGCGATCATTATTGCACCTTCGTCGAGACCGCCGATGCCGGCCCCCCGGTGCTGTGCATGATCGGTGGCAAATGGACGACCTTCCGCTCCTTCGGCGAACTGGCGGCCGATCTCGTGCTGGAACGGTTGGTCCGGCCTCGCCGCGTGGCGACAGTCGATCGGGCGATCGGTGGCGGTCGGGACTTTCCCGCCGACCGCGAAGCCTGGATCGCACGGGTTGCCGCGGCGACGGCGCTTTCTCCGATACGCGTGGCTACGCTGTTCGAGCGCTACGGGACAGACGCCGAGCGCGTCGCCGCGTTCGTCGCGGCTGCCCCCGACGCCCCGCTTCCGCATCCGGCCTATTCTACGCGGGAAGTGCAACTGCTGATCCGCAGCGAGAAGGTGGAGCACCTCGACGACCTCTTGCTTCGCCGCACGACGCTGGCGATCACCGGCGAGCTTTCGCTCGAAATGACGGATGTCGTGCTCGCGCTGCTGGCCGCCGAAAAGCATTGGCCCGTGGCCCGCCAGGCACATGAGCGCGCCCGTTTTCTCACCCTTCTCCTCGAACGCCACGGCGTCGACGAAGACACGCTTTCCGCACGGAACGAACAAAGGAGTGCATTATGCGAAACAACCGCAAGGTCCGGATGAACCGTCTTTTTGGCGCAGAGCGCTGCCTGGATGTGGCCATCGACCATGGCGTCTGCAACGAGCCGTCGTTCCTCGACGGTCTGGAGAACATGCAATCCGTCGTCAAGGCCTTGGTCGACGCCAAGCCTGATGCGATCCAGATGAATTATGGCCAAGCCGATCTGCTCCAGGATCTTCCCGGCAAGGACAAGCCTGCTCTCGTCATGCGCATCGACATGGGCAACCCCTACAATCGCATTCGCCACCGCGACATGTGGGCGGTGCTGCAAAACGAGGCCGAGCCGCTGATCGGGGCACTGGAGATGGATGCCGCCTGCGTGGTCGTCAACCTGTTCATGTTGCCCGACGAGCCGGATCTCTTCCGCCAGTGCGTCACGAACATTTCGCGCGTGCGCGCCGATTGCGAAAAATACGGAATGCCGCTGATGATCGAGCCGCTGGTCATGCAGCCGGTCACCGAACGCGGCGGCTACATGGTCGATGGAGATGCGGAAAAGATCGTCACGCTTACGAGGCTCGCCCGTGAGATGGGCGCCGACATCGTCAAGGCCGATCCAACGACGAATGCCGAGGATTTCCACCGCGTGGTGGAGGCGGCTCGCTGCCCGGTTCTGGTGCGTGGTGGCGGCAAGGAGGACCTGCGCGCCGTGTTTGACAAGTCCGCAGCCTTGATGCGGCAGGGTGCTGTGGGCATGGTCTATGGGCGCAATATCTACCAGCATGCAAACCCGAGCGCCGTCGTCCGTGGATTGATGGCCATCGTGCATGAAGACGCCGATGGCGAAGCCGCCTTCGCATTGTATCAGCAAGGCTAATATCAGCCAGGCTGGTATGAGGACGACGATCCGAACCTTGGGAGGGGTTCTTTTATGGCAGACTATCTTTTGGGACTCGACGCCGGAAACACCGTCATCAAGGCGGTGATTTTCGACCTTGAGGGCAACGAGATCGCGGCGGCTGCGCAGGAGGGGCACAGCCGGGTTCCGCGGCCCGGGCATGTCGAGCGGGGGCTCGAAGAGCTGTGGACCCATGCCCGGGCAGTCATCCGCCAATGCGTCGAGCGTGCGGGCATCCGTGCTGAAGAGATCGTCGCGATCGGTTGCGCCGGTCACGGCAACGGACTTTATGCGCTCGATCAGGGCGGCGAGCCGCTTCTCGGCATTCAGTCGCTCGATACACGTGCCGCCGGACTGGTCGAGGAATGGAAGGCGCAAGGCGTTGGAGACCGCACCTATGCCATCGGCCGGCAACGCCCCTGGCCGTCGCAGACGCCAACCTTGCTCGCCTGGCTCAAGCGCTACCAGCCGGAGACCTTCGCCAGGATCGGCACAGTGTTTCTGTGCAAAGACTTCATCGTCAACCGCTTGACCGGCAAGCGGGTTAGCGACGTCTCGGATATGACCGGCTGCGGTCTGCTGAACGTCGTCAACCGCCGCTACGATCGCGATCTGATGGCGGCCTTCGATCTCGGCGAGGCAACCGGCCTCTTGCCTGACCTCGCCGAAAGTGCCGATGTCGTCGGCACGGTCACGCCTGAGGCGGCAGCGCAGACAGGGCTCGCTGCGGGCACGCCGGTGGTCGGTGGTCTCTTCGATGTCGTCGCCTCGGCAATCGGCTCGGGCGTCACGCGCACGGGTGCTGCCTCCATCATTGCCGGGACCTGGAGCATCAACCAGGTGATCATCGATGGCCCCGACCTTTCCGGCCCGGTGTTCATGTCGTCCACCTTCGATCGCGGCCGCTATATGGCAATCGAATCGAGCGCGACGTCGGCGGCCAATCTCGAATGGCTGGTGCGCGAGTTCTTTGCCGATAGCGGTATTGAAGACGGGCGATCGCCGTTCGATGTCTGCTGCTCGCTTGCAGCCGATATCGAGCCGGTCGCCAACGACCCGATCTATCATCCGTTCCTTTATGGCGCGCAGCAGGACGGCAATGCCCGCGCCGGTTTTTACGGCGTCGCCGGCTGGCACACGAAGGGTCACCTAGTGCGCGCAGTTCTCGAAGGTGTCGCCTTCGGCCATCGCCAGCATATCGCCACCATGCGCGCGGCGGGAGCGACCTTCGACGAGGCAGTGCTTTCGGGCGGTGGATCGCGCAGCCTGATCTGGCCGCAGATCTTTGCCGACGTGCTTGGGGTTCCGGTGTCGGTCGCCCGTTCGCGCGAAACCGGTGCGCTGGGCGCTGCAATTGCCGCGGGCACCGGAGCAGGCCTTTTCGCCGATTTCTCGGAGGGAGCTGCTGCCATGGTAAGGACAGAACGTCATTACCGCCCGAACGCGGCCATGGCACGCCACTACACCCGACGATACGAGCTTTATCGGGATATCGCCGAGGCGATGGCGCCGATCTGGCGGCGTCTTTCGAATGCCGAAGTTGAAGTCTCCGAGGCGGCCGCCTAGCGCTGGAAGGGCGACCAGACAACGTAGCCGTCGGTCGCCCAGACAACCGAAGCAGTAGGGCCGAGGGCCGGGACCGGCCATCGGCTTGATCGCTGCGCGCCGATCTGAGCGCCGCCGCCTCGGGAGGATTGGGCAACGGCACTGCAATCACCGGGGAGGCATCAGAACCGCATGTTCACGCCGGCCTTGATGACGTGGCTGTTGATGTCCTTTTCGCTCGATCCGAAGGCCGTGTTGGTACGGACGTCGGGCGTGGTGATGTAGTTGTACTCGATCTTCGCCGAGAGACCGCCAGCGAAGGCCTGCTCGACGCCAGCGCCGTAGGAGATAACCATCCTTGAAGCCGACATCGTTCTGGACGCCGCCGCCCTTCTTGTAGTTTGTCATGGCATAACCGGCGGTGCCGTAGACGGGCATTGATAAGCGGCATCAGGCAATATCATTACACATCAGTGCAGATAGCGGACAATCAGTCGTCTTCCATCTCGAAGGTGCGGTACTCGCCGCTTTCGCTGTCGTACACTTCGATCTCGACGCCCGATCCATGGCGATTGATGTCTTCGATGGTCACGTCACGATAGTCGCCGGTCTCGTTGTCGTAGATCTCGATATCCCGTCCTTCGCGGACCAAGTTGCCCTTCCCGATCTCAATGGACGCACCCGTTTCTGTGTCGGTACCGTCCCAACCGTACGCAGGCCCGGAAAGCACAGCAGCTAGTACGATCAAAATTACGCGGTTCATCCATTTCTCCCTCTCATGCCTGTTGCAGCCTAATCTCAATGGCAATGCACAGATCCAGCTTGCCTGTCCATGTGGCAGCATTGACCAGAAGGCGAGCTTTTTCGGCATCCACCCCCGTGTGCCGTTGCGAAGCTGGCAGGAGTGACAGCCAGCGCTATAGCCAATGCAAATCGCGTGAGGCTAAGAAACTTCTCAAACCGCATTACCATCCTCCTGGCTTCGAGTAAGCGCTTCTTCTGCCACAACGGTTGCCGGCGGCGTCCCGCTGCCAATTGTATTGGCAATTTCCGGTGTAAGTTCGCGTGGGATAGTAGCCGCCACCGCAGTAATTGTTTGCGCAGACGGCAATGGCGGTTCCCACCAGTGCGACAGCGACGACAGCGGCCGCAGCTTGGTTCTCCTGCTGTACCATGTTGACGCATTCGATTGGGTCGATGCGGCGACGTGCGAGCTCGCCGGTGAGTTCTTGCGTAAAGTTAAGATCAGTGTTCGTTATGAAAGTCCGACAGAGTGCCGACTTACTGACACCCGCGGGATTCTTGCGAAAATCTGCCTGTGTCGTTGTGCAGTTCGACAAGGCAAATGCTATCGCCGCGGCTAGACCAAGCCGCGCCAAAATATCAGATTTCAATTGTTTTCCCCAATACCCTAGGGGATCATCGCACAACTTAACGAAGAGTCGAGCCCTCGGCGCTAAATTAGCGTTGTTGTGCGCTTCTCGGTCAAAAAAACGCCGCGGGAAAGGCTGCCGGTCAGCGTCAGTCTCGATCAGCGAGCACTTTCCGAATCTTATCCAGTTTCCGCTGCGCAGCCTCTAGACGCTGAAGCAAAACGTTCGGTTTCTCGGCGCCGTCATCCTCCGGAAAGTTTCCGATGATCTCCATGGGGTGCGCATTCAATACTTCGCAGATTTGAATCAGTGTGGGCACGGAGATGCGGTTCGTCCCGCGTTCATATTTCTGTAGCTGCTGGAACGTTAGGCCAAGAGCTGTCGCGACCTTCTCCTGGGAAAGCCCCCGCGTTTGGCGAATTGCTCTCAGACGCTCACCAATCTGCAGGGAAAGCGCCATCGAGCTTTCGGTCATCGTCTTGCCCATGTATACACCCTCCGCCGCTGGATCGGGCCTATATGGTGCCATGCACCTCTGTTGGCAACTCGCAGATCTGCGGGTGGCGCCCCCAGTGTCTGCGGTACCCTGCATTCATGTTAGGTTCACCGCGGAGATGCGATCAGGCCGCGCCGCAACGCCTTGCGGCGGCCGAGATCCATCCGAAGTCTACGAGGGGCTAAGGTTGGATCTCGGTACAGGGGGAGGCGACCAGATGTGGATCTTGCGTCTTATCAGGAGGTGGTTGGTTGGACGTAGGCGGACAGCCGACGCTGCCAGCGCGACGATTTTTGATGATCCCTGGGCTGAGCAGGCAATTCGTGACTTTGAAGAGGAAATGACGCGGTAGGAGGTCGGCCGACGCCGCGGCTAGTGCCGCGCTTCCGGCATGACGTCCACGAACGTTCCGATCGACCGGAGGTAAGCGACGATTTCCAGTTTCAGAAAGTCGCGGTCGCCGTACTTCTCTCCTATTCGGTCGAGCTCCTCTTTCGCTTGCTCCTGCTCCTCGACATCGCCAATGACATACATATTGTGCGCCACGGCGCTAATGTCGCACCCAGCAGCGATCACTTCGTCCACGAAGTCAGGAATTTCGCTCGCCTTCATCAGGCGCCTTTGGTTTCCGGTCATGTCAGGTCCTCCGTTACAACCGGCAGGCTAGGACGAGATCCGATCGGGCCGCTAGTGACAGAAATGCTAGCAAGATTTAGGGGTAGGTGCCGAAAGAAACAGCCCGAAAGGTGACGACGGGGCCAGCGCAGATGTCCCCAACAATGGGCTCCGCCGGAGAGTGCTCGATCATCGGCTGCTTGGTTTTTTCGGGCGCGCTGCAGCCGCATCCTACGAGTCGGCCTGATCTTATGTGGACATGGACACGAAACTCGCAGACTTGAAACTGAAGCCATGGCTCCTCGCCGAGCTTAACCAGCTTGGATATGAGACGGTCGGAGATATGCAACATCTCTCCGTCACAGACGCGCTGCGGATACCTGGGATGGGCGGACGTGATTGGCGGAAGGTTGCCAGTGCGTTGGGGCGAGACCCATTTCCCAACTTGCGGAAGCAGAAATAGCGCTATGCCCCTTCGTTTTCGTCCAACGTGAAGCAACACACCGCCATCGCCGCCGCCTCCAATCCATACGTGAAGATGATCCCGGTCATGATCGTGGAGGCGGACGACACTGTGGCTCAAGCGAAAGCGTTCGGCGAAGATGGGGCGGCGGGCAGCCGTCGACCGTCTCAAGCCGCCGGTAGCGTCATGCGGAAGCAGGCGCCGCCGGTCGGAGCGCAGACCACCGATATGTGGCCCTTGTGGCGACTGACAATCTCGCTGACCAGATGCAGGCCAAGGCCTGCGCCATGGTCGCGCGGCTGCAACCGGTGAAACGGCTCGAAGATCCGTTCCCTTTCGCTTTCGGGAATGCCGGGGCCTTCGTCACTGACCTCGATGATGCCGCCATGCTCGACGTGAACGGAGATCATGCCGCCCGCATGCTCGATCGCGTTGCGCACCAGATTGGTGACGGCACGCTCCAAGGCGCCTGCGTCCCCGTGCGCGCCGACCTGTTCGGGGCCATGGGTAAAGGAGATATCGCAGCCGGCCGAAAGTGCCAGAGGGGCGAGACCGGCTGCCACATCGCGACCAAGTGCCACCAGATCAAGGGGAACGAAAAGAGTGCCGTCGCGGTCTATGTGTTCCAGGTCCAGCAATTGCTCGGCAAGACCGGCAATGCGGGCGGCATCGACCAGAAGACCGCTGCGCAAGGGGCTGAGATCCATGCCCTCAAGGCGGTTCTGCAGGATCGCGACCGGCGTCCTCAGCTCGTGGGCGGCATCCATGATGAAGCGCTGCCGGCGCTCGTAGCTATCGTCCAAGCGCTGCAGCGCACCGTTGACCGCTTCCACGAGCGGGCGGACTTCGCCGGGGACGCGGCCATCGGGCAGGCGGGCGCCCCGGCGGTCGACGTCGATGCTCCTGGCGTGGTCGGCGACTTCGGCAAGGCTGGAAAAGGCGCGGCCGATGATCGGAATGGCGAATGCGGGGATGAGAACGCGGATCAGCACGATCGGCAGCAACAGGAGGTTCGTCAGGAAGAATACGGCGAACGAGGTGCGCCAAAGGCGTCCGCCCCCGGTCAGAACCGTATAGGTGCCGTTCTCGGCCTCGATCGCGCGGACGATCGCCGAAAGCATGTAGGGCTCCATGCCGTCCCGGATGTCGGCAAAGGTCACGCGGTCGAGATGCTCGCCAATGCTGCGATAGGCGTCGGGCGCCGGACCGCTGCGGACGGTTTCGCCGCGCTCGTTGCGCACGATGAACCAGAAGCCGGGCGTCTCGGCGAGCACGGCCCGCAGCTCGGGCGTATCTTTCAGCGCCAGTTTCTGGTCGGGCGTAACGGCGCCGGCGGCGATCGAAGCCGAACTGGCATCAAGTACATGCAATCATCGAGGCCAGGGAGAAAGGCGAGGACATCGCCAAAGCCATCGAACGTGCCATACAGTGGCCGGCCTTCACGACCAGTGTGGAAGCGGTCGATACGCTGATCGCGCCGGATGTCATCGACGGCGACGTCGAAATGCTCCAGCGCTATCCGACGATTCGGAAAATGGCGCCGCGATTCCTCTCAAACCTCGTATTCCATGGTCACGCCGTGGCTGCGAATCTCCTGCGGGCCCTATCCCTGGTCGCGGATCAATATCGTACGGGCAAACGGTCTATACCGGACACGGCCCCAATCTCTTTTGTGCCGAAAGGCTCGGATGCCTCTCATCCTGCAGGATGGCAAGATCGATCGCAGGGCCTATGGTGGACCGTTCGATCTAGTTCAGCCCGTCCACGGGCGGCTCTGCATGCCGGAACCGGACGCCCCGTCCGCAGCCGTTGCTATGCATATGTTCGCCAAGCAGTTCGATGCCGGCGCGGTTGAGCGCTTCGATGACTTTCGTCAGGCTATCGACGATGCCTCGCACGTTGCCCCGACTGGCTTCCATTCGTTGGATTGTTGGCAGGGAGACCCCAGCCATCTCGGCCATGGTTTTCTGATCGATATCGAGGAGTGCGCGGGCGGCACGAAGTTGGGCGGCGGTAATCAACGAGGCGTCCGTGTTTGCATATGAGGAATGGAATTAATAGCATTATTATTGATGTAAAAACATCAATATAAAACAGTAAAATGTTGATCGACACTTGGCATGAATGACGTCGGCGATTATCGTTGCCCGCATGACCCAACGCTACAAACCCCATAAGGAGCCGGACGGTACTTGGACCGTCATCGACGCTCGCTCCGAGCGGCCCGCCGAAATGGGCAGCCGCACCGTCATCGGTATGAACCAGCAGGACGCTGAGGAGTTTGCCGAACTCTTTAGTAGGCTGGATGCACAGAAGCAGGACACAGGATCATGAAAGTCAAAGACAGCAACGGCACGCCGCTCAGTGACGGAGATTCGGTCACGCTCATCAAGGACCTGAAGGTGAAGGGTACATCCATCACCCTTAAGCGGGGAACGTTGATCAAGAACATCACCCTCACCGGCAATGAGGAAGAAATCGAGTGCCGGGCAGAGAAGGTGAAGAATCTGGTGCTGCGGACAGAATTCCTGAAGAAAGCCTGAACTGACGCCGCCCGCGCCAGTGCAATGAACGCTAGCGGACTACCTCTCATGCCGAGAGATCTCGTCCAGGTGCTGTGGCGATGATCGCTTCAGTCTCCCTCTACATTCTCAACATGATGAAGACCAGCATTGCGATGGGTATGGCGACGCATAGCGTGAGCAGTGCGTCTGCGCTAACATTTCTCCAGTACTGGGTTCTCGTATTTATATGAGAGGATCTCATCTTCTAGCCCTCCATTCCATTCGCTGTATTTTACTGCGATTTCGAATGGATATCCTCGAGATTTGCATGATGCCCTGATTGTCGGTGAAGCGAGATAGGCCTTACATATTTTGCGGGCGGAAAAGCCGCCTCCATTCTTTTGGGAAACGCTGAGGGCGGCCGTATTGATCAATGAGTGCGCATTCAATCTGCGCATTGACCAAAATTTTGCCGCTTCGCCTGATCGTCTGTGCCACAAATACCCTGGCCCCAGAAATATCGGCGGTCTTTGTTTCTATGGTCAGAGTATCGTCCAATCGTGCCGGCTGCCGGTACTCAATTTCCAGTCGCCGGATGATCCAAACGACTCCATCACCTTGTTTTCGGTCGGTAAGGTTAGCGCGGCGTGCGCCCACTAGCCGCAGATACTCGATCCGCCCGCGCTCAAGGAACTCAAGATAACGTGCGTGATAAACAGAGCCAGACAAATCCGTGTCTGCATAATAGACGCGTGCTTCAAGCAAGTGACCTGTCTCGGTTAGTGCTCCGGCGAGCGTAGCTGTTTCACCGGTCGCCAAACCGTCTGGCTCCTCCGTTTCGTTAGTTACCGACGGCATCAAAATCCCCCATCGCGGCATGTGCGTAGCAACAGAACATGTCATGCCAATGCTCATCATCGATGGCCAAGCGGTCGATGTTGCACCGGCACGGCAACGCTTTGTGTCGATCGTCTCCGCCTTCAGAAATCTCTTCGTTCCGTCCCATCCCAGACGCTCAGCATTTGCCATCCATGTTCACCGCCAGCGCGCCGTGCCGCAATGGAAAGCCGTGACCACAAGATTGGCCTGAAATTCGCTCGTAACGCTTTCACGCCGAGATACATCAAGCAAGCTGACAACACGGCCGCGTTTTATTCCGCGATATCTGTGTGAACCCGCTTCGTGAAACGAATTAATCTTCCCTATCATGCGGATCGCGAGACCCACGTCGGCTGCGCCAGAATTCTTGTTCCTCTTCCTCCGTTACGAAGTCCTCGGGTTCCGGAGGCAATGGTTCGTCATCCTCCGGATAGCCCGCCTCAAAGAAACTCTCGGCCTCTAAGTACGCATGAGCTGCGGGTCTGAGCTCGACATCCAAAATATGCACTGCGACTACCCCGGAATATTCTGAAATTGGCTCAGCATATGAGTAGATCGCCCAAGGGAAAAGCTTGGTCATGATCTCATGGAGGCTACGCGCACGCAGCTGGTAGTCAATCGTTGCTACCAGCTCCTGCTCTTCGTCCTCGCCGATGTAAATGCGAAGATTGCGGAACGACAGGTTCCGGTTCAGCCACTCATCCCATACAAAAAACGTCGTCTGATCCTGTATTTCCTCCATAAGCGCATGGTCGAGCGCAAAAACAGAGCGTATCAACGACTCTGGATCCGAGGAAATGGCCTCATCGAAAGAAAGCTTGGCAGACGCATCCAGCACATTCGTTGCAGGAATGACAATCGACCATCCCGTTCCGGTTTTCTGACAAAGCTGTTCGTCAACCCGCTGCCACAGCATAAGCCCCGTTTCGGGGTTCACGATGACCACGCAGACGGGCAATGAATGCTTCGTCCAGTATTCCCGGTGCTTGTTTTCCCCGTGATAGATATAGTCGCCGTCACTCGTCTTGAACCAAGCCTGCCCGAACCTGATTTGCAGCGCTATGAATCTTCCTGTCGGGTTGCCGGCATTTAGGATTTCCGCTTGCGCATCGACGCCGATATCCGGCTCGCACCGCTTGCGGAAAAACCACCTTGGATCTCGACGGAATATTTTCTCGACGGCGTCTATACCTTGGCGCGCAGTCAAATCTTCCTCAGAGATATCGGGCCTGCTCTTGCGCGGCCGGCGCGGCGCGGCCAGTGGATTGATCCCGTGTCGAACCGTTGCAAGCACCGTCGTCGTCGCGGCGGCGATCCGAGCACCTATTGCGATAAGTCCAGCCTGGAAAAGTCGAACCATTGAAAGATTGCCGTCACGAAGCGTGGGTTCCCATAGTCACATGCTCGAGCAGTGCGAGCAAACCTTTGAGGATGTCTGCAGGTGATGGCGGGCAGCCTGGAATATGGAGATCGACCGGTATGACTGCCGAAACCCCGCCCACGACGGCGTAGCTACCCGCAAAGCAGCCGCCGTCGCGCGCGCAGCCGCCGAGCGCGACAACCCATTTTGGACCGGGCGTGGCGTTATATGTCCGCTCCAAAGCCTCGCGCATATTCCTTGTTACCGGCCCGGTAACCATAAGCACGTCGGCATGCCGCGGCGAGGCAACAAAGCGGATCCCGAAGCGCTCAATATCGTAGAAAGCATTGCTGAGCGCGTGCATCTCCAGTTCGCAGCCGTTGCAGGAACCTGCATCGACGGCGCGGATCGACAGGCTGCGGCCGAGATGCCGGCGGGCAGCGTTGTCGACAGCCGACGCGAGCTCTTCCATAGCAGCGTCCGAGCGGGAAGGCGCGCGTTCGGTCAGGGGCACTCGGATCATGCTTTCGAAGAGGAGCTTGCGCATGTTGGCCTGCCTTCAGAGATCGTGACCGGAATAGGAGCAGTTGAACGACTTGTTACAGAGCGGGAAGTCGGCGACGATGTTGTCTTCGATCGCGGCTTCCAGAAGCGGCCATTGGAACCAGGACGGATCGCGCAGATGGCATCGGTCGATCCTGCCGCTTTCGGCAACGCGGAGCCAGACGAACACATCGCCGCGAAAGCCTTCGACGAGCGCCATGCCTTCCCGTGTCTCACCAATGTCCGGAATATCGATGGATACCGGGCCAGCCGGCAGTTGATCCAGGATCTGCGCGATCAGCGACAGGCACTGTTCAACCTCGCGGATGCGGATCCAGACCCGGGCATTGACATCGCCCTCGTGCAGGACCGGGATCTCAAAGAGGAGGCTGTTATAGGGCGGGTAGCCAAGAGCGCGCCGGACGTCGAAACCGCGCCCGGAGGCCCGCCCGATATAGCCGCCAGCACCGTACTGGTGGGCAAGTTCCGGCCTGAGCATACCGGTGCCGACCGTTCGGTCCTGAAGCGAGGCGGTATTGTCGTAGAGCTCGACTAATGCCGGGAACGTCTGCCCGATCTCGGTGGCCACGGCCCGCAGAGCAGCCGCTCCCTCATGATCCAGATCGGCGATGACGCCGCCGGGCTTGATGCGGTCGCGCATGAGGCGATGTCCAAACGCGGTGTCGGCAGCACGCAGCGCGCGCTCGCGCAGCACGCCGCAATGCGTATGCATGAGTGGAAAAGCGGCGTCGTTGCAGATGGCGCCGATATCGCCGAGATGGTTGGCAAGTCGCTCGAGTTCGGCCATCAGCGCGCGCAGCCAACCTGCACGTGAAGGGACTTCGAGCTGCAGGGCGGCCTCGACCGCTCGCGAAAAGGCATAGGCATAGGTGACCGTGCTGTCGCCGGACGTTCGTCCCGCAAGTTGCACCGCCCGGTCGAGGCTCGCTCCGACCATGAGCGCCTCGATCCCCTTATGGACATATCCGAGGCGTTCCTCGAGACGGACGATCGTCTCGCCGTTGGCCGTGAAGCGGAAATGCCCCGGCTCGATGATGCCGGCATGCACCGGCCCGACCGGGATCTGGTGCAGGCTGTCACCCTCTGAGCGCAGGAACGCATAGGGAGCGGTTTCGGGTGGAGGGGGCAGGCGGTCGCCCAGGGGAAACCGCAGGCCCCAGCGGCCGTGATCGAGCCATGGGCGCGGATCGGGCAAATCCTTTGATACTAGCCCGACCAAATCGTGGATGGCGCGCTCCGGACGGAGGGCCGGGGGATGGTATTGCGCGACAGAGGGATAGCCGCCTTCCAGTTCTTCCAGACTGATGACGCCGATCGTGCCCGTTGGTTCTTCGAGCAGCGCCATATGGATCGCAGCGGTTTCGCCCCAAAGCCCAAGCAAGGTCCAGTGGCCCTCCGCAAGGGCCACAGTTGCCGATGTCCAGACCATTGGATCGACAATCGTCCGCGGCCAGGGGCGATGGTGTTGAACCGGACGGCCTTCCAGAATGAGATCGGCCAGGGCTTGCATCGAACGGCTCTCCCTATCATCGAAGAAGGGTGGCTATATGCTGGAACCAGGCGACCAGCGGCGGCGGCAGGTAGATGCCTGCGCCCAGCACGAGCGCCAGATGGGAATACATCGGTATGTAGGAAGCCTCGGCCGGTGCCGTGCTGCCGCGCGGCTGTCCGAAGGCGACCCCGGTGAGCCGCAGCAGCAACGCACCGAAGGCGATCAGAAGGCCGAAGACGAGCGGAATGGCAAGCAGGGGCTGCCGGGCGAACGTGGAGCTCACGACCAGGAACTCGCTCATGAAAATCCCCAGCGGCGGCAAGCCGGCAATGGCAACGACACCGATCACCAGGCCCCAGCCAAGCCCCGGATGCGTTTCGGTGAGGCCGCGGATGCTGGAAAGCCTTTGCGTTCCCTTGATCTGTGCGATGTGGCCGACAGCAAAGAAGATCGCCGATTTGGTGAGCGAGTGCATGACCATGTGCAGCAGTCCGGCAAAATTGGCGACCGGCCCGCCCATGCCGAAGGCAAAAACGATGATGCCCATATGCTCGATGGAGGAATAGGCGAACAGGCGTTTGATGTCGCGGCGGCGGTAGAGCATGAACGCGGCGAAGACGAGTGATATGAGCCCCATCGTCATCATCAACGGCCCGGCGGCGATCGCCTCAGGACTGGCGGCAAGCAGGATCTTGAAGCGCAGGACGGCATAGAGCGCGACATTCAGCAGGAGGCCCGAGAGCACCGCCGAGATCGGTGTCGGCCCCTCGGCGTGCGCGTCGGGCAGCCAGGCATGCAAGGGCGCAAGCCCGACCTTGGTGCCATAGCCGAGCAGCAGAAACACGAAGGCGACATTGAGGAGAGCCGGGTCGAAGGCGGCAGCGTGCGTAATCAGGAGGGTCCAGACCATCGCATCATAGCCTTCGCCGACGACAGGCTGCGCGGCCATATAGACGAGGATGGTGCCGAACAGCGCAAACGCGATGCCGACGCTTCCCAGAATGAAATATTTCCACGCGGCTTCGAGCGCTTCGTGCGTGCGGTAGATGCCGACCATCAGCACGGTCGTCAGCGTCGCAAGCTCGACAGCGACCCACATCAGGCCGATATTGTTCGACACGAATGCGAGATTCATGCCGAACATCATGATCTGATACATGGCGTGGTAGAAGCGAAGGTTTGCGGGCGTCAGCCGGCCGGTTTCCAGTTCATGTGCGATGTAGCTGGCGCTGAAGATGCTGGTGGTGAAACCTACGAAGGCGTTGAGGACGATGAAGACGATGTTGAGATCGTCGACGAGGAGATACAGTCCCGGTATCGGCCTTGCGGTCACGAGCAGCGAAAGAGCGGCAAGCAGGGTCAGCAGGCTCGCGATGACGTTCAGCCGAGCCGTCAGCCGATAGCCGGGCAGGAGCGCCAGCAGGACAGCGGCGGCGACCGGTATCAGGAGAACGGCGGTGACCGCATCGAATGCCAAGAGGGGGAAGAGAGCGTTCATTTCCGCCTTCTCCCCTTGAAATCATCGAGCGCACGAACATCGACGGTGTCAAACCTCTCGCGGATGCGAAACAGGAAAACGCCGATCACAATGAAGGCGATCAAGATCGAGAAGGCGACGCTGATCTCGACGACCAGCGGCATGCCCTTTGCGCCGGTCGCGGCGAGCACGAGCCCGTTCTCGAGCGACATGAACCCGACGACCTGGCTGACGGCGTTGCGGCGCGTGACCATCACCAGGAGCCCGAGAAGCAGAACCGACAGCGCGAAGGCAAGATCTTCGCGCGCCAAAGGATTGGCTTCAGGCGTGACGCGCAGCATGACCACCATCGCCAGTGCGACAAGTCCGATACCGGCCAGCATCGTCGGGCCGATACCGACGACGGTCTCGATCTCACGGTGGATGCCGAGCTGCCGGATCATGCGGTGGAGCGCAACGGGGATGATGACGGCCTTGAAGACGAGCGCAATCGCTGCCGTCACATAGAGATGTGGAGCATCCTGGACGAAAGCCTGCCAGGCCACCGACAGCGTCAGCACCATTGAATGCAACGCAAAGACGTTGAGCAGCGCATAAAGGCGATCCTGATACAGCATCATCATGCTGACCAGGACCAGGCCACCGGCAAACATGTGCGCAATATCGAAAACAAGGCCGCTCATCACAGGCTCCTCGAGACGAACAGCAGGAGGGTGGCGAGCAGGCCAAGCATGAGTGCCGCACCGAGGAACTCCGGCACCCGGAAGATCCTCATCTTGGCGGTGGCGGTTTCGAACAGGGCAAGCAGCGTGCCGCCGACCGCAAGCTTGGCGAGGTAGGCGAGCAGGCCGACCAGGTAGGCGGCGAGACCGGCCTCCAGGACAGCAAGTTTCCAGGGGACGAACATGCAGGCGATCAGGGAGATGTAGAGCTGCAGCTTGAGAGAGGCGGCCAGTTCGATCATCGCGAGATGCCGCCCGGAATATTCAAGCACCATGGCCTCATGCACCATGGTGAGTTCGAGGTGTGTCGCCGGGTTGTCGACTGGGATGCGGGCATTCTCGGCAATCGCTACCATGATGAGAGCGATCAGCGCGATCCCGAGCGAAACGCGTAACCCCACCTGTGGAGAGGTCATGAAGGCGGCGATGGTGGAAAGCTGGGTCGAGCCGGCGACGAGGGCAAGCGTAAAGATGATGAGCAGCATCGCCGGCTCGGCAAGCGTCGCGATCATCACTTCGCGGCTCGAGCCGATGCCGCCGAAGCTAGTGCCGACATCCATGCCGGCAAGTGCCAGAAAGAAGCGACCGCTGCCAAGCAGGGCGATGATGGCGATCAGGTCTGCGGTCCAGCTGAACATAAGGCCCGTAGCGAAGGTGGGGATGATCGCCGCCGCAACCCAGGTGACCGCGAAAATCACATAAGGGGTCACCCGGAACAGCCAGGACGCATTCTCTGCCAGCACCACTTCCTTGCGCAGAAGCCGCAAGATGTCGCGGTAGGGCTGGATAACGGACGGCCCCTGCCTGCGCAGCAATCGCGACTTGACCTTGCGGATGAAGCCGGTCAGCAGCGGTGCCAGCAACACGACCGTTACCATCTGGACTGCCTGGACGAGGAGGGCGGAGATCACGACCATAGCGCCAGCACCAGGAGCAGGACGACGAGCGCCAGGAAGACCAGGCTCAGATAACGCCTGATGGTGAGAAATTGCAGGTGATTGAGCTTTTCTGCGATAAATCCGACGGCGCCGGCGATCGGTACGTAAAGCCCGTCCCAGATCAGATCACGTGATACGACGGCAAGACGCGCCGGCCGCAGATCGCCCGGCGCCGGCATGTCGACCCGTTCGCGGGCTTGGAAGGCGAGTGTGCCGAAAACCCGCCTGATGGGCTGGGCGAAGCTGCCGGCGGTATATTGCGTTGCAGGGTCGGCTTCGGGGAAGCCGCAGTCCCAGGCGGGCGCCCGCCGCAGAGCCCGCGAGGCGAAGCGGTGGACGAGATAGGCCGTAAGCGACGCCGAGAATGCGGTGAACAGGAAAACGAGCAGGCCATTATAGGAACTGCGGGTCTCAGTTATCGGTACGATCGAAAGCCATGGCACCCCCATCTGCACCGGCATCCTGGCGCCGATCAGGGAGAGAGTGACAGGTGCGAGACCGTCCATGACGATCCCAGGCAGAATGCCGGCGAGAAGGCACAATGCAGCCAGCACGAACATGGCGGCAAGCGAGAGGCGGTCGACCTCCCGCGCTTGCCCGGCGACGAGCGTTCGTGGGCGCCCAAGGAAGGTCACGCCGAATGCCTTGACGAAACAGGCAGCTGTGAGTGCCGCCGACAATGCCAGCAAGCCACCGATAGCCGGTATGATGATCTTCAGCCCCCATTGCGGCAGCTCGGGGCTTTGAAGGACGGCCTGGAAGGCCAGCCATTCCGAAGCAAAACCGTTGAGCGGCGGCAGAGCCGAGATTGCTACGCAGCCGACAAGAAACGCGAAACTGGTGAACGGCATGCGATGGATGAGACCGCCCAGTTTCTCCATGTCCCGTTCGCCGGTCGCCACCAGCACGGCGCCGGCGCCGAAGAAGAGTAGGCTCTTGAAGAACGAGTGGTTGAGAACGTGGAACAGAGCAGCGGTGAGCGCCAATGCCGCCGCCAATCCCATGCCATTCGCGGCAAAGGCGAGTGCAAGCCCGAGGCTGACGAAGATAACGCCGATATTCTCGATCGTGCTATAGGCGAGAAGGCGCTTGAGATCCTTCTCCATCAACGCGTGCAGGATGCCCAGGACTGCGGTCGCGCCGCCGAAGAGCAGCACGACAACGCTTGACCACGCCGCTGGTGTGCCGAGCAGGTCGAAGACAACCCGGATGAAGCCGTAGACGGCGACCTTGGTCATGACACCGCTCATGAGTGCCGAAACATGGCTCGGCGCGGCCGGATGTGCCAGCGGCAACCAGACATGCAATGGCACGAGCCCTGCCTTGGAGCCGGCGCCGAGCAACAGGAGAACGAGCACGATACCGGCTGTAGACGACGTCTGCTCGGTAGCGCGCATAACGGCGAAATCGTAACTGCCTTCGGGACCGGCAAGCAGGCCGAATGCTAGGAGCAGGGCCAGCGTGCCGAAGCTCGCCATGACGATATAGAGGTAACCTGCGTTCCGGTTGCCGGCGGCCCGATGGTGCGCCATCACCAGTGCCCACGAGGCCAGCGACATGAATTCCCACGAGAGCAGGAAGGTAAAGGCATCGTCCGCCAGAACCACGAGGTTCATGCCAGCGAGAAAGGCTGGGAAAAATGGCAGCACCCGTTGCGGCGCATGTTCGTGATGGCCGTAGCCGAGGCCGTAGAGACTGGCGAGAGCGCCCCCGAAATTGATGACCACGAGGAAGAAGGCGGCAAGCGCGTCGAGCCGGAAATGGGCTCCCAACCAAGGCAAACCGAGGGGGAGGGTGAGCGTTGATGCCGAGGTGGGAGAGATAGCCGCAACAAGTTGGACGAGCGCGGTCGCAACGGCGATACTCGAAACAACAAGGCTTGTGCCGTAGATCACCTGTGTCGCCCGGTCGGACCGCGCAGCTAGGATCGCCAGGATCGCCGTTCCCAAAAAAGCCGTCGCACATAACAGCATGACGACAGCCGGCGTCATGGGTGCGCCCTCGGTCTGCGCACTGTTCCCGGCAATTTGGAGGGTTTCCGCTGCAAGGGCTCGACGTTGGCGTTTGCCTTCAGCCGCACCCCGCGTCCACCACCCTCGCTGACCGCTCCCTCACTGATCACCTCGATCCCGGCGGCCTCCAAGGCTGCAAGCAGCCGCATCAGCGTATCTACATTGCCGCGAACCACATGGGCGCTTGCCTCCATGCGCTGGATGGTCGGCACCGAAACCCCGGCCAAGTCGGCCAGATGGCGCTGGTCGATGCCGAGAAGGGCCCTGGCGGCCCGCAACTGAGCGGCAGTAATCACGATTCAACCATCGCTTATGTTACTCAGGCTCTGATATTTGAAGTCTACGGCCTCCTTATTGATGTTTCAAATCAATATTGCGAGGTCGCGAAGATTACGCGCGCTTGGCGCGCCGCAAAAGCCATGAATGTAAGCTCAATTGTCCCGCCCACCGGACCGCCCGGCGAGCGTAATGGATCAGGACGCCGGTATCATGCCAAGGCGGAAGTGATATGATGTCAACTTCGCCGAACCATGGGAGGTGGGAATGCGTAGTCTTGTACTCGCCCTTGCTGTCGGAATGCTTTTCGTCTCGGACGCGGCGGCGGAGGAACCAAATGTCTTCCACACGGCACATTTCAACGACGACACGGTCGTCAGCCTTGGTCTCGTCAGCAATCAGGCTGCGCAACGGCCAGGCTATGATTTCGACGTCCTGATATCGCTGTCATCGAAACATGACACGGACGGGACCATCTACAACGACCCAGGAAAGCATCGGGCACTCGTCAGATGTGGCGATCCCGCCAGGGTCTCCGTCCGCGGTGTCGACTACCCGGTGCGGACGTCGGACCCGGGAAGTCCGGGCGACTGGAAGGCCGATCTCTGGAGGGCGGTCTGCGTGTTTCCCGTCTCGTAGTTTGATAGTTCGCCGGATTCAGTGAACTCGGCTTCGCGGCGCCCATCGGGGAAAAAGATTTGTCCTGCGGCCTCAAGCGGGCCAATCACGGACTTTTCCTGGTGGCCCTCGGCGCGGCCAGCGGCCTCGAATGAGCAGCATGAGCGCAAGCACGAAAAGCAGATGATCGAGGCCCGAGAGTATGTGGTCGACGCCCAGCAGGAAATAGGTCTGGGCGGCCTCGAGGCTGGTCTGTGCGCCGGCTGCGGTGAACGAGGGCGCGTCCGGCATGAGGCGTACGACCTCCGTGTTGCCGTTCTCGTATTCGATGCGGACGAGCGCTTCGGTCATAGTCGACTTGACGCCGTTGATGCCGATCTCGCCGCCCCTCAATCCCCCCGCGCAGGCGACGGTCCATCGCTCCAGATAGGCTCCGCCCTCGATCGACCTCGCCGGTTCGGCTTTTTCGATGCACGGCTTCGGCAGACTTGCATAGAGTCCAAGACGCATGTCGCCCTGCGCCGACACCTTCCAGACGACGGCGAACTCGTCACTCGCTGTTTCGCGCATGTCGAGTTAGGCCGGCCGGATCTCATGGGCCATGCCGGGTGCGGCCAGCAACCGCCGGGATGAGCACGGCCAGCAGTGCGCCAAGCTGCGTCATGGGCCGGTTTCCGCGCCGGACAGGCTTTCATGAACAAGGATCGCTCGATGCGGCCGAGTTCCCGCAGGGCTTTTGCCAACTGGCTCGGGTTCGGCGACGCTGCCAGGTCCGACGTGAGGACGGCAAATGCCAATGTGACCGTGAAAGAGTTCAGGGCCGCGTTTCCGATCGGATCGACCCAGCGCGTCATCATCGTGGACGAGCAGGGAAAATACGCCGGCCTTATCATAGTGCCTGATCTACACTCCGACCCGGAGCGGCGCATCGCCGAACTCGCCGCCATAAGAATGCTCTCCTGCTCCCAAATATGAATGCGAAGCAGGCCTCGGCGATATTCGACGATGCCGAGAGCGAAGAGCTCGCCGTCATCAATAACAACATTGAACGTCGAGTGATCGGTCTGTTGACGGAAAGTCATACACTACGTCGCTACAGCGAAGAGCTTGAGAAGCGGCGGCGCGAACTGTCGGGGGAGGTATGATGAGCGCCCGAGTTTCGCCAGCGAACCGATGGAACAGCCGCTTGCCGCGCCGATCTGTTCGACCAGAGGAGCGCGCAAATTCGGCGTGCTTGTTCATTGACTAATTCCGCATCCATCGGCGATGCTGTCGCGGGCTGAAGAATGGGGTAGAAATGACTTACGAGTGGCAGAAAACTCTCCTGACCGAGGAGGATCTTGCGAAGCGAGCGGCTGTGACAGTGCCCAGAATGCTGGCGCATCCAGCAGTCACCTTCGATCAGCTGTCTCGACTTCGCGGTCACATCGACGACTGCATCGCGAGGCTCGAGCATCTCGTCACCGATATGGAAGTCGCTGGCACCGATCAGGCCTGGATCGACGTAGCCGAGGCGATAGATGGGCTCTGGAGAAACGTGGTGCTCGATGTGGCCGGGAGGGTGCGATCGTTCGAGACAGCTTCCGTTGATGTTCGACATGCATCAACCGAAAGTCCTGACGCAAATACGGGAGTTTCTGCTGTTTGGTAGCAGACCCGTTGATGTCACTGCTGACCGCCGCCGAGCGGATACGAGGGATATCGGATGAAGTCGTCATCCATTTGCGGTCCGGTACCGCCGTTCATGTCGCATATTTCCTGCAAGCTCACGGGCTTCGGCAAGAAAGTCTGCGGGTAGATACCCATCAGGCTGACGAGCCTTGCTCCTTCATCTTCGGCTTCTTCAATGGGCCGGAATTCGGGTGCCGGAGCGCGCTTCTGATTCGGTCGCCGGTGGTCTCCTGAAGCTCAGGTTCTGCCATTGGCACAGCAACGTTCGTCCGACTGACGCGCCGTGAGGTAAATGACGATGAAAATTGTCTGTCGCTTCCTGGTCGCCGCGACTTTCGGCGTTCCCTGAATCGAGCGGCTCACGGTGCATCCCTCACGCATCGTTCGGATGGCGCGTCGATCTCCCGCCGCCGCACCTCGATTGCTTCCCGGCAGTCGGTGCAACACCCGTACTCGCCGTCCCGGATGCGCGACAACGCCCGCTCTATCGCGACTCGCGGCTAATCAGCCGTCTATTTTGCTGATGATTAGCCACCAAAGGAGTTGCGCCCATCGTGCGGCTCTCTCATCGTACGTTCCTCGCCATGCGTTCAATCGAGCGGCCGCTTTTCCGGACGCGGTTCCACGCGCGCGGGACCGACGGGGCGGCTTTTGAGGTTCGACAATGACGTCTTCGTCACCGTGCCCTCCGTGATGGAGAGCACGCTGTCGAAGAATTCTTCACCGTTTGAGGATTTCGGGGGCGTGGCGTCGTGCATGACGCTGATTACCGACGCGCCCGGACAATTGTCCCGGATGGCCTCGTGAAACGCAACCGTCGCGTCGATATCGAGCGCACTGGTCGGTTCGTCGAGAAGCAAGAGCCCCGGACGCTGCAGCAAGATTCGCGATAGGATGAGTTTTTGCTTTTGGCCGCCGAAGCTGGTCCCAGCTTTGATTGGCCCGACCCTCTTGGGCAAGGTGGCCGACTAGACCAGCAAGATCGGCTCTGCGCAGCGCCGCGGCGGCCTCGGCGTCCGAATGAGCCTCAACGGGATCGTGCAGGCAGATCAGTGCCTTTAGCGAGATCGGCGGCAGCTTTACGTCCTGCGCGGCATAGAAGGTCCGCACGTTCCTGGGCCAAACGATCGTGCCGCGGCCATGCGGCGACATCCAGTCGACGTCTTTCACCCAGCCTTTGCTTCTCTCCCGCGGGCGTTTGGTTTGGCTTGCGGGCAGCGTTCTGATGCAGGCAGGCCCCATTTTCAGCCAGAAGTCCGGCGCGACGCATGTAAAAGCCGCTATTGTGAATTTTGGCACACGACCGCTGCCAATCGCAGACTTCAGCGGTTACTCGTCGAGAGGGGGCGGCCCACGATCCAGTTGTCGAACGCCAACCTGCCCGACCCCCCGGTAATGACACCGAGAGCCATCGCCGCCCAGGTCAGATGAATGGGCCATCCGTCGGGCACGGTGAGCTGAATGACGATCGTCATCGCGAGCAGACCGAACGCGGCAAGCCGCGTTGCCAATCCCAGGACCAGCAGGGTCGGCAACATTACCTCCGCGCAAGCGACCACAAAGGCCATCACGGCCGGGGCCGGGAAATCATAGGGCCCGCCCGGCAGATGCAATTTGAACTCCGACGTAAAGAGAAGAATGGCAACATCGTTCAGTTGCAGGACGCCGTCCCACTTGCTCATGCCGGAGCGCCAGAAAGGCACCGCAAGGCCGAAGCGCAGGGCAAGCTGGGCAAGCGAGGCGGGTGCCCCCGCGGCAATCAGGCCATCGATCCGGGCGGGGCAGCCTGTCGCCCCCCGGGGTACGGGATTGTCGAAGAATTTTTGTATGGAAGTCAGCATCTCATCCTCCATGGCGGATCGCCGTGAGCGCACCCGCCTCAAGCATCGTGCCAATAGCGGTCGCGAGATCGAATTGCGGGCAGTGCTCGCTCGCTGTCGCCGCAGCCTTGCCCAATGGTTCGACCGCCATGAGGTGGGGGAGGAAGATATCCGCGCCCGGCGAAAGGCGGCGAACCTCCACCTCGAGCATCGGCCGTGTCACCAATGCACTCTCCGCCGCGGTCGTGTCGATGCGGCCGACCGGGCCGCTCGCCCGGTTCGCCGAAAAGATCGTCACCGCCGGATAGGCGGAGCACACGATGCGGCTTGCCGGATGCGCCTCGAAAACGACGTCACAGAGCCGTTCCGGCGGGATCGAGGCAAGGACATCCGGCAGCAACGTAGCGGCGTCGGCCGCATGATAGGCATCGAGCCAGGCCCGCTCGATGCGCGCGACATCGGCGAGCCACGGCATGGATTGCGCATAGTCGTAACGCTCGATGAAATCCGGAAAATCCCGGCCATATTCGAACAGCAGCGGCGACGTCGGCGGTGTCTCGCGGACGTGGAAGCGAGCCATTGCGCGAAAGAATGCCTCTCCAGTGATGCGCATTGTGGCGGGGAATACGGTCGCGAGCGCATCGATCAGGCTGACGGTTACATTGTTGCGGTAGACGTTGTAGCGCTTGTCGGCAGTTTTACCGTTCGGGCCGGCGACGAGCGCGGGTGTTGCCCGGTCGGGATCGAGCAGCCCAGGCACGAAACCTGCCGGATAGCCGAACTCCTTGGCAGCACCGGCATGACATTCCTCAAGCGCGTGCATGGATCCGCTCCTGTCGCAGAACCGCATGCCGGTCGAGGATCGCCTGCGCCGCCTGCGCCTCGCCCTTCAGCACCGGCCAGTCGGGAATGGCACTGTCCCATTCGATAAGCGTCGGGATGCGGCCGCACCGGCCGATCACGATGTCGAAAAGCTTCCAGACCGCATCGGCGACCGGTCCGTCGTGACTGTCGATCAGGAGGAGATCACCCTCGTCGTCCTCCTGCTCCGCATGACCGGCCAGATGAATCTCTCCGACATGTTCGAGCGGGAAGTCGGAGAGATAGTCGAGAGCGGAAAAGCCGTGGTTGGTCGCCGAGACGAAGACGTTGTTGACGTCGAGCAACAGGCCGCAGCCGGTGCGTTGCACGATCTCCCGGATGAACGCGGTCTCGCTCATCGTCGAATCCTTGAACAACAAGTAGGTCGAAGGATTTTCCAGCAAAAGCGGCCGGTGGATCACCTCCTGCACCTCATCGATATGTTCGATGACGCGCCGCAAGGTGGCTTCGGTGTAGGGTAACGGCAACAGGTCATTGTAGTAGGTTGTGTTGTGGGTCGACCAGGCCAGGTGTTCCGATACGAGCGCAGGCTCATATCGTTCGACCAGCCCCGCGAAGCGCCCCAGGTGCACCTTGTCCAGCGGTTGTGGCCCACCGATCGACATGCACACGCCATGGAGCGAAACAGGATAGTCCTCGCGGATGCGCGTGAGCGCGGCATGCGGCGGGCCGCCCGCGCCCATATAGTTTTCCGCATGGACTTCGAAGAAGCCTCCATCCCGTCCATCGTCAGCAAGGATGGACGGCAGATGCTGATGCTTGAAGCTGGTGCCAGCCAGGCCGTCGATCGGATGCGCCGGAAAGCGGAGAGTTCCTGACGCGGCAGGATCCGCGTGAGTTGCAAATTTGGGCATCGTTACCTCCACTTTCCGGTATCTCGACAGGCTTAAGAGGGCAGGTCGCGCGACAGCACCTCCGGCGAGCCCTTGCGGCCGTCGGGCAGCTCCATCGTCGCGCAGGTGCCGCCATCGACGAATTTCCAGGAGTTGCCTTGGTAATCGACCGTCGAGGTGGCCTGGCAGGTCGTGCCCGGGCCGGCGGCACAATCGTTCTGGCCCTTCAGGGCGACGCCGAAGCATTTCTCCTTGCCGGCATCCATCGCAGCCTTGACCTGTTCCTCTGTGAGCGGTGCGGCGATCGCAAACGACGACAAGGCAGCCGCCACGGCACCTGCCAGAAAGGCCGCATTGATCGTTGATTTCGTAGACATGACGTCTCTCCATTTTGAGGTCCCGTGCGGCTTGTGATCAAGGCCACACGAAGCTTCGTTCGCAGCCAAAGGACGATATGTTACATTGCCCGGCTACACGGTTTCGTGAACGCATTGCGGTGCCGGATCACGATGATTGTGGATTGACTCGCTCGAAGATCATGAGCGTGATCGGCCTCCCGTAAAGTGGAGCGGGAAGCGGGCGCTGCCGCATTTCCCTCACCCCGCGACGGCGGCGAAATCTGCGGAGCGGAAATGTAACAAATGGCGGGGACCAGCGAATGGGAGGAAGGACGGTTGAGCGATGTGGACGACGGGGATATCGCCCGGCTTCTCCGCGCGGCACTTGAAGGCGACGAGCGGGCCTACGGCGACTTCCTGCACAAAACAGCGGGTCTGATCCGCGCGTGGGCGCGGCGGAGGACAACGTTTTCCGGTCTGGATCCCGAGGACATCGTCCAGGAAACGTTGCTGGCGATCCATGTGAAGCGGCATACCTGGCGCAGCGACGGCCCGGTGGCGCCATGGCTCTATGCGATCGCCAGGCACAAGCTTGTCGATGCTTTACGGCGGCAGGGCCGCCACCCTCGGATTGAAATCAGCGAGGTGGAAGGACGGCTCGCGGCTGAGGAGGCGGAATCGGTCAGGGACTGGGAGATCGGCCGCGCGCTTGAAACGCTGACCCCCGGCCAGCGTTCGGTGGTCACCGCAATATCGGTCGAGGGTCGAACGATAGCTGAGGCAGCCAGAAGCCTCGAAATGAATGAAACCGCAGTTCGTGTCGCGCTTCACCGCGGCCTTGCTGCCATTGCCCGGCGATTTGGACGTGACTGAAATGGAAACAGACGAACTCATCAAGGCTCTTGCAGCAGACACGAGGCGAAGCGGTATTTCGATGGCCGGCGCCTGGTCGGGTGCGGGTCTCGCCGCCGTTGCCGTCGCCGCGGTCGTCTTCTTCGCCCTGCTCGGCGCGCGACCAGATATTGCCGATGCAGCGCAAACCGTCCGCTTCCTCTTCAAGTTCGTGGTGACGACCGCCCTTGCCGCGAGCGCTTTCGGCCTCTTGCATATCCTGTCACGGCCGGATGCCGACGTACGCCGGTCGCTACCGCGCCTCGTCGTTGCGCCGGCGCTGCTGGTGGCGGGTGTCGTGGCCGAAATTGTCGTCTCGTTGCCGGGCACATGGTCGGCGCAGCTCGTCGGAACGAACAGCCTTGTGTGCCTGACCTACATTCCGCTGATCGGCATCGGTCCGCTTGTGCTCCTGCTGCTGGCGCTGCGCCACGGCGCCCCGTCTTACCCGTCGCTCGCGGGTGCGATGGCAGGCCTGGCGGCCGGCGGCATTGCCGCGACCTTCTATGCCGCCCATTGCACGGACGATTCACCTCTGTTCGTGGCGACATGGTATACAATTGCCATTGCGGCTCTCACGCTCCTTGGCGCTATCGGCGCGCGTCGTTTCGTGCGCTGGTGACGCCGGGGTAAACTGGAATCTCCATCGCGATAGATCGTTGATTTGGAAGGTGCCGCCATCGTCGATCGCTCCACAACCGCCTGCAGATTTCAGGCGGCAGCGAACCGGTTTTCGAGCATCAGCTCAGGGGTGCGATCCGGAGCGGATCGACGGGTTCCGCAGGGGCTGAGGCAAGGCTCCAGACGTTCCTGCCGGGCGACAAGGTGGTTCGTCCGCGTTTGGATGCTGCATTTCGCTTGGAACCATAGGAGCGGTCGCGATATCCGAGGGCGTGTCCCGACCACGTATCGATCCGCTTCGCGCAGGGCAGATGGACTGGAACAACGATTTTCAATCGCTCGTACTCGCTTGCACGAGGAATTGGCCAATGCTGCCGACGATAGGGGCCGAGGCGTGGTCATCCGCCGCATGCGGCGGGCACTGAACGAGGACGCTTGAGCCACCTTCGCCGGCCAACGACCATGGAATGCGGCGTGGAGTAGGCACGTTGGACGCGATACCATCAACCGGCGACCACCATACGATCCTGATCCGCATCGATCAGTTGGCGCGGCTGTTCAATTCGCTTGATCCCACACCCTTCCGTGAGCGGGATCTGGACGAGGATGCGGAGCGGTTCATTGTCGAGTGGGCTGAAGAGGCTCCCAAAGATCGGCCAATTGTAATCGTCGTGCAGTTGCCTCCGGGGGAAGCCGACCCGGCGGTCACGCGTGTCGTTCAGGACGCGATGCGCTACAATTTCGAAAGCCGCAGCAAGCGGGCTCGTCGCGAGTTACGTCAACTTCTGAGGGAAGGACGACGCGCTTTGTTCATCGGCATTCCTATCCTCGCGTGCAGTCTTATCGCAAGTCAGTTCGTGACCAATCTGTCGGGTGCGGGCGCGTTCTCGCGGGTGGCGAGCGAGAGCCTGGTCATCTTTGGTTGGGTCGCCAATTGGCGTGCGCTCGAGATCTTTCTCTACGATTGGTGGCCGATCGTCCGCCGGGGCCGGCTCTATCGCCGTCTCGCTGCAGCGGAAGTCCGGGTGCTGTCCGTCTGACGTCCTGCTTTCCTTGATGCGCGTCAATGCGCGGGCGCGCAGAGGTGAGATTCTGACATTGTTGCCAGGAGCGCAGAAGATGCCGAATTTCCCAGGGTCCTTGCTTGCCGCCGCGATCTACGCGTTCGCCGCCTCGTCGACCTCAGCAAGCGGATTTGACGCCGGTTTCTCTGAGACCTTGGAGCGAGTAAGATCCGCCGTCGTCGGTATCAGCAGTACCGCCAGCCGCATACTGACGAACGAACTGCTTGACGATGCGAACGTGCGAAAGATTCTGGGCCTCCCGGATAACGTCCTCATTGTACAAAGCGGTGCTACCGTAACGGGATCCGGCGTAATCATCGACAGTGAACACGGTTATATCGTTACAAACAGTCATGTGATCACCGATGCCGACGAAGTCGCGGTCACGCTAAAAGACGGCCGCGTTCTGCATGCCCAGGTTGTGGGCAGCGATGCGCCAACCGATCTCGCCGTGATCAAGATTGGCGCGTCGGACCTCGTCGCTCTTGACTGGGGTCGTTCATCCGATTTGAAGGTTGGCGATTTCGTGGGCGCAGTGGGCAGTCCGCTAGGCTTGGGACGGCAACCTTCGGGATCGTAAGTGGCCTGGGGCGATCCGGTCTCGGCCTCGACGAATACGAAGACTATATCCAGACTGACGCGGCCGTTGACCCCGGAAGTTCGGGCGGGGCACTTGTCAACGCAGTAGGGGAGCTTCTGGGCGTGATACGTGGAGCTCCCCCGCCCCATGAAGGCGCCCAGGGTATTGGTTTTGCCATTCCATCCGAGCTAGCGGCCCAAATCGTTCGCGCGCTCATCAAGGACGGGGAGATCCGACGCGGATGGCTTGGTGTTTCAGTCACGCTTTCGCAGGCAGGCGGGGACGCCACGCAAGGCCTGGTCGTTGACAAGCTGGCGTGCAACGCGGCGGCCGAACGGCAAGGGGTGAGGCTCGGCGATATCATGACCGCACTCAACGGCCGCGCGCTCTCGACGGAGGCCGCCTTCAAAAATGCAGTCAGTCGGCTCCCGCCCGATGCGCGCGTCACTCTGGACATCCGGCGTGGGGGAACTATGCAGAGATTGGAGCTGACCCTTGTTGATCCCGGTAGCGTGGGAAGCGCTCCAGTCCATCGCGCGCTGGGCTCGGTGATCCTTGGCTTGCCAGCTTCGTCGCCTTCGCCGGCTTGTGCGCCAATTGGACCGGTTTTTCTGGAGGTGCCATCCGACAGTATTGCATACGCAGCTGGCCTCAGGACGGGTGATTATCTGACTTCGATCAACGGTGAGGCGGCCATATCGGCGACGCAAATTCAAGACCTGTTGGACGCGTCTGATGGTAGAATTTCATTCGATATCCTGCGCGCAGGTACAGCCTATCGAATTGAGGCCGAGTAGGCGCATCTCTTTGTGACGCTTGGCCTCAGTTCACGGAGTATCAGAACGAGAAAACGCCATGAAATGGTCCTTCAAACTTGGGTCTGTCGCGGGGACCGAGATCCGCGTGCACATGACATTCGCCCTGCTGCTCATTTGGATCTGGGTCATGCACTACCGGATCGGTGGCCCGCCGGCCGCCTGGGAGGGAGTTGCCTTCATCATCAGTGTTTTCGTGTGTGTGGTGCTTCATGAGTTTGGGCACATCGCAGCCGCTCGAAGTTTCGGCATCAAGACACCGGACATCACACTCCTGCCGATTGGGGGCCTTGCGCGGTTAGAGCGCAATCCCACCAAGCCGCTCGAAGAGTTTGTGATCGCTATTGCAGGTCCGCTGGTCAACGTGGTGATTGCCGCACTTGTCGTCTTGGTGGTCGGAGGGACCCTCGGCTGGGAACAACTGGTAGCGCCGCAGGATCCCCGTGTCGACTTCCTCGCGAGGCTCGCAGGCGTCAACATCTTCCTGGTCTTGTTCAACATGATCCCAGCCTTCCCGATGGATGGCGGGCGCGTCCTGAGGGCAATTCTCGCCCGGCGTTTGTCATGGACGCGAGCTACCAGACTTGCGGCTCGGACCGGCCAAGCCATCGCCTTGGCTATGGGAATTTTTGGCGTCGTCTTCAACCCGCTGCTTATCCTGATTGCGATCTTCGTCTATTTCGCCGCGGAAACAGAAGCACAAAGCAGCGAGCTTCAGGCAATCTCCGACGGCACGAGCGTTGCTAACGTGATGATTACCGACTTCGCGACGCTGGGCCCCCATGCCCGTGTTGGGGAGGCGGTAGAGCTCCTGCTTGCGACCAGCCAGAGCGAGTTTCCCGTTGTTAACGAGGCCGGCCGGTTCGAGGGATTGATGACGCGCGGGGGCATCGTTCAGGCAATGAAAGAAAGAGGGGCAAACGCGCCCGTGCTAACTGTTATGCTGCGCGACATCCCTACGGTCGATGAGCGGTCCCATATCGACGTGAGTCTGCGGCTGATGCAGGAGGCGAGTGCGCCCGCCGTCGCTGTCATCGATGGCAGCCACCGCGTTGTAGGCATCATGAATTACGAGACCATTGGAGAATTGCTGATGCTTCGCAACGCCGATGGGCGCTTTCAGCCGGGCCGCCGTGATCGTCGCTCACGGTAATGGTGCGATGCTTGCTGTCTATCGCTCGACGATCGCGACCCCGTCCACGATGCGGTCACTCGGATAGAGAACGACCTTCTCACCGGGCATCAGCCCATCGCGGATCTCCACCTCCAGGCTGTTGCGCTGCCCGACAACGATAGGCCGCAGTCACGCGTGACCTTCCTCGACGGTAAAAACCGCCCACTTGTCGTCTTGCCGGAACAATGCGCCAAGCGGTAGCTTCAGGACCATGCCCTCGCGTTCTTTTCGGCATGGTGATGGTCGTGACCTTCATGTCGGTGGTGATGTTTATGGTCGTCCATTGGAGTGTCTCCGAACTGGTACTCGCCGATAACAGGACTGGGCCCGGCGCACCCACGCAAAGCTGGGTCGGCCGGGCCGTCTCATCCTCGTTACGCGTAGGTTTGGAGGCATCATAGGCGAGGTTGTAGGTCACGGTTCCGGTGTTGGAGGCGCCGAGCGCACTGACGAGACGGAAGCCGACGCGAACCTGGCCGGAATAGGCCTGGTTGGGCGTGAATTTTAGATACCAGCCGACCGGGGCGGCGACCGGCCCAACCTGTGCCAACTCGCCCTGGATGATGGCCGCGGTTCCGGCATGGTCATTTCCAGGTACCATCCTCTTCTTGCCGGCAGCACGTTGCTCGCCGGCAGCACGTTGCATGTGCGTCGGTTGCCATAGGCCGAGCGCGGGCACCTCCGTCCGACCGAAACCCAGTACGGGCTTGAAAGATGGAGTGGTTGCCGCCCTCCCCAGACGGCATCGCAATGTGCCAGGATAGTGGTGTTTACAGCCACTGAGCGGAAAGGACGGCAACCGTGACGAAAGATACAATGATTGGAGTGGATTTGGCAAAGACGGTTTTTCAGCTCCATGGGGCGTCGATGACGGGGGAGCTGAAGTTCCGGAAGAAACTATCACGGGGGAGTTTTGCCAAATTCATGGCCGAGCAGCCTCCAGCGGTGATCGTGATGGAAGCCTGTGGCAGCGCGCATTACTGGGCCCGCGAGATGAGCAGGTATGGCCATGAGGTGAAGTTGATCGCCCCGCATTACGTGAAGCCTTTTTTGAAGTAATGGCCACCTCTCCATTACTTCAATAATCATCAGTTGCTCAAAATGCGAAGGAACGCACGCGGACCGCGCCGGTTGCCGGCCTTTTCACGCAAAATTCCTTCGCATTATTTCAGAGCGTGTCGAGCCAGGCGAGCAGGCTCGTAT
>NZ_LGAP01000022.1 GCF_001270265.1 Ensifer adhaerens
ATCGTGTGCCCACCCGCCCAACCCAGGGCCGCTTCTGTGCCTTCGACATTGCGCAATTCCACGGTCATTGACGGCATTGGACGATCTCCCCGCTGTTTCGAAAAGCCGAGCTTATCGCGTGGCGATAGGGGCACAAGGCTGCGTGCTGCCCACATTCATCGCGGTGGCCGCAAGGCGGATTTTTTCGCGAGACCCTGTTGACCTCAACTTTACTTGAGGTCGTACGAGTGTTCCTGCCCGTCACCGACGGGTTTTGAAAAAATACTCAAGGAGAGTGCAATGAGCAGCAATGCAAAGGCGGGCGTCGTCGCGCCGCTTTACCGCATCAACAAGTTTGTGGTGCCGACTGCCGCGCGGGCGCAGTTTGTGGAACTGGTGGAAAAGACCCTCGAGGTGATCCGCAGCCAGGACGGTTACGTCGAGGATCTGTTCCTCGAGCAGCATGCCGGTCCGGGAAAGTTCAACTTCTGCACCATGATCGAATTTGCCAGCGAGGAGTTTGCCCCGAAGGTCGCAGCAGCGATTGGCGAGTTCGATAGAAGCCTCAACCTCGATCGTGCGGCGCTGATGGAAAAGCTCGGCATCCAGACCGATTCCGCCAGCTACAAGAGCTTCGAGGCGGCATCGGCATGACATCCCGCCGCTCCGGCCAACCGGCCCGACTGGCAACCGGCGCGTCGATCGCGACGCGTCAGGCTCGCTGTGGCGATGCGTATTAGGAAACGAAGAAGGTGGACAGGCCTTGGCCGGCCGCAAAGGCCATATAGGCGAGTACGGTGAAGTAGATCGTGGTTGCGATCAGGAAGAGGTAGCCGCCAGCAACCATCAGTCCGTCGCGCTGGATGATGCCGAGCGACAACAGCAGGATGGCAATGCCGGGCAGCGTGTTCGACAGCGGGATGAGGCCGAGCGGAAACATCAGCAGCACGCCTCCGGCCATGATCATCAGGCCGTTGAAGCGGTTCATCAGCGTCCCTTGCGTCAGGAAACCGAAGCGCGGCCTGACGAAACGATCGAGCTTGGAAACGAGTGCCGCACCCTTCTGCAGCGTCGGCACCAGTTTTTCCGTCTCGATCTTCCGGTCGAGGATGCGCTGCGGCATCCAGGGCAGGCGGTTGAGCGTGATCGAGATCGAGATCAGGATGATGGCGGCGCCGAAGACGGTGCTGACGCCCGGAATCGACACCGGCAGCAGAAACGGCAGCGTCAGCAGTGCGCACAGCAAGAGAAAGCCCTGTTCGCCGATGCCCGTCATCAGATCGCGAAGCGTGATCGTGTTGCCGCGAATGGAACCGATCATCCCGTTAAGCGTGTCGCTGAGACTGCGCTGCGTGTCGCCAAACTCGATTGCCATCAGATAGTCCGCCTCAATTTTCCCCGAACGCGCTTGTTATCAAGAGCGTGTGAAGGATCGGTTAGTATCCGGCCTTGTCGTGACTATGACTGTGGCCCTGGCGCCATTTGTCGTCAAACCATGGCATCAGTGGGACGCCTCTTCATCTTCCTGCCGCAATCGCTAGTATGAAGCACCTTTGAGCACGAAT
The DNA here is from genome assembly GCF_001270265.1 of Ensifer adhaerens. GTDB lineage: Bacteria > Pseudomonadota > Alphaproteobacteria > Rhizobiales > Rhizobiaceae > Ensifer > Ensifer adhaerens_B. Next base: position 1,545 of record NZ_LGAP01000022.1, read on the forward strand.
GGGGACCATTGATTCTATGATCAAGAAATGCGCCATACTGGCTGTTGCGGCCATCTATCTCTCGGGATGCACGACCACCGATCCCTATACGGGTGAGCAGAAGATGTCGACCACCGCCGGCGGCGCGCTGATCGGCGCGGGTCTCGGTGCAGCGACCGGTCTTCTCGTCGGCGGCAGTTCTGCCGGACGGCGTGATGCCGCCCTCGTCGGTGCCGGTATCGGCGCGCTCGGCGGCGGCCTGATCGGCAATTACATGGACAGCCAGGAAGCGGAACTGCGCGCCCAGTTGCAGGGGACGGGCGTTTCCGTTACCCGCGCCGGCGACCGCATCATCCTGAACATGCCGTCGAACATCACCTTCGCCACCGACCGCGACCAGGTGATCCCGGCCTTCTACGACACGCTGAACTCGGTGGCGATCGTGCTGCGCAAGTTCAACAAGACGCTGATCGACGTCGACGGCCATACCGATTCCACCGGCAGCGCCTCCTACAACCAGGGCCTCTCCGAGCGCCGCGCAGCATCCGTTGCCAACTATCTGGGAAGCCAGGGCGTCGACCAGCGCCGCATGGCCACCATGGGCTTCGGCCAGGAACGGCCGATCGCCTCCAACGGCAGCGAAGCCGGCCGGGCGCAGAACCGCCGCGTCGAAATCTCGATCGCGCCGATCAAGCAGGGCTGATCGGGTCACATCGATACTCTTGATTTCGAAGGGCCGCACCGTCACCGGTGCGGCCCTTCGTCGTTGGGGCTGCCGCTAAATGGGGCCCTGGAAGCGCTCTATCTCGTTGTTTTTGACGCATTTCCTGACGGAAAACCGCTTCGCACTTTTCCTGGAAATGCTTTAGAAACGGTAGCGTAGAAGCCGTCCCATCCGCTGCAGCACGGGCATGATGCTGAGGAACTGCATGGCGATCCGCGTGGCGGCGGACATCCTTTCTATCTGGACCGGATCGTAATCCCTGACCTCTTCCAGCAGACTGAGGCCTGGGACCTGCAACTCCAGCATGCGCGGATCCTCGATGCCCCAGCGAAGCGCAGCACCGGTGGCGCGAATGGCGGGATTGAAGCGCAGCAATTGAAGGCCAAGGTGGCTGTAGCCGTCGAAGACGATCTCGCCCGCCGGCAGGCGCTCCAAGAGGCGCCGGAGCAAATCGTAGACGTTCTCTGCCGCGAGATAGGGCAGGACGCCTTCGGCGACGACCATCGCCGGCCTGTCATCCGGTATGTTCGCAAGCCATGCCGCCTCCGTCACTGAAGATCCGATCAACGTGTAGTTGGCGCGATCCGGGTAGAGGCTGCGGCGCAACGCGATCACGTCAGGAAAATCAACGTCGAACCACCGCACCTCTGCCGGCGGATCGACACGGAAAACGCGGGAATCGAGGCCGCAACCGAGATGCAGGACGGTTGCATCCGGATGCCTGTCGATGAACGCCTGCGTCCATCGGTCGAGGAGATAGGCGCGCACGGCGATGCCGATCGTCATGTCGAGGCCGACGTCAAGACGCTGATCGGCTTGCCCTAGGCGCCGCATGGCATCGGCGGCGAAATGGTCGTGCAGGAGCGAATCGGCAAGCGCGCTTTCGGCCGCCTTTGCCTGCAGTGTGATCAGCAGCGTTTCTCGGGTGCCGCTAAGGCCGATCTCGTCGGCGTCCATCGTTCCCTCCTCTACAGCGCCACGCGTCAAAGATGACGCGTAAGGGACGCTGTAGCGCTTTAAACTTGCTGCACACGGCCTCGGAAACCATGGGGCGTATCCGTGGCCCAGAGCATTTCCAGGAAAAGTGCGGAGCGGTTTTCCGTCAGGAAATGCGAAAAACAAAGAGATAGAGCGTTTCTACGACTCCGTTTAGGACGGAAACGCTCTAAGCTCCCGTTACCTTTGCGGCGCGCGCCCGCCGGACGCGCCTCGCCGTCAGGATCGCCAGTGCCGGTGCCAGCGCGAACAGCCAGAACAGCCATTGCGTCGCGCGCGCAACCCCGTCGGTGGTGCTCGCCTCGATACCCGCCAGATTGGCGGTCAGCCCGGCAAGGGCAGCACCCAGTGCGGCGGCGAAAAGCTGCACGGTGGTGATCGAACTCGATGCCTTCTCTTCCTCGCCCTGCGGCGCCAGTTCGTAGACGGCCGTCACGATATGCGGCCAGGCGAAGCCCATGCCGAAGCCGACCGCCATGATGCCGGCCGAAAGCGGTGCGGCGATCGCGGCAAAGGCGGCGCTAGCCGTCGGCATGAACACGGCGATCAGCGCCAGGCCGGCAAAGCCGAAGCCCGGTCCGGCGAAGATCGTGCGTTGCGCCCTGTCGCCATGCCAGTGCGCGCTCGTCATCGACCCGGCGGTCCAGCCGATCGACATCAGCGCGGCGATGTAGCCGGCAACCAGCGGCGACAGCCCATGCAATTCCTGCAGCAGGTACGGCACGTAGATCTCCGGCTGCATGCCGATCATCAACAGCGTGATCGTAGCATAAAGGGCCGCCAGCGGGGAGGTTATGGTGAAGCTGCCGCTTGGCAGAAGCTTGCCGACAGCCCGGCGTTCGACCAGCAAAAGTGCTGCGAACATGAGGATGGCCGCGCCGACCGAGGCGAGCTGTTCGCCCGATGTGGACAGCGTGCTTGCGATCGAAAGCGCCAGAACGATGCCGACCAGAAGCAGCAGCTGCAGCACGGGCAGCGGTGTGCGCTTGCCTTCGGACGAAGCGTTGCGCGGCAGCGTCCAGAAGGCGAGTGCTGCCAGAAGCGCGGTCAGTGGCAGCAGCGACCAGAAGGCAGCACGCCAGGTGGCAAATTCCGCAAACATGCCGCCGACGGCCGGGCCGATGAGCGTTGCCGTCCCCCAGGTCGCCGAGATCAGGCCGATGGCGCGGGTCCACAGCGCCGGCGCAAAGACCAGGCGGATGACGCCATAGGCGAGCGCATAGAGCAGGCCGCCGCCAAAGCCCTGGATCGCCCGGCCGCCAAGCAGCACCAGCATATCGGGAGCCGAAGCGCACATGAGCGTGCCGAGGCCGAAGACGAGCGCGCCGATCGCATAGGCCGAGCCTGCGCCGACCGCGGCAAGCAGCCGGGCCGAAAGTGCTGCGCCGAGGATCGATGCGGCCACGAAGACGGTCGTGCTCCAGGCGTAATATTCGAGTCCGCCGATCTCGCGCACGATCGACGGCATGATGGTGGTGACGACATAGATGTTCAGGGCATGCAGAGCCACGCCGCCGCTCAGCACGACGGAATGGATGGCGTTTTCGCCCGACAGCAGCGCGAGCCAGCCGCTCTCGGCCTTTTCAGTGGATTCACGTGTCTTGTCGAGCATCTGTCTGCCCCTTTTCCTATGCGTCACGACGGCCGGGTGACAAACGCGTCGCGCATCGCTGCGCGCGCGTCGTTACCCCGTCTGTAGCGATAGAGTGCTCCCGCCTCAAACAGGGTCTTCGAGCCGCTCTATCTCTTTGTTTTCACGCATTTCCTGGCGGAAAACCGCTTCACACTTTTCCTGGAAATGTTTTGATTCAGTGAACCGCAGCGTCACCGAGATGGGTGAGCTTGTCCGGATTGCGGACGATGAAGATGTCGTTGACGTTTCCGTCGCCGTCATAGCCGAAGGAAACGCTGGCGGCGATATCATTTTCGGTTTCGCCCCGGAGCACAATGCCGCGGCCGCCGTTGATCTCGGCAACGTCCCAGACGTAGTGCGCCCAGTATTCGGTGAGCCGGTCGGCGATGAAGCCAAGCACGGTTTCCTTGCCCGAGAGCACGCCGAGGACCGTCGCCACCTTGCCGCCGCCATCGGCGGTCAGGCGCACATCGGCGGACAGCAGGCTCGAAAGGCCGGAAATGTTGCCGCCATGGATGGCGGCGTGGAACGCCGACAGCAGTTCGTCCTGGCGTTCGCGCGGCGTCTGGTGACGGCTCTTCTCCACGCCGATATTGGTCTTGGCGCGCGACACCAGCTTGCGTGCGGCCGCCTCCTGCATGTCGAGCGTTTCGGCGACCTCCTCATAGGGCTGGCCGAAGATCTCGTGCAGCAGATAGGCGGCCCGCTCCTTCGGCGTCAGCCGCTCCAGCATCAAGAGGAAGGCGGTGGTGAGCGACGAGGTCAGCGCCAGCTTCTCCTCGGCATTGTCGTCGCTTGCCGTGTGGATCGGCTCGGGTAGCCAGGCGCCGACATAATCGACGCGCTTGCGGTGCGCCGCCTTCAAGAGGTCGAGGCAGCGGCGGGTGCAGGCGGTTGTCAGCCAGGCGGCCGGGCTTTCGATCGCGCTCTGATCGGCATCCTGCCACTTCATGAACGTGTCCTGCACCGCGTCTTCGGCATCCGCGCGCGAACCGAGGATCCGGTAGGCGAGGCCGAGAAGGCGGGGACGTGCCTCTTCGAAAATTTTCGTGCTGTTTGCGCCGCCCATCTCAGTCCCTCGATATCTGGATATGGTTGCAAGGGTCGATCATCGCCGCCGTCGAGGCGATGACGCAATCTCCCGGCACATCCGGGATTTCCTGTTCGTAACGGACGGCTTTCGTATCGGTCATGGTCTCAACTCCATCGGGGGGTGATCAGTCGCTCCTGACCATCTGACGATTGGCTTTGCGCACCTGTGACGCCGTCTTGAAATTTTTCTCAGATTTTTGGCGGATAGGCGTGCTGCTCGCCGCGGAAGTCGGTGACCGTGTAGCAGCCGCCGCCGTCCGCGGCGATCGACGCCGCGCTGATCACCGCCTTGCCGTGGCCACCGGGAATGTCGAGGATATAGGCCGGCTGGCAGAGGCCGGAGACCCGGCCGCGCAACGACGCGACCAGCGCCTGACCTTCCTCGATCGACAGCCGGAAATGGCTGGTGCCCGGCGCCAGATCCGGATGGTGCAGATAGTAGGGCTTGATCCGGGTCTCGACGAAGGCGCGCATCAAGGCGGCAAGCACGTCCGCATCGTCATTGACGCCTTTCAAGAGCACCGACTGGCTGACCATGACGACGCCGGCATCGATCAGCCGGGCCGAGGCGTCGCGCGCTTCCTGCGTCATTTCACGCGGATGGTTGGCATGCAGCGCCACATAGGTTGCCTTGCCGCTTGCCTTGAGCGCTGCGACGAGATCGGCGTTGATGCGTTCGGGTTCGACGACAGGCACGCGGGTGTGAAACCGCACGATCTTGACGTGAGCGATCGGCTTCAGTCGCTCCATGATTTCGGCAAGACGACGCGGCGAAAGCACCAGCGGGTCGCCGCCCGTCAAGATGACCTCCCAGATCTCCTCATGTTCGACGATATAGGCGATCGCCGCATCGAGTTCGGCTGGCGTCAGTGTGCCCAGTCCCTGCGGTCCGACCATTTCGCGGCGGAAGCAGAAGCGGCAATAGACCGGGCAGACATGCACGGCTTTCAGGAGCACCCGGTCGGGATAGCGATGCACGATGCCGGTAACGGGGCTGTGCGGCTTGTCGCCGATCGGATCCTCACGCTCTTCCGGCAGCAGCGTCAGCTCGGCCGCATCCGGCACGAACTGGCGGGCGATCGGGTCGTTCGGATCATCGCGGTCGATAAGCTCCGCGATCGTCGGACTGATGGCGACTGTGTAGCGCTCGGCGACGCGCGAAACCGCGTCTTGCTGCGACGGTTTGATAAGGCCGGCCTCGACGAGGTCGCCGGCCGTCTTGATCGGGCGGTGAACGTTCATGCCTGCGTCTCCGCTACCGGTGCCCAGAGCACCTGGTCGATGCGCGATGCACCCGTTGCCAGCATCGCCACCCGGTCGAAGCCAAGCGCGATGCCGCTGGCTTCCGGCATGATCGTCAGCGCCGCCAGAAAGTCCTCGTCCAGCGGGTAGGTCTCCCCATAGACGCGGGCCTTTTCCGCCATTTCCATCTCGAAACGGCGGCGCTGCTCGGAAGCGTCGGTCAGTTCGCCAAAGGCATTGGCGAGTTCGACGCCGCAGGCATAGAGCTCGAAGCGTTCGGCAACGCGATGGTCGCGCGCCGTCGGCCGGGCAAGGGCAGCTTCGGCGGCCGGGTATTCGTCGAGGATTGTCGCGCGGCCAAAGCCGAGATGCGGTTCGATTTTTTCGACAAGCACGCGGCTGAACAGGTCAGCCCAGGTGTCGTCGGCGGCAACCCGCAGGCCGGCCGATGTCATGGCAGCGGCAAGCGTCTCCCGGTCCGTTTCGCCATTGGAGGCGATCGAGGCGAGCAGGTCGATACCCGCGAAGCGTGCGAAGGCTTCGGCCACTGCCAGGCGCTCCGGCTCGGCGAAGGGATCGCAGGTGCGGCCCTGGAAGGTGAACTGGCCGGTGCCGGTCGTCTCAGCCGCGAGTGCCAGGATATCGGCACAGTCGCGCATCAGCGTCTCATAGGTCTCGCCGGCGCGGTACCATTCGAGCATGGTGAATTCCGGATGATGCAGCGGCCCGCGCTCGCGGTTGCGGTAGACATGGGCGAAGCAGGCGATACGTTTTTCGCCGGCGGCGACCAGCTTCTTGCAGGCAAACTCCGGTGAGGTGTGCAGATAGAGCGGGTGGGCGGAGCCGTCGTGGTTGAGCGCCTGGGTGGCAAAGGCGTGCAGATGGGCTTCGTTGCCCGGCGAGACCTGCAGTGTCGCGGTATCGACTTCAATGAAGTCGCGCTCGTCAAAAAACCGGCGCAGCGCCGACTGGATCCGGTTGCGTCCGAGAAGAAACGGGCGCCGGTCGGCATGGACGTGCGGCGTCCACCAGGGTGAGGCATGCGACATGGTCGTTCGATCCAGGCTTTCTTCGCGCCCTACGCTTTCTTCGCACCAATGCCGGCGCAGGCTGGCTATTTGCACGAAATTAGGGTAGTGGCGGCGCGATATCATAATTTTCGCGTCTTTCGGGGCCGGCTTTCCCGGCGCGCCGTGTCGCGCATACCTCTGTTACAAGGAAGACTAATGGTCAAGGTCATCGCTTCATCTGTCCGCAAGGGCAACGTTCTCGACGTTGACGGCAAGCTCTATGTCGTTCTTACCGCGCAGAACTTCCATCCGGGCAAGGGCACGCCGGTTACCCAGGTCGACATGCGCCGCATTTCGGACGGCGTGAAGGTCTCCGAGCGCTACCGCACGACCGAACAGGTCGAGCGTGCCTTCGTCGAAGACCGCGAGCACACCTTCCTTTATGAAGATGGCGAAGGCTTCCACTTCATGAACCCGGAAAGCTACGACCAGCTGATCATGACCACCGACGACATCGGCGACCTCAAGGCCTACCTGCAGGAGGGCATGGCCTGTATTCTTTCGATCCACGAAGGCCTGGCGATCGCTATTGACCTGCCGCGCCACGTGACGCTCGAAATCACCGAGACCGAACCGGTCGTCAAGGGCCAGACGGCATCGTCGTCCTACAAGCCGGCTGTTCTTTCGAACGGCGTTCGCACGCTCGTTCCGCCGCATATCCAGGCCGGCACCCGCGTCGTCATCGCGACCGAAGACGGCTCTTATGTCGAGCGCGCCAAGGACTGACACGATCGGGGACTGGCACGATCGAGTGATCGCATCGAACGGGGACGGCAGGTTCAACCTGCCGTCCCCGTTGTCGTTTCTGCTGTAGGGCTCCTTCAGCCGTTGACGTCTCAGGGGCGAAACCAGGCAGCAAGTTCAAAGCGTTACAGCGTCCTTGAGACGTTATCAGACGCGCGATGCCGCGGAGCCTGCTGGCGGTGGCAGCGGCCGGATCAGCAACCGCAAATTTAGGGGGAGCATTTCGAAAAACGGGTGCTAGGATGCCGGCGCTACGGCGTATCTGTCACGAGAGGGTCTGCATGTTTCCATTGTCGCATATGATGAAGTCGTTCATTCGCAAGGGTCGCCTGACGGTGATCGACGCCGATGGCAAAAGACACATTTTCTCCGGCGCGCCGGGACCCGAAGTCACGATGCGGCTCACGGACAAGAAGCTCTATCGCAGCCTTGTCTTCAATGCCGAACTGGCGGCCGGCGAGGCCTACATGGACGGCACCATGCGCTTTGAGGAAGGCTCGACGCTCAAGGACTTCCTGACGCTGTTTTCGATCAACCGGCTTTCGCTCGGCTCCTATCCGATCCAGAAGGTGCTGCGCGCAGTGAAGATGCGCTTTCGCAAGCGCCAGCAGGCAAATCCCAAGGGCAAGGCGCAAGAGAACGTCGCGCATCACTATGATCTCGGCAACGACTTCTACAAGTTGTTCCTCGACGACAACATGCTCTATTCCTGCGCCTATTTCCGTGAGCCGAATGAGAGCCTGGAAAAGGCCCAGCGCAACAAGCTGCGGCTGCTCGCCTCCAAGCTTTGCCTGGAGCCGGGCATGAAGGTGCTCGATATCGGTTCCGGCTGGGGTGATCTGGCGATGTACCTGGCGAAGCTCGAAAATGTCGAAGTGCTGGGCGTGACGCTTTCGAAGGAGCAGCAGGCGCTGTCAACGCAAAGGGCTGCGGCTGCCGGGCTCGCCGACCGCGTTCGCTTCGAACTCAAGGACTATCGCGATGTGCAGGGACCGTTCGACCGTATCGTTTCGGTCGGCATGTTCGAGCATGTCGGCGTGCATCACTACGACGAGTTCTTCAAGAAGCTGAATGCGCTGATGCCGGATGACGGCCTTGCCGTGCTGCATTCGATCGGCCACATGAGCCCGCCCGGCATGGCGAGCGCGTGGCTCCGCAAATACATCTTCCCCGGCGCCTATTCGCCGGCGCTCTCGGAAGTCTTCGACGTCGTCGAGCGCAACAGTCTCTGGGTCACCGATCTCGAGTTCCTGCGCGTGCACTACGCCACGACGCTGGCGCATTGGGGCGCGCGGTTCGAGACCAACCGCGACAAGGTGATCGCGATGTATGACGAGCGTTTCGCGCGCATGTGGGAGTTCTATCTGATCAGTGCCGAAATGATGTTCCGCACCGGCAGCCAGCTCGTCTTTCACATGCAGCTGTCGCGCTCACGCGACGCGGCACCGATCGTGCGCGATTACATCACCGATCGCCAGCGCGATTTCATGGCCCGCGAACACGCGCTCGACCTCAACATCTGACGGCTCTTCGGCCGATCAGTCTCCGTTCCAGTGCAGCCGTTTGTAGTCGAAGCCGAATTCGAGCGTCGGCTTGACGATCGAGAAGAACGGCGAAAGGTCGAAGTCGCGTGGCGTGTAGAGCGAATAGTGGCGGATATGCAGGATCTCTTCGCGTGAATAGGTGGAGGCCGCCGACGCGCGCCCAGGCACGCGCGTGACCCCCGGCAGGATCGGATAGCGGATCTGCTCGAAGGCTTCGGCAATCAGCGTCGAGCAGATCGCCCGCGTCGGATCACCCGAGCCAAGCGCCAGCAGGCGCCGGCGCCAGCGCACGGGCACCGGCGGTGCCGGCATGAAATAGCGCAGCATGTCCAAAATGTTCTTCAGGTCGTATTTCATGCCGAGCCGGGAGATCATGAAGCCGACCAGCGCGGTGCGATCGTCGGGCGTCAGCGCCACCGGTCGGCAGATGCGCGTGTTGAACGACGCATATTTCTTCAAGGGCACGGCGACACAGCCTTCGCCGATATTCACCTCGATCAGCTGTGGCCTTTCGATCACCGGCAGGGTCGCCTGGTCGAGCGTCAGCGGCATCTGGTCGCCGGCGAAAAATGCCGCATGCGACCAGGTCGATTGGGTCAAATATTTGATCGCAGCGGAAACCTTCTGGTTGCCTTCGATCAACAGGACGTCGCCCGGGCGCAACGTGCGTGCCAGGGTTTCCTGATCGGATGGCGTGTAGGGTTCATAGCCAAGGGTCTGTGTCTGCAGCCTTGCGGCCATGCGGGCGCCGAGCCGGTCCAGAAACGTCTCCTTGCTTTCGGAAAGCGGGTAGATGGTCTTCATGGAGGCAGTCGCTCCAGCGACGGGAAGGGGATAAGCATGCGTCTGCATGGTGGCCGAGCCGCGACACTCTGTCGAGTGATTGTCTCGTGATTGCATGGCTTTGGCCTTGACGCACATCCCCAGGGTTTCTATTTTAGAATTATTCTAAAGAAGGTTTTCGCTGATGTTTTCCCGCCTCTTCTCCCGCTCCAAGCGTCCGTTTCTCTCTCTCAACGAACAGGAAATCCTGGCACTGGCGATTTCCTCCGAGGAAGACGACGGCCGCATCTATCTCGCCTATGCGGATGCGCTGAGAGAAAAATATCCGCACTCGGCAAAAGTGTTCGAGGAAATGGCGGAGGAGGAGAGCCACCACCGGCAATGGCTGATCGACATGCATGTCCAGCGCTTCGGCAACCGGATCCCGCTGGTCCGCCGTGAGCATGTGCGCGACTTTCCCGATCGCAAGCCCGACTGGCTGATCGCTGAAATGCCGATCGAGAAGGCGCGCGCGGAAGCCGAGGCGATGGAGGAGACGGCGCACCGCTTCTATGTCGAGGCGGCAGCACGAACCCAGGATGCCGCGACGCGCAAGCTGCTGGGCGACCTGGCGATCGCGGAAAAATCGCATGAATCGCTTGCCCGCAGGCTCGGTGAAAAACACACGCCGGACGATGTCCGCGAGGAAGAGGATCAGACGGCACGCCGACAGTTCGTCCTGACTTACGTTCAGCCGGGACTGGCAGGGCTGATGGACGGCTCGGTGTCGACGCTGGCGCCGATCTTCGCGGCCGCCTTTGCGACGCAGGATACCTGGCAGACCTTCCTCGTCGGCCTGTCCGCTTCGGTCGGCGCCGGTATTTCCATGGGTTTCACCGAGGCGGCGCACGACGACGGCAAGCTGTCCGGGCGCGGTTCGCCGATCAAGCGCGGCCTTGCCTCCGGCATCATGACGGCGCTCGGCGGTCTCGGGCACGCGCTGCCCTATCTCATTCCGCATTTCTGGACGGCGACCATCACGGCCGCAATCGTGGTCTTTTTCGAGCTTTGGGCGATCGCGTTCATTCAGAACCGCTATATGGAAACGCCGTTCCTGCGCGCCGCATTCCAGGTTGTACTCGGCGGCAGCCTGGTGTTGGCGGCGGGCATCCTGATCGGCAACGCCTGATCAGGCCTGGAGCATTTCCAGGAAAAGTGCGAAGCGGTTTTCCGTCAGGAAATGCGTCAAAACAAAGAGATAGAGCGTTTCTGCGACTCTGTCTAAACCGGAAACGCTCTTGCACCGCTTGAAACGAAAAAGGGCCGGTTTGACCGGCCCATTTTTGTAAAGCGGTGATGTTGCGTAATCAGTTGCCGACCGAGCCGACGACCACTTCCGCGCCATTGTCGATGGTGACCCAGCGACCGCTGTTGAAAGAGGCCTGACGCTTGAGGTAGCGGTAGGGCGTCTGCGTCCAGAGCTTCACGCCGTTCTCAAGATTGTCGAGGACGAAATCGCCCTGGGCGGTGCGCACGGTCAGGACTGCATGGCCTTCGCCATCAGGCTTGCGCACGACGGTGACCAGGAGCTCGCTCGCCGAAAAGCCCTTGCGCATCAGGCGCTTGCGCTTCTCAAGGACGAAGTCCTCGCAATCGCCGGCGTCCTGCGGATAGACCCAGACTTCATCCCTGCCGAAGAGTTCCTGATCGGTCACCGGCGTGATTTCGCGGTTCACGGAAGCGTTGACCTGACGGATTGTAGCCCAGCCGCGCTCGGTGACGCGCGGCGCCACGCTCGCCTTCGATTTGACGCTGCATTCGCCCTTGTGCTTCTGACAGAACTCGTAATGTCCGATCGGCTGCGAGGTAGCCGAGCCGGTCTGCATCCAAGGAGAGGATCCCGCCTGTGCGGGAATTGCCGTGTTCGCTGAAATGAAAAGTGCGCAAAACGCCGCGATACTTCCCTTAACACCAGTCCAAGACGCCATACAAATCCCCTGCGTAACGCGGTATGCCGGGCTCTTCTGTCCGGACGTATTCGCGCAATCCTGAGTTGAAGGCAGCTTGTTCAGGTCTTCCGCCTCACGCTGCTCTAATCGTTAATAAAGAGTTAATAGAGTTGAGGCCGTTGAGTCAATCTACTGATTCGGGCATTGGACTTTATGGTTAAAGCCGTTGCCGAAATGCAGCGCAAAGCCCTGCGCAGCAGGCAATCTGCAGCGCATCGGCTCGAAGATGGGGGGTAGAAGGAGCGTCGGGCGCCGGCCTAACGGCTTAAGCCAATGGCAGCATATTTCCGATCGCCTGTTTCATTTTAGCAATGTCTTCCTCGCGCGAAAGACGATGGTCGCCGTCACGGATGAGCGTCATGACGACGTCGTCGGCGGGAAGATGTTCCATCAGTTTCAGCGCGTGCGTGTAGGGCACATCCGGGTCGCGCATGCCCTGGAGGATGTGGACCGGGCAGCCGGTGGTGATGGTGCCGACGAGCACGCGATTGTCGCGGCCATCCTCGATCAGGGCCCGCGTATAGATGTTGGGCTCGGGGCTATACTCGGACGGCTCCTCGAAATAGCCGCGCTCCGCAAGCGAGCGCTGCTCGATCTCCGTCAGGTTCGGCTCGATGAGCTCGGCGGTAAAGTCGGGGGCAGGGGCGATCAGCACCAGTCCGGCGATGCGTTCGCTAAGGCCGCGCAGGCGCAGTTCCTGGATCAGCCGCAGCGCGATCCAGCCGCCCATCGATGAGCCGATCAGGATCAGGCGTTGCCTGGGGGCCGCATGCTCGACGACGGCAAGGCTCTCTTCCAGCCAGCGCGAGATCGTGCCGTCCTTGAAGGCGCCGCCGGAGGCGCCATGGCCGGAATAGTCGAACCGGATGCAGTCGGTTGCCCGGTCGCGGGCAAGGCGCTCGACCTCTATGGCCTTCGTGCCGGTCATGTCGGAGCGGTAACCGCCGAGCCACACAAGCGCCGGCCGATCGGAGGGCTTTTGTGTGCGCAGGATCTTCATGGCGATGCGGCGACGGGCGGCATCCTTGCCAACCTCGATGAAGGTTGTTTCGGTTTCTGCTGGCGTCATTTGCATCTCAATTCTCTCCAAATGCCCGGATTGGCGGCGAATTTCTTTCTAAAACAGATTCGTCTTGGCTTCGACAGGTGGTGATTTTCCCTGCGAGCCATGCTATTGACTCTCCCGTCGCAATTCACACATTGCCGTCGGCGGCAGATTGAAGCATTTCGGCCAAGGCCGCGCCGACTAATAATTGAACCGCATTTCGGAAACAGCTCGAGGAGAGTACGACCATTCGCAGACCGTTCAAAACGGACGCCCCCGTCAAGGAGGGACCGCGCTCAAACAAGGAAATCCGGGTACCCCGGGTTCAGCTTATCGATGCCGAAGGCCAGAATATCGGTGCCGTCCCGATCGACCAGGCGCTCCGCATGGCGGAAGAGGCCGGTCTTGATCTGGTAGAGATCGCGCCGAACTCCGAACCGCCGGTGTGCAAGATCCTCGATCTCGGCAAGCTGAAGTACGCCAACCAGAAGAAGGCGGCCGAAGCGCGCAAGAAGCAGAAGATCGTCGAGATCAAAGAGATCAAGATGCGTCCCAACATCGACACGCATGATTATGAAGTGAAGATGCGGGCGATGAATCGCTTCTTCGAAGAAGGCGACAAGGTCAAGGTGACCCTGAAGTTCCGCGGTCGCGAAATGGCGCACCAGGAACTCGGCATGAAGCTCTTGCTTCAGGTCAAGGACGACACCCAGACGATCGCCAAGGTCGAAGCCGAGCCGAAGCTCGAAGGCCGCCAGATGATGATGGTCCTCGCTCCGCGTTGACCGCCGCTGACGTACGGGTCGTCCGTGCGACGTATCAGGTAGGAAGCCGCCCTCGGGGCGGCTTTTTGCGTTTGAGGGCGCCCCGATTTCCTCCGCAGCACCGCGCGTCTGCCCCGGTGCCACTCTCCGCGCCTTTGCTGACAGAATGCTGACAGCCGGCCTCAGCGAGCTGTCAGTGGCGGCATGTCATTCTTCCATGATCGAAATCAGGAGAAGGACGAAAGATCATGTACGTCACGCTTCGAAAAGCCTTGCTTGTTTCCACCATGGGTGTTTGTGGGCTCGTGTCCGCACCCGTTGGGTTCTCGCTGATCGCGACCGGTCCGGCGCATCCGTTCGCCACCGCCGCGCTTGCCGACGATGACGACAGCAGCGGTCGCGGCGGCAGCGATGATGGCGGCCATGACGACCGCGACAACGACGATCGCGATGATCGGGATGACAATAGCGGTCCCGGCAACCGCGACGACGATGACGATGATGATAACGACCGCCACGGCCGACACGGTCATGACGACGATCGCGATGACGATGATGATGATGATGACGACGACGATGATGATCGCGTTGACAACCGCGGTCCCGGCAACCGGGACGACGTTGACCGGCCTGAAGTTCCGCTGAGTGTTTCTGAGGAGAGCCTGAGGGGTCTGCTCAACGGATCGCTGATCGCCGTCGACGATCTTGGCCGGGTTCTGGAGGTCGAGATCGAAATCGAGGATGGGGTTCGCGTCGTGACCGTGAAGCCGGGTGGTGGCGATGCCCGCCGCAATCCGGGTCCAATTACTACCGTTTCGATCAGGCCCGCATCGGCGCTTTGATCCGAACTGATGTCCGGTGCATCCGCCCCCGTAGTGCACCGGAATGATGGGCTCATTCCGCTTAACGCCCGCCCAGCGGATTGGCCCAAGGAACGCATGACCCCCTGCGCCGGAACCGACGCAGGGGGTCATGTGCTTTTCCATGTTCGGCCCGGCGCGGTTCGGACCGGCGCACGCGACCTCTTGCGCTTGACAGCGCTGGGGATCAGTCTGCAGGGAGGCGGGCGAGAGGAATTTGCAAGCGCATGGAGGGAATGCGCCTTGGGGGAGTATGGCGCCGGACAATGTCGGGAATGACGCGGCGCTTTCGCAAGGCTTGAAAATGTGGAACTGGACGAAACCATGCCGATGACACGACGAAATCTGCTCGCACTGCTTTGCTGTTCTGTGCTGCTTTCGCTTGCGCCTCAGGCGGGCGTCTTTTCCGCCTTTGCCAAGGACGGCGTCGACGATAACGACAGCAGCGGCAGCGGCAGCGGCAGCGGTAGCAGCGGGAGCGGTAGCAGCGGGTCGAGTGGCCACGGCGGCGGCGATTCCGACGACAACAGCGGTCACGGCGGCGGGGACGATGATGGCGACGACAATAGCGGCCCCGGCGGCGGCGATGAGGACGATGACGACGGCAACTCCGGCAGCGGCCGGCGCAGCGATCAGGAGCGGGCCCGCGACGGCGTGGAGAAGGGGCGCATCCTGGCGCTGAAGGATGTGCTTCGGCTCGTCGACGAGGACAAATTTGGTGCGGTCATTGCCGTGGACCTGAGGCGATATGACAATGCCGAAGTCTACAGGCTGCGCACGCGTGACCAGCAGGGCACGATCCGAAATCTGCGCATCAATGCGCGCACCGGAAAATTCATGAATATCTTCGGATTCTGAGGGCAGAATGCGCATTCTTCTCGCCGAGGACGATCGCAACATTGCCACCCATGTGGTGACGAAGCTCGAGGCCGAAGGCTACGGCGTCGACACGCTGGCCCACGGCCCGGACGTTTGGGAGCGGGGCGAAAACGGTGCTTACGCCGCGATCATCCTCGATTTGGGCCTGCCCGGCATGGACGGCCTGTCGATCCTCAAGCGTTGGCGCCAGGCGGGGCTGGAAACGCCGGTGCTGGTGCTGACGGCGCGCGGCTCCTGGATGGAGCGTGTCGACGGTTTCGAAGCCGGCGCCGACGACTATCTGCCAAAACCGTTTCGTGCCGAGGAGCTGGTCGCAAGATTGCGTGCGCTGCTCCGGCGCGCAGGCCCGCGGCTGCAGTCCGTGCGCTCGGCGGGGCGCTTCACCATCGACGAAACGACGCGGCGCGTCACGTTCGATGGTCAGGTTCTCGAGTTGAGCCCGCTCGAATATCGCATGATCGCGCTGTTCGTGGAGCGCAAGGGCCAGGTTCTGACGCAGCTCGAACTGGCAAGCCATGTGCAGGGTCGCGAGGATGATGCCGCCAAGAATGCCGTCGAGGCGATGATTGCGCGGCTGCGCAGGAAGACCGAGAGTTCGGCGATCGAGACGCGGCGCGGCTTCGGCTATCTGCTTCCGGACGATAGCAGATGATCCGTTCGCTTCGGCTGCGACTGGCAATTGGCGCGCTGATCGCCGTCGGCGTGGTGCTGCTGGTGGTCTGGTTCTCGCTGTCGCGGCTTTTTACCGATTACGTCGTCGGCCGTTATCGCGCCGAAATGGCGACCGTCGTCGACACGGTCGCCGCCCAGGTGGTCGTCAGGAACGGCGAACTTGCTCTGCCGCGCGAGCCGGCGGATCCTCGTTTTTCGCTGCCGGCCGGCGGGCGCTACTGGCAGCTCACGCCGAAAGCGGGCACGCCGATCCGATCCCGGTCCCTTTGGGATACCGTCATCGATACCACGGCTCGATCCGCGGGCCGTTACGAAGGCTTTGTGGAACTCGAAGGTCCCGACGGCGCGCCGATGCTTGTTCATGCCCAGACGCTGGCGCTCGGTGACGGCCCCAACGCCGAGCGCTTTTCCGTTCAGGCCGGCTTCGCTCGCCAGGAGCTCGACGATGCGCTCGACTCTTTTCATGGGCGGCTGCGGCTGATGCTGCTCGCAACTGCCGCCGTGCTCGCCGGCGCTGCCTTCCTGCAGGGCGCTCTCGGCCTTGCACCGCTTAGAAGGCTGCGCGAGCGGGCGGCGCTGGTGCGCGCCGGCAGCGAACGGGACTTCGGTTCGGCCGGCCCGAGCGAGGTCGGGCCTGTCGTCAACGAGATCAACCTGCTTCTGGCCGAGCGCGAAACCGCCCTGGAGCGCGCCCGCGCCCGCGCCAGCGATCTCGCCCATGGCCTGAAGACGCCGTTGACCGTGCTCGCCCAGTTGGCCGAAAGCCTGCCCGATGCCGAGCGCCGTGTGGCGCTGCAGCAGGTCGATCTTGTGCGCCAGCGCGCCGACCGCCAGCTTCAGGCCGCCCGAATGGGTGTCGAGCGCATGGCGACCACGTCGGTCTCCAGCATGGCGGGCAAACTCGTCAGCGTGTTGCGGCCGGTCACCGCCGAGCGCGGCATCGTCTGGGAGATGACGATCGATCCGTCTTTGTCTCTCGATATCGATCCGGCCGATCTGGCGGAATGCCTCGGCAACCTGCTCGACAACGCTGCCAAATGGGCGCGCTCGCGCATCCGCGTTTCCGCAGCGCGCACCGAGGATCGATTGCACATTGTTGTTGGAGACGACGGACCGGGCATCGCCGACGGTGATCGCGAAAGGGTCATGCAGCGGGGCGCCCGCGTCGCGGATGGCGAAGCCGGCCAGGTGCCTGGCACCGGGCTGGGACTTGCCATCAGCGCGGATATCGCCGATGCCTATAGCGCGACGCTGACCCTTGGGCAGTCGCCGCTCGGCGGGCTGGAGGCGGTGCTCAGCTTCGAAACGGCCAGCGGGCGCAAGCGCCCGCGCGATCCGGTTTGACGTTCCATGTCGCTTCTGTGACGCTTCTTCGATTCCCCAGTTGCGCTTTTGGGGATGTCCGGGTATAAGCCCCCGTCCGAACGGTCCGGCAGGGCATGCCGTGGCCGTTCTTAACGCTGGAAATGGACCTCGTCTGTCCGTTTCGAATTCTTAAGAAAAATGGAGTAGCAAAATGCCCAAGATGAAGACGAAATCGTCTGCCAAGAAGCGGTTCAAGATCACCGCGACCGGCAAGGTTCGTGCAGCTGCTGCTGGCAAGCGCCACGGCATGATCAAGCGTTCCAACAAGTTCATCCGCGACGCACGTGGAACCATGGTTCTCGCGGAGCCCGATGGCAAGAAGGTCATCAAGAACTACCTGCCCAACGGTCTCTAAGACTTTCAGGCATTTTGGACACGTTAAGGAGATCATGACATGGCACGTGTAAAACGCGGCGTAACCGCTCACGCCAAGCACAAGAAGACACTCAAGGCAGCCAAGGGCTTCTACGGCCGCCGCAAGAACACCATCCGCGCTGCAAAGGCTGCGGTTGATCGTTCGAAGCAGTTCGCTTATCGCGACCGCAAGGTCAACAAGCGCAACTTCCGCGCTCTGTGGATTCAGCGTATCAACGCTGCCGTCCGCGAATTCGGCCTGACCTACGGCCGCTTCATCGACGGCCTGAACAAGGCCGGCATCGAAGTCGACCGCAAGGTTCTGTCCGACATGGCTATCCATGAGCCGGCAGCATTCGGCGCCCTCGTCGAAGCTTCCAAGAAGGCACTTGCCTACCTCAAGGAAGCCGGTACGACCAACGAGTTTGAAAGCGCTGTTCGTTAAGCCAGCGTTTTCCCAAAACCGTTCTTGAATTTTGTTGGGAAACCCGCGCTGGCAGGGCTAGCGCGGGTTTTTCTTATTTGGCGAGACGAAAGTGCACGACGATCGAAGGGAACTGCTTGCGGTTCCGGAGCTTGACGACGAGGACATGGCGGCTCTGCTGGCAGCACTTGCCGGCGGATCGTCCCGCGTCGAACGGTGCCGCCTCAAGGATCGTGTGGTCTGGATCAAGCGCTACCAGCGCCTCGAGGCCCGTCTCGGCCAGCGCCTGCAGTGGCTCGCTTCGCGCCTGACCGGCGCCACCATCCTCCGGCCGGCCCCCATTCTCGATCCGCAAGGCATGCTCGACCGCGAGGTCCGGCAGATCACCGCGTTTTCCACCGCCGGCTTCAAGACGCCGCACATCCTCTATCGCGGCATGACCGCGCTGGCGCTTTCTCATCTGGGCCTGTCGTTCTTCACGCGACTGTTGCCACTGGCGCGCTTCCTCCTGCGCATCCAGAACGGCCATGACCTCATGCGCTTTGTGGCGGCGACGGACTACCTGGCGAGCGCGACGCAATCACAATCCTGAAGACAACAACCGATATAGAACCGAACCCATTCCCGCATCGAGGCAGGACAGAATGAGCGAACTGGAAACACTGGAACGGACACTGTTGGCGGATATCGATGCCGCCGGCGACGAAGGATCGATCGAGGCGGTGCGTGTCGGCGCGCTCGGCAAGAAGGGCTCGGTCTCCGAGCTCCTGAAGACGCTCGGCACGATGACGCCGGAAGAGCGCCAGACCCGTGGCGCCCAGATAAACGCGCTGAAGAACACGGTCGCCGACGCGATCACCGCCCGCAAGTCGGCGCTGAAGGACCAGGCGATCGCCGAGCGCCTCGCGCGTGAAACGGTCGATATCAGCCTGCCGGTGCGCTCGTCGCCGGCCGAGCGCGGTCGCATCCATCCGATCAGCCAGATCGTCGACGAGATCACCGCGATCTTCGGCGACATGGGCTTCTCGATCGCCGAAGGCCCGGATATCGAGACCGACTACTACAACTTCACGGCGCTGAATTTCCCGGAAGGCCACCCGGCCCGCGAGATGCATGATACCTTCTTCTTCAATGAAGACGAGAAGGGCGAGCGCAAGGTACTGCGCACGCATACCTCGCCCGTGCAGGTGCGCACCATGGAAGCCCAGGATCCGCCGATCCGTATCATCATCCCCGGCAAGACCTATCGCCAGGATTCCGACGCCACCCACTCGCCGATGTTCCATCAGGTCGAGGGCCTGGTCGTGGACAAGTCCGCGAATGTCGCCAACATGCGCTGGGTGCTGGAAGAGTTCTGCAAGGCCTTCTTCGAGGTCGACCAGGTAACGATGCGCTTCCGCCCGTCGTTCTTCCCGTTCACCGAGCCGTCCTTCGAGGTCGACATCCAGTGCGACCGTTCCGGCCCGATCGTCAAGTTCGGCGAGGGCACCGACTGGATGGAAATCCTCGGCTGCGGCATGGTTCACCCGAACGTACTGCGTTCCGGTGGGCTCGATCCGGACGAGTATCAGGGCTTTGCCTGGGGCATGGGCCTCGACCGCATCGCCATGCTGAAATACGGCATGCCGGACCTGCGCGACTTCTTCAACGCCGATGTCCGCTGGATGAACCATTACGGCTTCCGCCCGCTCGACATGCCGACGCTGTTCGGCGGCCTCTCGGCCTGATCGCGCTGAAATTTGGAGCATTTCCAGGAAAAGTGCGAAGCGGTTTTCCGTCAGGTAATGCGTAAAAACAAAGGGATAGAGCGTTTCCGCAACCCGGTTTAAGCCGGAAACGCTCGAGGACACAGGTGAAATCATGAAATTCACGCTTTCCTGGCTCAAGGACCACCTTGAAACCGACGCTTCGCTGGACGAAATCTGCGCGCGCCTGACGATGATCGGGCTTGAAGTCGAAGATGTCGACGACAAGGCCGCCTTCAAGCCGTTCGTCATCGCCAAGGTCGTTTCCGCCGAGCAGCATCCGAATGCCGACAAGCTGAGGGTGCTGATGGTCGATACCGGCTCCGGCGCGCCGGTTCAGGTTGTTTGCGGCGCACCGAACGCCCGCGCCGGCCTCGTCGGCGCTTTCGCCGCACCGGGCACCTACGTGCCGGGGATCGACGCCACGCTCTCCGTCGGCAACATTCGCGGCGTCGAAAGCCGCGGCATGATGTGTTCGGAAAAGGAGCTTGAGATCTCCGACGACCACAACGGCATCATCGACCTGCCGGCGGATGCGCCGGTCGGAACGAGCTATGCCGCCTATGCCGGCCTCGACGACCCGATGATCGAGATCAACCTGACGCCGAACCGCCCGGATTGCACCAGCGTCTATGGCATCGCCCGCGACCTTGCAGCCTCCGGTCTCGGTACGCTGAAGACCCGCGCCGCACCGTCCTTTTCGGTCGAAGGCGAAACGACGGCCAAGCTGACGATCGATCTTGGCGAAGACCGTCACCTTTGCCCAGGCTTCAGCCTGCGCCTGGTGCGCGGCGTCAAGAACGGACCGTCGCCGAAGTGGATGCAGCAGCGGCTGCTGTCCATCGGTCTGCGTCCGATCAATGCGCTGGTCGACATCACCAACTACATGACCTTCGACCAGGGCCGGCCGATGCACGTCTTCGACGCTGCCAAGGTCAAGGGCAACCTGACCGTCCGCCGCGCCAAGGAAGGCGAAACCGTGCTTGCGCTCGACCAGCGCGAATACAAGCTCGGCCCGAACAATGTCGTCATCTCCGACGAAAAGAGCATCGAGTCGATCGGCGGCATCATGGGCGGAGAACACTCCGGCTGTGACGAGAACACCACCGACGTGCTGATCGAATCGGCGCTGTGGGATCCGATGAACATTGCCAAGTCCGGCCGTACGCTCGGTATCATCACCGATGCGCGCTACCGCTTCGAGCGCGGCGCCGATCCCGAATACATGGTGCCGGGTCTCGAGCGTACCACCGAGCTGGTTCTCGAACTCTGCGGCGGCAAGCCGGCAAAGGCAGAGGTTGTCGGCTATGCGGGCTATAGCCCGAAGATCGTCGATTTCCCGATGTCCGAGGTCAAGCGCCTGACGGGGCTTGAGGTTTCGTCGGAAGAGAGCGTGACGATCCTGAAGAAGCTCGGCTTCGGCGTCGAGGGTTCGGGAGATCGTGTCAATGTGTCGGTGCCGTCCTGGCGCCCGGATGTCGACGGCAAGGCCGATCTCGTCGAGGAGGTCATGCGCATTCACGGCGTCGACAACATCGTTGCAGCACCCTTGCCGCGCCATGGCACCGTCAACGGCAAGATCCTGACGACGCTGCAGATCCGCACCCGCCTTGCCAAGCGTGCGCTCGCAAGCCGCGGCATGCTGGAGGCCGTCACCTGGTCGTTCATTTCCGAGGATCATGCCAAGCTCTTCGGCGGTGGTGCGCCGGCCTTGAAGCTTGCCAACCCGATCGCCGCCGATATGTCGGATATGCGCCCGTCGCTGTTGCCGGGTCTTCTGACGGCGGCGCAGCGCAATGCCGACAAGGGGTTTGGCGACGTTGCGCTCTTCGAAGTCTCCGGTACCTACGAGGGCGACGGCCCGGATCAGCAGCGCCGCGTTGCCGGTGGTGTGCGTCGTGGCACCGCATCGCTCAACGGCGCCGGACGGCTCTGGTCGAATGCGGCCAAGGGCGGCGGCAAGCAGGTCGACGTCTTCGACGCCAAGGCCGATGCGATCGCGGTGCTGGAAGCCTGCGGCGTGCCGATGGGCAATATCCAGTTCGAAGCCGGCGGTCCGGCCTGGTACCACCCCGGTCGCTCCGGCACGATCAAGCTCGGCCCGAAGATCGTGCTTGGCTCCTTCGGCGAATTCCACCCGAAGACGCTCGAGGCGCTCGACGTCTCCGGTGCGCTCTGCGGCTTCGAGATCTATGTCGATGCCATGCCGGAACCGAAGAAGAAGGCGACCCGCACCAAGCCGGCGCTCGACCTTTCGCCCTTCCAGGCCGTCAAGCGCGACTTTGCCTTCGTCGTCGACAAGGGCGTCGAGGCAGGCGCCATTCTGCGCGCGGCGTCCGGCGCCGACCGCAAACTGGTGACCAGCGTCAGCGTCTTCGACGTGTTCGAGGGGGCTTCGCTGGGCGAAGGCAAGAAGTCGATCGCTATCGAAGTGACGATCCAGCCGGTCGAGCGCACGCTCACCGACGAGGACTTCGAGGCTCTGACGGCCAAGATCGTCGCCAACGTCACCAAGACGACGGGCGGCGTGTTGCGCGCCTGAAAGCCGTTCGTAACTATGAAAAAGGCCGCTGCTCGCAGCGGCCTTTTTCATGCGGTGTCAGTCGACCGCTGCATCAGCTCGATGCGATTGCCGAACGGATCGCTGACGCAACACCTGACATATCCGGCAAGTGGCTCGTCATGCGTGATCGGTACGCCCGCGGCCTCGAGCCTCAGAGCAAGCCGGGAAAGATCGTCGACAAGGAAGGCTGGATGGGCCTTGCGCGCGGGCGAGAAGGCCGGCCGAGGTGAACTCTTGCCTCCCCCCGTTCGAGCCAGCAGCCACCACGACCGGCAAGAGTCAATGGCTTCGTCACTTCGGCAAGGCCGAGCAGCCCCTCATAGAAGCCCCGTGCCACATCCTCCAGCCCCGCAGGCATGGCCAGCTGGACATGGTCGAGCGCCATGATTTGACCGGCGGGTTCGGGGCTCTCGGCTGATCCCGTCATCAGGGGTGAAGGTGGTAAATCTTATTGACGATGACCCAGCGTCCGTCGATCTTGACCAGCGACAGATAGTCGGAAAAGCGCTCGCCGGCGAAGCTGTCGACCACCTTGACGGTTGCCGCGTCGCCGCTGATGTCGGTCATCTCCACATCCATCTCCGGCTGGGTTCCGGGCGGCGCGCTCCCCTGGTCCAGAACCGCCTTGATGAAGCCGTCGCGCGTCATCCATTCGAGCGCGCCTCTGTAATTGCCGATGATCGCCGCGTCTGGGTGAAACGCCTTGCGCAACGCACCTTCGTTGGCAAAGGCCATGCCGTCGACATAGAGATGCACCACCGCGCTGATCGCCTGCTCGTCGGACATTCCCGATCCTCCGGAATTGTTGGTCACGACAGGAGAGGTAGTGCGGGCGGCGGAAAATTCGATGGGAAGATGCCCCGCCTCGGCAAGGAGGCGGGGCATGTGCGTTCAACGATTGGTGAGCGCCAGCGACGCATCCGTATACCGCTTGCCGGCAACCAGCGCCGGCGACAGGGCATCGCCGAGCCGGGCAAGTACCTCGGCAGTGAGCACGATATCGGCCGCGGCCGCATTCTGTTCCAGGTGGTTGAGCTTGCGCGCGCCGGGGATCGGCACGATGAAGTCGCCCTGGTTGATCACCCAGGCGAGCGCCAACTGGGCGGCGGTAACGCCTTTTTCGCGCGCAAGCGCTTCCAGCGTGTCGACAAGGGCGGCGTTGGCGCCGAGATTTTCCGCCTGGAAACGCGGCAACGAGCGACGGAAATCGTCAGCGGCCAGATCGTCCGCCTTGCGGATCGTGCCCGTCAGCATGCCGCGGCCGAGCGGGCTGTAGGGTACAAAGCCGATGCCGAGTTCGCGGCAGGTCGCAAGCACGTCCTCTTCCGGGTCTCGCGACCAAAGCGAATACTCGCTCTGGACCGCCGCGATCGGATGCACCTTGTGGGCACGACGGATCGTTTCGGCGCTTGCCTCGGAAAGGCCGAGCGTCCGCACCTTGCCCTGCCGCACCAGATCGGCCATCGCGCCGACGGTTTCCTCGATCGGAACCTCAGGGTCGACGCGGTGCTGGTAATAGAGGTCGATCACATCGATCCCAAGCCTCTTGAGCGAGGCATCGGCCACGGCCCTTGCGTTTTCCGGCCGGCCGTCGATGCCCTTGATCGCCTCGGCCGCCGGTTTGCCAGGCTCTATACGGAAGCCGAATTTGGTGGCGATCGTCACCCTGTCGCGCAAGGGCTTCAGCGCCCTGCCGACAAGCTTTTCATTTTCGTAAGGCCCGTAGACTTCGGCCGTATCGAAGAAGGTGACGCCGAGGTCGACGGCGCGCTGCAGCGTGCGGACCGATTCCGCCTCGTCGGCACCGCCATAGGCGAAGCTCATGCCCATGCATCCGAGACCGATGGTCGAAACGGTCAGTTCATTCCCGAGTTTGCGGGTCTTCATGTCGTGTCCTTTCGGGTAGGGGCGGCCACGCAGGCGCGCCAAGGCGGCGCGCGAACGCATGGCCAGCCGGCTCCAAACGGCACTCCTGCGTGCCGCTCTTCTCGGTGCCGCTTGGCCGCGACGATGGTCAAAGGATAGAGCGGCGGCAGGCGGGTGAAAATCGCTGTCAATTCTCACGGGCTGTTCTATTATTTAGATCAATGAACAGAACCCAACTCTCCCAACTTGCTGTCCTTGCTGCCGTCGCCGCTCATGGCAGCTTTCGCGGTGCTGCCCGCGAGCTCGCTGTCGCGCCCTCGGCGGTCAGCCACGCCGTCGGCAGCCTGGAGGCGAGCCTCGGCGTCCGGCTTTTGGCGCGCACCACCCGCAGCGTCGCGCCGACCGAGGAAGGGCGACGGCTGCTCGAGCGGCTGGCGCCCGCACTCGACGAGATCGCCCATGCGCTGGAGGCTGCCACCGATGCGCGCGACCGGCCGGCCGGCAATTTGCGCATCACCGCGCCGCGATTTGCCGCCGATCTCATTCTGGCGCCCCAGCTTGGCGCCTTTCTCGACCGCTATCCCGAGATCGTGCTGGAGATCGCCAACGAAGATGGCTTTACCGATATCGTCGAGCAGGGATACGACGCCGGCATCCGGCTGGGCGAAAGCCTCGAAGCCGACATGATCGCCGTCAGGGTCGGGCCGGAGCTGGAAAGTGCGGTGGTTGCCTCGCCCGATTATTTCGAGCGTTTCGGTCGGCCCCAGCATCCGCGCGATCTCGCCGGCCACCGCTGCATCCGGCGGCGCTTTTCCAACGGGACGCTCTATCGCTGGGAGTTCGAGAGGCAAGGTGAAGAGTTGACGGTTGCGGTCGAAGGGCCGCTTATCCTTGGCGAAGACAGGCCGATCATCAAGGCGGCAATGGGCGGGGCCGGGCTTGCCTATCTCTTCCTCTCGCGGGTGGAAACGGCGATCGCCGAAGGGCGGTTGATCCGAGTGCTCGAAGACTGGTGTGCGCCCTATGCCGGGCCGTTTCTCTATTATCCCAGTCGGCGCCAGATGCGTCCGGCGCTTCGCGCCTTCATCGATTTCTTCAAGCATGTTGGTTAGGTCGAGTGGCGGGCTTCATCGCCCGCCTGTTGGAGTTTGCATCGGACTTGCAATTGCCTGTCGGCCCGGCACAGTCGCGCTCACGCGGAATGTCATGAGGGGAAGTGCAGTGAAGAAACCCGGTTCGATAAAGGCGCTGGAAGATCTCGGGCGCGTGCGGCTGTCGAAAAACTTCTTCCTGCGCGAATTCCTGCATTCCGAGATTGCCGATTTCCATCGCATCCCGAACATACCCGATGATCCCGAACTGGCGATCGAGGCGGGGCGGCGATTATGCGAAGAACTGCTGGAGCCGCTGGAGGCGACCTTCGGCCGAGTGACCATTCGCTCCGGCTACCGAAACCGCGCGGTCAACGGCTTTGGCAACGCCCACGGCCTCAATTGCTCGAGCAATGCGGCGTCGGCGGCCGACCACATTTGGGATATGCGCGATGCGGACGGATGCATCGGTGCATCCGCCTGCATCGTCATTCCCTGGGTCTGGGACCGTCGCGGAGAGATCGGCGGCTGGCAGTCGATCGCCTGGTGGATCCACGACCATCTACCCTATTCGTCGCTCTGTTTCTTTCCGAAACTCTGGGCATTCAACATCCAGTGGCACGAGCAGCCGGCGCGCCGGATCAGAAGCTTCGCCGAGCCGCGCGGCATGCTGACCAAGCCGGGCATGGCAAACCAGCACGGCAGCCATAGTGCGTTCTATGCGCTCTTCCCAGCGCCGGCGGACGTGCCGAAGTTCAGCTTGTAGCGCACGTGGTCGTCGGTCGCCGAGTAACGGTCATAGAGCCGCCGCGCCGCGGCATTGTTGCGTTCCGTATACCAATAGAGCCGGTCCCAGTCCGATGTTCGGCAGAGCGCGACCAGGTCGTCGATCATGGCACGGGCGACGCCCCGGCCGCGCGCCGACGGATCGACATAGAGATCCTCGATGTAGCCGATGGGACGCCGAAAGAAGGTGGCGAGCTGTTCCTGGCAGATGGCGAAACCGACCGGTTCGCCATCGAGGATCGCCAGCCGGGCAAAGAGCGGTGCTGCGGGGTCGATGAGGCGGCTCCAGGTCAGGCTGATGATATCCTCCGCCAGCTCCGTGCCGGAGAAGGCGACATAGCCGGCCCACAGGCGGCGCCAATGCGTTTCATCGCCGGCGGTCGCCGCCCGTATGCTCAATGCCACGGTCCTTGCCTTGCTCCTATTCGCTGACGTCGTTGAGTCGGCGCATCGCCTCGTCGCTCAATGTCAGCCGGGTCGAACGAATGAGGCTCGCCAACTGGTCGAGATTGGTAGCGCTGGCGATGGGCGCGGTGATGCCCTTGCGGTTTCTGACCCAGGCGAGCGCAATCTCGGCCTGTGTCGCTCCGATTTCTTCGGCGATTTCATCGAGCACGCCGAGGATGCGCATGCCGCGGCCATCAAGATATTTTTCGACGCCTGAGCCGCGCGCCGATCCTTCCAGGTCCTTGTGGGTGCGGTACTTGCCCGAGAGGAAGCCACGCGCCAGCCCGAAATAGCTGATGACGCCGATCTCCTCGCCGATGCAGAGATCGCGCAACGGCCCGTCGAAGCTGTCGCGATCATAGAGATTGTATTCCGGCTGCAGCACCGCATAGCGGGGCAGGCCGCCATTGGCGGCGACATCGAGCGCTTCGCGCAGCTGCAGCGAGTTCAGGTTCGACGCGCCGACGGCGCGCACCTTGCCCTCAGACAGCAGCTGGTCGTAGGCGGCAAGCGTTTCTTCGTAAGGGGTTTCGGGATCGGGCCAGTGCGACAGGTAAAGGTCGATATAGTCCGTCTGCAGACGCTTCAAGGAATCCTCGACCGCCTGCAGGATCCAGCGGCGCGACAGGCCCTTGCGGTCCGGCCCAAGCTCGGAGCCGACCTTGGTGACGATCACGGCCTGGTCGCGGCTGCGACCGGACTGTTTCAACCATTTGCCGATGATCGTCTCGGATTCGCCGCCCTGGTTTCCTGGTGCCCAGGAGGAGTAAACGTCGGCGGTATCGATGGCATTGAGGCCGGCTTCGAAGAAGGCGTCGAGCAGGGCGAAGGACGTCTTTTCGTCCGCCGTCCAGCCGAAGACATTGCCGCCGAAGACGAGCGGCGCGATTGAAAGGTCGGTGCGGCCAAGTCTACGTTTTTCCATGGTTTCGCTCCATTGGACTGGATGAAAGCAAGTGCGCGATCGGGAGGATTGCCGGCAGGAACATAAGGCAAGCGAACAAAGATTGTCACCTGCCGCCTGTTTTTTTTATCATTTGTCGCCGCTTGATAGGTACGTACCTCGCCGTTAGTCTCTGTCTCCAAATAAAGGAGCCCCACCATGTTTCGTTTCGGAATTCTGTCCACGGCCAAGATCGGTCGCGATCTCGTCGTGCCTGCCATCCAGGACGCCGAGAACTGCGTCGTTTCGGCAGTCGCGAGCCGCGACCTTTCAAAGGCGCGCGCCATGGCCGACCGCTTTTCCGCGCCGCATGCTTTCGGATCCTATGAGGAGATGCTCGCCTCCGATACGATCGATGCGGTCTATATCCCGCTGCCGACGTCGCAGCATGTGGAATGGACGATCAAGGCCGCCAATGCCGGCAAACATGTGCTCTGCGAGAAGCCGATTGCGCTTCGGGCATCCGAGATCGATGCGCTGATTGCCGCGCGCGACCGCAACAAAGTGCTGATCGCCGAAGCCTTCATGGTCACCTACAGCCCCGTCTGGCGCAAGGTCCGCTCGTTGCTGGCTGATGGTGCTATCGGCCGGCTGCGGCATGTGCAGGGCGCCTTCACCTATTTCAACCGCGACCCCGGCAATATGCGCAACATTCCGGCGCTCGGCGGCGGCGGCCTGCCGGATATCGGCGTCTACCCGACGATCACCACCCGTTTCGTCACGGCCAAGGAGCCGGTGCGCGTGCAGGCGAGCACCGACCGCGACCCGGAATTCGGCACCGACATCTATTCGAGCGTGCGCGCCGACTTCGGTGATTTCGAACTGAGCTTCTACATCTCCACGCAGCTTGCCGCCCGCCAGGTCATGGTGTTCCACGGCGACAAGGGTTTCATCGAGGTGAAGTCGCCGTTCAATGCCGATCGCTACGGCCGCGAGGAAGTGGAACTGACCAACCAGAACCACGCCCAGTCACAGCTTTTCCGCTTCCAGGATGCGCGCCAGTACAAGCTGCAGGCCGAAGCTTTTGCGCGCGCTGCAAAGGGAGAAGCCGAGGAAGTCGTGACGCTCGAAAACTCGCGGCTCAACCAGAAGCTCATCGACGCGATCTATCGCGCCAGCGACAAGGACGGCTGGGAAAAGATCTGATCCGGCTAGACTCAGCGTCTCCGCGACTCCGTCTAACGCCGAAACACTCCAAGGAACGACAAAAGCCCGCTGGCGCGAGTCCGCGGGCTGGGACTGATGACAAGCTGATTTCGCGGTTCGACCCCTCTGCCGTCATCCTCGGGCTTGACCCCAGGATCCAGCCCTGCCTCCACGGCGCGATGGCTTGAGGGCGCCGGATGCTCGGGTCAAGCCCGAGCATGACGGAGAGAGCGGTGCTATTGGCGATCAGCGCTGCACCGAGCGGGAGTTCGTCAGCAGGCTTTTCCGTTTTCGCGGAGATCAGGCCAGCGCCGCCCGCTCCCTGGCAAGGCCTTTCACCTTGAAGAACAGGAAGTCGCCGACGCCGATGATGCCGATGATCACAAGCCCGACGCCGATTGCCGAGAGCGAGTTAAACGCGGTCGCAAGCAGTGCGAGGCTTGCGACCTGCCAGAGGATGTCGCCGGCGATGCTGACGCGGGCGGCTGCCGACACCGGGCCACCATTGCGGGCCGCCGAGAGATGGAAGATCCCCCAGGCGAGAAGCCCGACGCCGAGCAGCTTCATCATCAGCGGTGTGGCAGCGGGGCTTATGAGGGCGGCGAGCGGTGCCGCGTCGAGGATGAGGACGGCGCCGACGAAGAGGGAAAATGCGCCGTCGGCGAGGAAGGTCTTGTTGAGCAGGCTGCGGTTGGAGGGGGTCAGCATTTTCGGCTCCGTTCGTTGTCGATGGCCGGATGTTGCCGCCTTGAGATCATGAAACCAATTACCTCTGGGGTAATGGATGCTTTACCCCAGGGGTAATGGAAACCTTACTCCGACATAATTGGTTCCATTACCCCGGAGGTAATGGATTTTACGCCGCGCCTGCGCCAATCTGCCGGCGCAACGGAGATCGGCATCGATGGAATTCGGCAGTCACCTGAAGGAATGGCGCGGGCATCGCCGCATGAGCCAGCTCGACCTGGCCGTCGCCGCCGGTATCTCGACGCGGCACCTCTCCTTCCTCGAGACCGGCCGCTCGAAGCCATCCGAAGGCATGATCCTGCGGCTGGCGTCGGTGCTCGACATTCCCGCCCGTGACCAGGGCACGCTGTTTTCGGCTGCCGGGTTCCGTCCACGCATGACGACGCGTCCGGCGGCGGGGCTCGATGCCATGCCGCCGGCCGTCGCCAATGCCATCCGGCTCATCCTCGCCCGTCACGATCCTTATCCGGGCCTCGTGCTCGATCACGAATACACACTCCTGATCGTCAATCCCGCGCTGGCGGCACTGGCCGTCTCGGCTGATGTGCCCTTCAACCCCGGCCAGAACTTTCTCGATGCCTTTCTCTCGTCGGAGAATGTCCGCGCCCTGGTCGTCAATTGGGAGGCCGCGGCCGCGGACCTCGTCCAGCGCGTTCGCACCGAAGCGTGGCTGCAAGGCCCTCGCAGTCGCCTTGGCAAGAGGCTGGAGAAACTGGCGGCCGATCCCGCCGTCAAGCGCGCGGTCGAGAACTATCCGGATACCGATCGGTTGCCGGTTCTGCCCGTCGGGTTGCGCGTCGGGCCGGTGACCTTGAGCTTCATCACCACGCTCCAGACCTTCGGCTCGACGCAGGACGCATTGGTGGAAGGTGTGCTGATCGAATCCTTCTTCCCGGCCGACGAGGAAACGAGAACCTTCTTCGAACGAAAGGGATGACGTTTCAGCTGTTGTGCACGCCCGCGGCGCTGGCGCCGCACAGCGTCAGGGCAATCCCCATGTTGTAGCCGCCGATCGCCGCTGCGACCTCTACCCAGTCTCCGCCTGCACCCGCCAGGATGCAAAGCGCGCCGGCGACGAACAGGCATGTCCGAGGCGAGCGGAGCCCAGCGACAAGCATACCGAGCACGAAGGTGGCGATAATGATCATGAAACGCACATTGCTGGCATCGCCGTCAGGAATTGATGATGATCATGCCGCTGATGATCAGCACCGCGCCACCGACATAGCGCAGCGTCAAGGCTTCGCCGAGGAAG
This sequence comes from Ensifer adhaerens, assembly GCF_001270265.1. Classification (GTDB taxonomy): domain Bacteria; phylum Pseudomonadota; class Alphaproteobacteria; order Rhizobiales; family Rhizobiaceae; genus Ensifer; species Ensifer adhaerens_B. The sequence goes on from NZ_LGAP01000022.1 coordinate 32,292, forward strand.
ACGGCAGCAAGCAGCGGCACGATGCAGAAGGTCAGGGCCATGAACGAGTAGGCAATCGTCAGCGGCACCGACTTGATGGTGAAGATCCAGATGATCGTGCCGAAGCCGTAGACGATGAGGGCCGTCAGCAGCGTCGGGCTGAAAATGAGCGCCAGCAGACCCTGCGCGTCGGGACTTCCCGTCTTGGCGCTCGTCAGCTTGAAAAGGATCTGTCCGGCCGAGATCAGGACCGGCGTGAAGAACAGGCCAAACCAGACGGCAGGGGCGAGATTGAGATTCATCGCAGGTTGCCTCGCATCCACTAGGCCTTGTCTTCGCAATAGAAAATATCGCGACCGATATCGATGCACGCGTGCCGCGCCGGGACCGGGTGCATCGCCCGCAGGAAGGAGTGCGTGTAGGGGAAGAAGTTGAAATGCGGATTGAAGGTGTAGCGATATTCGCGCTCGCGCGGAACGACGATGATCAGCCGCTGCCGGGTGATCCGGCGCAGTTCGGCGATCGCCTTGCGATAGTCGAGAATGTGCTCGATGACATGGGTGCAGACGACGGTATCGAATTCGCCGTCATCGAATGGAAGCTCTTCGATCATCGCCGCGACGTATTCCACGCCCTCGATCGCGGCTGCGTCATCGATGGCGAAGTCGACGCCGGTCAGGCGCTGCAGATCGGGGTTCGCGCTTCGGATGTGCTTCAGCAGCACACCGGTGCCGCAACCGACATCGCAGACGGATTTGCCGCGCACCTCGGCTGCAATCTTGCGAACACAGGCCTCCGAGTTGTCGGTTCCTTCGTGAACGCGCGGATGCTGCCTGTAGAGTTGCTCGTATTCTAAAGCCGTCAGGAAAGGGGCACGTTCGCGAAAGCGAGCGAGGTGGGCGATATGCTCACCCCAGGCGAGGCTCGCCATGCCCTTGAACAGCCGTGAGTCCCTGAGGAACGGCGGCAGTATGTCTTCGATGACGAAGCGTATGCGGTTGGTCGTTTCGCGGTTCATCGACTGTTGTTCCATATATCTCGTGAGCTTAGGCCGCGTCGGGTCCGCGCCGTTGGGCACGGAGCGGCGGGACTGCCGGTTTTTCAACGACAGCCTCTCGCGCAGCGCGCCGGTCGGTCGCCATGTAATGCAGCCGCAACTGCTCGGTGCGCGCCCGCGATACGGAGTCCAGGATCAGGCCGGCGGTGAACATCATGATCGATATCAACAGCAGCACCATCGAAAGCACCCATGTCGGCATGCGGGGTACCAGCCCGGTCTCGAAATATTCGATCAGCACCGGCGTCATGAAAATCAGGCTCGTTGCCATGAAAGTGAGACTGACCAGGCCGAAGAAGGCGAAGGGTCGCGTTTCCTTCATCAGCATCGCGAACATCCAGAGGATCTTGGCTCCGTCGCGGAAAGTGGAGAGCTTGGAATGCGAGCCTTCGGGACGTCGGCCATAGTCCAGCTCCAGTTCGCTGACCGGCAGTTTTAACCGCGAGGCATGGACCGACATCTCGGTCTCGATCTCGAAACCGGCGGATATCGCCGGAAAACTCTTCACGAACCGTCGCGAGAAAACGCGATAGCCGGAAAAGATGTCGCTAAAGTCCGTACCGAAGATCGACCGGTAGAGGTAGTTGAATAGCTTGTTGCCGAGCGCGTGGCCTTGCCTGCCGGCATCCTCGCGAATATTGCGCCGCGTCCCGACGACCATGTCCGCCTGTTCGGTAATCAGCGTGCGGATCAGGTCTTCCGCGTCAGCTGGCGAGTAGGTGCCGTCGCCATCCGCCATCACGTAGATATCAGCATCGATATCGGCAAACATCCGTCGAACGACGTGCCCTTTGCCTTGCCTTCTTTCGCGAACGACAGTCGCGCCGGCAAGCATTGCCTCTAACGCGGTTCCGTCCGTCGAGTTGTTGTCGAAGACGTGAATGCTGGCCGTCGGCAACGCAGCTCTGAAGTCGCGCACAAGGCCGCCGATGGTCGAAGCTTCGTTGTAGCAGGGCAGAAGGACAGCAATGCTTAAGGGTTCAAACATCGGCGCAGCTCGATCTAAAAGGTATCGGGGGCATGATAGGCGTCGCCGGTTAACAACACGCCAAGGTACACATGCGCGCCAGCGCCCCTGTCTTCGCGAACCCGATAAGCTTTACCGTTTTTTGATCCCGCCCGATTAGGTTGCAGGGAGGACAGGGGCGTAAGAAGATGCTGGACAGAATTACGACACGTCAGGACCCGGCGGCAGCGAACGCAAAAATGCGCTTCTGGTCGAGCTTGCCTTGGATGGCCCTGTTCTACGGCGTGCCCGTAGTTTTGCTTTTGGCCGTCCGTTTCCTGCGCGCCTCGGATTATGTGGGCCGCGACAATGATGACGCCATGCGGCTGGTTCAGGTTCGCGACCTGCTCAACGGTCAGGGCTGGTTCGACCTGGTCCAGCTTCGTCTAGGCCTGGATGGCGGCACGCAGATGCATTGGTCCCGCCTGATCGACCTGCCGATAGCCGGGCTCATTTCTTTGCTCAGGCCGATCTTCGGCGCCGACAGGGCCGAAGTGCTGGCGCTTGCGATCTGGCCGATCTTCCTCGCCATTCCATTATTGGTGTTCATGGGGCTCGCCGGCCGTCGTATCGGCGGAACGCAATGCATGCATTTTTGCCTCGGTCTGACGGCGATCTTTGTGGTGACCAGCAACCGGTTTCTGGGCGGCGCCATCGATCACCACAACGTCCAACTGATCCTGGCTGCAGTCATGGCCGCAATGCTGGTCGACATGCGTCATGGTGTGCGTAGCTACGCGATTGCCGGCGCGGCGGCGGCGCTGGCAATTGCCATCGGCGCCGAGACGACGCCGCTTGTGGCGGTCGTTTGCGCCATTGTCGCGTTGCAATGGGCGCTCCTCGGACGTGACGTTGCTCGTGCGACCATCGCCTTCGGCATCTCGCTGGCCGCTGCGTTGAGCACTGTATTCCTCCTCACGATGCCGCCTCACCTCTATCGCGTGGCAACCTGTGACAACCTGTCGATCGCATTTTATTCGCTGGCACTTGTCGGCGGCTGTGTACTCGCTGCATCTGCTGCATTTGTTAGCGAGCGCGGAAGATACACGCGGTTTGCCGCACTGGCCGTCAGTGCCTGTTCCGTCCTAGCTGTCGCACTTGCTGTTGCGCCCCAATGTCTTGGCAACCCGCTTGCCGACCTTGACCCGTTGTTGGTCGAGCTTTGGCTCGACAATGTGACCGAGGCGCAGTCCTTTTCGGCAGTGCTGGCGCACCGGCCGGCAAGCGTCGGCGCCTACTATTTCTGCGGGGCCTTTGCATCGATCGTCTGTGTCTGGCGCATTTGGCGGGGCGATCGGGTAAGGCTGCATCTCATCCTCATCGCCCTTGTTGCTGCCAATCTTGCTATCGCGATGGTCCAGGTGCGAGCGATGGCGTTTTCCAACCTTCTGGCAATCCTGCCGCTCTCACCGCTGCTCGTGGATATGCGAGCCTGGTCGCAGGGTGGAACCAAGGGGGTGAGCGCATCGCTCGCCTATGTCCTTGCTCTGATTTTTTCCGTGCCCGCAGTCTGGGCAATCGGCGGCGCCTTGGCACACAACGGCCTTGGCGCTCTGGAGGCGCAGCAGGCGTCCAACACCGAAAACTGCCTGACGCCGGCAGCTCTTTCAGCTATCGGCGGTCTTCCGCCATCGATGATCGTTGGCCCTTCGGATATCGGCGCCTCGCTCCTTCGATACACGAGCCACCGTGTCTTGGCCGCCCCCTATCATCGCAATGCCGATGGCATGCTTATGGAGCTGAAGATCGGGCTGGCACCCCCATCTGATGCCAAGGTGATGCTGAGCAAGCTGCACGACCCGATACTGGCATTTTGCGGCAACGATGTTCAGACAGGCATGATCATCAAGCGGGAACCTCAGGGGCTCTACGGGCAGATCGCCGCCGGTCGGATTCCGGAGTTTCTGACGCCGCTGCCGGTTTCTGAGAAATCCAGCATTTTGCTATACGCGCTAAAGCCATAGCGAGCAGGGACGTCGGAGGAAGAAACCGGTAGAAAGGCGCACGGCTTTGCTGACCTTCGGCCTCGGGTCGGTTACAAAAAGGCATGAGCTCCATTTTCGACAACGATTCTCCGAGCAATCTCACCGAGTATTCGGTCTCCGAGCTTTCCGGTTCGATCAAGCGAACGGTCGAGCAGGCCTTCGATCAGGTCCGCGTGCGCGGCGAGATCTCGGGCTATCGTGGGCCGCATTCTTCGGGGCACGCCTATTTCGCGCTCAAGGATGATCGGGCGCGCATCGATGCGGTAATCTGGAAGGGCACCTTCTCGCGGCTGCGCTTCCGCCCGGAAGAGGGCATGGAAGTGATCGCCACCGGCAAGGTCACGACCTTCCCCGGTTCGTCGAAATATCAGATCGTCATCGAGACGCTGGAGCCGGCCGGTGCCGGCGCATTGATGGCCCTGCTGGAGGAGCGCAAGCGCAAGCTCGCCACCGAGGGCCTGTTCGACGCGGCACGCAAGCGGCCGCTGCCCTATATGCCCAGCGTGATCGGCGTGGTCACCTCGCCGACCGGCGCTGTCATTCGCGATATTCTCCACCGCATCGCCGACCGGTTCCCTGTGCATGTCGTCGTGTGGCCGGTGCGGGTTCAGGGTGAAGGCTCCGGAGACGAGGTGGCGGCGGCCATTCGCGGCTTCAACGAATGTGAACCCGGCGGGCCGATCGCCCGCCCTGATGTCCTGATCGTCGCGCGCGGCGGCGGTAGCCTCGAAGATCTCTGGGGCTTCAACGATGAGGCGGTCGTGCGCGCGGCGGCGGCCTCTGCCATCCCGCTGGTTTCCGCCGTCGGTCACGAGACCGATTGGACGCTGATCGACTATGCCGCCGACCAGCGTGCGCCGACACCGACGGGGGCGGCGGAAATGGCCGTGCCGGTTAAAGCCGATCTGGAGGCGGAAGTTTCCGGCCTTTCGGCGCGATTGAAGGCCGGCATGGCAAGGCAGATGGAAAATCGCCGCCAGGCCGTGCGGTCGCTGGCCCGCGCGCTGCCGTCACTCGATCAGTTGCTGGCGCTGCCGCGCCGCCGTTTCGATGAGGCTGCCCTCGGTCTCGGGCGCGGCCTGATGATGAACACCGCGAACAAGCGCCGGCTGTTCGAGCGCGCCTCCACCGAGCTGCGGCCGGACCTGGTCAAGGCACGGCTCGGCGATCGCCGGCAACGGATAAGCGATGCGATGAACCGCGCCGAGCGCGTCATCGAACGACAGGTTCATCGTGGGCAGTCGCGCGTATCGGCGGCGGATGCGTCGCTGCGCGCGCTGCCGTCGCGCCTGCTGGCCCAGATCCACCGCTCGACGGATCGTGTCGCCGGCCTCGTCGCGCGCTCCGACGCGGCGATCCGCACGGATATCCGCCGATTGACGGGTGTCATCGCAGCGCAGGACCGTATCCTGCAATCGCTCTCCTATCGCAACGTCCTGCAGCGCGGCTTTGCGCTGGTGCGCGACGGGGAGGGTGGGCCCGTTCGCCAGGCCGCTGCCGTTTTGCCGGGCATGGCGCTGTCGCTGGAATTTGCCGACGGCAGCGTTTCAGCCATCGCCGGCGAGGGTGGCGAGCCGTCAGCCCAGGCGGTCACGAGGAAGAAGCAGCCGAAAGCCGGCGGTCCCAGCGGCGACCCGTCGAAGCAGGGCAGCCTGTTCTAGCAACGCCTTCGGGGTCCGGTGTCGCGGCACGCCTGGCTTTGGCAACGCGGAGTTTATTTTTGCCCAAGTCCACTTGTCGTGTATGGCTCCGGCAGCGGTACGGTACGTTTTTCGTATTCTGATTTTGATTTAAGGCTCATGCAGTAGGAACAACGGATGCGTATTCTGCTCGTGCTTGCCCACCCGTTGGAAGACAGCTTTGCCGCCAGCGTCGCCCGCGAAGCGCAGCAGGCGCTTGTTGCCGGGGGCCATTCCGTCGATCTGCTCGATCTCTATCGCGAGGACTTCGATCCGAGATTGAGCAAGGCGGAGCGCGGCAGCTATTTCACCGACAGCTACGACGCCAGCTTGACGGCCGGGTGGATCGCGCGGCTGCAGGCGGCGGACGGGATCGTCCTGGTCTTTCCGCAATGGTGGTTCAATTTCCCGGCGATCCTCAAGGGTTTCTTCGATCGGGTCTTTGTGCCGGGAGTCGCCTTCGACAACGATCCGGCCGGCGGCCGCATCATCCCGCGGCTAAAGAACATCAAGCTGTTCTGGGCGCTGACGACAACGGGGTCGCCCTGGTGGGTGGTGCACCTCTATATGGGCAACCCCGTGCGGCGGCTGTTGAAGCGCGGAATCGCCGCCTTCTGCGCCAGGGGCCTCGATTTCCGGATGGTCAGCCTGCACGATATGGACCGGGCGACCGACGGGAAGCGCAAGCGTCACCTTGCGCGCGTGCGGCAACTCGCCGGACGCATCTGATCGCCAGCTCTATTCGAAGGTTGCGAGCAGCTTTCGCAGCAGCGCATCGAGCGCTTCGCGCTCGTCCGGCGCAAGACTTGCAACGACGCGATGCTGGTTGGTGACATGCGCGGTCGCAGCCTCGTCGACGCGTTCCAGACCTTCCGGCGTCAGCGCAATGATCACGCCGCGGCGGTCATCTGGATTGTCGAGCCGCTGGACGAGGCCCTGCTTTTCCAGCTGGTCGATGCGGTTCGTCATCGTGCCGGAACTGACCATGGTGGTTGCCAGCAGGTCGCCGGGCGAGAGCTGAAAGGGTGGTCCGGACCGCCGCAGGGCCGCAAGCACGTCGAAGCTGGCCGAGGTCAATCCGCGCTCGGCGAAGGTCTTTTCGATCTCGCGCCCGATATGGTTGCGCAGCCGCGTGAAGCGGCCGAGAAGACCCATGGCTGAGATATCCAGGTCCGGCCTTTCGCGCTGCCACTGCGCTAGAATCCTGTCGACGTGATCCATCCCAACCTCCATCCGTTCGTTCGAAATCCGTAAGGCGACGATATCTTGACGTCAAGATAATATCGGTTATAACGGATATATCTTGATGTAGAGATACTTGAGGCCAAGACATGATCGCCAACCGCAATACCGACCTTGCCCTGACCGCCCTGGCGCCTGCCATCTGGGGCAGCACCTATCTGGTCACGACCGAACTGCTGCCGCCGGGTTACCCCTTGACGGTCGCCATGTTGCGCGCCCTGCCGGCGGGGCTCCTGCTCCTCCTCATCGTCCGCCAGCTGCCTTCAGGCATCTGGTGGCCGCGCACGTTCCTGCTCGGCGCGCTCAATTTCTCGTTCTTCTGGGCGATGCTGTTCGTGTCCGCCTACCGGTTGCCCGGCGGCGTCGCCGCCACCGTCGGCGCGATCCAGCCGCTGATCGTCATCCTGTTGTCGCGCGTCTTTCTCGGCTCGCCGATCCGCGCGCTCAGCATCGTTGCCGGCGTCGCCGGCATCGTCGGCGTCGGCCTGCTCGTGCTGACGCCGGGTGCAACGCTCGATCCGCTCGGCGTCGTCGCCGGCCTTGCCGGTGCCGTTTCCATGGCCTTCGGCACGGTTTTGAGCCGCCATTGGGCGCCGCCGGTGCCGCCATTGACCTTCACCGCCTGGCAGCTCGCCGCCGGCGGATTGCTGCTGGTGCCCGTGGCTCTCTTCTTCGAGCCGGCCCTGCCGGCCCTGACGGCGGCGAACGTCGCCGGCCTTGCCTATCTCGGTCTGATCGGCGCTGCCTTCACCTATCTGCTCTGGTTCCGGGGTCTGTCGCGCCTCGAGCCCTCGGCCGTGGCGCCGCTCGGCTTCCTGAGCCCGGTCGTCGCGATCCTGCTCGGCTGGGGCGTTCTCGACGAACGCCTGACGCCGGTCCAGGCTATGGGCATTCTCGTCGTGCTCGTCAGCGTGTGGCTGAGTCAGCGGGCGCAATTGGCGCCCCGGGTTCGCCCGGCCCGTGCGTAAACGGAGAGCCTGCAGTTCGCTCCACCTGTCCGGGCAAGCGCTGAGGTTGGACAAGGCAGGCGCCCTGCGGAAAAGCCTAACCGAGGTCTCCGTTGCCGGGGCCAGCCGCCGCCCTTGCCGCGGCGGCCGTTAAACCCCGGGCGATCGGCGTGCGGATATCGGCGGCAGCCATGGCCTCAAGCCCGGCTGCGGTCGTGCCGGCGTAGTCTAGAAAGGTTTGCACGATTTCGGCCGGCGTCTGCCTGCTCTCGAAGAGCAAGGTGCTGCCGCCGAGGAAAAGTTGGCGTACCGCGCTCTCGGCGACACTCCCCTCGATGCCTTTCGTCACGGCATCGCAGATCATTGCATCGGCAAAGGCGGCAAGAAAGGCGGGGCCGGAGCCGGTCAGCGCCGTGAAATAGTCGAGCTCCGCTTCCGTCGCGATCCTTTGCGACTTGCCGGACGCTTGGAAAAGCCTTTCGGCGAAAGCGCAGTCCGCATCCGTCACATCGGGGCTCGCAAGCCATGGGGTGAAGGACAGCCGCCTTTCGGCGGCAGCGTTCGGCATCGCCCTGATCATGCGACGGGCGTTGAAGCGGTCGGCAAGGTCGGCAAGCGAAACCATCGCCATCACCGAAATGACCAGCTTGCCCGAGAGATCGAGCGCGATGGCGTCCAGATCCTGGGGGCGCACGGACAGCATCACCACATCCGCATCGGCGGCGAGCGCGGCGTTGTTTTTCGTCTGGCGGACACCCGGCCAAGGTTCGAAGCCCGAGACGGCGCCAGTGCGCGAGGAGACGGTCAACGCCTCCCCGGCGATCACACCATCGGCAAGCGCGGCAGCAGCAGGGCCTTGCCCAGCCAGCCGCCACCACCGATGACGCCAAACTGCGTCAAGCCCACTCGCCCTGACGCATGACCGGCACGCGGCTGCCGTCGGCGCGCAGACCGTCGATATCGACCTGGCCGGAGCCGATCATCCAGTCGATGTGGATCAGGCTCGAATTGCCGCCCTGGGCGCGGATCTGCTCCGGCGTCAGGCTGGTATCGTCGACGAAGCAGCCCGAGTAGCACTGGCCGAGCGCGATATGGCACGAGGCGTTTTCGTCGAACAGGGTGTTGTAGAACAGGATGCCGCTTGCCGAAATCGGCGAGGAATGCGGCACAAGCGCCACTTCGCCGAGCCGGCGCGCGCCTTCGTCGGTATCGAGCACCTTGTTCAGCACTTCCTCGCCGCGCGATGCCTTCGCCTCGACGATACGTCCGCCTTCGAACCGGACCTGAATGTTGTCGATCAGCGTACCCTGATGCGACAGCGGCTTGGTGCTGGAGACATATCCCTCGACGCGCAGCGCGTGCGGCGTCGTGAAGACCTCTTCGGTCGGAATGTTCGGGTTGCAGATGATGCCGTTTTTCGCTTCCGACGCGCCGCCGCACCAGAGATGGCCGTCGGCCAGCCCGACGACGAGGTCGGTGCCGGGGCCGGTGAAATGCAGCGAGGCGAAGCGTTCGCCGTTGAGCCAGGCGGAGCGTCGCGCCAGGTTGGCATTATGCGCGCTCCAGGCGGCGACCGGATCGTCGAGATCGACGCGCGAAGCGGCAAAGATGGCGTTGGCCAGCTTTTCCACCGCGATCGGCTCGGGATCGTTGGGGAACACCAGCCGCGCCCAGGAGGGGTTCGGAAAGGAGACGATGTTCCAGTTGATGTCGAAGTTCGTGATTTTTTCGAGCGCCGGTTTGTAGGCGATGGAATTGGCTTTGTTGGCGCGCGCGACTTTGCCCGGGTCCTGGGCGGCCAGCATCATCGGGTTGTCGCCGGAGATGGCGAGCCGCGCCGCGCCGCCGGCAAAGGCCTTGGCCATGCCTTCATAGAGCCAGTCGCTGGCCCGGTCGAAGCTTTCGTCCGGCGCATAGGCATAGCGGGAAAGCGTCGTTTCCTCGTCGGAATAGAAGGTGGTCACCAGACCGGCGCCGGCCTTATAGGCGTGCTTGGTGATGTCGCGCACCAGCGGCATGGCGGCAATCGGCGCCGTCATCACCAGGTCCTGGCCCTTCTGCAGCTGCAGGCCGACCTTGATGGCGACTTCCGCGAGCTTGTCGAGTTTGACCGGATCGATCGGAGTGGGGGTGTTGGCGGGGTAGGGCATGATCTGCCTGTCTCTATGAAATCGGAAGAACAAAACTTAGTGCGCTTTGCGGCGAAAATGAAGGCTGACGGTTGCAAACGTCAAATGGCCGTGGTCGCCGCGCGCATTCTGGTGACATTGCTGTCGTGAACCTCCTCATAGGGCTCGAAATAGAGGATCGAGCCGGCGGTGATCTCATCGGCGGCAAAGTCCTTGAGTGGCCCGATCGCGGTTTCGCCCGCGGCCGCGTCCAGCAAACGGTCGAGATAGCTTCGGTTCGCGTCGATCAGATCCGTCCCGTAGCCACCCGTAGCAATACGCTCGCGATCGCCGTGGCTCGGCAATATGCGCGCGATCGGCCAGTCGCGCAGGCGCTTGAGTTCGGCGATATGCGTGGCGACATGCTCTGCTTCGGCGATAAAGGTGGCGCAGTCTTCCACCGTGTCGCCGGCCAGCAGCAGTTTTTCCTCCGGCAGCCAGAGGACATTGCCATCGGCGCTGTGAATGGCGAAATGATGCAGTTCCACCTTCCGCTGCCCGACCTTCAGCTCAAGCCTGTTTTCAAACAGGCGGTTGGGCATGACGAGCGGATGGATCGGCGGCGTCGCCGTTTCGATCTTCTCGCGGTTCTCTGTGAGCCGTGCCGCCGTCAACGCCAATGCGATGATCTCGCAATCGGCAAAGGCCGCGTTTCCCGCCACGTGGTCCTTGTGCCAATGGCTGAGCACGACCCGGATCGAGGTCACGCCGAGGCTTTCGAGGTGAGCGCGGATGGCTTCTGCATGGGGCACGGAGATGTGGGTGTCGTAGACGAGCGCGTCACCGCCATCGACGATCGCATAGGACGCGACGCCCAGCGCATAGGCGCCATCGTCCAGCCAGTTTGGTCCGTCGGAGTGCAGCCGGGTCCCGGCGATCCGCCCGTCGTAATAGGCGAAGATGCCGGGGTAGGGCTGCAATATCGTCAGGGTCGACGTCATATCAGGCACGGGCACTTCTCCTCCGGCAGGTTTGCACCCGTCATAGGACGGCGCGCACCGAAAAAGAAGGCCCGGCGCTCGACGCCACTCCGCCCTATTGCGCGCGCAGCAGATAGGCGTCGTGGTGCTTCAGGAAGGCCATCAAACGCTCACCGTAATCCGCGGCCACCGCTTTCCTGACGCTCGGCCGTTCCGCCAGGGCTTGCCGCCACGCGGAAACGCGGGCAAGGCCGTTGAAGATCCCGTGGTTGGCCAGTGTGTCGAAAAGGTCGAAATAGCGGAAGATCGGCGCAAAGACTGCATCCACCAGGGAGAAGTCCGCTCCGGCGAAATAGGGGCCGTCGCCGAGCACGGTTTCGACCGTTGCAAATTTCACCGCGATCGCCTGGCGCTTCTGCGCGAACGTGGCGGCATCCGCGGCGGTCTCAAAACCCCAGAGGTCAGAGAGGATTGATGAGCCGTATTCCATCCAGCCGCGGTGGCGCGCCCGTTCCAAGGCGTCAGCCGGATGCAGTCTCGCACCGGCCTGCGTCTCCTCGAGGTACTCGCAGATCACTGAGCTTTCGAACAGCACTGCCTCACCCGTCTCCTGCGGGATCTGCAGCAATGGCACCTTGCCGAGCGGCGAAATTTTCAGGAACCAGTCCGGCTTGGCGGCGAGATCGATGTTGACGCGATCGAAGGCGACGCCTTTTTCGGCAAGCGCGATGGCGGCCCGCTGCACATAGGGGCAGAGATGATGGCTGATCAAGGTGAGGGTACTGCTCATGGGCGATCTCCGGTGCGGTTTAAAGTAGATGCATTTACATGTATGTATGCTTGCCAATGGTTTCAAGATCGATGTAATTGCATCTATGAACGATTTTTCCGAGAATGCAGAGCCGCGCCCGACCCCGGCTGTCACCCAGGCCTGGATCGGCCTCATGCGCGCGCAGCGGCGCGTGCTTTCGGCGATCGAAGCCGACTTCAAGAAGGCCGGTCTGCCGCCGCTCGGCTGGTATGACGTGCTCTGGGAACTGGTGCAGGCCGCGGACGGCAAGCTGCGCCCCTTCGAGATCGAGTCCCGCACTTTGCTTGCCCAGTACAATCTCTCGCGCTTGATCGATCGGCTCGAACGGGAAGGGCTGGTCCGGCGCGAGGCATTTGATGCGGATGGGCGCGGACGCTGGGTGGTCATCACCGACAAGGGGCGCGCGATGCGCGCGCGCATGTGGCAAGTCTATTCCAGCTCGATCGAGGCTCACGTCGGCGCGAAACTGAGTGCGGACGACGCGCAGCAATTGGCGAGCCTACTCACCAAGCTCCGGTAGAACTCTAGCTGTCGAGGCCGAAGGATTTCTCCAGCGCCTCCCAGGTTTCATCCATCGCGAAGGTCGAGGAGAGATAGGGCAGCGCCACATGCCCGTAGATCGGCGATAGCTGCCATTCGGCCGTTTCTTCATCCACGCCCGCAATCTGCTGCAGGTAGATCGTCGAGACCAGGCCGGTCCGGTCGGCACCGGCCTTGCAATGGATCAGAAGCGGCTTCGGAGCGTCGCGCAGGATCGCCATCAGCGCTTCCGTTTCCTTCAGGCTGATGGCTGAAGACGGCGACATCGGGAAATTGATGAGGCGGATGCCGTTGCGCTCGGCGGCCGCCGCTTCGTCGCGATACCAGCGCGCATCGCTGTGTTCGCCGCGCAGGTTGAGGATGGTGCGGATGCCGTAGGCCTTGGAATAGGCGGCGATCGAACTCGAGCTCGGCTGCGCCGACCGGTAGACTTCGCCGGCAACGAGCGTGTGGAAATTGCCGGTCCATTGCAGCGCCGTCAGGTAAAGCACGGCTGCTGACGCGACGACCGCGATCGCAATGGTGAGGCGGCGGGCGAAGCGCTTCGAGCGCAGGATCAATCCGGACAACATGGACAGCTTTCAAAGACCTCGAGAATTTGAGGTCTAGCGGGCGTCCATGATGTTTTGATGGCGAGCGTCAGGCGATCAGCGGCGCCGCCACGGCCTTCAGCGCAGCCCTTGCGTCGCCGGGCGCAAGCCGCACCTGAAGGCCGCGCTGGCCGCCGTTGATGTAGACCTGCGCTTCAGCAAGGGCAGCCTCTTCGATCGCGGTCGGCACCAGCTTCTTCTGTCCGAACGGACTGATGCCGCCGACATGATACCCGGTCAGACGTTCGACATCGACCGGCTTCATCATCGCTGCCGACTTGCCGCCGAAGGCTGCGGCCAGTTTCTTCATGCTGACTTCGCGATCGGACGGCACGACGCAGCAGACCGGCTTGCCGTCGACCTCGGCCATCAGCGTCTTCAGCACCCGGCTCGGATCCTCGCCGAGCGCTTCCGCCGCCTGCAGGCCAACGCGTTCGGCGTTCGGGTCGTAGTCGTAGGTGTGGACGGTGAAGGCAACGCCGGCCTTGGCAAGTGTCTGCGTCGCGCGGGTGGTCTTGGACATCGTGCCGCTCCAGGCGTCAGGCGTTCGCCTTGTCGAACAGGGTTTCGTAGAGGTCCGGTTTGAAGCCGATCAGCAGATTGCCGTTGGCCTCGAGCACCGGGCGCTTGATCATCGAGGGTTGCGCCAGCATCAGCGCGATCGCCTTGTCGGCATCGAGGTTCTGTTTGTCGGCATCGGCCAGGTTGCGAAAGGTGGTGCCGGCGCGGTTGAGCACGATCTCCCAGCCTGCCTCCTTGCACCAGCGATCGAGATGGGCGCGATCGATCCCTTCGGCCTTGTAGTCGTGGAAGCGATAGGCAATGCCCTGGCCTTCGAGCCAGGTGCGCGCCTTCTTCATCGTGTCGCAACTCTTGATGCCGTAGATCGTGACCGTCATTCCCATGCCTTTCCTGCCTCGCGGCAAATTCGTGCTGGGAGTGATAGCCTCCCTCTCAGAGAGAGGGAAGACCTTGCCGGTGTCTCAGGTCACGCCGGCGTAGCGCCCCGGCTTGTGGTTGATGGCAAGCGTCATGTTGACGACGGCAGCACCGACCACCGAGAGAACGAGGTTGGCCGGAGGCAGCACGAAGAAGGCGGCTGCAAGGATCGCAAGATCCACGGCAAGCTGGAAATAACCGGCGCGGATGCCGAACTTCTCCTGCAGATAGATCGCCAGAATGTTGATGCCGCCAAGCCCGGTGCGGTGGCGAAAGAGGATCAGCAGGCCGGTGCCCATCAGCCCGCCGCCGACAACGGTCGCGTAGATCGGCTCCAGCCTGGCGAATTCCACCCATCCTGCCGTCAACTTCGAAAACAGCGCCACCAGGGTGACCGCAAGGAAGGTGCGCAGCGCAAACATCCAACCGAGCCGTTTGATCGCCAGCACATAGAACGGCAGATTGATCAGCGAGAACACCAGCCAGAATTGCGCGCCGGTCGCATATTGCAAGAGAAGCGCAAGGCCGGAGGTGCTGCCCGTCAGCAGCATCGCCTTGCTGTAGATGATGACGCCGAGCGACATGATCAGCGTGCCCGTCAGGATCGCCAGCGCATCCTCATAGAGGCGGTGGCGCTCGGCGGGCACTTCCGTTGCATCGATCATTCGCTCGGCCTTCATTTCTTTTCAGTCCCTAGAGGTTCTTGAACTTGCCGATGACGTCATCGACTTCGGCCGTCTTCAGTCCGGCAATATTGATGCGACCGGATCCCGGCATGTAGATGCCGTGCTCGTTCCTGAGCCGCATGACATCCGCTTCCGAAAGCGGCAACAGCGAGAACATGCCCTCCTGGCCGGCGATGGCGCCGAGCGCCTGCCAGCGGTCCCGCAAGCCTTCGGCAAGCGAGCGGCGAATGCCTGATATGCGCTGGCGCATCGTTTCGAGTTCTTCTCTCCAGTCGTGCGCCAGTTCGGCATCCGACAGGATGGTGCGCACGATGGCAGCACCGTGATCCGGCGGCATCGAGTAGCTGGTGCGCGCCAGCCCGGCGAGGTTGGAGCGGACCGTGTCGGCCGACGCGGATGAGGTGGTCACGGCAAAGATGGCGCCGGTGCGCTCGCGGTAGAGCCCGAACGACTTCGAGCAGGACACGGCAATCAGGGTTTCCGGCACGATGCCGATGAGGTGGCGAAGGCCGGCAACGTCCTCGTCCAGTCCACGGCCGAAGCCCTGATAGGCAAGGTCGATCAGCGGCAGCAGGCCGCGTTCGGCGACGAGCGCGGCGATCTCCAGCCACTGTGCCTCGGTGATCACGCCACCCGTCGGATTGTGGCAGCCGGCATGCAGCAGCACGGCATCGCCGGCGGAAGCACCTTCGAGCGCGCTCATCAGATTGTCGAACAGCACGGTCTGGGACGGCACGTCGAAGAACGGATAGCCGGCTGTCTCAAGGCCCGCTGCCTTGAAGATGCTGGCATGGTTCGGCCAGCTCGGCAGTCCGATCCAGATGCGCTTGCCGCCCATCTGGCGGATGAGGTCGGCCGCAAGCCGGAGCGCGCCGGAGCCGCCCGGCGTCTGCACACCGGCAAGATGGCTTCGGTTGACCGTGTCGCCGCCGACCAACGTCCAGAGATGATCGACGAAGACGAGGTCGCCTTCGGGGCCGACATAGGCCTTGCTGTCCTGCGTTTCGAGAAGCCGCTTTTCCGCTTCCTTGACCGCGCGGAAGATCGGCGTGTGGCCGGTTTCGTCACGATAGACGCCGACCCCGAGATCGACCTTTCCAGGGCGCTCATCCTTGCGATAGAGCCCGATCAGGGCCAACAACGGATCGTCGGGTTGGCGGGTCAGAGCGTCGAACATGCCGGAATTCCCCCTTGGCAGTGACAGAGTAGCGATCAGCGGTCGAGAAGGTCGTGCCGGTAGCACCTTCCGACCGCTCGACAGGCTTCTTCATTAAGGCAACGATCGCGCAAAATCGACGCCGCATTTGCCACGGAGACAATATTCGCATAGATGGAATTGCGTCGATCGATGCATTTCTTTTGCTGATTTGCTCAGATCGTGGAAAATGCGAGGGGAGGGCTGTCCCGTGGCCGAGCGTGGAGCGACCGAAATCGATGCGATCGACAGGCGGATTATTCGGCTGCTTGTCGAAGATGCGTCGCGAAGCAACAATGAGCTTGCCGCACGGGTCGGCCTATCGCCGGCACCGCTTTCGCGCCGGCTGGCACGGCTCTATTCGGCAGGCGTTATCCGGCAAACGGTCGTCGTCGACCCGAAGGCGGCGGGCGTCGGCCTTCAAGCCTTTCTTGAAGTCACGCTGGAGCGAACCGCAAGCAAGGTAGGACAACGCTTTATCGAGTTGGTGTCGCGCATGCCCGAGGTGGTGGAGTGTCACACCGTCGCCGGCGATTTCGACTTCCTGCTGAAGATCGCGGTGCGCGATGTCGCCGACTACAAGCGGCTGCTGTGGAGCGAGTTCGAGCAGATCGGCGAGATCAAGACGCTGCGCTCGACCATCCTGCTCGACAGTCCGAAGATGACCGCCACGATGGCGCCGTGAAGACCGGAACGCCCTGCGGACGTTCCGGATAAAAGCCACGGTGCGGGCTTTCTAAGCTTCCAGTGGCCCCGGCTTGCGTGCGGCGCTGGAAGCGGTTGCGCAGGCAATCTTCATCAGGTCCGAGCGGCGACGGGCGAGCCTTGTCGATACCCGGGTAACGATCAGCCCATCTTGCGGCGCGCGAACTTCGATGGCGCCATCCGGTTGTCCGGGGCGGTTGAGGATCGTCACCAGCAGATCACCCGCCTTCACCTTGTCACCGATATCGCGGTGGAAGAGAATGGCGCCGGGCGCCGGTGCGCGGAGCATTTCGATGTTGTCGAGCGGCGCGACGATGCCACTGAAGGCGGGAAGTGCTGCCCTGTCGCCGGCGACAACGCCGCGCGCAGCGAGGAAGCGCAACAGGCCTTCGGCGTCCTTGCGTGCTATATCGGGATAGACGTCGCGTGTGCCGCGAAGCTCGACCGTGACGGAGAGTCGCCCGGGCAGTTGCGTCTTCTTCTGCCCCGCCGTCTCATACTTCCAGGCGTAGGCGACGGCCTCTTCGAAGGCGGAGCTTTCGCCATCGGAAAGAAACACCGCTTCCATGTCGAGCGCCGCGGCGAGGTCGGCGGCTTCCGGCCAGAAGGCGTCATCGATATAGGCATATTGCAGCGCTTCGTCGTCGCAGTGCAGGTCGAGCATCAGCTCGGAGCCGAGCGCCATATGCAGCAATTGCCGCTTCAGGCGATCCGTCGCCGAGTAGCGATCGAGATCGGTCAGAAGGCTATCGCGTTCGCCGAGTGCGATCAGCGGAAAGTCGCGGTTGAAATTGGTGCGCGAACCGAGATCGAAACGGCCCTGCAGTTCGCCGAAATGCGATTGCGCAGTGCCGATGGGGTTTGCCTGCGGCACGACGGTGATGTCGCCGAGAATAGCGCCGTTCTTCTCTGCCTCGGCCAGCATCTGCAGGAGGAAATGGGCAAGCGCCGTACCGGGCAGTTCGTTGGCGTGCAGCGCTGCCTGGATATAGGTCTTCGGCGCGTCGGGGCTCTTGCCCTTGAAACGGAAGACCGGCAGTCGCCATTCGATGCCTGCGGTGTCGCCGGCGATGATGATTTCCGAGATGTCCATGGTCTCCCCGCTTGTCTCGTGTCGAAGGCTTATCGGCATTCCCGATAGCGTCTGCAAGTGGCTAGAAACGGGGAGCACTTCCTGGGCAGCGACCGAGCAAGGCTTTGACTTTCACCGCGTAACCGTTGTCTTCTGGCGGCATTCGCACCAGATGGGAACCCGCGCATGATCCTGATCGGCCAATATGATTCTCCCTTCGTCCGCCGCGTCGGCATCGCGCTCACCCTCTACGGCATCGAGTTCGAGCATCGCCCCTGGTCTTCCTTCGGCGATGCTGACAGGCTTCGCTCCTACAACCCGCTGACACGCGTGCCGACGCTGGTGCTGGACGATGGTACCGCGTTGATCGATAGCCACATCATTCTCGATTATCTCGACGGGCTTGTTCCCGATGATCGCGCGATGTTTCCAAGGTCCGAACCTGCCCGGCACCGGGCGCTGAAGATTGCTGCCCTCGCAACAGGGCTCGGCGACAAGGCCGTCAGCCTTTTCTACGAGAAACGCCTGCACGGCGAAGTCTCGGCCCTCTGGGTCGATCGCTGCCGCAGCCAGATCGAAGCGACGCTTGCCGTCCTGGAGGCCGGCCGGTCGGAGGGCGCTTCGGAGTTCTGGTTCGGGGAGCGCATTGGCCATGCCGATATCGCCGTGGCGGTGGTGCTGCGTTTCCTGTGCGAGGTCCATCCCGAACTGATCGCGATTTCCAGCTATCCCGCCTTGCGGGCGCACGGGGAAAGGATGGAGGCACTGACCGTGTTCCAGACGATCAGTCAGCCCTTCATCCCTCCGACCTGAGGTCCAACCGGGGCTTGACGGCGGTCGCGCCGCGGCCAGCTACGACGCGCAAAGAGCCGGCGCAAAAACCTTGCGCCCGACGCCCCAAATCACTCTGTATCGAGAAAACTGCGGATTGCCTTCACCGTCGCCTCGAGGCCTCCGGTTTACGCCCGCCTTGAAAGCGGCCAGCGCCGGAGAACCTTGGTTTCGCCCAAGCCCTTGCGGGTGTGAACCAGTGCAAAGTCAAGCGCCGTCCAGGTGATGGGCGTCCGCAGGTCCGTGTAGGGCGCGGAGCGATCGCCGTAATAAAGCGTCATGTGCGGAACGACTTCGCCTTTTAGAGTCTTGCCGTCGGAAAGCTGGATCATCAGGTCATCGAGCAGTTCGTTTCCGTTTCCGCACGTCAATGTCCTCGGGTATTGACGACCCTGGTCGATACTGACGAGCCGATCGAACCGGATGTCGAACGATGCCGCGTCGACGCATGCGCCGAGGCGCATGGCGTAGCGGATGGCCTCATCCGGCAGTCCAGGCTCCTTCCACACCCGGTGGAGAGAGACGTGCAGTCGGTCGGGATCGTAGATCTCGCCCGCAGCCCCGTGCCTCTCCTGATCGTCTGCCGCCAAGCGCAAAGCCGTGTCGGCGGCGGCAGCGTCAGGAAGTATGGCGAAGTAGAGCAGGTCGATCGGCCGGCGTGGCGGCGGCGACCCCAGGTCCAAAGAAAACTGATCGATCGGCATGCGACCCTCCATCAACAGCAAGTCGATTGGTTGCTTCACCGCACATCGTTTTTTTCTTTGATCGTTAGCAGATGGGGATGCCGGGAGGGCACGCCCAGGTGCTGCCTCGAAAAACCTCCGATGTCCTTCCCCGGGGCCGTTACACCGGCGGCATCTTGTCAAACATCGGCAGCGACGGGTTGAGGCGATCCCAGGGATAGCCGCGTGATCCATAGGTGACGGCGTCCGGCTTGTAGCGGCTCGGATCGTCGAGGCTCGCCGCGCGCACAGTGAAGACGTCGGGCATTGCGGCAAAGGTCATATAGACCGGCGAACCGCAGGTGGGGCAAAAGGCCCGCGTTTTGACATTGCCGCTGTCGGCGACCATGTCCCAGAGCGTCGCCTTGCCTTCGAGCTTCACCCCGTCTCGCCTGAAGCTCAGGTGCGATCCGTGCCCGGTGCCGCTCTCGCGCTGGCAGTCGCGACACTGACAATCGTTCGAGAAAATCGGTTCTCCTGAGATCTCGTAACGGATCGCGCCGCAGGCGCATCCTCCGATATAGGCCTTGCTCATCTCATTCCTCCTGGGTTGGGTACGGGGAAGCAGGCGTGCGGCAGCAATCGGCGCCGCCCGCCGTTCTCTTCCATTGCAATTTTTTTGGCCGGCTCAGCCGATCGGCGCGCGTGACGATCTGACGTCATACCGGTTCAGCCTGCAAACTGCGTCGCAGTCTGCGCGGCGCGATCAGCCCTGTTCGTCGGTCACGGCGCCGATCTGCGACAGGACCTTCTTCCAGCCCTGGCTCATGTTCTTGAAAGCTGTGTCGTTCTTCGGCGTCATGAATCCGGAATGGACAAGGCGAAGGCGGGTTCCGTTGTCGACCTTGGAAAGCGCCCATGTGACGACCGTGTCGAGGCGCGAACCATAGCCGGCGTTACCTTCGTGCCCACCCTTCCAGGCATAGACGAACCGTTCGTTCGGCAGCACTTCCAACACTTGGCAATGGATGACACCGTCCCATTCGCCGGCCGGCGTCGTTTGAAAGGTGAAGCGATTGCCCTCGACCGGCTCGAAGCCTGTCGGAGCCATGATCCAGCGACTCATCAAGGCGCCGCTCGTCAGCGTCTTCCAGATCGTCTCCGGGGCATGGGGGAAGACCTCGTCGACCACGATGTCCTGCGTATGGGGCTGCAACACGACTTCATTCATGGATCGATCTCCTTCAAGAGAGTGCGGAGGTTTGCAAACCGTTCGCGCCAGAAGGCGCCGTAATGGCTCATCCAGTCGACCAGCGGCTCGAGGCCCTCGGGCTCAGCGCGGTAGTAGACGTTGCGGCCTTCGGGGCGCTCTGTGACGAGACCCGCCTGCTTCAACGACTTGAGGTGCTGCGAAATGGCGCCCTGCGTCACGCCGCTGCCGCGCGTCAGCTCGACCACCGTGATTTCGTCGGCATTGGCGATGCGCTCGAACACGGCACGCCGGGTCGGATCGGCAAGGGCGCGCATGATGGCGGTAATGGGTGCGGCTTCAATCATGATCAAATGATTAGTGCATACTGATTGATTAGTCAATACTATTGTTTTTGGTGGTGTGGGACCGAGGTGAACCGAAGTGGCGGGCGGACTTCGGAAACGCAAAAGGGGCATGCCTCGGCACGCCCCTTGAGGGTTTTCGACGGCCATTCCGCAAACGCACAAGGGCGTCTGCCGCGCCTGTCGCTAGCGGATTGCGGTTGCCTGCGACCAGACGACCATCCATCGGTCGTCGCGATACTCGTATGCATCGGTGTGCCAGTAGTCGCTGCGGGGGACGTTGTGTCCGTCGAAGACGACCTCGAGCTGGGCGCGATAGCGGATGACCGCTGACCCTTCATAGAGGCGGACGGCAATATCGGCAGGCTCCCAGGCCTGATACTTGATCCGGCCGGCCGCGATTGCCCCCAGATACTCGTCTCGTGAAAGGGATACGCCGATCGGTGTTATCAACTGGAAGTCGGGAGCGTGAAACTGGCGTGCTAACGCGACATCGGCGCTGACCAGGGCGCGAAGCCGGGCGCGCTCCGTTTCGCGCAGAACGTTGGCCTCATGCATCTGTCGTGCGGTGTCGGTTGCTGCTTGCGTCATGGGTATTCTCCGTCTGAAGGGATGAGAGATCGTTTGATCTCCATATGTCGTGAACGTTTGCCGCTAGGGGTTGATCTTATCTGCCGACGGAAACGGCGGGCACCAATCCCAAGGCAATGAGGCTTCTTGCGCTGGCGCAGATGCACTCCTCCTCCGGGCGTGAGTGCCAGTTCAGCAGGCGCCTGGCTTTCGACGCGTCCACGCTCAGGTCGCGGTTAAGCTCGTGAACGATAGTGCGGGCGTTGGGATCGGTTGATGCCATCGTCCTGATGATCTCGTCCGGGACTTCGCCGACCGGCAGTTGCGCGGCATGCTCGGAAAAGGTGCGGGCAAGGAGAACCACCAGCTCCTTGAGCCAGAAAAATCGACCGCCGACGATGAAGCGGTGACCGCCGGCATCAGGATTGGTCATCGCCCTGATATGGGCATCGGCGACGTCGCGCACGTCCACGACCGAAAAGCCGAAGCGCGGGATGCCTTCGAAGCGACCGGTCATCAGATGGTAGATCAATCCGACGGAGGTCCCGAAATCGCACCCGAGCAATGGGACGAGGATGACGCTCGGATTGATGACGGTGAGATCGAGGCCGGCCTCGTGTGCGAATGCCCAGGCGGCACGCTCGGTCAGAGTCTTGGACTTGTAGTAGGGCGTCGCCCGCGGGCTTTCGGGGTCGGTCCAGTTCTCTTCGGTAAAGGGCGCCTGCCCGTCGCCGTGGTTGGTGGCAGCAACCGATGAGGTAAGAACGACCCGCTCGACGTGTGCCCGGCGTGCGGCGCTGAGGACACGCAACGCGCCTTCGCGCGCCGTGTCAATCAATGCCCGCTCATTTTCGGGAAAGCCCGGAGGAAACGGCGATGCCGTGTGAATGACATAGCGGCACCCTTCGACGGCCTCACGCCAGCCATCATCTGCATCGAGATCGGCCTGCACGAAGCCCAGCCGCTGCAACTCGCCAGGCGCGTGCACGCCAAGCTGGCTTCGGACGGCCTCACACTTTCCCATGTTCCGCAGGCTGCCTCGAACCCGATAGCCCTGCTCCAGCAATTGCAAGGCGACATGGCCTGCGAGGAAACCGCCGATGCCCGTGACCAGCACGGTGTCATCCTGGTCCTTTGTTTCGGCAATGCGCATCAAGGTTCCTTCTGGCCATGCCGGAATAGCGGCCTTTCTTGAATTGGACAAATGGACTTTACATGTCTAGCTGTCTTTTTGACACTGTGGGCTCGAAGTGTCAATGTGTCTGCATGATATCGACTGAACAGAAAACGATGCACATCCTCGATGCCGCGTTGCCGGTGTTCGTGCGCTTTGGCTTTCGCAAGGCGACGATGGCCGACATTGCGCGCGCTGCCGGAATCTCGCGGGCCTCGCTCTATCTGAGCTTCAACAGCAAGGAAGACCTGTTTCGAGCCGGTTCGGCGCGCGCGCACCGGCAGACGATGGCCGAGGTCGAGGTGGCGCTGAAGGGGCAGGGGAGCGTCTTTGACCGCATTGAAGCGGCGATCGCCACCTTTCAGCGGGGACTGATCGCCCCCTTCGGCGGAAGTGCCGAAGCAAGGGAGCTGTTCGAGGTCAATATGGCGCTGGCCGCCGATATTACGCTGGAGACGCGGGAGCGGCTTCTCGATCTTTTGTCGCTGGCTTTGCACGAGGCTGCGGCCAAGGGGGAAATCGACCTTGGCGCTGTCGAAGCCCAACCCGCCAGCCTTGCCGGCATAATTCTCGCGGCGATGAGCGGCATCAAGGAAATGCGAGGGGCGGAGCCAGGCCTTGGAGACGACACAAGGCTGTTCATGCGGCTCTTGCGTGCGGCGGTGACGCCGCCTGGCTAGGCGAAAGCAATCACGCTATTTCTGTCTGAAGCTTGTGGACTCCGGCTGCCGGTGGCGCGGAAGTCCTTCTTGTCGTCAGTCGATTGCAGGCAGTCGTGGCGCGCCGGAGAGCGCGCCACGACCAGCCAAGATCATTCCCACTCGATCGTGCCGGGCGGCTTCGAGGTGACGTCGTAGACCACGCGGTTGATGCCACGGACCTCGTTGATGATGCGAGTCGCCGCGCGGCCGAGGAACTCCATGTCGTAGTGGTAGAAGTCCGCCGTCATGCCGTCGACCGAGGTGACGGCGCGCAGCGCACAGACGAACTCGTAGGTGCGGCCGTCGCCCATGACGCCGACCGTCTGGACCGGCAGCAGCACGGCAAACGCCTGCCAGATGGCGTCGTAGAGGCCGGCCTTGCGGATCTCGTCGAGATAGATCGCGTCGGCTTCGCGCAGGATCTCGAGCTTCTCGCGGCTGATGCCGCCCGGGCAACGGATGGCGAGGCCCGGTCCCGGGAAGGGATGGCGGCCGATGAAGCTGTCGGGCAGGCCGAGTTCGCGGCCGAGCACGCGGACTTCGTCCTTGAACAGCTCGCGCAGCGGCTCGACCAGCTGCATGTTCATGCGTTCAGGCAGGCCGCCGACATTGTGGTGCGACTTGATCGTCACCGACGGACCGCCGGTGAAGGAAACGCTTTCGATGACGTCGGGATAAAGCGTGCCCTGGGCGAGGAAATCCGCGCCGCCGAGCTTCTTCGCCTCTTCCTCGAACACCTCTATGAACAGGCGGCCGATGATCTTGCGCTTGGTTTCCGGATCGCTGACGCCTTCCAGTTCGCCGATGAAGCGGTCGGAGGCGTCGACGTGCAGCAGGTGCAGGTTGTAGTGCTCTTGGAACATCGAAACGACGTTCTTCGCCTCGTCCTTGCGCATCAGGCCATGGTCGACGAGGATGCAGGTCAGCTGGTCGCCGACCGCCTCGTGGATCAGGAGGGCCGCAACCGAGCTGTCGACGCCGCCCGAAAGCGCACAGATCACCTTCTTGTCGCCGACCTGTTTGCGGATCGCGTCCACCGCCTTGGCGCGGTAAGCCGACATCGACCAATCGCCCTTGATGCCGGCGATCTTGTGCACGAAGTTGGCGATCAGCTTGGCGCCATCAGGCGTGTGCACCACTTCCGGGTGGAACTGCACGGCATAGTACTTGCGCTTCTCGTCGGCGATGAAGGCGAACGGGGCGTTGGCCGAGGTGGCGACGACTTCGAAGCCTTCGGGGATCGCGGTGACGCGGTCGCCATGCGACATCCAGACTTGGTGGCGCGAGCCAAGGGACCAGACGCCGTCGAACAGTGCGCAGTCCTTTTCGACCTCGAGAAAGGCGCGGCCGAATTCGCGGTGGTGGCCGCTCTCGACCTTACCGCCGAGCTGGGCGCACATGGTCTGCTGGCCGTAACAGATGCCGAAGACCGGCAGACCGGAATCGAAGATCACCGACGGAGCGCGCGGCGAGCCGATGTCGAGGGTAGAGGCCGGGCTGCCGGAGAGGATGACGGCTTTCGGCTTCAGCCGCTGAAAACCTTCTTCCGCCGACTGGAACGGCACGATTTCGCAATAGACACCGGATTCGCGCACGCGCCGGGCGATGAGCTGCGTCACCTGGCTGCCGAAATCGACGATGAGAACGGTGTCGGGATGGGCTGTCTGGGTCATGTCGGGCCTTCAAACAAGCTTGATCATGGCGAGCCTTTAATGAAAGCCCGTCTTCTGCGCAACGATTAGATTGCACCCGGACAATCCCGGGCTTTCAGAGCCGGACTTCTCCGGTGCCGATCGCGGTCTCAAGCCTGTCGATGACGCCGGCGAGCTTTTCGTCGATGACGTGCAAATACTCTGTCCAGTCGCTCACGTGCTTGAGCTCGGCCTTGCCGTCGGAAATGCCGCGAAGCGCGATGAGCGGCACGCCGAAGGACTGGCAGGCGCGCAGCACAGCGTAGGTCTCCATCTCCACCATGTCGGCGTCGATGCCGTCATAGGCGATGCCGGAGATGATGTTGGCGCCGGTCGAAAGCCTGGCCTCCTTGATGCCGGGAATGCGGTGCGGCAGCGAAACGACGGCGGGAAGATCGAGAAACGGCGTCGCGCCTTTCTCGAAACCGAGCGCCGAGGCGTCCATGTCGCGGTAGCCGACCGATATCGCCTGATAGACTTCGGTCTGCTCGAGCTTGGCCGCACCCGCCGAACCGAGCGAGACAACGAGATCCGGGAGAGTGTCTTGGGCGGCAAGGCCCGCCAGCGTCTTCGTCAGGGTGACTGCGGCCTCGACCGGTCCGACGCCGGTCATCAGCGGCGCGATCCGCGCCTTCAGATGAGGGCCGTATTCGGCATCGACCGCCATGACATAGAGAACCGTGCGGCCGGCGACGTCCTTCATTTCAAAATTCATCCTTCGATACCCTCGCGTCCGCGGATCACCATCATCGTGCCGGTCATCGAGGCGATCAGCTTGGCCGGTCCGTCCGAGCGGATCGCGTAGCCGCGCCCGTCGGAGACGATGATCGTCGTGCCCGGCTTGGTGACTTCGCCACGAAACAGGAAGCGCTCGCCGCGTCCCGGCGACAGCAGGTTGACCTTGAATTCGATCGTCAGGATCGAGGCATCAGGGTCGATGACGGAATAGGCGGCATAGGTGCCGGCCGAATCGAGCGCCGCGGAGATCACGCCCGCATGCAGGAAACCGTGCTGCTGCGTCAGCTTCTCGTCGAAGGGCAGTTCGATTTCGACCGTGCCCTGCTCGACCAGCGTCAGTTCCGCGCCGATCGTCTCCATGGCCGCCTGTCGTGCGAAGCTTTCCCTGATGCGTCTGCGGAAATCTGGGGGATCGCTGTCGTCCATCAGTCAATACGGCCCTGGTTGTCGTGGGAGGCCCCATTGCCTCCGTATCGATCGACGGACAGTGGCATGACCAGACCAGTGCGACAAGCTCAATTCATGAGGAAAATCGAGCCGTTGAGCAGCGTCGCGAACGCCACCCAGGCGAGATAGGGCAGGAACAGCAGAGCCGAAACGCGGTCTCGGCGCCAGCTTGCGACGATGACGCCGGCGACCGCGATCAAAAGCGCAATGATGACGATCAATGCCGACGAGACATCCTGCATGCCGAGAACAGCGGCGACCACAGGACGTTGAGGATCATCTGCGCCAGCCACAATCGCATCGCGGCGGTGCGGCGGTGGTCAAGAAACAGGCGGGCGCCGACAATGCCGATCATCACCTAGAGGATCGACCAGACCGGGGCGAAGATCCAGTTGGGCGGATTGAAGGCCGGTTTTGCCAGCGACTGATACCATTCGCCGGGCATGTTGTTGTAGCCGATGAGAAAGCCGAGACCGAGAACGGCTGCGACGAAGACCGCGTAGACGATGGTTTTGTTCATGGCATTGGCAGATAGAGCGCCCTTGAGTGCTTTCCAGCAGCGATGGCTGTTTCGAAGCGCCCATGCGCCACCTATATCTCTGCCATGAAAAGCTTTCGCCGCATCGACATCCGGCCAGCCGGACCGGACGACATCATGATGATCGCTTCCGTCATCGTCGAAACCTGGCGATCGACGTTTCGCGGGCTGATCTCCGATGCCTTTCTCGATGCCATGAGCATCGAGGAGCAGGCGGTGCGCCATGCCAGGCGCATGCGCGTTGCCGACGTTTTCCACCTGGTTGCCGTCGACATGAGTACGAACAGGGTGATCGGTTTCGCCAATTATGGCAAAGCCCGCTCGATGCCGCCGCGTTTCGATCGCGAGCTCTATGCGCTCTATATCCTCAAGGAGTTTCAAGGGGCGGGCATCGGCTCGGCGCTGGTGCGCAGCGCGGCGGCCCATTGCCGGGAGCTGGGCGGCGCGTCGCTGTTTGCCTGGGTGCTTTCCAGCAACCCGAACAGGGCGTTTTACGAGCGCCTGGGCGCGATCGCCGTCGGCCAGGGCCAGGTGAGCCTCGGCGGTGACAACCACGACCAGACCGCCTATCAATGGGACAATCTGGCAAAGCTCGCCGGCGAGGGCCGGTTTTCAGCCTGAGACCTGCTGTCAGCTGCGGCCGCTGCATAATTCCTTAAATCGGAACCGATTTGAGGAGGAAATTATGCAGCAAGTTTAAAGTGTTACAGCGTCCCTGGCGCGTCATGTTTGACGCGCGGCACTGTAAGCCGGACGATATGCTGGTCCCAGGCGACCCGGTTCTGGTGATCCTTGAAGCGGCCGTCATAGGACGACACGGCAAAACCGTGATCTGCGGTGGCGACGCCGGCAGCATCGGTCACGCGCTGCTCCTTCAAAACGGCGCCGGTGCGGGCATCGAGCGTCACGGCAATACCGCCCTTGGGCGAGGTGAGGCCGATCAGTCCCTCGTTACGGTTGACGGCGATGGCGCCGACATAGTTGGCGAGCGCCGCCGTCGTGCTTTCGGGCAGCGATATGAAAGCGAGATCTTCGCCGTGAGAGAAACGGCCGACAAGCGGCGGCAGGTCGTCGCGCGCGCCTTCATACTGGCAGGCAAACCAGATCTCGCCTTTCGGGCCGATATCGACGTGTCGGGTGGAGAGCCGTCTGAGTTCGCCAGGCAGCGTATGCTTCTGGATCAGAGCGCCGGTCACGGTATCGACCAATGTCAGGCTCGGCTCCATATGGTCGAGATTGAGCTTGGTGCGGCCGAAATCCGGATGGGTCTCGATGCCGCCATTGGCGATGGCCAGCATCCGGCCGTCGGCGGATAGCGTCATGTCGTGCGGGCCGATGCCATAGGTCGGAATCTCGCCGATGCGGGCGAAGCTGCGCGTACCATCGTAGATGCCGATCATGCCGCGGTTGGCGGCAAAATCGTTTTCGGTGGCGTAGAGCAGGCGGCCATCGGCGGAAAAGCAGCCATGACCGTAGAAATGCCGGCCTTCGGCGGCGGCAACGACCACCGGTTCGGCGCTGCCGTCGGTCGCAAGGATCATTGCATAGGTGCCGGGGCGGCGGGCAAAGGCCACCGTCCGCCTGCTGGCTGCAGAATAGGCCATGCCATGGGCGCGTGCCGGAAGCGCCGTGCGCTCGACGATCTCGCCGGCCTCCGTCAACGTGGCAACGCCGTAGCTTCCGTCCGGCGCCATGAAGGCGGAGGCAAACACCGCGTCGGCGCGCTCAAGGGCAAAGGCACCGCGGGCACCGAGCGTCGCCGCCCAGGCGGCGCCGGCCATCTTGATGAAACTGCGTCGGTCGATCAGACCCGTGGTGGCGCGCATGCCATTCTCGCCTGCCATTTTGTCGGGCCGGCAGCAGAATTCCGCTGCCGGTCCTTTCGCTACGATGTAGCAGATTACTCTTTCAGAGCCAGCCCCGCCGCTTGAAGTAGAGGAAAGGCACGATCGCCGAAAGCACCATCAGCGCCAGGGCATAGGGGTATCCGAACCGCCACTGAAGCTCCGGCATGATCTCGAAGTTCATGCCGTAGATCGAGGCGACCAGCGTCGGCGGCAGGAATACGACGGCGGCGACCGAGAAGATCTTGATGATCTGGTTCTGCTCCAGATTGATCAGGCCGAGCGTTGCGTCGAGCAGGAAGTTGATCTTGTTCGACAGGAACAGCGCGTGGTCGCCAAGCGATGTCGCATCGCGCTGGATCAGCTTGATCCGCTGCCGGCTTTCCTTGGCCGCCTTGCGCGGGCCGATGCCTTCGAGGGCGACATGATAGGCGACGAGTCGGCCGATGCTGACCAGGCTTTCGCGGATGATCGTCAGAAGGTCGCCCTTCTGGCCGATCTGCTCGATCAGCGACTGCAGGTCGCGCGTCTTCTTGGTAGCGCTGGCATTGGTCTTGCGGAACACTTCACGCGAAATGCCGTCGACCTCGCTGCCGGCCCGCTCCAGCGCGTCGGCGGTGCGGTCGATCATCGCTTCGAGAAGCCCCAGCATGGCCATTTCGCCCGTTTCGCAGCCCTGGCCGTTGGCCTTCTGAAGCCTATTGGCATAGGTCTGAAACGGTTTCGGGTCGGCATGGCGCACGGTCACGAGCGTCACGCCCTTGACGATGAAGGTCACGGGGACCTTGACCGGATAATCGCTGTCGAGCTTGGCAACCGCCGTCATGGTCATGAACTGCGCGCCGTCTTCCTGGTAGAGGCGGTCGGACAGCTCGATTTCCTGCATCTCGTCACGGGTCGGGATTTCGATGCCGAGCTGGCTCTGGACCAGTCGGGTCTCCTCCACGGACGGATTGAGCAGATCGAACCAGATGACCGGCGTCGGCGAGGCAAGGCTGTCGAGCATATCGACGAGCACGAGGTGGCTGTTCTGGCTTTTGTAGATGCGCAGCATTTTGGGCTCCATAGGGCGAGTCATCCGACCGCCACGAAGCCCTGATCAATCAGGACCGAGCGGTCGTGAGCATGAAGGCTCGACTTCGACTGTCGGGGTTCATTGCAAGTTGATCCTTGTGGTGAAACGTGCCCGCGAGAGCGGACACGGGAGCGCTTTGCGCCCAAACGGGGGGATTGTCAACACCTCGGCTGGAGGCTTCTCGTTTAGTCGCCGTCGGCAAAGGAGAAGCCGGCGCCAAGGCCGATGGCGCCGCCGAAATCCTTGTTCAGCCGGTCGAGAAGATCGACGGTGTTGAGCGTGAGAAAGTCGAGCTTGGCGCGGCTCTTGTCGTCGGCAATCGCCTCGCCGATCGGGCCGTCGACGTTCTGCGAGATACCGATGACCGACTTGAACACGAAGTCCGCCGAACCGGCGACGGAGCGGCTGTCTTCCGGAAGCAGGCTTTCCATGTCCGCTACCTTGAACAGCGTCTGCAGGCCGCGGAAGTTGGCGGCGATCGAGGGCATGGTGTTTTCCGATCGCCAGTAGATCGCCAGCTTGGGATGCCCCTTGTCCTGCTTGCCGTCGACCGTTCCGGCATAGAACGGCTTCAACCGCTGGTCCTTCACCATCTCGACGCCGTGCACGAAGATGCCGAGCAGCTCGGTTGCTGCCTCCTTGCTGTCGCGAAACTGAGGATTTCCGGGCCCCGGTTTCTTCCAGGCGGACTGGATACCGTCGGGCTTTTGCCATTCCGTCAGGAATTCGTTGGCGATGGTGTTGAGGTTCTGCGCGATCGCCACGCCATAGCGGCAACGGAAGTCGCCCTCCTTGCTCGTAAGTGCCTCGGAACCGTTGCCATAGAGCACGTATTCCAGCGCGCCCAGCCCCTGCGCCGCGACGCTCTTGCCCTTGAGCGATGCGACGTCGGTCGCCGTCTCGTCACTTTTGGCAAGAATGGCCTGCACCTGCTTCAGGCCGGTGCTCTTGCGGTCGGGATAGAACAGGAACCGTTCGAAGCGGTTCTGCTCGAGTGCCGGTCCGAGGCGGATGATTTCGACCGTCGACCAGGCCTGCACCAGCTCGGAAAATGCCGTTCGCGCGTTCTCCTGCGACGCCGGCGAAGGGTTTTCACAAAGGGCTGCCGAAGCCTTGTTCAGGGCCGCCGTCTTGTCCGACAGATTGCGATAGCCGGGGATGATGAAATCGTCGACGGCCTTTGCCATCACGGCCGGCACGGCCGCTTCATCGATGATGCGGGGCGACAAGGGGCTTCCCTCCTGCGCCATGGCAGGCGGCGCTATCGCCGCCAGGAAAAGGCCTAGGGCAAGCGTGGGCATGTGAGGCATCAAAGGGACTCCAGAAATGCGATGAGGTCACGGCGGTCGCGCGTGGAAAGACGGGCGAAGGCATCGCGGGCAGCCTGGCCTTCGCCGCCGTGCCATAGGATGGCTTCCGTCAAATTGCGGGCGCGCCCGTCATGAAGCAGATATGTGTGAGCGCTGACGGCTTTCGTCAGGCCGATGCCCCAGAGCGGCGGCGTGCGCCACTCGCTGCCGTTTGCGCTGCCCACGGCCTGGCCATCGGCAAGGCCCTCGCCCATGTCGTGCAACAGGAAATCGGAGTAGGGCCAGATCAACTGAAACGCCTGGGCCTTGCGGTTGGCATCTCGGCGGGTCACGAATTTTGGCGGATGGCAGGCCGTGCAGCCGATGTCGTAGAACACCCGCTTGCCGCGCAGCGTCTTCGGAAAGCTCGCCTGGCGGCGGGCAGGGACGGCGAGGTTGGCGGGGTAGAAGGCCACGAGACCAAGCACGGGATCCGGCGCCTCGACCGTACCAAGGCGCGCCTGCACGCCGGTGGGCATTGCAAGGCAGGCGGCCTGGGCCTGGGTACAGTCACCGTAGCTACGATCGGCATCCGGCGTCGACAGGCCGATGTCGGCAGCGAAGGCATCCGCCGTCTGCTGTCGGACCGTCGGGTTTTGGGCCTTCCAGCCGAAGCGTCCGAGCACGATGTTGCCGGTGCTGTGGTCGCGGACAAGGGCCGCGCGTCCGCTGATGCCATCGCCGTCGCGATCGTCGGGATCGGCGCCCGCCAGGATGTCGGCCTCGTGAATGGCTTCGATCAGCCCGAGACCGATCATCTGCGGTGCTACGCGAGGAGAGAGCGTCGTTGTCGGGTCGAGATCGCCATAACTAAGGTCGGTGACGGTGTAGGATGGCTTGCGCAGGAACACGAGTTCGCCATCGGCCAATGTCACCGGCAGCTCGGAGTAGGTCATCTTCATATGACCTTCCGCAGCAAGTCCTGGAACGGCGCTATCCTGCAACTGACCACCGTAGACAGGATCGGGAAAGTTCAGCAGATCGTAGTTGGCCAGCATCTCGCGCTCGCGATCATTGTGCGGCGCGCGCGCCAGACGGTAGAGCATCGATGTGGCGTCAGGCGAGCCTTCCGGCGGGCGGCCGCGCCCATCGCGCGGATGACAGCTTTCGCAGGCCCGGGCGTTGTAGAGCGGTCCCAATCCATCCGACGCCTGGGTCGAGGAGGGCGACGACACCCAGAGTTTCTCGAAGAGCGCATCGCCCAGCTTGAAGGCCTCCTCGTCCGGGAAGGCAAGATTGGCGGAAAACAGCGTGAAGCTGTCCTGGTCGACAGGGGCGATCGAGGTCCCGGCGCCGCCGGACATTGCCTCGTACCGCTCGGCTTTGGAAAAGTCGGCTGTCGGTCGGACGATGGTTTCAACGCGGCTGCGGTCGGATTCGGAAAGATCGTCGCGTGTCAGTGGCAGGTTGTAGGCGTCGTCAGACGCGGCAACAGCCGTTGCAAGCAGGCAGAGCAGCGCTGCGAGCTGTCGCGACAGGGATTGGACAGTCCGTGCGTTCATCGACCGAAGATCGGGCCGCGTTGTTGCGACGCGGCCCGCCTTTTCAACTTATTGGAACACAGCGTTAGGATTATCTAAGCTGTCGGAACCTTCAAGCTCAATTGTTCCAAGATCGAGCGATGCGATGACGCGTTGTACGGTTTTGGCCTGGGCAACGAGGCCGTCAATGGCGGCTTGAACCGTGGCATTGCCCTCGGCATTGCCTTCGCCGATCATCTGATCGTAGGCCTCGACGGTTTCGGCGCGCTTGGCCATGGCCTGCATCTTCTCGACCGTGGTGGCCAGATCCTTGGTCATTTCCTTGTCGAGTGCCGCGTCCCTGGCGGCAACGAGTTCGGAAAGCGAGGCGCCGGTCAGCTTGGTGCCGTCGACGCGGGTATATTCGCCGGTATAGGCCGACTGGATGCCGATGGCGTCGTGCAGGTGCGAGTTGTGGGTGTTGTCGGAGAAGCAATCGTGCTCTTCCTCCGGATCATGCAGCAGGATGCCGAGCTTCATGCGCTCGCCGGCCAGTTCGCCGTAGGAGAGCGACCCCATTCCGGTCAGGATGGCGGTGAGGCCAGCTTTCGGATCGGCTTCGACGGCCTTGGTCGCCGCGCCATCCGGCGTCCAATTGGCGACCATTTCCTTCAGGTCCGAGACGAGCAGCGCGGAGGCGGCCTTCAGATAGGCCGCACGGCGGTCGCAATTGCCGCCGGTGCAGGCCTTGGTGTCGTAGTCCGTGTAGGGGCGGTTGCCGGCGCCAGCTTTGGTGCCGTTCAGGTCCTGACCCCAGAGCAGGAATTCGATGGCGTGATAGCCCGTGGCGACGTTCGCCTCGATGCCGCCAGCTTCCTGAAGCGTACCCGCCAGCAGTTCCGGCGTGATGTTGGTGGCGTCGACATCCTTGCCGTCGATCTTGATCGTCTTGCTGGCGATCACGTTGGCGGTGAAGAGGCCGTTTTCATCGCTCTCGCTGCCGTAGCTCGGATCGACATAGTCGATCAGGCCTTCGTCCAGCGGCCAGGCATTGACCTTGCCTTCCCACTCGTCAACGATGGCGTTGCCGAAGCGGTAGACTTCCGTTTCCTGATAGGGGTTGCGGGCCTTGAGCCACGCCTCGCGCGCCGCCTTCAGCGTTGCTTCGCTGGGGTTCGCGATCAGCGCATCGATCGCCTTGTCGAGCGCCTCTGCGGTGATCAGCGCATCTTCGAACTTGGCGTGCGCAACGACGGTGTAGTGCTTTACCACGGCGGCTGCATCGGTGGCCGCCTGGGCCGGCTGCAGGGCCAGCGTCGACGTTGCCGTCATGAGCGCCAGCGCCGCGGCGCGGATGAAATTCTTGGTCATGACCCTCTCCTGTTCTTCTCCCGGCGGGACCGGAACGGACACCGCGGGACGGCGTCATCGCTCGGCAACGGTCGTCGGAAATCCCCCGCCGACCCGCCGGAGCCGACTTGTCATGAACCAAAAGTAAACTGGTGTCAAAGTGTATAGTTTAGAACGTTTTCAATCTGATCTCGGCGGTTTGACGGTGTGCCGAAGCCGCCGGCGAGGCGTTCAGGCCTTGCGCTGCATCAGGCAGAAAAAGAAGCCGTCCGTCCCGGTCGAGGCAGGCGTCAGCGTCACCGTCTTCATGTCGGCAGACCACGGCTGCGGC
The DNA here is from genome assembly GCF_001270265.1 of Ensifer adhaerens. Taxonomy (GTDB): domain Bacteria; phylum Pseudomonadota; class Alphaproteobacteria; order Rhizobiales; family Rhizobiaceae; genus Ensifer; species Ensifer adhaerens_B. The sequence continues at coordinate 66,128 of NZ_LGAP01000022.1, forward strand.
TTGTCTGTGCCGAACAGCCCGGCCCAGATGTCGGCGGCCGACAGGATCTCGAATTCCGGATTGTCGTCGCAGAAGCCGTAGACCTGCGCTTCGTTTTCTTCGGGAAGGACCGAGCAGGTGACATAGATCAGATGCCCGCCCGGCCGCACGAACTGAGCGGCACTCGCCAGCGCTTCTTCCTGCTGGGAGATGCGCTCTTCAAGGTTCTTCTGGTTCAGCCGCCACTTGGTATCAGGGCGACGACGCCAGGTTCCGGTGCCGGTGCAGGGCGCATCGACGAGAACCCGGTCGAAGCGGCCGGCAAGCGGTGCCAGGCTGTCGGCGGCTTCGTGCACTTGGACATTGCGCGTTCCCGCACGCTTCAGCCGTTCGATGATCGGCGCCAGGCGTTTGCGGTCGGTGTCGTAGGCGTGCACCTGGCCCTTGTTGTTCATGGCTGCCGACATGGCGAGCGTCTTGCCGCCGCCGCCGGCGCAATAGTCGAGCACCTGCTCGCCTTCCTGCGGGAAGGCGAGGTCGGCGACGATCTGCGATCCCTCGTCCTGAACTTCGAACCAGCCTTTCTGGAAGGAGAGCTCGGCGGTGACGTTCGGCAGACGCGAGGCGCCTTCGCCGGCCGGAATGCGGATGCCGTTGCGCGCGATCGTCGCCGGTTCGGCGCCGCTGCGCTCCAGTGCCTTCAGAACCTTGGCGCGCGTTGCCTTGAGCGTGTTGGCACGCAGGTCGAGCGTGGGACGCCCGGCGAGTGCCTTGGCCTCGTCAAGCCAGTCCTCGGAGAAATTCTCCTCGAAGGATGCCTGGACCCACTCGGGAATGTCGCCCTGGATGTGGGGGGCGGCGTCCGCGAGCCGGCGAGTGGCGAACGCCTGGGCCATTTCGGCAGACGGCAGCTCGGGGGCGAACTTGTCGCCATCGAGTTCGGCCGCCAGCGTCTCGGGCGAAAAGCCCCATTGGCGGTACATAACGGCGTGGCCGAGCGCGGTGGCGCTGTCGCTGTCCATCAGATAGGCGTGGGAGAGCTTCATGCGAAGCGCGTCATAGACGATGTTGCCGATCGCCGACCGATCGCCCGAACCGGCGAACCGATGGGAAAGGCCCCAGTCCTTGAGTGCGTCGGCGACCGGGCGCTTCCGCTTCTCGATATCCTCAAGAACTTCGATGGCTCCTGCGAGCCTGCCGCCCAATCGCATCTTCGATCTACTCCTTTTTCGCCGTGGTAGCGGCGATGGCATCGAAGAGCAAGACGCTGGCCAGGATTAATACCAACCAGCACTGATATTGATCTATTGCGTGGGACCGTGTGCGGTCATCCGGCAAGGAGCATACCGTAGAGCGATGCCTTACAGCGCCGCGCGTCAAATCTGACGCGCAAAGGACGCTGTAACGCTTTAACCTTGCTGCATAATTTTATCCTTAAATCGGATCCGATTTAAGGAATTATGCAGTAGCATCGGTCGAGGATTGCGACGCTGCCGGTGGCCGACACACGGACCACCCGAAGGGCCGGGCGCTTTTGGCCTCCGGACGGCGTCGACAATCCTCACCGGACCGCTTGGGTCCGGTTGCGGTTCTCTCATTGCCGGAAACCAAAATCGCTCCGGCGCAATAGGTCAATATCAGTGCAGGTTGGTATAAACGCGGGGAACGGTATTTCTCAAAGCAGAACCGCGCGGAACGGATGCCGGACGGAAGTATTCTAGGATCAGGAATTGACGACGCGATAGCAAATGCTGGCGTGGCCGGAGCGGATCATGCCGATCTGCGAGGCGGCGGCCTTGGAAAGGTCGAGCACGCGGCCGCGGATGAACGGGCCGCGATCGTTGATGCGAACGACGACGCTCTTGCCGTTGCGCTTGTTGACCACCTGCACCCTGGTGCCGAATTTCAGACTGCGGTGGGCGGCGGTGAGGCGGGCGGCGTTCATGCGTTCGCCGGAAGCCGTCTTGGAGGTCAGCGCATACCAGGACGCGCCGCCGCAACCGGCGCCTGCTGCCTGGCTATCGGAAACGGAAACGAGGCCGATCCCGGCGGTGAACAGCGCTGCCGCAGCAACAGTCTTGATTTTCGCTGGCGTCAAACTGGCGACCCCCGGTTAGAGCCCCTTGGGCTGGAGCTCTTGGTTAATTCTGTCGAAGATCGCTAATTGGGGCGAAAAATGGCGAAAACGTGCTTCAACCATTTACGTTCTATTAGGAACTATTAAAAAAGGACGAAAATTAAAAATCGAAGATTGTTTGAAATAGTTTAAGCGCGACCAGGAAGTTCTTTGGAATCAGCGGTTGAACGTCAACCGCGGCACGCACGCGAGCCGAGATATCGGCTTAACGAAAAAAATCATTAAAAATTTCGAATTGAACGAAATGTCCGGAATCCGGATGGTTCAAAATACGATACTATCGCTGTGGTTGCATTCAATTCGCAGAGTATAGAATGAATATCTCAGGAAGGTCACAATTCAGCGGCCCGTGAGATCGCCATTACTAACGATCATGCTATCGGGAATGTTCCATTGCGAACGGGAAATGTTGACCTGTTCATGCAGCAATTGTTCATTCGCCGCGCCAGCTGTCCGTTTGCCACAATTGCGCAAGCGAAACGCGATAGTCGGGATAGGCGAATTCGAAGCCGGTTTCCCGCATGCGGGCATTCGAGACGCGCTTGTTCTCGCCATAGAAGGAGCGAGCCATCGGCGAAAGCTCGGCGGTTTCGAACGGCATCTCCGGTGGCGGCTCGACGCCCATCAATCGGGCGGCCTCGGCAACGATGTCCTGCGGCGGCGCCGGCTCGTTGTCGGTGATGTTGAAGATCCCGCCCTGAAGTCTTTCGGAGAGATAGGATGTGGCAGCGCCGATATCTTCCACACGAATGCGGTTGAACACCTGGCCCGGCTTGATCAGCCGGCGGGCGGTGCCGTTGGCAAGATTGCAGAAGGCATTGCGTCCGGGGCCGTAAATGCCGGAAAGCCGGAGAACGGCGACGGGAATGTCGTTCCGGGCGCCGAAGGCAAGCCAGGCGTCTTCCGCTTCGACCCGCTCCACCGAGCGTGCCGAGACCGGCTTGGACAACATGTCTTCCGTCACCCATTGGCCGCCATGGTCGCCATAGACCCCAACGGTCGAGAGATAGCCGACCCAGCGAAGGGCCGGGGCAAGCTCGGCGAGGTCAGCGCTACCGGGCCGAAACATCGGGTCGCCATCGCGGCCGGGAGCGATCGACTGGATCAGATGGGTCGTCTGCCGCAAGGCGGTTGCCAGCTCGTTGGAAACCACGTCGCCGTCGAAGACAATCGGGCGGATGCCCGCTTTTTCGAGCTTGGCGGCCTTGTCCGCGCTTCGGGTCGTGCCGCTGACGCTTTCGGCCTTGCCGGCCAGTGCGCGCGAGATCGCCATGCCGGAATAGCCGGCGCCAAGAACTAGGACATGCATCGGCTCACTCCCGCCATTTGCCATTCGGACAACACTTCCTCGTCGCTCTCCGCACCGCATTGCCTCTGATAGGCAGCAAGCGCGTCATGCGAGATCAATCGCGACAAAGCCCACACCGCCATCGCCCTCACCACCGGCGAGGCATCGTTGGTCAGCGTCTTGCAGGCCGCCACCAAGCTCTCATCGCCGGAATTGCCCGCTGCGATCAAGACATTTCTGACGAAGCGGTCCCGCCCGATGCGCTTGACCGGCGAACCAGAGAAGAAAGTTCGGAAGGTCGGGTCGTCGAGGGTCAGCAGAAAGCCAAGGGACGGCGCCTTCAGGTCGTCACGCGCCTTCAGCTTCATCTCCGATGCCTCTTGCGCGAACTTGTTCCACGGGCAGGCGGCAAGACAGTCGTCGCAGCCATAGATGCGATTGCCGAACAGAGGACGCAGTGCCGGGTCGATCGGCCCCTTGTGTTCAATCGTCAGGTAGGAAATGCAGCGCCGCGCGTCGATGCGGTAGGGGGCCGGAAAGGCAGCGGTCGGACAGGCATCGACGCAGGCTCGGCAGGAGCCGCAATGGTCGCGCTCGGCGGTGTCGAAGGCAAGTTCCGCCGTGGTAAACAGGCTGCCGAGAAACAGCCACGAGCCGAACTCGCGGCTGACGAGATTGGTGTGTTTGCCCTGCCAGCCGATGCCGGCCTTCTCCGCGAGCGGCTTTTCCATCACCGGTGCCGTGTCGACGAACACCTTCACATCCTCGCCGGCGCGCGCTGCAAAGCGGGTCGCGACCTCTTTCAGGCGGCCCTTGATGATGTCGTGATAGTCGCGGTTCTGGGCATAGACGGAGATCGCGCCGCGGTCCGGCTGGTCGAGAATGCCGCGCGGGTCTTGCTCGGGGCCGTAGTTCATGCCGAACATGACGACCGAGCGTACATCGCTCCACAGTGTTCGCGGATCCGAGCGGCGCTCCGCCGTTTCGGCGAGCCATTCCATCGTGCCGTGAAAGCCTTCGTCGAGGAACTCCACCAGGCGCCCCGGCGCCTCCGGTATGGCATCGGGCCGGGTGATGCGACAGACGTCGAAGCCCTTGTCGGCCGCCTCGGCCTTCAGGAATTCCGTCAGCTTCTGCCGCCGTCGCTCCTGGTTTTCAGCCTTGGCAGCACTGCCGGGCACGGCACTATCCTCAGAAGTCGAGATCCGCATAGTGCGGAACCGGGGTGACGCCGCGCACGCGCTCGGAGAGCAGTGGGCGGAAGGAGGGGCGGGACTTCAGTCGCTGGTACCATTCCTTGGCGGTCGGCGCATCCGACCAGTCGATTTCGCCAAGATAGTCGAGCACCGAGATCGTCGCGGCTGCCGCGAGGTCCGCATAGGAAATCCGGTCTCCGGCAAGCCAGGGACGCGATCCCGCAAGCCACGACAGGTATTTCATGTGCTGGCGGATATTGGCGCGCGAGGTGCGCAGTACCTTGCTGTCCGGTGCGCCGCCGCCCTGGTCGGGCGTCATCTGCAGTTTGTAAATACGCTCGCGCACCAGCGGTCGCGTCACGTCGGCTTCCATCTTGTGCAGGAACCATTCGGCCAGCCGGCGGATTTCGGCACGCTGGAACGGATCCTCGGCCAGAAGCCGCCGATCTCGTTTCATGATGCCGTTCGTTTCGTCGAGATATTCCGAGATGATCGTGGCGCCACAGAGCGCCCTCATACTGTCGTCAACATAGACCGGTAGCGTGCCCGCCGGGTTCAGCGTCAGAAAGTCTCGCCGGTTTTCCCACGGCTGTTCCTCGGTCAATTCCGTCTGGTAGCCGTATTCCGAAAGGATCAGGCGCACGAACCGCGAAGCGGAGGACATGGGGTGATGGTACAGTGTCGGCATCGATAATCTGGCTTCTTATGGTCTTTTTTCAGGGGACGTCAGCGTGGCGGCGCATGCGTCTGGCCACGGCTCATCAGAAAAAGCTATAGGAACTTGTGGTGGCAAACACAAGCGAATCAGCCTTTTCCTCCCACTCCAAAACTTGTCAGGAAAATTTTATATATGGCGGATCAATCGATCATCAGCGCGCTCGTCCTCGGCCTCATCGAGGGACTGACGGAGTTCATCCCCGTATCGTCGACGGCGCATGTTCTCCTCGCCGGGCATTTCCTCGGCTTCAGATCGCCGGGCAATACCTTTGCCGTTCTGATACAGCTCGGCGCCATCCTGGCGATCCTGCTCGTCTATTTCCAAAAGCTTCTGTCGATCGCGCTGGCGCTGCCGACGAGCGTCAAGGCCCGCCGTTTTGTCGTGGCGGTGCTGCTCGCCTTCCTCCCCGCCGCCGTCATCGGTGCCATCGCCCATGACTTCATCAAGACCGTGCTGTTCGAAACGCCGATGCTGATCTGCGTGGTGCTGATCATCGGCGGCTTCATCCTTCTGGCGATCGATCGCCTGCCGCTGACGCCGCGCTACACCGACGTCATGGACTATCCGCCGTCGCTGGCGCTGAAGATCGGCCTGTTCCAGTGCCTGGCGATGATTCCGGGCACGTCCCGCTCGGGCGCGACGATTGCCGGCGCTCTTTTGATGGGGACGGACAAGCGGTCGGCGGCGGAATTCTCGTTCTTCCTCGCCATGCCGACGATGCTCGGCGCCTTCACGCTCGACCTCTACAAGAACCGTGATGCGCTGTCGTTCGACGATTTCACCGTGATCGCGGTGGGCTTTATCGCGGCGTTCGTCGCCGGCATCTTCGTCGTCCGCTCGCTGCTCGACTTTGTCTCGCGTCGCGGCTTCACGCCCTTCGCCATCTGGCGCATCGTTGTCGGCACCGCCGGCCTTGTCGGCCTCTGGATGCTTGGCTGAGCACAGCCACTGCATAATTCCTTAAATCGGATCCGATTCAAGGATGAAATTATGCGGCAAATTTAAAGCGTTACAGCGCCGCGCGTCGTATTTGACGCGCGGCGCTGTAGAAACAAAACCGCGTGCGTTTCAGATGAAACGCACGCGGTCCCTGGCCCCCGCCAAAAACTTGAAGTCTGTCGCCCGATGGACGCCGGCTTACTTGCCGGAAAGGTCGATCGACGCCGTCGTGCACGGGTCGACGCCATAGGCCGGCGTGCAGCCCTTGCGGCTGCTCGCGACCGTATTCGGCGCGACGAATGAGCCAGCCAGAATGATCAGTGCCGCACACGCAAAAAAGATTGCGATCGACTTGCCCATGGACGCTATGCCTTTCGAGAGTGATGCTGTCGCCGCCGAGACTTACCTGCGATCGGGGCGCGGGGCGGTTTTTATGCGTTGGATATGTCTTGATCAATATCAGGACATGTTGAATCTGCGGTAAATGCTATTCGCTTTTGTGACTGCGGCAGAACTGCAACGCTGTTGCCTGAACGACACAACAAAAAGCCGCCGGCAAGGCCGGCGGCGATCGAAAGAGGCGTTGTGGGCCGCTGCCTTAGCCGGCGCGGCCGCCGCGCGTATACTGGCCCTGCGGGCGATAGCGCACGAGATAGGTGGACAGGATCGATTCCAGCATGGTCGGGGCGATGCCGATGCCGTTAAGGGTCCTGCCTTCGGATTCCGCCTTCGCCGAGACGATATTGTCGGATTTCAGCAACACCACCTGGTCAGCCGTCAGCGGCGGCGTGATCAGGGGGACCATCGACGCGATGCTACCCATCAGCGAGGCGATGCCGAAGGGCACCGAGACCAGCGCACGTTTGCGATCGATCGTCTTGAGCATGATCTCAAGACATTCGCGGAAGGTGAGCACGTCAGGCCCGCCAAGTTCGTAGATCGTGCCGGCCGACAGCTTGCCGTCGACGGCGCGGGCAACGGCCTCGGCGACGTCGGTGACATAGACCGGCTGGAACTTGGTGTGGCCGCCGCCGATCAGCGGCAGCACCGGCGACATCCGGGCCATTCCGGCGAACTTGTTGAAGAAGCCGTCCTCCGGTCCGAAGATGATCGACGGGCGCAGGATGATCGCATCCGGCAGCGTTTCGAGGATAGCGGCTTCCGCGCGACCCTTGGTGCGGGCGTAGCTCGATGCCGACTTGGCATCTGCACCGATCGCCGAGATGTGCGTCAGCGTTGCGCCGACGCCGCGGGCTGCTTCCGCGACGGCGCGGGCGCCAAAATCCTGCACGGCGTCAAAGGTGTTACGGCCGCTTTCGAACAGAACGCCGACGCAGTTGATGACGTGGTCGGAGCCTTCGACGGCACGGTCGACCGACTTGCGATAGCGCAGGTTGGCCTGGACGAAGGAGATCTGGCCGACATTGCCGAGCGGCTGCAGGTGGCCGGCAAGGTCCGGACGGCGAACGGCCACGCGGATGCGGTAGCCGCGCTTGGCGAGTGCGCGCACGACATGACGGCCGACGAACCCGGATCCGCCGAAAATCGTCACCAGCGGCGGAAGGTTGGACAAGGTCATGGGAAACGCACTCCTGATCTCATTTGGAAGAATTGTTTGCTACATAGCCCAACAGCCGCGAGAGGTGAAGGCCAATCCTCGCGGCGGCTGGCGTCGCTGCAGCTTGCGGCGCTCGGCGTGTCAGATGCCTTCGACGACCACCATTTCGGCGTCTGCCACCTGTTGGCGGATCGCGGCGGCAATCTGGTACTCGGGGGAATTATAACAGTCGACGGCGGCCTGCAGCGACGGAAACTCGATGACGACGTTTCGGGCACGAACCGCGCCTTCCAGGCGCTGGAATTCACCGCCGCGCGCCAGGAAATTGGCGCCGTATTTCTCGAACGCCGGCATTGCGGCCGCCACATAGTCCTTGTAGCGTTCCGGGTCCCGCACATCGACCCGTGCGATCCAGTATCCTTTGGCCATGCTGATCTCCTCGTCTTCAGGCAATAGAAGCAGACGGGAGTGTTACTTCCGGCAAATTCCGGCCAAGGTCAAGCGTAACGGTTGCAGAGGGCGGCGATGCACGATGCTCAACGCCGGCCCGTTGCAGAAGGGCGTCAGGATCAGCGCGAAAGCGCGCCGTTCATTTCAGCGAGAATGGCGCGAGCGGCGACAAGCGGATCTGCCGCTGCGACGATTGGGCGCGCGACGACGAGATGGCTCGATCCGGCCTTCAGTGCATCGGCGGGCGTCATGACGCGCTTCTGGTCGCCCTTATCAGTGCCGGCCGGGCGGATGCCGGGGGTCACCAGCGCCATGTCGGGGCCGATGATCTTGCGCACCGCCGAGGATTCCTCCGCCGAGCAGACGATGCCGCCCATGCCGGCAATGCGTGCCTGTTCGGCCCGTCGCAGCACCAGCGTGTGCGGGTCGTATTCGTAGCCGGCGTCGATCACGTCCTGCTCGTCCATTGAGGTCAGTACGGTGACGCCGAGCAGGCAGAGGTCCGATCCCCTGGCTGCTTCGACGGCTGCCCTCATCGCCTTGGGGTAGGCGTGCAATGTCAGCATCGACATGCCCATCTTGACGATGTTCTCGACGCCCTTGGCCACCGTGTTGTCGATGTCGAGCAGCTTCATGTCGAGGAAGACCTTCTTGCCCCCTGCTGCCAGGTCGCGCGCGAACTCGAGGCCGCCGGCAAACACCAGCTGGTAGCCGATCTTGTAGAAAGCCACATCGTCACCGAGCGTGCTGACGACCTTTTCGGCCTCGGCGATTGTCGGAAGATCCAGGCCGACGATCAGTCGGTCGCGTGCGGTTTTGGTCATGTCGCGGTCACCCCTGCCAGAATTCCATCGGGGTCCAGTCGCATGCGAGGGCGCGATCCGCAAGGCGGAACGCGAAGAGATTGCCGCCGCCGCCGCCCTTCTGGTCGGCGCTGCGGCTGATGGCGGTGCCGCCCAGCTTGCACTTCAGCAGGGTACCGACGCCACCATGGCCGACGAATGCGATGGGGACTTTTGGGTCATGTTCGTCAAGGATGCGAAAGACGGCAGCTGAGATGCGGGCCTGCGCGTCGACGGCGCGCTCCCAGCCGTTGAAGCTTTCTGTCGGATTGGCAAAGAACCAGTCCGCCGCCTTCTCGAACTCCGGGGGCGGCAGGAAGCCGGTGGCTGAGCGATCGTTTTCGCCCATCGTGTCATCGGTTTCGACGACGACACCGGCAGCCGCGGCCAGAAGGTTCGCGGTTTCGATCGCCTTGGTCTCGTCGCTCGAAACGACCCGCCCGAGCGTTCGAACCCAAGGCTGCAGCGCCGTCGCTTCCGCGCGTGCGCGTCCGATCTCCGACAGTCCCCATTTCGGTACCGGGACTGCCGGATCGATCTGCACCTGCGGGTGCGTGATATAGAAGCCGAGCAATGGCGCGTTCCGTCAGTGCGCTTTGCGATAGACCCAGAGCTGCGCCGGGGGAATGTTGCGCACGACGAAGTCGAGATGCTGGATGCTGTAGCGGTCGGGCATGGCAACGACCGGCGACAGCGGGCCATAGGAAATCTGCACGACGGGGCGACCGACCGGGATGCGAGACAAGAGATCGTCGATCAGCTCGACGCGGCGGTGCATCGGGAAATTGAGCAGTGGCACGGCGGAGACGACGCTGTCGAAGGTCCGGTCCTTCATCGCACCCAGCGTCTGCTCGAGATCGAACGCGTCGCCATTGATGAAGTTGACGTCGGCAAAGTTCGCCTTGAGCTGCTGGTAGAAGTCGGTGGAGTACTCGACGGACACCAGATCCTCCGGCGCGATACCGCGCTCCAGGATCGCCTTGGTGATCACGCCTGTTCCAGGGCCAAGTTCAAGAACCGGCAGTCCGGAATGGGGATTGATGACGCTCGCCATGCGGCGGGCGGTGACGGACGACGTCGGCAGGATTGCCCCGACCGCCTTCGCATTGCTCATCCACCCCTTGAAGAAACGGATCTCCTCGTCGAATTTCCGGCCAAGCCGTTCCTTCACCTTCACGCGCAAATTCATTGAACCCCTCAAAACCGTCGTCCTCTCATACGGATCGTCCGGTCTCGCTGATTCGAGCGGGGCGCGGACATTGCGGATATAATGTGCTCTCATCTGCGGCAAAAACAAGTCTGTCTGCGCCTAATAGCGTCGTCTTATCAACAGCACACGAATATCAGCACCAACAAAAAACCCGCCACGCACGGCGTGACGGGTCGCATTTTTCATCGCGGCACGGGTGACTAAACCCGCATCGGCATCAGCACATAGAGCGCGTCTTCGGCCGCCAGATCGCGCACCAGCGTTGGCGAACCCGGGTCCGCCAGCATGAAGATGGCGTCGGTTCCGGTCAGCTGCGAGGTGATGTCGAGCAGGTATTTTGCGTTGAAGCCGATTTCGAGCGGGTCGTGCTCGTAGCCGACCGGCAGCTCTTCCGTCGCGCTGCCCGAATCCGGGTTGTTGACCGTCAGCGTCATCTGGCCGTCGGCCAGTGCCAGCTTCACGGCGCGCCCGCGTTCGGAGGAAATCGTCGAAACGCGGTCGACGGCCTGGGCGAAGGACTGGCAATCGACACGCAGTTCCTTGTCGTTGTTGGCCGGGATGACGCGCTGGTAATCCGGGAAGGTGCCGTCGATCAGCTTCGAGGTCATCACGATCGAGCCGATTGTCAGGCGGATTTTTGCGTCCGATACTTCGAGCGTGACGACGAGATCGGGATTATCGAGCAGCTTCTGCAGCTCGCTGACGGTCTTGCGCGGGATGATGATGCCCGGCATGCCCTCGGAGCCGGACGGTGCCTCGACGTCGGCGCGCGCAAGGCGGTGACCGTCGGTCGCCACGGCGCGCAGCTTCAGGTCGCCCTTGCTCTCGACCGTGTGCACGAAGATGCCGTTGAGGTAGTAGCGGGTTTCCTCGGTCGAGATCGCGAATTGCGTCCGGTCGATCAGCATCTTCAGGTCGGTCGCCTTGAGGCGGAAGGTGTGGGAGAAGCTGCCGGCCGTCAGGTCGGGGAAGTCGGATTGCGGCAGGCACTGCAGCGAGAATTTCGACCGGCCGGAGGCGACCGTCATCGCCGTGCCTTCGGCGTTGGTTGCAAGCAGCACTTCCGAGCCGTCGGGCAGCTTGCGCACGATGTCGTAGAGCAGATGCGCCGGAACGGTGGTAGCGCCGGCCTGTTCCACCTGCGCCGGCGTCGCCTCGGTGATCTCGAGGTCGAGGTCGGTCGCCTTCATTTCGAGGCTCGCACCGTCGGAGCGCAAAAGAACGTTCGAGAGGATCGGGATCGTGTTTCGCCGTTCGACCACGCGATGCACGTGGTTCAGCGACTTCAGAAGATTGGACCGCTCGAGAGTAATGCGCATGGGATGCTACCGCTTTCAACCGTTGCCGGGCGGGCGAGGCTCCCGCCGCAGCGTCAACTGCGAGTGTCCCGGCCAACCGACCGGAAGGATGTGGACCGGCAAAATGGCAGAAACAGCGCCTGAAAAGCAAGGGGTTTGACTGGAGCTGTCCCCAGATGACACGCGGGCCGGCCGCTTGGCGCCCTTGCCCTGCCATGTCGGCTCACTCATAAAGGCTAAAACCGGTGCGCCGGCATCGCTATCAGGAAGCTGCAGTTGGAAAAACATAAGACGTCGGACGCCACGGACGGGCAGAAGCAGCGCAGCTACCGCCTGCACAATGCCAGCATTCCCGCGCGTCCGCTCGACGTCGCACTCTATCTCGTGGCGACGCCGATCGGCAATCTCGGCGACATTACCCTGCGCGCTCTGGAAACGCTTGCCGGCGCCGACGTGCTCGCCTGCGAGGACACGCGCGTCACCCGCGTGCTGCTCGACCGCTACGGCATCGTCAATCGTCCCTATGCCTACCACGAGCACAATGCCGACGAGGTCGGCCCGCGGCTTTTGGCGGCGCTTGGCGAGGGCAAGTCGGTGGCGCTCGTCTCCGATGCCGGCACGCCGCTCGTCTCCGATCCCGGCTACCGCCTGGCGCAGCTGGCGATCGAGGCCGGCTATCGCGTCGTGCCGATCCCCGGCGCCTCCGCCCCGCTTGCCGCCCTGGTCGGCTCCGGCCTTCCAAACGACGCCTTTCTCTTTGCCGGCTTCCTGCCGACCAAGGACAAGGCCAAGCGCGACCGGCTGCAGGAACTGGCGACGGTGCCCTCGACGCTGCTTTTCTTCGAATCGCCACATCGGATCGCCGCCACCGTGGCGGCCGCCGCGGCGGTGCTCGGCGAAAGCAGAAAGGCGGCGGTCTGCCGCGAACTGACCAAGACCTTTGAAGAATTCCGCCGCGGCACGCTCGGCGAACTCAAGGCGTTCTATGACGCCGCCGGTGCGGTCAAGGGCGAGATCGTCCTGGTCATCGGCCCGCCGGACGCTCCTCCGGAGCCGGAAGCAGCCGACGTCGATGCGCTGCTGACCCGGCTGATTGCCGATATGTCGACCGGCAAGGCGGCGACCGAAGCCGCCCGGCAGACGGGCCTTCCGCGCAAGGAACTTTACGACCGCCTGCTCGAGCTCAAGGACCGCCATGGCGACTGACGGCCCCGATCGGCGCAAGCTTAGGGCTGAGAGGCGCGGGAGGTTCGCCGAGTATCGCGCAGCACTTTGCCTGATGTTGAAGGGCTACCGGATCGTCGCGATGCGCTATCGCACGAAGCTGGGTGAAATCGACATCATTGCACGCCGGGGCGATCTCATCGCCTGCGTCGAGGTCAAGGCCCGCCGTTCTGCCGACGACGGCGTCTTCGCCGTCACCGCAACGGCCCAACGCCGCATCCGTGCGGCCAGCGATCTCTGGCTCGGACGCCAGCCCGATTTCGCCAGGCTTTCAGTACGTTACGACATTATCACCGTGACACCCTGGGGCTGGCCGCGACACTTGGCCGACGCGTTTTGACCACTACAGCGCCGCGCGTCAAATATGACGCGCAAAGGACGCTGTACCGCTTTAGACTGGCTGCATAATTTTATCCTTAAATCGGATCCGATTTAAGGAATTATGCAGTGGAGCGGGATGAGGAAAAATGTGCGCGGTTTTCCGCCCGCATCCTGCGCTGTTCATATTCGAATATTTGTAATCATCCCGACATAAAAGCGTTACCGGCCTGTCATGGAAGGTCACTAGTCCACTGCCATCCGCAACCCGGTGGAGAGGACCAGTCATGTTCAAGAAAATTTCACTTACCGCCATCACCCTTGCATTTTCGGCAACCTCGTCGCTTGCCGCAACCAATATTACCTGGTGGCACGGCATGGCCGGCCGCAATGGCGAAGTCATCAACGAGATCTCGCAGAAGTTCAACGAAGCCCAGAGCGCCTGCGCCCTGACCCCGGTTTCGAAGGGCACCTATGAGGAAGCGCTCGCTTCCGGCATCGCCGCCTTCCGCTCGGGCGAACAGCCGAACATCCTGCAGGTCTTCGACGCCGGTGCAGCGACCATCATCAATGCCAAGGGCGCCGTCGTTCCCGCCGAAGACCTGATCATCAAGGCCGGCCACAGCTTCGACCGCAACGCCTTCATCGACGGCGTGCGTTATTTCTACGCCGATAGCGAAGGCAAGTTCGTCGGCATGCCGTTCAACTCGTCGGCCCCGATCATGTACATCAACGACGAAGCCCTGAAGAAGGCCGGCGTCGAAGCACCGAAGACCTGGGAAGAGTTCGAGGCTGCAGCCCCGAAGCTGAAGGCCGCCGGTTACATTCCGCTCGTCCAGTCGCAGCTCACCTGGCAGTTCACGGAAAACTTCTTCTCGCGCAACAACATCCAGTTCGCGACCAACAATAACGGCTATGACAGCGTTGCCGACACGAAGCTGAAGGTCACCGACCCGAACTTGGTCATGATGTTCGACAAGCTCAAGGCCTGGAAGGACGAAGGCTACTTCGCCTTCTATGGCGCCGGCTGGAACGACAACCAGAAGGTCTTCGAAGAAGGCAAGGCCGCATTCTGGATCGGTTCGTCCGGTTCGTTCGGTGGTCTGCAGAAGACGGCGCAGATGCCGTTCTCGGCAACCTTCTTGCCCTATTGGAATGCGATCGAGGGTGCCGGCACCAACTCGTTTATCGGCGGCGCGGCTCTGTTTGCCATGTCGGGCAAGTCGGACGAGGAAAACAAGTGCGTCGCCGATTTCTTCCAGTTCCTGACCTCGCCTGAGATCCAGTACTTCTACCACAAGGCAACCGGTTACGTGGCCATCACCAAGGCAGCCTATGAGCTCGCCCAGAAGGACGGCTACTACAAGGAAAAGCCGGTCGCAGAAGTCGGCATCAAGCAGCTGATGCTGCCGGCCGGCGACTGGTCGAAGGGCTACCGCCTCGGCTTCTACCCGCAGATCCGCGAAATCATGGAGCGCGAATACGGCCGCATCTTCTCCGGTGAAACGACGGTCAAGGACGCCTTCGACACCATCGAGAAGGAAGGCAACGACCTGCTCGCCCGCTTCGCCAAGACTGCCGGCTGATCTCGATGACATCGGGAACGGAACTCCTCCCCGCGCCGCGGGGAGGGACGGGAACGGACGGGCGTCGCTTCGGCGCCCTCCGGCTGTTTGGCGGCAAGGCGAAGGGCAGCGAAGAAGCGGCCAAGCGCGTGCAATTCTCTTCGCCTTACCTGCCTTACCTCTTTCTGGCGCCGCAGCTGGCGATCATCTTCGTGTTCTTCTACTGGCCGTCGATCCAGGCGATCCAGTCGTCCTTCTATCTCGAAGACCCCTTCGGTTTCGGCTCGACCTTCGTCGGCATGACGAACTACACCGACGTGCTGAAGTCCGGCGAGTATCTGGGCATCGCGCGCTTCACGGCGATCTTCACCACGCTCGTCACCTTCTTCGCGCTGTCGATCGGCCTGCTGCTCGCCGTCAAGGCGGACGGCGTCATCCGTGGCAACGCCACGTACAAGACGCTGCTCATCTGGGTCTACGCGATCGCGCCGCCGGTTGCCGGCCTCATCGGCATGATGTTCTTCGACCAGCACATCGGCCCGATCGTCGAGCTTGCGCGCTGGTTCGGCTGGGACATCAAGGTCGGCCTCAACTATTTCGACACAGCTTTCTCGATGATCGTCGTCTCGGTCTGGAAACAGATCCCCTACAATTTCATCTTTTTCCTCTCTGGCCTGCAGGGCATTCCGGTGGCGGTGCGCGAGGCGGCGGCAATGGATTGCCGTTCCGGCTTCCGCCGTTTCTGGACGGTGATCCTGCCGCTTCTCGCGCCGACCGCCTTCTTCCTGCTGATCATCAACGTCACCTATGCCCTCTTCGACACCTTCGGCGTCATCGACGTGATGGTGAAGGACAAGGCGGCGAACAATCCGATCACCCTTGTCTACAAGGTCTATATGGATGGTTTCCGCGGCAACGACCTCGGCGGCTCCTCTGCCCAGTCGGTCATCCTGATGCTCATCGTCTTCGTGCTCACCATTTTCCAGTTCCGCTTCATCGAGCGGCGCGTGCACTACAATTGAGGCGGGGCCGATGTATCGCACCAAGTTTTTCGACCACGTCATCCTGCTCATCGGCGTCTTCATCATGGTGGCGCCGGTCGTCGTCGCCTTCATGACCTCGACGCACGAGGCGGCGGATATCCATCGCAACGGCCTCAGCCTCACCTGGGGCGGCCATTTCGTCGAGACCTACGAGACCGTGCTCACCCGCAAGGGCGGTTTCACCGGCAAGATCACCGGCCTCAACATGATGATGAACTCGATGATCCTCGGCCTCGGCTTCGCGCTCGGCAAGATCATCCTGTCGATGCTGGCCGCCTATGCGATCGTCTATTTCCGCTTCCGGCTCGCGACCTTCTTCTTCTGGATCATCTTCACGACGCTGCTCTTGCCGCTCGAAGTGCGCATTCTTCCCTCCTACGAGGTGATGAACACGCTGAAGCTGACCAACACCTATACCGGCCTGATCGTGCCGCTGCTCGCCTCGGCAACGGGCACCTTCTATTTCCGGCAGTTCTTCAAGTCGGTGCCGGACGAGCTGCTCGAGGCGGCGCGCATCGATGGCGCCGGCCCGTTCAAGTTCTTCATCGACGTGTTGGTGCCGCTGTCGCGCACGATGATGGCGGCGATCTTCATCATCATGTTCGTCTATGGCTGGAACCAGTATCTCTGGCCGACATTGATGACCACCGATGAAGGCTTCTTCACGCTGGTGCGCGGCATCAAGCAGATCCTGCTCGTCTGGGTCGGCTCGAACATCCCCGACTACAACGAGGCCTTTGCGCTCGCGATCCTCGCCATGCTGCCGCCGGTCCTGATCGTGGTGATCTTCCAGCGCGGGTTCATCAAGGGCCTGACGGAAAGCGACAAGTAGACTACGGAGCGGCGAAACCGTCTTCGCCGCTCTCTCAAACGCAATTTACCAACGGAGGCAGCCATGGCGGCCATCACCATAGCCGAGGTCTCGAAGATCTATACCGGCAATGTCGAGGCGGTGAAGTCCGTCTCAATCGATATCGAAGACGGCGAATTCATTGTGCTGGTCGGCCCGTCCGGCTGCGGCAAGTCCACGCTCCTGCGCATGGTCGCGGGCCTTGAAAGCATCTCGAAGGGCACGGTCAAGATCGGTCCGCGCGTCATCAACGAGGTCGATCCGGCCGAGCGCGATATCGCCATGGTCTTCCAGAACTATGCGCTCTATCCGCATATGACGGTCTACCAGAACCTCGCCTACGGCCTGAAGAACCGCAAGACGCCGAAGGCCGAGATCGACGCCCGCGTGGCGGAAGCCGCGCGCATGCTGGAGATCGAGCCCTATCTTCATCGCAAGCCGCGTGCGCTGTCCGGTGGCCAGCGGCAGCGCGTGGCCATGGGCCGCGCCATCGTGCGCAAGCCGGCCGCATTCCTCTTCGACGAACCGTTGTCCAACCTCGATGCCAAGCTGCGCGTCTCCATGCGCGGCGAGATCAAGCGGCTGCAGAAGCGTCTCGGCACGACGTCGCTCTACGTCACCCACGATCAGCTCGAGGCGATGACGCTGGCTGACCGGCTCGTGGTGCTGAACGGGGGCCGGATCGAGCAGATCGGCCGCCCGCTCGATGTCTACCATCGCCCGGCTTCGACCTTTGTTGCCAGCTTCATCGGCTCGCCGGCGATGAACCTGATCAAGGGCCGCATCGAAGGCTCGCGCCTGCATGTCGGCACCTACAGGATCGAGCTTGGCGAGCGTGCTCCGGTCGAAGGGCCGGTTACCGTCGGTCTGCGGGCCGAGGATCTGCGGCTTGCCGGCGTCGGCGAGGACGCGATGCTGTTCCAGGTCGACTATGTCGAGGAGCTCGGGGCGCAGCGCCTCGTCCACGGCACCATCGAAGATCAGGCACTGACGGTGGCGCTTTCTCCTGAAATCCCCTTGTCCGGCGATCTCGCCGTGACGATCGCGACCGACCGGCTGCATTTCTTCTCGACCGAGAACGGCAAGCGACTGGAGCGCGGCGCGTCTTTCACCAATACTGCCGAAAGCGCTCGCCCCCTCAGCCTGGAGCCGGCATTGTGATCGAAGAGACTGTCAGCATCCTCACCGTGCCGTCGCAGGAAACCCGCGGCGGATTTAGGACGATCGAACGTTCGATCTTAGCCCATGATGCCGTGATGGCGGCGCTGCCCGAGATGAACAGCATCGAGATCGGTGGAGAGCCGTCATCGAGCGCGCCGCTCGCCTTCCCGTTTACCGTTGCCGCCTGGAACCTGGAGCGTTGCCTGTTTGCGCCGGAAAGTGCTGCGCACCTGGCGGCAACCGGCGCGCCGGTCGTGCTGCTTTCGGAGATGGACAACGGCATGGCCCGCACCGGCCAGCGCCACCCGACTGCGGAGGTCGCAACCACGCTCCAGATGCAATATGCCTATGGCGTCGAGTTCATCGAGCTCGGCCTCGGCTCCGATACGGAGCTCGAATTCTGCAAGGACGACTTCAACGCGAAGGGTTTTCACGGCAATGCATTGATGGCTGCAGTGCCACTCCGCCAGCCGTTCATGATCCGCCTCTGGGGCGAGCGGCTCTGGTTCATGGACGGTGGCGATCAGCCGCGCGTCGGCGAGCGTTTTGCCATCGGTGCCGTGATCGAGACGGAAGCCGGCCCTATCGTTGCCGTTTCCACCCATCTCGAAAGCGCCACCACGGCGCCCTATCGTGAGCGCCAGGTCAAGGAACTCATCGACGCGCTCGATGAAGCCTTCCCGGCCATCCCTGTTCTGATCGGCGGCGATCTCAACACCGGCAACCATGCCGGCGGTGATTTCGAGGCCGAAGGTCTGTTTGCCATGAGTGCCGCGCGCGGCTTCACCCGCCATGGTGGGCCGATCTTGCTGATGACGACCCGACCGAGCCTGATCACGCGCTGGCCGGAGCGGGCGATGAAGCTCGACTGGTTTCTGTCGCGCGGGCTGAAGATCGGCGAAAGTCGGATCATTCCCTCACTCGACGCGGACGGCCGCCCGCTCTCGGACCACGATCTTGTCACCTGCGTCGTCGAGGGTTTTGAATAGGCCTGCCCCTCTCCTTGCCTAAGGCGCGCGCGCACTCTACATGTTGCGGGCTTTTCTACAGCGCCGCGCGTCTTATCAGACGCGCAAATGTCGCTGCAGCAGAGCGGGATGAGGAAAAGTATGCGCGGTTTTTCGCCCGTATTCCGCTCGAACGTATTAAAATCGTGAACTGATCTAACAGGGACGGGAAGATGGCGAAAATCGTCAATGTCGGGGTCCAGATGGACCATGTTTCGGGCATCAACATCGCGGGTGATTCCACCTTCGCGATGAGTCTCGAGGCGCAGACACGCGGCTATCGCCTCTTCCACTACACGCCCGAGAAGCTGTCCTTGCGCGATGGCAAGGTGTTCGCGACGGTGCAGCCGATGACGTTGCGCGACGTCAAGGGCGATCACTTCACGCTCGGCGATCCGGAACGGCTGGATCTCGCGACCATGGACGTGATCATGCTGCGTCAGGACCCGCCCTTCGACATGGCCTACATCACCTCGACGCATCTGCTCGAGCGCCTGCATCCGAAGACGCTGGTGGTCAACGACCCGGCCTGGGTGCGCAACTCGCCGGAAAAGATCTTCGTTACCGAATTTGCTGATCTGATGCCGAAGACCCTGATTACCCGCGATGCCGCCGAGATCGCGCGTTTCCGCGAGGAAATGGGCGACATCATCCTGAAGCCGCTCTACGGCAATGGCGGCGCCGGCGTATTCCACTCCACGCGCGACGACCGCAACCTGTCGTCGCTGCTCGAAATGTTCGGCCAGATGTTCCGCGAACCCTTCATCGCGCAGGAATATTTGCCGGCGGTGCGCAAGGGCGACAAGCGCATCCTGCTCGTCGACGGCGAGCCGGTCGGCGCCATCAACCGCGTGCCGGCCGAGCATGACGCCCGCTCCAATATGCATGCCGGCGGCCGGCCCGAGCCGACCGAACTGACGCCGCGCGAGAAGGAAATCTGCGCCCGCATCGCCCCGGCGCTGAAGGAACGCGGCTTCCTCTTCGTCGGCATCGATGTCATCGGCGATTACATGACCGAGATCAACGTGACGTCGCCGACCGGCATCCGCGAAGTCAAGAAATTCGGCGGCGCCGACGTCGCCAGCCTGCTTTGGGACGCGATCGAGCGCAAGCGCGCCTAAGGCGGGCGGCGGGACGCGTTAGACGACAGGCGCGCGGGCGCCGTAGCCACGAAATGTTACCAGCGCGCAGACGCACTCTGGTCAATTCCGATCGTGATGCTGATTGGCTGGCGTCCACCACCGAGCTGGAGCAGACGCTCTGTGGAAACAGGCACCCAGCAATGTCGTTCCAAAAAGGCCAGCCAAACGGGCTCTTCATGGACTGAGATTCGTTGCTTTGTTAGCCTATGCGCGGGCATCCGCGTCGGGTGCCGAAGATGACGCGATTCCGTTCTCCGCGGCTGCCTATCCCGCGAATTTCGATGATGTCCTGAGACGTCCGGCCGACCCGCGGATTGCGGAGATATCTTTGGGCTTTGCTGAGCGCCTGCCGCGGTGTGCACTGATATGCTTCCGGCGGACGGCGGCGATATTGCTGCTCGCCCCAGCCGTCGTCTTCGTCATAGTACCGGGGCTCGTCATAGTAGCGTGGCTGATCACGGTAGCGTGGGCCACCGCCGCCGATATAAATATCCAAATCCTGGGAAGCTGCCGCTCCTACAACGAAGGTGCACGCCATGGTGGCTATCGCACATGTCTTGATGATCCTGATCATAGAGCTCTCCTTTGACTGCCCGAGCATTGTACCGACGGAATCATGAACGGCAGCAAAACGGTTCACTGGACGATAATCACCCCTTGGCCGGTCGGCAGCGTCAGAATCGTCTGGCCGTTTTTCCTCGCGAAGTCGTTCCACATGGCGTTTTGTTCCTCGCTGCCGCGGAAGGCATAGTCATCGAGAATGATTGTTGCGCCCGGTACGAGATTGTCCCACACCCGCTCGATGCAATCCCTCTCGTACTGAGCGACGTTTAGGTCGATCGAAAGATAGGCAATTTTTGCGAGCGGCACGCCTTCGAGGGTATCGGGCAGCATGCCGCGAACGAGATGTGCATTGGGGAAAGATGCAAAGTTGTGCTTCGCGATCTCAAAAACATTCTCGTAGATGCCGGTGTTTCGCTCCGTTGCCAGCCGGCGCTCCACGTCCGTCATGTGCCCATGCGGGATGCCGCCGAAAGTGTCGAACAGCCAGAATTTGCGATCCAGCGCTTCAAAGCCGAGATACCGGCATACCGTCATTGATAGAAGACCGGCATTCACTCCGAACTCCACGAAGTCGCCTTCCAGGCGAAGCGCCCGCGATGCTGCCCAACAGCACGTGTGCGCGCGCCAGCGGACATCGGGAACGCGGCCGCGCTTCCTCCAGGCCTCCCGGTTGCCTTCCTCGGCAAAGGCCCATGCTGCTGCAAACCGCGGCTCGTCCATGAACGACGTGTTCTTGTTCATCGTCCTGAAGCCGTCAGCGGCATACCCAGGCAGCGTTTTGTCCCCATGTAGAAAGTATCGAGTGCGCTTTTTCAGTTCGCGGATGCCAACCATCATCAATCCCTGATTCGTTTAGAAAACTTGAGGATAAAATAGTCGGTCTAAGAGCTTCGGCAACCCGACCGTGGCCACTTGGATCCAAGTTGAGCGCAAGCGGTCGATACGCGTCGAGACCGACGGCTACCGCGCCCATGGCCGCTGGGCCATCTCTACGTTTCAGCACGTCTAATGATGGAAGAATGAAGAATTGGCACGATCAGCCGATTTAACTGATGAGGCGCGTGCGCGGCGTGGTGTTGCTATGTTCTATTATTGTTCTTGTTTTTGTGCGTGATCCGTGCAAGATTTTTCGCTGCAACCGAGAGGGGTTGCGGCGGCGTGGCGGGCCGCCCTGGTCGAAGAGGCGGTCATGGTTGCGCGTGTCAGTACGGTTGCATTCCAGGGGATAGAGGGTGTTCCGGTCGATGTTCAGGTCATGGTCGCGCCCGGACGGGTCGGCATGCAGATCGTCGGCCTGCCTGACAAGGCCGTCGCCGAGAGCCGCGAGCGGGTGCAGGCAGCCCTTCATGCCTCAGGCCTGGCGCTGCCGGCCAAGAAAGTCACGGTCAATCTTGCGCCCGCGGACCTGCCGAAGGAAGGCAGCCATTTCGATCTGGCGATCGCCCTCGGTTTGATGGCCGCACTCGGCGCCATTCCCGGCGATGCGCTGAACGGTTATGTCGTGATCGGCGAGCTCAATCTCGACGGCGCGGTCGCGGCTGTCGCCGGCGCGCTGCCGGCGGCGATAGGCGCCAATGCGGTTGGAAAGGGGCTGATCTGTCCGGCCGAAAGTGGTCCGGAGGCGGCCTGGGCCGGCGCCGAGATCGATATTCTCGCACCCCGCAGCCTGATCGCCATTGCCAATCATTTCAGAGGGACGCAGGTTCTCTCCCGGCCGGAACCCGCCATTCGTGCCGGTGCTGCCGATCTGCCTGACCTTGCCGATATCAAGGGGCAGGAAAGCGCCAAGCGGGCGCTCGAAGTCGCGGCCGCCGGCAACCACAATCTGCTGATGGTCGGCCCGCCAGGCTCGGGCAAATCGATGCTGGCGGCGCGCCTGCCATCGATCCTGCCGCCGCTGACGCCGGCCGAACTGCTCGAAGTTTCAATGATCCACTCGATTGCCGGGCAACTGCCGGGCGGCAAGCTGTCCGACCGGCGCCCATTCCGCACCCCGCATCATTCCGCCACCATGGCGGCGATGATTGGCGGCGGCATGCGGGCAAGACCCGGCGAGGCATCGCTTGCCCACAACGGCGTGCTGTTTCTCGACGAGTTTCCGGAGTTCGCGCCGCAGGTGCTCGATGCGCTGCGCCAGCCGCTCGAAACGGCCGAATGCATCATCGCCCGTGCCAATCACCGGGTCAGTTATCCCGCGGCCATCCAGCTGGTGGCGGCCATGAATCCCTGCCGCTGCGGCATGGCGGGCGAGCCCGGCCGCACCTGCGCCCGTGGCCCGCGCTGCCTGACCGATTACCAGGCCCGCATCTCCGGCCCGTTGATGGACCGGATCGATCTGCGCATCGACGTGCCGGCGGTCAGCGCCGCCGACCTGATCCGGCCGATGGCGGCAGAGGCAAGTGCGGCGGTGGCAAGACGTGTCGCCCGCGCCCGCGAATTGCAGATCGATCGTTTTATGGCGCTCGGCAGTCGCGAGCCATCCAGCAACGCCCGCTGCTCGACGGCGATGATCGAGCGGATCGCCGAGCCCGACGCTTCGGGGCTGCAATTGCTGCGGGACGCCGCGGAGAAGCTGAAGTTTTCAGCGCGCGGCTATCACCGCGTCCTGAAGGTTGCGCGCACGCTCGCCGATCTCGACGGAGCCGCAACCGTCGGTCGGCTGCATCTCGCCGAAGCGATCTCCTACCGCATCGCCGGCGAACGCCTGCAGGCGGCGGCGTAGCGCTCGTCTGCTCCCTCGCGAATGCGATGTTTCTCTGGAACGCTGGTATCGTGCTCAATTTCAATGACATTCCGCGCTTCATCTTGCCAACGTGCTTAGCGGGGGCACCTTTTCTCGAGGCGGATCGGCGCGTGGTCCAGGAAACGGAGTTCCAATCCGACGATCCGGCCCTTGCCGGAACGATGCGTCCCATCTGGGCGCTGGACCCGATGCCGGACGGAACGCGTGTCAGCGTGACCTGCGAAAACGTGCCCGAAGGGATTTCCAAAGAAGATCACGACGCGGGCCTGCGCTCGACGCTCGCCAACCTTGCGAGCTTCACTGAGTAAGGGAACCCTGAAGCGAGACTGCTGATCGATGCACAGGTTAAAAAAGGGCGCCCGCGGCGCGCCCTTTCCGATCGTAAGAGACAGCAGGTTGATTAGCCGCCGAGGCCTTCGAACAGCACCGTCGAAAGATACCGTTCGGCAAAGGACGGGATGATGACGACGATGTTCTTGCCGGCGTTTTCCGGGCGTTGGCCGATCTCGATGGCAGCGGCTAGCGCAGCACCCGAGGAGATACCGACCGGCACGCCTTCGAGCCTGGCAACCAGCTGCGCGATCTCGACAGCTTCGCCGCTGTTGACGGTCACGACCTCGTCGTAGATGCCGGTGTCGAGGATCGCGGGCGCGAAGCCGGCGCCGATGCCCTGGATCTTGTGCGGGCCGGGGTTTCCGCCCGAAAGCACCGGCGATTCCTCCGGCTCGACCGCGATCACCTTGATCGACGGCTTGCGTGCCTTCAGTACCTGGCCGGCGCCGGTGATGGTGCCGCCGGTGCCGATGCCCGAGACGAGAATGTCGACGCTGCCGTCGGTGTCGTTCCAGATTTCCTCGGCCGTCGTCTTGCGATGGATTTCCGGATTTGCCGGGTTTTCGAACTGCTGCGGGATGATCGCGTCCGGCAGGGTCTCGACCAGTTCCTGTGCCTTGGCGATGGCGCCCTTCATGCCCTTGGCGCCTTCGGTCAGCACCAGCTCGGCGCCGAGCAACGCCAGCATCTTGCGGCGCTCGACCGACATGGTTTCCGGCATGGTGAGGATCAGCTTGTAGCCCTTGGCAGCGGCGACGAAGGCAAGCGCAATGCCCGTGTTGCCCGAGGTCGGCTCGACCAGCGTCGTGCGGCCGGGTACGATCTTGCCCTGCGCTTCCAGGGCTTCGATCATGGCAACGCCGATACGATCCTTGACCGAGGCGATCGGGTTGAAGAATTCGAGCTTGGCGAGAAGGTTGGCCTTGACGCCCTTCTCCTTGGCAAGCTTGTCCAGCCGCACGATGGGAGTGTCGCCGATCGTTTCCGTGATCGAGGAATAGACGCGGCCGCGGCCGGGCTTGCGCGTGTCAGACATGGGTTTCTCCCTTGGATTTGAACCGTTTGGTTGTGACAATAGGGACAATGCCCGTTCTATTCCAGAACGGTAAACGCGACGCGACGATCCGCCGGAGGAAAAAACACCGGCGGAAGCGCTGTCCGGGGAATGTTTTTTCAGGCGGCGCGGGTGGCGATATAGGCGGCGGTACCGGCGAGAACGCCCGCGGCGACGCGGTTCAGCGCCTGCAACGCCTTCGGCTGTTTGAGCAGCGTGCGCGCCCGCGCGGCAAGCAAGATATAGGGCAGAAGCACGGTCAGCAGTACGAGGAATGTGGCCATCAGCAACAGTCCGTATTCGCGCGGCCCGATCACCGCAATGTCGATCAGCGTCGGCACGAGCGCCACGTAAAACAGCATCGTCTTGGGATTGCCGAGCGTGACCAGCAGGCCCGAAAGAAACGACATCGACGCGTTTGCCGACGTCTTCGCCTTGATATCCTGCGGCAGGAGGCCAGCCGTCCAGAGCTTCCAGGCGATGTAGCCGAGGTAGAGCACGCCCGCGAACTTGACGATCAGGAAAACGGTGGTGAAGGTCTGGGCGATCAGCGCCAGGCCGAGCACCACGGCAGTCAGGTAAACCATGTCGCCGAGGATCAGGCCGAGCCCCATGAAGAACGTCTCGCGAAAGCCTGAGCCGAGCGCCCGCGCGACGAGGGCGGTGACGCCGGGACCGGGAATGATGGCTGCGATGAAGAGAGCGCCGCTATAGGCAAGCAGGGCTGCAAGCGTCATGATCGTTCCTCCCGGTGGCGACGCCGTTTCTTAGCGCAGAGCGTCGAAAATGGAAATCCGGATCGGCACGCGAGCGGCAATTTCGCGACAAAATTGATCGGGTGACAAGTCCGGCGTTGCCCGGATTCGGCAGATGCGTAGAGCTCTACGGCAGCAACCTTTGCGCGTCTGATAAGACGCGCGGCGCTGTAGGAAATCCGCAACAAAGGCGCGCGTCATGCCCGAGATACAACACCTCATCGGCTTTGCCCTCATTGCCCTCGGCATGGTGCTGACGCCTGGGCCGAACATGATCTACCTGATCTCCCGGTCGATCAGCCAGGGGCCGGCTGCGGGGCTGATCTCGCTCGGCGGCGTCGCGCTCGGTTTCGTCGTCTACATGGTCTCGGCGGCCCTCGGTATCACAGCGCTGCTGTTTGCCGTGCCTTTTGCCTATGACGCTTTGCGCCTGGCCGGTGCCGGCTATCTCGTCTATCTCGCCTGGCAGGCGGTCAGACCCGGCGGGCGCTCGCCCTTCCAGGTCAAGAACCTGCCGAAGGACGGCCCGCGCAAGCTGTTCCTGATGGGCTTCCTGACGAGCCTCTTGAACCCCAAGGTCGCCGTGCTCTATCTCTCGCTGCTGCCGCAGTTCATCCGCCCGGAGGCGGGCAACGTGCTGGCGCAGTCGATGATCTTCGGCTCGATCCAGATCGCCACCAGTGTGTCGGTCAATGCGATGATCGCGCTGGCGGCAAGCTCGATCGCCGCCTTCCTGGCCGGGCGCCCCTTGTTCATGGTGGTGCAGCGCTGGGCCATGGGCACGGCACTGTTCGGCTTCGCCCTCAGCATGGCCGCCGAAGCGCGTAGGTAAGGGAGCATGCCTCTATCAGGCTTCAGACAAGCCGCTGTCGATGGTGGCTGCCGCGCGCCACTTTGCCGTGTCGCGCGGCCCGGTGGTCCTATTCGAGCACCGGCCGCATGAAGCTGCGCTCGTAGCTGACGATGCAGCGCGTCTTTTCGGCAAAGGCGAAGGCCTCCAGGCATTCCGGGTCCTTGGCCATTTTCCCGCGATAGATCTCGTATTCGGCCAGGCTCGGGAAGGTGAAGAGCGCCAACGCGATGTTGTTTGCGCCCTCGTGCGGCATGAAATAGCCGTGATGCGTGCCGCCGAGCCGGTTGACCAGCGGAATCCAGAGCTTGGCGTAATGTTCGAACTCGGCCAGCTTGTAAGGATCGATGACGTATTTCAGATAGCAGGTGATCATGCGGTTCTCCCTTCGCGTCTCCGCTTGATAGGGGAGGGCAGCCGAAGTTTCCAGCCGAGATTCATGCCGGCGGCGGCGATAAGGATGGCGATCGATCCGAAGATCTGGATCGGCTGCAGCGCATGGCCGAAGGCCAGCCGGTCGACGACGATGGCGGCGATCGGGTAGATGAAGGAAAGCGCCCCGGTCATGTGCGTCGGCAACCGCTGGATGGCGCCATAGAGCAGCACATACATGATGCCCGTATGGATGACGCCGACGGCGATCAGGATCGACCATTGTTCGCCGCCGGAAGGGGCGGGGGCGGCAAGGGCCATCGGCGCCAGCATCAGCGTGCCGGTCACGACCTGGATCAGCGCGATCAGATGCGGTGGCGTTCCCTTGAGCAGCTTCGTCAACAGGGCCGCGATCGCGTAGAAGAAGGCGGCGCCGATCGCAAGGGCGATGCCGATCAGGTAATCCTCCGGCGCAAAGCCGCCGCCGGGCTTGGCCGAGATGATCGCCAGCATGCCGGCAAAGGAGATCGAAAGCCAGAAGACCTTGGTCGCGGTGATCTTTTCGCCGAGAAACAGCGCGCCGAGCCCCAGCAGCATGAACGGCTGGGTGTTGTAGACCATCGTCGCGATCGAGATTGAGGCATGCGAATAGGCCGCGAACAGCAGCAACCAGTTGACGACGATGGCGATACCGCCGGCGATCGACAGAAGCACGACCCGCCGGGTGAAATGGCGGCGGTCGAGCAGACCAAGCATCGCCGCGATCGCGATCAGCGTCGCCGCGCCGAACACGCAGCGCCAGAAGACGACGCTCGTCACCGGCTGGCCGGACATCAGCACGAACCAGCCGATCGTGCCCGATATCAGCATGGCTGCCGTCATCTCCGCACTGCCTCGTTTAATGTCTGCGCCCATGGTGATCGCTCCTCGGTTGATGGCCCAAGATTAATCGGCGTCCACGACGGTTTATATGGAAGATCGCAGGCATTTCGACTATTATTCCTAATCATCGAAGATAATTTCGATATTTTGGCTTTTGAGGTTGCCGATGCTCGATGAAGTCGATCGCCGCATTCTGGATATTCTGGCGGCAAATGCGCGCGTCTCGCTGAAGGAACTGGCGCAGGAGGCGGGCCTCTCGTCGCCAAGCGCTGCCGACCGCCTGCGCAAGCTTGAAGAACGCGGCGTCCTCGACGGTTTCACCATCGCCATCAATCCGGTGAAGCTCGGCTATCCCCTGCAGGCGATCGTTCGCGTGCGGCCGATGCCGGGCATGCTGCATATCGTTGAGAAATTGATTCAGGAGACGCCCGAAATCGTCGAATGCGACAAGGTCACTGGCGATGACTGCTTCATCGCCAAGCTGTTCGTGCGCGACATGGGGGAGCTGGACACGCTGCTCGACCGTATCGCCGAAAAAGCGCAGACCAACACGTCGATCGTCAAGTCAACGCCGGTCAAGCGGCGTCTGCCGCCGCTTATCTGATCGAACTTTTCGAAGTCATGCATTCCCTGACGGAAAACCGCTTCGCACTTTTCCTGGAAATGCTTTAGACGCCGGTGGAGCCGAAGCCGCCGGCGCCGCGTGTGGTCTCGCTGGCGCTGTCGGCCTCGCGGACGCTCACCTGGGTCACCGGCGCGATCACCATCTGCGCGATGCGCATGTCGCGTTCGATGACGAAATCCTCATCGCCGAGATTGATCAGCAGAACCTTTACTTCGCCGCGATAATCACTGTCGATCGTGCCCGGGGTGTTGAGGCAGGTGATGCCATGCTTGAAGGCAAGGCCCGAACGCGGGCGGATCTGTGCCTCGTAACCGGCCGGAATCTCGAAGATGAAGCCGGTCGGAACCAGTGCCCGTTTTCCCGGCGCAAGCGTCATCGGCTCGCCGGCCGTAACGGCGGCGCGCAGGTCCATGCCGGCGGCGCCCTCGGTCTCATAGGCAGGTAGCTCCAATGCCTCGGCATGCGGCAGCCGAATGAGGGTCAAGGCGGGTTTTGTCTGGGGCGTGTGCATGGTCATCCATTCATAAGCCGGGCGCTCACTGCGCCGGTCAATTGCATAATGAGGGCCGAGCCTGTAAAGACGCCGCAACTCACAGGAATCTACAGTATGGCTGAAAGTCTCGCCGAGGCGGTCTCCCGCCGCCGCACATTTGCGATCATCGCCCACCCGGACGCGGGTAAGACCACGCTCACCGAAAAGCTGCTGCTGTTCGGCGGCGCCATCCAGCTCGCCGGCGAAGTCAAGGCCAAGAAGGATCGCATCCAGACCCGTTCGGACTGGATGAAGATCGAGCGCGAGCGCGGTATCTCGGTCGTCACCTCGGTGATGACCTTCGAATATGGCGGCAACGTCTTCAACATTCTCGACACGCCCGGCCACGAAGACTTCGCTGACGATACCTACCGCACGCTGACGGCGGTCGATGCCGCGGTCATGGTCATCGATGCGGCAAAGGGTATCGAGCCGCGGACGCTGAAGCTGTTCGAAGTTTGCCGCATGCGCGACATCCCCATCATCACCTTCATCAACAAGATGGACCGCGAGAGCCGCGATCCCTTCGAGATCCTTGATGAGGTCGAGGAAAAGCTGGCGCTCGACTGCGCGCCGGTGACATGGCCGATCGGCCGTTCGAAGACCTTCTGCGGTTCCTACCATCTCGCCGACAACACCGTGCGCGGGTCCGACACGCAGGAAGTGCTGACCAAGGTCAGCGACCCTGAGATGGCGGCCCACCGCCTGCCGGAAAACGAGCGCGACGCCTTCATCGAGGAAACGTCGCTGGCGATCGAGGCCTGCAAGCCGTTCGACAAGAAAGCCTTCCTCGAAGGTCACCTGACGCCGGTCTTCTTCGGCTCGGCCCTGCGCAACTACGGTGTGCGCGACCTGATCAACGCGCTCGGCGAGATCGCTCCGCCGCCGCGCGACCAGGTTGCCGACAGCAGGACGGTGCATGCGACCGACGACAAGATGACGGCCTTCGTCTTCAAGATCCAGGCGAACATGGACCCGAACCACCGCGACCGCATCGCCTTTGCGCGCGTCTGCTCCGGCAAGCTGGAGCGCGGCATGAAGGCGCGGTTGGCGCGCACCGGCAAGCAACTGGGTTTGAGCGCGCCGCAGTTCTTCTTCGCCTCGCAACGCCAGCTGGCCGACACGGCCTATGCCGGTGACGTCGTCGGCATCCCCAACCACGGCACCTTGCGCATCGGCGACACGCTGACGGAAGGCGAACATCTTGTCTTCCAGGGCGTGCCGAACTTCTCGCCGGAAATTCTGCGCCGCGTGCGTCTGGAAGATGCGATGAAGGCCAAGAAGCTCAAGGAAGCGCTGCAGCAGATGGCCGAAGAGGGCGTCGTCCAGCTCTTCTCGCCGGAAGACGGCTCGCCGGCGATCGTCGGCGTCGTCGGCGCGCTGCAGCTCGACGTTCTGAAGGAGCGCCTGCAGGGCGAATATGGCCTGCCGGTTTCCTTCGAAATGTCGCGCTTTTCCGTCTGCCGCTGGATCTCCGCCGACCAGGCTGCTGACCTTGACAAGTTCGTCACCGCCCGGCGCGGCGATATTGCCCGCGATCTCGACGGCGACCCGGTCTTCCTGGCGCAGGACAGCTTCTCGCTGCGCTACGAGGCAGAACGTTATCCGGCGATCAAGATGGTCGCAATCAAGGAATACCACGTCGCCAAGGCGGCGTGAGCGATGATGATATCAGCCGGCGGCGCGCGCCGGCTGACCGTTGGCCGTTCAGAGGGTCGACATGCGCAAAGCCAGCACCAGCTGCGTCACCCTGAGGGTTACGAAGGCATAGATCGCCAAAAGCAGGATCTGCAGCGCCAGATGCCGCCGCACCTTCGACAGCCTGTGCAGACCGTCAACCAGATTGAGCAGGAACAGGGCGATGCCGATCGCGGTGACGATGTAACCCGCCAAGGCAGTGTTCGGCAGCCCCTTGATCTCCAGGCTGCGGCCATTCTCGATCGCATGCATGCCCGCGGCAATCACAACGGTCGCCACCACCAGGTTGCGCACATGGCGAAAGATCTCCTCGAGGCCGCCATTGTCGAACAGCATTCGCCGCGCCAGGCCGAGTTTCGATCGGGTGCCTTCTGTCATCGCTACCTCTTGCTCGCTGCATGATCCTCAAATCCCGGTCGATTTAAAGGCGGAACTATGCGGCAAATTTAAAGAACGGCAGCATCGCGCCCTTGTTGACGTGGGCGCTGCAAGCTGCCGGGAGGCTGCGATAGTATGACCGCTTGCTCCTGCGTCAAAGACTTTCGGTGCGAGCGACATCTTCATGTGCGGCAAAGGCAAAGCGCGGCGCCGATCGGCTGAGCAGCGCCGACGTCGGGCGAATATGCCAGGTCGCGCCGATGGCTTCCTCCAATGCCGCAACGAGCTCGGCCACATCCGCCGCGGCGGTTTCATGCAGCGCCTCCGCGACGATGAGCGCCGAAGTGGTCTGCGCGCGGATCGCCGAATGTCCGCTTTGCCGGTTTGTCCAGCGCCGCGCATGGGCGCGTCCCTCCGCGTCGCGAAAGATCACCTCGTCAGGTTCGGGGTGTTCCGTTTCACCGGAGAAGGTCGTGTAGACCTCGTGTCCGCCCGCGCGGGTTACTTCGAGATCGCCGGAGATGCGGGAAAGGTCGAAGACGGCGATGGGGATGGCAAAGGCGAGCGACACCGCGTTGCAAAGGTCGATCAGCGGGTGGATCGACGGCAGGTCGCCCTCTTTCCTGAAGCGGCGCAGCAAGGCTTCCGATGCGCAGCGGTACTGCGTCGGCTTCAATCCCATCCGGGTGAAGGTCCGGCGCCACGCCTGAATTCCCGCAAGCTCGCCCTCTGAGTTCGCTGCGAGAACATCCCTGGCAATGGCCTGAAACCGGTCCACGGCGTCGGCGACCGAAACATCGCTGCGGATGCGCTCGATATGGAGCGCGCCGGCCGCAAGCTCGGGAAAATCGCGCCAGATGATGTCTGAATGCTGGAAATGCATGGGATGCCTCGAAATGGAAGGGGATGATGACGGCGTCAGATCTGCGGTTGACCGGCAGTCTTGGACCAGAAATGGGGCACGGCAAGACTGAGGACGGCGACAAGCACGCAGCCGATTCCGGCGAGTTGGTTGATGCTGACGGGTTCGCCGAGAAGAACGAATGCCAGCAGCACGGCGGAGACGGGCGCGAGAGCGGTAAAGACCGAGGCTTCCGTTCCGCTCACCCTGGCTGAGCCCGCGTACCAGAGTATGAAGCCGGCAACGGTCGGGATCAGAGCATAATAAAGCACAGCGGCAAGCGAATGCGTTGTGGCGCCGTGTACGGAGGGGGCTTCGAACAGGGCGGGTACGATGGCCACCGCAACGCCCATGCCGGCCATGACGGTGGACAGGGCCAGAGGTGCGATCGGCGTTCGAATGCGCTTGTTGATCAGGATGAACAGCCCTTCGCAGACCACTGCGCCGAAGACGAGCGCAATGCCGAGCGACGAATGGGGCGCACCGTCCTCGGGCCGCAGCACGATGGTCAGAACGCCTGTTGCGGCCAGCCCAATCGCAATCAGGGTCGAGCGGCTGGGCCGTTCCCCGAGCAGCAGGATGGCGATGCCGGCGGAGACCACAGGAAGGGTGCCGATGACGACGCCCGCATCCGTCGCCGAACTGAAGCGCAGCCCGGCAATCAGAAGCACCGTGTAGCCGACGCTGCCGGCGCCTGCCTGCAGCGTCAGGATCAGCCATTCGCGCCGCTCCAGCCGTGGCCAAGGCGTTCGCGTCAGTCGCATCAAGGCGACGAACAGCGGAAAGGCGACCGCGAAGCGCAAGGCGGTTGCGGTAAAGGGCGGCAGGCCGGAAGCGATCAATTTGCTGGCGATCACCGTGCTGCCGACCATGATCATCGCCAGTGAGAGATAGAGGTATCCCTGAATTTTCTCCGTCATGCGGTCACTCCTGCGTTGGCGCGCAAGAGACCTCATCCGGATCTTTCGGTCTTGAACGGAATTGCAGGCGTCAAAGCAGGTCGCGCAAAAGTATGAAGCGGTTTTGCGATAACGACATGCGCGCAAAAACAAGAGCTTAAGGCGCTTCAACCGAATCTGAGAGGTCGCGACGCGCTTTCAGGTTAGTGGAAGGCTTCGGCGTAGGCGCCCGGCGAAATTCCGTACTTGCGCACGAAAATCCGGGTCATGTGGCTCTGGTCGGCAAACCCGCCTTCCGCCGCCGCCTCTGCGAGCGGGACGCCACGCGCGATCAGCCGTCGCGCAAGGTCGATGCGGCGTTGCACGAGGTAGGCATGCGGCGTCAACCCGAAGCTTCTCGAAAAACCCCGCACCACCTGAAACCGGCTGAGGCCTGCCGCCTGAGCAAGGTCGGACAGGGTGACGGCCGCTGTCGGATCGTCGTCGATCAGGCATTGCGCTCTGCGCATCGCAGACGGCACGTGCCCGCCATGCCTTTGCCCGTCATGCGCACGCATAACGTCGGCAAGCAAGGTCAGGACGCACTCTTCGCCGAGCATCCCCGGCGGATTGCCATCGGCGGCGGTGATCGTGTTGAAGAGTGCCTGGAAGTGTTTCGACGTTCGCACATCATGGAAGACGGGGGCGGTGAATTCGGCAATCCGCGTCCTGCCCTGGCTGATATCCTCCATGGCATCGCCGATCACGGAAGGCTCGAAATAGAGCATCCGCCAGGACCGTCCGGCATCGCCGATCGGCGCGCCGTCATGGACCTCGCCGGGGTTGACCGTGATCATGTCGCCGGCGCCTGCTTCGACCATGCCGCGACCGCTCAGCGATTTCTGGGCGCCCTGGTCGATGAGGCCGATGCCGAATTGCTCATGCGTGTGGCGTGCGAAGACGTGCCCCGACGCGGCCTCGACGGCCTCGACGCCACCAATGCGGCAGGGGAATATCGTGAACTGGCCCTTTGCCATTGCCTCGCCTGTTCGGGCACAGGTGGCCCGTCGGATGTCCTTACAACGGTCGCGGCTTTCCGGCCATGGGGTTCGACCTGTAACCGTCTGCCACATCCGCAAGGTCGGTGCGACAAAGGGCGCTCGCATGGGTCGGTGCTTTCGCCCTTCCGGCGTTGCAATCGGTGGCCGCATGCTTAAATTCCGGCGTCGAATGACGATGACGACCGGAGAATTGCCGAATGCTGGACCTGCGCGTTCACTTCCTCGAAGCCGATGGATCACTTGCACCGTGGCGTGAACAAATTCTCGCCGACGTGCAGTCGACGGCCGAGCGTGTCGGTGGCAGCGTTTCCGCAGCCGACGGAGCTATGCCCGTCGACGTCATCGTCGAGCGCCGGCCGGGTGAAACAATCCCTGAGCTTGGGTTGTCGGGGGCCTGCTACCGCCGTGGGCTCGTGACGGTCACGCTGGATCCGGATAACCTCAACTTCGGCACCAGCCTCGCCAGGGGCGAACTGCGAAGGACGCTCACGCACGAACTTCACCACTCCTTCCGCCACGCGACGTGCGGTTATGGTTTCAGATTGGGAGAAGTCTTGGTCACCGAGGGTCTGGCAGACGCCTTCGACGCGGAGATCAACGGTGGCGACGGCAATCCGTGGAACCATGCCATCGCTGCCGAGGATTGGTTGGTGGTGATGGAGCAAGCCGAGCTGGAACTCTGGGCTGACGCTTATAACCACAGCGCCTGGTTCTTCGGTTGGAGCGGCCATGGCAAGCAGCTTCCGCGCTGGGCTGGCTATTCGATCGGCTACCATCTGGTCAAAGCCTACCTGGCGGCGAACCCCGATGCCCGCCCGTCGCAGATGACAGGAACCCCGGCGCCCGAGGTGATCGGCCAAGCCTGGGCGCAGCTGAAAGCCAGGATAACGGCCGCAGCCTAACGGAATCTAATCCCTGTCGTGACCGGGCAGCGCGCCGACGTCGCCGATCCAGGGCAGGGCGGAAGAGCGCCAGATCTGTGATTTCGGCGCAAGCTCGCGGCGCTGGTTGATCGTCCCGAGGCGGATGCCGACCTCCTCGGCATCTTCGTCCGTGCCGGTGGTGTAAATAGGCGAACCGCAATTCGGGCAGAAGAACTGTAGGCGCTTGCGGCCGTTCTCCGCAGTCTTGATGTAAAGTTTTGGCTCGCCGCCGGTCAGCCGGAAATTCTCCCGGGCAGTGCCCGCGGTCACCCGGTAAGCCGATCCCGTCAGTCGTTGGCAATCGGTGCAGTGGCAGACCGAAACATCGTCCGGATCGATGTCCGCCTCATAGGTCACGAAGCCGCAATGGCATTGTCCGTCGATCCGCATGGCACAACCTCCCTGAGAGGCGGTAAAATAGGGCAGTCGGACGCATCCGTCCATCGATGACCCAACATGCTGGGCCGATCGGCGCACACCCTGAAGCGCGTCGCGATCTCTAGGATTCGCTGACTGCGCTTTGAGTGCTTGTTCCTGCGCATGTCGTTATCGCAAAACCGCTACGCACTTTTGCGCGACATGATCTAGGTCCTGACGGCCGGGTGCGCGGTATCGCTGCTAAACGCCGGTAAACAGCCACTCGTGTTCGCGGGCGTTGTGAAATTTCCACACCCGCTTCGGCCCGGCCATGACGTTGAGATAGTAGACGTCGTAGCCGTGAACGGCGGCAACCGGGTGATAGCCCTTCGGCACCAGCGTCACGTCGCCGTCTTCCACCGCCATGGTCTCGTCCAGCGAACGATCGTCGGTATAGACGCGCTGCATGGCAAATCCCTGCGGCGGGTTCAGGCGGTGATAATAGGTCTCTTCCAGGTAGCTCTCGGCCGGCAGATCGTCCTGGTCGTGTTTGTGCGGCGGGTAGGAGGAGGTGTGTCCGCCGGGCGTGATCACTTCGACCACCAGCAGCGATTGGGCCGAGCTGTCGTCCTCCGGCATGATGTTGGTGACATAGCGGGTGTTCGTGCCCTTGCCGCGGGTCATCTGCGGGTGCGTTCCAGGCTTGATCACCTTGGCTTTGAAACCTTCGCCGCCGGGGGCCGAGCAGATCGCGAGATCGAGATCGGTTGTCGCCGTCGCCTGCCAGCGGCTGCCCTTCGGCACGTAGACGGCATAGGGCTGCCCCTCGAACGGCGTC
This sequence comes from Ensifer adhaerens, assembly GCF_001270265.1. Lineage (GTDB taxonomy): Bacteria > Pseudomonadota > Alphaproteobacteria > Rhizobiales > Rhizobiaceae > Ensifer > Ensifer adhaerens_B. Next base: position 101,797 of record NZ_LGAP01000022.1, read on the forward strand.
ATGCGCTCGCCGAGCTCGCCGAAATCCTCGCCGTCGACGGAAACCTTCGCCTTGCCGGAAACCAGCACAAGGCAGATTTCCTTGTCGCCTGCCTCGCCTTGCGCCGTCTCGCCCGGCTTCAGCCGATTGAGCGCGAAGCCGACATAGGTCCAGCCGGCGCTTTCCGGCGTGACGTTCTGCATCAGGCCGGATTTGGCTTTTGGTTTGACGAGCAGCTTGGACATGTGACGGTCTCCTGAATTTTTCTTGGCGGCCGCACTCGCGGCCTGCCCCTCACCCTAGCCCTCTCCCCGCAGGCGGGGAGAGGGGACTTTGGAGCGTGTTTCTCCCCGCTCTTACCAAGACGGGTTGGACGGTGCGGCATATCCCTTCTCCCCGCAGGCGGGGAGAAGGTGGCGGCAGCCGGATGAGGGGCTGCCGATGATCGATAGGGCGCTTTACTTGTCGAGCCCGGCTTCCTTGGCGAACGCCTTCAGCGACTTCAGTCCCAGCGACTGGTACTCGAAGGGATTGCGCACGGCCGAATCCTGCTCCGCCTCGATCACCAGCCAGCCATCGTAGTTGTGCTCGGCGGCAATTTTCAGGACGGGGAGGAAATCGACGCCGCCTTCGCTGTCGCCCGGAACGGTGAAGACGCCGCGGCGCACGCCTTCGAGGAAGGAAAGGCCTTCGCCCTCGACGACCTTGCGGACAGTGGTGCGCACGTTTTTGCAATGGATATGGCGGACGCGGGGCATGTACTTGTTTGCGACTTCCGCCGGATCGGAACCGCCGAACCACGCATGGCCGGTGTCGAGCAAAAGCTTGGTCGCCGGACCGGTGTTCTGCATCAGCAGGTCGATCTCCTCGCCGGTCTGGACGATCGTGCCCATGTGGTGATGGTAGACGAGATCGATGCCCTGGTCGGCGCAATATTGCGCGATTGCTTCCAGATCGGCGCCGAATTTCTTCCACTGGTCCGCCGGCAGCACCGGCTTGTCGTTGGCGACCGATTTGCTGTCGTCGCCGTGGATGGCGTTCGAGGTCTCGCAGACGATCGCCACCTTGCAGCCATTGTGCTTCAGGAGGTCGAGATGCGGCTGGATCGCCTTCTTCTCTGCCTCGACGTCATGGGTGAGCAGGTTGGTCGAGTGCCAGCCGGAAACGAAGACGAGGTCGTAGGAGGCGAGCTTCGCCTTCAGCGCTTCTGGATCGTTCGGCATCTTGTGGCCCTTCTCGATGCCGTCGAAGCCGATCTTCTGGCAATCGGAGAGGCAATCCTCGAGCGTCAGATGCGCGCCGATCGAATGATCGTCGTCGTTGCTCCAGGCGATCGGGTTGGTTCCGTAGCGGATCATTTTCTTGCCTCCTATAGCATTGTCCGCGCAAGCGGATCGTTCGTTTTGTCTCGTGGATGCAGAACGGGAGGCGCTTGCCCCCTCATCCGGCTGCCGCCACCTTCTCCCCGCCGGCGGGGAGAAGGGATGTGCCGCGCTCTCCGAAGTTCCCTCTCCCCGCAGGCGGGGAGAGGGTTAGGGTGTGAGGGGCATAGATACTAAACGACGCCCGCGCGGATAACGCGGGTGCCGAAAGGGCAATCTCAGCCGAAGCGCTGGGAGAGCAGAGCCTTTTCGTAGCCCTGGCGCGCGTCGTTGACTTCTTTGCGGCCCGAGACCTCGGGCACGGCGACATCCCACCAGTGGCCGCCGGCCTCGGTGGTGATCAGCGGATCGGTATCGATGACGATCACCGTCGTGCGCGGTTCGCTGGCCGTTTCCATGAGCGCCGTTTCGAGCTCAGAAATCGAGCCGACCTTGCGGGTGACCGCACCCATTGCGCCGGCGTGCGCCGCGAAGTCGATTTGCGGCAGCTCGACGTGGTGTGTGTCCTTGAGCAGATTGTTGAAGTTCGCACCGCCGGTTTCCATCTGCAGTCGGTTGATGCAGCCATAACCGGCATTGTCCAAGAGAACGATGGTGATCTTGGCGCCGAGCATGATCGACGAGGCGATCTCTGAATTCAGCATCATGTAGCTGCCGTCGCCGACCATGACGATGACATCGCTGTCGGGACGGGCGAGCTTGGCGCCGAGGCCACCGGCGACTTCATAGCCCATGGTCGAGAAGCCGTATTCCATGTGGTAGCCACCGGGTGTTTCCGCCTGCCAGAGCTTGTGCAACTCGCCGGGCAGCCCGCCTGCAGCGCAGACGAGGACCGTATCTGATCCGCCGCGCGCGCGCTGCACGGCGCCGATCACCTGTGCGTCCGAAGGCAGAGCCGCATTGGTCGTCGCCGTCGCCTTGTCGGCGGCCTTCAGCCACTCCGTCTTGCCGGCCTTGGCCTTGTCGGTCCAGGCGGCATCGACCTTGTGATTGCCGAGCCCGGCGGAAATCCGTTCGAGGCCGACGCGCGCATCGGCGACCAGCGGCAGCCCCTCATGCTTGGCCGCATCGAAGGGTTGGACATTGAGGCCGACGATCTTCAGGCCTTCGTTCTTGAACAGCGACCAGGAGCCGGTGGTGAAGTCCTGCAACCGTGACCCGACGGCGAGCACGACGTCGGCTGCTTCCGCCAGCTGGTTGGAGGCCGACGTGCCGGTGACGCCGACGGAGCCCATGTTGAGCGCATGGCTGTGCGGCAGGGAGGACTTGCCGGCCTGGGTCTCGACGACAGGAATGCCGTGTTTTTCCGCGAACGCCGCAAGCGCCTTGCTGGCCTCCGAATAAAGCACGCCGCCGCCGGCGATGATCACCGGCTTTTTCGCCGCCTTCAACGCCGCGATCGCCGCTGCCAGCTCGTTGGCATCGGGCTCGATGCGGCGCGAAGACCAGACCTTCTCGTCGAAGAAGTTTTCCGGATAGTCATAGGCTTCCGCCTGCACGTCCTGGCAAAGCGAGAGCGTGACCGGGCCGCAATCGGCCGGATCCGTCAGCACCTGCATGGCGCGGCGCAACGCCGGGATGATCTGTTCCGGCCGGGTGATGCGGTCGAAATAGCGCGAAACCGGACGGAAGCAGTCATTGGCCGAGATCGTACCGTCGGCAAAGCCCTCCACCTGCTGCAGCACCGGATCGGGCCGGCGATTGGCAAAGACATCGCCGGGCAGGAACAAGACCGGCAGGCGGTTGACATGGGCAAGGGCTGCCGAGGTCACCATGTTGAGGGCGCCGGGGCCGATCGAGGTGGTGCAGGCCATGAAGCGGCGGCGGAAGCTCGCCTTGGCAAAGGCGATCGCCGCATTGGCCATGCCCTGCTCGTTCTGCGCGCGGTAGGTCGGCAGCGTGTCCTTGATGCCATGCAGTGCTTCGCCGACGCCGGCGACATTGCCGTGGCCGAAGATGGCGAAGACGCCGCCGAAGATCGGCACCTTGTTGCCGTCGATGACAGTCATCTGGCGGGTCAGGAACCGCGCCACGGCCTGTGCCATGGTCAGGCGCACGGTCTTCTGGCTCATACTCTGTTTCCTCCTCGTGGCGAAATCATCCCGTTTCGCCCACTGCATCATTCCTTAGATCGGTATTGGTCCAAGAACCCCGCCGATCCTATGCCGCCTTTGTTTCACCCAGCTGCAGCCAGAGATCCACCAGCGCCTTGAATTTTCCAGCCATGTCGGCGATCGCCTGCTCGTCGGTCATGGTGCCGCCGAGCCAGGCCTTGCTGGCATCGGCAAAGATCGTGCGGCCGACGGCAAAACCCTTCACCGTCTTCGACGTGCGGGCCGCCGCAAAGCCGTCCTTCAGCGCCTCATAGGGTGCTTCGAGGCCGAGCAGCACGACGCCACGGCACAGCGGATCGCGCTTTTCGATGACGGCATCGATCGCCGCCCAGGCGCTTCGGCTTGCCTGCGGCTCCAGCTTCCACCAGTCGGGCTTGAGGCCGGCATCGTAAAGCTCGTTGAGCGCGCGCGGAATGGTCTGGTCATCAAGCTTGCCGTGCTTGCCGGCGATGATCTCGATCAGGATTTCGCGGCCGACCTTGCGCGCCGCGTCGAAGGCCGAGCGCAGCTTGGCAACCTGCGTCGCTTTCATCTCGGCCGGATCATCCGGGTGGTAGAAGGACAGCACCTTGATGCAGTGGTCGACCGGCCAGTCGATCAGGCGGCTGCCGAGATCCTGGCTGAATTCGAACTGCAGCGGCCGCGAGCCCGGAAGCTCGATCGGCTTGCCGATCCAGAAGTCGCGGTGGGCGCCGGCGGCGTAAAGCGCGTCGCGGCCGTACTTGTCGTCGATCAGCATGCCGAAGCCGGAGCGGCCGGCGGCCACTTGTGCGGCAGCCTTGACGGCCAGCACCTTGAAGGCCGGGATGCGGGCAAGCAGTTCGGGGTTGCCGGCAGCCGCATCTTCCAGCTGGCTGCGATGGTCGATCGCCAGCGCCATCAACAGCGGGATCTCGCGGCGACGGGTGGTCGCCCAGTGCACGTGGTTGATCGCCTCGTCCTTGCGCAGCGCCCGTTCCTTGCTGCCCTTCTCCAGGAAGAACTGCAGTTCGGTCCAGGTCGGGATTTCCGGCGCGCAGAGCAGGCGGGAAACGGCAAAGGCGCCGCAGGCGTTCGCCCAGGTGGCGGAGGTCGCGTGTGGTTCGTTCTTCAACCAGCCGCGCAGGAAACCGGACATGAAGGCGTCGCCGGCACCCAGCACGTTGTAGACTTCGATCGGAAAACCCTTGCCGACGATGCCGTCCTCGAGATTGTCGGAGATTGGGCCGTCATAGACGATGCAACCCATCGGGCCGCGCTTCAGGACGATGGTCGCCTGCGACAGCGCCCGGATCGTCTTTAGTGCCTGGAGCAGGTCGCTTTCGCCTGATGCAATCAGAACCTCTTCCTCGGTGCCGACGATCAGGTCGCAATCGGCAAGAACGGTTTTGAGGTGCGCCGACACGCGGTCGGAGGCGATATAGCGGCTTTCGCCGGCGTCATGGCCGGCAAGGCCCCAGAGGTTCGGGCGATAGTCGATGTCGAAGACGATCTTCGCGCCGGTTTCCTTGGCTATCCGCATCGCCTTGCGCTGGGCGGCATCGGTGTTGGGCTTGGAGAAGTGCGTGCCGGAAACCAGGATGGCCCGGGCCGAGCGGATGAAGTCCTCGGAAACGTCGTCTTCGCACAGCGCATTGTCGGCGCAGTTGTCGCGGTAGAACAACAGTGGAAAGGATTTGTCGTTCTCGACGGCGAGGATGGCGAGTGCGGTCAGACGCTCCGGGTCGGTGACGATGCCGCGGGTTTCGACGCCCTCGCGGGTCAATTGCTCACGGATGAAGCGGCCCATCTGCTCGTCGCCGACGCGGGTCAAAAGCGCCGACTTCAGCCCGAGGCGTGCCGTGCCGACCGAGATGTTGCAGGGGCAGCCGCCGACCGATTTGGCAAAGCTCGAAACGTCCTCAAGCCGGGTGCCGATCTGCTGGCCGTAAAGGTCGACCGAGGCCCGGCCTATGGTGATGAGGTCGAGCGGCTTTGCTCCCTGTGACGAAACGTTCTGGCTCACTGCTTCCTCCCCGCGGACGCCTTTGCGGCCCCGACCATTCTCGTTCTGTGGGTGATGCAGGTATGAAACATAAATTCCGGCGTTTCGTCAATATAGAATTTTCATTCTATCCGTTCTATTCCGTCCTGGCCTCGTCGATCAGGCGGCGGCGCTTCTCGGCAATGGCGACCGTCAGCGCCATGGCGAAGGCCATGCTGGCGGAAAGCGAGCGGAAGCCGGCATGGTCCGCCTCGACCAGTTCGAACCAGACCTTGGAGGATTCGGCCAGCGGCGAGAACGCCGAATCGGTCAGCGACACGACCGGCACCTTGCGCTCGGCGAGCAGCCGCGCCTGGGTGGCGCTTTCGGAGGCGTAAGGGGAGAAGCTGACCGCAAACGCGGCGTCGTTCTTGCCGGCCATCGCCAGCATGTCGTCGTCGATGCCGGCGGCCGTGCCGACCAGCTGATACTTCACCTTCAACTTGCCGAAGGCATAGGCCATGTAGCTGGAGATCGGATAGGAGCGGCGCTTGGCGATCAGGTAGATCGTCTCGGCCTTGGCGAGAATATCGACCGCCCGTTCAAAGGCTTCCGGGTCGACCGAGGTTGCGATGTTGTCGAGCGAGCGGTGGGCGGCGGCGACGAAGCCGTTGAAGATCGAGCCGCTCTCGAGCTTGCTGTGATCGTTCTCGCTGAGCGCCTTCAGCCGGTCTTCGTAACCGGGCGTGCGCTCGCGCAGGCGGGCGCGGAAAATCTGCTGCAGGCTGGAGAAGCCCTCGAAGCCGAAGTGCTGGGCAAAGCGCACCAGGGTCGACGGCTGGACGTCGGCCGAGGTGGCAATGCTTGCGGCGGTGCCGAAGGCAATCTCGTCGGGATTGTCGAGCGAATAGGCGGCCACCTGCTTCAGCCGTTTCGGCAGCTGCGCCTTTCGCTCCAGAATAACTGCCTTCAGCGCTTCGAAATCCTGCGGGACCTCCGTCGTCGTTTCAGGCGTCGCCATTCTTGTCCGTCTCCAGTCTGACCGTGTTGCGTTATGACCTCACACTAATCGATTAGTGACCACTGGGATAGAACAGGCATTCCATTTTTTCCTGCCTCTTCCATTCTAGCCTTTCGTCAGCCGATCTGCACCCATTCGTTGGTCTTTGCCGACTGATAGGTGGCCGAGAGCACCTTCTGAACTTCATAGCCCTCGCGGAAATCGGTCGATGGCGATTTGCCCTTGGCGATCGCCTCCAGAAACTCGTTGACCTCGATGGCCTTCAGATCGTTGAAGCCGATCTGGTGTCCGGGTGCCACACAGAAGGCACCATAGGGAGGATGCTCGGGCCCGGCCCAGATGGTGCGGAAGCCGCGGGCGCGGATATCGTCGCCGCTGTAATACACGCGAATCTCGTTCAGGCGTTCCTGCGTGAAGACGATGCTGCCCTTGGAGCCGTAGATTTCGAAATCGTGCTGCATCTTGCGGCCGGTGGCGATCCAGTTTGCCTCGAAGCTGCCGGTCGCGCCGTTTTCGAAGCGCACGAAGGCGCGGGTGATGTCGTCGACCTCGACGGCGCGCATCTCGCTCGCGCCGACTGAGACGGGACGTTGCGGGATCTGGATGATGGTTTCGGCGAGCACCGATTTGATCGGCCCGACGAGATGACGCATGGAGGCGATGATGTGGCTGCCGATATCGGCAAGCGCGCCGCCGCCGCTCGCCGGGTTCAGCCGCCAGCCCCACGGCACGGAGGCATCGGCCATGAAGTCTTCGGCATGGACGCCACGCATCGAGCGGATCTCGCCGATCTCGCCGCTTTCGATGATGTCCTTGGCGAGGAAGATCAGCGGGTTCTTCAGGTAGTTGAAACCGACCTGGGTGACGACGCCGGCCTTCTCGGCGGCGGCGACCATTTCGGCGCAGTCGGCGACCGTCGGTGCCAGCGGCTTTTCACAGTAGACATGCTTGCCATGGGCGATGGCCGCCAGCGCCATTTCCTTGTGCAGCAGGTTCGGCGTGGTGATGTCGATGATGTCGATGTCCGGGTCGGTCAAAAGTTCGCGCCAGTCGGCCGTCGCCTTGCGAAAGCCGAGGCGCCGGCGGGCGTTTTCCGCGCTTTCGGTGGTGACATCGGCAACCGAAACCAGGTCCAGCTCGAAGGGCAGGTCGAACACCCGCGCGGCGATGGTGAAGCCGAGCGCATGCGCCTTGCCCATGAAGCCCGTGCCGATCAGGCCGACGCCCAGTTTCTTCTTGCTGCTCATGCCATTCCTCCGGGGTCAACGACCTGTGTCGTGGCGCAGAATGAAATGAAATGTGCAAGATTTGTCAATATGGAATATTTGTTCGAAAACGCATTGAGGCTCCACGGAGGCGCCTTGGCTGATGTTTCGGTCGAAACAGCCGGATCGAGTGTCCGGAGATAGTATGACTGCAGAGCTTGGACGAATTTGTTAACGCATTTTTACCATGTTTCGTCGGAACATCCCTCATGGTTAACGAATCGCGTCCGTATGAACAGGGCGAAGCCGGAGTGATTTCAGTATGTGCCGCTGGGCAGCCTATCGCGGGGAGCCGCTCTATCTCGAGGAACTGGTGACCTCTCCGGCGCACTCGCTGATCGAGCAGTCCCATTGCGCCACCCGCGCGAAGACGGCGACCAACGGCGACGGCTTCGGCATTGCCTGGTACGGCGATCACCCCGAACCCGGGCGCTACCGCGACATTCTCCCCGCTTGGTCCGACTGCAACCTGAAGAGCATCGCCCGGCAGATCCGCTCGCCGCTGTTCCTTGCCCATGTGCGCGCCGCGACCGGCGGCGGCACGCGGCGCGACAACTGTCATCCCTTCGTCTTCGGCCGCTGGTCGTTCATGCACAACGGCCAGATCGGCGATTTCGAGCATTTGCGCCGGCCGATGGAGAGCATGCTCGACAACGACCTCTATTCGGCGCGCACCGGCACGACGGATTCCGAACTCCTGTTCCTGCTCGCCATGCAGTTTGGCCTCGACCACAATCCGCTCGGCGCGATTGCCGAGGCGCTGGCCTTCGTCGAACAATTGGCATCGCATCTGGAGCGCCAGGTGCTGGTGCGCTTTACCGCCGCCTTTTCCGACGGTCATGATCTCTATGCCGTGCGCTATGCCTCCGACTGGAAGGCGCCGACGCTCTATGCGGCGCCCATGGGCCCGAGCGGCGGCTACTGTCTTGTCTCCGAACCGCTCAACGACGACGACAGCGCCTGGGTCGAAATCCCTGACGGCACGGCGGTGATCGTCGGCGAAAACGGCGTCGACGTTCGACTGTTCTCAACGCAGGGCGCGCCGGTGCGGAAGCATCGTTCGGCCTGAGGTGTTGCTTTCCGTGTGTCGCGTCAACGCTGCCGCGTAGGTGGGGGCGCTGCCCCTCATCCGGCTGCCGCCACCTTTGTAACTTCCCTATCACCGCATTCGCAGGTGTAATGGACAATGCGGTAGCGGGCGAAAGACCGAAGCACCTTTGGGACAGCAAGCCCGTGGGAGAGCTTGGGTCCTCGCCCGCCGTTCCATCGAACCCGAACAGTCGCCAGGGCCGCTTGCGCAAGCGAAGCCCGAT